>OZ257148.1:1015000-2283502 GCA_965279285.1 Gammaproteobacteria bacterium | reverse complement strand
TAGCACCTTGAAATCCAGCGACAACAACGACGTAACCTTCTGATAAGTCACGTAAAATAGTATCAGTTGTTACATTTAAAATGCGAGCTTTGCTGTGTACATGATCGGTGAGGATGCCAGCTTGTTGTCCTGTGTAAGAGCGAGCAGGGCAACCACTGGCATTTAAAGCCATCGCGAGTAAGGCCATAGAAACTTGTTCGCCGGTAGAGACGAGTATGTCGTATTCACGTAATTCTGGCTCTGGTGTGAGGTTGTGAGCTAGCTGAATGAGGCGATCAGTTTCGCCTTGCATTGCAGAAACGGTTACAACAACATTATGCCCTTGTTGTTTAGCTGCTATGACTTTAGCAGCAACATGTCGGATACGATCTATTGTGCCAACAGAGCTTCCGCCGTATTTTTGAACAATTAATGCCATGGTCTTTGGTTTGCCTTTATGGGGTTACTGATATTAAAAAATCATACTGTAATAATGCAGGATATTCCTACCTTTGTCCACAATGTGGTCAAAAATAATGTAGCTATTTAGCATTCAAGAGTTTGGTGGACACGCTGCGCTTTGTCCACCAAACTCTTGAGCTGCTGAGTAGTTGCAAAATGGGTATGAGGGTTATATTTTTTGCTCCACCCAATCAAATACGGAATTAAGTGCTTTCGCTAAGTGTTCAGGTTGGTTTCCTCCCGCCTCTGCTAAATCAGGGCGTCCACCGCCTTTGCCGCCGACCTGCTGGGCGATCATATTGACCAATTCTCCCGCTTTAATTCGAGTAGTGAGGTCTTTGGTGACACCTGTGACCAGGGTGACTCTATTGTCGCTGATGGTCGCTAAGGCAATGACAGCACTGCCGAGCCTGTCTTTTAACTGATCAACAGCGGTTTTTAATGACTTGGCATCCATACCCTCAACTTTTGTGGCTAAAATTTTAATTCCTTGTAACTCTTTAGCTTGGGTAGCAAGATCTTGGCTCATAGTGCCAGCTAATTTTTCTTTTAATTGTTCGATTTGTTTTTCTAATGCACGAGTACGTTCTTCGGAGTTTAAGAGCTTTTTTTGTAATTCAGTTTCATTTTTTGTTAACCAAGCAATAGCGCCTGCACCGGTGACGGCCTCAATCCGTCTAACCCCAGCGGCTACGCCGGATTCAGAAGTTATTTTGAAAATACCAATGTCACCTGTACGATGAGCGTGAGTACCACCACATAATTCCATGGAATCACCAAAGCGTACAACCCGGACTTCTGCGCCATATTTGTCTTCAAATAAACCGATGGCGCCATTTTTTACTGCTTCATCTAAGGTAGACGTACGGACAGAGGCTGCATGATTGGCTCGAATTTCATGATTGACTTGTTGTTCTACTTGTTTGATTTCATCCAGTGTTAAGGGTGCAGAGTGAGCAAAGTCAAAACGTAAACGTTCTGGCTCAACTAAGGAACCTTTTTGTAACACATGCGTGCCTAGAATACGTCGCAAGATCATATGAAGTAGATGAGTCGCTGTGTGATTTAACACGGTAGCTGCACGTCGTTCGGCATCAACCTGGGCTATGACTTTGGTGCCTACTTGAATCGTTCCCTGTTCGACTTTACCGATGTGAATATGGGCTTGACCTTGTTTAATTGTGTCAGTCACTTGAAATACACAGGTATCTGTTTTGAGTATGCCCTGATCACCAATTTGTCCGCCTGATTCAGCATAAAAAGGTGTGCTATCTAAAACAATTGAGCCGGTATCGCCAGTTTTTAATGTTTCAACATTTTGGCTGTTACAATATAACGCAATAACAGTAGCCGTATCGGGAGTGGATTCGATTAACAGATTTTTATCACCAACAAACTGGGTGGGAGTTTCTATGCTAGCACCTATGTTGTATTCAGTTTCGAATTTACTGGCTTGACGTGATCGATCGCGTTGTTGGTTCATGGCAGTTTCAAAACCCGCATAGTCCATTTGTAAATTACGTTCGCGAGCAATATCAGCCGTTAAATCAACAGGAAATCCATAGGTATCGTAGAGTTTAAAGATAATTTCCCCAGGAATAGTTCGGCTCTTTAATTCTTTCACTGCCTGTTCTAATAATTTTAAGCCTTGTGCTAAGGTCACACTAAATTGCTCTTCTTCTAGGCGTAGTATTTTAGCAATTGTGTTTTCAGCCGTTTTTAATTCAGGATAGGCATCTCCCATTGCGATTGCTAATGGTTGGCCGAGTTTATAAAAGAAAGCTTGGGTTAAGCCTAATTTATTTCCATGCCTTAATGCACGACGAATAATGCGTCGTAATACATAACCACGACCTTCGTTGGATGGTGTGATTCCATCAACAATTAAAAATGCACATGAGCGTATATGATCGGCAATAACACGTAATGAAGTAGGATCAGTGGCAGTGAGTTTTGCTGCCGCTAATAAATCGGTAATAGCTTTAATTAAGCTGCGAAATAAATCAATGTCATAATTGTTTTGCACGCCTTGCATAACAGCAGTAATGCGTTCTAAGCCCATGCCGGTATCAACAGAAGGTTTAGGTAATGGTGTGAGTTTACCATCCGGTGCACGATCATATTGCATGAAAACAATATTCCAAATTTCGACATAACGATCGCCATCTTCGTCGGGTGTGCCTGGTGGCCCGCCAAAAATATTAGCGCCATGATCATAAAAAATTTCAGTACAAGGACCGCAAGGGCCAGTGGGGCCCATGGCCCAAAAATTACTTTCATCACCACATTTTGAAAAGCGTTGTGGATCGACTTTAATGTCGTTTAGCCAAATATCAGCTGCTTCTTGGTCTTCTTTGTAAACGGTAATCCAGAGTTTTTCGGGTGGTAAATGCAGTATTTCAGTGAGAAACTTCCAAGCAAAAACAATAGCGTCACGTTTGAAGTAATCGCCAAAACTAAAATTTCCTAGCATTTCAAAAAAGGTATGATGTCGTGCAGTGTAGCCGACATTTTCTAAGTCATTATGCTTTCCGCCTGCACGTACGCAGCGTTGTGATGAGGTTGCGCGTTTGTAAGGGCGCTCATCGTTTCCTAAAAAAACATCTTTAAATTGCACCATTCCAGCATTGGTAAAAAGTAAAGTGGGGTCATTACCCGGGATAAGTGAGCTGCTAGGGATGACTTCATGGTTGTATTGTTGAAAATAGTCGAGAAATAAGCTACGAACTTGATTCGCAGTCAGGAATGGAGTTTGCTGGATTTGATCGTTCATCATGGTTAAAAACACTCTCAATTTGTTCTTGTGTAAAGCCGCGATATTGCAAAAAACGCATTTGTTGTGCGCGGGTTTTAAAATCCTTGGGTAATTTATTTTTAAAGCGTTTTTGCCATACATTCTGTACTTCGTTAAGCCATACATTATCATTCATATTAAGCTGTTGTTCAATGAGTTCTTCTGAAATACCGCGTTCGAGTAATTCAGCATAAATACGGACAGGGCCTATGCCTTTGTTTTTTCGGTAATGAATATAGTTTTCAGCAAAGCGTGTGTTGCTGGCAAGTCCTTCTTGAACGAGAGTGGCGATGACTTTATTAATATCAGTAGGGTCGAATTTTTTCGTCGTTAATTTACGAAATAATTCTGTTGTAGAATGTTCGCGACGAGAAAGTAAGTTTAATGCAACTGCGCGGAGAGTTTTGATTGGTGGCATGGTTGAACCTGTATTATTGCTGTCATCCTGAATGTACTGTCATCCTGAGCGTAGCGAAGGATCTCGCGATGTACCTACAAGATCCTTGCTTCCAGCAAAAAGTTAGCTATTAATATCTTCAAGCTCAGCTACATCTTCCTCAATGGGGAGAGCTGTAGACGGAGTCGTTTTTTTAAACTTATCCCGAATTTTATCTTCAATTTCTTGTGCCATCGCTGGATTTTCTTTGAGGAAATTGCGTGAGTTGTCTTTTCCTTGGCCTATACGTTGACCAGCATAGCTAAACCAAGCGCCAGCTTTATCAACAATATTATGCAGGACACCTAATTCGATTAGCTCACCTTCACGGGAAATGCCTTCGTTATAAAGAATATCAAATTCAGCTTGTTTGAAAGGAGGAGCCACTTTGTTTTTCACTACTTTTACGCGTGTTTCGCTACCGACAATTTCGTCACCATTTTTGACACTACCAACCCGGCGGATATCAAGTCGCACAGAAGCATAAAACTTTAGGGCATTACCACCAGTTGTTGTTTCTGGGTTACCAAACATAACACCAATTTTCATACGAATTTGGTTAATAAAAATAACCAATGTATTCGCTCGCTTGATATTGGCAGTTAATTTACGTAAAGCTTGTGACATAAGACGTGCTTGTAGTCCCATGTGTGAGTCACCCATTTCACCTTCAATTTCAGCCTTGGGGGTGAGGGCAGCAACAGAGTCAACAATGATGACATCGACGGCGCCAGAACGAACTAACATATCAGCAATTTCTAAGGCTTGTTCGCCGGTGTCGGGTTGAGAAACCAGTAATTCATCTACTTTCACACCTAAGCGTTGTGCATAGGCGGGATCAAGTGCGTGTTCAGCATCAATGAAAGCAACCGTGCCACCTTGGCGTTGGCTAGATGCTGCAACTTGTAGAGTTAGTGTGGTTTTACCAGAAGATTCTGGGCCATAAATTTCTACCACTCGACCGCGTGGGAGGCCGCCTACACCTAGGGCTATATCAAGAGCCAGTGAGCCTGTTGGTACAACTTCGATATCGCGAACTATTTCTGAATCGCCTAAGCGCATGACTGAGCCTTTGCCAAATTGGCGTTCGACTTGGCTGAGTGCTGCAGCTAATGCTTTTTTCTTGTTTTCTTCCATTGTAAGTGTCCTTTTTAGTTGGGGGTTGTTTGGAATTTTAATAATAGATAATACAGCGAGTGCTTTGAGCTTAACGTTATTATAGGGAGGATATTAGAGAAAGCTAGGGGGAAAGATTAATATTTTTTTTAAAGCGGTTAATATAATTTGCTCACGAATTTGTTGCCGTGTGCCAGAAAAGATTTCTGTAAAACAAGATGTCGGACTTTCAATGCTAGCCAGTGCAATCCATACAGTTCCAACTGGTTTTTCTTGCGACCCACCGAGTGGTCCGGCAATACCCGTAATGGCAATACTAACTTGTGCTTGGCTATGACGCAAGGCACCTTCTGCCATTTCAATCGCAGTTTGTTTGCTGACAGCACCAAATGTGGTGAGTGTTCTGGCTTGTACGCCTAATAACTCTTCTTTTGCGCTGTTACTGTAAGTCACAAAGCCACGTTCAAACCATGCGGAGCTACCGGAGAGACTGGTTAAAGCATAAGCTAAGCCACCACCCGTACAGGACTCAGCGGTGGCGAGTTTCCACTGGTGGGCTAATAATTTTTGGCTTAACTGCTCAATCAAGAGCTCTAATGTTGGCATTATTGTTTCTTTACCTTCTGGATAAGTCGCGGTATAAAGCACGGTAGAGCCCTCTCGTTAGCAGATCTGCACAAGGATAATATACATGACTGAACAGCTCAGCAACTCTCTTAAAGCACATACGCCAATGATGCAGCAATATTTGCGCATCAAAGCGGAACATCCTGACATGTTGTTATTTTATCGTATGGGAGATTTTTATGAGTTGTTCTTTGAAGATGCGCAAAAAGTAGCGCGGTTATTGGACATTACTTTAACTGCTCGTGGTCAGTCGAATGGTAAACCTATCCCGATGGCGGGTGTGCCTTATCATGCAGCAGAATCTTATTTAGCAAAAATATTAAGAAATGGTTTGTCAGTTGCAATTTGCGAGCAGATTGGTGATCCCAAAAATAGCGTGGGCCCTGTTGAGCGGCAAGTCGTTAGAATTTTGACGCCGGGAACAGTGAGTGATGCAGCGTTTCTTGATGAAGGATCAGATACCTTGATTGCTGCGGTGCATTGGATAAATAATTGTTTTGGAATTGCAACACTTGATATGAGTGGTGGACGTTTTAATTTATTGGAAGTCAACGATGTTGAAGCATTACAAAGTGAATTAGAAAGATTAAAACCATTGGAATTATTAGTGAGTGAAGATCTGACTATTGATTTAAGCCATTCTGGTATTCGTCGTCGTTCAGCGTGGGATTTTGAGATCGAAACAGCATTAAGATTATTGACTCAGCAAATGCAAACACATGATTTAGCGGGTTTTGGTTGTGCCGATATGTCAGTTGCATTATGTGCTGCCGGTTGTTTATTGCAATATGCGCGTGAAACACAACGAACAGCATTGCCGCATATTCGTGCTTTGCATGTTGAGCGTCGAGAAGAAAGTATTATCTTAGATGCAGCTACGCGACGCAATTTAGAATTAGTGACTAATCTTGCTGGAGGTCAGGACCATACACTAGCCTCTGTATTGGATTGTACAGCAACAGCGATGGGTGGCAGATTATTAAAGCGTTGGATTAATCGGCCGCTAAGAGATCAGTCAATTTTATTTGCGCGACAAAATTGTATTAAAAATTTATTAGCAGATCGCCGTTATTTATCATTGCATGATACGTTAAAAAACATTGGTGATTTAGAAAGAATTTTAGCGCGCGTAGCATTAAAATCTGCACGACCGCGTGATTTGCTTGAGCTACGTAATTCGTTAGTGGTTTTGCCACGAATTCAAGATCAATTAGCGCAATGTAGTGCTGCACATTTAGCAACAATAGCAACCTGGATTCGTGAATTTCCTGCATTAGTAACCCTCTTACAGCATGCTCTGGTGGAAAATCCGCCGGTAACTATTCGTGATGGTGGTGTGATTGCCGAAGGTTATGATGCTGAATTGGATGAATTGTTAAAGCTCAGTGAGCATGCGGGCGATTTTTTGATTGAGCTCGAAGAGCGAGAAAAAAAACGTACGGGATTATCCACTCTTAAAGTGGGTTATAATCGCGTTCATGGTTTTTATATTGAAATAAGTCGTTTGCAAGCAGAGCAAGCCCCCGCAGATTATATGCGACGTCAGACATTAAAAAATGCGGAGCGCTTTATTACTCCCGAGTTAAAAATATTTGAAGATAAAGCCTTAAGTAGCCGCGAAAAAGCCTTAGCTCGTGAAAAAGAATTATATGATCAGTTATTAGAAAAAGTATTGTTAGAATTAAATTTATTACAAGAATCAGCTCATGGTTTAGCAGAGTTGGATGTATTAACTAATTTTGCCGAACGTGCTGATACTTTAAAGTTTGCTTGCCCAGAATTAACAATTGAATCTGGAATTTCTATTACCGCAGGACGACATCCAGTGGTTGAGTCAGTGCTTACACAAGCGTTTGTCCCCAATGATGTTGTGTTAAATAAAAAAGACCGTATGTTAATGATAACCGGGCCTAATATGGGCGGTAAATCAACGTATATGCGCCAAATTGCACTTATCGTTTTGTTGGCACATATTGGTAGTTTCGTGCCGGCACGTGCAGCAACCATAGGTTCGATTGATCGTATTTTTACGCGCATTGGTGCAGCAGATGATTTAGCCAGTGGTCGTTCTACTTTTATGGTAGAGATGACAGAAACTGCCAATATATTACATAATGCGACTTTGCATAGTTTAGTATTAATGGATGAAATTGGTCGAGGAACCAGTACATTTGATGGTTTATCGTTAGCCTTTGCTTGTGCTGAATTTATTGCTACGCACATTAAAGCTTATACTTTGTTTGCAACACATTATTTTGAATTGACAGCATTAGCTGATGAAATAAGCACGGTGAGTAATGTGCATTTTGATGCTACTGAACATGGTGAAAAAATTATTTTTCTGCATACAGTGAATCCAGGTCCTGCAAACCAAAGTTATGGAATTCAAGTTGCACAATTAGCAGGTGTTCCACGTTCAGTCATTCAGTTAGCAAAAACAAAATTACGTGAATTAGAAAATCAAGCTTATAAGCAACATGCGGATCCACAACAAGTTGATTTATTTTCTGTGGCGCAAGTAGAGCCAGAACACCCTGTCATGAGCTTATTAAAAGAGGTTGATCCTAATCAGCTATCGCCGAAAGAGGCTTTGGATGTTTTATATCAATTAAAAGCTAAAATATAAAATATGTTTATTTTTTATAATTATTCAGTGATCAGGGAGTTTGGTGGGCACGCTGCGCTTTGCCCACCCTACTAGATGCCAGCTAGAAACACGCTGGCATGACAGGATTTCGTAGGGTGGGCAAAGCGCAGCGTGCCCACCAAACTTCCTAATCATTTGATTTTACCAAAAAACTTACGTATTCGTCTTGTTATGTGTAAATACGAGGCAAAGTTTTAAAAAAATCGCTTGCTGGTCAATGGCGATTTTAATCTAGCTGGGCTATGCTAGTAGATGATATTACTAATGTCACTCACGGAGGTTTGGCTTATGCGTAATCCACTTTTAAAAACAATTCTTGCTACAGTTGTAATTGGTTTTATTCCTTTAACTTCATTTGCTGATGCAAATGCAGCGTTTAAAACATCTTGTGTTCAAGGTTGGATGGAGAGAGCGGGAGATTCTTCTGATAAAGTTGCTTTCCAAAATTTTGGTGAAAAGTTTTGTGATTGTGCATCAACTAAGACAATTACGACTGATGCAGAAATGGGTAAAGCTGCGCAAGTGTGTATGTCGCAAACTTTATTGCATAGCACGATGGACACTTTAGAAGATAAAGAAGGTTTACGTAATGCAACCGATACTAAAATTTCTGATTCTTGTATGGGCGTGTGGAATATTATTTATCCTAAAATGGATGATGCAGCTAAAGCTAAGGCGACAGCGTACTGCCAATGTGCAGCACCTAAGCTAAGTGCAGTAGCGCAAGAGGATGTGACAGATCAACAGTATACTCAAAAAGTCAGTGGAGTTGCTGATGATTGCGCTGGTAATGTAACACCTGATAAAGCAGCGACAGAAGCAAAAACCAAGTAATTTAAGCGTCCTTTTAAACAACCACTCAATAAATTAAATATTGGGTGGTTTTTTTTTATTATTATTTGTAATTATTCAGCAGCCAGTGGTTTGGTGGGCACGCTGCGCTTTGCCCACCCTACAAAAGCATTAGGATCAAAACATGACAAAAATAAATTATAAAAATGTAGGGTGGGCAAAGCGCAGCGTGCCCACCAAACCACTGGCTGCTGAATAATTACGCCTTATCTAAACTCTGCATAAAATCTAATACTTCTTCTGGTTCTAACTCAGTCCATTTGCCCCGCCGTATTTCACGCGGTAAGGTCAATGAACCAAAGCGAATACGAATTAAGCGGCTAACAGTGAGATTTTGTGATTCCCATAAGCGACGTACTAAACGGTTACGACCTTCTTTGACAATAACATGATACCAATGGTTTGCGCCTTCCTCTTCACCACCCGCATCGATAATTTCATCAAAATGGGCATATCCATCATCTAGTTTTACGCCTTTACGCATTTTTTTAAGCATATTAGGTGTGACTTCACCTTTAATGCGTACAGCATATTCTCTTTCGATAGCGGATGAAGGATGCATTAAACGATTAGCCAACTCACCATCAGTGGTCAATAAGAGTATTCCTGAAGTGTTATAATCTAAGCGACCGACGGTAATCCAACGGCCATTTCTTAAAAAAGGTAAGCGATCAAAAATAGTCGGACGTCCTTCAGGATCAGAGCGAGAGCAAATTTCTCCTTCAGGTTTATGATAAACTAAAACACGGGATTTTTTGGTTTTGCTTTTAATCAGTTTAACTTCACGACCATCAACATTGACTTTTTCTGTGCCTTCAATACGATCACCTAGTTTTGCGATGACGCCATTGACGGAAACACGTTTTTCAGTAATCCAGGTTTCCATTTGGCGACGTGATCCCAGGCCAGCATTCGCTAGAAGTTTTTGTATTTTTTCACTCATGAGTTAGTCGTCTATGCAGTTATTGTTTCTTCAGTTATAGTTTCAGATTCAGAAGCAAATTCTGTTTCAGTTTGAGTGTCGATAGTATCGATTGCTGTGGGTAGTGCTGGAATTTCCGGCGTAACTTCAGTTACTTGATCAGTTAATTCGAGCTGTACCTGTAGCATGGCTTCTTGATTTTCTAGGTCTTTAATTTCTGCCAGGGTAGGTAATTGATCTAAGGTTTTTAAATTAAAATCATCCAGAAATAATTTAGTTGTTCCATACAAAGCGGGTTTTCCAGGTACATCTTTATGGCCTATGACACGTATCCACTCACGCTCCATTAATGTTTTGATGATATTGCTGCTGACAGCAACGCCGCGGATATCTTCAATCTCCGCGCGTGTAATCGGCTGTCGATAAGCAATTAAGGCGAGAGTTTCTAAAAAAGCGCGTGAATATCGTGCTGGACGTTCTTCCCATAATCTTGCTAACCAGGGGCTAAATTCTGTTTTTGCTTGAAATTGAAAGCCGGAAGCTGTTTCGCGTAATTCAATACCGCTATTATGGTGATATTTTTCTTGTAAACTACTAATGGCTGCTTGAATATCAGTTGCAGCAGGCTGAGCTGTTTCTTCAAATAATTTTTGTAAATCAGCTTTTGATAAGGGTCGACCAGCAACTAAAATAGCTGCTTCAATAATGCATTGTAATTCTTCTATGGTGGACATCATGGTATTACCGCCTTCAAGTGAATAGGTCCGAATGCAACTGTTTGCACGAATTCAATTAAATGATGTTTAAGTAGCTCTAGCATTGCTAAAAAAGTAACAACAATACCGATTTTTCCTTCAGTTAAGACAAATAATGCGGAAAAATCGATAAACTCTTTTTCTTGTAATGAGCTTAATATAAGCGTCATACGTTCACGCACTGACAGTGGTTCTAGCTCAATTTTGTGACTGGTGTGTAATTCAACACGATGTAATACATCCGCTAATGCTAACATGAGCTCTTTTAGATCGACGGTAGGTAAAGGTTTTTCAACAATTAATTCTTCGATTTCAGCTTTTGCTGTGTAGGTGTCTCGCCCCAGTCGAGGAAGTTTGTCGATTTCCTCAGCAGCTTGTTTATAACGCTCATATTCTTGGAGTCGACGGACTAACTCTGCTCTTGGGTCAGCTTCTTCACCGGCTAAGCTTTCGGGCTTTGGTAGTAACATTCTTGACTTAATTTCTGCTAGAATGGCTGCCATGACCAGGTATTCTGCAGCGAGCTCGAGTGATAAACCTTTCATGAGATCAACATAGACGACGTATTGGCGAGTCACTTCAGCAATAGGTATGTCTAGGATATCTAGGTTTTGTTTTTTTATCAGGTATAGCAAAAGATCAAGCGGGCCTTCAAACGCCTCAAGTAACACTTCCATCGCGTCGGGTGGAATATAAAGATCTTTTGGCATAGCATTGTAGGCCTCCCCTCTCACGATGGCGAGAGGAGCTATTGTTTCTTGGGCTTGGGAGGCTATATTTTCCATGGCTATATATTACCGGATGTCGGGTTTGGGTGAAAGAGTTTGCTTATTAATTAGAAGAAAATTATATCGATATGTTAATAAATGAAAAAAATATACAAACAGCTGTTGATGTTATCTGTCAGGGAGGATTGGTAGCGCTACCGACTGAAACAGTTTATGGTTTAGCCGCTGATGCTCAAAATCCCGCAGCATTAGAAAAGATTTTTTTAGCCAAAGGTCGGCCTGCTGATCATCCTCTCATCGTCCATCTTGCTGATATTACTCAGCTATTTGATTGGGCGACAGATATTTCTGCTCAAGCGTTGCAGCTTGCTCAAACATTCTGGCCAGGCCCATTAACGTTAATTTTAAATAAAGCTTCTCATGTCTCTGATCTTATTACGGGTGGTCAAACGACGATTGGCATCCGAATTCCTGCTCACCCCGTTGCTCAAGCATTTTTACGTGCTTGGGGCGGCGGTGTCGCTGCACCCTCGGCTAATCGTTTTGGTCGGCTTAGTCCAACAACAGCCGAGGCTGTATTTGAGGAATTAGGTGATCGGGTTGATTATATTCTTGCAGGTGGGCAATGTGGGGTGGGGGTTGAGTCAACGATTGTTGATGTTTCCGGTGTTACTCCTCGTATTTTGCGTCCTGGAATGATTACTCGTCAACAAATTGAGGCGGTATTGCAAGAACCTCTTTCGCAGGAAAAAAATAATGTTCCGCGTGTTGCTGGTGCTTTAGAGTCGCATTATGCTCCGACAACACCGTTAAAAATTATTTTAACGGAAGATTTACCGCAAGTATTAGAAAAAATAAATTTTCCTGTTGGATTATTATTACGTACAGCAACAATCCATTTTTCTCAGCATATTCATGCTGTTGTGATGTCAGAAAATCCTGCAGAATATGCGCATGATTTGTATGATACCTTGCGTAAATTAGATAAAAAAAACTTTCAACAATTAATTGTTGAGGCGCCGCCTGTTGATGAAGCATGGGATGCTATTCGTGATCGGCTTCAGCGGGCAAGTTGTTGATAGTGATTTGCGGTGGGCAAAACGCATAATTTTGTAGGGTGGGCAAAGCGCAGCGTGCCCACCGAAGCTCTCTATTATTTTTATTGCCCTTGCGCTAAAGTAAAACCCAGCTTCCCATCATAGGTATAAAGATTTTCAGTCTTAACGACATCTAAACCCATTTTTTCAAATTGCTGCAACAATTCAATTAATTCATGATGTGAAACCGGTGTTAAACTTTTCGTATCGGCAGAAGACTGAAAGCGGCAACTGCAGTGTCCAGCGTAAGGCGCATCAATCATGCTATTAGGCCAAATTTTTAAACCACGACTGGTAATCACGATTAATTGTAGTTTACTGTTTATTTGGCTAATTTTTTCGCCTAATTGCTCGGGTGTATAGAGAGGGTTATCGATAAAAATATCGATGCCGATTAATTCTTTTTTATGGCGAATTCTTTTTTTATCACCGTAACATTCTATTTTTGCACGTACATCTTGAGAGTAAGTGACGGGTTTAAAGTGAGTTGGTTTTTGGCCTAAGCGTGCGATGACAGCGTTGGCAAATTCATCTGTTTGCACTTTCTGTTTGCTGTGTTCAGGAGAATAAATATCTGCGGTATGAATACCATCTTCTAATGTTTTTAACCATGCATTTTCAATTAACGTTGCTGATTCTGGTTGATTGATATGAATCAACATTTGTATTGCCGCATTTAATAAACCAGAAGGGTTTGCGATTTTTTTTCCTGCAATATCAGGCGCTGAGCCATGGATGGCTTCAAACATTGCCATGTGATTGCCTACATTAGCAGAGCCTGCTAGACCAACTGAGCCAGCTACTTGTGCTGCAACATCAGATAAAATATCACCGTATAAATTGGATGTAACAATCACATCAAAACGTTCAGGTTTTGCTGCGACTAAAGCGGTACCAATATCAATGATTAAATGTTCATTTTGAATATCAGGATATTCAGTAGCAATTTCGTTAAAAACATCGTGAAAAACGCCATCTGTCATTTTCATGATGTTATCTTTAGTTAAACAAGTTACTTTTTTGCGATTAAATTTTCGAGCATATTCAAAAGCATAATGAACGATGCGCTCGCAACCAGGGCGAGTGACTAGTTTTAAACATTGATAGACTTCTTCTGTTTGTCGATGTTCAATGCCAGCGTAAGTGCCTTCTTCATTTTCACGGATAATAACTAAATCCATTGCGGGATGATAGGTTGCAACATAAGGCGCATAGGCAATACATGGGCGTACATTAGCAAATAAACCGAGTGTTTTACGTAAAGTGACATTTAAGCTTTTGTAGCCACCACCTTGTGGTGTGGTGATAGGGCCTTTTAATAGTACTTTTGTGCGCTTAAGTGATTCCCAGGCGCTATCAGGGATGCCGGAGCTAAAACCTTGGCGGTAGAGTTTTTCTCCTACTTCAATAATTTCGTAGTCAATGGGAACGTTTGCTGCAGTTAAAATATTTAACGTGGCTGTCATGATTTCTGGTCCACAGCCATCACCGTAGGCAATTGTAATAGGAGTTTTAATAGCCATTTAAGTCTTCCTTAGTGTGAGTGTAGAGTTGAATTTTCTGTATTTTTTGGTAGTAATTCAACGGTAATTTTTTCCATTTGCATGGACCGTGAACCTTTAACTAAGATATTGGTATTTGTTTTTAAATGTTGTTGTAATTCAGCAATTAATTTCGCACGTTCAGTAAAGTGTTGAGCGTTTTTTCCAAAAGCTGTTGTTGCTGAGCGTGATAGTTCTCCAAACGTAAATAGGTAATGAATATCAGCATTTTTTGCTTTTTCACCGATTTCAAAATGTAATTGTGCCGCATCATCGCCTAGCTCTTTCATATCACCTAAAACTAAAATACGTGCTCCTGCTAGAGTTGCTAAAGTATTAATGGCTGCAGTTACAGAAGCTGGATTCGCATTGTAAGTATCATCAATAATTTTTACTCCCGATGCTAAATGATGTAAGCGCAGACGTCCGGGAGCGGGTACGACGTTTTCTAAGCCTTTTTTAATGGTTTCTAAACTGATATCTAACGCTAAGGTAGCGGCTGTAGCAGCCAGTGCGTTCATAATGTTATGTAATCCTAATAACGGTAATTGAATTTCGATATTACCTTTTGGGGTTTGGAGCAGGGTTTTAGTAGCGTCTATGCAGGTGGCGGTGATATCAGCCGGATTTTTTAAGCCGAAAGTAAATATTTTTTTATCTTTGACTAAGTCTTGCCAGTAATTAAAAAAGACATCATCTTTATTTAGGATAGCAATTCCTGTGGCATCTAAGCCCGAAAAAATTTCACCTTTTGCTTTTGCAACACCTGCAACACTTTTTAATCCTTGTAGATGAGCAGTTGCAGCATTATTGACAATAGCAATATGTGGTTTTACTAATTGAGTGAGATAATTAATTTCACCAAAATCATTCATTCCCATTTCAATCACACCGTAGCGATGTTGTTTGCTTAAACGGCCTAACATTAAGGGAACACCAATATTATTATTAAGATTTCCTTCTGTTGCGAGCACTTCAGCATTGTTTTTAGTTTGGGCGCATAAAATAGCGGCTACCATATTTTTTAATGTTGTTTTTCCATTGCTGCCAGTGACACCAATGAGAGGTAACTGAAAGCGGTTGCGCCAAAGGCTGCTGATTTTTCCGAGTGCGGCAATGGTATCGGGTACGATGAGTTGTGGTAGGGGAGAGTCTACAGGGTGGTTAACAACGAGAGCGCTGGCTTTTTTTGCTAAGGCCTCGGCAATAAAGTGATGGCCATCAAAGTTTTCTCCTTTGATAGCTATGTATAAATTATTGGCAGACAGGGTGCGGGTATCAGTGCTAAAACCTTGAAATTCAGTGTCTTGGGTGGATCTTGCGGAGTCTAATTGTTGTGCAATTTCTACAAGAGTCATTTTGATCATGGTAATTCCATTGAAATAATTGGCTGCTAAATAGTTACATTTCTCTATAGCTTGCCATGCCATTGGCTTCCTCGCAAATTATCTTTATCGGCATGAGGTAGTGACTAGCTTTCGTAGTTAAAGCCTAATTTCTCAAAGTGTCCTTCTAGCTCATCAATATTGTTAAAACGAATTTTAACGTATCCACCGCCTCGTTCTTCACAATCAATTTTTACACTATTGCCAATATGGTCAGAGAGCGATGTTTCAAGATGTTTAATGTTGATATCATTGTAGGGACCGTCATTATTGCTTTGTGGTTGTTGTAGTTTTTTAGCTTCAAATTCAATAGTGCGTACACTCCAACCTTTTTCTATGCTGCGTTCTGCTAGTGGGAATTGATATGGTAAGGGAATGCCGGCGAGAATTTTGCCATGGCCTTCAGATAATTGTTGGCTGATTATTAAATGTTGGACGCGTGGATCCAGTTTTAGTAAGCGTAAAGCATTGGTGATGGAGGTGCGTGATCTGCCTACTGCAGCGGCGACTTCTTCGTGTAAATACTTGAATTCGTCGATTAAACGTTGAAAAGCTTGTGCTTCTTCGATGGGGTTTAAATCAGTGCGGCTAATGTTTTCAATGATTGCTGCTTGTAATGCTTGTTCATCAGAATAGTGACTGACGAGGCAGTTGATTTCAGAAAATCCGGCTAATTGGCTAGCACGCCAACGTCGTTCGCCCGCTATTATTTCAAACTTACCTTCTTTTATGGGCCGAACAACAACGGGTTGCAGCAAGCCGCCAGTTGTTTTGATGGATTCAGCCAGCTCTTGGAGTTGGGCGGGATCAAAATGCTGTCGAGGTTGGTATTTGCCACGTATCAGTAATTCGATGGAAAGTGATTGTAAAGTTGATTTAGCCATAGATCGAGTATTATACAGTAAGTGATGAGGGTAGTTCAAGAATGAAGGTGATTATTCAGCGTTCAAAGTTTGGTGGGCACGCTGCGCTTTGTCTACGAAATCTTGTCATGCCAGCGTGCTTCTAGCTGGCATCTAGTCGGGTGGGCAAAGCGCAGCGTGCCCACCGAACTGCTGAATAGTTACACTTTTTTTAACATTTTTTTATACTCGGTAACCACGCCAATAATTCGATGTTCTAGTGTAAGAGGGATGACACTGTATCCTGGAACGACGGGTTTTAAATAAATTTGTTCTTCATCAAACATGATTTGCTTTAGTGATGGCACTAATTGGCCGATTTTATGGACGATAATGAGATCGCGGTGCGTAGGTTTCATTGCTAAGTCGACGCATAATATTGTGCCGTTAGGCAAATTTTTCCAATCGTCATCTTCCACAGTGATAGCAAAGGAATCTGTATTATGATTATTTTCAGTTAAAATCTCGGTAAATGATGATCTGCTGCGTTGTGGCCAGGTCATGGCTTCAGTCCAGGAAATCAATGGTAGATATTTTACTGCTCGATTACGCTGTTGATAGTGCTTCTCTTTATCTTTAGGTAATGCCTCATCACCCACGAGTTGTCCAAGTGTAATCATAAAGAACTGTGCTAATGGCATTAGGGTGGTTAAAGTTGGGTTGGGGTTATAGCGGTTGCGAATTTTTTTAATAGTGCTTGCGGGAATTGTTGTGCGTCGTGCAAGCTCGTCAGCGCTGATATTGGAATCAGTCATTAGTGAGTTTAGATTGTCGGAAAGTTTTTCAAACATAAGTCTCGTGTGCTCTATTAAAATAATTTATGTGGCTATTCTAGTTTTTTTCTTTTTCAAAGTCCAATAAATGACGACACTAAATTGCTGATATTTTAAAGTACTATGTGATAAAAATTTAAACAGCGCTTGCTGGAGATTATTTTAATTTTTAGTGTCATTTCGGTTGACTAGCCGTCATTATAATGACATTATCAGCAAAAAACGCACAGCAGTCGGCACTTTTATATCGATTAATACAGTTTATTGGCAAGGATACCACGTTATGTCTACATTTGAGCCGCTATACAATATTATAGGAGCGCCACTAGAGAGACTTTCTAAATTGGAAAAGTATCTACTAGAGGCAGAAATTCTCTTTCAAATCTGCAAAGAGCTGCAAGAAATTTATCA
This sequence comes from Gammaproteobacteria bacterium, assembly GCA_965279285.1. Taxonomy (GTDB): domain Bacteria; phylum Pseudomonadota; class Gammaproteobacteria; order DSM-16500; family DSM-16500. The sequence continues at coordinate 2,266,075 of OZ257148.1, read as the reverse complement.
CTCGCAAAATAAAGATTATTTTAATTTGTTAAAATTCAATCCAGATAAGGAAAATACTATGATTGAAGATAGCTTCATCCGTTGTGTGATTAAGGATATTTTGGTGTCTGAAGAGTACTCATTAGAGGGGATTGCTTATCATACTCATATCCCAGAGGATGTTATTTGTGATGTTGTCGTGGGAAAAAATACGACGCCTTCGTTACAAGTTTCGCAGAAATTAATTGAATTGCATCGAACGATACGCCCCGATATTTATCAAGAAATTATAAAAAAAATTGCGGGAGAGTCTAATCTCACTCCCACTACAGTGAAATAGCTAACGATTAGTTAACGACCGTGCCCGCCCCCATGATATCCTCCGCCGTGATAATATCCTCTGTTTCCATTCCAGTTATTGTAATAGCCGCGATGATAATAGCCATTGGGATAATAATTAGAGTAATAGTATTGATTTGGTGATACATAACCGTTGGGTGAGTAATAAGCTGTAGGGCTTGTTACACAGGCGGTTAGTACGCTACAAGAGGCGATAACAATTAAAGGGAGAGATTTCATAAGCGTCCTCGTTTAGTGTGAGTTATCTACTCATTATACGCCTTTTTTTTTTAAAATTCAGAGTGGGGAGAGTTTGGTGGGCACGCTGCGCTTTGCCCACCCTACATTTTTATAATTTATTTTTGTAATTTTTTGATTCTAATGCTTTTGTGGCTTTTGTAATGGCTTTTGTAGGGTGGGCAAAGCGCGCAGCGTGCCCACCAAGCTCTCTGACTGCTCATCAGCTTTATATTCAATCGATAACACTTCAATTATTTCAATTCCTGCGGGGGTGTTAAACTCAATAATGTCACCCACTTGTGATTTTAGTAGTGCTTTAGCAATCGGTGAAATCCAACTGATTTTGTTTTTTGCTAAATCTGCTTCATCAATACCAACGAGTTTTACGGTTTGTTGGTTACCGTTTTTTTGTTGGTAAGTTAAGGTCGCGCCGAAGAAAACCCGAGTAAGATTTTTTTGTTGTTGAGGGTCAACAATCACTGCGCTTTCAATTTGCTTCGTGAGGTAACGAACGCGCCTATCAATTTCTCGCAAGCGTCTTTTTCCATAAATATAATCACCATTTTCGGAACGATCACCATTACCCGCGGCCCATCTTACTGTTTCAACTATCTTTGGTCGCTCATCGCGTAATAAATAGCGCAATTCCTCGCGTAATTGAGCAAATCCATATGGAGTCATATAATTTTTTAGTTGTGCAGGCAGGGCGTTGGTTTGCTCTGGCTTTTCTGGTTCATCATCGGATTCTTTAGTGAAGGCTTTATTCATAATAGGATTTTATGGAATTAAGTTTTTGGTTTCGGTTTGAATTTTTTGAAAAAGTAATTTAAAAATAGGTTGGTATTTAAAAAGATTTTGATAAATTTTTTCGGCTAATTGTTCATTGTAGGTATGCACTGTTAAATTTCTATCATCGACCGCGGATAAAAGATTTTCTGTTTGAATTTCATTAAGTAATCCAGATTGAAAAGAGCCGCGAATAACAGCTTTGGGTGATCCAGCATCTATGCCATGTTGAAGTAAAAGATAGCGTTGGGTTAGTTTCCAAATAGTCTCTAACGTAAATTCAAATCGTTGAATTGCTGCATCACGAATAATTTTAGAATACGGCTCATTTAGGATTTCATTAAATACATTTAAGGCTTTTTCTGTTTGTTCTAGGCGTTCGTTTAATCTTTCCATTCGATTCCTTCCTGTAAAACTTTATTTTGAAACTTTTCATCTGTTTGTGATAGGTCTACTAAATCAACATGATAAGGAATAGTGCTTTCTTCGATTTTTTCTCTTAATTTAGTAATAAAATGAATTGGCAAGGGAGCAATGGGGAGTATTGCTATATCAATGTCTGAGTGACGATGAGTTGTGTTTTTCGCTTGAGACCCAAATAAAAGTATTTTTACTGGGCAACCTTTTGTATAGCTTAATATAAGCTGTTTTAGCTGTAAAAGGTAATTATTTTGGTTAGTGATAGGCATGCTACAACTGTAGCTGGTGCTGAGAAAAAACTCAAGGGAATTAAAGTAGGATTGTTCTCAAATAAGAATAATTAAGCTAAAATTATAGTTAGTTAAATTAAATTAGGGGAATCTTATGAAGTTAGTTAAATTCTTAATAGTGGGGTTAATGATGACAGCCTCTCTTTGTTTTGCTAAGCCCATTAACTTATTTGAACAACCTAAATCAGATGCCAAAATAGTGGGTTCAGTGAATTCTGATGATGGCATTATTCTTATTTTTACACCAAAAGATGGCAGTAACTGGACTAAAGTTGCCGACCCTAAAAATGGTAATGTAGGTTGGGTAAAACAAGCCGATCTTAAGTCAGCAGGATTTACAGTAACTCAACAAATTGTTGATACTGGTAATGGTACACATGGTTATCAGGTAACAGGATTTGGTGGAGTTCAAACAATGTCTCCTGAGCAAACCCAGGCAATGTTGAAACGTTTAAACGATGCGCAGCAAGCAGCACAAAAAGCCTGGCAAGATATGATAGGTTCATTTACGAAGTTAAATCTTCCAGTGGTAGTGCCAGTGGTGGTGATGCCAGAAAAAAATAATTCTACCAATAATAAATAAATTATAAAATGTAGGGTGGGCAAAGCACAGCGTGCCCACCGACTGAACAATTACTTTTTTAATAGCAATGGATTGCTCATGTTAAATGCTAACGCGCTGTTCTGTGTCACGTTACGTTCATTCCACAATAATGATTGATTTTGGCTAGGATTTGTAGCGCTATTCTGTTTAAGAAATGCTTGTGCTTTGTTAGTTTTATAACTCGGACGTGGGTGATCAGTTGCTTTAGGCTGATTAAATAGGCTTGAATTAGCTTGTTGCATACGGCGTTCTTTGCGTGCTTGTTTGATGTTTGATTTTTTTAATAATTGTTTAAGTGAATGATTCTTATTAGCGATATGATGAAAGTTTGTTTGTAAACGCTGGTAGTCATATTCAATCTCTTGATACAGTTTTTTGGTAATTCTATTTTTAGCCAGTACTTTTTTAATGTCCTGCTTGAGAGAGATAAGAAGTTTTTCAACTAAATTAAAACTATCTTCTAATATTGGCGTGCTAGCAATATAATTGTTTTGTTGCCAGACAAAGCTGTCGGCAATACGATTAATATTTTTTTGATATATTTTTAATTGTTCTCGTTGTGATGCAGATAAGCGGTGTGAGTAGTGATGGCTTTTTTTCCATTGATGTAATCCAACTTGTCCCAGCATTAAATAATCATTCAATGGGAAATAATTTTGTTCTAAAGGTGGTTTTGAGTGAGGAAGGCAAATGCAAGGTTGTATCGGTGTAAAGCTTGATTTTTGATTGATCATTGATAGCGTATTCCAGTCAAAAAAACGTTGCTGAAGAATAGGAGATAGTTGGGACGGTCTTTCATAAGTGCTTAGATGCATTGCTGCAGCTAAAGCATTTTTGATGCGATCATTTTTCGGTTGTGAAGAATATTTTTTTTGGCGAATAAAAAATCGTGAGGTGGGCGAGCTATTGTTGTTTGATTCTAGGATAAATTTGGCTGTTGCTTTTATTTGATCAAAGACAGGTGAGTAGTCATCAGAGCAGAGAGATAATGCTTTCAGTTCTTTTTGTAGCACTGGATCAGCTAAGTGCATATCAATTTCCCAGCGAGTACTGTATTCACAGTGTAAGTGGGGTTTGCCTGATCGTAGTAATGTAGTTAAAGAGCTTGCTCCTTCTCGTACTGATGGCCATGTGTTGCTAGCTTTATGTGAAAATAGGGCATCAAAAATAATTTTGGGTAAAGAGCCTAGATTAAATATGACGATAGCGCTTTTTTTAAGTGTGTATACCTGGGTAACATTGGCCCATTCTAAAAATTCAAGATCAGCTGCTATTTGTAAGTTTAATTGTTCTTCTGCGGTTAGTGCTTCTTGGTATTGTACTGTTGGGTTGATGCCACGAAGAAGTTCTTGTAAGTCGCGAACTAATGTTGAGGCATTAAAAAATAAACCAATCACTAAAGGTTTTATTGAGCTATTAAGTTGAGCAAATCTAGCGCCTAATAATAATTTTAAAAAATGATTTGATAATTCATGTAGTGGATATCCATAGGCAGGTAAAAAATTAAAAAATATTCTTTTTTTCAGCGCGGTGATGAAAGACAATAATGCTGAAGCTTTTGTAGTTAGAGCGTTTTTTCCGCTATCACTCATTAAGTATTCTTCCACTTCTTGCAGAGTAGCTATAGGGACAATAAGTGCTGTATCTTTGCTATTTTCTTGAATAATTTCAACATCATTATTTTTGAGAAAAATGCTAGTGTCTCCTAGCGTTTGTCGATAATAAGCAGACAAATGAACAACCATTTTTGTATTGAGAAAAGAAAAAGGGAGTTTGATATCAGCGGCACCTGTTATGGCTAGGGTAACGGTGTTAAGTTGGTTCTCGCGTCGACGAATAACAAGCTCATCTATGTCGATTAATTCAATAGTTAAGTTATGGTGAGGAAATGTTTTTTTCTCTGTTTTGGGTGATATAGAAAATAATGTATGGATTTTATCTAAAATTTGTTTTGAATGGATCAGTTCAATAACACCACGAAAGCCCATTTGTGACAAGCGATTAATTAAATTTATAGTCGCTGCTTGATTACCATAACCTGGGCCTCCGTCCATAGGAACACGAATGCGAGTTTGTGCTTGGATAAATTCTTCTGGCGATTGAAAGCCGGAAGGTTTTAATTTTAGTTGTGAAAAAACGCAATCAAGTGCATCGGGATTAGAGGGTATTTGATAAAAGCTTTCTTTTAGTTTGTCAAATACTGAGTGCATATAGCGAGTGGTTGTATCAGGGGTTGAGCTTAGCATTATTTTATATTTTCCTTGGGGTTGTTGAACTTAAGGCTATATTACAAGCGATTATTTGGTGGCAAAGGGTTTTTGTTAGAAGATCCTTGTGTCTTGAAATCATGATATAAATAAAGTGTTCTTATTATCGTTGTACGGTAATAAAAAGGGAAGTGATAGATCGTAAGATCCTAGGGCTACAAGCCCGTAGCGAAGCGAGATCGTCACTTCCCACCCTTAACTAACTCGTACAGTTGCCTGGGACTTTGGATCCCGTACCTACAAGGTTGAGTGCTAAAGGAGTAAATATTATGATGGTTCAGGATAAAAAAAGCTATATCGGCATTGATGTTTCTAAAGCATTGTTGGACGTGTATATTTTACCTCATAAAAAGTATATGCAATTTAAAAATGATACAAAAGGAATACAGAAATTGAGCGAAAAATTAAAATCATTTTCCCCGGTTTCTATTGTGATGGAAGCAACAGGAGGGTATGAAAAATTAGTTACCCAATCGCTGCAAAAAGCAAATTTTAGAGTTTCTGTTGTTAATCCTAGATTAATCAGAGACTTTGCAAAAGCACTTGGGAAACTGGCTAAGACAGACTTGATTGATGCGTAAGTCATTGCTTTATTTGCAGAAAAAATACAGCCTTCAGGAAACGTGGTATACAATGATAATCAGCAGAAATTAGCTGATCTTAATGCACGAAGACGTCAGATTATTGAGATGATCACTATGGAAAAAAATCGACTAGATAAAGCAAGCAATGAACTAAAAAAATCAATTCAACGAATTATTAAAGCATTGGAAAAAGAATTAGAATCTATTAATGAAGCACTGGAACAATCTATCCAACAGGACACTGATTATGCACAAAAAAATGCTTTGCTAAAAAGTATCAAAGGGGTTGGCTGTGTAGTTGCTGCTACAATCATCGCAGATTTACCCGAGATAGGAAGCGTGAACTCAAAGCAGATTAGCGCCTTGGTTGGCTTAGCTCCTTATAACCGCGATAGTGGCACATTGAGAGGTAAGCGTACTATCTGGGGTGGAAGAGTCTCTGTACGCAATAGTCTTTACATGAGTACCTTAGTCGCTATTCGGCACAACCCTCAAATTAAAAGCTTTTATAAACGTTTATGCGATGCGGGTAAAAAGAAAAAGGTGGCTATTACTGCTTGCTTGCATAAGTTATTAATTATTATGAATGCTATGATTAAAAATAATGAATTATGGCGTGCAGCAACTGCTGTTGAGATTTAATTTTCAAGACAGTTGCTTGTGATAAGCCTCAAAAGAACGAGTATGTGCAGCAATAAATTTTTTATTAATTGCATCCCATGCTTTTATTGCGGATTGTACTTTAGATGTGGCTGGTGATAATAATCTTGGGTCAATTTTAATGGTAGCCGGGTTATAGTATTTTTCATCGATAGTAACTTCTTTCTCGTCAAATGGAACGAAAATGCCGGCTAACGAGCCTGATTGAATATAAGAACATGAACTACGAAATCTGAATGAAAGTAAAATTTGGCTATTTGTTTTTTCAACAAATAAATACATTCCTTTAAAGTCACTTTTTGGATCCACAAAAAATTGCTTAGTAATAGGAAGTTGACAATGTTGAATATCAAAATTAGTTTTATAGGAGTGTCCATAGCTCATGCTACTTAAGCCAGCATAAATTAAAGCATGAATTCTTTGTTTGTCCCACGTCACTTTAGTAAATGCGGCGCTTAAAACGACAATTCCCGTGTGGTGGCTCGTTGAGTGAGTAACTTTGATAATTCGACCAAAATCGGTAGGTGAACGATGACGACAAAAAAGTTTCATCATTTGTTTTTGGTCGGTAACTTCTTTGATTGATTCGATTGAGCAAGAGCTTACTTTAAAGTCATGTTGCTTTCTTTCGCTACGCTCTTTTATGATATCCGGCTTTTCTGTGATGTCTGATTCTTCTATGATATCCGTATGGCTGCTACTCATATTATAGGCCCTTTATTGTTATAAAATTAGCATTTTAATGGATGAGGATGGGTTTGGCTATAAGAATTATTTTTAATTTTAAGATTTCGTTAATTTATCATTAATATTACGTTAATAAATCTATGTAACAATATAATTAAGCAACAAAGATCTTAGCCAGCTTTTAAATCTAAGTTAGGCGAAATTACAAAAATCCTCTCGAAGGATGCGCAACAAAACGGGGAAATAGGACTTAAACGACAAGGATGTCTTTTATTTCTGTTGGTTATGTTTTCTTCCTTCAAGTTTTTCTCCTCATATTTGTAACTATTTAGCAGCTAGGGTTTGGTGGGCACGCTGCGCTTTGCCCGCCCTACATTTTTTATAATCCATTTTTCCAATATAATATTAAAATTGTAATGCTTTTGTAGGGTGGGCAAAGCGTAGCGTGCCCACCAATTACGGCGATAGTTTATTGTAAGAAAAATACCGTGTATTATGCACGTTAATAATACATTGAGGATTATAATAAATGCATATCATTACTAATATAAATGAATGGCAAAAAATTAGAAAACAACTTCCTGGCGATAAAACAGTAGGCTATGTTCCTACGATGGGAAATTTACACGCAGGTCACATTAGTCTATGTAATCGTTCTGTAGTTGATAACGATATAACGGTCGTGAGTATTTTTGTTAATCCTAAGCAGTTTAATCAAGCCACTGATTTTGATTTATATCCTCGTACGTTAACAGAGGATAAAAAATTATTAGCAAATGCTTATATAGATTATTTACTCCTGCCTGATTCACACGCAATGTATCCGGATGATTATACTTTTCAGCTAACAGAAACGCAGATTAGCATTGAGTTAGAGGGTTATTATCGTCCTGGGCATTTTAATGGGATGTTAACTGTAGTATTAAAATTACTTAATTTGGTTGCTCCCGCTCGTGCTTATTTTGGGGAGAAAGATTTTCAACAATGCTTATTAGTGAAAAAAATGGTGGCGGCACTTTTTATTACTACGGATATTATTGTTTGTGAAACCATTAGAGCAGCAGATGGTGTGGCTCTGAGTTCACGAAATTCACGCTTAAGCAGCGCAGAGCGCGAGCTCGCCGCACATTTTCCTCGGTTACTTAGTAGTGCTTTAAGTTGTGAAAAAATTATGGCTGAATTAAATCAATTAGGTTTTAAAGTAGATTATATAGTAGATAAGTGGCAGCGTCGGTTAGGGGCGGTTTGGTTGGGGAATACTCGGCTTATTGATAATGTTTTGATTCAATAGGGCTTGAACAGGAGCAGTAATATGAAAACAGTTAGGATTGGCATTATGTCGCAAAAGCAAATCCGAGAGCGTACGCTTGCTATTGCTCGTGGCGAATATACTCCTCGCTCTGATGAGCCTAAGGTTTGGTTTACGTCTATTCATTCACTTGCTACTGGTGATGAGGTTGAGCTAACTGCCGATAGTTCTTGCTTTGTAATGACAAAACTGCTATAAAATCTCTATAATATCATTTTTGTATCTGAAACCTGCCTAGCGCAGGTTTTTTTATTTTTAGATTAGACAAAAAAAGCCGGTTTTGGAAACAAGCCCGGCTTTTTTTTTGTCTAAAATTAATGGCCTGAATTGTCAATAACTTAGGAGTTTTATATGAAGATGCTAATTAAACTGAGTGTTAGTATGATGCTTATTTATTCTTTATCATCTTGTGTTATTACGCCGTTAGATTCAACGAGTGTAGTATCGGTGCATCATAGTAAATTAAATAAGATGGATGAAAAACGATTGACTGCCCATGAAGTGTGGGATCGTTCCGCGCCCAGAATAATGGCGATTTTGGCCTTATTAACTGAGCAAATGTTATATGCTAAATTATTAAAATTGTAAATTAAGAGTCATAGTCAATAAGATTAATATCATCGGGTGAGCTAATGATGCCGCTATAGTTTTTATTTCCAGCACTAAAGTATATTTTCATTTTATCCAAGGTAACATTATTGAGACACTGAAATAGTTCATCTTTATCACCCGGTGCGCAATAATACGTTTTAAAATCATAAAGTTTATTAAATATTAGATGAGAGTTCTCAAGAGAAAAGTGATAAGTTGTATAATTCGATAAGAGCCATTGATTTTTATTTTTTGCTAAAGTAAATAGTTTTACTGAGGGCTCATTTCCATGTGCTGTAGAGAGTGCAGCAGTAAAATAGATACCGCTAATATTATTTTTAGCGGAATTTTTAATAATTTTAAGTTCTTCTTCATGAGTGTGAGAGGCTAATAAACCAATAATAGTTTCTTGATACGTATTAATGATTTTTAAAAAAGCTGCTTGTTCTTTAGGTAACCAGAATGTTGAGTGATCATAGATATTATTTCCAGGGGAAACATGCATAGCAAGTAAAACAGATTCTTTATTTGCTTTTGCTATTTTTAGTTGTGCTTCAAGCCACTGTAATTGATTTATTGCATCTTGCTCGGTAACTTGTGCGCGATTAGGTGAGAAAAGTACGCTGTTTAATGAAATTAAACGTAGTTGGTGGTCAAGATAAGCTGAATAATAGCCATTATTGGTATCTTCAGTAATGATGCAGGGAAAGTTATATAAATAATTTCGGCACATTTTTCCTGTTGATAAGTAACCATCAAGCCAGCCCGATTTTAATTTAGCAATTGCATAGGGACTCTTATATTGATCAGTGCGACTAGCATCGTTGAATGGGCCATAGTTTATTGCAAGAGAATCATTGTTGCCGTAAGTATAAAAAATCGGTGTAGTGGGAAACGTTTTTTTTAGTTGGCTAAAAACAATCGACTCACTTGCTAATAGATTGTCCGAGGAGCTGCGATGATGGCCAACAATGTCACCAAGCACAAGAATAAACTTCGGTTGATTTAACGTACCATTTTTTATATTACTATTTAATTCTGTGATAAGTTTTTCAAAAGTGGTTTGGTCTAAATCATTTTCTCGATTATTTCCTGTAGGGCTAATCTCCATAGCATGGAGAGTCGTATTATCTAAATGAATGTCAGAGATGACTAAAAAATTATTATTTACTGCGGCATTAGAGTAAATAGGAAATAAAGTTATAATAAGGAAAAGAAATAAAGAGTAAGGTTTTTTCATTTAATGCACAAGCAGCTACTGTTGATATGATTAACGTGAGTCATCCCGTGGTAACGTTAATTGAATTTTTTGGTATGGGTTTGTTGTTGGCATTTACTCCCTGTGTTTTTCCGATGGTGCCTATATTGTCAGGAATTATTGTCGGCAATAAAAATATAACGCCATTAAAGTCTTTTCAGCTTTCATTAACCTTTGTATTAAGTATGGCATTTACCTATGCCATTGCTGGTGTTGCTGCGGGATATTTAGGTCATACTTTACAGGGTGTGCTGCAAACTCCTGGAGTTATTATTGGTTTTAGTTTGATTTTTGTTTTAATGGCGCTATCCATGTTTGGTTTGTTTGAATTACAAGTTCCTTCTTTTTTACAAAATTATATTAACAAAATAAGCAATCAACAAAAATCAGGCAGTATGGTAGGGGTCGCGGTGATGGGTGTGTTATCGACATTGATTGCATCACCTTGTGTGACGGCGCCGCTTATTTCAGTTCTAACATATATTAGTAACTCAGGTAATCCTGTTATTGGTGGTGGCATTTTATTTTTCTTAGCATTGGGCATGGGTGTGCCTCTATTATTATTTGGTATGGGTCAAGGAATGTTTTTACCCAAAACCGGTCCTTGGATGAGTAAGGTAAAAATAGTATTTGGTATGATGATGTTAGGCATGGCTATTTGGATGTTGTCACGTATTCTTTCTGAAACAGTAGTAAAAGGATTATGGTTATTGTTATTAGTGGGCGCCGCATTTGGATTAAGTGTTTGGACTTGGAATTTAAAAGCTAAGCTACGTTATATGATACAAACTATGGTGCTGTTAGGGTTTTTTTTCGGCATAGTTTTAATATTTAATTTATTTACCACTAATCAACTAACCACAGCAGATAAATTGTTTACGACAGTAACAACGCAAGCAGGTTTGCAGCAAGCGCTTGTTGAAGCAAAAAAACAAGGTAAACCTATTATTGTTGATTTTTATGCGACATGGTGTAGTGATTGTGTTTTGTTGGATAAAAATTTCTTTCTTGATAGTAAAGTGCAGCAAATAATTCAACCGTTTTATAAAATTCGTGTGGATGTATCAGCAGAAGACAGTAAAGATATTCAGGCAATTAAACGTCTGTACCATGTTTATGGTACACCAACAGTTATTTTTGAAAATAAAAATGCACGAGAGTTAGCAAAAAGAGTGAATGAGGTTGTTTCAATAAAAGAATTAACTGAAATTGTTAATAAAACAGTTGAGTAGTGGGAGTTTGGTGGGCACGCTGCGCTTTGCCCACCAAGCTCCCTCGCCGCTGAATAGTTACGTTACAGATGAATACTGTTTGATTATGCAGGACTTTCATGTTATTTAAACCGCTATTACAATATTAACTTAATAAAAGAGTATTTATGCATACAGGTATAGTAAAGCGATTTAATAAAATTAAAGGTTATGGTTTTATTACCCCAGATAATGGTAATGAAGAAATTTTTGTGCATTTCTCTGAGATTGCAGCAAGTGGTTATAAAGAGCTTAAAGAGGGGCAGCGTGTAAGCTATGAGCTTAAATTAGGTGATAGGGGTGAGTATGCATCTAAGGTATTGATATTATAGTTTAGGTGGCATTGCTGGTGGTGCTACAATAGATGTTGTTGCATCTTCGCTAGCTAGGCGCTTTGTTAAGAATGTATTATTATTTGCAAGAGTAATTGATGCGGTTGGAAGTGAGGATGGATTATTTATATTGGGTTTAATTGATGTGGAGCTTTTTCCTATTGTCGGGAAAATTGAAGAATAACTAGTAGGCATTGTTTGGTTGGATGTAGAGCTGTGTGCAATATTTTCTGAGTTAACGGCTAAAGTGATTGATGGCTTATGATAGTTAAGATAACGAATCATCCCTGTTTTTATTCCAGCATAAATTGTCATTAATCCTGTCGCTAAACCGATACAACCAAAAATAAGCATAGCAATCGGTGATGCACTAAAGGCTAAGCCGCATACGGCACCGGCTCCAAGTATACATAAAAAGCCTAAGAAACCAGAATTGCTGTGATGATTTTTTTGGTTGATATTTTTATCAAACAGTGGCGCTAAAAATCCCAAGATGACTCCAGCTACTGCACCTATTGAAGCCAATATTGCAAAAGCAGCAGGCACAACTAATATAGTGCCTCCAGTGAAAAAAATAGCTGCCATGGTGAATGTTAAAGTGGCAGCAGAATAAATCGGATGCCGCTTAATAAAACTACTGACTGATCTCACTCCCTCTTTAATCCAAAGCCAACATTGCGCTAGAGAAATTATATTTTCTTTAAGAGCATTGGTTTCTTGTTTTTTGGTGATTGATGATGTAGTGAGTGAATTTGCTGTTGGGGTGGGCGCAGGAATAGAAGTTGTAATTGTTTCTTGAGTTATAGTTGTTGTTGGTGATGGAGTATTGCTTTCAGGTGGTTGATTTGTGGGTGATAGTTTTATCGGTGTGGAAGTCGAAGCTAAAGCACTGCTTGTGTTGCCTGTTGAAGCTGAAGAGTCATGTCTTTCCTCGGCATGAGTTGTTGTTTTTGGTAAAGCTGTGTCAATAGTTATTAAACTTGTTGCAGCAGCGAGCGTAATTGTTGAGTGATTATTTTGCTTTTGTGCTGACACTGATGTTGCTTTAATGGCTTCTGGAGAAAGCAGAGTAGAAGTATTATTTGTATTACTGGCAGGAACAGAAACAGATATAACAGCTGATTTTAAGTCATGAGATGCAGAAGTATTTTTCCTAACATAGATTTTTTCAGCTTGTTTTATAGCGGCAGTATTTGAATTTCCTTCCGTATCAAAAATTTTGTTAAGTCGCTCTGCATCGTGTTGGCGTGATTGAGCAACATCTATTTGCAGCGGAATTTGAGTTGCTGCATTAAGCGAATAATGCGTAACATAAACACCACAATCTATATCATTTAATTGTTGTGCAGTGTATTGATGTTGAAAATCAATATCACCAAAAGTAGTTTGGCAAGTTTTTTCTATATATTCGAGTGATTCTGTTATTGATGGAGTGCTTGGTTTGGCGGCGCTTATAAAACTTGTAGCATAAGCCATCATTGCAAAAGCAGTTTGTTTAATGGGTAAGATATAAAACGGCCTTGAGTCATAAAAAGCCACTTTAGTTTTTTTACCTTTTTCTTGTGTTGGCTCTATAACCAGCACTCTGAAATGCATTTCAGCGGTTACACTGATAGGAACTATTATTTTTTGGAATGTTATTTTGGAATCAGATATAGCGGTTAATATGGTTTCAAGTGGGGTAATAGTAGCTAAAGTCAGCGGCGGTGTAATATTACTATTATTATTACTAAAATCTTTTGCCGTACGGCATAACGCGATTTGATTTTTGTTTGAATCAAGATGTTCGGTTGAAAATACGTAGCAAGCGACAGAATCTAAGCTAGTATTTGAATTGCTAGTACAGTTTTGGTCAATAATAATTTTTCTAGGGTTGCCGAATTGCTGGATGAAGTTATCTAAATTTAACACATCGACGGTAGATGGATTATATTTTCCGCTAGTGGGTGTTGAGGTAGGTGGGGATTCTTTTAGATTTAAGGCGGTTGTTGGTGTTGTAACCGTTTTAACTATACCTTTTGATTTCCGAACAAGCAGAGTATGGGTGATAAATTCAGAGAGTACGGTGTTGTTAATGTCAGAAACCACACAATAAACAACAATGCTAGTATAATAATTATAATTAATTTTATCAATTTCTTTGCTATCGTGAGATTTTTTTAAATCGATGATAGAGTTTTCTATGCCATAAAATTTATTTAATTCAACTTGTAACCACATAACGAGCGCTGCAGTCAGTTGTATAAGCAATGCGTGACGGTTAGCGTTATTTTGTTTTAGTTCATGTTCTAGATCTTTAACGCCTAAGAGATTGCTGACCCAGGGTTCAAATTTATTTTTTTCATCGAGAAGTATATCTAGCGCCATACGGTACGTATTATTTAAATAATCTTCAATTGCTGCTAAATTTTGCGGGAATGTTGGGCTTGATGTTTTAATAAAATCTTTGGTCCATTCATTTGATAAAATGAGTGGGAGTTGTGTGCTTACATCGAGTCGACAACTCGCTTGGCGATTAGCGGCTTGTTTACTTTCAAGAAATTTTTGTTGGTCTTCCTCGGTATAGTCATAGATAGGAAAAATTCGTGAAGGATTCATAAACTGATAAAAAACTTCTTCATTAATGAGTAATTTTATATCATTGAGTAGGCGACTTAACATGCCGTCACCTGTTGTCTTTTTTAGCCAGCTCTGAAAATTTTCTGCAATGTCTTTTTCGGTTTTATTTTTTGTAAAAGTAAATTGCAGGTCATTAATTTGTGGGTGTCGATAAAGAATGGTGCGTGGAGTTTGTGTTGGAGTTGTTTGTGTGAGTCCGAGCGAAGTTATGCGCATAATAGCTCTTTAGTGATAAATTCAGTACATTATATAGCTTAAATTCGATCATTGCCAGTATATTTATTGATCAATCGTGATATTTAGTTAAAATACGTTAGGGGATGAGGTTCTATCAGTTTATCTTGATATCTGATTATTTTTTGCGCTATCATTCGTTATGAATTTAGTACCATTTTACAACCATTTCCGATACTTAAAATATTTATAAGGTAACCAAGCAGCAAGCATTATCATTCCAATAGAGAATAAATAACCATATTTCCAGTTTAATTCGGGTATGAAATGAAAATTCATTCCATAAATGCTGGCAATGAGAGTTGGCGGTAAAAAAATAACGGCGGCGACGGAAAATATTTTAATTATATTATTTTGTTCAATGCTGACTAAGCCTAAGGTGGCATCTAGTAAAAAATTAATTTTAGTAGAAAGAAAGTTAGGATGATCGCTGAGTGAAGTAATATCTTTGCTTAAGCTGGTCAAGCGTGAATTTTCTTCGCTCGTTATTTTTGAGCTGACAGCTTGCCAAAAAAAAGTAATCAAGCGATTAAAGGTGACCAAGCTTTCACGAGTTTTGGTGTTAAGATCACCTAGGCTGCCTATTTGTTGTAGTAGATGGCGATAATCTAATTTTTCTGCAGCTGAGTGTTGTGGTTGAAGAATAGTTTTTGAATATTCATCTAAGCGACGACCAATAAGTTCTAAAATATCAGCAAGACGATCAATAACAGTATCGAGTAATTCAATGAACAAAGTAGTTGAGTTGTGTTGTGATATATCGAGTTTTTTTAAGCGTAAATTAAATAATTTAAATGATTGTGGCTCAATGTAGCGTAGTGTAATTAATTGTTGTGGTGTAAGAATAAAGGTAATCGGGTCAAGAGCAGGAGTAAGAGAGTCAGCTTGTGCAATCATCATTGCTGTCATAAATAAGGTGTCAGCGTTTTTATAAAGACGACTGGATAATTCAATTTCTGTCATTTCTTCTCGAGTAGGAATATCTAAATTGAGCGCTTGCTCAACTTGAGTTTCTTCTGTTTTTGATGGCGACAGTAAATCAATCCAAATAGTTTCTTTCAGTAGCGATTGATTTTCCGTCGTGACTTCTTGAGTTGAAAATGTTTTTTGATTTAAGCAAGTTATTGTCATGATAATTTATCCTTGTTGATTTTTCTATTGTGAATCTAATTGTTAATTTAAGCAATTAAAAAATAATTTTTTATTGTTAAGATAGCATTTTTTTTATGTTAATTTTTAGCCTTTTTTAAAAGGGTTTTGAAACGGTTTCGAAACTGTTTCTTAATCAGAAACAGAACCAGAATAAAGATATGTCGGGTAAAAATATTTTTTTCAAAAATAGTTTGTGGATAAGTAATAAAAAATATTTGCATTGAGACTTTTCACTTTTATTTTTTTGTTGTAGACTACGGCTAAGTCAAAAGGGATGGTGATCACGATGAATGAAAAAACATTGTTTACTCCGCTTAGCTTGAACGACCGTGTGCTACGCAATCGGATGGTCATGGCACCCTTGACACGCAATCGCGCAACTCATGGTACAGATGTCCCCCAATCATTGAACGCAGAATATTATGCCCAGCGAGCAAGGGATGCGGGTTTAATTATTTCTGAAGCCACGCAAATTTCACCAACGGGAAAAGGTTATGCTTGGACACCAGGGATTTATTCCAAGGAACAAATCCCTGGGTGGAAATTAGTAACGGATGCAGTGCATGCCCAAGGTGGGGCAATGTATTTGCAGCTATGGCATGTTGGTCGTATTTCACATCCTACTTTGCAGCCTGGTGGCATTGCGCCTGTTGCGCCTTCTGCCATTGCGCCGATAAATCAGCGTACGTATATTGAAAATGGCACGTTTGCTGAAATTGGTACTCCACGTGCTTTAACGTTGGATGAGATACCGAGTATTGTTGATGATTATCGTAAAGCCACACGCAATGCAATGGCAGCTGGTTTTGATGGTGTAGAAATTCATGCGGCCAATGGTTATCTTATTCAGCAATTTTTAAGCGATCAATCTAACCATCGCACGGACAATTATGGTGGCTCGATAACAAATCGTTTGCGTTTTGCTTTAGAGGTAACAGAGGCTGTTATTGCGGAAATTGGCGCAAATCGTACGGGTATTCGTCTCTCTCCTGTGACTCCAGTTAATGATGCTCTTGATTCTTCGCCGGCTGCTGTCTATTTTCCATTGGTGCGTGAATTAAATAAATTAAAGCTGGCGTATGTTCATGTTGTTGAGGGTGCAACAGGTGGTTCTCGTGAATCTAATGATTTTGATTTTCCAGCGTTACGCAAAGAGTTTAGTGGTTTATGGATGGTAAATAATGGTTATAATTTATCGATGGCAAATAAAGCAATTTCAAGTGCTTACGCTGATTTAGTTGCGTTTGGAAAATTGTATATTGCGAATCCTGATTTAGCTGAAAGATTTAAACAAAATGCGTCATTGAATGAATTGGATCCTGCTACATTGTATGGCGGTGGTGCAAAAGGTTATACCGATTATCCTATGTTTAAGTAACTACTCAGTGGTCAAAGAGTTCGGTGAGCACGCCGCTTTGCCCACCCTACGACTACGACTTTGTCATGCCAGCATGCTTCTAGCTGGCATCTAGAGTGGGCAAAGCGCAGCGTGCCCACCGAACTTTTTAATCTAAATATGTTATTATTAGTACATGTATCATTCCTATGAGGTTGCCCATGACGACGACTAAAGCATGTGCTCAATGTAGCAAAGATATTGATACTACAATGTTATTTTGTCCTATCTGTGGCAGCAAGCAAACCGCAGAAGGGGTCATTAGCCCTTGCTCTGGGGTTACGGCGTGGGTACTGTGTATTTTTCTTGGTTATTTGGGTGCTCATCGTTTTTATGTTGGAAAAATTGGCACAGGAATTCTGATGCTACTCACATTTGGTGGTTTTGGCATTTGGTATGTTTATGATTACTATTCTATTCCTTGTAAAAATTTCACGGATGCACAAGGTCGTTATGTTGAGTGTCAAAGAAATCAAGCTTTCCCAATAATTATGGCTTGTTTTGTCAGTTTTTTTGTTACGATTTATATTACTGCTTTTGGTTTCATTGGCATGATGATGTTGACTGAAACCACAGTAAAAGATGTAGCTAAAAAACAACTGTCTGCGATTCAAGAAAATAAACTTGATGAAGCTTACTCTTATGAATCTTCTGAATCGATTTCTTCGAGTGATTTTAATGATTTTGTAAAACAACATCCTGAGTTTAGTCATGGTCATTCAATTCAATTTCCTGATTCAAAATATAATGATTTTAATTCCGAATCTGCAAAACTTGAGGCGCAATTAATATCAGATACCGGAGAAAAAATTAAGCTTTACTATGAGTTTAAAAAAATAAATCGAGAGTGGAAAATAGTGAAGATTGAGATAAGTCCAGAAGCGAGTCAAGATTCTAGTTCTGGTATCAGCGAGTAAGTTTTGCATTTGCAGTTACGGCTATTTTATCCTATATTACAAAATAGACGCGTCCATTTTGTAGTATAGGATAAAGTAGCCGTGAAACGATATTGCCAACCCTTTTTTTTTAAAGATTTAACTAAAAAAATGGTTTTTATTGGTGGTTCGCGACAAAAGGGTAAGGCAACGTTAAGCCAATCTTTATGTTATGGGCAATTTAGTGAGGCAACTTACTTAAGTTGGGATAATGATGAAGATAAAAAAGCAATGGCTATCGAGTAGTCCCTGATATTACTCACAAAAATTGCAACCCGAATGTGCTGTGCAGATAGTTGGGGATTTAAAAAAACCCTATAATCAAAATGAAATATTGGTAACAAATGGCTTTCTCGCTAACTAATACTTGTAGTTTAGCTAACTTTTTTTCGTCATCTATTTTTTCTGAGCATGCAGCTAGAATTTTTTTTCTTCATACATAAAATTTTCCCTATTTTTTATTGGCATGTGACTGGCAGCGTTGTTGTATGATTTAAACATAACTATGATTAAGAAATATAGCCCCTGATTTAAAAGAAATTTTGATGTGTAAAAAGAGCGTAAATGAGCTAGTTTAAGGTGTTTTAAGCAGAGGTTGTATCAAAAAGATTAATTGTTAAGTCTCTGCATGGATCTTGATGAATTGAAAGCATTATTGCTAATGTTTCGATTATAGGTCATAATGTGGTTCATTTAAAGAATAATACTTTATTTATAAACTACATGCGGAAGAAAAAAATGCTTTCAGGGTTATCAAAACGAGTTATTGATGAGAAAACTTTAGCAAGTCATCCTGTTGGATACCAAAATGTTGTTACAGCATGGAATGAAGTGATTGATGCTATGATGCAATATGAGAGATGTGTTAATCAGTCTAACGAGTTAATTATTAAAGAAATTTTAGCATTACATGCTGAGCGAGCAGTGCTTCATGGTGCGGCAAAGGAATCGATCAATGATGACATTACGTATCGTGAAGTACAGATTACAGGTACCATTGCAGGTTTCAACCCTTTTTTTGAAAGTATAAAAAAAGAGATGATGGAGCAAAATGAAAGTATAAAGAGCAAAGAAAATAATTTAGGTGAGCATTCTCATGATGCTTATTGTAACATAAGCACTCTCGTGCGCGGCTATTGCGTTAATATAGATTCAATGACTAGCGAAATTAATAGAAAGATACAAGAATTTAAAACAAATGTAGCTGATTTAAGAAAACAGATTAAAGTAGCTGTTTCATCGCAGGTTGATAGTAAAAACGCTATGGTGGTTCCGATGTCGGCGGAAGTAAAGAAGTTTGTAGATAAGTGTATAGCTAGGTTTCCTGAGCTTGGGGCTATAATTAAGCCTGAGCTTGAAGTTAAGTCTGACGCTAAGTTTAACACTGAGCGTGAAAGACCGCAGAAAAACTTCGAATGGTCTAAACGTAAGAGTAAACAACATGAAATGTGGCAGGCCTTAGCTAAATCTAAATCAGAATCAGCAGCATCATCTCCGACAGAAAATATGAGTACAGGCCCAGCGTTATTTTCACCAAAAAAATAATTTTTAAATCTATTATCATTTCGCTGCCATTAAATTAAAAATGAATGGCAGCTTTTAATGTCTCTTAGGTATGGCTAGCGTTTTGTTGTAGATAATAAAGCAACGAATGGCTTACTTAAAGCTTATGTAAATAATGCTTATTAATACGAGAGAGATCGCTTTCTTTTTATCTATTTTACCTGTAAAATTCAAAGTTATCTTTTGAAAATTACAGGTAAAAGTCATGCCAATAACGCCTTCACACAGAAATATTTCATCTTATGCCATTGATTTAATCAATAATTTCCCTATTTTGGCTATTATTGGAGCACGACAAGTAGGAAAAACGACATTAGCAAAAGCAATTGCGCCTACTTTTACTTATTTTGATCTTGAAAAACCAAGCCATTATGATCAGATCACACATGATCCCGAATTTTTTTTCGCCCAAAATCCAAGACATATTATTTTAGATGAGGCTCAAGAATTACCCATATTATTTAATATATTACGTGGCGTTATTGATGAACAACGCGAAGAAATGGGGCGCTTTATTATTACAGGTTCAAGTAGCGTAGAATTACTGTCGCATGCATCAGAAACATTAGCAGGAAGAATTGCGATTATTGAATTAGGAACATTAAAAACAAATGAATGTTATCATCGTCCAATCAGTTCATTTTACAATGTATTTAAAGATAAGTTATTAAAAGAAAATTTAATGATAGATCGTGTGCCGCTCACAACTACTCAACTGCAAACATGTTGGTTGAGAGGAGGATATCCAGAACCATTTTATAAGTTGCAGGAAAAAAATATTAACTATTATGAAACATGGATGGCAAATTATCAGGCCACTTATATTAATCGTGATATTGCGAAACTATTTCCTAAACTTAATAAGCTTAATTTTCGAAGATTTATAATGATGTTAGGTAAGTTATCCGGCACTATTTTAAATAAAAGTGACTTAGCTCGAGCATTAGAAGTGAGTGAGCCAACGATACGACATTATCTTGAAATTGCAAGTGGAACATTTTTATGGCGTCAACTGCCTAGTTTTGAAAGTACTGCAACTAAAGGCGTTATCAAGGCACCCAAAGGTTATATAAGAGATTCTGGTTTGCTGCATTCTTTATTACGGATTGATAGTTTAGATCAATTATTTTCAGACCCTATGGTTGGTAAATCATTTGAGAGTTTTGTGATAGAGGAATTATTAAAAGGCATGCAAGACTCAGGGATTGTAAATTTTCAGCCTTATTATTATCGTACAAGAAGCGGTGCTGAAATTGATTTAATATTAGAAGGAAATTTTGGAATTTTACCGATCGAAATAAAATTTGGTAAAATGATTAAGCGAAAAAATTTATCGACGTTAAGCGATTTTATTGAGGCGCATCATTTGCCTTTTGGTATGGTGATTAATCACGGTGATAAAGTGGAATGGTTAACACCGAATATAGTGCAGGTCCCGGTAGGGTTTTTGTAATAACTATAAAAATATCCTTCCATTTATGCCCACAAAAAGTTACCATTAAGGTGTATTAGTGAGCACAAAAATACCCAGATAAAGGATAAGATATTGATTAGACAAGCGTTGTTTGAATTAATAGAATGGTTGAAGCAAGCTAATAGGAAGCCCTTGGTTCTACGTGGTGTTCGCCAATCGGGAAAAACATGGCTAGTACGTGAGCTTGCAAAATCACAAAATAAGCAGCTGATTGAAATTAATTTTGAAAATAGACCGGAGCTTCGCTCTTTGTTTATAAGTAATGATGTTAAGTTAATTTGGTCAAACTTAGAAACATTATTACCTGCACCAACACAAACCGCTAATTGCCTATTGTTTTTAGACGAAGTGCAGGCGATGCCAGATATATTGGCGAAGCTTCGTTGGTTTTATGAATCATTGCCTGAATTAGCAGTTGTTGCAGCAGGTTCATTGCTTGATTTTGTCTTACATGATCATACGTTTAGTATGCCAGTTGGTCGTGTTCAGTTTTTTTATTTAGAACCTTTATCATTTTTAGAATTTTTAGAAGCAGATCAACAAACTATGTTGACGCAGTATTTAAGAAGATCAACATTAGATAATCCGATTCCTGATGCAATTCATCAAACGCTTATGGCTGCAATTGAAAACTATTGTCTTGTTGGTGGGATGCCAGAAGCAGTACAAAGCTGGATTGTAGAACATTCCTATTTGCGTGTTAATCAAATTCATCAAGATTTATTAACGGGTTATCAAAATGATTTTGCAAAATATCCAACACGAATTGCACCAGAACGATTACGTGAAACGATGCTTGCTATTCCGCGGTTATTAGGGAAAAAATTTTCATACACCCAAGTTAACCCTGACATTAAAAGTCAAACCATTGCAAACGCACTATCTTTGTTAGAGTTGGCGCGCGTTATTCATCGTGTACAATCAGTTGTTGCAGATGGTGTACCACTGGGTGCAAAACCAAAGTTACGTTATTTTAAAATTATTTTATCTGATATTGGATTGATTAATATCATAACAAATCCACAACCAGTTTATTTAAAGCCGCTTAAATTAGTCAATAATGGTGAAATGGCAGAACAGTTGGTCGGCCAATTATTGCGGAAAAATTTTCAATTTTACCAAGATCCAGCTTTATATTATTGGCAACGTGAAGGACAAAGTAATGCAGAAGTTGACTATGTCATTCAATATAACGATAACATTATTCCTATTGAAGTAAAGGCAGGAAATGTAGGGAGTTTACGCTCATTACATTATTTTATGTATGAGAGAGGATTTAATTTTGCTATTCGAATTTATAGTGGTGAGTGTAGTATTACACCCGTGCAGGTTAAGTTAAATAGTGGTGAGTCAGTGTCTTATCGTTTGTTGTCTATTCCATTTTATTTAATTGAAGAATTGCCAAGATTGTTGGAAAGTTTTTTTTAAGATGACTATTGTATTTGAAGTTAGGATGCGTCATAAAATTGATATTAGACAATAGTGTTATGTGTAAAGAGGGGTGGCTATAGTATTCTGTCTTACTAATTATAGTATATCATGTTGATCTTGCCCCACCTTTGTAGACACAGCTATGCGACATTTCTCAGCTGATTCTCAAACACCATTGGTGCAATTGAACCAATAGAGGAGTGCCGGCGAACCCGATTATAATACACTTCAATATACTGAAAAACACTTTGTTTAGCGCTTTCTCTTGTTTTATATCGTTCACTATAAATTAATTCAGTTTTAAGAGTATGAAAAAAACTTTCTGCACAAGCATTATCCCAGCAGTTACCTTTGCGGCTCATGCTGCAGATAAGGCCATATTCTTTCAATATTTTCTGATAATCCTCAGAACAATATTGGCTGCCACGATCTGAATGACAAAGTACACCGCGCGGAAACCCGCGTCGCCATAACGCCATCATAAGCGCATCGCATATCAATTCACGCGTCATGGTAGGCTGAATAGACCAACCAATGACAGCCCTTGAATACAGATCAATAATAGCGGCTAAATATAGCCATCCTTCGTCTGTCCAAATATAAGTGATGTCGCCAACCCATTTTTGATTAGGTCCAGTAGTGCTGAAATCACGATTAAGTAAATTAGCAGCAATGGGTAAGTTATGATTTGAATCTGTTGTTACTTTAAATTTTTTCTTTCCTTTAGCTTTTAATCCAAGAGAGGTCATTCTGCGATAAACTCTATTTTTTCCGCATGTTTCACCTTGCTCATGCAGCTCATTAGTGATACGCGGATGTCCATATCGACTATGATGACGATTAAAAATATCTACTATTTTTTTATCCAGTGACTCATTGGAAAGACTTTTCTTACTAGGTTTGCGATTAAGCCAAGCGTAGTAACCACTTCGTTCTATTGAAAACATGTTACACATCCTTTTAATACTAAAATTAGCTTCGTTTTCTTTTATAAATACATACTTTACTTTTGGTGCTGAGCAAAGTATGCCGCCGCTTTTTTTAATATTTCTCTTTCCTCCCTCGTGTGTGCTAACTCTTTATGTAACCTGCGATTTTCTTCGATCAATGCAGCCATAGTTTGACGGTTATCTGGCTCACTCCTCGCTGGTTTCTGTTCCGCATTATACTTTAACTGATTTGTCCATGTGTGCAGCGTAGCAACCGGTATACCTAGCTCTGTTGCTGTCTTTGAAAGAGACGGGGATTTTAGCGCTAAATTAACTGACTCTTGTTTAAATTCTTTTGTGTACTTTTTGCTCTTTCGTTCCATTTTAAACACCTTTTCGTTATTACTCGTAAGTTTAACAAATTAGTGTCTACTTTGCTGGGGCAAGATCAGTTACCTATTGCGCCTGGGCAACACCCACCCCTGGTCAAAAACGTTTAGCGGTAGCTTTTGGTAATGGTATTGCTTGTTTTACGTTATCAATTGGCAACAACTCCTTCAAAGCAGAGCTTAATTGGTTGGCCATACCAGGCATCCCGTTACATGCCTCCCAAATAAATATCACTGATGCAATAGGCTTAAGTGCATCCAACCAATTATTACTTGAACAACACAATGCGATAGATAAACCTTCCGTCATGACCAACACGGCATTCATTGATAGCAAAGATGCAAAAGACAGTAAACAAGCCGTAACTGCACTACAATCAACTTCGACAGCCACTGCTGCAACAGGTACGGCAGCCAGTTCAGCAGGCAATAATGCGCATGCGCTTTTTGCGAAAGCAACTCCCAAGCCGCCGCTTCCGCCAAAGCCTCTGATTCCACCAATTTCATGTAATATTATGTAATCAAGGAACGAACCCATGTCTGCAAGCCATGATAGTAAAATTTCCCCGCAAAATTCTGTTAAGCTCTTTACCGAAAAAGAGATCGAAGATTTTCTCGTGAAGGAAAACTGGAATGACTATCATGGCAAGATTGAGACTTTAGAAGCAGACACTATTCTATTTCAACAAAAAATAGAGAAGTTTCTAAACCTAGCACCACAAACAATTAATCGTTTAATGCAAGAAGATATAAAAGCCTATGCACAAATAAAAGGAGTAACAGGGCTTGGAACAAAAGAAACTGTGCTTCCTACAACATCAGTACAAGTGGTTGATGATAAAGATCCATCTCAAACCTACGACGTAAAAATCCCCGATCTAAGTAATGATAAACTCGTTAATTTTGCAGATTGGTATCAAGAAAAATATTTACTTTATCATTTTTGTTTTTTACTGAATGGTTATCTCTATTATAAAAAAACCAAATCAACCTTAGATCTAGCTATTGAAAAAGAAGCACTTTATTTGACATTAGAAGAAGAAATGAGGCTAGCATTAAATGCTTATCAAGTACGTAAAGAATGTCAACGGTTACTATTAATAGAAAATATTAACAAAAGAAAAAGTGATCTTGAAAAACTAGTTACAAAAATAATTGAAGAAATTGTCGCTCATAATCTTTATGAAAATTATATTCCCTGCGGCTGGATAGGCGATAAAGGTCATGCACTCTATCTAGCGATTTTCTTTTTAAAAGAAAATAATGAGATTGTTATTCGCATTGATAACTCCGGACGAGAAGAAACCACAATTTTAGGTTATATAAAGTTAAATGGTAAGCGCTCTATTCACCACTCTATTTTCTCGCTAAATTAATTCCGTCATAATGCATGCATCGTCGAAACATTAAGAGGTAATGCCATGCAAACTGATTCTGTATTACAAAAAAAATTGAAAATTTTCAATAAAGAAGTGTGGTATCAACATTTTACAGCATATAAGAAGAGTCAATGCTCCAAAGTCGATTATAGTAATCAGAATGACTTGGTTTATCACCAATTTATCTATTGGTGCCGCAAGTTTGAAGAGGCCAGTGTATTGCCACCCTGTGATGACAATCTTCAGTTCGTACCCGTTAAAATAAAATCTGATACATCATCATCGAAAATACTGTGTACATTAGAATTCAATAGTGGCAAGCATTTGCTAATTCATGACATTTCAGTCGTGGAAACGTTAATGAGCAGAGCATAATACATGTTGTTTCTATTTCAACATAAAATCTGGTTTTATCGCACTCCAATTGATTTTAGAAAACAAATCGATGGTCTTGTGATATTGATATCAGCAGAGCTCAAACTTGACCCGACATCAGGACAGCTTTTTATATTTCGCAACCGGACAGGAAATAAAATCAAGTTGCTCTGGTGGGATGAAACTGGATTTTGGTTGTTTTATAAAAGGCTTGAAAAAGATCGTTTTAAGTTTCCGCAGATCATGACTGGATCCCTTGAGGTATCAAGAGATCAATTACAACTCCTATTATCTGGTATTGATTTTGAGGGACAAAAAAGCCTAAAAAAAGTAACTGCAAAACGGTTTTATTAGTTAATTTGTTTTAAAAAATATCGTATTTTTAAACATTTTTTGTTATGATTTCACTCAGGATAAATGAGAGCAACAATGACAAATAAAGCATTAGAAATTGAAAATAATGAACTCAAAAAACAACTCGAGTTCCTGCAGAAAAAATGCTATCAGCAAGAGCAAGCTTACGCTCAATTATTACAAAGCTTTAAAGAGGCTCAGCGTCATCGCTTTGGCGCTCGTTCTGAGAAATTTATTGATCCGAACGTTCAGCAGCTCGATTTATTCGTAAAAAAAAAGTTACCATTGCCGTCGAACAATACTGCAGAGACCTCAAAAGCCAACATTGTCGACATCAAACCCTATCAGCGCAGGAAAAAAATCCATAAACAACTATCACAAGCACTACCTCATCGTGAAGTCATCATTCCTATAGAAAATAAGTTTTGTGATTGCGGTACAGAAAAAACGGTTATTCGCCATGAAACAACAGAGTTACTTCATTATCAAGCACCTGTATATGAGGTCATTGTTCAGAAACGTGAAGTAGCTGTTTGTGCAAAAGCGTGCATTCAATCTATGGTAACAGCGCCAAACCCAAAGCGGATTTTACCGAAAACAAACGTGACCCCTCATTTATTAGCGCATGTTGTCATCAGCAAATTACACGATCGCCAGCCTCATTATCACTTCGAAAAGAAATTGATTGAAACAGTAGGATTTGAATGCCGCCGCAATAAATTATCACGCTGGTTTATCGAATCTGGATTTGCAGTGCAACCACTCATCAATTTATCAAAAGATATTATCCGATATCATGATGTTGCTTTTTGTGATCCCACTTCGCTTCAAGTGTTGCGGGAACCCGGTAGAAATCCAACAACAAGCTCTTATGCTTTTTGTATCAAAGGCGGCCCTGCTGATCAAGGTGTCGTGATCTATGAATACAATGCTTCTGATCATAAGCTATTTCTAAATGACTGGTTTGCTGAATTTAGTGGCTATCTGCATGTTGACGCACAAAACATCTATGATGAACTAGAATCAACTGGACGCATTAAGTTGGTTTATTGCAACACGCATCTGAGACGAAAATTTGAGGCCATTACAAAACAGATTAAAACGCGGGATGGGTTGTCCCATGATGCTATGCTTTTTTACCAAAAGATTTATCGCATTGAACGCGAAGCCAAACAACTTAATTTGACATCCGACGGTAAAAAAGAATTTCGTATTGCACGCATGCAGCCATTGTTTAATGAGTTTTACGGGTGGCTTCAGACAGAAGCACCAACGACACTGCGACAATCCCCCCTTGGGGTTGCGTTTAATTATGCATTGAAACACTGGGATGGACTTGTGCGCTTTTTTGAAGATGGTCGACTGGAGATTGATAACAACAGCACAGAACAACTGATTAAATATCTTGTTATGCCGAGAAAAGCATTTCTATTTTCAACATCTATCAATGGTGCAAAAGCGCTTTGCAATCATTTAAGTCTAATTCGCACCGCCGTTCTGCATCGCCTAGATCCTTACAGCTATTACGTAAAAATCTTTGAATCGATTCCTTATTGTAATTCAGTCGAAGATTACGAAGCTTTATTGCCTTGGAATATTAACCTACCAAAAGTAAAAATTTTAAAAGTTGCTTAGAATTATATAAGGGGAAATACTGTTCTAGGTAGAGCGCTTACGTTAAATGAAGTTTCACAAAAAAAACTATTGATCAATTATTTAGTCGATGCAATCAGTCAGTTGATAGAAACAAACGGTGAGATAGCAAAGCCAGTTATTTATAATACTCAGCAATCTAAATATAATTTTGAAATCCTTCAGAATGATTATGAGTTTTTGCCTAAACAGAAAGCTCCGAATTGTGTTGTTGAGGGATATAGGCGAGGAATGTGGTATCGGCTTTTTGGTAAGTATAGTACTAAAGAAGATGCTCTCTATCATTGGTTATTAAGAAAATCTGAAGAATATGCCGCAGTATCGCATGATGTTAAAGACGATGGTGCAAAACAAAAACAGCTAAGAGAGCGCGATAGAAGAGACAATGAAAAATTAAAAGAAAGAATTAATAACTTAGCTATTATTCAAAAGACTCGTCAACATAGTGATTCAATTTCTTCTGGAACAGTGAGAGACACTAAAACGATTTATCACAACTCGCCTCCTGCTACAGCCCAAGATACTCAATCTCCAATGCAAGAACTTTCGGTTTTGAATGCGCATGCGGATGGAAAAGACAGTAAAGCAGAAATAACCAACACGCTCTCTGCCAGTGGACTCGCCACCGTCATATCAGCAGCAGGTGTCGCCGCGCAACAGGCTGGATTATTTGCGTCAACTGCACAGCCGAATACTAATAGGAGAATGGTTTTTGGATCAGCAGTTGCATCAGGTGAAGGAGCAACAGCAACAACAATCAATCGATTAACAGAGGATCCTAGCAGCAAAGGAAAAGAAACATTCCTTACACCTGCAGTTGTAAGCCAAATGACACAAGATGATAGAAAGAGTAATCAACACGCATTAACTCTAGTCTCTCCGATGCAGATGGCCACTGCGACTGCCCCAGGTGCCACAGCGGCTGTTTTTAATATTGATAAGTTCATAATGCAATCGCCTGCTACCATTGCAGCAGAGCCTGATATTAAAATGCAGCAAACTATTAATCGTTACCATGTATCTTCTATAACTAGCGAAGAAAAGTCATTTTTTGTTGAAAAAATCAAAACCGGGTGGCATGAGAATAATAAAGAACACCAAGCTGATTTGGCACTGTACATTGCAAGCGCCGCAACAGAGCGTATGGATGATGAAAAATCATTTGATTTAGAAAAGGATGTACATACGTTTCTCAAGAGCAAGTCACGTGTCATGTTGTTGCTGGGAAGCTCAGGGTTAGGTAAGACATTATTTGGCTATTATCTGGAGCAACAATTATGGAAGACGTATCAACCGGAGTTATCCTTCTCCTCTCAATCAATTCCTTTATTTATTTCTCTGGCGAGGTTAAAACATCCCAATACCGAAGCAGTTGAAGAAACGTTAAAAGCGATAGGATTTGAAGAAAAAAATTTCCCCTCTTTAAAAAAGCTACCTTTTTTATTCATCTTAGATGGCGCAGATGAAGTAAATGTTCGTAGCAATTTGTATATCAGCAATAAGCTTGATACCTGGCCCAACGCTAAGGTGATATTTACGTGCCGCTTAGAATATTTAATGCAGCCAGTCTGTGAGTATCGTCATTGGTTTCAACCGAGCTCGCACCGTATCAAAAGAACGATATCGGAGACCGTCGTCGAACGTTTTATGGCACCCTTTTCACTCATTCAAATTGAAAATTATTTAAAAAAATATATTGAACAGAACAAAGAGAATTTAAGCGAAAACTGGCGTGATTGGAAACAGTATTGGCATTATTTCAATGAAATACCTGGCTTATTAAAACTCATTGAGTCCCCCTATTTATTGTACATTGCATCCAGCGTCTTACCCGACTTAGTCAAGCAACAAAACCTAGATGCTAAGTCGCAAGATAAGCAAGAGATAACACGTCTTTCATTGTATGATGCGTTTGTTAAACATTACTTTCATCGTCATATTGAAAGACCAAAACAACATGAATCGAGTCACCTTTTTAAGGATACTCAAAGTAATATCGAGGAAACTTTATTAGAATACAATCAACAGATCGCACTTAAGTTACATGAAAGAGATCTCGTTTCTATTGCATTTCAACCCGAAAAAGTTAAAACATCCTCACATACGCGTTTATTAACTGTTCCATCGGCTGTCAATCCTTGGGTCGAATTTTTTGGCCCAGGCTCTGAGATACAATCGAAATTATTAGCGTCTCCCATTAAGAAAACGGGCGATAATCATTATGCTTTTTTACATCCTTCGTTGCGGGATTATTTTATTGCACGAGAATTATTTGATCAGCTGGTAGTTATCATGCAATCCCTACAACCTGTCTCTATCGCTTCAATGGATAGTAAACAAATAGAAAGTGGCATAGCAGTTGAAACATTTTCCGAAGAAAAAATGACACAACAAATTTTACAAGCAACCCCACATTTTGCAAAGTTAACGTTCAATATTAAAGACAAATTACTGCGCTATGAACGACAAATATTAGATTTTATGGTTGAAAGGCTGGCTCGAGAACCAAAACACAAAGCTGTTCTATGGGCCATCGTTGAACATTCCAAACAAGATGCAACCGTTGCAAAAGCCGCTGCCAATGCCATAACGATTTTAAATGCAGCAGGCGTGAGCTTTGCAAGCAGAGATTTACGCAACATTAACATTCCGGGCGCTGATTTGAGCTCTGGCATTTTAGATAATACCCAGCTCCAAGGTGCCAATATGACTCAAGTCAACTTACAAGGCGCTTGGTTACGTGAAGCAAATTTGAGTGGGGCTCAATTAAAAGATATTAATTTTGGTGAGTTGCCGTTGCTTCTGTTAAAAGATCGATGCAATTCTATTCAGTATTCTCCTAATGGTCTTTGGTTAGCAGTGGCAAGTGGTCAGGAAATCATTGTATACAATGCTCAAAACAGAGAATCTATTCAAACGTTAACAGGACATAAGGGCTATGTGCTTAGTGTCGCCTGGGACCATGAAAGCAAGCACCTGGCATCAGGAAGTGATGATAACACGGTGCGCCTATGGGAAGCGTCGAGTGGCAAAGCATTACGGGTGCTGCAAGGGCATACGTATTCAGTAAGCAGTGTTGCCTGGGACCGTGAGAGCAAGCACCTGGCGTCAGGAAGTCATGATAAGACGGTGCGTCTATGGGAAGCGTCGAGTGGCAAAGCATTACGGGTGCTGCAAGGGCATACAGGTTGGGTGAACAGTATTGCCTGGGACCATGAGAGCAAGTATCTGGCATCAGGAAGTAATGATAAAACAGTACGAATATGGAAAGTGGCGACAGGAAATTTATTAGGCTACTTACAATTTCCATATGCTGTTACCCATTGCGCCTGGGCAACATCCACCCCTGGTCAAGAACGTTTAGCGGTAGCTTTTGGTAATGGTATTGCTTGTTTTACGTTATCAATTGGCTACAACTCCTTCAAAGCAGAGCTCAATTGGTTAGCCATACCAGGTATTCCGTTACATGCCTCCCAAATAAATATCACTGATGCAATAGGCTTAAGTGCATCCGACCAGTTGTTACTCAAACAACATAATAGAATAGGTAAACCTTCCGTCATGACCAACACGGCATTCATTGATAGTAAAGATGCAAAAGACAGTAAACAAGCCGTGACTGCATCACAATCAACTTCAACAGCCACTGCTGCGACAGGTACGGCAGCCAGTTCAGCGGGCAATAATGCGCATGCGCTTTTTGCGAAAGTAACTCCCAAGCCGCCGCTTCCGCCAAAGCCTCCGATTTCACCAAAACCACAATTTTTATCTAATACCGGGGCAAAAAAATAAGGTAAGTATTGAGATACCTTTAATAAAAAGGAACGAACCTATGTCTGCAAGCCATGATAGTAAAATTTCTTCAGACATTTTAAAATCTAGAAAGTAACTATTAAAAAGATAACCCTAAGTGTTATAATTGTGTATAAGGATACAAATGAGAATTTTCAAGCATAGAAGCTTTCATCAATGGGCTAAGTCAGAAGGATTAGCTGACAATGCTTTAAAAAGGGCTATTGAAGAGATGGAAAAAGGGCTTTATGAAGGAAATCTCGGAAGTGGGTTATACAAAAAAAGGGTAGCTTTGCCAGGGAAAGGAAAGAGAGGCAGCTACCGAACTCTGGTAGAATTTAGAAAGGAAGAAACCGCTTTTTTTGTGTATGGATTTGCAAAAAATGTTCGTGCAAATATAGACGATAGAGAAGAAAAAATTTATCGACAGCTGGCAAAAGACTTTCTTAATGCAGACGAAAAAATGATTAAAAAAATGGTAGAAAAAAGTAAATTATTTGAGGTGAAATGAAATGAAAAAGACTCTACTTGAAGTGGCACATGAAATGGCTACTGATCTATATGATGCAGGCGTAATTGATGCTGTAACAATGCGCGAGTATGAGTCTGTTTGTATTCCTCCTGTGCGTGATTTAAGCGCTCGTGAAATTAAGCTTATTCGGTTGCATGAGAAGGTTAGTCAAGCAATATTCGCCAAATACCTGAATACAAGCACATCAACAGTAAGGCAATGGGAGCAGGGGGGTAAGCACCCTAGAGGAACGTCCCTTCGATTGCTTAATCTGATTGCGGCAAAAGGTCTCGAAGTTCTTTCTATGACTGAGATATAGGTTTTTGGTGGCGGAATATTTTTTTCCTTAAATCTTAGGTCATCGGATTCTGTGGCCCTTTCTTTGGCGGAACCCAGTGATACGTCCTCTTATTCAATAAGTAATCCGGTTACTATTATTAATTTTTATCACATTTAATAAAGCTGTTTTGGATATATTTTTTCCTTTAATAGACTGAAAACTTAACCTCTTATCTTAGCTTTATGTAGGAGCTGTTTTGACTGGTGGTATGGTTTGGTAAAAGAATATATTTGATTACTAACATGCACTAATAAGGCTTGTCATTCACTCCATTTGCACCCTGTGTGCACCCTGGCTCTTATGTTTCCCCGCTGTGTTTTCACCTAACCCATTGATTTTATTGGTCGGGGTGACAAGATTCGAACTTGCGGCCCCTGCCTCCCGAAGGCAGTGCTCTACCAAGCTGAGCTACACCCCGCTAATTTAAGCTTAATAACTCCGTTCTACAACAAACTCCGCCAAATCATGCAAAGCAGCACGATAAGGCGATTCGGGAATATTTTTTAATAACACATTGGCTTGCTGAACATATTTTTTTGCAGCATTCGCCGTATAAGCAATTGCTTTAGTTGACTCAATAATAGCAAGAATATCAGCTAATTTCTCATTCGAGCCGGTTTTAATGGCCTCTTGAATTAACTTAGTTTCAGCTGCAGTGCCTTGTTGCATCGCATAAATTAATGGCAATGTTGGTTTCCCTTCCGCTAAATCATCACCCATGTTTTTTCCCATTTCATCTGCAGTAGAGCTATAATCTAATGCATCATCAATGAGTTGATACGCAATGCCAAGTTGCATACCGTATTGTTGCATTGCATGCATTTGTGCAGTGGTATAAGGTGATAAAGCGGTGCCCGTTTGTGCTGCTACTTCAAATAATTTTGCGGTCTTACGATGTATAACTTCAAAATAAGCGGCTTCGGTAGTGTCAGGTTGGTGACAATTAATTAATTGTAAAATTTCACCTTCAGCAATTAAATTGGTGGCGTTGGAAAAAAAATTCAGAATTTCTAAGTTTTGTAATTTAACAATCAGCTGAAAGGCGCGCGAATATAAAAAATCGCCGACAAGTACGCTCGCTTCGCTACCCCAAATCATGTGTGCAGTATCTCGACCGCGACGCAAAGCGGAGCTATCAACAACATCATCATGTAATAAGGTAGCAGTGTGAATTAATTCAATAGCAGCAGCCAACTCAATATGATGATTTTGAGTATGGTTAAATGCTTTAGCTGATAGCAAAACAATAAGAGGTCGAATCCGCTTGCCGCCACACTGAATAATGTAATCAACTAATTCATTGATCAAAGGAATATCAGATTTAAGCTCTGTAGAGATAAACTGATTTGCTGCTTCTAGGTCAGGCTGTACCACCGAGCGGATAGAGTCTAGGGACATGCTGTTAAGTATCTCAATGAGTTTATTGGGTAAATTACTAAGTAAGGATCGTATTCGCCTGTGAGGATTGCTGTCAAGTTTTTAAATCAAATCCCGCGCTATTGCTTGCATCTGGGTGATTCGTGCCCTATAATGCCGATCTTCAAAAATGTGCGTATACATAGAATAAATATAGGAGTACTTAAAATGTATGCAGTAATAACCAGCGGTAGTAAGCAATTTACCGTGAAAGAAGGTCAAACCCTGAAGCTTGAGAAGATCGACGCTGAAGTCGGATCTAACATCACTTTTGATGATATTCTCATGATTTCTAATGGTGATAATATTCAAATCGGTAAACCCTATGTGACAGGCGCAAAAGTGACAGCGACGATAGTTGAGCATGGTCGGCATAAAAAATTGCTGATTGTGAAGTTTCGACGCCGTAAGCATCATAAAAAACAAATGGGTCACAGACAGTATTACACTGAAGTCAAAATTGAACAAATTGTTGCTTAAGGGGAGAGAGAAATGGCACATAAGAAAGCCGGTGGTAGTACGCGTAACGGCCGCGATTCAAAACCTAAGTACCTTGGTCTAAAACGCGCTGGTGGTCAAATCATCAATGCCGGTACGATTATTCTGCGTCAACGTGGCACCAAGTATCATCCAGGTCGTTATGTTGGAATGGGTAAAGACCATACCTTATATGCTTTGAAGCCAGGTAAAATCGTATTTGGCTACAAAGGTCGTTTAAATAAGCGTTGTGTTAGCATTGAGCCAATTGATACGGCTGCTGCATAAGCTATTTTAAATCGTTATTTTTCTAAAAAAGCCTCGCTGTCATAAGCTAGGCTTTTTTTTATACACTGCGGAACGATTATGAAGTTTATTGATGAGGCAAGAATTCGAGTAGAGGCTGGCGATGGCGGTAATGGCTGTTGTAGCTTTCTACGCTTGAAATTTATGGCACTAGGCGGCCCTGATGGTGGTAATGGGGGGGATGGTGGCAGCGTCATCATAGAAGCGGATGAAGGGCTTAATACCTTAGTTGACTACCGTTTTGTTAAGCGGTTTCAAGCTAAAAATGGTGAGAAAGGCCGTGGCCGTGATTGTAGTGGGAAAGCTGGTCCGGATATGGTCTTGCGCGTTCCTGTTGGGACGATGGTTTATGATGAAGATACCGACGAGCTCATTGTTGACCTTGCTGAAAATACACAACAAATGTGTGTAGCCCAAGGGGGTAGACATGGTGTAGGGAACGCTAAATTTAAAAGCAGTGTGAATCGATCGCCGCAACGAACAATTCCAGGTTCTCCAGGCGAAAAAAGAAATTTAAGGTTAGAATTAAAAGTACTAGCTGATGTAGGTTTAGTCGGTATGCCGAATGCAGGAAAATCAACGCTAATTCATGCTGTCTCTGCAGCACGACCTAAAGTTGCAGATTATCCGTTTACGACTCTTCATCCTAATTTGGGAGTGGTACGGGTTGCTCAAGATCAAAGTTTTGTCATCGCAGATATTCCTGGCCTGATTGAAGGTGCGGCAGAGGGCGCTGGTCTTGGTGTGCGTTTTTTACGGCATGTGATGCGAACTCGGTTATTGTTTCATATGGTGGATGTTGCACCGTTTGATGGCGGCGATCCGGTGAAACAATTTAAGGCAATTTCAAAAGAATTAGAAAGTTTTAATCCTGAATTAATGGAAAAAGAGCGGTGGCTGGTGCTCAATAAAGTGGATTTATTGGCGGATGAGGATATCGATGCTGTTTGTAAAGATATAGTAAAACGTCTGCGATGGAAGGGTAAAGTATTCCGAATTTCTGGCTTAAGTCACGCAGGAACAGAGGGTTTAATGCAGGCTGCTATGCAGTATTTAGAAGAGTTAAATCAAGATCCAATCAGTACAGATAATTAGGTGTGCTGTTATTCCTGAGTGTACGGTGTCATCCTGACTGCTATGTCATCCTGAGCGTAGCGAAGGATCTCTCTCTTACGCTCAGGATGACACATGACAGTTACGCTTAAGCTGTCTTCGCTTTTGCCTTACTTGTTTTAGCTTTAGCTACTACTTCACCTGACATCAATTTAATTTGATGGGTTAGTCGGCTTTTATGACGTGCCGCTTTATTTTTGTGCAACAAACCTTTATTTGCCATGCGATCTATTACAGGGAAAGCTTCTTTGAGTGATTCTTCAGCTAGTTTTTTGTCATTCGCTGCAATGGCAGTAACAACTTTTTTAATATAGGTACGTACCATGGAGCGCATGCTCGCATTATGGCGACGATGTTTTTCTGCCTGACGGGCACGTTTTTTAGCTGATTTAATATTAGCCAAGGGATTCCTCCAACAATCTGTTTATCTTACGAAAGGGTGCTAATATGCCGAGTTCTTTCGGCATTGTCAATTTTTGATTAAAGATTTAGCCCAAAATTATATTGTGGTAGGATAACATTTCTTAATTAATCTGATGATGGCATATGAGCAAAAGCCTATTTAAGTCTACTTCTATTGTTTCTGGTATGACCATGATTTCCCGCATATTAGGCTTTATCCGCGATATGGTAACTGCGCAAATTTTTGGTGCGGGTGCAGCGTTTGATGCTTTTTCTGTAGCGTTTCGTATTCCTAATTTATTACGGCGTTTATTTGCTGAGGGTTCGTTTGCCCAAGCTTTTGTGCCGGTTTTGTCGGAATATCAAAAAAAACAATCTTATGCTGAAGTAAAAAGCTTTATTGATGCTATTTCAGGCACCCTGGGTTTTATTTTGTTGGGGGTGAGTATCGTCGGTGTGGTTTTTGCGCCACTCATTGTCCGAATCTTTGCGCCTGGATTTGCGGCCGATGGTGAACGATTTGATCTTGCCGTGACTATGCTTCGTGTCACGTTTCCGTATTTATTTTTAATTTCCATGACCGCTTTTTCAGGTGCGGTGATGAATACCTATAATCGTTTTTGGGTTGCTGCTTTTACGCCAGTATTTTTAAATATTTGTATGATAGCGGCAGCTATTTGGTTGTCGCCGCATTTGCATACGCCTATTATTGGATTGGCATGGGGGGTGTTTGTTGGCGGCGTTGTGCAATGGGTTTTTCAATGGCCATTTTTAAACAAACTACAGTTATTGCCGCGGCCTAAAATTAGTTTTCGTGACCCGGGGGTAAAAAGAGTATTGCGCTTGATGATGCCAGCATTATTTGGTGTGTCAGTTTCGCAAATTAATTTATTACTCGATTCAGTATTTGCTTCATTATTAGTTGTGGGTAGTGTGTCATGGATTTATTACTCAGATCGTTTGATGGAATTTCCTTTGGGGGTGATTGGAGTTGCAATCACAACCGTCATCTTGCCACATTTGTCGCGACATCATGCAACACAAGCAAATGAAGATTTTTCTTTAACTATTGATTGGGCTTTGCGATGTGTGTTGTTAGTAGGTTTGCCTGCGGCAGTGATATTTGCTGTTATCTCGGGGCCTTTGTTAAGTACCTTATTTCAACACGGTCACTTTGATGGCAGAGCAGTTATGATGACGCGTAAAAGTTTAATTATGTTTGCGCTTGGAATTGCACCGTTTATGTTAATAAAAATTTTAGCCGCAGGTTTTTATGCGAAACAAGATATGCGTACACCCGTGAAAATTGGTATTTTAGCGATGGTAGCTAATATGGTTTTTAATGGCATTTTAATTTGGCCGTTAAAACACGCAGGAATTGCCTTAGCAACATCGTTATCTGCTGTATTGAATGCAGGGTTGTTATTTTATTATTTACAGACAAAAAATATTTATCAACCGCGAGCAGGGTGGTGGTTTTTTTCGTTAAGATTAATTGTTGCTAATATTATTTTGGGAATTTGTTTGCAATGGATGGCTGGTGATTTGCAGCAATGGATAGTTCAAACTTTATTGTGGCGAGTAGAGCATTTAACGGTTTTATTAGTTTCAGCGGTAGTTATTTATTTTGGTAGTCTTTGGTTGTTAGGATTGCGTTTGCGGGATTTATTAATACGGCAGGTGTAACTATTCAGCGACATGTCTGGATCCCGCGGACAAGCCGCGGGACGTTGGGATAACAAACTGCGATTTAACAATCACCAACGTCCCGCGGCTTGTCCGCGGGATCTAGACATGTCGCTAAATATTTACGATTTTGCCCCTAAATAATTGAGGGCAAAATAATCTATTTTATACGTCGTCGTGATCGCCCCAGCCGTTTTTATTGATGAACATATCAATTTCTTTTTTTGCTTGATCTTCTCGGTAGCCATATCTTTTTTGTAATCTTCCCGTAAGCTCTTCATACGTGCCATTCATTTGAGTGACTTCATCATCAGTGAACTTTCCCCATTGTTGTTTTACTTTGCCTTTGATTTCTTTCCAACGACCCTTGATGATATCTTTATTCATAACAATCTCCTTGTAGTAAGTTAACAAAGTTAAGAGCGTCTAAATAAATGCATTACGAGCGATACTAAAAATAAAACAATAAAAATGAAGAAAATAATTTTTGCAATTTGTGATGCTGCGACAGCTATCCCTGTGAATCCTAGTAAGCCAGCAATGATTGCAACGATTAGAAATGTTAGTACCCACTGCAACATAGGGAGCATCCTTTTTAATTGAAGAACTATTATTATTTGATCAAGAGTAAGTTAAACTCAATAGGTGGAAGACCCGCAGAGAGTAAGTAATACCCCGTAGGGTCTAGAATATGTTATACTCAATAAAACTAACGATACTATTTTAACGGGGGGACTTATGTTGAAATGGGCATTGATTTTTCTGTTAATTTCTATCGTGGCTGGATTGTTTGGATTTACTGGAATAGCTGTTGCAGCAGCCGGTATTGCTAAAATTATTTTTACGGTATTTTTAGTATTATTTATTATTATGTTGGTATTAATGCTGGCATTGGTAAAAAAAGAATAGCAAAAAATAAAAAATATTTATTTTCTAAATATAATCATTGCATTAATGCTTTAGGCTTTTTGTCATGCGTTTTGGGTAATTAATCGGGGTATACTGATAGTTGTGCTGTGGCATATTCACAGGCATAGAAGGAGAATATATGACTATTTCAACACTGTTAATTATCATATTGATCTTGATGTTGCTTGGCGTGGTACCCTTGTGGCCACACAGTAAAAGCTGGGGGTATGGACCAAGCGGGGGGATAGGGGCTCTGTTATTAATTTTAATTATTTTATTGCTGTTGGGAGTTGTTTAATAATTTAAGAGCAATAAATGTAACTATTCAGCGGCCAGGGAGCACGTGAGCGTATAGCTTAAAATAAAGCGACTTGCTTGCCATGGATGGCAAGCCTAAAACAGGGATGTTTCGCTTGGAGCGGCATTTTAAGCTATACGCTCACGTGCTCCCTGGCCGCTGAATAGTTACCAGTAAATACTAGCAAAGTAAGCAGTGTTTATTGCTTTATTTTCGCAGATAGTTACAGTTCTTTTCTCGTCCCTTTTTGCTGGTCTTGCATGGTGGCAATCACTTGTTCCGGCGCGCGTTTTTTTACAAGTTTGGCAAAATTACTAACGTCTACAGAAAGTTCAGAGCCCTTTTTTTCCACAATCTTACATTCGTTATCGATTTTTTTAATATTTTCATTTTCTTTTTTTATTTGATTACGAACCGGTTGGCTATTGGCTACCTCAGTTGATTTAAGTGCACCTAGTTTTATTAGATTAGCAAACTGAGTGTCTTGTGCATCAAAAACAAGTTTTGAATTGTTTTTTAAGAGATTAATTGTGCCCTCAACCTGAACTTGGGATTCTCTTAATTTTGTTTGTTGTTCAGATAATTGTTTGTTTGGATTATTCTCACCTGATTTAGGTAGTTTACCGAGAGCAGAGTCGGTAATTTCTAATGTTTTTGTTTCGTCACTGAGAGAGAAAATTCTAGCGAGTGTTCTTTGAGTGTACAGAGCAACCATTTCACTAAACACGCCTGCTCTATCAGTTAGTAATTTTTTTGCAGTTGCCCAAGCTTGTCGGCCAGGGTCAATTTTTTCTGGATTTAAATTACTAGGGCTAGTGGACGTTAAGGAATCCGTTTTTTGTGAGCTTGTGCGAGTCTGACCGGCGGCAGATGGCGCATCAATTTTTTGCCTATCAACTAAGAAGCTGCTAAATATCATGACGGTGCTGTCGGGTGATAGGCTCATAATGATTCTCGTTATTTTAACTAATATACTTAATGTAACACATATGTTGTTCTCTTGAAAATATGCGTATACTGCATTTATTCTTTTTATCCATGATTTTATTGGAAAAATTATTTAATGACAGAGCTTATACGGGGATTATATCATCTCAAGCCGCACCAACAAGGGTGTGTGCTAACGATAGGCAATTTTGATGGCGTGCATCTGGGTCATCAAGCATTATTGGCACAAGTGAAAAAAAAAGCTATAGAATTAGGCCTTTCTGCTGCAGTAATGACTTTTGATCCCTTGCCGAAAGAATTTTTTAGTCCGAATAACTCAATGCCAAGGTTAACGCGATGGCGTGAACAAATGAGTGAATTTATTCATTACTGTATGGATCAAGTATTTTTAGTGCGTTTTGATAAAAAGCTGGCCAGCTTAAGCGCAAAAGAGTTTGTTGAGCAAATTTTATACCAAAAATTAGCGGTAAAGCATTTAATCGTAGGCGATGATTTTCATTTTGGTCATGATCGCCAAGGGGACTTTGCTTTTTTACAAGAATTAAGTCAGCGCTATGGCTATACTGTAGAAAAAATGGGGAGCTTTTTAGTTGATGGTGTGCGTGTTAGCAGTACACAAATTCGCACGGCGTTAGAACAGTCGGATTTATGTTTAGCGATGAAATTATTGGGTCATCCTTATAGTATGCAAGGTCGTGTTGTGCACGGCGATAAATTGGGTAGGGTGTTAGGATTTCCCACCGCAAATATTTATTTACATCGTTTAGTGACTCCCGTAAAAGGAGTGTATGCAGTACGTTTGTTTGGAATCGACGCTGGGCCGTTGCTGGGAGTGGCTAGTGTTGGTAATCGTCCTACGGTGAATGGTACCGAAGATATACTTGAAGTTTATCTATTTGATTTTAATCGTGACATTTATGGCCAGCATGTCAAAGTTGAATTTTTGGAAAAAATACGTGATCAAGCGTGTTTTTCTACGCTTGAATTATTGCAGCAACAAATTCAGCATGATGTAGAACAAGCGCGAAATTATTTTGTGAAGAAAAGAGAGGGTTAAGATGAGTGATTATAAATCCACATTGAATTTACCAAAAACAGATTTTCCGATGAAAGCAAATCTGTCGCTGCGTGAGTTAGAAATTTTAAAAAAATGGCAGACCTTAAATTTATATGGAAAATTACGTGAATTAGGCAAGAAACGAAAACGTTTTATTTTGCATGATGGCCCTCCTTATGCAAATGGTCATATTCATATGGGAACAGCAGTTAATAAAGTATTAAAAGACATTGTTTTGAAATCAAAAACCATCAGTGGTTATGATGCTCCTTATGTTCCAGGCTGGGATTGTCATGGCTTACCGATAGAGTTAAATGTAGAAAAAAAATTGGGGAAACCAGGACATAAAGTCAGTGTGCCAGAGTTTCGTAAAGCTTGCCGAGACTATGCAGCGGGTTTTATTGATATTCAACGAGAAGAATTTAAACGTTTAGGTGTGGTGAGTGATTGGGAGCATCCTTATCTCACGATGGATTTTACGTATGAAGCTAATACGATACGTAGCTTAGCGAAAATATTAAAAAATGGTCATTTACAAAAAGGTTATAAGCCAGTTTATTGGTGTTTAGATTGCAGCTCAGCATTAGCAGAAGCAGAAGTTGAATATGCGGATAAAACTTCCTTTGCCATTGATGTGCGATTTCAAGTAGTCGATGAAAAAAATCTATTATCACATTTTTCATCGGAAGTCGTTGGAGAGGGAGTTATATCAATTCCAATTTGGACAACGACAGCATGGACTCTGCCAGCAAACCAAGCGGTTGCACTTAATGCATTATTGGAATATGCATTAGTGCAAACGCCGACAGAACGATTATTGATTGCACATGATATGTTAAGCAGTGTAATGGAACGTTATGGAATTAAAAAATACTCTGTGTTAGGTACAGTGTTAGGTGAAAAATTAGAAAACGTGATTTTAAAACATCCTTTGTTTGATCGGTGCGTCCCTGTTGTTTGTGGTGAGCATGTGACAACAGAAGCAGGTACCGGTGCTGTACATACCGCACCTGCGCACGGTGAAGATGATTTTGTCATTGGCAAAAAATATCATTTACCGGTTGAAAATCCCGTCGGTGATGATGGTTGTTATATTTCGACAACGCCTTTGTTTGCCGGTATGCATGTTAATAAAGTGCATGATGTGCTGATAGAAACATTAAAAGCGAATAATAATTTATTAAGTATAGAAAAAATTTCACATAGTTATCCTCATTGCTGGCGTCATAAAACACCATTAATTTTTCGAGCAACACCACAATGGTTTATTAGTTTAGATAAAAATGGGTTACGTACGGCTGCTTTAACAGCGATTAAGCAAGTAGCATGGATTCCTGATTGGGGTTTAAATCGAATTTATTCGATGATCGAAAAGCGTCCTGATTGGTGTGTGTCACGCCAACGTACATGGGGAGTGCCGATTGCTTTATTCATGCATAAAGAAACAGGTGAACCACATCCTGATAGTATTCATTTACTAGAAAAAGTTGCCGCAGCGGTAGAAAAAACCGGTGTTGATGCCTGGTATGGTTTGGATCCTGCGACTCTTTTAGGTTCTGACGCAGAAAATTATAAAAAATGTTTAGATATCTTGGATGTGTGGTTTGATTCGGGTGTTACCAATGAATGTGTATTGCGTCAAAATCCACAGCTAGGTTTTCCAGCAGATTTATATTTAGAAGGTTCAGATCAACATCGCGGTTGGTTTCAATCATCATTGCTTGCTTCATTAGCGATGAATAATCATGAGCCTTATAAAACAGTGTTGACTCATGGTTATGTTGTTGATGGTCAAGGACGAAAAATGTCGAAGTCCTTGGGTAATGTCATGTTACCAGAAAAAGTCATCCAATCATTAGGCGCCGATGTGTTGCGTTTATGGGTTGCTTCCATTGATTATCGAACAGAAATTAATGTTTCAGATGAAATTTTATTACGTACTTCTGAAACATATCGTCGATTACGCAATACAGCGCGTTTTTTCTTGGCTAATCTTGATGGCTTTGATCCTGATAAAGATTTAGTGAAAGAGAAAAAAATGTTAGCACTAGATCGTTGGGCCGTGGACCAAGCAAGACGGACACAAGATGAAATTATCCATGCTTATGAAACTTATCAATTCCATGCAATTTATCGGAAAATTCATCAGTTTTGCTCGATTGATATGGGAAGTTTTTATTTGGACATTATTAAAGATCGTCAATACACCGTGCAAACAAACAGCTTGGCGCGGCGTTCAGCACAAACCGCAATGTATCATATTATTGAAGCCTTGGTGCGTTGGATGGCGCCGATTTTAAGTTTTACAGCAGAAGAAATTTGGCAATATATTCCCGGGAAACGTAATGAATCAGTATTCTTAAATACGTGGTATCAAGATTTACCGAAGCTAGCAGAAAAAGAATTAATGAATTCTGTGTATTGGGAAAAATTACGTCAGGTGCGCGATGCAGTTAATAAAGAAATTGAAGCGCAACGTAATGCAGGAAAATTAGGTTCGGCATTAGAGGCTGCGGTTGATCTTTATTGCGAAGCAGAATTAAAAACGCAATTAGATGCATTAGAAAATGAATTACGTTTTGTCTTAATTACGTCAGAGACAAAAGTGCATTTACTAAACTCACC
Source organism: Gammaproteobacteria bacterium (assembly GCA_965279285.1). Classification (GTDB taxonomy): domain Bacteria; phylum Pseudomonadota; class Gammaproteobacteria; order DSM-16500; family DSM-16500. Next base: position 2,222,716 of record OZ257148.1, on the reverse strand, counting down.
TATGCCGGAAGTGATTGCAACAGAAGTGCCAGAATTATCTTTAGTTGTGACGCCAGTGACATATCAAAAGTGTGAGCGTTGTTGGCATCGAATGGAGGATATTGGCAGAAATGTAGCGCACCCAACACTTTGTGGGCGTTGTGTTGTTAATGTCGATGGTGAGGGTGAGGTGCGGAAGTTTGCTTAAATAGCAGCTATTTAACAGCCAGAGCTTGGTGGGCACGCTGCGCTTTCCTAGATGCGATGCCAGCTGGAAGCACGCTGGCATGACAAGCTTTTGTAGGGTGGGCAAAGCGCAGCGTGCCCACCAAACTCTTGAGTATTGAATAGATATAAATAAGGATCATCAACATGATAGCTAAGTTATTTTCAACCGGTCTTAAATGGATTTGGATTTCTATTTTGGTTGTTATTCTTGATCGCGTTAGTAAATTATGGGCTCTTAAACATTTAACTGAATTTATGCCTTTACCGGTCAGGTCAAATTTTAATTTAACCTTGCAATATAACACTGGTTCCGCATTTAGTTTTTTAGATAAAGCATCGGGTTGGCAAATTTGGTTATTTGGTATCGTCGCTATTATTGTAAGTATTATTATTTTAATTTGGATGTATCGCTTGTCTGCGCAGCAAAGATGGTTGGGTATAGCGTTAGCCTTCGTTGTAGGCGGCGCATTAGGTAATCTTTGGGATCGTTTTAGTTATGGGCATGTTGTTGATTTCCTCGATTTTTATATTTCTTCTTTGCATTGGCCGGTGTTTAATGTCGCAGACTCTGCTATTTGTATTGGGGCTGTGATGTTGTTTTGCGATGCGTTGTTTTTTAATAAAAAATAATTCATTGGTGATGATGACTATCTTAATCAGTGGGTAGAATTTCATAAAGTTTATGGCTAAGATTGGGTGTTAAATGAAGGGGGGCATTGATTAGGATGGGTTCAGGCGCATCAACAGGTGTCGGAGTGTTTGCTAGTCGGTATTCAATTTTGTGTGTATCGCTATAATCAAGAATACATTTAGTTAAGCTGCGCTCGTTGCGTTCCTCAAAATACATTAATACATCGCCATTTAAAATTACTTTTCCTTCAGGATTGAAAAGATTGATTACGCCAAATAATTTTCCCCACTGTACATAAACTATTTTTGGTAAAGCGCGCAGATAAGGAAAAGTGCGAGAAAGAAATTGTGGTCCATGCCAGTAAACAAGTTCATGTAAGCCAACTTTTTTAAATTGTAAAAATTGGGTAAACGTCATTTTTAAGTCGATATGAGTTAAGTTACGGCTTAATAAGTTTTGCACCGCATCTCGAATAGAGATAACATTTTCCCGGTCGATTTCTTCTTGAGGAATCGTAAATGATAATGATTTGTCAGGTGTTTTTTGATGTGCAGTTAAATAATATTTTATTACTAAATCTAGAGCATAATTACTTAAGGTTTTTTCGTGGCTAATTAAGAAATTAAGTTGATCATTAGTCAATGGTTTGCCATTTTCAAATTTCATTAAAATATCAGCAATATAATGAGCATAAGGTTCGGCGATGAGAGATGGTTTCATGATTCAACACTCCGCTATGGTGTGCTTTAAAAATGGAGGCAGCAAATATCAGCCACATTTCGGCACATGAATTTGTCACTACCGTTGCTTCCTTCCGGATCTGGCGGGGTTCGCGACATATCATTGCGAAAGGACCGATATTCACTACCATAAAAAGGTCAAACTGGCGGAGAGAGAGGGATTCGAACCCTCGGTACGTCGTTAGACGTACACACACTTTCCAGGCGTGCGCCTTCGACCGCTCGGCCATCTCTCCCACGTATTTCATTGGTGCGTAAGGTTAAACGAGATCGGGGGGAAGTGCAACAGAGAGTTTAAATAATTTCTTTGTTATTGCTTGGTACAATAAGACTAATTTATCTAAATCTGCAATACGGACATGTTCATTGATTTGATGAACACTGGCATTGCACGGCCCTAATTCTATGACTTCAGCTTCGGCTGGCGCGATAAAACGACCATCAGAAGTGCCGCCACCGGTTGATAATACAGTATTTAAGCCAAACAGTGTTTGAATGCTCGCTTGTGTTGCGGTAATGAGTGAGCCGTGTCGAGTTAAAAAAGGCTGAGCAGAGTGGTCCCATTGTAAATCAAATGTTAATTGATGTTTTTCAAGCAATTGTGTTACTTTTTGTTGTAATTCTTCAGCGGTAACTGCAGTGGAATAACGAAAATTAAAGCTAATTTCTAAGTTTCCAGGAATGACATTGGATGCCCCTGTTCCTGCATGAATATTTGAAATTTGAAAACTAGTTGCAGGAAAAAATTCATTGCCTTTATCCCAGGTTATCGTAGTAAGCTCATATAGAGCGTGAGCAGCAGCATGAATAGGGTTGTTAGCGAGTTGTGGAAAGGCAATATGGCCTTGTTTGCCGATAATATTTAATTTTCCACTGAGTGAGCCTCGTCGTCCTACGCGAATTTGATCGCCAATGTTTTTTTCGCTGGTTGCTTCGCCTATGATGCAATAATCAATTTTTTCATTTCTATCGACAAGTGTTTCAATCACTTTTTTTGTGCCGTTAATGCTAATGCCTTCTTCATCACTGGTAATTAAAAAAGCGATAGAGCCCGGAAAATCAGGGTATTGTTGAATGAAATTTTCTGCTGCAATAATCATAGCGGCTAAACCACTTTTCATATCTGCGGCACCGCGACCATATAAAAATTCATCACGAATTGTTGGTGTAAAAGGATCAGAAAGCCAAGCTGAAAGTGGACCCGTTGGTACAACGTCAGTATGTCCCGCAAAAACTAATAAAGGGCCGTGGGTGCCATAGCGCGCCCACAAATTATCAACATCAGCAAAACGCATGGTTTCAATGGTAAATCCCGCTTTTTTTAAGCGTTCAGCAATTAATATTTGGCAGCCTGCGTCATCCGGTGTGAGAGAAGGGCAGCGAATTAATTGTTGGGTGAGCTCTAAAGCTGTTGACATGATAATTACCCTGAAAATAAAAGAAGTTTGGTGGGCACGCTGCGCTTTGCCCACCCTACATTTTATAATTTTTTGTAGGGTGGGCAAAGCGCAGCGTGCCCACCAGCCTTGGCTACTGAATTATTACAAAAATTATGTCATAGCTGCGATTGTTATGAAAGCCCTGATTATTTGCGTAACTACTCAGTGATGAGGCCGCGTGTGAGTGCAACGTTTAAAATAAAGCGACTTGCTTGCCATGGATGGCAAGCCTAAAACAGGGATGTTTCGCTTGGAGCGGTATTTTAATACGTTGCACTCACACGCGGCCTCATCGCTGAGTAGTTACTTCGGGGTGCTTTTATGTTAGGATATCGAGCCTTCAACTAACAAAATTTATGTATATGACTGATAAAAAACAAGTTGCTAATGCTTATGTGGTTTATAAACGACTGTTCGGTTACGTTCGTCATTATTGGCTGGCATTGATTGTCGCGGTGATTGCGAGCATGTTGTATTCCGGAGTGGATTCTTGGTTTGTTTATTTCTTAAAACCATTGCTCAATAAAGGTTTGGTAAAAAAAGATCAAGCGTTTTTAGCCTACGCACCTTTTTTAGTATTGGGTGTGTTTATGTTACGCGGTGTTGCGAGTTTCTTTTCAAATTATAGTATTGCCTTTGTTTCTCGGAATGTGATTGCTCGTTTAAGACAAAATTTATTTGCGCATTTACAACATTTACCTGCCCGTTTTTATGATCGGTCTACTTCAGGACAAATTATTTCTGTCATGCTTTATAGTGTTGATCAAGTTGCTAATGCTAGCGCTGATGTATTAACTACTGCAGTACAATCGACATTTTTTATTATGGGTTTGTTGTTTGTTATGTTTAAGATCAGTTGGAAATTATCGTTGTTTTATTTTATTGTAATTCCAATGGTGATTGTCATTATGCGTTATACGAGCTTGCGCGTAAGGCGATTAAGTTTATATATCCAAGATTCCATTGCGCAAATTACCCACTGTGCCGAAGAAAATATTGAAGGCTATAAAGTAGTACGTGGTTTTGGTGGTCAAGAATATGAACGAGAAAAATTTGATAAAACAGTGCGAGTTAATTTAAAAAATGAAATGAAAGTAGTGATTGCACGTTCATGGAGTGTGTCGACAGTGCAGTTAGTTGCTGCTGTTGCTTTATCTTCGACATTATACGTAGCAACACTTGATATTTCTGCTTCGGTACTAAATGCCGGTGGTTTTGTTGCGATGATTGCAGCCATGTTAGCGATTATTAAGCCGATGAAAGATTTAACCACCATGCAAAATAAATTATATCGTGGTTTGGCGGGTGCGCAGACTGTTTTTGAAATGTTAGATGAAAAGTTTGAACAAGACCTGGGGACGCTAGTTGTTAAGCGCGCACAAGGAAAAATTGAATTTTCACAAGTTAATTTTTCTTATGACGATGTCACTCAGGTACTGCATGATATTAATTTTTCTGTCGAGCCGGGTGAGGTTGTGGCTTTAGTTGGGCGTTCAGGCAGTGGGAAATCAACCTTAGTGAGTTTATTGCCACGTTTTTATGCTGATTTTACCGGTGATATTCGTTTGGATGGCGCATCTATTTTAGATTATCGTTTAGCTTCATTGCGCGATCAGTTTGCTTTAGTTTCACAAAATGTGACTTTGTTTAATGATACGATCGCAAACAATATTGCTTATGGACGCTTGCATACAGCGAGTGTGGCAGAAATTTCTGCTGCGGCTGAGGCAGCTTATGCCTTAGATTTTATCGAACAATTACCCTTAGGGCTTAACACCTTGGTTGGCGAAAATGGTGTATTACTTTCTGGCGGACAGAGACAGCGTATTGCAATAGCGCGGGCACTATTAAAAAATGCACCGATCTTAATTTTAGATGAAGCAACTTCTGCGCTTGATACTGAGTCTGAGCGTTATATTCAAGCTGCTTTAGATGAGTTAATGCGTCATCGCACAACACTTGTTATTGCGCATCGTTTATCGACAGTAGAGCATGCGAATAAAATTATTGTAATGGATCAAGGTAAAATAGTTGAGATGGGTACGCATCAGGCATTATTAAGTGCCGAAGGTTATTATGCTAAATTGTATGGAATGCAATTTAAAGATGTGACTAATGTAGTCTCCGCTTGAGAGTTTGTATGCGATCATATATTGAAAAAATGTGGTATCAGCCATCATTAACTTGTTTAGTTTATTTTTTATTGCCGTTTTCTTGGTTATTTCGTAGTGTGATTTTCATCCGGCGTTTTTTATATCAGCAGGGAATAAAAAAATCTTTGCGTTTACCTGTTCCGATTATTGTAGTGGGAAATATTACTGTCGGTGGTACGGGTAAAACACCACTCGTTATTTGGCTAGTAAAATTATTGCAAGCAAAAGGATATGCGCCTGGTGTGATTAGTCGCGGCGTGGGTGGCAGAAAACAGTTAATTCCTGTGTGGATGCAAGCAGATTCAAAAGTAGAAGAAGTGGGCGATGAAGCGGTTTTATTATCTAAGCGTACCGCGTGCCCGGTAGTCGTTTGTGTTGATCGAGTTGCTGCAGCGCAAGCATTACTTTCTAAAGGGAGTGTTGATATTATTGTGAGTGATGATGGTTTGCAACATTATCGTTTAGCGCGGGATATAGAAATTATTATGATTGATGGTATGCGTGGTTTTGGTAATCAGCAATTGTTACCCGCTGGCCCGCTGCGTGAACCAATGGACCGAATTAAAAGCGCAGACTTTATTGTTAAACAAGTGTCGCAGAATTTTGTTGAAAGCTCATCAGATAATACTATGTTATTAAAAGGCGATACTCTTGTTGCAGTTAAAGATGATACTGTGCGTATTCCACTATCAGAATTTAATGCCAAGCGTGTACATGCGGTGGCAGCTATAGGCAATCCACAACGTTTTTTTGCTTTGTTACGTGAGCAAGGCTTTGAAGTGATTGAGCATCAGTTTGTTGATCACTATCTTTTTACTCAACAGGATTTGCAGTTTGCTGATGATTTGCCAGTGATTATGACGGAAAAAGATGCGGTTAAATGTGTTGATATTGCGGATGAGCGATGTTGGTACATTCCAGTCGATGCGATGGTGAAAATAGAATTTGTTGATCGGTTACTGAAACAGTTGACAAAAATATCAGTTGTTTTATTGTAACTATTCAGTAGCCAAGGTTGGTGGGCATGCTGCGCTTTGCCTACCCTACGAAATCTTGTCATGCCAGCGTGCTTCTAGCTAGCATCTAGTAGGGTGGGCAAAGTGCAGCGTGCCCACCAACCTTGGCTGCTAAGTAGTTACGGTTAAAATTCAGTCATGAGGTGCTCTATGAACTTAATAAAATATTTAATTATGATAAGTTTATTCATAAATATCCCTGTTTTTGCTTTGGATAATGCGCGAGTTTATTCTGAAGATAAACCTACGGTTATTGTTGTTTCAGAACAGCCCGAATTTGTTATTAAGCTTAAATCTAATCCAAGCACTGGATTTTCTTGGTTTTTAAGTCATTATGATGAAAATTTAATTGTTCCTGTCGGGCAAAGTTTTCAGCCACCCGTGTCTACTCAAGCCATGGGTGCTCCAGGTTATGAGTTATGGCGTTTTAAAGTTAAACCTACCGGTTTTGTTGTTCCTCAACAAACAACCCTGCAATTTGTTTATATTCGTGGGTGGGATGCTGCTGATCAAGAGAAGCCGCTAGAATTTAAGGTGAACATAAGTGCACGTTCTAACACTACTATTTTCCCTGCTAGTGAGCCTAAAAATTAATTTAGTCTCGCTCTTTTAGTTTTCCTTGTTGGAAAATTAAATGCGTGACGGGAGTGGTGTTATAAATAAATGTAGTTGTTTCTATCTCGGGCCCCGCACCAGCAGAGTTTGATTTACTAATGAATGAGGGTTCGCCACATGCTTTTTTAACGTCTTCAGCTTTGTCGCCCAGTTTAAAGGCATTACCACTGCCACACATCGGCGTTGTCATTACGCTAGTACCACTCACACTGATATTAACTACTTTTTTTTGTGCGTTAAATGCGACGGTCATTTTTAATGATGTTGGATTGCTTGAGTTGGGCTGCAAAAAATAATCCCATTGTTGTGGTTGATCAGGTGCTGTTTTTGTAGTTTCAATGCTATCTGGCATGCCACATGAGCTTGTTACTTTGTCAACAGTATCGCCGACATTCATGCTATTAAAACCATTAGGGCAAAACATGGCAAAAGTTTGGCTGCATAAAAATGTCAGTGTCGTTGTTAAGAATATTTTTTTCATGAATCATCCTTATCTTCTTCAGTTTCTTTTTTTGCCGGTTCAATAATAATAGAAGATTTTTTAAATTTATTTTTGTTGGAAATTAAATTACTTAAAAAAGTAACAGTTTTTTTAGGTTGAGCAACAGCAGGTATTTTAGCGGAGTCTGTAATAACACCGTTATCATGATACAAGACACTGTCTCGACTCCAAGGTAGACGGCGATAATAAGGTGTGGGTTGTTCAGGATTAAAAAAAGGATATTTAATAATTTCAAAATAAGGTGAATAATCAAAATCACTGGGAATAAATAAATGTGGATTACGTTGAACTAATTCAACGCCCTGATTATCATCACCTTGAAGAGTTGGCAAAATGGGAAAATGCACAGAATGAAATGCTTCAGCAATCATGGTAGAACAAACACCGCTTTCTGGCTCGCCAGAAGGGGTTTTAAACAGACTAGAGCCCCATCTTCTTGGTAAAAGCGACCAAGGTAAAAAAAAGCGTGCTAAGTCCATTAATTGCCGAACATTATAATTTTTTCCTAGCGATTTAATAGCGAAAGAAATAACTGTTTCTGCATCTGTTGGAGCAAGCCCAATAGGGCGACAAATGCGAATATGATGATGACGGTAATCACTAAGAGGCGTGACCACCATGCCTTGTCCTAATAGTCCTTCAATGACGACACGCACGTTTTCACGTTTTTTCATGCGCAGGGCAACTGCTTTGCGTAAGTTATGGTCTTCAATGTCGTGTAAGCGACCCACATATAAGGCTGTGTGGGTCCAAGGGCTTTGAGTAATCGTGCGAATAATTCGACTAACGCGACTTTGTCCTTCAACTAATAGGACATCTCCTGGGCGAATTTCATATTTTAGGCGATTAAAATCACAAGGCGGAACTTCTTTAGGGGGTGGTTCTTTTGTAAGCCAAGCAATCACTTTTTTTACCTGTCGCTGGTAAAATGATATCGTCATGATATACCCTCAAAATCCTTTATTAATCTGTAGTATCGCAACAATTTAGTATAATCAGGATGGTTTAGAATAGCTAGAGTTTAGTATTATTACCGAGCCGCGACAGTCAGGGAGCGTGTAGAGTAAATTGATTACGGATTTAATATCCACGAAGGATTCTCAGGGCATAAACGTATAAAATCTTTGGTATTGAAAGTAATGATTTTATTAGCTTTAGCTTTTTTTGCCGATTGTACAGTGATAGCATCATAAATTAGACCGCCAGAGAGCCCTAGCTCAGTCATATGTTTTATTACTAATAAATAATCTCTTGTAGAAAGAGAGCTAATTTCAGCTAATTTTTCTATATTTTCTCTTAATAAATAGGAAGCAGTATCGGGAGAAATTCTTGGGCTCAGGGGCAATCTAGTTAAAACGGCGAAACATTCAGCAAGAGAGTGTCCAGAAACAATAAAAGTGAATTCCTTATTTTTTGCACGTTGTAACCAAGAAAGCGCGGTGTGATGTCTAGGATGAGATGCGACAAAACCCGCGATCAAAACAGATGTGTCAAATAATATGCGCATTTTTTATGTTTCTCCTAACTTATCAAGCCTATTGTTTCGTTCATCATCCATGGCAGATTCAATATCATCGATGGCTTGCCCCATATAAATTGCAATGCCTCCTTTGATTTTAATTGCTGATGCGCGTTCAGCGACTTTTAATATAATGTTAAGATTATGTTCTTCAATATAGAGCACAGAGCCTGTTTTTAGCCCTAAATGGTCACGAACGCTTTTAGGAATGACGATTCTGCCAAATTTATCAATTTGTGTTTCCATTGGATTTGCTCCGATAAAATCATATTATATATTGCCATTATAGCATACCAAATGGCAATTTAAATTGGCTAAGGATAATTTAGCTCGTGGCTTTGGCTGGCATTTAGGTAATGTTTGTAAAATCAACGAGATAAAAAATAAGCCTATCGAATTGAAAACTATTTGGTTTAATGAGCTTTTATTGTAATATAACGGTTCATATAATATAAATAACGAGGAAAATATGTTTCATAATAATAATCAGCGTGACCAAAAAAGTAACCCTTATAGTTTCCAAGAGATTAAAGCAGCAATTGATAAATTAAACGTACAACTAGAGGATAAAGAGAAGTATTCATCTGTAGAGCACGAGAAAGCAAGAATGAAATACCTGCGTTATTATAATAAGGTTCCTTATACTAGACTTTCAAATGAATTATTATTTTTACCCGAGTATCAAGCGTTATTAGCGCAAACACCAGTTCCTGATTTTTTAGCAACGCAGCCGACTCAAGAGACATATAAATTATATTGTGAAAAGGCTTATAAGGTGAGAAAAAGTGAGCCAAATAAAATTAAGCCAGAATTTTTAAAACTAGCCGGTGAAAATGATTTAGATGTGGCAAAAAAAATCATGACATCGCGCCTTTGTAAGTTATTAACGCCAGCGTGTTTACTTGATATTTATTATGCACATCGAAGAAATCGTGGGTTTCATGAATTTGCTGGAACCTCTTATTGGCAATTTTACCCTGAGGCCTCATTACTTGGGATTTGGCGCAGGGATCCTAGCAATATCGGTAAATTTCACAACAGTTTAAATTTGCAGGTTATTTTTGAAATTCAAGATAAAGCTTCACAACAAAAGCAACCTATAAAACAGAATCGTAGTAAACCACCTGCATTACCTATTGATATTTTGTCAATTGATCCATTAACTCATGATACGTATATAGAATATGCTAAAGCAGCTGATGAATTGAAAGACACAAATTCAGAAAACATTAATCTAAAGTTTTTAAGATTATCGGGTGAAAGTAGTTTAGCAGCCGCAAAAATTATTATGACTTCTCGTCTCAGTCATTTATTACCGCCAGCTGATTTAATTGATATTTATTATGCTCATCGTGATAATCAGGAATTTCATAAATTTGTTCTAGATTCTCAAGCACCTGTCGTAATGATTGCTGCGCTTTTACCTACTCTTAGACTTAGTCAGGCGCATAATTTATCGTTGATTGTTAATAATAAAAATTTGCGCCAGATTCTTTTTCTACAAGATAAGCAATTAGAGCCAGCTAAGAGTGTTAAGCAAGGCGATGATGTACTAACAGGAGCAGCGCCACCACCGGTAGCTGTTCTTGGTTCAATGCAGTCATCTTCTCCTGCGCCAGTATCAACAGCGGTTAGTGGAACATCTGCTCCTAAAAAACTTTTTCATAGAACTGCAATGGCAATGTTTGTAGATTCTGCTTTAACGGGTAAGGATCACAAACATACACCTGCACCTAAAGCAAAGGCTAGAGCATTAGGTTAGTGATTGCTGCCATTATTCAGCAGCCAAAGAGTTTGGTGGGCACGCTGCGCTTTGCCCACCCTACAAAAATTTAAAAAAATGTAGGGTGGGCAAAGCGCAGCGTGCCCACCGTTCAAACTCACTACACCCCTTTCGCCAACAAATGCGCATAACCTAAATAATTACTCGGTGTCAGTTGATAAAGTTGTTGTTTCACTTCATCACTTAGCGCTAATCCAGCAATAAATTGATGTAATAATTCTTTAGTGATCGTATGTCCGCGCGTAAACGTTTTTAATTTTTCATACGGTTGTTCAATACGATAGCGACGCATGACTGTTTGAATGGGCTCAGCAAGAATTTCCCAATGTTGATCGAGGTCGGCTTCAATGACATTAATGTTGGGTGATACTTTTAGCAACCCTTTGCAAGTTGATTGATACGCTAGAATACTATGCGCAAAAGCGACACCGATATTTCTTAAGACGGTTGAATCTGATAAATCTCTTTGCCAGCGTGAAATAGGTAGTTTTATTGTCATATGATCAAATAAGGCATTCGCTATGCCTAAGTTGCCTTCAGCATTCTCAAAATCAATCGGATTAACTTTGTGAGGCATAGTCGAAGAACCTACTTCATTGCTCAGCGTACTTTGCTGAAAATAATGCAATGAAATATATCCCCACATATCACGATTAAAATCAATTAAAATAGTATTTGTGCGTATGATAGCAGAGAATAATTCTGCCATATAATCATGTGGCTCAATTTGCGTTGTATACGCATTCCACGTCAAGCCTAAGTGTGTGACAAAGTTTTTGCTGATTTGTTGCCAATCTAAGTCGGGGTATGTTGTTACGAGTGCATTATAATTACCTGAAGCACCATTCATTTTACCTAAAATCGGTGTATTAATAATTTGTTCTATTTGTCGTTGAATACGGCTGACGACATTCGCCATTTCTTTGCCGACGGTGGTGGGTGTTGCGGGTTGGCCGTGAGTGCGCGCAAGCATGGCTTGATTTGCATATTCGTGGCTTAAACCTTTTAGTAAATCAACAATCTCATTAATTTGCGGTAAAATACATTGTTGCCGCGCGGTACTTAACATTAATGCATACGAGAGATTATTAATGTCTTCTGACGTGCAGCCAAAATGAATAAACTCACTGATTGCTGCGAGCTCTACGTTGTGGGAGATACATTCTTTAATAAAATATTCTACTGCTTTTACATCATGATTAATTTTATGTTCAATTTCTTTGATGCGTAAGGCATCTTTTTCAGAAAAATTATTAATAATAGAATTTAAAATATCATTTGCTTGAGAGCTTAATGGAGGACATTCAGTTAAGCTGGGCTGTGCTGCAAGTGTTTGTAACCATCGAATTTCTACGAGCACGCGAAATTTCATTAAACCAAATTCACTAAAAATAGGGCGTAATTTGTCGACTTTATTGAGATATCTTCCTTCAAGAGGGGAGATTGCCATTAAGGATGCTGTGCTCATATCATTTCCTTTAAAATGTTTTCTGCCATAGTTTTAATTTTTGCTCGTGCAAAAAGTAATTGTAAGCGCGAGCCGCGTGCTTGTCTCCACAGTGCTGCAGAACGAACACCTGCTAATAATAAAGCGCGAATTTTTTCGATCGAGTCGGGCGTGTTTAATACGCGAGGATTACCCCAAATCATAATGCGAATTTTAAATGTGCTGATGGTTTGTAGATAAATGTCAGCTAAATTGGCGATGACAGTGGGATGTGTTAAAGAAAAATAATCGACTTGTTTTTTTGTTTGTGTGAGTCGTTGTTTTAACATATCGCGTAGTTTAGGTGAGCGTGTAATTTTATTTTGTAACTGAATAAGTGACATGATGTAAGCCATAATGCTGCGACTTGTTTTTGCTTGTCGATCACAAAGCTTAATCAGTTGTTCTAAGCCAAGTTTAATGTTGGCAAGATTACCATAAACAGAGAGAGTATCTTTTGTATCGAGTTGAAAAATGCTATTGATACTACAGTTAAATGCTGCTTCATCTGTTTTACCGGTTTGTGCGAGTTCGCTAGCTAAGGAGGCTGCTTGTGCCATTCCGGCAAGGGCAATAGTGGTGTTATATAGCTTATCTTGCACTGTTATAGCCTCAGTTAATTAATGATGCCGCCGCCTAAACAAACTTCGCCTTGATAAAATACGACGGATTGTCCTGGGGTGATGGCGCGCTGTGGTTGATCAAATATTATTTTATATTGTAATGGATCAATGGCTTCGATGATACACGCTTGATCTGTTTGACGGTAGCGAGTTTTTGCTGTTGCTTGAAATGGAAATTTTGCCGGTAAGCCATTAATCCAATGAACTTGAGTTGCAAGTAATTCTGCTTTAAATAAAGCGGGGTGGTTATGTCCTTGAGCGACAATTAAGCTATTTTCAGCAATGTTTTTAGCAACAACATACCAGGGTTGTTCAGGCGCATTTTTTATGCCGCCAATTTTTAATCCTTGTCGTTGTCCTAAGGTATAAAACATGAGGCCATCATGTTCACCAATCGCTTCTCCTGTTATGGTTTTGATTTCGCCCGCTTGCGCTTTGACATAATCACTTAAAAAAGTTTTAAATTTGCGTTCACCAATAAAGCAAATGCCGGTGCTATCTTTTTTTGCATGATTAGTTAGACCAATTTTTTCGGCAATGCGTCGGACATCAGGTTTATTAAGTTCGCCGACAGGAAATAAACTCTGTGCGAGTTGTTCTTGCGATAAAGTATAAAGAAAATAACTTTGATCTTTTTGTGTGTCGATGCCTTTTAATAGCTGTAAATGATGAATACGTGCATAATGCCCGGTCGCAATAAAATCGGCACCGCGTTGTTTAGCGTAATGCAAGAAGGCTTTAAATTTAATTTCTTTGTTGCAAATAATATCGGGATTGGGTGTGCGGCCTGCGTTATATTCATGTAGGAAGTCAACAAATACACGTTCCCAATATTCCGCGGCAAAGTTGACGCGGTGTAACTCAATTTGCAATTTATCGCAAACAGCTTGTGCATCAGCCATATCATTAGTGACAGGACAATAGTCATCCGTATCATCTTCTTCCCAATTTTTCATAAATACGCCTTCAATGTGGTGTCCTGCTTCTTTTAGTAAAAAAGCTGCAACTGAAGAATCCACACCGCCTGACATACCGACAAAAATGCGTTTGGGAGTAGCTGTCGTTATGATTGTATTCATTTATTTACTTGGCTCAAAAATTCGTTATTATGAAACTGCTCGATAGTAGTATATCGATGTTGGGATTGCAATTATAGGTAACTATTCAGCAGGCAGAGTTGGTGGGCACGCTACGCTTTGCCCACCCTACAAAAATAAATTATAAAAAATGTAGGGTGGGCAAAGCGTAGCGTGCCCACCAACTCTGCCTGCTGAATAGTTACCATTATAGCCATAATAAAACGCTGTAAAAGGAGTATTTTCATGTCATATCAACATATCCAGGTCCCCACCGGTGGCCAAAAAATTACCGTAAATAAAGATTGTTCACTTAATACTCCAGAGCAGCCCATTATTCCCTATATTGAGGGTGACGGGACTGGCATTGATATTACTCCTGTCATGCGCAAAGTTGTTGATGCTGCTGTAGAAAAAGCGTATCACGGTAAACGTCAAATTCACTGGATGGAAGTTTATGCGGGTGAAAAAGCAACGACAGTTTATGGTAAAGACACGTGGTTGCCTGATGAAACATTAGCGGCGGTTAAAGAGTATGTTGTTTCAATTAAAGGCCCATTAACGACACCTGTAGGCGGTGGTATACGTTCTTTAAATGTGACTTTACGGCAAAATTTGGATTTATATGTTTGTTTACGTCCGGTGCGTTATTTCAATGGTGTTCCTAGTCCAGTGAAAGAGCCTTGGTTAACGAATATGGTGATTTTTCGCGAAAATTCAGAAGATATTTACGCGGGCATCGAATGGGCTGCTGATAGTCCAGAAGCAAAAAAAGTCATTCACTTTCTACAGCATGAGATGCAAGTTAAAAAAATTCGTTTTCCTGATCATTGTGGAATTGGCATTAAACCTGTGTCTAAAGAAGGAACCTATCGTTTAGTGAGAAAAGCGATTCAATATGCCATTGATAACCAGCGTGATTCGGTGACCTTGGTGCATAAAGGTAATATTATGAAATTTACCGAAGGCGCTTTTCGGGATTGGGGTTATGAAGTTGCAACAAAAGAATTTGGTGCAAAGTTACTGGATGGGGGTCCTTGGCAAGTCATTAAAAATCCTGTGACCGGAAAAGATATTGTGATTAAAGATGTGATAGCGGATGCTTTTTTGCAACAGATATTGTTACGACCAGCTGAGTATAGTGTTGTTGCAACGTTAAATTTAAATGGTGATTATATTTCGGATGCCTTAGCTGCGCAGGTAGGTGGTATAGGTATTGCCCCAGGAGCTAATTTAAGCGATACCGTCGCGATGTTTGAAGCAACCCATGGTACAGCGCCTAAGTACGCGGGACAAGATAAGGTGAACCCTGGATCTTTGATCTTGTCAGCTGAAATGATGCTGCGTTATATGGGGTGGAAGGAAGCTGCAGATTTGATCATAAAAGGCATGGATGGCGCAATTTTAGCGAAGACGGTAACTTATGATTTTGAGCGCTTAATGAGCGATGCTAAGTTATTAAGCTGTTCTGCCTTTGGTGGTGCAGTTATCAATCACATGAAATAAAGGTAATTTTTAGAGCGATTCCCTTGTTTTCGCAAGGGAATCACACGCAAAATTGTTCGTTTCAGTAACAGAAATGTCAAATGTTGCACAATTTGAGGGATACCCTTAAACTAATAGGTAAAGGTTCTTTTTTACATTTACGCAGAAAGGAATAGAATTTTTTTATGGGCTAAGGAAATGTTAAGAATTATCAGCTATAAGTAAGGTAAGAGCTTATGGAAAGTGCGAGTACGGTAAAAGTAGAGAAAAGATTGCAGGTTGCTGAAGTTGAAAGCCCATTAAAAGAACCTGCACTATACCAGATTGTAATGATCAATGATGATTTTACACCGATGGAATTTGTCGTCATTGTATTAGAAGCTTTTTTTAGTATGGATAGAGCCCGAGCCACCAGCGTTATGTACGAGGTTCATACTAAAGGGAGAGCAGTTTGTGGAATCTACAGCAAGGATGTTGCTGAGACGAAAGTAGATCAAGTAATGGAGTACGCCAGGAGGCATGAACATCCTCTACTATGCGCCGCAGAGGTCGTTTAACAAGATTCAAAGGAGGTGTGCCATGCTGGATAAAGAGCTGGAATACACATTGAATTTGGCCTTCAAAGAAGCTCGTGCTAAACGCCATGAATTTGTGACCGTTGAGCATCTTTCAATTGCCTTATTAGAAAACTCATCTGCATCTGATGCACTTAGAGTTTGCGGCGCTAATCTAAATCGTTTGCGTACTAATCTCATGGATTTTGTGGATCGAACCACACCCGTGATTCCTGCCCATATTCATGATAGAGATACACAGCCCACTTTAGGATTTCAACGCGTATTGCAGCGTGCTGTTTTTCATGTGCAATCGTCTGGTAAAACTGAGGTGACTGGTGCGAATGTTTTAGCGGCTATTTTTAGTGAACAAGATAGTCAAAGTGTGTACCTCATGCGTCAAGAAAATGTGGGCCGCTTAGATATCATTAATTATATTTCTCATGGCTCAAACAAACCACGTTCAGGTGGACGCGAAGGCGACCAACTTGGTGGCGGTCATTATATGGATGAAAATGAATCGAATCCAGAAGATGCCAACTCAAGTCCATTAGAACAATTTACGATGAATCTTAATGCGCGAGCAAAATTAGGAATGATAGATCCACTGATTGGTCGTGAAGATGAAATCGAACGCACCATGCAAGTACTCTGTCGTCGCCGTAAAAATAATCCATTGCTAGTAGGTGAAGCGGGCGTGGGTAAAACGGCAATAGCCGAAGGTTTAGCGCGCTTAATTGTAGAGAAAAAAGTGCCAAGCATTCTTGAAGACAGTGTGATTTATTCGCTGGATTTAGGCAGCTTGTTAGCAGGCACAAAATATCGCGGTGATTTTGAAAAAAGATTAAAAAGCGTATTGCATCAATTAAAAGATCAAAAAGGTTCTATTCTTTTTATTGATGAAATTCATACCATTATTGGTGCGGGTGCTGCATCGGGTGGTTTGATGGATGTATCCAATCTTATTAAACCATTATTAGCTTCAGGTGATTTAACCTGTGTTGGATCAACAACGTATAAAGAATACCGTGGAATTTTTGAAAAAGATCACGCTTTAGCAAGACGCTTTCAAAAAATTGATGTGAAAGAACCGAGCGTTGAGCAAACCATCGATATATTGAAAGGCTTGCGTAGTCGTTTTGAAGCGCATCATAACCTTAAATATTCCGATGAATCGTTAGATGCAGCGGCAAAATTATCAGAACGTTATATTTCTGATCGTAAGCTGCCTGATAAGGCGATTGATTTAGTGGACGAAGTCGGTGCTTTTCAATATCTTGTGCCGGAAGCGATGCGTAAAAAATTAATTGAAGCTGTCGATATTGAGCGCGTCGTAGCAAAAATAGCGCGAATACCGGAAAGAACGGTTTCAACTTCGGATCGTGAAGCCTTAAAAAATCTTGTTCGTGATTTAAAGATGATGATCTTTGGGCAAGATGAAGCTGTTGAAACATTGGGCTCAGCCGTACGGCTAGCGCGCTCAGGTTTGCGTGATCCGATTAAACCTATAGGTTCATTTCTTTTTATCGGGCCTACAGGAGTCGGTAAAACCGAAGTAACTAAACAGCTGGCAAAATCCTTAGGTGTGGAATTGTTACGCTTTGATATGTCTGAATACATGGAGCGTCATACTGTTTCGCGATTGATTGGAGCGCCCCCTGGCTATGTGGGTTATGACGAAGGTGGGCTCTTAACAGAAGCGGTAAATAAAAACCCGCACTCCATTGTATTGTTAGATGAAATTGAAAAAGCGCATCCTGATGTTTATAACTTACTGCTACAAATTATGGATCACGGCACATTAACCGATACCAATGGCCGTAAAACCGATTTTAGGCATACTATTTTAGTAATGACATCGAATGCAGGCGCTGAATTATTAGAGAAAGTAAATATTGGTTTCACGGCACAAGAAAATTCGAGTGATGTATTGACTGCAGTAAATCGCGTCTTTTCTCCCGAATTTCGTAATCGCTTGGATGGTGTGATTCAATTTAAAGCTTTAGAGCCTAATACCATCTTGCATGTAGTGAATAAATTCTTGATGGATTTAGAAATTCAACTTGAAGCTAAGCACGTGATTATTGAGTTTGATGATAAAGCGCGAAATTGGCTAGCAGTCAATGGCTATGATAAAAAAATGGGTGCTAGACCAATGGCTAGATTGATTCAAGAACAATTAAAACGTCCTTTGGCAGAAGAGTTACTCTTTGGCAAGTTAAACAAGGGTGGTCGAGTGGCAGTATCAGTGGAAGATGATAAGCTTAAATTTGCTATCGAAGAGCTTGAGGGCAATAATGTGCACTAAACTGTAAAGTTTGGGCAGACAAAACGAGGATGTGGTTATATATGGGCTGAAAAGCCCATTTTTTTTTGGGTTTTATTAACGTGAATTTT
The DNA here is from genome assembly GCA_965279285.1 of Gammaproteobacteria bacterium. GTDB lineage: Bacteria > Pseudomonadota > Gammaproteobacteria > DSM-16500 > DSM-16500. The sequence goes on along the minus strand of OZ257148.1, from coordinate 2,204,490 downwards.
AGTTTGTCATGCCAGCGCGCTTCTAGCTGGCATCGCTTACTCAGCTACCGTTGGCTTTTCAGCCCCGCCAGCTTTGTTATCGCGGCTACGGAAACTAATACGTCCTTTGGTTAAGTCATAAGGTGTTAATTGAACCGTGACCTTATCACCTTTTAAAATACGAATATAATTTTTGCGCATTTTGCCCGAGATATGAGCAATAACCACGTGGCCATTTTCGAGTTGCACACGAAACATAGTGTTAGGAAGTGTATCAATAACAGTTCCTTCCATTTCTATCTGATCTTCTTTTGCCATATACTCGCTCTAAGCTAATTGTTAAATGAGGGAAAATAATGCCTGAAAAGTGGGTGAGAAGCAACAGCAGGGTGTTTTTAATAAAGTCTTGAGGTTTTTAATATAAGATTATCCCCACTATTTTAAAGAGAGTTAGCTTTCGAGACGCGTCTTAAGCCACTTATTCTGCTGCAGCGTATTTTACCCTTTCACACTTTCCAAATACTTATCTGCATCCAATGCTGCCATACAGCCTGATCCTGCTGATGTAATCGCCTGACGATAAACATGATCTGCGACATCACCTGCAGCAAATACACCAGGCACGCTCGTCGCTGTTGCGCCACCGGATAAACCAGTACGGATTTTAATGTAACCATTTTCCATCTCTAATTGTCCGCTAAAAATATCCGTATTAGGTTTATGCCCCACAGCAATAAATGCACCCGTAGCAGTGATGATTTGGTTTTCTTCCGTGATGACGTTTTTGATTTCTACCCCTGTTACACCGGTATTATTACCGAGAATTTCATTAACAACAGAATTCCATTGCAGAGTAATATTGCCCTCAGGCCCGGCTTTTTTCATTAAATGATCAACGAGAATTTTTTCTGCGCGCAATTTATCGCGGCGATGAATCAGTGTGACATGTGCAGCAATATTTGATAAATAAAGTGCTTCTTCAACAGCAGTATTACCACCACCTACGACAACGACTTTTTGATTACGATAAAAAAAGCCATCACAGGTAGCACAGGCAGACACACCTTTACCCATGAAAGCTTTCTCTGAGGGTAGTCCAAGGTACTGGGCACTGGCGCCAGTTGCAATAATAACCGCATCGCAGGTATAAGTGTTATCGCCGTTCAATACAAAGGGTTTTTTACTGAAATCAACGGAGTTAATATGATCATAAATAATTTCTGTGTTGAAACGCTCGGCATGGCGTTTCATGCGTTCCATGAGTGCTGGGCCTTGTAAACCCTCAACATCGCCTGGCCAATTGTCCACATCGGTCGTGGTAGTTAACTGTCCACCGGGTTCTAGGCCAGCAATGATAACCGGATTAAGATTAGCACGAGCCGCATACACTGCCGCACTATAACCCGCGGGGCCGGAGCCTAAAATAATTAAACGATGATGTTTGGCAGTGGTCATATATTCTCGCTATTTGATATTTCAGTGGTAATAAAAAGAGTGGTACTATACTACGAGAAGTTTGTGGAAAGTTAAATAAAAAAGTCACTATTGGGTATCTGTCATTGTGAAGAGTTGGCATTGTTTATTAACAAGACAATTTAGACAAGACGCTTAATGTAACTATTCGGCAGCCAGAGAGTTTGGTGGGCACGCTGCGCTTTGCCCACCCTACATGTTTATAATTTTTTGTAGGGTGGGCAAAGCGCAGCGTGCCCACCAAACTCTCTAGCTACTGAATAGTTACCACTTAATAGCAATTAAAAAAATTAGGAGTGTCCATTGAAACAAGCATCACAAAATAAATCAGAGCCCCGTCCACTTGCTTTGCATATGCGGCAGCGAATTCGTGAAGGCTTATTGCTTATTACCTTAGCTATTTCCGTATTTTTAGTGGTTTCATTCAGTACGTATCATGGTACAGATCCCGGCTGGTCTAGCACAGGCGAGAGCGGAAAAGTATTAAATTGGGGCGGAAAAGTAGGTTCATTTATCGCTGATATTTTCTTATCAATTTTTGGTGTGGTCGCTTTTTTATTGCCGCTTTTATGCATATTTGCTGCTTGGATTGGGGTGAAAAATAAAAGTGGTGATGAGCCAGCGCACACGTCGGTGGATTTGATTTTTAAAAGCTTAGGTTTTTTTCTGATTGTTTTGAGTGCTTGTGGCATGCTAGGTTTATTTTTCAAACAATTACATGCTGCTTTGCCAACAACAATGGGTGGAATATTAGGTGATGTGATTGCTGTAGGTTTAGCGGCAGTGTTAAATCCGACAGGTACATCATTAGTATTATTAACCGCTTTTTTATGTGGAGTGACATTTTTTACTGGTTTTTCTTGGTTAGGTATGATGGATGCTATTGGCAGTCGAGTCATGCGCTTAGTTACTTTTACTCGAACAGAAAAAGATCCTGTTGTTGAAGAAAAAGTAACAGTATTAACTGAACCAACCATTGAAAAAGCAGAGCCAAAAACAAAAAAATTACCGGCGATTGTTACACCACGTTTGGAACCAACATTGGAAGAAGCGCCGGTAGAAACTAAAATAATTGCTACTCGCACTACGCCCACTACAAAACCAGTCGCAACAAAACAATTACCATCCGCTGTCACAATTGCTTTTGGTGAAGTTCCACCTTTTTCGTTGTTAGACGCACCGGTGCCAGCACCAGGTGTAGGATTTTCACAAACGGTATTAGAAGAATTATCTCAATTAGTTGAAAAACGTTTAATGGATTTTGGTGTTGATGTAAAAGTAGTTGCTGTTCACCCAGGCCCAGTGATTACACGATTTGAATTAGAGTTAGCGCCGGGTATTAAGGTAAGTAAAATTAGTGGGCTAGCCAAAGATATTGCGCGCTCTTTATCGGTTAGCAGTGTGCGCGTAGTGGAAGTGATACCTGGAAAAGCCGTGATTGGTTTAGAGTTACCCAATGAATCACGTGAAGTTGTTTGCCTGCGTGAAATTTTAGAATCACAACGTTATGCACAAACTAAATCACCGATTAGTTTGGTGTTAGGTAAAGATATTGCGGGTTTTCCGGTTGTAGTGGATTTAGCTAAAATGCCGCATTTATTAGTAGCAGGCACAACGGGTTCAGGTAAGTCTGTCAGTATTAATGCAATGATATTAAGTATGTTATTTAAAGCAACCCCAGAACAATTGCGTTTAATTTTAATTGATCCAAAGATGTTGGAACTCTCTATTTATGAAGGTATTCCACATTTATTAACGCCTGTTATTACTGATATGAAAGATGCTGCTAACTCATTACGTTGGTGTGTCGCAGAAATGGATAAGCGCTACAAGTTGATGGCTGCCATGGGGGTGCGTAATTTAGCAAGTTACAATCAAAAAGTCAGTGATGCAGCTAAACAAGGTAATCCACTCTCAGCGCCGAATTGGATGGCGGATGCATTAGGACAAGTGCCCTTATTGGAAAACTTGCCCGTCATCGTCGTCGTGATCGATGAGTTAGCAGATATGATGATGGTCGTAGGAAAGAAAGTTGAAGATCTCATTGCACGAGTAGCACAAAAAGCACGTGCAGCAGGAATTCATCTTATTCTTGCAACTCAGCGTCCATCAGTTGATGTTATTACTGGATTAATTAAAGCGAATATTCCCACGCGGATTTCATTTCAAGTGTCATCACGAATTGATTCACGCACCATTTTAGATCAGCAAGGTGCAGAACAATTATTAGGTAATGGTGATATGTTATATCTTCCTCCTGGGACAGGTATTCCCGTGCGAGTGCATGGTGCGTTTGTGGGTGATGACGAAGTGCATCGTGTTGTTGCAGCTTGGCAAACATATGCTAAGCCTGTTTACTTAGATGAAATTATTGAAGGTGGTGAGGGCACAAATAATTCTGGGGATGAAGAAGGTGGTGAATTAGATCCATTATACGATCAGGCATTAAAAGTAGTAACAGAAACACGACGTGCATCTATTTCCTTAGTGCAACGTAAATTAAAAATTGGTTATAACCGTGCAGCGACGATTATGGAAAGTATGGAAGCAGCGGGTGCAGTAAGTTCAATGGATCATAGCGGATCACGTGAAGTATTGGCGCCACCGCCGGTTGATGCGTAAATTGGTTTGATGTGTTGTATTGTATTATATGTAAAATGTCATGCCAGTTTTGTAGGGTGGGCAAAGCGCAGCGTGCCCACCGTTCAATGTGCGCCATGCTTGGCGTATATTTAAACCGCCCTATAGATGGTTCTTTTGGTTCAGCGGTTGATTATGGTGTTGTAAATGGTTTGAACGGTGGGCACGCTGCGCTTTGCCCACCCTACAAAACTAAAAGCATACTGTTACTTAAATAAAGAGGTTACTATGTCAACGTGGATTAAAATTTTTGTGACTGGAATGTTGTTGTTTTTACCCGTAATAATAGTACATGCAGATACAGAAAATAATACCTTAAATCATTTACTACAAAATATTCATACCATGCAAGCTGATTTTACGCAGCAAGTATTGGATGGGAAAGGTAAGCAATTACATCAATCACAGGGCACGATGGCTTTGCAGCGGCCAGGAAAGTTTCGTTGGAATACTTTATTACCGAATAAACAATTGGTAGTAGCAACAGGAACACGGCTTTGGATTTATGATGTTGATTTACAACAAGTGATTGTGCGTGCTTTAGCTAAACAAGCGGGAGAAACACCCGCATCGTTGTTAAGTGATGCTAATCCTGCTTTAGAAACGGATTTTATTGTTAAGCAAGAAAAAAAATCTTCTGCTGTGACACAATATGTATTAACGCCTAAAGGTCAGGACAATGTATTTGAAACATTAAAAATGGGCTTTCATGGCGACCAGTTAATTGAGATGCAGTTGCGTGATCATTTGGGCCAAAAAACGATAATAAAATTTAAAAATATTAAATTAAATACGGCATTAGCTGATTCTTTATTTAAATTTTCACCGCCTAAAAATGTAGATATAATTGATGAAACCAAACAATGAAAATAATTACGCGCCGCTCGCGGCACGTATGCGCCCACAGCATGTTGCTGAATTTATTGGTCAAGCACATTTATTGAGCTCAGGCAAACCACTTCGTAAAGCAATAGAACAAGGTATTTTGCATTCAATGATTTTGTGGGGCCCGCCGGGGACGGGTAAAACGACTTTAGCACGTTTGATGTCTGAAGTGACGGGTGCTCGCTTTGTAAAAATATCAGCTATTTTTTCTGGTGTAAAAGATATTCGTGCTGTGGTTGATGCAGCAAAAGAAAATCGCGAACAACACCAACAAGCCACCATTTTATTTGTGGATGAAGTGCATCGATTTAATAAAGCCCAACAAGATGCTTTTTTACCATATGTAGAAGATGGGACGTTAATTTTAATTGGTGCGACGACGGAGAACCCATCATTTGAATTAAATAATGCGTTATTATCGCGTGCACGAGTCTATGTTTTAAAGCGGTTATCAGAAGATGAGTTGTTGCAAGTGATCGCGCGTGCATTAAATGAGAAAGAGCGTGGATTAGGAAAGTTAAATATTCAGTTTCCTCTCGAGTTACAAAGAACCGTAGCGCAAGCCGCGGATGGCGATGCTAGGCAAGTATTAAACTTGATCGAAATCGTGACTGATTTTGCAAAAGAAATATCAGCGACAGAAAAAATAATTACTCAAGAATTATTAACAGAAGTATTACAAGAAAATTTGCGTCGCTTTGATAAAGGTGGAGAAGCTTTTTACGATCAAATCTCTGCGCTGCATAAATCAGTGCGTGGCTCTGCTCCTGATGCAGCATTATATTGGTTTTGTCGTATGATTGATGGTGGCTGTGATCCATTATTTATTGGCCGTAGAGTCATTCGCATGGCAAGTGAAGACATAGGTAATGCTGATCCGCGGGCATTAGAAATTGCGGTGAACGCTTGTCATGTTTATGAGCGCTTAGGTAGCCCAGAAGGTGAGCTGACATTAGCACAAGCCGTTATTTATATGGCGGTAGCACCAAAAAGTAATGCGGTTTATGTCGCATATAATGCAGCAATGCATGATGCTAAGCAATCAGGTTCATTGGATGTGCCTTTGCATCTACGGAATGCGCCGACAAAATTAATGAAGCAACTGAATTATGGGAAAAATTATCGCTATGCTCATGATGAACCGAATGCATATGCTGCAGGGGAAAATTATTTTCCGCTTGAGATGGAGAAAAAAACATATTATCGACCAGTCATGCAAGGTTTAGAAATCAAGATTGCAGAAAAATTAGAGAAACTGCGCGCATTGGATAAAGATGTAACGTTTAACTCTTATAAACATTCTTAGCTTGCCCTTGGTGCTATCAGTGGTAAACCTATAAGTCGTAAATCTATAAGTGATTGTTGATTCGTTAAGTGGTTTGTTTGTGTAAATAAGCGATTTGTATGGTTAGTCAAACTTGCATTTGTTGATGGCGCTCGTGGAATGGTAGTACTTGCTGCAGGTGGATTTGTAGATGCTATAGTAGCAGCTGTTCTGTTTGAATTATTACTTGCTGCTGCATTAGGATTTTCTTTAGGCTGGCGTGCTGCTAGCAGTAAAGGGTATTTACCCGGCGGATTAAGTGCTTCTATACTATAAAGCTGAAATTTTTTATGTTCTGGGTCAATCGTTTGTATTATACCATTCATAGCTATTTCATGTGCTTTCTGTATTTGGCTTTGTGTTAATACTACAGATAACTTAGATAAGTCGATTAACGCTTCAACATATTTAAGCATCATAGGGTTATTGTCATCTGTATCGTATATTGACAAAACAGCTTGCTTTGAGTCGGATAGTTCAGGTACAGGCTCGTCAGCAAAAGTCTGTCCTATTGTAAGTACGGTGTTGGATGGTATTGTTCCATGCTGTTGAGATACGTTTGACGAGCTACTACTATTACTAGCGACAGGTGTTGGAATTGTAGCCGTTGTTGGTCTAGTAATGTGGTTGAAACTGGGTATTGCTAGTTGACTAGAGCTGCTTGATTGATAAGGTTGAGTCGTATTATCTGCTGTGGAAGCTGAGGGAGGAGTGGTGCTTATCACTTGTCGACTAGTTGTTTTTGCATCATCTTGATCATGAAACACAGCAGCTGCGGCTGCTGCGCTTGATGTAGGATTTACATTGTTCGCTGGGACTTTAAGATGTGAAAAGTCACGTTGCTGATCTTCGGTGTGGGTGATAATTACTTTGCCGTTGTGAAGAGGTTTTTGTTTTTTTGTTACTGTAATAGCGCTATCAGTATCAGTAGGTTCATTACTATTAGCGGCACTTGCTGAGCTTGTTATGGTAGCTTGAGCATCGCTTTTAGTATCTTTAACTTCATCAAAATCTATCATAGAAGCAGCGGCAGCTGCTACTACAGGAATAGCTAATGTAGGTTCATTACTGCTAGCGGCACTTGCTGAGCTTACTATGGCAGCTTGAGCATCACTTTTAGTATCTTCAACATCATCAAAATAATCGTCCATAGAAACAGTAGCTGCTTTTGCGCTAGGTATGCGGCGGCGCTTACCATATCGTTCAGCATTGCTGCTAGAACTAGAGCTTGTATTGTTTTCTGCAATAGCAGGATAAGCAGCTTGGGCTGCTCGAATGTATTTATACAGTATTTCTGGATCATATTCGCTTGCTAGTTTTTTTGTGAAGTTACTTAATAAGGTACTATTGGTCACTTTGAACTTTGCCGCATACGCTGGTATTATACGCCTAATATGCTTGATTAAAGTAAGATGTGATTTTTTACGACGGCTATTGATTTCATTATTATGTTTTTTCCATATTGCTCTAACAGCGGGTTCGGTATTAGCAAGACTTTTTATAAGCTCAGGCTTTTCAGTAAACCATAAATCTATTATGGCGCTACAGTCTTCATCATTTAAATCTGATGAAATTAAATAATGTAAAGCGGTTTTTCCATTTGAGCATTGGCGGTTGAGTTATGCATAAGGAAATAGGTGCATGATTTGTTCTTTTTTATCTTGTGCACAAGTGGCCATAAATAAAGTAATGTCTGGCTGTTGTGTTAATATGCCATTTTCATTTGCAACTAATATGGAAGCATTGACTAATGATCTTGCACTTTTATCTTCTGCTTTTATTTCAGAAATATTGGGTATTTTAGGAAGATAAACACGGTGACTGGGTTTTAATTTAAGTAAAGATTTATATTGAGAAGGATTTTCAGTTAAATAATAGTGTTGTTCCATCTCTTTGAATTTTTCTCCAGGGTGTTTTTGATTATCTGTTTCATTAAGAAAAACTTTATTTTTTGGATGTTTATAATCGGGGCCATAATCAACAATAAGTTGCTCACCAGGGTTTATATCTTTTATCGCTATAATGGTATTGCCGGGGCCAAACGTGCAATTAGCACTTGTGCTGTGGTTCATCCAACGAAAAACATTACCTGTTGTTTTTGCGTCTATGTATTGATACTTAGCTTCTTCTTTTTTAAGAGAATAAGAGGTATCTATTGGAAGTGCATGATCTGGTTTAATTTCAACAGAGTCACCGGTATATTCTCCTAAAACCATGCCTTTTTTTAAGGCGATAGAAGTAAAGACGCCATAATATTTTGGTGTGCTACTTGCTGGTTCATTTGGGTTTTTTAATTTAAAGACTGGGGACAAATAAAGATGTTTCTGAAGGTCCTTACCAATAGGGCTATTTTTTATTGTAACATTAAAATGAGTTTTTATTTTAGCATCAAATTCTGGATCATCTACTTTAAATGCGGCATTGATTATGCCATTAGACACATGATTTTTTGCTAATTGAATAATTTTTTCTTTGTTAATAGAATTAACTGCTTGAAGAAACTCCTTCGTTTCTGCATAGATATGATGAGTTCTTTGACGAACATCCGCAAGTAATTTAGTTAAGTTATCTGCTGCGTTGATTGTTGCTAGAAGATCTTCAGTTTGTTGGTAAGCGGTGTCTAGTTCATTTACATTGTATTGACTTGGGCTGTCGGGCTTATTTACTTTGGTTGTGTCACTTTCATAGCACCATATTTCATTCCAGAGATCATTATAAATAACAGCCCATTTTTCCATCGAAAATTTAGCATAATCGCATTTCAGCTGTGCAATAAGTTTATTAGTTTCTGGGTTTTCAGTTTCTTTTGCATCGAGAAAACATTTGATGCTATCCATTCTATTTTCATAATCGATTTTTTTGATTTCATTTGGTGTTTTTTTTGCAAGATCATCTATAAAATATTGATTTTTTTTGATTTCCCTCTGTAACCCCTGCAATATAGATATGTTGGGGGCTGCTATGCTTTTTGCATTTTTTGTGGGAGGGCTAGAAGAGTGCATAAAAAATTCTCAAAAAAATGATTTAGTCATGATAATACACAAATATTAAGGCTTCATTAAACATATACACATTAGAAGCCCTCATCCGCCACGTAAAAAGCGCGGGTCGACTTCTCCCGCAAACGGGAGAGGTGGTTAGGGGTGTGAGTAAAACTTAAACTAATAGATTCAATATGTTACTCACTAGACTAATGCGCTGTGGCACTTCATGTTCAGTAAGCAAAAACCGCAGTTTAGTGGGCCCATCCAGGCGGTAGTATTTTGATTGTGTTTGAATTAATTGAATGATTTTTAGTGGATCAACTTTAGGTTGATCGGTAAACTCAATTTTTCCACCTTTATGATTAGATTCTATTTTAGCAATCCCCATTGCATAGGCTTTTTGTTTTAGTAAAGTGACAGCAAATAAATTTTTTGCTGCGTCTGGTAATAAGCCAAAACGATCGATCATTTCGACTTGAATTTCATCTAACTCAGCAGACGTTTTTGCAGAAGCAATGCGCTTGTAGCACTGTAAGCGTAGTTGTACATCCCCTAAATAATGATCAGGAATAAAAGCAGGTATTTGTAAATCAATTTCTGTTCCATATTTTATTGTATTCTCAAGATCAAAATTTAATTCTTTACCTGTTTTAAGTGCATCGACGGCGCGAGATAATAAATCCATGTAAAGAGTGAAACCAATCGCTTGCATTTCTCCGCTTTGTCCTTCGCCTAGCAAGTTGCCTGCGCCACGTATTTCTAAGTCATGAGTGGCTAAGGTAAAACCAATGCCTAAGTCTTCATAGGCTGCGATGGCATCTAAACGTTTTTCCGCATCTGCTGTTAGTAATTTTCGTGAAGGAATTAATAAATAGGCATAGGCTTGATGATGCGATCTACCAACACGACCTCTTAATTGGTGTAATTGTGCTAAGCCGAGCTTATCAGCGCGATTAATGATAATAGTATTTGCAGATGGAACATCAATGCCGCTTTCAATAATGGTTGAACAAACAAGTACATTAAAACGGCGATGATAAAAGTTAGACATGACGTTTTCTAATTCACGTTCGCGCATTTGTCCATGCGCATAGCTTACGCGTGCTTCGGGAATAAGTTTTTCTATTTCATGAGAAATGCGTTCAATGCTTGCAACATCATTATGTAAAAAATAGACTTGACCACCACGCATGATTTCACGTGTGACAGCTTCTTGAATGATGGTTTCTTGATATTCTTGCACAAATGTTTTAACGGATAAACGTTTTGCTGGAGGCGTAGCAATTAAAGAGAGATCGCGAATGCCAGCAAATGCCATATTTAATGTGCGTGGAATGGGTGTTGCGGTTAAGGTAAGAATGTCAATACTGGAACGTAAGGTTTTTAAGCGTTCTTTTTGTTGTACGCCAAAACGATGTTCTTCATCAATGATGAGTAAACCTAAAGATTTAAATTTAATATCTTGTTGTAATAATTTATGTGTGCCAATGATGATGTCGGTTTTACCTTGCTCTAAATTTTTCACCATTGTTTGTAATTCTTTTCCCGTTTTGAAGCGGGATACAATATCAATTTTGATTGGCCACTCAGCAAATCGGTCTAAAAATGTTTGAAAATGTTGTTGTGCTAATAATGTTGTGGGTACGAGAACAGCCACTTGTTTATTATTTTGAGCAGCAACAAAAGCGGCTCGCATTGCAACTTCAGTTTTGCCAAAGCCAACATCACCACACACGAGGCGATCCATAGGTTTATCGGATTCCATATCTACAATAATTTGATCAATTGCTCGTTGTTGATCCGGTGTTTCTTCAAAAGGAAAGGCATTCGCAAAAACAGCATATTCTTCCGCAGGAGTTTTGCAAGGAAAGCCAGGTCGTGCAGCACGTCGAGCATATAATTCCAGTAATTCAGCTGCAACATCTTTAATTTGTTCTGCTGCTTTTCGTTTAGCACGGCTCCATTGTTCGGTGCCTAATCGATGTAGTGGTGCATGTTCTGGATCGATGCCGCTATAACGACTAATTAATTGGAGTGCGCTGACAGGGACATAAAGTTTGGTGGCATCAGCATATTCTAGGGTTAAAAATTCGCCGGCTTGTTCGCCGACAGTTAATGTTTGTAAACCTAAAAATCGGCCGACACCGTGTTCAATGTGGACGATAGGCGAGCCAATTTGTAATTCAACTAAATCTTTAATGAAATTATCAGGATCAGCATTTGTTTCTTTGCGTCGTCGGCGTTGCATGACACGATTGCCAAATAATTGTGACTCAGCAATTAAAATAACGTTCGGTTCGTTTAATGTTAAGCCTTCATCTAATGGAGCGACTGTAATGCCGTATGGTTCATTATCAATAAGAAATTCTTGCCAGCCACTATATGATTTAGGTTGTAAATGAATAGAATTAAATAATTGTAATAGTGCTTCGCGTCGCCCCGTGGTCTCTGCACAAAATAATATTCGGCCAGTGTATGCAGCTAAAAAAAGTTCTAAAGATTCCAGCGGTTTTGCAGCTTTATTGTTGATATTAAAATTATATACGTTTTCTTGTTGCGCGTTTAATTTTAAAGGTGCACGAATATGAGCGTATAAATTAATTTGTTGAAAAATTTCATTTGCTGCAACAAATAATTGTTGGGGTGTAAGAATAGGATGTTTTATATCATTTGCCCGTTGTTCGTAACGGGTATTAATTTCCTGCCAGAATTCTTCCGCTTTGGGAAATGTTTCACCGATGCTAATGATGAGAATATCTTTAGGTAGGTAATCAAAAAAAGTAGTCGTATTTTTAAAGAAAAAAGGTAAATAATATTCGATACCAGGTGTGCAAATTCCTTCACTAATGTCTTGATAAGTAGGGCAGTTCAGTGGATTGCCACTAAATTGGCTACGCCAGTTTTGGCGAAAAAACTCAATAGCTTCATCTGTTAAAGGAAATTCTTTTGCAGGTAGTAATTCTATCTTTTCAACTTTTTCGGTTGAACGTTGGGTTTCAGGAGAAAATAGGCGAATGGAGTCAATTTCATTATCAAATAAATCAATTCTAAATGGTGTGTGGCTTCCCATCGGAAATAAATCGATAATTGAGCCACGTACAGCATATTCTCCGTGTTCTCTGACTTGATTAACACAGCGATAACCCGCTCTTTCTAGTTGTTTACGCGTTGTATCGATTTCAAAAGGTTGGCCTTGTTGTAACAGAAACACATTGCTATCTAAATATTCACGCGGCCCTAAGCGCTGCATCAGTGTAGAAATTGGCGTGATAATCGCGCCTTGTTTTAAGTGTGGAATTTTTTGTAAAGCAGCGAGACGGCTAGAAATAATATCTTGGTGAGGAGAAAAATGATCGTAAGGCAGTGTTTCCCAATCGGGAAAGTGAATTAATGGTGTTTGCTCTTGAGCGCCAAGAAAAAAAGTTAATTCATCATTGAGACGATTTGCCATTAAGGTGTCAGCAGTGATAACGAGAACAGCTTGCTTTTTTTGTTTAATTATTGTGCTTAGTGCGAGACTGATGTTGGCGCCATATAAATTTTCCCATTCGAGGCGTTCCCCTGATTTTTGTGGGAGAGGGGGGTGTAAAGGGTTTGCGGTTGGCATAGGGTTTCAATACAATGTGAAAAGTGGGGTATTCTATACTTTATCGAGCGATGTGTACAATTGGAAATGCGTGTGATTTTTGGCGGGCATGCCGCGCTTTTCTCACCCTACAAAATAAAAATGGGTGGTTTTGGTGGGCACGCTGCGCTTTGCCCACCCTACAAAATAAAAAATGTAGGGTGGGCAAAGCGCAGCGTGCCCACCAACCACGGCTCAGTATGAGGAGTTTATTTAGCTAATGAACCTAGACTTTAGCTCTAACGTGATCGCACATCGTGGTGCCAGCTTTTATGCGCCAGAAAACACCTTCGCTGCTTTTATGCAAGCAAAAAAGTTAGGCCTGCGCTGGTTAGAATTTGACGTCATGCTATCAAAGGACGAAGAAGTCGTCGTAATTCATGATGAAACCTTAGAAAGAACCACAAATGGTACAGGTTTTGTTGCTGATTCTTCTTATGCGTATTTAAAGACCTTAGATGCAGGTTCTTGGTTTGCCCCCATGTTTGCCGGACAGCGAATTCCTTTGTTAGCAGAAGTCATTCAATTTATGCATGTTAATCAAATGACAGCTAATATTGAGATTAAAGCTGTAGTAGGCAGTGAAGCTATTGCTGCAAAAAAGGTGCTAGCTGTTATTCAAGCAGAATGGCAGGCGGGAATGGCGCCGCCACTGATTTCTAGTTTTTCATTAACTATTTTGCGTGAAATACGCAAGCTTGATCAAACATGTCATATAGGTTTGTTAATGCATGAATGGTTAGCGGATTGGGAACAGATTTGTGATGAATTACACTGTGTCTCTGTGCAGGTCAATCAAGCTATTTTAACCGCCGCGCGTGTTGCGGAAATTAAAGCAAGTCAGCGTTTAGTTTTGTCATATACGGTTAATGATTCTGTTTGTGCACAAAAACTTTTTTCTTGGGGTGTGGCAGCAGTTTATAGTGATTGTCCTGATCGAATACGGTGAGGTAAGGATTAACTAGTTATAAAAAAGAGAGGTTATTTTTATTTTTTAACATGCTACCATTATCTAAGGTGATTATTTTTAAGGAGAAAATACGGAATGTTGTCAAATTTAAATTGGATTGATAATGCTATATTATTTGTGTTTTTTATTTCAGTCATTGCAGGGTTGATGCGCGGTTTAATTAAGGAAATTATTTCCTTATTAACGTGGTTGGCTGGGTTTGTAATTGCAGTGATGTTTTCTCCTAAGCTTGCAGGCTTATTTACCGGTTCTCCACAAGTTAAGTCGATGATCTCTGGTGCAACTAGCTCAGCGGGAATTAATACAACGCAACCAGTGTCTGTTTTGTCGCTAGGAATTTGTTTTGTTATTTTATTTGTTGCGACGCTTATTGTTGGTTCAGTTATTAACTCGCTAACGTCACGAGCTGTTGAGCGTGATGGTATTAGTTTTGCTAATCGGTTATTAGGCAGTGTATTTGGTTTTGCGCGCGGATTTTTATTAGTATTAGTAGGTGTTTTTCTAGCACAACTGTCTCCGATTCAACAGCAACCTTCTTGGGCTCAGTCGCAATTTGTGACCGCATTTCAGCCTGCAGTACAATGGTTGAGTAGAATGATAGAGCCACAGCTGCAGAATTTAAAACAAAAAGTAGATAATACTTTGCAGAGTGGGGCGGATAAGGCGCAGGAAATGTTTCAAAGTGAATAGGCGAGCCATTCTGAGCGCGTTTTTTGCTTGAAACAGGTCGGTTTTGTCGTGCCAGCATGCTTCTCATAGGCGTCAACTTAACACAAGATGTAGGGTGGGCAAAGCGCAGCGTGCCCACCGTTCAAACCATAATAACCATCTATACGGTGGGCACGTTGCGCTTTGCCCACCCTACAAAACTCGCAATAATATTCATGGATGCCAGTTAGAAGCGTGCTGGCATGACAATACACTAAACAACCCCATAAACTCATCAACTGGCATAGCCTCTAATTTTTTTTGATCATTAAACACGGCAATAATTTTTTTAGCCTGATCATCGTTAAACAGTGTTGCTACATTATGTTTAAATTTTTCTAATAATAAAGGTATACCCTCATCTCTACGGAATTTGTGGCCAACTGGATAATCAATTTGTAGTTTTTCCGTTGAGCTACCATCCGTAAAGAAAATTTGAATCGCATTAGCAATTGAACGTTTTTGTGGATTTAAATAATCTTTGCTAAATTGTGGGTCTTCTTTCACTTGCATTTTTTCGCGTAAAGAGTCAATGCGTGTATCATTGGCAAAATCATCACTGTAATATTCTGCTTTTAAATCGCCATGGATTAGTCCTATAGCAACCATATATTGTAAACAATGATCACGATCAGCATAATTATGCAATGGCCCTGTTTTATTGATAATTCGAATAGCAGGCTCTTGAGTGGTTAAAACAATTTTTTTAATTTCATCAAGGCGGGATATTATTTTTTCATGCAATAGTATCGCGCATTCCACCGCAGTTTGTGCATGAAACTCGGCAGGAAAAGAAATTTTAAATAAAATATTTTCCATAACATAAGCAGCATAAGGATGTGATATACGCAAAGCATGTCCTTCCCAAGTAACCGTATTAAATCCCCAGGGTTTAGCCGAAAGTGCGCTGGGATAACCCATTTCACCTTGTTTTACTAACCAAGCGAGTCGTACAGCGCGGCTAGTTGCATCACCTGCTGCCCATGATTTGCGTGAGCCGGTGTTAGGGGCATGACGATAAGTTCTTAAGCTTTGTCCATCAATAAAAGCATGACTAAGGACTTTTAAAATATCATCAGGTGATCCATTTAATAATTTCATTGCAACGGCAGAGGAAGCGATTTTTACCAGTGCGACATGATCTAAGCCTTTACGATTAAACGCGTTTTCAAGTGCGAGTATTCCTTGAATTTCATACGCTTTAATCATCGCAGTTAAAACATCACGCATGATGAGCGGCGGTTTTTTTTCGGCGATATTAATGTGACACATATAATCTGCTATTGCGAGAATCGCACCCAAATTATCAGAGGGATGGGCCCACTCAGCGGCTAGCCAGGTATCATTAAAATCTAACCATCGAACTAAAGTTCCGATATTAAAAGCAGCGAGTATAGGATCTAATTTATATGCTGTGCCAGGTATACGTGCTCCGTGTGGAACAATAGTATTGGGAATAATAGGCCCCAAGAGCCGAGCACATTGCGGATGCTGCAACGCAAGAAAACCGCAGCCTAATGCATCCATTAAACAATAGCGTGCTGTTGAATAAGCGAGTTCGCTTTGGATTGATTGATGTGCTACATATTCAGCAATATCAA
Source organism: Gammaproteobacteria bacterium (assembly GCA_965279285.1). Lineage (GTDB taxonomy): Bacteria > Pseudomonadota > Gammaproteobacteria > DSM-16500 > DSM-16500. Next base: position 2,188,301 of record OZ257148.1, on the reverse strand, counting down.
TAAGTTCTTTGTCATATCGAGGACGGATATTGTTTTCTGCTGTCATGATCGCTCCTGTGCTATGTGGTTGGTGGGCACGCTGCGCTTTGCCCACCCTACCTTTTATATAATTTATTTTTGTAGGGTGGGCAAAGCGCAGCGTGCCCACCAAACTCTTTGGCTGCTGAGTAGTTACCTGTCATCAACTAATAAATACGGACGTGGCTCTGGCCCGGTGTAATTAGAATCCGGTCGTATCAAGCGATTATCGTTACGTTGTTCAATAATATGAGCGCTCCATCCAGAAATGCGTGACATAACAAAAATCGCAGTAAATAACGGTGTTGGTATATGAAGAAAATGATAAGTGCTCGCGCTATAAAAATCGACGTTAGGAAATAATTTTTTTTCATCCCACATTATTTTTTCAATCGCTTCAGAGACAGCATAAAAATATTTATCTTCGGCATCGAGCGATAATTTTTTTGACCACTTCTTTATGATATCAGAGCGTGGATCATTGGTTTTATAGACACGATGACCAAAGCCCATAATTTTAGCTTTTTGTGCTAGCATTTGTTGTAAAGCAGTTGTTGCCGCTTCGGGGGTTTTAAAATGGGCGATGAGATCCATGGCTGCTTCATTTGCGCCGCCATGTAAAGGCCCACGTAAAGTACCGACGCCAGAAATAATAGCGGAATAAAAATCAGATAAAGTAGATGTTGTAACACGAGCTGCAAAAGTTGAAGCATTGTATTCATGTTCCGCGTACAAAATTAATGAAACATTCATCGCTTGTGTTTGTTCCGCGGATGGCTTTTTGTCATGCAGTAAATATAAGAAATGTCCAGCCAGCGAGGGTTCATTCGTTTGTGTTTTGATTCGTTGATTATTATTTTGAAAATGATACCAGTAAAGTAATATTCCCGGTGTTAATGCCAGTAATCGATCGGCAATATCTTCTTGTTGATGGTGTGAATTTTCGGGTTCAAGCGTTCCTAGCATTGAAATGCCAGTGCGCAATACATCCATAGGGTGAGCATTTTTAGGAATATTTTCGAGAATAATTTTTAATGCTTCAGGCAGTGAGCGCAGTAACATCAGTTTTTCTTGATATGCTTGTAGTTCATGTTTATTAGGTAATTCGCCATAAATCAAGAGATAACAAACTTCTTCAAAACTTGCATGCTTCGCTAAATCATCAATAGAATAGCCACGATAATTTAAGCCGATGCCTTGTCCTACAGTACAAATTGCTGAGTCACCGACTACGACACCGGCAAGGCCGCCTGATTTTTGATTCATGGTTTTTTTCCTTCCGCAAATAAGTCATCTAATTTTTTTTCATAATCATAATAGTGTAACAGACTGTAAAGTTGCTCACGTGTTTGCATTTTTTCTAAGACATTTTTTTGTGTGCCTTGTTGACGAATGGAATGATATACCTGTGTTGCAGCGGCACTCATTGCGCGAAAAGCACTTAATGGATAGAGGATCATGCTGATTCCTGCGCTGGTAAGTTCCTCTTTTGTGAATAAAGGTGTAAGACCAAACTCTGTTATATTAGCCAGTACGGGTGTATCGCAAGCACGAGTTAATGTTTGATATTGTGATAATTCGCGTACTCCTTCAAAAAAAATCATATCAGCGCCGGCTTCTACATAAGCATGAATGCGTTCAATTGTAGCATCGAGCCCTTCTTTAGCTAAGGCATCAGTTCTTGCCATGATGACAAATTGTGAATCTGTTTTTGCATCAACAGCCGCTTTAATTCGGTCGACCATTTCTGTTGTTGCTACTAGTGTTTTGTCTGGGCGGTGTCCACAACGTTTGGCTTGTGCTTGATCTTCAATATGAATAGCTGCAGCGCGGGCTTTAATCATTTCTCGCACCGCACGCGCAATGTTGAACGCATTACCCCAGCCTGTGTCGATATCAACTAACAAGGGTAAATCTACAGCGCTGGTGATTCGACGTACATCTTCAAGTACATTATCTAATGTAGTGATACCTAGATCGGGAAGTCCATAGGATGCATTGGCTACACCTGCTCCAGATAAATAAATAGCACGAAAACCAGCGTTTTTTGCTAATAAAGCGGTATAAGCGTTAATGGTGCCGACAATTTGTAATGGTTTTTCTGTTTGTAATGCGTGGCGGAAATGTTGGCCAGGGCTGCCTTGGAGTGTGGGGAGCATAAACATATTCCTTATGTTTAATCAGTTGCTGCAGGAAAAAAATAATAGTATTAGCGAGAATAGAGGGCTAATAAGGTGTTGTCAATGAGATGATAAGATAACTATTTAATAGCTCAGCAGCGTGTAGGTGTTGTACTTAAAATAAAGCGACTTGCTTGCCATGGATGGCAAGCCTAAAACAGGGATGTTTTGTTCGGAGCGGTATTTTAAGTACAACACCTACACGCTGCTGAGCTATTAAATAGTTATAAAAATAAAGCAAAAAAAAAGGGCAATATAATTGCCCTTTTCGTCGGTTTTGCTGTTTAAGCAAAGTGGTACAAGAAGCCAAGCATAACTTGGTTGTTGCTTGGATTGTACGAGGTAGAGCCAGCGTTTGTGCTGAAATTGTTGTTGCTGGTATGGCTGTACTCTGTACGCATGCTCCAGTTTTGATAAAGAAGTGTTTCAATACCTAAACCGTAAGCAAAGCCACCTGACCAATTACTGGTGCTTCCAGCTGCACTGAATGCAGGAGAAACAGAAGTAAAGGTGCTGTTGGTTTTGATCCGAGCCCAGTTATAGCCTAAACGTAAATAAACGAGAGAATCGTTATTTAATTTAATACCAGGTAACAGAGCTAAGCCCCAGCTGCCATAAACGTTTACGTTTGAATTATAGCTACTGCTGCTTGGTGCTGGTGAGGTAAGTGTATAGCTAGTGCTAGCACCGCTGTAGTTACCCAACAATTCACCCGCTAAGTAATAGTAGTCACTAAAGTACTGACCATAACCGGCAAATAAGCCACCAACAAAACCTGTAGCATTAAATGCTGGGTTAGCTGTGTAACCAGCTGCAGCGAAATTAGTTCTTACTCGATAGGAATCATATCCAACTTGTCCACCGAGGTATATCCCACTTTGCAAGCCTCTTTCTGGTGCTGGGCATGGAGCCTCACCTTTGTAGTTTGCTTCGCCTTTGTAGCTAGCAGCGAAAGTGGTGGAGGTTAATAACAATGTAGCAGCCAAAACGCCCGCTGTAATTGCTGATAACTTCAATGTTGTTTTCATTCATGTCTCCTTACAGTTAACTAGTTAATTGCTTTTTGCCTCTTGTGTCAGATCAAATCAAAGAGGACTGAGATTGTACTTTACCTTACTCTATTGATTAGAACAACATTTTATGTGATCACAAGACGAGATCAGACAAATTTATTTTTAAAAATGGACAGTTTTTTTTCTAAATATAAAAATTTGATTTAATAATAACATCTATTTGTGAGTAAATATTTTTTGTTAGCAAGATGCTGTAAATACAGGTAATTTGCGCAGAGTTTAGATAAAATGCAATTTGTTTAGAATGAAAACATAGTGTGTTTTTAAATACAATCGGTAATTACTGAGTAGCCACGTTTGGTGGGCAGGCTACGCTTTGCCCACCCTACAAAAAATGACAAAAATAAATTATAAAAATGTAGGGTGGGCAAAGCGTAGCGTGCCCACCAAACTTGGCCGCTGAATAATTACGGGGCCGTTGGTTTTGGTGCTTCTATTTCTAATGGTTGAATAGCTTTGGGTTTGATTGCAGCCGAAAAGCTGTCAAATAAACCAAACACAACTTTAGTTAAAGGAGCTGCTTTTTTATTAGCAAAATCCCATTGCTGTAAATCACCAAGTAGTTGTGATTCATATTCATTTAAAACATTGCGATGTCTGTCATGCATGTTGTTTAAAAGAACGGTGATGGCATCAACGTTTTTTATAGGATCAAAGTCAGCGAGCGTTTTTTTCAACATAAGCAATGCTTGAATACGCTTTTCTAAGGTATATTTACGTTGTTCAACAAAGAAATATAATTTTTCGGTGCGTTGTTCTCGAAGACGAGAAATTTCTATGTCAATACGATGTAATATATCAGTGGTAGAAAGTTTGCTGTATTGAATGTCTTTTACCACTTTTCCAGTTTTGCCTTCAAAAAGCAAATAAAAGCCTGCGCTATTTTCTGGCTGATTTTTTAATTGGAGTAGTGCGCTCTCGAGTGGGACATTGTCTGCAACTAAAGTTTTTAGTGCAGTGAGCAAACGAATTTTTTCTGCTTTTATTTGGCTTTTGAAGCAGCTATTGTTTAACTCGTCGATTCTTGTGTCGATTTGATTGGAAGCATAAGTATTGTTGTTTTCTACTTTATTTTTCGGCGCTGGAGATGAAAGAGTGTCAATGATTTTTCTGCCTCTTGTCACATCTGAGATATGTTTGTCGATTTTTTTAAATTCAGCTAATAAATTATTTTCTTCAGTAAATAATAATTTATATGCGCTGATATTGCGGTGTTTTAGTTCATCAAGTGCATCTTTTAAAGTATAGCCAGATTTAATTAATAAATGACGGAGTTGAATGAAGGCATAAACTTTATCTTCTAGTGCTCTCCTGGACTTAGCGAAAACATGAAAATTTTCGCGTTGTTGTTTTAAGGTTTCGATCGTGCCGTCTACTTTGGTGAGTAAAGTATCTCGAGTAGCAGCATGGTACTGTAATCGTTTGATCATTTCACCTGTGCGGCCTTCATAAAGTAGGTGAATGTTGGTTGCTACACGGGTATGAATATCAACTTTTTCCATGATTGCGTTCATGTTCTTAGCTCCTTCTTGTGTGGCAGGAGCTGAGTCATCGGAGTGAAGAGCCAGTTGATCTAATGCATTATCTAACTGAGTTGTGTTAGCAAGCAGTGGTTGTAATTGCGTTAAAAAGTAGTGTTTTTCAGTTTTTCGATAAGTGCTCAGCTTGCATTTGCTTAATTCATCATTTAGCGTTTCAATTCGTGTTTTGATCGTAGATGTAATGGGAGCGCTTGAGTCTGTGTTTTTGGGCGCGTTATTTTTTTGGAGCAATTTTTGCTTTGCAGACTCATAACGTTGATTTAGGAAACCTTTTTTAACCTCGTCAGTTTCTTTCTCTACAAGCAGAGCTCGTTGTGCACTCATTTTTTCTAAATAAGGGAAGCGTTCTACAGGGGTAAATTCATAGCCCATAGTTTCAATTTTAGTGTGGACTAATTGTGCTAAATCAAATAATGATTGATTGTTAAAAAGTTTTAACTGGCTAATAACGCCTTCTTTTAAATAAAATTCTGATTCGAGCTTATCGAAAAACAAGAAAATGGCGCGCATAAAAAGATTAATTTCTTGCAGCATGTGTAAATAGACATCTTTTGCAAGAAAAGGAAGTTCATTCACAATCGGTGTGATGCTTTGTAGTAACTCAGCAATATTCATGTTTCTGAGGATGAACCAGCCTAAGCCAGCATTGTTGTCAGGTGTTAAATAATCTGGATTGAGTTCTTGTTTTTTCTTGAAAATAGTTTCTGCAGCGACAATCACTTTAGAAAAATGTGTGGTGGCGTTACTACCTTGTGGATATTTTTCGTGGAGTTCTGTTTGGGCAGCAATAAGTTTTTCGCTGAGTTTAACTTCTTTTTTTAGAATGTTGTCAGCAATGTTGATAGATGTTTTTAATTTTTTAGCTTGTGCCAACACGGAATCAAGGGTCTTTTCTAAATAATTTTTAATATTGTCAGCTGAGCTAAATTGAGTAATGAATCGCCTCTTTTCTAATTGTTCATAAGCATCTATTGTTGTGTTTAGTTGTTCGAGTATTTCGGAAGAACTTTCAACTGTTTTTTGAATGTCGCGAATTGGTGTTTGTTCTCTAGCAGGGAGAGATTGTTTTGCGGCTAGCACTAAAATAGAGTTTTTAATACTAGTGATACTTATGCCGACTTGCGCAATCCAGGGGAGAGACGGCGGTGTTGTTGAGTTATTTGTACAGCTTGTTGTATTTGCTTTAGTATCAAGTTTATTCTCATTTGGATTGATGATAAGTGACCCAGGTGTATTATTGCTCTGTGTGCTGGTGGGTGTAATAGTATGTTTGAGGTCAAGATTGCTTGTGCTGGTAGTGGACGAAGTTGGTGTATTATTCTGGGCAACAGCAGTGGGAGTTTTTATTTCTGCAGGGTTTTTGTTGTCCATGGTTGGTTGGTTTTTTCCGCTAAAATACTGCTGATAGATAGTAGGATCTAAAATATCTTTTAAGTGGTTTTCTAGAGATAAAACTTTTTCTCTAATGCTGCTTGTTTTTGGGGCATGATATTTTGTTAATATGTTAGTAACTTCAGGACTTAAGGTGGTATGGTTTTTTTCTATTAAGATATTTTCTTTGCAGTCAGCAAACAAAGTGAGTAGTTCGTTGATGTTATTTTCTATAGCGATTAATTGCCATTGGTTGTTTAAGTAGCCATACCAAGATAGTTTGCCATTTTGGTTTATTAAAACGGGAGTTTCACTGTTTTCTACAGCGTATGGTTGGCCTTCACGATATAGATGGAGTTTGTTATCATGACCTATAAAAATTGATGATGTTTTTATTAAGAAAATATCAAAAGATTTGCTTTTATCGCCAGTTAATTTTTTGTGAAGTTTTTCAACTTGTTCTTTTATTATTTTAGCTTGCTTGAATAATGTCTTACCTAGCTCAACTGCGGGCATTTGGGATGAGGTGGGTGGTAATGACATTGGATTATTGTTGTTTTCAGCAGCCACAGTTTCTTGTGCTTCGTTTACTCTTTTTGTGAGTTGAATTTCTTTGTCTCTTAAGATGGTTAATTTTTGTTTTTGGCATGTTGCGGCACTATTAAGCTGCGTGTTAAATTTGTCAAATAGAGGTTTAATTTTACTTGAATTAAGTTTGCTAGTGTCTATGCCCCGAGAGTTTAAGTTTGCTATAGCAACAGTTAAACAGTTGGCGCTGGGTTTTTTGAATAGTTCTAGTTGATCTATTAATTGTTCTATAAGGGGTTTTTTTTCCGAGTTTTTTGCATACTTTTTTAGGTCAGAAATTAGTATTTTCTTAGCCTTAACGATTTCATCATTGTAATTGGTGTCAATGTCTTTTTTTTCTTTAGCTAAAGACGCTAACATCTCTTTTCTTTGTGCAAGTATTGATTTTGAGTAGGGATAATAATCTTGAGTATGAACATAGCCACATTCGTTCGTTTGTGTGCGTAAAATGTCAGCGATTTTTTCGGCTGTTTTCCCTAGGTAAATACCGTGTTCTTGATATTCTTTGTTTTGTTTAGGAGTTTCTTTTCCTTGTTGGTTTAATCGCAGTTTAAATGCATGCTCACTTAAATGATCTTTTTTAAGTGAAAAGTTAAAAGCTAATTTATCGTAATTTAAAAAAATAGCTAATAAAGTTGCATTAGCTTGTGCTGCGGTGGTAATCAGTGCTGCTTTCGCTTCTCTTGGTAATTGAGTAAATTTTTTGATGTGGCCATTTTTAGCTACAATTTCTAAGATATTAGGTAACAGTGACTTTAATTTTTCTAATGTGGGTGGGTTAGGAATGTTGAGGTCTTTGCTACTAATGATTCCTGATTTAATCGTATTTGTTTTATCTTTATTTTTATCGGGAGCAATGTAATAGGTAAATGAATCTGTTCCTAGCTTAATATAAAGAGTGTCTGTTTGAAGGTCCATTTGCTCAATGGGTTGTTGTTGTATTATTTCAAGTAGTTCATAGCCTTGAGAATATTTAAGTAACTGTTCTAAAAATTCATGAATACTTTGCTCAAAACTGTTAGGGAATAAGGAGTTGATCATGGTGCGAACAGCATCAGGAACGAGCGGATTTTCAGCTTTCTTGTCAGACAAGCGATCAAACAGCTCGGCAACTGTTTTATGTAATCCCATCGCATCAAATGCAGTAATCAGTTTAGGTATTTTATTGAGTATTTCGTAAAGTATATTGAGTGGTGTTGCTTCAGTTGCTTCTCCAGATTCTGATAAGAGCTCTACTAATTGTATTATTAGAGTTAATTGATCGAAAAATTCTTTTGGTAATGTATTGGGTCGAGCATGACCTTTTCTGATAATGCCAACGACAACGGGTGTAATGCCGGTATCATTTTTTAGGATAAGTTGAGGTTTATCTTTATTGGTAAAAAATAATTTTTCTAAATCTTTATTTTTTCCAGTAGTTAGCTGAGTTAATTGCCATTCGTTATTTAAGCAGCCATAAATATAAAATTGGTTGTTGGATTTTAATAAAATGGGTGTTTCAGGGTATTTTTGAGCAAGTTTTTTTGCTTCAGCAGTAAGAGTTTCTGGTGAATAAGGCTTTTTTTCTTCTTCAAGTTTTAATAAAACCAGGTTACATCCTTCGGGTGTGCTGCTGTTGTCTGAGTCACTCATTTCTTGAGAAAATTCTTTCAATGAGGCGCTGTATTTTTTCATTGCAGCAATGTTGCTTTGCCATTTTTCCTTTATAGTTGTGTTAGCCACCGCATCTTTTGTTTCTTTTATGCGGCCGGTAATTTTACTATAGGCACCAACTAGATTTGCTAGTGATAGTTCATCGGGTATTATAAGGGTAATAAAGCTATGGCCTTTGCTTAAGGTTTTATAAACTTCGGTGGTGAGCAGTTCATCATTTTGTTTAATTAATTTAGGTGTATTTTGATTAGAAAAAGGCAATGCTTTAAGGTTTTTATAATCATTTTTTTCTAACGATGTTATTTTCCATTCATTTTTAAAGCGCCCCCAAATAAAAAAATCCTCGCCTTTTTTTATTATAATAGGCGCTTGATTATTTTTTTCTGATATTTCTTCTAGCGTACTTTCATCTAGTTTTTGATCTTTTGCTGTTAATAATAAAACAACATCACGTCGATTAAGGTTTTTTTTATTTTTAGTTGTTTCGTCATCGGAGTCAGTTGAATTATTACTTAATACGCTAGGCGCGATACTTGCACGAGTAGTTGAGTGTTCTTTGGCGCTAGGCGAGGTAGCTGCTTTTGCTGTTGAAACTATTTTTGAAGAGGGTGTGGCTGCCGATGCTGTTTTTACCTCAGATGGCGCTATTTTGCTATTAGTCGTATTGGTTGAAACTGAAGCATTCGTTTTCATCGACACATCCTCTTTATTTCTCTGTGACACATTATACTGTTAGAAAGATTAAGAGAACATTAAGTATTACTTTATTCCGTACAAAAAAATTATTAATATTATCAAAAAGTTGGAGCGCTGATGGGGCAGCAAGGGAGCGCGTGAACACATTGTTTAAAATAAAGCGACTTGCTTGCCATGGATGGCAAGCCTAAAACAGGGATGTTTCGCTTGGAGCGGTATTTTAAACAATGTGTTCACGCGCTCCCTTGCGGTTGGTTATAAGACATCTAATGCACAAAAGTCGCCGTAGGCACAATAGATTCAATCCAAGAGCGAATATGACTAACTCGGGCAAACCAGGATTGATCGCCATAGGTAACGTTACCAGTGCCGTCTGAATTAACACCAGCAACAGCCCAGCCATTCTGGGTCATTATCCAAGCAGGGCCACCACTATCGCCTTCGGCAATGCCTCCTGCTAATGGTGTGCTAGGTTTAGTACTGCCTTCTGGATCATAAGGATTTTTAACTGAGCCATCTTCTTTAGGCAGCCAAGTACCTAGATGATTTCCTGCATTACCGTGATCTGGAGTGGGTTCTACAGCAGCAACGACTTCTTCTATTATGGCTTGTGCAGCGGCCGGTTTATCTTCTGTATCGATTTCTTTATCTTGTCCTTTTTTACCCGTTCCGCGATAACCATAACCCATAAAAGTTAATAATTGGCCTTTTTCTGCAGAGCCATCATAGAGAGCAGCTTGTGATCCGGCATCAGTGACTTCTTCACCTAAACGAACAATAGCAAAGTCATAACCCGTACGATCTTGGGAATTTTCATTCCAGAGTGGATGGAGAAATACTTTTTCTCCTGTATAAGTTCCGCCATCACGGCCGTGATAGGTATAGTTAGTTGCAGAGTATCCGGGTGGAAACATATGTCCAGCTGTTAAAATATAACCATGGCCTTCATAGTTGCCAATCCAGACACCTGATCCATGGCCAGATAAATACATGAGGGGTTTGAATTGTGGAGATTGAGCAAGTTGTTCTGCACTCTTAAAGCCAGATTCTTGATAAGTATCATCTAAAATAACAATGGCTAGACTGGGGGCTGTCATTAGTAGGCTAAATAGAGCAACTAAAATAGATAATAATTTACGGTTTGGTAATAAGCGAGAAGCTGAGTTCGGTTGAGTGATCATGTTGAAATCCTTTTCAATTGGCAAAAATATGTGTGCTATTAGCGCGATCATTATAAAAACATAATGATCTATCGATTTATATTAACCTAAATAAGGGGTATGTCATAGTCAGGAGGTATTTTTAATGGCTAAATTTTTCGAAATGTCATTATTTTTTCTGAGTATTAGTGTGGTTAGTTCAAATGATGCGGGTAAAAAAATTTAATGTATAGAAACAGGATTTTTTCATATTATTGATTCTTTACTTGGAATAGGAGAATAATCACTAGGGTGATCACTCTCTAGAAGATACAATTTCATCACCAATTGAATATAATTTTTTCTTAGATAGCACTTTTAAAGCTTTGGGAAAAAGTAAGGTTTCCTCTTCTTCCATGTGCGTTAAAATGCAATCTTGAATAACTAAAAACTTAGGTCCCCATGTTTCAGCGAGGTATGGGGTTATTTTCAGCTCTAATATACCAACTTCCACCATATGATGTGCTTGGTATCCCTTTAAAATTAATTTATTCAAACTTTCATATTCCATTAGTGCAGGATAAACGATGTTATCTTCAGTTTTGTCATGAGAATTGAACAGCTCTTTAAATTTATTAAATAGTTCGGAAAAAATATCTTTATCATTGGCTTCAATGTTTTTGGTGATTTTTTTCATAACGGTTTTTAATTTTTTATGATCATCAACCAAGATTTCAATAGGGTTATTTTTTATCATATTAATTCCTTTATTGGGATATTAAATTATTTAATTATACTTGCTCATTATTTGATGAGTTTTTTTGTTTTTCTAAAACATTCATAATGTAAAGCAAGTGTTTTTGTTCGTCATTATAGTTTGCCTCAAATAAAATTAATATTTCGGGAGGAAAATCTTTATTTTCATCTAAGGCTTTTTTATAGGTTTTATTGGTGGTTTTTTCATTTTCTTTCATTGCTTTTAATGCGCCGAAGGTGCCGGTCATGCTGCGCAAAGAAGTAAAGCCTTTGATAATATAACCTTTAAAATCTTTGGTTTTTTTAGGGGGCGTTCCACCTTGTTTTACTATAAGAGCACTTAAATCATCGATATGTCTTAGATGGTCAAGACGAAAGCTATCAATATTTTTAAAGATCTCGCTATCGTCAATGTTTTTTAGTGCTTCTTCATATGCATATACAGCATCAATATCTAATTGAGCTAAGTCTGATAAGGCGTCAATAATTTTTCCTTTCATGCGAATCTCCTATAATGAATGATGTGAAGTAATTTTTCTTGTTAAAGTCTACGATAGATAAAATTTATTAGTTTTCCAATACTGTATTAACACAATATTGTGGTTATTTTATAACTATTCAGTGGTGAGGGCGTGCGTGTAGCACTTAAAATAAAGCGACTTGCTTGCCATGGATGGCAAGCCTAAAACAGGGATGTTTCGCTTGGAGCGGTATTTTAAGTGCTACACGCATGCGCGCCCTCGCCACTGAATAGTTAGGTTATTTTTTTGTGAAAGTTGTTGTTGCTGTCGCAGATGCTGCCTCTTGTGTAGTAATATTGTAGCTGATAATTTCTTTATCCGTCGCATAAGTTGTCTTGTTTACATCAAGCATAATGTATGAGTGTAAATCAGACCATCCATTTTCTTTGCAGGCTTTTAGTATGACAAGGAAAATAGATTTGTTATTAGTAAAATATTTTCTCTTGGCATGTTCATAGTAAGTTTGGCAAGCATGTTGGTCTTTTTCTTTGCTTGCGATGTTGATCATAAGTATGAATGAATCCGGATTTATAAGTCCGCTAATGTAGGCATTTTTGTATGCCATTTGAGCGCAGTTGTAATCATTATTATTTGTTGCAGCTTCTATCATGGCGTTATGCATCGTCGAAGGGACTTGGTTTTTAGTTTTGTTCACGATGGATTGATAGCAGCTAAGAGCCTTTTGGTAGTAATAATGCTGTTTAATGGCAAGTGTTATCATCCTTGTTTGATGCGATATAATTTCTGCTTTTTGCGGGCGGTTAAAATAAAAATGGAATAACTCGTTGGCAAAAGAAGGTGGAATAGTTCCATCATTTAAGCCAAACAAATTCAATAGAGCAAAGATAAACTCATCATTGACTACCATCATGTTACTTTCAGTAAAGTTTTGCAATAGCTCAACAATAGAGTGTAATTTATTTTTACCAAAGTAAGTTAATGCTTTAATATCGCGGATAAAATCGGCTAATTTTGTTAAAGGATAAGTGATAGCTTGGTAATATTTAATGGTATTCAGTAAGGTAAAAAATTCTTCTATTTTTGCTTGGTATATTTGTGGATTGTTATTTGATGATCCAGATGGTTGTCCTGTTTGCATTAGGTGAAAGATGCTTTTATTATTTTGAGTTGCTTGTGGGATGTTGGTTTTAGTATCTATTGTTATAGCAGCAGGAATTGGTTGAGTTAATGCGGTTGCTATTGGCGCAACGGCGGGCTGTATGGCATGGTATAGGCGTTACAGGGTTTAACACGGTTGTTGTAGGAGTTTCTTTGGTATCTATTGCTGCTATGGGTGGTGTGGTGTTGTTAGGTGGAGTAGTTTTTTCTTTTTTTTCACGATATGTTGGGTCGGCTTTTGTATGAGAGTAAATTATTTGTTTGGCTTGAGCCGTATTTTAAGCAATGCTTGATAAGCTTTTATGTCGGCCTTGATGAGATCTTCATGCTTGGTAAGGATGGACTGAAAGCGTTTATTATTTTCAGTTTCATTAAAGTTTGTATTTTTATCATCATATGAGTTTAGAGTTGTTGGTGTTTGAGTATTATTATTTGTTGCTATGCTATTATTTTTTAATGGATCTGTGTTAGTTAGCATATTTATTCCTCTGTTCTGCAAGTATCACGGGTCTAGTTAGGAGTGCGTTATTGTAGTGCAATGCGTTATAGTTGTACATTGATTGTCAGTGTGAAAATTATTAGCATAATCAAGAAGATGCTTTTTATTAAGTAAATTTAGGTAACTATTCAGCAGCCAGAGAGTTTGGTGGGCACGCTGCGCTTTGCCCACCCTACAAAAGCATTCTAACTATGATAATTATAAAAAATGTAGGGTGGGCAAAGCGCAGCGTGCCCACCAAACTCTGGCTGCTGAATAGTTACTAAATTCCCGCTTGCGCGGGAACGAGGGTTGTTAGCGGTAATAAAAGTTTTTGTATGTTGGTAGCAGTTAATTAAAAGGGAGTTGGTTTACGCTCTAAGATATCACGTGCTTTATCACTATTAAGATAAGACAGTGTTTTTTTATGGTCAATTTTTTCAACTTTGTTATCTGTTGTACTGCTAAAGAAACCGCATCCATTGTTATGCATGATGGGTGATTGTATGGCAGCAGGCATGAATTGATTTAATAAAATAGCTAGAGTTTTATAGTATTTTTCGCCGCTAGCAACACCACAGCGATGTAAATATTCTATAAATTCTTTATTTGCTGAGCTATCACGCGTTTTGTATTTGTTGAGTAATTTTGCATCCCATTGATCTTGTAACGTAGCTATGATTTTAAAGTAACATTCTTCAAAAGGTGAGATATATTTTAGTGGCACTAAAGAGTTTATCACTTTATTTTTGGCCTCTTCGAGATGTTGTATAATGTCGTTCATCATTTTTTCTATATTGGGTGCGTGATTACGTTTGCAAAATCGGCGACCAGGGTATGCTTTTTCTACTTCGTCTATGAGAGACTTTATTTGTAGACAGGTATTGTAGGCAAATTTCTCGCTTTTATTTAGCTGGTTAATGATGTCTGTATCAATGGGATTAAAACAAAGTTCTGGGCGAACTTCGAATATGTTGGGATAATTAAATCGGTCACCTTTGATGTATTTGAGAGACTCAAGTATATTGTTTAATGCTAATCGATTTTCTTTTTCAGCGATTTCATCCGTAAATTTAAATGCTTTTTCATTAGCATATACTTTTAAGATTTTTGCTAAAATACGGGAATAATGGTTATGGAAAATTCTTGTTCCAAAGCCAGCAAGGTATTTTGCAAAATTATTAAAGTCATCTTTGCTGAGTAATTGATGGGCTTTCTCTGTGTGTCTGGCACAGGCATCTCTATAGTCGGCAATGACTTGGGAAAGGATTTCAGTTTCAGACTGATTTCTTGAGAGAGTTTTGGCGAGTGCAACACGAGAACCATTATAATGTTCTGAAATATTTTTTACCGCACGAAATAACCATTGAGAAAAATTAATTTTAGTTAAATCTTTTAAAATAACTGCCGTGATTTTTTGTGAGTCTTTTAGTTTCGTCGGCTGCTTAAGCTTTTCCTTGAGTATGAGATTCACTATTTTTTGGCAGTGTTTATAAGCTAATCGTTGAGTTTCATTGCTAATATAGTCGGGATAAAATTTATGTTGAATAAGTGCGATAGCGCCTTTTTTTTCTGCAGTGATGACGAGGGTTTCTTTTTGTTCCCAAGTCAGATCGCGAGCAATGTTTTGTATGAGCCCATTGAGTATTTCTGTATTAGAAAAAAATCGACAGAGTAAATTAATTTTGGCTAAATTTTCTTTTTCTTGAAATATTTTTACGAGACTTTCAATGCTGTTAGAAATAGTACTAATAAATGGCAGGTTGCCAATGACTTGATTAAGTAAGTGTAGTATATGTTGCAGTGGAGTTTTGGCATTGTTTGTTATATTCCCAGAGAGCAAGACAGTGGCCGTGTTGATTGTCGATGTCAGTGTTATTTTAATTGCTTCATAATAATCGCGCAGTTTAGGGTTGTTTAAGATGGTATTTATTTTTATATCATTTATAAATGTACTATCTTTACTCTCAAAGTTTTCTTTGTTTTCAATGGGTGTTGGTTTGATTAACGTATCTTTTTGCTTGGGTGAGTGGATTGATATTTTTCGTGGTGGACTGTCTAAAAGATGAGTTTTTTCCATAGGGAAAAGCTGTTTTTCATCGCTTAACTGCCTATCAAGAATCAGCAACTGTTTATCTTTTAGTAAGAAATAAACGCTTTTTTTATTCATTTTATAGATGTAACCCAGCGGAGTAGGGCTTGATTGGTCGAAGACAAAGCAGTCTATAGCTTGTTTAGCACAAAAAACAATAATGCTACGGTAGCTGGGCGTCGCTGAGCATTCGTTAACGTATTTTTTAAATAAATCTTGATCAGAATATTTTTCATCATTATTTGGTTTTGAATTATAGTATTCGTTAATTTCGGGCATTAAAAACTTAAGGACTTCAGGTTGATCATGGCAGCTTAAAAGACATTGTGAGAATTCATTTTTTGTGGTTTCAAGATGAGTAAAGATATCAGACGGTAATTTTTTTTCTGCAAAGGTATATAATCGATGATTAAGCGTGATATACCATTGCGTTGCTTGTGTAGCAGTAGTCTGTTGTTTGTCAGTGATGAAAGTTAGGGGCGTAGGATCACTTTTTTGTTGGGTGTGTGCTATCGCTAAGTTGTTGCTATCTGGCTTAGATAAAGGAGCGGGGTTATGTTTGTTATCTACTAATAGAGTTGGGCTCGTTACTTTATTTTTTCGGTTATGATAAGGTATTTTGGGTGGTTGATTGTGGTTATTCATTTTTTTCTCCGGTATTGATAGATTTATTGATGGTTGCTATGTTTTTTAGTTTAGGGTAGAAAAGTGCTGGATATATCCGTATCTATTACGTAGAAAGCGATGGTTTTGTTTAACATTTGGTCATAGTATTGTAATTCTATGGGGTTGTTATAATTAATTGCAGCTAAATAATATGATGAAACATGACTTAGATGGCTTGTCTACACAGACTGACGATTTTGATTACTTAGCGTTAAATTCTCCGGTTATTTCATTAACGAGAGAGTTAAAAATAATTGCGGTTAACATAGCAGCAGAAAGCACATTGGGTGTTAATAAAAATGTTATGTTAGATAAACGTATTGATGTTATTTTTATCTTGCATCGTATTCATTTTCCATTTTCTTCGGAGTATTTATTATCTCACAGC
This sequence comes from Gammaproteobacteria bacterium, assembly GCA_965279285.1. Classification (GTDB taxonomy): domain Bacteria; phylum Pseudomonadota; class Gammaproteobacteria; order DSM-16500; family DSM-16500. The sequence goes on along the minus strand of OZ257148.1, from coordinate 2,172,022 downwards.
GGTGAAAAAGCTAAATTTACAGTATTGCTGCAAGTAGGTGAGAGTAAAGTTAGTGTGGAGTGGAAAATAATTTCAAATAAAAATGGTTATTGGTTACTAGGTGTTGTGGAAGAAAAAACAAAAAATTCTGATTTAATGGTTGAGCAAATTTATTCTTCCATCAGTTCTTCTATGAATAATGTCGACTCTATGTTGATGATACAAAATATTATTGATGTTATTCCTGGGGCTGCACATATAAAAAATTCGACTAATTTAGCTTATTTACAAGCAAATAAGAGTGCTTTGGCTATTTACGGGATGAAGTCGATTACAGAAATTGTAGGAAAAAATATTTTTGATATTGGTAGGTTAATGCGTAAAACATGGGCCCCACGTTATGAAAATAAAGTTTTTGAATATGATAAGCAAGTAATCGACAGTAAGACTCCGCTTTTAAGCATAGAAGAAGACCCGTATTTAAATAAAGAAGGTAAGGTAGTTGCTAATTCTTTAACTAAAATACCGTTGTTGAATAGAGAGAATGAGGTGGTGGGTTTGTTGACGATCGCAGTTAATACGCTTAGTTTAAAAAAATTTGGTGACATTCGTAAGCTATATTCTAAGTTATATCAAAATCCTATTACAGCACATAAACAATTTTTAGCTTATATTCAGATTAATCAATTTTTTAAGCAGGGTGATAGTATTACCCCGCGTGAATTAGATTGTCTTATTGTTTATTGTAAGGGTGTGAGTGCCAAAGAGGCGGCGCGTGAGCTGGCTGTTTCAGCGCGTACTTTTGAGAAACATATTGATAATATCAAAGTTAAATTTGGTTTTTATAATAAGGCTGAGTTGATAGAAACGTTTATTTATGCTTATTTGAGTTTGTAAGTTGCTTTGTGGAGAAGGTGAGTGTTCAGTAGCTAAAGAGTTTGGTGGGCACGCTGCGCTTTGCCCACCCTACAACTCTGGATGCCAGCTAGAAGCACGCTGGCACGACAAAATGTAGGGTGGGCAAAGCGCAGCGTGCCTACCAAGCATTGATAAAGAGTTTATCCCTCACCAGAAAACTATTTTTTATGTGTTAAAGATCTAGGGGCTGCAGGTTCAGCTGTAACCTTTTGCTTTGCGTCCGGGACAAAAAACGTTTGTTTTGGATAAAGTTGGACGGGAAATTTTTTATCATCTAAGGTTTGCTTTTGTTCATGGCCAGTTAAATAGCGATAATCAACTAATAATTTTTGCCCGGGGTTAATATCTCGGATAGCATAAAACCGTGCATGCCACTTTTTCTCTCGCTTACCCTCTATTTCAACATGTACTTTCTCTGTAATTGGAACGCAGTTAAAATAATCATCTTCTTCAAATATTTTTCTTATGATTTCCCAATTTCTACTAGGCAAAACCTTAATATCTTTTTTAGTTATAGAGTTAATTGCTTTCAGGTCATATTCCGTTAACCGATTTTCGTCAAACTCGTCTTCTGCTTCTATGACGCCTGTTTGAAGGCCTGCAAAATTATTCGCAATATACTTAATACCATCAGCAAATAGATAAATGACAGTATGTCCAATTTTTAGATCATTTGTATTGCTGGGCTCTTCCTTGGCCAAGATAATGCGACCAAAGGAAGAGTGCTTAATATCTCGTGTTGCGTTTCCTTCTTTGCTTGCATCGACGATAATTGTCTCTTTTTCTATATCCAAAATTATCTTATGTGCATCTTCGGGTCTGCCATCATAAAACTGTGTTGTTCTCCCAAAAAAAGACTCTATAAAACCACGGGTAATTTTTTTAAATGCATATACGGACCTAGCCTTGGTGGAATTTGTTGCCATATTAAGCTCTCTGTCAAGAGCTAAGACTAACTTGTTTGCTTGAGAATCTGCTGTCGATGTGGAGGTGCTGTAAATAATGCCTCTTACATCTTTCATCCACTGGCGACATTTTTCTCGATCTTCTGTGCAACAAAAGGATTTGATCTTGCTACCATTTAGTAGACACGTCGAAGAGAAACAAAGAGTATAATCTTTGTTTCTCTTCGACGTGTCTACTAAATGGTAGCAAGATCAATACTTATTAAAATGATTGAGATATCCAACTAAAAGTTGAGTGATATGAAGGGCAATCTTAGCATCCTCGGGTGCAGTGAAATGGGCGTGAAATCCGTATATGCCTATGTTCGCAATAGCTTCGCAAAGTTGAGTTATGCTTTCTATTGAATGAGAGTTAGGGTTAATGTTCTGCTGTTGGTACTTTATGTTTTCAATTAATGCATCGTAAAAGCGAGTAGTGATTGTCCATGCATTTCCAAAATTCTTTATTTTTGCAAGTATAGTTAAAATATTTAATGTTTCATCAAAAGTATTTGTTTGTATTAAGGGTATTAATTGAGGAATGAGTTTCGTAATTATCTTTTGTTCCTCTAGAGGTACACTGTAATCATTGGGATTTGGTCTGCACATCAAGCTAAAAATTTCAATGAGTAGCTTTTTCTTCTCAACGTCTTGGTTTTTGGGAAATTTTGATATTGTATCAATAATAACAGTTAAGATATAAGCATGCTTTCTTGAGATACACGTGCTTGCCATCAAAATCTCGCTTTTCACCCCCTTTAGTAAATCATGTAATTCTGTGAGCGTCTTGGGGGCGGGGATAAATAAAATATCACTTTCATGTTGTACTGTTGTTTGATTTTGTGAATAAGCTTGTGATCTTTTAGGTGAGGGAGAGCGCTTATTGGATCGTGGCGCGTCACTTGCTGTCCGCTCTCTTGAGCGACTTCTGCTGCTTCGCCTTCTGCTTGGTAATAAAATTGGCCGACGTTCAGATTTTGAATCTTTAATATCGCTTTGATTTGCAGCTGGGCTTGAATGTAACATATGCTTTATCCGCCAGATAGGGTTATTTTTTTTATGAATTGTACATTAAAGAACAATTAATGTCCATATGTTGGCATGGTTTCAGGAAGCAAGGGTTAAGTTTTTATATAGCCACCTTCGGTGCTGGCTTTGTTAGGAAGTGATTTTGTATTCTATCAATGCCATATTTTATATCTTGATTCATATTCGTGGTAACTATTCAGTAGCGAAGAATCTTCTAGCAAATTCCCCGCCACTGGATAGTTATTATGGGTGAGAGAATGTTGTTTGTGAAATTTATGTGCAAGTGTGGTAACGTAATATCAGAGGTTCTAAATACAAATGCTCCTAATGGATAAGGGGAAATCATGCGCAATATCGTTATATTAGCAATCAACTTTCTAATACTTTTAGCAGGGCTATTTTCAATAAATTTTTTATTGTTTGAATTTGTTTTTCCTGAAGAAATAAAATTTAAAATAATAATGTTTTTTATCTCAAGTATTATAATTTTATTATTTGCATTGTTTTATAAAACTGAATTCATTAATAAGGCACATGACAAAAAAAATATTATTAATATTAAGGTTAGCTCTATTTTCCGATCGTTGCATTTGTTTTTTTGCATTTTGTGGTTACCGTATTTGTTTTTTTGTTATATAGCAGGAATTGTTCCGCATAATGAATTCTTTTATCAATTAAATTTGTTTGTTGCTTTTATGTATTTTCCTCTGGCTTTTTTTGTTATTTTCTTTTCTCGGTCGCTAGAAAAAACAAATCAACTAAAGAAAGCTTATATAGCGTTAATGATACCTTTTTTAATTCTCTTTTTATCGATTGTTTTTCTTTCTTTAACGTGAGGTTTGGGTGAAGGATGTTGTATTATGATTTCTTGGCTGTTTAGTCTTGAAGTTTTAGCATTTTAAGCTCCCTTTTAATTTCAGCCTCTAGCTCCTTAATATCCTATAATGCGACCAAAATAAATTAGGGCTAAACTTGGGTGCGTTTAATTTCCCGCACACTGTGCGGGATTTCTTATTATCTTCTGGGGAATAAACTAAATAAAATTTTCGTATATCTTCAAGGGTATTTACTGCAAAGCTATTACCAAACTTGTTGCTTAACTTCACAGAAATAGTCTTAAGTAATTCTTTGCCATATTCCGCCCGTTTAATACCACCTTGTTCTTCTTCGACAATATATACCTATTTGCCAATAAGCTTTCACCATGGTGATATCAACTGAGCGCACTATGTTAGCTCTTGCGTCACGGATAATTGAGGCTATACGCTCATATAGGGTGTTAATTACATCTTTTGGTTGATTAGCTTTAACTAGCAGACTTTTGGGTAGTTTTTTTTCATCTGATACCTTCGGCTTATTAGCATAGAACTTTGTTTGAGGTGATAAATTACAATAGATAAAGAAAGGGTACAACTGGTATTTGGTGCTAGTATCAAATTGCGAGTTATTTAATGGTTTTCCTCATTGTTGGTTGTGTGCATATTCTTTATAATATTTGAGAATAAAGGAGGGTTATGTATTGGCGATCATAGATCTATACACATAAATTATACTAAAACTGGTATAATTGAATTATTTAGGCTATAGTTAAACAGTGGATTAGTAGATGATGCTAAAAGAATTATGTTGGGTGGGTTCATCAAGGCGTGACTTACAAGCTATGCCATTAGCTGTGCAAAGAGAGATTGGTTTTTCGTTGCACCAAGCACAGGAAGGTAAAATGGCTTCCAATGCAAAGCCATTAACCGGGATAGGGGGTGGTGTTATAGAAATCGTCAGCGATTATAATAAAAATACTTATCGTTCGGTATATGCAATTAAATTGGCGGACACAATTTATGTGCTGCACTCATTCCAAAAGAAATCAAAAACAGGCATCAAGACGCCTAAGCAGGATATTGATTTAATTAAGGAACGCTTGGCTTTAGCGAAAAAAAATGTGTTGTCAGGAAACAAATAGTATTAATGCGAGGTGGCCAATGAGTAAAAAAGAAAGATGTGAGCATGGATCAACTAATGTTTTTCAAGATTTAGGATTTAAAAATGCAGAAGAGATGCAAGCTAAAGCAATTTTGGCATCAAGTATAGTGACTATTATTGAGCAAGAAAAATGGACTCAAAAAAAAGCAGCAGAAGAATTAGAATTAAAGCAGCCGAAAATTTCTTTATTGTGTCGTGGCCAATTATCTGGATTCTCTCTAGGAAAGCTCATTGGTCTCTTAAACAAATTAAATCAAGATATTGATATCGTAATAAGAAAACGGCCCGTATCAAAAAATAAAAAATTCAACACTGGTCATGTGCACGTTCTTTATAACGTTTGAGAATAAGCAGCTTAAAAATTGATTTTTTTAGCGATACAGGAATTTAAAAAAAAGCTGTTTTATCTTCAGAAAAAAATGATCTGCAATCTATCAAAGAATTTGGCTCCCCGGACAAGACTCGAACTTGTGACCCAATGATTAACAGTCATTTGCTCTACCGACTGAGCTACCGGGGAATGCCGACACTCAAGCCAGCATACTAATATCGGATCACTGTCTCGTCAATATTTTAATAGCTTTTTTTTATGGTGGGCTAACCTACTCAGCAATGAGAGCGCGCGTCAGTGCAGTGTTTAAAATACCGATCCAAACGAAACATCCCTGTTTTAGGCTTGCCATCCATGGCAAGCAAGTCGCTTTATTTTAAACACTGCACTGACGCGCACCCTCATTGCTGAGTAGTTACGACTGGTTTTGCCCACCGTTGTTATTTACAGCATTTATAGCTTCGCAATCGCCACTTTAAAGCGTTTCATCGCTTCTTTTAGTTTTTCCATACTGGTTGCATAAGAGATTCGAATATACCCGGGTGCTCCAAATGCAGAGCCTGGAACAACAGCGAGCTCAGCTTCATTGAGTAAATATTCCGAAAAATCCAGGTCATTGTTTAGATTCTGTTTGCCGAGTAAGTTTTTTATGCCAATTAATAAATAAAACGTACCATCACAAGGTAAAAACTCTAATGTCGGTATAGTTTTTAGTTCACTCACGATATAGTCATGGCGTTCTTTGTACGCTGAGGTCATGGTCGTAATGCAAGTTTGGTCACCATTCAGTGCTGTTTCAGCGGCAAATTGTGAAATACTGCTTGGATTTGATGTGCTTTGTGATTGGATTTTTTTCATTGCGGCAATGATTTTTGCTGGCCCAGCTGCATAACCAATGCGCCAACCTGTCATGGCATAAGCTTTGGAAACACCATTTACAATGATGGTTCGATCATATAACGCTGGGCATGCCATTAAGATGTTAGCAAACGGTTCTTTAACCCAAAGCGTATGTTCATAGATGTCATCACTGACGATCAGAACAGTAGGGTGCTTTAATAAAACGTCACCTAATGCTTTTAATTCTGCTTTGGTATAAGCCATTCCACTCGGATTAGAGGGGCTGTTTAAGACTAATAATCGTGTTTTAGGCGTAATAGCGGCTTCGAGTTGTTGTGGGGTAATTTTAAATTGTTGCTCAATGCCCGCGGAAATAAATACGGGCACTGCATCAACTAATTTAGCAATGTCAGGATAGGAAACCCAATAAGGTGCAGGAACAATCACTTCATCGCCAGCATTTAATACTGCAGCAAATAAATTATATAAACTGTGTTTTGCACCACAAGAAACAAGAATCTGTGCAAGCTCATAGTTTAATTGATTATCACGGGTAAATTTGTTGATAATGGCTTTTTTTAGTCCGGCTGTGCCATCCACGGCTGTATATTTAGTAAAACCTTTTTGAATAGCATCAATGGCAGCATTTTTAATAAAATCCGGAGTGTCAAAGTCGGGTTCGCCAACACTTAAGCTAATAATTTTTTTGCCGCTGGCAATGAGCTCATCCGCGCGAGCTGCAACAGCAAGGGTGGGGGATGGTTTAATGCGTTGTACGCGTTCTGCTAGTTCGATCGACATAATACTTAAATACTCCGGTTTTTTTTGATTTTGATTAGTAACTTAGCCAAGGAGTTTGGTGGACACGCTGCGCTTTGCCCACCCTACAAAAGCTACCCTACAAAAATAAATTATAAAAAATGTAGGGTGGGCAAAGCGCAGCGTGCCCACCAAACCCTTAGACTGAATGGCTACAGCAACTACGCAAAGTATAGTAGATCTTGTGTGTTATATCTATGCAAGATGTAAAAAATTTACCGTAAATCATCGGTATTAGTGGTAAAAAAATTACCAACTTGTGTTTTTTTTAAAGACAATAATCGTTAATTGCTATATAATGCAGTCCGAGGTATTTACCAAAATGAAGCAGTCTTTCCAGCTACAACATAATTTTAAGCCGGCGGGTGATCAACCTAATGCTATTCGTGAATTAATTACTGGCATTAATACGGGCCAGATGTATCAAACCTTGTTAGGGGTTACGGGTTCAGGCAAAACATTTACGATTGCCAATGTTATTCAAGAGGTTCAACGTCCTACCTTAATTTTAGCGCCTAATAAAACATTAGCAGCACAATTATATGGTGAAATGCAGGAATTTTTTCCCAATAATGCCATTGAATATTTTGTTTCATACTACGATTACTATCAACCTGAAGCCTATGTTCCTTCATCCGATACTTATATTGCCAAAGATGCAGCAATCAACGAGCATATTGAACAAATGCGTTTATCAGCAACGAAAGCATTATTAGAACGTAATGATGCAATTATTGTTGCGACTGTCTCTGCAATTTATGGTTTGGGTGATCCACGCATGTATTTAAGCATGGTCTTGCATTTAGATCGTGGTGATAGGATTGATCAGCGGCAATTATTACGCCGTTTGGCGGAATTACAATATACGCGTAATGATGTCGATTTACAGCGTGCAACCTATCGTGTACGTGGTGAAATTATCGATATTTATCCGGCAGAGTCAGAAAAAGAGGCGGTTCGGGTTGAATTGTTTGATGATGTGATTGAAAATTTAAGTTACTTCGATCCACTCACTGGTGAAGTCACGCGCAAAGTTCCGCGTTTAACAATTTATCCTAAGTCACATTATGTCACTGCACGAGCGACGGTTGTTAACGCCATTGACGATATTAAATTAGAATTAAAAGAACGTTTAGCGCAATTGCGTAGTTTAAATAAATTAGTTGAAGCCCAGCGTTTAGAGCAAAGAACTATTTATGATTTAGAATTAATGAATGAGCTTGGTTATTGCCAAGGAATTGAAAATTATTCGCGTTATTTATCCGGCCGCAATGCGGGTGATGCACCCCCGACTTTATTTGATTATTTGCCAGCTAATTCATTATTAGTGATTGATGAGTCGCATGTGACTGTGCCACAACTCGGCGCAATGTATAAAGGCGATCGTTCGCGCAAGGAAACCTTGGTAGAATATGGTTTTCGTTTACCTTCTGCGTTAGATAATCGACCGATGCGATTTGATGAGTTTGAAAAACGACAACCACAAACTATTTTTGTCTCTGCAACACCGAGTCATTATGAACGTGAAAATTCATCAGCTATTGTTGAGCAAGTAGTGCGTCCAACGGGATTATTAGATCCGTTGATTGAAGTTAGAAAAGCAACTCATCAGGTTGATGATTTACTCTCGGAAATTAATAAACGTGTGATATTGAATGAACGTGTTTTAGTTACCACGCTTACCAAACGTATGGCAGAAGATTTAACGGAATATTTAGAAGAGCACGGAATAAAAGTGCGTTATTTGCATTCTGATGTTGATACGATAGAGCGAGTCGAAATTATTCGTAATTTACGCTTGGGTACCTTTGATGTATTAGTCGGAATTAACTTGTTACGTGAAGGTTTAGATTTGCCGGAAGTTTCTCTTGTTGGTATTTTAGATGCAGATAAAGAAGGGTTTTTACGCTCAAATACATCGTTAATTCAAACGATAGGTCGTGTAGCAAGAAATCTCAATGGCCTGGCTATTTTATACGGCGATAAAATAACAAAATCGATGCAGTTTGCGATAGAAGAAACAGAACGGCGACGAAAAAAACAACAAGAATATAATGAATTACATGGTATTACGCCGACGAGTATTAAAAAAGCAGTGCGTGATATTATGGAAGGTGCTTATGCAGATGGGACAGTGCGAGGGAAGTTATTCCCTAAAGTTAGCGAAGAACACGTTGCTTATTTAGCTTTGCCACCAGAAAAACAAAAGAAAAAAATGGCAGAGTTAGAAAAGAAAATGTATGAGCATGCACATAATTTAGAATTTGAGGATGCGGCTAAGGTACGGGATTTAATTGCTCAAATTGAGAAAAGTTTATTGTTGTGAAAATAGAAAATATTTTTATTTAAGAAGATCAGTATTTTTTATCAGGATGACGAGGCGTAAAATAGTTATAAAATAAATTGGGGGTGTGGTGATGGCTGGTAGTTATAATAATATGGTAACAGATCAATTTGGAGTGGTAGGTGTTGAAGCTTTTGATTTTTCTTCTTTGGGTCAAGTTTTTTCTGGGGATATGAGTAGTAACCCTTTGAAGACAGTGGTTGATGTACACCCAAGGGATGAAGAAAAGCATAATACTATCGCACCCAGAGCTCAGGATGCTCATGTTGAACATGATGATTATTGCAAAAAGATAGAGGAGTTAAAACAATTTTCTGACAGACATTGCTCAGAGCTCTCTAATTTATTTGAAGCTTTTAAGCAGAAAAACTTTATTACTCTTGTGCATAAAGAAGATGACAAAAAAAATAAATCAATAAAAGCAGATTTTTTAGCTTTATTAGATGAGTTGATTAAATTAAAAAATCAAATACATCCTGAGGATGAATCATTGCTGGTGGGTCCTAGTCTTGATGTATTTAAACAATGTGTTGGCTTAGCAAAAATAATAGCGGAGTGTAAACAGACCTGTTTTATTTCTTCTGAAACTGAGTATGTTAATCGAGTTGGAAAAATAACAGCGCTTTCTAACGCGGTTCACGCGGCTACAGAGTTGATTAACAAACCTGAAAATACGATACATGATTTTAGTATTCTAAAAAAATGTGATGCTTTGCACAAAGCAATGGAAACCATGCGCAGTGAGATAGAAGGCCCGGCTATTTTTCGGGTAGAAAATCGCGCTTTATGTGCAGCTTTAGGAGCATTTGCGGTGGTATTGGGACTTGGGGTAGCATTTGCGTTGATTGCGACAGGCGTTTTTTCTTGGTTGGCTTTTTTTGCAGGCGCGGCTTTAGTTGGTGTAGGTATGACAATGATGTCTCAAGCTTTGTTTGCTGATGCTCGTGATAGCTCAGCAAAAAAAATCCAAGATATTCAGTCTAAGCAAGCAGCACGCTCATTAACAAACTTAGTTGATGCAGGTAGGGTTTTTTTTAGCCCAGCTCCAGTAAGTAAGGGGTCAGTTGGAGCATCTGGAAGAAGTGAGTTAAGGCCAGGACTAAAGGTAAGACCGTAGGAAGTGAGTTTGGTGGGCACGCTGCGCTTTGCCCACCCTACATTTTTTATAATTTATTTTTGTAATTTTTTGATTGTAATGCTTTTGTAGGGTGGACAAAGCGCAGCGTGTCCACCAAACTCTGAAAAATCTCACTTCAAGCAATCAAAATCAACGCACTCACCGTCACTAACAAATGCGTAATAAAAAGCGTAAAATGCAATCCCCGTTGTTCCCCATGAAATTGCCAAAAAGGATATAAGAGAAAAATGGCTATTAAGGTAAATGGAATGAGTGAAATGGCGGCAATATTTAAATAAAAATTTAACATAATCATAAACCCAGCCAGTGTTTGCCAAACAATACCAATCGGTAATAATAACCAGGGATGAGCAATATTACGTTGTGATAAAGTTTCCATTAATGGTCGCCAATGATAAGTATTCCAAAAACCAAAAAACGCAAAATAAAAACCAATTAAGGAATGTGTGACTAAGGGTAGAGCAGTTAAAGTTTCCATTTTTTTCTCCTAGGCTTTTTTGTAGGGAAGATAGTCCGGTGTCCACATCATCGCTTTGATGGTTTTTTCAATATCCATTGTTGTATCAATTTGTGCATTGCCAGAAGCAATCACTTCTTTTGCGACAGCAACGGCAACGGTAAAAGAAACCTGACGAATATCTGCAATTCGCGGTAATAAATTTTCTGCAGGATTTAATTTCGCAGGTGAGCAATCAGCTAAGGCTTTGGCCGCTACTATTAACATATTTTCACTGACTTTTTTTGCCTGAGTTGCAATTAGTCCAAGTCCCATACCTGGGAAAATATAACAATTATTTGTTTGATCAACATGAAAAGGTTTATTATTTTTTATCACATCATGAAAAGGACTACCCGTACCGATGATGCCACGCTCATCAGTCCATTTTATGAGATCGCTAGGATTTGCTTCACAACGTTCAGGCGGATTAGATAAAGGAAAAATAACCGGTCGATCGACATGCGCTGCCATGATGCGAATAATTTCTTCAGTAAAGATATGTGCTTGTCCACTCACACCAATTAATAAGGTAGGATGAACATGTGTGACGACTTCTTTCAAGCTAATATTATTTAAATTTTGACATTGCCATGTAGCGAATTGTTCTGGTGACTGAGCAAATATTTCTTGAAAAGACAACAATGGTGTGACGCCCTTAATTAACAAACCATTTTTATCAATTAAATAAAAATGTTGGCGTGCTTCTGTTTCACTCATGCCATCTTCTATCATAGCTTGCAAAATTAATCGGCTTATTCCGCAACCTGCTGAGCCAGCGCCGACGACAACGATGCGTTGATCGCGGAGAGGTGTTTTTGTTACATGCATTGCAGCAAATAAAGCACCGGCAGCAACAGCAGCAGTGCCTTGGATATCATCATTAAAAGTGCATAATTGTTGTTGATAGCGTTCTAAAATGGGTAAAGAATTTTGTTGTGCGAAGTCTTCCCACTGCAATAAAATATGGGGAAATCGATTTTTAACCGCTTGCACAAACAATTCAATAAATTCATTATATTCATCACCTCTTATCCGCTCATGTTGCCAGCCGATATACAGTGGATCATTTAACAAAGCAGGATTATTGGTTCCAGCATCTAATAAAATAGGTAAAGTGGCTGAAGGATGAATTCCAGCGCAAGCTGTATAAAGAGCAAGTTTTCCAATCGGAATACCCATACCCCCCGCACCTTGATCGCCTAAACCTAAAATGCGTTCACCATCGGAAATAACAATCACTTTTACTAAATCAAATCGATGGTGAGCAAGAATTAAATCAATTCGTTTACGGTCTGGATAAGAAATATAAATTCCGCGCGGCCGACGATAAATATGACTGAAGCGTTCACACCCCATACCGACAGTCGGCGTATAAACCAAGGGCATTAATTCTTCGATATGTTCACTGAGTAAACGATAAAATAAAGTTTCATTTGAATCTTGCAGATCACGTAAATAAATGTATTTTTCTATATTGCTGGATTTGCTACTTAACGTTTCATAAGAGCGTTGTAATTGCATGTTAAGAGTCATATACCGCGAAGGCAATAAGCCCAGCAAACCAAAGCTAATCCGCTCTTCCTCGGTAAAAGCCATGCCTTTATTTAACAGTGCATTATTAGTAAGCGCATAATCAGTAAGTTTGACGCTGAGGTACGGGGTATTATTTTCATCATGATAAAGCTGAAAATCCATACTCAGGGTCTCCTGATTTGGAATCTAAGGGTTCTCTTTAAATAATACCGTATATTGATAAGAGGCGCTATTAAGAAGCTAGGGGGCCTTCTAAATAGATCAACTTTTACTCAAAAATAAATATTTTGATTGTTTTGTCATGCCAGCTAGAAGCATGCTGGCATGACAAGCTCTTGTAGGGTGGGCAAAGCGCAGCGTGCCCACCAAACTGACTTAGACAATAACTCTTCAGTAGTCAGAGCACGTGTGCGTGCAGTGTTTAAAATAGAGCGACTTGCTTGCCATGGATGGCAAGCCTAAAACAGGGATGTTTTGTTTGGAGCGGCATTTTAAATACTGCACGCACACGTGCTCTGACTACTGAAGAGTTATCTACGCAGGCTGCTAAGAGTGATTTCTTCTTGCCAGCCCATTATGACGATGCTATCTTTCGCAGTTCGACAAATAGGCACGTAGCTCAGTGGTAGAGCACCACCTTGACATGGTGGTGGTCGGTGGTTCGATCCCACTCGTGCCTACCAACTATTTTATAAAGAGCTGGACTCTATGCCTAAGATTATTCTCCCAGACGGAAGTCAAAAAGTTTTTGATCATCCTGTAACAGTAGCTGACGTTGCTGCCAGTATTGGTGCCGGTTTAGCAAAAGCAGCAATTGCAGGCAAAGTAGATGGAAAAGTAGTCGATACCAGTTTTTTGATTAATCATGATGCGAGCCTTTGCATCCTCACTGATCGTGATCCTGAAGCGCTTGATGTTATTCGACACTCAGCAGCACATTTACTTGCGCAAGCTACAAAAGCACTTTTTCCTACAGCACAAGTGACGATAGGTCCTGTGATTGAAAATGGTTTTTATTATGATTTTGCTTTTGGTCGTTCGTTTACGCCAGAAGACTTAACGCAAATCGAAGAAAAAATGCGTGAAATTGCCGCTTTAAATTTACCTGTCGTTCATCGCACCATTAGCCGAGCGGAAGCAATTGATTTTTTCCGGAGTATAGGCGAAGAATATAAAGCAAAAATTATTCATGATTTACCAGAAAATGAAGTTCTTACGCTGTATCAGCAAGGTAATTTTATCGACTTATGTCGTGGTCCACATGTACCAAGTACCGGTAAAATTAAAGCATTTAAGCTCACAAAATTAGCCGGCGCATATTGGCGTGGTGATTCTAATAACGAAATGTTGCAACGAATTTATGGTACTGCATGGGCAGATCAAAAATCATTAGAGACTTATTTAAATAATTTAGAAGAAGCAGAAAAACGTGATCACCGTAAAATCGGTAAAAATTTAGATTTATTCCATTTTCAAGATGAAGCGCCAGGTATGGTTTTTTGGCACGCAAATGGTTGGAGTATTTATCAAGAAATAAAAAAATATATTACTCAGCAATTAGTCAATCGCGGCTATGAAGAAATTTCCACTCCTCAGTTGGTTGATTTAGATTTATGGAAAAAATCCGGCCATTGGGACATGTTTGGCGAAGAAATGTTTACCGTAGAAGCAGACAAACGGCGTTATGCGCTTAAACCAATGAGTTGCCCTTGTCATGTTCAGGTATTTAAACAGGGATTACGTAGTTATCGTGATTTACCGATTCGAATGGCTGAATTTGGTTGTTGTCATCGCAATGAATTATCAGGTGCAATGCATGGCTTGATGCGGGTTAGACAAATGGTGCAAGACGATGCTCATGTTTTTTGTACCGATGAGCAGATTCAGGCAGAAGCAGTGCAAATTATTCGTTTTATTGTCGATGTCTACCGTGATTTTGGTTTTAATGAATTAATTGTGAAGCTGGCCACGCGCCCTGATAAGCGACTGGGATCAGATGAATTGTGGGATCATGCAGAAAATGCATTAGCAGAATCATTACGCCAAGAAGGTTTAGCTTTTGATATCAAACCAAAAGAGGGCGCTTTTTATGGTCCTAAAATTGAATTTCATTTAAAAGATTGTATAGGTCGTACCTGGCAATGTGGTACTCTGCAGTTAGATTATGCTCAGCCACAACGTTTAGAGGCGCATTATATTGCCGAAGATGGCAGTAAAAAAGTGCCAGTGATGTTACATAGAGCGATTTTGGGTTCTTTAGAACGGTTCGTTGGTATATTAATTGAACAGTATGCGGGTAAGTTTCCAGTCTGGTTAGCTCCCACCCAAGCTGTGTTGATGAATATTACGAGTAAACAAGCTCCATTTGTGACCGAAATGACAACTTTTTTAAGAAATCAGGGCATTAGAGTAAAATCGGACTTGAGAAATGAGAAGATCGGCTTTAAAATCCGCGAACACACATTACAGTGTGTCCCGTATTTGTTAGTGGTCGGGGATAGAGAAGTAGAGTCGCGTTGTGTTTCTGTACGTACCCAGCAAGGTGCGGATCTTGGAAGCGTGCCAATAGAGCAGTTTTTGAGTCTTATACAGGCAGACATGGTGCGTAAGAGTCGAATTGAATAGGAGGAAGAACAGATTAGCGCAGAAAAAAAACCACGGATTAATGAGGAAATTCGAATCCCAGAAGTCCGGTTAATTGACTCTGAAGGTAATCAACTTGGTATTGTTGCAACGAGAGACGCACGGCAAATGAGTGAAGATGCCGGGTTAGATCTTGTTGAGCTTTCGCCTGATGCAAAACCGCCTGTATGTCGAATTATGGATTTTGATAAATTCACTTTTCAACAAAAAAAGCGTAAATCAGCTGCGAAAAAGAAGCAAAAACAAGTACAAATTAAGGAAATTAAAATCCGCCCAGGGACTGAAGAAGCCGATTATCAAGTCAAATTGCGCAATATTGTTCGTTTCATAGAGCAAGGCGATAAATGTAAGGTGACCTTACGTTTTAGAGGACGTGAATCGACCCATCCCGAAATTGGTATGCAACTATTAGAGCGTATCATTACTGATTTATCAGAGTTGGGTGTCGTTGAGCAGCGACCGAAGTTCGAAGGCCGACAAATGATTATGATCATAGGGCCTAAAAAGCAGGGCTGAGGGTAAATTATTATCCCTCCTCACCCTCACCTTTTCTTAGATGATTAAGAGAAAAGGGTAGATATTAATTTAACATTAAGTGGAGTATACAATGCCAAAGTTAAAATCCAATCGCGGAGCAGCGAAGCGTTTTCGCGCTACAGCGAACGGTTATAAGTGCCGTCGTTCCTTTCGTAGTCACATGTTAACCAGCAAATCAACCAAGCGTAAGCGTCATTTGCGTGCGACTGGTCGTATCGATCCATCTGATATGCGTTCAATTGATCGCATGCTGTTAAACGGTTAACGAGGAGGAATAAACCATGGCAAGAGTTAAAAGAGGCGTAACTGCCCGTGCAAAACATAAAAAAGTGCTTAAAAAAGCAAAAGGTTATTATGGCGCGCGTAGTCGCGTATTCCGAGTAGCAAAACAAGCCGTTATTAAAGCAGCACAGTATTCTTATCGCGATCGTAAGCAAAAGAAACGATTGTTTAGATCATTGTGGATTATGCGGATTAATGCCGCTGCGCGTGAGCATGAAATGTCTTACAGCGTATTAATTAATGGTTTAAAGAAAGCAGAAATTGCAATTGACCGTAAAGTATTAGCTGATATTGCTGTTCGTGATAGAACGGCGTTTGCAGCTATTGCTGATCAAGCTAAGAAAGCGCTTGCTGCATAGTTGTTGCATTTGTGGCAGCCCAAAATCCCCACTTATGTGGGGATTTTATTAATATGTGGGAATGACGATAGTCATCTTTCGGAAAAATGCCATGACAGATTTAGATCATTTATTAGAACAAGCCACTACAGAAATACTCCAAGCTCCTGATTTAAAAAACCTTGATCATTATCGTGTTCACTACCTGGGTAAAAAAGGCAAATTAACCGAATCTTTAAAAAATCTCGGTCAACTTCCACCGGACCAGCGACCGTTGCAGGGACAAAAAGTTAATATTGTGAAAGAAAAAATTCAGGAATTGATTCAAGCACGTGAAAATCTTTTGCAACAACATCAAATCAGCGAAAAATTAGCGAAAGAATCGATCGATGTTACTTTACCCGGTCGTACGCAATTCCAAGGAACAATACATCCTGTTACTCAAACCCGCGAGCGTATCGAAAATTTATTTAAGCAAATGGGTTTCATCACCATGGATGGACCTGAAATCGAAGATGGTTATCATAATTTTGAAGCGCTTAATATTCCACTATTGCATCCAGCACGTGCAATGCAAGATACCTTTTATTTTGCAGATGAGACCTTATTACGGACTCATACTTCGCCGGTGCAAGTGCGCTTAATGGAAAGCAGCCCTCTGCCCATACGCATGATTGCCATGGGTCGAGTTTATCGGCGTGATTTTGATTTAACCCATACACCGATGTTTCATCAAGTAGAAGGATTGATGATAGATGAAGGCGTGAGTTTTGCGGATTTGCGCAGTGTATTAACACAGTTTTTACATGCTTTTTTTGAAGCAGAATTACCTATTCGATTTCGTGCTTCTTATTTTCCTTTTACCGAGCCTTCCGCTGAAGTTGATATGGCGTGCCAAAACTGCGCGCAAAAAGGCTGTCGAATTTGCAAGAATTCCGGTTGGTTAGAAGTGTTAGGTTGTGGAATGGTGCATCCGAATGTTTTTCGCTCTGTTGGTATTGATAGTGAACGTTATACAGGTTGGGCATTTGGTGCGGGATTAGATCGATTAACCATGCTGCGTTATGGTATCACAGATTTACGGGCTTTATTTGAAAATGACTTGCGTTTTTTAAGCCAATTTTAATAATTTATTTGTCGGGTGGGCAAAGCGCAGTGTGCCCACCAAACTAATTTTTCTTTGGTAGCACTCTATGAAAATCAGCGAAAACTGGCTACAAGAATGGATAAACCCCACGTTATCGCGCGCAGCAATCTGCGAACGAATGACAATGGCAGGGCTAGAAGTGGAGTCGATCACTCCGGTTGCGGAACCGTTTGCAAACGTAGTGATTGGAAAAATTATTACGCTAAAAAAACATCCTGAAGCAGATCGACTCACTGTTTGTGAAGTGGATATTGGCGCAGCAAAATTACTGACGATAGTGTGTGGCGCTAAAAATGTTGCTGTTGGTTTGAAAGTTCCCGCTGCCTTAGAAAGTGCATTATTACCGAATAATTTAAACATTACGGTGAGTCAAATTAGAGGAGTGACCTCGCAAGGCATGTTATGTTCAGCTCGAGAGCTAGGATTAGCAGAAGAGAGCGAAGGTTTATTGGTGTTACCAGCAGATGCGCCATTAGGTGTAGAAGTGTGGGATTATTTAAAATTAGCCGATCATATTATTGATGTTTCAATTACACCAAATCGTGGTGATTGTTTAAGTGTGATGGGATTAGCTAAAGAAATTTCTGCTTTGACTAAAACACCTCTTACATCACCTATGCTTAGTATAACAAAACCGAGTATTGCAGATAATTTGACTGTTTCAATTAGCGCTCCTGAAGCTTGTTCTCATTATGTTGGACGCATGATTCGTCATATCCGTACCGATGCATTAACACCTATTTGGTTGCAAGAACGTTTGCGGCGTTCAGGTGTTCGTTCTATTAGTCCAGTCGTTGATGTTGGTAATTATGTCATGCTGGAATTAGGTCAGCCTATGCATGCATTTGATGCAAATAAAATTTCCGGTAATGTGCAGGTACGATGGGCAAAGCCAACAGAACAATTAGCGTTGCTCGATGGACAAACAGTAGAATTAACCGCTGATACCTTAGTGATAGCAGATGATAAGCAAACATTGGCTATTGCTGGTGTAATGGGCGGAATAGATTCCGCTGTGACATTCGAGACGCAAGATGTTTTTTTAGAAAGCGCTTATTTTACGCCATTAACCGTAGCGCGCAGTAGTCGGCATTACAATTTAAATTCTGAATCTTCTTATCGTTTTGAGCGTGGCATTGATCCCGCATTGCAAGCAATTGCAATAGAGCGTGCTACGCAATTACTGTTAGATATTGTCGGTGGCCAGCCAGGTCCTCTGGTAGAAATAACAGCAGAAGCGTATTTGCCGATTTCCGCTACTATTTTGCTGCGTAGTGCGCGGATAGAAAAAATACTGGGCATGCAAATTTCACCATCCGATATCACAGAAATTTTAACTCGTTTACATTTTGAATGTGTAGCAGTAGAGCAAGGTTGGCAAGTTAAAGTGCCAAGTGCGCGTACCGATATTCTTTTAGAAGTCGATTTAATTGAAGAAATCATGCGTTTATATGGTTCTGATCGTGTGCCATTACGAGAAACTTTTTCAGCATTAAAAATGGTGCCGAATATAAAAAATCAATTACCATTGCATACATTTCGTAATAATTTAGCGGCATTGGGTTATCAAGAAGTAGTAACTTATAGTTTTGTTGACAGTCAATTACAGCACTTGTTAAATCCTGAATATGTGCCTAAAGCTCTCGTTAATCCAATGACTGCGGACATGGCGGTTATGCGTACGAATCTTTGGCCGGGTTTAATCAAAACATTAATTTATAATGTAAATCGACAGCAGCATTCAGTGCGATTATTTGAAACAGGTTTGCGATTTGTACCGCATGCTGGTGTTTACGCGCAAGAACGAGTATTGAGTGGTTTGTTATCAGGTATGGCATTTCCTGAGCAATGGGGGATAGCGAATCGAGCGGTTGATTTTTTTGATTTAAAAGGTCATTTACAGGCCTTGTTACAACCGACTTATCAAGCGCTTGAATTTACCTTTCAACCTGCAACTCATCCCGCATTACATCCCGGGCAGACCGCTGAAATTTACCATCAAGGCCGTTTGGTGGGGGTGATGGGAGCGCTTCATCCCGCGGTAATGCAATCGCTTGATTTAAGCAGTAAAATCTATATTTTTGAAATACAACTGGCTGAATTAGAAATAACTCGGCTTCCTCAGTACAAAGAAGTGTCAAAATTCCCAGAAATACGCAGAGATATTGCAATTATAGTCGAGCAAACAGTACCCGCACAAAAGATTCAGGCTGCAATCGTTGCTGTAGCGGGTGAATTGTTAAAAAACATCAGCTTATTTGATGTTTATCAAGGGCAAAATGTAGGCGAAAACCGTAAAAGTCTTGCATTGTCCTTGACATTACAACACAGCTCGCGCACGCTAATAGATGAGGAAGTTGCTCAAGTTATCGATCGGGTTATTGTTGCATTAAAAGAGAAATTCGCTGCTGAATTAAGGGGCTAAACATGGCATTAACTAAAGCAGATATGGCAGAACAATTATTTACGGGCTTAAATTTGTCCAAACGTGATGCAAACGATGTGGTTAGATTGTTTTTTCAGCACGTTGGTAAAATCTTAGAAATGGGTCAACAAGTGAAATTGTCGAGTTTTGGCAATTTTGAGTTGCGTGATAAAGATGAACGTCCTGGCCGTAATCCAAAAACAGGGCAAGAAATTCCTATCACAGCACGACGAGTAGTGACTTTTCGCAGTGGGCAAAAGTTAAGAGCTCGAGTAGAGTTGTATAATGGTACAGAGTCCACGGAGAGCACACTGTCATCTTGATGCTTTGTCATCCTGAGCGCAGCGAAGGATCTTGCCATGTATCGACGAGATCCTTCGCTACGCTCAGGATGACAGCATACTCAGGATGGCAGCATGCTCAGGATGACAGCATACTCAGGATGACAACATACTCAGGACAATAGCAAACAAAACGGGGCGTAGCGCAGCCTGGTAGCGCACTTGTCTGGGGGGCAAGTGGTCGCCGGTTCAAATCCGGCCGTCCCGATCAACGTAATACCCACATTGCAGAGTCAGCTTAAAATCACAAGGAACGTAAAGCGTGGAAAAAATTTGGTTGCAGAGTTATCCCCAAGGAGTTCCGGCTGAAATTAATCCCGATCGTTATCAATCCATTGTTGAGCTTTTTAATGAAAGCTGTCATCAATTTTCTAGCAACCCCGCTTATTATAATTTTGGTGTTACCTTAACTTACCAACAATTAGATTTTTATACGCAAGCTTTTGCGGCTTATTTACAACAAGAGTTACAGCTCAAAAAAGGTGACCGCTTTGCGATTATGTTACCTAATTTATTGCAATATCCTGTGGCTTTATTTGGCGCATTACGTGCTGGGCTCACCATCGTAAACATTAATCCACTTTACACCGTGCCAGAATTAATTACTCAATTAAAAGATTCAGGTGCAGAGACGATTATCGTTTTATCTAATTTTGCCTCTACTGTTGAGCAAGCTTTGCCTGAGACTCAGCTTAAGCATATTATTGTGACTGAGTTAGGTGATTTTTTCTCTCGGCCTAAGGCATGGTTAATAAAATTTATTTTAACCTATGTAAAGAAAAAAATTCGGCCATGGAAAATAACTAATTCGCTTAGCTTTAAACAAGTATTATTAGCAGGAAAAAAATTATCTCTAGCTCCGGTCGATATTCATCATCAAGACATTGCTTTTTTACAATACACGGGTGGAACAACGGGTGTTGCAAAAGGCGCGATGTTAACGCATCGCAATCTTATCGCCAATATTATGCAAGCAGATGCTTGGTTTGCATCAATACAAAAAGAAATTGTTATTACAGCATTGCCGCTTTACCATATTTTTTCTCTGACAGCGAATTGTTTGTATTTTACTAAATTAGGTGGCTTAAATGTTTTAATTACGGATCCGCGTGATTTAACTAAAATGATTGCTATTATGGCGCAATTTAAATTTTCGGCTATGACGGGTGTGAATACTTTATTTAATGGTTTGTTAAAAAATAATAAATTTCAAACATTAGATTTTAGTCACTTAAAGTTGAGTTTAGGTGGCGGTATGGCAGTACAAAGAATTATTGCAGAAAAATGGCATGAATTGACTCATGTCCCATTATTAGAAGCGTATGGTTTAACCGAGACATCGCCTTGCGCTATTGTTAATCCTGTTACCTTAACAGAATATAATGGCTCAGTTGGTTTGCCAGTGTCTTCGACGGATGTTTGTATGTTGGATGACGAGCACAATGTATTACCTGTAGGTATGCCGGGTGAATTAGCAATTAAGGGCCCACAAGTGATGTTAGGTTATTGGCAAAACCCACAAGAAACAGCGCGTGCATTTACGCAAGACGGTTGGTTATTAACCGGTGATATTGCAGTCATGGATGAACAGGGTTTTGTGCGTATTTTAGAGCGTAAAAAAGATATGATTTTAGTGTCGGGATTTAATGTTTATCCGAATGAAATAGAAGATGCTTTGGTGCGTATTCCTGGCATACTTGAGGCTGCGGTGGTAGGTGTCCCGGATGAAAATTCAGGTGAAGCAGTCAAAGCATTATTAGTAAAAGAAGACCCCATGTTATCCGAGCAGCAAGTATTAGATGCCTGCCGAAAAATGCTAACAGGTTATAAAATCCCTAAATATATCGAGTTTCGTAAAGAGCTACCGAAAACCAATGTCGGTAAAATTTTACGTCGGGTATTGAGAGATTCACCATAATATTTACAGTTTGTCATTTGCGGTTTGTCATGCCAGCGTGCTTCTAGCTGGCATCTAGGGTGGGCACGCTGCGCTTTGCCCATCCTAGGATGCGATGCCAGCTAGAAGCACGCTGGCATGACAAGCTTTTGTAGGGTGGGCAAAGCGCAGCGTGCCCACCGTTCCTTCAACAACAAAAAACAGGTTTTCCCGTGAATTTTTTTGCCACCACTCCAAAAGGTCTAGAATTACTGCTTGTCGATGAGTTAAAACAACTCGGCGCAGAAACCGCCGCTGAAAAATTAGCCGGCGTTGTTTTCACGGGCGACTTGTCGATTGCCTATAAAGCATGCTTATGGTCTCGTTTAGCCAATCGTATTTTATTCCCTTTATGTCAAGTGCCTGCTGCTACGCCAGAGGAATTATATCAAGGCGTACAAACAATCGAGTGGGATGAACATTTATCGCCGGAAGCAACCTTACACATTAATTTTGCTAGCTCGCAATCAGAGATAACACATACTTTATTTGGCGCACAAAAAACAAAAGATGCGATTGTTGATCAATTTCGGCAAAAATATAATTTACGCCCGAATGTTGCGCGTGATAATCCAGATCTCAGTGTACATGTTTATTTATATCGTAATGTCGCGACGATTAGCATTGATTTATCCGGTGAAAGTTTGCATCGGCGCGGTATTCGAGTCGAGCAAGGCGCTGCACCATTAAAGGAAAATTTAGCGGCAGCCATATTGTTGCGTGCAGGATGGCCTGCTATTGCAACAACACAGGGTAGTTTAATTGATCCCATGTGTGGTTCAGGAACATTTTTAATTGAAGCAGCGCAAATGGCAGGGAATATTGCGCCTGGTTTATCCAGAGAATATTTTGGCTTTTTAGGTTGGAAAAAACATAATGCTATTTTATGGGAAAATCTACGTCGTGAAGCAGAACAACAACAAACGCTTGATAAAATTCCGACGATAGTGGGTTATGATCTTGATCCTCGAGCCATTAAAATTGCTTTTGCTAATATTGAGCGTGCAGGCATGCGCGGTAAGATTCATGTAGAAAAACGTGATTTAGCGGATTCTTTACCTGTTGGTGAAATAGCAGCAGGGCTCGTTGTTGTCAATCCGCCCTATGGCGAGCGTCTTGGAGAAGAATCAGATCTGCAAAGTTTATACGAACAAATGGGCGCACAGTTAAAACAGCATTTTACCGGGTGGAAGGCAGCGATTTTTACCGGCAATCCTGAATTAGGTAAGCGTATGGGATTGCGTGCACGCAAGCATTATGCTTTGTTTAATGGCGCAATTCCTTGTCAATTATTATTATTTGCTGTTGAGCCACAATGGTTTATTGATCGTAGTCCCGAGGCGATCAATGAAAATAGAATTCGTCGCGCTCAAGAAACATTGGATGACAGTGATGCACAAGCCGTGCAAATGTTTGTGAATCGTTTGCAAAAAAATAACAAACATTTAAAGCGCTGGGCTGAACGTGAAGCAATTCATTGTTATCGAATTTATGATAAAGATTTACCTGAATATGCTGTTTCAATTGATCGTTATGATCGTCATATTATTGTAAAAGAATATCATGCACCGAAAAGTATTGAGAAAGATAAAGCAGAAAAAAGATTACAGCATGTTTTAGCTGCTTTACCTGAGGCGTTAGAGGTTGCTGCAAAAGATATATTTTTTCAACATTGTAAAACGTATCCTGATACAGTGGGGCATCTCGCGCAGTTACAAAAAATAAGTGAAGATGAGGCAATTTATTTAATTAATTTGCGTCAAGCTGATTTGGAAGTGGGTTTGCCGCTGCATCAACGTTTGTTGCGTTCTTATATTCAATCTATTGCAAGTGGGCGGCATGTTTTAAATGTATTTTCTCGTTCAGGTACATTGACTATTGCTGCGGCTTTAGGTGGTGCAGCATCGACAGTGAGCATTGATGACGCAGAATTTTTTCTTGAGTGGGCGGAGCAAAATTTAATTAATAATCAGCTGAGTTTGGTGAAAAATAAATTAATTCAAGACGATCCATTGCAATGGATTATTGGGCAAAAAAATCGTTATGGTTTGATTATTGCGGAGTTACCAGAGGGCGCGCATCGATTACGAGAAGATTTTCAAGATTTTATTATTCAGTTGGTGGGTTTATTACAGGCGGAGGGGCAGTTAATTTTATTGTCCAGAGATTCGCGATTTAAGTTTGATTTTGATTATTTGAAAAAAATTAATTTGCAAGATATGACTCAGCAAGTTATTACCCCTGATTTTGCTCGTCAACAGCGATTGTGTCAGTGTTATCGGGTAATTTTGTAGGGTGGGCAAAGCGCAGCGTGCCCACCGTTCAAACCATTTACAACACCACAATCAACCGCTGAACCAAAAGAACCATCTATATACAGCGGTTTAAGTGTGCGCCAAGCATGGCATGGCGCACCATTGAACGGTGGGCATGCTGCGCTTTGCCCACCCTACATTACCGTTGAATATCCTTCGGCTGATATTTCTTCTCACTCGACATTTTCTCCAAATAACTCACCCATTCCTTTGCCTCCTTTGAATCAGTATCTAACTCAACTGAACGGCGAAAATACGTAAGCGCTTCTGTATTTTTTTCTAAATGATGCAGACAGAGCGCCATATTATAAAGAAGACCAAAGTTTTCACCTATGTATTGTTCAGCTTGTTTATAATAGCCTTGCGCAGCTTCATAGTTTTTAATTGAATGATAAAACACCCCAATTTCAAATAGCACACAATCTGATTTTGGCATGTAATAATAATTTTCAGCAATTTTATGCATATTATTTGTTAAAAACTTAATTGAGTCACTGTCGCCTTCTTCTATGCTAGAGATACGGCTGCTCATACGACTAAAAATATACGGATCCCATTCAGAGAGTTGTAAGTGTGAGGCTAATACATCAAGATCGCTTTTATCCACGACATCAGTCATGTGACGGTGATAATTAAAATAATCAGCGGGGCTAAAGCCGTTAATATATTCTTTCACTGCATGCGGTGTTTCAGGTAGCTCACTAAAGCGAAAACCACTAGAAAACACACATGTTTTAATTCCTCGCCGTACTGATTGCGGGAAAAAATCACCGCCACTATTCAATAAGTAATTGCCGATAGCATGAAAATTTACCATCATAGAAAAACTGCCATGAAAAGCGAATGATGGATGGGCTAAGTTTTCAAGAGCAGCCATTTCACTATAGGCTTTATCTGATGCAATAAGAAAAAAATTATCGGCTGTTAATTGTTTTAAAATATTGAGTGCCCTAATGGCACCAATCGGAATGAGGAAGCTCGTATCAATTAAGTTATTTTTGTAAGCATCTAAAAGACTGTCGAGTTGAGGATCGTTATAATAGTTACCATGGATTTCATGAGCATGGCGATCGATAGTGATTTTTTGCCAGTCAATCGGTTTGTTATTTTGTAAATTATCAGCTTCGGTTGAAAGGCTGACTTTTAACTCATAGAGCTTACCGTTTTCAACACTAAAAGAATCTTGTGAGACAGTATCAAAAATATAATTAGCAAAAATACTCAGTGGATTGACGAGTGTCTTAGCATCTAATTCTAAGTTAGAGCGAATTAAATGTATGTGTTTATCTGTTTCCATATCATAGATAGCAAAATCAACTAGCCCTTTATCAATATAAGGTAATAATGCAGGATGAGTTTGATGATATTCTAAATTATGAACAGTGAAGTCACTCATAATGTAAAGAATGTTAATATCATCCATCCCAAACTCTTGTTTGAGCTCATGAATAGCCTTTAATGCATAAAAACTAAATCGTCCCGAGCCGGTGCCTAGCTCCAAGATATAAAAAGGGTGTTTTTTTGCTTCGGGGTGTTTGGTAACCCAGTCACGAATAAAGCGGATGACGATTTTAGCATACACCTTAGCAATAAATGGATTGCTCGTAATATAAAAAGGCACTTGGTTGACCCAGGCATTAATGCCCTGTTGATCAAAATAGTCGCGCTGCATTTGCCATAATAAGCATTCGGAGAGGCGTTTATTTTCTTCAAGCACTATTTTATTATTATTTTGCAGATCGGTAGACATAGATGATTTACCCCGGAATAATTATTACTAGATTAGCATAAAATACCCGGGTAAAAAATCCTTTGTCTATGCTATACTTTCCTCACTTTATATTGCAGTAACTATTCAGCGGCGAGGAAGTTTGGTGGGCACGCTGCGCTTTGCCCACCCTACAAAAAATTATAAAAATGTAGGGTGGGCAAAGCGCAGCGTGCCCACCAAACTTCCTCACAGCTGAATAGTTACCCATTACAACCTTGACAAGAAGACGGCTAAATACTTATGGAAACAAGTCCTGTTGCTAAAGAAATTCAAAAAGTCAGTATTGAACACGAATTAAAGCAATCTTATCTTGATTATGCGATGAGCGTTATCATTGGACGTGCTCTGCCTGACGTCAGAGATGGCTTAAAGCCTGTGCATCGACGTGTTTTGTTTGCTATGCATGAGCTTGGGAATGACTGGAATAAACCGTACAAAAAATCAGCGCGTGTGGTCGGTGATGTGATTGGTAAATACCATCCGCATGGTGATACGGCAGTTTACGATACCATCGTACGTATGGCGCAGCCGTTTTCTATGCGTTACTTGTTAGTGGATGGTCAGGGTAATTTTGGTTCAGTTGACGGCGATGCGGCAGCCGCAATGCGTTATACCGAAGTGCGGATGTCACGTTTTGCGCATGCATTACTTGCTGATTTAGAAAAAGAAACGGTAGATTTTGCGCCCAATTATGATGAATCTGAAATGGCGCCGGTTGTTATGCCAGCTCAGGTTCCCTTGTTATTAGTGAATGGCTCTTCGGGTATTGCAGTAGGGATGGCAACTAATATTCCGCCGCATAATTTAACTGAAGTCGTCAGCGCTTGTATTGCGATGATAGACAATCCTCAACTAACGGTTGATGACATTTTATTGCATATTCCGGGCCCTGATTTTCCTACTGCGGGCATTATTCATGGTCGCGGTGGAATACATGAAGCTTATCGAACTGGGCGAGGTCGGGTGCAAGTTCGAGCTAAAACACATATTGAATCCGATGAAAAATCAAACAAAGAAAGAATTATTATTTCTGAGTTGCCATACCAAGTGAATAAAGCGCGTTTAGTTGAGCGGATTGCCGAGCTAGTTAAGGAAAAGAAAATAGAAGGCATCGTTGGTTTGCGTGATGAGTCTGATAAGCAAGGTATGCGTGTGGTGATCGAGCTTAAGCGTGGCGAAAACACCGATGTTATTTTGAATAATCTGTATGTGCAAACACAAATGCAAAGTGTGTTTGGGATCAATATGGTTGCATTGTTAAATGGCCAGCCCAAATTGCTTAACATTAGAGAAATTATTCAAGCATTTTTACATCATCGTCAAGAAGTGGTCACTCGCCGTACGATTTTTGATTTGCGCAAAGCACAAGATCGAGCGCATATATTAGAAGCTTTAGCGATTGCACTATCTAATATCGATGAAATGATCCAATTAATTAAACGCGCTAAAGATCCTGCAGAAGCCAAAATTCAGTTAGTACAACGCGTTTGGCATCCTGCTGAATTAGTAGGCATGCTCACTGCGCGAGCAGAAGAAGGCGAGCATGGCGAAATGGTGACTTATGGCTTGGCGCCAGATGGTTATCATCTTTCACCTATACAAGCGCAATCAATTTTGGATATGCGTTTGCATCGATTAACCGGATTAGAGCAAGATAAAATTATCGATGAGTATAAACAATTACAGTTAATCATAGCAGATTTGAGTGAAATTTTAGCCAGCCCTGCACGATTAATGCGTGTGATACGCGATGAATTGACAGCGTTAATTGAGCAATTTGGTGATGAACGTCGCACTGTTATTATTGAGAGTGAAGGTGATTTTAGTCTAGAGGATTTATTACCAGAAGAAGATGTCGTGGTGACTTTATCGCATGAAGGATATGCAAAAATTCAACCGATTTCAACTTATCAAGCGCAACATCGCGGCGGTAAAGGCAAATCAGCAACTGACATTAAAGAAGAAGATTTTATTGAACGATTATTAGTAGCTAGTACCCACGATACTATTTTATGCTTTTCCAATAATGGCAAAGTGTATTGGCTAAAAGTTTACCAGCTACCACAGGCCGGTCGTAATGCCCGTGGTAAGCCAATTGTGAATTTATTACCGTTGGCAGCGGGTGAGCGTATTAATGCGATATTACCGATTCGAGAATATCAAAAAGATTTACATGTTTTTATGGCAACAGCGAAAGGTACGGTAAAAAAAGTTGAATTAACTGATTTTTCTCGTCCACGGGCGAATGGCATTATTGCAATTGAATTACGTGATGATGATCGTTTAATTGGTGCTGACATTACGAATGGTGCTCAAGAAGTCATGCTGTTTACGGATGCTGGCAAGGTTATTCGGTTTACAGAAGCCGATGTTCGTTGTATGGGCAGAACAGCACGGGGTGTGCGAGGAGTAAAACTTCAAGATAATCAAAGAGTTAATTCACTTGTCGTGGTGGGAGCGGGTGATATTTTAACCGCAACAGAATACGGTTATGGAAAACGTACCGCTTTAGAAGAATACCGCTCTACGGGTCGTGGTGGTCAAGGTGTGATTTCGATTCAAGTCAGTGAGCGCAATGGTAAGGTCGTCGGTGCGATTCAAGTAAGCAATGATGATGAAGTCATGTTGGTGACGAATAAAGGCACTTTAGTTCGTGTACCAGCGGCAGAAATTTCTTTAGTCGGTCGTAATACACAAGGTGTGCGATTAATTAGCTTAACCAATGATGAATTATTAGTAGGCTTAGAGCGCGTTGCGACTTTGAAGGGAGACGTGAGTGAATGATCCCCGTAATTACTATAGACGGAGCCAGTGGTACCGGTAAAGGTACCGTCACTCAAATTATAGCAAAACGCTTAGGTTGGAATTTATTAGACAGTGGTGCTTTATATCGGGTATTAGCACTAGCAGCCCTTAAGCACGGTGTGTCTTTTGATAATGAAAAAGTCCTTTATGTCTTAGCCAGTAATTTAGATGTGCAATTTGTTGCATCCGAAGTTTATGCGCCACCTCGTATTTTACTCGAAGGCCAAGATGTCACGACAACTATCCGCACAGAAAAGATCGGTAATGCAGCATCCAAAGTGGGTATTTTACCAACAGTACGTGTGGCATTATTAAGTCGCCAACGTGCTTTTCGCCAGCCACCGGGATTAGCCACGGATGGGCGGGATATGGGAACCGTTGTTTTCCCTGATGCAGAGCTTAAAATTTTTCTGACAGCGAGCCCCAAAGAGCGAGCTACCCGGCGTTATAAGCAGTTGAAGGCGAGTGGCATTGATGTTAACCTTAGCGACCTCGTAGAGGAGCTTTGTGAGCGTGATCAGCGTGATCAAGAGCGCGCGATAGCCCCTTTAAGGCCAGCAGAGGACGCAGTCTGTATAGACACTGATCACTTAACGATAGAGCAAGTGGTGGAGCGAATTTTGTTGGAAGTAAAAGAAGTTAGGCTCGATAAGAGTGATAGTCACTCTTAATCGTTTTATTAATTAACCAAGTGATACAGAAAAGATCGTTAAGGTCTTAGGAAAAAAACAATGATGAGCGAAAGCTTTGCAGAGTTATTTGAAGCAAGTTTAAACGAAACTCCGATGGTTCCTGGCACAATTGTCAGCGGAACTGTTATCAGAATTGAATCCGATTATGTGGTAGTGAGCGCGGGTTTAAAATCAGAGTCAATTATATCAAGAGACCAATTTTGTGATGAGCGCGGCAATCTTGAAGTTGCTGTTGGCGATGAAGTCAAAGTTGCGTTAGATACAGTAGAAGATGGTTTTGGCACCACACGATTATCACGTGAACGTGCAAAACGTTTAGAAGCATGGTCTTCACTCGAGAGTGCATACGAAAATAAAGAAACCGTACGAGGCGTTATTCAAGGCCGTGTAAAAGGTGGATTTACAGTAGAAATTAATAAAATTCGTGCATTTTTACCAGGATCATTGGTTGATATCAAACCTGTGCGTGATCCAGAGTCATTAGAAGGCAAAGAGTTCGACTTTAAAGTTATTAAAATTGATGCTAAGCGTAACAACATTGTTGTTTCTCGTCGTTCTGTTATGGAAGCGGAAACTAGTGGTGAGCGTGAAGCACTCTTGCAAAACCTAGGCGAAGGTGATGAAGTGAAAGGTATTGTGAAAAACCTTACCGATTACGGCGCATTTATTGATTTAGGTGGCGTTGATGGGTTATTACATATCACCGATATGTCTTGGAAGCGTATTAAACATCCAAGTGAAATTTTAACAATTGGTGATGAAATCAAAGTTAAAATCTTAAAATTTGATCGTGATAATGCGCGTGTGTCTTTAGGCTTAAAACAATTAGGCGAAGATCCATGGGCTGATATTAGTCATCGTTATCCGATTGGCAAGCGTTTATCTGGCCGTGTAACCAACATCACAGATTACGGTTGTTTTGTTGAAATAGAAGAAGGCATCGAAGGTTTAGTGCATGTTTCTGAAATGGATTGGACCAATAAAAATGTTAACCCAAATAAGGTTGTGCATTTAGGTCAAGAAGTTGAAGTAATCGTATTAGATATCGATGGCGAACGCCGACGTATTTCTTTGGGTCTCAAGCAGTGCACACGTAATCCATGGGAAGAGTTTGCAACCAAACATCAAAAAGGCGATAAGATTGTTGGTAAAATCAAATCGATCACCGACTTTGGTATCTTCATCGGTCTTGATGGCGGAATTGATGGTTTAATCCATTTATCGGATGTTTCTTGGCAAGACGCGGGATCAGAAGAATTGGGTCGTAAATATCAAAAAGGTGATGAGCTCGAAACAATTGTTCTGGCAATCGATGCAGAACGTGAGCGTATTTCCCTTGGCTTAAAGCAATTAGCAGACGATCCAGTGGCTAACTATCTCAATGAAAATGAAAAAGGTAGCATTGTTACTGGTAAAGTTGTTGAAGTTGAAGCGAAGTCAGTTGTCATTGAATTAGCAGAAAACGTTCGCGGTACTTTACGTGCTTCTGAAATTGCACAAGAAAAAGTGGAAGACGCAAGAACACGTCTCAATGTGGGTGATTCGGTTGAAGCTAAGATTATGGGCACCGATCGCAAAACACATACCATTACTCTGTCAATGAAGTCGAAAGATGCACCAGCAACGAAAAAAGCAGCCGCTAGTAAAACAGCGACAGCCACCACAGCGAAGAAAAAAGAAAAAGCTGCGGCGGATGCTTCACCATTAAAGACAACATTTGGCGATTTGTTTAAAGAACAAATCAATAATGGTCCAGAAGGTGAGAAGTAAAAGACCGTATCACTCTTTAGTGAGTGATAATTCTGAATGGTGCTGGCAGTCAATGCAGCACCATTTTTTTTTAGTAACTATTCAGCACTGTCATGCCAGCGTGCTTCTAGCTGGCATCTAGTAGGGTGGGCAAAGCGCA
The DNA here is from genome assembly GCA_965279285.1 of Gammaproteobacteria bacterium. Lineage (GTDB taxonomy): Bacteria > Pseudomonadota > Gammaproteobacteria > DSM-16500 > DSM-16500. Next base: position 2,140,527 of record OZ257148.1, on the reverse strand, counting down.
GCGTGCCCACCAATCTCTAGTTGCTGAATAATTACTTTTTTATCTAAAATAGGAGTCAACATGCGTTTACTGACTTATATTGTTTTACTGTTAATTATTATCTTAGGTGTTAGTTTTGCTACCTTAAATTCAGTCCCCGTGGCATTGAATTATTATGTGGGTCAAAAAACCATGCCTTTATCATTATTGTTAGTTTCAGTATTTGCAATAGGCTGTTTGTTGGGATTATTAGTGGGTTTAGGGATAGTGATTCGTTTAAAAGTAAAAAACTATCGTTTACGCCATCGCTTAAATTTAGCAGAAAAAGAAGTTGTTAATTTGCGTGCTATTCCATTACAGGATCGACATTAATGATAAGCATAACGTGGTTAATTGTTTTATTTTTTGCCATCTTAAGTGCGTGGTATTTAGGTTTTCGTACGCGTTATGATGATCTGCCACAGAAAAAAAATAATTTACCACGTGATTATTTAGTGGGGGTGAATTTTTTATTAAATGAAGAGCCCGATAAAGCCGTCGATATTTTTATTAAAATGTTAGAAGTGGATAGTGATACCGTCGAAACACATTTAGCGGTGGGAAAATTATTTCGACGTCGTGGTGAAGTTGATCGTGCGATTCGTATCCATCAAAATTTAATTGCTCGGCCACAGTTAGCAAAAAATTACCGTGAACAATCCTTGTTTGAGTTAGGTCAAGATTATTATAGCGCTGGGATGCTAGATAGAGCTGAGCGGATTTTTTTAGAATTAGTTGAAATTAAGCAATATGCAGCCTCTGCCCAACGTGCTTTATTAGATATTTATCAGCAAGAAAAAGCCTGGGAAAAAGCAGTTCAAATAGCTTATAAATTAGAGCCAGCAATCAAAAAAAATATGCAACATGTGATCGCACATTATTTTTGTGAATTAGCTGAGGCGGCTTATATTAAAGATTATTTTGATCAAGCACATGCTTATTTACAGCAAGCACTTAATATTGATCCTAAATGTGTGCGGGCTAGTTTATTAGAAGCTAAATTAGGTATGGCTAAGGATGATCATAAGTCTGCATTAAAAAGTTTAAAGCGCATTAAAACACAAAATCCAGCTTATCTTGCTGAATCAATTGATGCCTTGGCAACCTGTTATGAAGCACTAAATGAAGAAAAAAAATTAGTACCGTATTTACTAAAATTATTAGAAGAATATCCGCGCGTACCTGTTGTGTTAATTTTATCAGAACGAATTCGGAAATGGAAAGGTGATAAAGTAGCCGCAAAATTTGTTGCAGATTATGTACGCCGCTATCCTTCTTTGAGTGGTTTGAATTTATTTATTAATTTATATTTATCAAGCACCGAAGGTCGGGCGAGAGATGATTTGTTAATTGTGCAAGGCTTAATGAAAAAATTGCTGGCGGATAAGCCAGATTATCGATGTACTTCATGTGGATTTTCGGGAAAAACTTTATATTGGTTGTGTCCTGAGTGTAAGCAGTGGAGTTCGTTAAAGCCAGTTTACAGTTTAGAAGGGTAGTAGAATTGTAGGGTGGGCAAAGCGCAGCGTGCCCACCGTTTTCATATCTCTTTCATTCCACTCAATTTCTTAACACACTTCCCCCCAAAAAACCACACCCCGCCCAAATTTAATCCTCTTTTCAATAAAAATGCTATAATAATATTGTCATCCTATCCTTTATGAGGTGTACGATGCCCGTCTCCGCAAATGAAAAAATTCAAGATTACGTTAATGAGTGTATCAACACTCCAGCAATTGCTACGCAACGAAATTTTTTTAATCGACCCTTCGATAATTTTAAAGGTACATTTGGTGCGGGAGCGGTGGAGTTAATGACTTCATTACAGGCAGCAAAAACAGATAATTTAGCTGTCATGATTAAACTGGGTTCTGCTAACAAAGATGACAAAAGTGTTCAACATTTTTATGACGCACTGCCTAAGCTTGCAACCGATATTAAAGATGCTTTGGCGATTCTCAAACAAAATGAAAATAAAATTCCTGATACTTATAAAACAGCATGGGAAAAAGATTTTATTCAAGGTTATATTTTTGCGGTGATTAATAAATCTTTTATGAATATGGTGGCCAAGCTCGGTAGTGAGTCAGCATTAGAGTTTCAAAAAAATGCTCAATTGCTAGCGATTGCTTATTTAAATTCAAATAATTACGAGGAGTGTTTTGCTTTAGTGAGCAAGCGCTTAGCGAATGAAAACCAAGTAGTGGAAGTTGTTGTTAAGCGTTATGCTGATGCAAAAAGTCAATCAACAGAAGTTAAATTAACGCCTGAAGAAAAAACCCAAATTGATTTGCTACCAGGGGAAAAAGAAATTCGTAGAGATAAAACAGCAGGGCAAATTGAAAAAGTAGTGAGAGGACGTTTAGACGAGATTGTTGCGTTACAAAAGGAGCTTGATGCTAAGGTAACAAAAATTGGTGGATTTAAGGCTGGAGTCGGAACATTCAGTGCTATCTTTGGCGATAAAAAAATAGCGATGGAAAAAAATAAGCGTGCCCAACAATTATTTGAAGCATTTACAAAGCTGAGCCAAGAATTAAAAAGTAATGTCCCTAATGCTGAAAAAAAGCAAGCAACCAGTGAACTACTTGCAATATTAAAAGATTTAAAGCAGGAGCAGAAGAGCGAGACGGTTGAGTCAAAGAAAATATATAAAGATAAGTTTGGTGACATTATGGAAGGTTTAGATAGCATAGAAAAGCGTATTCAAACATTAGATAATCATTTAGCGAACAAATTGAAAGTGGAAGAAAGTAAGTCTGATAGGCTATCAATACCGGTTGTTGTGGAAGAAGAGGTAGCAGTATTACCTCGATATCGAGCATGACGGTGGGCCTTGTCGTGCCAGCACGCTTCTAGCTGGCATCCAGAGTTTTGTAGGGTGGGCAAAGCGCAGCGTGCCCACCGCATACCCATTGCCACCACCTATCACCCCATGCTAATATTTGCACAATTTCTAACAATAAAACCACCCTCCATGCCAAATCGCCTAATTTCAATCGCCCCCATGATGGATTGCACAGACCGCCACGATCGCTATTTTTTACGGCTGCTTTCCCCTCATGTATTGCTTTACACTGAAATGATTACTACCGGCGCCCTCTTGCATGGCGATTATCAACGTTTTTTAGCCTTTGATCCTGCTGAGCATCCTCTTGCATTACAGTTAGGGGGCAGTAATCCCCATCAATTAGCCCGCTGCGCCCAAATGGGCGAAGAGTTTGGCTATGATGAAATTAACCTCAACGTCGGCTGCCCCAGCGACCGAGTAAAGTCAGGCCATTTTGGTGCTTGCCTCATGTTGTCACCGAATTTAGTGGCTGATTGCATCGCTGCCATGACAGCAGCCGTAAAAATTCCCGTTACTATCAAATGCCGTATCGGTGTTGATGAGCAAGATTCCTATAAGCAATTAGTGCATTTTATTACCTTAAATGCCCAGGCAGGGTGTAAAGTCTTTATTATTCATGCCCGTAAAGCTTGGTTAAATGGCCTCAGTCCCAAAGAAAATCGTGAAATCCCACCCTTACGTTATGATATAGTGAGACAAATAAAACAGGACTTTCCGCATTTAAGCATAGTTTTAAATGGCGGCATTAAAACCACGGCAACGATTGAAGAGCAATTACAAAGCGTAGATGGTGTCATGATAGGTCGTGAGGCTTATTCTAACCCTTACTGGTTAGCAGTATTGGAAAAAACATTTTTTTCCACAGAAAAACCATTAATAACACGCCCAGCAGTGATCGAAAAATTGATTCCTTATGTGGAAAAACAATTGCACAATAAAGTTAAATTATCCAGTATAACCAGGCACATACTCGGATTATTCATGGGTCAGCCGGGCGCCCGCACCTGGCGTCGCGTACTGAGTGAAAATGCGCATAAAAATCATATAGATGCGCAGTTATTAAGAGTGGCTATGGCGGCAGCTGATGCGGTTAGTCTACGAAATGAGGAAATTCACGTTTGTGATTTAATAGTTTCTTAATTGTTGTTAATTATACTGTTGTCATCTTATATTAGATTTGAGGGTTTGTTTATATGTTTTCACCAAGAAAGCCTCCTCTGCGTGCTACTTTAGCTGACTATAATAAAGATCTAACAAAGGATGAAGATAAAAATAAAGAGATAGAGGAGGGAAGTCATCAAGATCATCTACAAGATATAGCTAGGCATAGAGCGGCTCTTGGTAGAGAGGTGACGCTAGAAAAACAAATAGAATTTGCTGAACAATGTGTAATATCTTTAAAAAAAACAATAACTGCTTTCCAAGAATTTCGTCAGCAAGAAGTAGAAATTCGGCAGGATAAACAAAAACAAGATGACACTTCAGTTGGTATATATAGCGCAAGCAATATAAGAACTCGTTCTCCAAATCAAAATGCAGCCTTAGGTTTTCGTATTCCATCTTTTGAAAATTATAAAAAATTACCTGATCGGTATGCTCACTTAGCGTTGGCCTTAGCTTTTGCTAAAACAAAACAACTTTCAAAGACAGCATCAATGCTTCAGTCATCAGCTTGTGCTGTGATGGTGGCGAAGCAGGAAGATAAGTTAGTTATTGATTTTGTTAATTGTGCTGAGAGTGAAGTGTACTTATTAGCTTATCGAGTCATTGCTGGGAATGTTGCATCGCGTGGGTCATTAAGATTGGAAACAAAAGCTAAGCTGCTCACGCGTATGCAAAAAGGTCAAGAAGTTGATGTACAACGATATGCAGAAACGTGTGATGATGGTTGGGTTTATTCTGTGGTTGTTGCGAGCGAAGGCTTGATTGGTGGATATAAAGCTGAATTCAAAGAAAGAGAAATGCAAAGAATTTGGAATGAAACTTATAAAGAAAGCCAAGCTACTATTTTGTCTCCATCTAGTCTGTCTTTTAGTTTAAATGATAAAGCTCAAGCACTCGCATATAAAAAATATCGAACGATTACTAAGCCTGAAATTTCAATTGCTGTTATTCAGGAAGGTGGGGTTGTTGTTCTTAATGAACCTGAGTTATCTGCTAAATTAGCTACATCTATATCAACTGTGCAAAGCCCAAAGACTGTTTCAGTAGCACCTGTGCCTGCTACACAAGATGTAAAGATTGCTTCAACTGATTCTGTATTAGCTATTCAAGATGCAAAAAATGATTCAAAAAACCCCGGAGCATTCCAAAATGATGCACAAGAAACATTAAAGCTAACTCAGCAGTTATTTGATTTAACATTACAAAAAATTTCTGCGCTTATGATTAGCTTGCAAAATGATTATTTATCAAAACCAGAAAATTATAAATTTTCTTTGTCAGAAATAGCTAACATTCGTCGTTATTTTCATGATTTATTAATAGACGTTAATTTTGATACGAATTCAAAAAATAAACATCAAGAAAATGAATTTTTTCGTATTTTATTTATCTATCAAAAAGATTTTGAGGCGCGAATAAAAAAAGATGCAGATGTAGAAAGTATTAAGAAGTTAGAGCAAAAATTTCTTGAAGAAATACAGGCCGCGATGGTAGTTTCTGATTATGATAAGACGCTGCGTTGTTTTAGGCAACTACAGCTGGTTAAACCAGTTGATTTTAATAAGTTAAACTTATCATCTCAGCAAGTAGGAGCTTTATTTGGTTATATATTAAATCAAAGATTGCTTCTTAATGACAGTGATAGCATCGGTTGTTTATTTTTAAAATGGTGTTTTACTCACCATATTAATATTGTGAAAGAAGAAATAGTTAAACAATTATTGCAGAGTATTGATAATGATACTGATTTAAGTTGGCATCATACCGTTGTTGGTCGTGTAATGTCGCTTGATTTGCATGCAACATTTAATACAGCTTTAGCTGTAAAATTACAATTGTTATCTCAACCAACAGAAAAATGTGATTTATTAGATAAAATTGTTTTAGCTTCTGGTCATGTTATTCATAAATGGATTAAGCAAAAAGAATCATCTAATTTATTTGAAAACCATGGTTTGCTTGATATTATTGCTTCAGTAAAAGGCATGACTTCCGCAGCTAAGTTAAGTGATCTGCTGGTTAAAATGTCTAAGTTTCAACGTGAGCAGTTTTTTCAGCATATTGTTGATGACATGATCACTAAAAAGCAATCGAGTTGGTGTCCGGACACAATTACTGCCGTTGCATCGCAGTGGAAAGCAGAGATTTATACTCAGATAGTTAACACAATTAGTTCTATTCATTATGATGACGCAAAAAAAAGGGAGCTGTTAGACCAGGCGTTGAATGACAGAACAACGACTTTACATAAAATACTCCGAGAAAAACGCGGCATAGGCCGTTATTTCACATGTGGATTTTTTAAATGGTGTAGTCCCGAAGCCTATGGTAAATTTGATGAGCTGCGTCGTTGGCGTCAGAGTCTAATCGAGCCAGCAGTGGAGCTTGCGGTTAGTTCGGCAGCACCAAGTCAACCTAAAACACCATAATTAATTTTTAAAATTAAGAAGAGAATAAAACATTATGTATGATTTTTTTAATGCATTAGCCAACCCTGTTGGGATAGTCGGTGTTATTGTTATTTTAGTAGCGTACTTATTTTTAAGCACCGGTCGTTGGATTGCAGATAGTTTTATTTATCAAGCCCTGAATTTTATCGGAGCATGGCTGATTTTATTTTCCTTGTTTTTTCATTGGAATTTAGCATCGGTCGTGATTGAAATAGCCTGGATAATGATTAGTGTTTATGGGATTTATCGGGTGTATCAGCGGCAGTAACTACTCAGCAGCCAAAGAGGTTGGTGGGCACGCTGCGCTTTACCCACCAAACCTTTTAGCTAACCCCTTGTAAACACACACTTATTTAAAAACCCAATTATTTTTAACACCAACACCTCCCTGTAACCCCTTGTTTCAGCATTCAGAGCAAGAAATTGTTCCTTTTATAGGTTATAATTTACCTATAACAAGAAAGCATGCATCACGCTTCTAAAAATGAGGGGTGAATAAATGAAAGTAGGGGCCAAGAGTGTCATAAAAGTTAATGAAAAATACAGCACTCTTAAAGCGTGTTTAAGAAAGCTATTGATCGCATTCGGCGCGATTATTACAGTCAGCGCAATTTACGCCAATCCAGAAGGCGGCCAAGTGACAGCCGGTGATGCGACTATCAGTCAGACAGCGACCACCACCCAAATTAATCAAACCAGTCAACAAGCCATTATTAATTGGAATAGTTTTAATATTGGCGCCAATGAAGCTACCCATTTCCAACAACCTAATAGTGATGCGATTACTCTCAACCGAATTAATCCAGGACAAGGTGCTTCACAAATTTTCGGTCAACTCACAGCGAATGGCAGAATCATATTAGTCAATCAAGCCGGTATTTATTTTGCTTCTGGCGCACGAGTTGATGTTGGTGGCATTATTGCATCGACAACAGATATTTCAGATAGAAATTTTTTAGCGGGTAAATATTCCTTTGATCAACCCTCATCGATGCACGGTACGATTATTAATAAAGGCACGATTATTGCAGCAAATAATGGATTAATTGCTTTGATCGGTGCCAATGTATCTAACGAAGGTATTATTAGTGCTAATGCAGGTCATGTGATTCTGGCATCAGGAAATAAATTTACGTTAGACTTCATGGGCGATGGTTTAATTAATTTTGTTATTGACGAAGCATCATCAGGTTCTGGATACGATCAAGATGGCCATCAGATGACAAGTGGCGTGAATAACTCAGGAAAAATATTTGCCGATGGCGGCAGAATTTTATTAACGGCTCAAAATGCACAAGGCGTGGTTGATAACGCAATTAATATGAGTGGTATTGCCCAAGCGCGCTCAGTGTCACAACAAAATGGTGAAATTATTTTATCGAGTGAAAGCCCTGGCAAAGTGGTTGTAGCAGGTAAATTAGATGCTTCTGGAGTGCAAGTAGGTCAGCTAGGTGGATTAGTTGAAATTTTAGGATCAGTGATACATTTAATGGGTTCATCTGTTGTTGATGTCAGTGGAGCAGCGGGTGGCGGTACCATTTTAGTGGGTGGCAACTTTCATGGTGCTGGCCCACAACAACATGCCTTGGTTGCTGTCATCGATCAAGGTGCATTATTAAATGCAAATGCATTAATCAATGGAAACGGTGGAAAGGTTGCTATTTGGTCAGATGGTTACACAGGATTCCATGGCACGATTACCGCCCAAGGTAGTGTATTGGGCGGTGATGGTGGATTTATAGAGACATCAGGTAAATATTTAACTATAGCAAATGGAATAGTGAATGCGCTGGCTATGGTAGGTAAAACAGGGACTTGGTTGCTTGATCCTGTTGACGTGTATATTGCTATTGATCAAGCGGCTGCAACGGCTGCGGGTATGATAGGAACTGATTCATCTATTGATAGCGGTGGAAGTGGGGGTGATCCTAATACATTTTTTACTTCAACAACGGCGTCTGCTTCACTGTTAACAACAGCAACATTAACCGCGGCGTTAAGTACAGCAAATGTCATTGTTACTACCAATGATGCAGATGGTATAGGTACTGGTAATATTAATGTGGTATCGCCTGTTAATTGGGCAAGCAATCAATCGCTTACTTTACAGGCCGAAAATAATATTACCATTTTTAGTAATGGCGTAAAGCCAACGATTAATTCAATAGGTGGTGGTGGGCTTACCTTACGAGCAACGAACAATATTATCATTAATGGCAGAGTTACTCTGGCCGGTGGCGCAAGTACTGATGCAACTTTAACTTTATCCGCAGCCAGTGCGCCAGCTAGTATTACAACAGGCGTAAATGGTGTCATTAATGTTACAAACTTTGCATTTGACCAGGGGGCTTGGTATCAGAATAGTGCAAGTAATCCAGGGTTTACTGTTACAAATGATTTTGATCTTAAGGGCGATGAGTTTCTTCGTGTGGCAGGGGGTAATGGCACATCAGGTAATCCGTATCAATTAACGGATATTTATGGTTTACAAGGAATAGATTCAGCCTATTTAGCAGGGAATAATTTACTCGCGGCTCATTTTATTTTAAATAACTCTCTCGATGGAAGTACAACAGGTAGTTGGGCTAATGGTTTTGGGTTTCAGGCTATTGGCAGTCCGCTAGCGTCTTTTTCTGGCAGTCTTAATGGGCAAGGCTATAGTGTGCAAAACGTAACGCAAAATTTTGGGGTTCAGTTAGGTTTGTTTTATGCCATATCTGGGTCTGTTAGTAATTTAAATGTAACTAATTTGAGTTTATCTTCGGGTAATCTTTTGAATGGAGTAGGTGGTTTAACACGGACAAACTCTGGAACAATAACCAATGTCAATGTATCAGGTGCGCTGACTTTATCTGCAAATAATCTTACATCGGTTGGTGGTTTAGTAGGGTCTAATACAGGCACAATTTCTAATTCTTCTACATCACTTGCTATAAGTTTATCAGGACAAAATGCTACCAATGTAGGTGGTTTAGTGGGCCTTAATTCAGGGGGTACGATTAGCGGCTCTTACTCCACAGGTACAATTGATTTACCAGGAAGCTCTGGTGGAAGGAATATCGGTGGTTTGGTGGGTCAAAGCACCGGCTCTATTACGAGTTCATATGCTACTGGAAACATATCAGTTGCAAATGTTAACTCATCAAATATAGGTGGTTTGATAGGTCAAAACACAGCATCGCTTACTACTTCATACGCTACGGGAAGTATATTAGTAACAGGTAATGTTTCGTCGGGTATTGGTGGTTTGATAGGTGTAAATAATGGCGCTGTTAGTCAGGTTGATAGCACAGGCACAGTGACGATAAGTGGTGGCTCCGGTATTCTGATTGGTGGCTTGATAGGGCAGCAGACATCCTTTGGTAGTTTAACGAATGCTTATAGCACAGGCGATATTGTTTTGTCAGGTGCCCTCTATAATCAGGTAGGGGGGTTAATTGGTTCTAATCAAAGTACTGTTACTAATACTTATGCCGCAGGTACTATCACCCCAGGCTATTCAAATGAGGGCGGACTTATTGGCTTTAACTCAGCAGGTGTTGTGACTAATAGCTATTGGAATATTACAAATAATCCTACTTTAGTTCAGCCTAGCGGTGTTCCCTTAACCACAACTGCAATGCAGCAACAAGCGAGTTTTGTTGGCTTTGATTTTACGAGTACATGGGGTATTAATAGCGGGGCGGGGTTTCCCTTTTTATTAGTGTTTGCCCCCCCTGTTCCACCAACACCACCAGCACCTACGCCATCTCCTGCGCCATCGGGTGATTCAGCAGCAAATCAACAAGCGATTACGACGATTGCTGCACAGACAACACAGCCATATTACACTTCGCAATTGACAGGTGGCTCTAGTTTTGGTGGTAGTGATCCTCAGTCAATAAGCGATACCACGCCTATTGATACGATTACTGAATTAATTACGCCAGTTACCACTGCTATTGTAATAAATATAAAACAATTAGGTAGTGAGCAAAAGAATTTAGATATTACGCAACGTGCTGGCCTGCAAGTCACAACGGGTGGTGCGTGTGGGTTGTAATTCAGTTTTTGTGTGGGGTGGGCAAAGCGCAGCGTGCCCACCAAACTCTCTGGCTACCGAAAAGCCACATAAAATGACCTCATCCCTCCATGTTGTTCAAATAAATAACATTTTCTAGTTAACCACAAACAGAATCAGCCTTGCAACTTGCTTTTTTTTGCGTATTATTAAGCGACATAGAGTTGAGCAATATAAATAAATTCTGGACAAAATGAATTATTTTTGACAGGATAGCCAACTATCTGATACGAAGATTATTAAATTATTATATATAAATTTTTTTGTTGTACTTTGATTTAAGTTTTATAAAAGTTTATTTTACTCAAGCAATGGATATCTCGGGTTTTAATCAACTTCAATAAGTAGTTAATAGATCTGCAAAAGTGCCACTGTTTTGCAAGGACGCGCGATTAAAAATACCTAATAATATTAGCGCTAATAATTAACGGAGAGGTTACGGATATGCCACCTAGAAAAACACTTCCAGCAACACCAGCGGGATTAACACCTATAGAAAAAGCTGAATTTAGAACTAAAAGAAACAACAAAGCATCTGGTGCTTCCGTTATTATAACTGATCCTAAAGCCCAATTATTGATGATAGGGTTGCAAAATTTAAAGTTAATTCCTGCTACACAGGTTCATGAGAGCACTCAGCGTGATTTAGTTTTTCCTACATGGACAGATGCAAAAGGAATAGAGCGTGAAAATTATATTTTAAAAGATGGGCTTGAAAGTCTTGAATATTTGCGCGTGCTCAGTCTCCATGAAAATATTAAACTAGTTTTGCATCCGGACACTAGCGCGGATGTTTCAAGACAATTAAAAACATTAAAAGAATTTAAAACAGCTTATGAAAACGCTTGTCCTACAAGAAAATTCCCTACTTTTTTTGCTATTGCAGCTTTTAAAGGGACATCTGCTAATAGTTCGCAAAACGATAGTAAATCTCAGGCATATTATCAGTTATCTCTCGAACAAAAAGCATTAGTAAAACAAATAAAACACATGGACAGGCCTCCAAAGGTGAGTATGCAGTATATTCGTGAGCAACTATTGTCCTTAGTGCCAAGAGCAACAGCAGGGCATATGCTGATTGATGTTGATTCAGCAATGATACGCAAATTGAACTTAGGTAAGAGTTTTCGAGCTTGGGCTATGAGCGAAGATTCTACAACGGGTCAATCTACACCAGGGGTGGCGATTAAGCCTTCTGAGTCAGCTCGATTAAGTTTGATACTTTGGGCTTTAGTGTCGAGTTATGAGCTTACTGATCAAGTTGCTATTGATGAAGTAAATCCAACGGCTACCGCAGCAGCGCCAGCAACGCCAAGTGCTGGTGATACTGATTTTAAGCAGTCTGAGGATGGTTCTGAGCTTGTTGTACCAGATGTTGAGAGTATAGAACGTTATGATCAGAATAGAACAAAGTTACCTGCATCACCTTTTGTGCCTCATCAACAGAGCTCAGGAGTAAAACCTCCTTTATTCTCACCTGGTGTGCCTCATCAGCAGAGTTCAGGAGTAAAGGCAGCCTCCTTTACAGCAGTGACCACAGGAAGTTATTCTTCTCCTACGGCTACTATTACGCATAGAGATCAGATTGATTCTGCTGGTAATATTACACGGGTTCCTTTAAGGGATGAAACAAGACTTAAAAGTGAGTACGATGATTTAGCGCAATCGTTACCGATGAATATATCAGCAGCAACAACAGCTTCGTCGTTGTTAGTAACAGAATTGCAGCAGCAGCCTGCTGTTTCACCATTACTTGCTGCTACAACATCTTCTGTGGATACTACTTTGGCACCACGGTCAAAGGTGAGCAGTGTACCTTTACCTTTTCTATCACCAGAGCGATTACTAACAAAAGGTGCAGCTATGCTCGAAGATTTTAGGAAAAGATCTAATGAAACAAAAACTGATGAAACAAAAGCTGGGGGTATTAAGCCTAAACCCAAACCTATGCGTAAAAGCTTACCAGCTCCAAGTACAAGGGTAGAGCCAACAGCTGTAACATCTGCAGCAACGCTAACCACAAGTGTTGTAGCTTCAACAAGAGCAGAGTCGTCACCACCAGTACCAGCAGATGAACCTGCTTTGGTAGTAGTACAGAAATCTGTGTCGACAGCAACAGAGCCAAAGTTACCGCCAACAGTATTGACAACAGTTGCATCTACAGCAGTAGGGGAAGAGCCAGCACCGACAGTAGCATCAGAACCTCAAGCAATAGTTGCTGCAACGTCAATTGCTACTGTAGTATCAACAGCAGCAGCACCAAGACTAGTACCACCAGTAACAAATTTAAAGTCAGGGGTAACAGCAAAAGGAAAAAGATCAACAGCAACATTGCCGCAACAAAAAGTAGAAAAAGCAGCACAATCTGCAGAAGCCTTACGAAGCGCAAGAGTGGCAAAAGCGGCTAAAGCAAATAGAAAAGCAGCAGAAAGAGTGGCAGCGGTAAAAGCAGCCAGAGCAGTGGAAGCAACAGCAGCAACAACAGCAGCAACAACAACAGCAGCAACAACAGCAGCAACAACAGCAGCAGCAGCAACAACGGCAGCAGCAGTAATAACACCGCTAGCTCCAACAACAACAGCTGTAGTAGTAACACCAGTAACAGCAACAGTAACGCCACCACCAGTAGAGCCAGCACGGGATGCAGTAATACACCCTCTGCCAAGATCTTCAAAAAGGGTGTCTTTTGCAGCAAGCTCAAGAAAACCTGCTTCACAACCACATGAAACAGCAAGCAATGATTTATCTGCAGCAAATAAAGCACTCAACAACACCAGCGCTGTTCGTCGCCCATTATTGTCAGGAGCAACTTCCAGAGCAGAAATGGTTGTCGAAACGTTAAAACTTGCTGGAACGGGTACAATGTTTACTTTCGGTCGGTATGTTGCTCTTGCATCGGCTGAATTAGCTAGCTCAATTGTATTTCCATTTTTATTTATATTTAGCTTTGTTCAAGCAGCTTTAGCATGGCGGGATGTTTTAATTAATAAAAAAGCATCTGATCAGACAGCTATAGCAAAAGCAGCTACTTATACAGGTTCAACTTTCTTGTTGGGGCTGGCTTTAATAAGCGCTTTTGTTGTGTCACTTGGGTCTGCGCTAGTTGCGCCAGTTCTTTTTTGTGCGGCTTATGCAGCAAAAGCAATTTATCATATTGGTAGTGCAAGTTATCACGGCATAAGCTTTTTGAGAGCAAAACGCGCTAATGATAATGAGACGGCAATTTATCATAAAGAACAACTGCAGCAAGAAATAGCTCGAAGCATAACAAGCACATTGGTTACAGTTGCTTTAGGGGTTATGATCTTTTTAGCAAAAGTAACCATAGGCGCTGTTGTAATGCTGACCGCGGGTGTAGCTTACTGTGCTTATCAAGCAGTTCAAAGCGTTAAGAATAATAATCAGCCAGTATCAGTCAAGGCTGGTGACACAGTTTCTTCATCAGCTGAGATACCTGTTAGCCAACCAAGAGCAAGACTTACTTCAAGCACGACATTGGGATTGAGTCACGCGGCGATAGACGATTTCCTAGGCCTATCTTCATCTACAGCGAAATCAGCAACAACTGCTGCTGATGGAGAAGTAACAAGACCGGTAGTGGCAGCGCCTGTACCCCTTGCTACCGCAGCAGTACGCTCGGCTCTTTTTGGTAATACAAAGACTGCCACTACTGATCAATCAGCTAGTGCTACGCCTAATGCAGATGCAGCACGGCCTGTTGCTGCTTGTAGTTAAAAAGTACTTCTTCACTGGTGAGGATTTATTAAAACCCTTCTAATCAAATAGAAGGGTTTTTTTTAAGCTTTAGTTTAAGTTTTTTTATTTTCCTTAAGGTGGGCACGCTGCGCTTTGCCCACCCTACTAGATGCCAGCTAGAAACACGCTGGCATGACAAGATTTTGTAGGGTGGGCAAAGCGCAGCGTGCCCCCCAAGCTCTCTAGCTACTGAATAGTTACGGATAGAAAAACATTAATTTTATTTTAAAATTAGCGATAAAAGTGCATAAAACAAACAGATAAAATAGTGATTCAAAATCGTATCCTATTTAAGACTTTTTTAATTATTGTAAGGTATATTGTAACAACTAAAGTAAAAAAAGAGGTGATGGAGATGGATACGCGTAACAATAATCATATGAATAAACAGCAGTCTAATAATAATCAAAGCATGTCTAGACGACGGACAAACAAAAAGCATGCAGATGATCAGGCAGCAATAGCAGCGCTTCAGCCAGTAGGATCTCAGCCAAGTAAGCCTCTTATTCCCGCTGTTAGGAGCAGAGTTCATTCCTCGCACTCTACAGTCGGTATTATGGGCACAGCAAGGGTAAACGTATCAAGAGGGTTAATGTCACCACTAGGCTTAATGTCACCACCAGGATCCCCTAGAGCACAGAAGTTGCTGTCTGGGGAAGAAGTAGCGATACCTTTATTAGGTAAAGCAAGCTCAAAAAAATCTTCGCATAAATCAAAACCCGAAGCGGGTTCTATAGGGTTTAATAATGTTACTGTATCGAATAGTAGTCTACAGCATACTCCAACCATAGCTCTTTCAGTACCAGCTTCTGTAAGCAATAATCCGGAACAAAAAGAAGTTAAACCAAAACCAAAAGAGTTTGAAACTCTTTACAAAGAAATTGAAGCAAGAATAATAACCCTAGAGGATGAAAGGGATGGTTGTTTGAGTTTTTTTAAAGATACTCGTAGAAAACAAACTAAAATAAATTTTTTGCGTCATCTTTTAGATGCAGCAGACGACATATATGATTCAACAGGTCAAGTTAAGAAAAATGAGTTTAGTCGTGATAATACAGCAGTAACAGCTGGTTGGGGTCAGATTATCCAAGGATTAAAAGACAATAATGGCGAACAATTTAACTCAGAGTATGCAATAGCAAGAAAAGGCTTTTTTTGGACTCGAACAGCAACATTGTTAGATAAGTTAGAAAAATCACAAGAGCCACGAAAGCCATCTCCCTCAACACAAAATAATAAAGGTTAGATTCAAAGAGTTTGGTGGGCAAGTGCCTTTTGTCATGCCAGCGCGCTTCTAGCTGGCATCCAGAGTTATAGGATAGGCAAAGCCCAGCGTGCCCACCGAGCTCAATATATTTTTTATAGGGATTATTTGTTTATTTATTAAAAATAGAAAAGAGGCTATACATGCATCACAAATATAACACAGCTTGCAACAGCTTGGTTTCCATAGCTTGTGATATGGAAAAAGAGATAAAGCAGTTATTGCAGAAAACTCTTCTCTTAGCTAGTGACCTTTCTGGAGAAATAGCAGCATTAAAAGGAAAAATAGTTTTTGAATCAACTACTGAAATCGGCAGTAAACTACGGCAATTCATGGATGCTACGAGTAAGTTAGAATTAGCAGAGAGATTGGATGATTCTGACGAGGACAAGGCTACTAACGTACATCAACTTAACCTAGAATGTACTCTATCGGAAACAGCCGCTACAACAATGATTGCTCATTTCAGGGCGCAGCTTAATGATTTGAGATTAAAAGTTGATTCTGTATTAGAAGATCAGAAAAATCCTCCTTTAACCTCAGCACTTTCTATAAGTGGTTTTTTATCTTCACAACTTAGGCAGGTACCGCTGAGTAGAGAGGTAATAACACAGCTGGCTTATCTGCTTTTCACTCATAAGGATGACAATACGAACCAGCCTAAAGTTTGGCGTACTTCAGAAGTAAAAGCATTTGCTGATTATCTTGATAGCGAGTGTGAGAGAAGAGGTTCAGTTATTTTAGCTTTGGTTTCATGGATAATAATAGAAGATAAAACATTAAAAGACACAAATGTATTGCCTAGTGATCCTAGAAAAAAATTATTCGATAATGCCATTGTTACTTTAAAACAAATAATCATAAATAAATATTCAGATAATATGGCTTTAGAATATATTGATTTTGAGATAATCAAAGAAGTTGAGTTAATCAGGATTTCTCATCATATAAGTTTCTGTTTCCAAAAAACTCAGCCCAGTACAGCGTTAGCTCAGGATGAAAAAAATTCTTCAGAAAAAAATGCGCAATTAAAAAAGTATGCTGATGAATTTGATATTGAGTTTCCACAAGCATTTAATACATTATATTTATGTGTTGTTAAAAAGTGCCAAGGGGCGAAAGCATTGCAAGCGAAGGAGATGGATTTAGCCATCGTATATTCGCTATTATTTGATGTTATGAACCTAAAGCAACAGTGGTTAGTGCAAAAAATTAATGCCAGTGAAGACCTAAAGCATGATGATAAAGTTGGAAAAATAGCCGCATTTAATACAGCTATAACAGACGTTGTTAAGATATTGAAGCAATGTTCTTTGATTGGTGAGTCTGTAAACCCAAAACAAGACTCTCTAAAAGGAGTGACGATACAGATGATTGTGCACGATGTCGTTCATTATCTTACCAATGTTATTTACAGTAAGAGTGGACCCTTTGCAGGGCATGTTGCTACTTTTAAGAAGCTAAGTCAGTTCTTCAGTGCTAGCGCTGGAAAAGATGATGCTGAAACAATTATTTCTACGTTTCGTGGTAAGTTACAAGATCAGAGTTATATTCTAGATCTTTTGGATAGGATGGAAACACCATTAAACAATGTTAACTCTGTTAATTCTAGTGTTGTCGTAGGCTCTAGTAATCACAATGCAATGCCAAAAAATCTATCCGCTGCGGGAGTTGCAGCAGCGACAGCAGTGGCTCCGCTTGATCATAAAGTAAGTCTTTTTCCTTCTGTGAGTGCTGCAGGTAATGCAAGCACTGCTTCAGCAGCCAGAGGGCTTGGTGGGCATGCTGCATTTTACCCGCAAAAATAAATTATAAAAAAACGTAGGGTGGGCAAAGCGCAGCGTGGCCACCAAGCTCTCTTAAGCAATCGGTTTTTTATCACTTTCTTCATCGTAACCATAATATTTTACTCCAATCTTGATGCGCTCCCGATTGGTTTGCTCACGCCAAGCATTCGTATCGCGTAATGAATAAGCGCAGCCACAATATTCTTGCTGATAAAAATTTTCTCGTTTAGAAATTTCAATCATTCTGGACGATCCGCCATCTTTACGCCAATTAAACGTCCAATAAATCATACCGGGATAATGGCTTGCTGCTTTAAGGCCGCTTTCATTAATTTGCTCCATGTTTTTCCAGCGTGAAATGCCAAGTGAGCTAGAAAAAACAGTAAAACCATTTTCATAACCATAAAGCGCTGTGCGTTCAAAACGCATATCAAAGCACATAGTACAACGTATACCTCGTTCAGGTTCTTTTTCCATGCCTTTTGCACGACGAAACCATTCATCGCGATCATAATCGCCATCGATAAAGGGGATATTATGTTTTTCTGCAAAACGAATATTTTCATTTTTGCGTAATTCATATTCTTTTAGAGGATGGATATTGGGATTATAAAAATAAATCGTATAATCAATTCCTGATTCTGTTAAGCGCTCCATCACTTCACCCGAACAAGGCGCGCAACAAGAATGTAATAAAAGCTTTTTATGTTGATCAGGTAACTCGAGTTTAGCTCTTGGTGTAGCGAATTGATTTTGAGACATGCTATTTATTCCGTGGTGAGTGCATAGGGCTAAATATAGCTAAAATTGAGAGATCAAGATACTTTTTTAATTAGATTTTGGCCATTTGTATGCGTCATCCCGAGTGCGCTGTCATTCTGGGTGCATTGTCATCCTGAGTTTTGTAGGGTGGGCAAAGCGCAGCGTGCCCACCGTTCAAACCATTTACAACACCACAATCAAGCGCTGAACCAAAAGAACCATCTATATACGACGGTTTAAGTGTGCGCCAAGCATGGCGCATCATTGAACGGTGGGCACGCTGCGCTTTGCCCACCCTACATCTTGTGTTAAGTTGACGCCTATGCGCTAGCTAAGATTAAATACTCATCTTGTGTAGGATATTGTTGATAGTTAGAGCAGTTAATTTATGCCGCCAAATCGTATCTCTTTGATTTTTAAATAATATTTTTTTAAAAAACAATACCAAGCTTAATTACAGTGAAATAACCGCAAGATAATCACCAGTTTTTTTTATTTTATCCAGTAGAATGCACATAGTCAGGATGACAACGGTTACAGAAAGGATTCTAGCAACCACTCCTCGTTTTGTATGCCCATGGATGGATTTTGTAGCAAGGATTGCTATTTTCTACATTGAGCATTCTTTTAGAGCGGGTTAAATAACCCGCTCCCTTTTTTAATATATTGCAAATAACAAGGCAAGTAAATTATTTAAGGATGAATACGATGAAAATTTTAATCAATATAGTTTGTCTTTTTTTGCTGACCGCCTGTGGTGGCGGACATTATCGTTATCAAGCAGAGAGTGACAGCGCACAATGGCAAGGTCAAAATATTCAAGCAGTCGAAAAAGCATGGGGTGGTGCAAATGATATTATGCATACTCGTAGCGGCACATCCTATTATGTTTATTTAACAAATTCTACGGCAAATTTCTTTCGTTCAACGACCACGAGTTTTAATAGCGATGGCTCCTTAGGCGCAGGTCGTTTAAATAATCAAGTTGGGCTTAAATGTACGACTATATTTGTCACAGATAAAAATGGCATGATTACAAATGTTAAGCATCAAGGTAATAACTGCGGCGGTGCTTGGGTATCGCAGAATCCACATTCATAGCTAATTATTACGTTGTTACCGAGCCGCGACCGTCAGGGAGCCTTCTAACAGCAAGTGTAATTTTTTATTATTCATCGTTGCTCGAGTTGTGATCGACTCTCTGGCGGTCGCGGTTCGGTAACAACCCCCTCAATAAAGCTCTTCTTTTTTAAAAACATGGCATCACTTAGTTAGTTTTTTGATTTGATTAGTGATTTGTGCCGTAATATCCCCCATCAAAACGGTCAAAATATACCATTTTTACATCATTTATGCAAAAAAACACCTACATTTCAACAATTTGAATGATTTTTATATTTTTATATTGATACTGAATAAATTTCATGTCAGCATGCACAAAAAATGATGCAAAATCATATAAAATACACAACCAAAACGAGGATATTTACTGTGCAATCATCAACGCTACTTTCTGCAGCGGAGTTTTCTGCTGTTTCTGTCTTGCCCGATACAAATCTAATTAATCTAGATCCTTTGCGTACCTTAATTTTTGAACATATGCAGGAATATGAGGCACAAAAAAAAATATTAGAAATGATTGATGCCTTAGCTAAAGCAGGTCAGTTATCGCGGATTAAAGAATGTGTTGATATTGATAATAATAATATTATGCATGAAATGGTATTTACGCATGAGTCTATTATTGAGCGTTTTTCCGCCTTAAATAATCTATATTTAGAGTTTAAAGAACAAAAAGAGTATAAATATGCATATGCTGAAAAAGCAGCTTTTTTTAATGCAGAGCTAGCTCGCACAGTAAGTTTTTTTGGCTATGCGTCGGAGAAGTTAAAGGTTGTACTTTATGATTTACTTGAAGCATTCAATGATCAAAGAGAAACTCCAATTCATCGTGCTGCTATTGCTGATAATGAATTTACTAGAAAAAAATTAGTAACAGCGTTTGAGAGTATGAAGAATGAACTATTAGAAGAGATGAAATGTGCCGCAGCAGAAAAAGCAGCTGCAGAAGAAAGAGCAGCCGCAGCAGAAAAAGTAGCCGCAGCGGAAAGAGCAGCTGCAGCAGAAAAAGCAGCCGCAATAAATAAAGCTGCCAGTTCAGCAGTATCAAGAGCGCATGCGAGAGCAAAGGCGGTGCTTGCAGAAGAGGAAAAAACTGTAAGTAATCACGCAGTAAATCATGTTTTAAAACCTATAATAATTGATCGCAATAATAGCAGAGTAAGGTATACCTTTTCGTCTCATGTGAAGTGTCGAATAAATTTTTTCAAACCAGGTTTAGAAAAGAGTCCTAACTTAGAAGTACCTAGTCAACAGGCATTAGCACAAAAGAAATCTTCCGTTAGTGAAGTTGTGCAAGTAAAAAAATAGTTTGGTTTATACGCTTATAATTAAATAATATGCATATATAACGATAAAACGAGGATATTCACGATGCAATCATCAGCGCTTACTTCTGCAGCAGAGTTTTCTGCTGTTTCTGTTTTACCCGACACAAATCTAATTAATCTAGATCCTTTACGCATTTTAATTTTTGAACATATGCAAGAACCTGAGGCACAAGAAAAAATATTAGAAATAATTGATGACTTAGCTGAAGCGGATCAGTTATCGCGGGTTAAAGAATGTGTTGATATTGATAATAATAATATTATGCATGAAATGGTCTTTACGCATGAATCTATTATTCAATCTTATTATAACTTAGATGATCTGTATTTAGCTCAAGAAGAGTATAAATCTGTATATTATGAAAAAGTAGATCTTCTTCATGTGGAGCTAAATCGGACAGAGAGCTTTGTGTGTGATGTAGGGAATAAGTTAAAGCCTATACTTTGTGATTTACTTGAGGCGCTAAATGATAATGAGCAAACTCCAGCTGATCTTGCTGCTGCCGCTGATAATAAAGAGACTATAGAAACATTAGTAAACGTGTTTAAGCTTATGAAGCAGAATGTACTAGAGGATATGAAAGCTGTTGTAGCAGAAGAAGGTGTACCAGAAGCAACAGCAACAATATCCACGCTACCTTTATCAGTTTCGCCTTCTATGAGTGAGACATCCGTATTAACACCTGCATCGCCCGTAAAAAGTGATACAGAGGAAGCGGCTATCACACCAAAACCAAATATTGAAAATGATCCGCATCATGCGGCAAGAGAAAGAGGAAGGGAGAAGGCAGCAGCAGAAGCAGAGCCAAGAGGATTTGTCATGTATCGAGCAGCGACAGGTGCGATGAAGCGATCAGCGCCATCCGTAGTAAATACCGCAGCGCGAGTTGCGCCTGCTATTTTGACAGCAGGGGTTGATGTGAAACAAGAAGCCGTTGTGACTTCCGTGAAGCAGGCAGCAATGGTAGCGTCTATTTTGCAACCACGAACGCTTAATGAGCAAAATCAAACACTAGCCAGTCAGCTTCAGTACCATCAGCAGCCTTCTTTATCGTGTACAAAAGTAAATGTGCCAGCTCATTTGTTTTCAAATGGTACTAAGCAACAAAATTCTGCAGCTAATGCGTCCTTTGGTGGAATGAGAAGACAAGCAGATGTTAAAAAATAAACACTTAAACCAATACTGTTTTAAATAAGGCAAGTCATGTGTGTTTTTTGTTCTGTTTGTATAATATTTCATACTAATCCTTGCTTTTTACCTTTAGATGTTATATTTATGCGTGAGGAAAAATGTGAGTTAGTTGAATATAGTTTAGTTTTTTAGATTGTAATAATAATTTTTAGAAAAAATACGTAAAATACTTTTGGAATATTTTAATTATAATAAGTGGGTCCATTTTGTGTGGATAAATACTTAAGAGGAAAAATGCATGTCTGGCAGTCACTCAAAAGGTGATGGAACGAATAACAGTGCTCATGGAGGAGCAGATTCAAATAGTAGATCTAGATCAATAATTCCCCAGGCGATGGGCAACGGGAGAATTTCGCCTAGGCGTAGCCGCTCTGCTGAGCCTATGGCTATTCCTGTGCGGGAAGTAACTCTTGATCAATCTAAAAGTGCTGGAAGCTCTTACACTGACCAGCGTAGTTTAATGACCTCGGTACCTTTTTTACCGGATGAGCTTGAGCAAAAACTAAAAGATCAGAAGCTTCAAGGGCTGTCGGATTTGGATAGAGAATTTATTCAAACAAAAGAAAACATAGCCGAAGGAACAGTTGTTCAAGCAATGAAGAAGAACAACGTAACTCTCTCGCCACAAGATGCATTAGGGAGCGTAAACCATATTGTTAAAGAAGCGACTGAAGTTTTCTCTTGGCAGAAGCGGAAAGGCAGCGCATTAATTCCAGATAGTTATAACAATGTTATTGTTGTTTACAAAGGTAAGCTTTTTCAAGCGCAGCGATCTGCTATACATAAATCGGTAAATTATGGCTGCCTTCCAGAGCGATTTTTTCATGCACAGAGTTTTGATGAGGTTCTGTCGGGATCAATGGCTGGGTTTCTTATTAGCGGTTCTAATAAGTCTAAATCTAAGCCTAAAAATGCAAATGCTGATATGAAAATTGATAGTAAAGCTGATGTTAAAATGGCTGATGTGAAAAAAGATTCCGATGCTATAAAGAATTCAAGATTTATTTATCCTCTTTGTCCAAAGCTTGGGATCAAAGAAAGTGATCCAGTAGAGTTTGAGAAAAATTTTAACGTTCGAATAGCAGCTATAAAAGCAGATATTGCAGAAGCTAAAAGACTGGGCGCAAAAGAGTTTTGGATATATTTAGGTAGAAGTTCCGACCCAGATGATGCGAGATTAGATGATGGTGTTGTTCAAGGAATTAATGGGCATGATGAAGCTAGGATTAGAAAGCTTTTTGAAAGCGACTCCTTTGTGACTGTTATGACATATCAAGAGTGGGAAAAAAAGCCTGTTTTTGTAGAAGCAGAAAAAACATTAAAAAAGATCATTGCTAATGATGCCCCTTATCGTGACACAATATCAGCTGATGCTTGTAGCTATATTGTAAGAAAAGATAAGCAACAGCTTGCGACAATGATTGTTGGTGGTGCAAATCCTTCTGTTAGAGTAAGAGACGCTAAGCAGTCGACGGCTCTGCCTCTGCCTAGCCCACAACCTTCACAGATACTTGAAACGCTAGCTGCTGGTGCTACAGCTCAGTTTTTTACTACTTGTAATGACCCTAAGTTAGGCGGGCAGTTTTTAACTAATATAGCGGCAGCTTTAGTGGTGGCTCAAGGAGCTAGCAATCCCGTTGTTCAACCAGCTAATTTACCATCCACGACAGCTAATAATCGCTATCGGACGTTTAATAATAACCCTAGAGCAACCGGAGGTAATACAACTCCTCCTCCAGGTACTACGCCAGCTAATCCTCGCATATCACCCACTCGAGGTTAAGTCTTCGAAAGTGATAACTCTCTAATCCCCCAAATAATTCTTAAGCAGCTTCCCAAGAGCTGCTTTTGAAATCGGTTTAATCGCTACTTCTTTTGCCCCAGCTAATAAACATTGTTGCTTGTCATCTTCTTCCGAATAACCCGTCAAGGCAATAATAGGCACTTCATGCGTCGCTAAATATTTTTGACTAATAATCTTAATTAGCTCAAACCCGCTCATGTCTGGCAAGCCAATATCAATAAAAATAATATCGTAATTTTTTTTGATAACATTCAGGGCTTCTTGCGCACATTGTGCGACAGCCACTTCGCAGCTTAATTCTTCTAGCATTTGTTTGTGTACAATTTGGATTAAAATGTCATCTTCAATAAGCAAAGCATTATATTTTTTAGGCGATAAAATATGCGGTAAAGCCGCTGTTTTTAATAATTCAGTGGGTAGATTTAATGTAAAGGAAAAAGTAGAGCCAACATCAATCTGGCTTTTAACTTCGATTTTGCTGCCCATTAAATTAATTAATTTTTTTACTATAGAAAGCCCTAAGCCTGTTCCCGTTAAGCTTTTATTGCGCTGATAAACATCACCCACTTGATAAAAGCGCTTAAAAATAAGCTCAAATTTATCAGGCGGAATTCCCATGCCGGAGTCCTCTACCGAAATAGTTAACTCCGTTGAAAATCCTGATTTACTTTCTGCACAGTGCGTTCGCAGGATAACCTGACCTTTGCTGGTAAACTTAATCGCATTTGCTATTAAATTAACGAGTATTTGTCGTAAAGCATGGCTGTCAGCCATGATGCGTTGTGGTGTATTCAAATCATAATCTAAGATTAAATTAATCTTTTTTAATTTTGCTGTGCCACTTTGCATATTAATGACATCATTCATTAAATCTTTAAGATCAAATGAATGCGGTGATAGCTGATAATTATTCGTTTCTAGTTTGTTATAGTCGAGTAAATTATTAATTAATGATAGTAAGTAAGACCCTGAATCAATAATGTGTTGTATGTATTGTTTCTTTTCGCTAGAGGCTAAATTGTTTTGTTCCAAAAAACTTACAAAACCTAAAATGCTGGTTAATGGTGTGCGTAATTCGTGGCTAATCATGGCTAAAAATTTTGATTTTGCTTTGTTGGCGGCTTCAGCTTTCTTTTTGGCGATACGCAGTGTTTCTTCGATTTGTTTTCGCTTTGTAATATCTAATGAAATGCCTAAAGTGCCTTGAATAATGCCCTGACTGTCATAAAAAGGCGTTTTTTGCGTAATATAATGGGCAGGTAATCCTGCGGCATCTTTGCCTAATTCTTCAATGCGGATTTCTTGCTTATTTTTGAGGATGTCTAAATCAATTCGACGTAGTTCTTTTGCTTCTTCTTCATCGAGTAAGTCGAGATCATTTTTTCCGATAATTTCTTCGGGGGAGTCTAGTTTAAAGAGGGTTGCAACATTATTATTACAGCCTAAATAGTTGCTGTTGGTGTCTTTCCAAAAGACATGTCCAGGCATGATAGAAATAATCGTTTTTAATGTGTTAATTTCTTTTTTTAACGCCGTAATAGTGTCATCTTTATTTTTCATAAATTATTCAGTTTAAAGTGGGATGGTTAATAGCTTTCATTGCCTTGAGTTTAGCTTGTATTTTAGTAGTAATCCAGAGTAGTTACATCTTTAAAGGCGTTTTTTGTAACTATTCAGCAGTCAGGTTATACTCGTTCACGTTTTGCCTGCTAAATAATAATCGTTTGTAGAGTGCGACAGCAAATAACAAGGTAATTATTGCATAAAACAACACATAAAATGCTGGTGCAAGATGGAAATGGGTTTTGTGCACCAACCCAATACAGATAAGAGGAATGCTGCCACCCAAAAATCCATTTACAATATTATAAGCGAATGAAATGCCAGTATATCTTACTGCAACAGGGAAATTTTCAACTAAAACAGCCGGTGTCGTGCCTTGTTCTAAAGAGCTAGCTAGTGTAAACAGAGCTAAAATAAATAATGTGACGTTGCTGCTATTATTTTGCAAAAAATAATAACCGGGTATTATAATGACCGAAATCAGTATGGCGTTAAATACTAACATTTTATAGCGATCTAATTTATCATTTAACCATCCCGCAAAAGGAACCAGTATGACCATCGCCGCCATAAAAAAATATTCATGCTGCGTTGTTAATGAAAATGTCAGTTGAGAGTTCTGCTGTAAACTAATAGGTAAATACAAAAAAATAAAATAATAAAAAGTGCTGCCCATGCAAAGTAAGCCTGCTATGCGTAGCATCGCATAAAAATTATATTTAAACGCGGTATTAATTGGATTTTTACTAAGAGAGTTGCTTGTTTTTAGTTTAATAAAGGCAGGTGTTTCCTCCATTTTTAAGCGGGCTACATAAATAATTAAGCAGAGAATTCCACTGAGTAAATAAGGTATGCGCCATCCGCCATTGATAAATATCGAGTTTGACATGCTGGCGCTGGTAATAAATCCTATGAGTATGGCTAATAGAATGCCAATGTTTGCACCGCTAGCCGCAAGTGAGGTATAAAAAGATCGATTAGTTGCAGTAGCGCTTTCACCCAAATAAATAATGGTTCCGCTAAACTCACCACCTAAGCTGATGCCTTGCCACATCCGCGTCAATATGAGTAACAAGGGTGCCGCGATTCCAATGCTGGTGTAGACGGGAATAAAGCCTATGAGCAGGGTTGGTAATGAAATCATTAAAATAGAAAAACGTAATGTTTTGCCGCGACCATGACGGTCACCTAAATAACCAAATAACAGTGCGCCGATGGGGCGACAAAAAAAGCCAATTGCAAAGACACTAAAGGTTTCCAGTAACGCAGTGTGTGGATTTGATGCTGGGAAAAATAATTGACTAAACAATGGTGAAAAAATAGCAAATAAACCGAAGTCATACCATTCTAAAATATTGCCAGTGCTGCAACTGAGAATTGATTTGAATTGCATATTAAACCTTGTGCTGTCGGGCTGATTGCATCGTGACTGACTGTAGTCAGCAAGCATCATAACACTAAGCTAGATCTTCTGTAACTACTCAGTAAGCAGAGAGTTTGGTAGGCATGTTGCGCTTTGTCCTCTCTACAAAAAAGAGGGGGGTTGGTGGGCACGCTGCGCTTTGCCCACCCTACATAATATAAAAAACGTAGTTTTTGAGTTTAATGTGGAGCATGCCACAATTTGATTGTATTAAAAATGTAGGGTGGGCAAAGCGCAGCGTGCCCACCAAACTTCCTTCTTGGCCTCCCGCCCCACAAAGATCATTTTTTGACCCAAAATGCATAGTATGGGTAATTTACCAAGTGCTCCGTGTTGAGATTGTCAAATAGCATATAGAAATCCTAGGCTATGACAAAACAGGGGTCTAAGACCAAATTTTAAGCCATACAGGCGATTATTATGGAAATTTAATGCCCCGGGCGGGGGTTTTTCAAATAGCGACGCCTTGCTTGTCATTTTCGTCTCTTGGGCGTCATCTATTTTACAGTAAATATTTATCTGCTTTTACGTAAAACTCCCCTGGTTATAGGCTAGACTATAGGTATAAGAACAAAATATGAGCTAGTTATTATAACGGCTACATAACGAGGAGAGGTTAAATTGAATACGTGTCGAGACAAAGATAGCACGTTGGCATTTAGTCTAAGAAAATTAGCGGTATTGGTATGCGCAATTTTATGTGTCGAAGCAGTGTATGCAAACCCAACTGATGGTGTTGTCACTTCTGGAAGTGCGACGATCACTCAAACCACGAATACAACGCAAATTAATCAAACCTCTGATCAAGCAATTATTAATTGGAACAGTTTTAATATTGGTGCCAATGAAGCAACACACTTTCAACAACCTTCGAGTAACTCTCTTACTTTAAATCGTATTAACCCAGGCCAAGGCGCATCACAAATTTTTGGTCAGCTCACGGCAAATGGTCGAATTATTTTAGTGAATCAAGCGGGGATTTATTTTGCGCCCGGATCATTTGTTAATGTAGGCGGCATTATTGCATCCACTGCTGGCATTACGGATCAAAACTTTTTAGCAGGAAAATTAATTTTTGATCAAGTCTCTGCACAACATGGCACGGTGATTAATCAAGGTACGATTATTGCGGCAAGAAATGGTTTGGTTGCTTTAGTGGGTGCCAATGTTTCCAATGAAGGTTTTATTCAAGCAAACGGCGGTCGTGTTATTTTAGCTTCGGGAAATAAATTTACTCTTGATTTGGCTGGTGATGGTTTAATTAATTTTGTCATCGATGAAGAATCATCTGCATCGGGTGTCGATCAAAATGGTAATACCATGCGTGATGGTGTGAGTAACTCAGGCACCATTATTGCTAATGGCGGAAAAATTTTATTAACCGCAAAGAATGCACAAGGTGTCGTTGATAACGTTATTAACATGAGTGGTGTTGCACAAGCGCGATCTGTCTCGCAAAAAAATGGTGAAATTATTTTGTCAGGTGATACGCAAGGTAATGTTGTGGTATCAGGAAAAATAATTGCCTCAGGAAAACGTCATGGACAAACGGGTGGAACAGTTAAAGTGTTAGGCGCAAACATTCATTTGACCTCACAAGCATTAATTGATGTCAGTGGCCAGTTGGGTGGAGGAAAAATTTTAGTGGGTGGTAATTTTCAAGGTAAAGGCCCAGAACAAAATGCATTGACTGCTGTCATTGATGCCGGTGCGCTATTAAATGCAGACGCATTACTGAATGGTAATGGTGGACAAGTTGTTGTGTGGTCAGATTTATATACAGGTTTTCATGGCAGTATTACCGCGCAAGGCGGTGCTTTAGGCGGTAATGGTGGTGAGGCAGAAACCTCAGGTGGTTATTTAGATATTAGTGGATTTCACATTAATTTATTAGCCGCTGCGGGTAAAACGGGTAATTTATTATTAGATCCAACTAATTTAACGATTAGTACTGCAGGTACTTTAAATGTAAATTCGAATGGTCCCCCTATTACACTTTATACGGGTGATTCTGCTTCTAATACGTCATTTTTAAATACGACTGCTCTTCAAGCAGCATTAGGGACGGCATCAGTCACTGTGCTAACAACAACAGGTGGTGCAGGTACCGGTAGTGGGTTAATTACAGTAGCAGATCCCATTACTTGGAGTGGTACGAATACTTTAACGATTAACGCTGCAGGAGCGTTGACCATTAATAGCAATGGTTTAAGTAATATGATTGCTGCAACAGGTGGAGGGAATCTAACTCTGATTTCAACAGGCGTCATAACACTAAATGGTGGAATATCATTGACTGGAGGTGCAGTGACTGCTGGGGCATTAACGATAAATAGTGGTGGTGCTATCAATGTAGCTGCTCCAGTAGGGGGTGTGTCTGTTGGTGGCGCCATCAACGTACAAAATTTTGTTTTAAATACTGGACAGTGGAGTCAAACAGCGAATTCTCTTGCAACATTTAATGCATCTAATCATTTTCTAGTTGTACCAGGTGCCACATTTACTCGGATTAATAATACCGGTGGTTTGAATGGCATAACAGATGTGTATGCTTTACAAGGACTAGCAACTTCTCCGACGCTGTTATCAGGAAGTTATGTTTTATCCAATAATATTGATGCAACGAATACCTTGACGTGGAACAATGGTGCTGGATTTGTACGGATAGGTGCAGCCGATGCTGCTCCATTTATTGGCACATTGAATGGCCAAAATTTTGTAATCTCTAATCTTTATATTAATTCAACCACTGCAAACACCACTGGGGTAGGTTTATTTGGTATTGCTAAAGGTGTAACGATTCAAAATCTTACTCTTCTCAATCCTACGGTTAAGTCAGTAACTGCTAATAGTACTCAGACCGGTACCTTGATAGGGCGATTGTTGTCAGGTAGTACAGCAACAACAATAACCAATGTTACACTTATTAATCCTGTCGTTGTTGGCGGCTCTCTTTTGGGAGGTGCTTTTGGCCAAGTACAATTTGGTGATGGTGGAAGCAATATCACGATTAGTAAAGTAGGTGTAGTGAATCCAACAATCAATGCATTTGCTAACTATATAGGCGGTTTTATTGGTTCAACTGATGCATCGGGTTTTACTCTGTTGATGGATCAAACTTATGTTGCAGGAGGATCCATTGTATCAAATGGACCGACTAATACGGTTGGTGGATATGGTGGAAATATAGCTTCAAACGTATCTAATTCGTATACGACTGCAAGCATTACGGTAGATGCTGGCACGTCGAATTTTGGCGGATTTATTGGAAGAGTCGCTTTTGGTTCTATAACTAACTCTTATGCATCAGGGCTGATGACAGGCGGTAATGGTACCAATAAAGGTGGCTTTGTCGGTCAACAGGATGGAGGAAATTATTCTGGTAATTTTTGGGATACAGCTTCTACCGGAGTTGGTACCAATCTGAGTAATGCTAAAGGGATGTTGACTACAGATTTTTTATTGCTTGCTAATTTCAACACATCAACTGCAGCAAATGGAAATGTTAATCCAGCTTGGAATATCACGGCAACACCGATAGCAAGTGGCGCGACTTCTCCTAATAATATTTGGTTTATTTTTAGTGGTAGTACACGACCTATGTTGCTTGCAGAAGAATTCCCGACGACAAGTACTAACAAGGTAATTATGACGCCACATCAATTGCAGTTAATCGGTGCGGCGCCCAGTGAAAGTTATACTTTAGGACAGAATATTAATCTTGTAACAACGAATAATCTTGCAGCAAATAATGCTGAAGTTTGGGGTGGAGCAACCATCAATAAGGGATTTGCACCCATTAATGCTTTCATTGGCACGTTGAATGGCCAAGGTAATTCTATTTCTAATCTTTATATTTTAAATAGTAATACCAATGTAGGGCTCATTAGTACCGCGACAGGTGCAACGCTATCTAATTTAGGCTTGATTGCCCCTATTGTATCGGGTGCAGCTAATGTCGGTACATTAGTGGGACAAATGAGCGGTGGGACGTTAACGAGCTCTTATTCAATAGGTGGTACAGTGACTCAAACAGGAACATCAGTCGTTGGTGGGCTGGTTGGTTTATTAAATACTTCCGGCGTGGTTACCCGATCTTATTCTTCAACTGTGGTTAATGCAGGTACTGGGTCAGGCGGTGGTCTAGTGGGTGCAGTGAATTCTGCATCTATTACTCAATCATTTAGTATAGGCTCAGTTTCAGCTACTGCGGGTGGAACAGGAACTGCCATCGGTGGTTTAGTGGGGACGTTAAGTACGGGCGCGAGTATTACAGACAGTTACAGCATGAGTCCCGTAGCCATGTTAAGTACAACTAGCTATGCCGGTGGTTTAGTTGGACGAAACACGTCAGGAACAGTGGCTATAGCAACAAGCTTTAGTACGGGAGTTGTTTCAGCTGCAACAGCGGGATATGTTGGAGCTGTTGTTGGTGGTAACAGCGGAACAATTAATTATACAACGAGTTATTGGGATGCTAGCACGTCTGGTTTAGCCAATGCGAGTGGTACTACTTTACCTGGTACAGTGACAGGAAGCGTAACGAGTCAAACAACAGGTCAGTTACAATTTGGATTGCCTTCTGGATTTTCTGCAACGAATTGGGCCAATATTACTTCGACTAATGCATCATCTACAGATGGTTCGTATGCTTATTTAAAAAATATTTTTACTAGCACACCTTTAGTTATTTCAGGAAATAGTAATGCAGGTTCTAAAATTCTTGTTACTCTTGCTGCGAATGGAGTGAATGTAACATCATCAGCCGCAAAATTTGGCACGACTCAAACAGGCGCCAATGGTTTTTATTATTTTCTTCAAGGTAATAATGTTTTTGCTAGTGGTAGCACCTTGCTTGCGTACTTACCTTCCGGTGCGAGTGCAGGTAGTGCAGTTACGATAGCGCCTGCTTCTGGTGGAAAAATAGTGGGTTTAACGCTGAATACCAATCAAATTAATATTGGTGATAATAATGCGAATTCAATTTCACATAATACTTTATTCACAGCAGCAGGTAGTTTAGGTGTAGCAAATACTTTATACGCCGTTTCAGCAGCTTCAAACGGAAACTTAACCGTAGGAAGTGCTACGAATACGTCAATCACTTTGTCTACTACAGCAAATACCACATTTACTATTAATGGTTCTATTGGGCTTGGAGTGGGTGCAACAGCAAACACGTTAAATTTTGCAGGGCCTGTCATCATTAATAATGCAGGAAGTAATATTACAACAACAGCGGGACAAACCTATGGTGGTACTGTCACGTTGAACTCAGCGGCATCTTTAGTCGGTGTCAATATTTCTATGCAAGCAATCAATGGCGGCGCTGGTGGTTCAACGACTAATTTAACGATTAATACAACAGGTACTAGCTCAATTGCGGGAATATTCAGTGAGGTTTTATCAAGTTCATTGACAAAATCAGGATCAGGTACTTTAACGCTTTCAGGAAATAATACCTATAGTGGTTTAACAACAGTGAGTGCGGGTACCTTAAGTGTGCAAAATGCAAATGGATTGGGTTCAACAGCAGCCGGCACATCAGTGACCAGCGGTGCAGTATTAGATATTAATGGTGTTGCAGTCGGTGCAGAAGCTTTAACGCTGAATGGCACAGGTATTGGTAGTGCAGGTGCATTAACTGGAACAGGTACGGGATCATTTGCTGGCGCAATCTCATTAGCAACTGCAAGCTCGATCGGTGGTGCTGGTACGTTAACATTGAGTGGAATTATCAGTGGTAGTAATACCTTAACAAAAGTAGGTTCGGGTACTATAGTGCTCTCAGGAAATAATGCTTATACCGGTTTAACAACAATCAGTACGGGTACCTTAAGTGCACAACATGCTAATGCATTAGGTACAACTGCAGCGGGTACTTCCGTAACAGCGGGTGCAGTATTAGATATTAATGGTGCTGCAGTGGGTGCGGAAGCATTAACGCTAAATGGAACAGGTATTGGTAGTGCAGGTGCTTTGACTGGGACGGGTACAGGATCATTTGCAGGTGCGATTTCATTAGCGACAGCAAGCTCAATTGGTGGTACAGGTACGCTCACTTTGAGTGGAATTATTAGTGGTAGTAATACCTTAACAAAAGTAGGTTCGGGTACTATAGCGCTCTCAGGAAATAATGCTTATACCAGTTTAACAGTCGTGAGTGCAGGTACTTTAAGCGCACAACATGCTAATGCATTAGGCACAACTGCAGCAGGTACGTCAGTGACATCGGGTGCAACTTTAGATATTAATGGTGTTGCAGTGGGTGCAGAAGCATTAACGCTAAATGGAACAGGTGTTGGTAATGTGGGTGCGTTAACGGGGACAGGTACGGGATCATTTGCAGGTGATATCTCATTAGCAACAGTGAGCTCAATTGGGGGTGCGGGTACGTTAACACTGAGTGGAATTATTAGTGGTAGTACGACATTAATCAAAGTAGGTGCGAGTACTTTAGTACTTTCAGGAAATAATGCTTATACCGGTTTAACAACAGTCAGTGCAGGTACCTTAAGCGCACAACATATTAATGCATTGGGTACAACTGCAGCAGGTACTTCTGTAACAGCCGGTGCAACATTAGATATTAATGGTGTTGCGGTGGGTGCAGAAGCATTAACGCTAAATGGAACAGGTGTTGGCAATGTGGGTGCGTTAACAGGAACAGGGACAGGATCATTTGCAGGTGCGATTTCATTAGCAACAGCGAGCTCAATCGGTGGTGCTGGTACATTAACATTGAGTGGAGTGGTGAGTGGCGCAAATATATTAACTAAAGTAGGTGCCGGCACTTTAATATTATCTAACACGAATAGCTACAGCAGCACAACACTCAATGCAGGTACTTTAGTTGCTCTTACTAATACTGCTGCATTAGGTACTGGTGCGGTGACACTCGCAGGCGGCACACTGAGTTTGCAAGCAGATACAGCAACTACTTTTGTTAATAATGTTGTGGTATCAGGTAATAGCAGTATTGTCTCCAACCGTGTTACTGCAGGTGCGGGTGTAACGCATACATTAGGCACATTAAGTATAGGCGCGCAAACGTTAACAGTCGGAGCGGGCGCTAATGTAAGTAGTGGTACAGCAGGCTTAACTTTAGGGGCAACGACTTTAACAGGTGGTGCAACATTATCATCAGGCACAAGTACATTGCTTACTTTAGGTAGTGTCACAGGTACAGGACAAGCATTGACTGTTTCTGGTGTGGGTAATACAACATTATCAGCTGGATTAAATACGAGTACAGCTGGTGCGTTGATTATGAATGGTACTGGCACATTAACATTGGCTGCAGCCGGAAATTACACTGGGACCACAACGATTAGTAATGGTCTTGTCAATGCGCAAAATAGTTCAGCATTTGGTACCAGTGCTATTACGTTAAATAGCGGCGCAATTCAAATTAATGGTAATGGTTTATCTTTTGCTAATGCTTTGACATTAACGGGTACAGGTATTGCATCAGGTGGTGCATTACGTAATTTAGCGAATAATAATACGTGGACAGGTGCGATTGTTTTAGGCTCGGGTGGTGCAAGCATTGCTTCTGATCTAGGAACGTTAACCATTGCAACGGGTGGAATTGCGGGTGCAGCACAACCGTTAACAATTGCAGGGGTAGGGGATGTTACCATTAGTGCGGTGATTGGTACAACAACGGGTTCTGTTACAAAAAATAGTAGTGGGATATTAACGCTTTCTGGCGCGAATACTTATAGTGGTGGTACAGCGCTTAATACGGGTACGTTGATTGCGCAAACGAATGCCGCTGCATTAGGTACGGGTACAGTCACATTAGCTGCTAGTACCATTCTTAATTTGCAAGCAGATACGGCAACAAATTTTGCTAATAATATTATAATTTCGGGGAACAGTAATATTGTATCTAATCGTGTCACTGCTGGTGCGGGTGTGACGCATACACTAGGAACATTGAGCATTGGTGCGCAAACATTAACGGTGAGTGCAGGTGCGAATGTATCAAGTGGTACAGCAGGTTTAACTTTAGGCGCAACGACATTAACAGGTAACGCTGTTTTATCATCAGGAGTAAATACCTTATTAACAGTGGGTAATGTCACTGGCTTAGGTCGAGGTTTAACACTGACGGGTGCCGGTAATACAACGTTATCAGCTGGATTAAATACCAGTACAGCTGGCACATTAACAATGAGTGGTACCGGTACAGTAACTTTAGCGGCAGCTGGAAATTATACGGGAACCACGACTATAAGTTTTAGTACTGTGAATGCGCAAAATAGTTCAGCATTTGGTACTAGTGCTATTACGTTAAATAGCGGTGCAATTCAAATTAATGGTAATGGTTTATCTTTTGCTAATGCTTTGACATTAACGGGTACAGGTATTGCATCGGGTGGTGCATTACGTAATTTAGCGAATAATAATACGTGGACAGGCGCGATTGTTTTAGGTTCGGGTGGTGCAACCATTGCTTCTGATCTAGGAACGTTAACCATTGCAACGGGTGGAATTACAGGTGCTACACAACCGTTAACGACTGCAGGAGCGGGGAATGTTGCCATTAGTGCGGTGATTGGTACAACAACGGGTTCTGTCACAAAAAATGGTGTTGGGACATTAACGCTTTCTGGCGCAAACACTTATAGCGGTGGTACAACGCTTAATACGGGCACGTTGATTGCGCAAACGAATGCTGCTGCATTAGGTACGGGTGCGGTCACATTAGCAGGTCTTACCACTCTTGATTTACAAGCAGATATAGCAACAAATTTTGGTAATAATATTATAATTTCTGGTACTAACAGTAATATTTTATCTAATCGTGTTACTGCTGGCGCAGGTGTAACACACACATTGGGTACCTTAAGTATAGGCGCACAAACCTTGCTAGTTGGAGCGGGCGCTAATGTGAGTAGTGGTACAGCAGGTTTAATTTTAGGCGCAACGACGTTAACAGGTAATGCTGTTTTATCATCAGGGACAAGTACGTTATTAACAGTGGGTAATGTCACTGGTTTGGGTCGAGGTTTAACCGTGACAGGCGCGGGTAATACAACGTTGTCAGGTGGCCTTAACACAAGTACTGCGGGTACGTTAACAATGAATGGTACCGGCGTATTAACTTTAGCAGCCGCAGGAAATTATACTGGTGCAACTGCGATTAGTAATGGCGTTGTCAATGCGCAAGATAATTTAGCATTTGGAACAAGTACATTGACTGTAAGTAGTGGTGCTGTGCAAATCAACGGTAATGGTCTTGTTATTAATAATGCAATTACTTTAAATGGCACAGGAATTTCTGGTGGCGGTGCGCTACGTAATTTAGCAAATAATAATACATGGAGTGGCGCAATTACTTTAGGTAGTGGTGTGCGAATTAATTCAGATGTAGGTACGTTGACAATTGCAACAGGTGGTATTGCTGGTGCAGGGCAAGCTCTTACTATAGGTGGAGTGGGTGACACGACTATTAGCGCTGTTGTAGGTACAACAACAGGAACACTGACTAAAGATGGTAATGGAATATTAACGTTAACCAATGGAAGTAATTCTTATTCTGGATTAACTACAGTGAGCGCGGGTACCTTAGCTGTTACGGCAAATGGTGCATTAGGTACCACTGCTGCAGGTACAACAGTTGCATCTGGCGCAACTTTAGATTTACAAAATGTAGCTTATTCTACAGCAGAAGCCATTGCGTTAAATGGCGGTACAATTGCTACGAGCATAGGCACAAGTTCGTTCGGTGGCGCGATTACTTTGGGTTCAGCAGGTAATATTTTTAATGTGAGTGGAGGACAGCTTACATTAAATGGTGCTGTAAGTGGTGGTTTTGCGTTAACTAAATTAGGGTCAGGATTTTTAACCTTTGCTGGATCTAATTCTTATACCGGTGCAACTAATATTAGCCAAGGTATATTGGAGGTAACTAGCGCGAATGCTTTAGGTAATGGTACGAATACGTCCGGTGTGCTTGTTAGTAATGGTGCACAGTTAATGGTTAATACAACTTTATCACAAGCAATACCCGTCACAATTAATGGTACAGGTGTAGGTGGTAATGGCGCTTTAAATTTAGGTAATAGCGTGCAATATAATGGGCTAGTTACTTTGGCGTCAGATTCGACTATTGTTGCTAAGGCAGGTTCTTCATTAGCGACTAATGGAATTAATAATAGTGG
This sequence comes from Gammaproteobacteria bacterium, assembly GCA_965279285.1. Classification (GTDB taxonomy): domain Bacteria; phylum Pseudomonadota; class Gammaproteobacteria; order DSM-16500; family DSM-16500. The sequence continues at coordinate 2,103,811 of OZ257148.1, read as the reverse complement.
ATTTCTTACAACAGTTAATGTGACTGGATCAGTTTTTATTTTTTCTCTTATCACTGGCTCGGGTGGATTAACGATTAATGGGACTAATACTAGTGCGCTCACGTTAACGAGTGCTATTAATCAGTATACCGGTGCAACTATAGTCAATGGTGGTAAATTATCTGCTGCTGCTTCTGGTAGTTTCGGTAATAGCACTAATCATACTTCTAGTATCACTATTGGCAATGGTGGGCAGTTAGATTTATTGCAAGCATCTTATCTTTTTTCACCTACATTAACGTTAAGTGGTACGGGTGTTGCAGGTAATGGTGCTTTATATAAAGGGGTAGGCTCTTCTATTTCTTATAGTGGAGCAATTACTTTAGCTGCTGCAGCGACTATTGGAAATAATGATAGTAATACATTTGCATTAACAGGCGGTATTAATAATGCAGGATTCTTAACGACCTTTAATACCGGTAGTGGCACTATTTCACAATCCAATGTAATAAGCGGTGCAGGTGGTGTAACTGTAGTAGGCAGTGGAACATTATTATTAAGTGGAAATAATTCTTATAGCGGAAAAACAACGGTTAGTTCCGGCACATTAAGTTTTAATTCCATTGCGAATGTGAATGGTGGCAACAGTGCATTGGGTGCACCAACTACAGTTGGTAACGGTACCATCGATGTAAGTAGTTCAGGTGTTTTACTTTATACCGGTAGTGGTCATTCATCGGACCGTGTCATTAATATCACTGGCAGTGGTGCAACAATTGATGCATCAGGTAGTGGCGCATTGACATTGTCTGGCGGTATAACGGGCACTGATTTCAATTTAATTTTGACTGGATCAGGCTCAGGTGTTCAGAATGGTGTGATTGGTACAGGTATTGGCACGCTCACCAAACAAAGTAGTGGTACTTGGACATTAGGTGGAGCAAATACTTATTCTGGTGCAACTATAATTAGTGGTGGTATTTTAGTAGCAAATAATAATTCTGCTTTAGGTACAAGTACCGTTAGTATTGGATCAGGGAGTACTCTGCAAATTAATGCAGGACAAACGATAGCGAATAATTTAATTTCAGTAAATGGTGTTGGTAGCGCGGGGCAAGGTGCAATTTTTGGTAGTGGAAATGGTACATCAACATTATCGGGCGCTGTTACTTTAGCAGGGAATTCGACTATGGGTGCAGGTGCAAGTAATTTACTTGCATTGACTGGGCTCACCTTAACGAATGCTGGATTCACTACAACATTTGATGCTAACACCAGTAATCTTTCAGTGAGTAATTTAATTAGTGGTACCGGCGCAATTACAAAAACAGGGAGTGGTATTTTAACTTTATCGAATGGTAGTAATTCTTATTCTGGATTAACGACAGTGAGCGCAGGTACTTTAGCTATCACTGCAGATGGTGCATTAGGTACGACAGCTGCAGGTACAACTGTTGCATCAGGTGCGACATTAAATTTACAAAATGTCGCTTATGCTGTTGCTGAAGCACTGCTATTAAATGGTGGTACATTTGCAACGAGTGTGGGTACAAGTTCTTTTGCCGGTGTTGTTACATTAGGTGCAGCTAACAGTATTATTAATATAGGCGGTACACAATTAACTATTAATACCGCGATAACAGATAGTAGTAATGGTTTTGGGTTTACTAAGTCGGGCGTTGGAAGATTAATTCTTGGTGGTGCTAATACGTATTCAGGTGCCACTGCAATAAGCGGCGGTATTTTAGAAGTTAATAATAATGCGGCTTTAGGCTCAGGTACAGCAAGCATTGCATCAGGTGGTACTTTACAAGTTAATGCAGGACAAACAATAGCAAATAACTTAACTTCGGTGAATGGTACAGGCAGTGCTGGGCAAGGTGCAGTTGTGGGTAGTGGTAGTGGCACATCAACATTATCGGGTGCAATTGCTGTGCCGAATGCAACGATTGGTTCAGAAGCAGGTAATTTACTTGCATTAACTGGGTCAGGTGTTTTATCAACGAGTGGTATCATAACATTTGCTGCTAATACGGGTAATATTTCAGTAAGTAAACCTATTACTGGTACAGGTGCAATTACTAAAACCGGTAGTGGCATTTTAACTTTATCGAATGGCAGCAATTCTTATTCTGGATTAACTACGGTAAGCGCAGGTACTTTAGCTATCACTGCAGATGGTGCATTAGGTACGACAGCAGGGGGTACCGTAGTTGCATCAGGTGCAACATTAGATTTGCAAAATGTCACGTATGGTTCGGCTGAAGCACTGACATTAAATGGCGGTACGCTTGCAAGTAGTACAGGCACAAGTTCTTTTAGTGGTGGTATTACATTAGGTGCAGCTAACAGTATTATCAATGTAGGTGGTACGCAGTTGACTATTGGTAGTGTGATTGGTGATGGTGGCAGTGGTTTTGGTTTTACTAAATCGGGTTCAGGAAATTTAATTCTGAGTGGGAATAATACTTATTCAGGCTCAACAATCCTGAATGCGGGAACCGTGAGTGTTAACCATAATAATGCATTAGGTACGGGAAGCTTAATATTTAATGCAGGGTCGTTAGCTGCTGCAAGTAACGGTATCAATTTAGGAAATAATTATTCAATTTCTGCTGCAAGTGCAGGAACGATCTCGGGTTTATTCTCATTGGCGCTTTCTGGTACGGGAATATTTAACTCAGGCAGCACATTACAAATTAATAATACTGCTGCAACGACATTAGGTTCTCTTGCTGCGGCATCAGCAGGTGTAGGCTCGCTTGTAGGAATGAGTGGTGCCGGATTAATTACTTTTAACAGCTCTGTTGGTAGTGGTTCGAATCCATTAAGTACAATTAACATTGCAGAAAATATTAATTTTGCTGGTAGTGCAGTCTATACAAGCGGTGCGCAAATTTATAGTGGCATTGTCGGCAGTATCGGTGCAGCTGGAACAGCATTTAATTCTACTGCTGGCGGTGTAATCAGTCTTCATAATGTAAGTAACAATTTTACCACGTCTAATTCTGCACCGATTAGTTTTTCAATCAGTGGAGGATCAAATAGTGCGTCTGTTAGTAATATAAATAGTTTAACTTTTGGCACTTCAAATATTAGCAATACATTATTTGCAACAACCTTGGGAAGTGGAAGTGTTATTTCACAAAAATCAGGAACTATTATTACAGCTGCTGCAATTGCTTTATCAACGAATGCGGGTGATGTTGTTTTGACACAAAATAATAGTATTAATGCTTTGGCTGCTATTATTAATAATGGCTCAACTAGTAATTTATTTAATTTCACCAATATAGCTAATCTTGCTATTGGTACGGTTGGAAGCATATCAGGTATTACTGCTCCAGGTTCTGTCATGATTAATAATAATAGCGCGAGTATTACGTTAAATAATGGAATTAGTGCTAATGGTGCGGGTAATACGATTGTATTAGCAGGAGGAGTGTTTACTAATACAGCGGGCGCAAATGCATTAAATACTGGAAGTGGCCATTTCTTAGTGTGGTCGGGTAATCCATCGAATGATAATCGTGGTGGAATCGCATATAATTTTAAACAATATAATGCGAGCTATGGAGTCACTTCTGTTTTAGGTACTGGAAATGGATTTTTATATACATTGGCACCCACAATTACGCCTTCTTTAATCGGCACAGTGAGCAAAACATATGATTCTACTACTGTGGCGGCTGTTGCGAGTAACAACTTCTCTGCTACAGGTGCAGTAGATGGAGATACCGTAATAATTAATCCACTTAGTGGAACTTATGCTAGCCCTAATGTAGGTAATAATATTAATGTTTCTGTTGCTGGAGTTTCTATTGCAAGCGCAACGAATGGTGGTGCTACTGTATATGGTTATCAATTGGCTAGCACTTCTGCAAATGCGAATGTAGGTACAATTACGCCGGCTTCGTTAACGGTTTCTTCAAATTCTGGCTTATCAAAAGTATATGGTAATAATGATTCTGGTTCTATTGCGACCGCTTATGGTATTACTTCAGGTACCTTATTTGGTTCTGATTCTCTTACTGGTTTGATGGGGCGTCTTGTAGGGGAAACTGTGGGATCTTATAATTTCACACAAAATACGGTGAATGTTGTAGATGGCAATAGTGGTGGTAATTACACAATTACATTTAATGGCTCAAGTAATCCATTTCAAATTACACCAAGATCAGTCACTGCTTCTATTGCTGATCAAGCTAAAACATATGGCGCTAATGATCCAACACTGGCTGGTATTAATGTAGTTGTTGGTAATATAGTGAATGGCAATGTTACAGATATTAATGGTAATAGCACGGCAATTAACGATACAGGAAATGTTGTAGCATCATTAAATTCTTTAACTCGCGTTGCCGGTGAAACAGTCAGTGGCGGACCTTATGCAATCACGGGTGTTACTTTTAATGCGCTTAGCGGATCTGCGGCGAGCAACTATAGTAATGCTGCAGGATTTACTGGTAGTCCAACATTAACGATTAATAAAGCCAGTGTGACAGGTGTCATCACTAATCAAACTAAAGTTTATGGTACTAATGATCCTAGCTTACCGATTTTAAGTTTAAGTGGCCAAGTTAATCGAACAGTTACAAATTGGATGAGTGGTACAACAGTTATTGATGACACATCGAGCGCAGCATTAGCCAATACGCTCGCTTCATTAACACGCTCTGTCGGTGAAAATGTTGGTAATTACAGTATTACCGGCGCAACATTTAATAGTTATACAGGTACATCTGCTGGTAATTATAATGTCTTAAGCAGTTTATCAGGTAGTCCAATATTATCGATTACGAAAGCCGATGTCACCGGCTCTATTGGTAATCAAACAAAAGTGTATGGTGCAAACGATCCTACGTTACCGAATGTTTCTTTAAGTGGACAAGTGAATACGAGTGTAACAAATTGGATGGGTAGCTCAACTGTCATTAACGATACAACAGGATCGCAACTTGCTGTGACTTTAGCATCACTTGTTCGTGCAGTCGGTGAAAATGTAGGTAGTTATAATATTACCGGCTCAACTTTTAATGCTTACAGTGGTGCATCAGCTGGTAATTATAATCTCATTAATAGTTTAACCGGCAGCCCAACATTAAGCATTACACCCGCCACATTAACTGCATCCATTGCTAATCAAAGCAAAGTGTATGGTGCAAATGATCCAAGCTTATCAGGCATCACAGTTAACTTAGGTGGTGTTATTAATAATGCCAACATTAGTACATGGAATGGCACTGTCGGTATTAATGATACGGGCAATGTAGCAGACACACTCGCATCATTAACTCGTACAAGTGGCGAAACAGTCAGTGGTGGGCCTTATGCAATAAACAGTGCTACATTTAATGGATTAACAGGTTCTGCAGCAAGTAATTATAATGCATTAACCGGTTTAACAGCAGGTGCTACCTTAAGCGTTACACCGGTTTCATTGACTGCATCAATAGCCAACCAAACAAAAGTGTATGGTGCGAATGATCCTAGCTTATCAGGCATTGCTGTTTCGCTTTCAGGTGTTATTAATAATTCAAATATTAGCACTTGGAATGGTACGGTAGGAATTAATGACACAGGCAATGTAACAGCAGCATTAGCATCACTAATTCGTGTTGCAGGTGAATCAGTGAGTGCTGGTCCTTATGCAATTACATCGTCAACACTCAATATTTCAGGCTCTGCTGCTAGCAATTATAGCTCAGTAGGCAGTATATCAGGCAGCCCAACTTTATCGATTACGAAAGCGGATGTGGCAGGTTCTATTAACAATCAAACAAAAGTATACGGTGCAAACGATCCTACTTTACCAAGTGTTTCTTTAAGTGGGCAAGTGAATGCAAGTGTAACAAATTGGATGGGTAACACAACTGTCATTAACGATACGACAGGATCACAACTTGCTATTACTTTAGCATCGCTTGTTCGTGCAGCCGGTGAAAATGTGGGTAGCTATAATATTACTGGCTCAACTTTTAATGCTTATAGTGGTGCATCAGCTGGTAATTATAATCTCATTAATAGTTTAACTGGTAGTCCAACATTAAGTATTACACCTGCAACATTGACTGCATCGATTGCTAATCAAAGTAAAGTGTATGGTGCGAATGATCCAAGTTTATCAGGCATTACAGTTAACTTAAGTGGTGTTATTAATAATGCCAATATTAGCACATGGAATGGCACTGTCGGTATTAATGATACGGGCAATGTAGCAGACACACTTGCATCATTAACTCGTACAAGTGGCGAAACGGTTAGTGGTGGGCCTTATGCAATAAACAGTGCTACGTTTAATGGATTAACAGGTTCTGCAGCAAGTAATTATAATGCATTAACCGGTTTAACAGCAGGTGCTACCTTAAGCGTTACACCGGTTTCATTGACTGCATCAATAGCCAACCAAACAAAAGTGTATGGTGCGAATGATCCTAGCTTATCAGGCATTGCTGTTTCGCTTTCAGGTGTTATTAATAATTCAAATATTAGCACTTGGAATGGTGCGGTAGGAATTAATGACACAGGCAATGTAACAGCAGCATTAGCATCACTAATTCGTGTTGCGGGTGAATCAGTTAGCAGTAGTCCTTATGCAATTACATCATCAACGCTCAATGTTTCAGGCTCTGCTGCTAGTAATTACAGCTCAATTGGTAGTCTATCAGGCAGCCCAACTTTATCGATTACGAAAGCGGATGTGACGGGTTCTATTAACAATCAAACAAAAGTATATGGTGCAAACGATCCTACGTTACCGAATGTTTCTTTAAGCGGACAAGTGAATGCAAGTGTAACAAATTGGATGGGTAGCACAACCGTCATTAACGATACGACAGGATCACAACTTGCTATTACTTTAGCATCGCTTGTTCGTGCAGCTGGTGAAAATGTGGGTAGCTATAATATTACTGGCTCAACTTTTAATGCTTATAGTGGTGCGTCAGCCGGTAATTATAATCTCATTAATAGTTTAACGGGCAGCCCAACATTAAGTATTACACCTGCAACATTAACGGCATCCATTGCTAATCAAAGCAAAGTGTATGGTGCAAATGATCCAAGCTTATCAGACATCACAGTTAACTTAGGTGGTGTTATTAATAATGCCAACATTAGTACATGGAATGGCACTGTCGGTATTAATGATACGGGCAATGTAACAGACACACTCGCATCATTAACTCGTACAAGTGGCGAAACCGTCAGTGGTGGGCCTTATGCAATAAACAGTGCTACATTTAATGGATTAACAGGTTCTGCAGCAAGTAATTATAATGCATTAACCGGTTTAACAGCAGGTGCTACCTTAAGCGTTACACCGGTTTCATTGACTGCATCAATAGCCAACCAAACAAAAGTGTATGGTGCGAATGATCCTAGCTTATCAGGCATTGCTGTTTCGCTTTCAGGTGTTATTAATAATTCAAATATTAGCACTTGGAATGGTACGGTAGGAATTAATGACACAGGCAATGTAACAGCAGCATTAGCATCACTAATTCGTGTTGCAGGTGAATCAGTGAGTGCTGGTCCTTATGCAATTACATCGTCAACACTCAATATTTCAGGCTCTGCTGCTAGCAATTATAGCTCAGTAGGCAGTATATCAGGCAGCCCAACTTTATCAATTACGAAAGCGGATGTGACGGGTTCTATTAGCAATCAAACAAAAGTGTATGGTGCAAACGATCCTACGTTACCAAATGTTTCTTTAAGTGGACAAGTGAATGCAAGCGTAACGAATTGGATGGGCAGCACAACCGTCATTAACGATACGACGGGATCACAACTTGCTATTACTTTAGCATCACTTGTTCGTGCAGCCGGTGAAAATGTAGGTAATTATAATATAACAGGTTCAACCTTTAATGCTTACAATGGTGCGTCAGCCGGTAATTATAATCTCATCAATAGTTTAACCGGTAGCCCAACATTAAGTATTACGCCAGCTACCTTAACTGCATCCATTGCTAATCAAAGTAAAACTTACGGTGTAAATGATCCTAGTATTGCCGGTATTGCTGTTGCTTTAAATGGTGTTGTTAATAATTCTAATATCCAAACTTGGAATGGTATTGTTGGTATCAATGATACAGCCAACGTAGGAACAACATTAGCTTCATTAACACGTACAACAGGTGAAGCAGCAGGTGTTTATTCTATCACGAATGCTACCTTTGGTGCAGTCACAGGCACAGCAGCAAGTAATTATGGCTTCACTAATGCATTAGTTGGTAGTCCAAATTTTACAATTAATCAAGCTGGATTAAGTTCAGTAGGTATAATAGCGAATAATAAAACGTATGATGGAAATACAGCAGCAACATTAAATACTTCAAGTGCTACTATTGTTTCAGGATTAGTAGTAAATCCGAATGTAATAGATTGGATGGGAAATAGCACAGCAATTAATGATACGGTAGCAGATGTTATGATGACGGGAACAGGTGCGGGTGTTTTTGCTAGCGCAAATGTTGGAAATAATATTTCAGTCACTGCGACAAGTGTTTCTCTTTCGGGCTCTGCTGCAGGTAATTACTATGTTATTTCTCCTGCGGGTTTAAGCGCTAATATTATTGGTTCAAATACTCCAGCACCAGCACCCTCTCTCAACTCAGATGTGTCTAGCTTAGCAGCGGTTGTATTTCCAATGTACTATAATCAAGTAGGGGTAGAAAATATATATACAGCTAATTCTACAACGGTAACAGGAGCAGCTAATAATGGGCAAGTTGCAGCGACACTTGCAGTGACTTTACCTGATCCTACCACTCAGTTTATTGTTCAAAATACCCAGCAAATAGTAAATAGTAATGGCAATTCAGTATTACCGGTTAATTTAGGTTTGTGTTCAACAGGGTCTTCAGATATTTGTGTTAAATAGTAAGGGGGTTGGTGGGCACGCTGCGCTTTGCCCACCCTACAAAATCTTGTCATGCCAGCGTGCTTCTAGCTGACATCTAGTAGGGTGGGCAAAGCGCAGCGTGCCCACCAAACTCTCTATCCGCTGAATATCTACGATTTTTAGGTTATTTTTTGTTCTACCAATCTCCTTAAATTTGCTCTAAAATAAACAGTTTAACTTTAAGATTATTTTAATGTTTTACCTGTAATATGATGCATATAGAATAGTTAACTGAGCGATAGTATTTATGGCCATTGATTTTAAAGCAGAACTTTCAGCTGTTATTAAGGAAATGAAAGAAGAGAAAGGTTTGTTGCCTGATGATTCTTTATATTCGGAAAAAGAAGGTACTTTTTCTCTTGAAGAAAGCGCAAAAAATACTTATACCGTTGCTCGAACCGCTTACTCTAAGAAAGCTATCCCTGCGCTCTATAATATTTTGGTGTTGTCTCTGAAATATTTGGATTCATCGGATATTCAACCTTCTCCTAAATTGTTTACTAACTTCACGACTCTGGACCCTTACTGTTGGATTCCTTATATTGTTGATGAAACAACGGCTAAATGGGGGCAGAAATATTTAGATTTGTTAAAAAAGACGCTTGATGATCCTGGGCGATTTGATAATTTATCTATCTTTTTTAAGGCGGCGTTGCGTCTTATTGGTGATAAGAGGGCGCTAGAAGTAACAAAATCGCTGCATGATGACTTATCAGCTCGTCTTAAAGTCTATCAGGATTTTGCTAAAATTAAGTTGGCGGCGAATGAGAGATTTAAGCATTTAGAGCAATATCAACCTAGCTATGATCCAACTAAAGAAGAGTTGTCAATTTTTAGTATTATGCCATTTTTGAGTAAGGCTAATGATATAAAAGATGAAATAGATCAGTCTATTAATTCAGTTAAGTTTACTCCCGCAATAAAGGAAGCGTATTGTGAAGAATTAGTAAAATTAAAGGCTGATTTATCTTGTATTATTAATCGAGAAAATTTTGAAAAAGAAATGACTGGTCTGGTTCAAGAACAAAAAAATTTAAAAAATGAATTTCCGTTGACGGTTTGGCTGCCTAATGGTCCTGAAGAAAGGACTTTATTTATAGATAACCAAGAGGGTTGCTATTTTGAGGTAAGTGAAGAGATTCCTGTAGTACGATATAATCTTTTTCTAAACTTAAAGAGTACTTATGAAAAAATAATTATTGAGAAGCGTAACCTTCTTAGCATAGTAGATATTTGTTTTGCTAGTATAGATAAGCAAATTGAAAGGGTGTTTACTTTAGAGGATAAAATTAAACATGCTGCAAATAAAGTAGAAAAAATAACAAAATTTATTGAATTAATAGATAGTTTGTCTCTGACCGCATTAGTAGAAAATGACAAAATTAAAGATGAAGTTGGTCAATATGAGTTAGAGCAGAGTGCGGTAGAAAAACTATTAGCATTATTTTCTCAAGCAAAACAAGAATATCAAGATGACAATGCAGCTAAAGCGACAGCTGAAGCTGTAGCTAAAAATAAAGCTGCACGAATTGCAACTTCAGCAATGCCGGCAGTTATGGCTACAATAGTCTCTGTGACTGATGCGCTATCAAGGCCTTTTTTAGGATTAACTTATCTCTTGGGTGAGCGACCGTTAGTTATTCTTAAAACACAGCGAGAAAAATTTGCTCATGAATTAAAAAATATTTTTTCTGCGCAGTTAAAACAGAATGCTAATCAATTGGCTCAGCTTCAGGCTCAAAAAAAAGAAAAAATAAACTCTTATCAGCAGCAGCTTGAAACTGCAAAAAAAATATTAATAGATCAAGTAACGGGTTTTATTAATAATACATCCTGGTGGGACTGGATTTTTCGTAAAGATAATATTTTTAATACTTATGCAAAAGATGCAGCAATGCTATTAGCAGCTTTGCAAACAGATACCAAAGCTAAGCCAGAAGTTGAACATAATGTGATTTACATGGCTGAGTACTTCAGTAAAAAACTGCAAGCCGTCTTACAAGATAATCCACAACTAACTAATTTTTCTCTTCAGCTACAACAGTTTAATACAGAACATCAAGAGTTAGAAAAGCTCGCACCTGTTGAGTACCAGGATAAGCTTAAAGCCATTTTAACTATTTGCAAACACCGCAAGGCTAGGGCATTTTGGAATTTTTTTGGTTATGGTAATGTTTATAATGCGATAGAAATATATGTTGATCAGCTGATTGCTCAGCCAATAGTGAGCGCAACTGAGGTAGCGGCAGAGATTAAAATGATATACAAAAAATATTATCCTAACGAACAAAATACTGATGAACCCCCATATTTTGTTAATAAATTGCTTGAGTTATTAGACCCGCCATGTAAACCAGCTCAGGCCGTACCTTCGACACATCGAGTGCTTGCACAGGGACCTCTGGGGCAAATAGAAACCTATTCTTTATCACCGGTTTCTCTAGATCTCTTAGAAAAGAAATCAGAGCCTACATTGAGCCTGGGGGATAATTCTATGACATTGATGGGAAGGTCTAGTGCAAATCACTATAAAATGAATGAGTTAAACCCTGCTGGGATTGTGCCAACAAGGTGTGATAACTACTCTTCATTATCTTCAATGGATGAGAAACAGGAGTCACCACCACTGACAGCTTAAGCAATAGCTGGTAATATAGCGATTATTCTTGCAATATATGAGCAGCAGAAACAAATATAAATAAACGCGACGTTGGTAATCATTGTTATGCCAATTGATTTTATAGCTTATTTTAAAGCTACAATCAAAGAAATGGAGAAAGAGCCAGGTTTATTACCTGATGACTCTTGTCGCGACAAAAAAGGGGGTACTTTTTCCTTACCTTTAAGTCGATCATGCACTTACTCTGATAAAAGATCCCGTTATTCTCAACAGGCTATTCCAGCACTTTATAATATTTCGAAATTATTTCTCGGGTATTTAGACAGTTATGATGTTAAGCCCCCTTTAGAAAAAATACATGCTAATCTGAGTGTTTTGATTATTAAGAACATCGGAGATGATATGCCTTTTGTTGTCGATGAGTCGACTTATAAATGGTGTAAAAAATTGTTGTCTTTGTTGCAAGAAATGAGAGATGACAAAAATAGATTTAAAGGGTTATCGGTGGGAGTGCGGGCTGCACTTTTTGTGGCGGTGTCTGAAGATGAAATAAATAAAAGTATTATTTGGTATTGCTATAAATTAGAAGAAAAAATAGTTGCTTATAAAAACGTAATTGCTACTAAAGAGAACGCTAATTTACTCTTTAATCGGCTTAAAACAGAGCAAGATTGTTATGATTCAAGGGGTAAGGAATCAATCTATGCTCATATTGAGCGTAATTTATTGCAGATAAAGGAAATTAATTCATCTGTATTCGTTCATATTACAAATAGCACGCTTACTTTAGAAATCAAAGAAGCTAAATTTCAAGAATTGAAAAAAATAAAAAATGAATTAGAATTAATGCGAGGAACAATTATATCAGAGTATGATTCCTTAAGTAAAAGACGTGATTCTTTAGAGGAAAGATTTCCAGCTACTGTTTGGTTCCCTGTTGAAAATAATCCCTATCTTATATTTAAGCAATATCCGTTTTCTCCTCTAAGTGATCGAACTCCAGTGGTTAAGTATGATCTTTTATCTGATTTATCGCAAAGACATAAAAAAGTAATAACTAGTGGATGGGAATTGCGTGGTAAAATATATTCTTGTTTTGAGGAGATGCGCCCTCTTGAAAGTTTACTCGCTTCTCTAGACAGAAAAAATAATCTTACTGTTAGTAATACAGGTAGTGGTTATAAGCTAGCAAAATATGAACCAAAAACGGAAGATAAAACAGTTGTTCCATCATTTAATAAGATATTACAAATAACTGGTGCTGGTTTATCAGTCGTTCATGTAAAGAATGTTTCTATTCCAGCAATTTTGCCGCCTGCTCAACTAGCAGATTCAGCATCTCATGTCGCACAACAAAAAGCTGTTGTTACTCAATTTGTAACGCTAACAAAGACTGATTCTATCCAATTACCATTGCCACCAGCCCAACAACAACAACAACAACAACAACAACAACAACAACAACAACAAGCATTAGCGCAACAAAAATTGTCTGAGGATTCAAGAGCAACATTAATGAACTCCTTGACTCATTTTGTTAATAACATTTCTTGGTGGGATTGGTTTTTTCGTAATAATAATGTTTTTAACACTTATGCTAAAGAAGCTGCATCGATGCTAACTATATTACAAGCCAGTTCGGTTGCTCAGCAAGAGAATAGGTGTTATTTGTTGTATGTGGCTAGTTATTTAAATCGAGAATTGCAAACAACAGCACCTCAGAATAATTTAATTGTGTCTCAATTGACTGGCGCATTGAAAAAATTTAATGAAGCAGAAAAGCCTTTGCTTGCACAAGGCCATAATAAGCTTCAAGTTATTTTAGCTCTATGTAAAAGTCGTAAAGCTTCAGCATTTTGGAATTTCTTGGGCTATGGTAATGTTTATAATGCTATTGATATATATGTTGATCAATTAATTGCGGAATCGAAAACTAATTCTGTTAATTCCGACAAAATATTATCAAAAATTAAAGATGTCTATAATGAATATTATATCACTAAAAACAGCGTTGAGCCGCGTTATTTTATTGGTGAGTTAATTGAGATTTTATCTTTGCCATCTAAAAAAATAATGCAGAAAAGTTCTACTGATTTTGCCGTTAAGCAGTGCTTAGAAAGAACAACAGTAGGTGAGGAGGCTGGGGAAAGTGTTTCTTTAAACTCGTCTTCTTCTTTAGCGGAGTCGAGTACAAATTCGGCTTCTATTAGTCTATTTAATTCGAATAAAACAAAAGCTGTGAGTGAAGTTGATTTAAGTAAACGCGCCGTTTCTGCATCGTCTACTGTTTCAATTTAATTGGTGGGCACGCTGCGCTTTGCCCACCCTGCGATTATATGGAACATGGGTTATACTAAAACATGTAGGGTGGGCAAAGCGCAGCGTGCCCACCAAACTCTTTATTATTCCCAGTTTAACGCCCCACCTGTTTGATACTCTGTCACGCGAGTTTCAAAAAAGTTTTTTTCTTTTTTCAGGTCTATCATTTCGCTCATCCAAGGGAAGGGATTCACGGCGCCAGGATATTCCTGTGCTAAGCCAATCTGCACACAACGACGATTAGCAATGAACTGCAAATATTCTTTAAACATTTCAGCGTTCATTCCTAAAATACCGCGCGGCATGGTGTCAAGTGCATATTGATATTCAAGATTAACACCTTCGCGGATCATGCCGATGACTTCTTGTTTAAAAGAATCAGTCCATAAATGCGGATTTTCTATTTTAATTTGATTAATCACATCAATGCCGAAATTTAAATGCATAGATTCATCACGTAAAATATATTGAAATTGCTCTGATGTGCCGGTCATTTTATTGCGGCGCCCCATCGACAATACTTGCGCAAAGCCAACATAAAAGAAAATCCCTTCAAATATCACGTAAAAAGCGATTAAATCACGTAATAAGCGTTGATCCGCTTCTACTGTTCCAGTTTGAAAGTGTGGGTCACCCAGGCTTTGAGTATAAGGCAATGACCATGCCGCTTTGCGTGCAACAGCGGGGACTTCACGATACATATTAAATACTTCTGCCTCGTCCATACCTAAACTCTGAATAACATGTTGATAAGCATGTGTATGTAATGCTTCTTCAAACGCTTGTCGTAATAAATACTGACGGCACTCAGGATTAGTAATATGACGATATAAAGCCAAGACTAAATTATTGGCGACTAGTGAATCCGCCGTTGAAAAAAAGCCTAGATTACGTTTGATAATCATACGCTCATCTTCGGTTAATCCTTCGGGATCTTTCCATAAAGCAACATCAGCCGCCATATTAATTTCATTTGGCATCCAATGATTTGCGCAGCCATCTAAATATTTTTGCCATGCCCATTTGTATTTGAATGGGACTAATTGATTGAGGTCAGCGCGGCAATTAATAATGCGTTTATCATCCACTCGAATTCGGGCAGCGCCCATTTCGAGTGATTCAAGCCCCGTTGCACCGCCAATGACGGTGCTGGTGTTTTTTTCTATCGTGTTATTTGCATCTATCATTATTATTTCCTCTTATTGACAAGCTTCACAGTCAGGATCAGTGATTAAGCATACTTTGGGTTCTGACGACTGTACGGCATTGAGTGTGGTATCTGAGATAGTTGATTTTTCTGCATTCGTTGCACCCATACTACGTAGATAATATGAAGTTTTTAAACCACATGTCCAAGCCAGGCGATAAAGATTATCAAGTTTTTTGCCTGAGGGTTCTGCCATGTACAGGTTTAATGATTGCGATTGATCTATCCATTTTTGTCGTCGTGAGCCAGCATAGACTAACCAGCTTGGATCAAATTCAAATGCAGTAGCATAACGTTGTTTTAAATTCGCTGGAATACGACTAATAGCAGATACACTACCATTGTAATATTTCAAATCATTGACCATCACATCATCCCATAACCCTAGTTTTTTAAGATCAGTCACTAGGTAAGGATTAATAACAGTAAATTCACCCGAAAGATTTGATTTTACAAATAGATTTTGGTAAGTGGGTTCAATGGATTGTGAAACGCCGCAAATATTAGCAATGGTTGCTGTAGGTGCAATTGCTAATACATTAGAGTTACGCATACCGGCTTTTTTTACTCGATCACGTAATGATTTCCAATCGAGAGTTTGTTTGCGATCTTGTTCGAGATACATGCCACGACTTTTTTGTAATAACTCAATGGAGTCGATAGGTAATATTCCTTTACTCCACAAAGAGCCTTCATACGAAGAATATTTTCCACGTTCTTCAGCTAAATAAGTAGAGGCTTCGATAGCGTAGTAACTCACAACTTCCATTGAGCGATCAGCAAATTCAATAGCTTCATTAGATGAGTAAGGTAAGCCCAGTTTATACAGTGCATCTTGGAATGCCATGATACCCATGCCTATAGGTCGATGTTTGAAGTTTGAATTACGTGCTTGTGGAACAGAATAAAAATTAATATCAATAACATTGTCTAGCATACGAATGGCTGTATGGATAGTACGACGTAATTTTTCATGATCTAAGCCAGTTTCTGTCATGTGAGCAATTAAGTTAACACTACCAAGATTACAGACAGCAATTTCATCTTGTGATGTGTTTAA
Source organism: Gammaproteobacteria bacterium (assembly GCA_965279285.1). GTDB lineage: Bacteria > Pseudomonadota > Gammaproteobacteria > DSM-16500 > DSM-16500. The sequence goes on along the minus strand of OZ257148.1, from coordinate 2,087,718 downwards.
TGTAATTTCGGTGCAGAGATTTGAGCTATGAACAACACCCACATGTTGTTGTGGTGAGCGCAAGTTACAAGGATCTTTGAATGTAATCCATGGATGGCCTGTTTCAAACAACATGCCTAACATTTTACGCCAAAGTGAAACAGCGGGTATGGTTTTAGCATTTTGAATTTCACCGCGTGCAACTTGCTCTTCATAAGCAATATACGCTTTTTCAAATGCGCTGCCATATAAGTCATGCAAATCAGGTACTTCATCCGGTGAAAAAAGCGTCCAATTTTTTTCTTCGATGACGCGCTTCATAAATAAATCCGGAATCCAGTTTGCGGTATTCATATCATGAGTACGACGACGTTCGTCACCGGTGTTTTTGCGTAAATCAATAAATTCTTCAATATCTTTATGCCAAGTTTCTAGATAAGCACAAACCGCACCTTTGCGTTTTCCACCTTGGTTAACTGCAACAGCGGTTGCATTTGCTACGCTAAGAAAAGGTACGACGCCTAATGATTTGCCATTTGTGCCTTTAATATGGGCACTCATAGCGCGGACATTACTCCAGTCATTACCTAGGCCACCCGCATATTTTGATAGTAAAGCATTGTCTTTGATCGCACCAAAAATACCATCAAGATCATCAGGAACCGTGGTTAAAAAGCAGCTAGATAACTGTGGACGTAAAGTGCCGGAGTTAAAAAGAGTGGGTGTTGAGCTCATAAAATCAAAAGAGGATAAGAGATTATAAAATTCGATGGCCCGGTTTTCTTTTTCTTTTTCATTGATGCAAAGTCCCATTGCAACACGCATAAAAAATGCTTGGGGTATTTCAAAGCGTGTACCATAACTATGAATAAAATAACGGTCGTATAAAGTTTGTAAGCCTAAATAAGTAAATTGTAAATCACGTTCTGGCTTGATGGCCGCTGCAATTTTAACTAAATCAAATTCTTTTAGTTTCGGATCAATTAATTCGAGTTGAATACCACGATCAAGATAAGCAGTAAGATAATCGTGATACAAGCTGCGCATTTCTTCAAAAGTAGCATTTGCGGGTAGACCTAAAAAAGTTAATGCTTCATTACGTAAATCATCAAGTAATAGGCGGGCTGCAACATAACTGTAGTTAGGTTCTTTTTCAATGAGTACACGTGCCGACATAATGAGTGCTTTACCCACTTCTTTCATCGGTACTTTGTCGAATAAGTTGCGTTGGGTATCTTCAATAATATGCGCAGGGGAAACATCATTTAAGCCAACGCAAGCACTTTTGATTAAGTTGGACAAACGGTTGACATCAAGCGGCACTACTTTTCCATCGTCTAAGGTGACGTGGATTTGCATAGCGGTAGTATGGGTCTCTGTTTCTTGTAATTCTTTTTCTCGAACTTTGCGGCGCTCTTCACGATAAAGAACATAAGCACGCGCAATTTTTTGTTCGCTAGCACGCATGAGAGAAAGTTCAACTTGATCTTGAATATCTTCAATATGAATAGTGCCGCCACTGGGTAGTCGACGGATAAAGACCTCGTTAATTTTATTAACCAGATTTTTTACTGTTTCATGAATACGGTTTGAGTCTGCAGCCGCAGTGCCCTCTACAGCAAGAAAGGCTTTGGTCATGGCAATTGCAATTTTATTACCGTCAAACGGTGTCAATGTCCCATTACGACGGATAACTTTAATATGGCCTGGTGCGGTGGTCGCAATTTCAGGGTTTACATTTTTGGTACGGAGTGGATTCAATAATTCGGTTTGCATGGCTCCTCCAGAGCGCTATAGGTTGTTGTCAAAAAATTGTAATGCTGTGCTATTCGTAAACACAACATATGGATGTTTTACCTCGTTAACATACAAGATAGTGTATATTTCAAAATGACACAAGGGGATAAGATGTGCAGGAGCTGTGAATAACTTGTGGGAATCTTTTATTATTAAGCTAATATCCCTCATCCAATGCGTTTTAGGGGGGCGATAATAAAGTGAAAAAAAATTTTATTCAAGAGAAGAAATACTGCTTTGAGAGAGAGGCATTAGTTTTTATTGTGGGTCGGCAGGGAGTTATTCAGCAGTCAGAGAGTTTGGTGGGCACGCTGCGCTTTGCCTATCCTACATTAATTTATTTTTGTCATTTTTTGTAGGGTGGGCAAAGCGTAGCGTGCCCACCAAAAACTCTCTGGCTACTGAATGGTTACGTTGGCAGAATGATGACATAGTCATTGCGAGGAGCGTAACGACGTGGCAATCTAGTCATCTTAAAGTTGAGTCGTTATTTAGCATCACAACGGAGTAGTCAATGGAACGAGAATCCTTTAGAAAAGTAGTAAAAGTCCGTGGAATATATTTATTACCTAATTTACTGACTACCGCGGCATTATTTGCGGCTTTTTATTCAATCGTTGCAGCGATGAAAGGTAATTTTGTTATAGCAGCAATAGCAATATTGGTATCGATGATAGCTGATGGCTTGGATGGTCGGGTAGCAAGAATGACCAACACAGAGTCTGAGTTTGGTGCTCAATATGATAGCTTGTCCGATATGGTGGCATTTGGTGTGGCACCGGCTTTAGTGGTTTATAGTTGGTCATTATCACACTTAGGTAAGATAGGTTGGTTGGTGGCTTTTGTGTATGCTGCAGCAACGGCTTTACGCTTAGCTCGTTTTAATACTCAATTGGTTGAAATTGATAAAAGCTATTTTCAAGGTTTACCTTGTACTGCAGCCGCACCGGTATTAGCAGGTATGGTTTGGTTGGGTGGAATTTATGAGGTCAATGGACTATTAGTTGCTATTCCTGCTGCAATTATTACACTCTTTTTGGCTGTCGCGATGGTTAGCCATTTTCGTTATAACAGTTTTAAAAAAATTGATTTAAAAGGGAAGGTCACTTTTTTTGGTGTTGTGATTTTAGTGTTTTTGATTGCTGCGATTGCGGTGGCTCCTGCGCAAATGGTGTTTTTAGGTTTCTTTAGTTACGCTCTATCCGGGCCGGTGATGACCTTGTGGCAGATAAGAAAAATGCGGCGGAATAAAAAACATTTTGTGCGAGTCTAGTAACTCAAGCTAACATTCAGGAATATTAGCCGCTAACCCCCCTAAAGAAGTTTCTTTGTAAATAGTCATCATATCTTTACCAGTTTGCTTCATGGTGGCGATGACTTTATCGAGAGAGACAAAGTGTTGTCCATCACCTAATAAAGCGAGCCGAGCGGCATTAACTGCCTTGACTGCTCCCATCGCATTGCGCTCTATGCAGGGGATTTGGACTAGTCCTCCCATAGGGTCGCAGGTCATGCCAAGGTGGTGTTCCATGGCGATTTCAGCGGCATTTTCAACTTGATAAATAGTTCCACCCAGTACTGCCGTCAGTGCAGCAGCAGCCATAGAGCTAGCGACTCCTACTTCACCTTGACAGCCCACTTCAGCGCCCGAAATTGAAGCCCTTTTTTTGTAAAGGACCGCGATGGCACCCGCAGTAAGTAAAAAATTTATACTATCTTGAGGCTTTGCTGCAGGATAAAAATCCATATAATAATTTAATACCGCAGGAATAACGCCCGCAGCCCCATTGGTGGGTGCAGTGACTACACGTCCGCCAGCGGCATTCTCTTCATTGACAGCGATGGCATAGAGGTTTAACCAGGTCATGCTATCAGTGAGCTCATGTGTTTCGGGCCGACCTTTTTGGAGTAATTTCTGATAAATACCTGGCGCGCGGCGCTTGATATTTAATCCCCCAGGTAGAACTCCATTCGCATGGCAACCTTTTTCAATGCAGGCACGCATGATTTGAGCAATGTGAGTCAGTCGTGAATTAATTTCTGCAGGGGTGTGAAAGCAAGATTCATTCGCTAATATAACTTCATGCAGCATTAATTGATTGTTTTCACAGTGATTTAATAATTCTTTGGTGCTTGCGAAAGGGTAAGGAATCGCTTGTTCAAGCGTTGGTTGAGGGTGCGATAGTTCTTCTTCAGTGACAATAAAACCACCACCAATAGAATAATAAATTGCTGAGTTAAGCTCTTGTTTATTTTTATCATAGGCAGTAAAACGCATGCCATTGGTATGAAAAGGCAAAACATCTTTTAGATTAAATTTAAAATCAGCCAGAAAATCAAAGGCAATGATTTTTTTTTGATTGAGGTTAATAGCTTGAGTTTGGATAATTTCTTGCAAACGAGTTTGGATAATATCAGGATCAACCGTTGTAGGTAATGCGCCCTCTAGACCTAATAAAATGGCAGCATCAGTTCCATGGCCTTTGCCAGTAAAAGCAAGAGAACCAAATAATTCTATTTTGAGAGAGGCTGTTTTTGCTAGCTCGATTTGATTGACAAATTGATAAGCTGCTTTCATCGGGCCAACCGTGTGAGAACTAGAAGGGCCTATGCCAATAGAAAATAAATTGAATATGCTAATCATAAGGGATTATTCCGTTTGTTATAAGTAATGATGGCTATTTAGCGGTAAGAGGGCGTGGAAGCGTAGTTCTTAAAATACCGCTCCGAGCGAAACATCCCTGTTTTGGGCTTGCCATCCATGGCAAGCAAGTCGCTCTATTTTAAGAACTACGCTTCCACGCCCTCTTACCGCTAAATAGCTATTATTGTTGAAAAAAGCCTTGTTATCCGTTTTTTTCATTTTAATAAGATTGCCATGTTGCTGCGTTTCTCGCAATCATGTTTGTTGAAATCATCATAAAACTTCGCTGTAAAAACGATAGCAGTAATGATAATATTAATTCCATCTGTAGCTATTCAACAGCCAAGAAGTTTGGTGGGCACGCTACGCTTTGCCCACCCTACGTTTTTTATAATTTATTTTGTCATTTTTTGTAGGGTGGGCAAAGCGGTAGCGTGCCCACCAAACTTCTTGGCTGTTGGATAGTTACTCCTTAAATTATTTTATTTAACCGAGGTGCTGATGCTCGGGTATCGCAGCAACAATCCACGTTTAATAGCGCTCTTTTTTTTCGGAATTTCTTCTGGTTTGCCGTTGGCTCTGATTGGCTCAACATTGCAAGCATGGTTTACTCAAGCAGGAATTAATTTAATTGGCATAGGCATGCTTTCGCTGGTAGGAATTCCTTATGTTTGGAAGTTTCTTTGGGCTCCTTTAATGGATAGATTTGTGCCGCCTTTTTGGGGGCGACGCCGAGGTTGGATAGCGAGCGCTCAACTTTGCTTGTGTATCTTATTGTTTATTTTGGCTCATTTAAGTCCCGAGCTTCATCCTGGATTTATTGGATTTTTAGCTTTATTAATCGCAGTTGTTTCAGCGTCTCAAGATACCGTGGTTGATGCTTATCGAACTGATATTTTATATCCTGAAGAGCGTGGTTTAGGTATGGCAACCTTTATCTTTGCTTATCGCATGGCAATGCTTTGTTCCGGTGGTTTAGCGTTAGTGTTTGCTGATCATTTTGGCTGGCGTTTAACGTATGAGTGGATGGCGATGATGATGGCGCTTGCGGTTATTCCAACGTATTTTGCGCCTGACAGCTCTGTATTAATAACACCACCAACGGATTTAGTGGCGACAGTAAAAAATTCTTTTCAACAATTACTGCAAAAAGAATCGATTGGTTTAATTTTATTATTTATTGTGTTGTATAAATTAGGCGATGCTTTAGTCATGTCATTGACGAGTAATTTTTTATTACGTGGCTTGGGTTTTTCATTAACTGATGTTGGGTTGGCGTATAAAACCATAGGATTAATTGCAACACTCATGGGTGCTTTTTTTGGTGGTAGTTTGTTAGGGAAATTAGGTTTATATCGTGGATTATGGTTGTTTGGTGCAGCACAAGCTTGTTCAAACTTTATGTTTATGTTTTTAGCGATGGCAGGGAAAAATTACAGCTTAATGATCAGTGCTATTTTTCTTGAAAATTTTTGTGGCGGAATGAGTACGATTGCTTTATTAGCATTTTTAACGTCACTTTGTCATCAGAAATACAGTGCCACGCAATTTGCTTGTCTTTCTGCGCTCTCTGCCGTAGGGAGAGTTTTTGTAGGGCCCATCGCCGGTTTGATGGCGGAACATTTAGGTTGGGTTAGTTTTTATTTTTGGGCTTCATTAACGTGCTTTCCCGCGCTTATTTTATTAAGTATTTTAGGTAAAAAGGTAACTTTTAATGCTGAAGCAATGGTTGAAATTTAACGTCATCACTGGGATTATTCTGAGTTTATTTCTTAGTGTTAGTGTGCTTGCAGCAGATGATAATGCTTTATTTGTTGACCATACTAAATTAGTTTCACAACAAGTTGATTTATTGAAAAATCGCTTAACTCAAGCAAGCAATCAGTTGCAAGTTTTGCAGCATCGCTCTGATAATCAATTAGCAATGGATCAAGTTAATACGCAGTTATTGAAGCAAATTGGTTTAGAAATTACAGTAGCCAAATCTAATTTAGACAGTTTGAATATTGAGTTGACTGAGTCGCAGCAAACCATATCGCGGATTGAAAAGCATATTCAGGATTTGGAAAATCAGCTGAATATTTTAAATATTTTTGGTATAAAAACCATACCCAGCAGTGTGGCAAGCAATCTCAGTGCATTTCAATCAGAACTAAAATATCAAAAAAGTTTATTAGCTTTGGAAAGGTCACGCTCTGATATTTTGAAGAAACTGGCTGAAATGGCAGAGTCAGTCTTGGAGTTACAAAAAGCAAAATATCGACGCACAGCCAGTGTTTTAAAATCATATACGATTATGCGATTAAAAGAGCAGCAAGAAAAATCAGAAATTAATTTTCAACGCCAACAAACGTATTGGCTGCAGCAGTTAAATGAATTGACTAATAAATTAAATCAGAGCGAAACCGCCAAAATTATTGATAAAACAGCGGTTGAAAAATTAGAAAACGAAATATTTTTAGCAAATGAAAACGTCAATTTTACTTATTTGCAAATGTTAATTGCACGTTATCGTGATCAAAGCCGACAATATACTGTTTCGATTGCACGCAGTATTTCGGTTAATTTATTAAATAAAATTGTAGAGCAAACCCAGTTATTGACCAAACAATTAGGCCGGGTTGATGGGCTATTACAAGCGCGGTTATCCATTTTAAATAAGCGTAAATATTTTTTAACGCAAAGTACGGCAAGCAGTCAAAAAAACCAGGTAGCTATTGCAGACTTAGCTGATTTAGAGGCGCAATATTCGGATGCATTAAAAAATGTCTTTGTTTTAAACCAGCAGCTGAATGAGTTGCGTATAACAGCGGCAACTGCTTTGCATAGAGAGCTGTCATCACGCCAAAGTTTGCCAGGTTATGGTAATGCTGCGTGGTGGGATTTGGGTAAGCAGCTTTTGTGGGTGCCGACGCTGACTTTTCAGGTGGTAAAAGGTTTTTCCAGTCGGGTCTATAGTACATTTCATGCGATGAGTGCGGAATGGCTGGTTTTTTTGACGGCATTGCAAGTTGGTTTTATTGCGGTATTTTATTTTGTTTATCGTTATTTAAAAAACAAGTTATCTGGAATGGCAGATCATGAGTTGGGCCACATTAATCTCAAGTGGTTGGGGATGAGGTTGTTGCAACGAAATTTAATTGATATTGCCGCCATAATAAATATTTGTGCATTATTTATTTTGTGTGGCATTGAACAACAAAATTTTATGTTTATTATTTATCTCAGCTTTGTTTGGTTATTTTTTAAGGCGATGTTAACAGCTGGAAGATTGGTATTAGTTGAGTCGGTACATGATAATACCGGTGGTGATATAGGCTTGTATCGTAATTTAAAATGGGTTGTATGGGTCGGCGGTATAGTCACCATGTTATGTGTGTTTTTATATCAGTTACCGATTATTTATGAAGTACAAGATTTATTTGGTCGATTGTTTTTGTTGTATGTTTTTATTGTTTCTATTTTTTATTTGCGTTCTTGGACTATCATTCCAGATTTGATTTTGCCTTATATCGATGATCGCCGCACTTATTTGAAGCGCGTAGTCCGTTTATTAGGTTTATTTGTTCCACTGATATTGTTGACTAATTCAGCTATTGGTTTGTTTGGTTATGTCAATTTAGTCATGACTATGTTGTGGTATGAAAGTGTATTTTTGCTTGTTTTAGTGGCTTATCTTATTTTGCGTGGCCTGTTAATTGAGTGTATGGAGCGAGCTTCCTATATTGTTATTCGACATGTGACGAATGGTTGGTTGTGGACAGAAGCATTTTTAAAACCCATTGATAAGGTTTTACGGGTTGGAATTTTTTTATTTGCTTGGGCAATGTTATTTTTATTTTATGGTTGGGACCAACAATCACCGGTGGTAGAGCGATTAAATAAATTATTGCTTTATCATTTGGTGGATGTACTAAACACAACAATTACTCCTTTGAGTGTGATTGAAGTGGCGGTGGTCATTTCTTTGTTATTTTGGGCTGCGCGTTGGACGCGAGAATTTGTTTATCGTTTTTTAATGTCGCGAACTAAAGATTTAGGTTTACGTAATAGCATTGCTATATTAAGTCAATATATGACAGTCGCGCTTGGCATTTTAATTTGTTTGCGGGTCTTAGGTATTGATTTTAGAGCGCTTGCGGTGGTTGCAGGGGCATTTTTCTTTGCTGTTGGTTTAGGTCTACGAGATTTATTTAATAATTTTGCTTGTGGATTTTTATTATTAATCGAACGTCCTTTGCGTGTGGGAGACACCGTTACCATTAATAATTTAGATGGTGATGTTATTCATATTGGTAGTCGAGCGGTGACGATACGGACTTGGGATTATATGGAATTAGTTGTTCCCAATGCAGAAATCTTTAGTAAGCCTTTTATTAACTGGACAGCAAAAGATAATACAGTGCGAACTGTTTTTTCCGTAAAAGTGAATCGTTTGGATAATCCCCATGAGATTCAAAAAATGATTTACCATGTTTTGGCGGAACACAAAGACGTGCTTAAGGAGCCAGTCTCTGAAGTTTTCCTTAAAGAAATGGCAGATGAAATTGAATTTGAAATTCGCTATTACGTTAATATTCGTCAAGTGGTGTCAAGAATGGCTGTGCGTTCAGAAGTATTAGCGGCTATTTGGGATATATTTGAAAAACATGAAATTAAGCCACCTTATCCGCAACGTGAGGTTGTGTTTAAGAATGGGAAAATGTTGTTAGGGGATGTTTAGTTGGTTGGTGGGCATGCGCTTTGCCCACCCTACAAAAACTTGTCATGCCAGCTAGAAGCACGCTGGCATGACAAAGCGGCAAAGCGCAGCGTGCCCACCATTTCCTTACTGATCTTTGCTTGTTTTCATATGAGGATCTAAAAGTTGTTTCCATTTTGCCAGGGAATCTTGATAATCTGCAGCACAGCGATCGCCTCTTTCTTCAATAAACTTATTTAAATCATTGTCTTTATAGCTTTCTAATTCTTTTTTAGTTTCTTCTGGATATTTACCATAAGCCATGCAGAGGAGATAGTAATAGCGTTGGCTATCCATGCGATGTTCATCCCAGTAAGTATCTTCAAGCTGGTCATCTTCACGTGCTTTGCGTAATAGATCAAAAAAGTCTGCCGCATCAGTTACGATTTCCCAGCCTTTATCGGTAAATTCTAAGGCAAACATAGCTGCTAAATTATCTGCGGTGGTTTCTTCATCGCCAACCATGGGTAGGTGATAGACATCAATTAAAGCATGGCCTAGTTCATGGTAGAGAAAAAAGCGATTGACGTTAACCGCATATTCAAACTCTGCAGCTTGATCTTGATCAGGATAGTTTTTATGAAATAATAATTCGGTTATCTCAAACATATCGTAATCAAGCGTAATGGTTTTTTTACTTCCTAGATAATTAGGCCCTTCTTTCGCTTTATCAAAAACAATATTAACGTTTTCAGGAATATTGAGTAAGGCGTTAAAGTCATCAGTATCTTTAGCAAAGCTACCGTCTTTTTTTATTTCTGTATAAAAAGTGGCAGCAGGTTCATCATCATAGTGTTTCATATCAAAAATGAATTTTCCCGCGCCATTTGCGGAATCGGCAAGTGCAGTAGTGGATAGAATGATATTTAAAAAGAGGGTAGTCAGTGTTGAGAGGGCATAACGGTTACGCATAATTCACTCCTCTTGCAGATGGTCAGATTGTTAGGGGTGTAAATTTATTACGATTGTTACTTATTAGTTTACTATAGTGGTCTATGTTGTGTATATACATTAGCTAAGTTTGGTGGGCACGCTGCGCTTTGGCCACCCTACAAAAAATTATAAAAATGTAGGGTGGGCAAAGTGCAGCGTGCCCACCTTTTTCATGTGCAATTATCCCCAGCCCTTATTTTCAAACCTAACCACCTCACAGGTCACTTTTTTATCATCTTTAGTAATGTTAATGACCGCATCACCACCCATAGAGGCAGCGATATTCCGCAATGCATCGTGAATAACCGCTTCTTGCCGTTTGATTCCAACTAAATTGTATTTTGAGATGCTTTTTTTAGCGATGATTTTATAAGGGTGTTCGGGTCGTGTACCGGCTGAATAAAGCGCCACGGTAATTGGGCTTTTTAATTTTAGTACAGTTGCGTGAGGATTATCTTGGCTTACTATTTTAGGTACAGGTTGTTTAATTTTAGGACTATCTTTGTAAGGTGAGGTTGAATTGGAGGTGGTGCAAGCTACGAGAGTAAATCCTATAAAAATTATCATAAGCAAGTATAATCGTTTCATGGCTATATCCTTTTTGCACATAGAATTCATATAATAACAATTTAACTTATTATGCCTAACTTTGAAAGGTGGAAAATACATGACAAACTTTATTAACCTCGCACGCCAAGATTTATTGGATCCCTCTGGATTAACGGATAATCAATTGCAGCGGGTTTTGAGTGGTGTCTTAGGCGCTGCAATTGATAATGCAGATTTGTATTTTCAATCGAGTTATTCTGAATCTTGGGTTTTAGAGGATGGAATTATTAAAGGCGGTGGTTTTAACATTGATCGTGGAGTGGGTGTGCGAGCCATGAATGGTGAGAAAACAGGTTTTGCTTACTCAGATGATATTGTCATGCCGGCATTAGAACAAGCCGCTCATGCTGCTCGTAGTATTAGTAAAGCAGGTGGCGAGCAACAAATTAAAGCTTGGCAAAAATCCACTGGGCATGAATTATATCTGCCAGCGAACCCCGTTACTTCATTAAGTGAAACAGAAAAAGTAGCGCTTTTGCAGCGCGTGGATGCTTGCGCGCGTAAACAAGATCCGCGCGTTATTCAAGTGAGTGTGAGCTTAGCTGCTGAACATGAAACTATTTTAGTGATGTCAAGCGATGGTCATTTAGCAGCAGACATCCGTCCTTTAGTTCGATTAAATGTAAGCGTTGTTGTTGAGCAAAATGGGCGGAGAGAAAATGGCTATGCCGGTGGTGGTGGCCGCTTTGATTATAGTTATTTTTTAACGGATGGGCGAGCAGAAGCATATGCTCAAGAAGCGGTTCGCCAAGCCTTAGTTAACCTTGAAGCGGTTGAAGCACCAGCCGGTACCATGCCTGTGGTATTAGGTTCAGGTTGGCCTGGCGTACTGTTACATGAAGCCATTGGTCATGGTTTAGAAGGCGATTTTAATCGTAAAGGAACATCCGCATTTTCAGGCCGTTTAGGTGAACGTGTCGCCAGCACTCTTTGCACTATTGTTGATGATGGCACTTTGCCGAATCGTCGGGGTTCACTCAATATTGATGATGAAGGTATTCCTACTCAATGTACGGTATTAATTGAAAAAGGTATTTTGCGAAACTATATTCAAGATAAACGCAATGCGCGCTTAATGGGAATGCAATCAACCGGTAATGGTCGACGTGAATCTTATGCACATTTGCCTATGCCACGTATGACGAATACTTATATGTTGGCGGGCGAGTCAACGCGAGAAGAAATTATTTCTTCCGTTAAACGTGGAATTTATGCAGTTAATTTTGGTGGTGGTCAAGTTGATATTACGTCGGGGAAATTTGTTTTTTCAGCCAGTGAAGCTTATTTAATTGAAGATGGCAAAATAACGGTACCAGTCAAAGGCGCAACGTTAATTGGTAATGGGCCCGATGTATTAAATCGAGTTTCCATGGTCGGAAATGATTTAGAGCTCGATAGCGGTATTGGCATTTGTGGAAAAGATGGTCAAAGTGTTCCCGTGGGTGTAGGTCAACCGACATTAAAATTGGATGCGATGACGGTGGGTGGGACAAACCATAGTTAATGTAATATTCAGCGATGAGAGAGTTTGGTGGGCACGCTGCGCTTTGCCCACCCTACATTTTATAATTTTTTGTAGGGTGGGCAAAGCGCAGCGTGCCCACCAAAAATAGTTACGAGAACTTAGCGACTATGAATTAATTCACGCAAATAGCGAAATAATTCAGTTTCACCGCCGGTATTTTTAGCCATTTTTTTATCGAGTTGCGCTTTACGTAGTGTTTGGCGTAATTGTTGTCGATCAATATCTATTTGTGGAAATTGCAGGACTAATGCTTGAATGGCATCGTCGCCTTCAGCAATTAATTTATCCCGCCAGCGCTCTATTTGATGAAAATGCGCTTTATTTTGCTGATCTTTATGCTTTAGTTTATCTAACGCAGCTTGAATAGGTACAACATCCACTTCGCACATTAAGCGGCCAATAAACTGTAATTGTCGGCGTTTTCCTTCGCGTGGTTTTAATGTTTGAGCCATTTTAATGGCTTCAGCAAGAGTGGGATCTAAAGGAATAGTTGCTAGTTGAGCTGTTGAGAGTTGTACTAGAGCTTCCCCTAGTTTTTGTAAGGCTAACACCTCTCGCTTACGCTGCGATTTACTCGGGCGGGGCGAGAGAGTGTTATCCGATTCATCCATTACTGATCTAGCTTTTTATTGAGCAGCTGGAGCAGATGCATCAGCAGCTGGAGCAGCAGCATCAGCTGGTGCAGCGTCTACAGGCTTAGCGTGATGTTTTTTCTTTGCATGATGCTTCTTTTTAGCTTTTGGTGCAGCAACAGCGTCGGTTGATGCAGCAGCTGGAGTTGTTGCAGCTGGAGCAGCAGCATCAGTAGCGCTCGCATCAGCTAATTGTTGTGGCGCTGCTGCGTTTTGGGTAGCATCGTTTAAGTTGTTTGCATCATCAGCGAAAGCCAAGGTAGAAGCAGCTAACAAGGTAGCAGCAGCAAAAGTTGCGATTAATTTCATTGTAGATCTCCATGTAAATAAATTATTGATATTGATAGAACTCTATCAAGAGCGCCTAAGATACTATAAAATCATTTAAATTAGTATAGCCTCTTGAAGAGAATTACATATGTTGAATGTTCCAGTGTCAGATTTGAATCCTTCGCAGTTAAAAAACGTTGTTTCTGCTATTTTAGAAGAGACATTAAAACAGGGGGCGACGAGTGCAGAAGTTGATTTAGGGATCAATAAAGGCTTTTCTGTTTCTGCTCGGCAAGGTGATGTTGAGTCTATTGAATACAATCAAGATAAGAGCCTGGATATTACGGTTTATTTAGGTAAGCGGACGGGTTCAGCAAGTTTAACTGATTTAAGACCGGATGCAATTCGTTCTGCTGTGCAGGCGGCATGCAATATTGCTCGCTTTACTGATGAAGACCCTTGTGCAGGGTTAGCTGGTCAAAAAGAGCTCGCTTTTCATTACCCTGAGATAGAGTTGGCTTTTCCTTGGAATATTTCAGTAGAGCATGCGATAGAGTTAGCTTGTGAGTGTGAAAGTAAAGCCTTTGCAAAAGATAAACGCATAGTCAATTCAGAAAATGTTGCTGTCTCTACTGGTCAAGTGTGGGGAGTGTATGGCAATACGAATGGTTTTATTGGCATGTACTCGACCACGCGACATGATATTAGCTGTGTTTTAATTGCTAAACAGGGCGATGATATGCAGCGTGATTATTATTATACGACCTCTTGTGATCCTGCTTTATTAGATTCAATTACGGATGTAGCAAATAAAGCCGTTGAACGTACCGTACGCCGTTTAAATGGCCGAAAATTATCAACGCGTAAAGCTCCTATTATTTTTGCAGCAGAAGAAGCACGTAGTTTATTGGGTCATTTTTTAAGTGCTATTTCAGGCGGCAATTTATATCGTAAATCCTCTTTTTTATTAGATAGTTTGCATACGCCAGTTTTTCCGCAACATATTCGTATTGAAGAAAAACCGCATTTACCGAAAGGGTTAGGCAGCGCGCCATTTGATGATAATGGTGTTGCGACACGACCAAATGTATTTGTTGATCAAGGTGTTGTGCAGAATTATGTGCTGGGAGTTTATTCTGCGCGTCAGCTAGGAATGAAAACAACAGGAAATGCAGGTGGTGTGCATAATTTATTTGTGACGACGGGTGATCGTGATTTAGCTGGTTTGTTAAAAAAAATGGGTACGGGTTTGTTGGTGACAGAATTAATGGGGCAGGGAATTAATTTATTAACCGGTGATTATTCTCGCGGCGCAAGTGGTTTTTGGGTAGAAAATGGTGAGATACAATATCCTGTTGAAGAGATTACGATTGCTGGAAATTTACGTGAAATGTATGCCAATTTAGTTGAAGTTGGTAATGATGTTGATCAACGTGGGAATATTCAAACAGGTTCGATTTTGTTGGCGGATATGACGATTGCTGGGGAATGATTTTTTTATAATTTTTTGTAGGGTGGGCAAAGCGTAGCGTGCCCACCGTTTTAAATTACATAACAGCAGCATATGATGTGATTTTAGTAGGCAGTTGTAGGGTGGGCAAAGCGCAGCGTGCCCACCGTTTTAAATTACATAGCAGCATATGATGTAATTTTAGTAGGCATTTCAGCAGAATTAGCAGCAGAGCCAGCTTGTTGTACATCAAACATACGTAAGTTGTTATTTGCTGGTGGATTAGTAAATTTTTGTAGTTGGCTTGATAGTGCGGCATTATTTTCTTCTAGTTTTTTGATGCTTGCTGACAGCTGTGTGTTTTGTTTTTCTGCTGCAGCTAAGCGTGTTTGTAAATCTGCAATATTATTCTTTTCAGGCGCAACAACATTAGGCATTTCTGCCTTTTGGGCATTAAGCCTGAGTTTTTGAGTAATTAAAGTTTGCGTGCTTCTTTTTGCTTGAATTAACGTTCCATTGCGCTGATGAAGTTGATTTTGTAACTCTTCACGTTGTAAATTTTTTTGTTTTCCAAGACCCACTCCGGCACCAAAGACTGCGCAGGCAATGACTAAAGCAATAATAATTGCACCCCAACCAGTGACAGCAAGTGCAGCACAAAATCCAGCAGTAATGCAAATTTCAACAAAGGTTGTGATGGTGCTGAATAAAACAAAGCCCATGCATAAAGCTTTATTGACGCCCTCGGCAATAGCTTCACCGCGTTCGACAGCGTCAAAAATAGGAATACGCTGAAAGCTTGAATAGATTTTTTCATCTAGCTCTTGGTCGATTTTTTTTAATTCTTGAATGACGCAAAGTCGTTCTTCTCTGTCACGATTGAGTGCGCTATTTGCTAAGCGTTGAGCAAGTGATTGTGATGTGAGGTTATCATTTTTAAAATCGGCTATAGCATCGTTAAGTACAGGAGCCTGTCCTCGAAATGCCGGGTTAAGATACATCGCATTAACTTGTTCTAATAAATTTGCTTTATTAATTTCAGCGTTATTAAGGTTGAGCTGATTTATGTAGTGCTGAAATTCCTTTTCATCATCATCGTCACATAAACATTTTAGTATGAGTAAATCTAAAAATAATTCGTCACGATATCTTTTGCGGTTGACTTCTTCTTTTATAATAGCGGCTTCTAACTTAGTTGATTCCCGAATATAATTTCGGTAAGTCATATACGAAAGTGGGATGGTAATAGCGAGGGTGGCAACACTAAGTGCACTTAATGCTCCTATGCCTGCGGCTGCGCCTATGGTTAAGCCAATGCCACCTTCTTCAAGAGATGTATAAAAGATGAATATATGGAGGGCTGATAAAAAACCTGCTGTTCCCAAGCTTTCCTGAGCTGCGTTGGTGGCTGTCAGTGCTTTTTCTTTTGCGGTAACATTTAGCTTGTGTGACATTAACTCAGATCGTGAGTTAAAATCAAACGCAGGGACAGTCGGCGGACTTGCTAATAAATGGGTCAATTCTTGCTCATTATTTTGATGTGTTCTCAATTTCTTTCTGTTCCTCCTCGTTGTGTTAGCAGTTGCCTGCTAAAGTTATGGGCATGAGGTAACACTCGGTCTAAGGCATCAGGAGTTTACTTGTACTCTTTTTGGCCATTAACTTGCGTTACCTAATAGACATAGCTTCCACAGCGCTAATTTTATCCATTTTTTGTGCTATGTCAAAACATTATTTGGGGTTTTTTGTGATGTGTATTGGGTGTGAAGTCATAGGAACGGTGGGCACGCTGTGCTTTGCCCACCCTACGGTTGATATTTTATAATATAATCATATGAATAGGACGTAGGGTGGGCAAAGCGCAGCGTGCCCACCGTTCTATTCAGCCTCACCAAACCGATTCTGAATCAAAGCCGTTATCGCTGCCCATGCCTCCCTCTCATCAGCACCAGAAATAATCAGTTGTAGTACCGCATTCTGAGTAATTCCCATCACAATAATGCTCATAATACTTTTGCAGTTAGCGGTTTGTTCGTGATAGACCACTTCAATTTTACTTTCAAATTGATTAGCCGTCGCGACGAGTTTAGCCGCAGCACGGGTATGTAAGCCAAATTTATTAATGATAGTAATGGATTCATTTATCATTTTAAAATTATTACCATCAACGATGATTGGTTAATTTTTCTTTGTGCTTGGTCATTTGTGTTGCGAGTTTATCAACTAATTCATCAATCGCTTTATACATATCGTCCGCTTTCGCTGAAGCATGTAATGTTGTTTTGTTAACAATAACGGTCGCATCAGTGATTTGAAATACACCTTCGACTCTGAAAATAATATTTATGTTGCTAATGTGAGTAAATCGTTTTTCTAACTTTTGTAATTTTTCAGTTGCTACCGTTTTTAATGCTTGCGTGATCTCAATATTTTGTCCAGTGAAATTAATTTGCATAAGGTTTCTCCTGAGTTTATAAATTAAATTCTTCGCCTAAATAAACCGTTCTTACCTGCTGGTTTTTAAGTACTTCTTGTGGGGTGCCTTCACAAATAATTTCCCCTTGATTAACAATATAGGCGCGTTCGCAGATATCTAAAGTTTCACGTACATTATGATCAGTGATTAAAACGCCAATATCACGTGCTTGTAAATGGGAAATAATTTTTTTAACATCGATGACTGAGATAGGATCAATGCCCGCAAAGGGTTCATCCAGTAAAATAAATTTGGGCTCGGTTGCTAATGCTCGTGCAATTTCAACACGTCGTCTCTCGCCGCCAGATAGACTAATACCTAAGGTGTCACGAATGTGCTCAATGTGAAATTCTTTTAAGAGTTTATCGAGTTGAATGATTCTTTGTTCTTTATTGAGTTCTTGGCGTAATTCAAGAATCGCCATAATATTATCAGCAACAGAGAGCTTGCGAAAAATAGAAGCTTCTTGTGGAAGATAACTAATACCCAGTTGAGCACGTGCATGGACAGGTAATGTGGTAATCGGTTTGTCATCTAAAAAAATACTCCCTTCATCGCAGCTGATTAAACCCACTATCATATAAAAAGAAGTCGTTTTTCCAGCGCCATTAGGCCCGAGTAGGCCGACGATAGTGCCACGTTCCAATTCTAATGAAACGTTTTTTACCACGGTGCGTGATTTATATTTTTTACTTAAATTTTGAATGCGTAATGTATTCATGTTTTTACTTGCTTCGGTTCGATAATAATAACAGCTCGGCCATTGTTGTTGGCCGGTGCCGTCACGGTTTGATCTTGAATATTATACACAATGAGCGCGCCATGAAAGCTATTTTCGCCTTGTGTAACGATGACATGGTCTTCTAAGATAACTGTTGCTTTTGGCGGATAATAGCGAATAATTTTTGCTTTGGCTGTGAGCACTGGATCATTTTCTTTTGGTAAGGTGGAGTATTCGGCTAATTTTTTTATTCCATAGGCAGTTGCTTCGGCCATTTTATGTTGCGTATTATTTTTAGTAACGACTCGGTCAGCAAGTAGGTGAGTGCTGCCTTGATTAATCGCGACATTGCCTTCGTAAATATTAACACCTGTTTTGTAATTAATTAAGCTAGAATCAGCGAGAATTTGAATGGCTTGTTCATTATCTTTGGGTAGCGCATAGCAAGAAAAAACCCATATCAACATTAAAATAGCTGTCGATGCACATCGTAAAGCACTATTAAGAGGTAGGGGCATATTCGCCTTCCGCTTTTGATAGAAGCTCAATCGTACCATTATTCATGTTGGCTAGCATACCAATGGCGTGGACTATTGTGTCGGGTTGTTTAATCGTAATGGCTTGGTCTGTTTGTGCTGTTTGTTTATCGGGAAAAATAGTTAAGGTATCTGTGCTCATGGTTGTGGTGGGATTTTCTTTATCTTCTAGGTGGTGCAAGACAACATGATCCCAAAAAAGAATTTCACTGATTCCTTTGCTGGCTTTGGCATAGTTAGAGCTAATGTGCCAAGGGTTAGGGGAGTGTCGATAAACGGTTACGATAGGCTTTTCAATTTCAGTGGCATCATTGCTGGCGTAATGCGTCATTTTCGGTGTTGTTACTTTTAGTGAGGGAGTGCCTTCTTTATTCAGAATCAGAGCAACTACATTTTCCATAACAGCATCGGGTAAATTAGAGTTTTCAACTTGTAAATGTGGTTTGGATTGGGTAGAAACTAAAATTGACCATGTGCTTAAACTGATAGCGATAATCAAGAGTAGGCAAATCATGGCATTTTTTAGTGTCATAAGCGCGTCATTACATAACTCCAGCACGGAGAATATCGTGCATGTGGACTATGCCTAAGGGACTGCGGTTTTTGTCAATGACAACTAAAGAAGTAATTTTATAGCTTTCCATAATGTGTAAGGCTTCAGCAGCTAGCATTCCTGGGCTGATGACTTTAGGGTTTTTTGACATAATTTCTTGAATATTGGTTTTGTGAATATCAGCATTATTATCAAAAGCACGGCGTATATCACCATCAGTGAAAATACCCGCAAGTTGATTATCGCGATTAATAATGGTGGTCATACCTAATTTTTTTTGTGTCATTTCCATGAGTGCAGCTTTTAGCGTCGCATCAAAATCAACTTTAGGAATAGCATCACCGATATGCATGATTTCATCCACTTTTAATAACAATCTGCGACCGAGAATGCCACCTGGATGAGATAAGGCAAAGTCTTCTGCGGTAAAGCCGCGCTTTTCTAATAAAGAAATAGCAAGAGCATCACCCATCACTAGCGCTGCGGTGGTGCTTGAAGTAGGAGCAAGACCTAATGGACAAGCTTCTTTTTCAACACTCACATCAATGTTAATGGTCGCTGCTTTGGCAAGCGTGGATTGATCTTTGCCAGTAAGAGTGATGAGCGGTAAGTTTAAACGTTTAAGAAAAGGGAGGATGGATAAAATTTCCTCAGTTTCACCGGAGTTAGAGATAGCCAATAATACATCGTGTTGAGTAATCATACCAAAGTCGCCATGTTTGGCTTCGCCAGGGTGGATAAAAAAGGCTGGGCTACCCGTGCTGGCAAAGGTGGCAGCAATTTTTCGAGCAATATGTCCAGATTTTCCCATACCCATGACAATGATGCGGCCTTGGCAATCCAATAAAAGTTGGCACGCTTTAGCAAAGTGAGCATCAATGCGAACGCTAAGTGCTTGAATAGATTGAGCCTCTGTCTCGATAACCGCTCGTCCTAGGGCGCATAATTTTTCAACGTCTTGCATAGGTTTTCCTTTAAAGATAGCTTTTGTGCGTATATTACCGTGTTTTGATGGTGATGTAACATATTACCTGATAAAAAAGTTTTTTAATTGGCTAACACCTTGTATCATAGAGGGTAAAGTTGTAACTATTCAGCAGCCAGGGAGCTTGGTGGGCACGCTGCGCTTTGCCCACCCTACTAGATGCCAGCTAGAAGCGCGCTGGCATGACAAGCTTTTGTAGGGTGGGCAAAGCGCAGCGTGCCCACCAAGCTCTCTAACTGCTGAGTAGTTAGGTAAAGTCGCAAGGGTGCTATAGGGATGAGATGGAAAATTTAGTTGAAATAAGTCATTTAGATTTTCAGCGCAATGGCCGGCCCATTTTTCATGGTGTCGATATCCATATACCGCGTGGAAAAGTGACAGCAATCATGGGGCCGAGTGGTACAGGGAAAACAACCTTACTCCGTTTGATTGGTGCTCAGTTAAAACCTCATCAGGGTCAAATCATTGTTGATGGCCAAAATATTCATCAGCTTAGTCAGCGCTCACTGTATAAATTACGCAAAAAAATGGGTATGTTATTTCAAGTCGGTGGGTTATTTACGCATCTGACAGTTTTTGAAAACGTTGCCTTTCCTTTACGCGAACACACTCGTTTATCAAACAGTATGATCCGAACACTCGTCCTCACTAAGCTTGAAATGGTGGGTTTACGTGGCGCGCATGAATTAATGCCAAGCGAATTATCTGGCGGTATGGCGCGACGAGTTGCTTTAGCGCGTGCGATTGCTTTAGATCCTAGTTTAATTATGTATGATGAACCGTTTACTGGCCAAGATCCTATTTCATTAGGTGTTTTAGTAAAATTAATTCGTACCTTGAACGATGCTTTAGGTTTAACAACCATTATTGTTTCGCATGATGTGGAAGAAACATTAGGAATTGCTGATTACGTTTATGTGATTGCTGATGGCAAAGTTATTGGTCAAGGTACACCGGCATCGATTAGTCAAAATAATTCCGCGCAATTACAGCAATTTATGCATGGTTATCCGGATGGCCCTGTGCCTTTTCACTTTCCAGCATTGAGCTTAGAACAAGATTTAATGAGGAGTGGTTCATGAATTCGATAGCCTCATTAGGGCGTTTTGGTCTGCATCTATTACGTCAATATGGTAAAGCGGGGTTGTTGTTATTAAGTGTCATTTTACGTGTGCCTAATTTTCGTAAAGGTTTGCCGCTATTAATTCAACAAATTTTTGCTGAAGGTGTGTTATCACTCGCTATTATTATTGTGTCAGGTTTATTTATTGGTATGGTCGTGGCTTTGCAAGGTTATCATATTTTAGCGAAATTTAGTGCCACTGCTGAGCTCGGTCCTATGGTAGCATTAAGTGTCGCACGTGAATTAGGGCCCGTTGTCACGGCATTATTATTTGCTGGGCGCGCAGGGTCTGCTTTAACAGCAGAAATCGGTTTAATGAAAGCCACTGAGCAATTATCCAGTATGGAAATGATGGCGGTTGATCCACTACAACGTGTTATTTCGCCGCGGCTTTGGGGTGGATTTATTTCGATGCCTTTACTAACAACTATTTTTAATCTTACCGCAATTTATGGTGCATATTTGGTGGGAGTAAAATGGTTAGGTGTGGATGCAGGAACTTTTTGGTCAAATATGCAATCGTCCGTTGAATTTCATGCGGATATTATTAATGGCTTGATTAAAAGTGTTGTGTTTGGTTTTGTGGTGTCTTGGATAGCTGTATATCAGGGTTATGATGCAGAGCCTACGTCCGCGGGTATTGCTAATGCAACAACGCGTACGGTTGTGTTTTCTTCATTAGCGATATTGGGCTTGGACTTTGTATTAACCGCGATGATGATAGGGGGATGGTGATGTTATCGCAGCGGACTATTGAAACAGCTGTAGGTTTATTTTTATTAGTGACTATTTTGGCTTTAATTACGTTGGCATTTAAAGTGAGTGGATTAACGAGTTTTTTTCAAGAGCCAGGTTACGCTGTCACCGCGGCATTTGAAGATGTGGGTCAATTAAAAGTGCGTTCTGCTGTTAAGATGGGTGGTGTAACAGTAGGTGAAGTAACCGGCATTAATTTGGATTCCACAACATTTAAAGCCGTAGTAAAAATGCGGATTCGCGATTCAGTGAATGATATCCCCAGTGATTCTTCTGCGAGTATTATGACAGCAGGATTGTTAGGTGATAATTATGTTGCTATTACACCGATGTATAGCGCAACGTTTTTAAAACAAGGTAGTGAGATAACCGATACACACTCGGCTATGATTTTAGAAAAGTTAATTGGTCAGTTGATGTTTAAGTTAAGTAATAATAAATCAAGTGATGCTCCGGGTGGGGAGAAGAAAAAGTAATTATTTAATAGTTTAAATCACCATTCAGCGACGAGAGAGCGTGTGAGTGTGGTACTTAAAATAAAGCGACTTGCTTGCCATGGATGGCAAGCCTAAAACCAGGATGTTTCGCTTGGAGCGGTATTTTAAGTACCACACTCACACGCTCTCTCGTCGCTGAATGGTGATTGATTTAAACGACAGACATTAAGTAATTTTAACAAACCAAACGCAACAACGACGGGAGATTAGCAATGAAAAAAAATTTTTCTAAATTAATTACCATGGCTCTATTATTGGTTTCAATGTGTTGGATAGGAAACAATTATGCGGCTGATGCAAGTGATCCCGTGCGCTTATTGCAATCCATTGCGGATGAAATGATGTCTGCTTTGAGAGCACAAGGTACTACATTAAAAAGTAATCCATCACGAGTTTATTCTCTGGCTAATCAGATTGTGGTGCCACATGCGGATCTTGATGAAATGTCGAGGCGAGTATTGCCAGCGCGTACCTGGAGCTCAGCAACGCCAGCACAACGAGCACAGTTTAAGCGTGAATTTACGATTACATTACAGCGAACCTATGCTTCCGCTTTAGCTGAGTACACAGATCAAACCATAAAGTTTTATCCTGTTCGTGGTGGTTCTGCTGGCAAAAATACGGTGAAAGTAGACAGCCAAATTATCCGTTCTGATGGCCCATCCATTTCAGTGAGTTATGATTTAGTGAGAGCGGGTTCGCAATGGAAATTATATGATATGGTGGTTGAAGGTATCAGTATGTTACAAAGTTTTCGATCACAATTTGCTGATAAATTAGATCATGAAGATATGGCTAATTTAATTAAAGACCTTGCTAACCATAATTCGTCAAATGATGGAACTTAAATTTTGCTAACAAAAACAGCTACTCTTACTTTAGAAAATAATCGCCTGCTCGTTGCCGGCGATTTTAATTTTTTTAGTGTGGCAGCTTTGTGGGAACAAAGTTTGCCATTATTAATTCAATGTGCTGAATTGCATTTTGATTTTTCTGCAGTGCAAGCAAGTAATAGCGCGGGTTTAGCTTTGTTAGTTGAATGGCTTAAGTGGGCAAAGCAGCATAACAAACCGATTAGTTTTAAAAATATTCCGCCGCAGTTAATGTCGATTGCTGGGGTGTGTGGTTTGGATTCTATATTACAATCTGTGTAATCGAGCTGCTGTGTGACTGAACCGTTCTGTAACCGAACCATTATGTAACCGAGCCGCGACCGTTAGGGAGCGTTATGACCCCAGCAAAGCTACTAACGCTCTAGTAACGCTCCCTGACAGTCGCGGCTCAGTAAGAGCGTACTATTTTTACAATATAGATTAGTTTTTTTTATTCACATCATATAAATATTTTAACAATGTTTCCTGATAGCCAATTTCGATTAGCTGTGCTGCTTGTTCTTTGTTTGATGCTAATAACTTAAATTTATTTAATTGCAGACAAACATAAATATTCGCAGCTGTACCATTTTGTTTAGATTTTAAAAAAGATCCAACAAATAAACCACGGAAAAATGTATCAATAAATCTTGGGAATTTATATTGAGTTTGACCCCATTTAAATTTTGTTTTTAATAAATCAATAAAAGTAAGAATAGGTGGAAAAATATATTTTTTGTGGTTAGGCGCAAAACTATTTAAATCGATAGCAATGACTTTCCCTCTTACGCCAACAAATTGGCGCATCACATCGACGGGTAAATTATTTAATAATCCACCGTCCATATGAATATCTCCGTTTAATACCATGGGTGGTATAATGCCGGGTAATGCTGAGCTGGCACGTGTTTTTTCCCATAAAGTGCCGCTGCGTAAGATTTCTTCATTGCTGGTGCTTAAATTGGTGGAGATGCAAAAATAAGATAACCATAAATCTTCGATTTGTAATTGCTGAAATACTTCCTCTTGTGATTGAGTAAAATTTTTCGCATTAAAGAGTGACACGGTTGGCCAAGTTAAATTTTTCCAAGAAATAGAGTGTTCTGAGCGAGTAGCAATATTGCTAAACTTTTCTAAGGTCTCAGTGTAGCTCTGACTAGAGGCATAGCAGGCCGCAACGAGTGCACCCACGCTAGTGCCGCCAATGATATCGATAGGCACTTTAGAGTCACGTAAAGCTTTTATTGCCCCTAAATGTGCCCACCCACGAGTTCCCCCACCGCTTAATACTACACCAACGGCTTTGCCACGGATAAAGCGCATTAAGCGTTGAAAATCTTTGCTTTGATCCATGCGGATATGATGATGCATGCCAAATTGCATGAGTGATAACCAAGCAGCTGTATTGATCGGCGCTTTTGTTTTTTCTGGATATAATAAAACGAGCTCGGGTTCAGATTGCAGATATAAACGATGGCTTTTAATTTGATCGAGAATATGCGCATCAATTCGCGGCGCTGTTTTGCTGTTGCCATCACCTACAATAAAAAGTCGATCGACTTTTTTAAAAGCGATTCTTGCAAGAGGTGTGTCATGTGATTGTAAGATATAGAGATGACGTAATGCAGATTTTTTTGTGCGTGCTAATTGTTTGATGCTTTCTTTGGTGACAGTGGCTGCTTCTTGTTTATTAGCAAACTCCGCTTGATAATCAGAAAAAACTAATAATTTATTATGTCGTTCCGCCAGCTGAATTAATTTTTCTGCCAGCACAGTTAAGTTAATATCATCATGTGCAGGGATAAGAATAATATTTTTACTGTCACTTTCCTTGGATAGCATTTGAATAAGATTATTAGATCGAGTAATGATAGGTTGCACTGTTGCTAGCATTAATGCCGGGAATTGATGGCACAACGCAGAAAAAACAGAGGCAGGTATTTTAAGTAAGGTCGTTTCTTTTAGTGCTTTGATGGTGATTGAGCGTGGTTCTTGAGTTAAAGCACCAACTTCACCCACCGTTTCCCCTGGATTAATTTGACCAATAATTTTTGTTTCGCCGGTGATCGATGTTAACTCTGCACCAAGTTTTCCTTGTGCGACGATATAAACAGCATTGGCTGTATCACCTTGGTAAAATAAGATTTCATTTTGATTTAAGCTGACTTTAGTAATGCTAGGCAGCAATGTTTTCCTGACATCATCATTGAGTAAGGAAAAAACTCGGCATGTTTTTAGTATTTCATTTATTTCATCCATGAAATATTTTCCTATACTTAAGATTCTTTACTAATCACAATAAATGTTGCTCCAGGCCCACGTAGAATATGTAATAGCAAACTATCTTGTGAGCTACTCGCTATCTTTTTTAATTCAACAATAGATTTTACTGCTTGTTGATTGGCGGAAGTGATAATGTCACCTGGTCGTAAATCAGCATTCCATGCATTAGTATCTTCATCAACAGAAACAATAATAATGCCGTTGACTTCGCCATGAATTGGGCTATCTAAGGTAAAATCTTTTAAACCAACGCCATAAAGAAGAGGGTTTTGGGCTTGTTCGGCTTTTTGACGTTGCTTAGGGTCAGTAATAACAGTGCTAACAGCAATAGTTTTTTTGTTGCGTAATAAGCTGAGATTTGCTTTTGAGTCAACGCGTAAAAAGGCAATCGCATTCACCACATCATTAGCATTTTTAATATCAGTGCCATTAATTGAAGAAATAATATCTCCTACTTGAATTCCTGCTTTTGCCGCAGGTGAGCTAGGCATGACTTGAGTAACGACGGCACCTTTGTTGGAATCAACATTAAATGCATTGGCAATATCGGGTGAGATATCTTCGGCACCTATACCTAAGGCGCCGCGTTGAACATTGCCGTAGCGAATAAGTTGTAACATGATGCTTTTTGCCATATTAGCTGGAATGGCAAAGCCAATACCAATATTACCGCGTGTTTGTGTGAGTATGGCGGTATTAATCCCAATTAATTGGCCTTGAGTATTAACAAGAGCGCCACCGGAATTGCCAGGATTAATCGGTGCATCGGTTTGAATAAAGTTTTCAAAATTTTGAATTCCTAAAGTAGTACGACCTAGACCGCTGATAATACCAGAGGTGACGCTTTCACTTAAACCAAAGGGATTACCGATGGCTGCAACGATATCACCCACTTTAGGTGTGGCATCGCTAAAGGGAAGCGCCGTTAAATTTTTAGCGCGAATTTGTAAGACAGCTGTGTCGGAAGGTTTATCTGTGCCTATGAGTTTTGCATTAAAGTGTCGACCATCGTTTAAAGTAACAACGATAGATTGTGCATCTTCGACGACATGGGCATTTGTTAAGATATAACCTTTATCAGCATCAACAATAACACCTGAGGCAATGGAAACGAATTTATCGGGTACTTGCCCTTCATTATTAGGACCTTGCTCTTGTTGTAAACGATTTAAGGTATTTAAATCCATGACTTTAATTTGTGAGCGTATGTTTACTACAGCAGGTAGTGCTTTTTGTAACATAGGCGCTAGACCGACTTCAGTTGGAATGGCTGCAAATAAATTGAGGCTGATGAATAATCCAAGCAGAAGGAAAATTTTATTTTTCATTGTGGTTCTCCTAAAAGAGGAACGGTGGGCACGCTGCGCTTTGCCCACCCTACAAAAATTATAACACTCGGTGGGCACGCTGCGTTTTGTCCACCCTACAAAAATTATAACACTCGGTGGGCACGCTGCGTTTTGTCCACCCTACAAAAATTATAACACTCGGTGGGCACGCTGCGTTTTGTCCACCCTACAAAAATTATAACACTCGGTGGACACGTTGCGTTTTGTCCACCCTACAAAAAATTACAAAAATAAATTATAAAAACGTAGGGTGGGCAAAGCGCAGCGTGCCCACCGTTCATTATTAAATCCAAATCAAACTCGCCATACGCCCCGTTTCCTTGCCATCGCGTCGATAAGAATAAAATAAATCCTTATCAGCATAAGTGCAATACTCCCCACCATAAACTTGATTTACTCCTAGTTTTTTTAATTTTACTCGTGCTAATTCGTATAAATCAGCAAGCCAACGTTTCGCTGGTGAAGGAGTAAAAGCATAAGTAGCTTCAGGTAATGAATGTAAAAATATTTCCCTCACTTCATCACCCACTTCAAAATGTTTGGCGCTGATAGCGGGGCCGAGCCAAATTAATAATTCTTCTGGTGCAAGATTTAAAGCGGCAAGAGTGGATTCAATAATTCCTTGCGCTAAACCACGCCAACCCGCATGAATCGCTGCAACATGCGTGCCTTTTTTATTCGTAACTAAAATAGGTAAGCAATCAGCTGTTAAAATAACACAGACTTGCTTAGCTTGAGCAGTGAATGCAGCATCTGCTATCTGATTAAGATTGTGAATGGTTGCTTCAACAACTTGGGTGCTATGGGTTTGTTGTAGCCAGATAGGTTCACTGGGTAGCTGTAATTGGCTTGCTAGTAAATGACGATTGCTGGCTACATGCTCAGGGTTGTCATCAACATGATCACCTAAATTAAACTGGTCATAAGGTGATACGCTAACGCCACCGGTGCGAAGTGTGGTGTAAGCTTTAATATGTGATGGTGCTGGCCAATCAGGCCGAAGATAGTTATTTATTTTCATTTAAATCATCTTTTAATATTTCAATCAGTGTTTTTATATCCTCAGGTAAAGCTGCTTGCCAAGTCATTATTTTTTGGGTGACAGGATGGACTAAGCTGAGCTCTGAGGCGTGTAAAGCCTGGCGTTTAAATGAACGTAATTGCGCCACCAATGCTGGCGTTGCTCCTTTCGGTAATTGTAAACGACCAGCATAGACTGGGTCACCTAAAATCGGGTGATGGATATGTGCCATATGGACGCGAATTTGATGGGTTCTGCCTGTTTCAAGTTGGACTTTTAGGCGCGTATAAGCGCGATAACGTTCTACAACACGATAGTGAGTGATCGCTTCTTTACCCGTATCTGAGACGGCCATTCGTGTGCGTTGCATAGAGTGACGGTCTATAGGCGCATTAACTGTGCCGCCACTAATAATGGTGCCAAAGACGATGGTTTGATAAATGCGTGCAATGGTACGAGCTTTAAGTTGAAGTGATAATTCTCTTAGCGCAGCCGCTGTTTTTGCAATGACTAACAGTCCTGAGGTATCTTTATCTAAGCGATGAATAATCCCAGCACGTGGGAGAGCATGGAGCTCATCAGCATGGTGTAATAAAGCATTTAATAGGGTGTTATTCGGATTTCCAGAGCCAGGATGCACGACCATGCCTGCTGGCTTATTGATGACCAACAAGTTTTCATCTTCAAAAACAATATTAAGATCAATAGCTTGCGCTTCACAGGGGGGAGGCATTTTTAATACGGCATCGATAGTAATGATTTCTCCTCCCATCATCATTAAGCGCGCTTTTGCTGGAGCATCATTGACTTTGAGTGTGGCATCTTTGATCCACTCTTGGAGCTGGGTGCGTGAGTACGCAGGCAGTAATTTAGCAATCGCTTGATCAAGCCGCATTCCACATAAATCATCGGGAATGGTTAAAGTGTGAAGAATTTTTTCAGTCATTTGGTCTACCAATAATGAGATAAGCGATTTATGTGAGTGAATGATGGCAAAAATTCGTTTACAATGCACGCCAAATAACATTGTATCTTTGGACTCGCTATGAAATGTATTAAAATTATAACTGCTTTATCATTATCATCTCTGTTGTTATCGGCTTGTTCTACAACAACGGATCCAGCGGAAACTTATAAAGGTGAAACGCCGCAGTATATTTTTAAGAAAGGCGAAGAGGCGTTACGGGATAATAGTTACTCGGATGCGATTAAACGTTTTGAAGCCTTAGAGGTGCAGTATCCAGTCGATCCTAATACCAAGATTGCCGAGCTGCATATTATTTACGCATACTATGAAACCCAAGATTATGCTTCTGCTGAAGCAGCTGCAGAACGTTATATTCGTGCTTATCCGGTCAGCCCGCATGCAGATTACGCGCATTATATGTATGGTTTAGCGAATTATTATCATAATCTAGGTGTTTTTGAGCGTTTGTTTAGTATTGATTTAGCGACGCGTGATACGAGTCAAATTAAAAAATCCTTTGAACAGTTTTCGATAGTGGCGAATCAATATCCTAATAGCCCATATGCACCTGCAGCACATCAATATATGATACATTTGCGTAATGTATTGGCTGGGCATGAATTACAGGTAGCGCAATATTATTATGAGCGTCAGGCTTATGTTGCTGCGGCAGATCGAGCGAATGGAGTGGTGCAGCATTTTCAAGGCGCAGATGTTGTGCCAGATGCATTGGTGTTAATGGTGAAATCGTATCGTGCTTTACATTTAACGCAAGCAGAAAATCAAGCGATGCAGGTTTTGCAATTGAATTATCCTAATTCTACGTATGTGCAGGCGGCGATGAAATTGTCAGATTGATTTAGAGTAGAGGATGGTGGGCACGTCGCACAAAGCGCTCCTTTGCCCACCCTACGTTTTTTATGTATTGTGTCGTGTGTGTATTGTAGGGTGGGCAAAGGAGCGCTTTGTGCGACGTGCCCACCATTTTTCAACCTTTAAACCCCGACGTCACCGGATACCGTCGATCTCGATCAAATTCTTTATGATTAACGCGTATCCCTAGCGCCGCTTGTCGGCGTTTGTATTCATTATGACGAATTAAATTAATAATTTTTGTCACTGTCTCACGTTCAAATCCTTGTGCAACAATTTCTTCGAGACCTTGTTCTTGATTTAAATATAATTCTAAAATCGCATCTAAAATAGCATAGGGTGGTAGGCTATCTTCATCTTTTTGATTATCAGCCAACTCCGCTGTTGGCGGACGATCAATAATCCGTTGTGGAATAACGGGCGAAATTTGATTACGAAAATGTGCTAAACGATAAACTAAGGTTTTTGGAATATCTTTCAGTACACATAATCCACCGGCCATATCACCATATAAAGTAGAATAACCGACCGCTGTTTCACTGCGATTACTGGTTGTTAAAACAATACGTCCTGTATTATTTGATAAAGCCATCATGATGACACCGCGACAGCGAGATTGCAGATTTTCTGCTACTGTATTGGGTGTTGTTGCAGAAAATGTCGTTGTTAAACTACTCAGGAAACTTTGAAAATTTGGTTCAATCGAAATAATTTCATGCGCTACCGCTAAGTTTTTTACTAAGCTTAAAGCATCTTCCATGCTTATTTCAGCTGTATAGCGCGAAGGCAGTAATACAGCGCTGACTTGATCTTTGCCTAGCGCATCAACAGCAATCGCGAGTGTGAGCGCAGAATCAATTCCACCCGATACGCCAATTAATACGCCAGGGAAATGATTTTTTTTCACATAGTCTTGTACACCGAGTACAAGAGCTTGATAAATTTTTTCTTCATCATTGGGTAGAGTGAAGGGGAGAGAATTAATTTTTGTTTCTGTACTCGTCAATTCAATATCAACGGGTGTAAGTGTTTCATGAAAAAAACCAGCATGTAGACAAATTTTTCCTGTTTGATCAACCACCATGGATCCGCCATCAAAAATTAATTCATCTTGGCCGCCGATGCCATTGACATACACAATCGGAATATCATTATCTTTTGCGCGCTTTGCTAAAATAAGTTGTCTCTGTTCCTGTTTGTTGATTTCAAAAGGCGAAGCATTCGGTACCAGAATAATGCGAGCACCTTGTGTTGCTGCTTGTTGAACAGGCCCAGGAAACCAAAGGTCTTCGCAAATGACTATGCCAACCGGAATATCTTTAATTAAAACAACAGCAGGTGTATTGCCGGATATAAAATAACGACATTCATCAAATACACCATAATTAGGCAAGTGTTGTTTGGAGTAACGACATAAGATGGTGTTGTTATAAATGAGTGAGCAGGAGTTATATAAACCATGCGAGTTGGCATAAGGATGGGTTACTAAACAATAAATATTTTTGACTTGTGCTTTAAATTGATTGAGTGCTTCGTTTGCGGCATGCAAAAATGATTTTCGTAATAATAAATCTTCGGGTGGATAACCGGTAATGCATAATTCAGGAAATACAATAATATCCGCTGCCAGTGTATCACGTGCTGTGTTTGCAGCTTGAATTAATTTATTTAAATTACCTTGAATGTCGCCCACAGTGAGATTCAGTTGCGCCATGATAATACGGAGTTTTTTCGGCATTTAATTTAACCTTAAAATTTCTAAAGGCAGAGAATCAATTTCCACTGCAGAAGAAATCATTAATAATTCATAATTATTATAGCCTATTTCTACAAAATCAACGAGATATCCGCAAGATTGGTCGGCAATAATAATTTCTTCGCCGCGTTTGGGTAGAGAGGATGTGCTAATTTTAGCTCGATATAAGTGGGTTTTTAGTTTGCCGCGATAGTGCATGCGCGCAATAATTTCTTGGCCGGTATAGCAGCCTTTATTAAAACTAATAGCATCTAAATTTTGTAAATTTAATTCGTGGGGTAAAAATTTTTCGCTGGTTTCAGGATAAATAGCTGGAATTCCAGCGGTAATGTCTAATTTTTGCCATTCTGCTGAAGTGCTCAGAGGGTGTGGATTATTTTTTAATAATTCCGCTATTTGTGCTGGTTTACCAATAACTTCGTAACGATTTGATAGTGTCATGATGAAGCAGTCTGATGGAATTTTTTCAAGTTGAGTTCCGCAATACCCTAAGCACAATAACTCTTGGCTTGCATCGCGGAGTGTGACTTTAAAAAAGACGGCATATTTTTTTAATGCAGCAAGTGCGAGTGGAATTAATTCGCGTGGCATTTGCAGATAGTATTCGTTTGCATATTCAAACAGTCGAAATAGGCTAATGATTCGTCCTTGTGGTGTGCAGTGAGCTCCTAGTAGATTGTTTTTTAAGGGGATTTCATCAAGATTGCAGGTGAGTTGGCCTTGTAGGAGTTTTTTGGCATCATGGCCAGAGACGCAAATTAAGCCGAGGTAATCAAGATTGTAAAAGGATTTGCTTGGATTCATGTATTACTGCCTTTTCGCTATGTTTAGGTAGTTGTTCAGTGACGAAGGGTGGTGGGCACGCTGCGCTTTGCCCACCCTACAAAAGCATTACAATTAAATTATAAAAAATGTAGGGTGGGCAAAGCGCAGCGTGCCCACCAACCTCCCTCATCACTAAATAGCTACAGGCGTAGACCGCTCTCACACCCAGTGTAATATATCCTCTGCCTGTTGAATATAACCCTCAGCAGCCCAGGTATGAGGGTTCTCTGCCTCATCAATATAGCCATATAGAGCAATCAAAGAAGGCATGCCTGCGGCCTTGCTAGCTAATACATCAGTCTCTGTATCACCCACATAAAGACATTGATGAGCAGGCTGGTTTAAAATACGACAAGCGTGTAATAAAGGCTCTGGGTCAGGTTTGCGAGTTTGTAATGAATCACCGCTAATAATGCACTTTGCTCGCGCGCTTAAATTTAAGCCATCTAAAATAGGTTGGGTATAGCGTGCTGGTTTATTGGTGACAATTCCCCAAGGGATATTTTTTTGATCAAGATAATCTAAGACGAGTGCGATACCAGGAAATAACTGTGAGTTGTCAAGCAAGTGGTCTTGATAATAAGCAAAAAATTCTGCGCTGAATTGTTGATAACGGCTATCTTGTTCTTCAATATTAAGCCCAGTTTTCAGTAATCCTTTACAACCTTTACCCGCTGCCGCACGTGTTGCTAAATTGAGAGGAACAACGGTTGCAGTGAGTGAATTTAATGCGGAAATTAAGTCTTGTGCTGTATCAATTAACGTTCCATCAAGATCAAATAAAATAGCTTGCGGAGGTTGTTGTAGGCTCATTATACAATACTCGTTTTTTTAAGATGGACTAGATAATTAACTGAGGTATCGTTCGTTAATTTAAAGGTTTTTGTTATGGGGTTATAATTTATTCCCGCCATGCTTTTTATTGATAATCCTGCTAGTCGTGACCACTCAGCTAATTCTGATGGGCGAATAAACTTGGCAAAATCATGCGTATTTTGTGGAAGTATTTTTAATAAATATTCTGCACCTAAAATAGCGAATAAATAAGCTTTTATATTTCGATTTAATGTCGATAAAAAAATATCGCCATTCGGTTTAGCGAGTACAGCACACGCTTTAATCACTGCCGCAGGGTCAGGCACATGTTCCAGCATCTCCATACAGGTTACGCTATCGTAATGCCCTGGGCGATCTTGTGCAATCATCTCTGCTGTGCAAACCTGATAATTGAGTTGAGTGAGTGATATATTGTTCTCTATTTGATGCAGTCGGGCAACATTAATGGCTTCAGGGCTCATGTCGACACCCGTCACCTTTGCATTGAGAGTCGCCATGCTCTCAGATAAAATCCCCCCGCCACAGCCTATATCAACAATGGTTTTATCCTTAAGAGGCGCTTGCTCATTGATCCAGGCTAAACGTAGTGGATTAATGGCATGTAAAGTCCAAAGCTCGCCTTTTTTGTCCCACCAGTGGGATGAAAGCTGAGAAAACTTAGCAATTTCAGACTGATCCGTATTATTCATATTTTGGTTCTTGCCGTTATGTAGAAATTGGGTTTATTATATACCGGTAATTAATTATTTACTCAAAGGGAATTTCATATGAATAACAAGTTTTTAGCAATGGGTGTTTTAACCGCTGTGTTGACATCAACCGTATTTGCCGATGATATGCAGCAAAGTATGACTACCACCCAGTCTAAAACCGGTGATACAGTAACGACTACGACCACACCAGGCCCCACGGTTACGCAAAACACCAATGGTGGAACAACAATCAGTGGTACAGCCACAACCACCAATGGTTCAACAACGACGACAACAACAGCTCCAGTAAATAGTAATTAATTGCTGAAGAGGTAACTATCTAATTTGACTTTATAGATTTGCTATTCCAGACCCTGCGACCAGCGTGGGGTAGCCGAGCTAGTGAGCTTATTGCGGAATAGCAGGCCTGTCGGGAGCGAGAGGCTTTAAAGGACATCAGGTAGTTAAGTTATCGTTTAGTTTTTTCA
The DNA here is from genome assembly GCA_965279285.1 of Gammaproteobacteria bacterium. Lineage (GTDB taxonomy): Bacteria > Pseudomonadota > Gammaproteobacteria > DSM-16500 > DSM-16500. The sequence goes on along the minus strand of OZ257148.1, from coordinate 2,053,528 downwards.
TTAGATGAATAGAAGACCCTGCTCACGCAGGGTTTTTTTTATGGGATGATAGATATGCATGAAATGACTTATTTGCGTGATTATACTGTACCCGATTTTTTGATTGATACGGTTAATTTAGAATTTGAGCTAGGTGAGGATGTGACGAAAGTGCATTCCTTGCTCGCGATGCAAGCCAATCCGGCGAGTCATAATCCAGCCCGTGATTTAGTGTTGCAGGGAGTCGATCTTAATTTAAAATCAGTTGCGATTAATCATAAAATTTTAGATGCATTAGCTTATCGAGTCACAGAAAACTCATTAACGATTTATTCTGTCCCAGAAAAGTTTACCTTGGAAATTGTGACCTGGATTAAACCACAAGAAAATACCGCATTAAATGGACTCTATAAATCAAGCGGAAATTTTTGTACGCAATGTGAGGCAGAGGGTTTTCGGCATATTACTTATTTTCTCGATCGCCCTGATGTGATGGCAAAATATACGACGAAAATTATTGCCGATGAAGCGCGTTATCCTATTTTATTGTCCAATGGTAATTTAATTGCATCGGGAAAGTTAGAGCAGGGTAAGCATTGGGCAAGTTGGGAAGATCCATTTAAAAAGCCGAGTTATTTATTTGCTTTAGTTGCTGGAACCTTGGATTTTATCGAGGATAACTTTGTTACACAATCCGGAAAAAATGTTGTATTACGTATTTATGTTGAAAAAGGTAATCGTGATAAATGTGCTCATGCGATGCAAGCTGTAAAAAAAGCCATGCGCTGGGATGAAGAAAAATTTGGTCGTGAATATGATTTAGATATTTATATGATAGTCGCCGTGAGTGATTTCAATATGGGCGCGATGGAGAATAAAGGTTTAAATATTTTTAATACGAAATATATTTTAGCTAAGCCAGAAACAGCAACCGATGATGATTTTATTCATATAGAATCAGTGATCGCACATGAATATTTTCATAATTGGACCGGTAATCGTATTACTTGTCGTGATTGGTTTCAGTTAAGTTTAAAAGAAGGTTTAACTATTTTTCGTGATCAAAATTTCACTGCGGATACCACTTCGCAAGTCTTAGAGCGGATACATGCAGTCAATGATTTACGTACCTCTCAGTTTGTCGAAGACGCAGGGCCCTTGGCGCATCCCGTGTTACCTGATTCTTATATTGAAATTAATAATTTTTATACGTCGACAATTTATAATAAAGGTGCGGAAGTTATTCGCATGATGCAGACTATTATCGGCGAAATTAATTTTGCCAAAGGTATGGATTTATATTTTTCTCGTCATGATGGTCAAGCTGTCACAATAGAAGAGTTTGTTAAAGCGATGGAAGATGCTTCGGATGTGGATTTAAAACAGTTTCGCCGGTGGTATCATCAAGCAGGAACGCCGTTGTTAGTGGTGAATGACCATTATGATGCAGCAACGCAAGTTTACACTTTGACGGTTAAGCAAAGCTGCCCACCAACGCCAGGTCAGCCAGAAAAATTACCTTTGCATATTCCCATTCAAATGGGATTGTTGAATGATCAAGGTAAAGAAATTTTATCCACGCTATTGCAGCTGACACAAGCTGAGCAGACTTTTCATTTTGAGCAGATTGCTGTGCGTCCCGTTCTTTCAATTTTACGGCATTTTTCAGCGCCGGTTAAGGTTGATTATACTTATTCTGATACTGATTTAGCTTTGTTGTTTCAATATGATAAAGATCTTTTTAATCGTTGGGAAGCAGGGCAGCAATTGGCTATTCGTCAAATTGTTTTGTTAGTTGAGCAATATCAGCATCAACAATCTTTGCAAGTAGATCAACATTATATTGCAGCATGTCGGCATATTTTGCAGAATGCCAAAGAAGATAAGCAATTGCTTGCTGCTTTATTAAGCCTGCCTTCGGAGAAATATTTAGCAGAGCAGATGACGGTAGTTGATGTAGAGGCTATTCATGCAGCACGAGAATTTTTATTGCAAGAAATCGCGCTCAAGTTAAAAGATGATATTTTTAAGCTATACCAACAAAACCTGAGTCTGCGTCATCCTTATGAATTTAATATGCAAGAAATGGGGCGCAGATCCTTAAGAAATATTTGTTTGTTGTATTTGGCACGATTGAGTGATGTAAAATATAAAGATATCTGTGTTCGTCAGTTTAAAGAAGCGATTACCCATAATATGACGGATACTGTTGCAGCATTACGTTGTTTGGTAAACATCGATTGTCTTGAGCGGGATCTTGCACTTGATGCATTTTATACTAAGTGGAAGCATGATGCTTTGGTGGTTGATAAATGGTTTTCTATTCAAGCAGAGTCTAAGTTATCGGATGTTTTATCGCGAGTAAAAAATTTATTATCGCATCCCGCTTTCGACATCAAAAATCCGAATAAAGTTTATTCTTTGTTGGGTGCCTTTATTTATCGTAATCAAGTGAATTTTCATGCGGCGGATGGCGCGGCTTATCTTATGCTGGCAGATTTAGTGATTAAGCTCGATGCTTTGAATCCAAGTGTTGCCGCGCGGATGGTCAAACCATTAACTGAATGGCGGCGTTTTGATGCTGCCAGACAAAACTTAATGCGTACACAGCTTGAGAGAATTTCTACGCAGCGGAAGATTTCGAGTGATGTTTATGAGTTAGTTAATAAAAGTTTACAATAGTCATGACATAAAAAAGAGGAAATAACAGTGAAAAGAGAAGTTGAGAAAACGCGAATTGAATCCGATAGCATGGGCGCTATTGAAGTACCTATCGATGTTTATTGGGGTGCGCAAACGCAGCGCTCATTGCATCATTTTGAAATTGGTTACGATATTATGCCACGTGAATTAATTCGTGCTTTTGCTATTTTAAAGCAAGCAGCAGCGATCGTGAATCATGATTTAGGTTTGTTAGCGGAAAATAAAATGCAATTAATTGTTGCCGCAGCTAAAGAAATTATTGATGGTCAATACCAAGATCAATTTCCTTTGCGGATTTGGCAGACGGGTAGTGGTACGCAAACAAATATGAATGTGAATGAAGTTATTTCGAATCGGGCGATTGAAATGGCGGGTGGTGAAAAAGGCAGTAAAAAACCAGTTCATCCGAATGATGATGTCAATCGATCGCAGTCTTCTAATGATACTTTTCCAACTGCTATGCATATTGCTGCGATTGAATCGATAATGCAGCGTTTAGTCCCTTCATTAAAAGAATTGCGTGATGCCTTAGCAAAAAAACAAAAAGCTTTTGATCATATTGTTAAAATTGGCAGAACGCATTTGCAAGATGCAGTACCTTTAACCATGGGGCAAGAATTTTCAGGTTATGTTGCGCAGTTAGATGCCGCATTAAAAAATATTTTGGCAACTTTGCCTGGCTTATATGAGATAGCCTTGGGTGGTACGGCTGTTGGAACAGGAATTAATACGCATCCACAGTTTGCAGTTAAAGCAGCAAAAAAAATTGCTGAATTAACCGGCTTGCCTTTTGTGACCGCACCAAATAAATTTGCGGCATTAGCGGCTAATGATGCCGTGGTTTTTGCAAGTGGTGCACTTAAAACCTTAGCGTGTGCTTTGATGAAAATTGCCAATGATGTGCGTTGGTTAGGTTCAGGTCCGCGTTGTGGTTTAGGGGAGTTGATTTTGCCAGAAAATGAACCAGGCTCTTCTATTATGCCAGGGAAAGTTAATCCAACGCAGTGTGAAGCATTGACGATGGTGTGTGTGCAAGTCATGGGTAATGATACGGCGATTGGTATTGCGGGTTCGCAAGGTAATTTTGAATTAAATGTTTTTAAGCCGGTTATTATTCATAATTTATTGCATTCGATTCGATTATTAACCGATGGGATGCATATGTTTACGCTTTATTGTGTGAAAGATATGTTGGTGAATGAAGATCGTATTCATGGTTTTGTGCAGAATTCTTTGATGTTGGTGACGGCGTTGGCGCCAAAAATTGGCTATGATAAAGCGGCTGAAATTGCGCATAAAGCGTTTCATGATAATACCGGATTGTTGGAGGCGTGTTTGACCTTGGGTTATTTATCAGAAAGTGAATTCAAGGAATTAGTGCGGCCGGAGAAGATGACGGAGCCGCATTAGATATTACTCTTATATTGACTGGGGTCCTGTCACGATATGATTTTTTTTCGTGCTCGCAAGCTGCGCGCGAAAAAGAAATCACATCGTGCCACCCCGCTATTTAGTATAAAAGCATCGATTATTTAACTAGCCCAGTGATTTTTGGTGGGCGCGCTGCGCTTTGCCCACCCTACAAAAAATTAAAAAAATAATTTATAAAAATGTAGGGTGGGCAAAGCGCAGCGTGCCCACCTTTCTCATGTTTAAGCACAAGCCGCTGTGCGATTATCATTATCAATAATGAGCTTAGGCTCACGATTATCAGGTTTAATTTCTTTATTTAAATAGCTAAATTCTTGTAGGGCGCTTGTTTTTTTCGTGGTTAAGCAAGTCGTTTTAGCTTTACTAAAGAAACTATTATTGTTAACCGATACAGCTCCACCTTTCTTTTCTTCTGCGGCAGGGTTGGCAGGAATGATAGGTCGAATTGCGCTCATTTCCACCTCTGATGTAATAGCTGGTTCTAGAAGAGTTTTAGGCACCTTTTCAAGGGGTATCTCAACCATCGTGGCTTTAGGTGGCTCAGGTTTCACATCTCTCTTTATCATTGATTCAATAGCCAAGTTTTCTTGATTAACTAGATTGATCTTCTTTTCCAGCAATCCAATACGATCATTTGCTTCTTTCAGTTTTTGCAAATTTTTTGCTTGACGATAAACGCAGTATTTATAAACACCCCATACTATTCCTGCGACAGCTAATATCGCAATAGGTGCACCCATAGTTGCAAAAGACAGTGCAGCAACCATTCCTGGTAATAAGAAAGGCGTTAGGCCTTTGATAACCAAGCTTCGAGCAACGAATACGCCGGTCATACCAAAATTAAAGACATGCCATATGTCACGTAAGAATTGCCATTTGTTTTTGGATTTTTCATCAGCTTCTCTGGCTTGTTGTAGTCGAGCATCAAGCACAGGTGTTTTCATCTGAGGCAGTAATTTTTCTCTATCACATGCTCGAAGGTCAGAGTGCTCGTATTTCAAGTGACGTAATTGCTTTTCTAAAGCATTTATTTTGCGTTGTTGTTGCTCTAACAACAACGTGCTATTTAATTTAAAATAACTCAACAAGCCTTGCTCTTTACGCAAAGATTTATAATATTCCCAAAAGCTTTGATCTGCTCCTGGTTCTTTAGCATTTTTATTGTCGGCTTTATTTTGTTGATAAGTTTTATACGCTTCATAACCCGCACGTACGCAACACACAACAGCCGTGACAAAGATACCTATGCCTACCGCTGAGCTTGCTACATCGATGAGTTCAGATGCTACTTGTCCTACTTTGATTAAGAAATCACTGATAAACCACATATTATATTGCCATGCAACATAAGTACCAACAGCAGCTGAAAGACTAGAGGTAGCAATAATGATTGCTGTTGTAGGAATCGTGATTTTGCTAGTATTTTCTTCGTTATAAAGAACCGTGTTTTTGTGATTTTCATGCACTAAGTTTAATGCATTTTTTTCTTCTTCGCTGAGTAAGGTTGCTTCAGTGAGAGCATTAAAGTCATCACGTTCTTTTTTGTTGAAATGCCTGTTCTTTTTCCAGTTGCTACCTTTTCTAAATATATAAGCACTGCCTGCTAAAAGTGGTAGGCCGAATGCAAGGATATCAGGTATGCCAAACACGCCTAGAGCAAACATTCCTGTTACAACCGCTGCGCTCATGTATAAAATCCAGTAAGAATAGGAAGTGATTCCCATCATATCACTGGTATTATCTGCTACTTTAACAGCAGCCGTGCCTGTTTCACGAAAGAGCTTTTTAAAAGCAGAGCCGATGCTATCGCTTTCTTGGATGACATGATTTTTTTTATCACGCATTACTTTAAAAATAAGTGATTTGCGTGATTCTAAGTCTTGTAATGTTAGGGGTGTATTATCTGTAATCCCAAGGTCTTCCTTCTTGAGGATCCGATTTATCGCAGCGGAAGTTATGCCGTTAATTTCATACTGGAAATGAGCATCTGAGAGCCTGACATAGAGCTTGCCTTTCTCTCGTGGTGAGTTGCCATTGGCAGGGATCTCGCAAATTTCATAGTCTACTTCTGCAGCTTGTTTAACGAGTGTGACATCCCAAGTCACTTTTGTTTTGCCTGTTGTCCTATTAGGAGTTGATTTTACTACGTTGATTTCTTTATAACGATCACTTAATTTTGCATTCGTTTTTAAAACATTATTAAGTGCTGCGTTGAAAGCAGCAGTACGCTCTTTTATTGTCATTTCAGCTGCTTTAGATTTTAAATTGGCAACCGCTTCATTTGCCACATCAACTAATTTATCAGCTTCTTCATAAACCGGTTTGTAACTAACACGTTCTTTGCCTTTACGGATGCTTTTATACGTAATAACAGCATTAGCGAGAGCAACGCAGCCAACGAGTACGGTTTCTAAAATACCAATCCATGCGTGCTCAGCAGTAAAGTCCACACAAGGGCCATTCGATGCCGTTGTAGCCCCATAGGTATTTTGTAAATCACAGCTTAAGCGAGGATATCGGCTGATATAGGTCAGTAGGAAATCAGCTGAAATACAGCCGCTAGTAATTAAATCACTGAGATCATTTGATGATAGACGATGATTAGTATCTGGTTTTTGCAGATCTAAAGTAAAAGTGGTTTGTTCATTGCTCATCATCAGCCCCTCAGCATGTATGGAAATATTAATTTTTTTCTTATTATAGCTGAGTAAAACTTAAGGCTAACTTAACAATTAAGGTCATATTGCAATATTTTATGAGTTATTTGGCCTAAAATCAGGCTTAAATAGTAAAAAAATCGCTTAAGGTTGAGCAAAAAACTTTTTGCTAAAACTAATATGCTTATGCAGTAAGTAATTGGGTAATAACATAATTCCCGTTGTTAAGACTCGAGCTAAAATCTTGTTTATTGCAAATTCATTCACTAAAAAGGCGAGAACACCCATGCTTCCCAACAGAGAAATTGCACCCACTAAAATATAAATGGATAGTTGAGAGCCAAGTTGTTTTGAGCGGCATTTAAATGTAATTATTTTGTTAGTACAGTAATGAAAAACCCCGCCCGAGGCATAGCCGATTAGTAGGGCTAATTGATAGTGCAGGTGGAACCAGGTAACCGAAATGGAGAACATCGACCAATCAATAAGCGTCGCGATACCGCCTATCAGAATATAGGGCAGTAGCTCGGGCACTGAAATGATCTTAGCGATGCGGCTCATGGTGGATACCAAAGTTCAATTAAAGCTATCTTATCGGAGTCACGTTGTGAGGTCAATTAAGGGTCGGGTGTTTATGGTAACTATTCAGTGACCAGGGCGCGTGTGAGCGTTGTATTTAAAATGCCGCTCCAAGCGAAACATCCCTGTTTTAGGCTTGCCATCCATGGCAAGCAAGTCGCTTTATTTTAAATACAACGCTCACACGCGCCCTGGTCACTGAATAGTTGCTGTTTATATTGATTAAACATCTATGTAACTAATGCCAATTATATACTATAATCCCCCCCTAAACTCAGCCAACCCAGTTTTATTGCATGGATTGTTAATATGTTTTTTTTCAGCCAAAAACTAAAAATATTATTTACAGCTACTTGTTTATGCGTGGTTTTAAATAGCTGTATGGTCGGCCCAGACTATCATGCTCCCGCTGCGCCTGACACAGACTCTTACACAACTAAACTATTACCTAAAAAGACAGTTGCCATTCATGGCATTGGTTCTGCAGGAAAGGCTCAATACTATGATTTTGGTGAGGATATTCCTGCGGAATGGTGGTCATTATATCATTCACCTGAATTAAACCAATTAATCCGATTAGGTTTAAAAAACAGCCCCAATTTAGCCGCAGCCTTGGCCGCTTTGCGACAAGCGCAAGAAACTTATAGTGCGCAATTTGCATCTTCATTAATTCCAGCCGTGAGTGTGCAACCTAATGGCTTACGCCAACGTTTTAGTGATGCAACATTTGGTGTTCCAGGAGGGCTTTCATCAGCACCAAATATATTTAATCTTTACAATGTAACTGTTAATGTTTCTTATACACTGGATGCTTTTGGTGGTTTACGCCGACAGTTAGAAGCTTTGCGTGATCAAGTCGATTATACAGGATTACAATTAGAGGCAGCTTATCTCACATTAACTGCAAATATCGTTACTACAGCTATTATGGGCGCTTCTTTTCAAGCGCAGATTCAAGCAACACAGGAATTAATTCGCTCGCAGCAAGAGCAGCTTAATATTGTAAAAAAACAATATAATTTAGGCGCATCATCGGGTGCTGATGTGTTTGCTCAAGAAAGTCAGTTAGCTCAGACTCAAGCAACCTTGCCACCTTTAGAACAAAATTTTGCACGTACGCAGCATGCGCTATCCGTGCTCACGGGTGTTTTGCCGAGCGAAGCACATTTGCCTGCTTTAAGCTTGAAAAAATTTACCTTGCCAGCGCATTTGCCAGTGAGTTTACCATCTTCTTTAGTGAGACAACGCCCAGATATTTTAGCTTCTGAAGCATTATTAATGGCGGCTTGTGCGCAAGTGGGTGTTGCAACTGCAAATCTTTACCCACAAATTACGTTAACCGGCACGTATGGTTGGACAAGTGATTCTTTGGGCGGTATTTTTGCGAGAAGTAATTTGATTTGGAGTTATGGCGGATCGCTTGTTCAACCGATTTTTAATGGCGGTGCTTTGCGAGCTAAAAAACGAGCTGCAGTGGATGCGTTTGAGCAAGCGGCTGCACAGTATCGGCAAACTGTATTAGTGGCATTTCAAAATGTAGCTGATACCTTACAAGCATTAGACAATGATGCGCGTCAATTAAAAGCACGTGTTGCAGCAGAAACCGCAGCGCAAAATTCATTAGCGATTACGCAGCGGCAATATAAATTAGGTGGAGTCAGTTATGTTTCTTTGCTAACGGCGCAACGTCAATATCAACAAACGCGAATTGGTCGAATTCAAGCAGAAGCGGCACGTTACACAGACACAGCCGGGCTGTTTCAAGCTTTAGGTGGTGGCTGGTGGAATCATCAATGGGAGTGGGCAGCACATGGTAAATAAAGCATTAAAAAAACGTATGCGCATTATGTTAATTGTAATGGGGGCTATTTTCGGTAGCATTCTTATTTACAAAAGTGCTATATCATTTATTATTCATTATGCGATGAGTCATCAATCAAAAACAACGACAGTATCGAGTATGAAGGCGGCTTATACCGATTGGCAATCCAGTTTTAAAGCTTCAGGCAGTGTGCGGGCAATTAGAGGAGTTAATGTAACTACACAATTAGCTGGTATGGTGAAAGAAATTTATTTTAATCCCGGCGCAGCAGTGATACAAGGTCAAGTATTAGTGCAACTCAATGCAGACACAGATATTGCTTTGCAGCATTCACTTGAAGCAAATGCAGCATTAGCAAAAATAACGTACGATAGAGATAAAGCTCAGCTTGCTGTGCGTGCGGTGAGTAAACAAGTTGTTGATGCCGATGCTGAAAATCTTAAAAGTATTAATGCACAATTGGCACAACAAATAGCAACTGTGCAGAAAAAAACAATACGTGCGCCGTTTACTGGACGATTAGGTGTTTGTATCATCAATATCGGTCAATATCTTAATCCCGGTGATAAAATTACGACGCTACAAACATTTGATCCTATCTATATTGATTTTTATTTACCACAACAAGCATTAGCGCAATTGCGAGTAGGGCAAACTGTTCAAGTGACAACAGATACCTTTTTAAATACTCCCTTTACTGGCAAAGTAACAACAGTTGATCCACAAGTGGATCCCGGTACGCGTAATGTGCTGGTAGAAGCAACGGTAAGTAACACTGAATCATTATTAACTCCAGGTATGTTTGCTACAATCGATGTCAATATCGGTAATCCTCATCGGTATTTGACTTTGCCGCAAACAGCAATCAGTTACAATCCGTATGGTGATATTGTTTATGTCATTAAACCTGCAGAAAAAGATAAAAAAAGTTTAATAGCAACCCAAGTTTTTGTAACCGTGGGTGATACACGTGGTGATCAAGTGGCTATTCTTAAGGGTTTGAAACCAGGTGATGAAGTTGTGACGAGTGGTCAGCTGAAGTTAAGAAATAATAGCCCAGTTAAAATTAATAATTCAGTGACTCCGAGTAATAGTCCAACACCTATTGTGCCTAATGAATCCTAGAGGATAGTATGCGATTTACTGATATATTTATTGAGCGGCCAGTTTTAGCAACAGTAGTCAGTTTATTTATTTTAGTGTTAGGAATACGATCACTGGATTCGCTTTCTGTTCGTCAATATCCTTATACACAAAATGCTGTTGTAACCGTATCAACTGCTTATATTGGCGCTGATCCAGCGGTAGTGGCTGGATTTATTACCACACCCTTAGAAAATTCCATTGCGCAAGCCAATGGGATAGATTATATGACCTCAGTGAGCACGCAAAGTATCAGCACTATTTCCATTAATTTACGCTTAAATTATGAAGCAACTAAAGCGCTTTCTGATATTACGACGAAAGTGAATGCGGTACTTAATCGCTTACCAAAAAGTTCGCAATTACCGACAATTACGGTTGCGGTGGGTGAATCAATTGATGCAATGTATATTGGTTTTTATAGTGATGTATTGCCGGAAAATAAAATTACTGATTATATTGTGCGTGTTGCGCAACCCAAGTTTCAGGCGATTCCCGGTGTACAATTAGCTGAAATTTTAGGTGGCCGACAATTTGCGATGCGAATTTGGTTAGATCCTATTAAATTATCGGGTTTTGGATTGACAGCAAATGATGTAGCAATAGCTTTAGCAGCAAATGATGTCATTACTGCAGTGGGACGTACCGATGGTCAAATGTTTACGGTTAATTTAACCGCGGATACCGGCTTAACGTCAGTCGAACAATTTCGCAATATGGTAGTGAAAGCCAATGTTAAAAATGGCGCGATCATTCGTTTGCGTGATATTGGCACGGTATCATTGGGCGCAACAAATTATGATAGTGGTGTAAAATTTGATGGTCAAAAAGCAGTATATGTAGGTATACAAATTGCGCCGGATGCCAATGTACTTACAGTAATTGATAATGTAAAAAAAATGTTTCCCTCAATTGTGGAGCAATTACCACAAGGTTTATTAGCTAAAATTGTCTATGACACAACAGACTTTGTGTACAGTGCGATTCATGAAGTGATTAGCTCTTTAGTGGAAGCCTTAGTTATTGTGACCGTTGTGATTTTTTTATTTTTAGGTTCTTTACGTTCGGTTGTTATTCCTGTCATTGCTATTCCTTTATCTTTAATCGGCGCATTTTTTATTATGTTGCTATTAGGTTACTCGATTAATTTATTGACGTTGTTAGCGCTCGTTTTGGCAATTGGTTTAGTGGTGGATGATGCCATTATTGTCGTAGAAAACGTGCAACGTCATATTGAAGAAGGTGTGCAACCATTAAAAGCAGCTTTAATCGGAGCGCGAGAATTAGCGAATCCCATTATTGCAATTTCAATTGTATTAATTGCAGTTTATGTGCCGATAGGTTTTATGACGGGCTTGACTGGGGCATTGTTTGCTGAGTTTGCTTTTACTTTAGCGGGTGCTGTAGGTGTTTCTGCTGTAATTGCTTTAACGCTTTCACCCATGATGTGCTCTAAATTTTTAAAAGTAGTGCCTGAAAACAACCATCGCTTTATTCATTACGTTGATCGAAAGTTTGATGATTTACGCAAAAAATATGAAATTTCTTTAAATGATCTATTAAATTATTTACCGGTTATCGCTGTATTTGCTGGGATTGTGTTAGTGAGTATTTATTTTTTATATTCTTCCGCGCGTTCTGAGTTGGCACCTCAAGAAGATCAAGGTGTCATTATCGCTCAGCTCACAGCAGCACCCAACGCGACGCTGACGCAAACACAATTATATGCTAATCAGGTTTTTCAAATTTATCGTAGTTTTTCTGAATCTGAGCGTGTGTTTGAGTTAGATGGCATGGGTGGCTTAAATATCAGTATTATTGGTATGGGGCTTAAACCGTGGGACATGCGTAAGCGTACATCAAATCAGTTGTTACCATTGATACAAGAAAAGTTTAATGATATTACGGGTGGTATTGTTGCAGCATTTCAGTTGCCGCCTTTACCGGGAGCCCGAGGATTGCCGATTCAGTTTGTGATTCAAACAACAGAGAGTTACGATAAATTAAATGAAGTTAACCAGGCATTCATGGCAAAAGTACGTGAAAGTGGTTTGTTTATTTTTGTTGATACCGATCTTAAAATTGATAAAGCTCAATCCAGTATTATTTTAGATCGAGATAAAACATCCCAGCTCGGTTTGACTATGCAAGAGGTTGGGAATGGACTAGCAGCGGCATTAAGTCAAAATTATATTAATTATTATAATTATTCTGGGCGCTCTTATCAGGTTATTCCACAGATGATGCGCTCCGAGCGTTTGAATCAAAATCAATTATTAAATTATTATATTCAAACGGCTACCGGTGTATCCGTGCCTTTGGCAACGATAGCGAGTATTAAAACCACGGTTGTTCCTGAGTCACTAAACCATTTTCAGCAGCTTAATTCAGCGACTTTATCTGGAGTGCCATTTCCTGGTATTACCAGTGGTGATGCTTTAGCTGGCTTGAAAAAAATAGCACAAGAGATATTGCCAGCCGGTTATTATATTGATTATGGCGGTCAATCGCGGCAATTTGTTCAAGAGAGCTCAGCGTTGGTATGGACATTCTTTTTTGCACTGGTCATTATTTTTCTTTCTTTGGCTGCATTATTTGAAAGCTTCCGTGATCCGTTGATTGTTTTAATCAGTGTACCGATGTCGATTGCGGGCGCTATGATTTTTATTAGCTTAGGTATTGGTGGAGTCAGTTTAAATATTTATACCGAAGTTGGTTTAGTCACATTAATTGGTTTGATTAGTAAGCATGGAATTTTAATTGTTCAATTTGCTAATGATTTACAGCGCGAAGGCAAGAAAAAACGAGAAGCTATTGAAATGGCTGCAGCCATTCGTTTACGGCCTATTTTAATGACCACGGCAGCAATGGTATTAGGTGTAATCCCCTTGATTTTTGCTACCGGTGCAGGCGCTGTCAGTCGTTTTAATATTGGCTTAGTCATTGCAGCAGGGCTATCAATCGGCACATTATTTACTTTATATGTTGTGCCAGCAATGTATTTGTTTTTGGCGCAAGATCATTCTCAAAGGGAAAGGGTTTTAATTGAGGAATAGATGTAAGGTATCAAAAGAATTTGGTGGGCACGCTGCGCTTTGCCCACCCTACAAAAGCATTCCAACTATTATAATTATAAAAAATGTAGGGTAGGCAAAAAGCAGCGTACCCACTAAGCTCTTTGATTGCAGAAGAGTTATTATCCATTCAACATAATATTTTCTGCTTGTTCCAAATTATGTATTTCACCGAATAGAATTAAAATATCATTTACATGTAAAGTGGTGTTATCGCGAGGTTTTAAATGTTTTTCATTATCGCGTCGGATGGCAATAATTTCGATATTTAAATCTTTTAGTTTGAGTTCGCCGAGTGTGTGGTTGACGGCATGGCTACCCGGGGGGATTAATATTGGTCGCAATTCGCGATCAAGAGTAATATCTTGATATCCTTCTTCATCATCAAAAGAACCCGTAAATACTTTTTGTAATAAATCATAATCTTTATTTCTGACTTCTTGGATGACGCCGGATATTTTTGCTGCGGGTACATCCATAATTTGCATGAGATAATGCGATAAAGTGAGGCTCACTTCAAATAATTCAGCGATCACATGTGTAGCGCCACGATCTTTTAAACGTGTAAGCTCAGCATCATCACGACAACGGACTAAAATAGGAATAGTCGGGTTTGTTTGTCTTGCAATACTTAGAATTTTTTTGGTGGTGTGAATATTATCTGTGCAAATAACCAGTGCTTTCGCATGGTTTAAGCCAGCAGCTTTTAAAATTTCAGGGTGAGTGGTGTCACCATAAATAGCATTTTCACCGGCCAGTTGAGCACGTGATATCATTTCTGCATTGAGATCGAGCCCTACACAAGCAAGATTCATATTATCTAGCAAACGTGCAATATGCTGACCCACTCGACCATAACCACATAAAATAACGTGTTGATCAAGGTGTTGGGTAGCCTTTGAAATTTGTTGGGTAATGGTTTCTGTACTGAGTTTAGTTTCCTTGGGTAGGATAAATTTAACTATGCGTTTATTGAAATAAATAAGTACGGGTGAAATAGCAATACTAATTAATAAAGCAGCTAAAATAACTTGGCCATAGTCACTGGGGATGATATTTTCGGTAAGTGATAAAGTGAGAATAGCAAAACCAAACTCACCACCTTGTGCTAAGACTAAACCGGTTTGTAATGATTCGGGTAAGCTATTGCCAGAGATACGGCAAAGAAAAGTAATTAATAATAATTTGCCGATAATAATTGCGAACACTAATAATAAAATCCACTCCCATGTTAGATGCCAGCTGCTGACATCGGTTAATATGCCGATGGTAATAAAAAATAAGCCTAATAGAATATCGCGAAAAGGCCGAATTTCAACTTCAATCTGATGCCGAAATTCAGTTTCAGCTAACATCATTCCAGCAAGAAAAGCACCTAGAGCAAAGGAAAGTCCAAATTGGTTGGTTAACCAGGCGGCAGTTAATGTGACTAGCAAAACAGTTAAAGTAAATAATTCAATGGCGCGAGTTTTTGAAATTAAATGAAATAAGGGTCTTAATAGTTTTTTACCGATGACAATAATAATTAATATTGCTAGCGTACCTTTTACGAGAGCCCATAAAAGTATACTAACGAGTGCTTCTTGTCCGCCTGGCTTAGCTAAGCTAGAAATTAAAATAATAAAAGGAATAACCGCTAAATCTTGAAACAATAAAACGCCGACTGCATTCAATCCGTGAGGTGAGTGGAATTCAAGCTGATCATGTAATTGTTTGACGACTATAGCTGTCGATGACATTGCAACGACACCGCCGGCGACAACCGCAGAGATAGTCGACATGCCGAGGCTTTTTCCAATTAATACAGTCATGGTAATGCTGATTAAAACTTGCAAGCCACCAATGAAAAAAACGGGTTGTTTGAGAGTAAGGAGTTTAGGTAATGAAAACTCCAGTCCAACTGTAAACATGAGGAAAACAATCCCAAATTCAGCAATTTGTTTAATATTTTCTGAGTCTGGGATTAGTCCAAAGGCATGCGGGCCTACTAATGCGCCGACAATCAGATATCCTAAAATGACAGAAAGGCGAAAATAACGGAATATAACGGTGACGCAGAGTGCGATAAGGAAGACACACAAGATACTTTCAAGAATATTAAAGCCCATTTTGTTTAACGTCCTTATTAAGAGTGATAGCAGAGTCCTTGCTTGTAACGGCATGATAATAGACAGATTCAGTCGAATTTCTTATAAATTTCAGTATAGCAAAATGTACAGCATAGACAAGAATACTACGTTATTAGACAGGTTTTTTAGCATAGTATTGCTCTTTAAGTTGCTTTATTTTTATATTTGTATAAAATTAGCATATTTTGTTTATATTATTGCCAGAGGTGCTTATGTTTATTAGAAAAGTTGCTATTTCACTGCCGAGATTAATGGTTCGTAAAGCCTCAGGAGCTGCTTACGGGAGTAATAAAGTAGTTAGCAGTAAATTACCGCAAGTAAAAGCAGCAGTGCGCGGGTTTTCAGGGGCAGCTTATGGAATTAAGAAAGCAGTTTTACCAACGGTTAGCTATAAGTTGCCACTAGTAAAATTTAATGAACAAGTTTTTAATGGGCTAAAAGAAAAAAGAGGTATTATTTTAGAAGACTTATCACCTGCCTATTCTCCGAGTATTACAAATATATTTACTGCTTATCAAGAATTTTTAAGGCAACCTGAATCGGCAAAACAACCATATGATGAAAGTTATCATCCTCACACTAAGTTGGTATATGGAAGTAGAGCTTGTAATCGTTATTTTTTGAGCCGTGATAGTCGTGGTATCTTAACGCATAAAGTACCTGCACCGATTCATGTTAAAGTAAGTTTGCAAGATGCAGCTGATGTGCTACACACGATGGTCGATGGAGTGGTTGGAAAATTAGTTGCTGCTATTGATCATGGTTTTAATACAAAAAAAATGCCATTTAGTCGTGCTTTAGATGGCTATACTTCGACTACAGTGGTTGATAGTTATTTACCTATTACGCAAGAACGCTTGAAGTATATGGCAGAGCAGGGCAAATTAACTAAAGATAAGAATGGCGATTTTGAATCATTTTTACCGCATAAAGATTTGGATGCTTTTACTATTCTTTTTTATCCAGAAAATAATTGTCTTGGTTTTGAAGTTAATACAGCAGTGCAAACAGAAGAAAAAAAATTTCAATCGGTGAGTTTAAATAGTAATAATGTAAGTAATCTTCAAGCCCTGGTTGTTAGTGGTGAACTTTTGAGCGTGCTTACTGATGGTCAACTTGCATCGAATGAGCATCGCGTCAATATTCCGACGATGGCGCTGAACCAACCATATTGGCGAAATACGCTTAGTATCTTTGTGAGCCCTGATTTTAGTCGGTTTAAAATGTTTCATCCTTTAGTCATAAGGCCATCTGGTGAGACGCATATTGCTCCTATTTCTCCGGAAGATTTTATTGCTGTTAATGAAGCGCGTTATATGCAAGATGAAAAAGCACGTGCCTGTTTTCCATCGGAAAAAGAATTAAGTAGCTATCCAATGCAAGAGGATATTACTAGTATAGAAAAGCCAGATCGCACCGTTTACTATAGGGAAAAATAACAATTATATTTTGCGAGTAACTGTTCAGCAGTGTGTCTGGATCCTGCGGCTTGTCCGCGGGATCCAGACACGATTACTATTAAAGGATTAAAATATGCGTAAAGTAATTAATTTTAGTGCTGGCCCAGCGATGCTGCCTGAGGAGGTATTATTAACAGCACAAGCTGAAATGTTGGATTGGCACGGAACTGGAATGTCTATCATGGAAGTAGGGCATCGTGGTCCAGAATTTAAAATTATTGCTGAACAAGCAGAAGCTGATCTTCGTGAATTAATGGCTATCCCTGATGAGTATCATGTTTTATTTTTATCAGGTGGAGCGACCCATCATTTTGCCATGGTGCCTATGAATTTATTGAATGGCAAAAAATCGGCTGATTATTTCGATACGGGCATTTGGTCGAAAAAAGCGATTGAAGAAGCAAAACGTTATGGCAGCATCAATATTGCATCACAAGTTACTAGTGAAAATGGTTTAGCTTTTATTCCATCACCAGCAGAGTGGTCATTCAATTCTGACGCTGCTTATGTACATTATACACCGAATGAAACAATTGATGGTGTAGCATTTCCTGAGGTTCCCAAAACAGCCGCGGTACCCTTAGTTGCAGATATGACGTCAATGATTTTATCGCAAACAGTGGATGTTAAAGAGTATGGAATTATTTATGCTGGCGCACAAAAAAATGCAGGTCAAGCAGGATTGTCGTTAGTCATCATTCATGATGATTTGTTGCATGATGCATTACCTGGTACGCCCACTCTTTACAATTATAAAATTTTAGCTGAGCATCAATCACTTTATAATACGCCGCCCACATATAGTTGGTATATTACCGGCTTAGTGTTGGCTTGGATGAAGCGACACGGTGGAGTGAAAGCATTTGAAGAATTAAATCGCCGCAAAGCCAATAAGCTTTATACTTATATTGATGCGAATAAAGATTTTTATGTGAATAACGTTCGTCCTGATTGTCGATCGATGATGAATGTACCATTTAATTTAGCTAATGCCGAATTAACTGAACGCTTTTTAGAATCTGCAGCAAAAGAAAATTTAAAAAAATTAAAAGGCCATCGATTATCAGGTGGGATACGTGCCAGCATTTATAATGCAATGCCAGAAGCAGGCGTAGATTTATTAATTGATTTTATGCGTGAATTTCAGCGTCGGCAGGGGTGATGGATGATTAATTCAGCGATAAGGGCACGCGTGAGTGTTGTGTTTAACTCGACACTCACGCGTGCCCTTATCGCTGAATAGCTACCTTGATTATTTTCTAAATTTCATCCGCACTTCTCTTCTAGCGACAGCTTCATTATAACGTCGCTGCTCACTGTCATTATTAATAACAAGCTGTGGAACTTTGGTCGGCTTGCCATTTTCACCAATTGCAACCATAGTAAAATAACTGGTTGTAGTATGCCGCTTATCTTGAGTGAAAAAATTTTCTGCTTGAACGCGAATACCAATTTCCATTGATGTTGTTCCTACATAATTAACACTAGCAAAAAAAGTAACGAGCTCACCGACATGAATGGGTTGTTTAAAGACAACTTGATCAACAGAAAGTGTAACAGAAGGTTTACCAGAGTAACGAGAAGCACAGACGTAAGCAACATGATCTAACAGTTTAAGAATATGTCCGCCATGAACATTACCATAAAAATTTACCATATCAGGCGTCATGATTTCAGACATTACAATTGAGCGATGGCTGTTGTGATCAAATTCATGTGACATAGTGGCGCCTCCAGTAGGGGGTGTTTGTTAGTAGTTTGGTGGGCACGCTGCACTTTGCCCACCCTACAAAAACACAAAAAAGTATAAAAATAAATTATAAAAAATGTAGGGTGGGTAAAGCGCAGCGTGCCCACCAAGCTCTGAATACTTATCTCTATTATAACGTGGTTACCAATGAAAAATATATTATCTTCAGGATTTAGCTTTATTGAGGTGCTTATCAGCCTAGGATTATTATCCTTTATATTCATAGGGTTAGAAGGAGCCGGGTTGTATGCTATACATTCAGAACAAGAAGCTTGGCAGCTAGCGATTGCAATGAATCAAATTGATGGCATGGTTGAGCGTTTATATACCTTAACGAGTGATCATGGTCTGCAAGCTAAATTAGCTGACTGGAATCAAGAAAACTCATTGGTATTACCGCACGGAAAAGGCGTTATAGCAGGCCACTACCCAGCTTATATTATTACTATTTATTGGGATAAGAGTCAGTCATGCCAACAAAAAATAATGTTATAAAAAAAATAATAGGGTTTACTTTGATTGAATTAATGTTAGGAGTGGCTTTAAGCGCACTTATTATGATTTATCTAATTACAATATATTTAGCCGTGCTGCAAAATCAAAATAGTCAAATAGCATTAAGTACACTAAAAGAAAACAGTGAAATACTTTCACCGCTATTATTGTCAGCTATTCATGGTGCAGGTTATATGGGATGTGCTCGATTGACTGATGACTTTCCTCTTAGCAATAAAACAGACTATCAATTGACTGCAAAAAACAGAGTGGTGGTGCAAGATGATACCTTGATTACTCGCCAGGCTAGTTTTCATATGGCAATGTTGAGTAAAAATATGCAGGATAAATCAATTTTTTATTTAACCAAAATGGTTGAAAACCTAAGTCAGGGAGATATTGTATTAATTAGTAATTGTAAAACAGCTGATATAGCGAAGGTGAAAAATATTTTATCATTGGTCAATGGATCGCAGAGAATAATGACTGAGTCACCGCTATCAGTATTATATTCAGCAAATACAGAAGTAAGAAAGCTGGAAATAAACACGTATTATATAGCTGCAACAAATAGAAAAAATGCGCGAGGAGAATTGATTTATGCTTTATATGTAAAAAATTTTCAGCAAGAGAAAATAGAAAAACTAGAAGGAATTAATGCGATGAAAATAAAAGTGGATAAAAATTTAAATGATGAGATAAGCGGTTTATCATTCAAGTTTATATTAAGTTCATTAAATTATTTTTTAGTAGAAAAACCATGGTATCTATACGCTAGTATGAGAGAGATAGCATAAGGATTTCAATCATGAATTATCAGAAACAAAAAGGTTTTATCTTAATTCTCACCGTTCTGTTTTTGCAGATTTGTGCTGTACTTAGTCTTTATTTACTAGAGGCAAGTTGGTTAGACAGCAAGTTAAGTGTGTTGCTGAAAAATAAGCAAACGAGTGCTCTAGCCCTTGAGACGCAACTTCGGCGCATTGAAAAAGAAATTGAAAACGATCTCCCTTCTTGTTTAATTATTCCAACAGTATTTGATGACTTAAAGCAGCAGCCATTTGCTTGGTGGCAAAAAAATGCATGTGCGGCTCATTCTGAGGTAATGAATTATTATTACGTTGTTGAACCTTTAGGAAGTGATGAGTGTGCGCGAATTCATGGAAATAAAGATTTAATTGCTGATTATTATCGTTTAACTATTTTAAGTTTAAGTGTCAATGAAGAAAGTAAAGCCTGGATACAAACGACTATTGTTCGAGGAATTAGTTCAGCAACGGTTTGTGAAAAAGCTACCCATGATGTTAATTGTGGGAGGCAGTCGTGGAGTCAGTAGGGCTTTTCCACGTTTTCCATGCGGGAATTAACGGAAAATATAAGCCCAGGTGTATAGGTCGTGTATCAATATAGCTAAATGCTAGCGCATATTCGTGCATTTTTTCCTGATATTTTTGTTTTTCTTGTGCTAAAAAAGCAGTTAAATCTTGAGTGGTGAATATTGCGCTTTTGTAATCAATGATCCACCGTTGTTCGTTTTCATCTATAAATGTACGATCAATGATAATACTTTTTATGTTATTGTTTATTTTTACTGATAATGCCAGCTCTGATTTTTCTTCTTTGTGCGGATACAATATCCATGCCCCGCGTGGATCGGATAATATATTTTTGATTGCAGATTGAATAATATGAATAGCAGTCGTGAGTTCGTGATTTAGTAGGCCTGCTTGTCTGAGTTGATTTTTAATATAGTTAGCTTGTTCACTTTCTGTTTTAGTTTTCCATGAGATTGTTTCGCGGTGAGTTAATTGCTGTAAAATGCGATGTATTAATGTACCGATAATTTGCGGTGTTGTTGTTGGGAGAATAAAGCCAGCAGTTTGGTTGTGGTAAGTTATGCCATCCGTAGGCGCTAATGGCTTAATTGGGTTAGCCCATTGTGTTGTTAGACGTTGAATCGATACTTGATTTTTATCAGTCAATAGGCTGCTATCTATGGTTGGTAAGTCTTCATGTGTATCATAATCCATTTTTGCTAAAATTTCTGGAGCAATGGCCGGCCAGCATTTTTCTAATAATGAATTAGCGGTAGGTTTAACGGCGCTATTATTTTTTTTATCATCAAGTGAAAATAAAAGATGTAATTTTTTCTTTGCGCGAGTGGCTGCCACATACAGCAAACGTCCATCTTCAAATTGTGATTTTTTCTTAATTTGACTTTTAATATAGTCATAAATAGTATCACTCTCATCACCAATGGCATGCACTGGAGCAATAATTAAATCATTTTTTTCATCATCACGGGGTCGTTCCATCCATAATAATAATTGTTTATCATCAGAGGAAGGTTTTCGTTCTAAGTGTGGCAAGATAACGGTGTCAAACTCAAGTCCTTTTGCATTATGAATAGTCATAATTTGAAGCTTATCATCAGCTTGATTATCTGGGCTGGCAAATAGTTGTTTAATACTTTCAGTTAAGTCTTCTAAGCGCATTAAATCACTGCCGCTATCTAACTGTTCTAACTTTTTAAAATAGGCCATGGCATCATTTAAGTCTGATTCTTGTGTTACACAAGCGGGCCCACCTAATAGTATCCAAGTGCTTTCTATCCAGAGACGTAAGCTTAGTCGTCGTCGTTCAGTTATTTTTTCTATTAAGATGGGTAGTATGCGCATAATGCGCTTTTTCCCATCAGGGCTTAAGGCATCAATAATATGTGGCGTATTGAGTTGTTGCCATATAAAAGAGGTGGAATGGTTGTTGGTGAGTATGAATAAGTCGCTGAGTGTGAGTCCGCACCATGGTGCGCGCAGAATCGCAAGCCAAGCAATACGATCGGCGGGATAAAGAAGCGCCCTGGTTAAGGCCATTAAATCTTGGATGACTGGGCGTAAACTAAGAGAATCAATTTTAATCGCTCGATAAGCTAATCCTGCGGCTTTAAGTACTGGAATAATGGATTTTAAATCAGTTCGATTACGGATTAAAATTGCAATTTTACCTTCTGGCTGTGTGATTTGTGCTTGTTGGATGACAGCAAGAATTTTATTTGCTTGGGCAGAAAAACTATTTTTGCCAACAAATGCGTGGTATTCAACCGCTTTTTCTTCAGTTGCTATTTTAGTTGATAGTTTTTCGTTGGCTATACTTGCACTATATGAAATCGCACCGGTAGCAATGTCTTCATAATGTGGAAAAATTTTTTGAAAACTGTGATTGACCCAATTGACAATCTCAGGGGTTGAACGAAAATTAACTGATAAGGTTAAAGGTTCTAGATGAATATTGCCTAGACCAATTTTTTTTGTGCGAATAAATAAGCCTACTTCCGCTTCTCTAAAACGATAAATAGACTGCATAGGGTCACCGACTAAAAATAAAGTGTGTCCATCACTCCCAGTCCAGCCCATAGTCAATTTTTGTAATAATAAATATTGAGTGCTAGCAGTATCTTGAAATTCATCCACTAATATATGTTGAATACGATAATCAAGCGCAAGTGCAATATCGGTTGGATCATCTTCGTTACCGAGCGCTGCGAGAGCAGCTTGGGCGTTTTCAATATAATCAATTTTGCCATATTTTTGAAATACCAGGCGTAATTGAGCGACTGCGATACGAAGCACTAGATGCAAAGCAGCTAAAATATCCCATTGATTTTCAGTATAAGCAGCGGCAGGGAGTAGGCGTAATGCCTCAAGCTTATTACGTATGTCATCACGTTCATTGAGTGCCTCGATTAAAGTGATAGCTCGATCTTTCATTTCTTTAAATTCGATAGACTTTCCTGGTGCTGGAAAACCTTCGTTAACTCTTATGGTTTTACGCCATTGATTGTCAGCAGTTAGAAAAAACTCAGCAATGCCTAGCCATATTGGTAAGTTATCTAAGGTATTTTGCGGGGTAATATGTTGATTATCTAAATAGCTTATTTTAGAGGAGGAATTTGCTGCAATTAAATTTTTTGCAGCAAAGCGACCTAAGATAAGTAACTCATTCATGACAGTGGCTGGAAAAAGTTGTTGTAATTCTGTCAGAGTATTACTAATGATATCACTAAGATAACTTTCTAGCTTTTCTCTAAACTGTGGATTGCTGGCATTGAGGGTAAGATGTGGTAGCCATTGATCACGTTTTCTTAACATCGTGATTAATAAATCTTGGACTTTACTTAAATCGTTGTCCATATGAGTCAGCAGTTGTGCAATTGCGGTAGACCATTCAACATTTTCTTCGAGGTGCGATAAAAATTCTTGCACTGCTTCAAGGTATAAAAAGTAAGGTTCGGTAGCAATTTCTGGTGTGGCGCCAAATTGTGACAAGATGGGTAAGCGTTTAGTTAAGCCAGCATTAAATGAATCAATGGTTTGAATACGTAATCGATTGGGATTAGCTAATAAATTCCAATTTAATTCAACATCACGTGTTAACACTTTTTTTGCAAGTCGCCAGGTTTTTTTAGCATGGTCTAGTTCGGGTTCGGTTGTTGATTGAAAGGCTTTTTTCAAGGTATTAATAATGCGTGCGCGCATTTCATGAGCTGACTTTTTAGTGAAGGTAATAGCAAGAATTTCTTCGGGCGAATTCACTTGTGATAACAAAACTAAAAGCCGCTGAGTCAGAAGTTCGGTTTTTCCCGAGCCAGCTGGAGCTTGAACAATAAAAGAAGTCCGCGGGTCTAAAGCGCGATCCCGAGTAGCTTGATCAGGGATGATATGATGATTAGTGAGTGTTTTCATAAATTCTGCATAAAGGTTTAAGGTTGCAATGCTCACAAGTGCTTAGGCCATCTTTAGGTGCAACCTCAGCATGGCCGTGATAAAACTGTTGGCCTAATTTTTCTAAAGTCTGTGCCCAGCTTGTGAGTTGTTCAGTCCAATTAATCGTATCGCTATATTTGCTATTATTAATAGCTAGAATATCTTTTATATTAAAATCTGTTTTACTAATGCCTTTCATCGTTAATTTTTCTGTGTTGATAATGGCAAAGGCAATGCCAGCAGTGTGTTCTTTATCGATCAAGCAGTAGAGTGGTAGTTGTGGAGCATCAGGTTTTTCACCAAACCAATCTTGTGGGGTATAGTTTTTCCCTGTTTTATAGTCAATGATGAGTGTTTCATTGTTAGCAAGCTGATCAATTCTATCAATTTGTACATTGAGGGTCATGTTTGCGATGGTTATTTGTTGTTTTTGTTCTAGTGCTATCACGGTAAATTCAGGGCGTTGTTTTTCTAGGATAAGCCAGTTAAAGATTAGTTTTTCTAAGCGTTTTTGTTCTAAAGTGAGATAGTGTAAATTATTTTTTTGCGGTTTAATATTTTTTTCAAGTGCTTTTTTTATAGCAATTTGAATAATAACTGTTAATTCATCATGAGTTTTTAAATGTAGAGTGGCTGAGTTTTTTAGTTCACCCCAAATTATTTCCAGTGCATTATGTGTAATGTTTCCACGGTCTATTGCACGTAAGCCGAGTGTAGTATCATGAGGTAATTTTGCTTGTAAGCGCAGCTCAGCATACGCTTTAAAAGGGCAGGCTGCTTGTAGCGCAAATAATTTAGCGCCACCACGAATAATTTCAGTGTTGCTCACCATCGGTCCTTTATCATCTTGAAGAATCTCGATCTCTTGGTGCGCAAATAGTTTTTTAGTGGGTTCAATATAATGAGCAAGGTCTAGCTGATCGATGAACATCTCATCAATATTTTCTAATAATGCACTGGCTCGAATTTCAGTTTCATCATCGTGTAAGGCATGGCTAAAAACAATATATTGCGCAGAATTTTTTAATTGTGATGTAATTTTTTCACAAAATTGTAATTCACGTTCTGCGGTGGCGTGTGGTAGCTGTAAAGTTTTTTGAATGTTTTGTGGAATAAATGGATTGGGCTTGGGTGTGGGTGGCCATGCTGTGTCATCCATACCCATTGCCCAGACATAGTCAAATGAAATTTCAGCCGCTTCCAGTATCCCGAGTATTTGAATGGGCGTTTCTGGGCTTTGAATTTGAAATACGGTTGTTGCAGTCAAACGTTTTAAATAATGCAAGGCTGTTTGATAATTAATAAGCGGTAAAATGTGTTCATAGGTTTGATATTCATTGAGTAAGCTCATCCAGCGTTGTATGAGCTGATATTCTTCGCTATTGACGCTGCGTTCACCCGGCCAGCCTAATAGTGTCAGTAGCTCAATAAAAATGTTTGCCCATTCAGGAATGGTTAATTTAGCTCTCAGGCTGTTTATTTTATTTAAATAATGTTTGAATCGCTGAGCTAGCAAGGGTGGATGATTGGTTTTTTTAATTAAGGTAGTAATTGAAATACTTAAGTTATTTTCATCTCTTAATTGATTATAAAATTCAGCGCGTGCTAACATTTCTTTTTCTGCATCGCCGAGAAAAGGTGAACGTAAGATCTGGCTGAGTGATTCCAGCGCGATAGGCTTTATTGTCATCTCGAGTAATTGAAATGCGGTATGTAAAATAGGATAGCTTGCCAAACTTTTTCCGGCAGAAATATTAAATGGATGTATTAATGGATTGGTTGTGTAATAACCCGGTTCGGTAAAAACATCAGTAAAAATTTTGTTGACGATTTCTCGGTGATCTTCCAGATTAGGAACAATGCAAGCAATACTGATGTCTGTTGTTGTTTTTGTAGCATAAATTTGTTTGGCCCAGCGGGCCATGGTTTTTATTTCCGTTTCTTTATCGCTTAAACTTATTTTATAAACGGTGTTGTTTTTTGGTTTTTGTAAATGGTACTCAATTACTGTGTTTGCATTTTCGCATTGTGTTAATAATTTTTTTTGTAGCGGCGAAATTTCGGTAAAACCAATGAGTATCATGTGGGCAGGTGGATGAATTAAGCGAAGCTTTATTTTTTCAATAATTAATTCAGCCAGACTACTTTGATCTATCCAGTGTTGTTTTTGGCAGCGCAGTTGAAATTGCTTAGCCCATCGCCAAAAAGTATTGCTGTCTTCACTGCTTTTTAAAGTTGACTCATTAAGCTCAACACACCATTGCTTTAATAAACTCCAGGCTGATTTAGCTATTTCTGCAGTGGCTGACATTTGTAAAAGATGGCTATTTTCAGGTGTTTCAGCAATAATTTCTTCCCATACAGTGAGTTCTTGATTTGGGCTCAGTAGTATGGAATTATCTTGCATGGTTTGATGATGGTAATCTTTCCAGACTCGTTCTAGCCAGCTAGTGTAGGGTAAAATATCTAAACTTTGCCAACAATTAATTTGTTGTTTAAGTTGGTGTTGTTGATATTGTTTTTGGTAATACACTGCAAGACGGCGATTAGGTGTGAGTAAGACAGTGTTAGGAGTTAGCTTGTCAAAGATAGCCATATGTTTTAATTTAAATCCTGACTGTGAATATGAGTAAATACGACATCAAATTGTAAGCCCCTCCCATTTGCTGGAGTGTTTAAAAAAATCTGTGCTTTATGCAGCTCGGCAATTTGGTTCACAATAGCAAGACCTAAGCCGCTGCCGGATGCACTGGTGCCAATAATTCGGTAAAAGCGCTCAAATACGCGTTCACGTAATTCAGGTGGTATTCCAGGGCCGCTATCGATAACACGTAATGTAATCGATTCTTTATCATTTAGTAGCTGGATTTTTATTTCACCATTGGTGGGAGTATAGCGAATAGCGTTGTCGACAACGTTACGGATTAAAATGCCTAAGGCAATATCATTTCCCATAATCACCGTATTATCGGGTGCAGGTGTGAGCTCTAAATCAATATTTTTTTCAATCGCAATAGGCGCGATGTAGGCAACGGTTTCTGTTGCTAGGCGGTGTAGGTCGACAGGTTTTACATCGTTGAGCGCATCTTCTTGGTTGAGTCGACTTAAGGTAAGTAGCTGAGCAACTACGTGTGTACTTCGATCGACGCCTTGAATAACTTTTAATAATGCGCTACTACGTTGTGTTTCATTTTCTGATTTAAGGGCAACTTGAACATGTGTTTTTAATGCAGCTAATGGTGTGCGTAACTCATGTGCTGCATCGCCGGCAAAACGTTTGTTACGGTCAAAAGCCAATTTTAAGCGGATAAATAGCTGATTTAATTCATCAACTAAGGGTTTAATTTCAATTGGAATATTGGTTTGAGTGACGGGCTCTAAATAAGTTGATGCGCGGCTAGAAATTTCGTTGGTTACACGTGTAATAGAACGTAATGCTAAACCAACAATGATCCAAATTAAAATACCAAAGATAGGATAGGTCACTAATAAAATATAAGCATCATTTTCTGTAATTTTATCAGCGAGCTGATTTCGAAAATCATAAAGCTCTGCGACAATCACTTTGTTTTTAGTTAAGGGTGCATATTCAGCATATACTCGCCAATCGTTACCATGAATTAACACATCATGAAAACCTATTGGCGTATCGCGTAATGATTGAGTAATAGGTGTGGGAGTATCAAGGATTAATTTTCCTTCGGGATTCCATACTTGAAATACGAGATGTTGTGCATCATGTACTTCAGCAATATCAACCGTGATTTTTTTTTGTGAAAGATTTTTTTTGCGATCATTATCTAAAATGACAATAAGCGAGTAAATTTTTGTTAACTGTTCATCCAAGTAAGGTTGAATAACTTGTTTATCTAATAAATAGTTTCCAACGGCCGTTATCGATGATGCTATGGTAATCGTAATTAAAAGTGTAATTAATAAAAAATGTTTTATTGACCGTATCATTTTTCATCTTTACTTTTATCAATCATATAACCAATGCCACGAATGGTACGGATAAATTCCTGGCCGAATTTTTTTCTTAAATTATGGATATGTACTTCCAATGCATTACTATCCACATCTTCTCCCCAGCCATATAATGATTGGGTTAAATGTTCTCTTGATAAAACTCGACCGGCATTTTCGAGTAGTTTGTGTAATAAAGAAAATTCGCGACGTGAGAGGTTGATGTTTTCTGTATTAAATGTCACGGTATGTGAAGCTGGATCTAAAGTAATGCCTTGATGAGTGAGTAGTGGTTCGGCACGTGAAGTAAATCGCCGTTGTAATGCCCGCAGTCTCGCGCATAATTCATCCAGATCAAATGGTTTTGTTAGGTAATCATCCGCGCCATTATCGAGTCCTTTGACGCGATCATCGACGGATTCTCTTGCAGTTAAAATTAACACAGGCATAGTTTGGCCGCGAGCGCGTAAATTTTGGAGTACAGAAATCCCTGGCAATTTGGGTAGACCTAGATCGAGCACAACAAGATCAAAATTTTCAGTTTTTAGGGCTTGATCAGCAGATAAACCGTCTTTTAACCAATCGGTTGCATAACCATATTGAATTAAGCCTGTTCTTAAGCCATCACCTAATAGCTCATCATCCTCAATTAAAAGTATACGCATATTATTTCCTTTATAATCCTGTGTACAAATTTAGCGTTTTTAGCGCAAGATAACAATCATATTTTGAGCTTAATTTACTATTCAGCAGCCAGAGAGCTTGGTGGGCACGCTGCGCTTTGCCCACCCTACAAAAAATGATAAAAATAAATTATAAAAAATGTAGGGTGGGCAAAGCGCAGCGTGCCCACCTGGCTCTCTGTCATGCTTAGATTAAAATGGTATCCAGTCATAAGGTCTTATATAATTCCATCATTAGTTTATTTATGGGTGATCGTGTCGTGGATAAAAATTTGTTAGAGATTTTAGCGTGTCCAGTTTGTAAAGGGGAGTTGGTCTTTGACTCAACTAATCAGGAATTGTTTTGTCGTTATGATCGTTTGGCTTATCCCATTATTGATGATATTCCTGTTATGCTTGAGTCTAGGGCTAGACAATTAACAGATGGGGAGTGAGGGCGTCGGTGTCATCTGAGGCCTGTCATCCTGAGAGCGCTTTTTGCTCGAAGGATCTTCTATAGCTATGTAAGATCCTTCGCTACGCTCAGGATGACAAAGCACTCAGGATGACAAACCACCCAAGCTAAGCTTTTATTCTTTATTTTCTTTTTGACTATAGTTATCTTCACCTTCAACCGCATGACGATTTGGATCTTGGCTATTTTGTTGTCGACGATGACGGTTATGCCCAAAGCGTTTGCGACGACGTTGATTGTAGTGATGTCGTGGTTTTCTTTCTGTTGCTCCTTCTGTGGGAGCTCGATTACCAATAGAGTCATCCATTGTTTCATTCATAATAGGATCTGTATGAACAATTAAGGCTGTTGTGTTAGTAACCGTTTCTGTCTGGAAATGTCGATCATTCTTTTCCACCACCACATCGGGTGTATGAGTCAGAGTATTTATTGCCCGTGGCTCAGCAGCTATGTTTGCTGTTGCTGGCGGATGAGCATGATGACTATGATTATTGTGATGCGTGTTGTGATGATGTGGTCGATTGCGTGTTGGTTGATGACGATCACGCTCTCCACTGCTTATTCCTGGTTTATTATTCTCATCAGTGCGCGGATATCGACTTCTTGTATCTTGTTGATCGCTTTGATGGGGTCTTCTGCCACCTTTGCCACGGTTACCTTGGTGGTGCGAACGATTATGCATGGGTGGGCGTCGATTATTTCCTGCATAATGTGACGGCCTTCTTTGTGGTCTAGGCTTATTTTCTTGGGTTGACGGTGTTGTTTCTTTGTCAAATAAAAAAGTGATCAGGCGTTTGAATAATCCGCCACGCGCCTTTTCTTTGCTAGCGTTGTGTACGGGTGGTGGGGTTGCTTCTTCCAAATGTAGGCTTTTGATCGCTGGTTCTTGATGATCTTTTTGTGGTGCTTGATTGGTTATCGTTGTTAAGTCAAGCTCAGGCTGCACAACCAATTTATAGCTCGCTACTTTGTTGTCTTTTTCAGAAATATCGGATGTGCGAATACGTTCTACTTGATAGTGAGGTGTCATTAAATAGGGGTTGGGTACAACAGTGACTCCCACTTGTTGGCGTTTTTCAATATCAATAATACTTTGGCGTTTTTCATTTAATAAATAAGAAGCAATTTCAACGGGTAATATAGCTCGTACTTGCGTTGTATTTTCTTTTAGTGCTTCTTCTTCAATTAAACGAATAATCGATAACGCTAAAGATTCATGGCTACGAATATTGCCTTGGCCTAAGCAGCGTGGGCAACTAATGTGGCTTGATTCACCCAAAGAGGAGCGTAAGCGTTGGCGTGACATTTCCAATAAACCAAAACGAGAAATTCGACCAACTTGTACTCTTGCTCTGTCCATTGCTAAAGCGTTTTTAATTTGATCTTCTACTGCTCGTTGATTGCGTGAGGGAGTCATATCAATGAAATCAATAACAATCAGGCCACCTAAGTCACGTATGCGTAATTGACGAGCGATTTCATCAGCAGCTTCTAAATTCGTGGTGAGAGCGGTTTCTTCGATATCAACGCCTTTGGTAGAGCGGGCAGAGTTAATATCAATAGAAACGAGTGCTTCGGTATGGTCAATGACGATTGAGCCGCCAGAAGGCAGTCTCACTTCGCGTTGAAATGCGGATTCAATTTGGCTTTCAATTTGAAAGCGAGTGAATAATGGTGTGTCATCGTTATAAAGTTTTACTCGATGAATGAAATCCGGGCGTGATAATCGAATATGATCGATAACTTGTTGGTGTATGCTGGGTTCATCAATGAGTACTTCGTCAATGTCTTTTCGTAAATAGTCTCGTACCGCACGGATTACAGCATTGCTTTCTTGATAAATTAAGAAAGGCCCCGGGCGTTGATTTGCAACACGTTGAATGGCTTCCCAGTGTTTTACTAAAATGGCTAAATCCCATTGTAGCTCTTCAGCACTTCGACCACTGCCAGCTGTTCTGACGATAATTCCCATTCCTTCTGGGAGGTCGAGTGAAGATAAGTTGTCGCGTAACTCAGAGCGCTCATCCCCTTCAATGCGGCGAGAGATTCCCCCAGCTTTTGGATTGTTGGGCATTAGCACAAGATAAGAGCCGGGAAGTGAGATGAACGTAGTTAAAGCCGCGCCTTTTGAGCCGCGTTCTTCTTTATCAATTTGGACGATAAGCTCTTGGCCTTCTTCTAAGGCTTCAATAATGCTGGGACGTCTGTTGCTTGTTTCAAGACCGTGTTTAAAACAAGATGCAGCAACTTCTTTTAAGGGTAAGAATCCATGTCGTTCCTCACCATAATCGACAAATGCAGCTTCAAGACTCGGTTCAATGCGGGTTATCTTGCCTTTATAAATATTGGATTGTTTTTGTTCTCTGGAGGAAGATTCGATAATAAGATCATAAAGATTTTGTCCATCAGCGAGAGCAATCCGCAACTCTTCATTTTTATGAGTTGCGTTAATTAACATTCTTTTCATTAGCCACCTATTCTAATCTTTGTGGCGTTCCAATGACTTGTTATGGGATGCAGCGCCGTATCAGCCGGGCTGCAGTTAATATTATTCGGTGGCAGAGCCATCATATAAATGGGGCGCAAGTGGTGCGCGTTATCTGGACCAGATTTAAAGAGCGCTCTTTATAGCGCATGCTGACTGGCTCGCAATTATTCCCATTTTACTCATGTCACTGTCTGCTAGACGTTATCCTATGGCAAGACAGTTGACCAAAAATCCCATTTAATTCAGTAAATTAGAACGCAGATTAATAAATTTAATTTATTTTGTTTGTAGATCATTTGCTCTATTTTAGTCAAGAGCCACTCTATGTCTACAACATTATTTTGCCTAATAATCAGGCTATTACAATGTAGCAGAATTTCTTAGATATATCAATTAAATAGAAGGTGAAAGAGATAAATAGCAACTGTTCAGCGGCAAGAGCATGCAGGAGTGTGGCACTTAAAATAGAGCGACTTGCTTGCCATGGATGGCAAGCCTAAAACAGGGATGTTTAGCTCGGAGCGGCATTTTAAGTGCCACACTCCTGCATGCTCTTGCCGCTGAATAGTTGCGATATATAGTTGACCTATTACCAGCCTTATACGATCATGCGGCAAAACTTGAGGTAACTTTAATACAATGTCTTTACCAAAAACCAAAGTTGAATATCTAAAAATTACAATGGATTATGCTG
Source organism: Gammaproteobacteria bacterium (assembly GCA_965279285.1). Classification (GTDB taxonomy): domain Bacteria; phylum Pseudomonadota; class Gammaproteobacteria; order DSM-16500; family DSM-16500. The sequence continues at coordinate 2,021,258 of OZ257148.1, read as the reverse complement.
ATCAGCGAATTGATAATTTTTTATTAACGCGATTAAAAGGTATTCCAAAGTCACGAATTTATCGCATTATTCGCAAGGGAGAAGTGCGGGTCAACAAAAAGCGGATTCAGCCGAGCTATCGATTACTTGAGGGCGATGAGATCCGCATTCCCCCCGTTCAATTAGAGGAAAAGCCACCGACACCGGTTCCAGGTAAAAGTCTGGTTGAGCTATTGAAGCAGCGTATTATTTATGAAGATAAAAATTTATTTATTATCAATAAACCTTCTGGAATTCCTGTTCATGGGGGTAGTAGTGTTGGAATAGGGATCATTGAAGTATTAAGAACCATGTACCCTAAGTTACCGCACTTAGAGCTAGTACATCGTATTGATATGGATACGTCGGGCTGCCTCGTATTAGCAAAAAAACGTAGTATATTGAAAGAGATGCACGAATTGCTGCGTTCTGGAAAAGTCCACAAAGTTTACCATGCCCTCACGATGGGACATTGGCAAGCTGATGAGTTACACGTTGATTTACCTTTAAAGAAAAACTTTTTAAGTAGCGGTGAGCGTATAGTGAGAGTGGACAAGGAAGGTAAAGCTTCAATCACCCAGTTTAAAGTAATGGAGTCCTTTGCTGATGCTGATTTAGTCGAAGCAACATTATTAACGGGTCGTACTCATCAAATACGTGTGCATGCTCAATATCAGGGACATCCTTTGGGTGGTGATGATAAATATGGCAATAAAGAATTTTCTAAACAGTTGCGCCAATTTGGGTTGAAACGATTGTTTTTACACGCTAAAAAAATTGCATTTTTACTACCGTCTACAGGGCAGGAAATTTCAGTTGAAGCACCACTGGACGATGATTTATTAAATTGTTTGCAAAAAATGAGAGTGTGATTGACACCACCGCACTCAGAGCATAAAATCGCGCACCTATGTCTCATGAGATCATACCAGAAAGAATCAACCCTTTTCGCTTTGCTGAGGCGCGAGCTAGCATGCATGGTGTTTTGTTGATTAAAGATATGCAAAGGTTGCGGTCTAGTTTAGCGGAGGATAGCGGCCAGGTTGATGTTAAAATTCAATTTGGGACGGATGAAGAGGGTGTTTGTTATTTACAAGGTCATATACAGACCGAGTTAGTTCTTCAGTGCCAACGTTGTATGAAGCCCTTTAGTTATGCGATAATTGGCGACTTCCTATCAGGTGTGGTGCAAGGGGATGTGGAAGCAAAGCAGTTGTCTGAGGTTTATGACCCTGTTTTTGTTGAAGATAATATGCTTTCTATTCAAGATATAGTAGAAGATGAATTGATTATTAGTGTGCCTATTGTGCCGATGCATGACCCTAAAGAATGTGAAGTACAGCTACCAAAAGTAGTAGCAAATAAAGCATTGGAGGGGGATGAAGATAATAATCCCTTTAAAGTAATTGAGATACTACGATCTAAAAATCGTAATAAAGAGTAATTTGTGAGGAGATCGTACCATGGCTGTGCAAAAAAGTCGTAAATCACGTTCCACGCGCGGCATGCGCCGTGCGCATTCTGCTTTGACTGCGCCAGCATTGTCAGTTGATGCAGCAACCGGTGAAAAACATATTCGTCATCATATTAGTCCAGATGGATATTACAAAGGACGTCAAGTTATAGTCAAAGCCCAAGTTGTTGAAGACGATAACGAAGAGTAAATCCTTTGAAATATATAACCATTGCAGTGGACGCTATGGGGGGAGATCATGGCCCCCCGGTTATTGTTCCGGCTGTGTTGCAGATATTGAGTCAGCACCCTGGATTAAATCTCATTTTGGTCGGCGATCAAGATGTGTTGACGCAGGCGCTTAAAACGTATCATGGTTTAGATAATTCAAGGTTAACTATCCAGCATGCGACTCAGCGTGTTGAAATGGATGAGCCACCTGCTCAAGCACTCCGCTTCAAAAAAGATTCCTCAATGCGCGTTGCAATTAATTTAGTGAAAGAAGGCAAAGCCGAGGCCTGTGTTAGCGCAGGTAATACGGGTGCGCTGATGGCAACAGCCCGTTTTGTTTTAAAAACCTTACCTGGAATTGATCGTCCAGCCATTGTGTCTACTTTTCCAACGGTATCTGGCAAAAAAAATGTGCGGATGCTGGATTTAGGCGCGAATGTTGATTCGAGTGCTGAAAATTTATTTCAGTTTGCCATCATGGGTTCTACACTGGCTTCTGCAGTTGATAATATTGATAAACCTAAAGTTTGTTTATTAAATATTGGTGAAGAAGATATTAAAGGTAATGAACAAGTTAAAGAAACCGCACAATTACTCGCTGCTTCGCCTTATTTAAACTATACCGGTTATATTGAAGCTAATCATATTTACAGCGGCAATGTCGATGTCGTTGTTTGCGATGGTTTTGTTGGTAATGTTGCTCTTAAAGCCAGCGAAGGCGTTGCTATTTTTATTGCAAAGATTATCAAACAAGAATTTAAGCGTAACTGGTTAACAAAAATAGTTGGATTGCTCGCATTACCTATTATGAAATCAGTTGTAAAACATATTGATCCTGATCGTTACAATGGCGCAACGTTAGTAGGTTTGCGGGGAATTGTGATTAAAAGTCATGGTGGTGCTAATGTATCCGCTTTTGCTAATGCAATTAAAGAAGCGTTAGTGCAAATAGATAAAAAAATTCCCCAGTTAATTAATACTAAAATCGAACAATTGCTGAAACTTTCCCCGAGGAATTAATTTTTATGACTTATTCCAGGATTATTGGTACCGGCAGTTATTTGCCGCCTAAAATTGTAACGAATTTTGATTTAGAAAAAATGGTGGATACGTCGAATGAATGGATAGTCGAACGTACAGGCATACACCAACGTCACATTGCAGAAGATTCAGAGTCAGCCTTAACGATGGCAGAACATGCCTCTCGGCAAGCAATGGCGGCAGCAGGTATTACACCTGATAAGCTTGAGATGATTATCATAGCAACGACAACACCAGAAAAAGTATTCCCAAGCACAGCTTGTTTATTGCAAGAACGTTTTGGTATTGGTGGTTGTGCTGCATTTGATTTGAATTCAACCGCGTGCGCGGGCTTTGTGTATGGTGTGAGTATTGTGGATCAATTTATTCGTCAAGGTATGATTAAAAATGCTTTGGTTGTTGGTAGCGAATTAGCATCACGTGTTGTTGATTGGAAAGATCGTAGTACTTGCGTTTTATTTGGTGATGGTGCTGGTGCTGTAGTGCTGGGTGCGAGTGATCAACCGGGTATTTTATCGACTCATTTACACGCTGATGGCAGGCACCAAGATATCTTATATTTGGATGCATTGATCGGTCAGGATCGTACTTTTATGCAAATGTCGGGCAATCGATTATTTAAAATTGCTGTCAATGTCTTGGGTGATTTATTTGATGAAACATTAGCAGCAGCGCAGCTAGAAAAATCAGCGATTGATTGGTTGATTCCCCATCAAGCTAATTTACGTATTATTCAGGCAATGGCAAAAAAACTTGAGCTTCCTATGGAGCGAGTTGTTGTAACGTTAAATGAGCAAGCGAATACCTCAAGTGCTTCTATCCCTCTGGCTTTGGATAAAGCTGTGCGTGATGGCCGGATTAAACCAGGTGAAATGCTATTACTAGAAGGTTTTGGCGGTGGTTTAGCATGGGGATCTGCTTTAATTAAATGGGTATAATAATGGTAGAGAATACATTAGGTTTTGTATTTCCAGGACAAGGTTCGCAATCCGTCGGTATGTTGGCAGATATTGCGCGAGAGTATCCAGAAGTCGAAAAATTATTTTCATTAGCTTCTGCGATACTAGGTTATGATTTATGGAAATTAGTTCAACAAGGGTCAGCAGAAGAGTTGGATAAAACTATTTACACGCAACCTGCGGTACTTGTTGCAGCTTATGCCATTTGGCAAATTATTCAAACAGAAAACAATATTCGTCCAGCAATTTTGGCAGGTCATAGTTTAGGTGAATACACAGCACTCGTGTGCGCAGAAGCGATTACTTTTCCTGATGCAGTAAAATTAGTCGCGGCACGTGCGCAATATATGCAAGAAGCTACTCCAATGGGGGTGGGCGCTCTTGCAGCTATTGTGGGTTTAGATGATGAAGCAGTGCAAGCTTTGTGTGGCGAAGCTATTCATCCGGGAGAGGTATTAACGCCGGTTAATTATAATTGCCCAGGTCAAGTTGTTGTCGGTGGACATAAAGCAGCTGTTGAGCGCGTTGTAGAATTAGCAAAAACAGCGGGGGCTCGCTTGGCGAAACTACTACCCGTGAGCGTTCCTTCCCATTGTGCATTGATGAAGCCAGCAGCTGATCGTTTAGCTGAATTTTTGCAAACAATAACGATTCAAGCGCCTCTTTATCCTGTTTTAAATAATGTCGATGTAGTTATTTATCGTCATCCAGATGAAATCCGTGAGGGTTTAGTCCGACAACTTTTTATGCCAGTACGTTGGGTGGAAACCATTAAAAAATTTGAAGCAATGGGAATACAGCGTATTGTTGAATGTGGTCCAGGTAAAGTGTTAAGTGGACTCAATAAACGTATTTTTCCCCAAGCAGAGCTACTGACAACGAATGAAATCGTTAATTTAAGGACCTCTAAACATGCTACATAAAGATAAAGTTGCACTGGTGACAGGCGCTAGCCGTGGCATAGGCCAGGCTATTGCTCTTGGATTGGGCCAGCAAGGCGCTATTGTTATTGGCACGGCTACCTCAGATGCAGGTGCTGCGCAAATTACTCAGACATTAAAAGCAGCGGGTATTAACGGAGCTGGGTTGGTTTTAAATGTCAGAGATAAAGATTCGATTGAAGCGTTAATAACAACAATCAAAACTCAATTTACCATGCCAACTATTTTAGTGAATAATGCGGCAATTACTCAGGATAATTTGTTTCTTCGAATGAAAGAGGATGAGTGGGAGAATGTGATTGAAACCAATTTAAATTCTATTTATCGTGTTACTAAAGCATGTGTTCGTGACATGCTTAAAGCGCGCTGGGGGAGAATTATTAATATTGGATCGGTTGTTGGAACAACAGGAAACCCCGGCCAAGTTAATTATTCAGCTGCAAAAGCCGGTATAATCGGGTTTACTAAATCGTTGGCGCAAGAGATTGGTTCACGTGAGATCACTGTTAATACAGTATCCCCTGGGTTTATTGATACCGACATGACTAAAGTTTTGTCAGAAGATCAACGTAAGTCTTTGTTAGAACGTATTCCTATGCAGCGTTTAGGTCATCCAGAAGATATAGCTAATGCCGTTGTGTTCCTTGCATCTGATTTAGCCAGCTATATTACTGGGCAAACGCTACATGTGAATGGTGGAATGTACATGGATTAAAATACGGCTTGCAACTTGCAAGTTTTTAAATAAACTAGCCTGATGCTTTTTTATAGAAACTGTTCAATGACGAGAAAGCCTGCGAGAGTGGTAGTTAAAATAAAGCGACTTGCTTGCCATGGATGGCAAGCCCAAAACAGGGATGTTTAGCTCAGAGCGGTATTTTAACTACCACTCTCGCAGGCTTTCTCGTCATTGGACAGTTACTTTTTATAGAAACTGATTTATTTACAAGGGGTAAACTAGGTATGAGTAATATTACAGCTCGAGTTAGGAAGATTGTAGTTGAGCAATTAGGTGTGAAGGATGATGAAATTGCTAATGACTCATCTTTTGTGGATGATTTAGGCGCTGATTCTTTGGATACAGTGGAATTAGTGATGGCGTTGGAAGAAGAATTTGAAACTGAGATTCCTGACGAAGATGCTGAAAAAATTACAACTATTCAGCAAGCAATTGATTATATTACTGCCCATGTTGGGGAACAAAGTAAAAGTTAATGAGAGCATTTTTGTCGCTTAACTTCTTGATTTAAGGAGCCAACTTGAATAAGCAGCGTGTGGTTGTGACGGGGCTTGGTATGCTTACCCCATTAGGTCTTACTGTACAAGACACTTGGAAGGCTATCCTAGCAGGAAAAAGTAGCGTTGGTTTAATTGATCATTTTGATGCATCTGGGCTTAACTGTCAGATTTGTAGTCGGATCAAAGACTTTGATCCTCTCGCTTACATGACAGAAAAAGATGCACGAAAGCGCGATTTTTTTGTGCAATACGGGGTCGCTGCTGCTGTTCAAGCGATAGAAGATTCTGGTATTCAAGTTAATGAAGCCAATGCTCACCGGGTCGGTCTTGCTATTGGGTCGGGGATTGGTGGTTTACCATTCATTGAAAAATCACATGAAGTTTTGCTCAACTCAGGCCCAAGAAGAATTTCACCCTTTTTTATCCCTGGTGCTTTGATCAATATGATTGCGGGCAATGTTTCCATTATGTATGGCATGCGTGGCCCTAATATTGCTGTGGTCTCGGCTTGTACGACAGGAACACATAACATTGGTTTAGCTGCGCGGACTATTGCGTATGGCGATGCAGATGTTATGGTTGCAGGCAGCTCAGAAATGGCATCAACTAAGTTAGGAATTGGTGGCTTTGCCGCGATGCGAGCATTGTCTACTCGTAATGATGCGCCGGAAAAAGCCAGCCGCCCTTGGGATAGAGATCGTGATGGTTTTGTACTGGGTGATGGCGCAGGTATGGTCATTCTAGAAAGTTATGAGCATGCTAAAAAGCGCGGTGCAAAAATTTATGCCGAATTAACTGGTTTTGGCATGAGTGCGGATGCTTCCCATATGACATCTCCGCATCCAGAAGGTTTAGGCGCTGCCTTGGCGATGGAATCTGCTTTAGCAGATGCAAAAATGAATCCTGAAGAAGTGAATTATATTAATGCGCATGGTACATCGACTCCCGCAGGTGACGAGCTAGAAATTCTTGCCATTAAACGGACATTTAAAGACCATGCTTATCAGTTGGCGGTGAGTTCAACCAAGTCAATGATAGGGCATTTGCTAGGCGCTGCTGGTGCAGTTGAAGCTATTTTTTGTATATTAGCATTACGAGATCAAGTGATGCCACCAACGATCAACTTGGATAACCCAGGTGAGGGTTGTGATTTAAATTTAGTACCACACACCGCGCAAACAGGGCTAGTAAAAGTGACGATGTCAAATTCATTTGGATTTGGTGGGACGAATGGAACACTTATATTTCGAGAGTTTAAGTAATCGATTATATCGCGCGAGATGGATCTCGTGATTAAACGTTCTGTTGTTGTGAAGGCTCTTGCTTTATTGCTGGCCTTGGCAATTGGAATGTGGATGGCTTTTTTATGGCTACCTGTTGTGACAGAGTCACAAGGTGTGCGATTTATTGTTCGTGATGGTGCTAGTTTTCAATCTGTCATTTCTGATTTGAAAAAACGCAATATTATCCAGTTTTCTTGGTGTTTTCGTTTGATTGCTTATCTGCGTGGTGATGCGCAGAATTTTAAAGCAGGTGAATATCTATTTCCACCCGGTGCAACAGCAGCCAATATTCTTGAGCAATTACGAACGGGAAGTGGTGTAGCATTTCACTTATTTACTATTATTCCTGGTTGGACTTTTCAACAAATTCGTGATGCTTTGCAGCATGATCCATATTTATTACATCATGTTCAGCAATTAAGTGATAGAGAGATCATGCAACAATTGGGTAGAGCAGATTTAAATGTAGAAGGTGTTTTTTTTCCTGATACCTATTATTTTGTAAATCATTCTTCCGATCTTAAATTATTAAAACGCGCATTTAAGACCATGCAAGATAAATTAAATGTGGTTTGGGAAGGTCGAGCCCCGGGTTTACCTTATAAAGAATCTTATGAAGTGTTAATTGCAGCTTCGTTAGTAGAAAAAGAAGCGCACTTTGATAGTGAACGGCCTATTATTGCCGGGGTTATTATTAATCGTTTGCGGCAAAATATGTTATTACAAATTGATCCAACCGTTATTTATGGCTTGGGAGTGCGTTATCAAGGGAAGATTTATAAAAAAGATTTATTAGAGAATACGCCGTATAATACGTATGTTCATAAAGGCTTGCCACCTACGCCGATTGCAATGCCGGGCATTAAATCACTCGAAGCTGTGGCGCATCCTGAGCAAAATGATTATATCTACTATGTAGCAGATGGTAGTGGTCATCATCAATTTTCAAAAACCTTGCTTGCACATCATGCGGCAGTGGTGGCAAGTAAAAAAAATCAAACTGAATTTTTTAATGCCGAAATGATTAGCAAGCGTTATTTATTACCGATGATTTCAAAATTTTTTTTAAAATAAAAACGTAGGGTGGGCAAAGCGCAGCGTGCCCACCGTTCCTAACTACAAGGAAAACCATGAAAAGTATTTTTCTTTCCATAGAAGGCATCGAAGGCGTCGGTAAAACAACCGCCGTAAAATTTATCCAAAATTATTTACTCCATGCCAAACAAGATTTTATTTTAACCCGTGAACCTGGTGGCACACCCATTGCTGAAAAAATTCGTCATGTTTTATTAGCAGCAGACCATGAAGAAATAATGGCTCCTGAAACAGAAGCACTACTCATGTTTGCATCACGTGCTCAGCATATTCAGCAAGTTATCAAGCCGGCCTTAGCGCAAGGACAGTGGGTCATAAGTGATCGCTTTGTTGATGCCAGCTATGCTTACCAAGGCGGTGGACGGCAACTACCGATTGCACGCATTGAAATGCTAGAAAATTGGATTGTTGGTGATATAAAACCACAAATCACTATTTTATTAGATGCACCACCTAAGATTGGTTTGGAGCGAGCAAAAAATCGCGGACCACAGGATAGAATTGAAGAAGAAAAAATTGATTTTTTTGAACGAGTGCGCCATGGTTATTTGTTACGTGCAGAAAAAGAGCCATCTCGTTTTCGAGTGATAGATGCAACACAATCACTTGAGTTGGTACAGATTGAATTAGTCCATATTTTAGATAAGTTGATAACGTGAATTCAGACATAATATTTCCATGGCAACAAACAGAGTGGCAACGTATTTGGCAACTACACCAAAATAAGCGTTTACCACATGCTTTGCTATTTTCTGGGATAGAGGGTGTGGGTAAAAAACAATTTGCTGAGCAGGTGGCTCGCGGTTTATTGTGTGCTCGTGTTGACAAAGTCAATGGTGCTTGTGGACAGTGCCATGCTTGCCATTTGGTTCAAGCGGAGTCGCATTCCGATTTATTTTTAATTGAACCAGAGGAGCCAGGGCAGGCCATTAAAGTGGATCAAATCCGCGCAGTGATTGAGTTTGTCAATACGACGGCACTGCAAGGTGGTTATCGCGTTATTATTATTAATCCAGCTAATGCGATGAATATTAATGCGGCGAATAGTTTGCTTAAATCATTGGAAGAACCTACAGCACATTGTTTATTTATCTTGATTAGTCATCAATCACAGCGCTTGTTGCCAACAATAACAAGTCGTTGTCAAAAAATAGTGTTTGCTAAGCCAGAAAAGTCAGTGGCCTTAGCATGGATGAACCAAAAGCCTGGCATAGAGAATGCTGAGTTACTTTTAAATTTAGCGCAGGGTGCGCCATTAAAAGCATTGGGATTTTTTGAAAACAATTTTTTGGCACAACGCAACGATTTTTATCAAGGTTTATGTGGTTTGAGTTTTGCGAAAAAAGATCCATTGCAATTTGCTGCGAGTTGGCAGGAAGTTGATTTTCAAGTTATTTATTTTTTATTACAAAATTGGTTACATGATTTATTAAAATTAAAGTTAATGAATGATGCGGTTGATTTAATTAATAATGATTTTAGGGGTAATTATGCGCCTTTTTTACAAAAAATGTCGTTAAAAGCAATATTAGCATATAGTGAATATATGCAAAAAGTCAGTGTTAATCTGTTTGGCGCAATCAATCTTAATCGATTATTGGTATTGGAAGAATTATTTATTAAATGGGTGCAGCATGTTTCTAGTTGATTCGCATTGTCATCTTGATCAGCTTGATTTATCCAATCATTTGGGTGATTTATCTAAAGCATTAGATCATGCAGTAAGTTTAGATGTAAAACATTTTTTATGTGTCTCGATTACCTTGCAAAAATTTCCTGATGTTTTGCGGATAGCACAAACTTATCCTAATGTAAGTGCTTCGGTGGGGCTGCATCCAAATGAAATACATGAGCCCAGTGAGCCTATGGCAGAAGATTTAGTTAGGTTAGCAAATGATACGAATGTGATTGCTATTGGTGAGACGGGTTTAGATTATTTTCGTAGTGTTGGTGATGTAGAATGGCAGAGAGAGCGATTTAGACAGCATATACGTGCAGCCATTCAGTGTAACAAGCCCTTAATTGTGCATACACGTGAAGCAAAAGATGATACGCTAAAAATCATGCGTGAAGAACATGCGGAGCAAATAGGCGGTGTTATGCATTGTTTCACTGAAGATTGGGCAGCAGCTAAGGCAGCGATGGACTTGAATTTTGCTATTTCGTTTTCAGGCATTGTTTCTTTTTCAAGTGCAAAAACCGTGCATGATGTAGCAAGTAAAATACCCTTAGATCGAATGCTAATTGAAACGGATTCGCCTTATTTGGCGCCAGTTCCCTTTAGAGGCAAATCAAATGAACCTGCTTATGTTCGTTATGTTGCTGAAGCGATTGCTAAGCTGCGCGGAATATCATTAGAAGAAGTGGCTCAGCAAACAACGCAGAATTTTTTTAAGCTATTTAATCTTTCTTCGGGAGTGTAGCTATGTTTCAGCCATTGTCGGTTTTTATTGGTTTACGTTATACGCGTGCAAAACGACGTAATCATTTTATTTCATTTATCTCTTTGATGTCGATGCTGGGTATCGCTTTAGGTGTTTTAGTGTTGATTACGGTTTTATCTGTCATGAATGGTTTTGATCGAGAAATTAAAAAGCGCGTTTTTGGTATGGTGCCACCGGTGACAGTCACAAGCTCTGTTGGTTATGTTACCGATTGGCAAACAGTTGTAAATTTTTTAAAAAAATTTCCAGCGGTGACTCAGGTTGCGCCTATTGTCACGCAACAAGTGTTGTTAACTCATGCGGGCTATGTGCAGCCAGTGATGGTAAATGGTATTTTTCCGCAAGAAGAAAAAAATATTTCTATTTTACCGAGTAAATTAGTCGAAGGCTCATTGTCATCACTGTTGCCAGGAAAATTTGGTATCGTCTTAGGTGAGGATTTAGCGAGCCGTTTGGGTGTTAGTCTTGGTGATAAAGTCACAGTCGCTACGCCGATGGTGTCCGTGTCTGCTGCTGGTGTTATTCCGCGGTTTAAGCGTTTTACTGTTGTTGGTGTGTTTCGTGTTGGAAGTGGTTTTGGTTTTGATATGAATTTAGCTTTTATTAATATGATTGATGCGCAAAAATTATTTGAGATGGGAACTGCGGTTACAGCAATTCGTACAGGTATCCATGATGTATTTGATGTAAATCGTATATCAGAAGAGTTAGCGGCTTATTTAGGGCCTAATGCACGTGTTACTAATTGGACGGATCAATTTGGTGCATTTTTTAGTGCAGTGAGTTTAGAGAAGCGCATGATGTTTTTTATTTTATTACTTATTGTTGCGGTAGCGGTATTTAATTTAGTGAGTACCTTGGTGATGGCAGTTAATGATAAAGAGGCGGATATTGCTATTTTAAGGACATTTGGTGCAACACCTAAAATGATTATGCGCATTTTTATCGTTCAAGGTGCAGTGATTGGTATTACCGGTACAATATTAGGCGTTGTTGGCGGTATTCTTTTAGCTTTAAATGTTACCGAGATTGTTAAAGTCATTGAGCATGTGTTTCACGTACAGTTTCTCTCATCCAGTGTTTATTTTGTTGATTATTTACCGTCAGAATTACAATGGATGGATGTAGCGCGAATTAGTTTATCAGCATTATTTTTAAGTTTGATTGCTACCTTATATCCTGCGTGGCAAGCATCACGGATGGAACCTGTGGAGGCATTAAGATATGAATAATGTAATAGAGTGTACTAACTTAAGTAAGACTTTTAAGGAAGGGTTAGCAAAAATTGAAATATTGCGTGATGTCAATTTATCGGTTGGAAAAGCGGAATTAGTTGCAATTGTCGGTTCTTCTGGGTCAGGTAAAAGTACCTTGTTGCATTTGCTAGGTGGTTTAGACAAGCCAACGAGTGGTTCTGTTGCTATAGCGGGTAGCTCTCTCGACCAATTATCAGAAAATAAAAAATGTCAGTTACGTAATAGTTATTTAGGTTTTATTTATCAGTTTCATCATTTGTTGCCTGAGTTTACGGCATTAGAAAATGTTTGTATGCCTTTATTGATTGGTCATGTTTCTCCTTTAGTTGCTCAGTCAAAAGCAGAGAATATTCTTGAGTTAGTTGGATTAAAAGATCGATTAACCCATAAAATTGGCGAATTATCAGGTGGTGAAAGACAGCGGGTAGCGATTGCTCGTGCTTTAGTGGCAGATCCGTTATGCGTCTTAGCGGATGAACCTACCGGTAATTTAGATCCAAAAAATGCAGAAAAAGTATTGGAATTATTTTTTGATTTACAAAAAAAATGTCAGACCAGTGTGATTATGGTGACACATGATAAAAATATTGCTAGTCATGCGCAGCGAGTTTTAACCCTACAAGAGGGGCGGTTGGTGAGTTTGTCATAAGGAATGGTGGGCACGCTGCGCTTTGCCCACCCTACAAAAGCATTACAATTTTAATATTATATTATATTGTGCAAAAAACGGTGGGCACGCTGCGCTTTGCTCACCCTACAAAATTATTACAACGTTAATATCATTACAATTCTATTATTATATCATAATGTAGGGTGGGCAAAGCGCAGCGTGCCCACCAACCCTGCCTCCTTCGAAAAATCCTTTCCTAATTTCACATCACAAAAACCCACCAGCAACCCTCAATCATACTAAAAAACCTATTTAATTTTTTGAAAAAGGAAACCCCAATGAGTAACTATCACCGAGTATATATTAATGGCGGAACTTATTTTTTTACATTAGTAACGCATGATCGAAAACCATTGTTATGCAATAACAAAGCCATAAGAAGACTACGGTCCGCATTTCAATATGTGATAAAAAAATATCCGTTTTGTATTAAAGGAATTGTCATTTTACCTGACCATCTTCACTGTATTTGGAGCCTTCCGCAGGATGATGCTGATTTTTCAAAGCGCTGGAATTTAATTAAGCGATACTTTTCTATTGGAATAAATGGCTATATAAATAATCGTCGTGAAAAAAACATTTGGCAAAAGCGCTTTTGGGAACGTTTAATTCGAGATGAAAAAGATTTACAGCGGTGCTTAGATTATATTTATTATAATCCTGTAAAGCATGGATATGTTAATAAACCGTCTGATTGGCTTTATAGCACTTTTAGGCGTGATGTTGGTAAGGGGTTGTATGAAATAGATTGGGGAAGTAGTTGTGAGCCTGATCAAATTCAGAGTCTTAATTTAGAATGATGTTGAAAACGGTGGGCATGCTGCGCTTTGCCCACCCTACAAAATTATTACAACGTTAATATCATTACAATTCTATTATTATATCATAATGTAGGGTGGGCAAAGCGCAGCGTGCCCACCGTTTCTTATTATCAAGGTTCACATGCTATTTTTTACTCTCGCTTTTTGGCTAGGAGATTTATCTCTTCTGCATCTATCTCATTTACCCAGCATATTCAGCATAGTTTTTATGCTGATATTAAGCCTATTAATCTATATTAATAAAAGACATCGAAAATACACTACTTTCTTCATCATCTTCACCAGCGGATTTATCTGGAGCTTTTTATACAGCTATCACCAACTCGCCTGGACTTTACCAAAAGAAGAAGAGGGTAAGACCCTCCCAATTATTGGCTACATCGCCAGCATCCCCGCTGTCGATCAGCATCAAACAAGCTTTTTATTTTCTCTGACTAAACTCAATAACCAACCGCAACACACATTAATAAAATTAAATTGGCGCGATGCACCGAATAATATCAATGTCGGAGACCAATGGCGTTTTACTGTTCGTTTAAAAAGAATTCATGGCTTAATGAACCCAGGCGGTTTTAATTATGAAACCTGGGCATTCTCTGAGGGAATTCGTGCTAATGGCTATATACTGTCTAATCCAGAAAATAAAATAATAAACCAACATGGGTATCAATATCCCATTAATCGTTTAAGACAAAATTTAAAAGAAAAAATTGAAAAAAATTTACCTGTTACTTTAACCTCGCCTTGGATTGTTGCTCTTGCTGTAGGTGAAAGACAAGGTATCGCACAACCGCAATGGCAAATATTACGTAATACCGGCACCAATCATCTTATGGCCATTGCTGGATTACATATTGGCATTATTTCTGGATTTATTTTTGCATTAGTTAATTATTTATGGCGGCAGTTTCCAAGATTAACTTTAAAGTTACCTTCTGTGCATGCAGGAGCGATAGCATCCTTATTGATGGCGGGTACTTATAGCGCGCTTTCAGGGTTCTCTATTCCAAGTCAACGTGCGTGTATCATGTTGACAACCTATTTAATCATTACATTATTACGGCGAAAAAATAATGCCTGGCAATCATGGAGTATTGCTTTTTTTGTCGTGTTAATCATAAATCCACTGAGTGCATTATCAGATAGTTTTTGCTTATCATTTGGATCGATTGCATTAATTATTTATGGTGTCAGTGCTCGATTAAATCCACGTGGTATTTGGTGGAAGTGGGGTAGAGTACAATGGGTTATTGCGCTGGGTTTATTGCCGCTGAGCGTTGGATTGTTTCAACAATTTTCATTAATTGCATTTATCGCCAATAGCATCGCGATTCCTTGGGTGGGATTTGTTATTGTGCCATTGACTTTGTTGGGATGTTTTGTATTTTTATTTTCTAACCAGTTAGCAATCTTTTTTTTAACATTAGCTGATAAAAACTTAAGTGTATTATGGAAAATACTCACCTATTTATCCAATCTATCATGGGCTGCTTGGTATCAATATATTCCAAACAATTGGATTATTATTTTTGCTTGTGTAGGCGTTGTTATTTTATTAGTGCCGCAAGGAGCCCCCGGCAGATGGTTAGGAATATTATGGATTTTACCATTAATTTTTTATAAACCATCCATGCCTAAAGCAGGTGAAGCTTGGTTTACTTTATTGGATGTTGGTCAGGGTCTTTCGGCGGTAGTGCAAACACAAAAACATCTACTTATATTTGATACCGGCGCACGCTTAAGTGATAGTTTTGATATGGGAAATAATGTAGTAACGCCATTTTTACGAACGTTGGCTATTAAAGATATTGATATGCTAGTGATTAGTCATGGTGATAATGATCATATTGGCGGAGCTAAAGCTATTTTAAATTCGTTTAATGTAAAGTCGATTAAAACCAGTGTGCCTGATAAATTTCCTGTGGGTCGTGCAGAGTTTTGTTTGAAAAATCAAAACTGGATTTGGGATGGAGTGTCCTTTCAATTTTTATATCCGGCGCCTGAGAGTTTAGAATTAAATAATGATAGCTCGTGTGTGCTTAAGGTGTCAGCAGGAAAAAATCAAATTTTATTAACAGGCGATATTGAAAAATCAGCAGAAAAATACTTGGTTAGCTATGCGGCAGAACAATTAAAATCAACGGTTTTAGTTGCACCTCATCACGGCAGTAAAACATCTGCAGAAGATAGTTTTATTGAAGCAGTTAACCCAGCTTATGTGTTATTTCCAGTGGGTTATCGTAATCGCTATCATTTCCCCAACAAAACAGTTGTTGAAAAATATCAGCATCGTAATACAACTCAATACGATACTGTTGAAGACGGTGCAATTCAATTTGTTATCGGTGCTGATCAATCCATTTCAGCATTGAGTTTGTATCGGTTAATGCATAAAAAATATTATTTTTGACTGTGTTGCAATGTTCTATACAATATTGTATATTTAATGTATATAAGGAGGCGTATAATTATGAGACAAACACAATCTAATTTATCCATATCTATTAATATTCGGGCTAAGGCGCGCCAACGTGATTTAAT
Source organism: Gammaproteobacteria bacterium (assembly GCA_965279285.1). GTDB lineage: Bacteria > Pseudomonadota > Gammaproteobacteria > DSM-16500 > DSM-16500. The sequence goes on along the minus strand of OZ257148.1, from coordinate 2,005,266 downwards.
TGATCAAGCAGCTGAGCGAGAGGGGCGTAGTCGATCTGACTTTATGTTGGATGCCGCTTGTCGTAAAGCGGAGGATGTATTGCTTGACCAGGCATTTTTTACGGTTGATCACGGTACGTTTAAAAAATTACAAGCCTTACTTGATAAACCATTGCCAGTAACAGATAAATTGCGCCGATTACTTAAAACAAAAGCGCCATGGGATAAGTAACCATGATCTTGTTGCCTCCAACTGCGATATCGATTGAGCATGAGGTTGTTGACTTTAACAGTGGGGAATTGTCCCTTGATGAATGGCTTAAAAAACGGGCTATTAAAAATCAAATATCTGGCGCTTCACGTTGTTTTGTGTTGTGCAGAGGTAAAAAAGTTATTGGATATTATACGCTTTCAGCTGGCGCAATTAGTCATGAGTCTGCGCTTAAATCTATGCGGCGTAATATGCCTGATCCATTGCCAGTGTTGTTACTTGGTAGATTGGCAATAGATTTAAATTACCATAATAAAGGACTTGGGAGTGCTTTGTTGCGTGATGCAATGCTTCGTTCGGTTAATGTGGCAAGTGATGCAGGTGTTTTTGCTGTTTTAGTTCATGCATTATCGGCGCAAGCTAAACAGTTTTATTTGTCGCGTGGTTTTGTTGAATCACCTTTGCAGCCAATGACTCTTATCATGACTTTAAAAACAGTATATTCAATTTTGACTGAGTGAATTGATTTTTTTGTTAGATTGAAAATTTCACGCTTATTTTTCATCAAAGTGAAAGCTATGTTTGACACAGATATTTTTATTTAACTTGAGGATTTATTTTTATGACAACAGGATTTCAGACGTTAGGCGAAAAAATTAAGTTATGGTCTTCAAACTTGGGTCAGCCAGTACATAAAAGTGTGGTTATCGATTGTCATGGCGAACAAACATTGCGTAATAAGGCCTTTAATGTCCCTCCAAATATGGAAGTGTTATTTTATGTGCCACAAGGGCATATTTTAAACACCACGTTTCAAGCATTGGCCAATCAAAAGCAGGAGCCAGTAGAGACAATATCTGCGGGAAGTAAGTGTCCTAATTATGATTTAACCAAAGTAGCAGGCTATCATAAAGATTCTCCGCTAGTTCCGTTGGTTACTAAGTTTTTGCATAATCTTAAAGAAAAGTGTTCCTCTGGGAAGCCTGTAGACCCATATGAAAAAATAAAAACTAATATTGATAATAAACTGACTATTCACGATGTAGTTACTATTCGTTATCGTCCTTTTCGTGGAGAGTCTATAACATTATCAGAAGTGGTCTCATTGTTAAGTGGCTTAAATTATTATACAAGCATTCATTGTTCATTTTGCCGGTGTTCAACGTTATCTGTTTATTGTTTTGGTTGCGCGGCGCCTGTAACAACATTAAGGCAGAAACCAAATGTTAGAGAAGAAAGCGAAGTTAAAGAAAATAGTATAAGTTATAGTGATTTTTAATTAAAAATATTTATGATTTAATTATTTTAGTGTTCTGTCGTTATAAATTATAAAAATGTAGGGTGGGCAAAGCGTAGCGTGCCCACCGTTCGAACGTGCACCATGCTTGGCGTACAATGAACGGTGGGCACGCTGCGCTTTGCCCACCCTACAAAAGCTAGTGACATGACAGATGAATTAAATAGTTAACTTTTTCCCTTGTAATAACAAATCAATCGCCATCAACAACGCTGCTTTATCAACCGGTTTTTCAAATGAAACTGTCGCACCAATAGATTCAGATAAATCAAGATAACCCGTAGGATCTAAACGACCGCCACCAGAAATCGCGATAATTTCCATTAACGGATGTTTATTTTTAACTTCTGATATTAATGTAATGCCGCTTTTTTTTGGCATAATAATATCAGTGATCATAATGTCTGGCTCGATACGTTGTAATAGTTCTGTTGCTTCTTCGCCATTAGCTGCGCATTCAACGGTATGGTTTGCTCTTTGGAGCATTTGTGCCAGCATGTCGCGCACTAACGCATCATCTTCAACTAATAAAATTTTTGCCATGGTTTATCTCCTGATCAACCGCATTATATTCGGGTAATAATATGGTAAATGTAGTGCCTTTACCTAATTGGCTGGTGACGATATTTTCTCCCTGATGTTCTTCAATGATAGCATGGACTGTTGCTAGTCCTAAGCCTGTACCTTTACCAACTTCTTTTGTTGTAAAAAATGGCTCAAATATGCGTTCGATGGTTTTTGAATCCATTCCATGACCCGTATCACTGACATCAATTTTAAAGTAATGACTGCCAAATGTTTTGGGTAATTGCTCAAGTAATTTTTCATTAGTGGATAAGCGGCTCAGTGTGATGTTAACAGCACCTTCACTATCCATGGCATCAACAGCATTGTTAATCAGATTAACCAATACTTGGTGTAGCTGAGTTTGATTACCCATAATTTTGTAATTATCAGGAGTGCTAACATTAAAGTGAATAAGTACACTTGCTGGAATAGTGGGTTTTAACAGATCTAGCACGCTTTCTATCGTTTTTTGCAAATCGATAGCATGAAATTCATGATGTTGGCGGCGGCTGAAAATTAAAATTCTGGCTATGAGGTCTTGACCGCGATGAGCGGCCTCTAAAACTTTGGTTAAGTTTTGATAAATAAGGCTATTTTCTGGGCTATCTTCACAAGCCATTTCAACATAACCAATAATGGCATATAAAAGGTTATTAAAGTCATGTGCGATACCCCCTGCTAAGTTACCAATGGCCTGGAGCTTTTGTCCTTGTAGTAAGGCTTTTTCTAGCTTTTGGTGGGTTTCTTGACGTGAGTTGCGGTCATGTTTTTCTTTTTCAAAATTTAGATTGATCGTGTTTAATAATTGATTACGTACTGTGCGCATTTGGATGAATGCGGTTAGCGTAGCTAAAAATAATGATAGCAGTGTTATAGAAATAAATAAGAGGGCCGATAAAGATAATCTTGTTGAAATAGTGCCGATATATTCCAGTTTTTGTGTGAAATAATAAGAAAAAATGGCAATAAAAAGGCCAAAACCCGCAATAAAATAAGGTAAAGGCCTTAATTTACACATCGCCATGCGTTGTTCGTGGGTTATCGTGTTCATTGGGATAGTTTAATGTAAATTTTCAAATATTTATACTTGTAAGGTTTAATAAGGAAGTAACGGTGGGCACGCTGCGCTTTGCCCACCCTACATTAATTATTTGTGGTGGGTAACGGTGGGCGCGCATCCTCTAGATGCCAGCTAGAAGTGCGCTGGCATGACAAGCTTTCGTAGGGTGGGCAAAGCGCAGCGTGCCCACCGAATTTTCTCATCATTAGCCCTCAGCGATACTTTCAATCTCCCTCCAGAGTGCGCTATACTCTTAACCGGCACGAACGCAACTACTCAATGGAAGCAAATCAAGACTATGCAATTAAAGAAAATTAAACTTTCCGGTTTTAAATCATTTGTTGATCCTACAACCATCTTACTTCCCAGTAATTTAGTCGCCGTAGTGGGTCCTAATGGCTGTGGTAAATCTAACGTAATTGATGCTGTTAGCTGGGTCATGGGAGAGAGTTCTGCCAAACAACTCCGTGGTGAATCGTTAACCGACGTTATTTTTAATGGCTCAACAGCACGTAAGCCTGTAGGCCAGGCTTCTATCGAGTTAATTTTTGATAATCAAGATGGCACCATTGGTGGAGAATATGCAAGCTATGCGGAAATCTCTATTCGTCGCCAAATTACCCGTGAAGGTGACTCAACTTACTACCTCAATGGAGTGCGCTGTCGTCGACGTGACATTATTGATATTTTCTTGGGTACAGGTTTAGGGCCACGTAGTTATTCTATCATTGGTCAAAATATGATTTCCCGTATTATTGAAGCTAGACCCGATGATATGCGAAATTATTTAGAAGAAGCTGCTGGTGTTTCAAAATACAAAGAGCGTCGTCGTGAAACAGAAAATCGCATAAAGCATACCAAAGAAAATTTAGAACGTTTAAATGATGTTCGTACCGAGTTAGAAAAACAACTCGGCAATTTAAAACGCCAAGCAACATCAGCAGAAAAATTTAAATTATTAAAACAAGAAGAGCGCACAACACGTGCTCAATGGCATGCCATACAATGGCGTGAGTTAGATACGAAAGTTGTTAATTTTTCCCTACAAAGTCAGCAATTAGAGACTGGGTTAGAAGCAAGACAAGCCGAATTAGTAAGCACAGATTTTACTTTAGAAGAGCAGCGCAATAATCAACGTGATGCAGGTGAAGCATTCCAAGAAGTACAAAAACGTTATTATGTTGTGGGTGCAGAAGTGGCTCGCTTAGAACAAGATATTCGCCATCATCAAGAGAAACAACGCCAGTGGCAAAGTGATATTGCTCAGCTTGAGCATGACAGTCAAGATGTGACGCGCAGTATGGAAGAAGTAGAAGAAGAATTAAAAGAATTAACCCAAGAATTAAGCTATTTAGCGCCCGAATCAGAAGCAGCAAAAGAAGAGGCCGTATTGGTTTTACAAGAATTAGCTGCAGCAGAGGAAACATCACAATCATGGCAATTACGTTGGGACACCTTTAACCAATGTGCAGCTAAATCAACACAGGTTGCGCAAGTTGAGCAAACACGTATTCAACATTTAGAGCAAAAATTAGCGTCGATTAAACAACGTAAAATTCAGTTGGAATTAGAGCAAGGCCAAATTAATTTTGCTGATTTAGAGCTTGAAATAGCGGGTTTATCTGCACAATTGGAAGAAGTACTTTTATTAACAGAACAACAGCATGAACAATTAGCGGATTATACTCAGCAATTAACAACATTTAGAGCGGCACAACAACAAGCGAATACTCGTTTAGATGAAGTGCGCAATGAAATTCAACGTTTACATGGTCAAGAAGCATCATTAACCGCATTGCAACAAACGGCATTAGGGCAGCGCAATAACCGTGTTGTGCAATGGTTGGAAAGCAATCAACTTAATCACCATCCACGGCTTGCACAAGATATTGAAGTGGAATCCAATTGGGGCAACGCAGTTGAAAAAGTATTAGGTTCTTATTTACAAGCGGTTTGTGTTGATAATTTGGCAGACTTGGTTGAGAAAACAAATGAGTTAAATGAAGGAAGTTTATGTTTTTTCACCGGCACTCAGACGGCAGCTTGGACAGCATCAAACACAACACCGACTCTTTTGAGTAAAGTAAAATCCAAATGGCCTTTAGCTTCTTTATTAGCGCATATTTATATTGCTGAAACAGCGAGTGAAGCGCAGGTTATCAGTGAAGCTTTAGCGCCACATGAATCAGTGATCACACGTGATGGTTTGTGGATGAGTTCATCGTGGGTAAGAATTTCTCGTGATGAAAATCCAGAGTCAGGTGTATTTGAGCGTGAGCAAGAATTAAAAACCTTAGCTAGAAAAATAGCAGAATTAACAGATCAGCGTGATGAGCTAGAGCAATTATTAGAACAAACACGTGAACAGACAAAAGACACAGAAAGACAACGTGAAGATTTGCAGCGATTATCCAATCAAACTCACGTTCAGTCAGCTGAATTGCGTGCACAACAAAAAACGAAACAAGAGCGCATCATTGATTTAAAATCGCGTGCGGAACGAAATAGCAAAGAACAAACAGAAAGTGATGAACAATTAGAGCAAGCACAACTTGAGCTAACACAAGCTCGCTCAGTGTGGCAACAAGCAATGCAAGAATTAGAAGAACAAGCAGACCAGCGTGATACATTAAGCAATGAGCGTGAATTATTACGTGATCAAGTGCAAGCACAGCGTAATAAAGTACATCAGACAAAAGAACAAGCGCATCAATTAGAGATTCGTTGCCAAACAACACGATCACAACAGGCATCACAGCAGCAAATGCATGCTCGTATGCAAGTACAGTTAGCAGCAATTAATGAACGTAAAACAGTATTACAAAATGAATTTGATGCCTTTACATCAACTGAAGAATTAGAAAGTCGATTAGCCGAAGCATTAAATGCTCGTCTTAAAACGGAAGAAGAATTAGCGCAAGTTCGTGCTAAATTAGAAGCCATCGATCAAGAGTTACGTTCTTTAGAGGGCCGACGTCAAGAGGCAGAGCGTGATGTTAATAAAACGCGTGATAAATTAGAAACCTTACGGTTAGAATGGCGCGAGTTAAAAGTAAAATCAGAAAATCAATTAGAGCAAGTCAAAGAAATCGGATTTATCTTTGAAGATGTTTTAAAGGAGCTACCCGCGGAAGCCGATGCTGAAGCATGGCATGACCAATTAGAACAAGTCACGCAACGCATAGCTCGTCTAGGCCCAATTAATTTAGTGGCGATCGAAGAATATGCGTCATGCTCAGAACGTAAAGAATATTTAGATAGTCAGTATAATGATTTACAAGAAGGGCTAGCAACATTAGAAAATGCAATTGATAAAATTGATAAAGAAACGCGTTCACGATTTAAAGAAACATTTGATACGGTCAATCAACATTTCCAAGAATTATTTCCGACGATTTTTGGTGGTGGTAAAGCATATTTAGAATTGACCGGTGAAAATTTATTAGATGCAGGCATTACAGTAATGGCATGTCCACCCGGCAAGCGTAATAGTACGATTCATTTATTGTCGGGTGGCGAAAAAGCGATGACAGCAATTGCGCTAGTTTTCTCGATTTTTCAGCTAAATCCAGCACCATTTTGTTTGTTAGATGAGGTCGATGCGCCATTGGATGACGCCAATATTGGTCGTTTCTGTACTTTAGTTAAAAAAATGTCGGAAAAAACTCAATTTATTTTTATCAGTCATAATAAATTAGCGATTGAAATGGGTGAGCATTTAATTGGTGTCACAATGCATGAACCAGGCGTGTCACGTTTAGTGACAGTTGATATTAAAGAGGCAATGGCTTTAGCTGGGGCATAGGAGAAACGTATGAACGGATATTTACGCATCGCTTTATTAGTTGTCGTCGTTATTATCTTGTTAGTTATGGCAATTGAGTCACGCATGCGACGTCGTTCACTGCGTGAAGTTGATAAATCGCTTGTTCCGTCTGTTGAGCTTAAAGAACCTGAGTTTTATACGCCGGTTGAAACCAATAACACCAGTGTAAAGCTTGAAACTCAACCCGCTCTTTTTGTCATTAGCGTAATCGCTAAACCAGGCCAGCAATTTGCTTCTTATGATTTGTTTCAAGCAATTTCTTCGGCGGGTATGCAATTTGGTGAAATGAATATTTTTCATTATTATTTACCGACAGAAACTGGACGAGCGACTTTATTCAGTCTTGCTTCAATCACAGAGCCAGGGTCTTTTAATATGGATCGTATGGGTGATTTTTCTTGTGTTGGTTTAACTTTATTTATGGATAAACAAGCGGTTGCTGATCCTGCTCAAGCTTTTGAATTAATGCTCACAACCGCACAACAATTAGCGGATGATCTTGATGGTGAGTTACGCGCGGGTCAGAAGCAATTATGGACTGATGAGTTATCACAAGAATATCGGCGTAATATACAGAATGAAATCTTTAGCTGATTTAACAGATCTTAAGCAACAACTACAAGTTTTGCGTGATCAAATCAATGACCACAATTATCGTTATTATATTTTAGATCAGCCAACGATAGCGGATGCGCAATATGATTTACTGTTTCAAAAGCTGCAACAACTTGAGCATGTGCATCCTGAATTAATTACACCAGATTCTCCCACGCAGCGAGTGGGTGCAACACCGCTGAAGGAATTTGCTGCAGTACAACATATTATCCCTATGCTTTCCTTAGAGAATGCTTTTGATGAAAAAGAAGTATTCGCTTTTGATCAACGCATCCACGATAAATTAGATAAATTAAATCCTATCGAATATCTATGTGAACCTAAGTATGATGGCCTCGCTGTTAATTTGCGCTATGAAAATGGTGTATTAGTCACCGCAGCTACTCGCGGTGATGGTGAAACAGGCGAAGATATCACGCAAAATATCCGTACAATAAAAACAGTCCCTTTACATTTACATGGTCAACATTTTCCACGGGTTTTAGAAGTGCGTGGTGAAGTTTACATGCCAAAGTTAGGATTTGAAAAACTAAATGCGCATGCATTAAAGAAGGGTGAAAAAGTATTTGTTAACCCACGTAATGCTGCAGCCGGTAGTTTGCGTCAATTAGATTCTAAAATTACCGCATCAAGATCGTTAGCAATTTATTGTTATGGAGTGGGGAAGGTTGAAGATTATGATTTGCCGACAACCTACAGCGCCATTCTTGCGAGCTTAAAAAAATGGGGTTTACGGGTAAATCCTAAAATTGCTGTTGTGCGAGGAATCGATGCTTGTTTAGCGTATTATCAAAATTTAAATGCAGAACGAGCGGATTTGCCGTATGAAATTGATGGTGTGGTGTATAAAGTAAATGAAGTTGCATTGCAGAATCAATTAGGTTTCGTATCACGAGCACCGCGTTGGGCCATTGCTCATAAATTTCCAGCTGAAGAAGTGACTACTATCGTTGAAGCAGTCGAATTTCAGGTAGGTAGAACAGGTGCTTTGACACCGGTCGCACGCTTACAACCGGTATTTGTGGGTGGAGTGACGATCAGTAATGCAACCCTACATAATATGGATGAAGTCCGTCGTAAAGATATTTTAATTGGTGACACCGTTGTTGTGCGCAGAGCGGGTGATGTGATTCCTGAAGTTGTTGTTGCAATTAAAGAATTGCGTCCAGCGCGGGCGCAAAAAATTGTTTTACCGGAGAGTTGCCCCGTTTGCCATGCGAAAATAGAGCAAATCGAAGGCGAATCTGTTGCACGTTGTAGCGGCGGTTTATTTTGTCCTGCACAGCGGAAAGAAGCAATTAAACATTTTGCTTCTCGTAAAGCAATTAATGTTGAGGGCTTAGGTGATAAATTAGTTGAGCAATTAGTTGATAAAAAATTAATTACGACAGCAGCAGATTTATATTTGTTATCCTTAGAGCAGCTGGCTAATTTGGATAGAATGGCTGAAAAATCAGCGCAAAACTTATTGGATGAATTAGAGAAAAGTAAAAAAACAACTTTTTCACGCTTTTTATATTCCTTGGGAATTCGCGAAGTAGGTGAAGCAACTGCGAAATCGTTAGCTAATTATTTTGGTGATATTAAAGAGTTATTTTTAACGACAGAAGAAATATTACAAACAATTCCTGATATTGGCCCGGTTGTTGCAAAACATATCGTTGCTTTTTTTGCGGAAGTATATAACCGCGATGTCATTGATCAGCTAATTGCAGCAGGTTTGCATTGGGAAAAAACCACCAAGCAAGCAATTGATCTACCTTTAATAGGTAAAACATTTGTTTTAACGGGTACTTTAGCAACAATGACACGCGAAGAAGCGAAAGAACAATTAGAAAAATTAGGCGCAAAAGTGGCTGGCAGTGTTTCAAGTAAAACCAGCTTTGTTGTCGCAGGATCGGATGCAGGCTCTAAGCTTGCTAAAGCAAAAGAGTTGGGTGTTACTGTTTTGAATGAAGATAAATTAAGAGAAATGTGTGGGATTGAATAGGAGCCGGTGGGCACGCTGCGCTTTGCCCACCCTACAAAAAATTATAAAAAATATGGTTGTGATCGCTCCCTGACATTCGCGGCTCGGTACATGTTGTTACTTTGCCCACCCTACAGTAGGGTGGGCAAAGCGCAGCGTGCCCACCGATTCCTTAGCTACCATAATCAGCTCATTATTAACTTGATTTATCCCAATCGGTACATGTTGTTATTTTGCCCACCCTACTGTAGGGTGGGCAAAGCGCAGCGTGCCCACCGACTCCTTAGCTACCATAATCAATTCATTATTAACTTGATTTATCCCCAACCCTATTTTATCCTTACTTAAATGAGGATAAACAATTTTAAGTAGGGTTAATCTATGGATTCAACGCTATTACAGGTAATACACCAACAAAATCCTTGGTTGACATCACCAGAGCACCCTATCGTAAACAATATTGCTTATATCCCACGGTTACAGTTCAATTTTTTATCTCAAGCTGATTGGGATTCTCTATGGACAGTTTTAGTCGGGCCACGTCAAGCAGGTAAAACCACGCTTGGCAAACATTTATGCCAACAATTAATTAATGAAGGTCGCTATCAGCAATTATTATATTTAAATTGTGATTATCGTGAAATTCGGCAATGGTTAGCATCACCGAGTTTTTTATCAGATGTGCAACAAACATTATCATTAAAAAATTATATTTTATTTATTGACGAAGTGCAGCGCCTGGATACGCCGGGGTTATTGCTAAAAATTATTGCCGATTTAAAATTACCTATCAAGTTACTCGCGTCAGGATCATCGCAGTTGGAAATAAAGAGCAAAGTACAAGAACATTTAACTGGCCGCCAGTTAGAGGCGCTTATTTTACCATTAAGCTGCCATGAAGTAGATTTTAAGCTAAATTATTTAACTTTGTTGCAATATGGTAGTTATCCGCAAGTTTATCTAGCACAACAAAAATCAATTTTTCTGCAGCAATTATTTAATAATTACATTCAAAAAGATGTTATAGAATTTTTGCAAGTAGGAAAGCCAGATATATTTCAACAATTATTAGGTTTATTAGCACATTCATCAGGTCAGCTATTAAACTTTCAGCAATTAGCTACTGATTGCAGAATCAATGTTGAAACAATAAGACATTATATTGATATTCTTGAAAAAACATATGTGGTACGTCTTATCCTTCCTTATGTTGGTAACAAAAGAACAGAGTTGACTTCAAACCCGGTCTGCTACTTTATTGATAATGGCTTTCGTAACCAAGCGCTTAATAATTTTGCAGCTATTGAAAATCGAACTGATAATGGTTTATTAATAGAGAACTTAGTATTTCAAGAGCTTTATAAATACCAAACGCAAGAAAGGAAAAGTTGGCAAATTCATTATTGGCGAACAAAGTCAGGTGCAGAGATTGATTTTATTTTGAAAACTGACTTTGAAACTGTTTTTCCAATAGAGGTAAAATATCGTAATTCAACGGGGCTCACTTTAAGTCGTGGTTATAAGTCATTTTTAGATGCTTACCGACCTAAAGTAGGATTTGTTATTACTAAAAATCAATCAGGGAGCATTGATTATGAGGATACAAGAATTTATTTTGTACCATTAGATCAATTGCCTGTATTATTTAAGTTATTGTTAGTGACTATTCAGTAGCTAGAGTTCGGTGGGCACGCTGCGCTTTGCCCACCCTACAAAATTTATAAAATGTAGGGTGGGCAAAGCGCAGCGTGCCCACCGTTCCTTGTGCGCCAAGCATGGCGCAGCTCTAGGCGGTGCAAGTCCGCTGCACGCCGTGGAGATCGGAAGTGCGAGTCTAGGCAAGGGTGTTCACCGCGAGGTGGAATCTGAAGGAAGCCGATGACGTAATAAAGTGATGACGAACAGAAACTGGATATAAGGCTGTTTAAACGGGGTAATCTGGCATGTGACAGAGAAGCCCAATAATCGACCGCAAGTGTAAGCAGTAGATCCAGCATAACTTTATGAAAGAGTTGCGTCTTACCTTGGGAGATCTCATGAACTGTTTGTTGAATACAAACTATTAACAAAAGAATTTGTTGAGATGGTGAGTGAGAAGTCAGCAGAAGGCATAGTACGTAAGTTTTTTTTTACGGAAGGCCTGAATAAGTTAAACAGTGTAAAGATCAAATAACTTTTCTGAAATGGAGTTGTAGAAAGTGATGAATGATGAAAGTAGTTTCACGACATCTGCCAAAATGGATACGAATGCCCAGCGTATGGGAGCTAGATTATCTGAGGAACAACAAATCAAGAAAGCGTTATTTGAAGATAACTCACTGACGAGTGGCTTGATGGAAAAGATTTGTGATCGTAAGAATCTTAACCTGGCATATAAACGTGTGAAAGCAAATAAAGGAGCGCCTGGCGTAGACGGAATGACAGTCGACGATCTGGGAAAATTTATTGCCGAACACAAAGAAAGATTACTTGAATCATTGTTGTGTGGGAGCTATCAACCGCAACCCGTGCGTGAGGTAGAAATACCAAAGCCAGGGGGAGGAATAAGGCAGCTAGGTATTCCGACAGTGGTGGATAGACTAGTACAACAAACGATATTGCAAGTACTGCAACCGATATTTGAAACGAAATTTTCTACAAGTAGTTTTGGATTCCGGCGAGGGAGAAGTGCACATCAAGCGATAAAACAAGCACAGGCGCATGTGCAAAGTGGAAATCGAGTGGTGGTAGACCTTGATCTTGAGAAGTTCTTTGATCGAGTCAATCACGACATATTGATGTCAAAACTTGCAAAAGTAATCGAAGACAAAAGGGTTCTGAGGATTATCCGTGCATTCTTGAATGCAGGGATAATGCGACAAGGTGTGTGTATAGAACGAGTAGAAGGGACCCCACAAGGGGGTCCGCTATCACCGTTATTATCAAACATCATGTTGGATGAGCTGGATAAAGAGTTGGAGAAACGAAACCACAAATTCTGCCGCTATGCAGATGACTGCAATGTTTACGTCAAAACATTGCGAGCAGGAGAGAGAGTGATGGAATCGTTAAAACAATTTCTAACAAGCAAACTAAATCTCAAGGTAAACGAAGGGAAAAGCAGTGTATCGAAAGTGACAGAAAGACAATTTCTGGGGTTTAGAATACTGCAAAACGGCAAGATTAATCTATCCAAGAAAAGCGAAGCAAGAGTGAAAGATGCGATACGCCTGATCACGAAACGCAGTCGAGGAAGAAGTTTAGAATGTGTTATATCAGAACTAAACAAGAAACTCGTCGGATGGATAAATTATTTCAAGCTGATAGACAGACCTGAGCAACTAAGAGATCTTGATAGCTGGATACGCCGCAAACTAAGATGCTATCGATTAAAGCAACGAAAGAAGTATTACTCGATAGTTAAATTTCTGATTGAGCTTGGGTCGAATGTGCAGAGCGCATATAACACGGCGAGTTCAGGAAAAGGTTGGTGGCGACTATCAGCAACTCCGGCGCTTCATCAGGCATTGTCAAATGCATGGTTTGAGAAACAAGGATTAATCAATCTGGAACAACGAGCGATGTCGTTAAAGATTTAACTTAAACCGCCGTATGCGACATCGCACGTGCGGTGGTGTGAGAGGACGGGATCGTGAGATCCCTCCTACTCGATTAAACCCGCTTATCTCCCAGCAACTCCCGCATCTGCGCTTTAATTATTTCAATCGCAATCCGATTATTCCCACCACGTGGAACAATAATATCAGCATAGCGCTTAGAAGGTTCAATAAACTGCAAAAACATGGGTCGCACTGTTTCTTCGTATTGCGCAAGCACGCAATCCAAGGTACGTCCTCGTTCTTTTACATCGCGTTTTAAACGACGAATTAGACATATATCCAGCGCTGTTTCCATAAAAATTCGTGTATCCATGAGTTCACGTAAAGCTTTTTCTACAAATAATAAAATACCTTCAAGCACAATAATGCTATGTTGGCCAATGGTTCTTGTTTCATGCGAACGAATATGTTGCGAATGATTATAAATAGGTACTTCAACTGTTTCACCTGCTTGCAGTTGCAGTAAATGTTGCAGCAATAAAGCATGATCTAAAGAATTGGGATGATCATAATTAATTTTAGTCCGTTCTTCAAAAGGGATGTCACTATGATCTTTGTAGTAGGAGTCTTCAGAAATAACGACAACTTGATCAGATCCTAATTCATTCACTATCGTATTCGCAAGCAAGCTTTTCCCGGAAGCGGATGCACCAGCAATACCAATAATAATTATTTTTTTATTTATCTTCATCAAACTTTAAACTCCCCTTTAATAAAACATATACTGCACCTGAGCGTCCGTCTTGTTGGTTTGCGGAACAAAAAGCAATAACTAATTCTATTTGTCGCAACCATTGATTTAATTTATTTTTTAAAATAGGTTTAGTAATGCCATGGCCTTTTCCATGAATAATTAATATATGGCGGATACCTTTTTGTAAGCAATTGAGCAGAAAACGGCTTAAGGCATCTCTTGCTTCATTGACATGCATCCCATGCAGGTCTAATGTTGCATCTGCATTATATTGACCTCGGCGCAATTTGCGAAGAACTTTATGCTGTAATCCACCACGATGAAATTCAAGCAAGTCTTCACCGCTGACTTCCTCTAAATTAAGGTCATTATAGAGCTTAAATGGGTTAGATTGACTCTCATTAGGCAAGTCATGAGGCTTCTTAGTGGGTTTTTTAGGTGGGATAAGTGGTATTTTAGTGTGTATTAAGCGCTTCACCCCCTGCATGGCGGCATTAAAAAGTGCGTTATCAGCTTCATTATGCTCATTTTTTTTTGACATTGTGTTAATATACCCGCATGAATGATAAAGACCTTATATACCGTTTTATGTTTGAAAATATCTCTGTTAGAGGCGAGTGGGTTCGCCTTGATCAGAGTTATCGAACAATTGTACTACAACATAAGTATCCCGTCTTGATCCAAAAGTTGATAGGTGAATTATTAGTAGTGACTTGTTTATTAACAGCAATTGTTAAATTTAAAGGGAATTTTACTGTTCAATTCCAGGGCAAAAGTAAATTAAAGTTATTATTAGCACAATGTGATCAACAATTTCACCTTCGTGCTCTTGCGCAATGGCTGGAAGATATTAAACCGGAAGAGCTTAGCGATCTTATGCAAGAAGGGGTGATGGTTATTACTGTTGAATCTTCAGCTCAAGGGCAACGTTATCAAGGAATAGTGGCTTGGGAGGGTGGGTCTATTTCAAGCTCGATTGAGGGCTATTTTAAAAATTCAGAGCAATTACCCACACGCTTATGGGTTACAGTAAATGAAGCAAATGCTACGGGTTTATTGCTGCAAATTTTACCGCGTGATGGTTCTAAAGCACAGCATGGTGATGATGATTGGGATCGGTTGATTTATTTAACGGATACGGTGACAGAAGAAGAGCTATCAAGTTTAGATCCGGTAACGTTATGCCGACGATTATATGCTGAAGAAGATGTGCGTATCTTTCCACCTGCGCGCGTTAGTTTTCAATGTAAATGTTCGATTGAAAAAAGTGAAAATGCGTTGTTGATTTTAGGAAGAAAGGAAGTAGACCAAGAATTAATGACGAAGCAAGTTATTGTTGTGACCTGTGAGTTTTGTAGTAAAGCGTATTCATTCGATAATGTTGATGTTGCGAAAATTTTTACTAAAAATGATAAGCCACCCACTTCATCATCTATGCATTAGAGATAAAAAATGAAATTAGTTCTGAGTAAGAGAAAAATCATCTTATTAATTGTCATCGTATTTGTTGTATTTTCTCTGCTTATTTTATTAGTTAAGCATTATCGAGCGAAAGGAAAACAGTCGCCGGATTTTGTCGTGGTAGAAGTGGAGCAAGTAAAATTATCTAATATACCTATTGAAGTTAAAGCCGTTGGTACACTGGTCGCTGCAAAAAGTGTGCAAATTACCTCAGAATTTACGGGTTTAGTAGCAGATATTTATTTTCAAGATGGTGCGTTGGTACGACAGGGCGCACCATTAATTCAGCTGGATAATAAAGTGCAAAAGTCACAAGCAGAATCAACAAAAGCAGCATTAAATTATAGTGAGACTAATTATAAGCGGATGGTATTGTTAGGGAAACAAGGTGTTATTTCTCGTCAAGCGATTGAATCTGCTCAGGCTGACTTAAAACAAAAACAAGCAGATGCACAAGAAAATGAAATTAAGGTTGATAAAATGCATTTTGTAGCACTATTTGCTGGTGTGGTAGGAAAATCAAATGTCAATGTAGGTGATTATGTGACAGTAGGGAAAGCATTGGTGACCTTAACCGATATTCAACATTTACGTGTTGAATACACCGTCGCAGAAAAATTTTTTCCAGAATTAAAAATAGGTCAAGAAATTAAAGTAACAACCAATGCTTACCCCAACAAAGAATTTAGCGGAAAAATAGCTTATATTGCGCCAACCATTAATCCAGAAGATAGAACCATTGCTTTATATGCAGATATACCTAACGAAGATAGACTATTAACTGCGGGTTTATTTGTAAATGTTACGCACTTACTAGGCAATCAAATCAATGCATTATTGATTTCTCCGCAAAGTTTGGTGCCAACGATAGAGGGAGAAAAAATTTTTAAAGTAGTTCAGGGTAAAGCGGTTTCTGTTCCTGTGATGACAGGGCAAAGAAATACCGACAGTGTGCAAATCATTCAAGGCATTACTCAGAGTGATATTATTATTACGGCAGGACAAGAAAAATTAAAGGATGGGATGTCAGTTACCTTTAACTCAGAACAAAAGAAAATAGCAGCATGAGCTTTATAGAATTATTTATTAAAAGACCAGCTTTAACGATAGTTTTAAGTTTAGTTATTACTATTGTAGGAATAATGAGTTACATCAGTTTACAAGTTCGGTGGATTCCCAATGTGACGCCTTCCATCATCTCTATTTATACGGCTTATCCTGGCGCTAGCTCAAGTTTAATTGAAGCGCAAATTACAACGCCATTAGAGAATGCTTTAGCGGGCGTTGATGGAATTGATACGGTTTATTCTAGCAGTAAACAAGGTGTCAGTGATATTACCTTAACATTTAAACATAACCATAATATTAATGTGGCAATGGAAGATGTGCGTGGTGCTTTGCAGGGTGGGGCGGATAGTTTGCCGCGAGAAATTAGGCCACCTACTATTTCAAAAACAGAAAGTGATGGTCAGCCGATATTGTATATTGCTTTTTCTGATTTGCATCGCTCAGATAAAGAAATAAATAATTACGTAAAGCAATTTGTTAGGCCGCAATTACAAAGCATTGATGGTGTTGCAGCTATTCAAACCTATGGTGAGCGTATTTATGCACTGCGAATATGGTTAGATCCCATGAAAATGGCAGCAGCAAATGTGACGGCTGATGATGTCATTCAAGTTTTAAATCAACAAAATATTCAAGTACCCAGCGGACAGATTCATGGCTTAAATCGCTTATATACTGTTGTTACCAATGAAACGTTAAAATCCAGTAATGAATTTAATGCGCTGATCATTCGTCAAAATCAAGAGCAAGTGATACGTTTAAAAGACAT
Organism: Gammaproteobacteria bacterium; assembly: GCA_965279285.1. GTDB lineage: Bacteria > Pseudomonadota > Gammaproteobacteria > DSM-16500 > DSM-16500. The sequence goes on along the minus strand of OZ257148.1, from coordinate 1,988,151 downwards.
CGGTCAGGCCGTAGTCGATGCTGAAAATTCTGACTCTGCTTTTCGCGCTGATGGACAATCAGCCGTGGCTTTAGCTGTGATTCCACAATCAGTGGCAAATCCATTATCGGTTGCTGATGCAATTGAACAGCAGTTTAAGTCGATACAAAAAGCGTTACCTGAGGGAATGCAAGCAAAAATTATTTTTAATGAAGCGACGTTTATTCACGCATCGATTAATGGTGTATATGAGTCTTTAGCAGAAGCGGTGCTCTGTGTATTATTTGTTGTGTTTATTTTTTTAGGGACTTGGCGTGCCGCATTTATCCCTATTATTACTATTCCAATTTGCTTGCTGAGTAGTTTTTCAGTTTTATATTTGTGTGGTTTTTCAATTAATACTATTACCTTAATGGCATTTGTTTTGGCGATTGGTTTAGTGGTTGATGATGCCATTGTGATGTTAGAAAATATTACGCGTTATGTAGAGCAAGGCTTACCACCTTGGGCTGCTGCTGTAAAAGGTGGGCGAGAAATAGTCTTGCCCATTATTGCAATGACGCTGACTTTGGTTGCAGTTTATGCGCCGATTGCCTTTACTTCAGGGTTGTTATCTGCGGTGTTTCGCGAATTTGCAATTACATTAGCTGGCACAGTTATTATCTCAGGATTGGTTGCATTAATATTGACTCCCATGATGTGTTCGCGTTTATTAACACGGCAAGCTAATAGTCGTTACTTAGTTTGGCTTAATGAAAAAATGCATCATTTACAGAGTATGTATGTCATTTTTTTAAATAAAGCATTACAAAAAAAACAACAAGTTGGATTAGTATTATTAGCTGTGATTATGTTGGGCGGTATTGTTTATTATTTTATACCTTCTGAATTAGCTCCTAATGAAGATACCGGCATGGTTGAGGTGAGCATTGCCGGCCCTAAAAATGCTAGCTTTCAATATACCGATTCTTATGCGCGACAATTGGAAGAGATTTATAAAAAAATACCTGATGTAGAATCTTTTGGATCCTCAGTTGGTTTTGGTTCGCCATCACATGGATTTCAATTTCTTACTTTAAAACCATTGAATCAACGCTCACATTCGGCAGAACAAATTGTTGCTCAGTTAGATGAGCAAGTGAAGTTATTGCCTGGCGTCAGAGTCAATGTGTTTCCACCATCGTCTCCCTTAACTTGGTATGCAGAAGCAAATGGCTCTAATATTAGTATGGAGGTGATGGCTGCAACGGATTATCGGAAGTTATATGACATAATGCAGCAGTTGCTTCTTGTCGTGCAAAAATATCCTGAATTTAGCAGTATTGATAGCAAGTTAAAGTGGGATCAAGTGCAATTTGAGTTGAATATTAATCGTGAAAAAGCCGCAGATATGCATATTCCTATGCAAAATATTACTAATACTATTTCAATTTTTTTAGCGGGTAGGTATACCGGTTATTATGAATATGATGGTAATCAATATAATATTATCGTTCAAGGTGATAAGGCTCTATTAGAAAATCCTAATATAGTATCACAACTTTATGTGCGTAATGATTTTAACAATATGGTACCCATTTCAGGGTTAATTAATTTAAAAGAGACGACAGCTCCTGAGGTCTTGCCACATTTTAATCGCTTGCGTGATGATGTTTTGTTTGCGACTATTGCGCCAGGTTATACGATGGGACAAGCCATTAATACCTTACAGAAAATTGCGCGGGATAATTTGCCAGAGGATGTAAAATTTAGTTTTCAAGGTGCGGCGCGTGATTATTTAGAATCAGCTGGTAGTACGCAATTTACTTTTTTATTAGCTTTGATATTTATTTATTTGATTTTGGTTGCTCAATTTGAAAGTTTTATTGATCCGTTAATTATATTATTAACAGTACCTTTTGCTATTATTGGGGCGTTATTTACGTTAAAACTAACGGGTTGCACGTTAAATATTTATAGCAATATAGGATTAGTGACTTTGATTGGTTTGATTGCTAAACATGGCATTTTAATTACGGAGTTTGCAAATCAACAACGAGCCTTAGGTTTAACGAGCTCTTCTGCGGTGCTTGAAGCAGCAAAATTGCGTTTACGCCCCATTTTAATGACGACCGCGGCGATGGTGCTAGGCGCATTGCCATTAGCCTTGGCAACAGGTTCGGGTGCAGAGAGTCGTTGTCAAGTGGGTTGGGTTATTGTTGGTGGCTTATTATTTGGAACTTTTTTTTCACTCATCGTCGTGCCGGTAGCTTACATTTTTTTTGCGCGGTTTAAAAAAGTAACCGTATTGAATTCTCCTTTGTTTGCACATGAAGGTAGAGCATTGGATGACATAACTTAATAATTTTTATTACAGGAAAAAATAGCATGTTAAATTTATTTTATGATTTTATTCCTTTGGTTTTATTTTTTTTGGCTTTTAAAATCTATGGTATTTATGTTGCGACAGTAGTGGGTATCGCTGTTACCGCAGTGCAAGTATTAGTAACGGCTTTAGTGGCAAAGCGGATGGATAAAGTCCAATTACTGATGTTAGCTGTATTTACTGTGTTAGGTGGTTTGACGCTTTATTTTCATGATCCGATTTTTGTTAAATGGAAACCGAGTGTAGTGTATTGGATTTTTGGCACAGCGTTACTTTTAAGCCATATTATAGGTAATAAGCCATTGATGCAGCGCATGTTTGAATTAAAGTTAGAAAAAAATAAGGCAACAGTTCCTAGTCAAGTTTGGAAAAAATTAAATATTGCGTGGGCTTGTGCTTTTATTCTTTTAGGCGGTATTAATATTTATGTGGCTTATAATTTTAGTACGGAAATATGGGTTAATTTTAAATTATATGGTACTTTGGGTTTCTTTTTGATTTTTGCTTTTTTACAAATGATTTATTTGTCGCGTTATATTTCAGAAGTGGAGTAGAGGGACGGTGGGCACGCTGCGCTTTGCCCACCCTACATTTCCTATAATTTATTTTTATGGTATATTCTAACGATGAATAATTTAACCCGAAAGCACCTCATCATTGAACGTTTACAAGAAAAATTCACCCCAACACACTTAGAAATCCAAGATGACAGCCACAAGCATATAGGTCATGCAGGCAGCAAAGATGGGGCTGGTCATTTTTCCGTAACGATCTCCGCTGATTGTTTTAAAAATAAATCTCGCATAGAAACGCACAGAGAAATTTACAAAGCACTTGATGATTTAATTCCACATGAAATACATGCGTTACAAATAATGATTAAATAAAAAAACGTAGGGTGGGCAAAGCGCAGCGTGCCCACCAAACTTTTTGCCTGCTAATAGTTACTAACAGCGAATAAAACGCTTACTTAACTGTTTTCCATTTACCATCTGGCATCATGCAAGCAATACCATGTGAATGATGTTTTTTGCCATGAACATACGATACGGCTGTATATTGACGGCAGTTGTTATTGCCTTGATATGACATTCTTGGGCTAGTTGGGGTTACGGTGTAAGCAACGCCTGTTTTGGTATTAACCCAATGAGTTGAATGATTAGGAGCATTATTCATCGCTTCGTAAACATGAGGATGATCTGTGCTATCCATCGAGTTTCCGATTAAGCCACCGACAAGCGCACCGGCTACTGCACCTACAGCCACTGCTGCACCACCACCGACTAAAGCACCTGCTGCGCCACCCACTACAGCACCACCTACAGCGCCTAAGCCTGTATTTTGGCTTTGAGTGTTAGTTGAGCATGATACTAAGTTGAAACTGATAAGCAAAATCGCGATTTTACTTAAATTATTCTTCATGATGTCGTTCTCCGTGAGATAGTTAAAGAAAGTGTTGTACAACTTTATCTATCATATGAGAAAAATTGTAAATTTGATATGGAGGGTAACTACTGTATTGCTTAGGGTTAATCATGGGGTGGGTATATTTGCAAGCGGTCGAGAGCAAAATTTACACATTTTTATAGGGTCGTCACTCTTTACTAGCGGTTAATAACTCTCTACTTAAAGAAAAGCTAAGTAATGTTCTAATTAAAACAATAATACCTAATATTCCTAAAGCATAATAATCCGGTGTCGTTGTGGTGCCAATTAAGTCAGCTGCGACGATAAACTCTAAACCTAAAATTAAAGTTCGACCAAGGGTTAGTTTTATATCATTGATTTTAGCACCATGATGAATGATTTTGCCGGAAAAAAGATAGTTTATATATTGAAAAAGAGCGATGATAACCCCAGAAAAAATAATCAATACACCAATAAATGAGATGATATGTTGAATAATCAATAAAATGTGATTTAAGACTCCCCAATCCATGGCCATTCCTTAGTGTTGATAAACGAATGATAAATCTTAGCAGTAAGTACAGAGTCTTGACAAGAATCATCAATTTTTAGTAACTATTGAGCAGGAAAGAGTTTGGTGGGCACGCTGTGCTTTGCCCACCCTGCGTTATTTATAATTTATTTTGTAGGGTGGGCAAAGCGTAGCGTGCCCACCAAACTTTTTAACGGCTGAATAATTACACTTTCTATAGCGAGCCTCGTGCGCATGAGGTAAAATTCACAGATACTATTTTGAGAGGGATTTATATCCATGTTACCCGCGATTCGTCAACAAGCGATACAAAATAAAACCGTATTTATATCCTGTATTGTTCCAGTCTTTAATGAAGAGGCAAATGTAGAAAACTTTTTTAGTAGTTTACAAGAAACCTTATATACCTTAACTAATCACTTTGAAATTATTGTTGTTGATGATGGTAGCCGAGATGAAACTATTGCAAAGTTAATGAGTTTACCAGCAAGCTATCATATAAAACTGTTGGCATTTTCTCGTAACTTCGGTAAAGAAACAGCATTAACAGCAGGGCTTGAGCATTGCTCAGGTGATTTAGCTATTATTATGGATGCTGATTTTCAACATCCGATTGCAGTCATTCCCGAGTTTTTAAAACATTGGGGAGACGGTTATGAGATGGTTTATGGTGTACGAAAAAATCGTGATAATGAGTCCCGTGTTAAGCGCCACTTTGCTAATTTATTTTATTGGCTAATGGAAAAAATGACTAAAATTAATATGCCAAGTAATGCAGGTGATTTTCGTTTAGTTGATCGGAAGGTCATTGCAGCATTAAATCAATTTAATGAACGTATTCGTTTTATGAAAGGTTTGTATGCTTGGGTCGGATTTAAAAAAATGGCTGTAGAGTTTGAGGTTCAGGAAAGAAAAGCAGGTAAAAGCGCTTGGGGTTTAGGGAAATTAACTGAACTGGCGATTACTGGGATAACATCCTTTTCTGATATTCCCTTACGAATCTGGGGTTTTATTGGATTTATTGTTTCAACGCTTACATTAATTTATGCGGTGTACTTTTTAATGTATACTTTGTTGTATGGCGCTGATTTACCCGGTTTTCCAAGTATTATCGTTGCTGTGATGTTTTTAGGCGGAATTCAATTATTATCAATCGGAATTTTAGGTGAGTATATTGCGCGTATTTTTACAGAAGTAAAGCAGCGACCTAAATATCTTATTGCAACTAAATTTGGGTTTAAGGAAAAAGAAGAACTGTGATGAGAATCTGGTGGGCACGCTGCGCTTTGCCCACCCTACGAAACTAGATGCCAGCTAAAAGCGCGCTGGCATGACAAAGTTGTAGGGTGGGCAAAGCGCAGCGTGCCCACCGTTCCTTTTAAACATCAGCTAGATTTTTAACCGCCTGATTACTTAATAAAATAGTGTGATAATAATGACCCACTTCATAAAATTTATTTTTTGCCAACGCTTTTAGTGTTGGATAATAACTTTCATCCGTCAGCAGAAATAAGCGTTTATCACTATTCCAGCGCGACCAAAAAGTTTTTTCAGCAATGAGCCAATCTTTTGTATCTTGAAATGGCATGCCATACCATAGTTCTCTTACCCAATTATCATTTTCAGCAATATCAGGAGCATTCCAATCAGCGACAATCGTAATGCGTTTTCCTGTGTAAATTGGCAGATCATAATAAAATTTATAATATGTTACGACTTCATCATTTGCTTGGAGAATGGAATTAAGCTTGGTTGTTAGCGGTTTAATCGAACGTTTATTAATGGCATTGGAGCTAGCAGTGATAATCAGCAAAAAAGCACAGGCGATGACAACTAAGCTATAAAAAACTTGTGGTAAGCGTGTTTTTTTAATTAAATAAATTCCAGTGATGAGTCCAGCACTTAAAAAAAGCATTGCACCTTTAAATAAATAAGGCGCTAATTCTGGGCTAATATCGAGAGATTTAATGTGCGGACTTACTAAAAAACCGACACTAATTCCGAGGCATAAAAGAATAAATAAACTTAAACCCGTAGTTATTCCTGTTGATTTTGTTTTTTGCCAAACGTTATCAAGATAGCTACCAATTAACAAAGCAATCGCTGGAAAAATCGGTAGTATATAGCCAACAGTTTTCGATTTAGGGATAGAGAAAAAAGTAAAAATAATAAAAAGCCATAAAAGTAAAAAAAGGCTAGTTGCATTTTGTTCGCGGTTTTTCCAGACATTTTTTAGATGTTGCCCAACGGCTTGGACAATAAAAATGGCCCATGGAAATATACCGGCTAAGACGATAGGTAAATAAAACCAAAATGCGGTTTTATTATTAAAATCAGCTTTTGTTAAAAAGCGAGTGACTTGTTGCGTGACAAAAAAGAAATGTAAAAATTCTGGATTAGCTTTTTGTACTAAGACATACCAGGGAATAGTTAAAGCTGTAAAAATGCTTAAACCTAATAAGAGCTGCATTTTTTTTAAAATACCCCAGCGATTTAAAATTAAAATCCAAGGCCCAATAATGAGAGCAGGAAAAACAATACCGATTAATCCTTTAGTTAAAAAAGCAAGCGCAGCAAAAAAATAAGCAGCGAGCATGAAAATATGACGCAATTTACTTTGTTCTAATTGCGCAGCCATAATAAAAAATAACAAAGAGTTGCCAATCAGTGCCGCAACTTCTAGATCTAAATTAGCATAATGTGCAGCACCGTAATAAAGCGGACATGTTGCAAGAATAATAGCAGCAAGTATGCCTGTACGACGGCTAAATAATAAGCTGCCTGCGAGATAGGTGACCATGCAACCTAAAATCCCGATCAGGGCGGGCCAAAGACGTAGTGCCCACTCTTTGAGGCCAAAAAGATAAATTGCAGAGGCTTGTAACCAATAGTAAAGAACGGGTTTATCTAAGAAAGCGACGCCATTTAGGCGCGGAGTAATAAAATCGCCCGTGGCAACCATTTCACGAGCCACTTCAGAATAGCGGCCTTCATCAGGCGTAAAGAGTGCATGAGCCCCGATCCAAATAGCATAAAAAGCGCCAAAAAATAGCGCAATAAAGAATAAGTCAGATAGCCAATATCGTATTTTTGTTTGGTTTGTTGATAACACGTGTTATTTCCCGTAAATTACTCTTAAAATTGGAGATAAAAATTGCTATGAAGCATATAACTCTCTGTGCTGATGATTATGGGCAAAATCCTGCCATTTCTCAAGCAATTATTAACTTAATTGCAAATAAACGCTTGTCTGCTACCAGTTGCATGACCAATGGTGAAAGCTGGTCTGCTGAGGCGAGGCATTTGCTGCCTTATAAAGACCACGTTGATATTGGTATGCATATCAATTTCACTGATAATAAGCCATTATCTGCCTCGTTTCGTCAATTGTATGGCGATCAAATGTTTTCATTAGGTAAGCTGTTAGTGCTGGCTTACTTGCGCCAACTGAATAAAAAAGTAATAGCAGATGAAATTAATGCACAGCTTGATTGTTTTATACAAGCAATGGGTTGTTTGCCGCATTTTTTAGATGGACATCAGCATGTACATCAGTTTCCTGTCATTCGTGATGCATTAATTGAGGTGTATCAGCAACGTTTAGGCGCTACATCTTGTTATGTGCGCAGTGTGCTTGCTAGACAAAGGTTTTGGGATTTTAAAAATAAAATGTATATCAAAAATGTTATTATCCAATTAACTGGTGCAACATCATTGCGTTCTTTATTGGTAAAAAATAATATTCCATATAATACCTCTTTTTCTGGTGTTTATGATTTTGCTGTGAAGGGTTATGCGCAGCTTTTTCCGCGATTTTTAACCGAGGTTCAAGAGGGCGGTTTAATTATGTGTCATCCTGGTTTGCCCATGGTGGAGTCGATGCAGTTTGATCCTATTTATTTTGCTCGCGTTCAAGAGTATCTTTATTTTTCTAGTGAACAATTTTTACAAGATTGTGTGAAAAATGAAGTGAAAATAGGGCGATTTAGCGTATAGGACTTGCGTAAAATTACGGATAACAAAATTTTATGTACCAAAACTGTACCAGGCCAAGAAGTTTTTTGTTATACTTCATAGGGTCACTCTATCATTTAAAGGTATGGAATATATGTCACGAGAAAACGGAACAGTAAAGTGGTTTAATAATAGTAAAGGTTATGGTTTTATACAACGCGATGTGGGCGGAGATGTGTTTGTTCATTTTCGTGCTGTGCGCGGTGATGGTTATAAATCCCTGGAAGAAGGTCAAAGAGTAGAATTTGCTGTTACCCAAGGTCAAAAGGGTTTGCAAGCAGAAGATGTTTCTATTGTTGATTAATTAGTTATTATTTGCAGTATTTTTCGAATAAAAATCGTAAAATAAACTGTAAGATACAAGACTAAAAACTTAAATGTTGCCATGAAGGTTTCTTACTTCAGAGGCAGCATTTTTTTTGTAACTATTTAGCACCCAAAGAGTTTGGTGGGCACGCTGCGCTTTGCCCACCCTACGACCTTGTCATGCCAGCGCGCTTCCAGCTGGCATCCAGAGTTGGTAGATAAAGCACAGCGTGCCCGCCAAACTCCCTGGTTGTTAAATAGTTATTTTTTTATTGTCGCTCTCATTGCAGAGTGAGTTAGCAGGAAAACACAGTGATAAAAGAATCAGCAGTTGAAAAAAAGTTATTGCATTACACAGGTAAAGCCATAGCAGATTTTAATATGATCCAAGCAAAAGACCGTGTCATGGTCTGTCTTTCGGGCGGTAAAGATTCATTTACGATGCTTAAGATGCTCGTTAAATTACGTCAGCGCGCACGTGGTAAATTTGAATTGTTTGTTTTTACTTTGGATCAATCTCAACCTGGTTGGAATGATTTGCAATTACGCGAATGGTTAGAAACACAAAAAGTGCCGTATGAAATTTTAACCAGAGATACGTATTCAATTGTTAAAGAAAAAATTCCCGAGGGTAATACTTATTGTTCTTTATGTTCACGTTTACGTCGTGGGATTATTTATACTTATGCGGAAGAGCATGGTTATAATAAAGTAGCATTAGGTCATCATCGAGATGATTTAATTCGAACATTATTGATGTCAATTCTTTACAGTGGTGAAATTCGCTCAATGCCACCTAAATTACTAAGTGATAATAAACGGCATATTGTGATTCGTCCACTCGCTTATTGCCAAGAAAAAGATATTATTGCTTATGCAAAAGAACAAAATTTCCCAATCATTCCTTGTACGCTTTGTGGCTCACAAGAAAACTTAGTTCGACAAAAAGTGAAAGGCTTAATTGATAAGCTGACCGAGGAAAATCCCAAAATACCCAGTAATATGTTGCATGCATTAAGCAGTGTGAAGTTAAGTCAGTTGATGGATAGGAATCGTTGGGATTTTAAAAATTTAGAAAGTTTGCAGATAGGGCAGGATGATACTGAGGGGTTGGGTTCATCAGTTATTGATGAGGAATTAGTGGCGGCTCTTTTGGATTAATTGCTGGTGGATTGTCGTGCTAACGCGTTTCGTGTCATGCCAGCATGCTTCTAGCTGGCATCCAGGGTGAGCTAGATACCAGCTAGAAGCACGCTTGCATGACAAAGCGTAGGGTTTTGTTTAATGTTGGTGGGCACGCTGCGCTTTGCCCACCCTACATTTTTATAAATTATTTTTGTAATATTTTGATCCTAATGCTTTTGTAGGGTGGGCAAAGCGCAGCGCGCCCACCAATTATAACTTTTAACTTATACGGTATGGTGATGACCTATAAATTCCAGCGGCAGCAGCTGTTGTATCAACCTCTACTGCTTTTGGAAAGCAACCGTTTACCATGACTCTTTCCGGACTCTTCAGTTGTGGTGGAATATATTTCGCGACGGTAGGCTGCGCTGATCTTTGCGCGCTTGATTTAGACTCAGGTCGCTTAAATTGTCGATAACTAGCAGATGATCTTAAGCTAACAATAGCTGCATTTGCTCTTGATGGCGTAGCTTCTACTGCTTTTATGTCAATTTCTTTTTGATCGATGGCTATTGGTTTGCTTTGATCTCTTGCTCTTGGCGGTGTCATTTTTTCTTTAGCTTTTTGTTGCATCAATTTAAGATGCTGGTCAATATAAGTTGAAAGGATTGTTCCGATACCAAAAAGTTTACGTAATTCTTGAATTATTTTTCCGCCTATATGTTTATTAATGATAGGTAGAATGTTATGTAACGCTAAAAAATTAATAAGGTCTATCGCAGATGCATAGGCATTGCCTCTTGTAAAATTCGGAATCGCAGAAATAAAAGCATCTATTTGCGTTTCTTCAGATTTCCTGTCTAAAACACTGAGATAAGCTGCTATTTCTAAGTGCTGTTGTTTAGGCTTTTTTGCCAGCATCGTTGCACGTAAGTTAAAGCCACGGCAGTTGACCTCAAGGATATCTAATAAGTTTCGAGCATGAAGAAAGTGCAAAATGGCTTTAGCATTTGCTGCTACTTTTTCTTCAGTAGAGACGCGAATGACATATATACAGGCAGCAGCTATCTCTTCTTGTGGTATTTCTTTGAGAATGGAGCGCTCATACTTCATTAAAAAATTTAAATTTTCTGCAAGCTGAATATTTAAGCAAATAATATTTTTGATTGGTTCGCTAGCAATGAAATTGATATCAATGTCTGTCGCATTGCGGGTGAAGAATAATTTTATATTTTCTACCCATGAAGGCGATGGATTGATAGGTAATAATTCATTTAATATAATAAATTGAGCTTTTGTTATTTTAATTCTTTTTAGTTGGGGAGTTTTAACTTTAATACGTGTTACTTTTGGCGCAAGTATTGGATCACTTACTTTATGTTCAATTAACTTCATCTGTTCGAGTGTTAATTGAATGCCGGGATTTTTTTCTTCTAATCTTTCTACTTCTTTTCTATCGTTTTTTGCCATTGCTTTTCCATAATCATTAATATGTTTTGGCGCGTTCGGAAAAACAATACTAGGTTGATGTCGATGTGCTGGTTTTATTGGTGAACGATTGCGTATAGCAGATGCAGTGGCTGGTCGTGTGATGGGGCGAGTTGTTATCTGTGTAGGTGTTTGTCTATTTTTAGCAGGAGTTACCGGTGTGTCTCCCCAAGCGTTAATAGCAATCAGAGGTGGTCCCGATAAGTTCACTGCTTGTGTGGGTATCATAGGCCGTGAAGGTGCTCGTCTAATAGCTTGCGAAGAAGATGGTCGTCGACCTGAAGGCGTTTTTGTTTGGCTATTGCTAGGAATAGCTGCAGAAGTTAGCTTTCCAGCAGGTGATGTTTTTGCATCGAGTGTAGGTAATGTTCTTGTGGAAGCAATAGGCGTTCCCCAAGCAGATTTGCGTGTAATAGGTCGTTGATGCATTGATATTCCTCGTATTGCATGATCAATTGTTAAGCTTAATTATATTTTTGTCTAAAATATGGATAGTATACTGGCGGGAGTTGTTTTATACAAGGGTCACTGTTTTGAATAGCTGAAATCTGGTGGGCACGCTGCGCTTTGTCCACCCTACATTATTTATTTTATTTTTGTAATCGATGATGTCGTGGGTGGTGGAAATTATAAAAAATGTAGGGTGGGCAAAGCGCAGCGTGCCCACCAATCATATTCCATAATTAACAACAGCAGAAACTTCCACTTCAAGTTGCTTAAATAATTCAGGTAATTCAACATATTTTTTATGCTTTAATGCAACTTCAACCGCGGCTGCTGCATTCTTTAATCGCGGCGTACCACAATAACATAAACCACCATGCAATTTATGCACTAAACGCAATAACTCTATATAATTTTTTACTTCACGTGCTTGGCAAATTTCAAGAAAGTCAGCAGGTAATCGTTTGACAAGCAAACTCATTAACTCTTCAGCGACGGCACGGTTATTACCAGCGAGCCGGATACCAAGCTCCCAGTCTATAATGGGTAAATCATTATGATTTTGATTGTTCATTGTGTTTTACTCACTTATTCTTTTTACGTCAATAACATGGGGTAGTTGTTTTATTTGATTCATTAATTGCGTTAATTGTAATATATCATGAATTTGAGCAGTTAATGAAATAACAGTCATATTGCTTACTTTACTCATCGTTGAATTTAGCATCACAAGATCAATTTTCGTATTGGCTAATAATGACGTTATTTCTTTTAAAATTTGTTCGCGTCCATATGCGCGAATTTGTATATCAGCATAATAACCCCCAGGTTGTTTCTCATCCCAGTTGACTTCAATTAAGCGTTTACCATTATCAAGTGTTGCATGGGTGATATTGGGACAGAGCAGTTTATGGATAGAGACGCCACGACCTTGGGTAATAAAACCAATAATCTGATCACCCGGAATAGGTTTGCAACAACGTGCTATACGGGTAAGTAAATCATTAGTATTGCCGACACGAAAGCCACGAGGCCTATCAATTATTTTTTTCGGGTGTGAAATAGGCTGTGAATGTGGTGGAGTCACGGGTTTAATTTCGGGTGTATTTTTACTGGTTTCTGCCTGTTTTTCTAGGTCATGGTGTTTAAACCATTGCGCTACTTTGGCGCGTGCACGTGCTGTTTTAATGTAATGTGAATCTTTGCGTAACCAATCACGACTAGGGGTGCCATGTTGATTTGTAATAATGTCAACACGATCTCCCATGCGTAATGCATACGTTAAAGGTACAATGTGCCCATTAATTTTTGCTCCACGGCATTGGTGTCCTAGCTCAGTGTGAATATGATAAGCGAAGTCTAATGAAGTTGCACCAACAGGCAATTCCATAATTTCACCCGCGGGTGAAAATACATACACCCGATCTTCTAATATTTGTTCTGGTGGTTGATCAGTTTTATTTTCTGTCGATGCTATATCATTATGCCAAGCTAAAAGCTGACGTAATAAAGTGATTTTAGCTTCATAACCGGATTGTTGCGGTTTGTTTTCTTTATAAATCCAGTGTGCAGCGACACCATGTTCTGCTTCAGTGTGCATATCTTTAGTGCGAATTTGGATTTCAAAATTTTTCTTGTCTTCATCAATGACAGCGGTATGAATTGAGCGATAACCATTCGGTTTTGGATTAGAAATATAATCATCGAACTCATCTCGAATGTGTTCCCATAAATTATGCACAATGCCTAATGCCGTATAGCATTCTTGAAAAGTCGGAACTAAAATGCGTACCGCACTATAGTCATAAATACTGCTAAAATTAAGCTGTTTTCTTTGCATTTTAAGGTAAATGCTATAAATATGTTTTGCTCGACCGCTGACTTTTGCATTGATGTTAGCTTTAGCAAATTCAGTTTTGAGTGTTTCAAGAATTTTTTGAATTTTTTCTTGGCGCTCGGTGCGGCGTTCAGCTAAATAGTCGGCAATTTGTTTATACATATCGGGGTTAAGATAGTGAAAAGCAAGATCTTCTAGTTCCCATTTGAGCGAGCCGATTCCTAGGCGATTAGCGAGAGGGGCATAAATATCCACGGTTTCTTGTGCGTAGTGTTTACGCTCAGTTAAATTAATTTTTTTTATTCCGCGCATAATGCAAGTGCGCTCTGCCAGTTTAATTAAAATGACACGAATATCCGCCGCCATGGCTAAAAATGCTTTACGTAATCGATCTGCTTGGATTTGATTTTTTATCGGGTCATTGTAATTTAAAGTATGTAATACATTGAGTTTATTAATAGCCATGATAAGTTTTGTGATATTTTCACCAACAGTTTGCGTAATTGTTTCAAGCTTTAATTGCGTATGCTGCATTGTGCTCGTTAAAATAGCGGCTGCAATTGCATCAGGATCTAAATTTAAATCAGCAATAATTTCTGCTGTTTCCAGACTTTGCTCTAAACAGGGTTGACCATAAAAAGTAGTTAAACCCTTGCTAGCGCTTTTAGCGAGGTCTATGGCTTTTTGAATGACATTCAACTGTTCTGGTTTAAAATCACGTTGGATTTTCAGTAGCCAAGCATCAATATCCAGGCTGCCATCCGGCAGATAAGTAAACTTATGCTTGGTTTTTAGCATATCAAATACCTATTTTTCAAATAATGCAATTGCCTCAATGTGACTTGTATGAGGAAACATATTAATTATACCCGCATTCTTTAATTGATACCCTTGTTTATGAACTAATTCTTTTGCATCTCTTGCTAAAGTAGCCGGGTTGCATGAAACATAAACGATGCGGCTCGGTGCAAGTTGTGGAAACAATGCAATAATTTCTTGAGCACCGCTTCGCGGCGGGTCAAGTAAAATTTTATGATATTTTTTTTGTAACCAAGCATCGCTCATAACGGGCGCCATTAAGTTGCTGGCATAAAACTCGGTATTATTAATATGATTGTGTTGGGCATTTTCTCGAGCACGCATGACCATGTCATTGCTCCCCTCTATACCTGTGACATGTAAAGCATTTCTCGCAATAGGTAGAGTGAAGTTACCTAACCCACAAAATAAATCCAAGATAATATCATTCACATTCGGTTCAAGTAATTCTAGTGCTTGATGAAGCATTAAATGATTTATTTCGCTATTTATTTGCGTAAAATCCAAGGGATGAAATTGCATTTCCAATTGATACTCAGGCAGTAAATAACTTAAGCGAAAATGATTATCTTCAGGCCAAAGTTTACTGAGTGCTTCAGGTGGGTTGGGCTGTAAATAAATTTGAAAATTAAACTTTTGTGCAAATTCACGCAGTTGTTGTTGATCTGATTCGGGGAGTGGCTCAAGATGACGGAAAATCAAGGCAGTTTCATTATCGCTTGCAGCTACTTCAATTTGTGCAATATGCTCGTATTGCGTTAATTTTGCAATCATCGCGCTTAAATCAGTAATATGCAGACCTACCGTAGGATGAAGAATGGCGCACTGATGAATATCTGCCAGTAAATGACTGAATTTTTCACGAAAACCTACCATGAGTTTGGTTTTTTTTCTCACATAGCGAACTCCTAAGCGAGCTTTACGTCGATAATGCCAAGGGTTGCCAGTGATAGGTGCCAGCAAAGCAGTTGGTTCAACTTGGCCAAAATGTTTAAGCTGCTCGAGAAAAGTTTGCTGTTTAAAATTAATTTGTGCATCAATATTGAGGTGCTGCATGCTGCAACCGCCACAGACACCAAAATGCTGACAACCTGGTGTAATTCGTTCAGGGGAGGGAGTGATGACTTCAAGTACCTCACCTTCGTTATAGCGGCTATGACGTTTAGTGAGTTTGCATTTGACTGTTTCACCTGGCAATGCTCCGCTAATAAACGTTGTTTTTTCCGCAATATGACCAATTCCTCGTCCATCATGACTTAGGGCGGTGATGTTGAGTGTGGCTTCAGGAGTTTCTCGGTTTTTTTTTCTTCGCATTGGTTTTTATCTTGGTAAATTAAATTTGCGCCATTTTAGCAACTATTGTTGTTAAGTACAAAGGCTACTATTGCGTATTGTGAGCGAACACGTAAAATAAAGTGACTTGCTTGTTATGGATAGCAGGCCTATAGGTAACTATTCAGCTTCGCTTACGCGCACTCTACCTGCTGAATAATGATTAAAAGGATTTATACACATGAGCCAGTTTTTTTCTATTCATCCACAAGATCCCCAATTACGTTTAATAAAAGAAGCAGTAAAAATCATTAATGCTGGCGGTGTTGTTGTTTATCCTACGGATTCTACCTATGCAATAGGTTGTAAAATAGCCGATAAAACGGCACTTGAACGAATTCGAATGATACGTCAATTAGATGATAAGCATAATTTTACTTTGGTTTGTCGAGATCTTTCTGAGATAGCCAATTATGCTTTTGTGGATAATCCTACGTTTCGTTTATTAAAGGCGCATATTCCTGGGCCTTATACTTTTATTTTAAAAGCTACGAAAGAGGTTCCTAAACGGTTGATGCACCCTAAACGGAATACGATAGGTTTGCGTATTCCTGATTGTAATATTTTGCAAATGTTATTAGCTGAATTACAAGAGCCGTTAATGAGCTCAACTTTAATTTTA
Organism: Gammaproteobacteria bacterium; assembly: GCA_965279285.1. GTDB lineage: Bacteria > Pseudomonadota > Gammaproteobacteria > DSM-16500 > DSM-16500. The sequence continues at coordinate 1,971,881 of OZ257148.1, read as the reverse complement.
GCCGGTGAAGAATTTCCTTTTGTGGATGCGCTGGATATTTATGATCGTTTAAAGCAGCAAGTTGATTTAGTGATTGATGGCGGCCCTGGTAGCTTAACGCCAACAACAGTCATTGATTTAACTCAAGCTTCACCACAAATAATTCGAGTAGGAAAGGGAGTTTTTGTTAGTCCCCGTTAAGTGCTGTTAAGCGTTCTTCTTGTAACTATTCAGCAGGCAAAGAGTTTGGTGGGCACGCTGCGCTTTGCCTATATAAAAAATGTAGGGTGGGCAAAGCGCAGCGTGCCCACCAAGCTCTTTGTCTGCTGAACAGTTACCTCCTGTTGCTAAATAGTCGCAATAAATTAAACTAAAATATATTTCCTGAATACAATCAGCTTAAACATTGTTTTTAATGAACACAGTAGTTGCAATTTTGCACAGTTTTCGTATACTAGTAATTGAGTGTTTTTGTAGGTTCTTGTCCAGAACCTTTTAGTGAATAAGATGAGGAAGTCGACTTGGGACGTGGTGAGCAGATCCTGTATAGCAGGAAAGCCTAAAGCGTAACAGAGATTTCCATAAGTGCTAGTTAAGTCGGTTTCTGTTAGACATGCTTGCAAAAACACTTTCATTATTTATTTCATTTTCTCTTCTTGCTCAAACGCAATAAACTAATATACTTGTCTAGTCTGTAACTATTCAGCAGTCAAGGAGTTTGGTGGGCACGGTGCGCTTTGCCCACCCTACATTAATTATTTTTGTAGGGTGGGCAAAGCGCAGCGTGCCCACCAAACATAGTTATTCTAGTCTTGTAATAAAAGGATTTTCGCATGAGTCAGACAATTGCGCGTGAACATATCTATGGTGCTGACAATTATCAGCCATTGCCAGTGGTATTGACGCGTGGTGAAGGAGTTTTTGTCTGGGATGATAAGGGTAATCGTTATTATGACATGATGAGTGCTTATTCTGCGGTGAGTCATGGTCACTGTCATCCAACGTTAGTTAACACCTTAATTGAGCAAGCCAAAACCTTGGCTGTCGTTTCTCGCGCATTTTATACCGATAAACTAGGTATTTTTTTAGAAAAAGCCTGTCTTCTTACCGGACAAGATAAAGCGTTGCCAATGAATTCGGGTGCTGAAGCAGTAGAAACAGCATTAAAAGCAGCGCGTAAATGGGCATATACCGTAAAAAAAATTCCTCACGATCAAGCTGAAATTATTGTTTGTTTGGGAAACTTTCATGGTAGAACAACAACAATTGTTGGTATGTCATCTGAGCCGCAATATAAAGCGGGATTTGGGCCATTTGCTGCAGGGTTTAAGCAAATTCCATTTGGTGATGTTGCTGCTTTAGAACAAACAATTACGCCGAATACCGCAGCTTTTTTAGTTGAGCCTATTCAAGGGGAAGCTGGTATTATTGTTCCGCCGGTGGGTTATCTAAAAAAATGCGCGGCTCTTTGCCGTCAGTATAATGTGCTATTAATTTGTGATGAAATTCAAACTGGTTTAGGACGAACAGGTCGGTTTTTAGCAAGTGAACATGAAGATGTAAAACCCGATGCTCTGGTGTTAGGTAAAGCGTTAGGGGGCGGTTTATTACCCGTTTCACTATTCTTAAGTCGCAAAGAAATCATGGATGTATTTACTCCCGGTGATCATGGCAGCACATTTGGTGGTAATCCTTTGGCTGCGGCAGTAGGTTTGTCTGCCTTAGAAGTTTTATTAGCAGAAAATTTAATTCAAAAAGCGCATGAGTTAGGTGAATATTTTCTGAATTCATTACGTACTCTGGTTTCACCTTGCATAAAAGAGATAAGAGGTAAGGGGCTGTTAATTGGGATAGAAATTAATTCAAATTATTCTGCCCGAGCGCTTTGTTTAAAGTTGCTCGAGCAGGGAGTTTTAACTAAAGAAACACATTCAACGGTGATACGTTTAGCACCACCGTTAATTATTTCTAAACCACAAATTGATGAAGTCATTTTGGCCATAGCTAAAGTATTAAAATAAATAAAGGAGTTTTGATATGAGGGAATTCATTAAGCTCTCAGCAGTAATTTTGGGAGTAGGAATATCAGCAGTGAGTTTTGCAGATAATGCCGAAGAATATTTTCATCAAAAAGTAGCTGCTCAACAATTACCTTTAGCAGAAGCTGCTATTCTTAATAAAGATTACGCAAAAGCTTTACAAATTTACCAATCGCTTGCTGATCATAATGATAAAATTGCTGAGTATCAAATTGGTTATTTTTATTTAAATGGTTTGGGTGTAGTGAAAAGTCAGCAAAATGCGCAGGCTTGGTTTTTAAAGGCAAGTAATCATGGATTACCACAAGCTCAGTTTGCTTTGGGTATGATGTATTATTACGGGGCTGGTGTTCAGCAAGATTTATCTCAAGCAGCTAATTTATTTAATTTGGCGGCAAAGAGTGGTAATGCTTTAGCAAATTATATGTTAGGTTTTATGACAGCAACAGGTTTTGGTGTTGCCAGTAATCCACCTTTAGGTAATGAATATTACGCAAAAGCTGCATCATTAGGCGCGCCGCAAGCACAATATAATTTTGGTTTAACTGCTTATTTAAATGATAAAGATGTGAGTAAAGCTTTTAATTGGTTTACGATGGCAGCTCAAAAAAATAATGCAAAAAGCCAGTTTATGTTAGGTTTAATGAATAGTTTAGGCAAAGCGACGCCAGCAGATAAAAATCAGGCTTTTGCTTGGTATACACGTGCAGCAGAGCAAAATCTTGCGGAAGCGCAATATAATTTAGGTGTGCTCTATTATAATGGTCAAGGGATTGCAGCTAATCCAGTGATGGCAGTGAATTGGATTTCTAAAGCAGCACAGCAAGGATTAGCGAGAGCAGAGTACGTGATGGGATATCTTGCTTTTAATGGCGTAGGGACAGAAAAAAATCCCCAACAAGCCATCGAATTATATTTAAAAGCAGCACAACAAAATTTACCTGATGCGCAATTTGCTTTGGGTTATATGTATGATAATGGGCAAGGTGTTATTAAAGACGATAGACAAGCTTTTTCTTGGTATTCATATGCAGCTAAGCAAGGTTTATCGAATGCGCAATATATGGTGGGTGTGTTTTATCAGCAGGGCAGAGGTGTGCCGAGTAATCCAGAGTTAGCGGTTTATTGGTATGAAAAGGCAGCAAGCCAAGGAATGGATAATGCGCAGCTTTTATTGGGGGTCATGTACCTGCAAGGACAAGGCATTCCGCGCGATAATAAAATTGCTTACGTTTGGTTGAATTTAGCATCGACTTCCAGCAATGTGCAAATTCGTGATGCAGCGCTTAAATTGCGTGATGAGTTAGCGAAATTGATGAGCCCAGTTGAGGTGGAATCAGCGAAACAACTTTCGATGAGTTATTATAATAAATATGCGAAATAGCTTTAGACTTGTATATTAATAGTAGTAACTATTTCACGATGAGGGAGCGTGTGAGTGTAGCACTTAAAATAAAGCGACTTGCTTGCCATGGATGGCAAGCCTAAAACAGGGATGTTTCGCTTGGAGCGGTATTTTAAGTGCTACACTCACACGCTCCCTCATCGTGAAATAGTTACCCATATTATTGCTTAAAAAAACTCACTTCTACTTCAAATTCATCGGCAAGTTCTTTGAGTAAGTCGGGAGTTGGAGGTTGTTGGCCCTCTAATAGTCCCCAGGCTTGTTGTTTAGGAATATGCAGAATTTTCCCTAAAATAGCTGCTCTTTCTTTTATGCCTGCAGGGGCTGCAATATCATCCAGACATTTGTTCAATTGGGTAGAAAATTTTTTTGTGTATTGTTCCACAGTCGCTCTCTCCTTGATGTGACTTAGTTGAGTATACTGTTAGAAGAATGGTGGGGCAATATGGGTTTTTACTAGATAGTTTAAGGGTTCGATTGTATTAAAGGTAGAAAGTACCATATACTTGCTGTTTAATTTAAACCTTTTGCTTGGTAAATACTTATGGTTGCTAACATTATTAATGGCAGAGCACTTGCTAAAACAGTTCGTGATGAAGTTGCTGCTAAAATTAAAATTAGAAAACAGCACGGCTTCAAGCAGCCTGGTTTAGCGGTTATTTTAGTGGGTGATGACCCTGCCTCATGTATTTATGTGCAAAACAAAAAAATTGCTTGTGCTGAAGTAGGGATTAATTCTTTTTTTCATGCACTGCCGAATAATGTTAGTGAAAGAGAATTAATTGCAACGATTCAAGCTTTAAATAATAACCCTGAAGTAGATGGAATTTTATTGCAATTGCCTTTGCCCGTTCATATCAATAGCGATAAAGTGATAGAAATAATTGACCCAACAAAAGATGTCGATGGTTTTCATCCGTATAACTTAGGTCGTTTAGCGCAAAGAAATCCCACGCTTCATTGTTGTACGCCTTATGGAATTATGTTGTTACTTGATCATATTCAGCAAGTTTACGAAAATCAACATGCCGTTATTGTTGGTGCTTCAAATATTGTTGGTCGTCCAATGGCTTTGGAGCTTCTCTTAGCAGGGGCTACTATAACGGTTTGTCATCGGTTTACCAAAAATCTTGAATACCATGTATCTCAAGCAGATATTTTAGTTTCTGCTGTTGGTAAACCACAATTAATTAAGGGTGCTTGGATTAAAGAAGGTAGTACGGTTATTGATGTGGGTATTACTCGACTAGCCGATGGAACGCTCGCGGGGGATGTTGAGTTTGCTGTTGCAAGTCAAAGAGCAAAGTGGATCACGCCAGTGCCTGGTGGTGTTGGACCCATGACTGTGGCGATGTTGCTTAAGAATACTTTAACTGCGGTTGAGTTTAAAGAGTCGTTGCTGCCTGGTAATTAATGTTGTATAAGGAAAAAATAGAGTGGAATCATTGAGTGATATTGGTCAAATAAATGTGACTTCTGCTACTATGCCTAGCATAGAAGTACATTTGGGAATTAATAACTTATTTGATGACTATGTTAGCTTAAAACCAAGTGATCATGTTATAGTAAGTTTTTGGCATGAAGCTGATGAGACTGCTGCATGGCTTGGATATGAGCTAAAAAATAGGCAAATTTCACATCAATTTCACGTATTTGATCATCGTAATGAAAATCAATACATTAATGAAATAGAATTGCTTGTTTTTCCGCAAAAAAAACAAAAAATTATTATTCTTGTTTGTGAGAATAAAAAGCTTTCTTTTACTAAATTTCTTAAAGATTTAAGCTCAAATACTAATATTGATGTATGGCGGATAATGAATTCTTGTGAAGATTTATTTTCACAATCATTAATGACCAAGCGTGGTAATATCCATCAGATTAATTCAAGTCTTATCAAAAAACTGCAATCATATGCTTATCAGTCATTACGCTATGAGTGTGCACAAGGAACAGAGTTGGCTGTTAAGTTTGATTATACTAAATATAATTGGATAAGTAAGAATGGTTTTCCAGATAAGAATGATTTTATTACTTTTCCAATTGGTGAAATAAGTATTTTTCCGGTAGAGGTAAATGGAGTGTACGTCACTACAGGAGCGGTGCATACAAATATCAGCTTACCTTTTGATTCTTGTTTGAGAAACAATAGAATTAAATTATTAATTGAAAATAGTATTATCAAAAGTTTTCACTGTGAAAATCCTCAAATTATGGATTTTTTGACTCGTGTTTTTGAATATGAGTATGTAAAAAAAGTTGATGAATTTAGTATTGGTACAAATATTGGTGTAAGTAACTTTATAGCTGATAATTCCCACATTAATGAACGGTTCCCAGGCGTCCATTTAGGCGTTGGTCAACATCAATCTTCGCCATCAATGAATGCTCAAGAGAACATTCATATTGATTTTATCAATCCTTATGGCATTTTAAAATTGGAGAATGGTGAGAAAATTGATTTAAGCCAATTAGGACTGTTTATTGTTGAATAGCAAATAAAAGTAGTATAAAATTCTGGCTAATTTTGGTTAATTTGAGTTAACAAATATGCAAAAAACTTTTTTTTCGGGAAAAATACATCGTGCCACGATTACAGATGCTAATTTAAATTATGTGGGTTCAATCACGATTGATGCGGTATTAATGGAAGCAGCTGATATTTTAGAGCATGAAAAGGTTCAAATTGTTGATATTAATAATGGCAGCCGTTTTGAAACCTATGTCATAAAAGGTGAGCGGAACTCAGGCATAATATGCATTAATGGGGCTGCTAGCCGGCTTGTTCAACCAGGCGATAAAGTTATTATTATTTCATATGTTACGATGTTTATTGAGGCTATGCGTGGATTTTCCCCAAAGATAGTGTTAGTTGATGAAAAAAATAAAATTGTTACAGCACCTGCACTCTCTGCCGAAGAGCTAAATACAGTTTAATTTTGGCTGTTGATTTGTGGTGATGCTGGCGTTGCATCATTCTGTTTTAATTCATCTATTGAAATTGGAGCTAACTCAATACCTGAGGCAGAATCCCAAAGTCTAGGCCCCGTTTTATTTTGTGCTAGAAGTTTTTGTTCTTCTATAATAGCGGTAGCTGAGTTAATTGATTGTTCTGAAGTTAGAGAAGTTACTCTTCCAATAGATTCTATTTCTTTAGAAAAATTTACAAGTTCTTTTGCCTCATTGTTATCAGAATGACTTACTAAATGTTCAAGCGAGATATAAGCCAATTTTCGTAACAAAAAAGCCTCATAAATTACTTCCTGAACAGCGCCAATAGTAGCAAAAAAATAATCGGCAATTTTAACGTCAGCGTATACATCAGAAATGATATAAAAAGGGCCTGCAGCTGTCGGTAGCGCCAATAATAAGGCAAGTAAGGGTATTAGCTTTGTAATACAGGGAAAAAATACGGGGGCAGTGCTTGAGCTTAGACTATCAGAAAAAATATCATTGACTGTGCCGAGGCAGGATAATATACGTAAAGCTAATTCGGGTAAGTTTAAGATAAGAGCTATCAATATATTTACCCAACTTATGTCGCTAATAAAATTTTCAGATCCATCATTGCTTAACATAACATCGGTTGAAACATTAATACCAACGATAGCAAGAGCGAGTAGGTAGCTAAAATTTTTAAGGTAAGATTTTTCATCGTGATTTATTATAGTTGGCTGTAGTGACTCACGACCAGAACTTGAAAAAAACATGTGAGAAAGATATTTGCTGGGTGTAGGCTGAGAGCGTCTGATATGTGTGCAAGTGGAAAAAAAAGCTAATCTTCTCTCTTCTGTCATATTTAAAACATTATGTAATAATCTGGCTAATAGTTGTTGTAGATGTTTTTTTTCTTGTTCCAGTGGTGATAAGGCAAAAAAAGAGCCTTTGATTTTGCTTAATCCCTGGCAAAAATATTTGAAGCCTAAAGAAGAAAAAGCATATGAATCAATAAAAGCTATTCCACAAAAAGCTTTAACCGTATTATATTTATAAACTGTATAAGCTGTTGAGATGGCATTTCCTATGCTAGGTGCTTGTCGTAGTATAAAGCAGCTTGTTTTTTGGCAGTGTAAAGAAGTAGAAGTGAGTAGCTTTTCTTCTGGTGAGACTTTTTGTAAGGGATCTTTGATTACTCGATTCCACACCCAGCAGGCACCGAATCCATAGATGATGGTAGTATGAATAGCAAAAAAAATTCCCAAGCCTCCTTTAGCTACATTATAAGCTGGCTCTGCCCACGGTACGCCAGAAAGGGACCCGAGGATAATAGTGGCAGTTCTTGTTCTTTTTTCTATTATAGGATTTATTGCTGGATATGGGATTTTTTGAATGGAATAAGCACGAATGAAACTATTTAATGGGTGATTTGTATCTTTAAGAATTGAAAAGAGCAGTGGCATTTTTTCTGAAAGTATCCTCTCAAAAGTAGTATTAACTGTTGAGATTACAGTGTCTTTTTCTTCTGATGCTTCTGGAGCATTTGTAGGTTGCATTGTATGTGATAACATCGATGTCCTTTATACAGAATAATTGTTAATAATTGACTGCCATTTCTCTTCGATAATTGTTAGATTTATATCAACTTTATTTAAAGTAAAAGTTGATTCATTGGGAACAAAAAGAGGCAGTAAAAAATGCGCATGAGGATCATTTGAGCGACTTAAATGTGTGCTAACGTCAACAATCAGAGACTTTTCTACAAGATCAGTGGTGGCCATCTGCTTGGTTAATTCAATATAGTTATCTTTTTCTAAACCAGGCGGTAAAGAAAGCATGATTTCCACGGCAATAGGTATATTTTTACCCTTGCTAGTAGTTTCTAAGTTATTCCATAGTATTGATCTATCTTGACACCAAAGAGGATAATTGGCAGGGCATAAAATTTCTGAATAAACAAAAAAAGGTTTTTTAGCGCAAGTTGAGAAGTCATTTAATCGGTGATGAATCATGTCGTATAGAGTGGATCCTGCATGCATAGCAGCAATATAAATAATCGAATCTTCTTGTTGCGCCCCGCTGTTGAGGTGTCTGTGTTCTACTGTATGACGAGTATATTTTTTCGTTGCAGTATTCATGGTTGTCCTGTTTGTATTGTTTTTTTTGAAACTTGGCTCAGTAGTTCTAATATATCCGTGATGGTAGAAAAATTGCTAGGCTGGCTAAGTTCATCAGGAATATTTACATTAAAAGTTTCTTCAATGAAATTGATTAACAGCATAATTTTCAGGCTATCTAAGCCATTTGCAAGTAAATTAAATTCTTCAAAATTAGTTGAGTTGTCTAGGTAGGGCATTAATTCGGCGATAATATATTTTTTTATTAGATTAAATGCATTCATTATTTATTTTTCCAAAACTTCAAGCTGCAAAGATAGTCGTTGTATGTTGTTGCTTGAAGCAACAGGCTCTACCATGTGCCAAGTATTGTTGCCGCGAAAAATAGTTGCGGTATAATTAGATAAGGGTGGGATGCTAAAGATGATGTCATCTGGATTGTTGCTTTGTAGTAAATTTAATTTTCCACCCCAAGTAACATCCCAAAACTGGTTGAAATAAAATATTTGTGTAAATATTTTTCCGGGATTATCAATGTGAGGAGAAACCCAGCCACCATTATTAAAGGTATAAAATCCAATGTTAATATTATATGTTGGAGCAACAATGTTAGCTAATTGCAGGATGGTCTCAATATAAGTTGGCAGAGTTATTTCTGCAATAAATTTTTGCCAAATTATCGGTATATTAGCATGCTCTGGTGTTTTTTTATTGGTTTCAATGATAGGCAGTATGTCGAGTATATAGTGTTTTTTTTCACCTATATTACGTATGCTTTTGGTGAAATTTTTAGTAGGATAACAGTTAAGTAAAGTTGTTACCATTTCTGCATGTAATAAGTTTGTAGTAAGGCAAAAATTATGCCTATCCATGATTTTAAGAGAATTTAATAAGTTTTTTTTAATCAGCATATTATTTGTTTTTCTTTTATTAGGCATAGTCTGAAACTAAAGCCTTAATGTTAGTTAATATTAAGTTTTTAAATAGTTCAATTTGGTCATCAGTAAAAATTGCTTTACGATAACGGATATTCAATGTCAATGTTTCATCATTATCAACAACTCTAACTGACAGATGTCTTTTTACTTGTGATGATTCCGGCATGGGTAAGCTTGATATAGTAGTTTGGGCATCAATTTGCCAATGCTGCATGGTTTCTTTTTCATAATCAAATATAACATTAAATAGTTCGGTAAAGCTTTCTCCTTCAATTTCAATTAAGGAGTCTCGAAGTGCTTCTAATTGAATGTCACTATTTTTATATATCTCTAATAAGTTATTACTTACTTGTTTAAGTAACTGAGAGAATTTTTGATCTTGCTCAAAATTAATTGGTAGTAATAATTTATTGCTTAATGGCCCTAACATACCTTGGAACTCTTGTTTATCACGGAGAGAATAGGTGAATGCAAGTATAAACTTTTTTTGTTTTTTGAAGTTATATAGTGTATTGGCAAAGAGAGTAATTAAAATAGTAAATAATGAGACTTTGTTTTCAATCGCCATCTCTCGAATGAGGCCAGTTACTTTCTTTGTTAGGCTTAAGCTGGTAATACCCGCGGTTAATTCATGGGCCTCATGGTTGTTAAAATTCAAGAGTCTAGGCTGATTAGCTAACAAGGTAAGCCAAAAATTTAATTGTGTCGTTAGGCGAGGTGATTTATAGAATCTTTCTTCAGCTATAATGTAGTTTCGGTATTGGTTTGGCTCGACAGGGGGTTGCTTTTTTCCTTGCAGCAAGGATTGATAACAACTTATTAAGTTGTCAATGATAAATTTGCCTGTATATGAGTCAGCAATGATATGGTTTAAATAGACTAGTATTAGGTACTCGTAGTGTTTGCAGTGAATTATTGTAATTTGAAATAGTGGTTCTGAGCTAATTTCGATTGCTGCTTCAAGGCGTTCATTCACGATGGAAAATATTGCTTCAAGCGTTGATGATTGCTCAGGATTAACAGTAAGGTCGATAATATTAAAAAAGTTATCATTTATTTTTTTCGCAATGATCATTTGATCCGATGTTGTAGTCAACAAATTTGCTCGTAATATTTCATGTTGTTCAGTGAGCGTTGTAGCAGATTTTTTTAATGTTGAAATATCCAGCTGACCAGAAAACTGTAATGGAATTATTCCATTATTTAGAGCAGAGTTTTTGGATGCGAGCCTGATTAAGCGTTTTTGATTTAAGGAGAGATTAAAAATATTACCAGTCATTTTAAGATTATTTGTGGCTTGCCTGAGCGCCACTTCTTTTTCTTGATTTTTTAGGATGAATACTGTTAATTTTTCTAGTGTAGGGTGGTCGAAGATGGCGCTAAGAGAAAAGTCAGCGCTAAATTGGTTATTAATTTTTGCGATAATATCTAGCGCATTTAATGAGTCACCGCCGACTTGAAAAAAATCGTCATTATCTTGTATATGATCAACATTTAATACGTTACACCAAATGTTAAATATTTTTGTTTTAATATCGTCATCAGCTGATAGTATGGGTGTAATATTAATTTTTGATATTTTTTCTAATAACTTGTATTTATCAATTTTTCCATTGCTAGTTAATGGCCATTCGTTTATCAAAATGAGCTTTTTTGGAAGCATATAATGTGGTAGTTTTTGTTGTAAAAAAAGGTTAATAGCTGGTAGTATTGTTTTGCTGTCTGTCACTGTATCTTTAAGTTCTACAAAAGCAATGAGTTCAGGGTCGTCTTTTAGATTAGCTGCAAGTATTGCGGTGTTGGCAATGCCTGGAAAGCTATTTAATGTAGTTTCAATTTCACCAAGCTCAACGCGATGGCCGCGTATTTGGACTTGTTCATCTATTCTTCCCAGAAACTCTATTTCACCTTCGTGATTGACTCTGCCACTATCGCCACTTTGATATAAACGATCGGCAGTATTTTGACTAAAAGGGTTAGGAATAAATTTTTTAGTGGTAGTTTCTTCATCGCCATAATAACCTCGGGCAAGGCCAGCACCACCAATGTATATTTGGCCTTTTTCACCGTCTGGCACTTTATTTAAGTGTTCATCTAAAATAACTATTTGATAGTTTGTAATAGCCTTGCCTATGGGTACTGTAGTAGTGATATTTTTGGCGTGACTGGAGCGCCAAAAAGTAGCATGTACGCAGGTTTCAGTTGGTCCATAGACATTAACTAATTCGCATTGTGGCAATTTATCTAATAATTCATTAAAAGTGGAGGCCGACCAGGCTTCCCCGCCACCTATAATTTGTTTTAATGATTTGCATTGTATTATGTCAGGCAATTTCAATAAGGCTTTAGTAAGGCTGACTCCTGAGTGAAGTACACTTATTTGAAATTGATTAATTAATTTTATTAAGTAATTGCCATCATGCTGTTCTGATTCATTTTGTAAAATAACGGTAGCACCAACTGATAATGGCCAGAATAATGTCCAAATATGTGGATCAAAACTAAAATTTACATTTTGAATAAAAAATTCTTTTTCACATAATGAGCTTATATCACACATTTGTTTGATAATGTTGACTGGGCCGCGATGTTCCATCAAGACCCCTTTAGGGATGCCTGTTGAGCCAGAAGTAAATATCATATAAGCCAACATCTGCAAATTACGCTTTATATCCGGTTTTTTATTGGAATAGTTTTTTATAGTAAGTAATACATCGTTTATAATGATTGCCGCTTTTTTTGTTCCGTCAATAATGGCTTGGTCTAAAGTATCAGTTAGAAAAAAAGGGCATTTCAGTTGGTTAAGGATTAAGTTCAATCTTTCAATTGGCATTTTTGGCGATAAGGGTACATAGCAATGACCGCTTTTTAGAATAGCTAAAAGAGAAATGACATAAAGTATGGGCGTATTATATATAATAGGGATGGGTGTTTCAGTAGGCAACCTAAGGCTGCAAAGATAGTGTGCAAGTTGATTTGTAACATTTTCTAATTCTTGGTAAGTGAATTTTTCATTGTGATATTGGATAGCGATATTTTCAGGCGTAGCAACAACCTGTTTTTCAAAAAAATCGTGCAACAAAATAGGGTCTGATATGCCTGGAAGGTTTTTTTTACGCATCAAATTTCCTTTCTGATTTTTACTTATGAACCACCAAAAACTGATGCATTGTATATAAAATTTGATTATTAGGCAAATTATCGCTGAGATGTTAAAAAGCTGGATTTAAGCAATTTAATGATACATTATAAACATTTCTGAAATTTACTATAAAGTTATATGCTCGCTTGATTATAATTAACAATGTTTTAATGTTGAGATATAGAATATGGAGCTAGTGGATCAAGATGTTTTGTTAAGTCATGCTGGTAATAATGATTATTATTCTATAAATGTGTTTAATCAAACTAATCAGCCATATAATGTTAGCTTATCTTTGTTTGATTTATTAGAAACTCAAGTTAATAAAAATAAAGATAAGCTTGCTATCATTGATGAAAAAGAAAGTTTAACTTTCAGTGAGCTATTATTTAGAGTTAATAAGTTGGCTAGTTATTTATGCGAACGAGGGATAAGCGAACAGAAAGCTGTCGGAATTTTTATCCATCGATCCTCTGAAGCTATCATAAGTATTTTTGCACTTTTAAAATTAGGTGCTATTTTTGTTCCATTAGATCCAAGTTATCCAGCAAAGCGCACTCAATACATGATCGAAAACAGCAAAATAGAGCATATTTTAGCAATAAGTGAAAGTGGGTTTAATTTAAATAAACATTTAGACAAGCTTATTTATATTGATACGTGCATAAAAAATAATGATAACTTAACATATCAATCAATATTGCCATTAAAATCTGTTTATGCAAACGCTATTTATCTGCTCTATACTTCAGGGTCCACTGGGCAAGCAAAAGGTGTTTTAGGCACGCAAATTGGTTTATTAAATCGTTGTTATTGGATGTGGGAAGCCTATCCTTTTACTGAAGAAGATGTATGCTGTCAGAAAACTTCTTTAAATTTTGTTGACTCTTTGTGGGAAATATTTGGATCTCTGCTTTATGGGATTAAATTAGAGATTGTGAGCGAAAAAAACTTGCGTAATATTAGACGCTTTAAAAATCAACTAAATCAAGCACAAGTAACCAGATTGGTTTTAGTCCCTTCATTGTTGGAAGTACTTTTGGAGCATGAAGATAAAATTAATAGCTTACGTTTGTGCATTAGTAGTGGTGAAGCTTTATCAGCTAGCCTTGTTAAAAAATTTAAGAATGTTTATCCTGAGGCAAAGCTGTTAAATTTATATGGTTCTACAGAAGTGGCGGGGGATGTTACATGTTACGATACCACTGAATGGAGTATAAATGAATTAACTGTGCCAATTGGTAAGCCAATTAGTAATACTTCCATTTATATTCTTGATGAAAATATGCAACCTTTGCCTTTGGGTGGGATAGGTAAAATTTATGTCGATGGGCTTGGTGTTGCAATGGGTTATTGGCAAAATGAGGTAGAGACAAAACAAAAATTTTTAAATAATCCACAGCGGGACACAACAATGTATTGCATGGGTGATTTAGGCAGATATTGCTTGGATGGGACAATCGAGTATTTAGGTAGAAATGATGAGCAAGTTAAGATTCGTGGTGTAAGAGTGGAGTTAGGTGAGATTAGAAATCTTCTTCTTGACCATCCCATGGTAAAAAACGCGGCTATGCGTATTCTGAATAAAGAAAAAAATGTCATACTCATGGCGTATGTAACTTCCTCACAGATTAAGCCGGAGCAGCGTGCCTGCTTTTCACAGGAATTACTTGAGTTTTTAAAAGAGCGCTTGCCTTCACCGTCAGTGCCAAATGCTATTATTATAGTTGAAAAATTTCCATTAATGCCGAATGGAAAAGTTAATTTAAATTTATTACCAGACATACAAGATGTATAGGCAAATTAACCGTAGCTAAAATAAGTACTTATGAAAACATATCCAATAAGTAAATTACAAAAAATATTATGGTTTGAATGGAAAATGCGTCCATTTAGCAATGCGTATAATAATATATATATTTACAGGTTAAATTCAGATATCGACACTCAGAGATTAAATAAGGCCTTGTCGACAGTACATGTATTATTTCCAATATTATCAACTAGATTTGAAGAAAGTCCTGATGGTATAAAACAGCATATAATTAGTTTGAATGACATTAAGGCAATTATTTTAGATTCCAAAGATAAACTTTTGGAATTGTTACTTTCGCCCTTTAACCTTAGTCAAGATTATCTTTTTCGTTATGCGATATTTGTGCAAGATAAAGAGATATATTTAGGCTTTTGTTGGCATCATATAATTACAGATGCACATTCTGTGAGTATCATCTTAAATGTAATATCGAAAATATTATCTAATGTGAGTATCAGTTTTGAATGTCAGCAATTTAAACAGCAAGATCAGCTGGAAATAATGACAAAACAAGCAAAAAAACTCGCAGATTGTTTGCCTGTGGTCGCTGATTATTGGAAATTTAAGCTACATAATATTACTCCAAGCTTAGTAAAATCAAAGTATGAAATTATCGAAAATGAAGGTGGTAAAAATGGAAAAAGACTGGTATTTACACTGCTAGGTAGTTTAACTAATGAGGTAATGAGTCGTGTTGGAAATTTTAAAACTACGCTGTTTATTTATGTAGCTGCTTGTATCGGTAGAACTTTTCTTTATCAGACAAATGATGAAAATTTATTGGTTGGTTTTACTGTGAATAGTCGTGAGCGAGATTATTTAAATCAAATTGGTAATTTTGCGGTACAGTTGCTTTTAGTGATGAAAAAGTTTAAAGATATACCATCTTTAATAGAAAGTATTAGTAAGCAATTAGTTGTATGTCGGCAAAATAGCCAGTATTTACTTTCTGATATTTATAAGCTTTATCGTTGTCAAGCACAGCGATCAGTGACTAAACTTTTTAATGTATCAATTAACTATGGAACAGACTCAAGTTCTCAGTTATTGGGTGCAACTCCAGAGACTTATGAAGGATTCGAAAGTACTAATGATTTAATAATAAGATTTGAGTACATCAATAAAAGTGCCATGATTGATAATATAGAAAAACCCAGTACAATAATCTTTGAAATAGATTACAATTCAACTAAATTTCCAACTACTGAAGTGCAAAAATATATTAAAGAGCTAATCTCTGAAATGATCTCTGTTGAAAATGATGTATAACATATAGGGCGATGAGCTACAAAAAAAGGAAAATTACATGTCGAGGTTACAGGAAGGTTTAGTGCGGGCTAATCATTTATATACTGCTGATGATCATAGTATGTGGAAAATGTTATATAATAATCAAGTAAAAAATTTACAAAATCGAGTAAATCCAGAGTTTTTGAAGAATTTAGAACAATTTAATTTGCCCACGGAAAGCATCCCAAATATAGCTGATATTTCTGAAAAATTATATGCAGTTAACGCATGGAGCGTTGAGCCAGTTGCTGGCTTAATAGGTTATGAGGAATATTTTACATTGTTGAAGCAACGTAAATTTCCTGTGGCAGAATTTATTCGCACACAGTCAGAAAAAGATTTGTCTAAAGATCCCGATATTTTTCATGAAATTTTTGGTCATTGTACTATGTTGATGAGCGAAAGCTATGCTGATTTTATGGCTGAATATGGTAAGTTTGCATTAACAATACCCGCATTAGACAGGCCTATGTTTGCACGACTGATTTGGTTTACGGCAGAAACGGGGTTAATTAATATAAATAATAAAGTTAAAATTTATGGCAGTAGCATTTTGTCTTCTTATAAAGAAGCATGTTATTGTTTAGATGATAATACCGTGGTTCAGAAGCCATTTGATGTAATAAGTATATTTCGTGAACCTTATCGCGCTGATATTTTGCAGAAAGTATATTATGTTTTAGAAAATGAAAATCAAATGTATGATCTTCTTTCTAACACCGCACATTTATTTAAATTATTAAAAAAAGCAAGAAATTTAGGTGAATTTAAAGCTTTATTTCCAGTTATAAAAAATAAATATGCAAACATTGGTTATTGTACCCCTTTAAGTACAGAAGAAAATTAAACAAGGTATTTTTTTATGGCGGCTAATAAAAAATTTTTAAAAAGTAATGTCATGATTGAGCCATTAGTTTTTAATTGGTATGCATGGACACATTTGCTGTCACCATTAACTGCGTCTGCTTTGTTGAAAAATCGTTATATTCCTATTTTAAATTCCTTTTTACAGCATCCAGAGCTGCATCATAAGGTATTTCTTGAAAAGAAACTTTCAGCCGGCCCCTATGTTAATTTGGCTCCTACTAAAACAGGCGATATTCAGTTGTTGCTAGATCAGTTGCTTTCTCAAAATAAGAATACCTTAACGTTAATGGATGATTTTAAATATTTAAATAATATGCTGATTAAAGATACTGAAGGCTTTTCTTTAGAAAGTATATACTCACAAATTCCATCTGGGTTAAAAGGTTGTGTCGAGTTGGTTTATGATTTGAATCACAAAGCAAATATACGGCTTTTTGAAAATTTATTATATAAAAAATATTTTAATTTACAGTCTCAATCAGTCTATCTTTCATCATCAATAGTTAATTATCGTCCTTATATTTTAAGTACGCCTAGATTAAATAATGAAACCAGCTGTCAGCTTCCCATTTCATTTTCTAGCGCTTGTTTGACCGAATTAATTAGTCAAAGAGAGCAGTGTGGTAATGTTGAGGACCTAATTAATTTAGCAATTGATAGTAACGTTGACCTAAGTGTGGTAAGCAACTTTTTTACAGATCAGCCACCCATTGCTAAAACCAACAAAAATTATTTAGGTGAAGAAGTTAGGGTGAGGTATTTTGGTCATGCTTGTGTTTTAATTCAAACAAATCAAGTGTCAATTTTAATTGATCCTTTAATTAATTATGAAACAAGCGAGGAAGTAACTTATACGTATGCAGATTTACCAGACATTATTGATTATGTCGTGATTACCCATGCGCACCAAGATCACTGTTCGTTGGAAACTTTATTACAAATAAAACATAAAATTGGGAAAATAGTTGTACCTGCTAGTAATCATGGTTTTTTAGCGGATCCTTCTCTCAAGTTAGCACTTGCAGCTTGTGGCTTTAGCAATGTGATTGAAACAAACAATTTTGATGAAGTGCAATTTTCTAATGGCGTAATTATGGCGATACCCTTTTTAGGTGAGCATGGTGATTTAGATATTCGCAGTAAAACTGCTTATTATATACAAATTAAGAATAAATCATTTTTATTTGCGGCGGACTCTAATAATCTTGATCCCAATTTATATGAGAATTTACAGCAATATTTAGGTAAAATAGATTATTTATTTATTGGGATGGAGTGTGTAGGTGCTCCGTATAGCTGGACTTATGATCATCTGCTGATTAATAAGCCTACTCGTCAAGCAGATCAGTCTCGGCGGTTGAATGGTTCTGACTCCTCAAAGGTAATTGACATGATTCGCTGTCTGTCTCCTCAGTCGGTAATAATATATGCGATGGGAATGGAGCCACATTTACATTATATACTTGGTTTAGCATTTAATGAGGAATCAGCTCAACTTCGTGAAGCTAACAAAGTTATTGATTATTGTAAAATTAATAAAATTAAAAGTTTTCAACCTTATTTAAAGCATGAATGGAGTTGGTAAAAATGTATCATGATCAATTACTTCATCAGGCGAAACGAATTTTAGTGGTTGGTAGCCCTGGCTCGGGGAAGACGACAATTGCAAAAATATTGGCGAAAAAGCTGGAATTACCTTTATTTAGTTTAGATGATTATTATATTCAGAAAAATTGGCGTCGGTTAGATGAGGCAACTTGGAAAGCCAAATTAGATGAGCTGTTGGAAAAGCCAGCCTGGATTATTGAAGGAAATTATGCTGGCAGCTTTGCAACTCGATTAAAACAATCGCACTTGGTGATTTTTTTAGATATACCTATATTGCTTTGTTGTTACCGGGTTTTTTTTCGAGCTCTTAAACGCTTGTTGGGTGATCGCGATTCTTTGCCTGGCGAAATTAAAGCGGATTCAGAATATAAGCCAACACTTTCAATGAGTAAAAAGTTTATTAAATTAATTATATTTTTTAAAATGGATACCAAACCTAAGATGGAGAAACTATTAAATGAAAGTAGTGTGCCGAGAATAATCTTAAAAAATCAGGATAAAATTAAGTTCTTACACAAGTTAGATTATTATAAATGAGATTATAAATATGAATTTTCAGCTAAAAAAGTTTCCAGAAGATTTTTATGTAGTAGAATCACTTGTGTTACCTATAACTAATTGTAAAGATGATGATTATCATTATTACTCGCTTACAAAAAAAAATGTATCAACATTTGATGGAATTCGCATTCTTTCAGATAGATTGGGTTGTGAGGCTAAAAAAATTGGTTATGCTGGTTTAAAGGATGAAGATGGGGTCACAACGCAGACTGTTTCTTCACCAAGCAAGTTATTCTTTGAGTCAGAAATTAATTTTACCAGTACTGATTTAAATGTGCCGAATAGCTTTATGAAATTACATTATATAGGTAGTGGGAATATTGATATAAAGATCGGCGTACTTACTGGAAATAGTTTTCGTATTATTATTCGTGGAATAACAAATGATTTGGAGCAATGTTTAAACTCCAAACAAAAATTCACTGAGTATTTCCTTAATTATTATGGGCCACAACGCTTTGGATTGCCAAATCAAGAAAAAAATACGCATATAATTGGAGAATTACTTCATAGGCAGAGGTTTACTGAAGCTTTGGCTTTGCTCTCTAAGCAAAATTCATTTATCGGCGATAAGGCTAAGAATTTTAAAGCAAGTGCTAAGGATTTCTTTTGCGAAATAGATGAACGTCAACACGCATTTTTTCTTAATTCATATGAGTCTTATGAGTGGAATCAAGAGCTAACAAAGTTAATACTTAGTTTATATAAAAAAGGTCATTCAATAACGAATAGTATGGGATTAGATTATCTTTATTTGAATGATCGGCTTAGCTTAATCAACCTTTTGAGCTTTCATTCTGTATTACCGTATAAAAAAACTTTTTATTATAATAACGTTAAGCAAGAAGTTAACAATGATCGAAATACAGTTATTCAGGTGGACATGTTTTGTCATAAGGTTTTTATTGATTCTGCTGATAACAAATGCTGTGAATTATCATTCTTTTTGCCATCAGGCTCATATGCAACCATGGCAATTGATCAGATACTGATGAACATGGCATCAAAGGCTCAATTGTTAAGAGCAAAGGGTGTATATGAAACTGCTTCCGATTAATTGTCGTCCAATAGGTGCTCTACATGATTCATCTATTTCATTAATGAAAGATGAATTCATGCTTTATCGTAGTGCGAGCCTTGATAAGACTCCTGATCGGTTAATAAATTTGATCCATGATCTTAAAATTGAGTGTCATATTGATTTGCGCAATTCAAATGAAATAGATGATACTGTTCATATAGAAAATAGCTTATTACATAAGCAGGTTTTTAGCTTGCTAGATCCTGATCAATTAATTAGGAATAGTAAGATATATGATTACAAGCTGTATGGAAAATCTTACATTAACCTCATTCTACATAATTCAGACACAATTATAAGCTTATTAAATTACCTTATTAAGTCTGAATATCACCGGTTTATTATTAGTTGTTACGCTGGAAAAGATAGAACCGGCATTATTAGTGTTATTATTCTTCTTTTATTTGATATGCCAGATTGGTTGATACATGCAGATTATGTCATGAGTACATCTTATCTTTTACAACATTTAGCAGCATTTGAGCAGAATTGGGTTAAGAGAGGCATAACACCAGCATTATATGCGAACCGTTTTAAAGTTGATCCTAGAGGGTTACAATATATGTTTCACTACTTTGAAAAATCTTATGGTGGAATAATTAATTTTCTAAAACTAAATAATTTAAATGATAAAGATATTTTGCATTTTAATAAAAAATTTAAGCAACATAAATCAACATTATTACCTAACTTTGATGTATAAATTGTTAATTAAGGAAGATTATGAAAGTATTATGTATTATACCACCGCATATACCGAGTTACTTTAATGCTGGCCATCATTTACATGTTTTTTTAACGGGTAGTTTTTTAAGGAAAAACTTACCTGATGCGGAAGTTGTTTGTATTGATGCCGCAGCATTAAATTATACTTGGCGGGAAATTTGTAATTTATTAAGTAATCATTTTGATTATATTGCACTAATGAATGATTTTGATGGTGTTGATACTTTTGAAAGGTTTGTTTATTACAAAAATTCGATTTCTCCCCAAAGTAAAATAATTACATTTGGTCGGCTAAGTAAGCAAATCCCAAAATTTTTCTTACAATTTGGTATGGATGCTATTGTTGTTAGTGGTGATTATGAGGCAGGTGTACTCAATTATATCAAATTTAATTGTGATCAAAAAAATAATATTCCTGGAATTATGGTCGATGGAAGCTCTGAGTTAAGACCTGGAGATACATTAACAGCTGAGCAGTGGGTTTTACCTGATATTAATGATATTCCGTATCAAGCTTATAATTTCATGTATCGTGATGATCTTAATAAGTTTTGTGGTATTCCTGAGCGGCAAGAATTAGTTGTTCCCTTAGCGCGCGGATGTCCTGTTGGCTGTAGTTATTGCGATGTGCCTTGGATGCAGGGGAAGCAAGAGCGAAGACTGAGTGTTGAAAGGACTATTAATTACATAGTCGATGCTTTTAAGAAACAACCATTTGAATATGTTTCTTTTTATGCGCCTACTTTTACATTAGATCGCAAGTGGGTATTACAGTTATGCCAACAATTAATTCAACTTGATCGCTTATATCCCTGGAAATGTGTGACAGTTTTAAAAATGTTAGATCAAGAACTAATAGAAGCGATGGCAAGTAGTGGCTGTAAACGGATTAGTTTAGGTATTGAAACTTTTTCTGAATCAGCAGCAAATGGACTCCCCAGATGTAAGCGTGAGATGAAAGATAAGTTTTCTATGATTGCTAAAAATTGCCATGATAATAATATTGAGCTAAATTGTTTTATTATGTTAGGTTTTCCAGAGGATACCCCGGAACAAGTTTTTGCTACAGCAGATTTTTGTCGAGACTTGGGCGCAAGAATTCGGCCAACACTTTATACTCCCTATAATTTACTGCATGAAAACATGTCAGTTATGGAGGTTAGCCAGTTTAGCCGTCAGTTATTCGTACCCAATTCAATTGATATGAGTTTAACTAGGGTATATTACGAATATTTTTTTAATAATAAGCATGATAAAGCAACTGATGTTATGTTAAATATTCCACAATATTCGTCATTGCATGAGATTGCTCAAGATATTATACATAATTAATAGTAACCCTTTGGGTAAAAGGGTGTGACTAAAACATAATGAAGGAGAATTTTATGATTAATTATAATGCTATAGATGATTCTATTTTAATAAATAAACCATTTAAGTATTCGTGTATTAACCAATTAATTAGTGAGATGGATGCAAAAACTTTGCGGGAGCAAATGCCAAAAGATTTTTTTTCTCGATCAATTCGTGATAATGGTAGTGACAAAACATATAATGTTTTGAATAATATTTTATTTAATCTTGAACAACAGGCTACCCAGAAAAATGAATTAATTCCTCCTCTTTGGATGGCTCTTCTTGCGGACCTAACGAGTGACGATTATCGTCTGCGTTTGGAGAACTTACTAAAGGAAGATTTGTCAGATTGTTATCAAGAAATAACATTGAAAGTTTATCGGCAAGGGGATTTCTTATCCTATCATACTGATAAAGAAAATGTAAAAGCAACGCATATGCTTTTTTTTAATGATACCTGGAATGAAAGCTGGGGTGGTCAATTACATTTTTCTGGTGCAAAAGATGCTGAGCCATTTATTAAATTTAGCCCGTTATGGATGCATTCAGTTGCTTTTGTTAGAGCAGAAAATTCTTGGCATGCTGTTCCTAAGGTGAGTGTACCAAGTGTGGAACGTATTGCATTACAAGTTGCATTTTGGAATATTAAGCAGCGTCAAGTGTTGCCGGGAAGGGTTGAAAAACAAGTTCACTCAATGGATTAAAGGGAAATTATTTCATGGTAAAAGCTGAGTTTAATTTAAGTGATCATATAGGTGTTGCGCATGAAGAGATAAATTTTTTTGAAAAAAAGGATTACTCATCACAAGTTAATTTATCTAGTAATCAGCTTGAGCATCCTGAATTGTTAAAATTATTTCAAAAGTTCATTGCTGACTTTGACCCTAGTCTTTCTTGTCAGTATTTATTTTTAAAAGCTATAACAGATCAAGCATGTGACTTTTATAATTTATCTTTAGGCCAGCTTTTGTTTAGTGCTGGGTCAGATGTGGCGATATCGCAAATAGTAAAAAGCTTCACACTAAAAAATAGATCGATAATTTTGCAAACACCAAATTATATAACGTATAAAGACCAGGCCATTCTGAATGGTATAGATATTATAGCGGTAGATTTTTTAAATAAGTCAGAAATAGAGCATGTTGAAGAGACTATTCAATTAGTTGTAAAGCATGCTCCCACTATGCTGATCATTGCAAATCCTAATAATTCTTTAGGTACTTGTCTGTCGTTTGAATCAATTAAAAAGCTAGCAAAGATATGTTTAGAGCATAATGCAATTTTTATCTTGGATGAAGCATATTGTTTTTTTTCTAAGTTTAATCATATTTCTTTAATAAAAGATTTTCCTAATATAATTATTATTCGAACTTTCTCTAAATCGCATGGGATGGCGGGGCTGCGTCTGGGATGTGTAATAGGGCACCAAGATATCATTTATTATTTAAAAAAGAGTGGCATTGAGCGCACAGTTTCAGCAGTTTCACTGCATTATTTTAAATATTTAATGCAGCATGAGCAACAAGTTGTTTCTATTAGAAATGAAGTGATAGCTGAACGAGAAGCTTTTGGTGAATGGCTTAGAAAGTATTTACCAAATTGGCATGTATTTCAGTCTAATACTAATTTTATAACAATAGAAGTTGGATCGCCACGACAAGCTAAAGATATTGTTGATCACTTCATTAGTAACAATATAGCTATTAAGTTGCTTTCGTTTGATGATCAACCAACAAGGTTAATTCGTATTAGTGTTGGCGCTCCTCTTATTATGCAAAAAATAAAGGATTTTTTTACAGAAATTATGGCTAAGGAATGTATGTGATATCTATAAGTGAGTATCAAGATCAATGGAAAGATTTATTTCAAGTTGAAAAAGCTAAGTTATTGGGCATAAACAAAACTATCGTGAATATTTATCATGTTGGTAGTACGGCTATACCCAATATGCCGGCTAAGCCTATTATTGATATGATTATAGAGGTGGACAATTTTGAAAACATTAAAGAAATTGAGGAAAAATTTTTAGCGTTTGGATACTCTAAGTTGAGACGTAGTATAATCCCTGCTATTAGTGCTATTAGTCAAAAGCAGTCAGGGCATGCTTCTTTTAATGCACATTTTTTTATTTGCAATGATCCTCAGATAGAACGGCATCTAAACTTTAGAGATTTCTTATCAGAGAATTCTGTATGGTTAAAAAAATATGCTGACTTAAAAATTCAATTAGCAAAAAACTTTGGAGCAGATAAGGAATTATATAATTCAGGAAAAGATGCACTAATTCATGAGCTTGATTGTTTGGCTAAATTAACTCTTCAAAATAGTAATGTGCCTAATGATATTTCTTTGCATAATACGGTGCATTTGTCGAAAAATAAAATATTTGAGTCAGCACTTTTAAATCATTATCTATTACTTACTCATTATTCGCAATATGTTTCACAATATGATTTTTGTCGTGAACCTGGAATCACAGTAGTTAATTCCAAGTTAAATTCGCCTGAGTTTAACCATATTATTGATATAGATTATTCTTTGGAGGTTCTGGAGAGAAAAGTGGCTGCACGTATAAAAACTTCGAAAGCATCAGGAATATCTTTTCAGTGGTGGGATTGTTTTTGCAATGACCCTGCTAATTTAAATACAGTTTTATCTGAGCATGGCGCTAAGCAGATAAAAACAAAAGTATTGTATAAAATTTTTAATCAAGAAAAATATAATTTAAATGATGAATATAAGTTTAAGCAATTATTGTCACCGCAGGACTTAAGTTTGTACAGAATGTCTGCCTTGTATCAAGATGAGTGTGTGCAAAGTTATTTTGATTTAGTGTCAAAAATACCTCACTCACAGACTGATGCTATGCAGTTTTATCAGTTTATTCATCGTAATGAGGTGGTAGGTTATTTTACTATAATATATTACTCCAACGTTGCTGGAATTTATTGGATGAGCTCTATAGTAGAAAATGATTATTTCCCGCAGCTAACTTTATGTTTGAACCAAGATATTTTAAAAAATTACTCTATTGTAACTTTGTTTATAAAAGATGATGTGACTAAATATGAACAATGTGATTTTTTACAATGTGGGGAAGTAATATCATATATTACATAGGAGTATATAATGTTAGTGAATAATATTATCAAGATTGAAGAATCAACGTTGCTTGATAATGCAACATTTAGGGCCTATGGTTTTAAGCATGCCATTGTTGGAATTATGGCCGCGAGTGTTTTGCATCCTAATACTGATTTTGTTATTGATAATGTGCCAAAGATTGATGATGTCTATGTATTATGTAATATATTAAAAAAATTAGGCGCTGAAATTTGTATGAACAATTATCAGCTAACTATTAATACAAAAAAAATGGATGCTTATTCAATTGAGCGCGCATTATGCATAGATGTGCACGGTGTAATCTACTTGCTGCCAAGTTTATTGGCCCGTTTTGATAAAGCAGAGCTGTATGAATGCGGGGGGTGCCAAATTGGCGACGTGGCTAAAGCTGGTAAGCGCCCCATTTCTCATATGTTGTCTGTGTTGAAACAGTTTGGTTTTGTTTGTGATCAGGTTGATGATAAGCTGATAGGAAAACGTGTGGCTTATCATGATCAACAAACAATAGATATTATGCATTATTCTGATGATTTAAATATATTAACCGGCCCTCAAATTTCCGGCGCAACAAAAACCGCAATTTTAGCAGCAATGTCTGTCAATAGAGCTAAAACGTTAATTAAAAATCCGTACCGTAAACCTGATGTTACTGAGCTAATTAGATTGATGCGGTTATTAAATTATGACGTTTCATATGATGAAAATGAATTATTTATCAACCGAACAAAAGAGGTGGATAATACTAAAGAAGTTCACTTTACGTTAATTAATGATTTAAGCGAAGTAATGACGTATATATGTCTTGCTGTATTTCATAATATAAATGCTGAAATTCAGCAGGTAAATATCGAACTGTTACAGAATGGATTAGCTGAGGAATTTAAAATATTAAAAGCGATGGGCGTTAATCTAATATTTGAAGGTACGTCGATAAAAATACCTAAAGTTAAAAAACTTCAATCCGTTAATATTGATGTTACAAGCGTAGGGATTTACAGCGATCATCAACCTTTTTTTGCGGTGTTAATGAGCTTAGCTAATGGAGAGTCGAGTATCTCTGAATATGTTTGGAAAAATCGTTTTTCCTATGCTTATGAATTAAAAAAACTAGGTTTTAATATAGACATTGGTGAAAACAGTATTAGAGTGAGTCCTAATGCCCATATTCATGGCGAAAAGACGCTAGTTGCTCAAGATTTACGGGCGGCGGCTGTTTTGCTAATTGTTGCACTTAAGGCAAAAGGTACTACCTTGTTACAAGGGGGGCATCATTTATCTAGGGGTTATGAAAACTTGCAACAATCATTGATAAATTGTGGTGCAAAATTGACATGCCTAACATGAAGATGCAGCTTGACCAGAAAAAGCTAAAATGGCAAATAATTATTATTCAATTAACAGTCGTTATGGCATTTATTGGGCTCGCAATTCCTTATACTATTTTTCCAATTATTTTTGTTAAAAATGTAAATGCAAGTCATATGCTTTTATATAGTTTTTTGCTAAGTAGTTACCCTTTGGGGCAATTTATTGGCATGCCTGTTATAGGTCATTTGTCAGATTTATTTGGTAGAAAACGCATATTGTCTTGTACTTTACTAGGCGCTACGGTTTCTTTTATTTTGTCAGGAATTTGTATTTATCTTCGCTGGTATTATTTGCTCATATTTGTTCGTTTTTTTTCTGGAATTTTTGAAGGTAACTCTGCCATTGCTCTTGCTATGATTAATGATTTAAAACATTTAATTAATAGCAAGTTAAAATGGTTCGGGAAAATAAATGTGGCTTTAACAATGGGGTACTTAATTGGCCCTTTGCTAGGTAGTTTTTTTTCTAATCATCAGTTGTGTGGTTGGTTTAACTTTAGCACTCCTTTCTTTGTTGCTGCAGCAATTTATTTTTTAACATTCATTGTTGTTCGATTATTTTTTATTGAAACAAAATCAACTGATAATATTAAAATAGAGAAATTTAATTTAATGAATATATGGAAAATTCCTCTAATTAATAGTTATCACTATTTAATGAAATCAAAGCTGAGTGGGATATTATTGGTGAGTTTGTTTATTACCTCATCGGCAGATATTCTCTATCAATTCATTCCTGTCTATCTCGCCGTTCATTGGGCTGCGACGGCGAACACATTAGCACTGGGTGTTTTTTTGCTTTCTATAGGTAAAATTTTTGGTGGTGGATATTTAGTTAATACATTATTTGATATGTTGAAATCGGAAGTAAGGTGTATTTTTTTAGGTTTAGCTTTTTTTGTTATTTTAATCTTATTATTGATTAAAACTAAATACTTATTATTTTATATGCTGTTATTACTTGGAATTGGGGTGTGTATTTCTATATTAATTACAAATTCAATGACGTTAATTTCAAACACGTCAGAAGACCATGAGCAAGGTTCAATTCTGGGTGTTGCTCAAAGTCAGCGAGCGCTTTGGAGTATAGTTGTTTGTAATATTGCATCAATCTTATGTATTTTTTCATTTTATATCCCATTTTTGATGAGTGTTGGTTTTTGTTTGTTAAGTTTTATTTTTTTATGGCATATGGCATTTAAAAAAACCTGTCCTGTTATGGAATTAGTATAGGCAACTTGTCTTGTTGCTGTCTATTTTGGTTGGGGTGCTCTGTTTTATAGGGTGATGTGCTTATAGGCGGCTAGAAAACCTCACATAGTTGCATTAAATTTTAAATTGACGCCAGCCTTTTCGCCACGTATTATCCACTCCCGTTACGGTGTTAGATCGTGACAGGAAGACGACGGGGTATAGCGCAGTCTGGTAGCGCGCCTGCTTTGGGAGCAGGATGTCGGGGGTTCGAATCCCTCTACCCCGACCACTATTTTTTATATTTATGCGCCTGTAGCTCATTCGGATAGAGCATCGGCCTTCTAAGCCGAGGGTAACAGGTTCGAATCCTGTCAGGCGCGCCAATAATTTTTGATTATGGTGGATGTAGCTCAGCTGGTAGAGCCCCGGATTGTGATTCCGGTTGTCGCGGGTTCGAGCCCCGTCATTCACCCCACTATCTCCAAGAGACGGGCCGTTAGCTCAGTTGGTAGAGCAGTTGACTCTTAATCAATAGGTCGTTGGTTCGATCCCAACACGGCCCACCAAAATATGCGAATGTGGCGGAACTGGTAGACGCGCTGGATTTAGGTTCCAGTGGGGTAACCCGTGAGAGTTCGAGTCTCTCCATTCGTACCATCTTTCTCGTTTCAACCCGGTTTTAATCTGTGGTATCCTCATAAATTGGTTTCTTTATTGGACATTATTTACTATAATGCTTGCAGCCTATGGGCTTGAGTTTTTAGGATAAAAGTACAGTAACTATTCAGCGCAACTGATTGATAATAAGTTATTTTTTAATAATGAAGCAGTTAGTTATGTTTTTTTTGGAATGTTAATTTTGAGGTTGATATGCAAGTATCTGTAGAAGCACCCAGCAAAATAGAGCGACGTGTAACAATAGTAGTGCCGGTAGAAAAATATAATGAAGCATACGATGAACGTATCAATAAGCTGTCAAAAACAGCTAAAGTTTCAGGTTTTCGTGCGGGGAAAGTGCCATTAAGTGTAATTAAACAACGTTTTGGTGATTCAGCGCATCAAGATGCGATTAGTGATGTGATTCAATCCAGTTTATATGCTGCAATCAACCAAGAAAAATTAAATCCTGTTGCAACCCCAATAGTAGTGCCTAAGCCGATTATTCCTGGTAAACCATTAGAGTTTGTTGCTACTTTTGAAATATTACCCGAAGTGACCACAGTTCATTTTGAGCCAGGTACAATAGAAAAATCTATTTCAACCATTAAAGATGAAGATGTTAAGCGTGTAATGGAACATTTACAAAATCAAAATGTGACCTGGCGTAAAGCGGAGCGTCCTGCGCAAGATAAAGATCAAGTTGTGATTGATTTTCGTGGCTCGATTGACGGCAAAGTTTTTGAAGGTGGTGAAGCCCACGACTATCCTATCATATTAGGTAGTAAGACCATGATTCCCGGTTTTGAAGAAGGCTTGATTGGTGTGAAAATCGGTGAAGAACGCGTAATCAAATTAACTTTTCCAGAAAATTATTTTGCAAAAGAATTTGCTGGTAAAGCTGCAGAGTTCTCAACAACCACACATAAAATTTCCGAGCCTTCTTTTCCTGAATTTAACGAAGCATTTGTTAAAAAATTAGGAGTAAAGTCTGGAGTTGTAGCCGATTTGCAGGCAGAAATTAAAAAAAATCTGGAACGTGAATTAGCGCGCTTAATTAAAGCGAAATTAAAAACCAAAGTATTTAATAAATTGTTAGAGCAAAATCCAGTTGAAGTACCGAACTCATTGATTGAACGTGAAGCTGCGCGTATTCATGATCAGGTTCATCCACATCATGGTCATGATCATAGTCATACGGAAGCTGAAAACCAAGGGTTTAAAGATGCAGCAAAGCAGAATGTCATTTTAGGATTATTAATTGCTGAGCTCATTAAAAAACACAATCTTACGCCTGATAAAGAGCGTGTAAAAGCGTTCATTGATAATCATGCCACTGCTTATGAAAATCCAAAAGAAATCATTAGTTGGTACGCTAATGACAAGCGTCGTCTTGCGGAAGTAGAAATGCAAGTGTTAGAAGAGCAGTTAGTAGAAAAGTTGTTAGAAGGCGTTCAAGTCACAGAAAAAATGTTAAGTTACGAAGATTTTGCTAAAGGCATCAAACAGGCTTAATTTGCGTGTGGGGGGAGCTATTCAGCAGCTAAGGTTTGGTGGGCACGCTGCGCTTTGCCCACCCTACGAAATCTTGTCATGCCAGCGTGCTTCTAGCTGGCATCTAGTAGGGTGGGCAAAGCGCAGCGTGCCCACCAAACCTTAGCTGCTAAATAGTTACGTTGTGGGTTGAGAATGATTCTCGTCCTAATTAATAAATTTATTTTTAGAAGGAAGACATAGCTAATGCAAAATTCTGAATCTATCCTGCGATCACAGTTAGTTCCTATCGTTATTGAGCAAACAGCGAGAGGCGAACGTTCTTTTGATATTTTCTCACGCTTATTAAAAGATCGAGTTATTTTTCTTGTTGGTCCTATTGATGATCATGTTGCTAATTTAGTGGTTGCACAGCTTTTATTTTTGGAATCAGAAAATCCTGATAAAGATATTCATCTTTATATTAATTCGCCAGGTGGCGTAGTAACAGCAGGCATGGCAATTTACGATACGATGGAATTTATTAAACCAAAAGTAAGTACCATGTGTATTGGTCAAGCGGCAAGTATGGGTGCTTTATTATTAGCAGGTGGAGCAGCTGGTAAACGTTATTGCTTACCTAATGCTCGCGTTATGATCCATCAGCCTTTAGGTGGTGTGCAAGGGCAAGCTTCTGATATTGCAATTCACGCAGAAGAAACCTTAAAAATACGTGCTCGCTTAAATAAAATTTTAGCTAAGCATACAGGACATTCTGAAGAAGTGATTGCAAAAGATACTGACAGAGACCACTTTATGAGCGCTGAGCGAGCAGTAGAATATCGCATTGTTGATAAAATTCTTTATCAGCGTGCAGAAGCACCACGTTCTGATGCAAGCCCCAATAATCCAGAAAAATTAGTTACAACCTAGTAGTAGCTCATGCGGGGTGGGCAAAGCACAGCGTGCCCACCATAATATGTTGAACACACATCACTTGAAATTTAAGTAATCGTCACCATGTTTATAGTTAGACATTTAAAAAGAGGTTTTTGTAGTTATGGCTGGGAAAGAGACTAAGCATACCAAGTTACATTGTTCATTTTGTGGGAAGAGTCAGCATGAAGTTCGTAAGCTCATTGCCGGGCCATCTGTTTATGTCTGTGATGAATGCGTGTCACTTTGCACTGAAATCATCAAAGAAGAAGCGCAAGGTGTGCAAGCTGTCACTGATGAACCTACGAAGCTACCAACACCGAGTGAAATATGTGCCACATTAGACGAGTATGTCGTTGGTCAAGCGCATGCTAAAAAAACCATTTCTGTTGCTGTTTATAATCACTATAAAAGATTGCGCCATAAAGGTAAAACCGATGAAATTGAATTAAGTAAAAGTAATATTTTACTTATTGGACCAACAGGCAGTGGCAAAACATTGTTAGCAGAAACATTAGCAAGACTGCTGAATGTTCCTTTTGTTATTGCTGATGCAACGACATTAACCGAAGCAGGTTATGTCGGTGAAGATGTTGAAAACATCATTCAAAAGTTATTACAAAAATGTGATTACGATGTTAAAAAAGCACAAACTGGCATTGTTTATATCGACGAAATTGATAAAATTTCCCGTAAATCAGAAAATCCTTCTATTACCCGCGATGTTTCAGGTGAGGGTGTACAACAAGCCTTGTTAAAGTTAATTGAAGGCACTGTTGCCTCTATTCCGCCACAAGGTGGGCGTAAACATCCACAACAAGAATTTGTTCAAGTTGACACAAAAAATATTTTATTTATTTGTGGCGGTGCGTTTGCGGGTTTGGAAAAAGTAATTCGCGATCGTTCTGAAAAATCAGGCATTGGTTTTTCTGCAGAAGTTCATAGTAAAGAAGACATGAAATCCATGAATCAATTATTACTCGAAGTTGAGCCGTCGGATTTAATTAAATATGGTTTGATTCCTGAATTAATTGGTCGCTTACCTGTAGCTGCGACATTGGATGAGTTGGATAAAGAAGCCTTAGTTAAGATTTTAGTCGAGCCTAAAAATGCGTTGATTAAGCAATACCGTAAACTATTTGAAATGGAAGGCGCAACTCTAGAATTTCGTGATGCAGCGTTAGCTGCAATTGCAGTGCGCTGTGTGGAAAAAAAGACCGGAGCACGTGGTTTAAGATCAATTTTAGAAAAAGTCTTGTTAAATACAATGTACGATTTACCCACCCAGACGACCATCAGAAAAGTTATCATTGATGAAGCGACTATTCTTGGTCATTCTGAGCCTATTATCATGCATGAAAATCAAGAACCAGCGCTGGCAGCGTCTGAATAAGCTGTACTCAGTTTCTTTCTTTAATATTCATAAAAAAAGAGTATGATTAAAGAATGAGTTACACCTTTTAAGTAATCTATTTTAAAGGAACTATGTATGACTAATAAAAATGATAAAGTTCTCTTAGGCGTGCCTGTTTTGCCCTTAAGAGATGTGGTTGTCTATCCATACATGGTTGTGCCTTTGTTTGTTGGACGTGATCGTTCCATTAAAGCACTTGAAGTAGCAATGGCAGCGGATAAACAAATCTTAGTAGTGACACAAAAAAGCGCAGCAGAAGATCAGCCTGAAGAGGAAGGTATTTATCAAGTAGGTACCTTAGCCACGGTATTGCAACTATTGAAATTACCCGATGGAACAGTCAAAGTATTAATTGAAGGTGTAAGACGTGCTCGCATCACGCACTTTATTAGCAACCAAGCTTATTTTTTAGCAGACGTTGCTTTTATTGATGACACAATGACAAAGCCAAAAGATATTGAAATTCTTATCCGTTCGCTGAAGTCACAGTTTGAGCAATACGTAAAATTAAATCGAAAAATTCCAACAGAAATTTTAGCTTCTGTTATTGCGATCGAAGATGGCAGCCGTTTATCAGATACAATTACAGCGCATCTTGCTTTAAAATTAGATGAAAAACAAAAAATTCTTGAAATGGTTAATTTAGATAAACGTCTAGAAAAATTAGTTGGCGTGATGGAAGCAGAAATAGATTTGCTTCAAGTTGAAAAAAGAATTCGTGGACGTGTTAAGCGTCAAATGGAAAAAACACAAAGAGAATATTATTTAAATGAACAAATGAAAGCGATTCAAAAAGAATTAGGTGATTTAGAAGACTCACCGAATGAACTAGAATCTCTGGCAAAACGCTTAGAAAAATCCGGTATGTCGCAAGAAGCGATGGATAAATGTAAAGCGGAATTAAATAAATTAAAAATGATGCCGCCCATGTCAGCAGAAGCAACGGTTTCACGTAATTATTTAGACTGTATGTTATCGTTACCTTGGAATAAACGTTCACGCTTGCGTGCTAGTTTAGCGGAAGCTGAAAAAATATTAGAAGCTGAACATTACGGTCTTAAAGAAGTTAAAGAAAGAATTTTAGAATATTTAGCTGTTCAAAAACGAGTAAAAAAATCAAAAGGACCGATACTTTGTTTAGTTGGGCCTCCGGGTGTAGGTAAAACATCATTAGGACAATCAATTGCTCATGCAACAGGCCGAAAATTTGTTCGTATGTCTTTAGGTGGTGTGCGTGATGAAGCGGAAATTCGCGGTCATCGACGTACTTATATTGGTGCGATGGCTGGAAAAATCATTCAAAAAATTTCTAAATGTGATGCATCCAATCCATTTTTTCTATTAGATGAAGTTGACAAAATGTCGACTGACTTTAGAGGTGATCCAGCATCGGCATTATTAGAAGTGCTTGATCCTGAGCAAAACTCAGCTTTTAATGATCATTATTTAGAAGTCGATTATGATTTATCTGATGTTATGTTTGTTGCGACAGCCAATACCTTAGATATTCCACCCGCATTACGTGATCGAATGGAAATTATTCGTATTCCTGGTTATACCGAAGATGAAAAATTACATATTGCTTTACGTCATTTAATTCCAAAACAAATGGAAGCTAATGGTGTAAAAGTTTCTGAAGTGGGATTTCCAGCAGAAACAGTGCAATATATTATTCGTCATTACACCCGTGAAGCGGGTGTGCGAAGTTTAGAAAGAGAAATAGCTAAAGTGTGCCGTAAAGTAGTTAAAGAAGTTTTACTCGGCAAAAAAGTTAAAAAACCACGCGTTGAAATAGCCGACTTAGAAAAATATTTAGGTGTTATCCGTTATCGTTATGATATTGCAGAAGAAAAAGATCAAGTAGGGCAAGTGAAAGGTTTAGCATGGACCGAAGTTGGTGGTGAGCTATTAGATATCGAAGCAATGATAGTCTCAGGTAAAGGCAAAACAACCTATACCGGTCAGTTGGGTGAGGTCATGCAAGAATCGATTCAAGCAGCGCTTACTGTGGTCCGATCTCGCTTAGCAACTTTGGGTATTCCACAAAGTTATTTTGAGAAGCATGATATTCATATTCATGTTCCTGAAGGAGCAACACCTAAGGATGGTCCAAGTGCGGGTATCAGTATGTGTACCGCATTAGTTTCAATTTTAACTCAATTACCGGTGCGTGCTGATTATGCGATGACGGGTGAAATAACGTTAAGAGGGGAGGTTCTTCCTGTCGGTGGTATTAAAGAAAAGCTGCTGGCTGCACATAGAGGCGGCATTAAAAATGTATTAATACCTGCTGAAAATGTCAAAGATCTAAAAGAAATTCCAGATAACATTAAAAAAGATTTAACGATTATACCGGTTAGATGGATTGATGATGTGCTCAAGCATGCTTTAAAAGGCTATGCAGAGCGAGCACGGGGGCGGAGTAAAAAGGCAAAATTAAAAGCTTTGGTGAAAAGTGTCTCTCATCGTAAAAAAGTGCGCAAATCTGATCGGGTTAGAGCGCATTAACTCATGCGGTTAAGGAAATAGGGGCTAGTCATTGAATACTTCCCCTTTTCCCCGTTTTCTTCTTGACACCTCTTTCGTGCAGTTGGTATAAATCACACTTTATTGTAAATTTAAATTATAGATAGATAACTAGGGGAACTATGAATAGAACTGAGCTTATTGAACAGATTGCAGAAAAAGCAGAATTGACTAAAGCATCTGCAGAAAAAGCGCTAGGCGCACTATTAGATTCAATTACACTGTGCTTAAAAAAGGATGAGCCCGTTGTTTTAGTAAATTTTGGTACATTTGTTGTGAGACAACGTGCAGCGCGTAAAGGACGTAATCCTCAAACCGGCCAAGAAATTAAAATCAAGGCAGCTAAAGTGGTTGGATTTAAAGCAGGTAAAGCATTGAAAGAAGCCGTGAAAGAAAAAGACGCTGCTACCGAGAAAGAAACAGCATAAAATATTTTTTTACTTGCAATATAGATGGTAGTTAAGTATAAAGCCTCTAGTAAATCAAAGTAGTAACGATAACAAGATCAGGTGACAAGATGATCTTAATAGTCGGGTGCTTAGCTCAGCTGGGAGAGCATCGCCCTTACAAGGCGAGGGTCGTGGGTTCGATCCCCTCAGCACCCACCATATATCGATAGAAAAAAGAATACTGGAGTGGTAGTTCAGTTGGTTAGAATACCGGCCTGTCACGTCGGGGGTCGCGGGTTCGAGTCCCGTCCACTCCGCCATACAGACAAAAGGGTGTATCTTTAAAAGATACACCTTTTTTTATAATTTATTTTTGTAGTTTTTGTAGGGTGGGCAAAGCAGCGCAGCGTGCCCACCGAACTTTATTTTTGCAGGGTGGTCAAATGCCCACCAAACTCTAACGAGAGCACACATATGCTACAAAGCATTCGAGATCGGACACAGGGTTGGATAGCTGGGATTATTATCTCTATTTTAATTTTGTCCTTTGCCATTTTTGGGATTCATAGTTACCTCGAAGGTGGTTCTGCCTCTACTGTGGTTGCAAAAGTGAATGATGTAGAAATTACCAAAAATCAGCTGGCAGTAGCTTATGAACGTTTACGTCGTCAATTACAAATTCAATACAGCAATAATTATGCCTTACCTCCCGGTGCAGAAGTACAATTAAAAGAACGCGCATTGCGTACATTAATTAATATTCAACTGCTTAAACAAGCATCGATAAAACAAAATTATCGCATTTCAGATAGCCAAATTGATGGCTTATTAGCAAGTATGCCTGATTTTCAGGTTGATGGTCAGTTTTCATTAGCGCGTTTTCAACAAATGTTATCAACTACAATGTTTAGTGCTGCTGACTTTTTAGATTTACTGAAAACAAGCTTATTGATTGATCAACCACGTTTGGGCTTAATGTTTTCTTCTTTTGCTTTACCTATTGAAATTCAGCGTATGGTTGCTTTAGTCAATCAAGAACGAGAAATTCAATATGCTGTATTTCCACTGCAAAGTGTAACTCAAGCTATTATAGTGAGTGATGACCAAATAAAGGCTTATTATGCGGATCATCAAGCGGACTATAAAACCCAAGAGCAGGCGAGCATTGATTATTTAGAAATTAATTTAAAAGATTTAATTGCTGATATGCATCCGAGTGATGCTGAGTTAGAAAAATTTTATAATGAAAATTCAAATTCATTTACTCAAGCAATGCAATGGAAACTTGCTGCTATTTTAGTTCCAGTGCCAGTAAAAGCGGGAGAAAAAGAAGTAGCAGCAGCTCAGGCTAAAATAACAGATATTCAAAGTAAGCTGAATGCCGGTGAAAAATTTGAAAAATATTCACAGCAATATCCTTTAGGAAAAGCAGGAGAAAAATTCCAAGCTGGGGTTACTCTAAATCAAATTCCAGCAGATTTACAAAATGCAGTGATAAAATTAACGAAAGCAGAGCAGGTGAGTGAACCGGTTAAAACAGACTCTGGTTTTGTCATCATTAAAGCATTACATGTCAGTGAGCCAAAGATAGAATCATTTACTAGTGTGAAAACTAAAGTGAAAGATCTTTATATTCATCAACAAGCAGAAGAAAAGTTTGCTGCATTAAAAGATAAGTTAGCTAATTTGACTTATGAACATCCTGAGTCTTTGCAAACAGCAGCGCAAGCCTTAAGTTTGCCGATAAAAACATCAGAATTGTTTACGCAAGAAAAAGGCGGTAAAGACATTTCCAGCAATGCAAAAGTTCGCGAAGCGACTTTTAGTCATGATGTGATGAATTTAAAAAATAATAGTGATGTTATCCAGGTAGGCGCGGATGCGGTTTTAGTTATTCGCATTAAAGAGCATATTCCAGCAGCAATATTAACCTTAGAGGCAGTAAAAAAACAAATTACCGATAAGCTTAAGTTGGTGGCACAAGAAGCTGAATTAGGTAAGTTAGTAAATGATATTAAAACTCAATTAACTAAAGGCGCTAGTTCAGATGCATTAGCTCAGCAATATCATTTTACCTGGAGCCAATCAGCTTATATCGGTCGGCATCAAGCAAAAATTGATACAGCAATAGCAAATGCTGCATTTGCCATGCCTAAACCTAAAAACAGTAGTGCACCGGTGTATGCAGTTGTTAAAACTCAGGATGGATATGCGATTATTGCACTGCATGCAGTTCGTGATGGCGTGCTGGGTGCTAAGCAAGATCAAAATGATTTATTCAATGAGCAAATTCAAGCGGCTGAGGGTTCATTAGAGTATGAATTATATCAATATAGCTTAGAAAAACAGGCAAAGATTAAGCTGTCATCCTAAGCAAGTGTCATCCTGTGCTGTCATTGTTATCCTGTACTGTTTCCTATGGTCCCAAATCCAATGCCTTGAGGTTTGTTCTAACTTTGTTGTGCCTCTGGTTTTGTCATGCCAGCAGCTTCTAGTTTTGTAGGGTGGGCAAAGCGCAGCGTGCCCACCGCTATTAACGCAATTGATTGTTGTTTTTGTTAGTTGGTGTAGATGGTTCTTTTGGTTCAGCAGTTGATTGTGGTGTTGTAAATGGTTTGAACGGTGGACACGCTGCGCTTTGTCCACCCTACATCTTTGTTAAGTTGACGCCTATGTGCTTCTAGCTGGCATCCAGAACCGCCTCTGCTTATTTGCAATGATGGAAAAAAATAATTAATAGGCTTTTAAGCTGAGTCCTTCAGTTAGCTGATTATCGTTTGGTAAAGTTTGCCGTTGCCAAATAGAATGAACATTTCTTGATAAAGCAGATGAACGAGTCGCATTATAAAGTGGAAGAGTTGTTGTTTCTTCTTCATTGCCCAGCAATTCATAATTGGATTTTTCAGGTGAAAGAAGAAGTGGTAAATCAGGCGGAATTTCTAAGGATTGTGTTTTGTAATAACCACTAATTAAAATTGCGGGTATCAATAGACAAAAACTTATGCCGAAGCCAATTTTATTTTTTGGCTCTAATGAGCGCATATTAGCGATTAATATGGCACCAAAGGTTGATGATACAAACACGGAATTACTAATTGAAACGGTTTTTTTCAGTGTTCCTGAGCTAATGATATCGGCTTCAGGAGAATGTTTTACTGCGACAGCGCCTGATGCTATGCCAAATATGCCGCCCATCACGTATCTTGTAATACGCCCCCCTAAAGAAGGTGCCCATGTTGTTTTTACATAAATGTCGGATACTTTTTCCACCGTATTAACGGCACTACGCCCAATAGCAAATCCTTTAAAAAACCCACTAAAAGCGTCTAAAATTTTAGTTCCCCAGCCTGTTGGTTGATCGTTGTAACGTAGAGTATATACGTAGCGCCTAAAATCTAAATTAGATATCAGTGCTAACATGGCAGTTAAAGAAAAAATGATGGGTGTTTCCCATCTATCATCCATCTCTTTTTCTTCACCGTAAATTTCTGAGTAAAAAGCTAGGTTTGCTTGCAAATAAAATGCCCACATTTTTATTACATCAGTGGTATTATTCCATAAAGCTGGAGCGAAAGTGTTTCTACAAAAAGAAGTCATTGACAAAGCTTTTATTAATACATCGATCCAACTCAGTGTTGTAACACTTAGTACATTTGATCTAGCAATATAATTATTACATTCAGGCCCCGATTTTTCTGGGTGACACTTTAAAAACATTCGCATGAAAAGTTCTATAATTTCACCTGTGCCAACAATTCCAATTATCTTAATAGCTTCGCTTGAAAAGTAGTCGAGTAATTCTTTATATTTCATTTTTAACTTTCCTTTTGTTAGCATAAACGTATTGTCATCCTGAGCGTTGCGAAGGATCTTACGAGATCCTTCGCTACGCTCAGGATGACAGCTTTAAACGCTCTCAGGATGACAACCTTAAACACTCTCAGGATGACAATTCTTTAAATTAGTTTTTGTCAATTACGTTTCTTTTTATCTCATGAATGTATTTTAAAATATTGGTTAAATTAATAATGAAATTATTTAGTTGTTTTGATAACTTTTCTTTTTTCTCATTATTGATACTGTCTTTTGCTTGATTGTTTTTTATAATATTATCGATGTGACAGCATTCATTAATTGCATTTTTTATCTGATTATCAATTAAATTTTGTATTTTTTTCTTTATATCATTTATGTCTTCTTCTGAGTTATTGGTGTTTAACATATTCCATGAATAACTTTGTAATTCTTTGTTAGCATCATTAATTAAGGTGCTTAAGTTTTTTTCTCTTTCTTCTATAGCATCTAAGAAATATTTTTTATTAGTAAAGCAGCGCAATATTAAATTATCAATAGATTGACCCCAATAAGTAAGTCTATTCCAGATAATAGGAAAACTTTGAATAATTGTTGCGATAGCAACAAACAAAGCTACGCTGTATGCAAGATAAATTCTAATAAAGAGAGAAGTATGTTCAAGTTTAATAAAATCAATTAAATCAACATAAGCTTTATAAGTAAAAGCTGCGGTTACGCCAAATAAAAATATTGCTGCAAATAGCGCTAA
This sequence comes from Gammaproteobacteria bacterium, assembly GCA_965279285.1. Taxonomy (GTDB): domain Bacteria; phylum Pseudomonadota; class Gammaproteobacteria; order DSM-16500; family DSM-16500. The sequence goes on along the minus strand of OZ257148.1, from coordinate 1,932,373 downwards.
AATTTTAAAAATAAATTTTACATTTAATAAATTGAATACCCTGTTCATGGTTAAGCTACTCAAGTAGTAATGTATTAACAATAAGTTATTAAGACAAAATAAACTACTCGTAGTTATACCGTAAAAAAGCAATTAAAAATAAAGTATTATTCTTGCCAAAAAAGCTCTTTTTGGCAGAGGCTGAGTGTTATTGCTCATGGCGAAAGCAGTGGATGGATAGTTAAAGTTGCGAAGATATTGTAAATTAAAAATGGCATGGGAATAAAGCAGTAAATTATAAGCAACGCTGAGCCGTTTTTGTGGAAGGCCTATCCCAACGGCTTCAAAAGTTTTCCCATAGCTAATTGCGGCTGTGCTGGGTTTATTGAAGAGGGTAAAGCGATAACCCATTTCAAAATTTGTTGCAGCGGGCTGTGCGCCTTTATCATAATAGTTTAAAGAATTCAGATTAAATCGATTAAGAGATTTAGTATATTCAGCTAAAAATATAAAGTGAAGAATTTCCAATTTAGTATGCCAATCAAGGCCAGGAATGTTTTTATTTTTAATTCCCTCAAACCCTTGTGCAACGGTTATAGATTGGATGTAATCCAGTCCAGTATTTATTTTTAATGAGGATGAATTGAGTTGATAACCCATGGTTAAACCTGATAAGGTGGCTTGGTTTGAATCCCAAAATAATTTATTTACACCTTTTAGTGTGTAGAAGCTTGAGTAAATTCCATTTTCATTAGGATGTTCATAACCTAAAAGTAACGATCCAGCTTCTGTTTTTCCTAAGGTAGCGGCTAATGATCCTGTTATGGTATAGCTATCATATTGTCCAAAGGGTAAATATCTTCTGCCAATAGTCATATAAACCGGGGATTTTTCAAGATTCCCGATAGTTATAAATACTCTATCTAAATAAATATTAGAATTTCCCAGCACGCCAGCCGGAGTGGGTGGTGGCTCTAGGTAAGCAAAATCGATAAAGCTATTTATCCAGTTGTAGGAGTAAGCTGCTAAATCTAGCTCGGCATTGTATAGACTGTAGGAATTAGATTCATCCAGTCCTGATATCATGCCGCTTACTTCAAAAAGAGTAGGAGGGCAGAGCGGTTTAATGTTTTCTTTGGCTAATTTATAGCGCTGTTTTAGTATCATGAGATCTTGGTTATACAGAGAAAAGTTGACTAATGCATTTGTATTGACTCCGCTATAGGTCGATAATGTTATTAATTTATTACAGTTTTTAGGATTAAACGTTTCTATAGAAAAAGTATTATTACTGTAAATAAAAAACATGATACAGACAATAATTCTTCGAATTGTATACATATTAAAAGTTACTTCCACCACATGAAGCACATGAATCAATAAATATTGCCGCATGCTCAAAGACAATGTCGGAATGGAAAGACTCTTGTTCTCCTGGTAATATATGCGCGATATATTGAGTGGAGTTATTTATTTTGTCATATTTTGCATCAGTAAGGCTGAAGGTATAGCGGATCATTTTTTTATTTTTTATATCAAACGCGACTATTCCTGAGTTTAAGCCTTTGGGGTTTTTTTCAGCTATATTTTTATTGAATTCGTCGGTAAATTTGTCAGTTTCTGTGAAACCTGTTACGCGCTTTGGAACATTACTAAAATAAATAATCCAAGAATCAACTTTGTGTAAAGATAAATTATAATATTTATTTTTTTCATCATAATGTAATTCACCTAGCTGAGCAGTTTGAACAAATAAATATTGTGTTAAAGGTTCTTTGTCAGATTCAATAACGGCTAGTACGTTAGTTGATAAAAATAGGCAGATAGTAGTGGTTGATAATAAAATAAAGTTATGAATAGATTTAGTTAGTTTCATTTTATTTCCTCTTTAGTGGTTTTAAACACTGTATTAGATAAGTTAATATTTAGCTATTCCCTGTTTTGCTGCCAATGATATTGCATAGAGTTGGTAAGTAGGGGCTGGATTGTCTGAGTGCTTTTAAGCATACTATGACTATGAATCAATACTATTTAACAGATTTATTTTCGAATTTTTTTAATCGCAATAATTGGTTAATGTTGTCAGGCTTTATCCTTGCAATTCCACTCACGCTTAATTTAATTTATCAATTGATAAAACTTAGTAAATCAATTAAAAATTATTGGATAAATATTACAATTAAAAAAATATTGGTGCCGATTATTTTTCTTTTAGCCATTTTTCTTTTAGTTGTGCTTGAAAAACTAATTGACCCATATTTGGCTGCAGCATTGCAAGATAAGTGGAAAACAATCTTATTTTTTATGACGATGGCAACAAAAAGTGCTATGTTGATTTTTTCGTTGTGGATAATTTGGTCGGTTATTAATACATTTGAAGGCTATGTCGAAAATGTGTCACAAAAAAAGATAGTTAAAATACTGGTGCCAATGTTAGTTAAATGTTTAAAAATTAGTATAGTTTTCATTATTTTTTCGATTTTAGTTTCTGAGTTGGGAATATTAGATTTCCCTAAAAACTTTTTAGAAAAATTCTTTATTATTTCTTTAATGGGAATATTTTTATATATTATCTATAAGTCGGTGAATTTTATTGAAAAAGTTATTATTTTTCAATATACAGCCTATAATGATGATTTTGCTTCGTTGAGAAAAATAAAAACCTTATTATCTATTTTAAAAAGTATTATATTAATCATAGCTATTTTTATTCTTTTATCCTCTGTGTTGCTTATGTTTGACAGTGTTAAAAATGTGGGTGCAGGGCTGCTCACCACAGCTGGCATTGTAAGTGCTGCTGGCGCATTCGCAAGTCAAAAGTCATTGGCGCGAATTTTTGCAGGGTTGCAAATAGCGTTTACCCAGCCAATAAAAATGGGTGATGCTGTTATGATTGATAATGAATTTGGTGAGGTTGAGGAAATTTCATTGTCTTATGTGGTAATAAAATTATGGGATTTACGTCGGCTCATTTTACCAACAGATTATATCACAGCGAATAAACTGCTCAATCTTTCTCGCTCCTCTACCCAATTGCTGGGTACCGTATTTTTCTATGTCGATCATACGTTACCAATTGATAGAATTCGAGAGGAATTTGTTAAAACTTTAAGCCTGAGTCGTTATTGGGATAAGAGTGTTCATGCTTTTCATGTTTCTGATATGAAAGAGTTTACGGTTGAGTTAAGAGCAGTAATAAGTGCTAGTAGCCCAGAGAATTTGTGGGAGGTGCGTTGTGAAATACGAGAGGCGATTATTAAGTTTATTGCGGTAAATTACGCAAGTTCTTTGCCTTGCTTGAGAGTAGAGCATCATCATGTTAAAGCCTAAAGTTCATTTAAATCATGATAAAATAAATTATGGTTTGGTGGGTCTTATTATTAGTTTTAATTTTTCTGCCAACCTGGGAAATGATATTTATCTTCCTAGTATTACGCATTTATCAACTGTTTTTAATGTTACACCCAATATTATGCTGCTGAGTATGACGGTATGGTTTGTTGGTGTTGCTTTTCCGCAATTAATTTTTGGTCCTTTGAGTGATCGGTTTGGACGTAAGCCAGTGTTGTTTGGGGGAAGTATTAGTTTTATTATTGCGACTATTATTTGTGGTTTATCTCCGAATATCACTATTTTTTTTATTGCGCGGTTTTTTCAGGGAGTGGGTGTTTGTTGCATTAATGTGACAAGTAATAGCATTTTTTCTGAACTATATGATAGTAAAACCTTGCGAAAAATAATTAGTATAATGAATCTTATTTGTTCTCTTTCTCCTATTGTAGGGCCGGTCATTGGCGGTTATTTGTTTACTTTTTTTGGCTGGAGAATTAATTTTATTTTTGTTGCTGGTTTTTCATGTTGTTGTTTTATTGGTTTATATTTTAAACATTTAGAGCTCCTTCATATTAAATATACTGAGTCTCTGACGTTTCGCTCAGCTATGGATAATTATAAGCTAATTCTTAAGAATAAAGTTTTTTTAAAGAGTATTATTCCATATTGTTTAATTTTGGGTGGATTGGTGACGTATATTACTGCAGCACCATTTATATTTATATCTGAATTAAAAATGTCGCCGCAACAGTTTAGCTATGTTCAAGCGCTTGTATTTTTATTTTATATTGTGGGTTCAATGATTTCATTTTTTTCAGGCGGAGAGCCTAATCGTTCGGAAATACTATTGAATATGGGGCTGTTTTTGATAGTTTTTTCTGGGATAACGATGTTGATTTTTGTTATTTTTACTCAGGCTTATTTTGTGACTGTTGTTTATTGCATGATGTTATATGTATTAGGATTAAGTCTTTGTGCGCCAAAATTTATTTCCACTATTGTATTGTCTAATCTTGATTTAAGAGGTTATACCTCTGCTTTGCTTGGTTTTAGTATGTCGATATCCTGTGTTACCTTAGGTTTGGTGTTAAGTATGATTTATAATGGTATTTTGTCATTTGTCATTTTATTGCTGTTAGTCAGCATAACCGCTTGTGTAACTTTTTTTGCAATAGATGAAAAATAGCTACTAAATACTAGACAAAAAAAATCCCCCAACCGGGGGATTTTCTTTAAGCATAAGCAATTAACCAATTAAAGTTGCTTGCCCAGCCCAAGTAGATTCATTGGCAGTAGCAATGATTCGATGTGAAAAATCTTGCCCACCATAAATAATAGCTAAATTATTTTCGCTATTGAGTTTAGTTGCATTTTTTTGAATGGCTGACTTTAAGTCTGAGCCAACGGAGTTAGAAACAGCGTAGCAATTAATACTTACTAATAAAGCTCCTAGTAAAAGACCTATCTTCCTCATAAATATATTCCCCCTGTTACGTGCGATATAAAACTCGACTAATTATATAAAAAATGTGCTGCGGAGGGAAGGGTTTTTTTAAAAAGAATGAGAGTAAGCAATGGCTCACTAGCGATTAAAAATTATTATTATTTATCATATAGTTATAATTAATAAAGTTTGGTGGGCACGCTGCGCTTTGCCCACCCTACGTTTTTGAATTTATGGCGGAGTGTTATATTTTTGGTGAAATGTGGGGTATGCCACAATTTGATTGTATTAAAAATGTAGGGTGGGCAAAGCGCAGCGTGCCCACCAAACTTTATCTACTGAATAGCTACAGTCATTCAGCCAGCTTATCTTCTGCAAGATTAGTTAATATCGTTGGCTCAATGTTATCAAGCTCAACCTTTTCTATTTGTTCAAACCGCTGTGTGATTTTTTTCGCAGAAGTATGTACTTCTTCAATATCAACATGTGCTTGAGAAATATGGCGTGCAAGATTATCCATTCTTTTTTGGAAGCGATCAAAGTCAGAGCTTAAGGTGTGGAGTAAACGTTGAATGATATGCACTTGTTCTTTGGTAGCAGCATCTTTTAAAACAGCACGAGCGGTAGTTAATACAGCCATTAACGTTGTGGGTGAAACCATCCACACTTTAGCGCGCTGAGCATATTCAACTAAATCGGGGTAATGGCCATGAATTTCTGCAAACACCGCCTCTGCAGGAATAAACATCATGGCACCATCGGCTGTTTCACCCGGTACGATATATTTATCAGCAATATCTTGAATATGTTTTTTAATAACAATTTTAAATTGTTGTTCCGCATGTTTTCGATCTTGATCTGAGGTAACTAAGTCCATCATAACGCGAAAATTTTCGAGTGGAAATTTTGCATCAATAGCAATATTGCCGCTAGGTTCAGGCAAAAATAGAACGCAATCAGCTCGTTTTCCTGTAGAAAATGAATGTTGGAATGAAAAATGCTGCTCAGGAATAACATTGCGGATTAAAGCAGAGAGCTGCACTTCACCAAATGTTCCGCGAGAGCGTTTATCATTTAATATATCTTGTAAACTCATGACGCTATTGGATAGCTCAGTAATTTTTTTCTGCGCGGCATCAATTAATGCTAAGCGTTTGATGACATCAGTAAAGGTTTCAGTGGTTTTTTCAAAACCAGCGGCTAAGCGTTTTTCAACTTGTTGATTGATTTCTTTGAGACGAGCGTCAGTGGTTAGGGTGAGTTGCTCAACCCGTTTACCTAAGTCACTAGCATAATCATTTAAGGATTCTTTGACGGTGAGCCGAGTTTCTTGCATTCCTTGTTGTAAAGTGTCTTGTAAGATTTTTAAGGTTTGCAAATCATGTTGTTTCGATTGTTGGCGTAAAAAAATAAAAATGACCATGCCGATAATGGCGACTATGCTTAATAAAAAAATTTGTTCAAATGGCATATTGATTCCTGTGGTAGCTTATAGGTGGGCACGCTGCGCTTTGCCCACCCTACATTTGATTGTGGGAAATGGTGATTAAAATCATAAAAAAACCTTGCGGGGCATGTTGTATTTTGTTTACCCTGCAATGATTATAAAAAATGTAGGGTGGGCAAAGCGCAGCGTGCCCACCATTCATATTGACTGCTTTTGATTAACAAAATACAGTATAATCACAACAAAATATAATACGCTTTAAGTGTGAAATTTCAAGGATAAAAGGCTTAATTATGCAAATTTGGGTTGATGCGGACGCTTGTCCAAATATGGTGAAAGAAATTTTATTTCGTGCAGCTAATCGCACGCAAACAATGATGATTTTAGTTTCAAACCAGCCGCTGCGCTCACCACCATCACTTTTTATTAAAAAAATGCAAGTTTCTGCAGGATTTGATATGGCAGACAATGAAATTGTTAAACAAATGTCTTCAGGTGATTTAGTCATTACAGCAGATATTCCATTAGCTAGTTTGGTTGTTGAAAAAGGTGGGACTGCGTTAAATCCGCGTGGCGAAGTTTATACAGAAAAAAACATTAAACAAAGACTATCATTGCGGGATTTTAGTGAGGCTTTACGAGGTACCGGTGTGATGATAGGCGGGCCGCCTAAATTAAAGAAAAATGAAATTCAAGCGTTTGCAAATAGCTTGGATCGGTTTCTTGCGGCTAGTAAATGATTGATCTCGGTGGTGATGGTGGGCACGCTGCGCTTTGCCCACCCTACAAAAATTACAAAAAATGTAGGGTGGGCAAAGCGCAGCGCGTGCCCACCACATCAGCTATACACATCACAACCGCATAACATCATTTGCTAACGCTTGAAAAATCAACAAAACCAATAAAATCAAACCTATCCGATAAAAAAATAATTGTAACCGTTGTGACAACGGTCGTCTAATCACAAACTCAATGAGCTGAAATAATAAATGCCCACCGTCTAAACCAGGAATAGGAATAATATTAATAAATCCAATAGAAATGCTTAAAAAAGCGAGAAAACCTAAAAAAGGAATAATACCTTGATTAAGCGCAGTACCTGCACTTTCAAAAATTGAAATAGGCCCACCGAGGCTTTGTAAAGAAATTTTTCCTAAAATTATTTTGCTTATCATCACCACATTGAGTTTTATAAAGCTCATAACTTCATGCATAGCATAAGGAATTGCAGCAACAGGGCTGTATTGATTATTTTGAAGAAGATGAGTGGGGAGAGTAAAGTTTGGTGTAATACCCAAAAACCCCTGTTTTTTTAACAATAAAGTTTGTTTGCTACCAATGTGTACCGGTAATATTAATATTTTTCCGGCACGTAATATTTTAAATTCTAGTGTTTTATCTGGCGCATTAGCAACGTGCTTAATAATATCAGGCCAACTGTTTATTGTCTGATTGTTGATTGCAAGAATTTTATCATTCGTATTTAAGTGAGCGAGCATAGCAGGTGAATTACGCTGTAAAACACCGATGATAGGTGGAATGCTGGGCTCATAAGGGACTAAACCTAAGCTTTTTAAAGGATCAGGATTGAGATTATCCATTTGCCATGTCGCTAATTCTAATGTGGCTGTGTGCAGCTGCTGGTTGCTTAATGATTGAGTGACCATTTGCATGGTGCCTTGTTCACCCGCTCGGGAAATAATACGAATTGCTGCATTTTGCCAAGAAAAAATAGGCTGCTTATCAATTTGAATTAAAGTTTGTTGTGATTTTAATCCTGCTTGTTCTGCAATACTGTGCGGCAACACTGTGCCAATAATCGGTTTAATCGAAGCAAATCCAATAACAAACAATAACCAATACAATAAAAATGCAAATATAAAATTAGCTAAAGGGCCAGCCGCAATGATTGCCATTTTTTTATAAATGGCTTGATTGTTGAAAGCACGGTGACGTTCTTCTGGTATAACATTTTCTTCGCTTTCATCGAGCATTTTGACATAGCCACCAAGTGGGATAGCTGCTAATACATATTCAGTACCTTGCTTATCATGCCACGCAAATAACGGTTTGCCAAAACCCATCGAAAAACGTAGCACTTTAACGCCACATAAACGTGCAACAATAAAATGTCCCCATTCATGAACACCGATGACGAATATAATCGTAATTAAAATGCCTAATGTTGAAGTAAGAAAACTTAACATTAAACCTCCACAGACGATTTTATATTTTTAGTTAAGCCGAGAGATTTTAATTGTTTTGAAATTTGTTTATTTGCTGCCGTATCTTTAATAGGGCCTATTTGCACACGGTATAGATGTTTTGCCGCTCGTGAAATATGCACTGGTGCAGCAATCTCTTTACTTAATCGAGTTTTTAATCGCTCAGCATAAGCTCGTTGTTTAAATACACCTGCTTGTAAATAAACAGGGTGATTGTTTTGTGCAAACGAGTGTGCTGAACGAGTGTTGATTGAGCGGTTATAGCTATCCACATCAATCGCTTTCACATCCACTAATGCTGTTCCACGTTCGATCATTCCTAATTTTTTTGCAGCGACATACGATAAATCAATTAAATGATTGCCGCTAAAAGGGCCGCGATCATTTATTTTAACGATAACTTGTTTACCATTTTTTAAATTAGTCACTCGTACATAGGTAGGTAAGGGTAATGTTTTGTGCGCAGCTGTCATACCAAACATATTGTAACGTTCGCCACTCGATGTCGGTATGGAATGAAAGCGAGTGCCATACCAAGAGGCTATGCCTTTAGCATCATAATTTCTGCTACTAGACAGCGTATGGTACGTTTTTCCTGCAACACGATAAGTTCTATTATTACCGTATTGACTTAAGGCTTCTTTTTTTGGAACAGCATTAGGAATTTTAGTTTCATCGACCGGATAAGATGGTGCGCCATCAGGATGAGAGTTGAAGGCAGTAGAGCAACCATTTAAAGTTAGCATGGTTAATAATATCAGCAAATACAATTTTACATTTTGCTGGGCAATCCATGCCAGTTTAGCCATGCTCATTTCTCCCTTTTACTGCGGAGATGTATTCACTGAGCTGATACACGGCCATGGCATATAATGTGCTGGTATTATATTTTTTTATGACATCAAAATTATGAAACCCTAACCAATATTCATTGCGGTAATAGCCTCGTAATTGAATCAGCTTAGCTTTTAAATCATCTGCCGCATAACCGCGTGGGTAGATGCCTAATTCAGAATAACTACTGACGGGAATCGCTTTTTTCCCGTTAATTAAGCTAGAATAACGATATCCAGTAACGGTCGTTGGAAGAACAACCGGTTGATTGTAAATCCAACCATGTTTTTTATAATAATTCGCAATACTGCCGATGACATCAACTTCATTATGAGAAAGATCAATTTTTCCATCACCAGAAAAATTCACAGCGTAATAACGATAACTACTCGGCATAAATTGTGGTTGACCAATTGCACCAGCATATGAGCCATAGATAGTGAGAGGATTTAAATGATGCTCACGTGCAAGTAATAAAAATTCTTCTAATTCTTTGCGGAAATAATCTGCTCGTCGACTGTTACTAAAGCCAATGTTGGTCAAGGCGTCAATAACGCGATAATTTCCGGTATTTTTGCCATATTTTGTTTCTATGCCGATGGTTGCAACAATAATACTGGCGGGTACACCATACACTTTTTCTGCTCGAGTTAAGGCATCATGGTATTTATTCCAAAAAATAACGCCTTCACGAATGCGAGACTCAGTGACAAATAACATTTGATAGCGATACCACGGGTTTTCTTCTAAAGGCGCTCTGATGCTTTGAATCACGGTAGGGCGTGGTTTGACACTACTAAAAACGGCAATTAATTCATTTTTATTAAAATGATTTTTTTTCACCATCATATTGATAAAAGTAAGCACATCAGCTTGTTCAGCAAAATTACTGCTTGCGAAACCTAGTTGTGAACAAAAACAAAAAATAATAATAAATTTCAATATGTTTTGTAACATGTGTATTCCTTTAAGTCGGCAATAGCTTTCTGTGTGTTTGAATTGACATGAGGATACCGAAACTTGCCATCAACGTCACCATGGATGATCCACCATAGCTAATTAAGGGGAGTGGTAAGCCTACCACAGGGAGTATCCCAGTGACCATGCCCATATTAATAAAAAATGAAACAAAAAAGGTGAGGGTAAGACTACCCGCTAATAAGCGTGTGAATGTGTCTTGAGCATTAATGGTAATATAAAAACCGCGTGCAATAATCAACATATATAAAATAATTAAAATGCTGCTGCCCATAAATCCAAGCTCTTCACCGCAGACAGCAAAAATAAAATCAGTTGAGTGTTCAGGTAAAAAATGTAAATGCGATTGCGTTCCATTTAACCAGCCTTTGCCAAAAAAACCACCGGAGCCAATGGCAATTTTAGATTGAATAATATGATAACCCGCACCAAGAGGATCTCTTTCGGGGTTTAAAAAAATCATCACTCTTTTGCGTTGATATTCATGCATGAAATACCAAATAATAGGGCCACATAAGCTCATGAGTAACATGATGGAGCTTAAGATGCGCCAACTTAATCCAGCTAAAATTAATACGCTGCCTCCCGCTACAGTGAGCAAAATAGCTGTACCCAGGTCGGGTTCTTTTGCAGTAAGCATAGCGGGTAGTAAAACAATAACAGCAGAAAAGAAAACGGTTTTTAATGAAAGAGGTAAATGAATTTTATGAAAATGCCAAGCAAGAAACATAGGAAGAGCAAGTTTCATTATTTCTGAAGGTTGAATGCGGACAAACCCTAAATTTAACCAACGTGAAGCACCTTTACCGATATGCCCGACTATGAGTACCGAAACTAATAAAATAATACCGACCACATAAATACTTAAAGCCCAGCGTTGATAAGTCATCGGTGGGATTTGCGCGAAAATAATCATCACCATCAGTGCTAAGCCTATATGCGCGGCTTGCTGTTCAACAACCGCGAGATTTTGATTGCTAGCGCTATATAAAATACCTAATCCTGCCGCCATTAATAAAATAAGACACGCCATTAGTGGCATATCGATATGAATAATGTGCCAAAAATTACGGCTTTTAGTGCCTAATTCTTGTTTGCTATATTTTTCATTAGCGGTTCTTGCTAGTGTCATTTTGCCGGCTCATTGAATTATTTGGTAATAAATAAAAATCTAATACTTGGCGTGCAACAGTTGAAGCAAGTTTACTATTTTCTACTACAACTGCGATAGCAATTTGCGGATTTTCAATCGGTGCAAAGGCAATGAGTAGTGAGTGATTACGAAGTTTTTCTGGAATATGATCTTCGCTTTCTTCGTCGCTTTCATTACCTGTTTGTTTTTTTGAATAAACTTGGGCAGTTCCTGTTTTTGCTGCAATAGAATAAGGGGCATTTTTTAATTTGTGGCCCGTTCCTTCGGGTGAGAGTACAACGTTTTGCATGGCATTGATAACCGTTTGCCAAACCGTTGTATTATTTAATTTTATGGGATTAGCAGGGTTAATCGCTTGTTGAGTATAGGGTTGATTAGCTTGTTGATCGCCTAATAATAAATAAGGTGTATTACGCACACCATGATTAGCAATGGCAGCAACACCGGCAGCCAGTTGTAACGGCGTGGCTAACATAGATCCTTGACCAATGGCTGAGTTAACCGTGTCACCCTCATACCAATTGACCCCTTTGGTTTTGCGCTTCCAGGCGGGGGATGCAACATTGCCGGCAAGTTCATCATCTAAATCAATTCCTGTTAATGTACCAAAGCCAAATTGAGTTAAAATAGTATCAATGCGTTGAATACCTAATTTTGAGCCTAATTCCCAAAAATAAGTATCGCAAGAGCTAGTGATGGCTCGACTTAAATTAACTATTCCATGGCCATGGTGGCGCCAGTCATGAAAAACATGATTACTGTTTTTTAATTTAAACCAACCAGGATCATAAATCGTTTCATCAGGATTGATGACGCCAGAATTTAATCCTTCAATCGCAATAAAAGGTTTGATAGTTGAAGCCAGTGGATAAAGTCCACGTAAAGCTCGATTGTAAAGTGGTCGGTCACTTGATAGCTGTAATACTTTATAATCAGCACTACTAATGCCATCAATAAAAATATTGGGATCAAATGTGGGTTGACTGGTGAGGGCTAATATTTGACCGGTGCTGGGTTGGATGACGACAATCGCACCGCGATGCCCTGCGAGTGCTTGTTCGGCAGCAATTTGTAGTTTGCTGTCGATAGTAAGATATAAATTTTTGCCGGGGATGGGTTTAATTTGGCTTAAAAGACGGACAGGCTCGCCACTGGCATCACTTTCGGCTTGTTCATAGCCCACTGTGCCGTGTAATTCATCTTCATAGTATTTTTCTATACCTTGTTTGCCGATATAGTTGGTGGCGCTATAGTTGCTGATATCAATGTCATTTAATTCATCGGTATTAATGCGGCCTACATAGCCTAATACATGACTCAAGTGCTCACCCAGTGGGTAATGACGCAATAGACGCGCACGAATGATAACACCTGGAAAATGATATTGATTTTCGTAAAATTTTGCGACTTCGGCTTCAGTTAAACGTAATTTTAAGGGAATTTCATCAAAGCGGCGATGTTGTTTTAATTGTTTTTGAAATTGAGCAATATCAGTATCTGATAAGGGAATACTTTTTGAAATATCAGCTAACATTTTTGGTAAATTGCTGATTTGATAAGGAATAATGTCTAAGCTAAAGACGGGAGTATTTTCCGCTAATAAAACACCATGACGATCATAAATTAAACCACGGGTGGGCTCTAAAGGCACCAGATCTAACCAATTTTTTTGCGAAAGCGTAGTATAAAGATCATGCTTTGAAAGTTGTAAATAGCCTAAGCGTAAAATAAGCACGCAAAGCAGCACAACCATGACTATCAGAGCAGCAAACGATCTCTGGCTAATAAGGCGGATTTCTTGAATATGATTTTTAATCGCAATTCGTTTTCGCATAGGCGGAAAGTGTAACTGATTTTTGTTTGGATCGTAACTCTCTTAGCGGCTCAAGGTCGGTTTTGTCGTGCTTTGTCATGCCAGCGTGCTTCTAGCTGGCATCCAGTTTTGTAGGGTGGGCAAAGCGCAGCGTGCCCACCGTTTAAGTGTGCGCCAAGCATGGCGCACCATTGAGCGGTGGGCACGCTGCGCTTTGCCCACCCTACAAAACTCGGCGCTCTGTCGGATACAGAATCGCCACTTTCAACAATGTTTTTTTAAAGTTTGTTAGAAGTGATAGCTGAGATTAAACATAATAGGTACGGTTATACCCGCATTTTTGCTGCATAAGGAGCCATTAGAATAATGTAATGCGTTGAGACTGGTGGACCATTGTTTTTGTTGGCCAAAGGAAAAGCCAATGCCAAGCTGGTCTTGAAAAGCAAAGTGGATGCCTAAATTTTGGTGGTCGATATGGGTTTTAGTGAGGTAGGCAAGCCCGATGCTGAGATCAATAAAGGGAGTGATGTATTGATATTCTTTGATATTGAAACGAAATACGGGGGCAATAGAGTAAATATTTAAATTTCGGTAAGGTGTGTTATTAGTGACGTACCAATGGCCAGCGCTGGTGTCGATAAATATTTGTAAATGTTGCCAAATCCAGGCCGGGGGTTGATATAAAAAGCTAGCGCGATAGCCATGTAAGTATTGAGGGTCTTTATCTAGAACTAGGTAAGAAATATTAATACCGTAAGGTGTAGCGTAGCTTAGGCTTGAGGCAAGATAGAGTCCGATCCAGGGATAGAGATATTTTTTTTTCACGCGTGTTTTCCTTAACACAAGATGGGGGGATCATAACATAGCGATAAAGGGATGTCATTCCTTAGGGGTTGATTAAAATGAAGTCTTGTGACTTCATTTTAATGATTTAAGGGCTATCTTTTTGGAGCATGTGCTGTAGGTGGTTTGGTTGATGTTGCTTGGCTGCTTATTGATGGTGGTGCGGGTGTTGGCTGGGTAGCTAGCAGAGGTAGTTTGGGTGGATTGAGTGGTGCTGGTGTTGTGGTTATTGTTATAGCTGTGGTATTGAATTCTGATAAAATTGTAATTGTGGAATTGGAGCTATTATAGTACTGATCTTGGTTCACTAAAAGAGTTGCTTTCATATGCGTATTGCCAGCAGCCATTTCTTCGTTACAATTATTCATCCATTCGTCATAAAGATAATTATTTATTTTTTTCTTAAAAAAATATTTATTAATTTTAGATTTGATAGCAATGGCAGCTGAGGCAATGACATATATTGTTCCAATTGCTGCGCCTATTAAAGGAAGAGGAAAAAAGAAACCAGCGGCAGCGGTTAGCACAGTGCCACCAAGAAAAAAACCTATCGCTTTAAGTGGATGCTGTTCAATATAATTTAAGATTCTTTTGATTGGGCTAAAAATTCTGTTGCTTATAGTTTTCCACCATGCATCTTCTCTGTCTATTTGAGCTATATTAGGGAAATCTGGTGCTTTGCTTGGATCATGAATAATGGGTTGTTGTAAGGTTATAATAGAATAAGTTAAATTAAATGTGGCTGCTTGAGCTGCCAGCTTGAATGCAGCGCTATTAATTTCATTCTCTTTGCTGCTAGATGTTTTATTATTTTTTAATGTATGACGCACAGCATTATAACTATCAATGCTTTTTATAAATAATTTTTGAAACATGTTGTGAGTGTTATTGGTTTGAGGAGCGTCTTTAGAGCTTTTTGATTCTGCTGTGTTGGTCGATGGAATAGCAGTAGCTTCATTACTGACTAGAGTAAAATTATGAGAATCTTTTAAAAGATCGTATTTTAGTTGGTAAAGATAATCTTCTAACTCATCTTCTGTTTGTGTTTCATCTGCAAACTTTAGCAGTTCTGTCATGATATTAACTAATTTTGTTGCTTTTTCTGTTTCAGACTTGGTGAGTGGCTCATTGATAGAACGACCAAATTTTGCTGTAACTGCAAAATAAATCATAAAATATTTTAATTTTTCTAGAAATAATCGTTTATCATTTTCTAAATTTAAATGTTTATGGCTATCTAAAAAATTTGAAAGCTCATTTAAGTAATCAGTGGCTTCATTTTTTAGAGCAACAATTGACATGTTTCGTTCCTCTTTTTTTATCTGTGGGTTGTATTATATAACTAAGAAGCTTAAGAGAACATTAAATAATATATAAGGATGTTCTTTGTGGAGCCGCTGGTAATTATTCAGCTAAAGAGTTCGGTGGGCACGCTACGCTTTGCCCACCCTACAAAAAATGACAAAAATAAATTATAAAAACGTAGGGTGGGCAAAGCGTAGCGTGCCCACCAAACTCCTTATCTATGGAGTAGTTGCTATTGATGGCTTATTTTGATTAGTAGTATCAGTGCAAGCAGTAGCCGATGCTACTGGAAACAAAGAATTTACCATCGGAGCAGCAGCATTGCTGCTCAAAGGCTGTGGTTGAGTAGGTGCTGGAGCAGCAGTAAGTGGTTTTGCTGAAGTTGCATTTCCTTCTGCAGCATTCATTGCATTAGTAATGGTAGCTGTTGACTCAGATGCTGGAAATTGAGCAGCAAGACATGTTCCATTCCCCGGACTTAACATAGTATTTACTCGATTACGATTTATAACAGTTGTGTCAAAGTATTGATTTAATTTTTCTCCAAATGCCTTTTGGTTTGCTAGTCGTTTTCTATAGGCTTGGACATATTCATAAATTGTTATCACAGTGGAAGCAACAGCATACAAAAATGCCGCAGCAGTCATGACTAAAGTGATAGGATAAAAGAGACAAGCTGTTGTTATTGCAGCTGCTCCGACTAGCACTATCCCCGTTGTTTTTGCTGGATTTTTTTTAGCATAATTCCAAATTTTTCTGATGGGGTTAGTGCAGCTTGCAAATAAAATTTCCCACCATTTTTTATTCTCTCTATCAATTTGTGCAAAATCGTGGACTTTTTTAGCGCCGTTTGTAGTCCTTGCAATAAGTTCTATAAGGGGCTGGCTAATAGGTGAGGCAATGCCTAGGCTTACTACATTGGCTACAGCTCCAACACCTTGGACAGCAATGCTAGCAACAGAATAAGCAAAATTAGCTGTTTGGCTTTTTAAATCATAGCGTGCTTCTTTATAAATATTTAAGCTTGTTATAAATAAATTATAGTACTCTGCTTGAGTTTGTTCATCAGTTGAGTCTGGAAGAGTAAATCGGCGCTTTAAGTTAGTAATGTAATGTTCTAGCTCATCAGAGGTTGTAGCTTGGTCAACAAAAGAGAAGAAATCAAGCATAAGATTAAGAAATTTTGTTGCTTCTTTTATTTGTTCAGCATTAAGCTCTTCATCGGCAGCAAAAGAGAGTCGAGCTGCGATAGCAAAGCTTATCATGTCATCTTTAAATTTGTTTAGAAGTTTAGTTTTATCTTCTTTGGATTCAAGATGTTCAAATCGTTGGAGAAACGTTCGCAGATTAGCTTTATATGTTTCAATGTTATCTGATAATTGTTGTTCGCTTGCTGTTGGTGGAAGATGCTTACTATCGGTATGCTCGGTTCTTATTATCGAAGTTGTTGCCGAAGAAGCTGATTTTTCATCGCTATTTGTTGTGCCATGACCCATGTTTATTTACCTCTGTTGGTGACTGTTGGTAATATTGTATAATCAGTAACCTTAAGAGAATATTAATGGGCTTGTAGTTTATTACCTGTCTTGCTATCCTACAAATGTAGTAAATTAAAACTTTTGTAGGCAACCCACTATGAGCATTGCAATATGCATTTAGGTGTATACGAAAATTTTTACCGAGCCTTAAAGAGACGAATTTGATTTAAATCCCAGCGCAGCTAAGCGATCTTTAATACTAGGATGGGTAGAAAAGACATCTGCCAGTGAGCTCATTGCGCTGATTCCAGCTTCAGCAGGATTATAAATATAGGCTTCACGGCGAACGTTTTCATGTGATGTTTGTTGATAGGCATTATTATACGTTTCTTGATGGGCAATATGATCATTTTGAATTTTTAATAAAGCGGATGCCAGCGGCTGATTATCGCGCAGCAATTCCACACAGCCGGCATCAGCCATATATTCACGGGTTCTGCTGAGATACAGAAGTAATAATATATTTATGATCGGTAACAAATAGCGTAGTGCAATAATGATAATGACAAGTGAATCACGTGATCGATTATCTGAGTTACGGCGACCTGAAAAAATAGTGTTATAAAAGAGAATATCAACCACAATAATCATTAAATTAGATAATACAGAGGCCATTAGAGTAAGCTTGATATCCGAGTGACGGATATGACTTAATTCATGCGCCATGACAGCTTGTAATTCACTGCGATTGAGTTTTTCAAGCAAGCCTTGCGTAATTGCAATCATTGCTGATTTTTCACTATAACCACTGGCAAATGCATTCATATACTCTGCATTAATAATAAAAACTCGCGGCATATATTTTAAGCCAGCAGCAATTTTCATTTCTTCAATAGCATTATAGAGCTGTGATTCTTTGGTATTTTGTGCGTTCGTTGGTGTCACTTCATGATATTCAGTACCTAATAACATTAATTTGTTGTGAAAACTAAATGTAATTAATAATGAAATGCCTGCAACACCCAGCATAATAAGAGTAACTAAAGGAAATAAATGCAAACTAATTAAAGCAGAAAATAATTGGCTTAACGTAGCTTGCGGATAAGAGCCGGAATAAATAGCCATATCAACAATAATGCCGATCGCGATGTAAATAAGGAAAAAAACACTTATTACCATGATGGTTCGGCGGTTATTAAGCTGCAATTGTATACGCCAGTCGGCAGTGCTGACGGAATATTCATTAAGAGGTTGTGTCATAATAAATTATAATCTTACCGTGTAATTTTCATGGTCTTTTATTTGGTCAGCATTGAGTTGCCAGTAAGGAAAATCAAAATCTAATTTGCTTTTAAAAAAGTTAACTATCATCGCAGTAAAAAATGATTTTTTATCGGCATTGTATTTTTCAATACTGTCGTTAAAAGCTTGTTTAGAAAAAGCTAGTTTGTTTTCAGTGCTGACAATTTCTTCTTGTAATTGTAAACAGTTTTGATTGGCTTTTAAATCAGGATATTGTTCAAAGACTAGATTAATGTTAGTTGCAATTTTGGAAATTTGATCTTCAGCTTGCATCCGAGTTTTTTCATCGCCATTGGTTTTTGCTTGCTGGGCTTGATTACGCAATGCGACCACATCTTTTAATGTTGTTTGTTCGTAATCCATATATTTTTTTACGACACTGATGAGTGATTCAAATACTTTAAAGCGCCGATCAAGCTGAATATCAATTTGTTTTTGATTGTTGCGTATTGCTTCAATCAGCGCAATAAGGCGATTATAGGTTAAAACAATAAAACCGCCGATGGCAACAATGGCAATGAGAAGAATAAAAGTGATGCTCATGAGAAACTCCTTTGGTTTGCTACTCTTAATATTATAGAATTACTGACCTTAAAGTGCTAGAGAATAAACTCCTATGTCAGATATTACTTTGCAACTTACGCCACAGGTTTATGAATATTTACAGCAAAACTCATTGCGCGAGCCCGATGTTTTGCTCAAATTACGCCAGCAAACTCAGGCCATGAGTATGTCACAGATGCAAATTTCGCCCGAGCAAGGGCAATTTATGCGATTATTGATTGAATTGATGGGCGCAAAAAAAACCTTGGATATTGGTACTTTTACCGGTTATAGCGCTTTGTCGGTGGCATTAGGATTACCTAAGGATGGTAAGGTCGTTGCTTGCGATATTAACGGTGAATGGACTAAAATCGCAAAAAAATATTGGGTGGCAGCGGGAGTAGCCGATAAAATTGATTTACGTTTAGCGCCAGCAGCAGAAACACTAGCTGATTTGATAGCAGGGGGTGAGATAAACACCTTTGATTTTGCTTTTATTGATGCGGATAAGAGAAATTATGATCTTTATTATGAGTTATCCCTGCAGCTAGTACGCCCGGGTGGGTTAATTGCGATTGATAATGTGTTATGGTCGGGCAGGGTGGCAGATATGGCTGTGCAAGATAATAATACTAATGCAATCAGACAGTTAAATGCTAAAATTGTGCTTGATCAGCGGGTATTTGTTAGTATGTTACCTTTGGGCGATGGCTTCACATTAGTGAGAAAATTATTTTAAATTCATTGGTTTAAGGCTTTAAGCGGTGTATAGGTTATTTGTTGTCGACTAGTGTATAATAATGGGTATAAGTGAATACAACTTGGGCTAATAAACGAGGTTTCTATGGCATCTGCAAGACCTAAAAAAGGTGGGTTTGTTGAGTTTTTGGTGGGTTATTATGGCATTAGTGAGGAAGCGTTTAAAAAACTTGACGGTGAGCATCGAGCGGCTCTCCTTAATTTGCAAAATGAACGCAATAATAATGAAAACACAAGATTAGTAAGTGTTCAGTTAGACCAAAAAAAAAGTCCCAGCTCTCGAAGTCATAGAGCTGCAATAGTCTCAAATATACCGCAACAAGATCCACGGCTAGACACGCGTCATCATTTAGTTCAAGTATTATCAAATGGGAAGATAGGCCATTTGGGTCGTATTTTTAATGGCTATGGAAAACAAAAAAATGCAGTTAATCAAGAGTTAATCAAAAAGTATGCGCGTCAATTAATTGATTTATCGCAGCAAGCAAAAATTGAGATTTCAGATGCGGATACCGATACTCTTGGTGGAAAAAGCCCGGTTACTGTTGATGAACCAACAATAAATAAATTACATATAATCGCCAAGGAATTGATGTATATAGCTTGTTACGAGTTATTAGATGAGTCAGGGCGGTTACGTTCTGAGATAAATCAATTGTTTAGTTTAGATAGGCTTTTTCAAAATACCAAAGTGTCTGTTGATCAAGCTAAGGTAGATTCTAAAGCAAGCGTTGTATTAATTGATAGCAAGAGTGATTTGATAAAAGATGAGAAAATCTTTCATTTGGACGCGGTGAAAAAGAGTGAAGAACACCTACGTCATGAGGTTGAATATCAGATTATATGGTCTTATATATCACAAATTTTAATTGCAGAAGTTACAGGGTCTGAGTTAACTAACAAGCGCTCTATCGACACGACTGCTGTTACTGATCCATTTGCAGAGTTACAACAAAAATTACAACCCATATTTTTTAATGGAGAATTTACCCCATTTTTTTATGCAGCTGTAGAAGATGCGCGTTTATATCGATCTCTTACCAATGAGCTTGAGCAGAAACCAATTAAAGATGTTGCTTATCTAGTTGAAAGCGATGTTATCTATGCGGAGCGTTCTATCCCTGATTTTTATTTTAATAATAGACAGGAGTTTTGGAAAAATTATACTAATTATCTTAAATCTATTCCTGAGCATGCAGAATATGAAGATTTGATAGCACAGATTCAAAAAGGAATGGCAGTTGGAACTGATGAAAAAAAACAACAACAGTCACAGTCATATCAAATGACAGCTAGTCTGCGTGCACGAGATAATCGTTCGATTTTAAATACTTTTTTAGGTGATCTGGAAGATAGAGCAAAGGAAAAACAAGCAACTACTGAAAGCATATTTTTAGAGATAGAAAAGCTGATCTCAGGATTTTTATCTTTACCTGAAAAGCTTGAATTAACGTTAGGAGATTTATTATCTGATATTCAAAAACATAATCCTAAGCTAAAAGGGTTATTTGATGAGCTTAGAGAAATCTATAAATCAATTCTAGATCAGCATGAAAAAAGTAAAGAGTTCTTTTCGGATGATCCTGATGGAGTTATTTTTAAGGAATTAAACAATAAAATTCAACAATGGCAAAGAGAGCATCCTACATTAGAACAATTCAGTGGGGAGAGTGTCGATTCAGCAGTGATAAGACAGAAGCATGAAGCTATAACAGCTAATATGATTGACATGGGGTTTATGGGCTCCTCAGCGAGAAGCTCAGAGCATGATTTAGTTAATCACTCTGATGTTGAGCTTGATGATTTATCTAAACATGATGTTAAGGCTGATGTTAGCTCTTCTCCTGCCGTGGATGTAAAAACAAATGGTACTTCTGTTGCTGTGGAGAAATATGCAACAGGAAAAGAGATTCATCCTATCGTAGTAGTTGAAAAGTTTCGACAACCGATTTATGAGTTAGAATTCAAAGTAGTGCCGCACCAAGCTAAATTAAAAGGCGCTGCTGGTATTTTTGCAAAAGCTAAAATAAAGTCGGCAATTAAAGAGAGGAGAGAGAGCTTATCTTTTATAAAAAGTCCTGAAAATTTAGAAGCAATGCCAGTCAACAGAGTCGTGCATTATGCTCCGTCTCTTTTTGCGGAGATACAGAAACCCAGTAATGAAAAACTATTTACGGCCGCAAGGAAGATGAGCGACAAGGAAATAAAGGAGTTGGTGAGCTCTGAATTAGAAAAAATAAGCAAGCAAGTTTTATCTAAATCAGATATTAAAATGAATGAAAGTATTGCAGAGCAAGGTGGTAAGTTATCTGATCTAATAAAAATTGCTGCCAATTTAAAAAAACGTTTTGGTATTACAATCCCTACGGATGAAAAATTTCTTAATTCGCCAATAGAAAGTTTTATATCGATGTTAGGCAAGTCTAAGATAATCGAAAATGAAATAAGCAACATACTTGAAAAGATAATAAAATTTTGGTGTAAAAGTCATGACCATGCATATGAAGGAACGATTAAAGAAAAATACATGTATGCTGAAAAGCTAAAACTACTCATGAATTTAGTTGATGTTATTGATCAAGCTAAGCAGAAAATTCCGCCACAGAATTTACGTGAAACTATTGAAAAATGGCTTAAGACACTAGTAGTCCCTCTTGTTTATGCAGATATTTATGATCCTAAAAAAAGCCGTATAGCTTACAGAACTTATGGGGAAGTGCTAGGTATTCATAGAAGACTTAATTTAGGTACGGCAGATGCACTAAAAATCATTGTTGAAGCATTAGAGACTTTACCAAAGATGTCTGTTGATGCTAAACAAAGTATAGCAGCAACTGTAGTAGCTGATGTTAAAACTTCTCGGGGAGCAGCTGTTTCTCATTCTACATCGGCTGCCACAATAAACGCAGGGCTACCAGCAACAGCAGCTGGAAATCCAGTACCTCTACCTGTGGCAACATCAGCAACAATAAGTAATGGTTCGAATGCGCATCTTGATCATAAGCATGGTGGTAAGCCTAAAACTAAATCAGGACCTATTGCATCATCTGATGCGTCTCCACCAGCGCCTGAGTCAGCATCAGTTACACCCGGAATGAAAAAAAGTAGTTAGTGTGTATTGGTATACATGTTGACGGCTAGATCCCGTGGACAAGCCACGGGACGTTGGGATGGCTAGTTGTTTCTCTTATATCAGCATTATCTTTAATAACAATCAAATTTTCGCTATTTTATATTTCTCAAACAAATAACCCACCCAAAGCTGACTCAGTTTTTCTTGTAATCGATTTTGAATTTGTCGTTCATCCAAGTTATCAAAATCAATCAACTCCAAGGGTTGATCTTGCCAAGAACAAGCGAATACCGCTTTGGTGCGTTTACCTGTTTCAGGATCAATTTGCCATTGCAAACACTGCGCGCAAACACCTTTAAGCATGCATTGCATAGTGCTATATACAGAACCAAACACCAGTGGATCTTTAATAAGATAATCTTTTAAGCGAGTCTTTCTTGCTTGTTGAAAAGAGCGTAATAGTTTTGTGTTACCGACAAGATAAATTCGATCCACATCATACAGTGAAATTTCAGGATTTATTTTGTTGTTAGCTAATTTTCCTTCTGCATATTTAAGCAAAATTTCTAGCGCATCTCCTTGAGCTGAATAATCTTGTGGGCGGTTTGCTTGGATAGGTTCGCCTGACTCCACTGCCCAGATAATAAGATCAGCAAAACTTTCAAGTTGTGTTTGTGAATAAAGTTCACTTTTATCTTTAAAATGCCCGAGATAAATCACACGATTTCCTGCTGCTCGTAGTGCAGCGCCATAACTACTTAAGGTTGCAATGCTGAGCTGTTGACCGACAATTAAAATGGTTTCATGTTCTGTTGCTATTTTAGAGCGCGCACCGGTGGGTCCCATCAGTGAAACTTGCTCACCCACTACAAAAGTCGAGCAGATTTTTGCGCTAGCACCATTTTCAATGATAATAAATTTGAGTGTATTTAGTGTATGATCCACTTCCGAGCAGAGCAATGCCAGTGGTTCCATTTGTAAAATAGTATGATCAAATTTTTGTGAATAAGTTTCGTAATTTTGTAAACGAAAAAATTGCCCTGGCTTATAATGTTTTGCTGCTTGTGGTGCTTGAATAGTCAGTTCGATGACATCATGCGTATGACGTTTTATTGCTGTAATTTTTGTTGTAAATGCGGTTGTTATTTTTTCAGCGAATTGCTGGTATTCTTCTTTATCACTTAGCTGATTTAATTGATGTTGAAATAAATCGACAATTTTAGGATAAGTCCGCATACCTGAAGCAATGGCCTTCACTACGTTACCATGAAATACGGGATGGGTGTCACCAATAAAACTGACGCGTTTGTTATGCTTAGCATAGGATGTTAAGGGCCCAAAAAAAGGGTCTTTACAGTTTTCAACGCCATGTGCGACGCGAAATTCATTATTGATATTTTCATAATTTTGATAACGATGATCATGTTTGGTAAAAGTGCCGCGATGTTCAAATTCATAAGCAATATTGGGTTGCGTGCCGGTTGCGACTAAAATTGAGCGAGCAGGGACATGAATATCTTCTGCTAAATTTTCCCACTCTGTGGAATTTTTTTGAATACGTTTATGGCAAACCAATGTTTCAACATGGCCAAATTGATTGAGAATAGCAGACGCAGGCTCTAGTGTTTCGAGATAATAAATTCCTTCTTCGAGTGCTTTACGTAATTCTTCATGATTATTAATATAAGCAGGAGATTCTTGCATCGTACGCCGATAAACAATAGTAACGCCGCCCCATTGACGAATTAGTTTGATAAAATTAGGCTGTATTCCAGCGGTTAAAGCTGCTTCGCGTTCTTTACGGACAATTTTTCCGTGAGATAAAAATTCTTCGAGAATTTCAAGTGAGGCTGCATCAAGTTGTTTTAAAATAAAATCTTCGCCATAAACTTGAGCTAGTGTCTCATAGCGGATTAAGATTTTTTCTACTTGTGTAATATAATAAGCTTGGACTTCTGTTGCTGTATCAACACCAGTTAATCCACCGCCAATAACGACTGCAGGTAAACGAATTTGAATATTCGTTAAACTTTCCTTTTTCGCAGCATTACCTAATTGTAATGCCATTAAAAAATCATTCGCTTGGCGCATGCCTGGCGCTAAACTGCCGGGTATCGGCAAGGCTTTAGGTAAGCCTGCGCCAACAGCTATGACAAAATGATCAAAGCCCATGGCCCAAGCATCTTCGATAGTGACTGTGCCACCAAAACGAGTGCTGCCAAACACTTGAAAATAAGGCCGGCGCATTAAATTAATATAAATTAATTTTAAAAAGTTTTTGTCCCAACGTACGGTAATACCATATTCTGCAACACCACCAAAACCTGCCATTAAGCGTGAATCTAATTCTTCTTTTAAATCTTCAAAACGATAAATCGGTTGTTGAATGAGTTTTTCAGCAAGAGGTTCAATTTTCAAACCATCAAAACCGACTACGGCGAAACCTTCTAATAATAAATGATGAGCCAGTGTAAAGCTGGCAGGGCCCATGCCGGCGATCATGACTTTTAAACCATTATAAGGTTTAGTCACATATTGTTTTTGGCGTAAAGGATTCCAGCGAGTTAATAAATCATAAATTTCTACGCCCCACGGAAGATTTAATACATCAGTTAAAACACGAGTTTCAATTTGTGGAATGTTAACGGGTTCTTGTTTTTGGTAGATACATGCTTTCATGCAATCATTACAAATACGATGTCCGGTTGCAGGACACATGGGATTATCTACCATGACCATTGCTAACGCAGCTAATGTGTTGCCATCGCGTTTTAAAAAATTCATTTCTGAAATTTTTTCTTCTAATGGGCAACCGACTAACGATACATCGAGTGGATTCTTTTTTAAACCTAAGCTGGGATCGCCTTTTTTTACGGGAAAACCTTTCGAACAAAAATCACCATTATGATCATGACAATAAATACAGTAATTAACTTCATCTTGTACTTCACGGGCATTCATGCGTGGATCAGTTAATTTAAAACCATCACGTAAACGTAAATGTGTATCCGCATAAGCAAGCCGACCGAGTTTATCATCGATAGCATGAGTAGGGACTAAGTTGTCGTAATCTGTGCGTTCCGGTATATGAAAGCTCGTCCAGCCTTTTGTTGTTGCTTGACCGGCTGTTGTAGCCAGTGCTTGTGTGCACCATTCAGTTAGTTTTTTAATTTGAATGAGTGATTGTTCTTCGTGAGTTAAATAATAATTAGCTAATAATGCAATAGCAAGTTCACGATCCGCTGTTTGTACCGGTGCGGTTTTTAATTCTTCGCTAAGCCAGGTGTTAAGAATTTCAAACGTAGGTAAGCTGGCTGATTTGGCAATCAGTTTTTTTGCTCGGCGAATAACAAATGATTTTTTAAATGCAGAAATAGGATTTTCAGCCAGTGTTTTTGCGCGAATAGCATCAGCAGCATTATCGATATTAAAAAGATCGATTAAAAAATTTTCTAATAGCTGCGAACAATCGATGAGTAATTCGCTGATTTCTAGCGGTGAAAAAATCTGTTTGTCATGGCGATAGGCGATGAGTTTATTGTGTAAACTTTGATTTTCAGCAGCTAATTTCGCTAAAAACGTGTTGTCCAGGCGTGATAAACCCTCGGCATGAAATAGCTCAGCAAAGGTAAAACCCTGTAAGTTAAGAGTGTGATTAGGCATAGTGTGAAGTATAAGTTTCTTTGCTTAAAATATCTATCTTATTAAGGCGTTGTGTGTGGTGTCATCCTAAGAGTAACTATTCAGTAGCTAGAGAGCTTGGTGGGCACGCTGCGCTTTGCCCACCCTACAAAAACATTCCAACTATTATAATTATAAAAAATGTAGTGTGGGCAAAGCGCAACGTGCCCACCAAGCTCTTTGCCCGCTGAATAGTTACTTCTTTAGTAATAGAAGTTTAATTTTAGCACAGCTTTTATAGCTTGTTTTAAAAATTTCTATCTCATGATAAGATTCTCGCTTTCGCTGAGACATTATATGAAAATTCTAAAAATAATACTGTTAGCCGCTTTTTTACTTGGAAACGTGCAGGCTGAGATTTTGGTGACGCTTAATTCTTCTAGTATGATGACCAAAAGCACAGGCGATCAATGCCGGCATTTTGCAGGGCTTTGGAAAGGCAATGCAGTTATTGAGAAAGTATGCAAATACACAGGTTCAGCTGATATTGTGCGCAACGGTGCAGCAGGGCACTATGCTATTCATGTAACAATGGAGCCCAATAATGGTTATTTTTGGTGCACCAAAAGTGATTCATTAGTGCTTTCAGGATATTGTAAGGGTTCGCAAATTGCTATCAATACACCGGACTCAGTCAGTATTTCAGGATCAACCGATAGCCATACGGCTCACCTTACAGGTACGGTTGCGCTTAGCCCAGAAAAAATAGTGCATATTGATAGCATGGATTTGATCAAGCAAGCTTGATTTTTTCTTTTTTGTCTATACATATTTTATAATTATTCAGCGGCAAGGACATGCGTGAGTGCAGCACTTAAAATAGAGCGACTTGCTTGCTATGGATGGCAAGCCTAAAACACGGATGTTTCGCTCGGAGCGGTATTTTAAGTGCTGCACTCACGCATGTCCTTGTCGCTAAATAATTCTTAGTTATTCTAAATAAATTTTTTAGGAGTTCCTTACTTATGTCAGTTAATACAAAACAAGAAACTTTAGGTTTTCAAACTGAAGTTAAACAATTATTAAATATTGTGATTCATTCACTTTACAGTAATAAAGAAATTTTTTTAAGAGAGCTGATTTCAAATGCTTCTGATGCAGCTGATAAATTACGTTTTGAAGCTTTATCTGATCCTGCATTATATGAAACAGATTCTGATTTAAAAATTCAAGTGAGTTTTGATCCGGCAGCGCGCACCATTACTGTACGTGATAATGGTATAGGCATGAGCCGAGATGAAGTGGTTGGGAATTTGGGTACAATCGCAAAATCAGGTACGAGAGAATTTTTAGCTCATTTAACCGGCGATCAAAAAAAGGATTCTCATCTTATTGGTCAATTTGGGGTAGGTTTTTATTCTGCTTTTATTGTTGCGGATAAAGTTTCTGTAACAACGCGACGTGCAGGTTTATCTGCAGAACACGGCGTTCATTGGGAATCAAATGGTGAAGGCGAATACACTATTGCCAACGTTAATAAAGCGGAACGCGGCACAGAAATAGTGTTGCATTTAAAAGAGGGTGATGATGACTTTTTAAATGCATGGCGTTTAAGAACGGTTATTACAAAATATTCTGATCATATTAATTTGCCTATTTTAATGCTTAAATTAGAAGAATTAGACAATAAAGAAGATAAAAAGCCACAAGAAAAAACTATTGAGTGGGAAACCGTCAATCGGGCAACAGCTTTATGGACGTTACCCAAAAATACGATTACTGAAGAGCAGTATAAAGAGCAATACAAACATATTTCTCATGATTATCAAGAGCCTTTAGTTTGGTCGCACAATCAAGTTGAGGGCGGTAGTTTAGATTATATTAGTTTGTTATATATTCCTGAGCATGCTCCATTTGATATGTTTCAACGTGAACGCTCACATGGATTAAAATTATATGTACAACGTGTTTTTATCATGGACCAAGTGCAACAGTTTATGCCGATGTATTTGCGTTTTGTGCGTGGAATTGTCGATACCAATGCTTTACCGTTAAATATTTCACGAGAAATTTTACAAGATAATCCCGTCATACCTAAATTACGCGGTGCTTTAGTGAAGCGTGTTTTAGATATGCTGGATAAACTTGCAAAAGATGATGCAGAAAAATATGCAAAATTTTGGGAACAATTTGGTAAAGTACTCAAAGAAGGTCCTGCCGAAGATTTTGCTAATCGAGCGCGCCTAGGTAAATTAGCTCGTTTTGCATCGACGCATACAGATAATGCAATACAAAATGTTTCCTTGGATGATTACATCAGTCGTATGAAGCCAGGACAAACTAAAATCTATTATGTTACGGCTGAAACATTTAATGCTGCAAAATCAAGCCCACATTTAGAAATTTTCCGCAAAAATAATATTGAAGTCTTGTTGTTGTCGGATCAAATTGATGAATGGTTTGTAAGTCATATGAATGAATATGAAGGGAAAAACTTACATTCAGTAGCAAAAGGCGATGTTAATTTAGATGAGATTGTGACGGAAACGCCAGCAGAAAAAGAAGAGCATAAGAAAAAAGAAGAGCAATTAAAAACTGAGTTTGATTCAATTATCAAGCGTATGCAAACAGTCTTGGGTGATCAAGTTAAAGAAGTGCGTATTTCAAATCGACTAACATCATCACCTTCTTGTTTGGTTGCTGGTGAGAATGATATGGGTTTGCAATTGCAACGATTATTAAAAGCAGCAGGCCAAGAAATTAGTGAAATTAAGCCGATTTTTGAGTTAAATCCAGAGCATCAGCTGGTCATCAAATTAAAAAATGAAACACAGGAAACAGTTTTTAATGAATGGACACAGTTATTGTTTGAACAAGCAATACTTGCAGAGGGCGCGCAATTAAAAGATCCAGCGGCTTTTGTGCAACGGATTAATCGTTTGTTGTTGGGAGCAAGTTTGTAATAATTTAGTAACTACCCAGGAGCTAATCGCACGTTTGGTGGGCACGCTACGCTTTGCCCACCCTACGAAACTAATAATCGCACGTTTGGTGGGCACGCTACGCTTTGCCCACCTTACGAAACTAATAATCGCACGTTTGGTGGGCACGCTGCGTTTTGCCCATCCTACGAAACTAATAATCGCACGTTTGGTGGGCACGCTACGCTTTGCCCACCCTACGAAACTAATAATCGCACGTTTGGTGGGCACGCTACGCTTTGCCCACCCTACGAAATTAATAATCGCACGTTTGGTGGGCACGCTACGCTTTGCCCACCCTACGAAACTAATAATCGCACGTTTGGTGGGCACGCTGCGTTTTGCCCATCCTACAAAATATAAAAATGTAGGGTGGGCAAAGCGCAGCGTGCCCACCAAGCGTGCGATTAACTGTTAAATAGTTACATATAGTTTATTTTAAAAAATGTAATATCAGGAGTATGATATGTTAATCGGAGTTCCCAAAGAGATAAAAAACAATGAGTATCGTGTAGGATTAGTTCCTAGTAGCGTGAGAGAGCTCATTGCTCATGGTCATCAAGTGATTGTTGAGCATAATGCTGGTGCTGGCATTGGTTTTGTTGATAGTGATTATGAGCATGCTGGTGCACGTGTTGCTCTAACTGCGGCTGAAGTATTTGCAGTTGCTGACATGATTATTAAAGTAAAAGAGCCACAATTACAAGAATGTTTAATGTTACGTCCCAACCAAGTGCTTTTCACTTATTTACATTTAGCTCCAGATCCCGAGCAAGCAAAGTTATTACAAAAATCCGGTTGTATTGCTATTGCATATGAAACCGTAACCAATAAATCAGGTGGCTTACCTTTATTAGCACCTATGAGTGAAGTAGCTGGCCGTATGGCGATTCAGGCGGGAGCTAATTGTCTTGAAATCACCAATGGTGGTAGTGGTATGTTGTTAGGTGGTGTACCTGGCGTTGCTCCAGCTAAAGTTGTGGTTTTAGGTGGTGGTGTCGTAGGAACTAACTCAGTGCGAATGTCAATGGGCTTAGGTGCTAATGTTGTCGTCATTGATAAATCATTAGAGCGACTTTATTTATTAGATTTACAATTTGGTTCTAAGATTAATACGATTTATTCTACGACAGATGCGATTGAAAGACATATTGCCAGTGCTGATTTAGTTGTCGGCGCGGTATTAGTTCCAGGCGCATCAGCACCTCGATTAGTGACGCGTGATATGTTAAAAAATATGCGTCCAGGTTCTGTCTTAGTTGACGTTTCCATTGATCAAGGTGGTTGTTTTGAAACAAGTCGTCCAACAACACATCAAGATCCTACTTATATTGTAGACGGTGTTGTGCATTATTGTGTGACAAATATGCCAGGTGCAGTACCACGCACTTCAACATTTGCCTTAAATAATGCAACCTTACCATTTATTTTAGCATTAGCAAATCAAGGCTATAAACAAGCATTAAAGTTAGATCCGCATTTATTAAATGGTTTAAATGTTTGTGCTGGAAAAATTACGCATAAAGCCGTTGCGAATGCTTTGAATCAAGAATTCACTCCCGCTGATGCTTTAGTAGGATAATTCATATGTTAAATTGCTATGCTTCATCAGCACAAAAAAAATCGATGCCGGTTTATATTGTGAAGCAAAGTGAATTTCCTGTTTGGTTAAAAAAACAGGAGATCCATGTTATTAATTGGTTAGAGTCAAATGGTTTTCGTGGTGAAGCAGGCAATGTTAGCTTAATTCCAAATAATAAAGGAAAGTGTGATGCCGTTATATTATGCATCGCAGATCGTAATTATTTTTGGAGTGTTGGTGTCTTACCTTTAACCTTGCCTCAAGGAGAGTATCACTTAGATTGCGCTGATAGTGATTATGAGCATTTTGCTTTAGTATGGGGCTTGGGCGCTTATCAATTTACACGCTATAAAAAAGCATTACGTAAACCGGCAAAATTAGTTTTGCCTAAAAAATTCGATGCTAATTTACTTGAAAATACGGTGGAATCAATTTATTGGGTAAGAGATTTAATTAATATTCCCGCCGATGATTTAGGCCCAACAGAATTTGCAACGATAGCAAAAAAATTCTGTGTCGAAGTAAAAGCGCAGTTTAAACAAATTTCTGGTGCTGCACTTCTTAAGCAAAATTATCCACTAATCTATGCAGTGGGTCGGGCGAGTGATGATGCTCCGCGATTGATTGATATACGATGGGAAGGAAAAAAATCACGTTCTAAAAAGTTACCTAAAATAACTTTAGTAGGAAAGGGCGTGTGTTTTGATACTGGTGGTTTAGATATTAAAAACTCTTCTGGCATGTTGTTAATGAAAAAAGACATGGGAGGCGCTGCACATGTGTTAGGTTTAGCTCGAATGATTATTAATGCTAAATTACCCGTGTGTTTGCGAGTATTAATTCCCATGGTGGAAAATTCTATTGCAGGAAATGCTTATCGACCCGGTGATGTGCTTAAAAGTCGTAAAGGTATCACGGTAGAAATTGGTAATACCGATGCAGAAGGACGATTAGTTTTGGCAGATGCTTTAACTGAAGCCGTGAGTGAAAATCCGGATTTATTAATTGATATTGCAACATTGACGGGTGCTGCACGTGTTGCATTAGGGACTGAATTACCCGCATTATTTTCAAATAATGATGATGTCGCACATGAGGTTGTACGCTTGTCTAATAATGTTAATGATCCTGTCTGGCGGATGCCTTTATTTTCAACTTACCGTGATAGTTTAAATAGTTCAATTGCAGATATTAATAATGCAGGATTAGATTCTTATGGCGGTGCTATTACTGCGGCTTTATTTTTAAAAGAATTTGTTCCTGATTCTATTCCTTGGTTGCATTTTGATCTCATGGCTTGGAATCTAAAAACTCGCTCTGGACGTCCTCAAGGTGGCGAAGCGTTTGCATTGCGAACGTTGTTTGAATACCTAAAAGGTTTGATGTGACTAGCATTTGCCTTATCAGCGAGAGTTTGGTGGGCACGCTGCGCTTTGCCCACCCTACATTTTGTAGCGTGTTGTTACCGAGCCGCGACTGTCAGGGAGCGATCACAACCACATTTTTTTATAATTTTTGTAGGGTGGGCAAAGCGCAGCGTGCCCACCAAGCTCTCTCGCCGCTGAATAGTTACTTCTTTTTTCTAATTTTAGTTTTTTCTACTTTTTGTTCTGTTATATTTGTTTCTAGCGTTTTTATTAAACGATCTTGGCAATCACTTAATAATTGTAGTAGCTCTTTATTCTGCGGGTCTGTCATTATTTCTCGAATTTGCGTTGGCAGTAGGCAGGCAAAGGTAAAAACATTCCAATAATCTTGATATTTTTTTTCTGGAATAGTAACGGTTTTTAATTTAGCAATAACGTGTTCTAGGCGCTCAACCTGTTGGTTTTCCAGTATATTGGGATTGCTGGCGAGCATTTCTAACGAGTGAATAAGCTGACGTTGGATAAGAGAAATTTTTTTAGAATTAAATGTCATAGGGCCAGCCTGTAGTCAGTGGTTAATTACCCTCCTTGGTAGGCTAAACTTTTCTTTAAGTTTAGATTGCTGTAGTTTATTTGATATCCTAATTAAATTATACCAATTTTTAAAAGGTTTTGTTTATGAATTTAAATGTTCCAGCCCGTTTACGTTGGTCTTGTCGCCGAGGAATGCTTGAGCTTGATGTTTTATTGGGCAACTTCCTAGAAGAGGTTTATATGGATTTAAATGCTACAGACCAGGCATTATTTGTCCAATTGCTCGATTGTACTGATCCAGAACTATTTGGTTGGTTAACAGGAAAAAACCAGCCTTTAGAGCCAAATTTCGTCAAAATAGTCAGGAAAATACGCGATCATGCGCAAAATAGACATTAACTTGCAGCCATCTAGATGGTTTTTGATGCTTATAACTATCGTGCTATTGGGTAGCTTAATTGCAGTTTTTTGTGCTCAAATTCCATGGTTAATTAAGCTTTTTATTACTCTGCTGACAGTTTTTTATGGCGGTTGGATTATTTTTAACCATGGCTTGTTGCGGCATAAAAAATCACTGCGGCGCTTAACATTAACCAGCGATGGTTGGAGCATTTGGGACAAGCAAAGAGTGTATTCAGCCGAGCTTTGCGGCAGTAGCACCATTACCAAAACAGTCAGTATATTGCGCTTTAAAATTTTAGATGAGCGAATTAAGCGTTCTTGTATTTTATTTCACGATTCAGTTGCACCAAATATTTATCGAAAATTAATAATAAATCTACATGGATGATAGAAAATGCGGTACTATTTGCGGCTTATTTGACTTGTTAAAAAAGAAGTAATATGCAGAATATTCGTAATTTTTCAATTATAGCCCATATTGATCATGGTAAGTCCACATTAGCTGACTGTTTGATCCAATTATGCGGCGGGCTAACGGCGCGTGAAATGCAGTCTCAAGTTCTTGACTCTATGGATTTAGAGCGTGAGCGTGGTATTACCATTAAAGCGCATAGTGTGACGTTAAATTATAAGGCCATAGATGGGCAGATTTATCAATTAAATTTTATTGATACACCAGGTCATGTTGATTTTTCCTATGAAGTATCACGCTCATTAGCGGCTTGTGAGGGCGCATTATTAGTTGTTGATGCTGGACAAGGTGTTGAGGCGCAAACACTTGCTGTTTGTTATACAGCACTTGAGCAAGGCTTAGAGGTTGTGCCTGTTTTAAATAAAATTGATTTACCTCAAGCTGATCCTGAACGTGTCATCAATGAAATTGAAGAAATTATTGGTCTTGAGGCACAAAATGCTCTCCGAGTGAGTGCAAAAAATGGTATTGGTATTCAAGATTTATTAGAAAGAATTATAACTGATATTCCAGCCCCCGCAGGTGAGATTAATGCGTCTTTGCAAGCGCTGATTATTGACTCTTGGTTTGATAGTTATTTAGGTGTGGTCTCATTAGTGCGAGTAAAAAATGGCGTGATTAAAGTGGGTGATAAGATGCAAGTCATGTCTACCGGCAGAAATCATGAAGTCATGGGCGTCGGTATTTTTACCCCAAAAAGAGAACCAACAGGAATACTCAGCGCTGGTGAAGTAGGTTATGTTGTTGCCGGCATCAAGGAAATTAATGGTGCACCCGTCGGAGATACTTTAACGCATGCGCATCAACCAGCAACTGAACCCTTGCCTGGGTTTAAAAAAATAAAACCGCAGGTTTATGCGGGTTTATTTCCAGTGAGTTCCGATGATTTTCCCGCATTTCGTGAAGCTTTATCAAAATTATGTCTAAACGATGCCGCATTATTTTTTGAGCCGGAATCATCAGAAGCATTAGGATTTGGTTTTCGCTGTGGTTTTCTGGGTATGTTGCACATGGAAATTGTGCAAGAACGTTTAGAGCGTGAATACAATCTTGATTTAATTACTACTGCGCCTACAGTGGTTTATGAAGTAGTGACAACCAAAGGCGAAACTATTTATGTCGATAACCCTTCTAAATTACCCGAGCAAAGTTTTATTGAAGATCTGCGTGAGCCTATTGCAAAAGTTAACATTCTTGTTCCACAGACTTATTTAGGGAATGTTATGACGCTGTGTGTTGAAAGACGTGGCGTACAAAAAAACATGTTGTATTTAGGTAATCAAGTTTCATTAAGTTATGAAATTCCACTCAGTGAAATTGTCCTCGATTTTTTTGATCGTTTAAAATCAGTCAGTCGTGGGTATGCATCACTGGATTATAGTTTTTCTTATTTCCAAAGTGCTGATTTGGTTAAATTAGATTTATTAATTAATAGCGAAAAAGTAGATGCCTTAGCACTTATTGTGCATCGTGATCAGGCGCAATATAAAGGCCGACAGATCGCTGAAAAAATGCAAGAATTAATTCATCGGCAAATGTTTGATATTGCAATTCAAGCAGCATTGGGCGCGCATATTATTGCTCGAGCAACTGTTAAAGCATTGCGAAAAAATGTTTTAGCTAAATGTTATGGTGGTGATATTTCGCGTAAACGTAAATTATTAGAAAAACAAAAAGCAGGTAAAAAACGTATGAAGCAAGTGGGCAGTGTCGAAATACCACAAGAAGCATTTTTAGCAATTTTGAAGGTAGATAAGAAATGAATTTTAATTTTGAGTTAATTTTATTTTATTTGGTTATCGTTTCTGGCTTAGTTGCTTTGATTGATGTGATATTTTTTTCAAAAAAACGTCGTTTAATGCCACCCAAGAAATTGCCGGTGTTGCTTGATTATGCATATTCCTTTTTTCCGGTATT
Organism: Gammaproteobacteria bacterium; assembly: GCA_965279285.1. Taxonomy (GTDB): domain Bacteria; phylum Pseudomonadota; class Gammaproteobacteria; order DSM-16500; family DSM-16500. The sequence goes on along the minus strand of OZ257148.1, from coordinate 1,896,988 downwards.
GCTTGCTGTTTTTCTTTTACGTGCTTTTGTTTATGAACCGTTTCGCATTCCTTCAGGCTCGTTGCAGCCGAGTTTGTTGATTGGTGATTTTATTTTAGTAAGCAAGTTTGACTATGGAGTGAGGTTGCCGATCTTGCATACAAAGGTTATCGAAACCGGTAAGCCTACGCGCGGTGATGTTTTTGTCTTTCGTTGGCCGCCTAATCCTTCGGTATTATTTATTAAACGTATTATTGGTCTTCCAGGTGATCATATTAGTTATATTAATAAAGTTTTAACAATTAATGGTCATGAAATAACTCAGGAATATGATAAAAACACCATTGATTATGATGAAAGTGGCAATTCATTTGCGGTTATTCAGAAAACAGAAAATTTATTCGGAATTAAGCATGATATTTATCAAATGATGACGCGCAACAGTGCTGACTTTAAAGATATTATCGTGCCGCCGGGCATGTATTTTGCTATGGGTGATAATCGTGATAATAGTGCTGATAGTCGATATTTTGGTTTTGTTCCGGATGGAAATATTGTCGGCAAAGCAGTGTTAAGTTGGATGAGCTGGGATTCAATAAATAATACAATTCGTTGGAATCGAATTGGGAAATCAGTGCAATGAGTGATGAACTATCGAGAAAATTAGGCTATGATTTTAAAGATGCCCATTTTTTAAAAGTTGCTCTTACACATCGAAGTATTAGTAATGAAGAAAATAATGAGCGCTTAGAGTTTTTGGGTGATTCAATTGTTAATTTTATTATTGCGGAAGCACTTTTTTTGCAATTCCCTCGAGCACAAGAAGGTGATTTAAGTCGTTGGCGAGCGACCTTAATTAATCGTGACACGCTGGGCGTTTTAGCGCGTGGTTTTGATTTGGGCCGCTATACTTTTTTAGGTCAAGGTGAATTACGCAGTGGTGGTGGCGAACGTCTCTCTATCTTATCGTGTACGATGGAGGCTGTGATTGGCGCAATTTATCTTGATGGTGGATTTGCAGCTATACGTGCTTGTTTACTGCGATGGTATGAGCCTTTGTTGAGCTCATTAACCAGCGCAGCTAGTCATAAAGATCCTAAAACGCAGTTACAAGAATTTTTGCAAGCGCGGCATTTAAATTTACCCATGTATGTGGTTGAAAAAGTCCAAGGCGAAGCGCATCAGCAAACTTTTTTAGTGCGTTGTGAAGTGCTTGGTATTCATGAAACAGCAATGGGTCAAGGCACTAGTCGTCGTCGAGCAGAGCAAGATGCAGCACTTACTATGTTAGGAAAAATAAAAGTATGAATATTGAAAAATGTGGCTATATTGCTATTGTCGGTCGACCTAATGTTGGCAAATCAACTTTTCTCAACTGTATTTTAAATAAAAAGATCAGTATTACCTCGCCTAAGCCACAAACAACACGTAATCAAATTTTAGGTATTAAATCAAAAGATCATATTCAAGCTATTTTTATTGATACTCCCGGTATTCATCAAACAGAAAAAAATGCGATGAATCGTTATATGAATCGTTTAGCGAGCTCAGTCATTGTTGATGCTGATGTAGTTATTTTTATGATTGAAGCCATGCATTGGTATGAAGAAGATGAATTAGTTTTAGCAAAATTATCACAGACTAAGGCGCCAGTTATTTTAGTGATTAATAAAGTTGATTTAGTTAAAGATAAAGGTGAATTATTACCTTTTATTGATAGCATAAAAGAAAAATATCAATTTGCTGATATTATTCCATTGTCCGCTAACAAAGCAGATAATGTGCTGGAGCTTGAGCACGTGATAGTTGCAATGTTGCCTGAAGGCCCGCATTTATTTCCAGATGATCAAATGACGGATAAGCCAGAACGATTTCAAATTGCCGAATTAATTAGAGAAAAATTAATTCAAGCAACAGAACAGGAAGTGCCTTATAGCACCAGTGTTGAAATTGAAGATTTAAAAAAATCAGAAAAAATCATTGAAATTAGCGCTATTATTTGGGTAGAACGTGAAGGGCAAAAAGCAATTGTTATCGGAAGGGCTGGTGAAAAATTAAAACAAATTGGCACCTTAGCGCGTAAAGATATAGAAAAATTACTGGGACAAAAAGTCTTTTTGCGTTTATGGGTCAAATTAAAAAGTGATTGGACTGATAGTGAAAGAGAGCTTAAAAATTTGGGTTATAGTTAATTAATGCGTATTGCCCTACAGCCTGCTTTTGTTTTGCATCAACGACCTTATAGAGAGACTAGCGTATTACTTGAGCTATTTACGCAAGATTTTGGTCGTGTGGGTTTAGTGGCGCGCGGAGTACGTAAAAATCGCTCAGTCTTAAAGCCTTTGCTACAACCGTTTAATCCCTTGTTATTGTCTTGGCAAGGTAAGACTGAGTTAATGACTTTAACCGCAGCTGAAGCGAATGGAATGCCTTATCAGTTAAAAGCTGATTGTCTTTTAAGTGGTTTATATCTGAATGAATTATTGATGCGGGTGCTCCACAAGCACGATGCTCACTCTCAGCTCTATGCTGTTTATCAGCAGACACTGCTAGAGTTGCAAGGACCTGTGTTGCAGCAAAAAACATTGCGATTATTTGAAAAAAAGTTATTAGAAGAGCTGGGTTATGGATTACGATTAGATTATGACATTTCAACTTCTCAACCATTAAGGGCTGATACATTTTATCGTTATCATCCAGAGTTAGGTTTTGGTTCTGCTGTAGAAATGGATTGTTTAGCCTCTACCATGGTATTTTCTGGTAAAAGTTTAATCGCACTAGCTGAAGAGCAGTTGGATGACGCTGAATGCTTGCAAGATATTAAACGGTTAATGCGTTTTGTATTAGCACCATTAATTGGTCAGCAACCTTTAAATAGCAGGAAATTATTTAAATGAATAAACAGACAAATATTTTATTAGGGGTCAATATTGATCATATTGCCACCTTACGTCAAGCGCGTTTAACGCGCTACCCCGATCCCATAGAAGCAGTTTATGCTGCTGAAAATGGCGGAGCTGATGGCATTACTGTTCATTTACGTGAGGATCGACGGCATATACAAGAGCGCGATATCGAGCTGATTCAAGCAGTATTATTAACTCGTTTAAATTTAGAAATGGCTGTTACTGATAGCATGATAAAGTATGCTGAAAAGCATCGCCCTGAACACTGTTGCTTAGTACCCGAAAAGCGTGAAGAATTAACCACTGAGGGTGGTTTAAATGTATTAGGGGATGAGTCTCGTATTCGTGAGGCGAGCCAGCATTTAGCGGCACAAGGAATTGAAGTTTCCTTGTTTATTGACCCTGAGCCGGAACAAATTGCTGCTGCTGTACGTTGTGGTGTGCCAGCGATTGAGATTCATACAGGAACCTATGCTGATGCAAAAACAGCTCATGCGCGTGATAAAGAATTAAAACGAGTTGTTAGAGGTGTGGAGTTAGCTCAACAAGCTGGATTGATTGTTAATGCCGGTCATGGTTTAAATTATCAAAATGTGCAAGCAATTGCGCGTATTTCACCAATTAATGAGTTAAATATTGGTCATGGAATTGTTGCACGTGCTTTGTTTGTTGGTTTAGAAAATGCAGTTCGTGAAATGAAAAGATTAATGATAGAGGCAAGAATATTATGATTAGAACACGATTTTCTCCTAGTCCAACAGGTATGATTCATATTGGTAATGCCAGAGCAGCTTTATTTAGTGCTTTATATGCTGTGCATATGCAAGGTCATTTTTTATTGCGAATTGAAGATACGGATGCTGAGCGTTCAGAGCAAAAATATGTTGATATCTTGCAAGATGATTTGCAGTGGCTAGGTGTAAATTGGCAAGAAGGACCTGGCGTAGGAGGTCCTCATGGGCCGTATTTTCAATCACAGCGGCATGAAATTTATGCTCAGTACTATGCGCAATTAGAGCAACAGGGTCATGCGTATGCATGTTTTTGTTCGGAACAAGAATTGGCATTGCATCGTAAGTTACTCCTTTCACGCGGACAAGCACCGCGTTATCCAGGCACTTGTCGCAAATTAAGTCAAGAAGAGGTTACAGAACGCATTGCTAAGGGTTTAAAACCAGCATTACGATTTCGCGTTCCGCAAAAAGAACTTATTGAGTTTACTGATTTAGTCAAAGGCCCACAAAAATTTGATAGTTTTGACATTGGTGATTTTATTATACGACGTAATGATGGTTCATCATCGTTTATGTTTTGTAATGCTATTGATGACTCACTTATGGAAGTGACGCATGTATTACGTGGTGAGGATCACTTAACCAATACGCCACGGCAGTTAATGATATTAACAGCGCTGAATATGCGCACACCGCAGTATGGTCATTTATCATTAGTGACGGGTGATGATGGTAGTCCTTTATCAAAACGTCATGGTAGCTGCAGCTTGCATGATTTACGTGAGCAGGGCTTTTTGCCGCAAGCCGTATTAAATTATATGGCACGTTTAAGTCATGCAAGTGATGAACAACAATTAATGAGTTTTGTTGACTTAGCAAAGAATTTTCATCTCGATAAATTAAGTCGCGCGCCTGCGCGTTTTGATAATAATCAATTAATGCATTGGCAAAAAGAAGCAGTGATGGCATTAGATAATAATACAGCATGGGCTTGGTTAGGATCTGATTTTAAAAATCGGATTCCTGAGGTGGCACAAGATTTATTTATTGAAATGATACGCCATAATGAACATTTTCCCCAAGAAGCTAAAAATTGGGAAGAAATATTGTTTGGTGCACAATTAAATTTTACTGCAGAGCAACTTATTATTCTAAAAAATGCGGGTGCTGAGTATTTTGTCGCGGCAGAAAAAGCAGCTCAGCAATATCAAACCGATATTAAAAGCATTTTAAATGAATTAAAGACCCAATTAGCTATTTCAGGTAAAAATTTATTTATGCCTATGCGTATTGTTTTAACCGGCAAAGAGCATGGCCCGGAGTTAATTAATATTGCAAATTTATTAGGCGTAGAAAAAATGCTTGCACGATTTAAGCATGCTTTAGCTTTAATGTAACTATTCAGAGAGTTTGGTGGGCACGCTGCGCTTTGCCCACCCTACATTTTTTATATTTTTTTGTAGGGTGGGCAAAGCGCAGCGTGCCCACCAAACTCCCTGGCTGCTAAATAGTTACGCTTTAATCAAGGAGTAAGGAATGTTAAAAATTTATAATAGTTTAACACAGCAAAAGGAAGTGTTTAAGCCCGTGCACGCTGGCAAAGTGAGTTTATATGTGTGTGGCGTCACTGTTTATGATTATTGTCATATTGGTCATGCTCGGACTTATACTGCATTTGATGTCATTATTCGCTATTTAAAATCACGTGATTTTCAAGTTACGCATGTGCGTAATATTACCGATATCGATGATAAAATTATTAAGCGTGCGAATGAAAGCCAGCAAGATTATCATTTTATCGTTAATCAATTTATAACAGCCATGTATGAAGATTTTGCTGCGCTTGGTATTCAACAGCCAGACCATGATCCGCGTGCGACGGAGTTTATCGAGCCTATGGTGGCAATGATAAAAAAATTAATTGCTAATGGCCATGCTTATATTGGTGCTAATGGTGATGTTTATTATGAAGTAAGAAAATTTGCTAATTATGGTAAATTAGCACAGCGTAATGTTGATCAGCTTGAAAGCGGTGCGCGCGTTGAAATTTCAGAAGTTAAGCGCGATCCTTTAGATTTTGTTTTATGGAAATTAGCAAAACCCAATGAGCCTTCGTGGGTATCACCCTGGGGAGCAGGGCGGCCAGGTTGGCATATTGAGTGCTCAGCAATGGCCAATACTTTATTAGGCGATACATTTGATATTCATGGTGGTGGTAAAGATTTGATTTTTCCCCATCATGAAAATGAAATCGCGCAATCAGAAGGCGCAACGCATTGTCATTTTGTTAATACTTGGATGCATGCTGGATTTTTACAAATTAATAAAGAAAAAATGTCGAAATCATTAGGAAATTTTTTTACGATTCGAGATGTTTTAAAAAATCACCAGCCAGAGGCCTTGCGTTACTTTTTTATTTTAAGTCATTATCGTAGCCCACTGTCTTATTCTGAGGATGCAATACAGCAAGCACACAGTGCGCTTGCACGATTTTACACCGCAATGCGTGATTTGCCGATTGTTGAAGCGCCAGTTGATACTGATTTTGAAAAAAACTTTGTTGCTGCAATGGATGATGATTTTAATACACCAATAGCGCTAGCGGTTTTATTTGATTTAGCCCATGAAATTCAGCGCGCACGTGCGAATAAAGATTTAACGCTTGCTGCACAGCAAAGTGCATTATTAAAAAAGTTAGGTGGTATTTTAGGGATTTTGCAAAGTAATCCAGAAAGTTTTTTACAAACAGGAAATGCCGAATTAGATATTGCGAAAATTGACAGCTTAATTGTTGCTCGTAATCAAGCGCGTGCTAATAAAGATTGGGCGGAAGCGGATAGAGTTCGAGCTGAATTAACGGCTATGTCGATTGTTTTAGAAGATGGTGCAGAAGGCACGTCATGGCGGGTTGAAAAATAAAGAGTTTGGTGGGCACGCTGCGCTGAAATCTTGTCATGCCAGCATGTTTCTAGCTGGCATCTAGTAGGGTGGGCAAAGCGCAGCGTGCCCACCAACTCCTTAGCTGCTAGTAGTTACTATGGAGATTAACGTGATGATTAAAATTTTATTATTTACTTTTTTAATTTTCCTTGATGTTTGTTCGCTTTACATTCTTAAATATACTTTCATTTATCTCTTGTCGGGAATTTTGTGGTACACCGCTTACTCTATAGATTATGGTGTATTCATTATACCTATTTCTTTGCTATATAGTCTTGGTTATGTAGTCATTGTTTTTTTATGTTTTTATTTTTTCATACAAGGTATTAAAAAAAATAAAAGTATAAAACAGCAAATTTTAGTTTTGATTTTGCCGTTGTTATTTTTAGTTCCATTTTTAATTGGAAATTATTTGTATTTACGAGCCGATTTTTTACGGATTATTAAATCTGATTATACACCATCAGTTATGGATTATGTTTGTGATTCTAAACGTTTTGTTCGAGTCAGTATAACGACTGCTAGTCGAGGGGACATGCCAGCTCATCCCTCGCCGTATAATGAATGGCGCTATGTTAGAGCGTATGATGATCATCATCGTTATCAATTTTATTTAAGTATAGTGGGCGATGTCGATTCTTATTATAATTATACGGATATTAAAAAAGCCTTAGTAGATGATGGCGTTGATATTAAGCAATGCAAAAATTCAGCGGGAGAGCTTGTTCCTAATGATGAGACGCCACTTGCAGAAGATTATGTTTGTAATCCAGAGCTGTTTTTTAGTTATAAAGATATTGGGTTACCTGAATTTGCATTCTATGAAGTACATATGTTTCAATCAGCTAAGCCCCTCATTAAAGTCTATAAAACGTATCAAGACCTTAAGGCAGGATTACAGAGTGTTAATCACATCGATATTAATACTTGCAAGAGTAAAGTTAAACAAACACTAAACCCAATTAAGGAAGTCGCTTTATGACAAGCCCGATATTTTATTATATTTTTATTTTTCTTGCAGCAGCATGCATAGTGGTGCCTTTGACGAATCGTTTTAAATTGGGTTCTGTGCTGGGTTATCTTGCTGCAGGTGTATTAATTGGCCCGTTTGGAATTGGTTTAATCCCTAATTCAGAAGCTGTGATGCATTTTGCTGAGTTTGGTGTGGTAATGATGTTATTTCTAATTGGGCTTGAGTTAGAACCGCAAATGTTATGGCGCTTGCGTAAAACTATAGTGGGTTTGGGTGGGTTACAAGTCATATTAACCACCGCATTATTTACTGTGGTTGGTGTCATATTAGGGTTTGATTGGCGTATTAGTTTTATTTGTAGTATGGCGCTTTCATTATCATCAACCGCTATCGTATTGCAAATATTGCAAGAGAGAAATGCTTTACAAACGCCACTGGGCCAAGCAGCTTTTTCGATTTTGTTATTCCAAGATATTGCTGTCATTCCCATATTGATTCTTATCCCGCTAGTGATGGGTGTTAAAGCAACACAAGATACAAGTTTATTAGCTTCATTGCCTGTTTATACGCGTGCAATTATTATTGTTTCAGTTATTGCGATTGTTATTATTAGTGGCCGTTATCTTTCTCGTTATTTATTTCGGTTTGTTGCAAAAACAAATTTACGTGAAATATTTACGGCGACTTCATTGGCCGTTGTAATTGGTATAACACTGTTAATGGGGATGATTGGTGTTTCACCCGCATTAGGTGCATTTGTATCAGGTGTTGTATTAGCTAATTCAGAATATAAGCATTCGCTTGAGTCTGATATACAACCATTTAAAGGTTTATTATTAGGCTTATTTTTTATTTCAGTTGGCATGGGGATGAATTTCAGTTTGGTCGCTAAAGAACCATTTATTATCTTAGCCTGTGTATTAGCTTTAATTTTTATTAAAATAATAATTTTATATATCTTAGGGCAATATTTTAATTTAAAAAAACCACATAGTTATGCGTTTGCTTTTGCTTTGTCACAAGGAGGTGAATTTGCATTTGTCTTGTTTCAATATACTGCTACCTTGCATATTATAAACGAACAACAAACGGGTATTTTATCTTGTATTGTTGCTCTATCGATGGCAACAACACCTGTTTTAATCATGATTTATTCACGGATCATTCAGCCTTGCTATATTAAAATGCGGCCTGAGCCGACTTTTGATGTTATAGAAGATAATCATTCATCGGTCATTATTGCGGGTTATGGACGCTATGGGCAAATCATCGGAAGATTTTTAACCTTACAAGGTTTTAAAGTCACTATTCTTGAAAAAGATCCTGATCAAATTGAATTTTTACGCAGATTTGGTAGTAAAGTTTATTTTGGTGATGCTTCACGAATTGATTTATTAAGAAATGCGGGTGCAGATCATGCAAAACTATTAATCGTTGCAATTGATGATGCTGAAAAAGCAGTTGAATTAACTAAGTTAGCTAAATATCATTTTCCTAAATTAAAAGTCTATGCTCGCGCACGCAATCGTCGGCATGCTTATGAGTTATATAAAGCCGGTGCAGATTACTTCCGTCGAGAAATGTTTGATTCATCCATTATTATGGCGCAAGAAGCAATGGCGATGTTAGGATCAGCTTCATTAGAGGTCACTCATCATCGCGCTAAACAATTTACAAAACATGACGAAGCATCTTTAATGGAGTCTTTTAATTATTTTGAAAGTGAAGCAGACTTGATTGGTTTTGTTAAAAAAACACAAATAGAATTAGAGAGAATATTGCACGATGATGTTAAAGAAACGCAATCTTGACGTAACTGTTCAGTAGTCAAGGAGTTTGGTGGGCACGCTGCGCTTTGCCCACCCTACTAGATGCCAGCTAGAAACACGCTGGCATGACAAGATTTCGTAGGGTGGGCAAAGCGCAGCGTGCCCACCAAGCTCTCGCTGCTGAATAGCTATATCTTGACAATATTATTTTAACATCCCCCTAAGCACATATTGTAAAATCCCACCATGCCGATAATATTCAACTTCATTTAATGTGTCGATACGACATAGCACAGAAATTTCTTTTTTAGCGTTGTTAGCATAATGTATCACCGCCTGTAATTGTTGCTGTGGTTTTAGTTGATCATTTAATCCAATGATATCAATTAATTCTTCGCCCGTTAAATTTAAGCTTTTACGTGTGTCAGATTGCATAAATTGTAAAGGTAAAATTCCCATGCCAATTAAATTAGAACGATGAATACGCTCAAAACTTTCTGCAATAACGGCTTGTATTCCTAATAATTTTGGACCTTTTGCTGCCCAGTCGCGTGATGAGCCTGTTCCATATTCTTTGCCTGCAATAATAATTAATGGAATATGATTTTCTTTATAGCGCATGGCAGCATCATAAATCGGCATGACCTCATCGTCAGGAATATATTTTGTAATACCGCCTTCAATTCCTGGTACCATTTCATTTTTAATGCGGATGTTAGCAAAAGTTCCGCGCATCATCACTTCATGATTGCCTCGTCGCGCACCTAAAGAATTAAAATCTTCTTTTTTTACACCTTTAGAAAGTAAGTATTTTCCAGCAGGGCTATCCGCCTTAATGGATCCAGCAGGGGAGATATGGTCGGTGGTGATGCTATCGCCTAATAAAGCTAAAATTCTCGTGCTTTTTATATCATGAATGTGATTAGGCTCTGCTGTCATATTATCAAAAAAAGGTGAGTTTTGAATGTAAGTTGAATCCGCTTTCCAGGGATATGTTTTTGATTCAGCAATATTCATGCTTTGCCAATCGGTTGAGCCTGAAAAAACATCGGCATATTGTTCACGAAACATTTTATTACTCACTTGCGAAACAGCCTGGGCAACTTCTATATTGCTTGGCCAAATATCTTTAAGATAAACTGGCTTACCGTTTGTATCTTGTCCTAATGGTTCTTGAGTTAAATCAATTTGTGTTGTGCCAGCTAATGCAAAAGCAACAACCAATGGTGGTGAGGCTAACCAATTCGCTTTGACCTGTGGATGAACTCGCCCTTCAAAATTGCGATTACCTGATAATACTGCAGAAACAATTAAATCATCTTTATTAATCGCATTAGCAACAGGGTCAGGTAAAGGGCCGGAATTACCAATGCATGTTGTACAGCCATAACCAACTAAACCAAAACCTAATTCATCTAAATATTTTTGTAAACCCGCTTCTTCTAAATAACGCGTTACGACTTGTGAACCTGGCGCTAATGAAGTTTTAACCCATGGTTTACGTTGTAAACCTTTGCTTAACGCTTTTTTGGCGACTAAACCAGCACACATTAAAACGCTTGGATTCGAAGTATTCGTACAGCTGGTAATTGCGGCAATGACAACATCGCCATGATGAAGATTGTAACCCGCATCGGTTGGTGTCGCTTTGGTTTTTTCATGTAGACGATTATTTTCAGTTAATAACTTATCAAATGTAGGCATGAGTTGAGTCAGTGAGACACGATCTTGTGGACGTTTTGGACCCGCAAGACTAGGTTCAACGCTGCTTAAGTCTAATTCGACAGTATCAGTAAAGAGGGGATCACTTGCCGCGGCATGATGCCATAAACCTTGAGTTTTAGCGTAACTTTCAACGAGCGCGACAGTTTGTGCATCACGTCCAGTTAAACGTAAATAAGTTAAGGTTGCTTCATCAATAGGAAAAAATCCACATGTAGCACCGTATTCAGGTGCCATATTAGCAATGGTAGCTCGATCAGCTAAAGCTAAATGGTGTAATCCAGAACCAAAAAATTCTACAAATTTTCCTACTACACCTTTTTTGCGTAATTGTTGGGTGATAGTTAACACAAGATCTGTTGCTGTAACACCTTCACGTAATTGGCCGGTTAATTTCATTCCTATTACTTCAGGAATCAGCATAGAAATAGGTTGGCCTAGCATGGCGGCTTCAGCTTCAATTCCGCCAACTCCCCAACCTAATACGCCTAAACCATTAATCATCGTCGTATGACTATCAGTACCGACTAAGGTATCAGGATAGGCAAATTGAGTACCATTTATTTCATGTGACCAAATGGTTTTAGCTAAAAATTCTAAATTAACTTGATGACAAATACCTGTGTCAGGTGGAACGACACGAAAATTTTCAAATGCTTTTTGTCCCCAACGTAAAAATTCATATCGTTCTCGATTACGTTGCATTTCTAATTTAGAATTTAAATCTTCAGCATTTTTTGTAGCAAAATAATCGACTTGTACGGAATGATCAATGACTAAATCAACTGTAGAAAGAGGATTAATACGCTCAGGATTTCCTCCCATTTTACAGATCGCATCGCGCATCGCGGCTAAATCAACAACAGCAGGAACACCTGTGAAATCTTGCATTAATACCCGTGCTGGACGATAAGCAATTTCACGATCGGAGGTTTTATTTTGTGTCCAATGATTAATTGCTTTTATATCGTCAAGAGTAACGCTCAGTCCATCTTCAAAACGCAATAAATTTTCTAATAAAATTTTAAGAGAAAAGGGCAGCTTAGATAATTCAGTTAAACCTGCTGTTTGAGCGCTAGGTAAGCTATAGTATTCATAATTAATATTATTCACAGTCAGTGTACGGCGAGTTTTTAGGCTGTCAATCGATGTCATTCTTGTCTCCCAAAAGCAATGAATAAAATGATTATTTAGCAATTAGGTAACGCGTGAGCGTATGACTTAAAATGCCGCTCCAAGCGAAACATCCCTGTTTTAGGCTTGCCATCCATGGCAAGCAAGTCGCTTAATTTTAAGTCATGCGCTCACGCGTTACCTAATTACTAAATAGTTATCAAATAAGATGATTATACGCATTTTTAACATTAACATCTATGTTAAATAGCGGTATGATGAGGACTGCAATTGTGAATTTGCTAAAATTTTGTAACTATTCAGCAGTTTGGTGGGCACGCTGCGCTTTGCCCACCCTACGTTTTTTATAATTTATTTTTGTAGGGTGGGCAAAGCGCAGCGTGCCCACCAATAGGTAATATTTTATTTTATGCAGCTAGAACAAATTAATCTTCCTGTTTCAATACAACGAGTAAAAACATATTTGCTGAATTTGCAAAATCAGATTTGTAATTTTTTAGAGCAAGAAGGCACGAATGAAAAATTTAGCGAAGATGTATGGCAACATGGTGACGGTGGTGGTGGAATAACGCGAATCTTAACAGATGGCGCAGTGATTGAAAAAGCCGGAGTCAATTTTTCACATGTTTTTGGCCATTCTTTACCAAGCGCGGCGACAGTCAGTCGTCCTGAATTAGCGAATTGTCCTTTTCAAGCATTAGGTCTTTCTCTCGTTGTCCATCCAACAAATCCTTATGCGCCAACTTGCCATGCTAATATTCGTTTTATTGTGGTAGAAAAGAAAGAGGGTGCTGCACACTGGTGGTTTGGTGGTGGATTTGATTTAACGCCCTATTATGGTTTTGAAAAAGATTGTATTCATTGGCATACCATGGCAAAAAATGCGTGTGATCCTTTCGGTTCTGAGGTCTATGCTAAATTTAAACAAGGATGTGATGACTATTTTTATTTGCCGCATAGAGCCGAACCTCGTGGCATTGGCGGTTTGTTTTTTGATGATTTAAATGCTTGGGGTTTTGAGTCATCATTTGCTTTTTTGCGCAGTGTTGGTGATCATTATGTCAAAGCGTATCAACCTATTATTAATGAACGCAAAAAAGTTTCTTATGGTCAACGCGAGCGTGATTTTCAGTGTTATCGGCGTGGACGTTATGTGGAGTTTAATTTGCTCTATGATCGGGGTACATTATTTGGCCTACAATCAAAAGGACGAGTTGAGTCAATATTAATGTCTCTTCCCGCAGTTGTGCATTGGAAGTATAATTGGCATCCTGAGCCAGGGAGCGCAGAAGACAAATTATATACTGATTTTTTGCTGAAGAAAGATTGGCTAAAACTTTGAATTAGTATTAGATTAACAACTTAGATCACTTTAGGAGAAAGTTATGAAAGTAAAAAATTGGATTATTATCGCAATGTCAGCATTAGTAGCATCTTCATTGAGTTATGCTGAGCCTGCTGATGAAAGTAAAGCGGCAGCACCACAAGAAAATATCGGCGCTATTTCTGGAAATGCTACCAATGCTGGCGCTTCAGGTATGGATTTAAGCTCAAACACAGTTAGCCCTATGGTACCGTCTGAATTAGGCAGTAGTAATGATGACATTACTGCTGATACAGCGACAGGCGATGATGACTATTAATTAGTCACCTATTATTGCCAACGCGCTTCTCATCATCCCCGCGAAAGCGGGAATGAGGTTTTAGGCCCCACAACATTTTTTGTACTTCTTCTTAGAACCACAGGGGCAGGTATCATTTCGGCCAATTTTTGGTGTAGCGCCATCGATATAAAACCACGTGCCATTATCACAAATAAACTCACTAATTTCATACATCACATCTTTATTGTTATTATGTGAGTAATGAATAATAAATTCGACTGTTCCTTGTTTTCCATCTGATTCAGAGCGAATAACCTGTAATCCCAGCCATTTTATTTGGCTACTCCAGTGTTCAGCATGGTTTGGATCAAAGTCACTTGCAGCGGGTCCGCGCATAGTCTGAGCGATATAATCGAGATGCATTTTATTATAGGCAGAATAACGTGATCGCATCAGTTCTTCGGGTGTTTTTGGCTTTTTTTCACCACGGATAAATGGCTCACAGCATTCAACATACTGATTATTTGATCCACACGGACATAGCTCCATAATAAATACCTATTTTTAAAAAAGGGTGTGCAGTATATCATATCAATATTATGTAGCGATGAGTTATCAATGACGCCTTTAGATTACTATCAGCAGCAGTGTGCACGCGGGGTGATTTCCCATGATCCTCAGCAAATCGTGGCGCTTGAAGCGTTACAGCAGGTTTTTTTAGCCATAATTAAGGAAAGTCAGCATCGGTCTAAGGGCTTGTTTTCTTGGTTATATAAACCAAAATTAATAACAGGTATTTATTTATGGGGTGGGGTAGGTATTGGTAAGACTCTGCTGATGGATTGTTTTTTTCAATGCTTGCCTATTGAAAATAAAATGCGCATGCATTTTCATCAATTTATGCAGTTGGTTCATACTGATTTAGCCAAGTTTCAAGGTCACTCTGACCCATTAGAGCTAGTGGCGGAAGAAATTGCTAAAACCAGCTTAGTCCTGTGTTTTGATGAGCTTTTTGTTTCTGATATTACCGATGCAATGTTGTTAGGTCGATTATTTCGCGCTTTATTTGCGCGAGGAGTTTGTCTAGTTTGTACGTCTAATGTACCTCCCGATGATTTATATAAACACGGATTACAACGATCACAGTTTTTACCTGCAATTGAGTTATTTAAAAAAAATACGCATGTTTTACATATTCCAACGATAATCGATTATCGTTTGCGTCATTTAAAAGAAGCCGGAGTATTTTATACCCCGTTAAATGAAGCTAACCAAAAAAAAATGGAAAAAACATTTAGTGTTTTAGCAGAAAATGCTGAAATTATCGAAGATCCGGTTGAAATATGTGATCGTTTAATTCCTATTTACAAACGTACAGCACAAATTATTTGGTTTAAGTTTAAGGATATTTGTTCAGTTCCTCGCAGTCAAAAAGATTATCTTGCGATTGCAAAAATATATAAAACCGTTTTTATTAGCGATATTCCTGTTATTGAGCCCAATGCAAAAGACATGATTTGTTTATTTATTAGTTTAGTTGACGTGTTTTATGATGCCAATGTTAAATTAGTTATTTCTGCTGCTGAGCCAGTATCAGAAATTTATAATCGAGGGTATATGATTTTAGAATATACGCGTACAAATTCTCGATTATTAGAAATGCAATCGTTAGATTATTTTGCTGGGGAAGAATAAGAGTTTGGTGGGCACGCTGCGCTTTGCCCACCCTACAAAAAATGACAAAATAAATTATAAAAAATGTAGGGTGGGCAAAGCGCAACGTGCCCACCAAACTCCCTGATCGCTGAATAGTTACCTAGCTAAAATTCATCAAGTTGTTATTATTAGGTAATAGTTATACATTAGGAGATTATGATAATGCAAAAAAACGCAGGCTTTACGCTAACAGAATTAATTATTGTTTTTGCTGTATTAGTTGTTTTAGCGATTATTGCAGTACCAAGGTATTTTGATGTAAAAACAGAAGCACAAAAAGCTGAGACAACAGCTTTAGCAGAAGCATTAGCCGCAGCAAATACGGCTAATTATAAATCACGACTAGCTAATTCTACCAAAGGAATTTCAGTGACTAATTGTGTTGATATTGCGCGTGCAATACCAAATGGCCTTCCTGTCGGATATACCATTTCTTCATTAAAAGTTGCAATTGGCGCAACAGTTAATTGCACATTAACTGGTTTGGGTTCAACGACAGCTCATTTTTCTGTGACAGGAATTAAATAGTTAAGTATTGTTGTGACATCGATCATCGTCCATGTTGGGTAATGATCGATTATGCAAGGAGTCATTTAATATGCAACGGGAATTAATTCAATTAATTGGTTATGCTTCTGATGTTGCTGCTGCCAGTGGTGGTAGTCATGCTGGCCCTGGCATTTTAAAGGATTCTCCTTATTTAAACGATTTAAAAGTTAAGCTTAATTGGTTGGCGATGTTAGAGCCAGATATGTCTCATGCTTCTAAATCAATCATTGTGCATTATCTTTGCAAAGAACTGGCTGCATTGACTGAAAAGTTAGTGCAAGAAAAGAAATTTTTTACTGTTATTGGCGGTGATCATACTTCAGCCATTGGCACTTGGAGTGGTGTCAGTCATGCAAAACGTACTGAGGGCCCAATTGGCCTAATTTGGATAGACGCTCATTTAGATAGCCATACTCCCGCAACATCAGAAACCGGTAATTTGCATGGAATGCCTTTAGCTTGTTTGTTAGGTTATGGTGATTCATCACTTACCCAGCTTTATAAAGAAGAGACTTATTTAAAACCACAAAATATTTGTCTTATTGGTGCGCGAAGTTATGAAGCAGCGGAACTTGCGCTATTACAAAAACTCAATGTGCGTATTTTTTTTATGGATGAAGTTAAAAAGCGCGGCATACAACAAGTTATGATTGAAGCACTACACATTGTATCTGCGAAGACTGTTGGCTTTGGTATTAGTCTTGATATTGACAGTATTGATCCTAAAGATGCGCCTGGTACAGCAATGAGAGTATTGGATGGAATTCCGGGAAATGAATTAATAACAGCTTTTACTTTGTTAGCAAATAATCAACAATGCCTAGGGATGGAAATTGTTGAATTTGATCCCAGCCAAGATAAAGCTCAGATGACTGAAAAGTTAATTGTTAATTTAATGAGGGCAATAATGTGATTACATTAAAAGTTAAAATCAGTACTCAATTAATGCAGCTATTTGCAGACTCTGTTTTAATCAAGGAATATTCTATTTCATCTGGAAAAAATGGAGCTGGCGAAATTGCAGGCAGTGAAAAAACTCCCCGTGGTTGGCATATCATTAGAGCAAAAATAGGTGCTAATGAGCCTGAAAATAGGGTTTTTGTGGGGCGCAGGTCCACAGGTGAAATTTTTAGTCCGCAATTGAAAGAAAGTTTTCCTAATCGTGATTGGATTTTAACACGTATTTTATGGTTAAGTGGAATAGAACCTGGAAAAAATAGGTTAGGAAATGTAGATACCATGCGTCGCTACATTTATATTCATGGCACACCCGATAATGTTCCTATGGGTATTCCAGGCTCTAAGGGTTGTATCAGAATGAGAAACACAGAAATTATTGAATTATTCAACAAGATACCTGTTGGCACACGTATTTTGATTGAAGAATAAATTATTCAGTTCTTTTTTGTGATATTCTTATAAGGATAGGGGGTACCTATGCCTGATCGAGCGCATGAAATTCTTGGTTTTTGGTTTGGTGATTTAGGACATGCTGATTTACCAACGAGCGATCGAACCAATCTTTGGTTTGGAGAAAATCCTGAGCTAAAAAATTTGATGATCAAAAATTTTAGTAAAGATTATGAAGCTGCTGTTCAAGGTAATTTAAAAAATTGGACATCTTCACCACGAGGCCGGCTGGCATTAATTATTTTATTAGATCAATTTACGCGAAGTTTACATCGAGATTCAGATAAAGCTTTTGCTTATGATGAGCAAGCTCAAACACTTTGTCTCGAAGGCTTAAAGCAACAAATGGATCAATCTCTTACCTTAATTGAGCGAGTCTTTTTTTATATGCCGCTCGTACATGCAGAAAATTCAGTAATACAAGATCAATCTATTCAACTTTTTCAAACCTTAGTTTCCTTGTCGATGACAGAAACGACGCAAGTCTATCAACTATTTCTTGCTTATGCTTATGCGCACTTTCGAGTAATTAAAGAATTCGGTCGGTTTCCACAACGAAATATTTTGTTAGGACGGAAGTCAACAACTGATGAAGTGGCTTTTTTAAAAAGTGCGTAGCTACTCAGCCGCTAGAGAGTTTGGTGGGCACGCTGCGCTTTGCCCACTCTACTAGATGCCAGCTAGAAGCACGCTGGCATGACAAGATTTCGTAGGGTGGGCAAAGCGCAGCGTGCCCACCAAGCTCTCTAACTATCGAATAGTTACAAAAGCGCCTGAATAAAAAACGCTAAAAAGGAGTTTAACCATGAATAAAACAAATGCGATTATTTTTATACTATTTAATTTATTGATTGGAATTACTTACGCAACTTGTCCTAGCACTTTTGAAGAGATGGGATTGCCAGCTATTAATGGTCAAACCAAAATAAAAGTGGATTGGATAGGTGAAAAATCAAAAATAAAAGACGGTGTGGTAGGTGTTATCGGTGGTTTATGTTTTTCACCCGATGGTAAAACATGTTCAGGAGTAGGTGGTGAAGGAGAAAGTGTGGAATTAAACACAGGATCTGAGACAGAAATTTTTCAAGCCCCCGGTGATGCAAATCAAAAATACAGTGTGTGCATGAACAATTGTTCGCGTAGTAAAGATTTACCTTTTAACTCTAATGAGAGCCAAGATTGGCATGTAGTGAAAAGTTGTTTAGATGAATTTAAAATTTCACTTGCATTAGTGCCGAATGCTCCGGCTCAGCTATCAGCACAGGGTAAAAAAGATTTTGTTATTTTTTTAAATGCTGCGCAACATAAAGCTTTCGCTGTTTCGGCATTGGGAGCTTATGGTTATCAAACCACGGCGTCTTCTATTGATGTCGCTAAAAAAGATGCTTTAACTTTTTGTGAAAAATATAGCACTGATCCCTGTGAGATTTATATGGAAGATGATATCGTGGTTCATCCGTAAGTAACTGAGGTTGGTGGGCACGCTGCGCTTTGCCCACCCTACGTTTTTGAATTTATGGCGGGGTGTTATATTTTTGGTGAAATGCGGGGTATGCCACAATTTAATTATATTAAAAATGTAGGGTGGGCAAAGCGCAGCGTGCCCACCAACCTTAAAAGTATTTTTTTTAACAATATATTGCTTTTATTATTATTTTTTAAAAAATAAAAAATATTTCCCCCTGTCAAAATTTATACAGATAATATTTAATTTAAAAATTTTATTTGTAAATTCATTAAATTAGCCCATATTTGGGTTTTGTTATTTCCCCATTAGTCTTTAAGTAATGTTAAAATCATTTTATAAGAATGATAAAACCATTGAGGGGATAGCATTATGAAAACTAAATTTTTAGTCAGTAATAAGTTTCTCTCGTTTTTAATCTTAATTATCACATTCACATTTACTTGCAGCGTTCGTGCGGAATATTATCAAGCTTATGATGGTTGTCAGGAATGTAATAATGTTGTGGTCTATAAAAAAGTAGTGCATCACTATCCTGTACGTCATCACTCCTGTCCGCATAAAGTTTATCACAAGGTCAATAAGCATAAGTATACTCATCATAAATCGCATCGACGCACACATTATGAAATTGCTGTTTATTATAATACGGTGCCTTGTTGCAATCCTTGTGCTGATCGTTGTGGGTATCAACGTGTTCAAGTACAGTGTCAAAGAGAAGTGCGTGGATGTCTGCAGCATTGGTCTAGAAGCTATGTTGAATTTTCTGGAATGCCCACTTCATATCGGGATGCGCTTTATTATACTAACGATGAAACTGAATCAAGTCGGTACATCGATAGAGGAAGTATGGATGATGATGCAAATTATTATCCAGATATGAATATTAATAATTAATAAGATAATATGCGTTTAACTTTATATTTGAAGCGCCAGTAAAGTAAAACTAATCCAAAGCTGGCGCCTATCACCATTCCCCACCAAATACCATCTCCTCCTAACGTAAGTGGGATCGCTAATAAATAACCTAATGGTAAGGCTAAAAACCAAAAACTGATAAGAGAAACAAGTAATGTATAACGTGTATCTTTTAAACTGCGCAGTGCGCCAAATAATGTAACTCGTATTGCATCAAATAATTGGAACAAGGCACAAATAGCTAAAAAGCTGGTGGTAAGTTTTATTACTTCAGCATTTTTTGAATTATGAATATCTAAATCTAAAGCAATAAGATAATGAGGGAAAAAATAAAAAAGAGCAGCGATAATTGACATGAAGATAACAGTTATAAAAATACCGGCATAAGCTGTTTGCTGAGCAACAACAAATTGTTTGGCGCCTATTTTATGTCCCATACGAATCGTTACTGCTTGAGCAATAGAAAACATGACGGCCATGAATAATCCCATGTATTGCAGAACAATTTGATTAGCTGCTAGGATTTGATCGCCTAAATGTCCCATAATTAATGTTACTGCCAGGAAAAAGCCCACTTCAACAAAATACATTGAACCAATAGGAATACCTACCGCTAATAACTCTTTAGTAAAATAGGGTGAATGAAAATCGAAAATAGAGTTAAAATATTGTTGATAGTTTTTATGGACTAACAAATAAATAAATAAACCTGTTGTCGTAATCCAATAGCTGAGCGTCATTCCCCAGCCAATGCCAGCAATGCCTAGGGCCGGTAAGCCTAATTTACCAAACATTAATATATAAATAATAATGACAGAAACAGGCACCCATAAGATGGTAAAGAACATACTGGTTCGGGCGTGACCAAGACCAATCAAAAATTGTAATAATACGAGTGCAATCAAATCAGTTGGTAGACCCCAGGCTAGCCCATGCAAATAGGCATTAGCAAGTACTACAATGCTCGGATCTTGTCCTACAAGTAATAAGATAGGAGCCATATTCCACAACAATAAAAACGCAGGTATGGTAATGATTAATGCGAGGAAAATACCATCACGTAAGATTAAAGAAATACCTTTTTCATCTTTTGCGCCATATTTCTGAGCAACTAAGACACTGACTGAGGTGAGGGAACCCCAAAGAATCATCATTAATGTAACAAATAACCAAGAAACAAGAGCACCCGCAGCCAGTTCTTTCTGGCCTAGGTGAGCTAAAAATAAGGTAGAAAAAAACCCAATAGAAGACTCGATGAGTCCAGTTAAGATAAGTGGAATCGCAAGCTTCAACAACGAACGAATTTCGCTGAGCGAAAATTTTTGGTTGAGAGGTATTTGCATATGAATTATTATAATATTTTTCAAAGAATTAGCAATGTGAATTATTGCTCTGGTAATTGCTCAAAGAGTTTGGTGGGTACGCTGCGCTTTGCTCACCCTACGAAATCTTGTCATGCCAGCGTGCTTCTAGCTGGCATCTAGCGCAGCGTGCCCACCAAACTCTAGCTCCTGGTTACCGTTTACCCTTCATCGCATCCAGCAAAGCACTCCCTAAAGCACTTTCTTGTGAAAAAGCCTGACTAAAGGCATTATTCTTTTTAACAGGTGGTGGCGCAGATGAACGTGCTTGCGTTGGCACAGCATCTTCCGTTAATTTCATGCTTAATTGAATACGTTTACGTGGAATATCTATTTCTAATACTTTTACTTTAACAATATCACCGACTTTAACAACTTCACCTGGATCTTTAATAAAGCGATTCGTTATCATAGAAACATGCACTAATCCATCTTGATGAACACCAATGTCAACAAAAGCACCAAAATTTGCTACGTTAGTTACTACACCTTCTAATATCATGCCACTGTGTAAATCATTGAGTGTTTCAACTCCTTCTTTAAAGCTTGCGGTTTTAAATTCAGGACGTGGATCGCGCCCTGGTTTATCAAGCTCACTTAAAATATCAATCACAGTCGGCAAACCAAAATGTTCATTAGTAAATTCTGCCGCATTAACGCTTTTAAGCAACCGCGTATTACCCATTATTTCTTTCAAGCTCACTTTTTGTTTTGCTAAAATAGATTCAACAACATTGTAGGCTTCTGGATGTACTGCCGAAGAGTCTAATGGATTATCACCATTCACTACACGTAGAAATCCTGCCGCTTGTTCAAAAGCTTTATCACCTAAGCGAGCAACTTTTTTAAGTTGATGTCTATTATTGAATTTGCCATTTTCATCGCGAAAAGCAACAATATTTTTTGCTACCGTACTGTTTAATCCAGCAACACAGCTTAATAGTGAAGCTGAGGCAGTATTAAGATCAACGCCAACAGCATTAACACAATCTTCCATTACCGATTGCAAGGTTCGAGATAATTTAAATTGATTTACATCATGTTGATATTGCCCAACACCAATTGATTTTGGATCGATCTTTACTAATTCAGCAAGTGGATCTTGTAAGCGTCGACCAATAGAAACTGCTCCACGGTATGTTACATCCAAGGTAGGAAACTCATGTGCTGCAAGTTCAGATGCCGAATACACTGAAGCACCTGCTTCAGAAACGACAATGCTCGCAAATTTTAATTCTGGATGTCGTTTTTTTAATTCAAGGACTAATCGATCTGTTTCACGTGAGGCAGTGCCATTACCAATACTAATAAGATCAACTTGAAATTTTTCACATAACTTGGCGAGTACAGCAATTGAAGCATCCCAGTCATTGCGCGGCGCATGTGGAAAGATAGTTAAATAACTTAGCAACTTGCCTGTACCATCAATGACAACTGCTTTAACGCCGGTACGTAATCCTGGATCTAAGCCCAAGGTGACTCTTGATCCGGCAGGCGCAGCCATGAGTAAATGTTTTAAGTTGTTGGAAAAAACTTTTATAGCTTCTTCCTCAGCACTTTCACGTAATCGTACCATTAGCTCAATTTCTAATTTTAAAAATAATTTAATTCGCCATGTCCAGGTAACAGTTTCTAATAGCCATGTGTCGGCGGCTCTATTTTGATTGTAGATTCCAAATTGTTTAGCAATAGAATGTTTACACGTTGTTTCTTCTGGTTCTGCCAAGGTTAAATTGACGCGTAAAAATTCTTCTCGTTGGCCACGAAATAAAGCAAGTGCTCGATGTGAAGGGATTTTTTTTATCGCTTCATTAAAATCAAAGTAATCGGCGAATTTACTGCCTTCTTGTTCTTTACCTTTAATAACTTCACTTTTAAGAATGCCGTGATTCCATAAATAATGTCTTAATTCACCAATCAATTCAGCATTTTCTGCAAATTGTTCCATTAAAATTTGTCGAGCACCATCGAGCGCTTCTGCTGAGGTGTTAATGTTTTTTTCAACATTAATAAAATCATTAGCTAATTCTTCTGGAACATGAGTAGGGTTATTTAATAATTTTAATGCAAGTGGTTCTAATCCTGCTTCAACTGCAATTTGTGCTTTGGTTCGTCGTTTTGGTTTGTAAGGTAAATATAAATCTTCTAATACCGCTTTATTATCAGCAGATAAAATGGATTTTTCTAGCTCAGGAGTCAGCTTATCTTGTTCGCTAATGCTTTTAAGAATGGTTTGCCGACGGTCTTCTAACTCACGTAAGTAATGCAATCTTTCTTCTAGCATTCGCAAATGAGTGTCTGTTAACCCTTCAGTGACTTCTTTACGATAGCGCGAGATAAAAGGAACGGTCGCACCGCCATCCAACAATTCGATTGCGGCAGTGACTTGATGGGGTTTAATATTTAATTCAATAGCAATTTTTTCATTAATATTCATAATGTCCTCTTTTAATTGTCACATTCAGTCAGTATTCGGCGGCGAGAGAGTTTGGTGGGCACGCCGCGCTTTGCCACCCTACGAAATCTTGTCATGCCAGCGTGCTTCTAGCTGGCATCTAGTAGGGTGGGCAAAGCGCAGCGTGCCCACCAAGCTTTCTCGCTGCTGAATAGTTACCACACTCACGCACTTTCTCGTCGCTGAATAGTAACAACACGTGCGGGTATAATTAATTCGTCACCTTCTTGAATTACGCTATTACTTTTTAAATTAGCAAGACGAAGATTGGCGGGGTTCATTTTATATTTTCTAGCTATTTTTTCAATAGTATCACCTTTTCGAACCATATAAAGCGTATCTCCAGGTGCTATTTCATTCCGAGGAGCGGCATTGCTAATGACATGAGTAGGGATAATCAATTGCTCACCCACTTGTAATGCTACGTTTTGATTTAAATTATTAGCAACTTGTAAATTAGTAGTTGAAGTATGAAAACGTTTAGCAATTTTAGCGATATCATCACCTACACGGATCATATAAAGCGTGTCGCCAGGTTGTAAGGCATAAGCAGTATCGGTTTTTTTTAATTGATCATTCAGCGCAACTTCTTGTAATTTATGTTTCAATTTATTATTCGTTATTGGCGGAGCTGATGTTTGCTCGGCTTCTAAAATTGTTTTAGATAAAGCCGGAATCGTTCGAGGAACGACAAGGCTCATTCCGGGCTTTAAATTGTCTGCCATGATTGGATTTGCTTGGCGTAAAATAACAGCGGTTGTATTTAAGCGTTTTGCAACAGATGCCAGTGTGTCACCATATTTAAGTTTATAATGTACCCAGTTAATTTTATCATAGAGTGGTGAGGTGTCTAAATTTTCGGTAAATTCCTCAACATTTTCGATAGGTAAAATTATTTTAAATGGACCATTAGGATCTGTTGCTGAGCGATTGTATCCTGGATTAAGCTGCTTTAGTTCTTTTAAACTTAAGCCCGCTAGTAAAGCTGCCTGGCTTAAATCAATTTGGCCACCTATATCAATTTGTGCAAGATAGGGGGCATTGCGAACATAAGGTAATTCAATTGGAAATTGTTCAGGATGACTAATAATAACTGCAAGCGCTAATAATTTTGGAATATAAAGACGTGTTTCTTGCGCAACAGGGAGAGACCAATAATCTGTGCTCACCCCATTGCGTATATTTTTTTTAATTGCACTAAGAACATTGCCCTCGCCAGTATCATATGCTGCAGTGGCATAAAGCCAGTTACCATTAAAAAAACCGTCTAAATAAGCTAAATGACTGAGTGCAGCTTTGGTAGAAGCGATAACATCACGTCTGCCGTCATACCACCAATTTTGTTTGATTCCATATCCTGATGCAGTATTAGGCATCATTTGCCAAATTCCTGCGGCACCTGCTGATGAGTAAGCAAATGGATTAAAAGAGCTTTCTATTATCGGTATTAATGCTACTTCAGCAGGCAGATGTCGTTGTCTAATTTGTTGCAAAATATAATATAAATAAGGCGCGGCACGTGCGGCTGATCGATATAAAAAATCTTGGTTATTCATAAACCATTCTATTTGTTCTTGTACTCGCGGATTATCTTCATAATGTGGCAGCGTAAATTCACGACGCAATGTATCCCAGATATTATCTGCATTATTGTAACGATAGATATCAGCTGCTAGTCTTTGTTTATGTTCTGGAGATGAGCGTAAACTTTTTTGATAATGTTGAATGCCTTCAATATTAGGCACAGCCCAACATGTGCTCTTTAGTATAAAAATAAACAAACTAGACAAGATAAAATTAAATGTAAATTTTCGCCAGGAATACTTCATGCAATCTCGAATTTTAGATTTGCTTTAATTTTGATAACAGGAAAACTGTGTGCAGTCTACCACATAAATCCTTATTCGAGCAAAGACTTGAGAGGTGTCATTGTTTGGCAGGCGGAGAGTTTGGTGGGCACGCTGCGCTTTGCCCACTCTACGAAATCTTGTCATGCCAGCATGTTTCTAGCTGGCATCTAGTAGGGTGGGCAAAGCGCAGCGTGCCCACCAAGCTCTCTGAGCGCCAAGTAATGACGCATAGCATATAATAAAGGCAATTTTTGCAGTTATGGAGCAAAAAATGGCCTGATAATGATGAGAGGCTAGCACTTACAATCTTGTTTATTGACGTTATACTATATGCTTTGAATGCTATTTAGTGTGTAACTATTCAGCAGCCAGAGAGTTTGGTGGGCACGCTGCGTTTTGCCCACCCTACGAAATCTTGTCATGCCAGCGTGCTTCTAGCTGGCATCTAGTAGGGTGGGCAAAACGCAGCGTGCCCACCAAACTCTCTGGCTGCTGTATAATTACTTTAGTATTGAATACTATTCCACCTTAAGACTAAAAAAACAAACAACGGAGCTACCTTGGTAAAAACATATAGGACTATTCATCAATGGAATCATTGGCTAACTTCTTTTTTAGGGAAAAGTTTGTTAACGGCTGAGCTAAATGCCTTATCCTTATTGACCTTAGGGCATTATGGTAATAATGCATTGTTGTTAGGGGCGACTAACCAGCACACATTATTGCAATCAAGTGCTGTAGCGCATCAATTTTTACTCGGTCCTTTGTTTAACCGTGAAAAAAATATGAATTACATTGAGGGTGAGTTTTATGAGCTACCGATTCAGTCAGGTAGTATTGATCAAGTTTTTGTTCCACATATGTTGGAGCTTACTGATAACCCGCATCAACTTTTATCTGAAGCTTGTCGGATTGTAAAACCAGAGGGATATATTTTTATTATAGGATTTAATCCGTACAGTTTGTGGGGATTAAAAAAATTGCAGATGAAAAATAAAAATGTTCCTTGGTCAGGAAACTTTATTCACCCTTCGACAATTAAAAAATGGTTAGCGCTTGTTGATTTTGAGTTAGAGACACAACAAACCTTATATTTTCGTCCGCCTACACAGCACCGAAATGTTTTTAATAATTTAAAATTTCTCGAATGGATAGGTAATAAGTGTTATAAACCTTTCGGCGGTATTTATATTATTAAAGCTAAGGCAAAAGTGATTCCGCTGACACCGATACGCATGCAATGGACGCAAGAATTATCGGGTGCGGGCGCGATAGATTATACTATATCGGGATCGAGTATACGGAAACAATTATGAAACATGTTTTAATTTATACGGATGGTGCTTGTCGTGGTAACCCGGGACCAGGTGGTTGGGGGGCTTTGTTACGTTATGGTAAAATTGAAAAAATTTTTTCTGGCGCTGAGGCAGCAACAACAAATAATCGAATGGAGCTATTAGCTGCAATTAAAGCGTTAGCAGCTTTAAGTCAAGCCTGTGTAGTTGAGCTTTATACCGATTCACAATACGTACAAAAAGGCATTAAAGAATGGTTGCCAACCTGGAAAAAAAATAATTGGTTAAAATCCGATAAAAAACCGGTAAAAAATGCTGATTTATGGCAAGAGTTAGAAAAAGAATCACAACGTCATCAAGTCAGCTGGCACTGGGTCAGAGGACATAATGGTCATCCTGAAAATGAATTAGCCGATGCCATTGCAAATCAAGCCATTGATACGATGTTAAATAAATAAAACTATTTAAGAGCAAGAGGAAGTAATATGCGTCAAGTCGTTTTAGATACAGAAACTACGGGTTTGCAGCCTGCTGATGGTCATCGAATTATTGAAATTGGCTGTATTGAATTAGTTAATCGAAAATTTACTGGCAGACGCTATCATCAATTTATTAATCCAGAGCGTGAAGTAGAAGAGGGCGCTTTGGCTGTTCATGGTATTACCAATGAATATTTAAGTGATAAACCCTTGTTTTCTAGCGTAGCAAAAGAATTTATGGATTTTATTGATGGTGCAGAATTAATTATTCACAATGCTCCCTTTGATACCGGATTTATTAATCATGAATTATCTCTGACTAAACAAAAATGGAAAAAACTCCATGAATATTGTCGTATTATTGATAGTTTAGTGATAGCGAGACAATTACATATTGGACAAAGAAATAGTTTAGATGCGCTTTGTAAGCGTTATTTAGTCGACAATTCTCAGCGTGAAATGCACGGCGCATTATTGGACGCGCATTTATTAGCCCAAGTTTATCTGGCAATGACCGGTGGGCAAGGCAGTTTATTTGATGAAGAGGAAAGCGTAGAGGCTGTTACTTCAGAAAATAGTGAGTTGATACTAATGAATACGACCCCAAGAAATTTAGCAGTTCTTTTAGCAAATGATCAAGAGATTGCAGAACATACAGCACACTTGCAAAGCATAAAAGCTCAAGGCAAGTGTCTTTGGTTAAAAGAGTGATAACTAAGGAGTTTGGTGGGCACGCTGCGCTTTGCCCACCCTACGAAATCTTGTCATGCCAGCATGTTTCTAGCTGGCATCTAGTAGGGTGGGCAAAGCGCAGCGTGCCCACCAACTCCTTGGCTTTACTCTCTATTCCCAAATACACCCAACAAATTAAGTAAATTTTGAAATAACATTTGAATGTCAATAAATAAACTAATCGTCGCCATAATATAATTTGTTTCACCATTATTAATAATTCGGCTAGTGTCATACATCATTAACATAGTAGAAATAAAAATAAGTAAGCAAGATATTCCTAATTGCATAGCGGGCATTTTTAAGAATAAATTAGCAATGATAGCAACCAAGCAAACAATTAATCCTATGGTTAAGGTTTTACTCCAGCCACTTAAATCTTTTTTAGTTGCGATAATGTAGGCGGATGACACAAAAAAAGTAATACCAGTACCCCCTAGCGCTGTGATAATTAACTTTCCACCATTAGTATAGCCATGAATAAAATGATTCAACATTGGGCCCATTGAGTATCCCATGCAGCCAGTAAAAGCAAATACGGCAACAATACCCCAGGCACTGTTACGTAAAGCAGACGTTACAAAAAGTAAAACCAGCGCAAGTATGGATGTTGCGATAGCAGCGCCGAAGCTGGCTTGCATATTAACGGCCAAAGCTGCACATCCAGAGCTAAAAAGCAAAGTAAAACCTAAGAGTATATAGGTATTACGTAACACAGAATGCGTTTTTAATAGGGAGTCTTGATTTCGAACAACAGTTGATTGATTAAAGCGTTGCATAGATACTCCAGTTTTTTATGTATGATAAAAAGACATAATAGAACAATAATCGCTACAGCATAATAACATATTTTTAATGGAAGAGTAGCTATTCAGCAGCTAAGAGCTTGGTGGGCACGCTGCGCTTTGTCCACCCTACATTTTTAATACAATCAAATTGTGATATACCCCATATTTCCCAAAAAAATATAACACCTCACTGTAAAGTTAAAAACGTAGGGTGGGCAAAGCGCAGCATGCCCACCAAACTCTTGACCACTGAATAGTTTCTAGAAGACAGATATCGTTTGTTATTGCTTGACTTATTTAAGTTATTTCTCTAAATTTGGCAGTGTGGCGTTTCGCCATATTTTATTAAGTACATCTACAATGACACGGGCACATAAAGCCTTGTTCGTAGGAGAGATGGCTGAGCGGTTTAAAGCGGCGGTCTTGAAAACCGTTGAGCTCTCACGGGCTCCGGGGGTTCGAATCCCTCTCTCTCCGCCAAATTATCATATATCATGTATAAGAACATGGGGTGCGAACTTGATTAAAGTTTTATTAGTAGATGATCATGAGCTAATACGCATTGGAATTAAACGTCTTTTACAAGATGTTAGTGGAATTAAAGTATTGGGTGAAGTGAGTAATGGTGAAGAAGCCATTCGTTTAGCAAAAGAATTAATCCCTGATGTTGTTTTGATGGATGTGCAAATGCCAGGTATTGGCGGGCTAGAAGCAACCCGAAAATTATTACGTCATAATCCAGAAATTAAAGTTTTAGCCTTGACCGTTTGTGATGATGAACCATATCCATCACGATTTTTGCAGGCAGGAGCAGCAGGTTATATAACAAAAGGTTGTGATGCCGATGAAATGGTGCGCGCAATTCGGACTGTTCATTCTGGTCAACGTTATATTAGCTCTGAGATTGCTCAGCAGCTCGCTTTAAAGCGATTCGTGAAAGATGAAGCATCACCGGTCGATATTTTATCAGAGCGTGAATTACAAATTATGTTAATGATTACCAGTGGACAAAAGGTTCAAGATATTTCAGAAAAGTTATGTTTAAGTCCTAAAACAGTAAATAGTTATCGTTACCGTATTTTTGAAAAACTCAGTATACACAGTGATGTTGAGCTGACATTATTGGCTATTCGATTAGGGTTAGTAGAAGGGCATCAAAAAGCAGCACCAGAAGACTTATAGTCACGATTTAATGCGTAATATTAAAGAACTTTTATATAATCTTCCTCATCTCCCAGGCGTTTATCAAATGCTAGGGGAAAAGGGTGATATTCTTTATGTTGGTAAGGCGCGTAATCTTAAAAAACGTATTTCCAGCTATTTTTCTGCAAAATCCAAAGATATTAAAACGCAAGCGCTTGTTAAGCATATTGTTAACATAGAAATTATTGTTACACGTACGGAAAATGAAGCACTTTTACTAGAATGTAATTTAATTAAAAAGCATAAGCCGCATTATAATGTGCTATTTCGCGATGATAAAAGCTATCCTTATATTTTGATTACAGCAGATCAACCTTATCCTCGCATCGATTTTTATCGTGGCAATAAAAAAAAATCCGGTCATTATTTTGGGCCTTACCCCAATTCTTTAGCTGTGCGTGAAACGATTCAAATGATTCAAAAGTTATTTCGTATTCGCACATGTACAGATCATTTTTTTCGTACGCGTGCTAGACCTTGTTTGCTTTATCAAATAGAACGCTGTACTGGGCCCTGTGTAAAGCTTATTTCAATTGATGAGTATCAAGAGAATCTTCAGTTAGCTATTTTATTTTTACAAGGAAAAAATAAAATCATCATTGACGCATTAAGTCAAAAAATGGAAATCGCCGCACACACAAAAAACTATGAAAATGCCGCAAAATTTCGTGATCAAATATTAAATTTACGTGAAATTCAACAACGTCAGTTTGTTAGCTCTATGGAAGGAGAGGTGGATGTTATTGGTTTTGCGAGTACTTCAGGAATAGCTTGCATACAATTATTAATTATTCGGCATGGTAGAATCTTAGGAAGTCGATCTTATTTTCCTTCTCTGTCAGTTAATGCAACGGCTGAGGAAATTATTTCTGCTTTTATTTTGCAGCATTATTTAAGTACGATAGATCAAGATATTCCTAAAGAAATTATTCTTGCTTTTGATTTACCAGACAAAGAATGGATAGAGAGCGCACTGAGCGAGCAGTGCAATTATAAAGTTAATTTATCGACTCGAGTGAGAGGTGAAAGAAATAAATGGTTGGAAACAGCAACCACCAATGCTAAGCAATCGATCGCTACGCAAATGGTAAATACATATAATATTCAAGAACGTTTTTCTGCTTTAAAAACAGCATTAAAATTAACGGATACGCCATCGCGTCTAGAATGTTTTGATATAAGTCATACCATGGGTGAAGAAACCGTTGCTTCATGTGTTGTCTTTGATAGAAATGGCCCGTTAAAATCAGATTATCGACGTTTTAATATTAGTGATATTACGCCAGGTGATGATATTGCAGCGATGAAACAAGCTCTTGCGCGTCGTTATAAGCGAGCACAAAGTGGTGAAGGCAAAGTTCCAGATATCTTATTTATTGATGGCGGTAAAGCACAATTAAATGCAGCTCATATCATTTTAGAAGAGCTTGGAATTCATACCGGGGTCATTTTAATCGGTATTGCAAAAGGGATAGGACGTAAACCTGGTTATGAAACTCTGATTAGAGCCGGACATACTCCCATGAATTTACCGACTGACTCATCGGCATTACACTTAATTCAACATATCCGGGATGAGGCGCATCGATTTGCTATTACCGGGCATCGACAAAGACGTGATAAGAAACGTCATACTTCTACCTTAGAGTCGATCCCTGGGATTGGCGCAAAACGCCGGCGTGAATTATTACGTTACTTTGGTGGAATTCAAGCTATCAATCATGCTAGTCTTGATGAGATCTTAAAAGTGCCGGGAATTAGCCGGTCACTAGCAGAGCGTATATTTGAAGCCTTACATAATGCGTCGGTATAAGTATGATCAATTTACCAAACATTCTTACTTTAGCACGAATCATCGTGATTCCGTTTTTCGTGTTTGTTTTTTATACGCCAGGCCCATGGGGTCATATTATCGCCGCTATTATTTTTGCTTTGGCATGTATTACGGATTGGCTTGATGGTTATCTTGCGCGCAGTTTAAGTCTTTCTACTCGATTAGGGGCTTTTTTAGACCCGGTTGCTGATAAAATTATTGTTTGCATTGCTTTAGTGCTCATTGTTGGTGAGCCACAATTTCAATTTATTAGTTTACATAAGCATGTTTTTTCCATTCCTATTGCTTTTTTAACAATTCCTGCGGCCATTATTGTCAGTCGTGAAATTATTGTCTCTGCTTTACGTGAATGGATGGCAGAATTAGGCAAGCGTACCAGTGTTGCTGTTTCACATTTAGGTAAAATTAAAACGGCAATTCAAATGATTGCATTACTCGTTTTATTATATTGTGATTCATCAACCCCGCCTTTTATTGTTTTGTCAGGATATTTATTCCTTTATATTGCTGCAGTGCTAACAATATGGTCTATGGTGATTTATATCAAAGCAGCTTGGCCTGAATTAAAGTAAAAAATGCTTGACTCTCAGGGGTCCTTGGATAGAATTAGCGCTTGCCAGTTTTAATAGAAATTAAATGAATATTTAGTTTCTAAGAGTGCGGGAATAGCTCAGTTGGTAGAGCACAACCTTGCCAAGGTTGGGGTCGCGAGTTCGAGTCTCGTTTCCCGCTCCAGATTTGGTGTGAGTAAGTTATTTATGGCTGGGTGGCAGAGTGGTTATGCAGCGGCCTGCAAAGCCGTGTACGCCGGTTCGATTCCGACCTCAGCCTTTACATGATTAAAGATATACCTGATTTTTTTGAGTGTGCCCGGGTGGCGGAACAGGTAGACGCAAGGGACTTAAAATCCCTCGAGAGGCGACTCTCGTGCCGGTTCGATTCCGGCCTCGGGCACCATTTTTATTTTTTCTTTGTTGAGGCAACTCCTCAATGACTTTCGTAGTAACTGAACAATGTATACGCTGTAAATATACAGACTGTGTCGAAGTTTGTCCTGTGGACTGCTTTTATGAAGGTCCTAATTTTCTTACCATTAATCCAGATGAATGTATTGATTGTGCCTTATGTGAGCCTGAATGCCCTGTTAATGCTATTTATTCCGAAGATGATTTACCTGAAAAGTATCAAGAATATTTAACTCTCAATAAAGAACTCGCTGAAATCTGGCCGAATATTACGCGCATCAAAGATGCACCTGCTGATGCTAAAGAGTGGGAAAATGTGCCTGATAAATTAAAGTTTTTGGAAAAATGATTCACTCTCAGTTTTGTAGGGTGGGCAAAGCGCAGCGTGCCCACCGATTCACTAACGCGATTGATTGTTGTTTTTGTTAGTTTGCACGGTGGACACGCTGCGCTTTGTCCACCCTACATCTTGTGTTAAAGAGAAGCACGCTGGCATGACAAAGTTGGAAGTGTTCAAATTACAGGCCTAAAATTAATATGCACACCGCTCAAGACATCTTAGGTGATAACGGCCTTTTAAAAAAAGAAGTCCCTCATTTTAATCCGCGTTTTGCACAACAACAAATGGCAGAATCCATCGAGCGTGCTTTACAATTAAATACGCAACTTATTATCGAAGCTGGCACCGGCACGGGAAAAACCTTTGGTTATTTAGTTCCTTTATTGCTTGCCCAAAAAAAAGCAATTATTTCCACTGGAACAAAAAATCTTCAAGATCAATTATTTTTTAAAGATATTCCCATTATAAAAAATGTTTTGTCTTATACTGGAAAAGTTATTTTACTAAAAGGTCGAGCTAATTATGTCTGTCTTTATCGGCTTGAGCGCAGTTATGAAGATGGTCGATTTACTTCCCGACAACATATTTCCCAATTACACATTATCAAAGAATGGGCGACGACTACTCAAGTAGGTGATGTTGCTGAGCTTAACTCGGTACCCGAAGATTCGCTTATTTGGCCACATGTCACTAGTACCGCAGATAATTGTTTAAATCAAGACTGTGCTCTCTATGAAAAATGTTATGTTGTTAAAGCAAGACGACTTGCACTTGCTGCCGATATTGTTGTAGTGAATCATCATTTATTTTTTGCTGATATGGCTTTACAAGAAGATGGGTTTGGTGAGCTATTACCAGGAGCCGATGTTATTATTTTTGATGAAGCTCATCAGGTTCCTGATGTTGCAGCATTATTTTTTAGTATTGTATTTAGTAGTCGTCAATTATTTGAGTTAGCGCGAGATATCGAAGCAGAGAGTCTTAAATCTGCGGGTGATATGCGTGATATTAGCGAAGAAGCAAATCAGTTGCAAAAAGTAACTCAAGATATGCGGTTAGCTATGGGACCTGAATTACGTCGAATGCCTTGGTCAAATCAAACTGCGGCACACTATAATTTAGCTATTTTTCAGGTAAAAACGTCATTAGAAAATATAGAAATTATTCTTAAGTCAGCGGCAGTGCGTAGTAAAGAATTAGAAAGTTGCTGGAAAAGAACAGTAAAAATAATTGAAAACTTTAATTTATTAACGGGTGCAACACCCGAAAATCATGTTCACTGGTTTGAAACGCACACGCAAAGTTTTACTCTGCATTTAACACCGATAGTCGTTGCGGAACATTTTAAGCGATTTTTACAAACTAAAAACCGTACTTGGTTATTTACTTCAGCTACCTTAACTGTAAAAAATAATTTCCAATTATTTAGAGATTCGCTTGGTTTAGAGCAAGCGTTGCAATTACAATTAAAAAGTCCATTTGATTATCAGCAGCAAGCCTTGTTATATGTACCACGTGGATTGCCAGATCCTAATAGTAAAACTTATACAGAAATGTTAGTTGAAGCGATTATTCCCGTATTAGAAGCAGCACAAGGAAAAACATTTTTATTATTTACCAGTTACAAAGCACTGGATTATGTTGCTGATGCATTAAAAGAACGCATTGCTTTTCCATTATTATTGCAAGGCTCTATGCCTAAACGTGAGTTAATTGAACAATTTAAAACATTAGGCAATGCTGTACTATTAGGAACCAGTAGTTTTTGGTCTGGTGTTGATGTGCGTGGTGATGCTTTATCCTGTGTTATTATTGATAAATTACCGTTTTCGGCCCCGGATGATCCTATATTGCAAGCGCGAGTGCAGATGTTGAGAAAACAAGGACTAGATCCTTTTAATTCATTTCAATTACCGAATGCAGTACTTGCTCTTAAACAAGGAGCGGGGCGTCTTATTCGTGATCAAAGTGATAGAGGAATTTTGATGATTTGTGATCCACGTTTAGTTGCTGCTCGTTATGGAGAAACTTTTTTACAAAGCTTGCCTGATATGCCAAGAACAAGAAACTTAGCTAAAGTACAGGAGTTTTTTGACTCATGAATATACTCGCGATTGAAACTTCTTCAACGGCTTGTTCTGTTGCTTTGTATGCACAAAATAAAATAATTGCGTTGCATAAAATTGCGCCTATGCAGCATGCCCAAATGACTCTGCCTTTAATTGATGAATTACTTTTAGCAAATAATATTCAAATAAAACAAATAGATGCGATTGCTTTGGGTTGCGGGCCGGGCAGTTTCACGGGCATTCGCATTGCTACCAGTATTGCTCAAGGGATAGGGTATGCATTAAACATTCCACTAATACCTATTTCTTCTTTAGCAGCACTAGCGCAAGCAGCTTATGACAGTCTAGGTTGGAAAAAACTGTATGTTGCAATTGATGCGAGAATTCAAGAAATTTACTGGGCTCTTTATCAAGTCAATAGCGAAGGGCTAGTTGAGCTAAAAGATACTGAAAATATGAGTGTGCCTGCTGCATTAATCCCAATAAAAGAGTGGAGCTGTGTGGGGAATGCTTGGCAAAACTATGCTGATCAACTTTCATTTCAACCCTCAATAAGCGATGCAAATTGCTTACCCACTGCTGCCGCTGTATTAAAACTTGCAATTCCACTCTTTAAGCAACAAAAATGGTGTTCTGCTGATGCAGTTTTACCAGTTTATTTGCGTAATGAGGTAGCCACTAAGAGCAAGAAGCGTTAAAATTAGCCTAGATTCTTGTGGCTATTCAGCAGGTAGGTTTGGTGGGCACGCTGCGCTTTGCCCACCCTACAAAAATAATTAATGTAGGGTGGGCAAAGCGCAGCGTGCCCACCAAACCTACCTGCTGAATAGTTACGATTTTTAAATACAAAACGTAAACATTCGTTGGAGGCTTTAGATTTTTATGGTTAGTCAAAGTGATAATCGTCGGCAGGAAATTTTAGATCAATTACGCGTTTACGTTAAAGACCGTCTTCCAGAAGAGCAAGTTGTTTTGCTTGAAATATTCGCAAAACGTTATTATGCGCAAGCTCCCTTAGCTGACCTGAATGCACGATCTATTGATGACTTACTGGGTGCTTTAGTATCGCACTGGAATTTTATTTATCAGCGAGCGCCTGGCGAATCTAAAGTAAAAGTTTTTAATCCGACAATGGAGCAAGATCATTGGCAGTCTCCTCATACGATTATTGAAGTTTCTCATGATGACATTCCTTTTTTAGTTGATTCCATTCGTGTCGAAGTCAATCGGAATGATTTACAAATCCATTTTGCTATTCACTTTGGTGGCTTAAAAATAAGACGTAATGCAAATAACCAAATTAGTGAAATTTTGCCTGCGGGTTTAATTGAGCCCAACTCGACATCTGAAGCACCTATTTATCTTGAAATCGACCGTCAAACTGATCCTGAAGCAATGGAATTACTCCGTGCAAATATTGAACGTGTATTAGGCGACGTAGAAGCTAGCGTAGCTGATTGGCGAAAAATGGTTAATCGAGCCGAAGAATCTCTCATTGAGTTAGAGCAAAATCCTCCTGCATTGGATGCGCTAGAAATTTCAGAATCAAAAGATTTTTTACGTTGGTTGATTAATGATAATTTTACTTTTTTAGGTTGTCGTGATTATCGACTCATTGGTAATGAAAAAAATAGAGCTCTCCAAATTATCTCAGGATCAGGTTTAGGCGTACTACGTGATGGCAGCGAAAGTTTATCTTCACGCAGCTATTCAGACTTACCACCGCAAGCAAGAAAATTAGCTTTATCAAAAAATATTTTGATTATTGCAAAAACGAATACTAAATCAACGGTACACCGCGCTACCTATACCGATTATATCGGTGTAAAACGGTTTAATGACCAAGGTGAGTTAATTGGTGAACGTCGCTTTATTGGTTTATATACTTCAACTGCTTATCATTCAAGCCCACGTAGTATTCCATTTTTACGCCATAAAGTAGCTAAAATAACGCAAGAATTACGCTTTCCGCCCGATAGTCACGGTGGCAAAGAAGTCGTTCATATTTTAGAAACATTACCACGTGATGATTTATTTCAAGCGACGCATGAAGAATTACTTAATTTAACCGTTTCTATTTTACAACTACAAGAGCGAAGGCAAATTCGTTTATTTGTGCGCAAGGATTCTTATAGTCGTTATTATTCCTGTTTGGTTTATGTGCCACGCGAAATTTTTAATACTGAATTATGCTTGGCATTTCAAGAAGTGTTAATGTATTCATTCGAAGGTGTTGAATGTAGTTTTACCAGTTATTTTTCTGATTCTGTTCTTGCTCGTATTCATTATATTATTCGAGTTAATCCTAAAACCCAAGTTGAATATGACATTAATAATCTTGAACAGAAGTTGATTGCAGTTTCTCGTTCTTGGACGGACGAGTTAAAAACAAATTTAATTACTCAGCTAGGTGAGGCACAAGGATTAAAATACTTTACTAAATACGCCAAAGCATTCCCAGCTAGTTATACTGAGTATTACTTACCTGGAGCAGCAATCGATGATATTCGAAAAATGGATGAGTTGTCGCCAGAAAAACCCTTGCAAATGTTATTTTATAAATCAGGGATTTCTTCATATCGACTCAAGCTTTTTCACCGTGAAAAAAC
The DNA here is from genome assembly GCA_965279285.1 of Gammaproteobacteria bacterium. Lineage (GTDB taxonomy): Bacteria > Pseudomonadota > Gammaproteobacteria > DSM-16500 > DSM-16500. The sequence continues at coordinate 1,859,189 of OZ257148.1, read as the reverse complement.
CATTGCTTTGTCTGATATATTGCCGACATTAGAAAACTTAGGCTTAAGAGTTATCGGCGAAAAACCACATGAAATTATTTTTCGTGAAGGTAATATTGTGTGGATCAGTGATTTTGATATGGTACAAGAAAAGCGGAAGGAAATTGATATTGATGGTTTAAAAGATAATTTCCAAAACGCTTTTTTAAATATATGGGTACGCAATGCAGAAGATGATGGCTTTAACCGTTTAATTATCACAGCTAAATTAGCATGGAATGAAGTCGCGGTATTACGTGGTTACGTGAAATATTTACGTCAAACAGGTTTTACTTTTAGCCAAGAATATATAGAAGATGCGCTGACTAACAATCCGGAAATTTCTAAAAATTTAGTTGAGTTATTTAAGTTGCGTTTTTCACCAGAGTATTCTGTAAACGATCGGCCTGACACTAAAGATTTATTAACAGAAATTGATACTGAACTTGATGCTGTTACCAGTTTAGATGAAGATCGTATTTTGCGACGTTTACGTGAAATTATATTAGCTACCACTCGAACTAATTATTTTCAAAAAACAGCTGATGGACATCCAAAATCGTATATTTCCTTTAAATTTAATCCAGCTGAAATTACAGATTTACCTTTGCCTCGCCCGATGTTTGAAATTTTTGTTTATTCGCCGCGAGTTGAGGGTGTTCATTTACGTGGTGGAAAAGTGGCAAGAGGTGGAATTCGCTGGTCAGATCGTCGAGAAGACTTTAGAACTGAAGTCTTAGGTTTAATGAAAGCTCAGCAAGTAAAAAATTCAGTTATTGTGCCAGTAGGAGCAAAAGGTGGCTTTTATCCTAAGCAATTACCGCTAGGTGCTGATCGTGATGCAATTATGAAGGAAGTTATTTATTGTTACTCTACTTTTATTCGTGGATTGCTTGATCTGACCGATAATATAAAAGAAGGCCACATTATTCATCCAGAAAATGTCGTCATTTATGATGAAGATGATACTTATTTAGTTGTTGCTGCCGATAAAGGTACAGCAACTTTTTCCGATATCGCTAATAGCATTTCAAAAGAATATCATTTTTGGTTAGACGATGCCTTTGCTTCTGGTGGTTCTGCTGGTTATGACCATAAAAAAATGGGAATTACTGCGCGTGGAGCATGGGAGTCAGTGAAACGACATTTTCGTGAGTTGAATCTTGATCCAGAAAAAATGGATTTTACTGTCGTTGGTATTGGTGATATGGCAGGTGATGTATTTGGTAATGGTATGTTGATGTCTAAACATATCAAGTTAATTGGTGCCTTTAATCATATGCATATTTTTTTAGATCCCAATCCAGATGCAGAAAAAAGTTATGTTGAGCGTTTACGCTTATTTAATTTGCCTCGATCATCCTGGGCTGACTATGATCTGCAACTGATTTCTGCTGGTGGTGGTATTTTTAATCGTTCAGCAAAGTCGATTAAATTAAGTCCTGAAATTAAGCAAGCACTCAATGTTGAAGATGATTATATGGTGCCCAATGATTTAATTCGTGCCATGTTAAAAGCACCGATTGATTTACTTTGGAATGGTGGGATTGGGACATTTGTAAAAGCCAGTTTTGAGTCACATGCAGATGCAGGAGATCGAACGAGTGATAGTATTCGTATTGATGGTAATGAATTAAAAGCGCGCATGGTGGGTGAGGGCGGTAATCTTGGTTTTACCCAGCAAGGTCGGATTGAATACTCATTAAATGATGGGATTATTTATACCGATTTTATTGATAATTCTGCGGGTGTAGATTGTTCTGACCATGAAGTGAATATAAAAATCTTATTAAACCAGCTTGTCATTAACAATGAGATGACACTGCAACAGCGAAATGAATTACTAGAAAAAATGACAGATGAAGTTGCGGAATTAGTTTTACGTGACAATTACGAACAAACACAAATGCTTAGCTTAGAGTCTTCTGTTGCTGTATCAACCATTGATGTTTTTAAGCGTTATATGCATGAGCTAGAAAAAGTCGGTCGTTTAAATCGTAAATTGGAATTTTTACCTACCGAAAATATTTTCGTTGAACGCAAAGCGAATCAACAAGGCCTTACTCGGCCAGAAATTGCGGTATTAATTGCTTATTGTAAAATGTATTTAAAGCAAGACATTATCGCCTCGGATGTCACAGATGATCCTTATTTTGAGCGCTATTTGATGATGGCTTTTCCTCAGCCCTTGCGAGAAAAATATCTACCTCAGATGAAAGAGCACAGTTTGCGGAAAGAAATTATTGCAACCCAGTTAGGAAAAAATGTTACGGATCACATGGGGATTAATTTTACTGAACGTTTGCAACATGAGACAGGCGCTTCAATTGCTTTTATTATGCGGGCTTATGTCATCGCAGAATCTATTTTTGATATGCATGATTTATGGCGTGACATAGAATCTCTCGATTTCAAAGTTAGCATTGAAACGCAGCATAAAATGATGCTGCAAGTGTATTTACTCATACGGCGCTCTTCTCGTTGGTTTTTACGCAATAGAAGGCCTGATATTAACGTTGAAAAAACAATTCAAGAATTTAAAAAGCCAATCCAGGAGTTAATGCAAAAATTGCCAACTCTGCTGATGCCTGTTGAATTAGAAGATTTTCAAAAAGAAATCCTTGCTTATACTGAGCTTGGTGTTCCTGAAGCCTTGGCAACAAAAGTCGCTAGTTGTTATATTTTATTGACTGCACTTGATATTGTTGAGGCAGCGCGAAAAAATAATTTCCCTGTGACTGAAATCGCTAACGTCTATAATGCTCTCGGTTCGCATATGGATCTCAGTTGGTTACGTGAACAAATTAATCATTATCCGATGGAAAATCAATGGGATGAATTAGCTCGTTCTAGTTATCGCGATGATTTAGATCGTGTACAGAGAAAATTAAGTGTGAGTGTCTTATCATTAAAATCCAAAAAAACCAATGGCAAAACAATTGAAGCATGGATCCAAAGTTGGATGCATTCCAATAATCTTTTTATAACGCGTTGGCAAAATTTAGTGGCGGAAATAAAGTCCAGTGTAACCATTGGATTTGTTACGTTTTCTGTTGCTTTGCGAGAATTATTTGATTTTGCTCAGGCGGGAGAATAGCAATTCGATTTAAAAGGACTCAATCATGGCTTTGCATTATGCTCAAGAAAACAACCCGCTTTTAATGGGTGTAATAATGAGTATTTGGTTACAAAGTCTTGAATCTAAAAAATAATCTTGAGGAGTGTTATTGTGCGTAGTGTATTTAATGTTGCAATTGTTGGTGCTACGGGAGCTGTAGGAACAGCACTGTTATCCATACTTGAAGAAAGAAATTTTCCTCTTGATAATATTTATTTATTAGCCAGTGAACGATCAGCTGGAGATACTTTACTTTTTAAAAATAAGCCTTATATCCTGGAAGATTTAGCGGAATTTGATTTCAGTAAAGCTCAAATTGCATTTTTTTGTACGAGCAATGAATTAGCTGCTGAATACGCACCTAAAGCTGCAGCGGCAGGTAGCATTATTATCGATAAAAGCTCGTATTTTCGTTATGACCCAGAAGTGCCTTTGGTTGTTCCCGAAGTGAATGAGTATGCTATCGCAGATTTTAGAAATAAAAACATTATTGCAAGTCCTAACTGTAATACCATACCCATTGTTGTTGCATTAAAGCCTATTTATGATGCAGTAGGGATTGTACGTATGAATGTTGCAACCTATCAGTCTGTTTCTGGAACGGGAAAAGAAGCGATTAGTGAGTTAGTGAATCAAACATCTTCTTTATTAAATGGTCGACCAGCAAAAGCAAAAATATATCCTCAACAAATTGCTTTTAACGTGATTCCCCATTGCGATGATTTCTTAGAAAACGGTTATACTAAAGAAGAGATGAAAATTGTTTGGGAAACACAAAAAATCATGGGTGATGATACTATTGCTATTAATCCTACGACAGTGAGAGTCCCTGTTTTTTATGGCCATTCTGCAGCTGTGCATTTAGAGACAAAAGATAAAATTGCTATCAAAGAAGTTCAGCATTTACTAAGTCATGCACCAGGGATTAAATTAATGAATGGTAAATTTCCTTATCCAACACCGACTAAAGATGCTGCAGGAAAAGATGAAGTTTTTGTAGGTCGATTGCGAGCGGATATATCACATCCGAATGGTATTAATTTATGGGTCGTCACTGATAATTTACGTAAAGGTGCAGCATTGAATGCGGTGCAGATTGCGGAAAAGTTGGTTGAGTCTTATTTGTAGTCCAGCTCAGTGGCTAGAGAGGTTGGTGGGCACGCTGCGCTTTGCCCGCCCTACAGTTTTATAATATAATTACAAAAATAAATTATTGTAAGGTGGGCAAAGCGCAGCGTGCCCACCAAATTCCTTAGGAGTGTGTAGTGATAAATATTTTTCCCCGAGCAAAGTTATTAATTTTTCTGATATTAATTACTTTGAGTTATGCAAGTCACGCTGCGAATTTACCTAAGGGTTTTGTTTATTTACAGGATGTTGATCCGTCTGTCATTCAAACTATGAAATATTATTCTGCAGATAATTTTATTGGTCGACCGATTAAAGGCTATGTTGCACCAAAATGTATTTTAACTCAAAATACCGCGCAAGCTTTAGCAAAGTTACAAGTACGATTAAAATCACAAGGTCTAGGAATTAAAATATACGATTGTTATCGTCCTACAATGGCTGTAAATGATTTTATTAATTGGAGTCGTGATATAAAAGATCAGCGTCAGAAAAATAATTATTATCCCGCTGTTGATAAAGCCGATTTTTTTAAATTGGGTTATGTTGCAGAAAAATCAGGACACTCAAGAGGTAGCACTGTCGATTTGACTTTAGTTCGTTTTGATGCCCAGCATCAACCAACCGAGCTTGATATGGGAACACATTTTGATTTTATGGATGAAACCTCGCATCCGCTTAATAATACTATTCATGATCAAGCAAAACAACATCGCATGCTTTTACGTACATTAATGGCAGAGGCTGGCTTTATACCCTTAGAAACAGAATGGTGGCATTTTACGCTAAAAAATGAAGATTTTCCTAATACCTATTTTAATTTTCTTGTTCAATAAAGGCCATTATGAAAATACTCATATTATTACTATTATTCTTTTATACTTGGACTTTTGCTGCAACTAAACCACAACAATTATTATCGGATAGCGAACAACTTATTATTGTGCTAGCAAAAGATGGGGATACGACACAAGGCCAAATGCAACGTTTTGCACGCACTACAGTAAAAAGTGCTTGGAATACGGTTGGAAAACCTATTCCTATTGTCATTGGTAAGCAGGGTATGGCTTGGGATTTTCATTTTAAAAATAACAGCGATTATTTGCCAATAAAAACCGAAGGAGATAATCGAACTCCAATTGGTGTTTATGCGCTAGGGCCATTATTTGATTTTGATGAAAAAATAAAGTATAAAAAAAATTACTTTCCGCTCACAAATGCCAGTATTTGTGTAGATGACGTTAAATCAAATTATTACAATCAATTAATTGATGGTAATAAAGTTAAACAAAAAGATTGGCACTCTGGAGAAAAAATGCGTCAAGTACCACAATATAAATTAGGAGCTATTATTCAATATAATGCTGAGCCAACAACAAAAGGCGCAGGTTCATGTATATTTATGCATATCTGGAAAAGCCCTGAAATAGGCACAGCAGGTTGTATAGCAATGGCAGAGGTTAATTTGAAAGAAACACTCACCTGGCTAGATCCTAAAAAGAAACCGTTAATTGCGATTTTTCCTACTCATGTTTTTAAAACGGGCGAGACTAAGTGGAAGTTACCTAATATGTTATATAATAATTAAAAATGTTATACTTAGATAACAATCTAATCTTGGAGTAAATCATGTCGAAATCACTGGTTTTTTTGGTGTTACCTTTGGCCTTTGCCTTTTCTACTCTTCATGCAGCTGTTGATCCTAATACGCTAATAAAAGTAAACTCGGATGTGAAAAATAAATGCGTAGAGTATTACAATATAGAAGGCGACCTTTATTGTAGTACGACTGTCCAGATGACCAAGGCCATTGATCCAGAAATTAAAACTTATGAAAAACAAAAAATTATTTTTGATAACCGTCCCTGGTTTGCTGCTTGGGGTAATAAAACGCCCAATACAACAATAGTCGAGTATATTCCGGATGGTGATGATATAAATTCTTGGAATGAACTAATCACTAGTCAATTTATGCCGATAACTGATGATGGGGTAACACCAAGAAAAATAGCGGATACCTTTATTGAAAATTTTAAAAAATCGGGATTCAATCCCATAGTGAAAATTTTTTCCGAAGATGAAGATGCAATATTATTTGAGTTTAGAATTGAAAGCCCTGACAATCAAAAACAAGATGAATTGCAGTTAATTCGAAAAGGTGATGATGGTTATTATTTTCTGCATTATGTCATTAAAAAATCAGATATGGGTGAAGAGAATAGGAATAAATGGCTGGAATTAATGGAAAAAAGTACGATTCCTGAAAGTTAAGTAAAGTTGTCATCCTGACTTGTGGACGGTGGGCACGCTGCGCTTTGCCCATCCTACAAAAAATGATAAAAATAAATTATAAAAAATGTAGGGTGGGCAAAGCGCAGCGTGCCCACCAACCACAGAAACATCCAAAATTTACTGCAAATAAAAAAACAGATTGTTATACTTGTAATTATTATTAAGTAACCCAGGTAAAATACAAATGCGTATCCGTTATTGGCTAATCACTCTTCTTCTTTCACTGTTAACTTCCTGCGCAACAGCGCCACCACCCGACAATACCAACAATATTTGCCGTATTTTTCACCAATACCCTGAATGGTTAAACATCACAAAAAGAACACAAAAACATTATGGTGTCCCAATAGGGGTGCAAATGGCGATTATTTACCAAGAATCCAGTTTCGTAGCCGATGCCAGACCCCCACGAACAATGATGCTAGGTATCATACCATGGGCACGCCCAACATCAGCTTATGGGTATAGCCAAGCTATTAATCATACTTGGCAGCTTTATCAGCATTCAACAGGGTATACAGACTCTAATCGTTATGATTTTTCGGATGCGGATGATTTTATTGGCTGGTATGCATCAAGAGCAAAATCACGTGCAGGAATACCCGTTAATAATGCTTATGCACTGTATTTAGCATATCATGAAGGAATTACTAATTATAAAAATAAAACTTACTTAAAAAAACCATGGCTATTACAGGTTGCCAAACGCGTACAAGCAAGAGCTAAATTATATCAGTCACAACTAAAACGTTGCTGGTCTTTCTAAAATTGTAAGTAACTATTCAGCAGGGCAAAGTTGGGTGGGCACGCTACGCTTTGCCCACCCTACAGTTTTTATAATTTGTTTTTGTATCGTAATGCTTTTGTAGGGTGGGCAAAGCGTAGCGTGCCCACCTTTTTATAGTGGACTCACCTTACTTATCAATTTTAAAAAATGAATTCTTATGACGACAGCAGCCAAATCACTTTCCTTCTTTGATGTAGTCCGCTTTGCTGCAAGCTATTGGCTCAAACAACCCTGGAAATTAGGGCTTATTCTTTTCATCCTCACCGTAGCTTCGTTATTAGAAACCTATTTACCTAGCGCACTAGCTGACTTTTTAGGTGCTATTCGCGGGCAACTTAATAAAAATTCTATTTATTTGTACCTTGGTATTTTCTTAGGCGTTTATTTTTTACAAGCTATTCTTTTTTCGATTACTTACATTATTTATAATGGCTTTGAAACCCGATTATTTAAATCATTACAAGATGATGCATTTGAACACGTCTACAAATTACCGGAAAAATTTTTTGCGGATACTTTTACCGGCAGCATCATTACTCAAATTAATCGTGCGCGTCAAAAAATAGAAATTTTTGAAGATCAAATTTTACTACGAATATTTCCGACTGTTTTAATCCTCCTAGGCAGTTTAATTTTTCTTGCTTGGCATTTTCCAATTCTTGCTTTACTTATTATTATTTATTTAATTATTATGTTAATAGGCAGTAGTATATTAGTATCAAAGCTAGCGGGAAAAGCGCAACAAGAATACGCAGAAGCACAAGATCATTTTGGCGCTCATTTGGCTGATAGTATTAGTGGTATTGCGACTACGAAAGCTTACGCAAAAGAGCAAGGTGAATTTTTAAATTTCACTAAATTAACCAGTGAATTACGTACTAAAAATTATTATGCCTATATTCTCAGCAATATAGCCGGCTTAGCACAACGCGTTTTATTAATCGGCATGCTGGCCATTTTATTAGGAGGAGGGACGTGGTATTTATTCCAAGGTAAAGCCTCGGTTGAAAATATGGCTTATTTAGTGCTTGCTTATACTATTATGCAATCCTATATTCGCGACTTAGGTGAAAACATCAAGAATATTTTAACATCTTCGTATGATTTACATGCGGTGATGAAACTTTTGCGTCAACCGCCCGAAGTTTTGACGCCCATCACAAATGAATTGTCAATAAAAGAAGGGGCTATTGTTTTTGATAATGTCACTTTTATTTATCCGGGGAAATCTATTCCTATTTTTAAAAATTTCTCTGTTGCAATTAAAGCCGGTGAACGGGTTGCTTTAGTTGGGCATTCTGGTAGTGGAAAAACAAGCTTTATACGATTACTTCAACTTATGTATACCATTCAAGAAGGCACAATTTATATCGATGGACAAGATATCATGCGAGGGTCACGATTTTCTTTACGTAATTCTATTGCACTTGTTCCGCAAGATCCGATTCTTTTTCATCGGACTTTACGTGAAAATATTGCCTATGCAAATCCTGACTCTAGTTTTGAGGCCATTCAAACAGCGGCAAAACAGGCTTATATTGCAGATTTTATTGAAAGCTTGCCATTAAAATATGAAACCTTAGTGGGTGAGCGTGGAATCAAATTATCTGGAGGAGAGCGGCAACGTATTGCAATTGCCCGAGCCATTTTAGCGAATCGTCCGATTCTTATTCTTGATGAAGCAACAAGCTCACTTGATTCAAGTAGTGAACGTGCAATTCAAAATGGATTACATTTATTAACGCAAGGACGTACATCCATTATGATTGCGCATCGATTATCTACTATTTTAGATGCAGATCGGATTTTTGTGTTTGATAAAGGAAACATTGTTGAAGAAGGGAAGCATGATGATCTTATTACAAAAAAAAATGGTGTTTATGCTGGGTTTTTTAAATTACAAGCGGGGGATTTAGAAAATACGTTTATTGCGCCGGATTAGGTTTAAAATTCATAAAGAAATAGGAGTGGGCACTCTGGAAGGCGGCTTACTTCTTCCCAGCTGACTTTCTATCGCGTCATCACATGATTCTTTATCATTATCATCACCTATTTGCAGTGTACAATATGCATCAGGAATTATCCCAAAATCTATTGAATCCCTTGTTTGTTGTTGCATCGCTACGGACTTTAATAATGGGTTTAATTTTGGTGGTAAATAAGCACTAATTATAAGACATACGAGATAAGCATCTGCTTTATGTTTTGCGCCTGGCAGTACAAAAAAGTTTAATAAGGCTGCCACTATTTCTTCGGGTGACAAGAGTAATTCTTCTTGATTGGCTATTCTTATTAAGTCAGATGTAGAAGGCACTATCATGCTTTGATTTCTTGCTGGGAGAGCCTTTCTTGGCAATTTAGTTTGAAATAAACTATTTCTATGTAACGCCGTAGTTACTACAGGGACTAGCGGTGCTTTGAACATGCATATTCCTCACTTAAAATTAAGTAGCCCCTGAAACAGATAAATTGTTCTAAATATTATCATGCAATGAGTGGGATTGAAATGTAAATATTTTGTATTACAGCTCGTCTTTTACTATAGGATATGGTTCATATTACAATTATCTAAAAAACAACAGAGGTTATTAAAAAGGTCTGCACAAAGAATTTTGACCTATCCGTGGCTATTAAATATACTTTACAGTATATAAATAAATATATTTTTTGAGGTGACTAATGAGTGTTCCATTAATGATACAAGAAGCTGACAATCGCAGAATAGAGCATTTAAAAAAAGATTTCGGTATACAAAAAAAAATTGATGTCATACGAGCAGGACTTGATTTATTAGAGCGAGAATCACTACGTATAAAAAAAATCAAACGTTGGAAACTGGCAACTAAATTAGTCACTAAAAGTAGCAATACCATAAATAAAAAATTTCAAAAACATGCAGGAACAAGACTTCATGAAAAAGAATGAATGGCTTACTCCAAAACGATGGCATATTTACACGGTTGATTTAGAGCCCAGGGTAGTAGGCACAAAACCAGGAAAACAAAGACCTTGTTTAGCTATTCAACCAAATGAATTTGCTGAGGCAGGATTAAAAAGCACAGTGATCTTACCATTAACATCAAAAACAATTGCAGGAGACACCTTTCCATTACGTGTCACCATACCAAAAGGAGTTGCGGGTTTAACACTGGCTAGTGATATTTTAATAGATCAAATGCTTGCTTGGGATAATAATCTTTTTAGGCAAGAGTTAAGTGTGTTGCCTGATGCATTGATAGAAGAAGTAAAAGCCGCATTAATTGACTTTCTTGATTTAGTATAAATAGCACTTAAAACACCATAATTTTCCCCATTAAACACAAACATTGCAAATAAATATATTTCTAAAAAAATAAATTCTATATTTATTAGTGAGTTAGGAAGTTGAGTGTTAATAAAACATTAATCTTTTTCTGGTATACTATTCTAATAATAATACAAACGAGGAGGATTTATGACTGCAGCCCGACCTAGCGCCGCCAGTGGGTCTGTTGAAAATCCTATGGATAAAGTTGAAGATGCATTAGCAGAAGCTATGCTAGATGAAATTATTAATAACAAGACGATTCTTGCTTTACTTGCTAAAGCAGCTGAGTTAGTTAATGACAATGTCTTAAAACCAATGATAGAGGCTTATAAAAGTAATGAATTTAGTTTTACTAAAGCGACACCTGAGACAAGTGTGTATAAGAGCGCATTAAAGTATATAATTGAACAAAATTCTAGTGATGGTAGGCAACAAACAGGCATTTTTAGAGACTTCACTCAAAAAGAAATAGAAGATAGCGAACAGAAAGTTGAAATTTTATTAACAACGTTTCAAAAAAATCTTTTGATTCTTTCTAATCAAGAAGCAGATAAGAAAGTAGATAAAAAAGATATATTGAAATGTATGAAATCACTAACAGATATATGCCTTTGCTATGCTGATTTTATGAAGCTCATGTCAGCTAACAACCAAGCTGCTTTTAATAAACTTATAGTCGATAAGAAATCTACTGATCCAGAAGAATTTGATGTGTTGAGGAGCATTGTCATGCCAAGTGCGGAAGAGGCTTTTGCTCGTATACCGTTTAATTTAGCATTCCCAGGAGAGCAGAGATATACAGTGTCGTCAGGTATAAGTAGACGTTCTGCAGATTTTGTGGATCAAAAAACAGCACGAAGTAATAGTGATGCATATACCTCGGGTAAATCAGCATTTGTAGCAGTAAGTTCACAAAGAAGCCTTGCTTTGTATATGGAAAAACTTTCTAAGATGGATCCTGAATCCAAAGATGCCAAGGATCTTCAACAAAAGATAATCCAATTTATTGGTCAATTTACACGAAGTTCAGTTGATAAAATTAAGTCCTCAACGATTGAAAAATATGCGAATAAAAGTAATCTATCTCTAGTTGCCACGACTTCAGGCACAGAAGCACGAACTCTAATAACTCTTTATCATTTGGGTTTATTTGGAAAACAACAGGATTTTAATCCTAAATTAGCGAGACTCATTTCCAATTGCCTTTTTGCTGTTTTACAAAACTCAGGACACCATTCATATATTGAATTAGTAGAGCCATATAATCGATTACTTGACTTAGTTGCGCTTCAAGTAATACCAAAGTCGTTGAATAGCGGTGCAAGTCCTGCCGATTTACTTTCGCGTATGACTGCAGCGAGTAAATCATCTGCTACAATGACTACAGCAGTCGCAGGGACGCCAGCAACTGCAGGTGCTGGCGTTGATGTTAAAAAAGCACCTACTGACACAGCTGCTGCAGTAGCAGAAACACCTCCAGCTGCAAGTGCTGGAGTTGATGTTAAAACATCAGCTAATACAGTTACACAAGTAGCAGTAATGATTCATGCTCCATCTGCTACAAATACCACGACAATATCATCTTCACAAATGAATAATGAAGCTGCTCTTATTATGAAAGCTGCAACTATTTGTTGCTCTCAAGTCCCAATATATGATGCGGGCACACCAGCAAATCTTTTGTTTTTTATTTCAGAAGAGATAAGAGCTCGTGTTGAGAATGGAATGAATACAATTCTAGCTGCTACGGCTACACATAGTGTTACAGATACTACTAGCCCTCCGGTGTCTACTAATAAAAAGTGATGGGCTGAGTAAGAGTAGGGAGCATATCAGATATCGATATGAGTTGCTATACATAACTAAAGTTTGTACAATAAGCAAAATTTGAAGCTTAATTAAGCGGAGATTCCTAATGTTAACACATAAAACAATTCTTTCTAAACAACCACCTAAGGCAGTTTCCTTAGAAAAAATATTTTATTTGCCCGACAAAAATTTCTTAATTTTTGATTATGGTCGCTTCTTTATTTGGAACCCAACAGAGCAAAAAGTTATATCACTAGTCAGCCTTTCTTACGATAAAGGTATTGAGATTGTGAAGATAAGTGGTAGTGATGATTTATTTATGGTTTCTGGCACTGTCCAATATCCTGAGCATAATAACTATGAAGCTCCCAATATCGCTTTTTATCAAAGAGATAAACTTCTTGGTGGATTATCTGATAAAGTTGAGCATCCATTTTTGTTGGCTGATTCGCATATTGTAGCTGTTTATAACTCTTCATACTTAGCTAGTATTTTATTAAAAGATTTTCAAATGAAAACGTTTCTTAAGCTGAACTTTGACGTAGCTTATATTACAAAACTTGAAAATAATAAGCTCATCATAATCGACAAGGTAGGTGTATTGCATTTATATGAAATAAAAGATGAAAAACTTGTAGAAATAAAAACCTTCGCCGGATTTAAGAATATTTTAACAATATGTGATTTAGATGATAATCATTTTGTGTGTTCTTTTAGTAGTGATACGGGTGGAAGTAATTTAAAAGTTTTTGATAAAACTTCACTTAGTAGTGTTTACGAAATTGCAGTTAAAGACCTTATTAATATACTTGTAAAAGTAGCAGATTCTTTAAGTTTCTTCGGATGTAGTAAAAATACTTCTTCTAATATTGTTTACGTAGCTAATTTAGCTACTAAAACCTGTAAATCAATTTCTTTTGAAGATCATATACAAGATATTACTGTTGTTGATAAAAAGTTAGTTGTATTACGCAACAAACAACCTAACTATCTTATTGAATATGATCTTATAGCACTTTTAAAAGAGCAGGCAGATCAAAAACATACTCAAGGTAGTGATGTAAAAGGAAACGACAAAACTCCTGGATTATTTCAATCAAATGAAAGAAAAGTAGATAAAAAAGACGAAGAAAAAACAACTAAAGTAAAATTAGTAGAAGCATCTTTGCCTGTGCTTGTATCTGGTAAAAAATTATAATAATAGCGAGCTTTTTAATGGCCGGTAACTCCTATTACCGGCCATTTACTAATGGTTGGGGAAACTAGCTCGAATAAGATTAAATTAATTTGCAATTAAACGGTCTGTTGGAACATTGTTTAAAGCAACAGACTCACTGTTGGTATTTGCAATAATTATATTACTCTTATTGTCTTTCAAAGCAAAAAAGCCAATCGATTGATGAGCTGGCTCTCCACTTTTTAAAACATCTTCAGAGCTCATTAATTTATTTGCTACATTTAGTATATGAACTAGCACGCTGTTTTTACTAAAATCCTGGCTTTTTGTAAGCTCATTCAGTCCATTTTTAACCAATAATACAATGTTTTTAATAAAAAAAACCTCTTTGAATAAATCTCCTTCTTTAAAACATTTATCAATTTTATTTAATAAATATCTCAGCGCCATTCGTGTAGGTTCTTTCATTTCCTGCTCTTTTTGCAGGGTAATAATTTCTTTGTTCAGCTGATTCCATTTTTTTTCAAGCGCATTTTCTACTTCTAACGTCAGGTTTAAATCCCATTTTTTACCAATGGATTGTTGCTGATTTTTTAAATTAGCTATTGATTCTTTATCTCTTTTTTCCAATTCACATAATGATTGAACTGCTTTGTCATTTTCAGCATGTAATTCAATCAGTTTTTTATTTAATTTATTATCATAATAAAGTTTTTTATATAGTGCCTCTGGAATATTAATAGCGTCAATTGCCATAGTGATGGAACGAATTACCTCTACACTTTCTGATTGTGTAACTTCATGAGCAGGATCTACTGCATCACGAAAGACATTTTTAAATATATTTTTTGCTTTTTCAAATAACTTTTGTGCATTGAAATATTCGATTCGCTGACAGAGAATCGGATGTTGCCTTAATATTGCTATAGAATCAGCTATCATTTGCAATTGCTGTGTATATTGCCCCTCTTGTCTAAAAGCAACGTGTGAATCAAGTGGTTTATGGCCAAATAAACCATGAGTTTTACAAAGCTTATTGACAACAGGGACACTTAGCTGAGCATAGGTTAATACACTTAAAGATGGCTTGGCAGCCATTTTTGTTTCTACAGGATGAGAGGGTTCCTTTAATGGAGGGTTATTGCCGGCTGTGTACCCTACCACATTTGACACACTGCTCCACAATCCAGTAAGTACATTGTTAACACCCAAAGCATTACTTGATGCCATGGCCCAACTGGCTAACGTGCTAATGGGAGAAAACCAAGCTACTGATGCACGGCTAGCAGAATTTGTTTGCGGTTGGTGCTCTTTTTCTGCTTTTTTAGTCTTGGTTTGACCTTGGTGATTCGAGCTTAACATTAAAAGATTTTCATAATTTTTTTGCAATGAATTATCTTTATAGTAATCTAGGTAACCTTTAACAATACGAATAACTTCTTGAGGATCGTCGGAGTGATAAACACCCGCTTTTACTAATTGTATTACCAACATGTTACGCGCACGATGATCACTGCAGCGAAGCGCCGCATCAAGTTGTGATTTTTCTTCTTCGGTAGCGAGCTTGACTATCTGTTGCAGATCACAAGATTTTTCTTCAGAAGACTCAATAGATGGGGTCATTGGTTCTTTTTTATGAGGCGCATCTTTTTTAGGTAATGGTGTTTTGGGTACTGCCTGTTGTTTTTCAGAAAATTTTTGGGAAGCATGAATTAGCTCTTTTATATTTTTAAATAGATTAATAGCGTTTTTGAGTTGCAGTTCGATGGCATTTGAACTGATAAAGTTTTTATTCTCCGCGGCAGCTTTTGCTTGGGTGATAAGAGCATTTTGATAAGCCACAAAATTTAATGATAATTTATCTTCAAAAAAGAAATTGAGCGATGTCAATTGACCATGGTTTGCTACTGCCTGTAATGCAGCTTTTGCGGGCATGTTGCTATAAAAAGGATTTTCTAGGGAGAGATTTTCATTGCCAATTGCAAGTGTCGTTTTAGCTTCACTGCTTTTTAAATCCAAACCAGAAATACTTAAAAAAGCTTGTAATGTGAGGTAATCAGTGTTTAATAAATCAATTAATTCGTTATATTTTTTCCCTTCTGGATGGGTGTGGTCGATTAAATTGCGGGCTAATTCTTTGCGTGGTTGTAGTACCAACTCATCCTCGATGCGAGCACGTAGTTGTTTGCGGTAATCTTCAAATTGCAATACTTCACAGGTAAGTGAAGTGGGTTTAGTATTAATGTATACTGACATATAGGGAAAAATAGCCCGTATCTGAGTGTCCTCAGCTAATCCCCGAGGTCTAGCTTGAAAAGTAGATTTGATTGAAAAAATCTGAATTCTTTTTTCCCAATTTGCTAGCGTATCATGCGGCTTGCCATTATTATCTACATATGAAAGGGCAAACGGTATAGGTAGTCTTGACTGTATATTAGGTATAATAATTCTAACGTCTCCCCAACCTTGCGCTTCTGCATAATAAAATTCAGGGCTAGCTTTACAACCTTTAGATTGCATATCTTGCAACATAGGCGTTAAGTCACCTCCGAAATCTCTATTCTTTGGCAGCGCATCTTCATATTCTTTTAATTTTTCATCCATCAACACATTTGTATTTAATTTTTTTTGCTCAAAAGCCTTTCTTACATAGTCGATGACATTTTTATATCTTGTTTCAAGGTTGGAAAATAATTTTTGAATAAATTCAGCCGAGCGAACATCTTGAAAGAATTTCATATCTGTTTTTGCTGGTTTCATCAAACTATCTTTCATTAATTGCAACAACTGAGGAAAATCGTTTGAAGCTGAATTTTGTCGAATAAGTCGGAGATAGCTATACATCGATCTTAACCAAATATAAGGATTAGCAACCATCGTGCCTTTCTTAACATTTTTTCCCAATAGATGATTTCTATATTCATATAAATAACCTAACCTATTAAATAAATCTTTGTTGCCTAGGCGATTTTGTACATTTTCTGAATTAAACGCGATTTCTGTTGGCTTTCGTTCTACTGCAGCACTTGGTGTAAATGTAAACGGCCAACTACGAGCAGTAGTCAACAAATAAGATTTTAATTTTTTTAACGTTGCATTTAACTCTGTTCCAACAAATTTTTCTTCTTCTTGAGCTAAATCTTCAATTTCATTTAACGCTTGGGTAAAATGAGCAAGATTAAAATTAACTGTGTCTGAACTAAGCGCATTTAATTCTGTTTTAATTTCCTGAATTTTTATATCCATATCTAAATGAGCATAATGAACTGCTATCATAATACTTTCATAAACATTTTTTATTTGTTTAGACAGATGGGTAAACCCTGAAGTCAATAAATCTTCCATCCGATCAAAGCGCAAACCCACATACTCACAAAATTTTTGAATTTGTTCTTGAATAGCTCTACCCTGATTGTTTTCTTCTTCATCATCGCTGCTTAGCAAATCATATAAACTAAATCCTGCCATAATGAGTGCAGAGGTAGGTTCTAACATAGCAGGCCCTTTGACTGCCAAAAATCCAAATGATCCGGTTATTTTTCCAATGTTTGTTACCATTCCTACTGTATGTTGACCAAACACAGCTGCTTTCATGATCTCCATTTCACCGTTACGTTTCGCAATATGACCAATGACTCCAAAAGCATCATGAACCCCACGAAGTATAGCTAAATTTTCTTCTAATGCTTGGACTCTCTTGGTGTGTTCCATCTGTTGGTTGATATAACTGGTAATAGGTGCTAATTCTCTTAGTACTTCCTGGTTAAATTCAATTTGATTGACTCCATAAGCAAACAATAAATGTTTAACTTGTTCTAACTCATGAACTGTAGCCGCTTGATTTTTACCCATCTTTTTATAAAGCTCATCAAAATAATTGGAGTCTAGGAGTGATGTTTGTGGCTCATCAGCGGGACATGATTTTTCATCTTTATTAATAACAGCTAAAGGTTGATTCACTCTCATCGCTTCGGTTGGCATAGGACACATTTTCGCTTCGTTCATATTGGCTTTCATCTTAAACATGTATGACTGATCAGAAGACCGCATATATTGTACTCCTTCTTTTGATTCCACTGCTTTTGCGTCTTTAATTTTTGCATGCTTATAACTCTTTGCTGCTAACGTGCCCCCGCCTTGGTACCCTAGCACTCCACCTATGATTCCAGTTCCAACAGTCCCCACTGCTGCTCCAATTGGCCCAAATGTGCGGCCGCCAATCATTCCTCCTCTTGCAGCAAATTTTGTGCCTAAGGCCCATGCTCCACTCCATCCACCTAGAATTCGCGCGCCTTCTTGAAAGAATGGATCAAAATCATTCATTTTTTTGCTTAATTCGTAGGAATCAAACAAACTCATGCCATCTAATATGGCCCCTATTCCCGTGAGTCCGTGACCCGTAACTTTAGCAGTATTTAATATTCTAGCAGCAATAGCATTCGCATAACGCGGATTAGGAATGTATTCATCTTTAAGTGAGCGAATAAAAAGTTCGCTTTCCATGCAATTAAATTCTTCATTGAGCTTTACCTCTACTTGCCATGCACCTTTTATGTCGCTTGGCTTTATTTTGTGAGGCACAGCCATTTCTTTTTCTTGCAAATAAATTTTAGCATCTTCTGTATTCATACGTTTTTCATTCATTGCTTGATGAATAGAAGAACTCACATCAACACCGTGTCGTTGGGCATTGATCTCGTATAGAAAAGCTTGTAAAGAATCTTTGGGAAATTGTTTTGCGATATTTTTTGAAGTTGACGTAGCAACATAAGCACTGTCATAGAACCATTGCTCTCCTATTGGATTGACGTGTGAAAGTACGTCTAAATTGGTACCACGAGCAATGAATCCTTTTTTAAAAATTTCATCTGGCGATTTTGCATCTCCCCTATACCAAAGTTGTTTAACTTGAACATCCTTGGGATCTGTGCCAAATAATAAAAGAAGATAATCTGATCTTACCTCAGGAGGAGATATATCAGGGTTTATTTTTTGTTCTTGTACTGTAGGCATAGAGAAGACCCTTCGAGCAAAAAGTGCTCTTAATATAATTATTGCTTATTTTTCCCCTATATAACATTAGTTTAGCGGTTTTGGAAGTGGTGTATTTAAATTTAACTCTTCAACAAGCACACATGTTTCAATGCTAATGATTTCTCATCTACCATACTCTCATGGGCTGTTAGACTAAAAATACCTAGCTTCTGTATTGCAGCTGCTGCTGGCATCTGGCTTTTTTCTGGTGTTAACTTAGCTAATTGTTCTTTTAACATTTCTAT
Source organism: Gammaproteobacteria bacterium (assembly GCA_965279285.1). Lineage (GTDB taxonomy): Bacteria > Pseudomonadota > Gammaproteobacteria > DSM-16500 > DSM-16500. The sequence goes on along the minus strand of OZ257148.1, from coordinate 1,840,274 downwards.
TTGTTGCTCGGTTTTTATTTTGAAACTTATAAATTGTTGTCTTTCGCTACTCAGTTCTTTTTCAAGCTCTTCTACTTTTTCATTCTGATATGATTCAAGTGCCATGAACCCAGAAGATTCAGAGAGAAATTCCTTCTGATCAAATGACACAAGTAATTTTTTATGTGGAAAAAATCACGGAACATTAGCTGTCTTAAATAATGACAAAACAGTTATTCGCGACGGTAATTTTATGATTTTTGAAGAAATCGCTGAGAATTTAAATGTTCCAAGCCCTACCTTTCTTAGTGTCAAGTTGCCCGTCTATATCAATAATAAAATTGCTGGGTTACTTGGTTGTTCATTACCCATTGGGATGCAAGGCTGCACATCTCTTTCGTGTTTTTTAACTACACTAATAAAGATGGAATTAATCAATCATTCCAAACAGCTACCAGGTTTTGAATTTGAGAATTATTATTTCTCAAAACGCGAAAATGAAATACTGCACTATACTGTCAGAGGAAAAACAGCAAAACAGATTGGACGTATCTTTAAGATATCTTTTCGCACTGTTGAAAGACATATAGAAAATATTAAAATTAGAACAAATATTCATAATAAATCAGAGTTGATCGAGAAGTTTTTTGATCGGTTTGCTTCTTAAAATACTACTGAGCCGCGACCATCAGGGAGCGCAACAACAGCCAAGGCGATTCAATGGCTATGTTTGAAAATAAAGACCGCAGTAGCTTTGCTGGTGTTGTGATAGCTCCCTGATGGTCGCGGCTCGGTAACACAGCTTCTTAGATCTTATTTTTTTGTGTAGTTGAAAATGTAGCACTAGCAGTACTGTTATTTAACGCCGTAGTGTTGAAAAGAGTTTTTACCTCAGCATGTTGTGTTGTTATGCGGGTACGTTTTTTAGATCTATCCTCTAAACCAGCAGCTGACGTTTGTGGAATATTTGTGTGGCCTCGTTTGTGAGTACTAGCATTGCTATTTAAAGCCATATATTGTTGATAAAAATCATTTGGTAATCCTTGCTCGGTTGCTTGAGCTGCTAAGGCATCAATGAATTTAGACAGTGATGGTTGCATTGCTGCATTAATAGGAATTTGAACTACTCCTTCGTCATCATAAATTTCCAACTGTTGATCAGAAAAAGTAATCGTAACATTTTGCTGCAAGCAACCAACCGCTAATGCTTTTGAATAATCTACCTTACTATCCTGTAAACAACTTGAAATTGCTGTAATGCTAAATAGACCTAATATGAGTCTCACGTCTTCATAAAATCCTAAAATTTTCCCAGGATATGGTGACAGCATTTTTTCTAGTATTTTTAAGACGCGGCGTGTTATATCTATTTGGCCGGTACTTATTAGTGCTTTTGCGAGAAAAATTTTAATATCATCCCGTTCATATTTATTTTCATCTCCTTTATCAAGTAAAATGTTAAATATAATTTCCCGTATTTCAATCGTTAGCGAATCAGTAGTTAATTTCAACTTAGACAATGTTTCTGCAGCACGTCTTCGTACATATATATTTTTATTGCCCAGCGTTTTAACAATAGCAATAACAACATGGGGAGTTAATGCTTCCACACCGAATATACCGAGTGCTTCTAAAGCAAAATTCACTTTGTGCTGTACAGATGTAGCAAATACTAATGCATTTAATACGGCAGGTGTAGCTGCAGTTGGGCCTAAATCTCCACATGCTCGTATAGCAGTTATTTCAACTTCAATGTTACCGTTATTAAAAGCATTAATTAACGCTTCTAAAACTTCAGGCGTTGCTGCCTTTGATCCTAATCTACTTAAAGCAAAAATAGTTTTAATTATATTTTTCCTATCTTTATCTTCAAACATAATATTAAGCAGTCCTCGTAATATTTCTGGCGTTACCGCAGCTGATCCAAATTGACTTACTATAAAAACAGCTTTATCCTTTACTTCTTTTTTATTACTTTGTAGCATATCCGCTAATAACGTAAGTACTTTAGGAAGAAATGCTGACTTAGTTATTGACTTAGAATAAGATCCTAGTAAAATTGCAACATCTAAATTTATTTCCCCTTTATTATCTTTTACATCGGCTATAATTTTGGCTAATACTTTTGGCCGTACTATAGTAGACAAAAGTTGACTCAGTGCCTGTATAGCATTGCTTCGGACATCGTCATCTTTATCATGTTGTGCTTTAGATAAATTGTTTAGTACGTTGGGATAAGCAGTGGCTTCTTCTATACGACCTAATTGTAAAGCAGCAATTTGCCTAATGATAGCTTCCTCATCATGGAGTAAATTAACTAGACCATTTAGAATTTTAGGCCTTGCTGCAATCGCACCAAATCGATCTAATGCACACAAGGCATTCAACTTAATTTGCCGATCTTGGTCATCAAATAAATTAGCAAGCGCATCCAGCAGCTCCGGCGGAATATCAGCAGGATTTAATTGACCCACAGCTGAAGCAGCGCATGATCTTATGCGTGGATCTGGGTCAGTAAGACCTGCTATTAGCCCCTCAATAATTTCAGGCATCGCAGTGATTCCGCCATACATACCCCATTTTCGTATGATAATACATCTCACAAGGTCATCATCATTATTAAATTTAGTACGTAAATGTTTCAAAAAACCTAATTGGCTAATAACATGCGGTGCTCTAAATAATGTTTTATATAATTGATTGCTGTCCGAGCAATAGCCCGAGAAACACCAAGATTTAAATTGCTCAATACATTTTTTTTGTTCCGCACTATGTGTTGTGATTTTTGATTCATTTAAACATTGAATAACTAATTGCTGATGATAAACGCCGACTAAATCACGCGGCGATGCTTGTAGGTATTTCCAGAAATTTTCTTGTGGTTTAGTATTGTGAGGCGCGCTTAATAAACCAGCTGTAAAAGAAAAAACTTGCATCAAATGTCGTTGATATTTTTGCTCCTGAATAAATTTTAAAGCATTTTTCCCCCGCAAACTTTCCTCGTTTTGCAGACCGCGAACAAGATAACAAGCAGCAAAATATTCTTGAAAAGTAAGATGCGCAAAATAACCCCCAGCGTTATTTTGTTTCGCATCTAATGTTGGCATTAGCACATGCAGATTGAGCAAATCATCAGCACAACTTTTTTTATTGCCTGTGATTTGCATAAGCTCTTGTTGCGTAATTTGATAGCGCTTATTTCGCATCATCAGAAATGCGATACATTCCAACGCTTCTAATAATGATGCACTACGATCTAAAATACGCTCATCACTTATTAATAATTCATCTTTCATCCCTTGATTTTTTAAGAAACGCCGTAATAACCATAAGATTATTTGTTGGTATAAATTGGTAATGGTTAATAAGTTTTGGGTATTTTTTAAATTAGCTGCTTGCTCACTCAATAAGCTACAAATTAATTCCAGATTAATAGACACATGTGCAATACTAAAAATATTAGGATTGGCATGCAAAAATTTAAGTAGTTTTTCACTTTCATCTACCACAGATGCAGTAAAAAATTGCTTTATATAATGAGAAATATTTTCATTACTAAATCCCGTAATTTCTAATCGGGTACTAAATAGTTGTTTTGTTGGCGCTGCATTAGGTCGACTGGTAGTAATACAGTAACACTGATTTTTTAAATCTTCCCAAGCGCTTTGGAGTTGCGCTGGCAACGGTTGCACTAACTCATCATAACCATCTAATAACCATAAGATTTTATGCTCGTTCGCTTGCAATAGATGATCTACATCTCGATATAAAGATGGCGTCCAGAATGCTTGGTCGCTGGCCGAAAAACATTCTTGATAGATAATATCCGTAAGGCTATATTGTTTTCCTGGGCGGTATCGCTCCGCATTGAGGTTACGTAAGGAAATATGAAAAATATAAGAAAAGTTAAGGTTAGACCATAACTTTCCTGTCATCCAGTGCTGAAGTACATGCTTGCAAAATGTTGTTTTACCAACACCTGCACGTCCCAAAATAAGAATTTGTTGTTTGTTATTATTTCCATATTGAAAAATAGTTTCTATATCAATTAATTTACCATGTGAATACAGATTCTCAGCGTTATTAATGCTTGCACTAAGTGTATTTTTACTGTCATGTTTATTATCCTGGGATGCGCTCTCAAGTTGTTTTAATTCTTTTTCTTCGAGAATAGATAAGTTGATATAATTTTTAACGAGAGGTACTTCACGTTGACTAAATAAAAAACGAATGATCGCATGAGCTTGATAATGTTTTTTTAGTGGTATATCCAAGCGTTGTGGTAGCCCCAGTGGCTGATTCAATAACAACCCATAATCATTAACATTTTCTTGAACTGGTTGGTTCTGAAGTCGAGCTAGCACTTGCCGCTCTTGTGTTAAAATCCACTCATAAAACGTTTCATTACCTAAACGAATACGTAAACCAATATTGTGGCTAGCCGCAACACATCTCCCGGTCGTTTGGATCAATTCAGCGGGATAAAAAGCCGATTCTGTCAGCGTAGCTTGTTTAAGCACTCTCAAAAGTGAGATATAAGTGGCTTTTAGCGCCTCTGATTTTAATGTATCCCATCTTTGCTTACGCAAATTTTCAATTTCCTTTTTATGTTCATTAATTATTTTTTCATCTTTCGTTACTTTAATTTTAGCTTGCAAATTAGCTTCTTTTTGCAGGCTTACTTTACAACCAAGATTAGTTTTTGCCTGAATTAAAGCAGCAAGACTAGGAGTAAAATTACTTAGTTGCTTAAACGATATTTTCCCTAATACTCGTGGATAAAAGTAGTGATCTTTAAGTTCATAAGCTTGATTAGCTAAATGATTATCATCACAGCCAGGGCCTAAGTTGTCGACACGTATTAGCAAATCCTCTTTTTGACGAATGCAACTGATATACATAGAATGTCTTATCCAGCCACCAGAAAAGCTATATTCTTGACCATCAACAAGCTTTTTTAATTGTTCAACAATATTTTCTGCTAATGCCTGTGTTAATTCTGGATGGTCAGGAGACTGATCGGAAATTTTGATGGCAGCCATATTAAGACTGACTTGCAAACATTCGAGCTCAACACTGATTTCATGAAAGAAACGTTGGATTTGAGATTTATTAAATTCAACTAGAGGCTTAATTAAGCCTAACTCAATGCGTAATGCTATTTCCAAAAAAATACGTATTCGAAAAGCTAAAAAATCAGGTTGGCTCCAACCTTCTAAATCGGTAGCAACTATCTTACCATCTTTTGGTTGATGTAATTTACCTTTTATCGATTCTAAGAGTGCACCATAGCGAATACAATTTTCTTTATTACGTAACAAACTAATATTTGTTCCAGTTATGCAGCTCACGACATAATCTAATAAAGCTACATCGTTTGCAGAACTTTGAGCATTTTTTTCATCACCAATATAATGTGCTCGACAAAAAGCCATCCATTTTGCCAATTCATTTGCGCCAAAAAAAGTGCGATGGCGCAATAAATTAACTAATAAAGGAATGTTAGTATTTTTGCTATCGATATATTGAACGGGAATTTTAAAATCTTTATCAGCTAGATGTGTTTTAGCGCCATTTTTTAATAAAGCCTCAACGGATTTAGCATCATTATTTCTTACTGCATCATGCAGTTGTGTGTTTTTTGGCATTATTAACTCTACTTTAATTTAGGTTACTGTAACCGACGGATATTCTTCAATATAAGCTTCCCCATGAACTCCAAAATAAGTCACTTTATGCCTATCAAAATCTACATCATAGCTAACAATCCCCGCTTCCCAAGCTGACTTAAGAAACTCAGGAAAAGTGCTTTCTCCAGCTTGATTAATTCTTAAAGCTTTAATGAGAGCTTCTTGATTAAATTTTGGAACTTCAGCCATGTTAATGATAAGAGGAGTACCTTGGTTAACGACGACTCCCAGTTTAGTGTGATAAATACTTTGGCATGAGGGCAAGTACCAAAAGTTTCGTGTCACACCAGCAAGCCTTAGCGTTTCAGCAAGGTAGGGAAAGCCCCCTACTTCAGGTCGAATTTTCATTGCGTATTGTTGTGCTGCTATTAAATTTTCAATGGCTTTGCTCATTTATTTTCTCCTTAAGTTAAAAAAAGATAATACTTTTAAATCTCTCGTATTGACTTAATAATAACCATATCTTAGTATTACTGACCAATAGCTGTCTAAATTCAGGCCAAAAAGGAATATTCTATGTCTTTCCCACGCGCCCTCCCCAAAAATCTTGTTATTATTGCATTTTCAGATACTCATGGCGATGCTGATAAATTAGCGCGACTACACACATCAATAGAAAGGAAAATGGAACAAGATAAAATAATAAATCCTAATGTACAACATGTACTTTTAATTCCAGGTGATGTTTTTAGTGTAAATGCAGTATTTTCAACTGTCTCAAAAGGACAATTTGATATTGATGTTATTACTAAAATTGCCGAGTTATTTCCAGAACAACATCGTTTTTTTACTCCTGGAAATCATGATTTTTTCTATGAAGAAAGCCAGTTAGTCAGTTTAGTAAATAAAGCAAAACTGCGCGTTGTAATTAGTAATGCTACCTTTGAAAAAAATAGCCAGTTAAAGTTTGAACCTCTTGCCACATTAGTATTGAACGATGAAAAAATGATAATTGGTGGCCTAATGACACCAGAAACGTTAAATAATCCAGGCGGAAAAAAAGTCTTAAAAGAGGAAAAAAGCATTGATACTCGTCCAGCCGCTTTTGTACAAAAAGCACCGGATATTCTGATGAGTCATTTAGGGTCAGAGTCAGATAAGCAACTCCCCTATCAAACAATTATCGTTGGTGGACATACACATGACAGACAAATTGTTCCTGCTGATAATAAAAATAATGGCAAGCTAATTATTAACACCGGCGCAGGAGAATGTATTGTTGTCATTCAAGATGGTAAAGCTGAAATTATTGAAACAAAAGATCAGCAGCCTAGCCCAAAAATTCTAAATATTCTTTCTCGATATGAACGTGATTACAAAATTAACTTTAATGAATTAAAACAAACCGTATTTAAAGTAGCAGCTGACTCTACTCCGCCATCAGGTCTTGAGATTTCTAGTGAGGAAATAAAAACAACTCAAAGCCATTTACGCGTAAGTGATAGCTGTATAACACGATTAACTGCGGATGGAATTGCTGCTGGTTTACGAAAACAGGGTCATACAGTTGATTTTGTTTTATATCCTGCTGCTGCAGTTCGCAGCAACTTTGCGCCAGGTCAAGCAGTAACAGGGCAACAGCTATTTGAAACGTATTACTATAGCAATAAATTAGTCACTATGAGCCTAACAACCAAACAATTAATTGCGTTATTGGCTCATGGTGTAATGTCTGGCTATAAATGCTGGGCAAATCGCGGCCAATTACTGACTCCTTCTGCAGGGTTAACTTATGGTTATAACATTGATGAAGAAAATCCAGGGGACACGATACAATGGGTAAAAGTTAATAATCAGTTAGTTGATCTTAATGCTAGTTATTCTATAGTAACGACGGACTGGATTGCTGGTGAAGCTAAAAAAATTTTTCCTACCTTGGAGGTAATATTTTATGCCGATGAAACCAAAATTTTTAAATTAGTAACAGAGCATATTAAAGAGCATCCATTAGTATTAAAAGAAGCTTATAGCGAACGTATTATTGCAGCACAGTCATTACAAGAACAGGAACGACTGACCCAGCAAGATGGTAATCGTCGTGCAGATAAGCCCACATTTGATAAATATCAAATACATATTAATTTTGATCTGCAAGATTTTTTTAATTCTGAGAATGCAGAATCAGCTTTGAAAGGAAAAAAAATTCGTACACTGATTATGGAATATGCGGGTTTATTATTCACAAGACCTAATCTACTCTCTGCGCCACAAACAGCTGTTGTTTTGGCTGATAAAAAAGACTTACCAAAAAATACGGTTTAAATATAATCAAGGTTTGCTTTGGTGGCTAAGCAATACATACGTTACAATTTCTTGAACTCTTAATTTTTGCCTGGTATTCTGTTGGCAAATTCTTTGTATGAGGTTAAATAATTATGGCTTTTAGTTCATCCAAGTCTATGGTTGTACAACTCCAGAAAGGAGGATCCGCAAACTTTTTTGAACAAAAACTAATTGAAAAATTTCGCGTAGACATTAAAAAGTTATTTACAAATACAGAACAATACCCTCTGGAACATCAGCTCTCCTATTTACAAAGTTTTTTTAAAGCTTATAAAGCTAAACTCTTAGTTGAAATAGACGGTCAAATGCAATATAACACTCTTAAAGAATTCCTTAAAAAAGAATACCCGTTAGCTATTAATCAACAATTCTTTTTTGAGGAAAATCACTTAGAAACACCGTTACCTGCGGATGCTAAACAATCATCTACAGCTGCTCCTGTCTCTGCAACAGCTATAGCTACCTCTGGTAGTATTAATCCACTACGTCGCACAATCAGTTGCGCGCTACCGCATCATCCGCGTGCTCAAACAGGCAATATGGCTACACTTTTGTTATCTAGACAAGCTACTTTAGCCGCTGATACAAAAGCTCAGCCATCAAAAGCTCAAACACCACAAGCAGGCGGTAGTACGACAAACGCCTTAAGAAACACTTCCAATCTCTGTAGCGTACAAGCATCTCAGCAAATACCTTTATTTACACTACCTTTGGCATCTGCTGAGTGGCTTCATCATAGCACAAGTAAAACAACTACTTTTAATCTCAAGATGACTTAACCTAACATTTGCGAAATGAAGGAAATGTGTCTATCATCGCTAAGTCATCACTTGCTGTTGGATTTGTTCCACGAGTTGCATAGCTATAATAGTTACTTTTTGATAATGTTGGTGTCCCTTTATCAATATGTGATTTACTATTATCGAGTAGGTTTACATCAATAGAAGTAGGCTTTTCTTTACTTAAACGGTTTAAGATGATTGTTGCGGATGTTGTTGTATCTTGCAAAGCTGGAGAAAAAGCTAATTCGCCATTTGCTGGCATTGTTACGGTTTTACTTCTTGTTGTAGCCATTTTTATTTACTCCTCTGCGTTTTATTAATAATTAATTTATTATTACTTGTAATTTATTGCGGCATTTTACGTAAAAAAAAATAAATTCATAGCATTATTTTAGATATTTTTGACTAAATATTTTTTTGATGCTAAAAATACAATAAATCTATAAGGATATACTCATGGCTGCAGAACAGATACCTCTACCATTATTTGATTCATTAGAATATTTAACCACCTCTTTTGATGCGCAAATAACAGCAATTAAACTGCGTCTATCAAGTAAATTAACTATGGAAAATATACTTATAGATCATAAGCATAGCCATAGCTTTCTACATGCCTATCAAGGCAGTGCGGAAACGTTTAAATCATACCGCCGAGAGATTGAGCGCTTATTACAATGGTCATGGTTTTTTCATGAAAAAACCGTAAAAGATCTATGTCGCAGTGATCTTGAAAATTTCCTCACTTTTTGTCAAACACCACCAAAAAGCTGGATTGGCACTAAGCATGTGCCACGTTTTATTAATCAAGAAGGTGAGAGAGTTGCTAATCCTGTGTGGCGACCTTTTGTTTCCGCAATCAGTAAAAAAGCCCACCGCGATGGCTTGTTACCTACCGTTAAATCTTATGTTTTATCACAAAGTGCATTACAAGCTATTTTTGCTGTTTTAAGCAGTTTTTTTAATTATTTAGAACAAGAAGAATATATTAGCAGCAACCCCATCGCACAAATAAGACAAAAAAGTAAATATTTACGTAAGCAACACAGTAAAAAAATTATTCGTCGATTGTCAGAGTTGCAATGGAATTATGTTATTGAAACAGCAGAGCTACTCGCCAATGAAATGCCACCCGTACATGAACGCACACTTTTTATTATGAATGCACTTTTTGCGATGTATTTACGAATTTCTGAGCTTGCAGCAAGCCCAAGATGGACGCCACAAATGGGGCATTTTTACAAAGATCGAGATGGTAACTGGTGGTTTAAAACCGTCGGCAAAGGTAATAAAGAACGGGATATCAGTGTAAGTAATGCCATGCTAACCGCGCTTAAACGCTATCGCAGCCATCTAGGCTTCACATCACTCCCCTCCCCTGGCGAAGCGACCCCTCTGATAGCAAAAGCCACAGGAACCGGTCCTATTGCAGGAACTAGGCATATTCGTAAAATTGTTCAATATTGTTTTGATAAAACGATAGAGCGACTTAAAATAGATGGCTTTGTTGAAGATGCTGAAATGCTTATGGTCGCCACGGTCCATTGGTTGCGTCATACTGGCATTTCAGAAGATGTAAAAATTCGCCCACGCGAACATGTAAGAGATGATGCTGGACATAGCTCAGGCGCTATCACGGATCAATACATTGATATTGAATTACGCGCTCGGCATGCTTCAGCGAAGAAAAAATTAATTAAATTTTAAGTAGACTGATAATGAAAATAAATGGTGAAAGAGATAATACTGATAGTCCTTGTGTAGGAATTTGTAGCGCCACGAGCTTAGGTGATGAGGTTTGCATAGGCTGTGGTAGAACAGCAAATGAAGTTATCGAGTGGAATACATTAACGGATGAACAAAAAATTATTATTAATTTAAGGTTACAACATGATGAGGAAGCTGTGGCTATTTAGCAGCGAGAGAGTTTGGTGGGCACGCTGCGCTTTGCCCACCCTACATACAGAATTATTCTAAAATCAAACCATCCACTTTCGCCGCACAAATAAAATCATTTTCCGACAGCCCTTCAATCGCATGCGTCGTATATTTAACATTACAATAATTATAACCAAATTCAATGTCAGGATGATGATTTTCTTGATGAGCAATCCAGGCTATCGCATTAACAAAGGCAATTGTTTTTGCAAAACCTTTAAAAGTAAAACGACGAGTAATACAGGTGTTTTCTTTATTAGCTTCCCAATTTTTTACTTTTGATAAATACTGTTTTACATCATCAACAGTAAAAGGCCTTACGCCAGCTTCACAAGCAAGACAGCGTTTTGATTGCAAATCTTCCATTATACATCTCCTAATTTATACCGCGGTGGATGTTCGCCCAAGGCTCGCGCTTTTTGAATTAAACCAATCAAATCCATATCAATTAATTGATATAACATATCATAATCATTAATAACAAAATAAACTGGTTGCAAGATATCAATTCGATAAGGCGTACGTAAGGCTTCTAATACATCAAATTCTTTGCGCTCTGGGATGTTACTTTCTAAAGCATAAATCGTTTCTTCTTTTGAAGAAAGAATTCCGCCACCATAAATGCGCAAATCAGTTGCTGATTTAATCAAGCCAAATTCGATAGTAAACCAGTATAATTTGGCTAACATTTTACGATCTTCAGGGTTAGCCTCTAAACCTAATTTACCATAATGTTGAGTAAAATCAGCATAGGCTTGATTAGTTAATAAAGGACAATGCCCAAATACTTCATGAAAAATATCTGGCTCTTGTAAGTAATCTAACTCTTGCGGAGTACGAATAAATGTAGCCGCAGGAAAACGTCGATTAGCTAATAAATAAAAAAACTTTTCAAACGGAATAAGTGCGCTAACTGGCTCTAAAGCCCAACCTGTTATATCCGTTAAAATAGCCGATACTTCTGGGCACTGCGGAATGCGATCTTTCGTTAAATTTAATAATTCAATTCCACGCATGTATTCAAGGCAAGCGCGATTTTGCACGATAGGTAGTTGACGAACAAAAAGTGTCTGCCATGTTGCATTCTCTTCATCGGTGTAATGTGCAATTCCATTCGCATCAACGGGCTTTGCAACATAGGCAGTTTGTTTATAAGACACTTTATGCCTCCAATTTTTTGTAACGCATGCGATGCGGTTGTTTTGCTTTATCGCCTAGACGTTTAATCCGGTCAGCTTCATAATCCGTATAATTACCCGTAAAAAAATTGACTGTGCTATCGCCTTCAAACGCTAAAATATGTGTCGCAACACGATCTAAGAACCAACGATCATGTGAAATAATCATCGCACAACCGGGATAGCTCAATATAGCTTCTTCTAGTGCACGCAACGTCTCTACATCTAAATCATTTGTCGGTTCATCGAGTAATAATACATTGCCACCGCTACTTAATAGTTTCGCTAAATGCACTCGATTACGTTCACCACCTGATAAATCTTGAATAAATTTTTGTTGGTCAGTGCCTTTAAAATTAAAACGTCCCACATAAGAGCGCGATGGCATTTGGAATTGACCAATCGTCATAATATCTTGGCCATTAGAAATTTCTTGCCAAACCGTATTTTTACCATTTAATGAATCACGACTTTGATCAACATAGGCCAATTGAACACTCTCACCAACACGAATCTCACCGCTATCCGGTTGTTCTAACCCCATCATCATTTTAAATAAGGTTGTTTTACCTGCACCATTAGGACCAATAATGCCAACAATAGCACCTTTTGGAATACTAAAAGTTAAATTTTCAAATAATAATTTATCTTTAAATTGCTTGCTCACATTGCTTGCATCAACGACTAAATCACCTAAACGTGGACCTGGTGGAATATATAATTCTTGTGTTTCACTGCGTTTTTGAAAATCACGTGAGCTTAATTCTTCATAACGAGCCAAGCGCGCTTTACTTTTTGCTTGTCGTCCTTTTGGATTGGTACGTACCCACTCTAATTCTGACTTCATTGCTTTTGTGTGTGCTTCTTCTTCACGGCTTTCTTGAACTAAACGTTTTTCTTTTTGTTCTAACCAGGAAGAATAATTCCCTTCATAAGGAATACCTTGACCACGATCTAACTCTAATATCCACCCTGCAGCATTATCAAGAAAGTATCTATCATGAGTAACAGCCACAACTGTTCCTGTATAATCTTGTAAAAAGTGCTCTAACCAAGCCACGCTCTCAGCATCTAAATGGTTAGTCGGTTCATCAAGCAATAACATATCAGGTTTAGATAATAATAAACGACATAAAGCAACTCGCCGTCTTTCACCACCCGACAATTTAGTTACATCAGCATCCCAAGGTGGTAAACGTAAAGCATCGGCAGCAATTTCAAGCTTACGCTCAATTTCCCAGCCACCCATGGCATCAATTTGTTGTTGTAAATCGCCTTGCTCTTCCAGATTTTTTGTCATCTGTTCTTCGCTCATAGGCTCAGCAAAGCTCATACTGATTTCATTAAACCGATTGAGAATAGCAATAATTTCGCCTAAACCTTCCTCTACATTTCCCCGCACATCTTTCGCTGGATCAAGCTGCGGCTCTTGCGGTAAATAACCAATTTTTATCTCTGCTTGAGGCCGAGCTTCACCAATAAATTCTTTATCAACACCCGCCATAATTCGGAGTAATGATGATTTACCAGAGCCATTTAAACCTAATACACCAATTTTGGCGCCTGGATAAAATGATAACCAAATATTTTTGAGGATCTCACGTTTAGGAGGAACAACCTTGCCCACGCCTTGCATTGTATAAATAAATTGTGCCATATGCCTAGATTCTTTAAAGTGATTAAGGCCTGTATTATCGTTTAAATTTGTTCTTGCTACAACTAGGATGGAACATTTTTATCATAAGCAGTGGTGGGCACGCTGCGCTTTCCCTGCCCTACTTGTCATCATTGGTAATTAATCGGACTCTGATAACACCGGGAATTTTTGTTAAATCAGTTATTAAATCGTCGTTAATATGATGATTTAAATCGATCAAGGTATAAGCAATGTCTGCGCGCGACCCGTTTGAAAGGCTCACGATATTAAGACCCGCCGTTGCTAATTTTGCTGAAATTTGTGCAACAATATTCGGTATATTGGCATTAACAATGGCTAAACGAGCAACGCCACGATTTAATGGGATCTCGATACTGGGGAAATTAACTGAATTAGTGATATTACCATTTTCTAAAAAATCACGCGTTTGTTTAACAATCATAATCGCACAATTATCTTCAGCCTCTTGAGTCGATGCACCTAAATGAGGAAGATTAATAACACGAGGATGATTTTTTAAGATTTTATCGGGAAAATCAGAAACATAAGCAAAAACTTTATTTTCATTTAATGCTTGAATCAGTGCTGCATCATTAATAATCGATTCTCGCGCAAAATTCAGCAAAATAACGCCTTTTTTCATCAACTGAAAACTATTTTCATTGATCATATTTTTAGTGATATCAGTTAACGGTACATGAATCGAAATAAAATCTGCTTTTGCTAACAACTCTTCCAAGGTACGCGCTTGATTGACACCTGCAGAAAGCTCCCATGCTCTATCCACTGTAATAGTGGGATCATAACCCACTACCTGCATTCCTAAATTAACGGCTGAATTAGCTACTTTAACGCCAATACTCCCTAAGCCTATCACTCCCAATGTTTTCCCTAAAATTTCAAAACCAGCAAATTGTTTTTTATTTTTTTCGACTTCTTCAGCTAAATTTTCTACATTTTCTGCTAAATTTCTTACATAATCCCAAGCCTGACAAATATTACGGCTCGCTAATAACATACCGGCTATGACTAATTCTCTGACCGCATTTGCATTTGCGCCCACCGTATTGAGGACAGGAATACCCAATTGAGTCAATTTTGCCACGGGGATATTATTAACACCAACTCCCGCACGTCCTACTACTTTTATTGACGGCAAAAAAGTCATATCATGCATAGAATGCGAACGCACCAATATAGCATCCGGCTGTGTTGACGTTGATGAAATTTGATAAAGCTCTTGAGGAAAATGATTTAATCCCACCATGGATAAACTATTTAATACTTGAATATCAAACATAAAAACTCCCATCTCATTACAAATGGAATGATTAAACTATGACAAGACCGAGTTGGCAACCACATTTACCTATGGACTGCGTGATTTTTGATTGTGATGGAACATTAAGTAGCATTGAAGGTATTGATGTACTTGCTGAACACAATAATGTAGGTCATCGCGTTATTGAGCTTACAGCCACGGCAATGAATACAACAGGAATGAACGTAGCATTATATGAACAACGCTTAAATTTAACAAATCCTAGCATAGAACAATTAATAACATTAGGTGAAGAATATAAAAAACATTGCGTTACGGATGCACGTGAAGTCATTCAATTATTTAAAAAATTAAATAAATCCATTTACATCGTGTCCGCAGGACTCACTCCAGCTGTAAAAATTTTTGGTGAATGGCTCGATATTTCCGAAAAAAATATTTTTGCCGTGGATATTTTTTTTGATAAAAAAGGTAACTATAAAAATTTTGATCGTGAGTCGGCATTAGTTAATCGTCATGGTAAACGCCTTATTATTGCCGAAATTAAAAAAAATCATGCGCGCTCAATTTATTTAGGTGATGGATTAAATGATTATGAAGCACACGATTTAGTAACGCGTTTTGTTGGTTATGGCGGACAATATTATCGGCAAAAAATTGAAGATTTATGTCAATTTTATATTCGCACACCAACAATCACACCTTTGTTGTCTTTAACATTAACTGCAGAAGAACAAAAACAATTAAATTCTGTTGAACAAGAGCTTTATATGATAGGAATGACAGAAATAACAGAGGGGAAAGTTAAAGTTTCATTATACAATAATTAAAGTTTGGTGGGCACGCTGCGCTTTGCCCACCCTACATTTTTAATACCATCAAATTATGGTATACCCCACATTTCCCAAAAAATATAACACCCCGCCATAAATTCAAAAATGTAGGGTGGGCAAAGCGCAGCGTGCCCACCAAACTGTAATTGCTGAATAAACCCTATCAAAGCGCGCTAAAAATCCGACGACTCACCTCTTCCACACTACCTGTCCCATCAACTTTTACATAAACAGGGCCTTTATCATTACGATAATACTCAATCAATGGCTCGGTTTGTTTATGATAAACAGCAAGACGATTAGCAATAGTTTCTTCATGATCATCTGTGCGATGAATCAATGGCTCACCCGTGATGTCATCTTTGCCTGCAACTTTAGGCGGATTAAAAATAGTATGATAAACACGACCTGAAGCTAAATGTACGCGCCGACCACAAAGACGTTTAATCAATTCATCATCAGGGACACTAATTTGAATAATATAATCAAAGTGAATGTTATTTTCATTTAAAGCATCGGCTTGAGGAATCGTACGCGGAAAACCATCTAATAAAAAACCATTAACACAGTCTGCATCTTGTATGCGCGCTTTTACTAACTCGATCATAATATCATCAGAAACTAAACGCCCTTCTTCCATAATTTGTTTCACTTTTAAACCTAAGGGAGTCCCTGCAGCAATAGCAGCTCTCAGCATGTCTCCGGTTGAAATTTGTGGAATCTGGTATTTTTCAGTGATGAGCTTTGCCTGAGTACCTTTTCCGGCGCCAGGGCACCCCAGTAGCATTAAACGCATTTGTACCTCTCACGCTAAAATTCAATAGGGTATTTTATTAGAGAAAAAGCTCGTAAAGCCAGAAATATCAGCATTTGCATAAGAAATAATTTATCTGTATAAAATAAAGGCGAAGATAATGTGGGTTTTTATACCCCCCCCCCCTCAGTCCCCCTCTTTCAAAGGGGGATGGGTTATTGGTGGTAATTTTCAGAATTAATGAGCACAGGCGCTCCTGAAGTGTACTGTTTTAAAGAACGCAATGCTCGTTGACTACCAACGTCATTCCACAGCTCATAAGCTTCCATCGGTAATAATTCTGAAACTTCTTTGGTATAACAACGAATGGATTGTAAAATATCCATTAACTGCACAAATTGTGTCGATAACATATTGTACAAGTCACTGTTTTTTTTCGAAATAACGGAATAAGCGGATTGACCCAAATTAACAAAATAACTAATTTTCACTAATCTTTTTGCTGCCATTTGTGGAAATAATCCAGAAAATAACAGACATTTATCCCCCACTTCTTGCATCGCTAACTCGCGCTGATGTGGATTACAACTTAAACCTGCTAAAAATTCACTGGCTATCACCTGACTGACAATATGAGGCTTATTAGCAAAACGAGCTAAAAGAAAGACTAAATATGCCTCTAGCTCTTCTTTTAAAGCTATTGTGCAAGCGGCTTCTGCCTCATGAACTATGTCATACCATAAAGCAACTGAGGTGGAATTAAGTAATAAGGCCATAATAATTCTCCTTAAAAAAACCGCTAGCTACACTTCTATTATAGGGTAAAATTAGAAAATTGAACCTATTGACAAATGACCATTTTATGACCATAATATTTATCTCAGATTTACACTTAGATGAAACCCATCCCTCCTCTAAAGACACTTTTCTTACGTTTCTTACACAGTGCACTCAACAAGCTAAAGCTTTATATATACTCGGTGATTTTTTTGAAACATGGATCGGCGATGATGATCTGACTCCCTTTAATCAAATCATTATCAATGCATTACGCTCAGCAACAGATCAGGGTTTAGCTATTTATTTTATGCATGGTAATCGCGATTTTTTAATTGGCAAAAAATTTCTTCAAACAACTGCGTGCCAACTATTACCTGATGAATATGTCATTGATATTTATGGTACCCCCACTTTATTAATGCACGGCGATACCTTATGCACGGATGATATTCATTATTTAAAAGCGCGAAAAAAAATGCACTGTTGGATACTACAAAAACTTTTTTTATTAAAATCCTTAAAAAAACGTCGCATAATCGCTCAACATTATCGAGAAAAAAGTAAATCACATATTGCAAAACTACCCGATAATATTATGGATGTGACACAAGCAGAAGTTGAAAGAGTCATGAATAAGCATCAGGTACAACATTTAATTCATGGTCATACCCATCGTCAGGCGACTCATTCTTTTCAATTACAAAATAAACCAGCAACACGCACCGTGTTAGGTGCGTGGCATGATAAGGGTAATGCATTAATTTGCAAAGCAGATGGCCAGCAAGAATTTATTATTTTCTAAATTTCAAATGGTTTATAGGAAACAATAATACCTTGCATATTTATTTTTTCTTGAATTTTACTGGCTAATGAATTTGCTGCAGCTTGTTGAAATTCGGGGCCCACAAAAACGCGTAAACTATTACCACGAGTTTGAGTAAATGCTTTATAACCTAATGCTCGTAATTGGTTAGCTAAACGAATAGCATTGGCTTTATTTTTAAAACTACCCATTTGCACCACCCATGCTGACTTTTTTAAATCCTGTGATGGCTGATCATTATTTTGAGCCATTTTTACATGATTTTTAATTTTCATTGTTGGCTTTTTAGCGTGCGTCGATTCTTCCGTTATTTTTTCTGCTGTTATTTGCTGCTCTTCATTTATGATCAGAGAGCTAGCACTTGTATCAACGGCAGCCGCTGGCGGGATATTTGCTGATGATACAGGAGCAGGTGTTGCATTATTATTTGTTGTAGCAGACACAGATGGATTTGCTGCACTGGCTTCCTGACTAGTAGCAAAAAGATTTGTTGCTGCTGGCTCTGGTGTTACCACCGGTGAAGCATTCGGTGCAGATATTGCAGCTTCAGGTGCTGCTGATGAAGCACTTGCTGATACCATTGCAGTTTTATCCGATGTAACCACTGCTGCTGCCTCTGATGGCGTATTCGTTGCAGATGTTACTGCAGCTTCTGGCGCTATCAATGCATCAACATTATTTTCTTGTCCATTGGCTGCAATAGGATGCAAAGAAGGACTATTAATATTATCTGCTGATACTTGTGGATCACCCATCACCGCAGGCGCAGCGCTGGGCGCATTATCCGCGGTATTTTGTGCTGATGGTGTTGAGCTTTGTTGTTCTTGATCGGGAAATGGTGGTGCTTTCATTTCTGCTGTTTCTGTTGTGGTATTATTTCCATCAAACAATAATGGTAAAGAAATTATAATCAAGGCAGCTACAACCAAACCTCCTATAATTCTTTGTGTTGTTCTTCTTTCCATGTATCACCTCAAAATAAAATTAAGAATTTTCTTGAAATTGAATAGCTCGTTGTCGAGTTAATTTTGCTAATATTCTGCTTAACATCGGCCGCATATTCACGCGACTAATAATCATATCAATAGCGCCATGATCGAGTAAAAATTCACTACGCTGAAAACCTTCAGGTAATGTTTCACGTACCGTTTGTTCAATCACACGTGGCCCAGCAAACCCAATTAATGCTTTAGGTTCTGCAACAATAATATCTCCTAACATAGCTAAACTCGCAGAAACGCCACCCATGGTAGGATCTGTGAGTACTGAAATATAAGGGATACCTTTTTCTGATAATTGTGCTAATGCCGCGCTGACTTTTGCCATTTGCATTAATGAAATAAGTGCTTCTTGCATACGTGCTCCACCGCTTGCAGAAAAACAAACAAATGGCATATTCAACTCAAGAGCAGCTTGAACTCCTCGCACAAAACGTTCACCTACCGCAGCACCCATCGAACCACCAATAAACCCATATTCAAAAGCAGCAGCAACAAGCGGAATACCATGTACGTGACCACGTAACACAATAAGTGCTTCTTTTTCTTCTGTGTCTTTTTGCGCAGTGGAAATCCGATCTTTATATTTTTTTAAATCTTTAAATTTAAGTAAATCGATAGGCCCAACATCAGCGCCAATTTCAACTTGAGGACCGTCATCAAGAAAATATTTCAATCGTTTACGGGCTGAAATACGCATATGATAATCACACTTGGGACAAACTTCTAAGTTACGCTCTAGCTCAGTGCGATATAAAACAGCACTACATCTATCACACTTAGACCATAATCCTTCTGGCACACCTTTTTTAGTAACTGCATCCGTTCTAATTCGTAATGGCAACAACTTTTTAAACCAGCTCATGTCATCTCTCTTATTATCTAACGCTAAAAAAATTTACCAAATTATAGAAGTAATTGCTGAATAAAAACAGCTTCTCAAAGAAATAAAACCGTATTTTGTGCATTAGGTAGTGGATATTTATCAGGATACTGAACTTTGACAAGATATAAACCAGCAGCAGAAGCCGTACCGGCTGCCATTCGACGATCTTTAGCCATTATAAGCTCTTGAATCCAAATGGGATTTTTTTCTCCACGACCGACTAGCATCAGTGACCCAACTATATTTCTAACCATGTGGTGTAAAAAAGCATTTGCTTGAATTTCCACAATAATAAACTCAGCATATTGCTTAATCTGAATTTCATGCACGTTACGCATGGGTGTATTTGACTCACATTGTGATGATCGGAAAGAAGTGAAGTCTAATTCACCGAGCAAATATTGCGCTCCTTGCTGCATTAATTCCGGATTTAAAGGATGAGGACACCAAGTTGCTCTTGCAGCAAAAAGCGCAGAACGTACTGCTTGATTGTGGATGACATAACGATAACGACGAAATAACGCTGAAAATCGCGCACTAAAATCGTGATCCACTTCTTGTGCCCAACGAACCGAAATACTCGCTGGTAAATAACTATTAACACCCAAAGTCCAAGCAGAGATCTCCCTCACTGCTGTTGTATCGAAATGCACAACTTGCCCACTCGCATGAACACCCGCATCCGTACGTCCCGCACAAGTAAGCAATATCGATTCATTGGCAATCTGACTTAAAGCAGATTCTAAATGACCCTGAATGGTAGGTAAATTTTGTTGACGCTGCCAACCAAAAAAATCTTTACCATTGTATTCAATTCCTAACGCAATACGCATATTTTTACATCGAATCAATTAATTGACGAGCTTCTTGTTGCTGCTCTGGTTTACCCTGCTTAACAACACTTTGCAAGATAGATTTTGCTAACTGTTTCTTACCCATTTCAGCATATGCACGAGCCAAATCTAATTGCGTGGTAATAATATCGTCCCCTGCTACCATTTCTATATCTTTATTCGTTAAAATAGTTGATGACGGAATAGTATCCGCCTTTTTTTTATTCGCTGGCTGATGCGGAGATCGTAATAAACTGCGTAATAACATTAATGCTATCAAGGTAGCTACAAACATAAATAGGGGTTGATAGTGAGGATTATTTAAAATTTGTTGTAATTCAGTTAAGAATGGCATAGCTGCTCTTCCTTGGAAATAAATTTAATTTAAATGTTATGGTAACTAATTTGGTGGGCACGCTGCGCTTTGCCCACCCTACTATGTGAATACTTGGTGAAAATGCTGCACCTTGCCCACCCTAAAAAGATAATTAATGTAGGGTGGGCAAAGCGCAGCGTGCCCACCAAACTTTGTATGCTGATCATTTCCTAGCTGCTTATATACTTACATTAATTTTCCATTTGCACAACCACATCTCGCGCATCAGAGCGGCCATGATCATCAACAACTCTCACAACAAACTTACCTGCCTTTGCTTGCCATAAATACGGCTGATCGCGTTTTGTTTTTCCTAGATAAACATCATTAATAAACCAATAAACAACACTCACATCGGCATCGGTCACAACAGTCAATGGAATGGTTGTCAAGTTAGCTGAATTAGCACGCAATATATAAGTTAATTGTAATTGCGGTGAAATAATTTGTGGACTCAGTCCCGCTGAATTTAATGGTGAACAATGTGTATCATACGGTGGTGGTGTGCGACGTTGAATACCGGCTGCTTTAAAAATTTTTAATAAATCAGACGACCAAAATTCATAAATCACAAAACGAGTATTTTGATTAAAAACACAAGAACGTAATCCCGTTGTTTTATCAATAGCAACTTCTCGATAAATCGTATCGGTTTTTATTGGTGATTTCCCCGGAATAAACCAAGTTGATTCAGTATCTGTGCAATAACGTGTTGGTAACATACCAGAAGCTTTACAAACAGCAACTTGCGTTAAATTGTATTGATTGGATTTTTTTTCTATATTGGGAATCTGTCCTAATTCATGTCGTAAGCCTTCAATCACTTCAAATAATAATGGCGCAGCGATTGTTTTACCAACAAAAGCATGATTACTCTTATTATCAAAGTTACCAATCCAAACCGCTACCACATAAGGGCCTACGACACCAATAGACCAAGCATCACGATAACCTGATGAAGTTCCCGTTTTCCAAGCAACCTTGTTTTGTAATTTATTGCTATAATTAATACTTTCTTCTGGTCGAGGTGTGTTTTTTAACATATCTAAAACAAGATAACTGGCTTCTGGACTTAACAATCGATGTTTTGCTGGTAACGTTTGCGTTTTTTCAAAACGCAATCCTTGCATATTCCATCATTAACTAACATGGCATATAAACCAGCAAGCTCTTGCATTGTGACTTCAGCCCCGCCCAAAACAAGTGCGAGACCATAATAAGATTCTGATTTTAATTGTCGGATTTGTGCTGCTTGTAATAATGCATAAAGATTAGGTTGCGACAATTGGTCAGCCAATGTTATTGCTGGAATATTACGACTTAATACTAAGGCATCTTTTGCATGAATAGGACCATCAAAATCATAATCAAAATTTTCAGGATTATAACTACCAAAACTATGCGGAACATCTTTTAAAATAGTATTAGGATGAATTAAACCCTGGTCGAGCGCTAAACCATAAATAAAAGGTTTTAATGTTGAACCTGGCGAACGCTTAATATCAGTACCATTAATTTGCCCTGCTATTTTACGATCAAAAAAATCTGCCGAACCTACCAAGCTCTTCACACTCATATCACGTGTATCAATTAATAAAACCGCAGCATTATAAACACCTAAGGTTTTTTTTCTTTTTAAATAATGTGTTGTGATTTTTTCTAATGTCTTTTGTAAATGTAAATTTAAGGTGCTCGTTATATTTTGCTGAGTTGCTGGTGCAGTTTGCAAAACTGTATTTACAAAATGCGGTGCAAAAAAAGGTAAATTTTGCGTATTTTGCATTTGCAAAGGTAAATCAAATAAACTTTGTTGTTTAACATCCATTGGATGTTGCACCAACCAGCGTGTAAATAATTTTTGTCGAATTTGTTTTAATTTTACTTGTTGAGGTGTACGTTGAGCTGGATGTTGTGGAATAATTGCCAACGTCAGTGCCTCGGGTAAGGTCAGTTGATTTACTGGTTTATTAAAATAAATTAAACTAGCAGCACCCACACCTTCGATATTATTTCCATAAGGAGCCAGATTTAAATACGCTTCTAAAATTTGGTCTTTGCTATAATGCATTTCAAGTTGTATTGCCCGACAAATTTGCCAGACTTTTCCTAACCCTGTTTTTGAATGAATTCCAAATCGAATCCGCGCCACTTGCATAGTAATCGTTGAGGCGCCCACTCGCCGTGATTGCATAAAATACGTTTCCCACGTGGCTTTTAACATGGAAATAGGATTAAACCCATAATGCCAACGAAAATATTGATCTTCTTGCAATAAGGTAGCGTTAATTAATTCCGGTGCTATATGAGAAAGAGGGACAAAATAACGATATTTTTGCTCCGGACTTAACGTTAAACGTAATAAATGCTGACTATCATCATATACTGCACGAGAGTATGCTATACCTTCTAACAATGGCGGTTTAGGAAAAAATAATAGTGCGGAGATGGTGACAAAAAAACCAACACAGGTTATGATTGTCCACTTTAAGTACTTGCTCATCGGTTTAAAGGGTGCTCATTAATTATACGTAACTTGAGAAATTATACATGAATAAACACATATTTTCCCAGCTAATAAATAAAGTAGGATCATTTTTTAGTCTTTTTGTAGGGAAAATAATTTGGAGTAGCCCACCCTGGATCAAACATCTACGCCAAGTACTATCCAGTCATAGACGACTCGTTGTCAGCATTATAGCTGCTTTAGTCGGGGTAAGTCTCTTAGGTGTTTATAGTTATTATTGGCACAAAAATCAGCCTCACCCTGCCCTTATATCAGCTATTATTACCCCACCTCAAATGACACCAGTTGATAAGGTGCTGACACCTGATCGATTAATCATTGATTTTGGAATTACAACCGATCCATTCACAGAAAAATCGGTCGCACCGCTTAACTCGATTGACAAAACAATAACAGATGGCGTTACCCTTACACCATCGATACCAGGCAAATGGGTGTGGGAGAGCGATAGCCGCTTAGTTTTTACGCCCAGCCAAGATTGGCCTGCAGGACAAGATTATACTGTGCAATTTAAAAAAAGTTTTTTTGCTCCAACAGCAAAAATGGCTGACCTTTCTTACAGTTTTTCAACCTTACCTTTTGAAGCAAATATTGCGGAATTTAAATTTTATCAAGACCCGATTAACCCACAATTACGTTTAGCTGTTGCCACCTTAAATTTTAATTTTCCGGTTGATACAAAAAGCTTAGAAAGCAATACTTCGTTAACGTTAGAAACACTAAAAAATGCCAAAGTAAAACAACATTTTAAATTTAATTTTTCGTATGATGAAAACAAACGCATAGCTTATTTACGCTCAGAACCATTACCTTTGCCTGACACCAGTAAATATTTAAAGCTGGCAATAAAAGATGGCGTAAAATCAAGTACTGGCTCATCAGCAACATTAGAGACACTCGAACAAACTACTCTCATTCCTGATGCTAATAGTTATTTTAAAATCAGCAATTCCAAAGTGAGCATCGTTAAAAATAATCAAGGCAGACCAGAACAAATTTTAACTATCGAAAGTACAGTCGGTGCAACTGAATCAGAAATGAATAAAGCAATTCACGTTTATTTATTACCACAAGATTATCCGGCTAGTGACTCCGAAGCCGTCAAAGAAAATTATCAATGGAATAACCCTGGTGAAGTTACAGGAAAAATCTTAAAATTGGCTACGCCCATTACCTTGCAAACGATTCCGGGCGATCAAAATTTTGCGTCTTTACATAGTTATAAAATTAACGTAGCTCCAACACGCTATGTTTATATTAAACTAGAAAAAGGCATCCATAGTTTTGGCGATTATTTATTAGCAGACAATTATACCTCTGTTGTCCCTATTCCTGATTATCCTAAAGAAATTGATTTTTTACATAAAGGTGCATTATTAGCGTTAAACAGTGAAAAGAAATTATCTGTTTTAGTCCGTGGCGTCCCCGCGGTAAAATTTCAAATTGCGCGAGTCTTACCTGAGAATGTTAACCAACTGATTACTCAAACTGAAGGCAACTTTAACAATCCACGCTTTATTAATCCTAGCTTTAATCAAGACAATATCAGCAAAATTTATGCTGAAATCCAAACATTTAATGATGACCCAGCTAAAGAACAATATACCGCGATTGATCTTGGAAAATATCTCGCCACTAAAACGAATCCAACGGGCCCACAAGGTTTGTTTCTATTACAAGCCATCGCTTGGGATAAAGAAAAAAACGTACCCTTAGAAGTAAAAACCAGTCAGTTAGTTTTAGTAACTGATCTTGGTTTAATGGTGAAAGATAATAGCGATGGCAGTCATGATTTATTTATTCAATCGATTACCAAAGGAACACCGATTGCAAAAGCAAAAGTTGCTATTTTAGGTAAAAATGGTTTACCCATTTTATCCCGCATCAGTGATGAACAAGGCCATGCTAGCTTTCCTGCCGTAAAAGATTTTACTCAAGACCGTGAACCTATTGCTTATCTCGTGCAACAAGGCAATGATATTTCTTTTATTCCTTTTAACAGTAATGATCGCCAATTAAATTTTTCAAAATTTGATATTGGTGGCGTTTATAATGATGTCGAATTACAAACTCTTAGCGCGTATTTGTTTTCTGATCGTAAAATCTACCGCCCCGGCGATACCGCACACTTTGGCGGCATTGTTAAACAAGCTTATGCACAACAGCAACCCGCTGGCTTACCTTTAGAAATAACCGTGACTGACTCTAAAGGCGCTACCGTAAAAGATCAAAAGTTTACTCTCGATGCAAGTGGCTATTTTACCTTTGATTTAGCGATGGAATACACTTCCCCTACCGGTGAATATGCGGTCAATGTTTTTATCATAAAAAATAATCATCAAGGCGGTATCTTAGGCTCAACTACGATTCGAGTTGCAGAATTTCAACCGGACCGAATGCGAATTAATAGCCAATTATCCGTTGAAAATACGAAAGGTTGGATTTCACCCAACAACCTCATTGCAAAAATTAATTTATGGAATCTTTACGGCGCACCCGCAACACAACGTAAAATCACGGGGAAAATCACTCTCACTCCACAACATATTTCATTCCCTGAATTTCCACAATATACCTTTATTGATCCATTACTTGATCCTAACAAGCCACCAAAAATTTTTACTGATACACTAACAGATACGACAACCAATGCCGAAGGCCTAGCTACGTTTGCTTTAAATTTAGAACGTTTTGATAAAGCGAGCTATCAGCTGACTTTTTCTGCTGAAGGATTTGAAGCCGAAGGCGGTCGCAGTGTTGCAACAGAAACCAGCGCATTAATTAGTCCGCTTGATTATTTCATTGGTTATAAACCCGATGGTAATTTAAGTTATATTAAACAGCATGATCAGCGCAAAGTGAATTTAATTGCGGTAAATCCTCAACTTAAACTTATTGCAGTTAATAACTTAAAAATTCAAATTGCTGAATTACAAACTGTGTCAACCTTAGTAAAAAATAATGATGGTACTTTTCAATATAAATCACTCGTTAAAAATAATATTCTTAGTACAACGCCATTGAGCATCAGCCAAACGAATAGTGATTATGTTTTACCAACTCAACAAACGGGTGATTTTATTGTTACGATTTTAGATCAAAACAATACTGAATTAAGTCGTTTTAAATTTACCGTGGCGGGCACTAGTCAACTATCACTGAGTAAAAATGCAGAATTAGCGATAAAATTAAATAAAACTGAATACGTGCCCGGTGAAGAAATTGAATTACAAATTACCGCTCCCTATACTGGCGGTGGTTTAATTACAATTGAACGTGACAAAGTCTATGCAACACAATGGTTTAAAACCAACACGATGAGCTCCGTGCAAAAAATTCGCGTTCCAAAAGATTTTAAAGGTAATGGCTATATCAATGTTGCTTTTGTTCGCAACTGGGATTCACCAGAAATTTTTGTAAGCCCACTCAGCTATAGTATTGCACCCTTTAGTATAAATCATAGCAATCAAGCAATAAAAATTAATTTAACCACGCCAGACCTTGCGCAACCAGGTGAACCTTTTATTATTAAATATAAAAGTGACAAGCCAGGAAAAATAATTATCTTTGCTGTTGATGAAGGAATTCTGCAAGTTGCTGATTATAAAACACCTGATCCATTAGCTTACTTTTTTCAAAAACATGCTTTGGAAGTCATAACTCAACAAACAGTCGACCAAATTTTACCAAAATATATTCAAGCGCGTGAATTATCTGCTGTCGGTGGTGATGGAAGTGCTGATGCTTTACGCAGCCATATTAATCCATTTAAACGGAAAACTGACTTACCTGTAGTTTATTGGTCAGGTATTGTGGATACTGATACAGTTGAACGCCAACTTGTTTATCCATTACCTGATTATTTTAATGGTACTTTACGCGTAATGGCAGTTGCTGTTGCACCTGATGCAGTTGGTGCTGCTGAAAAAAAATCTATCGTCAAAGGTGATTTTGTCATCAACCCTAATGTCCCTACGTTTGTTGCACCGGGTGATGAATTTCAAGTCACTGCTAGCATAGCTAATAATGTAAAAGGCTCTGGAAATAATGCCAATATTACTGTGGAAATTAGCGCAACACCGCAGCTAGAAATAATAAGCAATACAAAACAAACTATTAATATCAGTGAAAATCAAGAAAAATCGGTCAGCTATAAAATTCGCGCCAAAGACTTTCTTGATACAGCTCGAATTGATTTTATTGCAAGTCTGGGCAATAAATCACGAAGAATGAGCTCAACGTTGAGTGTCCGCCCAGCGAATAACTTTTCCACCACCCTAGTAAGTGGAACTAGTCAAGACGCAGAAAAAAAATTCGCTCTGACGCGCATAGTGTATCCAGAATATCGCAAAGTTACAGCTGTCGCCTCTAGTAGTCCTCTGGTATTGCTGCTAGGTTTACAACGTTATTTAGACAATTTTCCTTATGGTTGTACAGAGCAATTAGTCAGTAAAGCTTTTCCATTAATGGCGCTTATAAATAATCCAGAGTTGATTGATGATAAAATAATAGCTACCCATAAAATAAATGAAACTATTCAACTGATAGCGCAACGTCAAATGTCGAGTGGTGGATTCAGTTATTGGCCGGAGGTGGGAGATTATCCTAGTAATGAATTCGCTTCTGTTTATGCAATGCATTTTTTAACTGAAGCAAAAGCACATAACTATCCTGTACCCAATGATGTGTTTCTTGCTGGGATCAGCTATCTCAAAGAATTAGCCCAACATGATGTGACTGACTTAAATCAAGCTCGTATTCAAGCTTATGCAATTTATATTTTAACGCGCAATGAAATTGTGACTACAAATTATTTAACGCATTTACAAGTTTACTTAGACCAAGATAAAAAACAAACTTGGCATCAAGATATTATTGGGGCCTACTTAGCAGCAACATACCAACTGTTAAAAAATGAAAATATCGCTAAGCAGCTTATTGAATATTATCAACCACATGCCCAACTAAAAGAACCCTCTGACTTTTATACAACAGATAATGCTGATGCACAGTATCTTTATTTGTTAGCATTACACTTCCCTGATTTATTAACTAAAAAAGGCGAGCTTATTGCTTTATCTTTAGTTGATGCAATGAATAATGGTGCAATAAATACTATTTTTTCTAGTTATGCTAGCTTAGCTCTCAGTGCTTATGGTGATTTAGCTAAAAAGAGAAATGATAATCCATTGTCTATAAGTGAAATTTTTACTAATAATGAAACCAAAACGCCAACAACGCTGGCCAACCATTATTTAAAAATAAATCTTAATGTGTTGACTAAAAAAATCAGTATTCACAACCCAAGCAAACAAACGTATTTTTATCAAATCTTAGAATCTGGGTTTGATAAGCAACTTCCTACGTCAGCGGTTAAAAATAATATGGAAGTTTATCGCGAGTATCATGATTTACAAGGAAACATTATTGATCATGCGACATTAGGTGATGAGATTGAAGTTCATATTCAAGTCCGCTCATTAAAAGATGAGGATTTAAATAATATTGCGATTGTTGATCTGTTGCCGGGTGGATTTGAAGTTGTTAATGATAGCGTGATGAATAATAATGTTGATTCTGCAGAGGCGCGCGAAGATCGAGTTGTCTTTTTCAGCTCAGTCACACCCTCGACTAAAGAAATAGTTTATCGGATTAAAGCGATTAACCAAGGCAAATACACGGTACCAGCTGTGTTTGCTGAGTCGATGTATAATCCTTTAATTAATGCGCATAGTGCGGTGAGTAGTATTGGAGTGAAGGAGTGAAAATAGATTTGTCATACCAGCCTGCTTCTAGTTTTGTAGGGTGGGCAAAGCGCAGCGTGCCCACCGTTCAAACCATTTACAACACCACAGTCAACCGCTGAACCAAAAGAACCATCTATATACGGCGGTTTAAGTGTGCGCCAAGCATGGTGCACCATTGAACGGTGGGCACGCTGCGCTTTGCCCACCCTACAAAACGTTGTCTACCTACAGCTGACCCTGGATACCATGCCAGCTAGAAGCAAACGGACGCTGGGCTTAAATACGTCTAATTCTCGTCATTACGTCTTCGCAATAGGCAGTTGTTAAATCATCTTTCTCTTTATTATTTAACTCACGCACAACATTATAAAAAGCACTCGTTGCTTTTGAGCGTGTTGCAAAGAAACCATTGCCTCTGTGATAGCTAGCATCTGCAATTTGTCCCAATTTGTTTAACTTTTTTAATACATCTTCATTCTCTTTTGTTTCTTTACTCAAATCTGCATTCATTTGAGCTATACCTGTTGGAACAGATATTCCTTTTACTTTTGCATTACTGCCCCAAAACCAATGAATTTGGTCATGCCAATAATCACTCTTTTCGGTATGCTCTTTTAAAAAATCAAATAAATTTTTTCGGATTTTTTTCTTAGTTTCAATGCTTGCTAGTTTCTCAGCAACTAATTTTTTCTCCTCACGCTTTAATCGCTCTTGGTATTTATTACTTTCTAAATCAAGTTTTGCAATCCGAGAGCTTAATTTAATTGCTTCTTTGGTACTGCATTGTATTTTATATATGAAGCCAACAGCACTTGCTAAGCGCTCAGCAACATTTTCTTTAGCCTCCTGCTCTAATGGACGGCCTTGCGCTAAAGATTCCGCATTTATTTCTAAGCCATATGTATTTGTTACTGCCATAAATTGCTTATCAAGCAATACTCTTTTTTCATCCCACAGACAAAGCTGGCTTTTAGGCTGTTCTATTTTTTCAGCAAAAGGATTACCATTTGATTCGTCTTGTTCTAAATAATCGTTTTCTTCTTCCTTTTCTAGTTCAGAAGACTCTTTTTGCAACTTAACACTAGAATAGATACCTTTCTCTTCTTTAGCAGGAGCATACTGAGTAGAGCTTAACACTTCATCACTCCACATCTTTTTCTGAGTATTGCTTTCCACGATAGTATGCTTTAAATCTTGCGCTCCATCCGCCATTGGATTTTTTTCTTGTTGATCGCTAGCAATAATCTCGGGGATTTCCATCCTTTTTTGTAATGCAGAGCTAACTGATGACTTTAACCGCTTAAACTCTTTTACTTTTTTTTCATATATTTTTTCAAGATCTTTTACATTATCATCTTTTGGCTTAGTTTCTTTACTTAGCTCACTGTTTAACAAATCTAAGTCATCTTGGATTTTTTTATAAGCTTCAATTGATTTTTGTTCTACTATGTTTTTACTCGTTCTATATCGTTCACTCAAACTGTTAGAATCAGCAATAAGATTAGCAAACTTTTGTTCGAAATCTTGCTTTAGTATTTTTGGGTCAAAATGCCTGCGCTCATTTGCTTTGAAAGCATTAGTCATCTGGATTGTTTGTTGATATGTTTTAAAATAATCTGTTAATTGCGAAGCATTAATTTTTTCAACAATACTTTCTAATTCACTCTCAGAATAATTTAAAAGATCTTTTTCTTTAAATTGATTAGGAAAAAAACGAGTTGGTTTGTCTAGCACATGGCCACGAAAAGTAGCAGCCCCCTTGTTATATTTTTTTAAAGCAACCTGATAATCTTCTAATTCACGTTGTTGCCACGCAAGAATTTCAGCAGTGATTCTTTTTCTTAATTTAGCAATATTGTTCTTTTGTCTAGTTATTGTCTGAATTTGACCAGCCCTCTTCTTATCATTCTGAACTAGCTGACTACTTAAATCTTCCTGCATTGTTGTCAATTGCTCTACAAAATCTATATATTTTTTTTCATCCGCATCATCAACGGCATAATAAATAAAATTATTTGAATAATACTGAGCACCGCTTTTATCATGCATATCTTGCAAAAGTGTTTTTGTTTTTACTAAAACATCAACAAAACCTTTAGTTCTCTCTTTAATAAGTTTAACTAATTCATCTGTAGACAACGACGGCTCTACCTCTACAGGCGTAGATGGCACCAGTAGCTTTGTTTCTGTTAATTTTTTATCAATCGAAGGTTGAGTACTATTTAACTGAACCGGTGTCACTGGCAGCACGATTTTTGGATTATTACCTTGTCTTGCAGGCGTAGCAGTCTTTCTTTTAAGTGCTTCATAAAGTGGAATAAGAGAACGTAAACTAATAGAAGCTGCTTTTGGGTCAGACATAAAACTTGAGTTAAGTGCAACTGCCTCTACAACATTTGCAACTAGAGCATCACTTGCATTTTCAGCTGCTGTTAGAACAGACGTTGCAATTGATCTTGAAACACTTCTAGCATTATCTACCGCATATCCTGTAATTTCTTTTATACCACTTCCTGTTTCTGTTATATCAGTTAATATAACACTCCCTATGTTTGAAAATTCTTGTTTAGGGTCGAAGTCAATACGTGGAACGACACTATTTAAAAGATCTTGTATTTCGCTTGCTACTTCTACTACTGTGCTATCTGAAGGCATACCTAAACTCGCAAACCCTAATGCAGGAGGAGTTGGTACTGAAGTTTGAACGGCACTTGTTTGGTCTGGAGTTACAGATAAAACATCATGAGTATTGTCCATAGCCCATTCGACTATATTTCTTGTGTTTTTTATAACAGCATTTCCTAATCTTTTTAAATCTGAAACTACGCGATTCCCGCCTCTATTTTTATTAACAATAGCTTGAGTATGAGCAGGCGTAGATACTGTAGAATTAACTCTTTTTGGATTTCTAGCTGGCGGTGTTTCAAAAGGTGGACAAATAGAGCGTAAGCTAACAGGATTTAGTTTAGGTGCCAAAGTTTTTTTTGAATCAGGCTTTACATCAGAGCTCGATTTAATATCCTTAACAGGTGTAGATTCTGAGGGAGTGGGTATATTTTTGATAAAGTCACGGCCTGTTATTCTCATGATAAAATCTACCTATTAAAAAGTCTGCCTAAAAATTATCACCCCACACACTGCTGTGTAGAGTTTATACTAATCGCTACTTTAATGCCAGCGCTTTATAAGCTAAGCAATTAGATACCTTGCTGCTTATTGTATAGATCAAAACTTAAGGAAATGTTAGGAGAGAAAAAAATAAAATTCTTTAAAATTCAACAATATAAGCAAATTAGTTTGCTCGAAGTAACTATTCAGCAGCTAGAAAGTTTGGTGGGCACGCTGCGCTTTGCCCACCCTACAAAAACATTAGAATCAAGAAATTACAAAAATAAATTATAAAAATGTAGGGTGGGCAAAGCGCAGCGTGCCCACCAAACTTTCTAGCTGCTAAGTAGTTACTGCCCGAAGGTAGCTACTCAGCAACATGTCTAGATCAACTAAACAAACGGCAACATCAACAAGAGATAAAGCAAGTAAAGCCCCCCATTCACAAAAAAAGCGCCGATCTTTACTCCACTGACATTTGCATTAACTCTAAGCCATACTGATGCAGCAAGAGTAATCAACACCCCAGTTAAAACAATTTTAGTGGGCTGCCATGGCGTTAGTAATATTCCTAATGCCGGCAATAATGTCCCTTGAAATACCATCGCACCCGTAATATTTCCAACAGCTAAAGTATCTTTATTTTTTCTTATCCATAAGACGCTATTTACTTTTTCTGGCAACTCTGTTGCTAACGGAATAATAAGTAATGACAAAAGTAACGCTGAAATTCCAATGGCTTCAGAAACTTGTTCCACGCTATCAATAAAACCTTTAGCACCGACTAATAATAAAAACAAACCGACGACTAATTGCAAAACAACAAGAAAAGTACTCAATTGTAAACCCGTTTTTGTTAATATCAGTGGCTCAGTCAATATCATCTCATGACCTTCATTCACTAATTTTTTTGAGGCTTTTAAGGTAATATAAAGATAAATAATATATAAGCTAACCAAACAAATACTGAGACCAATACGCACAACATGAGGAACAAACATCGCAACAGCTGCCAAACTAAAAGCAATTAAAAAAAAGTTAATATCTCGCACATATCCCGTTTTTTCTGGCATAACTCTCCCTTGAATTCCCCGTTTTTTAAGCACAGAAAAAGCCATAATAAAAATTGATAAAGTAGACAACATCAAGGGCGCACCTAATATTGCACCCACACTCACCTCTTCATTGACTTGCGCATTAGCTGTTCCCACAATAACCGCTAATATCGGTACCATAGTTTCTGGCAATGCTGTTGCAACAGCTGCAAATATAGAACCCGTAACGCCACTTGAAACACCGAGTTGATGACCAACATATTCCAGCGCATTAGAAAAAATCTGCGAAGCAATCAATATAACAACTATCATTAATACCAAACTCATTATCATGAAAAACATAAGCTTACCGACCCTCAATAGCTTGCCAAATGGCAGGATTTTCTATCCCCAAACGAAATACAGATATTCCACGTAAATGATATTTTTTGACTAAAAATAATTTTGCTTTAAATGATTTTTCATCTTCAATAAAAAGATATTTATTTAACCCATTTTTTTCAAACAAAGCAAAATTAATGTTATTTATCTTATCCCAAAAAATGAGTGGCTGATTTTTTTTAATTATATTTTGTAGAACATCATAGCCAATAGCATCATAATGAATAATCGTTCTTTTTTTCTTAGGGTTAAAGCTCATGTACCAAAACCCTGAATACGTAGGAATTCCCAATGATAATTTTTTTGCCGGAATAAATGTAAGCGCATATTTAATCACTTTTTCATCCCAAACAACACTTGCAATAGGCCCTGGAATCGTCCCCTCACCATGCTGGTCATAAGCCATCACGGTAATAAAATCTGCAAGAGGTGCTAACTTTTCTAAATCATAAGCACCTTGCCATATTTTGTATAATCTTTCTAAATATAAAGATGAAAATTGCTTATCCATCAAAACGGGTGCTACTGCAAAACTGACTACAAGATTATTTTTATGCAATAAATTAGCAGCAAGCTGATAAAAATGTGTTAAAGCATCTCTATCAATGATGTGCACCATTTCAAGATCAAATTGCACACCATGTAAATGATTTTTTTTACTTAGCTCAACAAGTGCAGTCAATGTCTTTTTTTGTGCGGCTTCATTTTGTAAAAATTCATGTACCGCTTTATCATCAAATTTTACATTCGTTATCAAGGCCATCAGTTTGATCGATTTTTTTTTACTTAATTCAATTATTTCAGGGTCAATCTCTCCTAATACATCACCCATGTTATTAATGTAATACGCTTGAGCAATAATAATAGGAATATGTTGACTATGAGCAGAAATAACAGGAATCACTGATTTTTCGTGTAAAATATAAAAGACATTTTCATACGCTAAGCAGCACGACTGAAAAGATAGAGCTAAAACAAGCATGAAAAAGAGCTTTTTCACTATTTATTGCTCCGTACGACTAGATAATAGCGGACATTTAACCATAAATCAGGCACAAATGGCATCACAATGTAACTATTCAGTAGCCAAAATCGAGTAGGAGGGATCTCACGATCCCGTCCTCTCACACCACCGCACGTGCGATGTCGCATACGGCGGTTTAAGTTAAATCTTTAACGACATCGCTCGTTGTTCCAGATTGATTAATCCTTGTTTCTCAAACCATGCATTTGACAATGCCTGATGAAGCGCCGGAGTTGCTGATAGTCGCCACCAACCTTTTCCTGAACTCGCCGTGTTATATGCGCTCTGCACATTCGACCCAAGCTCAATCAGAAATTTAACTATCGAGTAATACTTCTTTCGTTGCTTTAATCGATAGCATCTTAGTTTGCGGCGTATCCAGCTATCAAGATCTCTTAGTTGCTCAGGTCTGTCTATCAGCTTGAAATAATTTATCCATCCGACGAGTTTCTTGTTTAGTTCTGATATAACACATTCTAAACTTCTTCCTCGACTGCGTTTCGTGATCAGGCGTATCGCATCTTTCACTCTTGCTTCGCTTTTCTTGGATAGATTAATCTTGCCGTTTTGCAGTATTCTAAACCCCAGAAATTGTCTTTCTGTCACTTTCGATACACTGCTTTTCCCTTCGTTTACCTTGAGATTTAGTTTGCTTGTTAGAAATTGTTTTAACGATTCCATCACTCTCTCTCCTGCTCGCAATGTTTTGACGTAAACATTGCAGTCATCTGCATAGCGGCAGAATTTGTGGTTTCGTTTCTCCAACTCTTTATCCAGCTCATCCAACATGATGTTTGATAATAACGGTGATAGCGGACCCCCTTGTGGGGTCCCTTCTACTCGTTCTATACACACACCTTGTCGCATTATCCCTGCATTCAAGAATGCACGGATAATCCTCAGAACCCTTTTGTCTTCGATTACTTTTGCAAGTTTTGACATCAATATGTCGTGATTGACTCGATCAAAGAACTTCTCAAGATCAAGGTCTACCACCACTCGATTTCCACTTTGCACATGCGCCTGTGCTTGTTTTATCGCTTGATGTGCACTTCTCCATGGCCGGAATCCAAAACTACTTGTAGAAAATTTCGTTTCAAATATCGGTTGCAGTACTTGCAATATCGCTTGTTGTACTAGTCTATCCACCACTGTCGGAATACCTAGCTGCCTTATTCCTCCTCCTGGCTTTGGTATTTCTACCTCACGCACGGGTTGCGGTTGATAGCTCCCACACAACAATGATTCAAGTAATCTTTCTTTGTGTTCGGCAATAAATTTTCCCAGATCGTCGACTGTCATTCCGTCTACACCTGGCCCTCCTTTATTTGCTTTCACACGTTTATATGCCAGGTTAAGATTCTTACGATCACAAATCTTTTCCATCAAGCCACTCGTCAGTGAGTTATCTTCAAATAACGCTTTCTTGATTTGTTGTTCCTCAGATAATCTAGCTCCCATACGCTGGGCATTCGTATCCATTTTGGCAGATGTCGTGAAACTACTTTCATCATTCATCACTTTCTACAACTCCATTTCAGAAAAGTTATTTGATCTTTACACTGTTTAACTTATTCAGGCCTTCCGTAAAAAAAAACTTACGTACTATGCCTTCTGCTGACTTCTCACTCACCATCTCAACAAATTCCTTTGTTAATAGTTTGTATTCAACAAACAGTTCATGAGATCTCCCAAGGTAAGACGCAACTCTTTCATAAAGTTATGCTGGATCTACTGCTTACACTTGCGGTCGATTATTGGGCTTCTCTGTCACATGCCAGATTACCCCGTTTAAACAGCCTTATATCCAGTTTCTGTTCGTCATCACTTTATTACGTCATCGGCTTCCTTCAGATTCCACCTCCCGGTGAACACCCTTGCCTAGACTCGCACTTCCGATCTCCACGGCGTGCAGCGGACTTGCACCGCCTAGAGCTGCGCCATGCTTGGCGCACAAGTTTGGTGGGCACGCTGCGCTTTGCCCACCCTACGTTTTTGAATTTATGGCGGGGTGTTATATTTTTGGTGAAATGTGGGGTATGCCACCATTTGATTGTATTAAAAATGTAGGGTGGGCAAAGCGTAGCGTGCCCACCAAACTCTTTGACTACCATAATAATGACAAAATAGATAACCTAAGTTAATATAAAAATATTAGCAGTCAGGGAGCAGCACCCCATGTTTCTGCATCGCCAAATAAGCTTTTTTTCTCAGTCTGCTTTGATAGCCTTTTTTGCATGGCCTCTGCCGTTATATTCACAAACAATCGAGCTTCAACAATTACAACAAGCCTACCCTGAACAAATTAAATCGGCTAATAGCGATTTTATTCTTTGGTCAGACGGAACAAAAATGTCACTCGGCACGCTACATACACGCATTGATAAAAAATTAAATTCCACTTCACTGGCTGATCAGCTTATTGATGTCCATTACCCAACTCATTTTTCTGCTGAGAAACCTAGCACAGATCCTGGTCGTTATCGCTATCAGCCTTTTTTTCTTAAAATGTATGGCGAGTCCTCAACTAAGAGAATAAGTAAATTAACTACAATTTATTGGCTACCCAAGTTTTTTAGATATCAATATCCTTTACAAGTAACGACCACAAATGCCATTGATAAAAAGCTATCACTCATCTCCGACGAACTAGAAAAATTAGTACAACATCATCCAGAATTTTTAAAATACTTAGCTGCTCCTGGTGGCGCATATAAACAACGGATGATAGCGAACACACAACGTTTAAGTACACATAGTTTTGGCATTTCCATTGATATCAACTCCAAGGAAGCTAACTATTGGCAATGGGATCTTGAAAAACATCAAATGATGATTGATGAAAGAACTAAACTTTCTTATAAAAACACGATTCCACCAGCCATTGTGGCTATTTTTGAAAAATATGGCTTTATTTGGGGAGGAAAATGGTATCATTATGACACTCAACACTTTGAATATCGCCCTGAATTATTAGACATAAAAAATCGTTAGCGTATAATAAAAATAGACTGTGTTTTAAACATCATCTGGAGGCTTACAGCTTGAAATATTTATTACTCATCTGTGGATTATTGTTTTTTACTGTTAGCCATGCTGCTCTCTTCACCGTGAAATCTGTTGAGGTCGGCGATTATTGCTGGATCAGCGGCACAGAAAACAAAAATAACAAAATTATTGAAACAAACTATGTGGTTAACACTCGCCCTGATAAAAATTTATGTTTAAGTAATGATAGTCTTAAAGAAACGCAGTTATGGCAAGGCAAAAAATTAGAGATTACAACTAAAAAAATAAAAATCTGTCAGCACATACCTCCTTGTGAGGCACATGAGGAAATGATAGCGGCTGATTCAATAACTGATTTTAAAGTTGTAAAATAGCTTGGTTAGTTTGGTGGGCACGTTGCGCTTTGCCCACCTACTAGATGCCAGCTAGAAGCACGCTGGCATGACAAGATTTTGTAGGGTGGGCAAAGCGCAGCGTGCCCACCAAACTTCTTAGCTGCCGAATAGTTACACAAACAATTAACCCACACGGAGAGTGAAACCTTATGAAACTCAAACAATTACTACTCACTATATTTTTAGTCCAAGGACTCGGTATTTATACAGGTATTTACGCTAATAACGACATTGATTTAATGGGCTTTGACCCCACGCAAACTAATAAAGCTCCCAAACCACAACAACTTATTCCCAGCCAAGCAATTATTAAAAATAATGCCGAAGCCTTATTTCACGATAACACTAACCCTACTGCGGGAAACCCTAACGGTAAAATTACATTAGTTGAGCTTTTTGATTTTCGCTGTTTACACTCAGTAAACATGAACTCCGCTGTTAATAATTTAATAAAAGCAAATCCTGACCTACGTATTGTATTTAAAGAGTTCCCCATTTTTGGAACCATGTCAAACTACGCTGCTAAGGCAGCACTTGCTGCTCAAAATCAGGGAAAATACTTAGAATTCCATGCCGCACTCATGAATGCTGGCAAAGGTTTAACTGAAGCGAAAGTCTTAAACATTGCTACAAGCCTAGGTTTAGATCTAAAACAATTTAAAACCGACATCAATAGCAAAGCTATCGCACAACAAATTAAAAATAATCAACACCTCGCTCAAAATTTAGGTTTAAAAGCGACCCCCGTATTTTTTGTTGGAAAAACTATTTCTCCAGCCACTAGCCCAATTTATTTTTTATTAGGTGAAGTAAGAGCGGATCAATTACAAAAATCCATTAATGCACTGTAACATTCGCCATACTAGTGCTATATTTAATATATGACCTATCTTGAGGATCAAAATATGGATATTGTAATTGATTCAGCATTAAAGCAAGCACAGGTAAAAAAGCAAGCCTGCTTTTCGCAGCTGACTGACGATGAAGTAAACCAATTAGCTGAGCTATTTCATGAAGTACATATTCCAGCTAATGAAACCATTGTTACCGAAGGTGAGCATGTTGATAGCGTTTATCTTATTTTAAGCGGTCAAGCTGATGTCCAACACATTACCATTGAAAACAAAGCTCCAAAAATACAATCACTCGCCACTCTCGGCCCTGGTAATGCAATAGGACTAAATGAAACAGGTTTTTATTCTTTATCTGGCTTAAGAACAGCCACTGTCGTCGCTACTTCTGAAGTAACCGCATTACGCCTAAGCCTAGCGGAGTTTCACGGCTTTGCTTTAGCCTATCCGCATGTAACTCAAGTCATGCGCAAAAATGCTGAAGAAGTCTTAGGCACAAAAGAATCACTCGGCTAGGCCCTCAATCTGGGCCTTTTTAAAGTGTTTTCGACACATAGCGACATATTTCTCATTTCCACCAATTTGTATCTGCTCACCTGCGGTAACTCTGCAACCTTGGGCATCAATTCGAGCATTCATCGTAGCTTTTCGTCCACAATGACAGATGGTTTTAATTTCCACGAGATTATCAGCCCACACTAATAAATAAAGGCTTCCGCTAAAAGGTTCACCCAAAAAATCACTGCGTATTCCATACGCTAAAACCGGAAGATTGAGTTTATCAACGATATCTGTTAGCATAGCGACTTGATTTTTGGTTAAAAACTGCGCTTCATCAATTAACACGCAACCCAATTTAGAATTTTTAAGCTGTTCATTTTGTGCATAGGTAAATAAATCAAATTGCTCATCAAATGAAACCGCATCTGCAGTTAAGCCAATCCGAGAATGAATTTTACCTTGGCCATAGCGCCTATCAACTGCCGGAATAAATAATAAAGTATCAATTCCACGCTCTTGATAGTTATAAGCTGATTGTAACAAAATAGTACTTTTTCCTGCATTCATCGCGGAATAATAGAAATAAAGCTTTGCCACCGATAACTCCTTTTAGCTACACGTTAACGTAGGGTGGGCAAAGCGCAGCGTGCCCACCAAACCAATAATACAACCAAATTATTTATAAGAGAAAATATATTAAATGCAAAATCCACACAACTATATTTTATAGACATAACATAAAGCAGAATCCCACGAACCTTCAATGCGTACGGCTTTTTTAAAATTTAATCTTTTTAAAGCACATAAAGGTCTCAGTGTAATCACGGTATGAATACTAAGATTAGAGTCAATAATCTGACTCACTTGATTTAAAAAATCTTGCGTAAAACAAACGGAGTTAAACCAAACAACTGTCACATCACTTAAGGAAAATTCTAGAAAATTACCGCAAAAAAAGTTTAATTTTCTATTATTTTTATAAAAATCAGGTAAATCATTTGCAACTTGCTCTGCTACTTGCATGGCATAATCATGTAAATTAACTGCTAACTCAATACCACGTGATTCTTTTACTTCTGAGCATAAAAAAACTTGTAAAGGAATTTTTCCGGTACCCGAGCCTAAATCAACAAAAATATCATCTTTAGTCAACGGGAAAAGAGTCAGTAATTTATCCACACTTTCAGGTAAAATTTCACCATAAATTTGAGAAAATTGTTTTTGATCTGCTGGTAAAGGCAATAACGGTTTTTCAGAATAAAGCACACTGAGGTAACGTTGAAATAATAATGTTTTATTGATAACAGAAGGAATCATATCTATCCTTAGAAAAAAATGTCAAAGTTGGTGGGCACGCTGCGCTTTGCCCACCCTACATTTTATTTTTTGTAGGGTGGATAAAGCGAAGCGTGTCCACCAATAAATAGTTATGAAAAAACTTCTTTACTCTCACTTGATTGATAAGCAAAATAACCCCTTATGATAACATCTAAATTCTCAACATCTCTCGATAACTCATGGCACCGCATCTTAACTATTGTTAACGAGCGCACAACCTTAACATCAAATAACATAGCTTATCAATTTAAAAAAATGCGTTATATTCGCTTACTGTTTGAAAATATCTTAGTTTTTTTATTACAATATACGGGTTTAAATTTTGCTTTCTTAAGTTTATCACCGACTCCTCTTTACTTTGCGAGCGGGACTGCTTGTGCTTTTATGTTTTTACGTGGTTATAGTGTTTTACCTGGCATAACCTTAGGTAGCTTTATCGCTACTATTTTAACCGACCACGCTAACTTAGCTACTGCCACCTATACTGCAATTATTTATAGTTTACAGGCTTTTTTATTGCTCTGGGGTAGTCATCAATTTATTACTCCTACCCTATTATTTCAGCGAATAACCACCCTAAATAAGTTTTTTTTATTTAGTGGAATATTAACAGCAACGTCTAGCTTCTTACTACTTTATTTAAATAATTCATCAATCTCAAATG
The DNA here is from genome assembly GCA_965279285.1 of Gammaproteobacteria bacterium. GTDB lineage: Bacteria > Pseudomonadota > Gammaproteobacteria > DSM-16500 > DSM-16500. Next base: position 1,798,605 of record OZ257148.1, on the reverse strand, counting down.
GGATAAGCGCTTGGTTAGCTAACTTTAATGGGACCTTAATTTTTGCTTTTGCACTGATCGCTTGGGATGCTTATTTTCCTCAATATAGTCAACTTAAACATGTAAATAAAACGTTATTAAGCCTTGTATCATGCACACTTATTGTGCTTGTTTTTAGCCTTATGATGAGCCAAACCTGGCTAATGATTCTTACCTCATCTTGCCTATGGCTAATGAATTTATTTTTTATTAGCTTTTATTATCGCTGGTGTGGGTTTGTAACGGCTGTTTTTATTAGTAGCTTACTAATTAGTTTAGCAGCCTACATGGGATTGACTTTATTAATGCCTATTTTATTTTTTCAAACTTTATTATTAATTGCGACTGTTTTGGGATCTTATATTGCTGTTGGGGGGCGGGTTAAGTAGAGCTGGTGGGCACGCTGCGCTTTGCCCACCCTACATTTTTAATACAATCAAATTGCGCCATACCCCACATTTCCAAAAAAACAACACCCCACCATAAACTCAAAAATGTAGGGTGAGCAAAGCGCAGCGTGCCCACCACTCTATATAAAAAATACTTGTCAACCTCTTGCTATCTAGGTATCTTATCGCAAATAAGAATCATTATCATTTGCAGACCTGAGATACAATTGATGAAAACAAAAACAGCAGTACGCAAAATTTTTACCCTTATTTTAGCCGGAGGCGCGACCCTAGCTATTGGTTTTTTAAGCTTTGCCGGCATGTTTCTGCTCTCCTCTTCGTTTATTCTCTGCACGGGTGCTTTTATTCTAGCAGCAGCCTATGAAGGGCAAGTCAATAGCGAAAGCATTAGCAAAGGTTTGCAACGTCTGTTTGATCCTCATTATTTAAAATACCATTTACTCATTCAATACTTAGATGAATTAGCTCAACAACAAAACTCAACTAACTTATTTATTGCAAATTATTGCTTACAAAAAAAAATACAGGATGATTTACAAAAAGAAATCCACCATCTACATCATTTAAAAGATAAAACCAGAGCACAGCAAAGAGAATTAAAAAGTTTGCTGGCGCAAATAAAATCCGCTAAAAGTAGAGTTAAAAAAATACAATATGCTTTTATTACAGCGTTTGAATTAAAAAGAAAAAATGAACATACAGATAACTGTAGTCCTGAAATAAACAAGCTATTAGCAAATGACTTTACTCGATTAAACAATGAAATTCGACGTAAACAATGGATCATTCGATTGGGTGCTCTTTTTGCTGCAGGTGGTGGTATTAGTTGCGGCTTAGCCACATACAGCGCAATACAAATTGGTGTTGCTGCATTTGCTATTTTAAGTGTCGTACCAGGAGGAGTTTTAGTTTCTTTAGCAGTAATTGCTGCAATAGGCTATAGCTTTTTACTTTATCAAAGTATTGCAGAAATGGTACAAGAGTATAATGACAACTGGAAAACTTACTTTCAGCAACGCGAAAAAGAATCGAAAACAAAACATATCTTGCGCTGTATCGGCATTACTATTGCTATCGGCCTAGGCATTTTTGCCACCCTAGCTACTGCTGGAACATGGTGGCTCGCCGTTAAAAATGGCGCGCAATTATTAAATATAGCTGCCAACGTAGCGAGCGCCATTCGCTCTATTTCCGTAGCGATGATGGCTATGCCTTCTTTTATCTTTAGCGCCTCAAACTCAGTCAAATCAGTCAATGACATTAGCAAAAGCAGCTATAGTAAATTAGTTAACGATATATTTTCTAATATTAAAAATACCTGGAAAAAAGAAAACCCTATGCAGTTTTTCAATTTATTTCGCTTTGCCGAAAAAATACTTAGCAATGGTGCAAAAGGTATTCTTTTTATCGGTCATGTCACTAGCATGGGATTAACTGCCGATCGCTTTAGTGTCGTAGCACCCACGATATCTATTCCCGCCAATGCGCTAAGCGAATTACTCACTGATTTACCTTTTTTACCAGATGAAAATAAACAACATAATCACAGCTCGAAATTATTAACACTATTATTTCTACCGGTTACTTTAACTGCATTTATTTTAAAATGTGTAGCAACCTTATGGGATTGGGGCAGCTCATCTTTATGGGCTATTTTTAATGAACAATACGCTAGTTTTGCTGTATCAAGAGATAATATATTTTATCCAGAAAAAAAAGTTATTCCTGCCGCTACTGAGTTACAAGCTATTAATATTAATAAACCACAACTTAAATTAAATCTTACAAATAAACTGACTCAATTGAATTCTCAGAGTAATACAACATCCAATCCTCGGCTATCACCTGCTGATGAAAAACAAGCTTTATTAAGCGAATATTCAGGGACATTGTTTTCAAACTCAAATAAAGACAATTCAAGCTCTGAGAACACACCACTATCCCCTACGCATCGCCGCAGAAGCTCTTCTAATTAGCTAATAACATAATGTGCCAGAACAATGACTAATCCACACCCAACGTAGCTAATAAATTATTTTTTACTTTACACATAATAAAACCAACAATAAAAAACATAGCTACATTAATTAACAATAAAATACTAACGGAGAACAACATAGTCCACTGTAAGGAGATAAAATAGAGTAATAACAACCCTTGCAGACATAAGCAGATGGAAAGTAATAAGGTAATGATAAAACAAGAAAGCACTAACAAAGTAAAAAGATCTATTCCAGCTTTCCGTGCTTTAAATTTAATTAGTGCTGATAGGTTATTTATAAAAGAAAAAAAACTCGTACCTAACAGCACTAATCTCACTAGAGTCGTAGTAAAGCTAGACTTGTTTTTTTTAGCTGTCATACCTAAACCTTCTGTGGTTTGAGTTATTATTCCCTGTTACTTGGTATCGCTTCACTTACGCACTAAATACCCAACCAATGCGCCAGCTAACATCGCAATCCCGACTGATTTAAAGGGTTTATTAGCAACATATTTTGACATTTTTTGTTTAGCTAGCTCAGAATTATCTTTTACACCATCAATGGATTGTAAAAAGACGTCTCCTGCTTTATTGGTAATTCCACGAGAAATATTGGCTAAATCATCTTTGAGTGCGGTTAGATTACTATAAACATCAAATTCATCACGCTTTATTTTTTTATGCTTGCTCATGAATAAATCCTCCTGGTTGTATAATGATTATTATTTCAAACAAGGTTTCTTTAAAACTTAGCTTACATAAGGTTATTATACCTCTTTTTGTTACTGTTTATCTAATAGCAATACTAAGTTGATTTTACGAAGATTTCCAGCCAACTGTTCAATTAATGATCCGCGATCAACTATAAAATGTTACTTTTTGCCATTAGTTTTTTTAATTTTAATCATTTTGTTGGTAATCTAGGCAATTTTGCCATAAAATCGGGATAAATATTTGTTACTGAAAATGGAGTAAATGATATGTCCTTAGCACGACCATCAGCACCACCAGCGCCTGATTCTAAAAGAAGTAAACCTATATCAGCACATGAAAACATCAACGAGGAAAGAATTCAATTTGTTAAACACTTACAACAAAAAATTCAACAGACACGCGATGAGATAGCTGTCTTAGAAGAAACCAAATTAGAATTATCTAAACAGACCCCACGAGAAAATTCCACTGTTGAACCACAACCAGCAGACAGCAAAACAAGCCATCAATCAACAGCAGAAATAGATATTACATTAAGAGAAAAACGAAGTCTTGTAACTGCTCTCCAAGAAACGCTAGAAAAGTCACAAAAGGACTTTATTTCTATTCTTCAGTTTAGCGCTAAAGCACAGAAACAACTAGATATAGAACGCAGAAAAGCTACAACAACGGAAGTAAAACACACTATTGATACAAGTTCTGAACTAGTTAATACACGAAATAATAATGCAGAGCTAGTCGCTGAGGTTCAGACTCTTAGAAGTCACATTGAGATTACCCAAAGAAGCGCCACTAAAAAAACACATTGGGGATGGTATATATTAATTGGTGCTGTATTTTGTCTAGGTCTTGCATTTACCGCATCTGGACTAGGCGCAGTAATAGGAATACCTTTAGTAGCCGCTATATTTGGGATTGGTCCTGGGATAGCAACAATACTCGCTGGATTAGTTGATATAGGAATAGTTATCGCCGGACTTATTATCGCTCTTAAAACTGAATTTAATGCTAATAGTGTTATGATAGCAGCAAACAAAATGATTACCCCCACGCCAAAACCTAATGCATCAAATAAAAAAGCCAACCAACTAGGTAGTACTGCTGGTCAAATGCAGCCATTACTAGGCCCTAAAATAAGTGCTACCAGCTCTTCCACAGACCTAGAAATAAAATCGGCTGCTAGCAGCTCCACCACTACATCGTTTGAAGTTAAGCCACAACCTATTGTTCCAAGTGCTCCTAGTCCTGATGCTACAGCCGATATAAATGCAAGGGCTCCCCGCACCACCGCACGGTAAAGAAAAAAAGATGAAGAGCCTAAGTAATATTGTATTAAAAAAACTCTTCATCTCACTTTTTAAACCTATCACAATGATTACCGCAAAAAATATTTAATCAAAAATAAGCTTAAACTATCATCTAGTTAGACCAATAAATATTTTTCTAAGCGATTTAACAAAAGTTTTTACGATATAATAAACAAAGAATCGCCTTATAAAGATTATAAGCTTTGAGGAGAGCCCAATGAATATCAAACTTGTAATTGCTATAGCATGTATTTCAATATTAACCTGTTCTTGTGCAAATTATGGCTGTTATGGCAGCTCCTATTCTTACGGCAGTTGTCAAAGTTGCTCATCAGGTTGCGGGCCAGGCTATCCTTCCTGCCGCTGCACTGATCCACATTGTGATGGTAGTAATCCGTGCTTTAGCCCAGGCCAGTGTTGCCATGTCTTTGGTAATATTGGGGCAAATAGTTATTAGTTGTTATGGAAGATAAAGCTCATGCGCCTTACAGATTCCTTGCAACACTAAATCTGGAAGGATGACATCAAACAAAGCTTTATCTTTATATAACTGTGAAAAGCCACCCGTACCAATCACGGTGACAGCTTCTGCATTAAAAAGCTCTAGTTTAAAACCATTAATTATTTCTTTTAATGCTCCCAAATGCCCGAAGTATAAGCCCGACTGAATACTTTCTTTCGTCGTTCGCCCTAATGTTGATGCAGGAATTTCAATATTCACTTCCATTAATTTAGCCGTGTTTGTTTTTAATGCTTCCATTCCTAAACGCAGCCCTGGTAAAATAGCTCCACCTAAATAATCACGATTTTTAGTCACAGCACATAGTGTAGTCGCTGTTCCCATATCAATAATAATAATATTTTTATTTGGAAAAGCATGCAGCGCACCAATCGCATTAGCAATGCGATCAGCACCGACTTCATTTGGATTTTTATATTTAATATTTAAGCCTGTCTTGACTCCAGCTTGCAATACAAAATAGCTCGATTTAATATACGCTAAAATAGTGTGTTTAATCGTATAATCATAACCAGGAACAACCGAACAAACAGCTGTCGCTTTAATTGCAGCAGGCTCAATATTGTTAGCTTTTAATATATTCAGTAAAAAAATTCCAAATTGATCCGAAGTCCCCAACATTGTCGTCGCATAACGAAAGCGAGCAATTAAATTTTCATCTTTAAATACGCCACCTAAAATATGCGTATTACCAACATCTAAACACAACAACATAATTTTTCCTTATCTTTAATAACTATGCTCATCACTAGGAAACTCACCTAATTTAATTGCCGCAACAAACGATTCTATTCCAGCGTTAAAATGAGCGTAACCATCCACAAATGTTTTAACAAACTTAGGTTTAAACCCTTGGTTTAAGCCTAATAAATCGTGTAAAACTAACACTTGGCCATCAGTATGCGCACCAGCACCAATACCTATTGTTGGAATAGCCAGTGATTGTGTAATCACTTGTGCAACATCTACAGGAACACATTCTAATACTAAAGCAAAACACCCTGCTTCCTGCAACGCTAAAGCATCCTCTTGTATCTGTAAAGCACTACTCGCTGTTTTACCTTGCACTTTAAAACCACCTAATATATGCATCAATTGCGGAGTTAAGCCAATATGCCCCATCACTGGCACACCCGATTCCGTTAAATATTTAATAAGTTTTAAATTACCAATCGCTCCCTCCAACTTAATTGCTTGTGCACCTGCTTGCATTAATTTTTCTACGGCAGCAACACTTTGACTTAAGGACTTTCGATAACTTAAAAAAGGTAAGTCACTGACAATAAATTTATCTGGCGCACCTTTATTTACAGCAAGAGTATGACTTGCCATCATCTCAACTGTTGCTGACAATGTATTTTGATAACCATGCATTACCATAGCAACACTGTCACCCACCAATAAACAATCCACAGCTGTTTTAGCGAGTAAACAAGCACTGGTATAATCATAACATGTCACCATGGCAATTTTTTCTTGGTTTTTTTTCTTTTGATAAAAATCAAAAATATTCATTTCATCTCCTCGTAGCACCGCACAAAACTTTGATATACTTGTTGAAATGGATCGTTGTCTAATGCCATTAAATTATTAGTTAGTGTTTGTGTATCATTACGCACTAATGGGCCCGATAAAGCTGTCTCTGCATTCGTTAACAAATTTTGCATTTGTTGTTGCAAATAAGGATGAACTATTTCAACAGGGAGATTAAATTCTTTTTCTATACTCACCATTAGTTTCTGCCAAAGCATACAACTAAAATTTCCACTCAATACACAAAGAGCATGATAACGTGCTTTTAATGATGGCTGTAATCGAACATGTGGATTAGCTAAGCCTGGCAATAACTCATGAAATGCGGGTGCATCCTGATCTAAAACAAAAGGAATTGCTTGATATTGAGCAAGCGTATATAAATCATGACTAAACGTCATTAAAGGATGTGCACCAAAAGCTAATGGGCTTACTAAACTCCCAGAAAAGTGAATATGCAATTTATCCACATGAGTATTTTTTTTAATAAAATCATCAATGGCTTGATCATTAATTAAATATAAAATATGCGTAGATTGTTGTAACTTTATGAATAATTTTTCACTCGATTCAGCGCGATGCCAAGTTAAATAAGGCAAATGTAAAAGAGAAAAATAATGTCGGAAATGGCAAGCTACACGGCCATTGCCGATTAATAAATACTGGGGTACCTGTCTCATGATCAAGTCCACTAAAAATAATTTAACAATGTCTGTAACTATTTAGCGGCGAGAGAGTTTGGTGGGCACGCTGCGCTTTGCCCACCCTACTAGATGCCAGCTAGAAGCACGCTGGCATGACAAGATTTCGTAGGGTGGGCAAAGCGCAGCGCGCCCACCAAACTTTTTGCCTGCTGAATAGTTACCAATGTCTCTGCCAAAAATCGGTCAGATCGTTAGCTAATTTATATAATTGTACAATAAATTACAAGCTAAATTGATATACTCAGCTTATCACCTTTACAAGAATGACAAGCTACCTCATTTTAAGCTATAATGGCGGCGTATTAGAGTTAGTATCTCCCATACATCAAAAGGACTTGCGCGTGCAAAGCTCAACAATGGTTAGCCTTCAATCGCAAAATTTACTTTGCCAAGGCGAATGGAATCTTAACAGCCTACCAAAGCTTAGCGAGCTCTTACAACACATCTCTTGGCCTACTCATGGTCAATTAACCATTGATGGCACAGCGATTGTAAAAATGGACACGGCTGGTGCATGGTTACTTAACTCTTGGAAAAAAACCTTAACAAAAAAAGGGCTCACCTTAAACTTTATTAATTTTACTCCGCAGCAACACACTCTTATTGCTCTAGTAGAAAAAAATGAAATAAAAAAGAATAAAATCCCCGATAAAACCACCTTAAATTGGCTAGCTCGCTTAGGAAAAAGCGCCTGGGAACAACTCTTAGAATTAAAAAATTATCTTAATTTTGTCGGCAAATTAACTATGGAAGCACTTCGTATTGGCTTTAATCCTGCTCGTTTTCGCTGGCAAGAAATAGCGGGGGCTATTGAAAAAACGGGCTTTCAAGCCTTATTCATCATCGCTCTGCTCTCTTTTATGATTGGCGTAGTACTTGCCTATCAAATGGGTCTACAATTAAAAAATTATGGCGCAAATATTTTTATCGTTGATCTATTAGGGATCTCCATCTTACGTGAATTTGGCCCACTCATTACAGCGATTATGATTGCAGGCAGAACAGGGTCTGCTTTTACTGCCCAACTCGGCATCATGAAAATTAATCAAGAAATCGATGCTCTTAACACCATAGGAGTTACTCCTGGGGAATTATTAATTTTACCAAGAATAATCGGCTTATTTATCGCATTACCCTTGCTAACTATCTGGGCTGATATGTTTGGCATTCTTGGTGGAATGATTATGTCAAATAATTTACTGAATATTCCATGGCATGATTTTTTACAACGCTTTGAACATGAAATTCCTGTTAAACCACTTATCATTGGCCTAGGAAAAGCCCCCGTTTTTGCTTTAATCATCGCAAGTATTGGTTGCTTTCAAGGAATGCAAGTTGAAAAAAGTGCTGATAGCTTAGGAAAAAATACAACTCGCAGCGTCGTATTAGGAATTTTCTTTATCATCATCGTTGATGCGCTCTTTTCAATTATTTTTAGTAAGCTAAAATTATGACAGATAAAAATCCTATTGTTGAAATAAGTCATTTACGTTGTCAACTAGGAAGTAACTTAGTTCTTGATGGATTAGACTTAACAATCCATCACGGCGAAATTCTCGGCATCGTGGGTGGCAGCGGCTCGGGAAAAACAACTTTATTTCGTGCTATATTAATGTTAAATCCTCCGACCGCTGGCTCGGTAAAAATATTTAATCAGGAAATTACTGATAAAAATCCTGCGACACTGCTAGCGGTGCAACAACGCTGGGGAGTTTTGTTTCAACAAAATGCATTATTTAGCTCGCTAACCTTGCTGGAAAATACTGCTTTTCCGCTAGTTGAACATACTCAATTAGATTCTGTTACTATTCGTGAGTTAGCATTATTAAAAATTTTACTGGCTGGTTTACCGATTGATTCTGCGCAAAAATACCCTGCTGAGTTAAGTGGTGGCATGCAAAAACGTGCTGCTTTAGCGCGCTCTATTGCTTTAGATCCTGAGTTACTTTTTTTAGATGAACCCACTGCAGGCCTTGACCCTAATAATGTCGCGGCATTTGATCAACTTATATTAGACTTGCAGTCCACTATGGGTTTGACTATTGTTGTAGTATCACATGATATTGATAGCTTAAAACGAGTCACCAACCGCGTTGCATTTTTAGGGGAAGGAAAAGTGTTATGTGTAGCACCCATAGCTGAATTAATAAAAAATCCTCATCCACTCATTCAGGAATTTTTTAATGGAAACTAATGTCAATTACACCGTCGTCGGCGCTTTTGTTATTATGCTGATATCATGCATTATTTTAGGCATTATCTGGTTATCTTCAGGATTTTCTTTTCAAGCATACACTAACTATATGGTTTATATGCAAGAGTCAGTCACCGGACTCAGTTTAGATGCGCCGGTAGAGTATAATGGAGTGAATGTTGGAATGATACAAAACATATCAATTAACCATGAAAATTTACATACAGTTGAGTTAGTATTAAGTATTAAAAATGGCACGCCCGTCACTCAAGGAACTGTTGCAACATTAAATACCAAAGGAATTACTGGTGTCGCATTCATTGCGTTAAAAGATACTGGGCTTAATCCAGCACCGATACCATTACTGCCTAATAATAAGTACCCCGTTATTACTTCTGGCCCCTCACTGTTTCTGCGATTAGATACGGCATTAAATAAACTAAATCAAAGCCTTTCTCGTGTCAGTCGTTCTATTCAAACGTTATTAGACCCTGAAAATCAAAGTAATATTAAACTCATTCTCAAAAATTTAAATTCATTTACTGCCGTCATGGCAAATAGCGGCCCTAAATTTACTGCCATAATGAATAATGCTAATCAAGCTAGTCAGCAATTATCACCTGCCATACGTACCATGACTAGCCAAACCTTCCCTAAGGTAGACCAGTTGATTTCTAATTTAGATACCTTATCAAAAGAACTTAAAGATAATCCATCGGTGTTGATACAAGGGCCGCAACAACAACCACTTGGACCAGGAGAGCAATAATGAATTATGGTAAAAAATTCTTTGTTATTTTTATTTTATGTATTTCAAGCTGCAGTATTTTACCGCCAGCTAAGACAGGCTCAACTAATAATTATGCTTTAAATACAGTTCCTGCAATAAAAGCGAGGCCTACTCATGCAGCAACGCTGCTTATCATGCCGGGCGTAGCTGCTTCTGCTTATGGTACCAAACAGATTGCTTACTCTACTTCACCTTATCAATTAGCTTATTTTGCTAAACATTATTGGATAATAGAGCCGGCAAAAATGTTGCAACAATTATTGGTTCAAACTTTACAAAATAGTCATTATTATCACGCGATTATTTCTTCGCCAGACGTGGGGCATTTTGATTATATCTTACATACACAATTACTTGAGCTTAAACAAGATTATACTTACAACCCTAGTGTTATTCGTTTAGTGGTACGCGCGCAACTCACGCGTACGAGTGATAATAAAATTATACGGGCGAAGCAATTTGCGGCTGTTGCAGTCACTGCAGCTAATACACCTTGCGCAGGAGTAGTTGCGGCTAATCATGCGGCAGCGGAAATTGTGGCGGAAATTGCGGAATTTTCGATACGAAACTCTTAAGGTAATGGTGGGCACGCTGCGCTTTGCCCACCCTACATTTTTAATAGTGAACACGTCGTGCTTTGCTCGCCCAACATTTTTAACGGTACATTTTTAAATGGCGAACACGCCATGCTTTGCTCGCCCAACATTTTTAACGGTACATTTTTATAATATGTAGGGTGGGCAAAGCGCAGCGTGCCCACCAATCCTCAGCCCTCGTCTCACTAAGTACAATACCTAATAAAACTCAGCTAATTTGTTTGTTATAGTTAAGCCGTAAATCACTTTTTTTTGCTTCTCCATGGAGGATTACCCAATGTTAAAGAAAAAAACTAAAGCACCAAAAAAACGTACCACGACTGTATTAAAGAAAAAAACTGCGCCACGTAAAACCAAAAAACGCGCATAGATAAATAAAAAAATTAAAGGCACTCAATGAGTGCCTTTTTTTTGAAGAATAAACACAACTATTTCAAACAACCTGTGACCACCGAATATGTAATTGGGGTTCTAAGCCCAAAACCCCAAAAATTTTGACGCTTGCCGAGTTAAAGAAAATACATACCATAAATATCTTTATTTATGGAACTGGGGGTTTAATTGTAGGCGTAGGCGCTGCTTTACTACTTGCGTAACAATTACTTGTACTAGAACAACCATCCCAATCCCGTACAGCTACAAAAAAATTAGCAATGCCACCCCAGCAACTGTACCAACAGGTATTTTTATTAACGGGAGCCCATGGCGTAACCGCCGCAACCCCGCTTTTGGCATCGGCAACGCTTAATGGTGAGCCAGAGCTACCCGCAGCAGGAGAATCTCTTTCCATCAGTTCGATAGTTATTGGTGAAACAGTAATCGGTGTAGGTGGTGGCAACGGGCCAGTTTGCCTAGAAACAGGGGATTTTGCATCACTAAATAGTGGCTGTGCTGATGCCCATGGTGGAGTATTTGCAGCATCAGTTAGGGGGAGGAATACTGTTCTTGGTGCGGTTCTAGCAGATCCTTCGGTTTGTACTACTACCGCAGAACCTTCAGCAACAGCAACTAATGCGGCAGTTTGTGCTAACGGTGAGTGTTGCTCTTTGCTATCTGTTTTTTTGGCATGAAGTTCTATAATGCGCAGCACATCCTCTTTAATATAAGGTTTTGTTAAGTATTCCACCATACCTGCTTCTTTTCCTTTTCTAATTTGGTCAGCGCTAGAATTACCCGACAAACCAACAATAGGAATAGCAGAAGTACCTAATCTTTTTTCACGTGCTAGGATTTCACGTGTGGCCGTTAAACCATCCATCACCGGCATGCTCACGTCCATTAAAATAATATGGAAAGGATGTTTCTCGCTTTTTTCAACCGCTTCTTTTCCATTATTAGCTGTTTGATAAGAGCAACCTGTATTGTCCAACATACGCGAGAGAATACGCCGATTGATTTCAGAATCATCGACAATTAAAACATGTATGCCTGATAATGCCCCTGCTTTTAGAGAACGCATACTCTGCAAAGGCGTACTATGGGGAACCGCTGCGGGTGTTGGTGGTACATAACGAACAGAAAAGGTAAATTTGGTTCCCTTGCCTTTTTGGCTTTCTACGTTTATTTCACCGCCCATTAATTCGACTAGGCGCTTACAAATCACCAAGCCCAATCCGGTTCCACCATGCGAATGACTAATTCCACTATTGGCCTGTTGGAAAGGATTAAAAAGGCGAGCAATTTCTTTTTTATCCATCCCCATGCCCGTATCTTCTACCACACATCGCAAATATTCTGGGGTGGTGATTTTTTTTGCGTCTGCAACAACGGCAGCATTCGGTAAAAGATTTTTAGCGTGCGGCTCAATAAACTCTGCTGTGATGCGAATATGGCCAGTAGTAGTGAACTTCAATGCATTCGATATTAAGTTAATCAATACTTGTTTAAAACGAAAAGAATCCGCTTCTATAAACTTATCTGCTGCACTGGTCTCTAATACCAAGTTGATACCTTTACTAGCGAGTCGCTGACTAAAAATAGTCATGGTGTTCGAAATGACTTTGCTAGGATTAAAGACGACTTGGCGTAATTCCACTTTTCCCGCCTGCAATTTTGCAAAATCCAAGACATCATCAACGACGATTTGTTCTAATTTGGCACATTCACTAATGATCTCTTTAGCTTCATTTAACAGTGTTAATTGTGCGGTAATATCCGGTGAGTTTGGCATCAAGGTATGCAGCTTATTGCCAACAGCTTCTACCCAAGCCAATGCGCCTACAATGCCATTTAAGGGATTACGTATTTCATGACAAATAAAACTGGAAAACTCTTCTTGGCGGCGACGATACTCTTCTGCTTCTTTTGCACGTTTTTCTGCTTCAAATTGTGCTTTCTCAACAGCGTCTAGGTGTTTTTGTTCTACTTCTTTTAAATAGGTAACATCTGAGGTGGCACCAAAAACATAAAGGGCTGTACCACCATCGTCCCAAATAATTTGACCTCGTTTCGTTAAATGGCGAATGTTATTGCCAGCTAGTACAACACGGTATTCCACATGATAATCTTTTTGCTTAGATTCCAAGGCTAAGTGCAAAGATTTTAATACTCTTTCTCTATCCTCTGGGTGTATCACAGCATCAGCACGTTTCCAAAATTCATCAAGAGGTAAATGTGCAGGCAAATCTTTCAAGCCCAATAACGCATCAGCTAAAGTTGTGCGAATACGTACATTGCTGGTTAAATCCCAAGCCCAAACACCTACGTTAGCACACCGTAGAGATGACTCTAATTGATGAGGACTCAGAGATTCTGGTTTGACTTTTTGTACAGCAAAAGTTGAACCCACTGGAGGTGAAATTTTGCCATCTGATGTTGATGCTACCGTTGTAGCGACTGTAGCATTAGCAGCAAATGATGTTGGTGGTGCATGCCCATTCATAGGATCTCCCAAATTGTTTTTTGATATCTAAAAAAACGAGGGTTTATTTAACCCCCATAGCATTTTCAAAAAAGTGTTTCTAATCAACCCAAAAACTGCTAAAACAAACGTCTAACAATCTATGTAAATGATCTGCTTGTTTAGAGTTGGCTTACTATATATTTTATCCACCGGCACCACAAGTGTAGGCAGTGTTCCAAACCCGCGTAAACGCCGCGGGACGTTGGTGTTTATAACATTGGCGTTTGAAAAGGGTGTACTACTTCACCTTGCTCTGATACACCACCCACAGGAATCGGTAGAGGCTTAACAGCATAAAGTTTATTTCGATCCTGCTGTGGTTGTAAAAAACGTTTAGTAGTTGGACTCATAGAGTCATCTGGTAGTAAAGTTGTTTCCGTTTCGGCAAGTCTATTAAGTATTCTCCCTGAACTACTCCGCTGTATGCTGCTTAATTCAGTTACTGATGGCTTACGAAAATCTAGAGAACCGCCCTGAGGTTGATCATCTCCTGCTGTGGCCTTAGCAGGAGCATTAACGATGCTAGTTGAATAAGTCGTTGGCTCAGGCAACTGAAGGTCAAGTTTTTCTACCGCAGTATCGTTATCGTTCCACCAGTTAATTATTCTACCTGTCCAAACATGATTTAAATCTTCTTCGATTAAAGAAAAATCATCTTTTTGACTATCTTCTCCTGCCTGATCTCTTGCTAAAAGACGTAAATTTTTCTGCGCATTTCGAAATGGATATGCGACAGCTTTATAAATTCCATAAAAGAAATTAGCAACCGCACCTAGTAAACCACCTTTATTAAAACCACCAATCAAGCCAGCTATAACCATAACAATTAAATTTGGAACTAATGCTATAATTCCTGCACCAAACCCACCTGTCGCGGTTACTAGCTTATTCGTGTTTTTGCTAATCGTATTATAATCTTCTTTCGCTTGATTTGCCCATGCACCTAAACCTGCATTTGCTTTATATCCAGCAAAATATTCAAATGCATCACCCGCAATTGATTGTTGACGCCAGGGCTTAGCACCAAAAGCAGCACTGTAGTTAACAGCACGATAAGCCTTGCCAACTTGATCCAACCAAGGTGTCTGGCCAAATACTTCACTTCGACTCACTAAACTAAACGTTTCACCCAGTTGATATGGGGTACCAAAGATTGAGCTACTATTAACTTTTTTAAATGTTTCACCAAAAGTATATGTTTCACCAAAGACAGCGCTTTTATTAACTGCTTTAAACGTTTTACCCAATTGCTCAAGCCATGGTGTATCACCAAAAAAGCTACTTCTATTAACACTTTTAAATGTCTCACCAAAAATATAAGTTTCACCAAAGACAGTGCTTTTATTAACTGATTTAAACGTTTTACCAAATTGATCAGTCCACCAGGGGGTATCACCAAACAAGCTACTATTATTTACTGCTTTAAAAGTTTTACCAAAAGTATAACTCTCGCCAAAGACAGCACTTTTATTAACTGCTTTATAGGTTTTACCAAATTGATCAGCCCACCAGGGAGTATCACCAAATACGCTGCTGTTATTTATCGCTTTAAACGTCTCACCAAAAGTATAATTCTCGCCAAAGACAGCACTTTTATGAACGGCTTTAAACGTTTTACCAAATTGCTCAAGCCACGGTGTATCACCAAAAAAGCTGCTTCTATTAACATTTTTAAATGTCTCACCAAAAGTATAACTTTCGCCAAAGACAGCACTTTTATTAACTGCTTTATAGGTTTTACCAAATTGATCCGTCCAAAATGGCGTATCACCAAATAAGCTACTTTTATTTATAGCTTTAAAAGTCTCACCAAAGGTGTACCTTTCACCAAAAACAGCACTTTTATTAACTGCTTTAAAGGTTTTACCCAATTGATCAGTCCAAAAGGGTGTGTCGCCAAATAAGCTACTGTTATTTACTGTTTTAAACGTCTCGCCAAGAATATAATTTTCACCAAAGACAGCACTTTTATTAACGGCTTTAAACGTTTTACCAAATTGCTCAAGCCATGGTGTATCACCAAAAAGACTGCTCTTATTAATACTTTTAAATGTCTCACCAAAAATATAATTTTCACCAAAAACAGCGCTTTTATTAACTGCTTTAAACGTTTTACCAAATTGATCAGTCCAGGGTGTCTCACCAAATACACTACTTTTATTTACCGCTTTAAAAGTCTCACCAAAAGTATAACTTTCACCAAAAACAGCACTCTTATTAACTGCATTAAATGCTTCTTTAAAACGATACTCATCACCAAACCAAGAATTAACGTCTTTATAAACATTTTTGCCTTGTTCTACATTCGTAAAACAAGCTGTGACTACACCAAAAACAAAACCAAGAGCTTTCCCTACCGCATGTTTCATAATATTTAAAGCTTCAACAACAACTCCAGCAACAAATCCTAAAGCTTGTCTTGCTATGTTGAGACCTTCAAAAACAAAGCCAGCAACAACACCAGCAGCATTCCAAGCAGCATTTACAATTTCGCCAGCCACACCGACAACAGCTCCGAGACCTTGCCTAACAATGTTTAATCCTTCAAAAACAACACCAGTAACAACACCCGCTGCATTGCGCGCTGCATTTAAACCTTCAGCTACGACACCAACAACAGCTCCCATGCCTTGTCTTACAATATTCAATCCTTCAACAACAACACCAATAACGACACCAATACCGTTCCATGCTGCATTCAAACCTTCAGCAACTACACCAACGACAGCACCTAAACCTTGCCTAGCAATATTTAAGCCTTCGCCAACGAAACCGGTAACAACACCTAAGCCATTTCGACCAGCATTTAAACCTTCAGCAATAACACCCGCAATAGAACCAAATACTTGTCGCCCAGCATTTAAACCTTCAGCTAATACGGCAGCGATAACACCCACACCATTTCGTACTGCATTTAAACCTTCTGCAACAACACCGGTTGCAACACCTAAACCTTGTCTTGTTATATTAAGACTCTCACCGACCACACCGACCACGACGCCAGCACCATTTCGTACTGCATTTAAGCCCTCAGCTGTAACACCAACAACAACACCTAAACCTTGTCTTGCTATATCTAAGCCTTCACCAACAACACCAACAACGACTCCTGCACCATTCCTTGCTGCATTTAAACCTTCTGCTACTACACCTATTGTTGCACCAAGACCTTGCCTTGCTATATTTAAACCTTCAGCAACCACACCGGTGACAACACCAGCGCCATTACGTGCGGCATTTAAACCTTCTGCTACTACGCCAGTCGCTCCACCCAAACCTTGACGTAATAGATCCAAACTTTCAGCTCCTATAGCTATTGCTATTCCTACGCCATGACGAGCCAAAGTGAGCCCTTCTCCCACTACTCCACTCACAATACCAACACTATTTCGTACCCCATTTAGGAGCTCGCCTACCCCACCCATAACCACACCAGTTGAGTTTCTAACACCATTTGCAACACCTGCTAAAACACCTACCGTAATACCAGCTACAGGCCTAATAACAGCTGTTGTTCCAGCTAAAATAATGCTAGGAACAAAACTAATAGTTTTGCCAAGCGTAGGTCGTTTAGAAGTATTTTGATCTAATGAAGATGGGGTATTGCTTTTCATAGGACAAACCTCTTTTTAACATAGTGAATTTTGTATGCATTATATAATGCGATTTATTAAGGGGCATCATTATCTTTAAAGGATCTAGTGATATATATGTAAGATCCTTCGCTACGCTCAGGATGACGTTACGCCCAAGAATGACATTGCTCTAAGAATAACAGCACAATCATACTAGCTCAATAACCGCCAAATTACCATAATAAGGCCTAAGTGCCAGCGGGATATGAATTTTTCCTTGCTCATCCTGAAAATTTTCTAAAATCGCCACCAGCGTACGTCCAACTGCCAATCCTGAACCATTTAAAGTATGAACCAACTCAGGCTTACCTGTTTTAGGGTCGCGAAACCGCGCTTTCATCCGTCGAGCTTGAAAACTCTCTGTATTACTACAAGAAGAAATTTCTCGATAGGCATTTTGTCCGGGCAGCCATACTTCCAAATCATATGTTTTGCTTGCCGAAAAACCCATGTCTGCACTACACAATGCCAACACGCGATAAGGTAATTCTAACCGTTGCAAAACAGTTTCAGCATGACGTGTTAACTCTTCATGCGCTGCATAAGATTGATCTGGATGAACGATGTGAACCAACTCAACTTTTTCAAATTGATGTTGACGAATCATACCGCGCGTATCTTTACCATACGAACCCGCCTCACTACGAAAACAAGGCGAATAACAGGCATATTTCATGGGTAAATTTTCTATTTCAATAATTTCATCGCGAACTATATTTGTTACAGGCACTTCTGCAGTAGGAATTAAATAAGATTCTCCATCACCTGCAACAGCAAATTGATCTTCTTTAAATTTAGGTAATTGACCCGTGCCAAATAAACTTTCACTATTTACAATATAAGGCACATAAATTTCTTGATAGCCATGTTCTTGCGTATGTAAATCTAACATAAATTGAATTAATGCGCGCTGTAATCGGGCTAATTTATGATGCAAAACAACAAACCGCGCACCTGATATCTTAGTGGCTGTAGCAAAATCCATGCCTAATTTTGCGCCTAAATCAACATGATCTTTTGGCGTAAAATTAAATTTTTTCGGCTCACCCCAAACACGGATAACTTGATTATCTGCTTCACTCTTACCAAAAGGTACTGACTCGTGAGGAAGATTGGGAATCATGACTAAAATAGCATTAAGCTCAGTTTGAATTTTCTCTAATTGTTCATCAGTCGTTTTATGGGCGTCACCTAGTGCGCTTACTTGTTGCATTAACTTATCAACGACAGAGTTATCCTGTGTAGATTGTTTGGATTTAGCTAGACCGATTTGTTTAGATAAGGTATTACGCTCATTTTGTAATTCTTGTAATTTAGTCTGTAGCTCTTTACGCTGATCTTCAAGAGCAATAATTTTTGCAGTATCTAAAGCAATACCGCGTTTTTTTATTTGCTCAGCAACATAATCAAGATTATTACGAATAAGCTTAGGATCTAACATGGGATTTCCTTATTAGCGATAAACTAATAGCTTAACTATTTAGTGGCTAGGGAGGTTGGTGGGCACGCTGCGCTTTGCCCACCCTACATTTTTATAAAATATTTTTGTAATGTAATGCTTTTGTAGGGTGGGCAAAGCGCAGCGTGCCCACCAGCATCCCCTCTATCACATCCACCCTATTGTTTTTTTAAGCTTTTACTTTCTCCAACAACCGTTGCGCCATCTTACCCATTTCAGTAGGTGACTGAACAGTATGTACGCCAGCAGCTTCTAATATAGCAAATTTTTCTGCTGCCGTTCCTTTACCACCCGCAATGATTGCACCCGCGTGCCCCATGCGCTTACCTTCTGGTGCTGTTACACCCGCGATATAAGAAACAACCGGTTTCGTAACATGTTTTTTAATGTATTCAGCTGCTTCATCTTCTGCTGATCCACCAATTTCACCCACCATAATGATTACTTCGGTTTGTGGATCTTTTTCAAATAAAGCTAAAACATCAATAAAATTAGTACCAGGAATAGGATCGCCACCAATACCAACACAAGTACTTTGACCTAAACCTAAGTCTGTTGTTTGTTTAACTGCTTCATACGTTAAAGTACCTGAACGTGAAACAATGCCAACTTTACCTGGAAGATGAATTTGACCTGGCATAATACCAATTTTACATTGACCAGGAGTAATCACACCCGGACAATTAGGCCCAATTAAACGAACGCCTGGATGTTGACGTAAATAATCTTTTACTAACAACATATCTAATGTAGGAATGCCTTCTGTAATACAGATAATTAATTTAATGCCTGCATCAACTGCTTCGATAATAGAATCTTTACAAAAAGGTGCTGGAACATAAATAACAGAAGCATCGGCTTTTGTAGCAAGATAAGCTTCTTTTACTGTGTTAAAAACGGGTAAACCCAAATGCGTTTGCCCACCTTTTTCAGGTGTTACGCCGCCAACCATTTTAGTTCCGTAAGCAATCGCTTGTTCAGAATGAAACGTACCTTGCTTGCCAGTGAATCCTTGGCAAATGACTTTCGTGTTTTTATCAATTAAAATACTCATATTTATTTACCTGCAACTTGAACAACTTTTTTAGCAGCGTCATCAAAACTTTCTGCCGGAATAATATTTAAACCACTTTCACTGAGTTTTTTCGCGCCTAATTCAGCGTTATTTCCTTCAAGGCGAACAACAACAGGCAAGCTCATGCCAACTTCAGTGACTGCACCAATGATGCCATCAGCAATCAAATCACAACGCACTATTCCACCAAAAATATTAACTAAAATAGCTTTAACATTTTTATCCGATAAAATAATTTTGAACGCTTCTGTAACACGTTCTTTTGTTGCGCCACCGCCGACATCAAGAAAGTTAGCGGGATTGCCGCCATGCAGCTTAACTAAATCCATCGTTGCCATAGCTAAACCAGCGCCATTTACCATGCAACCAATATTGCCATCGAGTGCAATATAATTTAATTCCCATTCACGCGCACGATTTTCACGATCATCTTCTTGACTGGTATCACGCATCGCACGTAATGCCGGTTGACGATAAAGTGCATTGTCATCAATCGTAATCTTGCCATCTAAACACAATAAAAAACCATCTTTAGTAAGAACCAGCGGATTAATTTCGAGTAAGGCTAAATCTTTTTCCACAAACATTTTACTTAAACCTAATAATAGTTTGGTAAATTGTTTAATTTGATCGCCGGTTAAGCCTAATGCAAAACCTAATTCACGTGCTTGGAATGGTTGAGCACCCACTAAAGGATCGATGGTAACGGTAAGAATTTTTTCTGGTGTTTCATGCGCTACTTTTTCGATTTCAACACCACCTTCCGTAGACGCCATAAAAACAACGCGTTGACTTGCACGATCAATCACTGCACCTAAATACAATTCTCGTGCGATATCGCAAGGTTCTTCAATTAAAAATTGATTAACAGGCTGACCTTCGGCTGTTGTTTGATAAGTCACTAAATTTTTATGTAGCAAACCATTAATCATTTGGGTGATTTCATCTTTGGTAGAAACCAGTTTTACACCACCCGCTTTACCACGGCCACCCGCATGAACTTGCGCTTTAACTACCCAACGCTTAGTCTTAAGCCGATCAGCAATTAATAGTGCCTCAGCAGCTGTTTTAGCAACTTCACCATATGAAACAGGTAAATCATATTCAGCCAGCAATTGCTTGGCTTGGTACTCATGTAGATTCATGCAACTCTCCGCGGTTTATAAAATAATTAAAATCCCTCTCCCCCCACACAGGGGAAGATGGAAATTTTGAAGAATAATAATACAGAATTAAACTTGCAGCAACAAACGTGCAGGATCTTCTAAATATTCTTTAATGGTAACTAAGAAACCCACTGAATCTTTGCCATCAATAATACGGTGATCGTATGACATAGCAACATACATCATCGGCTTGATAACAACTTGATTATTCACAGCAATGGGGCGCTGATCAATTTTATGCATCCCTAAAATAGCGCTTTGTGGTGAATTCAATATCGGTGTTGATAATAAAGAACCAAAAACACCACCATTGGTAATCGTAAAGGTTCCACCTTGCATTTCTTCCATCGATAATTTGCCTGCTCGTGCTTTTTGAGCAAACTCACCAATCTGAGCTTCAATTTCAGCCATGCTCATTTGATCAGCATTGCGTAAAACGGGCACAACTAAGCCACGATCTGTTGATACAGCAACGCCAATATCAAAATAACCGTGATAAACAATATCATTACCATCGATTGAGGCATTAACTGCGGGGAAACGCTTTAAAGCTTCCACAGCCGCTTTTACAAAAAATGACATAAAACCTAAACGAACATTATACATTTTTTCAAATTTATCTTTGTAACGACTACGCAAATCCATTACGTGCTCTAAATTAATTTCATTAAAGGTAGTGAGCATCGCGGTAGTTTGAGAAACTTCAAGCAATCTCTCAGCAATACGGGCACGCATACGGGTCATAGGCACACGTTTTTCTGGGCGACCGGTTGTACCGATGGCTGACATGACATTTTCTTTGGTAAGACGACCGCTTTTACCTGTTCCTGTTACTTGAGAAACATCGACTTCATGCTCAGCCACAACCCGACGCACGGATGGGCTTAAAGCAGTGCTGCTTGCTGCAGGAGCAGCTGTTGTAGGGGTTGTGGCAGCGGGTGCGCTTATTTTTGCTGCTGCCGGCTTAGCTGGTGCTGCAGCGCCTGCTTCGATAATAGCAACAACTTGATTAGCTTGTACTACATCACCCGCTTTTTTAATAATTTCTTTAATAACTCCATCAACAGGGGATGGAACTTCTAACATGACTTTATCAGTTTCTAAGTCCATCAAATTTTCATCACGTGATACACTGTCGCCTGCTTTTTTATGCCATGTAGCAATCGTCGCATCAGCAATAGATTCGGGTAACATGGGGACTTTTACTTCTGTAGTCATTTTATTTATTCCTAAAAAAATAATTTTGGATTGCTTCGCTTACGCTCGCAATGACATGCTTATACTCACAATGACGCTTATTTACTTAACGCTTTACTAACCAATGCCGCTTGTTCTTTTAAATGCACAGACAAATAACCTACTGCGGGTGATGCTGATGCACTTCTGCCAACATATTGTAATTCTTGATTTTTGTTCAAACAGCTCAACAAATGACGCTGCACGAAAAACCATGAACCTTGGTTTTCTGGCTCTTCTTGACACCAAATAATTTCTTTTACATCTTTATAAAGAGCTAATACTTCTTTTAAACGCACATCAGGAAATGGATAAAGTTGCTCAATTCGAACGATAGCAACATTATTTAATTTTTGCTCGCGACGTTTTTCTAATAAATCATAATAAACTTTACCGGAGCACAAAATTAATCGATCTATTTTTTTAATATCTAATTCATCTTTTTCTGGAATAACAACTTGAAACTCTCCTTGCGCCAAATCTTCTAAACTCGAAATAGCTAAAGGATGGCGCAATATGCTTTTTGGTGTCATTACAATAAGCGGTTTACGATAAGGACGTAACATTTGTCGACGTAACATATGATAAATTTGCGCTGGTGTAGTTGGCACACAAACCTGCATATTTTGTTGCGCGCAAAGCTGTAAATAACGCTCTAAACGTGCTGATGAATGCTCTGGTCCTTGGCCTTCATAACCGTGCGGCAAGAACATGACCAAACCACAAAGTCTTCCCCACTTCTGCTCGCCTGAACTAATGAACTGATCAAATACAACCTGAGCTCCATTAGCAAAATCACCAAATTGAGCTTCCCATATCACTAAATTGTTTGGCTCAGCAGAAGCAAAACCATATTCAAATGCTAACACGGCTTCTTCAGACAATAGAGAATCAATAATATTAATTTGCACTTGCTTAGGAGAAACATGACTTAATGGAATATAAATTTCACCTGCATTTTGATCATGTAATACTGCATGCCGATGCGCAAATGTTCCGCGTCCTGAGTCTTGTCCACATAACCGAATAGGATAGCCTTCGTCTAATAAAGTCGCATAAGCTAAGGTTTCTGCATAACCCCAGTTAAGTGGAGCTTCACCTGCTGTCATTTTTTGGCGCATTTCTAGCATTTTTTTAACTTGCGGCTGAACCACAAAACCCGGTGGAAGAATATCGAGTGCTGCGCCTAATGCTTTTATTTTCTTTAACGGTAACGCGGTTGAAACTTTTTGATCCCACTGCTTATTTTCAAACGGTTCCCAGCTATAAGAAAACTCATAAGCCGCAACATCTTTTACTAGCTCAACAACGCTTTCTCCAGCATCTAATTTATTTCGATAATTGTCCGCTAATGCTTTCTCTGTTTTATCATCAACAATACCGGCAGCTACTAACTTTTGCGCATAGAGACTGCATGTAGGTTGCATGGCTTTAATCACTTTATACATTAATGGCTGCGTTGCAGAAGGTTCATCTGCTTCGTTATGGCCATGACGTCGATAACAAACCATATCAATCACGACATCACGTTTAAACACATTGCGATAATCAACAGCTAATTGTGCGGCAAAGAAAACCGCTTCTGGATCATTACCATTCACATGCAATATCGGTGCTTCAACCATTTTTGAAATATCAGTACAATAAATTCCGGAACGAGCATCAAGTGGATTGCTAGTAGTAAAACCGACTTGATTATTAATAACAATATGAATAGAGCCACCCACTGTAAACCAACGGGCTTGCGACATATTAAATGTTTCCATCACAACACCTTGACCAGCAAATGCTGCATCACCATGCAATTGAATCGGCATCGCTAGTTTGTGCTCGGTGTCACGACGTCGACGTTGTCTTGACCGCACAGAACCTTGTACAACAGGTGAAACAATTTCTAAATGCGATGGATTAAATGCTAAAGCAAGATGCGCTGGACCAAATTTTGTTTTTACATCCGAAGAATAACCTAAGTGATATTTCACATCACCCGAGCTAGATTCATCAATATTTTTACCTTCAAATCCTGCAAAAATAGTATTAGCTTCTTTACCTAACACATTCACTAATACATTTAAGCGTCCGCGATGTGCCATGCCAATAATGACTTCTTTAACACCAACTTCAGCACTGCGTGTTACCAAAGTATCTAATAAAGGAATTAAACTATCGCCACCTTCTAATGAAAATCGTTTTTGACCAACATATTTAAAACCAATATATTTTTCTAAACCATCCGCAACAATTAAACGATCTAATATTCGTAGACGTTCCTCTTTTGTTGGTACAAAGGTAGGCCATTGTTGTTCCATACGCTGCTGTAACCATGAAACTTCTTCGAGTCGATTAATATACATATACTCGATGCCGATAGTTCCACAATAGACTTTCCGTAAACCATCAATAATCTCTTTTAATGACGCTGAAGATTTATTAAGTCCGGCAAATGTTCCAACATCAAATACTGTATTATAATCTGCTTCGCTCAATCCATAATAAGCTAAGTCAAGTGTCGGATTATTAAAACCTTGATACAAACCTAAAGGATCAATATCCGCTCGCAAATGACCTAAACGACGATAGGCATTAATTAAATCAATGACTTTTTCTTGTTGGCGCTCATGATGCAAATCCACACCTTGCGTCATATTCATTTTTGCTGATGTTTGCGCTAATTGCTGAAAATAATGCCGAATATCGGCATGAGACACATCATTAGCGCCTGCTAATTGAGCAAAGTAATTTCGCCATTCGGCGCTTACTGCTTCAGGATTATCAAGATAAGTTTCGTATAAATTTTCTAAATAAGTGTCATTTTCAGCAGAAATATAAGAATCTTTCCGCAACTCTTGCATCGATTTTTGTTTAACGTTCATGATAAAAACACTCATCTAAATTATTGTATTTGCTGTTTTGTAGTGAAATAGTTATGTTTCTTTCAGCATTCTTTCTTTAATGTGGTTAATTGCTTTAGTAGGATTTAACCCCTTAGGACAAACATCTACACAATTCATAATGCCTCGGCAACGAAACACACTAAACGGATCAACTAAATTAGCTAATCGTTTAGTCGTTTCAGTGTCACGACTATCCGATATAAAACGATAAGCCTGTAATAAACTGGCTGGGCCTACAAATTTATCTGGATTCCACCAATACGATGGACATGAGCTAGAACAACAAGCACATAAAATACATTCATATAATCCATCTAATTTGGCTCTTTCTTCAGGCGATTGTAATCGCTCTTTAGCTGGAGCGGGATCACTGTTTTGTAAATAAGGCTGAACTTTTTCATACTGCTGATAAAATTGTGTCATATCCACAACTAGATCACGAATAACTGGTAGTCCAGGCAATGGTCGAATGACAATAGGCTCCTTTAATGCAGATAAAGGCGTTGTACATGCTAAACCATTTTTGCCATTGATATTCATACCATCAGAACCGCATACACCTTCACGACAAGAACGGCGCAAAGTAAAACTATCATCAAGAAAATTTTTAATTGCTAATAAAGCATCAAGCACCATATGACAACTATGCTCTTTGACATCCAAATCAAAATCTTGCATATAAGGTTTTTGATCTACTTCAGGATTATATCGATAAATTGAAAAACGCATTATTTTATCCTCTTAATGTTCACGGTCTTGAAGCACAATAGCATCAACTTCAAGTGGCTTCATGTTAATAGGACGAAATCCAATTTGGCCATCAGCAAAATATAAAGAATGCTTTAACCAATTTTTATCATCACGCTCTGGATAATCATAACGCGCATGCGCACCACGACTCTCAGTACGTTCATTCGCTAAATACGCCGTTGAAATCGCCGTTGCCATTAAATTATCTAATTCAAGTGCTTCAATACGCGAAGTATTAAAACACTGACTCTTATCTTTAATTGCCGCAAATTGTAAACGTTCTTGTAACTTTTCTAATTTTTCAAATCCTTTTTGCATTGCATCTGCTGTTCTAAATACACCAAAATCATCTTGCATGACTTTTTGTAAAGAAGAACGAATTTCTTCAACACTTTCACCTTTTTGATTGGTATTCCAGCGATTAACTCGTGCAAGTGCTGCATCAATATCGTATTGCGAAGGCTCCCGATAACCTAAACCTTCACGCACACTTTGCTGCACATGCAAGCCCGCCGCTCGACCAAAAACAACAATATCTAATAATGAATTAGCACCTAATCGATTCGCGCCATGAACTGAAACACAGGCACACTCACCTGCCGCATAAAGTCCTTCAACAACATAATCTTGGCCATTTTTGACACTCAGCACTTGAGCATTCACATTGGTCGGAATCCCGCCCATTAAATAATGACAAGTAGGAATAACCGGAATAGGATCTTTAATTGGGTCAACACCCGCAAATGTTTTGGCTAAATCACGAATGCCGGGTAAGCGTTTATTAATAACATCTTCGCCTAAATGATCCAATTTTAATAAAACATAATCACCTTTAGGACCACAACCACGACCTTCACGAATTTCAATAGTGGCTGAGCGCGCTACAACATCGCGACAAGATAAATCTTTTAAATGAGGGGCATAACGTTCCATAAAACGCTCACCGTCTTTATTAACTAAATAACCACCCTCACCGCGACTACCTTCCGTCACTAATACACCCGCTCCAGCAATACCTGTTGGATGAAATTGCCAAAACTCCATATCTTGTAAAGGTAAGCCCGCACGCAATGCCATACCAAAACCATCACCGGTATTAATTAATGCATTGGTTGTGGACTGAAATATTCGACCTGCACCACCCGTTGCTAAAATGGTTGCTCTTGCCTTGAGAAGCACCATTTCACCGGTTTCAATACTCATCGCAATAACACCAGAAATTCCAGCATCGGTTTTAACTAAATCAATGGCAAACCATTCATTAAAAAATTTGGCTTTCGCTTTTATATTCATTTGGTAAAGCGTATGTAACATAGCATGGCCAGTACGATCTTCAGCGCAACAAGTACGATGCGCTAATTCACCACCAAAATTACGGGTTTGACCACCAAAAGCACGTTGATAGATTTTACCATTATCTAACCGAGAAAAAGGTAAGCCCATATGCTCTAGTTCATAAATAGTTTCTGGCGCAAATTTACACATATACTCAATAGCATCCTGATCACCTAAAAAATCAGAACCCATGACCGTATCATACATATGCCAACGCCAATCATCTGGACCATCTGTATTACCTAACGCAGCGTTAATACCACCTTGTGCAGAAACCGTATGTGACCGCGTTGGAAAAACTTTTGAAATAACAGCAACATTCAATCCAGATTGAGCTAATTCTAAAGAAGCGCGCAAACCAGCACCGCCGCCACCGACGATAACTGCATCAAACGTATGTGTAGCGAGACTCATTGGTTAAGCACCCCATAATATCAATGCGCCCTCAAAAAAGAAGGCTACAAGAGCTAATAAAACGACAACGTATAAAACCACGCGTAATACATACGGTTTTACGTAATCAGTAAAAACGGTCCACATGCCTACCCATGCATGATACAAAAGCAAAGAAAGCATTAATAAAGTGGCGACTTTCATCCACAACTGAGCAAATAAATCATGCCAATCATTAAAAGTAAGCCCAGAAGAATGTTTAAAGAAAAACACCATCAAAGCAATTGAGTAAACAATCATGACTAATGCTGAAACGCGCTGCATAAACCAATCAGTCAATCCGCGATGATTTACACCTAATACGGATTTTACCATAACCAAATTCCTGTTAATATAATAAGTAATAATGCTATCAACAGCGTAGTAAACGCTGATAATCGACCGCTTTTTAAACTAACGCCAATATTAACATCCATAAGTAAATGACGAATTCCAGCAACAAAATGATACAAAAATGCTGAGAGCAAACTCCAGATAATGAACTTTGAGCATGGCGTAGTCAGTGTTTGGTGTAAGGAATCAAAGCTCTCTTGAGAGCTCAATGACGCATGCAAGCCCCACAATAACAATGGAATTGCTAAAAAAAGAATAATTCCTGAAATACGATGCAAAATCGATGCTATAGCAGGAATTGGCTGCTTAATCGTGAAAATATTTAAATTTTTAGGTCTTTGGTCGCTCACAGTTTGATTATTTCCCCATAAATTAATCTTAGATGATATTTTACTACTAAAAGTCAGTTTTACAAGCTAAGTATAAGTTTCTATACCTGCAGCAGAAAATATTTAAAGATTTGGCAGTAAAATAACCAACTATTGCGCATTAAGTGCAGAGAGATTTAACTACGCTATAATACTGAAGGTTTTTAGGTTAAAATAACAATAGATTACTGGTAGTTATTCAGCGGCGAGGGAATTTGGTGGGCACGCTGCGCTTTGCCCACCCTACATTTAATTGTTGTAGGGTGGGCAAAGCGCAGCGTGCCCACCAAACTCCCTCGCTGCTAACTAGTTACGATTACGAACAACAGATGGAGATTTTTTCATGGCAGATAAGAAAGCAACTTTAACCGTCGAAGGAAAGACAATCGACTTTGATATCCTAAAAGGAACCTTAGGTCCAGAAGTGATCGATGTCAGCTCTCTTGTTAAGGACAATTATTTTACATTTGATCCTGGGTTTGTTTCTACCGCTGCTTGTGAATCAAAAATTACCTTCATTGATGGTGATAAAGGCATTCTTCTTTACCGCGGCTATCCAATTGATCAACTTGCTGTTCAATCAAATTTTGTGGAAGTTTGTTTTTTGCTGCTGAATGGTGAATTACCCACCGAAGAACAATACGAAGATTTTTGCAAAGCGATCAACCGACACACAATGGTTCATGAACAAATACGCAACTTTTTTAACGGCTTTCGTCGCGACGCTCATCCTATGGCGGTGATGGTCGGCGTTGTAGGTGCTTTATCCGCATTTTATCACGATAAACTGAATATCAAGAATCCAGAACATCGAGCTACTTCAGCCTTACGTTTAATTGCTAAAATACCCACTATTGCTGCGATGTGTTACAAATATTCTGTGGGTCAACCCTTCATGCCACCACAAAATCATATGTCATATGCAGAAAACTTTTTACATATGATGTTTGGCACTCCCTGTGAGGAAATGATTCCCGATCCCGTTTTAGTTCAAGCACTGGATAGAATTTTTATTCTCCATGCTGATCATGAACAAAATGCATCAACTTCAACTGTAAGACTTGCTGGCTCAACGGGAGCTAATCCTTTTGCTTGTATTTCTGCAGGAATTGCCGCGCTTTGGGGACCTGCTCATGGTGGAGCAAACGAAGCCGCATTAAATATGCTACATGAGATAGGTGATGTTTCGCGCATTCCTCAATATATTGCTCGAGCAAAAGATCCTAATGATTCCTTCCGCTTAATGGGATTCGGTCATCGTGTTTATAAAAATTATGATCCACGTGCTACCGTTATGCGTGATACCTGTTATGAAGTCCTTGAAGCGGTTGGTTTACATGATGATCCTTTTTTCAAGATCGCAATGGAATTAGAAAGAATTGCTTTGGAAGATCCTTATTTTGTAGAAAAGAAATTATATCCAAATGTTGATTTTTATTCCGGTATTACTTTAAGCGCAATTGGCATTCCAACTAATATGTTTACTGTTATTTTTGCCTTAGCCCGCACAATCGGCTGGATTGCACATTGGAATGAAATGATTAGTAGTCCGTATAAGTTGGGAAGACCGCGACAGCTTTATACGGGAAAAACGGAGCGTAACTATCAGCCGATTCAGGATAGAGAAGAAGATTAGTTTTAGAGGTGTTTTCTTCGGTGGGCACGCTGTGCTTTGCCCACCTTACAATTTTTTAAACCTTTGCTACTCCCACATCCTGACCATTACCAAAAAACTGAAAACTCACACCAAAATTCACCATCACATCATTTTTACCACCAGACAATGTATATAAATCACGAGCTTCAAGTCGCAATGCAATCATATTATCCGCAAAAAACTGTGTTCCAATACCTGCATTAACGTTAGCCTGATATTGGCTCTGAGTATTAATACTGGGTTTTAATCCCCACATACCAATTCCGCCAATGATATAAGACTCAAAATGACCATGCGGTGTAAATCGATATAATCCATCTAATGTATAAAGTACTCCACGTAAACGAGTATCATTATGATAATTCGTATTAAGAACACCTATATTTAATTCTGCAGCATAACGTTCATCAAAATTATACGCTAAAGCAACATTAGGCAGTGATGAATTATTAATGTGACGCTTAGAATCAAAATGATAATAAGCATCAGCTAAGGTTAATGTCATCGCACCAGGACGATTCCATGCCATTGCTG
The DNA here is from genome assembly GCA_965279285.1 of Gammaproteobacteria bacterium. GTDB lineage: Bacteria > Pseudomonadota > Gammaproteobacteria > DSM-16500 > DSM-16500. Next base: position 1,768,041 of record OZ257148.1, on the reverse strand, counting down.
TATTAATACTCATTATTCCTAAAACTAGAGTTAACAGAGATAATTTTTTCATTTGCATTCCTTATTGTAATTTATTGTTAATCTTAAAGTAACTATTCAGCAACCAGGAGGTTTGGTGGGCACGCTGCGCTTTGCCCACCCTACTAGATGCCAGCTAGAAGCACGCTGGCATGACAAGATTTTGTAGGGTGGGCAAAGCGCAGCGTGCCCACCAAACTTATATTACTACCCGGGTTATTGCTTGCTGCCATCCTTGATAAAGCGCCTCTCTTTGATACTGAGACATCTGCGGAGTAAATTTCGCATTCATCTTCCATAATTGAGAGATTTCCTCTAATGATTGATAAATACCAACTTGTAACCCCGCTAAATAAGCCGCACCTAAAGCACTTGTTTCTATACACTCGGGTCGCTGCACTTCTAAATGCAACATATCAGATAAAAACTGTAACAACCAATTATTTTCTACCATGCCACCATCAACCCGCAATGTTTCAAGCGGTGTTTGACTATCACTTTCCATTGCTTTTAATAAATCACGAGTCTGATAAGCAACCGCTTCTAATGACGCACGAACAATATGATCTATGCCACTATTTCGTGTCAATCCAAAAACAGCTCCACGAGCTTCAGGATCCCAATAAGGTGCGCCTAAACCAGTAAAAGCAGGAATTAAATAGACCCCACCATTATCTTTCACCGCTCGTGCTAAAGCTTCAGTTTCACCCGCACTCTGTATTAATCGCAAGGTATCACGCAACCATTTGATCGTCACTCCAGCGCAAAAAATACTGCCTTCTAATCCATATGTCACCTTACCGTCTAATCGATAAGCTACGGTTGAAAGTAAGCGATTTTTTGAATGAATGACCCGTGAACCCGTATTTAATAACATAAAACTACCAGTACCATAAGTCGATTTCACCATGCCTGGTTGAAAACAAGCTTGCCCTACCGTTGCTGCTTGTTGGTCACCTGCCACACCGGTGATTGGTAATTTTTTCCCAAATAAACTTGCTTCTGTTTCACCAAAAAATGCGCTGCTATCTAAAACATTTGGTAATAAATTTTTAGGAATATTAAATGCCGTTAAAATTTCATCATCCCAATCTTGGGTGTGAATATTAAATAATAACGTCCTAGAAGCATTCGTTGCATCTGTTGCATGTGATTTACCTTGAGTTAACTTCCATAATAAATAAGTATCGACAGTACCAAAAGCTAACTCACCACGTTCCGCTTTTTCACGCGCATATGGAACATGATCTAATATCCAAACAATTTTGGTTGCCGAAAAATAAGGATCTAAAAGTAAGCCTGTTTTTTCTTGAATTTTTTGTTGAATAGGTAATTCAGATAATTTTTTACAAACATCACTTGTGCGCCGATCTTGCCAAACAATCGCTGGATAAATAGGCTTACCGCTTGCTCGCTCCCAAATAATCGTTGTTTCTCTTTGATTTGAAATTCCAATGGCTGCAATATCATTCGCCATCAGATTTATTTTTTTTAATGCTTGCTGACAGCAAATCAAAGTATTTTTAAACATTTCTTCTGCATCTTGTTCCACCCAGCCATCATGGGGAAACGATTGATTTAAACCAATATCATGCTGACTTAACAGTACACCTTCACGATTAAAAATAATGGCGCGACTATTTGTCGTACCTTGATCAATAGCAAGTAAGTAGTGTGCCATTATGTTTCCTTACAGTTACTTTGTTTGAACGTCAGTTTTATAGTAAAATTAACGCATCAAGAATACGAGGAATTCGTTAAGATGGAAAGCGTCTCTTTGCATAAAGATATTTTTATTATCGGTGGCGGCATTAATGGCACAGGAATTGCTGCTGATGCGGCAGGACGAGGCCTATCCGTCACTTTATGTGAAAAAGATGACCTGGCCTCAGGCACCTCTTCTTGTAGCACTAAACTTATACATGGAGGTTTACGCTATCTTGAACACTATGAATTCAATTTAGTACGTAAAGCGCTCCGAGAACGTGAAATACTCATGCAAAAAGCGCCTCATCTAATCCAGCCCCTCGAGTTCGTACTACCACATGAATCTCATTTACGCCCAGCTTGGCTAATCCGTCTGGGTTTATTTTTATATGACCACCTTGCTAAGCGTAAACTTATTCCTGTTTCAAAATCACTCGATTTAAAAAAAGATCCACGAGGATTAGCGCTAAAAAATCATTTTGTAACCGGTTTTTCTTATTATGATTGTTTTACCGATGATGCTCGTTTAGTCATTGAAAATGCTTTGTTTGCGAAAGAAAAAAAAGCTGAGATTTCAACTCGAACCGAATTTTTATCAGCAAAACGAGAAAAATCTGCTTGGAAAATTCATCTACGCAACGCTCGCACAGGCGGGGAGTTTTTTTGTTATGCGAAAGCGTTAATTAATACCGCCGGCCCCTGGGTACAAAATATTAATCAACACATTACCGATAATAAAAATTTATTTACCACTGAATTAGTTAAAGGTAGTCATATTGTAATACCTAAGCTTTATACAGGTAATTTTGCTTATATTTTACAAAATACTGATAAGCGAATTGTTTTTGCCATACCTTATCAAGATGATTTTACATTGATCGGCACAACAGATGTACTCATCGAAACGATGCAACAGAGTGTGATTAGTGAGGAAGAAAAACATTATTTATGTGACACTATCAATCAATATTTTAAAAAATCAATTTCGCCGCAAGACATTGTTTGGTCTTATTCCGGTGTACGTTGCTTACAAGATCAACGACTAGAAGACCCTGCTGCTGTCACTCGCGATTATAAGTTTTTATTACAGACTGAAAATAATTCACTGCCGCTACTCACTGTTATTGGCGGAAAAATCACAACATTTCGCAGCTTAGCTGAAGAAGCATTAAATAAATTACGTGAATTTTTTCCTCAGATGGGAGCTGCATTGACCGCCGAAATAAGCTTACCAGGCGGTAATTTTATTAACCATGATTTTGCTGCCTTTGTTAAAAAATTAAAACAAGATTTTACTTTTTTACCCGCTGAACTTGCAGAACGTTATGCAAAAAATTATGGGACACGTGCTTATCTATTTTTAACAGGCACGCAAACATTAAATGATTTAGGTGAAGATGTTGGTGCAGGACTTTATCGTAAAGAAATTGATTATTTAATCCAGCATGAGTGGGCAGAAACAGCGGAAGATATTTTATGGCGTAGAACTAAATTAGGGTTGAAAAAAGTTTCATTTGTCATGCCAGTTTTGTAGGGTGGGCAAAGCGCAGCGTGCCCACCGTTCAATGATGCGCCATGCTTGACGCACACTTAAGCCGCCGTATATAGATGGTTCTTAATGGTTTGAACGGTGGGCACGCTGCGCTTTGCCCACCCTACCGATTTTATAAAAAATCCCAACGTAGCTGAAAGCCAAAAATATCCGTATTCGCATAAACCTTACCCTGCGCTTGCGTCGATTGATCACCGACTACCAAGGTATTATTCACTGTTGAATTAGCAATAAACTGATGCGTCCAACCTGCATCCAATCCTAATGCTTTTGAAGCTTGATAATGTGTTCCCACCGCAACAGCAATCCGGTTATTATCTGGAATCTGTAAAGTACGATTTTGATTATTAACCGGTGACTGATCAAAGCCTATTCCTGCTCGCCACATCCATTGTTGATTCGCATGATAATTTGCGCCCACGGAATAATTCCAGGTATTTTTATATTGTTGAGGAATTGAGACAGTCACTGCATTACTACTCACACCACCTATCTGTGCAGCAACATTGTTTAGAGTTAAATTTCGCACCGCGCTCCATTGCGTTAAAATAACCGTTCCCATCAAGTCCCACTTTGGATTAATCGTATGAAATGCACTTAACGTTGTTGTTGCAGGCAAAATGAGTCGCGTACGAAAATGTCCCGCAACTTGCGTACCACCCGTACTATTATTTGCTAACGGGCCATAAAGCTGGCTGGTACCATGAATATTATCAACTACTTTGGAATTATAAGCTAAACCGACTCGAGTGGCTGGAGTAAATTGATACAGCGCTCCCAAACGAAAACCATAAGCATGATCGCCACCGGTATTTTGTTGATAGGTATCAGCATTAGAGCCATTTACAGCTTGTAAATTGCTATTTCCACCGGCTAAATCAAACTCAGCACTTGCACGCTCAATATCAAGACCCGCACCAATAGAAAATTTATCGGTAATGCTCACACCTAAAGACGGTGTAAAATCGACAACTTGTAGCTCTGATAAAGTAGCAGCATAACGAGTAAAAGATTGAGTACCATAACTTGTATTTAAACCAAAAGGCTTCACTATACTAAAACCAAATACAAATCGATCAGAAATTGGCGCGGCATAATTTAAATCAGGCACGATAGTCAAGCCACCACCTTGAGCAGATGCTGGCGTAGCACCCACAGTCCCAACACCCGCCGTCGCTACATTAATGGTACCACGATAAATAATATCGGTAGCAATAGGATCAACACCAATAACTAATTGTTGGTTTTTAATTTTCACCAATCCAGCTGGATTGTAATAAGCAATACTGGCGTCTTCAGCGCTGGCGGCTCTTCCTGCGTGATAATTACCCACACTAGCGCCATCTTGCTCCCATAATTGATACACTGAAGCAGAAACAGATGGGCTAACACATACGATACCTGACGATAGCAGCAAAAATAAAAGTTTTTTAATTGTAAAACGTTTTGCCATATATTGTCCTTAATCCTAACTTACAAATGAAATAACGAATAAGAATACCTGATTCATATGACAAGACAATCTTTTTTGTGGTTTAATCTAGCAAATATCCCTTAAATTTAGGAAATTCCTTATGGCAGAAACTCCATCACAAATGATTCCTTTGAAAACAAAAGCACCTGCATTTTCTTTGCTAGATGTTTGTACCGGAAAATTTCTTACTTTAGCTGACATTAAATCGGATAAAGCAACTGTCATTATGTTTATTTGCAACCATTGCCCTTATGTTATTCATATTCAAACCCAATTGTTAGCTTTAATAAAAAAATACCAACAGCAAGATATTGCGTTTGTTGCTATCTGTTCTAATGATGCTGAAAATTATCCAGCAGATGCGCCTGATAAAATGCAAATTCATGCTAAAAAACACGGTTTTACCTTTCCTTATTTACATGATGAAACTCAAGAAGTAGCAAAAGCTTATCATGCTGCATGCACACCTGATTTTTTTGTCTTCGATAAAAATCTTGAGTGTGTTTATCGAGGAAGATTTGATGGTGCAACACCAGGAAATAACTATCCAGTCACTGGAGAAGATTTAAGTGCTGCACTGGATAATGTTTTATCTGGAGCAGAAGTAAAAGAAGAACAGAAAGCGAGCTTAGGCTGCAATATTAAATGGAAATCTTGAGTAGTTGTTAACCTTGTCGTTCTAAGATGTAGGGTGGACAAAAAGCGCAGCGTGTCCACCGTTCAAACCATTTACAACACCACAAAAACAATAATCAATTGCGTTAATAAAAACGGTGGGCACGCTGCGCTTTGCCCACCCTACAAAACTCTAGATGTAGGGTGGACAAAGCGCAGCGTGTCCACCGTTCAAACTACCCACGGCATAAGATTATTATTTTTTTGACCACGCGCTTCCAATTCTCTTACATACTGCTGAAACAACTTTGCAATCCCCATCGTTTTTGCATAGTGAATAGGACCACCACGAAAAGGCGCAAATCCAGTACCAAAAATCATACCCGCATCCAATAAATCAGCATCTTCAACTATCTTTTCTTGTAAACAAGCAAAAGCTTCCGCCAACATACGTAAAACTAATCGATCAGCAATCTCAGACAATGGTTTATCATAAACAACCCCACTGGGTCGAATTTGCTGACCTTTTTTATACTGATAAAAACCTGAGCCTGTTTTTCGCCCTAATTTACCTTGCGCAACTAATTCAGCTAGTTGTGGTGGAACTGGTGTACTCATGTATTTCCCTAAATGTTTCGCAACGGATAAGCAAATATCAAGCCCCACTGTATCCGCTAAAGTAACAGGGCCCATCGGCATACCAAAATCTAACATCGCTTTATCAATAATTAATGGTGAAATACCTTCATTAATCATCGTTACGGCTTCTAAAAGATAAGGCATTAAAATACGATTCACTAAAAAACCAGGGCTACTTTTTACTGGTAATGGCAGACGATCAATCTTACGCACAAAACTCATGGCTCTTTCTACAACCAAAGGATCTGTTTTTTCACCACTGACAACTTCAATCAATTGCATTTTAGCAACGGGATTAAAAAAATGAATGCCCACTAAACGTTGCGGTGTTTGCAATGCCACATTAATTTCATCTAAAGGAATACTTGATGTATTGGTGGCCAAAATAGCTAAAGGTTTAGCTTGGTTTTCTAAGGCTTTAAATAACGCTTGTTTAGCAGGAAGATCTTCATAGATCGCTTCAATAATCACATCCGCATGCGGAATACCATATCCTAAAACATCCGGCACTAAACGATCCATTGCTTTTTGCACTAAATAATTTTCTTTTAATTTTAACTTAAATAATTGATACGCACGCTTAATAGCAGGGGCAATAAATTTGGGTTCACGATCTTGCAAGGTGACTTTCATGCCACGCATTGCACACCAAGCAGCAATATCCCCTCCCATCGTACCTGCACCAATAACGTGTACATGCTGAGGATTAAATCGACTTTCTTTCGCTAAACCTTTTAAACGTTCTTGTAAAAAGAAATCGCGCACTAAATTTTGGCATGTCGGTGTCATAAATAATTCAGCACACGTTTTTGCCTCTTGAATAAACGCCTGTTCATCGGCAACACCCACTTGCTCCCAATTATTTAATGCTACAAATGGTGCAGGATAATGGGCTTTATTTACTTTCGCGGTTAATTTTTTATTAATTATTTTTGTAATGACTTTACGCGCTAAACGTTGATTACTGAGCTCTTGCAGCCATGATGCTTGACCTTGTGGTGGTTTTTTTAAAATATAAAATTTTGCTGCTGTTTTAAGATGTCGTTTGGGAACAGCGACATCAATAAAACCTAATTTTTCAGCTGCTTTAGCAGAAACAGGACGACCTGAGACAACTAAATCCATTCCTTGAATTCCCCCAATCAATCGCGGTAAGCGCACGCTACCACCCCAACCTGGATGAATCCCGAGCGTCACCTCAGGAAATCCTAATCGAGTTTTAGGGCCATCTTCTGCAACCCGATAACGACAAGCTAAAGCAAGCTCTAAACCCCCACCGACACAAAATCCTTCAATCATCGCGACGGTTGGTATCTTTAATGCTTCAAGCTGAGCAAAAATCATTTGACCATGTCGTAATAATTTTTCTGCTTCAGCGGCATCGGTAAATTGAGTAAATTGCGCAATATCAGCACCAGCAATAAACCCCTGTTTTTTTCCTGATGCTAAAATAACACCATTATATTGAGTTGTATTTTTCAACTCATTAATAATCATCAGCAACTCTTCCATGACACCTTGATTAATGGTGTTAACCGTTGAATTTTGCTTATCAAAATACAACCATAAAATATTATCGATATCTGTTTCTAAGCGCCAATTTTTATAATTCTGCATTTTTTTATGCTCCTACATCAGATACATTTTCAATTAACATCGCACCGCCCTGCCCACCACCAATACAAAGAGTAGCAATGCCGCGCTGTGCTCCTTGACGCTTTAATATATGTGCTAAATGCAAGACTATTCTTGCGCCACTCGCACCCACTGGATGTCCTAAAGCAATTGCGCCACCATCGATATTTAATCGGCTTTGATCAATCCGACCCAATGCTTGATCCAATCCAAGTATGGTTTGACAAAATTCTTGCTCTTCCCATGCTGCTAAGCAAGCTAACACTTGCGCAGCAAACGCTTCATTAATTTCCCAGTAGTCAATATCATCCTTGCGTAATTGATAACGTTTCATTAATGCTGTGGCAGAAAAAACAGGGCCCAAACCCATTTCAGCAGGCTCTAATCCTGCCCACTCAACATCAACAATACGAGCTAAGACAGGTAATTTATATTTATTGATTGCTTCTTTACTTGCAAGCAGAACTAACGCTGCGCCATCACTCACTTGTGAACTATTTCCTGCTGTTACTGTACCAAATTTTTTATCAAAAATAGGCTTTAATGCTGTTAATTTTTCTATTGTTGTATCACGTCTAACACCATCATCAGCAACAAAATATTCACCTTGATGACTATATGCAGGCACCACTTCTGTTAAAAAATGCTGATCCTCTGCGGCCGCTACACGTTGATGACTGGTCATAGAAAAAATATCCATGCTCGCACGTGAAATATTAAATCGATGCGCAAGAATTTCTGCTGTTTGTCCCATATTTAAATTAACCGTAGGATCAGTGAGACCACGCAATAATGCAATAATCGGAGATAAAAAACGGGGTTTAAATTGCAAAAGTTGTTGTAATTTTGCACCTGGTGTTTTTGCACCAGACATCCCAGCGAACCAATTCACCATTCCTGAATTAAATAATAATGGCGCTGTACTCATTGCTTCTGTTCCACCCGCTAAAACTAAATCATGCCGTCCAGTCGCAATATCCTTAAATGCACTATCAATCGCTTGCATACCTGAAGCACAATTACGCTGCACAGTCCAACCCGGCACTGATTTTCCACAACCTAATCTTAATGCAACTAAACGTCCGATATTCGCTTCATCAGGGCTAGGCATCATGCATCCTAATACAACCTCATCAAGATCCGAAGCATGAAATGGCTGGCGAGCCAATAACTCTCTACCAGCATTAACTGCTAAATCTGAGGCAGAAAACGGCCCAGGCTTGCCACGTGCTTTTAAAAACGGCGTGCGAGCACCATCAACTAAATAAACTTCACGGCGGACTGTATTTGGCATATTCATTATTCTATTCCCTAAGTTAAAACCGTATTAAGATCAAAGGAAAACTCATCTACTTTTATTATCTCATGATATAAAACTAAAAATTCTTCTAAATTATTCACTTCTTCTAGCGTTAATAAATCAGCTTTTAATGCTGCATTGCAACTTGCTTTAAAATTATGTAAAGGAATAACTTCATTTTTAATAATTTTTTGCATTTTCTTTAATAAAGGATCTATCCCATTTATTTTTGCAAAAGCAATCTCGATGCGTCGCATATTATCTCGGTGATTTTTATCAATAAAGCAAGCCTGCGTGATTCTCTCACGTATCTCTGAAGGTATAATCATAGCTGAAACAATACGATGAGATAAACTATCTTGTGGCTTACTATACGCAGCACCAAAAGGGAAAATAATAAACCGAAAAATTTTACCTAACCAACGCTGAGGAAAATTATCTAGCAATTCATTACAAGCAATTTGTATTTTGTATAAACACGTTTCTATACACCATTTAGCATAGTCTACATCCGCTGCAAGTCGACCTTGATCGTTAAAATATTTTAATACCGCTGAAGCCAAGTAAAGTTGGCTTAATATATCGCCTAAACGTGCTGAGGTATTTTCTTTTCGTTTTAAATTTCCACCCAGTAATAGTAAAAATATATCTGATAATAAGGCTAGAGCTGAGCTCATGCGTGTTAATTGACGATAATAAGGTGCCATCACTCCAAATTCAGGAGAAGAAATTAAATATGCGCCCGTTAATCCAGAAACCCATGTTCGTGAAAAATTTTTGAGTGTATAACCGATATGAGAAAACAGTATTTTATCCAATTTTTCAGTCTTTTCTGCCGAATCAGGCATAGCAAACAATGCCATTTCATTCATTAAATAAGGATGACAACGCACAGCGCCTTGGCCAAAAATAATTAAATTGCGTGTTAAAATATTAGCACCCTCAACCGTAATACTAATAGGAATACCCATATACGCATGTGCTAAAAAATTTCGTGGGCCTACTTGAATCATATGTCCTGCATGAATATCCATCGCATGATCAACTACTTTGCGCGCCATTTCTGTCATATGATATTTTGCAATCGCTGACGCCGTTGATGGCCGAACACCTTGATTTAAAGCGCCACAAGTCAATTGCCGACAAGATTCTAATTGATAAGTAAAACCGGCTATTTCACTTAAGGCTTCTTCTATTCCTTCAAAAGAAGATAATGATGCATTAAATTGCTTACGTAATTTAGCATAGGCTCCCGTCATTCGATATGTCATAGCACCACATGCTGTGCTTAATGAAGGTAATGAAATAGCACGACCAATAGACAAGCATTCCATTAACATTTTCCAACCGTGTCCTGCTTGAGCAATGCCACCAATGATCCAATCTAAGGGAATAAATACATCCTTACCACGTGTAGGTCCATTCATGAATTTCATATACAAAGGTAAATGACGATTACCCATTTCAACACCCGAATGAGTTGTTGGAATTAAACAAAGTGTAATACCTAAATCTATTTGTGCTCCTAACAATTGATCAGGATCATATAAGCGAAAAGCTAAACCTAAAACCGTTGCTATGGGAGCTAAGGTAATATAACGTTTATCCCAATTTAAACGAATGCCTACTATTTTTTTACCTTGATATTCACCATGACAAATAACACCTGAATCAGTGATAGCTCCAGCATCACTACCCGCTTCGGGGCCGGTTAAAGCAAAGCAAGGAATTTCCTTACCTTCAGCTAAGCGCGGTAAATAATATTCTTTTTGTTCATCAGTGCCATAATGTAATACCAACTCACCAGGCCCTAAAGAATTAGGAACCATAACATTAACTGCTGCACTGATACTGCGCGTTGCAATTTTTGTTACGACACTTGAGTGTGCTAATGGTGAAAAACCACGACCACCATATTGTTTAGGAATAACCATACCAAAAAAACGTTTATGTTTAAGATAATCCCAAGTTGCTGGAGTCAAATCGTGATCTTTATTAACAATTTGCCAATCATTTAGCATCATACATAAAGTTTCGACTTCGTTATTTAAAAAAGCTTGCTCTTCTGCCGTTAATTTAGCTTGTGGCATAGCGAGTAATTTTTGCCATTGCGGACGACCACAAAATAAATCTTTTTCCCACCAAACATCGCCGGCTTCTAATGCTTCGCGCTCGGTTTCACTCATGGTGGGCATTTTTTTTTGTAATGCTCGAATAAAAGGTTGGGAAATGTATTTAAGACGCCATTGCTTTAAAGTTGCTAATAAGGTCATTGCCAAATAAATAATCCAAGTAATGGCTAATGAAACAAAACCTAAACTACCTAATAAAGTCACTAATAAAACAGCTAGACCCAAAATAACGGTCCATATGATGAGAGGAGTTTGGAAATAAGCAAGGCCTAATAAGACAGCGAGCAATATTAGCACATCCATTATGGCCATTGGCTTTCCTTATGATTTAGCAACGTTGAGCTTAAAAGCTTACTTTATGGTGGTGGAAAGTAAAGTGTTTTTATACAATAGTGGTATAAATAGCTATGCTAGATAAAAAAGATAATGTAGGGTGGACAAAGGAGCGCTTTTTGCGACGTGCCCACCGATCTCATTGGTGGGCACGTCGCAAAAAGCGCTCCTTTGCCCACCCTACGTAGATTTTGAATAAAGTTACCCACAGATTCTGTGGGTAACTCTGTGATTAAGCTATAGAGAACCCGTGGCTAAGAATCCTCTCCCACCTGAAAGACCCCGTCCGCTATATCTTATCCCTTTTTAAACCCGGATATTTTACTAAGGTATTTTTAATATACTCACCCCAAATTAATTCAGCCAGCTTGTAAAAAAATTCATCGACTAAGAAAACCACCTTTATTTTAAATTTACCCGGGGTTTACCCTAGTCACTTTTATATTGAATTTTATACACTACGCCCCCATTTTTATTCATATATTGAGCTAAGGTTGAAAGCACCATGACTTACCCACAGTTTCTGTGGATAAGTCTGTTATTAACCTCTATAAAAGTGACAAGAACCTTTATATACCAGGGTTAACCCTAGAAAGACCAGGAAATGCACACAAGTTATTAGTCCTTATTTTTCAACAAGTTATAGTTTGTATATTTTATATCATGTGTTGTTGGATAGAAATTTTTAAATACAGAGTGTTAAGAATTAACACTGTGCACAAGTAGCGTATTTCTTACATAAAAACAGGGCGGTAAAGGACAAAATATCAGGGTTTGTAACTATTAGTTTGGTGGGCACGCTGCGCTTTGCCCACCCTACTATTATAAAATGTAGGGTGGGCAAAGCGCAGCATGCCCACCAAACTCTCACAACGATAGATCACTACCATAAAAACGCCGCAAAAACTGCAGCATATGCTCAACAGGAGATGACTTTGCAAATGGTGTATTTAAATCATTCGTCCATTGACGGGTATTAAGATTCACTAAAATAGGTATCATAGTATTTTTACTTTGCGGATATAATGCCAAAATCCATTCGCCATACACATCCGCATATTGCTTACTCGACAAAATGAGCTGTTCCATACTATTTTTAACAATAATCCGCATAGTCTTAGGATCTATTTGAAAATAATTAATTCCTTCAAACACAACATTGCGAGTTTCAGGATGAACTGAACGTATTGATTCAGGAGAGAAATCAGTTTCCATAAAGAAATCATGATTGTTATTTAGCGAAAACAATCCTGTCATTAAAATTGGCTTTAACGACTTACCCGTTTCTTGCCGAATATTCATATGCAAAAAATCAAGAATAGTCGGTTTAATATCTAATAATGAAACCCTTTGTGAAACCGTTCCAGAACGATTAGCTTGCATCCCAAACGTACGCATCGCTAATACCGTACGATATTGCGGCAAGCTTAATACATCCGTACCATGACCAGCAGATTGGTCTACCATTTCTTTTTCTACTGTGGGTGGATAAAATTGAGGAATAACATGGTGATGATTTGCCGCCCCGGCAACAAACAGAGCTGCATTCGTCACTCTATCACCATGCAACTCCATCGCTTCGCCATGATCAGAAAGCACTATAACTAAAGCATGATTTAATACATTATCTTTTTGCAGCAATTGCAAAAAATCATTCACCTGTTGATCCACTCGATGTACAGCTGATTTATAATTATCAACAACAACATCGCCCGATGTTTGTGTTCCCCAAAAATACGGCGTATGAGGTAAACAAAAATGTACCGCCATAAAAAGTGGTTTATTACGTGATTTTGCTAGTGTTGGCGCTAATAAAGTAAGAAAACTATTCGGATCATAAGTAGCATAAACTGGACGATTCCCATAGCTATTAGGAAATAACCAACGCCCTACCCGCGTATTAACTAATAAATTAGAAAAAGGAAAATCATTAATGCTACCTAATAAAAAATCATTAAAGCCTATCGGTGGTGTAATAACAGCATCAAAACCAAACTGCGAATCAATATTACTAAACCGTGTTTCATCCGTTGCAAATAAAGTATTATAACCTTTTTGCCGCAATATATTCGGTAAAGTCATCTGTAAACTAGTAATATGAGATAGATTTTGTAAATTCGTTCTTACACCACTTTGTTTAGGATAACGCCCAGTTAAAATACCAACCCAAGACGGAAAAGTACGAGCAATCGGCGTCAATGACTCAGAAAATACCGTTGATTTTGCAAAAAAACGATCAAGATGAGGGGTGTTTTTCTCACCAGAAAAATAGCCTAAATAATCTGGACGCAACGAATCAATGCCAATAATAATAATATTCGGTTGTTTTTCAGTTGCGGCATCTAATACGACGGGGTTAGCCGCTAAATTTTTTATACCTAAAATTCCAAGCAACAAAACCAATAAACTTAAACAACTCCACGTCAATAGGCGCGGCAGTTTTTTATATAAACCAAACATTGCAATTCCCGTAGCAACTATCACTACAGCAAAACAAATAAAAAATATTCCGCCTGCCACCCAATAATTAATTAAAAACCCGGTTAAACTCGCAAATTTTGAATTAGGAAAATAAAATTGATTGGCAAAAATAGCAGTAACTACCGCAAATCCCCATAAACCAAAACCAATATTTTCAGTTTTTCTCCATGAATAATTAAGCTTAAAACCAATTAACAGCGCTACCGCCCAAACAAAGACAATAAACAAAAAATGCAAAACAAGTTGGATAGAAATAAAAAACAGTAACGGTGGAATAGCTTTATATGGAACCTCAAGATGACTAGCAATGCCTTGAAAATCCCCTAAATAAAAGCCACTTAAGCGCAGCAAATAACTGATTTGTAGCAAAATAAATAATGTTGTTAAAATAATAAGATAAAAAAATAAACCGCCATTTTTATGCTGAATACTACTCATTATGAACCAATTCTTTTGCATCAAAATCATCAACGGCGATTACTTTAGCACGAGCTAACTCTGCTGCTTGTACCAACATAAAGTCTTCTGCTGAAATAAGATTTTTTTCTACCGCTGCTGTTGCTTGCTCCATCAATCGACCTTTAGGAATTAATGTATTTAAATAAGCTGTCTTAATTACTTTTTCAATCGGCTCGATAGCAACTGCCTTTAATAAAGCATCTTGCAAATCAGCCATCACATTACTGCCATCACCCGTAATATAAGCACCATGAGATAAACGATCACGACTCCCTTCTGGAACCATTAATAACTGTGCAACTGCCTGATTAAGGCTATCACTCGGTGGTGAGAAATGCTGTCCAAAAGGAAAAATAAATGCTCTTAATAAACAAGCTATCCAACGATTGGGAAAGTTTTTTATTAATTGATCCAGCTTTTGTTGACTTTGATAAAGACAAGTCAACCCGGCCCACCGCACCAAGGGTAAATCTTCAAGAGGTTCACCTTGATCAACATAATGTTTTAGTACAGAAGATAATAAATATAGATAACTTAATACATCACCTAAACGAGCTGAAATACTTTCTTTTCGCTTCAATGATCCACCTAAGACCATTAAAGACATATCAGCAATTAAAGCAAATGCAGAGCTCATGCGAGTCGCTTGTTGAAAATAACGTCGTAATTTTCCAGCGGGTGTTTTTACAATATAACCACCCGTCAAACCTAAAATTAAAGCCCGAACTAAATTACTCACAGTAAAACTAAGATGTCCCATCAAAGCTTTATCAAAATCAACTAAACGTTTTTTTTCATCTTTTTCTTTTGCTGCAGTTAATTCAGCATAAATATAGGGATGGCAACGCATTGCTCCTTGACCAAAAATAATCATGCAACGCGTTAAAATATTTGCGCCTTCAACAGTGATGGCGATAGGAATAGCCTCATACGATCTTGCGATATAATTACGTGGCCCTAAACAAATTCCTTTGCCACCATGCAGATCCATACCGTCATTCACAACAACTCGGCCTAATTCAGTGACATGATATTTTGTAATGCCCGATGCAACCGCTGGTTTTTCACCACTGTCTATCATGCCCACGGTAAAACTACGCACTGCATCCATAATATAGGTATTGCCCGCAATCCGCGCTAAGACTTCTTCAATTCCTTCAAAACGACCTATCGGTGTATTAAATTGCTTACGTACTCGCGCATACGCACCGGATGCATAAGCAAGAACTTTGGCGCCACCGGTACTACTAGCGGGTAATGAAATCGCTCTTCCTGCAGCAAGACATTCCATTAACATCCGCCAACCATGCCCAGCCATCGATGGGCCACCGATTATCCAATCAACTGGAATAAAAACATCTTTACCTTGCGTAGGGCCATTTTGAAAAGCTAAATTAACGGGAAAATGACGACGACCTATCGTCATTCCTGGTGTACCGCGTGGAATTAATGCACATGTAATACCAAGATCTGTTTTATTTCCAAGTAAGTGTTCTGGGTCATATAATTTAAATGCCAGACCAATGACCGTAGCAACAGGTGCCAACGTGATATAGCGCTTGTCCCAATTTAAACAAATGCCTATTACCTTTTTTCCTTCATGATCACCCCAGCAAACCACACCTTCATCTAACATAGCACCCGCATCTGAGCCAGCTTCAGGGCCTGTTAATGCAAAACAAGGAATTTCTTCGCCTTTCGCCAGACGTGGTAAATAATAATTTTTTTGTTCTTGCGTACCGTAATGCAACAATAATTCAGCAGGGCCTAATGAATTTGGCACAGCGACTGTTGTTGCAACAGAAGCACTACAACCATAGAGTTTAATTAAAATCTCTGAATGTGCGTAAGCAGAATACGCTTTGCCACCATATTCTTTTGGAATAATTAAACCAAAAAATCCTTGGTCCTTAATAAAATGCCATATTTCCGGCGGTAAATCTGCACGATTTTGCGTAATATCCCAGTCATTAATCATGCTACAAAGCTTTTCAACTGGGCCAGCAATAAAGGCTTGCTCTTCTTCACTTAATTCTGGTTTTTTATATTTTAATAATTTTTCCCAATCAGGATCGCCGCGAAATAAATCACCTTCCCAACCTACACTACCTGCCGCTAATGCTTCTCGTTCAGTGCGAGACATTGTTGGCATGATTTTGCGATAAAAAGTTAACACCTGTTGCGTAATATTTTTTTGTCGCCAACTTGTCGCATGCAAAATACTAAGCACAGCTATCATAATCAACGATAGAAGTGTCATCGGCCAAAACGTAATGGTACTTAAGCGTGACATTATCACTAAAAAAATGATTAACGATAATGTCCACACTTTTAAGCTAGCGCGATGATAAGCTAATACTGCAAAAATAACCAAAAAACTAAACAACCAAACTAAGGCCATACTTATACCTTCGCTATTTTATTTGCGCGGATCCCAAAATATAAATAAATCATCGATAAAGCAAAATACATAATCCACATATACTCGAATGAAATAGCACACCAATCTAATATTGCGCCTAAAATAATACTGGGAGTCATAGCGAAAATACTGATTCTAAATAACTGACCATAAGTGAGGTTTATTTTCATGATATGTGCTGCTATTTCCCCAATAATCGCATAAAAAACAGCTTCAACAATGCGATAAATAAAAGAAGCCATGACAAATAATGGAAATAAAATTAACCACGCCCAACTCGTACCTATTTTGAGTAAATGATCTAGTTGATCATGCTTAACCTCTACATTTAAATCCGTAGCGAAGGCATGTGATCGACCGAGCTTTGATTTACTTTGATAAAAAATAGCATTTTTAGTAATTAAAAGAACAGCAGGAGTCTTATCTAATGATTTATATTCACCGCTTGTATCAATCACAGCAATAATTGAGTTGTCACTTAAATCTTTAATTATATAAGGGCGTGCTTCAGGTGTGACTAACTCGCCATTTTTAATACTCATATCGGGTATTTGTGGCAATGTTTTTTGCGAAAAATCAGCATAAGCTGAGTTAATTATTTGTTGCACCGGCACAACTAAACATCCCCAACAAAGAGCCAGCAATAAAAATAAATATAACACAATCTCACCGCCCCAGTTTACCGCAACATCTCGATATAAGTCAGGGGAATAAAATGATTTTGCTATACCTCGCAAGCATCCATACTTTCTCATTGCAATATCTCCTTGTTAAATGATCATCATTTTTTATAAATTTTTGTAGGGTGGGCAAAGCGTAGCGTGCCCACCGTTCAATTTATTAACGTGTGGTATTGTACTTTTTGAATGGTGGGCACGCTACGCTTTGCCCACCCTACAAAAGCTTTGCCAGCATGCTTCTAGCTGGCATCGCACTATTTTTTTCTACTCATGCTCCTTGGCCACCGCATAAATTCCCGGTGCATTTCGCAAAAATTCTTCATAATCCAAACCAAAACCAAATAAATATTTATCTTCTGTATTTAACCCAACAAAATCAGGTTCTTTTGTTACACCAGGTTCTCTTGGTCGTTCTTTATTAACCATCACAGCAGAATAAACTTTTTTAGCACCCGCTTGATAACAATAATCAATAATAGCCGCTAATGTTAAACCACCATCCATAATATCATCCACAATTAAAACTGTGCGGCCTTTTAAAGATTGGCGCGGCTCTACTAACCAATGTAAATCTCCGCCTCGCGTTGTGCCGCGATAACGCGTTGCATGTATATAATCAACTTCTAAGGGAAAGTTTAAACGCGTTAATAAATGACCTGTTGGAATTAGTGCGCCAATCATCACGCATAATACTAATGGATTACTGTCTTTTAATTGTAGAGTAATCGTTTTACCCATTTGATCTAATGCCTTGTTGATATCATTCATATCATGTAGACATTCTGATTTATTTAAAACTTCTGTTATTTTATCTAAATTATTCACCATTAATCCTTCTTCTATCATATGTTACCCTCAAGTACGCCACTAAATTTTTGTATCAACTGTCATTATTCAGCGGCTAGAGAGTTTGGTGGGCACGCTGCGCTTTGCCCACCCTACAAAATTACAAAAATAAATTATAAAAAATGTAGGGTGGGCAAAGCGCAGCGTGCCCACCAAACTCTCTAGCCGCTAAATAATAACCTACCGACCTAGTAATAAATTTAATTTATTATCTTTTTTAATATATTTTTGCGACAGCTGATCTAAAATTTGAATCGCCCCTAGCCTATTGTTACAAATTAACGCCACATCACAACCTGCATCCAAAGCAGATTGAGCACGACTCACATAATCACCCGCGAACTCTGCACCTTTCATATTTAAATCATCACTAAAAATAGTACCGGAAAATTGTAATTTTTTCCGTAAAATTTCCTGCAACCACACTGCTGAAAAACCCACAGGTTTTGTATCAACAGCAGGAAACAAAATATGTGCCGGCATCATGGCTTCAATTCCCATTTCAATCAACTCAATAAATGGTTGCATATCATCACGATGAATATCTGCATAAGATCGCGTATCTATCGGCATTTCCAGATGCGAATCCACAGCCACCGAGCCATGACCAGGAAAATGTTTTGCTGTTGCAACCATTCCGGCTTTTTTCATTCCGCGAATAAATGCTTTAGCAAGTAATATAACAACATTAGGTTTAGAATAAAATGCTCTGTCACCCACCACAGCATTAAGCCCTTTATTTAAATCAAGTACCGGTGCAAAACTTAAATCAATACCTACCGCACGTAACTCAGTAGCCATTTGCCAGCCACTTGTTTCAGCTAATTTTTCTGCTACGTCAGGCTCAGTCAAAAATAATTGGCCTATTTCACCCATACTCGGTATGCGAGTAAAACCTTCACGAAAACGCTGAACTCGCCCACCTTCCTGATCCACTGTGATTAATAATGGTATTTTACGAGATGAGCGTATAGTTTTACATAATTGTTTTAGTTGTTCTGGATTTTCATAATTACGAGTAAATAAGATAACACCGCCAACGAGCGGATGTTGTAATAACTCTTTTTCCTCAGGACTGACTTCTTTAGCGATTAAGTCTAACATCACCGGCCCGGCAATTTTTTCCATGTTTAATGCTCTTTGTTGTTTCACACTTTTAAGCTAGGCAATACAACCACCAACGTCCCACGGCTTGTCCGGCGTTGTTGCATAAATCAATTTTTACGCAGAGTCGTCGTTGCGAGAAGCGTTTTTTGCGACGAAGCAATCCATTTTTTAAACAAACTCTAGCAGAGTAGCCTAAAAGCTGGATTGCTTCGCCTGCAAAAAGCACAGGCTCGCAACGACGAGGCTGATTTATGCAACAACGCCGGCTTGTCCGCGGGATCCAGACGTGTCGCTGAATAGTTAATACTGCACAGGATGTATTGATACTGCTAAATAGTTGTGTAGTCATTATAAACAAGCATTATACACAGATCTAGGGTGGGCACAAATGTCCTTCATCGTGTAACTATTCAACAACTAAAGGGTAGATAAGCGCAGCACTGAAAATACCGCTCTAAGCTAAAAATCCCCGTTTTTCACATTCAAATTATAAAACAATCATTTTATAATTATTTCACTTTATTTTACGCTTTTTGTTTTTTTTCAATAAGTTGAGAGTTTTTTTAGCAAAATTTAACTCTATGAGTTTTGCTTGTATTTAATATTATCTTAAGATAATTAATTATTAATAGGCTCAATATTAAACAGGAAAAATTTAATGGTAAGCAACAGCGACTTAAAATCTCAAAATCCTCCTGATATAGATAAAGATAAGTTAGTATTTATCGACACATGGCTATGGAAAGAACGCTTTGTTATTGAAGACATCGAAAGGGACGAACAGACTGTAAAATATGACTTTGTTTATAAACTTCTTTATAATGGACAAAGAATAATGAGTAAGCTGGTAACAGCAATACCATTATTGATTGCAAAAGGCATAGGGAAAATAATCTCTGACAGTTTTAGCTATCAAGCATTTTATCCAAAATATGTAATTTATCATCCCCTACGATATCACCCTGACGAACTACCAAAAAATGGATTTAGGGAACAAACAGTTAATCACCACACCAGTCTCGTTGCTTTCTTTTTTAGCTTGCTTAGTTTCTTTTTAAAACCAATCGCAGGAATGCTTGGCTTAGCTATTACATCCATCCTTGCTGCCCCAATTTATGGTAGTATTACCGTGGTTTATCATATTCTAAAAAACAAATCGCGGAACAAAACAAACACCTTACTTGCAGGAATACCGCCGACAACATTAGCTAGCATGTGGTGTCATCATGATAGCGAGATCGGTAGAAAATATATAACTGCAGAAAAAATAGCTCCGCATATCGATGTATCATCATTTTTTATGGGTCAAATAGAGTATATACAATCAAAGGAAACAATAATTGTTAATCCTTCATTTCCTCCGAATCAAATGAATCTTAATACCTTTCCAAAGCACTTTGAAATGTATGCTAAAGCGCGCATTAATTTTCTTGACAATAAACGTCGCTGGTCTTTAAGAAAAATTGTTTTCTTTGGCCTATTTCTTAATCCTTTTTCTCTTTTTATCACTATTCCGGCCCACCTGAATCTTATCAAACAGCAGAACGAAGAGCAGCGTAAAATAGACAATTACCTCATACAAACCAAAAAATATTCTTACTATCAGTATGAAACTGCAAAAAAATTATTAGCTGATAACAAATACGAACTTGCTATAGAATACATTAAAAAAATACCCATTGAAGATCGTAATTTTAGAGCAGCTCAAGTACTACTAATTGAGAATAGCAAAAAATATTTATCAGAAGGAAACCTTGAAGTAGCAAAGTTATTTTTTAGCACAATGATAGAAAGCATTAAAAAACCAACCGAACACCCTAATTTTAATATAGCTCAAGCGCGACTAACTGAACTTGGAACAAAATATTTATTGGAAAAGCATGATGAAATAGCACAATTATTTTTTGACGCAACGGGTGACAAAGCTTTAATAAGCTTACCAAATGCTATGAAGAAAGAAAAAATCCTCGACACTTTTGCGATGTTATCAGCATCTACAAGTAATCATGATGATAAAATCCATCCAGCACCACCAGCAAATCAAACTGCGCTTTTAGATCAAAAAAATACTGTTTCAACATCAATTAACAATAATGATGAAAAACAATCTTTGATTTCTGGCTGCCTTGACTCCATAGGACAAACTTTCCAACCTCACTGGAAAAGTCTCGAAGGAATAATTACCAACTCTAATATCTTGTTTTATAAAGAAACGCCTAGTTTACAAAAAAAATATCTACAGCCTCTTGCTGATGAATTCACCCCTCGCTCAATTGACACAACTCTTGATGCAGATTTAGCTAAATTAAAAAAAATAAACAGTATCATCAACTCTCAACTAAAACCCCATGCACAAAGAGGCTTAGATGAAGCTTTCTTAAAAGAAATAATTCCTATGCTAACACAAATTAAAACTAAAATTGACGATACACTATCTCCACCAACAACATACGCCCCTGTAACACGTAATGGAATAACAATCGAATTAGCTACACCACTTGAATCCAACGCCACCCCTAAACATACAGTGACAAATAACAGCAGATAATCATATAATACCCCACCACTACTGCAGAGCAACCCATCATGACCGACACCACGCTAGAATTAGTCACTGTCCGCGACTTTATCCGCTGGGCAATCAGCTGCTTCAATGAAGCAGGCTTATTTTATGGTCATGGCACAGATAATGCATTAGACGAAGCACTTGCTCTCATCTTACATACCCTACATTTGCCTCATGATATTAATCCAACATTATTAGACGGTCGATTAATTCAAGCAGAAAAAGAAAAAATCACGCAAATTATTCAACGTCGAGTTAAAGAACGCCTTCCAGCACCTTACTTAACTCATGAAGCTTGGTTTGCCAACCTACCTTTTTATGTTGATGAACGAGTACTGATCCCTCGCTCACCAATCGCCGAATTAATTGAAGCTCAATTTCAACCCTGGATAGATCCTGATAGTGTAAATACTATTTTAGATTTATGTACTGGCAGTGCTTGTATTGCTATCGCTTGTGCTAAAGCTTTTCCTGATGCAACTGTGGATGCGAGTGACATCTCCACTGATGCATTAGCGGTTGCTAAAACTAATTTAATTCGCCATGAAGTGGAAGATCAAGTCCATTTATTTCAATCTAATTTATTTACGGCATTACCCGCTAAAAAATACGATATTATTGTCAGCAATCCGCCCTATGTTGATGCAAACGATATGGCTGCATTACCAACAGAATATCAACACGAACCTGCGCTCGGTTTAAAAGCCGGCGCTGACGGCTTAGATTTTGCCTTACTTATTTTAAAACATGCCGCCAATTATTTACAAGAAACGGGGATTTTAATCGTAGAAGTAGGAAACAGTGAAATTGCTTTAGCTGAAAAATTTCCGCAAGTGCCTTTTACTTGGCTAGAGTTCGAACGTGGTGGCGGTGGGGTATTTTTATTAACAGCAGCACAAATAAAAGAATTTCAGCATCTTTGGTAACTGTCTTTGCTACACTGTCATCCTGAGAGCGTTTCTTGCTCGAAGGATCTAAAAAATTAGCATCTAAATTAAGGAAACAAATATGACTCTCTTTGGCTTTAGTATCAGCATAGAAATGCTTTACATTGTTATTGGGATCATCAGTATCATCATCCTCTTCAGCATCTTGTTTACTGTAGAGCAACAAACTGTCGCGATTATAGAACGCTTCGGTAAATTTAATCGTTCTGCCACTGCTGGGCTCAATATAAAAATTCCAGGAATTGAGCAAATAAAAGGTTGGTTAAGTTTGCGCATCCAACAACTGGATATTTTAATTGAAACAAAAACTAAAGATAATGTTTTTGTTAAAGTTACTGTTTCAGTCCAATATCATGTTGTTGCTAATAAAATATTTGATGCATTTTATAAACTCACTGATCCCAAGCGCCAAATAGAATCCTTTGTTTTTGATGTTATCCGCGCTGAAGTGCCAAAAATGACTTTGGATGATGTATTCGAGAAAAAAGATAATATTGCCATTGCTGTCAAAAATGAATTAGCTGGTTTAATGTCTGATTTTGGTTATGACATACTTAAAGCGCTCGTCACCAACATTGACCCCGATGAAAAAGTAAAATCTGCAATGAATGAAATCAATGAACAACAACGCTTACGAATGGCAGCCCAAGAAAAAGGTGAAGCAGAGAAAATTTTACGAGTAAAAAATGCCGAAGCCGAAGCAGAAAGTATGAAATTACAAGGAATCGGTGTTGCCAATCAACGAAAAGCGATCATTGATGGATTAAAACAATCCATTCAAGAATTTCAAGAAGGCATCTCGGGCGTCACAGCGGGTGACGTGATGGGCTTGGTTATGATGACACAATATTATGATACCCTGAAAGAAATTGGCGCACGCGCTAAAAGTAATACTATTTTATTGCCGCACTCCCCTGGTGGCTTGAAAGATATTGCAGCTCAGTTACGGGAAGGAATTATTTCTGGTAATATTGCTGCTGAAAAAACTGAAAATAATTAATAGCACGCCCCACTGTGCTAAATAACTTTAATCTAACCCACAGCAGCATTTTATGAAAAAAATATTCTTTATCATTTTTATCTTTACCATTTCCACTCATAGCTTTGCCAAGCAACAAATTGATACTGTATTAAAAAAATTTGGCGACACAGTCAACATTGGAATACTAGTCCAAGATCAAAAAACCAAAAAAATTATTTATCAAAAAAATGCTAATCATTATTTTATGCCGGCTAGTAATGAAAAGATATTAACTGCAGCGGCTGCATTAAACTATCTAGGTAACAATTTTACCTATAAAACCCAACTATTTGCTGATGTTACTCAAATAAGCCACGGAATATTAAATGGTAATATCTATTTAACCTTTTCAGGTGACCCTACTCTCACTTTAGCGCAACTTGATCACTTGATTCATGCTCTCTCTGCTGCTGGTATTCAACAAATTAACGGTAATATTATTGTTGATGACAGTGCATTTGATCAAATGAATATGAGTCCAGGCACAACCTGGGATGACAAAGATTTTTGCTGGGGAGCACCTGTTAACGCTATTATTATTGAAAATAACTGCGTAAAAGGTACACTTACTCTAACAACCGATCCCAATAAAACCATCAATATTAGCCTACCTGAATACCCTCAATCGCTCAACTTTATAAATAATATTATCACAACAGACAATATCACTGATTGTCCGATGAAAATCAAACGCACCAATACAAATGACTACACAGTCAGCGGATGTATTGAAAAAAAATCCTTACCAAAAAACATTGCTATGGCAATTAATAACCCTCGCGATAATATTCAATTTTTATTAACTTATTTACTTAAAAAAAATCAAATAACCAGCACTCTCCACTTTGAATTTCAAAAACCAACTCTTTTGCCGTCTTTATTAGCCAGTGAAGAATCAGCACCAACCTCAACCTTAGTTAATACTATGCTAAAAGAATCTGATAATATGATTGCGAATTCGCTATTTAAAACAATGGGGGCGCTCTCTACAAAAGAGATGGGCAGCTTTCAAAACGGCAGTGACGCTGTGCGTAATATTCTAAATAATTTTGCAAAAATTAACATTCCCACTACCACCCTCATTGATGGGAGTGGTGGATCTCGTTACGACTTCTTAACACCACAGCAAATTGTTACTTTATTACAAAAAATTTATTCTTCTGAGCAAGCTGCCACTTTTATTACTGCATTACCAATCAGTGGCACTGATGGCACATTAAAAAAACGCATGCAAGACCCTATCACGCTAGGAAAAGTATCCGCAAAAACTGGAACAGCAACTGCAGTAAGCACCTTATCGGGTTATCTTAAAACAAAGAAAAAGCACACTCTTGTTTTTTCTATCATGATTAATGGTTTTGTTGACGAACCGACTCAATATCAAAAACTAGAAGATACACTTTGTCGTACTTTGATAGAAAATAATTAATCTTTCAAATTGGTAACTATTTAGCAGCCAGGGAGTTTGGTGGGCACGCTGCGCTTTGCCCACCCTACAAAAAATGACAAAAATAAATTATAAAAAATGTAGGGTGGGCAAAGCGCAGCGTGCCCACCAAACTCCCTGGCTACTAAATAGTTACACAAATTAGCTGATTATTTACTAAAGACCTAAAGTTTGGCGTAAACTATCATCTAATAAATCCATTTCTTGGGCAGTTAACTCCCCAATTTTATCTTTAACTCTAATCTTATCAATTGCTCGAATTTGATCACAAACCGCGACAGAATTTATACCTAAAGAATTAACAGGAACCACCAGGGGAAGCCGAGGCGTGGGAGAAGACGAAAGTGGAACAACAATAATTGTGTGCCTTGCCTGATTAATCGGTGTGGCTCCTACTATAACAAAAGGCCTAATTTTATTTATTTCAGATCCTTTTGTTGGATTCAAATCTACTTTATAAACTTCACCACGTACATAAGCAGCATGCTTGTGAAATGTCATCAAAAAATCTCCTAGGATGATTTTTTATTTTTTAAATTTTCATTATGCAAACCATCACTCACTGTTATACCCCATGCTGCCATATCAGCTTTAAGTGCCTCATCATTTTCAACAGCCAGCGCACATTCATATAATGATTTTTCACGTCGTAAAATTTCTCCTTCCAATAATAACGCAACAATTTTACTGCGTTGACGCTCAGGAATAGTCGCGCGCATTCTATTGGCTAACTGATCAGGTAAAGAAATAAGTACTTTAAGCATGATGATATACCCTTTTTTAATCTATATATAGAATAGTATATCCTATATACATAAAAAACCTCAAGATCTAACTTTATTCACTTGAAATCTGTGCGAAAATCAAGAATACTACTCCTATATCTTTCAAAGGGAAATACACAATGAACCACGGCGGCACACGCAAAGGGGCTGGAAGGCCCAAAGGGCAAGGACGCTACGCTGAGTCCACCAAGCCAATACGTTTACCCGTAAGCTTAGTTGAGTCAGTTATGCGGTTTGTTAACAACAAAGGCTACCAGCTGCCCTTATATGGCTCCAAAGTAACAGCAGGCTCTCCTGCACCGGCAGATGACTATGTTGAAAATCAACTCGACTTAAATGCGCATTTGATTAAACATCCTGCAGCGACTTTTTGTGTCCGTGTTTCTGGAAATTCGATGATTGATGCCGGCATCCATGAAAACGATATTTTAATTGTAGATCGCAGCATTACCCCTGCACATGGCAAAATAGTTGTTGCAGCTATTGATGGTCAGCTCACAGTTAAAAGACTCCACAAAAAAAATGAAGCCTTATTTTTAATGCCAGAAAATAAAACTTTTCAACCTATCGAATTAAAAGAAGGTAATGAAGTTTACATCTGGGGCATAGTAACGAATGTGATTCATTGCGTTTTATGACTATAACTCATGCAGCAGCAAGAAAAATTATTCATATCGATATGGATTGCTTTTATGCCGCCATCGAAATCAGAGATAATCCTGCATTAGCTAATAAACCTGTTGCTGTCGGTGGCACAGCAAAAGAACGTGGTGTTCTTTGCACTTGTAACTATATTGCGCGCAAATTTAAAGTGCGCTCTGCTCTAGCAACGGCTTATGCGCTACGACTTTGCCCTGATTTAATTGTCTTACCCGTTAATATGAAAAAATACCGGGAAACAGCGCAAATTATTCAACAAATTTTTCATGAATATACACCATTAGTGGAACCCCTCTCATTAGATGAAGCTTACCTCGATGTATCAAACTCCGAACATTGCCACGGCAGCGCTACTCTTATTGCGCAAGAAATACGACAAAAAATTTGGGATGCTGTACAACTGACTGCATCAGCAGGCGTGGCATCCAACAAATTTTTAGCAAAAATTGCCAGCGGTTGGAAAAAACCCAATGGTTTATTTGTCATTCGTCCACAAGAGATTGAATCATTCGTCAAACATTTATCCGTAGAAAAAATTTATGGTGTCGGCAAAGTAACCGCTAAAAAACTACATGCGCAAGGATTAAAAGATTGTACCGACCTACAAAAACTTTCTCTCACTTATTTAACAGAAAACTTTGGCAAGCTGGGCTCACAACTATATGAACGCTGTCGTGGAATCGATAATCGCGCAGTAGAACCCAACAGAGTACGTAAATCACTTAGCATTGAGCGAACTTTTAGCCAAGACATTTATCTTGCTGAAAAAGGTGAGTCTATCTTACTAGAGTTACATCATTTACTAACCAAAAGAATCGTAGACAATGCAGCTAATCTCCGCATAAAAAATCAATATGTAAAAATTAAATCGAGTGATTTTAAATTATATACTTTAGAAAAATCTAGCCATACAGCAAACTTAAGTGAATATCAAAATTTATTACAAGAAATAGCAAGAAAACAATATGGTACAGTTCGATTACTTGGCCTAGGTGTACACTTCAGCAATGAAGATGAGCTACCGCCGATTTATACACAACAAAGTTTAATTTAAATATGTCATAACTATTCAGTAGGTAAGTTTGGTGGGCACGCTGCGCTTTGCCCACCCTACATTTTTAATATAATTAAATTGTGGCATACCCCACATTTCACCAAAAATATAACACCCCGCCATAAATTCAAAAACGTAGGGTGGGCAAAGCGCAGCGTACCCACCAAACTTACCTGCTCAATACTTACAACATCTCACCACAAAAAAGTTACCAAATACAGCAATATCCGCTACACTTAAACCAAGCCATTTACTACGGAATTTAACTCTCATGACAACGACAGTATTCTCTTATCCTTTAACCATTAAAGAACATCATCTCGATACATTCGGTCATGTCAATAACGCTATGTATCTTACCATATTAGAAGAAGCGCGCTGGGAATTAATCACACAAAATGGCTATGGTCTTAAAAAAATCCAGAAAACAGGCATCGGCCCTATTGTCCTCGAAATTAAATTAATTTTTTTAAAAGAATTACTTTTACGTGAAACAGTTATTATTGAAACCCAATTAATTTCTTATGAAAAAAAGGTGGGAAAAATAGCTCAAAAAATTATGCGGAACAATGAAGTCTGCTGCACAGCAGAATTTGCATTTGGACTTTTCAACATGCATGAAAGAAAATTAATTTTACCAACGCCAGAGTGGTTAAACGCGGTGGGTGCTTATACGAAATAAATATTTTTTTAATTAAGCAATAATACTTTAGAATTTATGCGCTTTTCTTATTTATTACTAAAAAAAGCGCCAAACATTATTTACATGAACATTTATACTCTTCGCGAAAACACAAACAACGATCACATTGTTTTTTTGCTGGAAGACCATGAGCTGATTTTGAAGCTGAGCCTGGTAGTGCATTATTCGGAACATTCGCAAATACAACAGAAGTACTTAATATCGAAGCAAGCGCGATAATCAAACTTTTTTTCATCGTTAATGACTCCCTTTAAAATAATGGAAAACTCTGATTAATTCAGTATCTCATTATTTCATTTTGAGTGCTGACATGCAACCCTCTTAATTTACCATTGTTTTTAGCAAAAAGAGCAGCTATTCAGCAGCGGAAGTTGCTTAGAAGATCCTTCGATACGCTCAGGATGACAGCCTATAGCAAGTGCTATCCTAAGCAATTGTCATCCTGAGCGTATCGAAGGATCTTCTAACCAATCCCCCACTGCTGAATAGTTACTAAAAAGCAATAAATCCTATATAATAATACACTCATCTAAAACGAGCACTCTAAAATGATCAATGATTTGCTTCCTCTTTTTCTATTTTGCATTTCCACTACTTTAACACCTGGCCCTAATAATTTTATGATCATGAACTCTGGCATGTACTTCGGGCTTAAAAAAAGCTTACCCCACTATTTCGGCATTAGTTTTGGTTTTCCGGCAATGGTCTTATTGGTAGCACTAGGACTCGGTGCAGTCTTTATGAAGTATAGCTGGATTAAGCAGTCATTAAAAATAATCGGCTGTCTGTATATGCTTTATTTAGCCTGGCAAATTTTAATTTCAACATACAATTCAAATTTAAGTAACACCAAAAAGCCGTTTAATTTTTTTCAAGCTTTTCTTTTTCAGTGGGTTAATCCCAAAGCATGGCTGATGGCAATCGGTACTATTTCTATTTTTACGCTAACACAAAACTATTTTAATAATGCATTGATAATCAGCTTAATTTATTTACTCGCCTGTATTCCATGCACAGGCGCCTGGCTTTTGTTTGGTAAATTTTTACAAAAAATATTAACCAAACCAAGTCATCGAGTGTGGTTTAATATTGTAATGGCTGTTGGCTTGGTTGCTTCGATTGGAATGATTATTTACGATTAATATCTTCACTATTTTTCTTTAACAATTCAATCGCTAATATAAAGGGTTCTGAATCAATACTAGCTTTAGTATAACATTCTTTTTGTAACTGTTCAGTAGCTAAAGTTTGGTGGGCACGCTACGCTTTGCCCACCCTACAAAAAATTACAAAATAAACTATAAAAAATGTAGGATGGGCAAAGCGCAGCGTGCCCACCAAACTTTAGCTACTGAATAGTTACGAGATAACAGCATCTTATTTACGAATAATTATTAATTCAGTATTATCAGCTGATTTGCCTTTGCCAAATATACAAACAATACACAAGTTGCTGTTAAAGATCAAATTATAGACTGTTTTATAGAGGATTAATGAAATGAAAAAAAATGACATAAACCCCAATCAATCTGAATTGGGGAAAAAATCCGCATATGATCCTCACTATAATCCTGACAAATTATTCCCTATACCACGAAAAAATAAACGTGATGAAATCGGCGTTCCAGAAAAACTACCTTTTTTTGGTTTTGATTTATGGAATCATTACGAAGTCTCTTGGTTAAATAATAAAGGCAAACCCATTGTTGCGCTTGCAGAAATTTGCTACGACTGTGACACACCCAATATTATTGAATCTAAATCAATGAAACTTTATTTTAATTCATTTAATAATAGCCATTATAATGATGAAAAAACTATTCAAGCCATTATCAAAAAAGATTTAGAAGCTAGCGTAGGTGGCGCAGTCTTAGTAAAAATACTTCCTTTAGATAGCTTAAGTGATAGTAAAATATCTATCGGCTTCCGCGGTATTTGTCTCGATAATTTAGATATTGAATGCTCATCTTATGATGTAGAACAATCCTTATTACACACGGAAAACAGTATCGTCGATGAAATACTCTATTCTAACTTGCTTAAGTCTAACTGTTTAGTGACCAATCAACCGGACTGGGGCAGCGTGCTAATTAGTTATAAAGGCAAAAAAATAAATTGGGCCGGATTATTAAAATATATTATTTCTTTTAGAAATCATAATGAGTTTCATGAACAATGTATTGAAAGAATTTTTATGGATATTATGCAGTATTGTCAACCTAATGAATTAACCGTATACGGGCGCTATACACGACGTGGGGGCTTAGATATTAATCCATATCGTTCTACTAACAAAGATTTGAGTAATAAGGAAAATCTGCGCTTATGTCGGCAATAGTTAATATCAATGAGGAGCGGTGGACACGCTGTGCTACCCTATATTACCATCATACCAGCACGCTTTTAGCTGGTCTCCAGTATCGTAAGGTGAATAAAGCACAGCGTGTCCATCGTTTTCCTATTTCCAAGTCAAAATAGATCAAAATAAGAACAAAAAAATCATTGCATTTTTGGTTCATATTTAAGCTTATTTTAAGAATCATGCTTTATTATGGTTGATAATTATTTTTATGCTACAAAGGAGCCAAAATGCCTAAAATTCAAAAGAAACTACCCGTATCCTCTAATGCATTAGATGAAAAAGGCCAACAATTAGATGATAAGAACACCCCTACTTTAATAAAACACACTCCAGAACAATGGCTAGAGATACTTACAAAAGGTATTAGTGATAACAACGCACTCGAATTGCAAAAATTATTAAGTGATGATTATATATATCCCGGTAATGGATTGAAAGAAGGCCATAGAAGCAAAAAAGACGGTGATTTTTTAGACTTTAATAACTATTCATATTTTGGAATAACCCAACCAAGACACAATCAGCTTCATCAGGTCAGTGACTATAAATCTGTTTATCAAGGTGATCACCATACAGACACAACCGAGTATGAATTTTACTACACTCGACCCATCCTCGAAACTTTATATTTAGAGCATGAAGAATTTTTCATGAAATTACTTGCCCGTTTAATAATTAAAGACAGCCCAGCACTTTACACAACCTTTATTGAAGCTATAAATAAAAGTAATGAAATACCTCGTCATTTACTTACTCCATGCAACGAAACGACCAAAGCACAGTTAGTAACAGGAATAAACGCCATTGCTGCATATGGAGCTCACTTAACAGCAAGCCAAATTGAAAGAGGCAAGCATGCTACTGCACTATCTAATGAGCTGACTTATGCTTTAAAATTCATGCCTTTAGGAATAGCAGACCCAAATAAGGCAAAAATTAACGCGTTATATTTCAAACTACAGTTTCTAAAGGGACTCCATAGCAAAGATGAATATTTTGCTAACCACCGTCGAGAATGGGCGCCACTTATCGCCAATATTGCATCTTTTTTATTTACTGGCATGTTATTAAATATCGTCAACTACTGCATGACAGGTAACTTCCTATTTTATAATCAAACTAAAACTCGAAGCTTAGTCTCTGATACACATAAAGCTTTAACTATGGAACAAAGCGCTCTAAAAATGTAAAATATTTTCCGCTAAAAATCATATCACCGCCATCCTAATAAAAATAATGATGACGGTGAGCTGAATCAATTAAAAAGGAATTAAAATATGTCAAACTGGATTTTCTTTTTTCTCATTCTTGCAGTGATAAGCGGATTACTCGCTTACTCCGGTGTTGCCGCAGATGCCACAACCATGGCAGCCGTTTTATTTATTATTTTTTTCACCCTCTTTGTACTCGCTCTTATCGTGCATATTTTTAAACGTAAACATTACTAACGCGAATTTTGTAATAGATGTAGGGTGGGTAAAGCGCAGCGTGCCCACCGTTCAATGGTGCGCCATGCTTGGCGCACACTTAAACCACTGTATATAGATGGTTCTTTTGGTTCAGCGGTTGATTGTGGTATTTATTGTAAATGGTTTGAACGGTGGGCACGCTACGCTTTGCCCACCCTACAAAACTACTTGCACTAACAGGCGAGTCCATATATGACAAACACATGAACAACTATACTACTGCTGAAGTTTCATATATCAAGCCACTTTTCTCACTCACCTGCTCATCAATGACTTTTGCTACACACGCATCAGACCAAACATTTAAAGCGGTTTCCACCATATCAATCAGGCTATAAAATGGTAAAATCAACCCTAATAATGCAATCGGCACATTCATACTTGTCAGCAAACTAGCGCTTAAAAAGAAACAACCCATCGGCACACCGGCATTACCAATCGCAGCAATAGTTGCAACTACAATCCACAACAACATCGTTAATAAACTTATTTCCATGCCGTTATTTTGCATTAAAAAAATAACCGTCGTAAAAATAAAAGCAGCACAACCATTCATATTAATTGAAGTGCAAAGCGGCAATACAAATCGGCTCACCTTGGGATTAATTCCCAAATTACGTTCTGCTACATCCATTGTTGCAGGCAAAGTTCCTGCTGAAGATTTGGAAAAAAATGCAATTGATAACGCCGGCAACATGCCACGCAATGCTTTATAAGGCTTAATCTTATTTAAGGCTAAAAAAATGGGTAAAATCACTAATCCTTGAATTAAATTAGCTAATACCACAACCATTAAATAGCCGCCTAGTCCGCTGAAGTCTAAGCCATTTTTTAATTGAAAAATACTGGTACTAATAAAACCAAATAACGCCAGCGGAATAATTTTTACCACCCAGCCTGTGATAACAATGAAAATACCATGCGCTCCTTTAAAAAAACGCATCATAGTCGTTCGTGATTCCACATCAGGTATATAGCGAATCGCGATCCCAATCGTCATACTGACAAACAGTGCTGCTAATACTTGATGCTCTAAAAAAGGTGAAAAAATATTTTCTGGAATAAGATTAGCAAGATAACTTAAATAATTACCTTGCATGGCTGCGACACTGGAAGTATTGACAGTGCCATGACTCGAAATATTACTTGGGCTAATAAGCAAATAGAGAAGGAAGGCAACGCATGCAGCAATAACAGTCGTGCCAATAGTATAAAAAAGCGTTCGTTGCCAGATGCGCTTCATTTCGCGATCTGCACTATATTGTGATAGCGTGACTATGATAGACAACGCAATAATGGGTAAACTAATGCATTTAAAAATCTTAATAAAAAGATCTGAAATCGTTGACCCTATACTATGCAATACCTGGATATCTGAAAGACCGCTTAATACACCCAAAGTAATGACAATAAGATAAATAATAGCCATATTAAATTTCTTTTTGGCTTTTGAAGAAGAATCGATTTGCATAGTTACCTCGAGCTTGTTGATAGGTAGATTATTTAAATTTATTTAGAGTTAACGGATAACTAACAACAAAGACAGGAGCCTAACTGACGGCAACTAATGAGAGTGATTGAAATTAAAATATTAAAGTAATAAGTCATAATAAAAATAAAAGCATCCTATAAAAATAGCCAAAAGGCAGCTGCGCTAAAAATTACCACTTTTGTATTTATAACAAAGAATCAAGCCAAAATCAAGGGGTTTTAAGGTAGCTATTCAGCAGCCAAAGAGTTTGGTGGGCACGCTGCGCTTTGCCCACCCTACATTTTAATACAATCAAATTGCGTCATACCCAAAATTTAAAAACGTAGGGTGAGCAAAGCACAGCGTGCCCAGCAAACATTTTAATACAATCAAATTGCGTCATACCCAAAATTTAAAAACGTAGGGTGAGCAAAGCGCAGCGTCCCCACCAAACATTTTAATACAATCAAATTGCGTCATACCCAAAATTTAAAAACGTAGGGTGGGCAAAGCGCAGCGTGCCCACCAAACTCTTTGGCTGCTGAATAGTTAGGCATAAACTCTTAATCTATTTAACAGCACTGCCTGGAGTAGCAGAATTATTATTAAAATTTAAATCCGCCGTCGGTGTCTCTGTCGCTTCCTCTGATGATTTACGATAAAAAGTACCAGGATTCTGAGTTGCTGTAACTGCTTTTACAGTATTTATTCTTTTTGAATCTGTTACATTACTTGCTGGCGCAGCCATAAGCCCTGAGGGCTCACCTATTTGTCTCTGATTTGCTGCAGCAGCAAGACTGACTACTGCTACCGTCGTACTACTACCACTTGTCGCTTTTAATTTTGTTGCATCCATACTCTGCTGACCAGATTTTAGTGCTGGTTTGCTGGCATGTTGCAAATCGCTTAAATCAGCATTGATGTCATTATCGATGCTCTTAGTACTTTCTCTAAAGGTGTTAAGCTTATTTTCAGTCTCAGCATGCTGTTTGATAAAAGGATTAAGCAAACTATAAACCGAACTTTGGCGAACTACCAACTTTGAAACAATCTGAGCTACAATAAAAAGACCAATAATAGCCCAACCAACCGGCGTTCCAATTAAAGCTGGAGCCAACGCGGCTATTAATATAATAGTACTAAAATAAGCACTCGCTATACTGAATAAAAAACTTAACCCACTAAGAGAAGCACGTAATGCTTTTTTAAAAAATGGTTCCTCATAAGGCAATAAAACAGCAGAACGCATATCTTCATTTAAAAGTTTTAAAAGACTTACATATGACTCATAAACCCCAGGACCCTGTGAACGAGTCATCCTAGGATTATTGATCATAGTCGAATTCATTTTATTCATTAAATCTAAACGTTGGCTATACGTTTTTGCTAATGAATCGTGCTGCTGTATTTGAGTTATCCCTAAACCATCTTGTAAGAATGGCTTAAAAACAGAATACATCATGACGCATTCTATCAATGTAGCTATGCCTGAAATAATAATAGCGGTAAAGTTAGCTATTCCAGGTATGAACTGTATCAAGTCAATTGACCCAAGATAACCAGCAATTGACATTAATGCGACATCAGCAATAATTAAAAAATAAAACAGCGCGTTACGCCAAAAGCTATTCTCACTTTTTGCTTTTTGAATTTTTTGATTTTCGAGTTGATATTGTTTTTGAATACGCTCATTGATAACCTGAACAATAACTAATTTATTTTTTTCAATAATAATTTTTTCATCGTCAGTTAATTTTTTCCAGCTATCCTCATTACTAGTAATATTAACTAATTCCTTAAAACAGTATTCAAGATCAGAAAGTATCTTTTCTTTATAATCTTGAGTACTTTTAACTTCAGTAGGTGGCTTTTTAGCAGCTAAGACTGTCATTTCAGCTTGAGGCCTTGCGCCTGTTCTGGGGACTGATGAACGAGCTCTCATACTACTATCCTCATATATTATCTATTAACTAAAAAGGGAACGCTTATTGAAATTGGCTCAATAAAAACTTGTGCGGATTATACACAGAAAAATGCCTTGAAAACAAGAGAAATCTGGGCAATATATCATACCAACATACTTTCATGCTGACATGATAATCCTTATTAACATTTAAGGTGTTTTTTTAAAAAAAGATATGACATTAGAAACTTCTGGCAAATCTTCCTCAATAGTATCTTTTTCATTTGGCTTTAGTGTTAACTTGATATCAACTAAATTTAAGCTTTCACGCAATAATTGTTTAGCTATAAAATAAGAAACAACCATGAGAAGTAGAGATTGCCAAATAGGTGTGGTGGACTGTTGATGAAAATGCGCTAAATTCACTGCAATCTCAATCCCTCCATACACCATAGCAACACAACAAGCTAAAATAATGGCGATATAACAGTAAAATAAGGCCTTACCTAATAAAGATAATTTTAAATGTGCTTGTTGAAATAGCGGTTTAATCATTTAATATTTTTTCCTATCTTGAAGTCACACCCTTGTAAATGACGATCCTGATGTACCTAACTGACTTTCTTGACCACCCGAAACTGGTTTTAGTGGTGGTAAGTGTCGAGTCGGTATATCAATACTAACACTGCCAAATTTTTTACTACCATCTATATTACTATCATCCAGCATGACACTTGATGACGCTCCCATGCTTGAACTAACGGAGCCTCCATTATAAGATGGAACTGATGATGATAATTGAGGCAGATGTGCATCAGACACTGGACTACCAAAACCAGCATTTTGATGGATTAAAGCAGTTGACGAACTGTTCCCTAACTCAACTCCTACAGCTTGAGTACCTCCATTTGAGGCGGGTTCACTGCTTGAGGTTGGCTGTGGTAATTTTGCTTCAGAAACAGCTGATACCGATCCTAATGAAAGGTTAGGTAATGGTGACACAGCAGGGGTTGATACTGGCGTCAAAGGGTTCTCAATAGTTACTTCACCCTTACCAAATGCTTTGCTATTGCTTTTATCAAAAACAAAATCCTTATGTTTAGTATAAGCCGCAACAGCAGAAACAACACCAGCAATCGCCGCACCAACCAATCCCAAAAAGCCAAAAGTTGCTTTATTAAGCAATAAAACAAGCCCAAGACCCGCTGTTACCATTAACCCAGCAATACCTAAAAAAAGATGCATCGTTGCTTTTTGTAAATACTCAAGCTTCACTGAATCAGTACTAGCTTGAGTAGATTTTATTGCATAATAAATTGCACTACCAAAGTTATAAAGCATCTTTGCTGCATACGCGCCACACAGCAATAATGGAGCAACCAGTGCTGCGCCAAAAGACACGAGAAACATACTCACAGCTGAAAGTATTAAAGCTAAGGTTGTCGCTGTGTAAACTAAAGCCTTTGCTACCGTTTTATTTTTTACCGAACCATCAAGCGCATTTTCAATTTGAACCTCACGCCAAGCAAAAAAGGCCTCTGCCATATTAAAAACAATAACAGAAGGAAAAAATATTATACTTAAAAAATTTGCCCAAACTGCACTAACATAAGAATAAACATAACTTTTAGAAGTCAAGATACCAGCTATAGCTACATTTTCTGCAATATTAATACCTTTTGTTGCTATTAGTTCTGTCTCTCTACCTTCTTTTAGATTTGCTTTTTCTTTTTTTGTCAATTGAATAACTTTTGCAGGTTTACTCATATAAAATCTATCCTCTTATTAATTTTAAGAAAAAGCCTAAGGTGATATGCCCAGCTCAATTACTAC
The DNA here is from genome assembly GCA_965279285.1 of Gammaproteobacteria bacterium. Lineage (GTDB taxonomy): Bacteria > Pseudomonadota > Gammaproteobacteria > DSM-16500 > DSM-16500. The sequence goes on along the minus strand of OZ257148.1, from coordinate 1,730,420 downwards.
TATTCTTCAATGGTTACCATTATGCCGATAAAACATTAAAATAGTCTTAAGAATAAAAAATGTTTTTCGTTCATATATCTGCCGCTTTAGAAATCCTCACCCCACACGCAAAAAGCGCGTGTCGACCTCTCCCGCAAGCGGGAGAGGTGCCTCTGGACTGGTCTAGTATTGGCCAGATACTTACGGAATAGCCTCTCATAGCACAAATTATGCTATGTTTGTTTTATTGATTCTTTGCTATAGTAGAAACCAATATGCATTTAATGGAATTAAATCATGTCAAACTGGATGTTACTTACAAGTGCAGTCACCACCACAATTGCTACCCTCACATTTGCTAATATAAGCATGCAAACAACGAGAACACTAATTAATCGACGCAATAAAAAGTAATTTTTTGATCCATAACCTAAAGGAGAAAATAAATGAAATATCTTATCGCTTATTTACTCGGTGTTCCTCTTGGACTTTTAATTCTTATTTACTTTGTTTCCCACGTTTTTTAAAAATTAATATTTTTAGGAGCTCTATATGACAAACGAACAATGTGATATCTCAACTTCTCGGATGTTTTGTTTAAAACGTATTTCATGGAATGCCATTCTTGTCGGCGCGTTAATAGGAATCGGATTAAGCTTTTTACTTAATCTTTTTAGTGTGGCAATTGGTCTTTCTATTGTGAAAACAACTCAAGAAGGATTAGCCACCTTAGCTATTGGCGGCTTTATTGGATTATTAATTGGCACGATTGTATCGATGTTTGTGGCAGGACTTGCAGCGGGATATCTTGGACGACCTTATTCGATAAAACGTAATTTAGGTATCGTATATGGATTTACCACATGGTGTTCAGCATTGATATTGATGATGTTACTCGCTTCACCTATTGGTAGTTATGTTACTTCTTACTCAAGCTTCATAACTCATCCAACAGCGGTTGTTTTTGTTAACAATCAACAATCACCTGCAATTAACACCAATACTAGCAACTCCAGTGTTGAAGTAAACAGCCAAGCTGCGACTGATCTTGCTACCATTTAGTAGACACGTCGAAGAGAAACAAAGAGTATAATCTTTGTAACTTTTAGAGGTGCACAATGAGTCGACGTAAATCAAGAGCGTATGATAAAGAATTTAAGTTAAATGCGATAAGACTTTTTTTAGAAAGCGATCGCACATCTAAGCAAATTAGTGCCGAATTAGGTATTCCAGATGGAACTTTGGTCACCTGGGTAAGAAGTCATAAAAAGGATGGTGCTGAGGTTTTTCCAGGTAAAGGGTTTGTAAAACCATCAGATACGGAAGTAATCAATTTACGTAAAGAGCTAGCAATTGCTCGTGAAGAAAGAGATATTTTAAAAAAAGCATTGGGCATCTTCTCGTCACCGCGAAAATGAAATATCAGTTTATGCAGCAGCATGCAACTGAGTTCAGTTTAAAGAGGATGTCCAGCGTATTTAGCGTGTCGCGTAGTGGATACTATAGATTTATTAAAGTAGGATTATCAAATCGAGCTAAGGAAAATATGCGCTTGTTAACGGAAATTAAAGTAATACACAAGGATAGCCGCCAAACCTATGGTAGCCCACGTATTCATGCTGCATTAGGACATCAAAATGAAGTTTGTTCACGTAAACGTGTGGCACGCCTGATGAAGAAGATAGGCTTGCAAGCTAAAATGAAAAAGCGATATAAAATAACAACACAGCCAAACCCCAAAGCAACAGCTGCTCCAAATTTGTTGCGGCAAAATTTTACTGCTGAGATGCCTAATCTGCGCTGGGTAACCGACATAACATACATTGCAACCGCAGAAGGATGGTTGTATGTAGCTGCTGTGTTGGACTTATTTTCTCGTCGCATAGTGGGGCTTGCTATGAGTGAAAGAATGACGGTTGATTTAGTGTTGAGCGCTTTAAATCAGGCCGTTATCCATAGGAAGCCCACAGAGGGGTTAATGCACCATTCCGATAAGGGCAGCCAGTACACTAGTAAAGATTTCCAAAAACAGCTTAAGGTCCACTCTATGGTCGTTAGCATGAGTGGCGCAGGCAATTGTTATGATAATGCAGCCATGGAAAGTTTTTTCCATACACTTAAAACAGAGCATACATATTTTGAACATTACGTTACGCGCGAACAGGCAAAGCAAAGCATTTTTGAATATGTGGAAGTTTTTTATAACCGTCAACGGTTACATTCCACCTTAGGGTACTGTTCACCAATGAATTTTGAAAAAAAATGGGATCAACAACAGGAGGTTTCTTTTCTTAGTGTCCACTAAAAGGTTGCAAGATCAGCAGCGCGTAATTGTTTAGCTAAATCTAAGTAATTAGCCACGTTTTCAGAAGTCCAACCATCTTGTGGTTCAAAATCTAAATCAATCCCATCAATATGATAGGTTTCTATGATAGCAACTACTGATTTAACAAAATTTTGAGGATTTCTAAATGCATTATGAAAAGTTTCATCATGATTAAAACCCCCAACAGAAATAATACGTTTTAAATTGGGAAATTGGCTATTTAGTTTGCTAAATGCGGAAAAACTTCCTAAACCAGAATTAGGTATTTGCCCCCTGCAGATTTCTTGATTTTTTTGGCAAAAGGAAATATCCGCGACAGACAAATCACTCCAAGGATCAAAAAATTGTAATACACCATTTGTGTTTGCCTCTAGAAAAGCATAATTTAAGGTATTCAGCTTATTCATTTGCTGATCGAAATCAACATTATCAATTGGCTTTCCTGTAGTAGAACTCAGACTGCCAGATATGGGATAAGGTCTTATAGTCCAATATGGACTCCAATCAGTCCAATAACCTGCGATAACCAATGAATTAGATGTTGCAAAAATTTTTGTGGCGCTGAAAATCAGCATAAGTGTGAGAAAAACATTTATTATACTTTTTTTAAAATTCATTTATATGCCTTTATGTTTAATTGATGAATTATACACCTAATATATTATTTTTTTGCTGCAAGCCTTGTTAAATCAACATCTAAATTCACAACATCTTCCTTACTATCACCGCTTGCAGGAGCTGCTGCAGTTAAAGTAGAGGCAGCAGTGAGAGGCGCTGCCCGCACGGGACCTCTCTCAACAGAATTAAATAAAAAACTAAGCACAACAGAGGATACTATATCCTCATGCTGATCATAACGCTTTTTAGCATCAGCTAATGCTATTTGACATGCGCGAGTTGTGCTAGCTGTAGCTCCCATTTCGCTATCAATAGGCTTTTTTGGTAGCTTCATAAAAGCTGTATGAATCTTTCCCTTGGCACTATTCATATAGTTAGGGTTTGATGTCAGCCTAACAAAATGATTTCCATTTCTAAACGCTATCGCGATAGGTGGAATATTATTAGATCTATTGGCAGCTGTTCTATAAACGATTTCCCAAATATTGTTTACTTTTAAATAAATAATTATTTGAGTATTTAAATATCGTGCAGCAATATCTATCATGGATGTATTAGCTCTCTCCCCCATAAAACTCCGCTGAAATGCAAACCAACCATGACAACCATAATAATCACGTACAAACGCTTCATAGGTTGCTGTTGACTCAAAAAATGCTTGTAAATTGTTCTCAGCACGCATAATAGCTTCTTTATGTTTGCTATAAATTGCATAAGCTACAGGATATTTTTCTTTATCTATCTCTAATAACTCAGCCATATCTTTTACTGGCATAGCAGGATCAAGATTATACTCATTTTGTAGAAACAAGGTAAATTTACTTAACTCCGTACGGAATGGTTGATTTATGTTTCTCTCTTTAGCAATAGCACCTCTTGCACTATGTTCAGCATCCATGTAAGCATTTAATAAATTTTTAAACTCGTTTGTTTGTAAGCTAGGTGGCAATCTATCAAGAGCCGCACTTTTTGGATTTGTTTTCTGATCTGACGCTAAAAGTGTGGCAGCATATTGATTTATCGAACCAACCTCATTTTCCTTACTGTCGTATTGTAAAGTTGCAGCAATATTAAATAGCTCTACAATACGTTTATTCAACAAATCTGCATTTTGTTCTTTTTCATTCATGAAAATTAACGTTTGTGGCGCTAAATGACGAATTTCTGGTGCTAATAATTGACGAAAAGCAATATCATTTTTTTTCTCTAATGCATATTTAACAAAATCATCTCGATTTAATCTAGCAGCAATGTCAAAACAATTCCAACCTAGTTGTTTTGCTCTTAACTCTTGTGAAACAAAAGGATCTGAATCATTTTGCAAATTCGACATGGCGCTACTATTTTGTGATAAAATTAATATAGGATCTTGCACACCGTTATCATCATCGCTACTGCTACTTGTACTATCACTACCCTCATCAGATATCGTCATTAATTTTTTTGCATTCGCAGTAGCTGCAGCTTCTATTGATTGAGGTAGAGCATATCGAATAATTTTAAAAATGAATGGGATATTTTCAGATTCTTTTAATTGTAAAAAAGACATTTTTTTAAACGTTGGAAGAATAGAATTTTTAAGTTCGTTATCTTTATTTGCCCTCATAAATCTTATTAAAACAGCAATTTGCATAATAAGAAAAGTTTGAGTTTCAACTGCTTTTTTATGCTCATTTAAAATTTTTGCGATAGTACTGCTCAAATCCTCAGAGGAAGTATTACTGCCTCTTTGTTTCCAAGATAAAGATAATATTTTTAGATTTTTTCTTAAAATGAACATGACATTACCAAAACCATTTGTTGTTATTTCATTTTGCGAAATATCTAAATGGGCTAAGTGTGATTTAGTTGGATTAGTTAACCAATCTTTTAAGATACTAACTCCCTTGTCACCTAGTTGACAGCGAGAAATATTAAGCGTTTCTATTCTAAGTATAAGTAGCTTTATTTCACTCATCTCTGGTGTCAATTGGCTTAAATTATTTTGCGCAATACCTAAGTGAACTAAGTTTTTTGTATTGATAGATTTGGCTAATAAATTAATATTTTCAGCATTAAGATTGCAATTATTTAAAGATAAGCTTTCCAGTACGGTGCAGCGCTTTAAACCCGGAGATAATATAACCGCATCACTACTCATCATCCTGTTACCACTTAAATCAAGAACACGAAGTGTTTCACTTTTATCCTGAATAATACCATTAATAATATCAAAAAAAGTAAAAGCTGGAGATACCTTTGCATCTGCTGCGGTTAAAGAAACTGCTGTACTTTGTACAACACTAGCTGAAGAAACCATGCAGTTAGCAAAAATCAATGTTTCAATCTTTATCGTACGTAAAGCATTTCTTATATGCTCAATTCCTGCTTCACCTAAAGGGTTTTCAGCTAAATTAAGCACTCTTAATTTTAATAATTCTGGAATGACTGTTCTTAAGGTTTTAGCTTCATTTTCAGTAAAATTATTATTTGCTAAATGTAATTCTTCCAACTGAGGAAATTGTAATAAAATACGTCCAAACGATTTTTCATCCTGGCCAACCAATGTTCTGCCTACATTAAGTTGTATAAGAGTAACATTCTTGCCTAATTTGTCAGTTAGTTGTTTTAAACCATTTGCGGTGATTGGATTACCAAATAAATTTAAGCTAAAGATTCTCTTAATTGAATTCTCAACCACAACATTTGATTCTATCTGCTTACTATCATTTGCTGAGCCAATTTGATTTTCTTGCAATTCAAGTGACTCAAGCGATGGGATAACCAAAAGATTTAATGCACCAACAATAGTAATTTGATTGCGATTTGCTATTACTTTTGTAACAGGATGGGTTGAACTCTTTAAAATATCTGCTATATCAGTAATAAACTCGTCATCAAGCCCGCAACCACTTAGATCAATTGATTTTATTAACTTTTTCTCCTGCAAAAATACTTTAAAATGCTTTTTTTCTTCACTACTAAATGTATAATCCACAAACATTAAGTGCCCAGTCTCTTTGTCAAAACATCGCAACAATTTTTGTCCGAAACGGAATTCGCGTGGCAGCATAGTTTTATCCTCGTTATATTTATTTGCGCTTATTCATTTAATCCAGTAACTGACTGATAATACAGCACTTGGCTTTATTATTGACAATTGCTATACTAAAACGATATCATCACAACATTAAGAAAATATTAACAACCAAAATATTTTGTAATTAAAGGTAAAACGTATGTTTCCTCACCATATTACAGCACCTAGTACAGCTCAAATAACTCAAAAATTAAAAATTCAACCACAAAATCCCCCCCCATTATCTACCTTTACCATCATTCCTGATGACATCTTAATAGATGTATTCAAATACTTAAGCTTAATGGAAAAAGGACGGTGCTCTCATACAAGAAAAAATTTCCCGCGGTTAATAAAAGAAAGCGATTCAGATTATAAATCTGCTGTAGATGGCCAGCTCATCGTAAATAAAAGAACACCTACCAATATCGAAGATGCTCAATTCTATGATGAAGTAGTAAAATTTAAATTATATGGGATACCTGCTGCTTTAATAGCAATAGGAAAAGAGTTATTTTCACTAGCTCAAGTTGAAAAATTTTCTCCCGATGAGTTTGATGTTACATTTTTACCCTTTATACTGCTGTTACTTAGTAAAAATTTAATTACTGTTGAACTTCTTAAAGAGTTGGGGCCAATAAACTGCAAATTTTTATTTTACACGATTAATAAAAACCTATTATTTTCCTTAGAAAATGGCTTAGTTACAACAAACGAGCTAGCTACATACCATACATCAATAACAACAACCGCCTTTAGCTCTAGCCAAGGAATTTATGCCTTACAAAAAGGACTGATCTCAAAAAATCAAATTGCAGACGTGAAAAACACCCCTCTTTTACAAGATTTATTAACTGATAACTGTATTGCTTTACTAGAAGCAAAACGCGTTACAATCGAAGAAGTTGAGCAAATGAACCCAGTTGATCGGTTAGATATAATTGATAGTAAATTTAATTTGATGCGGTTGTCTTCTCTTTAGCATTAAAACATCAAGCAAAATAACACCGTAATATTTCAGTAAAGCAATTTACTGCCAGCATAACTACGCTACATTGCTAGCGTAGTCTACATAAGATGTGCAAATACGCTTACAAACTACTGTATACTGCAAGATGAAGAACTTTTTCCTGAAGCGGGCGGTTTTGTTGCCCTAGGGACAACTGCTGGAGTCGCAGCAGCCGCGACAGGAGCAGCAGGGGTAACAGTAATCCGAATATCGTTTCTTTGAAAAAATGCTTGTTGATTAGTTACAGTTGTGGGACGTATTGCATTTCCTGCTAAATTAGCTGAGCTATTCGTGCCATCCACATTTCTTGTCTTTTGATCATGACTACTTACCCCAGCAACTGCAGCCGCTTGAGCCTGTTGTTGTCTTTGCATAGCAAGTATAGTCTGCTGAACAGCGGCTGCAATCCTTTCACCTTCTGTTGCTTTTTCTGCTGCTTGTTGTCTTTTCATCTCTTCAATAGTTTGCTCTAAGTTTGCTATTTTTGCCGTTGATTCTTTAGCTTGCTGTCTATAGCTTTTAGCATCTGCAATTTCTTCTTGATACACCCAATCACCAATCGCATTAACAGTTACCCATGCCCCATAAGCAACTGTTGCTGCTTGAGCAGCTTGTCCAATACCAGGAACTAGATAAGCAACCGCAGCACTACCACCACCCGCTCCAACTGTCACTACAGCTCTTTCTGTTGAACTATGACCTTTTGATGTTGACCAATCATACGCTATTTTTGCAGCTGTCAATCCAACCACTGCAGCCCCAGCTACTTTTGTACATTGTTCTGCTGTTTGCTTAACTACAGCTTTAGCAGCTTCTTCTGCTGTTTCTTCTGCTGCTTTTTTTGCTGCTTCAGTCATCACACTTGCTGTTGCTCCACCTATTCTATTAACAATTTTGGTGGCAATTGATGTAGTAACATTTTTTATAACTTCACCTTGATATTCAACAGCCCCGGCAACAACAGCTGCTGCACCAGCAGCAATTTGTTTCTTTTTCATCGTCTGACCGGACAAAGCAGGTATAGCAGGCAAATCATTCTTTTCATCATCTTCAGGTATTGCATGCTCTGCTTCACGAGCACTTCTTGTTTGTCGCATTAATGCATCATAATCCTTATAATCCTTTTGTTCTTTTTCCATATTACTATCTCCTGTATGTAAATATTAATTTTATAAAATTATTTAATAAAATTTTAAGTACGCGTTGCTTGAACCAAAGATGGTGGCTGAACATTCTCTTTCTTTTTTATCGCTGCCATTACAGGATCTTGACTAATTTGGTGCTGAATAATCGAAAGCATTTCTTTTGAATCTTCTTTTACTTTTAGATAAAAAGCGGGAATATCTGTAACATTCATGATAACTTGTGGGGGATATTTATCTGCTCTATTAACCTTAGCTATTATCCCATCACGAACATAATAATTTTTTTTCTGATCTTTTTCACTAAAATACTGTAATGGCGAATGCAATAACAAACCTCGAATAGTCCATTCTTCATCTTGATTAATCGTCTCTAGCCTTATCTTTCTCCAAAAATTTTTATAAAGGCTATCCTCTTTTTCAGGTATGGCATATTTAACCGCTGACGCAATTCTAAATAAGACATCCTTTGATATTTTTTTATCATCCCTCTGAAGATCTGCAGAAGCAAAAAGAATATTTACTTGCCCTGTTAAATTATTACTTGGTGTCCTGCTATGATGAGCTGGTGATTTTTCATCTCTTTTTAGATCGGCAGCAACAGGTGTAACAACACTTTGACTCCCTACAACAACACTCATTTTTTGGCTTTCAGGACTATCTGGCAACCCTTTTGCAATCGCAACTGTAAAAAAACTAGCTAGTCGACCTATCCCCTCTTCAGAGTTACGTAATCGATGAATAGCAAATTGAAAACGTGCTGCTAATGCATCTGCTATAGCAGTCATTCTATCTTCAATTTTTTTGCGATCTAATTTTACATCTTCTACTAAAGATAAAAATCCTCTTGCCTTATCACGCATCGTATGCTCATTTTTTACATCCCATAATGCACATAAAGCGCCAGCCAATCCTGTGGATATTGCCACCTCTTTTGCTTCTGTACCTTTACCCACCGCTTTTGCTGTAAATACCCCTAATGTTGCACCAAGAGCAGCGGCACCAGCAACTTTTAAAGCATCTACTGCAACCTCTTTGAACCACTCTTTCCAATCATCTGACTTTGAATCAGGTACTAATCTTTTGCAGCTATCATAAATCTTCATTAATTTTGTAACTGTTATTTTTGTAAAATGCGCTTCTTTCTCCACAGCATTTTCAGCAGCGCCATTGCGCTCTTCCTCAGCTAATAATCGAGCCTGCTCTACATCAATTTCGACGTTAGGTGATAAACAACAGCTAAAGATACCGCAATAAGGAGATTTTTGCTGTACACGCATATGATTTTTCCTTAAAAATTATCTAGGCCATCATACCCCCACAAATAAAAATAGTGCTATAGGTATTTTTACCCATCACTTAACCTATTGATAATAGATATCTATTTGCCAATATAACAACAGGGGCAATCAACTTTAAATTAATTTATAAATTAGCACAAACATACTTTATGTATCAATACCTTTTAAAAACCTTACAACAACAAATTAAACCCCGATAAAAATTTAGTAATTTCAGATTTTTTTTGCAACCCAAGCTTCATACGAAGATTACTTAAATAATCTTCGACTGTTCTATACGAAATACCCATCGCATTCGCTGCTTCTTTTACTGTCTCTCCTTTTGCAAGTTGTTTTAAAACAGCTAACTCCTGCTTAGTTATTGAAATAGGCTGTTTACCAGGCAATAAATAATGCTTGGGCTCAAGCTCTTTTAGTAGGCTTTGTTTATCTACCGTAGATTTATTATCATTTTTTAGCCCAACAAAACCTGACATATGCTTAGGAACAATAATTCTATTTTTATTAGAATTTTTTATTAATTTTTGAGCTTTATCACGAAAATAAAATTTAAATTTCTCTAAAACATCAATATTATTAAAACAAAAATTTACCATGTCGAGACTGCCTCCCTTATGAGCAGAAGCATAAATAAAAATATCCGTATAATCTTTATAATTCTCAATGAAGTAAATCGGATGCACTACACCAAACAATTCTTGATATTCATGAGTGACTTGATCGAATATTCCTCGTGCTTCTTGAGGTATATCTAACATGTAGGGGAAATAGTGAAATTTACTCACTTGCAGTTGTTCAGGAACGATTGGGCTAAGTAAATATTGTTTTTTACAATGATGCTGCAGAGAGTCCCAGTGTGTAACAAGAACATACGCCGTGCCATTACTAAAAAATCGAGCATAACAAAAATAAACAATTCCATAACGCTTTAATGGCTCACAAATCGTTGCAACATCAACTGCAATATCTTTTGAATAATGGTTCTCTGGTAAAATTAAATTGCCCATAAAAACCCCAATGCTGTTGGTTTTTTATCATACCATAAGTGCTACTGCAAAAGTAAAGCTTTCCCGTGTTTTACACGGTGATAACTTATTTTATTTTTCATTACATTGATTAAGTCGTAACTTACTAAACAACTTAATTATAGGAAAATATATGCCATTTACTACAAATCAACCCAATTGTACCACGATAAGTTTAGTTGATCATAAACACAGTTTTTCTGATCATGATGACTGGGAATATGTTACTGCTGTAGAAAGCGATGAAAAAACACAGGAATTACTAATAAAACCAAGGAACTTTAAACCCTATGCTATAGCAGCCACAGCAGCAGCTATAGCCGCACCCGCTGGACCAATACCCGCTGCACTTGCGGGCAGCACAGCTATCATAATTACAAAAGCCATACAGCATAGACTTAACATGCATGACGCAAAAAAAGCAGTAACTGCATTTGTTAACGCCGGCACAACTGCTATTACAACAACTGCAAACACTGCTGTAGAAATAGCAAAAAGCGCAGGAAATGATGCAATTAACTGTATACTACCCCACAATGCGCCTGAAAAACAAGAAACGATAGCAAACCTACCTGTAGTACCTATTACTCAAGATGAAAAAGAAACATTAGACTTTAAACCTGTTACGAAAGTAGCTTTACAAAACAATTTAGAAAAGCATATTTTATTACGTGCAGAAAGAGGTATAAATAAAATTATAATAAAAACACAAAAAGCAGTTGTTTTTTACTTAATGCAATTGCATCAATACCCTTTTATTGAAAAACCCGATAACAAAGGAGAACCTATCGAAAGTGAAAATGGTTATAAGCTAGCTAAAAAATTAGATCAAATACATCGTAGTTTAATAAGATTACATGATAAATTTTTAAATGAATATGAGAAAAGATACCTTACTTATTCTGAACAAAAAACAATTTTAGATAGTATTGGCCATGAAGCAGAAAATTTAATTGAACAATTACGCTTAACAACACAAATTTTTCCGAATAATTCTTGCTTTTTAGCAAAACACGTTCCATCAATAGAAATCACAAACGAAGCTCACAAAAAAGGAGAATATAATCAAACAATAGAATTATTTGATGGATGCACTGCAGTACAATTTAAAATTTCACAGAATGCTGAGGAAAAACTAAATAAACCTCCAAAAGTATATGCTAAATATCGTCAAGATAATGATAGTAAAGACACATGGCCTGCCCTTGATGGAAATCCAATTACTCATGAAGAGATAACAAAATCATACGCTTTAACGCATATGCAAAAAAGTAACAGCATAATAGAAAGACTTTATTTTAAACATGAAGAAAAAAACGCTGTTAAATCTCAATATAAAGTTGATATTTATATACATTTTACTCTTGATTTAGTTAAATTAAAATTAGAGGCATTATTACCGAAGAAAGACGATGTACAAGACATACTTATACGATTGTCAAAATACCAACAACAAACTTCTAATGCAATAACCCCTAACGATAACCCTACTGCATTACAAAAACCGCAGATAATGCAACTCGATATAGCAAATAATATTTCCAGTTTTTTTGGATCTCACGCTCGCCATACTAACGGTCAAGATGATTGTGCCTTTAATGTTGCTTCACGAGCTAATAACAATCAATAGCTTGGTGGGCACGCTGCGCTTTGCCCACCCTACAAAAAGTGACAAAAATAAATTATAAAAAATGTAGGGTGGGCAAAGCGTAGCGTGCCCACCAACCTTATCTTTATAAAAAATAGGGTTAAATAAAAAATTGGCATGAAAGAGCCGACTATATAAGATAATCTGCAATAGCATCTATCGCCGCCTGTGCGCATACACCATCCAGCTCAGGGTTAGCGCCGCTAACACCAATAGAACCTATATGCTGACCATCTTTAGTAATAACAGGAAGACCACCTTCCAAAAGAACGATACCTGGTACGCTTTGATAGGGGCTGTTATCCATACTTTTATTTCTTTCAGCAAGTGCTTTGGTTGAAAGAGGTATGCTTGCAGATGTCATTGCTTTAAGCTGCGACATTCAGACACTAACAAAATTATTACCATCCATACGATGATAATATTTTAAATTACCATGAGCATCCATAATGGCAATTGCGATGTTAATAGATTTCTCAATTGCTTTTTTTTTCGGCGCTTTCTGCCATTTTTTTTGCCATCTTTAATGATAAAGCTTCAACGTTAATAACAATTGATAATTTTTTCCCATCTTTATGCTTTTAAAAAATACCCATTTTTTAAGTAAATTTTTAACAAGATCTTTAGCTTGCGCACCACAATTGTTACTTAATACCAATGTAAATATCCAAGCTTGCATTAGCAGGATCGCTTGCACGTTGATCATAAATTTCAAAATCTGCAACATACGCCCTTTCACTACCAAAATCATTAGCTGACATTTTCCAAATCTGTTGCCAAGCATTAATAACCACTTCCGGCATTTTTCCTGGCGGTGTTGTAAATTTTTGATATTGAGCAGCAGGTATCGTTAATTTCTGAAAATCCGTGGAAACATTCTCAAATGAGCTAACTTCTTCACCAATAAAATAAGTATAATCACCATGCTCATTGCTATCATACTCAGTATAAACAGACAACGTCACTCCAGGATTTTTTCTATTAACAATTTGACTTGCTATATTCTGGCTCCAAAAACGACCTGCTAATTCCCCAATTTTCGATGTTTGTGGATTCATTTCATTTTGATTATTTGTTCGCGCAGTTAAACCCACCAGTTTGATTTCAGATTTATTTATTAATTCTTTTTTCACAAATTGCTCCATTTGATTGTATATTTAATGCTCTGCTGAAAAAAACCGCCAATATAATGCCAATAAAACTGCAGTTATAGCACCCTGAACAGATGCAAGAAGGTACACACTACAAACTGTGGCAGGTTCGATAAAGGAACGTCTATAAGAACGTTTTACCTATCTATAGGCTGAACACCTATGGTTATGTGAAACCCAATTGAATACCCCTTAAATGGCAGCATATCAGATAAACTATATTTTCTTCTAAATAGCAGCAGAGAGGGAGCATCAACCATTAAGACATAATATCTTTTAAGACCAATTTCGGCTGTAAAAGCACCTTTAATTTGAAAATTATGCTCATCATTTAAGTCATTACTCATCACCAAAACATTCTCTTCTGGATAAATAACGCTAATATGTGCACCGGCCGATCGAGTACCGAAATAATTAGGTTTCATTACTTTTTGGTTTGCCAATAATGGGAATAATCGATGGATGTAATCATCATGAACATCAAGATAAACAAGGTTATTATCAGATATTGTTAGTTTGCCTTTTGTTGCTAATCCTGACACTTCACTAATAAGCTCGGGTAAATTTAAATTTTTAATTATGGGGATATTCATAAAATTTCACCTACTCTCACTTTGCGATAATTTTAAAACCTTAATATTAAATGCCAATCTTTCATCAGTATACTTTTCATGGTCATACATATGCTCATTAGCTAATTGCTTTTTAGTTTTTCATAATCTTCTGCTATATTTGGGTGCGTTTGCAGATAATCTTTATAAATAATTTTTTTGTGCCAATGATCTGAATAATATTCAAAAATATGAACATGATATGTTCTCTACTCACCAAATGGAGGCATATTTTTAACAAAAAACATTCTTTTGGATCGGGATTTCCAAACCAATACCCATAACTAAGCTTTTGCAGCCCAGGAACAGCTATCACTTTCATTTCATCAAGCGCGCTAACTACAAATTGGATATCAAGAAAAACATCTAAATTTAGCTTATATCTCACAATATTGCTACAATTTTTCCACAAACCCATCCTCATTTATACTATATATACTTACCCCTAGAATAAATACCGTATTCAATACAAGTATTTTTTATAACTAGATGCTTCATAATTTTAAAAAACTACTCACATAGAAGAATTATATGACCTTTATAAGTTGTTTTTTAAAAAATACTGTATTTCAGACAATAAAAAGTTAGTTTATCCGCAGGTTCCAGAGGGGCTTGGAATGAGCTATCTATTATTGCAAAAATTAATGCTACATGCCAAAAAATATGGATACAAACAATGTTATCTAGAAACGCTTCACAGAATGGAACAAGCAAATAAACTTTACAACCAACTTGGCTTTGTAAAACTACCAAAAACATTAGGCAATACAGGACATTTTGGCTGCGATACATGGTGTGTTAAAAAATTGTAACATAAAAATTTTTATTAAATATATAAATTTACCGAGGAGATAATACATGATAACTAATAAAAAAATACTAGACATGACAGCAAGCCGCGAAGACAACGAGCGAACAATGGAGAATGGGTATCGTGTTTACTCCGAAAAGGATTTATTGAAGTTACAGCAGATTATTGCACTCAAGTTTTTTGGCTTTGAACTTTCTCAAATTAAAGCATTACTTTCTGGTACAGCAAGCACACTAGAGAATTTCTCTGCCCAAGCTCTTTTTTTAGAACAAAAGGCAAATACTTTATTTGAGGCCAGTAAAACATTAAAAAATATTCTGTCTACTGCTAATGACGATAAATCCATTCCTTAATTTTGAAATAATTCTTATTAGTTCAATATATATCTTCGCATCATCAAAAAGAGACTTAAATAATTTTTCAAACTCAGAAAATAAAAATCCATTTTCACTAAAACATAAGTGACCGATATTTTGAGCAGCTGATAACCCTTTCTTTATTTTATCGAGATAATGAGGAATACCGCCAACAACCATGTATAACAGAATTATTTCAATTTAAAGTATTAAATTGTATTAAATGCAATTATCAAGAGTTCCTTCCCAGACTTGATGGCCTTGAAAAAGCAGATTCAAAATATTGTCCTTACTGCAATCCATGATAAGAATATGAGAGTTAAATATTCGTTTAACAGTTATCAATATGAAAAGTCATGTAAACAAATCTCTTTTCACTATATACATGCTGTGCTAATGCTTTTTACAATCGTTTGATGGATTTTTCCAAATGGGTGCTAAACAATTGTTGTGGCTATAGTTGAAATGAATTATTATTAGCAAATTAATATTTTTTATTACTTTAATAGGCGATTTCTCATATATGACACTTCATCAACTCAAAATCTTTGCAGCTGTTGCTGAGAACAAAAGTGTCACGGTGGCCTCACAGAAACTGCACATGTCTCAACCAGCAGTTTCTATTCAGCTTAAGCAACTGGAATCACATTACGGATTAACATTGTTTGAAGTTATTGGGAAAAAAATTCATTTAACCGAGGCGGGTAGAAAGGTGCACGCTGCTTACCTAAAAACAGCTGAGTGTCTAAAAAATTTAGATTCGGAAATTTCACAATTAAAAGGGTTTTTGAAAGGAGAATTAAAAATAGCTGTGGTTTCAACTGCTAAATATTTTATACCCCGGTTGCTTGGTGAATTTCATGATAAATATCCCCATGTAGAAATCAAACTTACCGTTAATAACAGGGAAGAGGTGATTAAACGATTACAGCAAAATATTGATGATGTAGTGATTTTAAGTCAGTTACCTAAAAAAATAAATATCATGAAGTACCAGTTTTTAGAGGATTCTTTAGTTATTGCTGCACCATTAAATCATCATCTAGCAAAGAGTAAAAAAGTTTCTTTTAAGGAGTTAGCATCAGAATCTTTTATTATGCGTGAAGCTGGCTCTGGTACTCGAATGGTAATGGAAAAATTATTAGATAAATACAAAATTAATCCAAAAATTGCGATGGAATTAGGCAGTAGTACTGCAGTGACTCAAGCAATCATCGCAGGGTTTGGGCTTTCCATTATTTCAAAAATGAGTATTGAGCAAGAACTGAATTTAAAAAAACTAGCGTTATTGGACATTATAAACTTTCCTCTTAAACATCCTTGGTACATCGTTTACTCGAAACAGAAAAAATTATCATTAACAGCAGTTAATTTTTTAAAGTTTTTAAATGTGTTAAGTTAGATTTTTGTGAATTAAAATGCGGTATTTTGATGAAGTAAGTAAACGTTGACTTTTTTGGGGTCAACGTTTATAAACACATCATTGAACTATTTCAATTTATCTAAAGGATAAACTACGTGATGGCTCACGGTAATCTTCTCCTAATCCTTGAGCGTAAGGAATAGAAACTCCTGATAATTCTTTTCCTTGATTTGGACCCTCCGCATCAGTAAAGTTGCAATTTGAAATTGTTTGCCTAATTTTCCAACCTTTTCTTATAAGTTCTTGTTTAACTGCCAATATTTTAGATTCCACGATAACATGGTATGTATCTTTATTAGCAATTGCTTTAATCAAAGATCCATTTGGATCGACCTTAATACGAAAACGATCTACACTACTTTTATGGAAGTCACAAAACGTTGGATATATTTCAGTTCCTCGGTTGGTAATGCGAACCAATGCAAATCCATTTGCTTTAAGTATTGGCTCAATTTCACTTGCTCGTGCAAGATAGAAAAACTCTATTAACTGCCGGCTTTGTAAAGAAAACTTCTCAAGTTCCGCAACAGTAGTTGTTAAATCACTTTGCTTTAAGCGATCACTTATTATATCCGCTATACGTTTATTAAAACCAACTTCTTTAATAAGATCGGATAAACGATATGAACTTTTATTAGGATGTTCATTTAAATATTCTTTTAAAATACGTGACAAATATTGACCTACACTACGCGTTTCTTGAACACCACTTAAAGTGCCAATATTAAAAAGTTTATCTAAGTCAATGCCTGATTTCTGAGTAAATCTTACAACCGTTTCAAGGTCGAGTTTTGAGGTTTTGGTATTTATACTTCCATCTTTATTAAACACAGGTCTTGCGCCTGTGTCCTCAACAAATAAATCAAAACCAACTATTGTGGAATGTGATCGAGGAGGATGTGGAGGTAAATTGCGATTTACATAATCAATCCACCGACGATTACCAGGTCGCATTTCATTAGCATGTTGCTCATAAGAGCGCAACACTTTTTCAAACAAGGGTTTGACTTCTTCACCAGAGCGTTCAAGTGCAATTTGTTTTATCGTTTTTTCCGGATGTTTGGCTTTAATTGTTTTTAATTGCATCACTTTTTCAGCAATCTTTGCAGCAAACTCTTGTGTACCAAGTTTTTCTTTAGCTTTCATCGCTTGGTAAGAA
This sequence comes from Gammaproteobacteria bacterium, assembly GCA_965279285.1. Classification (GTDB taxonomy): domain Bacteria; phylum Pseudomonadota; class Gammaproteobacteria; order DSM-16500; family DSM-16500. The sequence goes on along the minus strand of OZ257148.1, from coordinate 1,712,803 downwards.
CCTTTTTTAATATCACCGACATAAAATCCATCCGCAAGCACTTCAAGAATAGCTGTTTTTATCATTTCAGCGGCTAAAATGTTGTCTCTGCCGCCGATGTGTAACAGCATTTCTGCTGCAGCATCAATTAAAGCTACAGGGTTTGCTTTATTTTGACCTGCTATATCATCTGCTGTTCCGCCCATTGTTTCAAACATCGATACTGCATGCGGATTAATTGGATTTAAATTATTTGAGCTAACAAGACCCACCCCTCCGGTGATTTTTGCTGCAATATCAGAACCTATATCACCAAACATGTTAGTTGTAACAATAACATCAAACTTCTCGGTGGTTTCCGCCATTGCTGCTAAGCCATCGTCAATAATCATGAAATTAGCTTCTATCGCTGAATCTCCGAGTTTTTCCTTGCTATAATCTTTAGCAACTCTTAAAAATACTTCTTTGAATAACCCACCTGTTATTTTTAAGATATTAGGCTTTTCTAATGCGGTAACTTTTTTTCGTCCATCACGTAAAGCCACTTCAAATGCTGCACGGCAAATAAGTTCACATCCTTCAGGTGTTTGATGACGAAGTGCTTGAGGGTAATCCGGTGCTAAACGATGTTCTATAGAGGCATACAAATCCTCTACATTCTCACGAACAAAAAGAATATCTGCACCTTTTTTACCATCGGCAAGTGGAGCGAGAGTTACACAACGTCTAATATTAGCATATTGCTCATAGGCTTTACGCACAGTAACATTCCGACTTGGTTCATAGCCCTCATCTAATGTTCTTAGCGCCCCTTTAAGTACTGCAGAAGCTTTAATTGCTTTTTTTAATGTTTCCTTTTCTAATTCAAATACTATTTTTTTAACTTTTTCAAAAACTGTTGGCTTTAGTTTTTTTAATATATTTTTATAGAAGTCATTTATATTTCCGTACATTTTAGCTTCATGCTTAGCTTCTTTTTCCAGGGTGTCAGCGACTACTTTTGGATCTTGCGAACCAAATTGTTCGGCATAAATTGCTGGAGCTTTTTCTTTAAGCAGTGGGAATAAAACTCCAGCATCAGGGTATCCTAGGGTACCCTCATCATATCTAATAGGAATGCCGGTAGCGGCTAGAACTGATTGAGCAGCGGTTATACATTCTGGGCCTATTCCTTGGCCTTTAATGATTAGTACAACATTATGGTTAGTTCTTTTTTCTTCGAGTGATGAAAATGATCTGTTATTACAATTTGTGGTAGCGGCTGAGACATTTTCTTTAAGTGGCGCATTTAAAGCGATTTTTGTCTTGCTAGGAATGTTAATTTTATCGATTTGTGCTTTTATGTGTACAGGGCGAGAAAACAGCATATAGTGTTTATTTGTTGAAGCTGGAGCTAAGCATCGGACGCTCATAGGTAGATTAATTGTACGAGCAGCCGACATTGCTCGAAAAGACTTAGCGAAATAATGTAATTTACTTAGCATTGTATTGATCCTTAGATTAGTGATAAGAGAAGGTCATATTTATCATGAAAATGTAATCAAGAATAATTAATATTATTAATTGTAAGTATATATAAAAATTTATAGTTTAAAGTTAACCCTATTATTTACAATGAAATGAATGAACTTTTTTTTGAAAAATTTGTTCTCAACAAAAAAATTTTCATATAAACATATATTTATCTAATTTATAAAAATTATTAATTATTAATGCAGCTCAATTCCTAACATAATCAATAACATCAAATTTATATTAATATTTTATTTATTTTTATTAAAGGAGAAATACCAATATGACTTTATTAACTCAATTATTAGCACGTTCATTATGCAAGAGTTATAATAAAACGACTAAAAAAATGGTCTTTCCGATAAGATATTCAATTTACACTCCTAAAAATTTTTTTTTAAATAGTAATGAGCGATCAATAAGTTATTTTACGGGAAATTCGTCATTTATTCCTGCGGAAGTTTCGGATAATTCTGATAATAAAGATTGTAAGAAATCAGAGGTTGCTCTTAATAAATATAGTTTCTACAAAACTAACAGTGATTTTAAAGGCAATGCAGTTTTGGCAAAGCCTGATATTAATTCAAAAAGTAAAGCGCTAAGTATAGCTATTGAAAATTATCATCTTAAACATGAAAGTGAAAGTTCCATTACAACCGGACAAGCCGTTTATAGCGCTGAAACTGTTTTTGAAATTAAGAATGACAGCGATATTCCAAAGACTTTAGCTGTCGCTGCAACTTTTAATATTGATTGCGCACCTCTGTTCGCACGTGCTGAACCTAGATTTCATCATCATAGGTATCAGTTTGATACAAAATTTTCCTTAAGTAATTTTTTGAGGATAGAGTTTCTTAAACCATTAAATAATTATAGTACAGCACAAATGGGTGGAATTTACCTGAAAAGTGTTCAAAACCTAATTCTTTCAATCAGTGAATCTGGAGGTTACCAAGAGTATGTGCAAGTGAAAAATCAATATGATATAGAACACTCTTCAAATGAACCGCTTGAACCATGTAAATCAGCTTTCGTCAAAGTTGGTATCACAACAGCTAGCAGAATTCAATTAAGAAATGCCTTCTTTTCTTCAATTCCAAGTAATTTTATGGCTGTTCTTAATTCAGTAAATATCTCTTTAACCGATTCTTCTACTGCTTCTGGTGATGCTGGCAAGAATGATCAAGATCATATTTACCATGCGAATGAATCTTTTGGAACGACTAGCGGATCGATATCTAAATTTTACTTAAAATAGTCTTTTACTAACTATGTAGCTCTGTGGCATGTTGTAGAGGACGAATATCCTAATTCTTAATAGGTTGATTAGCACTAGGTGCAGAAAATAATCTGTGAGCAAAGTCAATAGAGCTGCCAACAGTTAACTAACCCTAATCTGGTGCAGAATTGGTGAGATAGCTTTTGCATCGGCAAATAAGTCAGTTAACGGCTATAATCATATTAACCACCTATTTTAGCTGGTTAATCAGACTGGAACCGTTATGACCTTTGGCGATTACATTAATGATCTCGTGAAGCATGGTAAATGCAGTTTTACTGTCCAGCAAGCTCAATCAGCTCTAAATAAATCAGCAGAAGCAATTTACTCTTCCGTAAAGCATCTGCTTACCAAAAATGAGTTAGCCACGCCTGCCAAAGGATTTTACGTTATTGTGCCACCCGAATATCAAATCTTGGGCTGCCTTCCAGCTGAGCACTTTATTCCTTACTTAATGGAATACTGGCAATGTCCATATTACAGGGGACTGCTTACTGCTGCTTGATATCATGGAGCCACTCATCAAGCTGTACAGGTTTTCCAAGTCATGATTGACGGGCGTACCAAACCTCAAATCCTATGTGGAAAAGTGAAAATCCGTTTCATTGCTAATCGACATTTGCGTGAAACTCCTGTACAAAGCATCTCTACCGCTAAAAGCATGCTCAAGGTATCCACTCCCGAAGGCACTGTGATGGACTTACTCAATTATCCTCATCAGTCTGGTGGGCTAAATCATATTGCCGCCATCCTTGCAGAACTTCAGGAAAGCATGAAGCCAGATCAATTACTTGCTATTGCTAAAAGTCAATCTACTCTCGCATGGAAACAACGACTGGGGTATTTGTTAGAAATAGTAGGCGCCACTGAATTAGCCAATGTATTGAAAAAACATTTAGCGCAACAAAAACGAGTGGATTATGTTCCACTGATGCAAGGCATAGAAATATCAAATGCAACACGGAATGTAACTTGGAAAATTATTGAAAATGCAACCTATGGGGCAGTATAAAAAAAATATTCCACCACCAAGAACCTACGCCTCAACCATAGAAAGAACTTCGAGACCTTTTGCCGCAATGAGATTAAGCAATCGAAGGGAAGTTCCTCTAGGATGCTTACCCCCCTGCTCCCACTGTCTTACTGTTGATGTGCTTGTGTTGAGATATTTGGCAAATATTGCTTGACTAACCTTCTCATGCAACCGAATAAGTTTAATTTCACGAGCGCTTAAATCACGCACGGGAGGAATACAAACAGACTCATACTCACGCATTGTTACAGCATCAATTACACCCGCATCATATAGATCAGCAGCCATTTCATGCGCCACTTCAAGTAGAGTCTTTTTCATTTCACCTCAAATAATTTAATTTTTTCTACCATTTTTTTAATCATTTTTTCGTCTGCATTAAGAAAGCTTTTTGCCAGCTGTCGGTAAATTTTTTCTTCTCTATCATCTATGTTTGCACGAATATTTTTTGCAAATCCATACACAAAAAAAGCAGTTTCTTCCTTTCTAAATGCTACCAGGGTTCGATAGCTGCCTCTTTTTCCTTTCCCTGGTAAAGCTACCCTTTTCTTGTATAACCCACTTCCGAGATTTCCTTCATAAAGTCCTTTCTCATCTCTTCAACGGCCTTTTTTAGAGCGCTGTCAGCTAACCCTTCTGACTTAGCACATTGATGAAAGCTTCTATGCTTGAAAATTCTCATTTGTATCCTTATACACAATTATAACACTTAGGGTTATCTTTTCAATGGCTACCTTACTTACTTTATTTTTTTGCCCCAGTGTTAGATAAAAATTGTGGTTTTGGTGGAATCGGAGGCCTTGGCGGAAGCGGCGGCTTGGGAGTTGCTTTCGCAAAAAGCGCATGCGCATTATTGCCTGCTGAACTGGTTGCCGTACCTGTTGCAGCAGTGGCTGTTGCAGCAGTGGCTGTTGAAGTTGATTGTGATGCAGTTACGGCTTGTTTGCTGTCTTTTGCATCTAATACCGTGTTGGTCATGACGGAAGGTTTACCTATCGCATTGTGTTGTTCAAGTAATAATTGGTTGGATGTACTTAAGCCTATTGCATCAGTGATATTTATTTGGGAGGCATGTAACGGGATGCCTGGTATGGCTAACCAATTGAGCTCTGCTTTGAAGGAATTATTGCCAATTGATAACGTAAAACAAGCAATACCATTACCAAAAGCTACTGCTAAACGTTCTTGACCAGGGGTGGATTTTGCCCAGGCGCAATGGGTAACATCATATGGAAATTGTAAGTAGCCTAATAAATTTCCTGTCGCCACTTTCCATATTCGTACCGTTTTATCATTACTTCCTGATGCCAGATACTTGCTTTCATGGTCCCAGGCAACACTGTTTACTGAATCCGTATGCCCTTGCAGCAACTGTAATGCTTTGTCACTTGACGCTTCCCATAGGCGCACCGTTTTATCATCACTTCCTGATGCCAGATACTTGCTCTCATGGTCCCAGGCAACACTGTTTACTGAATCCGTATGCCCTTGCAGCAACTGTAATGCTTTGTCACTCGACGCTTCCCATAGGCGCACCGTGTTATCATAACTTCCTGATGCCACACGCTTGCTCTCATGGTCCCAGGCAACACTGCTTACCCGTTTAGTATGCCCTTGCAGCACCCGTAATGCTTTGCCACTCGACGCTTCCCATAGGCGCACCGTATTATCATCACTTCCTGATGCCAGGCGCTTACTCTCATGGTCCCAGGCAATACTGTTCACCCAATCTGTATGCCCTTGCAGCACCCGTAATGCTTTGCCACTCGACGCTTCCCATAGGCGCACCGTGTTATCCCAACTTCCTGATGCCAGGCGCTTGCTCTCATGGTCCCAGGCAACACTGCTCACCCAACCTGTATGCCCTTGCAGCACCCGTAATGTTTTGCCACTCGACGCTTCCCATAGTCGCACTGTGTTATCACGACTTCCTGATGCCAGGCGCTTGCTCTCATGGTCCCAGGCAACACTGTTTACTAAACGCGTATGCCCTTGCAGCACCCGTAATGCTTTACCACTCGACGCTTCCCATAGGCGCACTGTATAATCATCACTTCCTGATGCCAGGCGCTTGCTCTCATGGTCCCAGGCAACGCTGTTTACTGAACCCGTATGCCCTTGCAGCACCCGTAATGCTTTGCCACTCGACGCTTCCCATAGGCGCACCGTACTATCCCAACTTCCTGATGCCAGGCGCTTGCTCTCATGGTCCCAGGCAACACTGTTTACTGAACCCGTATGCCCTTGCAGCACCCGTAATGCTTTGCCACTCGACGCTTCCCATAGGCGCACCGTATTATCATCACTTCCTGATGCCAGGCGCTTGCTCTCATGGTCCCAGGCAACACTGGTTACTAAACGCGTATGCCCTTGCAGCACGCATAATTCTTTGCCACTCGACGCTTCCCATAGGCGCACCGTGTTATCCCAACTTCCTGATGCCAGGCGCTTGCTCTCATGGTCCCAGGCAACACTGCTTACTGAATGCGTATGCCCTTGCAGCACCCGTAATGCTTTACCACTTGACGCTTCCCATAGGCGCACTGTTTTATCCCGACTTCCTGATGCCAGGCGCTTGCTCTCATGGTCCCAGGCAACACTGTTTACTGAATCCGTATGCCCTTGCAGCACCCGTAATGCTTTGCCACTCGACGCTTCCCATAGGCGCACCGTACTATCCAAACTTCCTGATGCCAGGCGCTTGCTCTCATGGTCCCAGGCAACACTGCTTACTGAACGCGTATGCCCTTGCAGCACCCGTAATGCTTTACCACTCGACGCTTTCCATATGCGCACCGTCTTATCATCACTTCCTGATGCCAGGTGCTTGCTTTCATGATCCCAGGCGACACTCAACACATTGTCCTTATGTCCCGTTAGCGTTTGAATACATTCTCTGCTTTGAGCATCGTATACAATGATCTCATTACCACTTGCCACTGCTAACCAAAGACCATTAGGAGAGTACTGAATGGAATTGCATCCACCTTTTAACAGAAGCAACGGCAACTCACCAAAATTAATATCTTTTAATTGAGCCCCACTCAAATTTGCTTCACGTAACCAAGCGCCTTGTAAGTTGACTCCCGTCATATTGGCACCTTGGAGCTGGGTACTATCTAAAATCCCAGAGCTCAAATCAGCGCCCGGAATGTTAATTTTGCGTAAGTCTCTGCTTGCAAAGCTCACGCCTGCTGCATTTAAAATCGTTATGGCATTGGCAGCGGCTTGAGCCATGGCGGGTTCTTGTTTAGAGCGCTCAACCAACTTCCATAAATAATTTTCAAATTTGTCTTCTTTGTCTTTACCCTCTTTGTCTTGTTTTACCCTATCCGCTAAAAAGAAAATTTGATCACGAGTTAATAAAGCTCCTGTCAAAATACTTTCAGAGCTATTTTGCATCAACTGCATACTATATAATTCAGTAACAGTTTTTGTTGCTGTGGGTGAAACCGGTGGTTGGACATCAATTTTTACAGTGTCTTTCACCTCAGGCGCAATCACCGGTTTAGATTGCTTCCACACACTGGTAGTCAGGAAATAATCAATTAAAGAAGCATGGATAAATTGGTGCCAATTCCCCGTATCTACTCGTAATGGACTGCCTTTACGGGCTAATGCAATGTTAGTATCTTTATTGCCAAAGAATTTTTCTACCCAAGGACCTTGTAAACCATCAGAGTTAATTGGTTTTGATTCTTCTTCTCCTAAATCTAAATTCCCACACGCTGGGCTTATAGCAACAAAGGGATATTGCACTGCTGTAGCAGGAGCTAATTTATGTAACTTTTGCGCTAATCCCAAACAAAATTGCCAGTAGTTTTTTATGATATCAGGGGGACATTCGAATTGCTTCGGCGAAGCTAGATTCAATTTATTTTTTTCGCGCAGAAACCAGTTTTCGACAAAACGATCATACAGTTTCGCACGCGTAAGCTGTAAGGTGGTGTCAACACCACCTTTCTCATCTTTTTTGTCTTTGTTAAGTTTTGCTATTTCCTCAACGATACCGGGCAATACTTGCACCATGATCAACAATAAAAATGGTGTGGTAATTAATTTCTCTAATTCTGGTATTTCTTTTAGATGTTTTTGATAGATGGCGACATCTGGCCATACAATAAGTTCTTTTTCGTCTTCTTTTTCCTTTATTTTTTTTGCTATGTATTTACCTAAGTAATCAGTAATTTGTGTTTTATCAAAAGCGGCAACATAGCGTTTTTTGTAAATCACTCCTTGTTCTTTACCGTCACTTTTTTTGTCATGCGGGATAAAAACACGGCTCTCATTCAGTTCTTGCACGCGCTGCATTCGACAACTAATGATTAATTTTACACGCCCATTATAATCATTGAAATTATTCTCATCATACAAATTAATGGATTCTTTTTGTGGCATCTCATCATAACCATCCGCTATTAATAACAATCGATACTGACTCGCGATCACTTTGATTTCTGTTTTAGTAAATTTATCCTTACTATCAGGAATATAAATATCTAAGTGGTTCAGCAATTTATTCGGATTCACACTAGACCATGCGAGCGGAATGAATATCGGTAAATAAGCGTCAGGAGCAGCGCTACCTGCTTTAAAATTCTTCCAGGCATCATCATCCCATAGTTGACGCAATAGATGACGGTTGAATGTACTTTTACCGGCACCGGCTTCACCCTGCAATAACAAAACACGTGCATCACCATCTAATAATTTTTCTTTGATCCAACTAGCTAAAGGTGAGATATCATCGATCCCAGGTGCTGTTTGACCATTGGGTTCGACGTAATAGGCTAATTCATCTGTGATAAATTTATCATCCAGTACAGCTTGCCGCAGCTTTAGAATTTTTTCAATTACGGCATTTTTTTCGGATATTTCATGACGCAGAGAAGATTGAACATTTTTATCCTCTGCCATCTTTTGATTCATTAATGCTTGCAACAACAGTAATTCATCATATTCTGGGTGAGCTTTTCCCAATTGATTTCTAAAAATTAGTTCTGCTTTTTGAAGTGAATCGTTGGCTTCAGGGTAAAATCGATGTTCGACTAACAGTGGTACAAACAGCACGATATAGCGCGCGAACTTTAGTTGTTTGTCTAAGTTTTCTGAACTTAAATGATTAAAGCCACTACGAAGCGTATAAAAATCGTCGATAGAATCTAACCGTTGTTTTACAGGATGATAAGCAAATGCTCTATAAACTAAACATTCTTGATAGTCATCATTTTTTTCATCCTGCAGGCAATCACTATACAGTGCCAGTGCCTTTTCTTTTTTATATAAAAAATCCAAAATCCTTGCCTTGGCAAATTTATCATCAATCACTTTAATACCTTTATGCCACTTATCATCTAAAAAATTATCACAAAAGTTTTTTGCCATTTTATGCAGCATAAACTCGGTTTTTAAAGCCTCAAAAATAGCCTTCATTTTCAAAGTATATTTTTTATTAGGTGTTGGTAAAATCGATTTTTCATCAAAATCGCCGGTTGCTTCAAACATTTCAACAAAACCCTTAAATTCTGTAATTTCTATTTGTTCATCGGCATCGCAATAAATGGCCAAGCGCATTTCGACGATAGTGTCTATTGCTGTTTTAAGTTGCTGGGAAGTTTTTTCATCAAAGATTTTTGAGGTTTTTGGATCTGTTTTTTCAGTAGAAAAATAATTGACCCTATCCCAAAGACTCAATTTTTCATTGCCGTAATAATGTGCAAGTTGATCGATAATAGTGTTGAGCAAACGATAAAAATCATGCTTTACAGAAAACAACCGTTGACCAGGTTCTTGCCGTCCTAGTTTTAGCTGAAAGCGTTCTAAATCAACATACAATAATTTAAGCGCGCGCTTTTTTCTTAAGGTAAGCTCGTACGCTTTTCCCGATAGCATTTCTGGCTTTATCGTAATAGGCGTTTCGAGTTTTTCAATTACCAATTTGTGATATTGCTGCAGTAAATTAACTTTCTGATTTGCGCTGGCAACTATACAACAACTGTGAACAAGAGAACCTGGCAAAAAAGGTTCGCCATTCAGTTTGCCATTTTCGCTATAATGCTTTTCATCCTGATAATCTGCCAATTCCTTTGGCGTACCGATTAACTCAAATTCTATGTCACCTTTATTATTCCGTTTGCCTAAGGGGTTTTTATAACCACCGGGTACGCAGGCATCAATACACAACCCTTTGGGAATAGGATCCAGAATAAGCTTACCGTCAACAATAGGCATTTTGATCTTGATGGCACTCGCAGGTGTTTCAGCTAACGCCAATAATTTAAAATTGATCAAACGACATAAATTACGAAAATAGATTTTATTATCTTGATTGGCTTTGTCGTCTTTGTTTTCTATTAATAAACCAAATTCTATATCGGAATATGGCGTGATTTCGGAGCGCGCTAAGGAACCCAAAGCAATGAAGGTATAATCACAAGTTATTTTTTTAATACCTGTTAATTCATTATACTGCTTGATACTTTCTTCTATGATATCTGTAAATAACTTATTAATACGGCATGTAATATCCTGATAAATAGACTGCATTGTTAGCGGTTTTTGATCACTTAATGTTGTTGTTTTAATATTAGAAGATTCTTGGTAGCTCGTTAATTTAGCTTTCACATCCTGGCGAATCGCTAGTAGTTTTTTCTTATGCGGATTAATACCCAGGCAATTCAGCTGCACGTCTTGCAGCACAGCTTGTTGTTTGGCGTCGGGTAATGCCACACTGGCAAAAGTAGCCGGTAATGGATCAAACGCAAGTCGTGAGAAATTTTGCTCTATGTTTTTTATTTGCTGAAGAATAGCAGATTTTTCCTCCTTGTTGTCTTTAGCTAATGCCCAGGCCGCTTGATAATAATAAGCCGCTTGCAAACAGTGTTCATATCGCGCATGGCTGGTGATTTTTTGATCTTGTGCTGCTGTGATTTTTTCTTCACCGTACTTTTGTAAAATTTTTATTTTATCAATTGCAGATATGGCTGCTGAAGATAGTGTAATGCCTTGCATGATAAAATTCCTTATGTCTTATTAATTATTAAGAATCCGATGAAATTATAGTACATGATGGCTCAATATATTTCTATTTTTTATCAGGAATAGAATTATTTCTTAGGCCCGCATTGAAAATTATGCGAAGGCTCGTAGTTCACATTGCGCAGCTCCATCTCCATCAAGATAACAACGGCCTACTTCACATTAATATGCGAATCTTTTTTACCGGTAAGTAATTCTGCCGCACAAACAAATTGCTCTACCGCTGTACATAACATAGCTTGACGATCTTTTACTTCAACATATTTTGCTTTATCACGATCAATCGGGGTTGAATAATGAAGTGCTTAACCGCCGAGTAGCGTCTCCTTAAAGGGTGTGTTAATATTCTTTTTCATTTTAAAAGTCTAAAAAATAAGGAAATTTACATGACGACTTATCTATTTCCCGGTCAAGGTTCGCAAACGAAAGGTATGGGGCATACCTTATTCACGGAATTTCGCGAGCTGACCGCCAAAGCGGATGCTATACTGGGATATTCCCTCCAAACTTTGTGTCATGACGATCCGCAGCAGCAACTTAATCACACTCAATTTACTCAACCAGCTCTTTATACTATTAATGCTTTGTCTTATTTGAAAAAAACACAAGAAACAGGACTCAAACCCACTTACGTAGCAGGTCATAGCTTAGGTGAATATAATGCATTATTTGCGGCGGATGTGTTTGACTTTGAAACCGGTTTGAAGCTAGTTAAAAGACGCGGCGAACTAATGTCGCAGGCAATGGGAGGCGCAATGGCAGCAGTGGTTGGCTTGAAAGCAGACGTCATAAAATCCCTACTCATACAACACGATTTAATGAATGTGGCAATCGCCAATCATAATTCTCATACGCAAATTGTTATTTCTGGTCAAAAATTTGATATTGATCGTGTCTGCGCAATTTTAGAACAAGCAGGCGCCGCGATGGTGATTCCCCTTAAAGTCAGCGGTGCTTTTCACTCTCCTTACATGCGGGCTGCGCAAGAACAGTTTGAACAGTATTTAAAAGAATTTCAATTTTCATTACCCAGTATCCCTGTCATCGCAAACTGGACAGCGAAGCCTTATCAAGGGAGTGAGATACAGCAAAACCTTGCACAACAAATTACGCAGCCTGTGCGTTGGACTGAGTCTATCGAACATCTACTTACGCAAGGCGAAACGGAATTTGAAGAAATAGGTCCTGGCATAGTACTTACTGGCTTAGTAAAACGTATCAAAAATGGGCAATAATTTTTCTCTACGATCGCTATCATTATGAAACCTATTGTATTTATGTTTTCTGGCCAAGGTTCACATTACTATCATATGGGTCGTGAATTATATGAACGGCAACCTATATTTAACTATTGGATGCAAAAAGGCGATGCTCTTTTTAAAGCGATTACCGGTTCATCAATCATTGCTGAGCTTTATCATGAGCAATATAAAAAAAGTGATGCGTTTACACGCACACTATTAACACATCCTGCTATCTTTATAGTTGGACATGCTTTAGGCCAAGTATTGTTGGCACAAAACATAATACCCGACTATGTATTAGGCACCAGCTTAGGCGAATTCACCGCAGCGGTTTTTGCTGGCATAATGCCATTTGAAAATGCCTTGCAAGCAATTATTACCCAAGCACAAATGTTAGAACAAAACTGCTTGCCTGGTAGCATGTTAGCCATTTTGCATGAGCCTGCTTTTTATAATAATAATTTATTCCTGCAACAAAACAGTGAATTAGCGGCCACCAATTTTTATTCACATTTTGTGATATCGGGTAAACAAGCTAGCATTAAAGAGGTTGAAATGTTTTTAAAAGAGAAAAATATTAGCTTTCAAGCCTTAGCTGTTAATCAGGGATTTCATTCTTCACTGATTGATCCAGCCGCACCGGATTATTTTAATTTTATTCGTCAGCAATCATTGCGATTTCCCACGCTACCTTTTATTTCTGCGGCGCAGGCAAAAAATGTAACAACATTATCCAATACGCATTTTTGGGACATTATTCGCGTGCCGATTCAATTTCAAGCAACCATACAAGCACTGGAAACTAAAAATAATTATTTTTATTTAGATGTGGGGCCTACTGGCACTTTGGCCACTTTCGTTAAATATAATTTGATGACGGCTTCTGCTTCGAAAACCTTCGCGTTGCTAACGCCTTTCAGCCAAGATTCCAGCAATTTAACAAAATTACCTGATTTTTTACGCTCATGAGTACGATTGTCTACCCCATTAAAGTGTGCAAATTAGCATTTAAAAATTATTGCTATTTGGTTATTAATCAAGAAACACGTGAAGCACTTTTAATCGATCCCGCCTGGGAATTCGATAAGATTGAACAACAACTTGCTCTCCACCAAGTGACATTAAAGACCATATTATTAACTCATCATCATTTTGATCACGTCAACTTAGCGGAAACTTTTGCTCAGAAATATCAAATACCTGTAAAGATGTCAAAAATCGAAAGCGATTATTATGATTTTTCTTGCTCTAATTTACAGCCTATAGAACAACCGGATGTATTTTACGTAGGACAAATTAAAATACTCCCACTGCTTACACCAGGACATACCAAAGGCGCAATTTCTTATTGGATCGATAACGCACTGTTTACGGGCGACACCTTGTTTATTGAGGGCTGCGGTATCTGCAACACGCAAGGCGGTGATCCCAACGAGATGTTTGATAGCCTCCAGCGCCTTAAAGAAATTATTCCACCTGAAACGCACATATACCCCGGGCATTCCTATGGCCAAGAACCTGGCAAACCGTTTGCCTATCTTTTACATAATAATATTTACCTACAATTTACTAAAAAAGAAGATTTTATTGCTTTTCGCATGCGTGAAGGTCAAAAAAGATTATTTACATTTATGTAAGGTAAGCATCAATCTATCCCTCACCAAACCACCTGTTGAAACGCAAAATTTATATTTATATAAATTAATCAGCTAACTTTGTCGATAGAAAATTAACAGCTTTAATAAATTTCCACATGTCTACCTCTAATTTATGACGTGGTGTTTTAATATATATATCTTGTCCCAAATCAAGATTGGGACCTTGCTTCAGCTGGTTAAAAATCTGCAAAACAGGAGCTTGGGTTATTAGGGCTTTAACATAATTGGTCAAGAGACGCCCCGCTGCATTTGCTAAATTACCCAGTCCAGAAGGTGCATTGAGAAAACCTGCAAAAAATAAGTTATCAAACTGCTTACTGAACATATACATAAATAACTGGTCTAAATTATCTTGATCTTTGATATTATATTTCTCGGGAAGAAAAGGAAATTTCGCACAAAAACCTGTCGCATAAATAATCACATCCAGTTCTTCTTCGGTATTATCTGTAAAAACAACACTATGCTCTTTGATAAGTTGAATATCAGGTTTAACTTGTATATCGCCATGACCAATATGATACAAAATTTGCGAATTCATTATTGGGTGAGCAGCATAAATTTCATGATCTGGCTCTGGCAGACCAAAATCTACTCCATCAAAGCCTGCCATTTTAAATATATTTTTAACATGCGCCCATAATTCTTTATTCGTTTTGAATTGTGTGCCAATTTCCATTAACCAATCTTGCGTAGGCTTACCATGAATATACTTAGGCATGTAGTGATAACCACGGCGAGTACTTTGTATTGTTTTAGCCGCATGATGCGCAGCATCGATGACAATATCGCATCCTGAATTTCCTGCGCCCACAATTAAAACCTGTTTATCCTTGAAAATATCAGGGTTTTTATATTGATCAGAATGGAGTACTAAACCAGAAAATTTACCAGGATACTCTGGCATTAGAGGTTCAGATAAACGACCCGTCGCAATGAGCACACCTCGGTAAATGCGTTCTTCTCCATTACTGAGTTGGACTTTCCAATATTTGTCATCAATTGCATCTAGATGTATAACAGCTGTATTAAAAGTTGCATGTGAATATAAATTAAAATGCGTTGCCAGACTGCGCAAGTATTTTAAAAATAACCGGTGATTAGGATAATCTGGATAGTTATCAGGCATCGGATAATCACTGAATTGCGTATTGCGCTTTGAAGAAATTAAATGAGTAGATCTATAAACTTTACTTGCTTCAGAATTTATTTCCCATAAGCCACCAAAATCACTTTCTTTCTCAATAATATCAAATGATATTTTATTTTGCGTAAATACTTTTCCTATCCCAATTCCAATGGGACCACCACCTATGATACAAAATTTCTCCTTAAAATCTGCTGTGTCAGAAATATTATCCATTTCTTTGCACTCCTAGTTGAACAATATCATTTAAAAAATTAGCGAGATTTTGATTTCCTATGGATTGATTAAACGCTGCAGTTTCACGCACAATCCCTAAAACTCCTTTATCTAAAACTCTTGCTAAAGTGCCGATTACACTATCGACTTGGTCTGTTGTAAAATTAAGCGATGGCATAAATCTTATAGTATCAAAGTGCATAGGACAGACACTCACAGCAATACTTGCAATTTCATCCCGTAAGCATGCCCCCCAAAATAGGTAACCAAACCATTGCTGAATAAAAGATGCTTGGCCTTCAAGTTTAAATTGCAGCGCTAAGAGCAAGCCTTCCCCACGAATTTCTTTGATAAAATCATATTGCTTTAACAATTTATTTAACTGCTTTTTAAAATAACCGCCTACTTTTATAGCTTTGCTGTTCCATTTGTTGTCAAAAATAAACTTTAATGAATGTAAGGCAATATGTGCACTCAGCTGATTAATATAATAATTTTGTAACCGCATAACTAATTTTTGATTTGTATGATAGGCTTGTTTATAAATTTTCTCGGAAGTAAGCACGATCCCTGTAGTTGCCAAGGAATCTCCTAATGCCGTAGCAAGCGCAACAATATCTGGAGAGTGCACTTTTTTTTCTGAATTAAGTAGTTTACCAGTCATTAAGTTTGTGCAGGTTTCATCTACTCCTACATGATACTGATATTGATCTTTATAACGATTAATAAGCTCAATTGCATCAATAGGAAGCGTACGAAGCCCGCCTGCATCAATTGCAATAGGTTCAAACCATACTAAATTTAATTTACCCGACTTTAATTCATCTTCTAACTTACCCAACCCATCATCAGAGAATGGATCAATAAAAACATTATCAAAATAAGCCGGATAAAAAGGCTGAGCAAATTGATTTCCCTTTCCATCAGATGAGCTTGCTAAAGTAATGAGGGTAAATCCTACGCCCCCTACAAAACATAATATTCGTGTTTTTTCAGGATTAGCCAGTAAAGATAAAGTTATAGCAGTTTCAATAGCCGTGAGATTACTGACAGCAGGAAAAGCCTTTGGTAAACCGGTTTTTTCATGCAAGAAACAGCATAATTTTTCCCAATAATCTTCGGACGAATCATGTTTATGCAAAACTTCCGCAACAATATCGACAGGGTTATGGCCTCGTGGACAAGTGCCCACATTAGCAAAACAATCTATAACTGCTTGTTTTTTATGGGTAGGAAGTAATGTCATTTGAAACTGCGACCCTATTGCCTGTTCAAAACGACCATGCCAACCATAATTCTTTAAAACCTCAACAAATCCAGGATTAACATAATCAGCATAGGCATTAATGGTTTCTTCGTGACTAGCAGATATTTTTTGTAAATAGTTTTGTATCTCTTTATCGCTATTAAGATGACTGAATTTTTTAAGCAATATCTCTTTTGCAACGGCTAGGGTGGGTCCATAAACATTAAATATACTTCGTACTATGCCCTCATAAGGCGCTTTATTCCAAGGCGAAAGTTTATTGCTTTTTATAGCACAGACTCCTAATGGTAATTGGCCGTCAAACAATCGTTCACTTATGACAACAGCATCAGTCAAATCAATAAGGCTACTATCAAATAATTCGTCTTTTGTATTTGTTTCATCATCAACCAAAAGAATGGTCATCATGCGCTGCGCTTGACAGAAAGAAAAAATATTTTGGATGTCTGCCGTCAAAATCTTAGTTGATAATACTACTGCAGCGTAGCTATTTTGCTGCAATCGCTGTTTTAAAAGTAAAAGGTTAGGACAGAAAGATAAGGCAGGCACCAATGCCTTTTCTTGCCCGACTGACAAAGGATCAAAATAATCTTGCAAAAATCTATCAGGATCAAAAATAAGTATTTTTCCATTACTCTTTGGAACGTTGCTGCGTGCTCTGTGCCGTGCCAACTTTAATCCCACATCAAGACTTTCCAAATACGAAGTAAGAAAAAAGCATTGATATTTTATAGTTGCACTATAATTTTTTAATAATAATTGGTTTAATAAATATCCCATCTGAGCAGCAATAGGAGATAAATTTGCATTAAATCCTATCTCTTGATTATTAATGTATTTTTCTAGTGTCTGCAAAGAAGTCTCTGTAGCCGGTTTAAAAATAGACATTGCCGTTACTTCAGGAATTGCAGAAGAGACTGAATTTATTTTATTGCTTGTTAAAAATTCTAGAATAGATTCATTAACCATCTGATGATGAGTAAATATAGCTGTATGCTTTGCTTTCGGTATTGATACGTAATGTGACAATCGAATTTGATGATGAACAGCTTGACTGTATTCCGGCAACATATAATTATCATTTTCAGCTGCAATAATTAAAGTGGGTGATTTAATATTCTGTAGCTCGCTTAATATATTAAAGTCCTGCATTATCTTTCCGTATATAGGCATTAAACCAATATTCATATCTACTGTTCGCATCAAAGCCAAAAGCTCTTTATTGCCTGACATTTCATTAATTATTTTTCCAAAATCATTGGAGATGTTTGTTGTGTTTGCTGTGGAAGCGATCACTGTTAAGCTAGAAACACGTTCAGGATAGTCCAGGCAAAATTTTTGCGCTAAAATTCCTCCAAACGAATGCCCTATAATCGGAATTTTATCAGTAATTTCCAAATAACTTAAAACATGAGCAATATTTTGAATTATAGTATCAAGACTTAAAGACCCTTTATCAATATCGCTTCTACCACATCCCGGCTGATTAAACATGATCAGTTGATAATACTTGGACAATGTTTCTATTTGATACTTCCAAGCTTGATAAGGCACCAGCAATCCACCCAGTAACAGCAGAGGTTGACCTTGCCCAGCAAGAGCTATTTCAATATTCAAACCATTTTTTTGTGGGATCATTAATAACTCTACAGGGACCTGCAAATTATTTACATCACCCATACTGTTAGTGATTACTGACGTCTTTTGTGAAGCTCGAAGCCAAAGCGCATCTATATCCTGATGATTAAATTGCGCATCAAAAGTTTCATCTAATTTTCGCTCTATTACTTCAGACTTTGTAGTTGTATTAGCAACTATTATTTCTGAATGATTCGCTATTGAATTAGCGATTGGTAAAGCTATAGTTCCAACCATATTATCTAAATAGTTTTTTACTTCCGATTGATGATGCTGATATAAATACTCTGCAAAACCTCTCAGTGTGGTAAATTCAAAAAACAAAGTAGGCAAAATGTTTAATTGATATCTTTCATTAATTTGGTTAGCAAAAGTCGTTGCGGTGATAGAATCAAGTCCTAAGTCTAAAAGTGAAGTATCTAAATTTATATCTTCATTCTCCAGCTTTAACACTGCTAATATAATATTTTTCAAATCAAGACCTAATCTGTTTTCATCATTTAATTGTAAAGGAGTTTCCATTGGATGATTATTGGTTTTGGGGGAAGAAACAACTGTTAACTCCATAAGCTTTTTAATTGCTTCTTCAACATCTAAGGTCTTATTTTTAACTGCTTCTAAAATACTCAATTTAGTTGAGTTTTCCATACTTATTTTATCCTCTTAATTTGGAGTTTCTTGCATAAATATTCTTTCCGGCAAAAGCATTGCGCTTTCCTCTACAGTCAACTCTGAAGAAGCCAGTTTGTTTAAGACAAAGCGTATCATCTCTTCACTAGAAAGAGAGGAAGAATCTAATACAAATTTATCTGTGCCATTGACTGGTTTTTGTCCTATAGAAGTGGCAGTTAAAGATTTTTTGGCATCAAAAACTGTTGGAGCACGAGGTATCCAATAACGTTTTTTGGTAAAGGAATACACAGGCAAAGGAATACGTCTGTTAGACTCACCTTGATGCAATTTCTCCCAATTTAATTCATAGCTTTGCGTATAAAAATTCCCTAATGCCAATAATTTATCCCGATATTCATCCGCTGGTAATTGGTTTACTTTAGTTAGCTCTTCTGTGACATGCTTAACTACTTCATGATAAATAAGCTGTTGTTGTAAATTATTTTCATCACTTAAGTTAATAAAAGCATTTGCAGGTATTTGATCATCCTTAAGCTGTTGCAAAGTTTCCTTAAGTTGTACTAAGGAGTTCACTACTAATGCACACCTCTTATTAAAATGACATCTGCCTATATTCAATGTATAGCTAATAGCCTCTAGACTAACATTCTCACTTGGTACATTAACTAATCTTTTTTCAAGCCATGCATCTAGCTCAAAAATTTTCTGTTTAAATGAATCTTTAGTTTTAGCCGATAAAGTAATCAGATAATATGGTTTATTAGATTGCTCTACTGACGTAGCTATAATGGGCGCTTCTTCAAGAATAACATGAGCATTCGCACCGCCAGCACCAAACGAGCTAACTCCCGCTCTCCTTGGATATTTTTTAGATACACCCTCTTCAGCAAGAATAGGACATTTCCACTCAGCTAATTCGTGTTGAACTCGAAAAGGTGTATCAACAAAATTAATAAAAGAATTTAGCTGCTCTGAATGAAGAGAAGGTACTAAAAGTTGATGCTGCATCTGCAACAAAACTTTCGTTATGCCAGCGATTCCAGCAGCTGATTCTAAATGTCCTATATTTGATTTTACTGAACCAATTGCACAGGGGGTATTTCGTTTTGTGCTACCAAAAGCTTTAGTTAAGCCGCTAATTTCAATAGGATCACCTAATGCAGTTCCTGTTCCATGGGCCTCAACATAGCTGATAGTATCTGGATCAACTTTAGCCTCCCTGAGCGCTTCTTCAATCAATACTCCTTGGGCGATAGGATTAGGAACAGTGTAATTATTTGTTTTGCCCCCATGATTTATATTACTGCCTTTTATTACTCCATAAATGTAATCGCCATCTTGAAGAGCTGCTTCCAGAGGTTTTAACAGTACAGCACCAACTCCTTCACTGGGTACATAACCATCACCACCTTCTCCGAAACTTTTGCATTTTCCATCACTTGCTAAAAAACGCCCCTGGCTTAATAAAAGATATTTATTAGGGTGTGAAGTAATATTAACGCCTCCAGCTAAAGCGAGCTTGCATTTACCCCGCAGGATGCTTTCGCAAGCTAAATGAATCGCAGTCAGCGAAGAAGAGCACATGGTATCCACTGCTAAACTAGGTCCACGTAAATTTAAATAATAAGACACCCTATTTGCGATAGATGCATAAGAAGAACTCAGAGCTAATCCATTACCCTTTAAGCTTTCTTCTGCCCCATACAATTGATATTGGCCATACATCACGCCAACAAAAACCCCAACTGGATGTCCATCAATGGCAGTATCACCCCTCCCTTTAGTAAGTCGTTCTGGTGTATAACCAGCATCTTCTAACGTCTGCCATGCCACTTCTAAAAATAATCGTTCTTGTGGATCTAACACCTCTGCTTCCTGTGGAGAAATGTTAAAAAATAGCGAATCAAACTTATCGTAGTCTTCAATAAAGCCACCCCATTTACCATAACTTTTCCCTGCAACTTTTTGATCCTGATCATAATCGTGTTGATAATCCCATCGCTCTGCTGGGATCTCTGTTACAGAATCTTTCCCGCTCATTAAATTTTCCCAAAACTCTTCAAGATTTCGAGCCATTGGATAACGACCGCTTAGTCCAATAATTGCAATATCTTCACTCGCTTCTGTCTTTTCGACCTTCAATATCTTTTTCTCTAAAAATTTATGAGTGGCGGGATAAGATCTTGCGGGTAAAGATTGGGGGGTATTTTTAAGTTTAAACTTTTCTTTCAATGTCTTTGCATGATGCTGCACAAAATACCCTGCTAAACTCTTGATATTTTGATGCTCAAAGAAAAGTATTTTAGGTAAATTTCCCATATCTTCTTCTAAGCTTCTGGTAAGATTTACCACCATTATCGAATCAATCCCATAACGCTCAAAAGCAGTATCTATTTTCAAGTGATCTACAGGCAACTTTAGTACGCTAGCCATTTTTTCTTTAAGATAATTCAGTGTCTTATCCCATAAAGAGTTTTCATCTACTGTTGCCTCGTGCAGTGCCTGTGGAAACACTGGTTCAGAAACCGACTGAAAATGGGCTTGGGCTGAAGCAATTTGGGTCATGCGAGTTGGATCGCCGTAGTGAACTATTGATTGCGTAATCGATCCTCTAAAACTATCCGCAAATGCTTGGATACCTAAGTCATTAGACAGAGGCTGTAACCCAATCTGTTGTTCAAAAAATCGTTGGGTAGCTTCATCAATTAACATGCCTCCCTCTTTCCAATATGGCCAGTTAATAGAAAGTGTTTTACCGTTTCTTCTACCATGTTCAGTTTGGACTGTACGCCAAGATGCAAATGTATCTAAAAAAGCATTAGCGGTAGCATAATCACTTTGCCCCACATTACCGAAGCAGCTGGCAAGCGCAGAAAATAAAATAAAACATTCTATATTTTCATGCTGTGTAGCTACATCTAAATTTATAGCACCAAGCACTTTTGGTGAAATTACTGACTGAAAAGTTGTCCAATCTTTTTGTATTAATAATCCATCCTCTAAAATGCCTGCACTATGAATAATACCCTGCAAACTACCAAAGTATGTTTTGGTAGTCGCAACCCAATTTTCTACAGTAACTTTATCGCTTACATCTCCTTGCAGATAAAGAACTGTGCCACCCAGTGTTTCTAATTGTTTGAGACGTTCCTTTTTATCGGGAGTACAATCCGAGCGGCCCGTAAGCACCAATTTAGCTTGATATGTTTTAGCTAAATGTTGAGCAAAAATAAAGCCTAACTGGCCTAATCCTCCTGTAATTAAATAGACACCGCCCGAACGCCATGGCAAAGGCTGGCGTGCTAAATTATTTTCATTTGTTTGATTCATCACAAAAGGTTTATAGCCTTCAGCAAATCTCTGACCATTTTTATAGAGTATATGGAATGTTTCTCCACATTCCAATTCGCTCATCATTTGTGAAAACTGAACTTCTTGTTTAACAGAAGAATCTAACCCCACTAGTTGAAGCTGGTACTGAGGATGTTCCTGATAAATACTTTTTGCAAAACCTTTGAGCATTATTTCCGGTGACAATATCACTTTATTTTCCCAATAAGGAACAATAAAACGTAATCTTCCGGATACTTTTGACTGCATTAAAGTTTGTATAAAAATCACAACATCACACAAAACTTGATCTAAATAGGCTGCAACATCTTTTGATAATTGCCCTATTCCTTGTCCCAAAATAAAATAATCCAGTGTAATACCCTGCTGCAGCATAGCTTGCAGAAAAGTTTGATAATCTTCTTTATTCCCCACGCGCACTTGAAATGTTTGTTTGTCAATTTGAGCGAAATTTGATCCACTAAGCAAATGAATGATGGTACATTTTGGAAATTGGATCCTCATTTGTCGAATAAAGCCAGTATCATTGCTTACTATGCACACACTTTTAAGGATAGTTTCATTAACTGCCATCGACATAGGAGCAACGTTCCAGCAGGGAGTGTAATAATTTAATTGTGCTTGAGAATCCGCATAGATTTCTTTAGAAATTGGGCGCATGCCCAAGCCATTTAGTTCTACACTAACC
Organism: Gammaproteobacteria bacterium; assembly: GCA_965279285.1. Taxonomy (GTDB): domain Bacteria; phylum Pseudomonadota; class Gammaproteobacteria; order DSM-16500; family DSM-16500. The sequence continues at coordinate 1,690,120 of OZ257148.1, read as the reverse complement.
TGACCTTGATTATTCATCACCTGTAATTCTAATAAGCTTTCACTACCTGGCGTACGTCTAAGATAGATATAGCCTTCCAGGTGAGGCATGTGGTTAATTTTAAGATTGTCTAAAGAAAAAGGCAGCATGGTTATTGGAAGATCTTGCGCGAGTGCGAACCCAATACCAGCTTGCAATGCACCATCTAAAATACTGGGGTGCAAACCATAATCTTCATTATTGCTTAACCCAGCAGGCAAACGGTAGTACCCTAATACTTCTTTGCCATCCGTTTTTAGCCATTCTAATACTTGGAAAGCCTTACCATAATGTAAACTTATTTTAGCAAAATGCTGGTAAATGGTTTGTTTAGAATAAGAATGGATAAGACGTTCTTCTAAAGCAGAAATAGCAGACCAGGATTTAAGCTCTAGATAATTACCATATTCAAGCGCACCTTCGCTATGAATAGTTTCTTCTCCTGCGTGAACCGTATAAATAGCATAACGCATCTGTTCATCTTGTAATTCTAAGCGTGTATTAACTTCGACTCCTGAATCATCTATCACTAAAGGCTGAAGCCAAACGATATCGCGCAAAATGGCCACTGGATTTTGAGGCAGGGCTAACACACTCGCTGCGCGTACCATTTCAAGATAGGCTACTCCTGGTAATACTTTCTGATCGCCAACGATGTGATCTGCCGTAAAAAACTCTTTTCCTTTGAGTTGTGTTTTAAAATGAGGTGAATTGAAGGTTGATGTATTCCAGCCAATTAATGGGTGAAGTTGAATATGCTTTATTTTAGAATTACTGTTTGTATTAGCAATCCAATGCCGCTCTTTTAAAAATGGATAGACCGGAAGGAAAAGCTTTTGATGCGGCTCATTATCATGAAGTAAATTCCAATCTAAGTTATAGCCTTTAACATAAAGATTGGCTAAAGCTTCTAATTTCTCTTTATATTTTATCTCATTCTGGTAGTGCTTATTTTTTAAGTCTTCTAAAGTTGTTTCTAATACCTGTTTATAGATCGCTACATCATCAGGTTTTTTATCTGCATTTTCTTGTACGTATTTTTTATTTTCTAAATTTTCTTTTAATTCTTTGCTATTGGAAACGACTAAAGCAATACGATGTTCAAAATGGCTTCTTCTCGTATTAAGGGTATAGCTAATTGCTTCAATTGAGCTGTCTGGATGACATGTTAACCAACCTGCCAAATCCTGAATTTTTTGAGCTAGAGAATCAGGATGTTTGGCTGAGAGAGCAATAAGATAGTAAGGTTTTATTGGCATAGTTAACAATGGCTTTGCAGGTGCTTCCTCTAACACCACGTGGGCATAACTACCTCCAAAACCAAAAGAGCTTACGCCTGCTCGCCGTGGAACTTCATCGCCTGCTGCATTTTTTAATCGAAGCCATGGCTGGGTTTTCGCTACTATATAAAAGGGACTTTTATCTAATTGAATATGTGTATTAACTTGTTGGAAATGCACGTTTGCAGGTAACTGCCCATGTTGCATGGCTAATAAAGTTTTGATGACACTCGCAACACCTGCAGCTGGCTCTAAATGTCCGACGTTAGTTTTAACTGAGCCCAAGCCACAAAAAGGTTGAACACCTTTTTGAATATTAAGTTTTTGGAAGGCAAGCTTCAGCCCTTCAATTTCCGCTGGATCACCAAGCTTAGTTCCTGTCCCATGCGTTTCAATATAGGTAATAGTTTCAATAGGAAGTTTGGCTTGCTGATAAGCTTTTACCAGTAATTCACTTTGCACTCTAGCATTAGGCGCAGTTAACGATTGCGCTTTTCCACCGTGCTTGACAACACTCGATCGAATAACCCCAAGAATCATATCGCCATCTGCTTGGGCTTTAGAATAGGGTTTTAACAAAAAAGCGCCTACTCCTTCCCCTTTGACATAACCATCGGCTCCTTCATCAAAAGTTCGACATCTACCCTGTGGCGATAAAACTCCCATTTGCGAGGTTCCAATGAACGTTTTGGGGCTTAGCATCAAACTTACACCACCGGCCACTGCTAGCTCACATTCATTGGAATGAATGGCTTGGATAGCATGATGAAGCGCTACCAAGGCACTAGAGCAAGCCGTATCAATAGCTTCACTCGGTCCATGCCAATCCAGTATAAATGAAACTCGATTAGCCAGCATGGCATGTGCGTTTCCAGTAGCCGCATAAGCATCTGAAATGCCGTTTTGACTAACGAGGTCTTGATACTCATTGAATTGAACGCCAACAAACAATCCCGTATTAGTTCCTTTCGTCGATTCAGGATCATATCCTGCAGCTTCCAGCGTATGCCATACGGTTTGTAAAAATAACCGATGCTGCGGATCCATCAATTCGGCTTCACGGGGTGATATGTTAAAAAAAGCTGCGTCAAATTTATCTACATCGGGAATAAACCCTCCCCATTTAGAATTGGTTTTATCCTTTTTCCCACTTGTAGAATCATAATATAATTGCCAATCCCATCGTTCTTTAGGTACTTCAGTAATTAAATCATTCCCTGAAACTAAGTGCTGCCAAAATGAATCTAAGTCATTGGATTGTGGCAAAAGACCATACATGCCAATGATAGCGATCGGCTCTAGATCGTCTGAAGACTGTTGTTGCACTTTAATAATTGGCGTTTGCAAAGGTGGATTTGTCTTTGCTATGGTATTGGTTTTAACAATTGCACTTTCACTTTGCTGCGTAGCAAAGTGTGCTGCGAGATTATTGATATGTTTATCAAGTAAGTACTCAGCGAGCTGCTCAATATTAGAATACACATAGAATTGAGCTGGCGTAAACTCAACGGCTAAATAGCGGCTGATAGTATTTGCATATGCAGTGAAAAGGACAGAATCGGCTCCGTAATCACTTAATGAAGTTGTATCATCTAGCTTTGCAATATTAAGTTTAAGTAGCTCAGCAAAAGTTGATCTAAGCCAGTCTTTAGTAGAGCTTAAAAGTTCTGGCTGCCTATCTGATAATAATAAAACCTGATCATCGATCTTAGAAGTGCTAACTGTACTCAGCTTACAATAGTGCTCGAACTTTGTGGTATCGCCTTGAACAACGACAGCATCAGACACTGGAAGTATGAGTAGACACTCCATCGCATGCAAACCATTTAGCGTGGTTAACGGCACTAAGCCTACCTGCTCAATTAGCAAAGATTGGAGAGAAGGATCTATTTTCATACCCCCTTCTGCCCATAACGGCCAATTGATAGAAAGTGTTTTGCCAAGGCATTTGCCCTGCTCCACCTGACTATTACGCCAATGCGCAAAGGCGTCCATAAACGCATTAGCGCTAGCATAATCACATTGTCCAATACTACCTAGAACACTCGCTATAGAAGAAAAAAGCACTATAAAATCTAAAGCTTCTTCTTGGGTTGCTTTATCTAGATTCACCGTTCCTTGTACTTTTGGCGCTAGCACCTGTTTGAAATGCTCGATACTTTTATTCACTAGCAAGCTATCTTTAATTATACCAGCGCTGTGAATAATGCCATGGATATTCCCAAATTTGTTCTTAGCTTGCTGAATGATAACTTTTACTTCTTCTTCGTGGGCTATGTCACCACTTACATATAACACCTCACTGCCTAAACCTCTCAGTTTATTTAAAGCAGTCTCTTTTTCTGTATCTAAGGCTGAGCGTCCTGTTAATATGAGCTTCGCTTGATATTGCTTGGCTAAGTGCTCAGCAAAAATTAGCCCCAGGCCACCTAATCCGCCAGTAATAAGATACACACCATTCTGACGTAAAGGTAAACTAGCTTCTTGAGTAACTAGACTACTGTCGATGCGTGCTAATTGCTTAACGTAGCGGTTGTCCTGCTCATAGCGTATTGCCCCTTCATTTTTAATTTCAGATTGTAGTTCAACGCTTATTTTTTCAGCCCAACTATTAGCATGACTATCAGTTATTTGTACTACTTTGTAATGATAGCCCGGATGTTCAAGCACTATCGTTTTAGCTAAGCCATTAACCATTGCACCAAAAGGTATTAGTTCATCTCTGTACGTGGTGATGTAAACTAAGCTCATGTTCTTATAGCGCTTGCAGCGCATAATACCTTGTGTTAATTCAAAGATATCCTGTGCATCTTCACTCGCCTTTTCACTTGAAGCTACATATATAATATGTGACAGTTCTTGTGGCAATTGCTCAATCGCAATATTCCCTAATGATTGACTTATTACTGGACACTGGAGAGTAGCTTGCAACGCTTCTACCTGATCCACATTAGCACCTAGAGCTAGTACTAGGCTGATATGCGTTGTTTTAATTGCTTCTTGTACTTGCCAGCGAGGCTCATATAAGGCCAAGCTAGAGTGCTCAGATTGATTACCTGAATTATCCCAATTTTCCGGCTGGTGTTCTTTATTTACATTAGAGTTTTGAATCCAATATCGTTCTTTCAAAAAAGGGTAGGCAGGTAAATTTACCTTGCGCTTGGCTTCGTCTTGATGCAGTAATTGCCAATCTAGCGCACACCCTTTTATATACAGGTTAGCTAACGATTCTAAATTTTCTTTATAAACTATAGGATCTGCATAATCTTGTAATTTAAGGTCTTCTATAATGCCCTTTAACACTTTTGTATAAATTGCTTTATCATCCGGTTCTTTACTAGCATTACCTAAATAACAACCTGGCACTTTTTTCTGGTTCTGTAATTGTTCAAGCTTCTCTGCTAACTCTGCAAAGCTACTGACCACCAATGCACATCGCCACGCAAAATGGCTTCGTCCTACATTTAATGTATAGCTAACGTCTGCTAAGTTTGAATTATCTTTATGTTTAATAGTCCAGCCTAATAAATCCATGAGCCGCTGCTTTAATACCTCTTCTTGTTTAGCTGATAAGGTGATCAAATAATATGGCTTATTTTCAGACACTATTTCAGGTCGTTCTGGCGCTTCTTCGATAATTAAATGCGCATTACTGCCTCCAGCACCAAAAGAGCTGATCCCAGCTTGTCTTAGATAGCCTGGCTTTGCATTCCATTCACCCAGTTCTCTTTGTACATAAAATGCGGTATTCGCAAAATCAATATGCGGATTTAAGACTTCAGAATGAATCGAAGGCACTAATTGTTTATATTGTAGTTGCAGTAAGACTTTGGTTAATGCTGCTATGCCTGCTGCAGATTCTAAATGTCCAATATTAGATTTAACCGATCCTATAGGACAACTTTGTTTTTCTACATCCCCAAAAGCTCTAGCTAAACCTCTAATTTCAATCGGATCACCCAAGCTTGTACCTGTTCCATGGGCTTCAAGATAATTGATACTTTCTGGCGATATATTAGCTCTTTGTAGTGCGTCTAAGATCAGTTCACCTTGCGCAATGGGATTAGGCACCGTATAGCTATTAACTTTACCGCCATGATTAATGCTTGAGCCTTTAATCACCCCATAAATGGTATCATTATCCTCAAGTGCTTTAGACAAGGACTTAAGTAACACTGCTCCTACCCCCTCTCCCGGCACATAACCATCGCCACCTTCTCCAAAGCTCTTACATTTACCGTCACTCGCTAAAAACTTACCTTGACTGAGCAGTAAATATTTATCTGGATGAGAAGTAATATTGACGCCACCTGCTAATGCGACTTGGCATTCTCCATCTTGCAAACTTTTGCAAGCTAAATGAATAGCTGTTAATGAAGAAGAGCACATCGTATCAACCGCTAAGCTGGGGCCATGCAGATTAAGGTAGTACGATACCCGATTAGCTATTGAGGCATAAGAAGAACTGGCTACAAGCGGCAACCCTTTAAGGGTAGCATCGGCACTATAAAGTTGATAAGGGCCATACATTACACCAACAAATACTCCCACCGCGTTATCCGACGCAGCATAGCCTTGACCTAAGTTTTCCGGAGCATAACCTGCATCTTCCAGTGTCTGCCAAGCGACTTCCAGGAATAAACGTTCCTGCGGATCCAAAAGCTCTGCTTCTTTCGGTGAAATATTAAAAAATAAGGGATCAAATTTATCATAGTCGTCAATAAAGCCGCCCCATTTGCTATAGACTTTTCCTGGCTTGGATTTATCATTATCAAAATAAAGTTCATGATTCCAGCGCACTTTAGGAATTTCGACAATGCTATCTTTTCCGGCTTTTAAGTTCTCCCAAAATTGCTCCACATTATTGGCGTCAGGATACCTTCCGCTTAAACCAATGACGGCAATATCAAAGACAGTCTGATTAACATCCAGTTTTCTATCTGGCTTCTTATCTGATAAAGAAACAAAGCGAGACTGTAAAGAGGACGCCACCATTCTAGATTGTTGTAAATTTGCTATCGGCTTTGTGAGAAATTGCTCATCTCTAGAGTCTTTATCTTGTTTCTGAAATTTGCCTTCTAAAACAACGGAATATTGTTGAATGAAATAGCTTGTTAAATCTGATAAAGTTTGATACTCAAAGAATAAGGTTTTGGGTAATACGCCAAAATCTTTTTCTAACTCTCGGGTTACATTCATGATTAATATAGAGTCAATTCCATACTGTTCAAAAGGCGTTGTTTCTGTTAATTGTTCTATCGGTAATTTTAAAGTTAAAGACACTATTTCTTTTATATAGCCCAGAGTTTTCAAATAAATTTCAGTGGTAACACCCTGGCTTGGTAAAGCTAAAACCTCTTCCGCTGTCGACAATAATTCTGTTTTAAGTTCAGGAAACAATGGTTTGGGGGAAAATTGTCTTACCATAAACCCTTTCATTTCTACACATATTTCCTGAGTTTCATTTGTCACCTGAAAATCAAACTTTAACAACCCTTCTTTAGAAGATGATTGCCTTTGCACATACACATACCCTGATTCTGGTAATCGATTATAAAATTTAAGACTATTTAATCCGAAGGGTAAGAATAATAGCTTTTCTTTATCAAAAAGCATTGCTGCTGATGTTTGTAATACGCCATCTAAAATACTAGGGTGTAAATCAAATTGCTCTTTGTCAGAATTTAAATCTTTTGATAATTTAAAATAGCTTAAAGCTTCTTTGCCATCTGTCTTTATCCATTCTAATGTTTGGAATGTTTTACCATATTCCAAACCCCTCTCTCTGAATTCTTGATATAAATTTTCTTTAGTAATAATTCGAGTTAAATTTCTTTGGAGATCATCAATATTTAATAATGTTTTTGCTTTTAATATCCCATCATCAAATACAACCTCTCCTTGGCTATGAATAATTTTTCTTTCATCTTCTCCTGTTGATATTTCATACGTTAATTTGTTATGCGTTTGTTGAGGATATAAACAAATAACAGCCTCGACATTGCCTGAAACTACAATAGGTTGTGACCACACCACATGATTAATGGTTGTGATAAATTCGCCTGGATTAGCTAAATTGCCTGCTGCACGCGCCATTTCTAAATAAGCTACACCCGGCAAAACAGCTTCTCCCTTGACCTGATGATCCCGCAGATAGAATTGAGCTTTATTCAATAAAGCCATAAAAGCTTGACTCTTCAATGTCGAGACATTCTTATCAATTAAGGGATGTAATTTTTCTATTATTGAATATGAAGGACCTGGCATTGCTTTAAACACACTAGGCACCCAATATCGCTGTTGCAAAAATGGATATGTCGGCAAACTGATTTTTTGATGAAACTCACCTTCATGTAATAAATTCCAGTCTAAATCATAGCCTTTAACATAAAGATTAGCTAATGCTTCTAGTTTTTCTCGGTAATCATGAATATCTCCAAATTGATTCGACCTCCATCCCTCCATAATTGTTTTTAACACTTGTTTATATATCGCTACATCATCGGGTTTTTTATTGACATCTCCTCGAAAATATTTCTGCTTTTCCAAATTTTCTTTTAATTCTTTTGTATTTGACACCACCAATGCCAATCGATGATTAAAATGAACTCGGCCCGTATTTAGCGTATAAGACATTCCTTCAATGTTGGATAAATTTGCATTTCCTGTTAAATAGCTAATCAAGTCATTAATTTTTTGTAATAATGAATCTTCATACTTAGCGGATAGCGTAATTAAATAATATGGCTTAGACGATTGATTAAAAGGAGTGCGCTCCGGCCCTTCTTCTATCACCACATGCGCATTTGCTCCGCCAAACCCAAATGAACTAATTCCTGCAATTCTTTTTTTATTTATATTTTTGTTATTTGTTATTTCCCATGGTTTTGCTTGGTTATCAATAGGGATATAAAAAGGCGAATTTTCTAAATCAATATAAGAATTCAAGTCGTAGAAATTTGCTTGTGGCGGAATTTGTTTGTATTTTAGCATTAATAACACTTTAATTATGCCTGCAATCCCCGCAGCAGCTTCTAAATGTCCTATGTTTGCTTTCACTGCTCCTAAAGCACAATAATGATTTTCTAAGTGGGGATTTAATTCTTTAAACGCTTTTTTTAAGCCATTTATTTCAATCGGATCCCCTAAACTCGTGCCTGTGCCATGCGTTTCAATATAACTCACTTCTTCCGGTTTTATATTGCCTCTTTCATACGCTTGAATAATTAATTCGGCTTGAGCATTGGGATTAGGCGCTGTCAGAGTATTTACATGACCACCATGATTTACACTGCTACCTCTGATGACACCATAAATAGAATCATTGTCTTCTAAAGCTTTATGGAGCGATTTTAGAATAATAGCACCAACCCCTTCTCCTCTCACATAACCATTAGCAGATTGATCAAAGGTTTTGCATCGACCATCAGGAGATAGCATTCCTGCTTGCGTGAAAGATTCAAATAAATTTGGAGTCAATAAAGCATTCACTCCTCCAACAATAGCTAATTGGCAATCATCGGTTTGAATGGCTTTCACTGCTTGATGTAACGCCACTAAAGAACTAGAACAAGCAGTATCAATAGCTTGGCTGGGACCTGTTAAATTCAACAAATAAGATATTCTATTGGCTAGAACGCTATGCGCATTTCCTGTCGGAACGTGGGCTTCATTAATGTTTAATTGAATCAATAAATCTAAATAGTCATGTGACGAAACACCGACATATAATCCGGTTTTATACTCAGCAAAAACCTCCGGTGAATAACCTGCTGATTCCATGGCTCTCCACACAGTTTGCAAAAATAATCGTTGCTGTGGATCCATTAATTCTGCTTCTCGCGGAGAAATATTAAAAAAGCCTGGATCAAATTTATCTATATCTTCAATAAACCCACCCCAGTTTGGAATTGAATACGCATTGGCATTAAATCGTTCTTCTGGAATAGCACTGATTAAAACATCTCCTTGCTCTAAATGCCGCCAAAATTCTTCTATATCTTTAGAACCCGGAAAAATACCCGCTATACCAATGATGGCTATTTCATGGGAGTTGATATTATTCTTATCTGTTTTGCTTTCTTTAGTAGTCATAGGCTGAATACGACTTACCACCTTTGAAAAGTTTTTTGTTGCTGCAAGAGCAGGAGCGTGTGTTATTTGAAGAAGATTTCTATTTTCATCAATTTCTATTTTTTCTTGTATGTTATTTATATGTGCTTTATAACGCACTAATAAATGATTTCGATGATGTTCCAAAAGGTAATGGGACAGCGCCTGAACAGTCGGATGTTCAAAATACAACGTCGGTGCAACGGCTAGATTAAATTCTCGCTTCAGCTGATTGGAGAGTTCTGTAAAGCTGATAGAATCAAATCCATATGTGGTTAATCCTTCTTTCTCTTTGATCTCTTCAGGGGACAATTTAATCACTTTACCAATCACTTTTCTAAGATCTTGATTAATCAAATTCAAAATCACAACTTGATGACTTTCTGAAATGGCTGATGAAAATTCAATTTGACTATTTTTTTCAGATAACTCTTGCTGGGTTAATAAAGCATTAATCTTTTGCTTATCGCCATATAATACAACCCACTGAGAATTTGCGCTTTGAATCCCTTGATAAAAAGCTTCTATTCCCAATGCCGTTGGCAAGGATTTCATCCCCATCTTATTTAACAGATAATTTTTCGTAGCATCATCCACTTGCATGCCACCTTCTTCCCATAAAGGCCAATTAATAGTCAGCGATTTCCCTTTACGATTTCCTTGTTTAACTTGTCCTTCTCGCCATCTTACAAATTCATCTAAATAGGCATTGGCTGTTGCATAATCACTCTGACCCATATTACCCAAGCAGCTAGCAACAGAAGAAAACACCACAAATAGATCTAACGTTTCTTTCTTTGTCGCCTCATCTAATGCAGTGACACCCATTACTTTAGGCAACAAGACTTCTTTAAATTCTTCCCAGGATTTCCTTAAGAATAAGCAATCATGTGTAATCCCTGCACTATGAATAATGCCATTAATTTTTCCAAATTTTTCTTTGGCTTTTAATATCCAACTGTCTACGACCTTAAACTCTGCTACATCCCCAGTTAAATATAAAACCTCTGAACCTAAACTTTCTAACTCTCGAATTGATGCCTTTTTCTTTTCATCAAGAAGTGAACGCCCCGTTAAAATTAATTTTGCCTGATGATGCTTAGCTAAATTTTTTGCAAAAATCAATCCTAGCCCACCTAATCCGCCTGTGATTAAATAAACGCCTTCTTTTTGTAAAAGCAATATCTCTTGTTTTATATTTAATTCTGCTTCTTCAACTGAAGAATATTTTTCAACTTGACGAACAGTCCCCATATAACGGTAACGAATATGAATAACATCTTGATTGGGAGCGATAAATTCGTTTATTAATTGCGCCGCCATCGCTTGCCTAGCTTGATTTCCATCCACACCAATTACTTGCATTTCATAATAGCGATTTTCTTGTTTTAAAGTTTTGGCGAAACCATTCAACATAACTTCAGGTAGCAAGCGTGAAGCCTCATAGGAATACACCATCAAAGTCTTTAACATAGAAGTACGCTTTTCTTTCATTAATCCTTTAAATAAATTAAATAGGTGGTACAAATCTTGATGAAGATATTCTGTAATATTTTCCGAAGGCTTTGATAACCGGGTACCGATAATTAAATGCGTTAATGGTTGGCTAGAATTCAAGAGTATAGCTTCAATGTTATCCAGTGTTTCATTCAATCCAATAGGAATAATAGCAGTTTCTTTTAATAACACCTTTAGATTTTCTACTAATTGTTCATCGTCGGTCATCACTCCTAAGGCTTTAATGGTACTGTAATTTGCCATAGTAACCTCAGGTAAAAATTCCACTTTCCATTGAGAATGATAATAATTTAATTTAACCTTTTCTTCTTTTATTTCTTTTCGCATTATGTTTTCTTCCATATTAAAGCTCTCATCTTTTCCTTTTTCATCTACAATGGAATTGTCTGCTGACAAAGGGCTGACTGGCATACACACAAAACCTTGAACTTCCAAATAAACATTTCCTGCTTCATCCCATACCTGTAAATCATAACTCGGCAATGATTTATCACTCATCTCTGAATGACGAACATAAATGTATCCCTCTTCAGGAAAATTTCCTGCTAACAACAGGGTGTCTATCTTGAATGGTAAAAATAAAGTTGCTTCATTTTCATTTGTATCAGCTACTAATCCCATAATCGATTGCAAGGCAGCATCTAAAAGATTCGGATGCAATCCATACTTTTTATAATCTGACTTCAAGTTTTCTGGTAATTGGTAATAAGCTAAAGCTTCGTCTTGATTAGATCGAATCCATTCAGTTGCTTGAAAGGCTGGTCCATACTCAAGCCCCAAAGCTGAAAACTTTTTATATAGTTTTTCTCTCTCAAGTGTTTTAATCGCTTTGCCTAAAACTCTTTCTTTATTTCCCCAAGCTATTAATGGCTCAACAGTATAATTTTCTTCTCCATATTCCAATTCTCCTTGCGCATGAATAATCGTTTCTTCTTGTATAGATGTGGTTACCTCAAACACAATATGGCCTTCTACCTGAGGATACAGCGATATCGTCACCTCTTGAGGAAGATCCAAGACATACAATGGTTTCATCCATGTGACTTGATGGATCTTGTGAATAAAGCGATGCGGTGAGGCGAGCTCACCTGCAGCTCGAGCCATTTCAACAAAGGCTGCACCCGGTAATATGCATTCGCCTTTCACTTGATGCTCAGAAAGGTAAGGTTCTGTTTTGAATAATTTTTTCTTAAATGCTTGAGTTTCTAAAGTCGAAATATTTTTATCAATTAAGGGATGTAATTTTTCATACTCACTTACACCATTTGAATATTGGATAGTGAAATCCTTCATTGGCGAAAACCAGTATTTTTTTCTTAAAAATGGATAAGCTGGCAAACTAATCTTTTGATGAGATTCCCCTTGATGCAATAACTGCCAATCTATGTCATAGCCTTTAATATAAAAGTCCACTAAGACTTCTAAATTTTTCTTATACCGCGATAGGTTTTCAATAGAATTTAGTTCTTCTAATGTGGTTTTTAAAATTTTAAAATTAACCTCTTCATCATCAATATTTTGATTCGCCTCCCCCTGTAAATATTTTTTATTTTCTAACATTTCTTTTACTTCTGCTGAATTAGAGGCAACTAAAGCTATTCGATAATTAAAATGATTTCGACCTACATTTAAAGTATAAGAAATAGCTTCAAGGTTTTGATTGGGGTTAATTTGAATATAATTTATTAAATCAGTTACCTTTTGTTTCAATGATTCTTCATGCTTCGCTGAAAGTGTAATTAAATAATAGGGCTTAGCTTGTTGGCGAGAAACTATTTTCTCAGGCGCTTCTTCGATAATTAAATACGCATTACTACCTCCAGCGCCAAAAGAACTTATGCTTGCTCGTCTAGGATATCCTTCCGCAGATTTCCATTCCGTTAATTCTCTTTGGACATAAAAAGGAGTATTGGCAAAGTCGATGTGCGAATTTAATACTTCAGAATGGATCGATGGGACTAATTGTTGATACTGAAGCTGGAGTAAAACTTTCGTTAAAGCTGCTATACCTGCGGCAGACTCTAAATGACCAATATTGGATTTCACCGATCCTATCGGACAACTTTGTTTTTCCACTTCTCCAAATGCTTTTACCAATCCGCGAATTTCGATCGGATCCCCTAAGCTTGTTCCTGTTCCATGGCTTTCTATATAACTTAAGCTCTTGGATTCTATATCTGCCTTCTTAAATGCATGTTCAATTAATTTTGCTTGGGCATTAGGGTTCGGAACTGTATAGCTATTCGTTTTACCACCATGATTAATGCTAGTGCTTTTTATAACACCATAAATTTTATCACCGTCTTCTATCGCTTTAGATAAAGGTTTGAGTAATACAGCCCCAATACCTTCTCCTGGCACATAACCATCTCCTCCTTCCCCAAAGCTTTTACATTTACCATCTGACGCTAGAAATTTACTATGGCTTAATAATAAAAACTTATTCGAATGTGTTGTAATATTCACACCGCCCGCTAATGCTATTTGACACTCCCCATCCCTTATACTTTTGCAAGCAAGGTGTATAGCAGTCAATGAAGAAGAGCACATCGTATCTGTTGCAATACTAGGTCCTGTGAGGTTTAAATAATATGACACTCGATTTGCGATAGAGGCATAAGAAGAATTTAACCCCAAACCATTTCCCTTTAAGGTTTCTTCCGCACCATATAATTGGTATAAGCCAAACATAACGCCTACAAACACACCTACATTAGGAATAGCTGGGTTGAGTTCACTTAATGATTGTAAATATTCAGACGTATATCCTGCATCTTCTAATGTTTCCCACGCTACTTCTAAAAATAAGCGTTCTTGCGGATCGAGAAGCTCTGCTTCTTTAGGAGAAATATTAAAAAACAAAGGATCGAATTTATCATAATCCTCTATAAAACCGCCCCATTTCCCATAACTTTTCCCTGATTTACTTTTGTCTGCATCATAAAATAATTCATAATCCCAACGGGATTTTGGGATTTCTGTCACGCTATCTTTTCCCGCTTTTAGATTCTCCCAAAATTGTTCTAGATTATTTGCTTGAGGATATCTTCCACTTAAGCCAATGATCGCAATATCCGTTTCAAGATGTGAAGATTTTATTTCTGAACAAACAGAGCTTCGAGGCCGAACGATCAGACGGTTGGAAAAAATCGGTTGGTTAGACTCAAGAAAATATAAAGGCTTTAGGTTATCATTTCTTGCTTCATGATCATTTAAAAACTTAAACTGCAAAATATTTTGGTATTGCTTTATAAAATAACTTGCCAATTCAGAAAGGGTTTGATATTCAAAAAATAATGTTTTGGGTAATATTCCAAAATCCTTTTCTAATTTTCGAGTTAATTTCATTACTATTAAAGAATCAATCCCATACTGTTCAAAAGGCGTTTTTTCTGTTAATTGATCTACTGGCAATTTTAAAGTTAAAGACACTATTTCTTTTATATAGCCCAGAGTTTTTGAATAAAGTTCATTGGTCATGGCTTGGTTTGGTAAAGCTAAGATCTCTTCTACTGTCGGCAATACTTCCACTTTAGGTTCAGGAAACAATGGTTTTTCGGAAAATTGTCTTACCGTAAACCCTTTAATTTCTACACATATTTCCTGAGTTTCATTTGTCACCTGAAAATCAAACTTTAATAATCCTTCTTTAGAAGATGGTTGCCTTTGCACATACACATACCCCGACTCAGGCAATCTATCATGATATTTAAGTATTTCTAATCCGAAAGGTAAAGCTAATTGATTATCCTTATTTAAATTGATAGCGGCAGCTGTTTGCAGTACACCGTCTAAAAGGCTAGGATGCAAACCAAATTGCTGTTTTTTCTCATGGACATAATTAAAATCAGGAGCCAATTTAAAATAACTTAATGCTTGGTTGCCATCTGTTTTTACCCATTCCAAGACTTGAAAAGTTTTGCCATATTGCAAGCCTATTGTTTTGAATTTTTGATACAAATCTTCTTTATGAATTGTTTCGGATAAGTTTTTTTGAAGTTCATGAATATTAAGTAATGCCTTTGATTTCACTACCTCATCACCAAAAACAATTTGCCCTTGGCTATGAATAGCTCTGAATTCACCTTCTCCTGTTGATATTTCATAGCTTAATTTACTACTATTTTGTTGAGGATATAAATAAATAACAGCTTCAACATCTTCTAAAACGATAACAGGCTGTGACCACACCACATCATTAATCACTGAAACTGATTGATTTGGACTCGCTAGATTTCCTGCTGCGCGTGCCATTTCCAGATAGACAACACCTGGTAAAACACTTTGACCTTTAATTTGATGATCACGCAAATAAAATTGGTCTTTATAGAATAGCACTTTGAAAGCTTGGCTTTCTAATGTTGAAATGTTTTTATCTATAAAAGGATGTATTTTTTCTATTGTCTGATTCTGATAATTTAATTTAATTTCTGAACCAACAGGAATCCAGTATCGTTGCTTTAAAAATGAATATGTCGGCAAACTTAACTTTTGATGAGACTCTCCTTGATGCAATAACTGCCAATCTAAATCATAGCCTTTAACATATAAATTCGCTAAAGCATCTAATTGTTTTTTATATTCATTTTTATCCTGATAGGATTGTGCTTTAAGCTCTTCTAATGTAGCTTTGAGTACGCGTTCATAAATTGCCGCATCGTCCAGTGTTTTATTCGCATCTCCTTGGAAATAGCTTTGTTTCTCTAAGTTTTCTATTAATTCTTCCGTAGTGGAAACAACTAATGCGATGCGATAATTGAAATGACTTCGTCCTCTATTTAATGTAAAAGCAATAGATTCCAAATGTCGCGCTTTACTTTTATTCTCTATTAAATATTGAATCAAATCGCCTACTTTTAATTTTAATGACTCTTCATGTTTGGCTGAAAGCGTTATTAAATAATAAGGTTTAGATTGCCCTATCGAGAGCTTTTGTTCAGGTGCTTCTTCGATAATCACATACGCATTAGCGCCTCCAGCACCAAAAGAACTGATGCTTGCGCGTCTAGGATACCCTTCAACTGATTTCCATTCTGCCAACTCGCTTTGGACATAAAAAGGGATATTGGCAAAATCGATATGTGGATTTAATACTTCAGCATGAATAGAAGGCACTAACTGTTTATGCTGAAGCTGTAACAATACTTTCGTTAACCCTGCTATCCCTGCCGCCGATTCTAAATGACCGATATTAGATTTTACCGATCCTATCGGGCAACTTTGTTTTTTAACATTTCCAAATGCTGTAACTAATCCGCTGATTTCAATCGGGTCCCCTAATGAAGTGCCAGTACCATGCGCTTCAATATAACTAATACTATGCGGATCCATATTGGCTTTGCGTAATGTATCCGTTACCAACTCACTTTGTGCCACTGGATTGGGGACAGTATAACCACCGGTTTTTCCGCCTGCGTTAATGCTGCTGGCACGTATGACCCCATAAATACGATCATTATCACGTATCGCTGCTTGCAAAGGCTTCAACAATACAGCGCCGACTCCCTCTGCTACCACAAACCCGTCCGCATCTTTAGCGAATGGTTTGCAGTGCCTTCCTTTAGAAAGCATCTGGATTGCACTTAACCGAATAAAATGTTCTGGATGTAAAATTAAATTCACACCCCCTGCTATCGCAAGTTGGCACTCGTGGTTTCGAAGACTTTCACATGCTAAATGAATAGCAACTAAAGAAGAAGAACATGCGGTATCAACCGCTAAACTGGGACCTTGAAAATTGAAGAAATATGATATGCGATTTGCAATCGACCAGTAATTGGAGCTTCCTAATGCATTTTTTCCTAAACTTTGCGCTCCTAAAATGGCATAGTCATTATTCATAACACCTACAAATACACCTATTTTTTCTTTACTTTTTTGAATTTTTTCATTGCTATAGCCTGCGTCTTCCAACGTTGTCCACACTATCTCCATAAATAAACGTTCTTGGGGATCCATTGTTTCAGCTTCACGCGGTGAAATATTAAAAAACAACGGATCAAATTTATCGTGATCTGCAATAAATCCACCCCATTTGCTATAGCTCATTTCATCTTTAAATTCTTCTCCTGAATAAAATGCTTCTTTATCCCAACGATCCGCTGGAATTTCAGAAATGCCATCTTTACCGGCTTTAAGATTTTCCCAAAACTCACTTACATTTTTTGCCTGCGGGTAACGTCCTCCTAACCCTATAATCGCAATATCATTTATTCCTTTTGTCTCTTCCATCTCATTTCTTTCTTTAATATAGCGCACAGCTGTTACAGCTTTTCTTGTTTTAACTGCACAGGATATATTTTGTATTTTAGAAGTACGCATAGGCATCTCAAATAAATTTTCAGTGCTTATACTATTCTTGCTGGGTTTTTTCTTTAATAAAGTCTGAAGTGCATCTAAATGATGCCGTATAAAATATTCAGTTAATTGCTGGATAGTTTTGTACTCAAATAATAAAGTTGCCGAAAGATTACATGCTAACTCTTGCGAAAACTGTTTGATGATCTCCAAAGAAACAATGGAATCCACGCCATAAACATCAAACATGGTTTCAGTATCTAATTTCTTTCGGTCAAATTTTAAGATTTTCGAAAACACAGAAATCACATAATCTTGTATGCCATCTTCCTCTATTTTTTCTATTGCTGTAGCTACTTCGATAATCTTCTCCATATTATTTTTTTCTTGGGCATTTTCTTTTTCAGTCTCAAAAAACCCCTCTACTATTTCATGGCGTTCCGCCAAAATAATAGAAGATCCATTTTCTGACTCCCCCAGCTGTTTAATACCTTTCCAACCTTGTTGAGATAAAACCTTCTGCCAGCTGGAGTAAGAAAGCAAAGGAGAACCTGATAACCTTCGATCGGCGTCTTCAAATAACCACCAGCCCTTCGTTAAACCAAAAGTGGAAGTAAGTAATAATGATTTTTGCATAATCTCATTAATTAATAATATTCCTGTATTTTTCAGCAAGCTTTTAACATGCTGAAGAGTAAGATGTATATCCTTGGTGGCATGTAAGACATTGCTCGCAAAAATTAAATCATAACTTCCCAACTCAAAGCCTTGCGTTGAAGCCTGCTGCTCAATATTTAAAATCTTAAATTCACAAAATGAATATTTAGACAAATAGCGTAATTCTGCCGCCCGAATAAAGCTTGATGAGATATCTGTAAAAACATATTGAACATGACCTTGATAACTTTTTAAAGCTTCTAATACAAAATCACTACTGGCACCTGTACCAGCGCCAATTTCAAGAATCCGAATAGTTTGACGAGAGTTATCTTTTATTCTTTGCTTAACATATCCAGCAATGTATTGTGATAGCTGAATATTTAATTTATCAGAATAAGAATTGTTCCGATAAATTCCGGATACCAATTCCATACTTCCTTCAGGAAACAAGACGGATACCGCATTTACTTTACCTGTCAAAATCTGGGGGTAAGCTAATACGCAGGTCCAAACTAAATGGATATGAGCGCTTAACTCAGGATGCACTTTTAATAATTTTTCTTTTTCCTCACATAATACAGAATATTTTATCGTGTCTTGATCTACTCTATGAGATAAATGATAACTGCGATCTTTACATTCTAAATAACCAAACTTTGCAAAATTATCTATTAATTCTAGTAAGATTAATTCATGATTACTTACCAATTGAATAGCTTGTTTTAGATCTTCCCAAGCATAACTTTGTTGACAAGACTGGAAAATCCCCGTCATCTGCAAACTATATAATATTAATTTCTGGATAAATTGATCTAAAATTAAAAAAGAAGGAAGACTATTGACTTCTTGATTACCTTGCAAACCTATGGATTTGAGAATATGGTCTTCAGCTTTAACAAAGATCATTTGAGAAACAGACGACTGAAGTAAACGCTCTATGGCCGCCATCCCTTCTTCAGGAGCAATAGAATGTATTCCTTTTGCCGCCATTGATTCTCGATAACTTTCTTTAGCAACAACGCCAACACTGCCCCAATAACCCCAATTAATAACCTTAACAGGATAAGGCTTAAAGTGATTCAAGTAATGAGAAAACGCGTCCTTGAAGCAACACCCTGCCGCATAATTACTTTGCCCTGCAGCACCGATAAAAGACTGCAGAGAAGAGAAAAACAACATAAAATCTAAAGAATTTTTTTTGAAGACTTCATGCAAAATTATACTACCCTTTACTTTAGGATTTAAGGCCGCTAAAAATGTTTCTTCATCCATATTGCCTATACTTTTATCTCTTAATTCAAGAGCAGAATGAATTACCCCTTGAATGTCTTTATGCTTTTCGCTAATTTTTTTTGCAACCGCTTGCATATCTTCCAAGTTCAATGCATCCACTTGAAAATAAGATACTTCACTCCCTAATAACTTAATTTGCTCTATTTTATCTTGATGCTGTGAACCTAGACTTCGACCCAACCAAATCAATTGAGCCTGGACAGTTTTTGCTAGATACTCACTTAGAGCAAAACCTAAACCACCCGCACCTCCTAAAATGACATACACGCCATGCTTTCGAAAACAGGTTTCGGTTGCTGGTGGTAGAATCAACTGCTGAATAATTCGTCGATAACGTTGACAATTTCGTAAGGCAGTACAAGCTCCATTCGTATCTTCAGGCTCATCTATTATCTGTGATGCCCATTCTTCAATATTTAATAAAGTTGCTTGATCTACATCGATACAACTGATTTTCCAATTAGGATATTCTTTAGCGATGGATTGAGCCAAACCCACCAGACTTCCATCGAGTGGAGCAACAGCTTCATCTGGAAAGACTTCGTAAACCTGATGTGTTAACACTTTTAATATTAGAGAGTCATTATAATAGTCTTTATTATGCAACCATTTAACTAAACGAAATAATGAAATAACACCCAAAGCCTGGTTTTCATTTAATTGATTTAAAACAATATCTTGCTGAATTGGTTGGGACAAACTTCCTAAGAAATAAATAGTATCTACATGAAAATTCGACAACAACACATCAAGTTGCGATTCTGACAACGAATTTTCCAAACATAATTCTATTACGTTAGCGTCTGAATAGGCTTGCTTTAATGCCTCTTTATATTTTTCTTCATCGCGTCTATAGATCAACAACACCTTTTGCTTAAATAAATTAGTGTCAATACTTGAAACAGATAATTTTTCTGGAACCCAGTGAGAAATATAATCATGATTGCTTTCTTTCGCGTTAAAAGGGCGTACAATAAAATCCTTAAGTTTCAGACAAATATTTCCTTCTTGATCTAACAACATTAGGTGGTAATGATGTTTCTTAACTTGTTTGGTATACACATACAGACGAGACGGCATCGATCGTTGAATTTCTATTTGCCCCATAGAAAAAGGTAAACAAATGTCCGGCTTATTAGCTGAAGACTCAAATAATGAGCAAATTTGTAAAGCACTATCCAACAATCCAGGATGCAAAATATAGTTTGATAATTCAGCTTCAAACTGTTTATTTAACTCTAATCGTCCTAAAGCTTCGTCTTTATTAAACCAAACCTCACGAACACATTGAAAATAAGGACCATAGTTAAGCCCTATACGATCAAAATTGGTATACAAAATTTCTGCTGTCAGTTTGCTCTGACAACGCTCTATAATTTCATCAACAGATAACACAAAATCAGACATCGCTTCACTTGATAATTCTAATATGGCTTCCGCATGAATTTTTACATCTTCTAATTGAGTCGTACTGACAACAACAATAAGAGTTTGATTTTCTTCTCGAATTTTTAATTGAATAGCTTTACTAGCTTCTACCATTAATGGCTGTAACCAAACTATTTGTTTTAAAAAATAGTTCCGATCATTCTTTAATAATCTTACAGCAGCATAGATCATTTCTATATATGCTACACCAGGCAATACAGGTTTGTTAAATACACGATGATCTGATAATATTTTTTCATGGCAGCTAAAATTTCTTTCAAAAATTAAATTTCCTTTTAAACCTTCACTGAATAATATTTCCCCCAATAAAGGATGATGGTTATTTAATGGCTGTTCTAAAAAAACCTCTTTATTGCCAGAAGCTTTAGCAGGAAACCAATATCTTTCCTTAACAAATGGATACGTCGGCAAACTAATTCTTCGACGTGTTTCTCCCTGATGTAATAACTGCCAATCCAAGTCATAGCCTTTGATATAGAGACTGGACAATGTTTCTAATTTTTCTTTATATTCAATTTCATTCTGGTAATGATTATTTTTTAAATCTTCTAACGTTGTTTCTAACAACTGTTTATAGATTACCGCATTATCAGATTTCTTATTTATATCTCCTTGTGTATATTTTTGTTTCTCTAAGTTTTGCTTTAATTCCTCAACATTTGAAACAACCAATGCCACTCGATGATTAAAATGACTTCTACCCATATTTAACGTATAAGAAATAGCTTCTATATTTGAATTAATATTGAAACCCTTATTTCCTTCTAGCCAATGAATTAAATCACTTATTTTTTCT
Organism: Gammaproteobacteria bacterium; assembly: GCA_965279285.1. Lineage (GTDB taxonomy): Bacteria > Pseudomonadota > Gammaproteobacteria > DSM-16500 > DSM-16500. The sequence goes on along the minus strand of OZ257148.1, from coordinate 1,668,697 downwards.
TTTAATGATTCTTCTTGTTTGGCGGAAAGCGTAATTAAATAATAGGGTTTTATTTGTTGATTGGGCAATGTTTGTTCTGGTGCTTCTTCAACAACTACATGGGCATTTGCTCCCATAGCCCCAAAAGAGCTAATTCCCGCTCGACGCCTATAATGAGGTTTAGATGTCCATTCACCCAATTCTCTCTGTACATAAAAAGGGGTGCTTTCAAATTCAATATAAGAATTTAAAATTTCTGAATGAATCGAAGGCACTAATTGTTTATGTTGCAGTTGGAGCAAAACTTTCGTTAACCCCACGATTCCTGCTGCACCTTCTAAATGGCCGACATTAGATTTAACCGATCCTATCGGACAACTTTCCTTTTCAATTTCTCCAAACGCTTTGGCTAAACCGGTAATTTCAATCGGATCTCCTAATGCTGTACCTGTTCCATGCGTTTCAATATAACCAATACTCTCTGGAAGAATATGGCCTTTCAAAAATGCTGATTTGATTAATTCTGCTTGGGCATCAGGATTGGGTACGGTAAATCCATTGGTTTTACCTCCATGATTAATACTGGTTCCTTTAATGACACCGTAAATATGATCTCCTTCTTCTAATGCTTTTGTAAGCGGTTTTAATAAAACAGCGCCCAGTCCTTCACCAGGCACATAACCATTTCCCCCTTCTCCAAAACTTCGACATCTTCCATCCGTTGACAGTAATCCTGCCTGACTCATATTGACATATTTACTGGGATGAATCGAAAGATTGACACCGCCTGCTATGGCATAGTGGCATTCCCCTTGTTGCAAACTTTCAACCGCCATGTGAATGGCGACCAATGAACTTGAACAAGCAGTATCAATCACTAAACTGGGGCCGTGAATATCCAAAACATAAGAAATTCGATTAGCTAAAGAAGCGGTATTAGAATTACCAAACAATAATTTTTGTTGAGATTCTGCTAACAACAATTGATACTCATTCCACATTGAGCCTATGAAAACTCCAACCTTGCCTTGACTAATTTTTTGAAGCGCTAAAGGGTTGTAGCCTGCATCTTCAACAGTCTTCCAGGCTATTTCTAACATCAATCGTTCTTGAGGATCTATTTGCTCTACTTCTCTCGGTGAAATATTAAAAAATAAAGCATCAAATTTATCAGCATCGTGAATAAAGCTTCCCCACTTGCTGTGTGTTTTTCCCGGTGTCCTGGGGGCAGGATCATAATAAGCTCGATAATCCCATCGCTCTTCAGGCACCTCTTCAATAAAATCCAAACCTTTGGTTAAATGCTGCCAAAATTCTTCGAGATTTTTGGATTTGGGATAATGGCCTGCTAATCCAATAATCGCAATGTCATCTCTCTTAACCTTATCTCTATCTCTAATATTGTTCTGATTTTTAATTATTTCAATCCGTTCTTGAAACTCATTATTTTTAACGCGAGATTGAAGAGAAAGAGAAGGAATAGATTTTGTAGAAGCATTTGCTGAAGTGGTTTTAGGCAATAGCTTTTGTAATTCTTCACTATGGGCTTTCACCAAATAATGGGATAATCCTTCCAGAGCACGATGCTCAAACAGCAAAGTCTTTCGCAAATTGGCAAAGTCTTTGCTTAAGCGCCGATTGAGTTGAAGGATCATAAGTGAATCAATCCCATATGAATCTAAAGTTTTGTCCAGCACCATTTCATCTACTGGTACTTTCGCTACTTCAAAAAATATCTGTTTAAGATAATGTTGGGCGGCAACTAATAACGTTGAATCCTGCTCCAACACCTCTCGGATATGAACAGTATTTCCTTTCTCCTCTTTACTAAATTGATCAGAACCAGAAAAAGATGTCTCTAAAGCAATTTCATCGAAGGCTTCTTTGAACTCTCGCGCTGCAAATCCGTCAATTTCAACACACACTTCTCCGGCTTCATCACAAATAATAATATTATTTTTCTGTATGCCTGCGGCTTCACCTAAGTTTTCCAAAAGCTTAGTATACGCATAACATTTCCCATTGACCGGCTTTCGAATTCTTAACTCATCTATCAAAAAAGGTACATTTAAGGGAGCATGATCCTCTGAAGCTAAATACGCTGCTATCACAGTACGTAACACTCCATCCATCAATGCTGGATGTAAAACAAATTCTTTTGCTGAAATTTCTACACTTTTGGGAAGATCTAATTCCTGTAATATTTCTCTTTCTCCTAACCAAAACCTCTGACTTGTTTGAAAGGAATCTCGATAATCAAATCCCAACTCTTTTAGCCGCCGATAAATTTGCGCATGCTCTAGACATCGACCGCAACGCGAACGAATCGCTTCAATGTCTAAGCAGGTTTCTTTACAAGAAACCGGATTAAAACTTAATTCTCCTTCACTATAAATTAATCTTTGATTATCTTTTTCACTATAAATTTCAAAATGGGAATAAAAATCTTCTTTATCAAAATAAGGTTTTAAGCTAATGCTTATTTCTAAATTTTCTTTTTCTAAAATAATTGGCCTTAACCAAAGCACATCTTTTATCGCCGTTACCTCTAAACGAGACGCTAAATTTCCCGCCGCACGACCTATTTCTAAATAGCCGGCTCCTGGCAATAATATTTGTCCACGTATGATATGATCTCGCAAATAAAAAGCTTCTGGGCTTAATTGTTTTTTAAATAATTGCTCATTAAAAGTCGACTCATTCGAATCAATCATAGGATGCAACGGATGAACGGCTAAAATATTTTTATTTAAAGTGAAAGAACCATTCTGTTCATTCGTTATCCAATAGCGACGCTTCAAGAAGGGATAAGCCGGCAAGCTAATCTTTCGATGAGATTCACTTTGATGCAATAGATTCCAATCTAAGTTATAACCTTTGACATAAAGATTCGCTAATTTGTTTAATGCTTTTTGGTATGAAGTAAAATCGTCAAATTGATTTATTTTTAATTTCTCAATTGTACGTTCCAATACATCTTCGTATATAGCCGCATCATCCAGTTTTTTGTTAGCCTCTCCATGGAAGTAGCTTTGTTTTTCTAAGCTATCTTTTAATTCTTCTGCGGTGGCAGCAACCAAGGCGATTCGATAATTAAAATGACTTCGGCCTGTGTTTAAAGTATATGAAATAGCTTCAATATTTTGATTTAAGTTTTTATCTTTCTTTAAATAATTTACTAAATCATCTATCTTTTGTTTTAATGATTCTTCGTGTTTAGCAGATAATGTAATCAAATAATATGGTTTAGTTTGTTGGTTAGAAATAATCTGCTCTGGTCCTTCTTCAATCACCACATGTGCATTCGATCCTCCAAACCCAAAAGAACTGATGCCTGCACGTCGCGGTAATACTGAAGCATTCATTTCCCATGCCTGTGCCTCATGGACTATATAAAAAGGGCTTCCTGCTAATTCAATATACGGATTCAACTCGTTAAATTGTGCCTGTGGCGGCAATGTTTTATGTTGTAACATCAACAATACTTTAATAAGGCCCGCTATCCCTGCTGCCGCTTCCAAATGGCCAATATTGGCTTTTACTGATCCCAATGCACAATAAGCAGCTGGAAGCTTGATTTGATATTGTTCTGCTAACTGAGTAAATGCTTTCTTTAAACCATTTATTTCAATCGGGTCACCCAAACTTGTCCCCGTTCCGTGTGCCTCAATATAACTCACTGTTTCTGGACGGATCTGAGCTTGCTCATAAGCTGAAACGATCAAATCAGCCTGGGCATTCGGATTAGGTGCAGTCAGTGTATTGACATGTCCACCATGATTAACACTGCTGCCTTTGATAACGCCATAAATTCGATCTTGATCTTGCAAGGCTTGCGATAAGGGTTTAAGCAAAATGGCACCCACGCCTTCACCACGCACATAGCCATTCGCCGCTTTATCAAAAGTTTTGCATCGTCCGTCCGGTGATAGCATACCCGCCTGTGTGAAAGTTCTGAAGAATGTTGGAGTGAGCAAGGCATTCACACCACCTACAATTGCTGCTTGGCAATCTCCTGATTGTATTGCCTGCACCGCATGATGCAGCGCTACCAGGGAGCTCGAACAAGCCGTATCAATAACTTCACTAGGCCCTGTTAAGTTCAATAAATAAGACACACGATTGGCTAAAATGCTATGCGCAATTCCTGTCGATGTATGGGCTTCAACAGCATCAGCCTGAGTAAGCAACTCAAAATAATCCTGGTTACATACGCCTACAAATAGACCCGTTTTAGTTTTTGCCAATGCTTCTGCGGTATAACCACCATCTTCTATGGTTTGCCACACGGTTTGTAAAAATAATCGCTGCTGCGGATCCATCAACTCCGCTTCTCGTGGTGAAATGTTGAAAAAAGCAGCATCAAATTGATCAATATCATCAATAAAACCGCCCCACATGGGTATTCTATAATCGGAGGTTTGATAAAGACGATAATCAAAACGCTGTAAAGGTATCTCGCTGATTAAATCGTCACCTGCTACTAAATGCTTCCAAAACTCTTCTAAGTTCTTTGCGCCTGGCAAACAGCCCGCCATCCCGATAATAGCAATATCCTCTGTAGAGACTGCAGAAAGCGTATTCGGAGTACCTGCGAGCTTGGAAGAATGAGGTCGGGATAAAGCACGAGATAAAAATTGCGAATGCGGTAAAGCAGGCTTTGATTGCGTAGCAGTAGGAATAGATTGGTAATATTTAAGCAAAGGGGTGCGGTGCTGACGCCATAAATACTGGGCAAAGTGAGTAATGGTGGAATATTCAAAGAATAAGGCCGGCGTAAGAGAAATATCATATTGCTGCTTTAAAACATTAGCTAATGCCGTAAACGTAATTGAATCAAATCCATAATGACTTAAATCCACATCATCATCTAACATTTCCTGTTTTACTTTTGATATTTGCGAAATTGCTTTTCGTAATGAGCTGTTGATTTGATCTAGTAACCCTAGATGTTCATTATTCGGTACCGCGACTTCCATGTTATGACTAGAGGGAGCAAGCCTCATTTTAAGATGTTGTTGTTCAGCTGCGGTATGAATACGGGCTGCTGATCCATATAGCACTAAACATTGGGAAAAAGGTTGTTGCAAACTGTGTGTTAAAGCCTCTAAACCTAATTTCGTGGGTAAAAGCTTTATACCTAATGATGTTTCAAAATGGCGTTGGGTATTTTCATCCACTTTCATTCCACCTTCTGCCCACAACGGCCAGTTGATGGAAACTGTTTTACCTAAACGTTTACGCTGCTCAACCTGCTTGCTCCGCCAACTTGCAAACTGATCTAAAAATGCATTTGCGCTTGCGTAATCACTTTGCCCTACATTACCTAAACAACTGGCTATTGACGAAAACAATACAAAGCAATCCAATGTTTCACTTTGAGTAGCCTCATCTAGATTTATACTGCCCATCACTTTAGGTGCCAGCACTTGAGCAAAATCATCCCAAACTTTATTGATGAAAAAACTATCTTCTAACGTACCTGCACCATGGATCACACCATGCAGTGTGCCAAAATATGCTTTTGTCTCAGCAACCCAGCTTTGTACTACTGTTAGTTGCGAGACATCGCCTGACAGGTATAAAACACGCGATCCTTCCTGCTCTAATGTCTTTAACTGAATTTGTTTTGCTTCATCCAATTTAGATCGTCCTGTTAGCACCAGATTCGCTTGATAGGTCTTTGCGAGATGCTGAGCAACCAAATAACCTAATCCCCCTAACCCTCCAGTAATTAAATACACGCCATGTTGACGCCAGGGTGTGGCAGCCAAAGATAACTGTTTCATATCTACGGCTTCGTAGTCCTCTACTTGTCGTATTTGATTGAAATAACGCACATGAATATCACTATTAACATCAACTGGTATTAATAATTCTGCGTTTATCTGTGATATGGTAGTTTCTATTGTCTGATTGTGATCTATTCCTAGTACTCGCAAATGATATTCGGAATGCTCTTGCATCAAACTCTTTGCAAAGCCAGTCAGCATGGCGCCTAAACCGTAATGATCCGTCGGTGATAGGAAATATAGACTCACCAGATGCAGGGGACCTTTGATTTTTTCGCGCATCAACAACTGAATCAATAGAAAATTTTCCTGGAAAACACCCGTCAAGTAATCCGAGGCTTCATCATGATGAGAACGTGCCAAAATGATATGACTAGGCCCGTTACTTACAACTTGCACTTCTCTTAGCGCCTGCTGGTAATCTTCTACTTCACCTGCTCGCACTTGATAGGTATGGACGTCCAACATTTGATAACATGAACCTTGCCGTAATTGGATTACAGGCATTTCCCATTGGTGTCGTAATGTGGCCACTAATGCGTTATTGTCACTCAATACCCATAGACTTTTGACACCGTTTTTGGCTGCTAAATCTTTCGATGCAGCTTGTTCCTTCCATTGCGAGGTATAATAAGTTAATTGATCTAACTCTGACGTTATGGCGTTTTGTATAATGGGACGCGTCTGGAAACCTTCCAGCTCTAAACATACTTCACCAGCTTCATTCCAAACCTGGATGTCATAGGACAAACCAGATTCATGAGAGGAATTTTTAGGCCGTGCATATGCGTATCCCATACGTGACAATGGGCGATAAATCTTTAATGTGTCCAATACAAATGGTAAGTACAATGTTGGTATTTTCTCTGCTTGCTTATTTATCTGAACACTTATTACCATTTGAAACACGCTATCTAATAAGCTAGGGTGTAATTCGTAATCGGCTTCTTCGTGCTTAAGGTGGTCAGGTAATTTATAAAAGCCCAGCGCTTCTTGACCATCTGTCTTCACCCACTGCAGGCTCTGGAAGCTAGGCCCATGATAGAATTCTAAACGGCTAAACTCAGCATACACATTTTCATTAATAGACTGATTTAATTGCGTCGATAATGCTGATAAAGATTGCCAAGGTGTTGGTATTATTTCATTTATTCCATAAATAAGTTTTCCTTGCCCATAAACATGACGAGACTCTTTTTCTCCCATGCTAATTTCATAAGCAATATTTTCACCTTGTTGGAAAAAGTTGATTGAGATTTCAACAAGCCCTTTCACTATCAAAGGACGTGACCAAACCACTTCTTGGATTGCCATGACAAGCTGATCTGGTACGGCTAAAATTCCCGCTGCTCTTGCCATCTCTAAATACACTACGCCCGGCAATATCGATTGGCCTAAGACCACGTGATCTTTTAAATAAAATGCCTCTGGGTGTAATCGCTTGATAAACCGTTGTTCCATAAGAGTCGATACATTGCTGTCAACCAATGGATGCAATGCCGATAAAGAAGTAACTGAATGGCTTGATGTATTGGCGTCCTCTACATTCGGCATCCAATACCGCTCTTTCGTAAATGGATAGGTTGGTAAAGATAATTTCTGTCTTGCCTCCCCTTCGTGCAATAGCTCCCAATCCAAATCGTATCCTTTAGCATAGAGATTGGCGAGGGAATTGAGAATATCTTTATATTCCGTTTGATTCGTGAGTAACTCAGAAAATTTTAATTTTTCCATAGTTGTTTCTAAAATTTGTTTGTAGCGCTCCCCGCCATCAATCTCTCTAAAATTTTTAGCTTTTTTTGCGAGGGTTTTATCTTCACTCTGTTGCGACAACGAATGGGTTAAGTTAGCTTTTAACTCATCTGTATTAGATACTACGCATACGTATCGGTAGTCAAAATGCTCTCTGCAAGCATTCAATGTGTAGCTGATTGCTTCCAGTCTATTTTTTTCCTTCTTATGAATATCGCCATTAAACCAATGAAGTAAATCTTGCTGACGTTGACGCAATGCTGTCTGAGTTTTACCTGACAAGGTTATCAAATAATGGGATTTATGTGGGATAGAGAAAGTATTTTCGGGCGGCTCCATAATGATCATATGGGCATAGGATCCACCTGCTCCAAAAGAGCTGAGCGCTGAAATTTTTGGCTTATCTGATTTATGTGGATTTTTTATATCATCCCATGCTTCATATTTGGTCTGGACTTTAAAAGGCGTTTTAGCAAAATTAATATTCTTATTGGGCGGATTTGCATGTAGGCTAGGTACATACGCTTTATGTTGATATTGCAATAAAATCTTGGTCAGTCCCGCAATACCTGCAGCCGCTTCTAAATGACCAATATTAGATTTAACAGAACCAATGCGACAGAATTGTTTTTCTTCTGTGTACTGCTTGTAGGCTTCAGTTAATCCGTTAATTTCAACAGGATCTCCTAAACTTGTGCCAGTTCCATGCGCTTCTACGTAATCAATATCTGTTGCAGAAATATTGGCTTTTTGTATCACATTCTTGATTAACTTTGCTTGCTCTTTCGGATTGGGCACGGTATATCCATTGGTTTTACCGCCATGGCTAATACCAGAAGCTTTAATAATCCCGTAGATGTGATCATTATCCTTTTGCGCCATCGCTAAAGGTTTTAATAAAACTGCACCCACACCCTCACCTGGAACATAGCCATCGCCGTCATCACCAAAAGCCCTGCAACGCCCATCCGTAGATAAAAATTTATTTTGACATAACCATAAATACTTACTGCTGCTTAAAGATAAGTTAACACCTCCTGCTAAAGCCATACTGCATTCACCACTCAACAAACTCTGGCACGCGACATGCAACGCAGTAAGCGATGCTGAGCAAGCTGTATCAATTGCCATGCTGGGGCCTTTTAGATTTAAAAAATAAGACACCCGATTGGCAATGCTATATAAAAAACTCATAGGAGCGATGGGTTGGTCTCCCAATGCAGTGAGTTCAGCGCCTCTATGGCTGAAATGTTGCCATATAGCGCCTACGTAAACACCCACTTGTCCTGCTGTATTCTCAAACAATTTTGCTTTGGTATAACCAGCATCCTCAAAAGCATGATATGCCACTTGTAAAAATAAACGCTCTTGTGGATCAATAAGCTCTGCTTCTCTAGGAGATATGTTAAAAAATAAAGGGTCAAATTTATCTACATCGTCAACAAAACTACCCCATTTACTGTAAATAACGCCAGCGTTAACATCTTTATTAAAATACTTTTTATATTCAAATAGTTCTTCAGGAATTTCAATTACGCTATCCGTACCAGCACTTAAATTTTTCCAGAATTCATTAAGGTCTTGTGCATGAGGGTATTGTCCTGCTAATCCTATAATAGCAATACTTTTTTCATCATCAATATAGCGAGAGTCGCTAACATTTAACGAATTAGATAAGTTAGGCAATACATCATTCATAGCAAATAACGAGACCACACTTAACGCATCATTTTCAATTGGAAGCGTTGTCACCTCTATATTTTCTAAAAATTTTTGTAATGTTAATTGATGGTTTTCAATAAAATATTGCGCTAATGCAGAAGTATTTTCATATTCAAAAAGCAATGTTTTTGATAACTCTCCAAATACCCGCTCTAATTGGCTGTTAATTTCAACAATTACCACAGAATTAGTAATGTATTCCTCAAAGGCGCTATTTTCATCAAGTTCGCTTATTTGATAGCCTAATATCGGCGCAAAGAATTCTTTTAAATAACTGGCGACCTTAGTCAAAGTAACAACGGCGGGCTTAAGAGGTACTGTAGATATTATGTTGCTTTTTTGTTTGTCTTCAAGCGGCGAACCTTCTCCTACAATATTTTTTAATTCTGACGGGTGATTTTCAATAAAATATTGCGCTAATGCAGAAATATTTTCATATTCAAAAAGCAATGTTTTTGATAATTCTCCAAATACCCGCTCTAATTGGCTGTTAATTTCAACAATTACCACAGAATTAGTAATGTATTCCTCAAAGGCGCTATTTTCATCAAGTTCGCTTATTTGATAGCCTAATATCGGCGCAAAGAATTCTTTTAAATAACTGGCGACCTTAGTCAAAGTAACAACGGCGGGCTTAAGAGGTACTGTAGATATTATGTTGCTTTTTTGTTTGTCTTCAAGCGACGAACCTTCTCCTACAATATTTTTTAATTCTGACGGGTGATTTTCAATAAAATATTGCGCTAATGCAGAAATATTTTCATATTCAAAAAGCAATGTTTTTGATAATTCTCCAAATACCTGCTCCAGCTGACTATTGATCTCTACTATAGCAACGGAATTAGTGATGTATTCCTCAAAGGCGCTATTTTCATCAAGTTCGCTTACTTCATAACCTAATATTCTCGCAAGTAACTTTTTAAGATACATTGTTAAATCACGTTTTAAGTTATTAAAACTGTCTTCAGGTATAGAGAAAGCAACTGTGGATGATACAACTTGTTTGATTGAAAATCCTGTTATTTTAACACATACATAGCCCGCTTCATCGATAATATAACCATCAAATTTTTGAATACTGCCTCGCATATCTGCTTTCTTTTTCGCATAAGCAAAACAAAGTGATGGTAGGGGCGTTAGTATCTCAATATTTTCAATACCGAGTGGTATAATGTGATCGAAAACACCAGGCTTATTTGCTGCAGCGTGACATGCTCTAGCTGTTTGCATGAAACCTGCTAATAATGCAGGGTGTAATATAAAATCTTTTTGGGTTGATTCAATATCTTTTGATAACTGCAGATAACCCAAAGCTTCATCAACACCAAGGTAAACTTTCTGTGCTGCAATAAAATCTTGTTTAACTTTATCACCTTCAGCAATCAATTGTTGCACTATCTCGTCATGCGTTTTTACCTGCTGATATTTTTCTAACAAGCTTTGCATTTCATTAACACAGGTTGGTTTTTCTTGCTCTATTAAAGATGTTTTATTTAATTTACCCTGTGCGCATAAAGTGCGATTTACACCTTGATCTTCTACTTTGTTTATTTCATAGCTATAAGCAGCTTGGCCTGGAATATTTTTAATTTGCAACTCAATCGTAATTTCTTCACCATAAGACGACAACCGTTGTATAAACAAATTACTCGTTAAAGCAACCGCATTACCTTTAAAAAATAATTTACCGGCTTGCAATGCCATCTCAATATAACAACCACCGGGAAAATTATATTGACCCTCGTAAATATGCCCTTGCATAAAGAATTCTTGCGTGGTCAATTTTTTAATAAAAACACCTTGTTCGATGTTTGACAAAGATAAGTCAATTAGAGAATAAGGCCCTGGTTGTCTAGACCTAAGCAATTTCTCAAAATATGAGCTGTTACGCTTGATATCTTCGCTTATAAGATAAATAGTCAACTTTTTGATAGTATTATGCGTAAATAAAATTATAGGGTTAATATTGAGCAATGCCTTTTGATTGATCTGCTCTGTAAGCAATACAAAATGTTTAGAATCAATCCCTAATTCTGAAAAAGGAGTAGCGTCACAATCAGCAGATAATATCTCTTTTAAAGTATGCGACAGTAATCCACGAATAAAATATTCCACTTCTTGATAAATCATTGCCTCCGTTATTTGTTGATTGTTATGAGGAATATCATTTCGCAAAATAGCTTTATTATCTAAAGAATCGATGCTGTTCTCTCTGTTAGTTTCATTTCGTGACTGAACATGGAGATGTTGATTGATTTTTGCAGCTTCACCCTCAATGAAAATAATATGCGTCTTGTCATCCAAAACAGTTGAGCGAAATAAAGATAATGTTTGGTCGAATAACGCAATTCCTTTTTCTGTTTCAAGTGGAAACATACCAAACACATCAATTAGGTGTTTTACTTCTTCCTCTTTCACTTGCATACCGCCCTCGCGCCAGAGTGGCCAACTGATAGCAATACTGCGCCCTTTCCGCAAATTTCTTTTAACCCATTCATTACGCCTTTCCATATAAGCATCTAAAAAACAATTGCCACTGGCATAATCAGCTTGGCCTTGGTTAGGCATTAATCCTGCAACTGATGAAAACACTAAAAAGAAATTTAGCGCTTCTTTTTTTAGTGCTATATCAATGTGGATACATCCTAAAATCTTGGTTAGCAATACCCGTTTATAGGAATCGAACTCTTTTCGTAAAATAAAATTATCTTCGATAATCCCTGCAGCATAGATAACTCCTGTAATACGTTTATGTTTTTTCCTTAGCTTTTTTATTACTGACTTCACCTTCTTAGCTTCGGTAACATCGACAGAATAATAACTCACTCGTTTTTCAGATGGGTCTATTGAACTTAATAGTGAATCAATAATCGGTGTTTTTGTTCTACGACCCAACAAAACAACATGTCCTGAAGAGTGCGAAATGATATGTGTTGCAAACAACCGTCCTAAGCCACCGACACCACCAACAATAATCACTACACCTTCATCTGAGAATTGAGGAACCATGGGCGCATTAGAAATTGAAGGAATGGAAACAACCTGTTGTACTAATCGGGTGCCATTGTTATAACGTACTAAGCGCATTGCTTCAGGTTGGCAGCTTAACTCCTGCTGAATATGCTCTACTACCTTCGAATGTTCCCACGTATCACTCATAATAACTTGCATAGACAACTTTGGATATTCATAGGATAACGTTCTGGCAAAACCTACCAAGTTTTGATGAAGAGGGAAATTTTCACTATTATCATGAACATATCCCAATAAACGAATGTTATTTTTAGGCTTACTTTTAATTAAACCTTGAACAATCGGCAACCAATATAAGCTCGCCATTAAATGTTTCACTTCAGGAATTTTACGATTTGGCACAACTTGATTAACCAAGTAAATTACGGCAGAAATATCACCCTGCGCTTGTTGAATATCAATAAATATATTTTGTAATAAGACAGCATCATTAAGAGGTGCAACATAATGAGTTACATCTATTTTTTTATAATATTTAGCGTGATGAATAAAAATAAAAGATGAAGGCAGCGCTTTTGCTAATTTAGTAGACATATTGCTTGGCACGATGCAGACAACGCTACCCTTTACAGCATCTCCAAGTTGGCAGATTTTTTCTATCCATTCTGTGGTATATCGACCAGTTGATGCTGCCAATTCCAATAAATCTTGATTATTAGATGATAATAATTTTTTCTCATTCATAATGTGAGCGCCTTTTTTATGAAATTCGTAAATATTGCAATAAGTCTATGCTGTTCGTCATACAACACCATATTATATTTCAGCAGTGTGTCCCGTGACTGAGGGGACGTGGTTACATAAATCAAAAATTGCTTTGGTATAGCGCGATAAAATAATACTTTCCCCAAACAAAAAGGCACATATTGCTGCCTTTTATTTTTTTGCATAGCTAAACTCAAGTGAGTAACCACTTGGAAAACACCATCAATTAGACAGGGATTTAACAATAAGGATTCCATTTCTTCTTCAGTAAATTTCTGCAATTGCGCTTTTGCAACAGCAAAATTGTTACCGAGCTGAATTTCATCAATCACTTGGAAAAATTCGCCATGATTAATACCGTAGTCTTTTAACTCTTGATAAATAGCTTTCTTGGCTAGAACGTTGTTAACTACAAATTTATGATTTGGAATGGTCAGTTCAGCTTGATTCACCATTAAAGAACAACCACCTTTAACATACACTTCTTGTCCTTCATTGATCGAATAATCATAGTGCTCCTCACTAGATTTATTGAAGCTAATAGTGAGTTCTTTTTGCATGGCAACCGGGTAAGGTCGCAGCCAATAAATATTCGTAAACTCTATCCCAGAAAAATTCACATTCCTAGAACTCAAAGCTCGCCGAACAAATTCAAAATGAGCAGCTCCTGGCAATAGCAATTTTCCTTGAATATAATGATGCTGCAGATAATAAAAATGTTGATTGATTTCTATTTTATGCGCGCTATCCTTTGTTTCAAGTAATTGATCATTTGCTGGCAATTGAATGGGATTTATAGTCTTTTCAGGCGAAAGCTGTATCGGTGATTTAGCAAACCAACATCGCCGCCTCTCAAATGAGTAACCTGGCAAAGGGATCCGTTGACCTCGTATTGAGGGTGCATCATTGGTTTCGGCATTAACCCAAGACATTGCAAAATGCTGTAATGCAGTAAGGGAATTAATATTATTATTTTTTTTTATTGATTGATCATTTTTGCAAAAAACAAAATTATCTAACCTATTATTCAGATAACTTTCAATGCTAGCGAGTAATTCATCTATTGAACTAATAACAAAAGCAACTCGCTCATTATACGTTTCCCGACCTGCAGACAAGGTATAAGAAAGGTTATATAAAAATTGTGATTCAGACAGATCGGTTGGATTATATTCGCCGGATTTAAAGAACTCACGATAACTTTGCAGATAACTATTCATTTGCCCTTTCTTGGTAGAAAAAGGCATAAAGAATTCCATTACAGCAATCGACGAAGTAATATCTTGCATTATATATTCTTCAACAACAGCGTGCGCATTAACACCTCCCATCCCAAAACTACTTATGCCCGCTCTTAATGGGCAAGAGGCATTCAAACGATCTGCTGACTTCCATTTCTGGTTATTTGCTAGAATATAAAATGGTGAATTTGTTAAATCTATGTATGGGTTTTGAGCTTGGTAATTTGCCAATCCCGGCAACTGTCTATGTTTCATCGCTAACAATACTTTGATTAAACCAGCCAAACCTGCCACCGGTTCTAAATGACCTATGTTGGGCTTTGCTGATCCCAATGCGCAAAAAGAATCAAACTGATTTTTTGCTTGCGATTCTTTCTTTGTGTGCAAGAGTATCTGATAGGCTTTCTTTAATCCGTCGATTTCAATTGGATCTCCTAGCTTTGTACCCGTACCATGACATTCAATATAAGAAATACTGGCAGGGCATACGTTTGCTGTCTCAATTGCTTTTTGTATTACTGCTGCTTGTGCGTCAGGATTTGGTGATGTCAAAAAATTCGAACGTCCACCATGATTAACCGCCACTGATTTAATAACACCCCAGATATAGTCTCCCGCGGCTTCTGCTGCTAGCAGAGGCTTAATTAAAATTGCAGCAACACCTTCACCACGAACATAACCGTTGGCATCTTTGTCAAATGTTTTAATTTCCCCACTGAGGGACAACATCCCTGACCGACTATGAGCAATAGTCATCGTCGGGCTTAATATGGCATTAACACCACCAACAATGGCTGCATCACAATGTCCTTGCTGTATATCCATAACAGCTCTATTTAATGCGACTAGACTGCTTGAGCACGCAGTATCAACAACCTCACTGGCACCTTTTAAATTCAAAAAAAAAGAAACTCTATTAGCGATTAGTGAATGCACCGTTCCCGTTGATACAAAAGGCGTAATCTCAACACCGACTTCTCGCATTAATTCAGCATAATCATTTTTGGAAACACCGCAGTAAACTCCAGTACGAGTCCCTGAAAAATCATTTGGTTTATACCCTGCATTCTCTATTGCATGCCAAACGCATTCTAAAAAAATTCGGTGTTGTGGATCCATATAATCAGCCTCTTTTGGTGGAATGCCAAAAAAAGACGCATCAAATTCATCTATCCCTTCAATAAAACCCGCATGTTTACTATTGGTCTTTCCAATATCTCTAATCGGATCACCATAATACGCTTGCCAATCCCAACGCTGTTTGGGAACAACCTGAATGCTGAGTTTATTTGCAATAAGATTTTGCCAGTATTGAATATAATTCTGTGCTCCAGGAAAACGGCATGCTAAACCAATCACTGCAACATCATTAATTTTAGAATTGGTCACCAGTTAGTCCCAATTAAACATTTGTGTTGGTTCTGTTGCGAAGCGTTTTTTCATGTCCTCACTAATATCTTCTTGTTTCGATCCACCACTAAAACCAAATGAGGCTTTATCTTGATTTAGTCGCACCGTGAGTTGCTGAGATTCCAGAGCTTGCATTTCAGCTCTGTCTTTTTCAGGACGATAAAAATCAATAATTAATATAGTTCTCTCTTGGTCAGTTAAATTCCATGCGCGATGAGGGTTTAACGTGTCAAACACAAATATCTTTCCTGCTTGCCATTTCACCACTGTGTTACATACCTGCAAGCCCAAATCACCCTCGGGTACAATTAAACCTAAATGTGCACGGTACATATAAGGATCATTATTGTAGTGTAAAATAAATTGAGCATTTGGTTTCATTGATGAAAAATAGGCACTAATTATTCCTGCTTCTTCTTTAATTGAATTTAAAAAACGCATTGACTCAGCAATTTCTGGAATGGCTAACGTATCTTCGAAGGATGTTTGAATTTGAGGTAACTGCTCGTCTCGCCAGTCAGGATGACGAAAACCTAGATTCATCATGTCAGGAATAGTTTTATTATGCAAAAAATAGCTGAAGCCTCTTACCTGCCCTACAATTGATTTATTAGATGTATGGGCGCCTAATTTGAAATGTTTTTTTAATATCAAAAAGTCACGTCGAAAATCTTCCCATCGATTTTCAAAGGATTTTAAAAATAAAAATTCCTCTACTGTTTTAATGTGCGTCATAATTTCTCCATTATGTAAGTTTTAAAAAATTGAATTGAGGTTTTTTATTAGTCTATAAAAAAATCTTCGATGGGGGGCATCTCTGGGTTGATCATGTATTTTTCAATTCCCTGCCCTTGAGCTGCCAATAAATCAGCATCTAAAAAGAAATTTCCTGTCATGGTTTTACTATCACTTGTCACAATATGATAAGCAGCATCTGCCATAATGCTAGGATGAAGCGCAGCCTTATAAATTTCCTCTGATGTTTTCAATCTAGCGGCAGATGTTTGTAAAACATATTTTGGCCAAAGCGTGTTCACTCCTATTCCTGCTTCAGCAAATTCTCCATTTAATCCTAATGCACATAAACTCATGCCAAATTTAGAAATTGTATAAGCTAAGTTATAACCTTTAAACCATTTAGGTCTGATTGCTTGAAGAGGCGGGGCAACAATAAGAATATGAGGATTAGAAGATTGTTGAATAGAGGGAATACATGCCCTAGAACTTGCAAAAGCTCCACGAACATTGACGCCAAAAACCAAATCAAATCGTTTCATGGGAGTGTCTAAAATAGAAGGCGTCATTTCTAATGCACTGGCATTAATGACCAAAATATCAATACCACCAAACGTCTCACCTATTTTCATTACCGCTTTATTTACTGCTTCATCATCACAAAGATCTACCTGCAGCGGTAAGGCTTTACCTCCTACTGCTTCAACATCCTCAGCCGCAGAATAAATAGTTCCAGGCATTCGGGGATCCGGTTCAGCTGTCTTACCGATAATCGCAACATTAGCTCCATCCTTAGCAAAACGAATCGCCATTTGATAACCAATTCCTCGACTAGACCCTGTGATAAGGATTGTTTTACCTTTTAAACTTGACATCTTAAATTACTTCCTTATATCTATCCGTGTCTTTCACTATTCAAGCTAAGGTCAAAGTTAATATAGGCGACTGCATTAAGCGGGGACCATATAATTCATTTGTAGAGCCTGACATCTCATTTATGTTTTGCTTAAGACATTCTAGAGTGTACACAACACTGTTTTTGTCTCCAAATATAAATCTAAACCCTCTTGACCAGACTCTCTTCCCCAACCAGATTGCTTAAAGCCACCAAATGGACATGCTGGATCAAAAATATTGTAGTTATTGATCCAAACCATTCCTGCTTGTAGGTAACTTGCTAAGGCATGCGCTTTTTTAATATCGTTTGTCCATATCCCAGCAGCAAGCCCATAAGATGTATCATTTGATTTTTGTACAATTTCATCAAAACTTTCAAAGGGCATAATAGTCAAAACTGGACCAAATATTTCCTCTTGAACAACTTTCATTTGAGAATTACAGTTAATAAAAATAGTTGGTTCGTAAAAATAACCCGTTTCACCAATTTGTTTTCCTCCTGTAACCAACTGAGCTCCTTCTTGTACCCCGCTTTCAACATATTTATTCACTCTCGATAACTGCTTATCTGAAATCAGCGGACCTAACTGGTTATTTGGATTTAAACCATTACCTAATTTTAATCCTTTTGTAATCATTGCCACTGTATCAACTACGTTATTAAAAATATTTGCTTCTACATAGAGACGTGAACCTGCTGTACAAACTTGTCCTTGATTAGCGAAAATACTTTGGACTGCTCTTGGTATTGCTAATTCAAGGTTGGCATCACTAAAAATGATGTTTGGAGATTTCCCACCTAACTCCAAACTGACACGCTTAAAGTTTCCTGCAGAAGCTTTTACTATTTCTCTACCCACTTCAGTAGAACCCGTAAATGCAATTTTATCGATATCAGGATGACTAGCTAATGCAGCACCAGCTTCTTCACCGAAGCCAGGAACAATATTGATTACACCTTTGGGAAAACCTGCTTCCATGGCAAGTGCACCCAACCATAATGCAGTTAATGGCGTTTTCTCATCTGGCTTAAGCACTAAAGTGCATCCCGCTGCAAGCGCAGGAGCCATTTTCCAAATGGCCATTAATATTGGACCATTCCAAGGAATAATTTGTCCTACCACGCCAACAGGTTCGCGAATTGTATAAGCTAATGCATTACCATCCCTCGCATGACTATGTTGAGCTTTACCGTGAATTTTTGTTGGCATACCAGAAAAATAGCGCAAGTGTTTAATTGATTCCGCTAAAACCATGTGTGCTAGGATTATTGGCATGCCATTGTTAATAGTTTCAAGTTGAGCCAACTCAGCAAAATTAGCTTCTATAAGATCAGCCCATTTCCACAATAATTTCTCACGGTCTGCTGGAGTAATTTTCTTTTGCCACTCATCAGAACGAAAAGCTTTGCGCGCAGCTTTAACTGCAAGATCAATATCCGCTGAACATCCTTTAGCTACTTGAGCAATAACTTCCCCAGTTGCAGGATTTAAGACAGGAAAATATTCACCTGAAGTTGACTCACACCATTTACCTTCAATAAACAGGCGCTGCTGATGTGATAAGAATTTTTCTACACTGGCTAAAACGGTAGCTTCCATTTTCATGAGGTTTCCTTATTATTTTTGGTCATTTTGTTGCCATACAGAATTGACATTATCTTATTTTTTAGCACTTGTCAAAAACTACGATATAAAATTAAAAGCGCTATCCTTTCCTTAACCCCCTATCTATCAATTCGCCCAAATTAGTAAAGCTTTGCGGAGCGGTTGAGGTGATTGCAGTACTCGAGTGTGAGGTATGTTTACTATCGCCACTAACTGTCGCATCTACAGAAAATTTTGGATTGAGAACCATTCTTTCGTAATGGTTAATACCATTAAACCTAATTTCTACCGTTTTTACTTGCCCTGGATTATAGGTGTCTAATAATTGAAATGAATCAGATCCTTGCGACCAGTTACGAGTATATAAAACTACTTTTATATTAAATACATACGCAATCAAATTAAGTTCTAATGGTAATAACCAGTTACCCGTTTTTTCTAAAAAATTAGCATATTCATTAATTACATCACCATTAATTTTTTCGCTTAAAGCAAAGCCTTTCATAACTTTTTGATTATACGTATTAAATGCTTCGTCCAAGTTTTTTTCCAATTGAATGAATATCTTCAAATTTCCCTGGCTTTTATTTAAACAAAAATGAAATTGATCTTTTAATGTTTTTAAATTCTTTATTCGAACATCTTGTTCCGTCACAGTTTGCTGAACATAGCTCAATATCTCAGGGTACTGTTTTAATTTTGCTTCAAACAATAACCAGGCCTGCTCAACAACTATGTTGTTAATAGCCACATGACTTAGATAACCATCACGAAGTTTTGTGATGAGATTACCCCGTATTGTTTCACTATCCATGATTAATGCTTCAATCCCTGCTTTGACTAATCGATATAATTCATCACCTTCTTTAGTTGCTCGAATAGCTTGCGCTAATTGTTTTCTGCTTGCAGCTACATCTTTGTACTCAAACATATCCCCTTTTAATTCTCCAAATATGGAATGGAAAGCGCAATCGCCATAAGCTTGCGTAGAGCAAGCAAGCCATTTACTTAAATTTTCTTTTACTACTACAGCAGGAGTAGCTTGAAGAAGCGGCACAGAAGCAGCAGCACTGACAATTCGCTTTTGTTCTGTCTCTTTTTTATTGGGCTGATCTTTTGTCTGAGTTTTTGTATCTCCTAAATTTGCTTTACGCTCTGCATTCATAGCCTGTGCAATTGGTGCTAATTTAGCTCGATTCAGTTTCAGCTTATTGCTTTGATTGTCAGAAAACAGACTAAATTTTAACAAACCTTCAACTATTTCATTGTCCTGTTCTTCAAATCGCGCCGTCATATCCACTTTTTGCAAAGCTATTTCTTTCCACTTGTCTGTGCCGTCTATTTGCGGATCTAACCAGGACCAATTTCCTTTAGCAGATGGAGTAATCAAACGAATCATTTCTATAGGCACTTCATCTGATGACAAAACACGCGAAGCTAACAAAGGCCCATGTCTAAACGTTACTTGCATTTGGTCGAGCGCTTTTTTAATAAAATAAGAGGGTAATTGTAATGATTGCACCGGCAAAATATCGGTATATGCATGAACTTTAGCAAAAGGATCCATTAAAATAGTCGTAATTTGAAATTCATCTTGCCCTGGATTACAAGGTTTTAAAGAAAATCGATTAATTGTTGTTGGATAAGTATAAGTATTTTGATTTTCAGTACTGCAACTATAGAGACTATAAAAACTTGAAAACTCTCGTTTGGGTTCATTAGGTTTCTTGAGAAAATAACCAATTAAACCATCTTGATTTAAATTAGTGTTACCTAATTGTACTGGAAAATTATAATAGCTGTAGGTACTAGAAACTTCTGTAGAAGATTGATACCAACTTTGATCAGAATAAGCTGGCTGTGCTAACTTCAATCCCCAGCGTGCACGCGCTAATGCCAAAGGACGACCTACTAATGCCGCTAAGTAATGTGCATATTGCGAATCACTACTCGCTTTACTTGCTATGGCTTGCTCTATAACCTCTCTAAACGCATTAAACGCTTTAACAGGATCAGCAGGATCTTTGCTTGTCGCGTCATTTGCAGTATTTTCCGGCACAAAAATTTTGAGTATACTACTTAACCATGGATGTTTATCTTTCATGGCGGCGGGAGTTACATAAGGGCAATTATAAGATGCCTCCCAATTTACAGTAGTATCTGAGCTAAGTTGTAATTCTCCCAAACTATTTCCGTCTGGATCATAGATTTGAAGTCCTTGATCCAAATAATTAGGAAGAATCCAACCTATAACAGGATTAGTCTTGCAGTAAGTCGCCAATGTTTTAGTGTCATCATTTGCATCTAACCAGTCAACATTTAAACGCAAGGGTTGCACTACCCGAGGAGTTAATTGCATAAAACGTTCTTGCACATATGACTCAACTGTTAACAGATTCTTAGTGTCACTTTCTTCATAGTCAGGCAATAAAGCTTCACTAATGTTAGGTAGAATGGGGGTATCCTTAGAATCAGTGAACCCTATTGTTTGACCAAAGCGATCCACAATACGCAATTGCTTAAAATAAAATTGACCATGACGCACAGGTTGAAAAGTGGATAAAGGTGGATCAAAAGAATAAGGATCTTGCATCGCTCCAGGCAATGGTGCGCAATGCGCTTGCTCACCTACCAATACAGCAATATCCACCTCTTCTTTTATTTCAGCATTTCTATGCGGTATCCTATTTATACGTACATCCCGTTGTACTAAGCGCTCATGAAAACCACCCAAACTCACGGCAAGTACTTGCCAGTCATCGATAGTTTTTAACAATTCTTTACTATCAGTGAACTTTTTAGGATTTTGTTCAATAAGATTTTTTATTTGTCTTTTAAAGGCATAAGTAGCATCAAGATTTAAAAAATCACAACCACTCAAAGTTTGTTGGTGATGATCTGAGGGCATTTTATTTAGAACATAACGCTCACCATCAAACTGCCAATTTACAAAAGGAAGCGGATACCAACAAGTTTCCCATTCTAAAAGTATCGGCGTCCAAGGTTGTGACCAGGGTTTTAAACCATAAATTGGTCGTTTTCCTGAAGACGACATGGAATCAAGATTATTATTAATTACATATGGTTCGAGTAACAGAAATTCTATCAATAAACCAAGAATTTCCTCTTCTACAGGAAGTTTACCAAAGTCTAATAAACTAATTAAAGTAGCAAGCTTTCCTTCATCAGAAATTTTTACACGTTGGCTAAGATAGCGGCAAGGTAATAAATTTTCCACTTTACTTTCAGCCTTAACACTACTTTCAGGTTTAGATATTTTCTGAAGATTAGCCACTAATAAAACGGGATCTCGAGGATACCAAAAAGATGCTTGTGGAATAGATTTTAATGTCCACAGTAACTTGTCTTTGCGCGTATGGCTGCTACCGGATGTAATTAATTTAATTTGTGTGTATGTCAAATGTTTTTTAGTTTCATTTGACATAACTTCGTCAAATGATTTATCAATTTTAGAGATATCAATTTGTTCTGTTGCGCCACTTTCACTACGATAATAAAGTTGTCCTTGACTCTTTATATAAATATATGCCTGATAAAAATCTTTATTTGACAAACTAGACGCCACATAAATATCAGAACCATTATTTATATCTATTTGCTGTTTAATCTCTTGTTTTTTTTCAAAAACTTGCGTAGCCAACTTCTCTACTTTATTCTTTTGCATTGCCACACTTACTTTTACTGGAAAAATTTTTGTAGCTAGCCCTTTACCAAATCCCTCCATATAATAAGACGGCCATGCATGCGGACCCTGAGCAAGATATCCTTGTTTCCACCACAATGCATACAAATCCCATTGCAGCTTTTCTAATGTACGAGATGCCATATCTAAATCAAGTTGTAGTTTATTTAATTCATCTACCATACTTGCCAGAACAGCGGGTAAATTTAATACTGAAGCCTTAACATCACCTTTTGCTTCACCGTCGGACGCCGCAATAGTCCAAGCAACACCTAAAGCTAAACTATCATCTTCGTTTTCGTCTTTCTGCTTTATATTCGAAGTTGGTCTCACAATAGCTTCGCGACTTGATTCACTACCAAATTCTTCGTGATGCAAGTGTTGAGTAACTGTTTCATCCGCATCACTCGCTTCCAGCTTATCTAATAGACCACCAGTAAACGCTTGCAACAAATTTGCTGGAATCGCATCTTTCTTTGAACTACTAACAAGTCCAGCCAGCGCTTCCATAAGATTTGACCCAACTGCTATGTGAACACCCTCTGCATTAGGCGAAGAACTGAACCCAGTTTTATTCCATTGCACGTCATACACCATGCCATGACAAAGAATGCGATTAACAGGAATAAGTGGTTTGTTCTCATTTTTTTCATCTTTAATTTCTGCACTCCACTTGTATTGTTTTATATATTCCGAAAAACTTTGAGTGGTATTTTTTTTGGTATAACCAGGTAATGGATCTTGCAAAATATTAGCGTACCAACTGGTGACAAAATAACTTAGTGAATCGACATCTTCGACATCCGTTACGGGATCATGAAATGAAAAAACATTTTCGTTATAGGGTTGATAGGCAGTAAAATGAACATCACCACTGGAAACTGCTGTTAGGCTATCTAAAAAATTCTGAGGATTATTCAGTATGGCTTCATCCCACTCTTGTAATCGCCACCACCGGCCAATGCGTGTTTGACCAACCTGTTTGGGATGCGGATAAGATGAAGTGCCTTCAAGATTGTCATAATAATCACTTTCGATAATCCATGCAGCAGCTAAGCGTTCGGTAAAGGGCTTGTTTTCATCAAAAGGTTGAGTCGATTGATAAGCTTTAATTTTATTTTTGATATTTATTTTATTGTTATCTGATAAAGAGGTAATATCTTTTTTATTAACCAAAGCAGCATCGAGATCTGTTACAGTTGAAGTGAGTATTTCTACTGGTGGTTGCTTCAGGTTTGAACTGGTTTTAATCAATTTCCACGTACTAGCCTCATTAAAGAAACAATAAGAATTTGGAGCTGGATGAGCAGGACGCGATGACATAATCTTAATAGGATATCCATAATAACGTACTAGTAACCAACGATTAGGTACACAGGGAAATTGCATTGGACCACGATTATCCGCCTGCACAGCTTGCCGCAAGCCAGGCGGTAATGTCCAATGTAAATAAACACCTAACTTAGCTTTATTAACCTTTAGCGGATCAGTTTGCATAGAAGGCATAGGAGAACTAAATTGAGTCAGCCGATCATAATCCAATGTCCAACGACGCAATCCACCTGTACGTTTATCAGCATCTATGATCGCATCATTAGCTACCCACGCTTCTAGCTCAATGGGCACCAATAATGTTTTATATTTTTTTTCTTCATTATTTCCCGTTGAACTTGGTTGAGATGACTTGTCATCGATGGGCTGAGAATTAGCGGCAGATGTTGTTGGCATAAATATTTCCTTATGGTGATAATTTTAACTAATGAGTTAATGTAGGAGTTGATGCAGAGGCAGCAGCGGTAGCAGCAGTTTCATTACTTTTCATATCACTCTTTATATCGCGGTTATTATCTATCGGAGACGCAAAACTGCTATTAGAAGAACTTGATAATCGAATAGGATTTAGATCTTTAGTTTTTATTGCTTCCGGACAGGCTATAATAGCAATGTTGTTACTGCTAATCACACACAACCAATGGGAATTTTGACTTAGCAATAAATACAAAGATTCTATAAAAGTTCTTTTAGCAGTATTTACTGCCTCAAGAATTTTTTCGGATGATCCATAAATAATAAATTCTTCAAATTTTTTTATTGTAAGTGCTTTGATAGCTTCTTCTATCGCTAAGTTGATTTTGCCGATTTCATGGTCATAACTCGAATCGCGGAGGCCCGTCATACTATGACCCCAGCTCTTGACAATAATTAAAAAAGACTCACATATCTTGTTAAATAATAATTTAAGATCCTCAGCATCACTAACCTTTGTTTCCTCTTTAAGTTTATTAATTTTTCCCTGAAACTCTGTAACATCATTAACAATTTTTTTAAGATATTCAAAATAATCCATTTTAATATCTATTACTACTTTTGTTCTAGTATCATCAGTCACCGTAATGTTAATATCATTTTTAGAATCATCTATAGCGTATGATCGAGAACCATTACTTATTATTTTATTTAATTGAGAATCCTTTTTTAGTAGAGATAAAATGGGCTCCCTTATATCATTCTGATTAGCTGTTGCTATCATTAAAGTATTGGGTGTATCAATGACCATAATGGTATTTTTTTCCGCATCCTGTATGTACAATCGAGATCCATCTGGACTTAATATCGCTTTTTTACCTCCTGCATTAAGCACACCAACAACTGTATGCGTTTTGTAATGCACGCGAACTGCTAGAGTTTCTGACTTAGCTACACGCTTATTATTTACGTCATAGCCTTCTACATAATAACTTGTAGTAAAGTTTGGTGTAATCTCGGCTTTCCACGCACCTTCGTTATTAGGTATTATTTTGTCTTGGATAAATCTATCATCACGCGCGTTAAATAAAGCGCAATGATCAATATCAACAGCTTGCCATTTAAAAGTTACTGGTTTTGCATCATCAATTTTATCCTCTACTGTAAAATTAATAACAGCGGGAGTTTTAAGATAAGTTGGTATATTTACTTTCTGTACAGCAAAGTCTTCTTGCTTTATAATTAAACTATTTCTCTTTTCATCAGTACAGGTAATTTCTTTAATGCTTATATAACAAGTTCCTAATTTATCATTGGCTTTGCCTTTTAGTAAAATTTCAAGCCCATCTGTAGTCATCACTCTTGGAAGACCCGACATTGCTTTAATGGAAAACTCTCCTGCACCTTCTCCTGGATTTACTACCCACCCATATAGGTGTCTATCATAGTCCGTTATAATTTTTTCAATCTTCTTTTGATCGCTATCTGACAACTCTCGAGCTGTCTGGTCTCTTAGTATTTCCTGCAACCCTTTAATTTTACCAATATCAATTGTTTGAGTTTTTCTCAGACTATCAACATAAAAAAGTTGCCAAAGAGGATCTTGGATTAAAAGATGGGTATTAGGCTCTACCCTAGTCGGGTGAAGTAATTTTGTTATATCCAATAAAGTGGATGCTTGGTTAATAAAATAACGTGCCTTAGGATTGCGTAAACCACCTTTTGTCTTTCCAAGAATTTTTTTTATTTCATCATGATCTGTTGACAATAATTTTTTTTTATCTTTGTTTTGTAACACGTTACTTAATGCCTCTATTTGTTTAACGTCCATCTCCATTTTATCTTTATTTTTTAGATCATTTACATAAAAAAGTTGCCATGTATGTTGCGCAACTGAAAGCAAATAATATTTATTGCGTACAAGCTTGTCTGTCTCAGGAAGTTGAGGTTGATCTAACAACTCAAACTTACAATCATCATCTTTAATACTGCAGGTTAAACTGCTTGCATCTGCGGTAAATTCCTGAGCATTTTGACCAATGGGTAATGCAATAATAATCTCTTTCAGGAAAGCTGGGCCTTTGGTTTTAATCTTATTAGCAGTGATTGTTAATGTAAGTTCTGTATTATCTTTACCAGTTTCTATCGATTCCGGCGTGAACTGATAATCAAGCCGCAAAGCGTTTGAAGTAAGCCTAGCAGTTGTTGTATTAGTCGTGAACATATAGGTATTTCCTATGCTATTTATTAATTGATTCAAGAAGGAGTTAATGTAAGTGTGGGTGAGGCAGCTGCAGCTGTTGCAACAGAAGCAGCAGCCCCATTACTTTTCATATCACTCTTCATATCGCGCTTACTATCTACTGGAGACGCAAAACTGCTATAAGGTGAACTTGATAGGTGGGGCACATTTACTAATATGCGGCTGGCTGCTACCTCTGGCTTTAATTCATCTGGTTCACAATTCATAACATAAACTTCGTTTCTACAACTTATATACAGCTTAGAACCATCTGAGTTTAGCTTCAAACACGTAGGATTAATTCCGACCTTAACGGTTGCTACGATCTGATAATTCTGCGTATTCATAACTGATATATTTGCATTTTTCTCATTTGCTATATATAACCAAAGCCCATTTGGGCTAAGAGCTATTGCTTTTAGGCCATCTCCTATTGGAATTGTATTTTTTATTTGCCCAGTGTTTGTATTTATTACCGAAATGTTTTTGTTGTAATCACTCACGACATATAGTAGAGAACCATCTAAATTCAATTTCAAAGCGATAATCTCAGCCCCTACGTGAATCTTGCGTATTAATTGGTAATTTACCGTGTCAATGAATGAAACCGATGAAATACCAAAAAAAGCTACATAAAGGCGGTGGCTGGTTGGGCTCAGCAACATTATGTCTACTGGATTTGCTTCCTTAATTTCATTTATCGTTTTGCCATTTATTGTATTTATTACTGAAATATCGCCTTTCGTACCATTGGCTATATATAGTAGGGAGCCATCTGCATTCAGCACCATCGCAGTAGGAGTGTTTTTTACACCAATCATTTGCACTAACTTTATAGAGGATATATCTGCTACAGAAATTACTGAAACAGTATTATTTTTACTGCCAAAATCCAAATAGATCACATATAGCTTGCCTTTTGCACTCAGCACAAAATCATGGATAATTCCTATATTTATACTGTGCACATAAGAGTTCTTACGTGTGTTTATTATCGAAATACCATCATGCCCAACATCTAATGCATACAAATAGGAATCACTTAGTTCTAATTTTCCTACCGAAGTAGATCTTGTTTGAGATCCTTTACTCGGAATAGTAATTTTTCGTATAGCATAATCCACCTGAACACGTAAGATATTTGATTTTACCGCACAAATATTATTGTCATCATAGCCTTCTACATAATAACTAGCCGTGTCATTAGGGGACATCAGAAAACTACACAAACCTTTTTCATCCGGTACGATTTTATTCCCAACAGAACTATTATCCTGAGTATTGAATAAAGCACAGTGATGAACATCAACAACCTGCCAACGAAATACCACTTGTTCACCAGCATTAATTTTATTGTTCACAGTAAAGTTGACAAGGCTAGGATGTTTTAACACCCGAACACTTAGTATATCTGATTTTGCTACAGGCACATTATTTTTATCATAGCCTTCCACATAATAAATAGCAGTGTCATTAGATGACATCTGAAAATCACACCAGCCTTTTTCATCCGGTACTATGTTATCCCGAACAGAACTATTATTTTTAGTGTTAAATAAAGCACAGTGATGAACATCAACAACCTGCCAACGAAATACCACTTGTTCACCAGTATTAATTTTATTGTTCACGGTAAAGTTAGCAATACTCGAATGGTTGGGTGCCATCTTAAAAGTAACTTCTTCAGGAGATCGAATTAATTGCACTGCTAAATCTGAAGTGGTAAGAGGGTTTTTATCTAATTTTTCTTTTCCGCTCAATGTATCGCGTATCTTTAAAAAATCTAACACGCGAGATCCAGGCTCACGAAAGAAAGTAATAATGGGAAGTTGATTTTTCTCATCTTCAGAAAATTTTTGCTTACCTGCACCTATTTTTTCATCAAGTTCGCGCAACTCAATGAATCCAGTATCGAGCCCATCACCCGACACACCAAAACTTAGTTGTTCCTGAGGTTCACAGATGCTAATTTGTTGTGGCACACCATCAAATAAACATAATAAAACATTCGATGATAATCTTTCTTGACGTGTGACATTAACCGTCGGATCTTTTATATTTTCATCAGCCCGAATAGCTAATCCTGGCAAACTGGATACCACAGCAGAACGTAACAAAAAACCAAATACTGGATCAGATGAATCATATATTTTTTTAAGCTGATTAAATATTACGCCATTCATATTGTGATGATGATCACTGTGAACACCAATGCTCAAAACTCCTTTTGTGAGCGTATTCAGCCAATTCGTATCGATATAAAAAAAGCGAATAGATTCCATTGGTAATAATTTTTCATCGGATACCAGGTAATGAAAAGGTAAGCCAACCAGATGACGCAATTGCGCTAACCAATCCTGAATCTCTGTAGGTATAGCAATGGAATAATCAGCACTTTTAATTTTATCCTGTTGAAGCTTTACTCGTTCCTCAGGAGTAAGTTTAAGACGCTGCACACGACCTAGCACTGGAGCAGTTTTACCGGATGAGTTTTTATCATCTGCTTTAGTATCAACAACTGCAACTCCTGTTGCAGTTGTTGACGCTGCAGGAACAGTAAGCACTGAAGGTTTTCGTCCCATCAAATTTTTAAGAGAGGCAAGCGAGTTAATATGTTTAAAGAAATTCGATTTATGTTGCCGTAAAGAGAGTTTTTTCGGTGCGTTTTCATTCCCTGTTGTACTCTCTTCTGTGCTGCTTTTATCCTGCGCGGCAAGAGCAGCGTCAAGACGATTACTTTCCTGCCAACGTAATTCAACCAACATTTGGGCAAAATGCGCATCTGTTAATGCAAGCGATTGTCCCAATTGCCACGCAGTAGCATAAGAGACATCAAAAATTCCTGTCTTCTCATCATAGATCATAAAACCCGATCCAGTTCTCGATACAAGAGGTAATGTTGGTAAGGAGCTTACTTTGCCAGGTATGAAAGGGCCCCGATACCATGCCATAGTTTTCTCCCCTGTACGAACCGTATAGGCAACAGGAAGATAACCATTAGTAAAACGATTTTGTACATCAGGCGAAAGGTTCTTTGCATCGTCTGATTTAGGCAAAAAACGTAATAAGGGGATATTTTTGCTATCATCACCCATCTGCGGATCTTCCATCATTTGCGTCATCAATATACCAAAATTTTCTTGTGGCTCTGGCAAGCAGATAAAAGACCAACTTGCTAATGATAAAAGTTGAATCGTCTTTTTTTCATCTGGTGTGTTGTTTACTGCTAAAAGCTCTTTACATCCTTCCAGCGAAACCAAATGGACAATATTCCTAACCGATTTTGGTTTATCGTTAGGAAATTTTTGATCATGATACGCGCGGATAATACTTTTAATTTTTGCTTTATGTGTATTTGACAAATTTTCCAGAGATAGTTTAGGTAATTTTTGTGATTCACGTTTTGCATTTAATTCATTAAGTTCGGCTTGAAGTTTAGTGAACTCACCTTGCAATCCCGAGAGTTCCACAATATTTATTGGTGGGGTACATTCTTTTCCATTTTCATCATATCTTATTAGTTGCCAAGATTTCGCTTCGTTGAAAACAATGTAGCCGTTAGGTAGTGGATTGAGTGGTTTCTTTGAAACAATTTCAACATAACAACTCTTCATTGCTTTAGGAAAGCGGTTTGCGATTATCACCGAAAACCAACCATCATCTTTTAATCCTAAAACTTCCTTATCTCCAGTATTAATTTGCCGGCAATGCGCCAGATAAGGGAGGTCTTTATTAAGATCGGGCGCTATCTTGTAAAATAAATCATAAGGTAAGGTGACTGTATTACAGATTAGTGAATCAGATTTATTATCGGTTACTTTTACATCTAATCCGTAAAGCCTTCTTTCAACAGGCTCTGTGATATTTACAACTGGCTTTAAATTTTGCTTGGATTTGGATGCTTCAAGAAAAGAGTTAATAGCTACCGTCACACTTCCCGTGCTCGTTGGTTCTAAGGGTTTTTCCAATCGCAACTCATCTTCGGTAAAAACCAACAACGCAAACCAGGGTATTTCCGGTTTGCTTTGATCTAGCTTTCGCTCCCAAGGCAATACGCGTTTGTTAAATACAATACTGGGAAGGTGAGTATCAAATTCTCCAATACTTTGCGGCGCTGGAGATATTGCATGAATATCATCCGGTGATAGGCAAAACGAGGACCATTCACAAAAAATTTCTGCGTCATTACTTCTTTATTGGGATCATTTTTAGTGTCTGCTCCTAATGACACAGGTATTAAGCTAGATTTAACTTCCGTTAATTCAGGTTCAACTTTGATGGTATAAAGCCCATCGTCTAACGCTGGATGATAACTGTCATAAAATTGAATTTGACCTATAGGAAGTTTAGGTAATGTACTACCAGTCTCTCGTAAATTTTTGCCCTTATTTTTTAAGGCAAAAAAACGATTTCTTTTTTTCTGTCCTAACATATGATCATCACTCCTTCGCTAACATTTATTTAAGGACAAGTACTTGTTCCAGCAAAACATGAGAAAGCTTACCCTTCATACGACTCATATCAGAATTCAACGGAAAATTTGTTTTGGTAAAAAAACCTAACTTTTCGAGGCTAGTTACAATCGTAGTACGTTGAACATGAACGGATGGATTATTGATCTTAGCCACTGCTTGATTTTTTTCATTATCTGTTTGAGGTATTGGTTGTTCTAGTTGCGTCAATCCAATGATTTCATGCTTGAGGGTAATATAACCAAGGTTTTCTTTGATATTAATCGGCGCTGATTTATTTTTAGAAAGTTTAGCCGCTTGGGTTTGAAAATTTACACCTACCCAACGATTAGTTAATAAGGAGACATCAGCCATAAGTGATTTAGATTCTGATTTTGCTTCACCCCACATAGCTTCAGGCACACTGCGCTTAACTATACGAGATAAAAACGTTGGAGCTTCTGCTGTCCTACTATCCGAAGTTATGGTGACCTTGTGAACATGCGAAAGCTGTTGTGTGCGCATTGGTTTAATACGAATAATCTCGCCCTCTTGCTTTCCTTCATCATCAGCAAGATCCGCTTTATTGAGGCTAGCTGCTGTAATTGGAATAGTTGATTCGGTATGAAACTTAAATTCATCAGGTCGCACGATCCATGTCTTATCATTCGTTTGTTGGCTTAATCCATCCTCAATCTGGATGCTTAAAAATTTGCGCTTAGCGTCATCTTTTGAATCAACAACAGTATTTTCTTCCGACGGTAATAACTTACAAAATTCATCCCATCCAATAGCAGGTTTATCTGCTCTTGGTTCACCAAATGAAATGGTAAATGAAATAATTGTCCAATCGATATGGGCTTTTCCTCCTGTGGGTGGGCCCCAAATTTCTAAATCAGCTCCAGTTTGTATACTGACTGTCACACTGGTAAAGAGTAAATTCAAGCGATAAGAAGCACCAATATTTACACCAATACTCGCTTCATAATGATAAGGATGCCATTCAATCAGAAAATCCGCTCCCGCTTTTAACCAAGCACGTAAATCTCCTGTGTGATAATTAGCATCTAACAAACCTCCCGCCATCACCGCGGAAGGCGTTAAAGCAAAATAGGCTTCGCCGGTGAGATTAACCTCACTACTCACATTCCACTTAAACCCTAAACGCGGAACCTTAGGATAGTGAGGAGGTGGAATATACGAAGGGTGATAGCCACCTAATGTTAAAACAAAATCTCCTGCATGTTCTCCCTTAAACCAATTATAAAAAGCAAAACCACCGGTTAGATGACAATCTGGCGTTATGACATATGAGTTGGGACTTAATAAGGCGGACATGCCTAAAAATCCCCTGGTAGGATTGAATATCGCTTCTAAGCCCAGCTCTACGTATGCCATTGGCTTGCCCACTTTAGGCAATTGCATCTTTGAACGCCCTAAAATCGTCAACTGAAAGTCTTGTTCTATTGTTGCTACTGCAAGCGCTTTCGTTTCGATCACTTTAAATGTTGTAAAATTTATTCCGGCAGCGAACCACATTTCACCCGCTTTTGCTTCTAACCACGGAGGAGAGGTGTTGAACAATTTATCTTGCACCGCAATTAAATCGGTTCCCTCAGATACAGATGCTATGGGATCTGCTGACCCTTGTATCAACGGAAAATCCACCACTTCTTCTATTGTCGGTATCCGCAAGCGTTGGTTATAACCAAATCCCAATGAAAATCCTGTCACGAAAAAGAACGGTGGGCCACCAAAAGGTCTATTCATGCTAGCGAATACAAATAAAGAAACCCGATCACCTTCAATAAATTTCGCGTACGATCCCATAGCTGCTACATTAAAAGACTCAGCTGTGATAGTTGCCGTACCACGATAAAAATCTTTTAGCCCTTCTGGCGGCATAAGCGCTTTCAAAAAACTACCTGCTATATTTACATTGCCAGCTTTATAACCTAAACCTAATCCACTGATTGTAAATTCAGGCATCTCAACTTTATCAAGCTTAAATCCACCACCCAATCCATCCAACGTAAGTGTGATTGGACCTAACATTAAATCGCTGTCTAACAAAACCCAAAGCTTTTTATCGTAATAATTAACACCAATACGCCGCACATTTAATGGGCCTATTGCTTTATTGATATTGATCCATTTTGGTGGAGTGGAATTAGCAGTAGTTGGTGTTTCAGCACTGTCTTTGAGTTTCGGCTTTCTGCTCGGGATTACAGGAACAAGAGCTTTCTCATCTTTTATGTCAATGAAAGGTTGTATGCCTCGTGTTTCAGCTCTAACCATTTTTGAATCGTCAGATTCAGTAGATTCATCAGGTTTAGCCGATGCTCCTCCCATCATTAATACAATAGGATCTTTGTTAGATGTGAATCCTTCTTTGAGCGCCATTATGAGTTTTATACCCGCAACGCCTTTTTCATCTTTTGAAGATAAATTCAAAGTTGTAAAATCTACCTGCAACATATTCTTTTTTAAGAATGTTATATCAGTATCTTTAATGTCAGCAGAAAGTAATACGCGAACAGCTTCGATAGGCAGGCTCAAGTCACCAACTAAGGGCAACTTAACAGTTGTTGGTAAGCCTAAATTGAGATTACATAGGGCTTTATTTTTACCATCACTAGGGAAAACTACGAGCTTTGCTGTAACTCCAGAAACCGTAATATCGTAGATAGTGATCTTGCTTTCTAGATAGTGTTTTAATGAAACTTTATCTAACTTAATTTCTATTTCAGGTAATGGCAGGTTAATTCCCATTTCTTTAATGAGATTAGTTAGGTTTAAAGCAACATCCCCCATACTTGTCAAAGTACCTTCGACGATTGAATTTTTAACTTCATTTTTATTACTTTCAAAAGTCAGCGTCAACATCATATTGTTGAAAGACGACTCGATAGAAAAAGCAGTACTTTTCTCATCCCATTCAACCTTAATGTCTGCTTCAGGCAAAGTAAGGCCACCCATTTCAATGCTATCAACATTAAAATTAAAGTTTGCGCTTGCAATTGAATAATTTTCACCAGAAAGCATAATTGTTGCATCAGTAAGTTGGATAGAAGAAAATAACTCACCAATTATAGGAACTCCAGAAATAGGTAATTTAAAAATTTCCAGAAAAGCAGTAATAGTAAATTTAGAATCATAATTTTTTAAATCTAAACTTCCGGGATAATCTTTCGTAGGAGTTTTGCATGAAACGGCTACAAGATATTTCTTATCAAGCAACACATTGGTATCAAAAGATCCAGACCATGTGCCATCCTTAGCAGAGGCAACCTTTGCGTAATCGAGAGACAGAGAGATAGAGTTTAGTTCAACTTTGCCAGGTATAATCGTCAACTGAGGAACATATACGCTCAAGCTAAACTCACGGCTGGCTGTTTTTAATGCGGGAAATTCCGTTGATATGGTAAGCGCTTCAAATTCAAAACTATTTACAAGATTTTTTAAACATGGCAATCCGTTGCTTAATGTATCAAAATGCTCTTTAAGATGGACAGCTTCTAGTATCTCTTCAAGCGTGCAAGCCGGATCTAAATTGCCTAACTTAGAATTGATATTCAAAGTACATTCATAATCATTAGCAGCAATAAGTGGCCAGATGCGAACCTCTGTAGCAATCGTTTTTGTCTTATTTGCAACCAAAAACTTACATTGTAGATCTACGCCTGCGCGGCGTAACGTACTGTCTAATGGATTAAAAATACGAATATAAATCTCAGAATTATCAGGTAACGTTAGCCCCCACGGTAAGAAATTTGACAGGCTCTTAAGTTGTGCAGTAAAAAATATAGAATCAAGAACACAAGTATTACTACCTTTAACAGGTTGGCTAATGCTAAGGCCTAATGAAGACAAAGGAGATGAACCTATGCCTAGGCTATCGGGTACCAATTTTCGAAATTCACTTATAGAGGTGCCCAGTACTTTTTCGCTAGAATCTGTTGTTTCATTTTTATCTTGCAGCACTAATTCAAATTTACTATTTTCATCCGTTAAAATCATAGTTGCTTTAAATTTAATATCAGCGATAACAATGCTCGCAGATAATTTCAACTCCATGTTATCCAAGCCTACATTCGTAAAATCCAAGCTAATGCCGGTGAAAACGAGTTTTTGTTTTAAAATTGGCAACTCAATATCGGCTTTATCTTTTGGAACATTTATAATAATAGAAGCTTTCGGGATACGGAGCCCGCCAGTTAACGTGGGGATGGATTCTATAAACGAGCCATTTAGAATCACTTGCCAATCGGGTAACCCTGCAGAAATAAGCGGCCAGGGAATACGCGTTATCAGATTAGTCGCAGTTACCGTATTACCAGTAAAATAAATTAAGAAATCAGCAAGCGTTAATTTTTCCTGTATGTTATGTTCTATTTGAATACTTGTTAAATACTCACGTAGGTTTGTGTTGGCAGTCAATTTAGTTTCTGCGAGTGCCGACAGTGTAGTAGGAAGTGATGATCTAGCAGAAGATATGGCTGGCTGCTTTGTTCTAATTCTATGAGAAGCTGCAACACGTCGTCGTTGTTGAAATACAACACTGCCAACAAGGGCATCACTTCCTAGAGCTTCTTCACCTCCCAGTGCAGCTGTATTATTTTCAGCATCATATAAAATATATTGGTTATAGTCTTGTCGACTAGGTTCTTTTTTAATTGATAAAGATAATTTACATTCGTAACTATTAGATTCATCATCTTTAATAACTTCACCCCAAAAATATGCACTTGGAGATTTAGGGTTAGCATCAGCATCACTAGTATAACGCAAATAGTTGCTGCCATTAGAACTTTGCTGCTTACGAAAGTATTGTGGGGTTGTGCTAAAAAAAACTTTTCTTGTGTCAGGATCAGGATTACGGCCAGGGACATAATCACCTGTCAAATTCAAATATAGACCACTACCTTCAATCTCGATAGAGCTTGGTAAAAATTTATTCTCAGCACTTTGAATAGTAACAATAGTAGCTTGTTGCTGGCTATTTACAAAATTAACAGACGGGGAAGGATGTGAAATTAATTGAATGTAACCCTTACTCGGTATCCTTAAATTAAAATTATTAGGCTCAACCGCAGTTATTAAAGTAATCTCACAATCAAAATCTTCTGCTTTAGCATCAATTTCTAGTTTAGCATCTAGTTTTTTTGTTGTGAATTTAACAGAACTAATATAGGGGTTGGAAGTAACTTGTTCCGAAGCAGTAAAATAGCTTCGCTCAGCTTTAGGAGCAAATGTTCCATTATCATATGCCAAAAAATATTGATCGATTTTGATTTGTAATGCTTCCTGAAATTTTACTAGCTTAGATAAGCCGCCTTTTCCTTCCATCTTATTTTTAAGCCACTTTAAATCCTCTTTTGCTGTTGTTATTGTAAGTTCATGAAAGTCCTGGGATAAGCTTTTTTTCAACACTTTTTTATCCGAAGAAAGATCCATGACAGCACATTTCGGATAGTAAATCCTAACATAGCGATTAAGCATAGTAGGCTCACCGATTTTATCAGCTTTTACTTCTGTTAAGTGATTATTAACTCCCTCTAAGTCAACACTCTGTCCAGAGGTGACAAGAATGTTTACTTGTCGTTGATTCTCTTGAGCAGCTTTTGCTATGCCCGCAATCGTGAGAACTGAGGGATGAGCATATGTTTTGTTCGCTGAAATGACATAATTATCAGCATTAAATGCTTTATAAAAGGCTACAATATTATTAAAAGCAAAATACTTCAAATAGAAGCTGCTAAGATTATTATTATTTAGAAATAACGTCACACGAGGATCTATAACTCCCCGTTCAGCATCAAGCTTCGCTTCTTCGTTACGAGTCCTCATCCCCTCTTTAGGTTGCCTTATTTCCTTAATCTTTTTTGCAAATTCCGTCCAAATAGGCTTAAATACATCAGCAGTAATTGTTTTACTATTAATGTTGTATCCCTTTGGATCAAATTTAACGGACTGTGCCCTTTTAGCTAATTCATCAGCCTTTTCGTGAAACCTATTTAACGCCACATCAAAATCAATACCATGTGTTTTGGAAAAAATAGGTTTCATTGTAATAATAGTTTCTAGAATTTTAACTGCTTGTTCGATAAAACTGTTGCTATTAGTATTATCAAAAATACTTATTTCCGCGTGTTTTTTGTTTGCAGGATTCTTGTCATATTTTGTAACGAATTCACTCTCTCTCTTATTATTCGTCATATACTGACTTACAACCCACATTCCATAAATATGAGCCGCGTCTATTGAAACAAGTTTTGCACTTTCAACTAATTGGGAATTACGTAAACTTCCATGATGTGGAACTTTGAAAATTGGTATAGGTGTCTTTACTGTATGGTTTTTCTTAATAAACGGCGCTATTAGGTGTCCAACACTATCTCCTGTAAAAACCATTCTCGTCAGCTTATGATACATTAAAATACTTTGAAAATTATAGTAACTAGTGTCGACAGAGTAATTTTTATTTAAGAGAGGCCGATCTGTATAAACTTGTTTTTTAACCTCATTAAAAATAAATTCATCCATTTCTGCAATATAAGTCTTCTCATCACCATCAGCAGAACGTGAAGCCTTAAATTTACATCGTTCAATTGTTCGATATATTTTTTGTTTTTGTTTTTTTGTTGAGCTTTCTATTGGAATCAAGAGTGGACCACGGAAGTCATATGGATATTCTGCCTTGCCTAGATCTGCTTTAGTTGGTGGTAAACCTTGCAGTATTTTTTCCAGCCCACCGAAATGATCATCGTGCGGATGGGATATAACGATGCCATCAAGCTTTAAAGGCTCGTTAGGACGTACCCTCTCTAAAATATTTTTTAATGCCGACATATAATATTTATAGTAAGGTGCTTCTTTATTATCACCGTGTCTATACCCAAGTGGGCCTGTATCCAGTAAGTAGATTTTTTTAACAGGGTTAATCTTATCCTCATTATCATGCTCAATAATCATTGCATCACCACGACCTGCGTAAATTACGTGTAGACGGGTAGGCATAATTTTCCCCTAAAAAAGAAGTGTTATTGATTTTTCTTTTGATACAACAATTGAATGGTTGTTTGGTTATATAGATAACTCAAACCGAGCTGGATTT
The DNA here is from genome assembly GCA_965279285.1 of Gammaproteobacteria bacterium. GTDB lineage: Bacteria > Pseudomonadota > Gammaproteobacteria > DSM-16500 > DSM-16500. Next base: position 1,630,565 of record OZ257148.1, on the reverse strand, counting down.
CTGAAAGAGAAGTGAAATATTGATCTAATGAAATTGAGAAGTTATCCATAAGTGTGACTCAGTCCTTGCACAGCTAAATTTCGGTAATTTAATCGCGATATGTAGACTATCATCAATAATAATACGAAGTCAATATGTCGCATAGCATATAAATTATAAATTTAATTTGGTATCTATAATGCATTTATAGATACTGCCTTTTTGTGTAGATAACTTTTTTGGAATTGTATTATCTAGAATCGTCCAGCATTGAAAATTTTATTTAGCTACCTGTTGATGGTTTCTACATTACCAAACAAATTGCTTTCGAAGAAGCAACACCACAACTAATTAGCAATTCAGAAATTTCTTCATTATCTGTCCAATAAGATAAAACATTGTATTGTTCTGCTTCAGATGAAAGAATCTGATGTTGAAATCATTTTGCAACGCGCACAGGAAAAATATCCAGCTACACCAAGTATTATTTCAGATAATGGACCGCAGTTTATTGCTAATGATTTTAAAGAGTTCATCCGTATTATGGAAATGAGTCACGTGAGAACATCACCACACTACCCACAAAGCAACAGCAAACTTGAATGTTATCATTGTTCAATTAAGTGAGAATGCGTGCGACAGGCTAGCCGGGATGAGGCAGAACAAGCATCTGCTCAGATAGAGGAGTATGTAAATCACTACAATACTAAGCGTTTACCCCTTTAGTACCTGTTAAATAACGTACTCCCAAATTATATTGATCTATAGCATCAGTAGATTTTTCCATGATTCACTCCTGTTTTTATAGTTAAGGTAAATTGATATAAATTAAAAAATAGTAATCGTATTTTTCCTTGCAATTATTTCGTTGCAATCATCGATGCAAAATTATTGCCTGCCGTAGCACTTTGATTTTGTTGTTTGTGCAACTTAGCTTTCATTTGTTCTAATTGGATTTCTTGAGTATTGTTAGCAGCGGCAGAGGGTTTGTCGGCTTGCATGATACTTCGCTCCTTGAAGTAAGGTAAAAATATTAACCTATATTGACATGGGAGTCGAGGAATGGCAATAGTAGCTCTAACTGGTTTTGTCAAAATTGGCTACCTGTGTGGATTTATTTTAGCATGCTAGCATTCAGATTTCGTGTTGATATTGGCCGATTAAATGAAAGTCTAGCCCCATCAATAATGCTTGCAGCTGTTTTGTTGAAATTAGAATGGTTTGGTTATCCATGTATCGCGAGTAATTAAATCGGCCACGATCTAATTTTTTATAATAAAGCACAAAGCCATTTTTATCCTAGAACACAAGCTTTATTTTGTTTTTTGATTATAGTTAATTTTATTTGCCTCACAATTGATAATTATATCTGATGATATAAATTCAGATTTGTTTGATTGATGCTGATTTGACGTTATCATAGCGTACCCTTATCAAGATTGATGATTCGGGTAGCATATTCATGTGTACATGGAGATTAAAGGTTGTGGATATATTAACGCTTACAAAGGTGCGCGGCATGATCTTAATCATACTGCCGATAAGGCGGGTGATACCGTTGAATTTCGGATACCAACATCCAAAGGCATAGCGACTGATCTGTGCATTAAATAAAGATAGAACAGTGGACGTTTATGGTATTATGCTAACATATTTTGAATAATGAAATGTTTACGACAAAATTTGCAAAAAAATAGGATTTTAATATGCCAACCTTTTTACAATCTATTCAACAACAAGATATTGCAGCACTCCAAGAATTTTTGCAAAGTGGTATTGATGTTAATCAACCCTATAGCAACGACAAGTTGCCCCTCAAAATCGCTATTCATTGTTTATTTGAAGATAAGGTAGATACCGATAAAGCTCTACAAGTCATTGATCACTTGTTGGCTATGGGTGCCGATCCGAATAAGGTAATATTTAAAGACCACAGCTTAGCAGGCCATGAAAGCTTATTGCATTATCTTTGCCGACAAGGCAAGCATGAAGATGATATTTTCAATATAGATGCAAAAGAAGATCCTGTTAAAAATAAAATTTGCGATCAACATCGTACATTAGCGTTAGCATTGGTAAAAAATTTATTGGCTGGTAAACAAAAACTCGATATTAACGTGCGTAATAAGAATGGTGAAACACCATTTTTAGTTGCTGTGCAGCAGAAAAATTTTGAGATGGCCAGATTCCTTTTGAGTAATAATGCTGATGCAACTATCGCATCTACCAATGGAAATACGGCCTTACATTCTGCAGCGAATGATGCAAGTGATATTGCATTTATTAATATCTTGCTCGATAAAAAACTAGATATCAATGCCAAAACACTACAAGGTACTACGCCTTTAGATAATTTATGTAACCTTACATATGGTAGAGCTGGCAAGGTGAGTGATCCAAAAAAACCAGAAGTTATTTTGTTTTTTTTACAGCGTAGTGCACAAGCGACTCATCATGACTTATTAAGTTTTTTTCGTATTGCTCAAGAATTTGATCATCAAGGATTGATGGAACACCTATTTACTCATGGGTTGCCGCAATATTGCAATAAACAGGGGCAAACCGCACTCCACAAAGCAAAAAATAATATCATTGTGGAACGCTTATTAAAAAATGGTGCGACAATACATTTACAAGGCCCCGGTTTTTTTCGTTTATTTGAAAGATGGTTTTCTTCTTATGGGGGAATTAACGATGAAAAAGAAATTCAGCCACGTTTGAACTTATTGCGTGAACACAAAGCAGATTTCAATATTACCGATGAGGCAGGTAACACTTTGCTACATCACACAGCCGATCAAAACGTAACGGTCAGTGAATTCTTAATTAAAAATCACGTGCCGGTAAATGCACAGAATAGGATTAAACAAACCGCTTTACACAAAGCGACCGCAGTGTTTCAAATAGATAGTATCAAACTATTGCTTGCTCACGGTGCTGATTCTACATTGGCAGATGAAGAAAAGTTAACCGCTCTAGAAAAGATTAGCTATAACTTTATTGGCCATAGAAACTTCGCAGCCAATGATTGCATGGCCGTAATTACGCCATTATTAGAAAAATATCCTGCCAAAAAATTACCTAGTAATGCGACTGATTTATTATTGATCGCAGTTTATTGTAATGATTTAGCTTTACTACAATCACTGCATGCGCGTGGCGCGTCTTTAACAACAAAACCTAATGGAACAAGTCCAAACCCCGGTGAATCAATTGTGCAACTAAATCGCATCAACTTATTTCTATGGATGTTAACGACATTAGATGAGCACCCACAACGTATATCCTTACTCAATCATTTAATGATTGCCGCAGTAAAACATTTCCGACACGAAATGATCAAACAATTGATTAAAGCAGGTGTTGCTATTAACAGCGTTGATGAGAGAGGAGAAAAATTGTTAGGTATTTTTATTCAACAATATGTATATCTAAGCATGCCAATGTGGTGTTATGCGGATGAACAACAAACATTAGATGCCCTGAATAAAACATTTTATCTTTTACTGAGTAGTGGCATTGATGTTAAACAAATGACTCAATACGGTACTGTGATTGAACAGTTATTAAATCGCTGCGGTATAAACAGCTGGCCATGGATAGAAGCCCTACTGGAAAAAGGTGCTGTTTTCCCACAAAACATTAATTATTTTATTAACCTCACCCAACAAGCAGCAAAACAACATGAAAATGCTATATTGATTTCCCTAGTAAATAAATGCCCGGCTGCAGATAAACAGTACCTGCTTGTACATTTGGCACGTTTTGCCATTAAAACAGCTGATACGGTATTACTGGATCAACTTAAATTTTTTGGCTTGAATTTTTCTGAGCCACTAGCGCAAACGGTTACGCAGCACAATCATCAGCGTTATTTGCTGGATGAGGTGATGACACTCAACACAGAGCAAAACGATAGTAATCAACAAAAACTAGTGGTTTATTTTATTAACCAAGGCGTGCCATTACATTACCCGACTGTTAACCAATACCGACAATATTGTATTTTGCATGTCGCAGCAAAACGCGGTTGGGTTGATGTTTTGACTTTATTACTACAACCAAAGCACGGCTTTCGTCCTAATCAGCGCGCTGTTTCTTATGACCGAGAAACACCGCTGCAATTAACAGTGCAGCAGGGTCATGTTGCTGCCGCACAATTACTTTATCAACAAGGCGCCAATCCTTTGGTTGTAAGCCATGAAGGAAAAACCTTATTGCACGTGGCTTGTGAGAAAGGTGGCGCACCAATCGTAAAATGGTTATTAAGTATAAAAAAAATTGATATCAATGCGCGTTCAATAGATGGGTTAACCGAAACAGCAATCCATTATGCTGCTAATTTAACAGATCAAAAAAAAGGTATTGCGCTTGTTGAGTTATTGATAAGTCAAGGCGCACGGGTTGATAGTTGGCTGTTGGTGATACTAATTATGAAAAATGCCCCTGAAAATATGCTGAATAGTGTGCTAGCTAAGCTATCGGATCAAGAGTTATTGGAGAATCGAGTATTGCACAGTGCGGTACGGAGTAATAATTTATTTGCTTGTCAAATTTTACTAAAACGTTGTTCAGTATTGCTTAACTCCCTAGATAGAAATAATCGTACACCGTTGCATTATGCGACGGCACCTGGTAAACAAGCTATATATAAGTATTTAATCGATGAAAAAGCTGATAGCACCATACGTGATTATGAAGGTTATGATGTTAATACACATGCATTATGTCACGGTACGTTAGGTGAGCGCGCAAATTTAATTGGTTTGCAGGAATTTAAACAATTACGTACCGGATTAATCGAGCAAAAAGAATTTTCTGCTGGTGGTGAAGATAGATTGTTCTCTCTCTCACTCTATTGTCATAACTTCATTAACTTATTCAGCACGGCAAAATCAGCTTTAAGTTACATTCAAAAGCATCTAGATCCACAAAGCAGGCAACCTCTTCATGACTTATGCCAATTTCAATTCCCTACTCAAGGCGTCTGGACAAAAACAGTGTGGGCAGATTTATTTTTACAACATGGGTTAAAGATTGCACCTTATTTACATTGGGCAGCGCGTATTGAATCCATTTTAACAAAAGCTCCACAGTCTTTGGCTGAAATAGAAATAGCCGCACAACAAATTACCTATGCACGTGAAGCAGATCATCCACAGATGGCGCAGTTATTTATCAAACATAAAGTGCCGGAAGCCGCATTTAATCGCGCGTTGAAGATATATCCTAAAGATACTAAAAGACAGCATCACTTACCTGATATTTATATTGATGGTATGGATTTCAAACAAGAACAGTATTATTTAAAAAAGCTGCCAGCAAATGACTTGCGGGGATTTGTATTAGGTAGTTTTACGCGTTGTTGCCAACTAGTGGGGGGACAAGGCGAAGCATGTGCAATGCATGGTATGCAATCACCCTATGGCGGATTTTATGTGGTATTTGAACGCAGCCAAGATATGTCAGCCTATCAACCAGCACGGCAAGCGCAAACATTGAAAGAATTTCTGCAGAAACTCTCTCCGAAAAACAAAAAGCAAAAATACGAGAAAATTTGTAATGAAATAAAAACAGAGCTTCAAAAAGATCAAAAAGCGCCTATTAATGAAAAAGATATATTAAATACTTTATGTGCTCGGTTAAAGAAAAAAACGCCAGAGGATGATGAAATTGTCGCGCAATCCTGGGCCTGGATTAGTCAACAAGGGTCACTGGTGCTGGATTCTTGGGAGCGAACTCGAACAGAAATTGATAAATTATGCTTACCATTTCTCGAAAGATTGACTCAGTTAGCTATAACGCAACATGGTTTCAAGCGAGTGTTACTCGGTAAAGGCGGACAAACACCAGCAGATATAAAACTTGATATTTTAGAACAAGGTGAATCACCGAAAGATTACTTTGATTATCGTGATTCCAAAGTGCAATATGTATTACGTTCAGGTGAACTTGTTAATGCATTAGCTACAAAAGTAGTGACACATTCTAGTCTATTTAAACCAATACCAATGACGGCTCGTAATAAGAAACTTTCACTGGCGGAAATGGATGGTTTATTGCAGCAAACATTCATGACACAAGCCGATATCCATTTATTACCATCCGTTGATTTAGCCGTGTACGATGGCAAACGTGCGGATAACGATTGGCAGAGACTAGGAAAAAGTATTTTTATATTACCATGTTTGACTATAGAACATATATGGACAGTTCTTGTCATAGAAAGCACGAAAGCAGAAAATAATAATGTAAAATACTCTCTTGCGTATTTAGACTTTTCTGCAAATCGCGTACCGGAACAAATCGCAGCCTACAGAAGGATCAGAGACACATCAGAAATAAGCACCTTACAAGCAGTATATAATGAAGATCCTATAGAGAGTGGAGTATGGTTACTGGAGACCATGCGTCATTTTGCTGCAACAATGTCGCTTACTATTCCAGTACAAAATATTATTTTCAAGCGTGCTGAATTGATAGCGGATACATTAAAAATGGCAGGCATACCCTTTAATACACAGCCTAATCCAATTGGATTAGTTTTAGATTATAGTGATTTGCCTAGATTGAAGTATTGATTAGGCATCATGAAATTGCTTAGCTAATTTGTATTGAGAAATATTCATAGGTTTCATAAATTCTTCTAATAATATTTCACCAGGATGTATAGGAGCTATATTTTTTTTTAATCATGTTTACACCTCAATGATAATCGATAATTTCAACGTCAAAGGCATCGTCAATGATCAATTGTCAATTAATTTGACAAAATTGATGCGTCGCGTTAAAATATGGGCATTTCATGAAAATATTTCATATTTATCACTAAATTACATCAATATATTTTGCGAACGAGGGTTCTCATAAATGCACACGAGAAGAAATGCCACATCAGATTTATCAAGCTTATTTATGTACTTAACACGAAAAAATCTTTTGTTGACAGCAATATTTTTATTGATAGTTGTGATGACAAAAAAAAATACCGTGGCCACATCTGAAATAAGTAAAGATATTATGCCACAACCTGAGCTCTTACCTTGCACAGGACTTGATTTACAAGATGAAGAGCATTTCAAATATCTAGAAGCTCAGTGTGACAAGAGTAATTATGCTAATATAGTAGTATCCGACGAGAAGCCTGATACAGGTTTTCATCAATGCAATGAACTATATTTGGCTCGAAGACGCAAAAAGTGCAAAAAGCCTTATGATGATACAGGAATAGGCTACTCAGTAGACGGCTATAAAAATCCTGAAGCGTGTCTTATTCAAGATTTTCGCTTCACACGGTTTGCACGATTTAAAGCTATTCCAAATGATCATATAAACGCAGGGTGTTTTGGGACATTATTCATTCGTCAAGAATCGCTAACTGAATTTCAGATTACATATTCTAGAGACTTACCACTACGAACAGTTCATGCACCATTAGCAGCACAAGCAGCAGGTAATTTGTTTACATCAGACAGACTTTATTTTGATAATCCACCTCGCATACTGCAGGCTTACCACAATCATCGAGGATGGCATACCGTAGATGTCATTTTTGTTTCAGAACAATCAATTCTTATAAATCCTAGCGATGGGAATAAATATTCTTACTATTATTTAAAAGGTGGACATAACGCAACGATGATTGCGACTAGTAATGATGTAGTGAAACCGCAGCAAGGTTGCTCTTTGAAAAACACATTACCTCTTGGCAGGGTTTCTCATTTTACCATTTTTAAGATAACACAAGATTGTCATAATAAAGCGGGTGAAAAACAAACAAAATCAGAGTTTAAACGCGGCAAGTTTGTAAGTGCTCCAACAACGCTACACTTTTCTAAGTAATCACTAGAGTGCCTAACTATAAAAATACTTGGTAAATTAACAAATTACAGCTCTTACTACCAGTCCCTATGAAGTTACTCTATAATAGATAATGATGAGCATCATCAATTGTGAATTCCATTTAGTTGCTTCCTACAGATAAAAGTGTCCCCGCTTTTGGGAAAGAGCCGATGTTTAATGCTTAATTTTACCGTCTATGCTTATCTTATTGATTATGAATGGTCTATTGATGCCGACGCGCAGAATCGAACTGCGGACCTAAAGAAAAAATCTACTCAAAGCAATTGGCGTACTTGTTAAATTGCTCATCGATAAAAAAGAGAAATCAAAACACACAAATCACACTTCAAAAATTAGTGCATCACAAATTTTACAAATAATGATAGACAAAGCACAAGACCTAGGAATTGAAATCGAAGGTTTAAAAAGCTTTGACTGAAAAATTACAATAGTATGTTTATTTTTTTAAGTGCCTATTATCACAAAATTATTACTGCAAAGCAGGCATAAAAAAGACGGCCCCTGGTACGGTCAATTCCTCAGTATCATCAAGTCATCCATTTATAAACAATAAACTATAAATAGCACCACATTCAAAAATACAGCATTTAATGCCATAAGAAAAAAAATATTCCGCCACCAAGAACCTACGCCTCAATCATAGAAAGAACCTCGAGGCCTTTTGCTGCAATGAGATTAAGCAATCGAAGGGAAGTTCCTCTAGGATGCTTACCCCCCTGCTCCCACTGTCTTACTGTTGATGTGCTTGTGTTGAGATATTTGGCGAATATTGCTTGACTAACTTTCTCATGCAACCGAATAAGTTTAATTTCACGAGCGCTTAAATCACGCACAGGAGGAATACAAACAGACTCATACTCACGCATTGTTACAGCATCAATTACGCCTGCACCATATAGATCAGTAGCCATTTCATGCGCCACTTCAAGTAGAGTCTTTTTCATTTCCTTTCACCTCGAATAATTTACTTTTTTCTACCATTTTTTTGTATAACCCACTTCCGAGATTTCCTTCATAAAGCCCTTTTTCCATCTCTTCAATGGCCTTTTTTAGAGCGCTGTCAGCTAACCCTTCTGACTTAGCCTATTGATGAAAGCTTCTATGCTTGAAAATTCTCATTTGTATCCTTATACACAATTATAACACTTAGGGTTATCTTTTCAATAGTTACTTTCTAGATTTTAAAATGTCTGAAGAAACTTTACTATCATGGCTTGCAGACATAGGCTCGTTCCTTTTTATTAAAAGTATCTCAATACTTACCTTATTTTTTTGCCCCGATGTTAGATAAAAATTGTGGTTTTTGTGGAATCGGAAGCTTTGGCGGAAGCAGCGGCTTGGGAGTTGCTTTCGCAAAAAGCGCATGCGCATTATTGCCCGCTGAACTGGCTGCCGTACCTGTCGCAGCAGTGGCTGTCGAAGTTGATTGTGATGCAGTCACGGCTTGTTTACTGTCTTTTGCATCTTTACTATCAATGAATACCGTGTTGGTCATGACGAAAGGTTTACCTATCGCATTGTGTTGTTCAAGTAATAATTGGTTGGATGCACTTAAGCCTATTGCATCAGTGATATTTATTTGGGAGGCATGTAATGGGATGCCTGGTATAGCCAACCAATTGAGCTCTGCTTTGAAGGAATTATTGCCAATTGATAACGTAAAACAAGCAATACCATTACCAAAAGCTACTGCTAAACGTTCTTGACCAAAGATGGATGTTGCCCAGGCGCAATGGTGAACGCTATATGGAAATTGTAAGTAGCCTAATAAATTTCCTGTCGCCACTTTCCATATTCGCACCGTTTTATCATCACTTCCTGATGCCAGATACTTGCTCTCATGGTCCCAGGCAACACTGTGTACTGAATCCGTATGCCCTTGCAGCACCCGTAATGCTTCGCCACTCGACGCTTCCCATAGGCGCACCGTACCATCATAACTTCCTGATGCCAGGCACTTGCTCTCATGGTCCCAGGCGACACTGTTTACGAAACTCATATGCCCTTGCAGCACCCGTAATACTTTACCACTCGACGCTTCCCATAGGCGCACCGTGTTATCCACACCTCCTGATGCCAGGCGCTTGCTCTCATGGTCCCAGGCAACACTGTATACTGACCCCATATGCCCTCGCAGCACCCGTAATGCTTTGCCACTCGACGCTTCCCATAGGCGCACCGTGTGATCATCACTTCCTGATGCCAGGCGCTTGCTCTCATGGTCCCAGGCAACACTGTATACTGACCCCATATGCCCTCGCAGCACCCGTAATTCTTTGCCACTCGACGCTTCCCATAGGCGCACCGTGTGATCCAAACTTCCTAATGCCAGGCGCTTGCTCTCATGGTCCCAGGCAACACTCCTCACCCAATTTGTATGCCCTTGCAGCACCCGTAATGCTTTGCCACTCGACGCTTCCCATAGGTGCACCGTTGTATCATTACTTCCTGATGCCAGGCGCTTGCTCTCATGGTCCCAGGCAACACTGTTTACTAAACTCGTATGCCCTTGCCGCACCCGTAATGCTTTGCCACTCGACGCTTCCCATAGGCGCACCGTTTTATCATCACTTCCTGATGCCAGGCGCTTGCTCTCATGGTCCCAGGCAACACTGTTTACTGAACCCGCATGCCCTTGCAGCACCCGTAATTCTTTGCCACTCGATGCTTCCCATAGGCGCACCGTGTTATCATAACTTCCTGATGCCAGGCGCTTGCTCTCATGGTCCCAGGCAACACTGCTTACTGAATCCGCATGCCCTTGCAGCACCCGTAATTCTTTGCCACTCGATGCTTCCCATAGGCGCACCGTGTTATCATAACTTCCTGATGCCAGGCGCTTGCTCTCATGGTCCCAGGCAACACTGCTTACTGAATCCGCATGCCCTTGCAGCACCCGTAATGCTTTACCACTCGACGCTTCCCATAGGCGCACCGTTTTATCATCACTTCCTGATGCCAGGCGCTTGCTCTCATGGTCCCAGGCAACACTGCTTACTACATGCGTATGCCCTTGCAGTACCCGTAATGCTTTACCACTCGACGCTTCCCATAGGCGCACTGTGTTATCCCAACTTCCTGATGCCAGGCGCTTACTCTCATAGTCCCAGGCAACACTTTTTACTGAACCCGTATGCCCTTGCAGCACCCGTAATGCTTTGCCACTCAACGCTTCCCATAGGCGCACCGTGTTATCCCAACTTCCTGATGCCAGGCGCTTGCTCTCATGATCCCAGGCGATACTTGTCACACGATTCGTATGCCCTGTTAGCGTTTGAATACATTCTCTGCTTTGAGCATTGTATACAATGATCTCACTACCACTTGCCACTGCTAACCAAAGACCATTAGGAGAATACTGAATAGAATTGCAGTGACCTCGTAACAGAAGCAACGGCAACTCACCAAAATTAATATCTTTTAATTGAGCCCTACTCAAATTTGCTTCACGTAACCAAGTACTTTGTAAGTCGACTTGAGTCATATTGGCACCTTGGAGTTGGGTATTATCTAAAATCCCAAAACTCAAATCAGCACCTGGAATGTTAATTTTGCGTAAATCTCTGCTTGCAAAGCTTACGCCAGCGGCATTTAAAATCGTTATGGCATTGGCAGCGGCTTTTGCAACGGTTGCATCTTGTTTGGAATGTTCAACGATGGCCCATAGAACAGCTTTTTGTTTTGGTTCTCGAGCCAGCCTTTCAACCATAAAATCCAATACTTGTCGTTCGTAACGCAGTAATTTGTCTTTAATATTGAACGTTAACTTTGCAAAATGCGGGGTTGCTTGTAAAATCTGCTGTGTCATTTTTTCTTCGGAAAATGTTTCAACTGCTATGCCACTTTCTATTTGTTTACTATCCATTGAAGCGATAGAGGCAGGTTGTAGGGATTGCATGATAACTACCAACTGATCAAATAATTCTCGCGCCACAAAATAATCCTGTAACGAAGAATGTAAAAAAGAATAATGATTATCCCCAGTTTTTTTAATGAGAGATGCTAATAATTTCAATTGAATTTCCGGATTTTTGGAGTCTTCGTTAAAAAATTTGCTCCAGGGACTCACAACGGATGGAACAGTTGATAAATCGGTATGCGTATGTGCTTTGATTTCTTCAGATTGAAATGCAATAGAATATTTATCTATTTTGTATAAACCAATTGCGACCTGCTGATTGTATTCTAATAAAACTTGCTCGATCTTACTTTGGGTACGCGCAAGCTCACTCAATTTAGGTTGTTTTGCAATATGATGAAGAAAATAATGTTTAACAAACGCATCATACAATGAAAGACGTGTTATCTCTTGCTTATCTTGCGACTTAGCGTCTAGGTTTTGTTGCTTGACTAAGTCGGGTAAGACGCTGGATGCAATGTACAATAAATAAGGGGATTCAATGAGCTTTAATAAGCCAGGTATTTCATTGAAATAATGCCAATACTGTGTCCAATCACGCCAGTTTTCGCTTAAATTCTCTTTGTTCTGTTCAATATATTTTTTTAAATAATCTTCAATCTGAACGAGTGAAAAGGGTGCCATAAAACGTTCGACGACAGTCTCCGATATCGTTCTTTTGATATGGTGCGAGCTCGGTTGAAACCAATGACGATACTCACAAACTGGCTGCATTAAATATTCTAAGCGGCACGTAAACATCACCTTAGCGTTGGGCCATGTATCAAGCTTATTGCTGATATACAAATTGCTACGAACATTTATTTCATCCGCACCATCTAAGATAAATAGAAAAGGTAATTTTTTTAAAGAGGGGAAATTTTTCTCTTCAAATCCTATCGCTTTTAACGTTTCTTCAACCGCTTTGGTGTTGGGCTGCTCTAATCTCGCCAGAGAAATAAATAAAGGAATTGGTTGAGAGGAGGACAACTCCGATTGATACATCTTCCATAATTGTTGCTCCAGATAATAACCAAATAATGTCTTACCTAACCCTGAACTTCCCAGCAGCAACATGACGCGTGAGTCGCTCTTTAGAAACTTATGTACATCACTTTCTAAATCAAATGATTTTTCATCGTCCATACGCTCTGTTGCGGCGCTTGCAATGTACAGCGCCAAATCAGCTTGGTGTTCTTTATTATTCTCATGCCACCCGGTTTTAATTTTTTCAACAAAAGATGACTTTTCTTCGCTAGCTATAGAAGAGACATGGTAGCGCATCAACAATCTTTGCTTTAATTTTTGACTGTCTCTTTGGTCTCGCTCTCTGAGGTGCATTTGTTTTGCATCATCTTGTTTAATGTCGTGCGATACTGCGGCATATTCTGTAGCTTTTCTTAATAACCAATGATAGAGAGCATCTTCTTTAGTACTATACTTACCAAAAAGCCGATACCACATTCCTCGTCTATACCCTTCCACAACACAATTTGGGGCTTTTTGTTTTGGCAAAAGCTCATAATTATTCTGAAGGATATCAAAATTGTATTTTTTAGGCTGTTGGGTATTATAAATAACAGTTTTTGCTAACACACCGTTTGTTTCTATCAGTTGGCTAATTGCATCCACTAAATAATGAATCAATTGTTTTTTTTGCGTAACTTCATTTAATTTTAGACGACCTAAAATCGTTGGTTCTTCTCGTCCAGAGTTATCAATGCGAAGAATAACTTCATTGTTTTCTTTTAAAAAGAAAATCGCTAGATAGAGTGCATGACCTTTATCGCCTATCCAGCCGCAGGGAATATAATTTTCATAAAGATTATGAGCGACAATTTCTTCAATTATTTTTGTAACTAGTTTTTCAAGATCACTTTTTCTTTTGTTAATATTTTCTATTAATAGTAACCGTTGACATTCTTTACGTACTTGATAAGCATTTAATGCTAGCCTCATTTCTTCTTCTAATGTCAAATAAAGTGCTTCTTTTTCAATAACTAGATCTAAGGTTGATTTAGTTTTTTTATAATAAAGATAACCATTCAGTAAAAAGCAAAAATGATAAAGTAAATATTTTTCTTGATACCAATCGGCAAAATTAACGAGTTGATCATTACTTAGGTCGGGGACTTTTACATCGTAGGTTTGAGATGGATCTTTATCATCAACCACTTGTACTGATGTTGTGGGAAGTACGGTTTCTTTTGTTCCAAGTCCCGTTACTCCTTTTATTTGTGCATAAGCTTTTATATCTTCTTGCATTAAACAATTAATCGTTTTTGGTGCTAGGTTTAAAAACTTCTCTATTTTTTGTTGAAATAGAATAGTGTCAACTTCTAAAGTCTCAATCTTGCCATGATAGTCATTCCAACTTTCCTTCGCGAGAAAATCTTCAATCTCTTTTTCGGTAAAGAGCTTAAAAGAATTTTGCGGGGAAATTTTACTATCATGGCTTGCAGACATGAGCTCTTTCCTTGATTACATAATATTACATGAAATATGATGCTCTTTTAATTTGCTATGAAGATCTGCGATTTCTTCTTTTACATATGTCTTAACCGCTTGTGCGGCACCTGCAGCAGCAGTTGCTACAGCTACTGCGGAAGTTGCTGCAGCTGTAGCAGCAGGTTTAACCTTCACATTAAATAATCGACAGGCAATTAAACCAACATTGGTTGGGATACAAGGAATAGTGTCAACAATCAACTCTTTAATACCTTTTGACACATTACCTCTGCAGACGACTTGCCCACTTTGAATTGAAAACAAAGGATATTTGCGATGACTCACGTTTTTAGCAACATCCGGATACGGAAGATAAGATGATAAGTCTTTATCTAGTATAGTTTCGTTGGTTTTTTGCTGATAGGCAAGAAGCAAATCGCTTAAAGCCAACATGACCGTCTCGCAGACTCGCAAAGCATATTCATTATTAGTGCCTAATTTAAAAAAGTTTCCATCGCCTGAAGCCGTAAACGTAGATCCTTTTTCATCTTTTTGTTTAGTTTTAAGGGATTTGTCTATCTTTACATATACGCCATTTTTACCATCTTCATCATGCATTTTCTTCGCAAAAAAACCAGCTGTCACTAAATCCGCATAAGGAACGGTTTTTAAATCAGGCATATGAGATAAATCTTTACCCATGATATGATTCAATAATTCTTTTCGCGGCGTCCTTAGATGCCCTGCCGCAAATAAATCTGTTAAGAAATGACAAGCGAACATTTCTAAAAGTAAAGCTTCTTTTAAAAGCTCTTGCTTTTTCGCCGCGTTTGCTTCATGACCTGCCGCACTTGCTTTTGTTAGTGCGAGCTTATGTCCTGCAATATAGGCTTTTTTTGCCTCATCGCCAAAGTGATCAAAATTCTTTAACGCTAAATCAAAATAGGGGCTGTGCCAAATGCCTTTCAGTGTTTTTTCGTCTGCTCTTTCTAAACCATACATAATGTTGCTCGTTTGTTCGTGCACTTTCTTTTTGATTAACTTAACACTAAAACTAAAATGCTCATGGTGTTCTTCTGCTTCTTGTCGTATATGAGCCACTATGTCGGTAACAATTTGTTGTTTATTTTTATCAGGATTAAAAAGATTCGCATACGCATTTTTAAAGCGTTTTGTACATTCATCTTCTCCCCCTTTATTGTCTGCTGTCGTTGCTCCAAAACCGATGGGCTCATAATCATCTGTGCTAAAAAAATCTCCAGCGAGAGCGACCACATCTCCTACCAAAATGTTTGAATTCCCACCGGGTAATGTTATTTCATAAAGAGGCATCTCTACTGCCTTACCTTGTTGTGGATCATATGTTTTTATTTTATGTGGATTAGCTGAGATTTTTAAACATGCATTTAGTATAGTTCTAAATTCACTCGTATTTTTTTCATCTGGAATGGATTGAATAAATTTATGAAGAGAATAGTTACCAATGTCGCTGTGCTCGCTCGCTTCAAAACTTTGCTTATGATTTGTTGGTTTAGCAGCTTCCTGGCTTTCGATAAGAATTTCATCAGGAAAATCATCTGGATTGTATGCTTGAGAAGTATTTGAGAGAGTAGCCATGGATTTTTGATCTAGTAGCGTGGCTGTGTTAGCGGAGGGTCTAGTGGCGGTCATGATTTTCTTCCTTAAAGTCATAAAAAAATTAATATACAGTAAAAAGGATATCTTTCCTACCTACATTATTTTTTTGCAACAGTTTGATATAACTACCTAAAAACTCAGTCTACTTCAGCGATTGCATTAGTATTTATAGGTAAATCAGTCTCATTCTTGACTAGGACACTTATACTCTAAATGTAAATCGACTCTTGGGACGTTGCTAGCAACGCCCTTTCTTGTATATGTTTTAAGTAGAGAAAGCAGTGCACTCACTGTCAATGAATCACTATTGAAAATGAGTGGCTTTGACTCCAGTCATGAAATCATAGGAAAGTCAGCTCTAAAAGTGTGGGGCAAAACAGACGGAACATTTGATATAATTGCTAACGATCGAGAAATTATTCACAAAGATAAGCAAATGATTTGTGAGGAGTCGGTTGGATTTGAGCCTGTAAATCTTTTTGTGTAACTGCTTCACTTTAGAAAAGCCTACCTTCGAACTCGATAGCAAATCGATTCATAGCAGCTCTCCAGTCATGCAAAGGCATCGCCATTTTTCTAAGTAAAACATATACGCCATTGATCATTTATTCGAATACTATAATAATTCAAGCCTATTACCCGGCGGAATCTTTAATGAATCAATTAATGTTGCTGCATCCAACATCGCAAGTTTGCGCAAAGCAATACCATGCTGCGTTCTTATGGGAGCTTCGCCCGGGCAACGGGCGTGGCTTACCAGACTTATTCAAACGAACCATGAAGAGATTAATATTTATATTAGCACGCAGGGTGCAAGGAAAATGCCACAGATCCCTTTAAATCCATGCTTCTGTATTTCATGGGCACTTACATCTAGCTGCTGCTATTAGTTTGTTGCCGTGTGCTGCTTTCTTTTAAGCGATCCTCGACTTTGAGTTGAAGCCGTTCACGAAATTTTTTTAGCATCTCTATTTGTGTTTCATTTTTTATCTCTTCAAGCAACCTATCAACCTCACCTGGTTTGATGCCATTAGACAAAAGAGTTGTTTTCATTGCCTCTCTTGTTTTATTAAACTCAGCATTTAAAGCTTCTGTTAATTGTTGATTGACCTGATTAATTATTTCTTTTTTACTATCACTTGGGTTGTGAAAAAACATAATAATTGTCCTATGTAAATTAAATATAATTATTTTTTAGTCTGTGATCTTGCTGGAATAGATACATCCCCACTCTGTTCATCTACTGCAGCTTTTACCACAATACTTTGCTGTTCTGAATTTGCTTTTGATGCGTCGCTGGCTGCTCCTGCTGCAGAAGCAGAACTTGTTGATTCCAATTTACTGTCAATGGCTTTTGGTCTATTAAGAGTCTTTTCTCTTATTTTAACAAGTAATGTATCTCTTATTAGTTTAGGAGCATCTTTGGTAAACTGTTGTGCGACTTCACTATATTCCTCTTTTGTAGGTGGAGGGCTTAATTTTTTACCTTTTTCATCTTTCAAGTAAAAATCATCATCACTACTGGATCGTTGGGGAGATTCGCTGTTTGTTCTCGGCATGTCGAAACCTTCATAAGTAGCAAAGGAAGAAAGTAATGCCAATCTAAAATCTATACTTGCTTGCAATCGTTCTGTTCGTTTCTGGCTGAACATACCAATAACTCGATCAAGTTTCATATTTAATATCTGGATAGGTATCTCTACATTCTTCAACAATTCTTTAGTAACAGAAATATAATTAGCATGTCTATCCCAAAACCAATCGATAGCTACTTCAGCTAATCCTTTTTTGTCTTGTGTTTTTTTAAGAATCCCATCGTCTTTTATTCCTTTCCTCGTTAAATAATCCATGAATTCTTCCCCATATAACCATTGGTTTTTTAACCAATCAAGAGTTTCCTTATTACTCTTATGGAGATTACATGCTTGGCATACTAGCCATATATTATCGATATCATTAAAGTACAGCTCATAAAAAAATAAGGTCCCATAATATTGGTCTTTGACATTAACAAAAAATTTTTCCATTCCATCTTGTTTCATAATAAATTTAGCAAATTCTTGGTCATCATTTAATTTCTTCACTAAATCTTTTTGTCTATTAATAATATTTTCTTTCGCATGCATATGGTCAGCTTGCAAAGATTCGACCTTTACATAGTCTCCATGCACCAAGCATGGCACCAACAGATCTCCTTGTGCGTTTTTAATGATATTAGTATGTAGTTTTGGTTCATGGAATCGCTCAAATCTAACAGCGGCAGGTGTCTCTGTACCAACCATTACATTATGGCCAAGTGTTGACATAATAAAACCAACCGGTGATTTTTTAGGTTGGCTCGTTTTTTCAGTTTTCACATCAATAACTTTTTTTGTCTCTGGATCAAATACTACCTTTTCATGTTTTGCTTGGGTAGTCTTCCATTGCACAGGAAGGCCTAAGCTCGGTAAATGTGCTGCATCGAGAATCTCAAGAACCCATTTCCAATTTTCAGGTAACACATAGGCATCATCTTTTAGATCAATAGCTGCAGCTGCAGCAGTACCTGTTGTACCCGCTAAAGGAGATTTTTGATCACCTGTGTTCAATTTTTTGTTTTGTTTGTCGTCAGTAGGGGTATCTATTACTGATGGCATGGTTTCTTTGTGAGCTCGCTTTTTTGTAGGCACTTTTGAAAATCTCCTAGAATTCCTTACTTATTGTAATTATAGCCAATGATTGCATTTAATAATAGGATTAGATCTATGCGAATTTTAATTAAAAGTGCGACAGTTTTCTAAATTGCTGTATATTCATTATCTTGTGAACAAGATACTTAAGTTAGAACTACGCTATTTAATAGAAGTCAAAGTTAAGAGCTATTATATTAAAACAGATTGTTAACTCAATTCAGTTAAACATTCTAAAGCCCTATGAATATTCAATATAATCAATAAGTTAAATTACTGCCGAAGGCTTCCGAACCCTACTTTTTTATAATAGACTATCTTCGAGCTGTCGTTTTTCCTATTACATCAATAACCCCAAGTTTATTTAATCTATTTAGCTCTTCCTAAGCCACCGTTCAGATAGATCAAATGATAATTTCTTTTTTAACTCAGCGGTTGAAGAACTATTATTTTCAAGTAAAGATAATATTTCTTTTTGTTGCGAAGTGAACGTTTCATTATTGTTCACTAATATTTCTTTAGTCCCAATTTTCGATAGTTGTGTGGATGGCATAGTTAGTAACATTCCACCCGAATTTTGAGTATAAAAAGGTTTTGGATGCCCTGCGAATACATCCATCAATAATCAATTTACTCCCCTACCCCATGATTCAAATAATTTATGATAGTAAAGAATGTTAGCAATCCGACGATGACGTGGGACGGATTGGTTTAACTTACCAAGAGTATCTATTGATAACCCTGGTGGCAATAAACCATAACTCCAAATCGCAAGACGATCATCATAAATTGCTACGCTACCGCTACCGCCAGTATAGCTATAATCCCTGTGACATATGGAATTTATTATTGCTTCTAGTAAAGCATAACCCTGATGACAAAGATGATGATGATTATTTTCCAAATGACATTGATCATAAAAGACGTGTCTACAATTGCTAAATGAAGCTATCGCTCACTAGCGTAACACCCTATTATTGAGCACCTACAGCATCAAACCCCTTGGGTACGCCTTCGCTACGCTCAGGATGACACGTGGATAGCTACATGCTTCCATCAAGACGATGCTGCTAGGCTTGGACGACTTATCTGGTCTATAGCTGAATCAACCGGGTCAGTCAGCCGACGGGGAAGCTCCGTCGGCTGACTGACCCGTTCGTTCCTTAGTTGCATAATAGTACAATAGAAAATAGGTTAAGCATATCATTGTTAATTGAGCATTTATTAATGGGAAATAATCAGTTAATGAATTCACAAAATAAAATTACGAATTCATTATAGGTGTCTCAATACTTATCTTATTTTTTTGCCCCGGTATTAGGTAAAAGTTGTGGTTTCGGTGGAATCGGAGGCTTTGGCGAAAACAGCGGCTTGGGAGTTGCTTTCGCAAAAAGCACATGCGCATTATTGCCCGCTGAACTGGTTGCCGTACCTGTCGCAGCAGTGGCTGTCGAAGTTGATTGTGATGCAGTCACGGCTTGTTTGCTGTCTTTTGCATCTTTACTATCAATGAATGCCGTGTTGGTCATGACGGAAGGTTTACCTATCGCATTGTGTTGTTCAAGTAATAATTGGTTGGATGCACTTAAGCCTATTGCGTCCATAATATTTACTTGAGAGGCATGTAACGGGATGCCTGGTATGGCTAACCAATTGAGCTCTGCTTTGAAGGAGTTGTTGCCAATTGATAATGTAAAACAAGCAATACCATTACCAAAAGCTACTGCTAAACGTTCTTGACCAGGGGTGGATGTTGCCCAAGCGCAATCGGTAACATCATATGGAAATTGTAAGTAGCCTAATAAATTTCCTGTCGCCACTTTCCATATTCGTACCGTTTTATCATTACTTCCTGATGCCAGATACTTGCTTTCATTGTCCCAAGCGACGCTATTCACATCCTTCGTATGCCCTTGCAGCAACTGTAATTCTTCACCACTCGATGTTTCCCATAGGCGAACCGTTCCATCATCACTTCCTGATGCCAGATGTTTGCTTTCATTGTCCCAGGCAACACTTATCACACCTTTCTTATGCCCTCGTAGCATCCGTAACTCTTTGCCACTCGACGCTTCCCATAGGCGAACCGTTCCATCATCACTTCCTAATGCCAAGCGCTTGCTCTCATGGTCCCAAGCAACGCTGTTTACTGAATTTGTATGCTTTCGCACCCATAATTCTGTGCCACTCGACGTTTTCCATAGTCGCACTGTTTTATCCTTACTTCCTGATGCTAGGCGCTTGCTCTCATGGTCCCAGGCAACACTTTTTACCCAACTCGTATGCCCTTGCAGCATCTGTAATGCTTTGCCACTCGACGCTTCCCATAGGCGCACTGTTTTATCATCACTTCCTGATGCTAGGCGCTTGCTCTCATGGTCCCAGGCAATACTGTTTACTGAGTCCGTATGCCCTTGCAGCACCCATAATGCTTTGCCACTCGACGCCTCCCATAGGCGCACCGTGTTATCCCCACTTCCTGATGCCAGGCGCTTGCTCTCATGGTCCCAGGCAATACTGCTTACTGAAAGCGTATGCCCTTGCAGCACCCGTAATTCTTTTTCACTCGATGCTTCCCATAGTCGCATCGTTTTATCATCACTTCCTGATGCCAGGCGCTTACTCTCGTGGTCCCAGGCAATGCTGTTTACTCTACCCATATGCCCTTTCAGCACCCGTAATTCTTTGCCACTTGACGCGTCCCATAAACGCACCGTGTCATCATTACTTCCTGATGCTAGGCGCTTGCTCTCGTGGTCCCAGGCAACACTTGTCACATTATCCCCATGCCCTTGCAGCATCTGTAATTCTTCGCCACTCGACGTTTTCCATAGGCGCACTGTACTATCATCACTTCCTGATGCCAGGCGCTTGCTCTCATGGTCCCAGGCAACGCTGCTTACTGAACCTGTATGCCCTTGCAGTACACGTAATTCTTCGCCACTCGATGCTTTCCATAGGCGCACCGTGTTATCCCCACTTCCTGATGCCAGGCGCTTGCTCTCATGGTCCCAGGCAACACTGTTTACTGAACGCGTATGCCCTTGCAGCACCCGTAATGCTTCGCCACTTGACGCGTCCCATAGGCGCACCGTCTTATCCCAACTTCCTGATACCAGGCGCTTGCTCTCATGGTCCCAGGCAACACTGTTTACTATACCCGTATGCTTTTGCCGCACCCATAATTCTTTGCCACTTGACGCTTCCCATAGACGCACCGTTTTATCAGTACCTCCTGATGCCAGGCGCTTGCTTTCATGGTCCCAGGCGACACTAAACACATAGCCCTTATGTCCTGTTAGCGTTTGAATACATTCTCTGTTTTGAGCATTGTATACAATGATCTCCTGACCACTTGCCACTGCTAACCAAAGACCATCGGGAGAATACTGAATGGAGTAACACTCATCTTTTAACTGAAATAATGGTAACTCACCAAAATTAATATTTTTTAATTGAGCTCCACTCAAATTTGCTTCACGTAACCAAGCACCTTGTAAGTTGACTTGGGTCATATTGGCACCTTGGAGCTGGGCATTATCTAAAATCCCAAAACTCAAATCAGCACCCGGAATGTTAATTTTGCGTAAGTCTCTGCTTGCAAAGCTCACGCCTGCTGCATTTAAAATCGTTATAGCATTGGCAGCGGCTTTTGCAACAGTTGCATCTTGTTTGGAACGTTCAACGATGGCCCATAAAACCGCTTTGTGTTTTGGTTCTCGTAGTCTTTCAACCATAAAATCTAATACTTGTCGCTCGTAGCGCAGTAATTTGTCTTTAACATTGAGTGTTAACTTTGCAAAAGGTGGGTTTGCTTGTAAAATCTGTTGTGTCATTTTTTGTTCGAAAAGTGTTTCAACTGTTATGCTACTTTCTCTTTGTTTATTATCCACTGAAGCGGTAGCGGTAGATTGTAGAGGCGGCATGATAATTATCAGCTGATCAAATAATTCTCGTGCAATAAAATAATCCCGTAACGAAGGATGTAAAAAAGCATAATGATTATCGCCCGTTTTCTTAATGGGAGACGCTAATAATTTCGATTGTATCTTAGAGTCTGGGCCAAAAAATTCGACCCAAGGATTGATAGCTGATGGAACAGTTAATAAACGCGTATGTAAGGATGTTTTAACTTTTTCCGGTTGAAATGCAATAGAAACTTGATCTATTTCATGTAACTTAATTGCGATCTGCTGATTGTATTCTAATAACGTTTCCTCGACATTACTTTGAGTATCCTTAAAAAGGTGACTCAACTCATGTTGTTTTGGTTTTTCAATATGACGAAGAAAATAATATTTAACAAACGCATCATACAATGAAAGACGTGTTATCTCTTGCTTATCTTGCGACTTAGCGTCTAGGTTTTGTTGCTTGACTAAGTCGGGTAAGACGCTGGATGCAATGTACAGTAAATAAGGGGATTCAATAAGCTTTAATAAGCCCGGTATTTCATTGAAATAATGCCAGTACTGTTTCCAATCACGCCAGTTTTCGCTTAAATTCTCTTTGTTTTTTTCGATATATTTTTTTAAATAATTTTCAATTTGGACAAGTGAAAATGGCGCTATAAAACGTTCGACGACAGTCTCCGATATCGTTCTTTTGATATGGTGCGAGCTCGGTTGAAACCAATGACGATACTCACAGACTGGCTGCATTAAATATTCTAAGCGACAGGTAAACATCACCTTAGCGTTGGGCCATGTATCAAGCTTATTGCTGCTATACAAATTGCTACGAACATTTATTTCATCCGCACCATCCAAGATAAATAGAAAAGGTAGTTTTTTTAAAGAAGGAAAATTTTTCTCTTCAAATCCTATCGCTTTTAACGTTTCTTCAACTGCTTCGGTATTGGGATGCTTTAATCTTGCGAGAGGAATAAATAGAGGAATTGGTTGAGAGGAAGACAACTCCGATTGATACGTCCTCCATAATTGTTGCTCCAGATAATAGCCAAATAATGTCTTACCTAAGCCTGAACTTCCCAGCAACAACATGACGCGTGACTCGCTCTTTAGAAACTGATGTACATCACTTTCTAAATCAAATGATTTTTCATCGTCCATACGTTCTGTTGCGGTGCTTGAAATGTATAGGGCCAAATCAGCTTGGTGTTCTTTGTTATTTTCACGCCACTCGGTTTTGATTTTTTCAACAAAAAATGACTTTTCTTCGCTAGTTATAGAAGAGACATGGTAACGATTAATAGTTTGCTGCATTTTAATATCAGGCTCTGCTACAGTGGTAGCAGGCGATTGCATTATGAACTTATCAATATTAAAAACAGCCGCTGTAGCACCTGGGGCAGTCGCAGTGGCCATCTGCATCGGAGAGACTACAGGTAATGCGTGTTGATTACTCTTTCTATCATCTTGTGTCATTTGGCTTGCAACTGCAGGTGTAAGAAATGTTTCTTTTCCTTTGCTGCTAGGATCCTCTGTTAATCGATTGATTGTTGTTGCTGTTGCTCCTTCACCTGATGCAACTGCTGATCCAAAAACCATTCTCCTATTAGTATTCGGTTGTGCAGTTGACGCAAATAATCCAGCCTGTTGCGCGGCGACGCCTGCTGCTGATATGACTGTGGCGAGTCCACTAGCAGAGAGTGTGTTGGTTATTTCTGCTTTACTGTCTTTTCCATCCGCATGCGCACTCAAAAGCAAGAGTTCTTGCATTGGAAATTGAGTATCTTGGCCTGTAGCAGGAGGCGAGTTGTGATAAATCGTTTTAGTGTCTCTCACTGTTCCAGAAGAAGTTGAATCACTCTGTTGATGAGTCTTTTGAATAATAGCTAAGTTATTCATTCTTTCTTTTAATTTTTCATTGTCTCTTCTATCGCGCGCTCTGAGCTGTTTTTGTTTTGCACCATCGTCTTTAACATCATGCGATACTGCGGCATATTCTTCAGATTTTCTTAACAACCAATGATAGAGAGCATCTTCTTTAGTACTATACTTACCAAAAAGCCGATACCACATTCCTCGCCTATATCCCTCCACAACACAATTCGGAGTTTTCTGTTTAGGCAAAAATTCATAATCATTCTGAAGGATTTCAAAATTATATTTAGATTGCTGAGTATTATAAATAACTGGCTTTGCTATCTCACCGTTTGTTTCTATCAACTGACTGATTGCATCGACTAAATAATTGATCAATAGTTTTTTTTGTGTAACTTCATTTAACTTTATATAACCTAAAATTGTGGTTTCTTCTCGTCCGGAGTTGTCAATGCGAATAACAACCTCATTATTTTCTTTTAAAAAGAAAACCGCTAGATAGAGTGCATGACCTTTATCGCCTATCCAACCGCAGGGAATATAATTTTCATAAAGATTATGAGCGACAACTTCTTCAATTATTTTTGTAACTAGTTTTTCAAGATCACTTTTTCTTTTGTTAAAATTTTCTATTAATAGTAACCGTTGACATTCTTTACGTACTTGATAAG
This sequence comes from Gammaproteobacteria bacterium, assembly GCA_965279285.1. GTDB lineage: Bacteria > Pseudomonadota > Gammaproteobacteria > DSM-16500 > DSM-16500. The sequence continues at coordinate 1,605,613 of OZ257148.1, read as the reverse complement.
CATTTAATGCTAGCCTCATTTCTTCTTCTAATGTCAAATAAAGCGCTTCTTTTTCAATAGCTAGATCTAAGGTTGATTTGGTTTTTTTATAATAAAGGTAACCATTCAGTAAAAAGCAAAAATGATAAAGTAAATATTTTTCTTGATACCAATCGGCAAAATTAACGAGCTTATCATTACTTAGGTCGGGGACTTTTATGTCGTAGGTTTGAGATGGATCTTTATCATCAACCACTTGCACTGATTTTGTGGGAAGCACGGTTTCTTTTGTTCCAAGCCCTGTTACTCCTTTTATTTGTGCATAAGCTTTTATATCTTCTTGCATCAAACGATTAATTGTTTGTGGTGCTAGGCTTAAAAACTTCTCTATTTTTTGTTGAAATAGAATAGTCTCGGCTTCTAAAGTCTCAATCTTGCCATGATAGTCATTCCAGTTTTCCTTCGCGAGAAAATCTTCGATCTCTTTTTCGGTAAAGAGCTTAAAAGAATTTTGGGGGAAAATTTTACTATCATGGCTTGCAGACATGAGTTCCTTCCTTTTTATTACAGGTATTTTATCAATATTTACCTTATTTTTTTGCCCCAGTGTTAGATAAAAATTGTGGTTTTGGTGGAAGCGGAGGCTTGGGAGTTGCTTTCGCAAAAAGCGCATGCGCATTATTGCCCGCTGAACTGGCTGCCGTACCTGTCGCGGCAGTGGCTGTCGAAGTTGACTGTGGTGCAGTCATGGTTTGTTTACTGTCTTTTGTATCTTTATTATCAATGAATGCCGTGTTAGTCATGACAGAAGGTTTGCCTATCGCATTGTGCTGTTCAAGTAATAATTGGTTGAATGCACTTAAGCCTATAGCACCCGTGATGTTCACTTGAGGGACATATAACGGGATGCCCGGTATGGCTAACCAATTGAGCTCCGCCTTGAAGGAAGTATTGCCAATTGATAACGTAAAACAAGCAATGCCATTACCAAAAGCTACTACTAAACGTTTTTGACCAGAGATGGATTTTGCCCAGGCACAATTGTTAACTCTATATGGAAATTGTAAGTAGCCTAATAAGCTTCCTGTGACCACTTCCCATATTTGCACCGTGTTATCACTACTTCCCGATGCCAGGCACTTACTCTCGTGGTCCCAAGCAACACTTTGTACCCAACTAGTATGTCCTTGCAGCACCTGTAATTCCTTGCCACTCGACGCGTCCCATATTCGCACCGTGTTATCATCACTTCCCGATGCCAGGTGCTTGCTCTCGTGGTCCCAGGCAACACTGTTTACTGAGTTCATATGCCCTTGCAACACTCGTAACTCTTTACCACTCGACACTTCCCATAGGCGCACTGTGTTATCCCTACTTCCTGATGCCAAGCGCTTGCTCTCATAGTCCCAGGCAAGACTGCTTACTAAATCCGTATGCCCCTGCAGCACCCGTAATGCGTTGCCACTTGACGCTTCCCATAGACGCACTGTGCGATCCCAACTTCCTAATGCCAAGCGCTTGCTCTCATGGTCCCAGGCGACACTTTGTACCCAATTAGTATGCCCTTGCAGCACCTGTAATTCCTTGCCACTCGACGCGTCCCATATTCGCACTGTGTTATCCCAACTTCCTGATGCCAGGCGCTTGCTCTCGTGATCCCAGACGACACTGGTCACTTGAAGAGTGTGCCCTCGCAGCACTCGTAATTCTTTGCCATTCGACGCCTCCCATAGACGAACCGTTCCATCCTCACTTCCTGATGCTAGGCGCTTGTTCTCATGGTCCCAGACGACGCTTCTTACCCAATCAGTATGCCCTTGCCGCACCCGTAATTCTTTGCCACTCGATGCTTCCCATAGGCGCACCGTGTTATCCACACTTCCGGATGCTAGACGCTTACTCTCGTGGTCCCAGGCAACACTAGTTACTGAATTCGTATGCCCTTGCAGCACCTGTAATTTTTTGCCACTCGATGCTTCCCATAGGCACACCGTGTTGTCCACACTTCCGGATGCCAAGCGCTTGCTCTCGTGGTCCCAGGCGACACTTTTTACCCAATGAGTATGTCCTTGCAGCACCCGTAATTCTTTGCCAGTCGATGCTTCCCATAGCCACACCGTGTTATCCGAGCTTCCTGATGCCAGGCGCTTGCTCTCGTGGTCCCAGGCAACACTGTTTATTGGCTTCGTATGTCCTCGCAGCACCCGTAATTTTTTGCCACTTGATGTTTCCCACAGGCAAACCGTTCTATCATCACTTCCTGATGCCAGGCGCTTGCTTTCGTGGTCCCAGGCAATAGTGTTTACTGAATGAGTATGCCCTTGCAGCACCCATAATTCTTTGCCACTCGACGCTTCCCATAGGCGCACTGTCCTGTCCTCACTTCCGGATGCCAGTAGCTTACTCTCGTGGTCCCAGGCAACACTGTGTACCCAATGAGTATGCCCTTGCAGCACCCGTAGTTCTTCGCCACTCGATGCTTCCCATAGGCAGACCGTCTTATCATGACTTCCTGATGCCAGACGCTTGCTTTCATGGTCCCAGGCGACGCTACACACACCATCCGTATGTCCTACTAACGTTTGAATACATTCTCTGCTTTGAGCATTGTATACAATGATCTCATTACCACTTGCCACTGCTAACCAACGGCCATTGGGAGAATACTGTATCGAGCGGCATAAGTCTTTTAACACAAGCAATGGCAACTCACCAAAATTAATATCTTTTAATTGAGCCTCACTCAAATTTGCTTCACGCAACCAAGCACCTTGTAAGTTGACTCCCGTCATATTGGCACCTTGGAGCTGGGTACTATCTAAAATCCCAGAGCTCAAATCAGCGCCCGGAATGTTAATTTTGCGTAAATCTCTGCTTGCAAAGCTCACGCCTGCTGCATTTAAAATCGTTATGGCATTGGCAGCGGCTTTTGCAACGGTTGCATCTTTTTTGGAACGTTCAACGATTGCCCATAGAACAGCTTTGTATTTTGGCTCTTGAGCTAGTCTTTCAACCATAAAATCTAATATTTGTCGCTCGTAGCGCAGTAATTTGTCTTTAATATTGAACGTTAATTTTGCAAAAGGTGGGTTTGCTTGTAAAATCTGTTGTGTCATTTTTTCTTCGGAAAGTGTTTCAGCTATTATGTGGCTTTCTATTTGTTTACTATCCATTGAAGCGGTAGAGATGGGTTGTAGGGATTGCATGATAACGACCAGCTGATCAAACAATTCTCGCGCTACAAAATAATCTTGTATCGAAGGATGCAAAAAAGAATAATGATTATCTCCAGTTTTCTTAATAGGAGACGCTAACAATTTCGATTGTATCTTCGAATCTTGACCAAAAAATTCGACCCAAGGATTGGCAGCCGATGGCGTAGTTAATAAACGCATATGCGAAGATGTTTTAACTTTTTCAGGTTGAAATGCAATAGAAACTTGATCTATTTCATGTAACTTAATTGCGATCTGCTGATTGTATTCTAATAAAGTTTCCTCGATATTACTTTGAGTATCCTTAAAAAGGTGACTCGATTCATATTGTTTTGGTTTTTCAATATGACGATGAAAATAATGTTTAACAAACGCATCATACAATGAAAGACGTGTTATCTCTTGCTTATCTTGCGACTTAGCATCTAGGTTTTGTTGCTTGACTAAGTCGGGTAAGACGCTGGATGCAATGTACAGTAAATAAGGGGATTCAATAAGCTTTAATAAGCCAGGTATTTCATTGAAATAATGCCAGTACTGTCTCCAATCACGCCAGTTTTCGCTCAAATTCTCTTTGTTCTGTTCAATATATTTTTTTAAATAATTTTCAATTTGAACAGGTGAAAAAGATGCCATAAAACGTTCCACAACGGTTTCCGATACCGTTCTTTTGATATGGTACGAGCTCGGTTGAAACCAATGACGATACTCACAGACTGGCTGCATTAAATATTCTAAACGACAGGTAAACATCACTTTAGCATTGGGCCAGGTATCAAGCTTATTGCTGATATACAAATTGCTACGAACATTTACTTCATCTGCACCATCTAAGATAAATAGAAAGGGTAATTTTTTTAAAGAGGGGAAATTTTTCTCTTCAAATCCTATCGCTTTTAACGTTTCTTCAACTGCTTTGGTGTTGGGCTGCTCTAATCTCGCCAGAGAAATAAATAAAGGAATTGATTGAGAGGAAAGGGATAACTCCGATTTATATATCTTCCATAATTGTTGCTCCAGATAATAACCAAATAATGTCTTACCTAACCCTGAGCTTCCCAGCAACAACATGACGCGTGACTCGCTCTTTAGAAACTTATGTACATCACTTTCTAAATCAAATGATTTTTCATCGTCCATACGCTCTGTTGCAGCGCTTGCAATGTACAGTGCCAAATCAGCTTGGTGTTCTTTATTATTTTCATGCCACCCGGTTTTGATTTTTTCGATTAAAGATAGCGTTTCATCAGTTGAATGCATCAATAGTCTTTGTTTTAATTTTTGACTGTCTCTCCGGTCTCGCTCTCTGAGTTGCACTTGCTTTGCATCATCTTGTTTAATGTCATGCGATACTGCGGCATATTCTTCAGATTTTCTTAATAACCAATGATAGAGAGCATCTTCTTTAGTACTATATTTATCAAAAAGCCGATACCACATTCCTCGTCTATATCCTTCTACAACACAATTTGGGGCTTTTTGTTTTGGCAAAAGTTCATAATTATTTTGAAGGATCTCAAAATTGTATTTTTTAGGCTGCCGGGTATTATAAATAACAGTTTTTGCTAGCGCATCGTTTGTTTCTAGCAGCTGGCTAATTGCATCCACTAAATAATGAATCAATTGTTTTTTTTGCGTAACTTCATTTAATTTTAGACGACCTAAAATCGTTGGTTCTTCTTGTCCGGAGTTATCAATGCGAAGAATAATTTCATTGTTTTCTTTTAAAAAGAAAATCGCTAGATAGAGCGCATGACCTTTATCGCCTATCCACCCGCAGGGAATATAATTTTCATAAAAGTCATGAGTGATAATTTGGTTAATTATTTCTGTGACTAGTTTTTCAAGCTCACTTCTTCTTTTATTAACGTCTTCTATTAAAAATAATTGTTGGGATTCTTTACGTATTTGATAAGCATTTAATGCTAGCCTCATCTCTTCTTCTAATGTCAAATAAAGTGCTTCTTTTTCAATAGCTAGATCTACGGTTGATTTAGTTTTTTTATAATAGAGATAACCATTTAGTAAAAAACAAAAATGATAAAGTAAATATTTTTCTTGATACCAATCGGCAAAATTAACGAGTTGATCATTACTTAGGTCGGGGACTTTTACATCGTAGGTTTGAGATGGATCTTTATCATCAACCACTTGTACTGATTTTGTGGGAAGCACGGTTTCTTTTGTTCCAAGCCCTGTTACTCCTTTTATTTGCGCATAAGCTTTTATATCTTCTTGCATTAAACAATTAATTGTTTTTGGTGCTAGGCTTAAAAACTTCTCTATTTTTTGTTGAAATAGAGAAGTGTCGGCTTCTAAAGTCTCAATCTTGCCATGATAGTCATTCCAGTTTTCCTTCGCGAGAAAATCTTCGATCTCTTTTTCGGTAAAGAGCTTAAAAGAACTTTGTGGGGAAGTTTTACTATCATGGCTTGCAGTCATAGGTTCGTTCCTTAGTTGCATAATAATACAATAGAAAATAGGCTAAGCATACCATTGTTAATTGAGAATTCATTAAACAGCCGTAATCACTCAATGTTGTTGACCAGGAACAATAGAATGGCATATAGTAAGTTAAGTTGAATAAATCATTTAAAAATGTATTAAAAATAGGAAATCAAAGTTATGCAGAATCGCCCTAATATTGACTCAAAAGCTATTCAAGATTCTACAAAACATTCTTCTGGAATTTTTACTTTCGCAAAAAATAATCCTGGGCTAGTTATAGAAACAAAACCGCAGCTTTATTTGTTGTAGGATTTTTTGCATGTAAAAGTAATTGGTTTAAAAACAGCGATGCTGAAGTAGGACCAAATGGATTTAAATCAAAACGCGTACTACCTGAACAAAAAGCGGGAGATATGGAAGCAGAAAAAGATTTAAAGGCAGCTCAGTTGAAAGTTGAAAATCATAAGACAATGCTTCTATTAACATATATTATGTATTTTTTAAAAAGACTATGACTAATATTACAATTGATACGAAAGAATCTAACACTCAAACAGGAAAATTAAAGCCATTTGTTGTTGATCCACAACGCCATGTTAAAATGTGGTTTAGCAAAGACGGTATCCCAGAAAAACATCAAGTACGCTTTATCAAATTTCGAATACTCAATCCTGATGCTACGCTTCATCTACTATACGCTGAAAAATATTTAACTTCTGCGGGAAGAGAAAATATTACAAATTTTGCAAAATTACTAAATATCAGGTTAGTGGAATATGAAACAATAAAACCAGTAGGTGCCGATGAAAAAGCAATCAAAGCATCGATAGATCAAGAGCTTGAATATTATTTTACTAAAGTCAATACTCAGGAAAAAGGTAATTTATCAGTTGTTGCTGATCGTCTGAGATTATTTGAAAATGTGTTGACACTCGGGATTCAATCAGATTGTGATGTTGAGTTTAATGTTCCTTTGCCAAAAGCACCAATAACCGCAACACTAGGCATATTTGCAAAAACTCGAAATGGTGTAGATGGTGATAAAGGTGGCATAAGAATTTCTAATGATCTTATTGCCGGAGACCCAAAGCATCCTGTTTTTATTACCACCAAAAAACTACTTTGTGAGCATATTAAAAAATACCATACAGCAGTGCCGATTTATTTAAAAAGACACGGGATAAGAGTTGATTCAACAAATTACGATAATCATCCTGGTTATTTTAGAGCGAGAAATGAAAGACTAAGTGCTTTCAGTTTAGGTGGCGGCCCGCAAATTTTTGCAATAGCCTTGCATATCAATGGTATTATTACCGGATATGAAAATATTACTGCACCAGAAATATTTCTGCTAGAAGATAATCTTGCATTAAAACCTTATATTTTTGTAGATGCGACCATAACACAACAACAAGCAAAAAAATCGTTTGCTTTATTGTTGCCTGAAAAGTTACGTAAAGGCTTAGTTGCAGGATGGGATCATAGCTGGCGGGATGAAAATGTAGCTTGGAAACGTCTTGATTTAAATCATGTAAGGATTTTAGGGGAATTTAAAATGCACGTGGCCCAGTCTTCTTTGACAAAGACTCCCTCGCAATTAAGAAGCTTTTTTGCACATTTAACACAATCTAACTTATCAGGTAGAAGACATCGTGAATTTAGTGAATTACCAAAAGATGTGCAAACTTACATTAGAGAAAATGAAACACCTAATCTAACAGTGAGAGAAACGCTAGCCAGAACACTAGGCGCGGATTTTAAAGAAATTGCGAGCACTTTTAGCTCTGATGGTGTTTTAATATTACCAGGCTATTTCAAAGGTAAGCAGTTGGAAAATTTACAGGCGGCGTTTGCTGGAGAAATAGCAAAAAAAAACCCGCATCCATTTTTAAAACAAGCTGCATTTAATGCGTCTGTTGATAGTGATGGAGTTGCTTTTGAAACGATGGATACAGTTTTAGAAGCGGCTACTAATGCTAACCTGCAAGCACTTATCAAGTTTCACTTTGGCCAAAATCAAGTAGTTGCTGCTATGCGCGGTTACCGCCAGCACACCACTCCTCCCCTTCTTTACCGTGCATGGGATTATCATCAAGACTTGAAAACGAAAGGGCCTTTCGGAGAAATAAAAATAATGATCCTTCTTAATGGTGTTAAAGCAGAAGGACAGTCAATGCGCTTATTAAAAGCAACACATCTTCAACATTGGCATGCTGACACACAACAACAAACTAAATATACACTAGATGAATGCTTGGGTTATGCAAAAGATGGCTGTGTCACAGTATGCCATGGTATTCCAGGCACAGTAATTTTATTTGACACCAATGCACTTCATTCTGGACATAGGAATGAACACGATGTCAGAGATATTTTCACTATAAGTTATGCACCTGACAGTAAAGATGCACCGATAATGCACGCAAAATTTGCTGCAAAAAAAGCAGATACTATAAACCAAGAATATAAAGCAGATGATAAGTTTTGGAAAAATATGCGCACTACTAATGGAACTCTATCAAAAGCAGCAACAGCAATCTTACGTGATGAATATTATTCAACTCCAATCATAGAGCAACTTAAAGATAGATATCAACCAACTGGTGTAACGAAATTTAAGAATTTTTTAGTTGCAGCGATTTCAATTGATGTAAATGGCGATTTAGATTTACGGTTAAGAAAAGGTAAAGAAGATACTATTCGTGATAATCAATTGATTGCTTTTAGAGATGTATCTTCAACTCACGAGCAGTATCAACGCGTAGCCAGCCGCATTAAGCAGCAAAAAACAACTATCAGTTACGATATAAATTTAGATGCGATGCGTCACCATGCAAAATTAGCAGGCAACTATAAAAATCATAAACAAACAAGCGTTTCTCATTGTGCTATATTCGCACTAGATCTTTTAGATGCTTTTCAGCGGATAGATAGTAGACAAAGACTTAGAACAACAATGGCTTATCTTTATTTTACGCTAGACCGTATAGATCAGCTTACTCATGATGCCACCATTTGCAATTCCGCAAACCATGTTTTGTATAGTTATACTAATACCGTTTATCTAGATGATTTAGAATACGGGTTAAATAGCAATTTTGATAAAACACAGCTATATTGTGTACCTGAATTATTTAAACCTGGGGTTGTAACTTCTGCTGCCAGTGTTGCTGATGATAGTAAGTTCAGAAGCGTTGTGGATGGAGTGTCATGTCGAAGAAATTTTTTTAGGGAGCTAAACATGCCAAACGAAACAGATGAAAAGCATACTAAGCCTTCATTAAAAGATATAAATTTTGCCGCTCTACAAGTGTCTTATCGCATTGCAAATACTGATCAAACGGTGGCAAAAAATCCTCATTTCCTAGGTCATGGCACTATACCAAAACCAACGTTTATTTTGGCGGGTGATGGTGCGGATATAGTAACTGACAAAGGAAAAGTGATTGATTTTTCTGCCATGGTTGTAAACTGTGTGCTAGGACAGAATGATCCATGGGTGAATGCTCATTTAATTACTTATCTACAATCAGGAAGACCTTCTTACACAAGCGTTAGCCTGGGTGGTCATGAATTATATTATAAATTCCCACAACGCTTAGCGCAGTTAAGAATTGGTGGCATGAGCAATCCAGTTTTTAATTTTCGTCAATGCAATGGTTCGGATGTTGTCGAATCAGCTATTCTTGCCGCTTGGTCTCACAAAAAAGAAAAAAAACGTTCTTTACTCATTTCTTTTAAAGGATCATTTCATGGACAGAATCTTACTTCATTTATGGCATCAGCACTTTTAAATAATAATGTTTTTTTAGTGAACAAGCCAGACAATATAGTTTTTTTAGATACCCCACCCCATGCTGTCCGTATGGGAGATGAAAAACTCACTCTACAAGAATCTGCAGTAATTGAACAATTAAAAGTAAAAGCTCAAGATGCTTTTGCTGTGTTAATTGAACCTATCCAAATGAATAATGCTGGCCACACTTTTTCAAAAGCTTTTTTAGCTGAACTAAATCGTATCTGTAATGAAAATGACATTTGTTTTATTTTAGATGAAATTCAAACTGGAATGGGATGGCTGGGTGCTTTAACACTATCAGAAAAATTAGGATTGAAGCCTGATATTATTACTTTGGGTAAAGGATTAACAGGTGGCAATGGGCCATTGTCACTTATGATAGCGCAAAAAAAATATGACTACCTACCAAATTGCGCAACCGGAAAAACTAATGGCGCCGATATTCGATCCATGGTTGCTGTTAATGCAATACTGGACAGATTACTAGGATTACCGGATGAAAAAATTACTAATTACGCAACAGGCCAATTACGTTCAGAATTGCGCACGGGTTTACTCCCACGCGTTGCAACGATTTCGCAGCAGTTAGATTCACATCTTAATAAACTCAAGGCATTATTTCCAAATAATATTGGTGAAATACGTGGTGAAGGAGTAATTAGATGGATACAAATTTTAGATGCGCAATCAAAGTTACCTGATACTAGACTCGCAAGTGCAATTAATTTGATGGGTCCTCAGCATGGAATTTTTGTAAGAAATAATGGAAACTTTTTACTGATAAAAACCCCTTTAGTTATAACTGATGCAGAATTGGCATTAGGTTTTAAAAACCTAATAACTACGATCACCACTTGTTTGGTTCCAAAACTGCAATCAAATTTATCTGGTACCGTCGCTCAAATTGTTACTCCAGCAACAACTACAAGTTCATCAAGTCAGGTAAGTTTAATGCGAGGATTATCATTTCTAGTTACACGTTGTTGCGCAGTTTTTCAAGTGGATGATATTCCTGCCCCAGCATTTAGTGAAGTGCGCGCGGCTTTAAATCGACTGTAAGCACTCGACCAAGTAACAGCCTTTGCCGTAGCTACCAGCAAAGATTAGCGTTACCGAGCATAACGATAGAATGTGATGACCAATCTTTCGGAATAGGATCGCGTAGTATTAATTGCTTGTGAACAATGCAGAGCGAGCTAACAATGACTGCCTACTGTTATGAAGTAAGCGTTCAGTCATGCTTTCAATTACCCACAATTTTTATCGCTAAATTAAATCCTAATTCAATATCTGTTAGTCTGGATAAATCCCTCCACATCAATTCGGAATGATTCTTCAATTTTCCACAATCGCGCATAGCGTGCCAGAATTGCTGGAGCTTGCTCTTCAGGAATCTTGGTAATAACACCATGCAGGCCATCACTGTTAGTTGCTAGCGCTAAAACAACCTGCGTAGTGTTAAATCGATAAATAAAATCTAAATCGTGTGCTTTTGAAAAACGAGCATCTAAAATTTGTTGGGTTTTTAATTTACTTGACGGTTAAGCTAGGCGCATAAGCACCAAATCTTTTAAAGGACAATGTTTTACTGCCATAAAAAACCTCCCTATTCATCGTAAACTTCTTTCCTGTGGCCGATTTGTATAACCATAATCTCAATTTCACTATCAATGATGCGACAAATAATACGGTAGTTTTCTACGCGGTAACGCCATAATCCGTACTTCTCATACATTAAGCCTTTTCCAAATGATCTTGGGTTTTCGAGAGAAGCAACACGCTCTTCCATATACTTAATAATTTTCTTACGAAAAGTTTTATCAATTTTCCGCAAGTCTTTTTCTACTCTATCATCCCACTTAATCTTCCACGTCAAGCTTGCTCTCCAATTCCGCTGTCGTTAAATACTTTCCGGGCTTTTCTAGCCTTTGTAAAGCAAGATACGTGTCTTCTATATCTTCTAGGTGTAACAAGATAGCCTCTCTCACATAGTAGGTCTTGGTTCGCCCCGTTTCTCTGGCAAGCGTGGTTAGCCGGTCATCGATCTCTTTTGGCAATCTAATTGGTAGTACGCTCATGTTTCACCTCTGTATATCATGTATTCTCTGTATCCTTAGTATAGCACATTATACACGAAGTAGGGAACCGAGCCAAAACCTTAAAGTGTTATCTTCTAAGCCGCCTATACGGCGGTGAACTCCGCTTGTAAATCACGGTCTTTTTGCCAGGTTTTGGTGAGATAATCCAGTCGTGCTAGTTGAAATGATTAAACAGCTTGCAAGCGCTTTCTATCATCAAACCACAAGATCATCAAACCACAAGATCAGCCAACCCTGAGTATATTCAGTTGGTCTATATTCGCTTTGAGGACATAGCCATTCTACCTCACTTGCTGCGATAAGTGGCATACTACCACCACTAAATCCAATTAAAACTCCTGCTAAAGCCAGCATTCTTACAGCCAATTGAGCAATGGAAGTGCCAGTCCCCAATAAAATTACTGTTGTATTAGCGATTGGAATATCCCTTTTTAGGCTGTCGCACTTCTAACTAGAATTTGCCGGCTGTAAGTAAATTTTTTCTTCTCTATCATCGATGTTTGCACGAACATTTTTTGCAAATCCATACATAAAAAAAGCGGTTTCTTCCTTTCTGAATGCTACCAGGGTTCGGTAGCTGCCTCTCTTTCCTTTCCCTGGTAAAGCTACCCTTTTTTTGTATAACCTACTTCCGAGATTTCCTTCATAAAGCCCTTTTTCCATCTCTTCAACAGCCTTTTTTAGAGCGCTGTCCGCTAACCCTTCTGACTTAGCCCATTGATGAAAGCTTCTATGCTTGAAAATTCTTATTTGTATCCTTATGCACAATTATAACACTTAGGGTTATCTTTTCTATAGCTAGCTTACTTTATTTTTTTGCCCCGGTGTTAGATAAAAATTGTGGTTTTGGTGGAATCGGAGGCTTTGGCGGAAGCAGCGGCTTGGGAGTTGCTTTCGCAAAAAGCGTATGCGCATTACTGCCTGCTGAACTGGTTGCCGTACCTGTTGCAGCAGTGGCTGTCGAAGTTGATTGTGATGCAGTCACGGCTTGTTTACTGTCTTTTGCATCTTTACTATCAATAAATGCCGCGCCGGTCACGACGGAAGGTTTACCTATCGCATTGTGTTGTTCAAGTAATAATTGGTGGTTGGATGCACTTAAGCCTATTGCATCAGTGATATTTATTTGGAAGGCATGTAACGGGATGCATGGTATGGCTAACCAATTGAGCTCTGCTTTGAAGGAATTATTCCCAATTGATAACGTAAAACAAGCAATACCATTACCAAAAGCTACTGCTAAACGTTCTTGACCAGGGGTGGATTTTGCCCAGGCGCAATAGGTAACATCATATGGAAATTGTAAGTAGCCTAATAAATTTCCTGTCGCCACTTTCCATATTCGTACCGTTTTATCGTTACTTCCTGATGCCAGATACTTGCTCTCATGGTCCCAGGCAATACTGTTCACCCAATCTGTATGCCCTTGCAGCACCCGTAATGCTTTGCCACTCGAGGCTTCCCATAGTCGCACTGTATTATCATCACTTCCTGATGCCAGGCTCTTACTCTCATGGTCCCAGGCAATACTGTTTACTGAATCCGTATGCCCTTGCAGCACCCGTAATGCTTTGCCACTCGACGCTTCCCATAGGCGAACCGTGTTATCCCAACTTCCTGATGCCAGGTGCTTGCCCTCATGGTCCCAAGCAACACTGTTTACTGAATCCGTATGCCCTTGCAGCACCCATAATTCTTTACCACTCGACGCTTCCCATAGGCGCACCGTGTCATCCCCACTTCCTGATGCCAGGCGCTTGCTCTCATGGTCCCAGGCAATACTGTTCACCCAATCTGTATGCCCTTGCAGCACCCATAATTCTTTACCACTCGACGCTTCCCATAGGCGCACCGTGTCATCCCAACTTCCTGATGCCAGGCGCTTGCTCTCATGGTCCCAGGCAATACTGTTCACCCAATCTGTATGCCCTTGCAGCACCCGTAATGCTTTGCCACTCGACGCTTCCCATAGACGCACCGTATTATCATAACTTCCTGATGCCAGGCGCTTGCTCTCATGGTCCCAAGCAATACTGTTCACCAAATCTGTATGCCCTTGCAGCACCCGAAATTCTTTACCAATCGACGCTTCCCATAGGCGCACCGTGCTATCCTCACTTCCTGATGCTAGGCGCTTGCTCTCATGGTCCCAGGCAATACTCTTCACCGAATCTGTATGCCCTTGCAGCACCCGTAATGCTTTGCCACTCGACGCTTCCCATAGGCGCACCGTATTATCATAACTTCCTGATGCCAGGCGCTTGCTCTCGTGGTCCCAGGCGACACTGCTTACTAAATGCGTATGCCCTTGCAGCACCCGTAATGCTTTACCACTCGAGGCTTCCCATAGGCGCACTGTATCATCATGACTTCCTGATGCCAGGCGCTTGCTCTCATGATCCCAGGCAACACTGTATACTGAATCCGTATGCCCTTGCAGCACTCGTAATGCTTTGCCACTCGACGCTTCCCATAGTCGCACCGTGTTATCCCCACTTCCTGACGCCAAGCGCTTGCTCTCATGGTCCCAGGCAACACTTTTCACCCAACCACTATGCCCTTGCAACACCCGTAATGCTTTACCACTCGACGCTTCCCATAGGCGCACTGTATTATCATCACTTCCTGATGCTAGGCGCTTGCTCTCATGGTCCCAGGCAACACTATATACATAACCTCTATGCCCTTGCAGCACCCGTAATGCTTTGCCACTCGACGCTTCCCATAGGCGCACCGTTTTATCCCAACTTCCTGATGCCAGGCGCTTGCTTTCATGATCCCAGGCGACACTAAACACTTTGTCCTTATGTCCTGTTAGTGTTTGAATACATTCTCTGCTTTGAGCATCGTATACAATGATCTCCTTACCACTTGCCACTGCTAACCAAAGACCATTAGGAGAATACTGGATAGAATTGCATTCACCTTTTAATTGAAGCAACGGCAACTCACCAAAATTAATATCTTTTAATTGAGCCCCACTCAAATTTGCTTCACGTAACCAAGCGCCTTGTAAGTTGACTTGAGCCATATTGGCGCCTTGGAGCTGGGTATTATCTAAAATGCCAGAGCTCAAATCAGCGCCCGGAATGTTAATTTTGCGTAAATCTCTGCTTGTAAAGCTGACGCCTGCTGCATTTAAAATCGTTATGGCATTGGCAGCGGCTTTTGCAACGGTTGCATCTTGTTTGGAATGTTCAACGATGGCCCATAGAACAGCTTTTTGTTTTGGTTCTCGAGCCAGCCTTTCAACCACAAAATCTAATACTTGTCGTTCGTAACGCAGTAATTTGTCTTTAATATTGAGCGTTAACTTTGCAAAATGTGGGGTTGCTTGTAAAATCTGTTGTGTCATTTTTTCTTCGGAAAATGTTTCAACTGCTATGCCACTTTCTATTTGTTTACTATCCCTTGAAGCGATAGAGACAGGTTGCAGGGATTGCATGATAACTACCAGCTGATCAAATAATTCTCGTGCAATAAAATAATCCCGTAACGAAGGATGCAAAAAAGAATAATGATTATCGCCCGTTTTCTTAATGGGAGACGCTAATAATTTCGATTGTATCTTAGAGTCTGGGCCAAAAAATTCGACCCAAGGATTGATAGCCGATGGAACAGTTAATAAACGCGTATGTGAAGATGTTTTAACTTTTCCCGGTTGAAATGCAATAGAAACGAGATCCATTTCATGTAACTTAATTGCAATCTGTTGATTGTATTCTAATAAAGTTTCCTCGATATTACTTTGAGTATCCTTAAAAAGCTGACTCGATTCATGTTGTTTTGGTCTTTCGATATGACGATGAAAATAATGTTTAACAAACGCATCATACAATGAAAGACGTGTTATCTCTTGCCTATCTTGCGACTTAGCATCTAGGTTTTGTTGCTTGACTAAGTCGGGTAAGACGCTAGAGGCAATATACAATAAATAAGGGGATTCAATGAGCTTTAATAAGCCAGGTATTTCATTGAAATAATGCCAATACTGTTTCCAATCACGCCAGTTTTCGCTTAAATTCTCTTTGTTTTGTTCGATATATTTTTTTAAATAATTTTCAATTTGAATGAGTGAAAAAGGTGCCATAAAACGTTCGACGACAATTTCAGATATTGGTTTTTTAATATGGTGGAGGTGGGAACTGCTTGGTTGAAACCAATGACGATACTCACAAACCGGCTGCATTAAATATTCTAAGCGACACGTAAACATCACCTTAGCGTTGGGCCATGCATCAAGCTTATTGCTGATATACAAATTGCTACGAATATTTATTTCATCCGCACCATCTAAGATAAATAGGAAAGGTAGTTTTTTTAAAGAGGGGAAATTTCTTTCTTCAA
Source organism: Gammaproteobacteria bacterium (assembly GCA_965279285.1). Lineage (GTDB taxonomy): Bacteria > Pseudomonadota > Gammaproteobacteria > DSM-16500 > DSM-16500. The sequence continues at coordinate 1,589,726 of OZ257148.1, read as the reverse complement.
ATCCTATCGCTTTTAACGTTTCTTCAACTGCTTCGGTATCTGGATGCTTTAATCTCGCCAGAGAAATAAATAAAGGAATTGATTGAGAGGAAAAGGATAATTCCGATTTATATATCTTCCATAATTGTTGCTCCAGATAATAACCAAATAATGTCTTGCCTAACCCTGAACTTCCCAACAGCAACATGACACGTGACTCGCTCTTTAGAAACTTATGTACATCACTTTCTAAATCAAATGATTTTTCATCATCCATACGCTCTGTTGCAGTGCTTGCAATGTACAGTGCCAAATCAGCTTGGTGTTCTTTATTATTCTCATACCACCCGGTTTTGATTTTTTCGATCAAAGATTGCGTTTCACCAGCTGAATGCATCAATAGTCTTTGTTTTAATTTTTGACCGTCTCTTCGATCTCGCTCTCTGAGTTGCATTTGTTTTGCATCATCTTGTTTATTGTCGTGCGATACTGCGGCATATTCTTCAGATTTTCTTAATAACCAATGATAGAGAGCATCTTCTTTAGTACTATACTTACCAAAAAGCCGATACCACATTCCTCGCCTATATCCCTCCACAACACAATTTGGGGCTTTTTGTTTTGGCAAAAGCTCATAATTATTTTGAAGGATCTCAAAATTGTATTTTTTAGGCTGTTGGGTATTATAAATAACAGCTGTTGCTAGCGCACCGTTTGTTTCTATCAGTTGGCTAATTGCATCCACTACATAATTGATCAATTGCTTTTTTTGCGTAACTTCATTTAATTTTAGACGACCTAAAATCGTTGGTTCTTCCTGTCCAGAGTTATCAATGCGAAGAACAATTTCATTGTTTTCTTTTAAAAAGAAAATCGCTAGATAAAGCGCATGACCTTTATCACCTATCCAGCCGCAGGGAATATAATTTTCATAAAAATCATTAGTGATAATTTGATTAATTATTTCTGTGACTAGTTTTTCAAGCTCACTTCTTCTTTTATTAACGTCTTCTATTAAAAATAATTGTTGGGATTCTTTACGTATTTGATAAGCATTTAATGCTAGCCTCATTTCTTCTTCTAATGTCAAATAAAGTGCTTCTTTTTCAATAGCTAGATCTAAGGTTGATTTGGTTTTTTTATAATAGAGATAACCATTCAGTAAAAAGCAAAAATGATAAAGCAAATATTTTTCTTGATACCAATCGGCAAAATTAACGAGTTTATCATTGCTTAGGTCAGGGACTTTTACGTCGTAGGTTTGAGATGGATCTTTATCATCAACCACTTGCACTGATTTTGTCGGAAGCACGGTTTCTTTTGTTCCAAGCCCTGCTACTCCTTTTATTTGTGCATAGGCTTTTATATCTTCTTGCATTAAACAATTAATTGTCTTTGGTGCTAGGCTTAAAAACTTCTCGATTTTTTGTTGAAATAGAGAAGTGTCGGCTTCTAAAGTCTCAATCTTGCCATGATAGTCATTCCAGTTTTCCTTCGCGAGAAAATCTTCGATCTCTTTTTCGGTAAAGAGCTTAAAAGAATTTTGCGGGGAAATTTTACTATCATGGCTTGCAGACATCAGTTCCTTCCTTGATTACATAATATTACATGAAATATGATGCTCTTTTAATTTGCTATGAAGATCCGCGACTTCTTCTTTTACATATGTCTTAACCGCTTGTGCGGCACCTGCAGCAGCAGTTGCTACAGCTACTGCGGTAGTTGCTGCAGCTGTAGCAGCAGGTTTAACCTTCACATTAAATAATCGACAGGCAATTAAACCAACATTGGTTGGGATACAAGGAATAGTGTCAACAATCAACTCTTTAACACCTTTTGACACATTACCTCTGCAGACGACTTGCCCACTTTGAATTGAAAACAAAGGATATTTGCGATGACTAACGTTTTTAGCAACATCCGGATAGGGAAGATAAGATGATAAGTCTTTATCAAGTATAGTTTCGTTTGTTTTTTGCTGATAGGCAAGAAGCAAATCGCCTAAAGCCAACATGACCGTCTCGCAGACTCGCAAAGCATATTCATTATTAGTGCCTAATTTAAAAAAGTTTCCATCGCCTGACGCCGTAAACGTAGATCCTTTTTCATCTTTCTGTTTAGTTTTAAGGGATTTATCTATCTTTACATATACGCCATTTTTACCATCTTCATCATGCATTTTCTTCGCAAAAAAGCCAGCTGTCACTAAATCCGCATACGGAACAGTTTTTAAATCAGGCATATGAGATAAATCTTTACCCATGATATGATTCAACAATTCTTTTCGCGGCGTCCTTAGATGCCCTGCCGCAAATAAATCTGTTAAGAAATGACAAGCGAACATTTCTAAAAGTAAAGCTTCTTTTAAAAGCTCTTGCTTTTTTACCGCATTTGCTTCATTACCTGCTGCACTTGCTTTTTTTAGTGCGAGCTTATGTCCTGCAATATAGGCTTTTTTTGCCTCATCACCAAAGTGATCAAAATTCTTTAACGCTAAATCGAAATAGGGGCTGTGCCAAATGCCTTTCAGTGTTTTTTCGTCTGCTCTTTCTAAACCATACATAATGTTGCTCGTTTGTTCGTGCACTTTCTTTTTGATTAACTTAACACTAAAACTAAAATGCTCATGGTGTTCTTCTGCTTCTTGTCGTATATGAGCCACTATGTCGGTAACAATTTGTTGTTTATTTTTATCAGGATTAAAAAGATTCGCATACGCATTTTTAAAGCGTTTTGTACATTCATCATCTCCCCCTTTATTGTCTGCTGCAGTTGATCCAAAACCGATAGGCTCATAATCATCTGTGCTAAAAAAATCTCCCGCGAGAGCGACCACATCTCCTACCAAAATGCTTGAATTCCCACCGGGTAATGTTATTTCATAAAGAGGCATCTCTACTGCTTTACCGAGTTGTGGATCATATGTTTTTATTTTATTTGGATTAGCAGAGATTTTTAAACATGCATTTAGTATAGTTCTAAATTCACTCGTATTTTTTTCATCTGGAATGGATTGAATAAATTTATGAAGAGAATAGTTACCAATGTCGCTATGCTCGCTCGCTTCAAAACTTTGACCATGATTTGTTGGTTTAGCAGCTTCGTTGCTTTCGATAAGAATTTCATCTGGAAAATCATCTGAATTGTATGTTTGAGAAGTACTTGAGAGAGTAGCTGTGGATTTTTGATCTAGCGGCGTGGTTGTCTCGGTAGAGGGTCTAGTGGCGGTCATGATTTTCTTCCTTAAAGTCATAAAAAAATTAATATACAGTAAAAAAGATATCTTTCCTACTTACATTATTTTTTTGCAACAGTTTGATATAACGACCTAAAAAATCAGTTTACTTCAGCGATTGCGGTGGTATTTATAGGTAAATCAGGCTCATTCTTGACTAGGACACTTATACTCTAAATGTAAATGGAGACATCTTCAAACTCACAAACATCACCAAGGGTAAAAAGGGGTTTGCAATCGCTGTGCCTTTCCAGTGTTTTGTCATATTGGGGGTCGAATTTAATGTCGGCAGTGACAGTAGCTTTTTGATCTTTGACATCTACGACTGTAACTGCAGTTGCTGATGACTTTTGATCTTTAATACCTTGCATAACATTTCTCTTTGTAAATAAATTTTATATTTAATTTTTGGTCGGTGGATTAGACCGTCAAATCCACCGACGGTTCCCCCCATCCACCTACAAGATTGATCATACCTCGTAGGTGGGGGCAATATACAAATCCACCAGTTTTTTCAGGATAAAATTATTTCTTCATCACCGGTGTATTCATTTGATAGCTCGCCGCAAAACTTGCACTCGCTACATTATTCACTTGCGCGGCATTATCATTTTGATTCGGTGTGTTATCGGATAGTTTAAAATCACTTTCTGCATCGCGTAAATATTTTACTGCTTCTGCAGCCGTTGGACGTTTAGTTGGATCGGTATCCCAACACCATTTAATTAAATGTGCCATTTTTGGTGGGCAATCAGTTGGAATTTCCTCGCGTTTGTTTTGAGCATACCAGGAAATAATTCGTGAACGGCGATTGGCTTCTACTTTTTCATAAGGGATTTTACGTGTAGCTACTTCCCAAAATGTTATCCCTAAACTAAATACATCACATTTAGGTGTATAGCTCACATCGGGATCATCCAACTCAGGTGCCATCCAACCTTCTGAACCTGTACTTTGATGTTTAGTTGTCGTGCGTGTTTCAGATTTCACTTTGGATAAACCAAAATCTGTTAATTTTGCATGGTAATTTTCATCGAGTAATACATTTAAACTTTTTAAATCACGATGCAATATATTTTCCGCATGTAAGAATGCTAAACCACAGGCCATGTCTAATGTCATTTTGTAACGCGTGGACCAATCTAAGGTTTGTTCACTGCGCAATAAATTAAATAATGATCCTTTCGACATGTATTCCATCACGATGCAATATTTTGGATTGCCTAACACACAACCATAAAATTGTACGACATTAGACGATCGTAATTTCGCCATCACTTGCATTTCGTTTTTAAAATCTGCAGCTGCTGCAGCAGAAGGTTTTTCATCAAGTAATTCTTTGATTGCGACATTTTGAAAACGCCAGGTACCTTTATGCACGACACCAAATCCACCAGCGCCGAGTTTTTCGCCGATTTGTAATTCGTTGTAAGGAATTTCAAAGGACACAGATAAACCACTGACGGGTGCTGCGGGTTTATTTTGTTGTTGTAATTCCATTTGCTTGAACCTGGCTTCCATCTCTGCAAGTTTTTTAGCTTGTGCAGCAATTTCTTTATCTTTGTCGGCCAACTTTTGATCTTTCAACATTAATTTTTCTTGCTCAGCTTTCTCTTTTGCCTCACGGTCGGCTTTTAATGCTGCTTCTGCTGCAGCCTTTAGTTTTGCCTCTTCCTCGGCTTTTAACTTCGCTGCGGCTTGCAGCTGCAAACTGCGGTCACCCACATCCCACAGCTTGATGCTATTGTCACCAGATCCACTCGCCAGCCGGCCATCGCTTAGCAGCGTGAGGGCAGAAACCGACTCACGATGCCCTTGCAGGGTCTGCACACACTGACCACTCTTTACATCCCACAGCTTGATGCTATTGTCATAAGAACCACTCGCCAGTCGGCCATCGCCTAGCATCGTGAGGGCAGTAACATCAATGCTATGCCCTTGCAGGCTCTGCACACACTGACCCGTCTGCACATCCCACAGCTTGATGCTGGCGTCATAAGAACCACTCGCCAGACGGCCATCGCCTAGTAACGTGAGGGCAATAACAGCATCACTATGCCCTTGCAGGGTCTGCACACACTGACCCGTCTGCACATCCCACAGCTTGATGCTATTGTCACCAGATCCACTCGCCAGCCGGCCATCGCTTAGCAGCGTGAGGGCAGAAACCCACTCACGATGCCCTTGCAGGGTCTGCACACACTGACCACTCTTTACATCCCACAGCTTGATGCTATTGTCATAAGAACCACTCGCCAGACGGCCATCGCCTAGCAACGTGAGGGCATAAACATTACTGCTATGCCCTTGCAGGGTCTGCACACACTGACCCGTCTGAACATCCCACAGCTTGATGCTGGCGTCATAAGAACCACTCGCCAGTCGGCCATTGCCTAGTAACGTGAGGGCACGAACCCACTTGCTATGCCCTTGCAGGGTCTGCACACACTGACCCGTCTGCACATCCCACAGCTTGATGCTCTGGTCAGTAGACCCACTCGCAAGACGTCCATCGCCTAGCAACGTGAGGGCAGTAACTGCTTTGCTATGCCCTTGCAGGGTCTTGTCAAGTTTGGCTTCGGATTTGGTGTCAGCAATGGCGGTGGATTTTTGATCTTTGGCATCAGCTGCCGTAACTGAGGGTTGGTAAGCCTGCATGATGTTTTTCCTTGTTATTTTAAAGGAGCGTATTATCGTCTAAATCGAAATGTTTGGGTAGGAAATGCAAAGAGAAATAACATCTTGTTTATGGAAAGATTTTTAGTATCAACCAAAAACGCAACTCATCAGGGGCTAGCGGTACGAAAAGAGTTACCAGTAGAAACACCATCATCTGCTTGCAAAGCAGCTATGTGAGTTAATACGGTATTTATTTTAGATAAATTTCGCAATAAGCAATGACTGCCCTCTGCAAATTACCCACTTTCACCTTTAGCTTTACGTTCCACGTGCTCATAGAGAGCATCTACCTGCTGTTTTGCTGTTGCTATGTAATTTGCTCTATTAAAGAAAAACATAATTTAACCTACTTAATGATTTTATTGACCTGGGAGAAACGTGTGGCAAGCAGCGCATTTCACGAATCATGAAAGAAAATGATATTTGTCCTAAAACAAAAAGGAAATTCAAAGTGACAACGGATTCAAAACACAATAAACCTATTCACGGCAACCATCTCAACCGAGAATTTAATGCGGAAGTATCTAATCAGTAGTTGCGCTAGCCTAGATAGCAGCAGTTATCTAGGCTTTGCTGGATTATTAAAGAATAAACGCGATAAGAGAGTTATTATTCCTAAAGGGCATGGCTATAAACAAAAAATCAATGGGTACTAAAAGCTTATGTTAGCCTGTTTACAAAAGCGAACAACCCATCTACAATGAAATATGATGATTGACCGATCAATTTTCATGGAAAATGCGAATGCCTACAATTGAACGAGATTATTTTATCAGCGAATTGCATAGCGCTTTGGCTGTGCATCCTGTTATTGCGTTACTTGGGCCGCGGCAATGCGGTAAAACGACACTGGCTCAGCAATATGCATCTCTGCAGCCAGGGAAATCTATTCCTGCAATCCATCACTTTGATTTGGAAGATCCAGATGACTTAGCAAAACTGGGGGCGCCTAAGCTTGCACTCGAAGATTTAACGGGTTTAATTATCATTGATGAGATACAACGACAGCCTGAGTTATTTCCTTTGTTGCGTGTGTTAGTTGATCAACATAAAAAACGTAAATTTTTGATTTTGGGTAGCGCTTCGCGTGATTTAATTAAACAATCATCAGAAACGTTAGCAGGTCGAATTCGTTACATTGAAATTACGCCATTTTCTTATGCCGAAGTAGATAATATGAATAGGCTATGGTTACATGGCGGCTTTCCAAATTCTTATTTGACAAAAAACAATCAACATAGCATTGATTGGCGAGCGGCGTATATTACAACTTTCTTAGAACGCGATATTCCAAATTTAGGCATACAAGTGCCAGCGCGTACATTGCGCCGTTTTTGGATGATGCTGGCACATTACCATGGCGGTATATTCAATGCTTCCGAAATTGGTGCATCGTTGGGCGTGGGACATACGACAGCCAGACGTTATTTAGATATTTTAACAGGCACTTTTATGATCCGGGAATTAACACCCTGGTTTGAAAACATCAATAAAAGACAAATTAAATCACCCAAAATTTATTTTCGGGATAGTGGCATTTTCCATAGTTTATTAGGCATTCATGATATGGTGGCTTTACAAAATCATCCCAAACTGGGGGCATCATGGGAAGGTTTTGCTTTAGAAGAAATTATTCGATCGCACCATGCCGAACCTGAAGAATGCTATTTCTGGGGGATCCATAATCAAGGCGAATTAGATTTATTAATAATAAAAAATGGTAAGCGCTTAGGATTCGAGTTCAAATATTCAGATGCGCCGCTTTTAACTTCATCGATGCAGCTCGCACAAGACACTTTACAGCTAGACAAATTAACCGTTATCTACCCAGGGAAAAGCGCTTATCGTTTAACTACCAAGATAGAAGTGATGGGTCTAGAAAATTATTTGCGATACATTTCTGGTAATAAATGAATTTTTTTCATCAAAAAATGAAGAGGCGATTTTACACGTCTTATATCAATTAGGAGGGCAAATAAAAATGAGCGCCAAATCTACAAAGAAACCTGTGAAAAGCAAAACTAATTTGGTTAAACTACCGCATTGGCTCATTAAATTTGTTACTTTTGCGTGACCGTTGCCTCAACTAAAATCAAACCCTAAATTACTAAAATAAATTAGGGGTGGATAATAATGAGGGCTAAAATGAGTTTACAGACGCGCAAAGAACTATTAATACATATTCAAGATAAACACAAGGCGGCGAAGAAAAGTGAAAGATAAAAATTCTTGATGGGCTGATTGCGACGACAGGTTATCGTCGTAAATATGCAATTAATTTACTTAATCAGTGTACATTAAGCGCTACCTTCAAGCAGAAAAATAATCGATCCAGCACCAAAAAATATGATGAAGCAATACGACAGGCTCTCCTTACGCTGTGGTATGCAGCCAATCAAATTTGCTCTAAAAGATTAGCTCTATTTAGAGCTTGTCCCAATTAAGAAAAACCCCTGTAATTACATTGCTTTCCTCATAAAATAAGTTCAGGAAAAAACACCAAAATAGCGTTTTCCCCCGAAAAAAGCGTGCTATGATTCGGTTTTCGTCTAAAAAAAACAGGAATAACACGCGATGAACAATCGTTATTAAAAAAAGCCGCTGCACAATTTTCTCTCTCCACAGCTTTTTCCCACCAGCGGATTGCTTCAGTATAATCCACTTTAGCTACGCCTAATTTTTCCGCATAAGCGCAACCTAATTTGCGTGCTGCTTCCGCATGACCATGGTTAGCAGCCTTGAGAAAATACTGATTAGCTAAAACATAGTTAATGGGAAAGATTCCATATCCTTTCCAGTAAATATTACCTAATAAAAATTCAGCTAACATAAAATTTTGGTTAGCCGATAATGTTAAAAATTCTATTGCTTATAGTAACAATAATTGATTTAGCATCCATAAAAAATGCTTAAATTATTTCTTTATCACCGGCGTATTCATTTGATAACTCGCCGCAAAACTGGCACTTGCTAAATTATTCACTTGCGCCGCATTATCATTTTGATTCGGTTTGTTATCGGATAGTTTAAAATCACTTTCTGCATCGCGTAAATATTTCACTGCTTCTGCTGCAGTTGGACGTTTGCTTGGATCGGTATCCCAACACCATTTAATTAAATGTGCTATTTTTGGTGGGCAATCTGTTGGAATATCTTCGCGTTTACCTTGTGCCATCCAGAATGGAATCATCGCGCGACTTTGTGCTTTTTCATAAGGGATTTTGCGTGTAGCTATTTCCCACATCGTGATACCCATACTAAACACGTCAGACTTTTGCGTATAAACACCATCGGGATCGGTTAACTCTGGCGCTATCCAACCTTCCGAACCAACACTTTGATTTTTGGTCGTAGTACGTGTTTCGGTTTTAACTTTCGATAAACCAAAGTCAGTCAGTTTTGCATGATAATGTTCGTCTAATAACACATTCAAACTTTTTAAATCGCGATGCAATATATTTTCTGCGTGTAAAAATGCTAAACCACAGGCCATGTCTAATGTCATTTTGTAACGCGTTGACCAATCTAAGGTTTGATTACTACGCAATAAATTAAACAATGATCCTTTAGGCATGTATTCCATCACGATGCAATATTTTGGATTGCCTAACACGCAACCATAAAATTGCACAACGTTAGATGATCGCAATTTCGCCATCACTTGCATTTCGTTTTTGAAATCAGCCGCTGCTGCAGGTGAAGGTTTCTCCTCGAGCAATTCTTTAATTGCCACGTTTTGAAAACGCCAAGTCCCTTTATGTACGACACCAAAACCACCAGCACCGAGTTTTTCACCGATTTGTAATTCGTTGTAGGGAATTTCAAAAGATACAGATAAACCTGCAGCAGGTGTTGCGGGTTTTGTTTGTTGTAATTCTAATTGTTGAAGTTTTGCACGTAACTCAGCAAGTTCTTTATCTTTGTCTGCCAGTGTTTGATCTTTCATCATTAATTTATCTTGCTCGGCTTTTTCTTTGGCCTCTTTTTCTGCTTTCTCTTTCGCCTCGCGCTCGGCTTTTAATTTCGCTTCCTCTTCCGCCTTTATTTTTGCCGCGGCTTGCAACTGCAATGTACGTGCACCCACATCCCACAGCTTGATGCTCTGGTCAGAAGAACCACTCGCCAGACGGCCATCGCCTAGCACCGTGAGGGCATGAACAGTACTACTATGCTCTTGCAGGGTCTGCACACACTGACCCGTCTGCACATCCCACAGCTTGATGCTCTTGTCCCAAGAACCACTCGCCAGACAGCCATCGCCTAGCAACGTGAGGGCATAAACAATACTACTATGCCCTTGCAGGGTCTGCACACACTGACCTGTCTGCACATCCCACAGCTTGATGCTATTGTCCCAAGAACCACTCGCCAGACGGCCATCGCCTAGCATCGTGAGGGCACGAACCCAACTGCTATGCCCTTGCAGGGTCCGCACACACTGACCCGTCTGCACATCCCACAGCTTGATGCTCTTGTCATTAGAACCACTCGCCAGACGGCCATCGCCTAGCAACGTGAGGGCATTAACACAATAGCTATGCCCTTGCAGGGTCTGCACACACTGACCCGTCTGCACATTCCACAGCTTGATGCTATTGTCAAAAGACCCACTCGCCAGACGGCCATCGCCCAGCAACGTGAGGGCAGTAACATAACTGTTATGCCCTTGCAGGGTCTGCACACACTGACCCGTCTGCACATCCCATAGCTTGATTCGGCAGTCAGCAGACCCACTCGCCAGTCGGCCATCACCTAGCAACTTGAGGGCAGTAACAGTATCACTATGCCCTTGCAGGGTCTGGACACACTGACCCATCTGCACATCCCACAGCTTAATGCTCTTGTCATCAGACCCGCTCGCCAGACGGCCATCGCCTAGCAACGCGAGGGCATAAACATGACTACTATGCCCTTGCAGGGTCTTGTCGAGTTTGGCTTCGATTTTGGTGTCAGCAATGGCGGTGGATTTTTGATCTTTGGCATCAGCTGCCGTAGCGGAGAGTTGGTAAGCTTGCATGATGTTTTTCCTTGTTATTTTAAAGGAACGTATTATCGCCTAAATCAAAATGTTTGGGTAGGAAATGCAAAGAGAAATAACATCTTGTTTATGGAAAGATTTTTAGTATCAACCAAAAACGCAACTCATCAGGGGCTAGGGGTACGAAAAGAGTGACTAGTAGAAACACCATCATCTGCTTGCAAAGCAGCTATGTGAGTTAATACGGTATTTATTTTAGATAAATTTCGCAATAAACAATGACTGCCTCTGCTAATTGCCCACTTTCACCTTTAGTTTTACGTTCCACGTGCTCATAGAGAGCATCTACCTGCTGTTTTGCTATTGCTATGTAATTTGCTCTATTAAAGAAAAGCATAATTTAAGCTACTTATTGTTATGGGATTATATTTATATCGTTATGAACAAACATAATATTAAATATTTCAGGGAAGTATGTAATTATAAAAATGTTTGCTTATTACATCAATTATTCCCAGCTTCACTCTATTACTCACTCCTGGCATTGGTTTTTTAGCCGTGCTTTTGTTGCCTCTGCCTTAGTGGGTATCAGGCCTTCTGCCTCAAATAACGGTGACGTTTCCGAGCAAGTAATAACTTGTAATAGTTGCACCTGGTAATTGGGCATCAACACACTCACTAGCTTAATCACACATCGTCGCAACTCTAGCATTTTTTTCTCAATCATCTCAGGCGATGCCACTTCACTTAAAAGCACTTCATTGAGTTTATCAATCCAACGATTAACATTAAAACGTTGCGGCGCAAGAAAGGCGGTGTTATCTATTAACAATAAAAATTCCATTACACGGAAAATAGTATTATAATTCATAGGCTCAAATGAAGTATTTTTACGTTATGTAAATTTCGGCAAGATAGTTACCGACCAATCACCCCATATTTTAAATATAATAACATTAAAACCTGGCTTTGAAAAAACCTTACTAATTTCCTCTAAAGAAAATCCCATGAATTTTAATGTCACTATTTGCTGCAAACGTAATATATCTTTTTCTTAATACATACGATACTGATGAATTGTTTTATGACTGGGCTTTAACAAGCCCAGCTTGTCATAAATTTGCAAAGCTCTTACAGTCACAGACGTTAGATCACTAAACTCCTTAATCTTAAAATACTTCTTCATTTGTATCCTCTCTAACACAAAAGTTTATAGATTAATTACAATACTTTTTATCTGCGGAACTTAAACGCCCTACCATCCATTGATGCCCCATGTCGACATAAATCTTAAATGAACCATGTGAAATTTCAAGCTTTTTAGCCTTAGCACGTAATGCTCCGCTAGTAAAATAATAGTAACGTAATGCAGTAGCCATATTTAAATTATGTTGTGCCATTTCATTGACTAATGATTCAATTTCTTCTGCTTCAGTATTCTCTGGCAAGTTCTTCGATAAGGTATTTTTTGCTACCATCGCCTCTGTCATCAAACGATATGATAATGATTTTGATGGAAAGCTTAAACCAAAAAAAATCCTCTCTACTATACCATTCACTCCAATCATAAAGGCGTTTTTTAAAGACCGGAAGCTAGGCAATTTTATGAAGTTGAAGCACAAAAAAACCATTGGTCTAATAGAAAATTAGAGAGGCAAAATTGCCGCAAAAAGTTTCTATTTCTACACTGCAACATTATTCATCCGTGAGTGATTCCCCACTATTAGGCCAAAGCGAAGATTTTGCATCGAGCCATGAAGATCGCTTGGTGACAACAGAAGTACCGATGATCACCACCAATGATTTGCTACAACTCCCTAAAGGTCAGGCGTTTTGCTTAATTGAAGATGATCAACTGTGGAAAATTAGAATTCGATTACCACAAGATGATATGCTAGATATTCTTTAATTATTGAATCTAAGGATTTCTTGCTTTAGTAGAAGATATTAAAACATATCGAAGCAATTTATAGCAACATGTCACAATAATCAACAACAATTGAAGTCAGTGTTTATGCGGAAAAGAGCATTGTGAAGTGTTGTGGGTTTTGGTGGTGTGTTATCTGCGAGTGCCCCAAATTTGGCTACGGGCAATCAGCTTATTTCATCAATACGGAACACACCAAACCAACGAGCTTGTCCTTCTCTTTTGGTGAGCTTTCTGCGATCAGCAAGGTTAACGCAGTTAATGCAGGTGGCGTCATGCGTGTTACATCCAAAATTTTAGCTTGCTGTAGAAACCACACAAACGCATAAGCACCACTACGTTTATTACCGTCAACAAATGGGTGGTTTTTGATGATGAAATAGAGCAAATGCGCTGCTTTTTCTTCGATAGTGGGGTAAAGGTCTTCACCACCAAAAGATTGCATAACATTGCCTACAATCCCCGATATACTGTCCTTCGTGCGTTCTGAACCAAAAAGATCAGTTGCCTCTCCCTTTTCAAGGAGACTCTGTTTCAGTTCGGTCAATGCGCGAGCGAGCTTATCTGCTGTCAGTGCCACTTTCTTCTTAGTCGCTCCTGAAGGTGTAAGCACGTCTCTGTCATACGCATCAAGCGAAAACCACGTATCAGCAAACAACGTCACTAGTTCCAGCACACTGTTACTATCAACCACTGACCCAGTGGCGATACTTTTAACATCAGATACCGCCTTTAAAAAATCCTCATAATTGGACTTAATACGGTGGCGATTAATTGTATAACCCCTTTGAATGTGCTCTTTAAGAGTCTTAGTTGCCCATTGGCGGAAATGAGTAGCCTTGTTAGAGTTGATTCTATAGCCAACACTTAACACCGCATCTAGGTTGAAGTGTTTGATTTTATAGGTTTTATTGTTCTTAGCAACTGTTTCCAAAATGGAAACAGTTGATTTTTCAATCAGCTCGTCAGAATCAAAAATATTCTTTAAGTGCTTAGAAATAGCTGCTTTTTGAACGTCAAATAATGAAGCCATTTGCCCTTGGGTAAGCCAAATAGTTTCATGCTCTTGATCAGTTTTTAATTCTAAAGCACCACTCTTGGATTGATAAATAATGGTATCAATCGGGGCTAGCTGCTTCCTCATGTAACTTTCCTTGATTCCTATGCGCGGCTGAAATGAAATGTACGATATAGCGATGGTAAACGGCGGTCAAGCAATACGGGATATTTTTTTAGAAATAAAAAACCCATCGGGGTGCGCATTGTTAAGAGGCGTGACGGGTGTTGTTACGCTCCAGTGTAACAGGTGTCACAATTAAACAATTTCATCAAGTTTACTCAACACCTCATTGTTTAATCTACGCATCGTTAAATCTTCTTTTATACTTTTATAAGCGGGGTCAGGTTTATATAACACAAAATGTTCATATCCCAAAAAGCGCCTATTAACATTGAAATGATTTGAATTTCACATTTAATGTCTAATTTTCTATTAACGATCCCGCGATACTTTTTGCAATTGGAATATTATGTTTATTTTTATAAATGCCTATTATCACAAAATTATTACCGAAAAGCAGACATAAAAAAGACGGCCCCTGGTACGGTCAATTCCTCAGTATCATCAAGTCATCCATAGGGCGGCTTTACTATGAGGCACGTAACAGGACTTACCCATCACCGTATAATATAGATTAATTTGGGCGGAATATCCAAATTGTTTCGGCCTTTGATAAATAGATCAATTCACTTAAAAGAGCAAAGATGGTCCTAAATTACTAGATTCACGTGGATATTAAGTCATCCATTTATAAGAAAAATTATAATTATACCCGCACTTCATTTGCACTTCAGATTTTAATTTCACTCTTTAACTTTTTCAAAATTTAACCATAACCTATTGATTATACTAATGCCGACGACGAGAATCGAACTCATGACCTACTGATTACGAATCAGTTGCTCTACCAGCTGAGCTACGTCGGCCCATAAAAATCGAACTTGAAATAAAGGCAAAATCTTATGGCAAACCACATCCTAACGCAATAAGTATTTAGCCATCTGCTAAGCAAATCCTCTCTAACAACAAATCCTCATATAAGTGGGCAATAAATGACCTATCAAATGAAAATATTTAAGACCTCACTAAGCTTTTTAAGCTACAACAAATCACCAAACATTCTAAACAAGAACCCCATGATAACAAATCAAACAATTTTATCTAACAACAAAGCTTCCTTACCCACAATAAAAAATTAAGCTCCTTTTATAACACTAGCTCCATACTTACTAGACTAGTGTTCCACAAATTTACCTATAAAATAGATCTTAAACTCGCTTGCGCTACCAACCACCTAAGCTTAAAATATAACATTACCTAAAAACTATATTTCGCGATACAAAACACTCAACCTTAACAGATAACTAATCAGACATCACATGCAAAAACTACCACGCGAGTTTTACAATCGCGACACCATCACTGTTGCTAAAGAATTACTAGGAAAATACTTAGTCCACACAATCGATGGTATAAAATACATCGGCAAAATTGTCGAAGTTGAGGCCTATTTAGGGCCGCATGATCTTGCTGCTCATTCAGCAAAAGGCTTAACTAAACGCACTCAAGTTATGTTTGGCCCTCCAGGTTATGCCTACGTTTATTTAATTTATGGCATGTATTACTGCATGAATGTTGTAACTGAAGAGAAAGGACATGCTTCTGCTGTTTTACTCCGCGCGGTTGAACCGATTAAAAATATTACCGAACGAACCCAAGGGCCAGGCTTATTATGCAACGCCATGAAAATTAACAAACAACTGCAAGGCCACGATTTATTAAGTAATAATTTTTATATAGCAACTCAAACCAGCGCCACTCCACCATTCCGTATTATAAAAAAATCTCGTATCGGTGTAGACTATGCAAAGCATTGGGCAAAACGATTATTACGGTTTTATATTCAAGATAACTTATTCATTTCTAAAAAATAATCGAGTAGGAGGGATCTCACGATCCCGTCCTCTCACACCACCGCACGTGCGATGTCGCATACGGCGGTTTAAGTTAAATCTTTAACGACATCGCTCGTTGTTCCAGATTGATTAATCCTTGTTTCTCAAACCATGCATTTGACAATGCCTGATGAAGCGCCGGAGTTGCTGATAGTCGCCACCAACCTTTTCCTGAACTCGCCGTGTTATATGCGCTCTGCACATTCGACCCAAGCTCAATCAGAAATTTAACTATCGAGTAATACTTCTTTCGTTGCTTTAATCGATAGCATCTTAGTTTGCGGCGTATCCAGCTATCAAGATCTCTTAGTTGCTCAGGTCTGTCTATCAGCTTGAAATAATTTATCCATCCGACGAGTTTCTTGTTTAGTTCTGATATAACACATTCTAAACTTCTTCCTCGACTGCGTTTCGTGATCATGCGTATCGCATCTTTCACTCTTGCTTCGCTTTTCTTGGATAGATTAATCTTGCCGTTTTGCAGTATTCTAAACCCCAGAAATTGTCTTTCTGTCACTTTCGATACACTGCTTTTCCCTTCGTTTACCTTGAGATTTAGTTTGCTTGTTAGAAATTGTTTTAACGATTCCATCACTCTCTCTCCTGCTCGCAATGTTTTGACGTAAACATTGCAGTCATCTGCATAGCGGCAGAATTTGTGGTTTCGTTTCTCCAACTCTTTATCCAGCTCATCCAACATGATGTTTGATAATAACGGTGATAGCGGACCCCCTTGTGGGGTCCCTTCTACTCGTTCTATACACACACCTTGTCGCATTATCCCTGCATTCAAGAATGCACGGATAATCCTCAGAACCCTTTTGTCTTCGATTACTTTTGCAAGTTTTGACATCAATATGTCGTGATTGACTCGATCAAAGAACTTCTCAAGATCAAGGTCTACCACCACTCGATTTCCACTTTGCACATGCGCTTGTGCTTGTTTTATCGCTTGATGTGCACTTCTCCCTGGCCGGAATCCAAAACTACTTGTAGAAAATTTCGTTTCAAATATCGGTTGCAGTACTTGCAATATCGTTTGTTGTACTAGTCTATCCACCACTGTCGGAATACCTAGCTGCCTTATTCCTCCTCCTGGCTTTGGTATTTCTACCTCACGCACGGGTTGCGGTTGATAGCTCCCACACAACAATGATTCAAGTAATCTTTCTTTGTGTTCGGCAATAAATTTTCCCAGATCGTCGACTGTCATTCCGTCTACACCAGGCGCTCCTTTATTTGCTTTCACACGTTTATATGCCAGGTTAAGATTCTTACGATCACAAATCTTTTCCATCAAGCCACTCGTCAGTGAGTTATCTTCAAATAACGCTTTCTTGATTTGTTGTTCCTCAGATAATCTAGCTCCCATACGCTGGGCATTCGTATCCATTTTGGCAGATGTCGTGAAACTACTTTCATCATTCATCACTTTCTACAACTCCATTTCAGAAAAGTTATTTGATCTTTACACTGTTTAACTTATTCAGGCCTTCCGTAAAAAAAAAAACTTACGTACTATGCCTTCTGCTGACTTCTCACTCACCATCTCAACAAATTCCTTTGTTAATAGTTTGTATTCAACAAACAGTTCATGAGATCTCCCAAGGTAAGACGCAACTCTTTCATAAAGTTATGCTGGATCTACTGCTTACACTTGCGGTCGATTATTGGGCTTCTCTGTCACATGCCAGATTACCCCGTTTAAACAGCCTTATATCCAGTTTCTGTTCGTCATCACTTTATTACGTCATCGGCTTCCTTCAGATTCCACCTCGCGGTGAACACCCTTGCCTAGACTCGCACTTCCGATCTCCACGGCGTGCAGCGGACTTGCACCGCCTAGAGCTGCGCCATGCTTGGCGCACATATTGGTGGGCACGCTGCGCTTTGCCCACCCTACATTTTTATAATTTATTTTTTTAATTTTTCGTAGGGTGCCACCAAACTCCTTAGCTTTTGATTTTAAAGTAACAAATAAATTTGCTATTCCACATAAAATCAGATATATTTTTTCAAATTACCTCAAATATCTCCCCCAGCCTATTAAGTTACCCCCCCCTAACATTCCTGACTATTTGGATTTTTATTATGTTACAAAACCACACTCCAGCCTCGCTGCCTGGCTTAGCAAGCTATCTTGTTAGCGTCGATTTGCTAACCCTTCCTATTGCCCAAGAGGCATGGGAAAAAGCCTTAAAAAATAAACTACACTTCATCACTTATATCGTCGAACAAAAACTCATTTGCAGCGAAAAAATCGTTAATAGCTGCATAAAAACGTTTGGTTTTGATACTTTCAACCTAGATGAATATGATACTAGTTGGCTACATAACTTACCTGTCAATTCAGAACTTATTATCCGATATCATTTAATTCCTCTTTATAAAAAAAACAATACACTTTATGTAGGAATTTCAGATCCTACTGACAGATCTGCTCTTGATACTCTTGCCTTTCATACCAACTCACGCGTACAAGCCGTCATTGTTGCAGAAGATAAACTAAATTATCTTTTAAATAAATATTTTAAATCCAGCTCAATCAACCCTAATCTTGAGCTTAATCTAATACAACAAATATTCAATGAAGAAAAACCCCTCACCTTAAATGAAAATACTATCAATTATGATGAGCCGCTCATTCGTTTTGTTGATAACATTTTACAACATGCTATTCAGCAATCTGCATCTGATATTCATATCGAACCCTTCGAAACAATTTGTCGAATTCGCTATCGACAAGATGGCTTATTACGTGAAACTGCCGAAATTCCCGCAATGCTGGCAATACGCTTAACTTCACGCTTAAAAATATTAGCTAAACTTGATATTTCTGAAAAAAGATTACCGCAGGATGGCCGCTTTCAATCAGGAACTCGCGACATCCGTATCAACACCTGCCCCACTTTATTTGGTGAAAAAATTGTTTTACGAATCCTTAATCCCGAAAATTTAACGCGCAATTTAAGCACGTTAGGATTTACAGCAACGCAATTAATTACATTTACCGCTGCTATTTCTCAACCACAAGGCATGATACTTATTACGGGCCCTACCGGTAGCGGTAAAACAGTCACACTGTATACCGCACTTGATTTTTTAAACACCCCAGAAAAAAATATTTCCACTGTCGAAGATCCTGTGGAAATTCAATTAAAAGGTATTAACCAAATTAATATTCACCCTAAAATTGGTTTACATTTTTCAACTATTTTACGCACTTTATTACGACAAGATCCGGATATTATTATGGTCGGCGAAATTCGTGATGCTGAAACAGCTGAGATTGCTATTCAAGCAGCTCAAACGGGTCATTTGGTTTTTTCCACTTTACATACCAATAATGCTTATGATGCTATTATTCGCCTGCAATCCATGGGAATTCCAAATTATAATATTGCTTGCTCAGTCTCACTCATTGTTGCTCAACGCTTAGTACGTAAATTATGCGAATCTTGCAAACACCCTGATTCTATCTCGCCAGCAACACTATTAAGCATAAACTTTCCACCCGCATTATTACCCTGCATCATTTATAGCGCTGTCGGTTGTCAACACTGTTTTCAAGGTTATCATGGACGTATTGGTATTTATGAATTATTGCCGATTAACAATCAAGATCTCACTACCACTACAGTTGAAACTTCCTTAAAATATGCTGGCTTTGAAAAAGTGGCTCAAGGAATCACTACACTGATTGAGATTAATCGAGTCATTCAAATGTTCTCTACAACAATGGAGTGCAAATGAATCATTACAACTTAGTAACGCTAGAGAGCTTGGTGGGCACGCTGCGCTTTGCCCACCCTACAATTACATAACTAACTTCTCAAACTTAATTATGAATACCAATAAATCTTCACCAACAATTTGCTTTACTTGGTCTGGAACAAACAAATCGGGTAACAAAGTATCCGGCGAAATTCTCGCAAAAAATAAACTCTATGGTACTGTTTATCTAAAAGGCCAAGGAATCACTGCGCTCGTTATCAGAAAAAAACGTCATTACTTTGCAGAAAAAATCTATGCAGTTGATGTTGCTTTGTTCCTTCGTCAGCTAGGCACATTAACTAGCGCTGGCATTCCTCTCGCACAAGCATGTTCTACTCTAGAAACAAGCCATCAAAATTCTGCTGTAAAATCACTTATTACCGCCATCAGAACAGAAATAGAAAACGGTCTCGCATTTTCTGCCCAACTACAAAAATTCCCACGCTACTTTGATACTTTTATTTGTGAACTAATTAAATTAGGCGAAAAAACTGGGAAATTCGACCATGTTTTACTACAAGCAGCCGCTTATAAAGAAAAAAATCTTGCCCTCAAAAAACAGATAAAACAAGCATTACTCTATCCAGCAATCATCTCATCTGTTGCGATGAGCGTTACCTTTATTATGCTTATCTTTATCCTCCCGCGTTTTACTGTACTCTTTGACAGCGCTCATCAAGAGCTCCCTGCTTTCACACGCTTTGTTCTCAACATTTCACTGTGCATAAAAAAATATTATTATTTAGGAATAATCCCCCTCCTCAGTCTGATAAGTTTTTGGTATGCCTTAAAAAAATCCTCTCTTTTACAAAAAAAAATCGATCGCTGGATTCTTAAAGTTCCTATTTTTGGTAAAATGATTAATAAAACCTTACTTGCTCGATTAGCTCGTAATCTTGCTCTCACTTACTCCACAGGAATGCCTATCATTGATTCCTTAAAAATGCTATCGCTTAACTCCGGCAATTCAGCCCATATCCAGTCGATTCATCAACTTCACGTGGCCATTGATTCTGGGCTACCAATACATACGGCTATGCAACAAATCCCCCTGTTTCCCACTCTGTTGATTCAAATGGTAAAAATTGGTGAAGAATCTGGAAAACTAGAAACCATGCTAGAAAAAATGGCTTTATTTTACGAACAAGAGCTAGAATGTTTCATTAACAATCAAAAACAGCTTCTAGAACCCTTGATTATAATAATTCTAGGTGTTTTAATCGGTGGACTAGTCGTAGCCATGTACTTACCGGTTTTTAAATTAGGGACCACGATTTAATGGATATTATTAACTTTTTTAATAACAACCCCGATCTTTTTTTACTTGCCATTGCAGCCTTATCGCTATTGATTGGCAGCTTCCTGAATGTGGTGATCTATCGACTACCCCATATGATTCATGACAGTTGGAGCCAAGAGTGTCGTCAGTATCTTGGGCTCAAATCACCACCGACTGATGCCGCTAATTTAAATTTACATCTACCGTTTTCGCATTGTCCTTCTTGCAAAAAAACCCTGAAACCCTGGCATAATATACCGATATTGAGTTACTTAGTTCTTCGAGGAAAGTGCGCTTATTGCCGAGCAAAAATTTCCTTATCCTATCCTCTAGTAGAAACACTCTGCTGCTTTGCTTCCATTTATGTTGCTTGGCGCTTTGGCGTGAGTTGGGAAACTGTCGGTGGATTACTTTTCACCTGGATCATCATTGCATTAGTATTTATAGATCTTGATCATCACTTATTACCTGATCATTTAACGCTACTCTTGGTATGGATAGGTTTATTTCTCAGTGTATTTACTCTCTTTACTGACAGCCATGATGCTATTTTTGGTGCAATTGCTGGATATCTTATTTTTGCTATCATCGGTTGGCTATTTAAATTTGTTACCGGAAAACAAGGCATGGGCCAAGGAGATTATAAATTTCTAGCTGGCTTGGGCGCTTATCTGGGGTGGGAACAATTACCTATTATTATTTTATTTGCCTCCATTAGTGGTTTAATTTTTGGTTTAACGCATATGATACTTAAACGTCAATTTAAAAGTGTGCCCTTACCTTTTGGCCCTTATCTCGCTATCGCCGGATGGATTAGCTTAATGTGGGGACCTAGCATTTTAACTATCTATATCCATAAATTTTTAATGTAATATGACAAATTATATTGTAGGACTTACCGGCGGGATTGGCAGTGGTAAAACAACGGTTGCTAATTTATTTGCCGAAAAAGGGATTACTGTAATTGATACAGATCAACTGGCACGAGATCTTACTTCAAAAGGCGAGCTTGCTTTGGAAAAAATTTCCCGTCAATTTGGCTCTAGTATCCTTTTAACTGATGGAACCCTTGATCGATCAAGCTTACGTAAAAGAGTCTTTGCAGAACCAGCAGATCGCCTGTGGCTAGAGCAATTACTACATCCTCTGATTCGAAATGCTATGAAACAACAAGCTCAAGAATCAAGCTCACCTTATTGTATTGTAGTTATTCCTTTATTATTTGAAACAACGCCCAATCCCTTAATCAATCGCGTGTTAGTTGTTGATACTCACGAGAATAATCAAATTATTCGCGCTAAAATTCGTGATAACGCTAATGAGAATATGATTACTACTATAGTAAAAACCCAAATTAGTCGTGAAGATCGTTTAAAAAAAGCAGATGATGTTATTTATAATGATGGTGAGCTTGCGGATTTGCTGCCGCAGGTTGATAAATTTCATCAGCTTTATCTAAATTTAGCGAAGTAATGTTGAGCATCAACTCTATTTCGATAAGAGATGGTGGGCACGCTGCGCTTTGCCCACCCTACAAAAGCTGAATAGCCACCTCTAACTGAACAAAAACCAACCCATTAATGCCTAATTTATTGCAGCACTTTTATAAATATCATGTTATTATTTAAGGCAGTTAGCTAAAGTAGCCTGGATAATTATGATAGAAAATACCATCATTTATGAACAACCACTGAATGAAATTATCAGAGTGTGCTTACGTCTTGAACAATTATTTTTTCAACTAGACCACCAATTATCAGATCCCTCCATTACTGGCACTCGAAATGTAGTTTCAATTATCATTAATATATTACAACTACTCGACCGACCCGATTTAAAAGCTAAATTAGCGAAAGAATTAATGGGGCAAATCAATTTATTAATTAAATTACAAAACACTCCTGAGGTTGATTTTACAAAACTTCAAACCATCCTTAAACAACTCGAAGAACTCAGCCGTAACTTTATCGAAAGCAGTGTCAAAATCGGCCAACCGCTGCGTGAAATTGAGTTGCTCAATAATTTACGTCTCCATTTAACTAGCCCAGGTGGTGGATGCAGCTTTGACATTCCTGTTTTTTATTACTGGCTAAATCAACCTGCCAGCACACGTCAAGCAACCATCCAAGCTTGGCTTGCTGAATTTAATAATGTCAGGCTTGCAACGACACTACTCTTACAACTCACACGTGAAGGCAGTAAAATCCAAAAGAAAAGCGCCGAAAATGGCTTCTATCAAGAGCTCTTAGACCCGCAAACCAATCTACGCCTCATTCGTGTAATCATCCCTAACACAGCTACTACATACCCAGAAATTAGCATTGGTAGGCATTTTTTAAGTATTCGATTTTATTCACCAAGTATTCACGAAAGACCAACACAACATATGCATAATTTAGAATTTTGGTTATCATACTGTACTTTATGAATACTCAATTAAAAGAGATTAGTTGCCCTACTTGTAAAAAATTAAATACCTGGCTACCCGACAATATTTTTCGACCTTTTTGTTCTGAGCGTTGTAAATTAATCGACCTTGGAGCATGGGCTGATGAGCAGCATCGACTTCCTGGAGAAAAAATACCTTCTGATGATGAGAAAGAAGACAATCTATAAAGACCGAATAATATCCCAATTTGCATCTGGGATCTCTAAGGTAATAAGTGTAGCAAGACTAACCCATTTTATCGCTTGTCCTTCCTTCCCATACGGCTCTCCCACATAGTCAGTGACTCGCCAAACATCTAATAAAATAGTTCTTTCTGGGTAAATATGCTCATATTGCTGGCTGGGCTCAGCAGCAGTGACTTGAATACCAATTTCTTCAAATAACTCACGCTGTAATGCCTGATATGAATTTTCATGTGGCTCAACTTTTCCGCCTGGAAATTCCCAACGCCCGCCTTGAAATTTATTATCTGCGCGTTGCGCTACTAATATTTCACCTTTAGCATTAAAAATAAGGCCAACAACAACCGGAATCATCCCAAGCTACCATGACAATGTTTAAACTTTTTACCTGATCCACAAGGGCATATTTCATTTCGGCCTACTTTTACTTGCTCACCACGTCTCTGTGGCAACTCAGCAACTGCAACATCTCTTTCTTCTAATTGCGCTTTCTGCGTATCAGAATGCTTATATTCCATTTTAACATTAAGGGCATTACGACGCTGCGCTTCGATTGCTTCTACGTCTTCTTCTGCTCTAATTTCAAATTTACATAATAATGATGTCACATCAAAATTAATTTTGTCTAACATACTGACAAACAAATCAAATGATTCACGTTTGTATTCTTGCTTAGGATTTTTTTGCGCATAACCACGCAAATGAATACCTTGTCGCAAATAATCCATTGCTGACAAATGTTCACGCCAAGTCGCATCTAATGTTTGCAACATAATCGCTTTTTCAAATTGATGCATGACTGTATCGCCCGCTTGGCTATACTTATTTTTATAAGCATCATCTATCATTTTGTGAATGCGTTCACGTAAGCTTTCTTCATGTAAATCTTCATCTTGATCTAACCACGTTTGAATAGGAACATTGAGATTAAAATCTTGCGCTAATTGTTTTTCTAACGCCGGAACATCCCATTGTTCCTCTAAACTATGCGGCGGAATAAAATCACTAATCACTTGATCAACCACTTGCTGACGAATAGCGCCTATCGCTTCACTAATATTTTCTGATGACAATAGATCATCGCGTTGTCTGTAAATTACTTTACGTTGATCATTCGCAACATCATCATATTCAAGTAATTGTTTACGAATATCAAAATTATGTGCTTCTACTTTGCGTTGCGCTTTTTCAATACTATTACTTAACATACTCGATTCTAATGCTACGCCTTTTTCAACACCCATAATTCGTTTCATTAAGGCAGTTAAGCGTTCACCTCCAAAAATTCGCAATAAATTATCCGACAATGATAAATAAAATCGGGATTTACCTGGATCACCTTGTCGGCCTGAACGCCCACGTAATTGATTATCAATACGGCGCGACTCATGCCGCTCAGTACCTAATACATATAGACCACCGGCTTTAATAACCGCAGCATGACGTTGCTCCCACGCTTTAGTGCGTTGTAAAATTTCATCGGGAGTGGGATTTTCTAATTGCTTAAGCTCAGCATTTAAGTTTCCTCCTAACACAATATCAGTACCACGACCCGCCATATTCGTCGCGATTGTCACTGTTCCTGGTCTACCTGCCTCAGCAATAATGTGAGCTTCTTTTTCATGAAATTTAGCATTTAATACTTGATGTGGAATTTTTTCTTTCTCTAGTAACCGAGCAAGATATTCTGAAGTATCAATCGATGTCGTCCCAACTAATATTGGCTGGCCATTTGTTTGGCATGCCTTAATGTCTGTAATAATGGCTGCAAATTTTTCCTCTACCGACATAAAAACTAAATCCGAATGATCCATTCGAACCATGGTTTTATTTGTTGGAATAACAATAACTTCTAGTCCATAAATTTGCTGGAATTCATAAGCTTCGGTATCAGCTGTACCGGTCATGCCAGATAATTTATTATAAATTCGAAAATAATTTTGGAAGGTAATCGACGCGAGTGTTTGATTTTCTTGCCGTATTTCTACACCTTCTTTAGCTTCTATCGCTTGATGTAAGCCTTCAGACCAACGACGGCCTGGCATGGTTCGGCCTGTGTGTTCATCGACAATGACTATCTCACCACCTTGCACTATATATTCAACGTCACGCTGAAATAAGGCGTGAGCACGCAAACCTGCGTTTAAATGATGCATGAGACTAATATTATTTGCATCATATAAACTTTCACCATTTTTTAATAAGCCACTTTCAGCAAAAAGCTCTTCAACATGTTGATGCCCTTCTTCAGAAAGATGAGCTTGTTTGCTTTTTTCATCAATAAAGTAATCACCAGGCGCTTCTTTATCTTTCTGTCTCACCAAACGCGGGACTAATTTATTTACTGCTAAATAAAGCTCCGTGTTATTTTCAGCTGCTCCAGAAATAATGAGTGGTGTCCTTGCCTCATCAATTAAAATCGAATCCACTTCATCGACAATAGCGTAATTAAGTGGTCGCTGTACTTTATCTGCTAAACTAAAAGCCATATTATCGCGCAGATAATCAAATCCAAATTCATTATTAGTACCATAGGTAATATCTGCTGCATAAGCTTCACGCTTTTCTACAGGGGACATATTAGGAATAATAACGCCGGTCGTCAGGCCTAAAAAACTATAAAGAGGCGACATCCAGGCAGCGTCACGTTTTGCTAAATAATCGTTCACTGTGACAATATGCACACCTTGATCAGTTAATGCATTGAGATAAGCGGCTAAAGTAGCGACTAAGGTTTTACCTTCACCCATCCGCATTTCAGCAATATTACCGCCATGTAAAACCATCCCACCTACTAACTGTACGTCAAAGTGACGCATCTTTAATACGCGCTTACTCGCTTCTCGCACAACAGCAAAAGCTTCGGGTAAAATACCATCTACTGTTTCACCGCTTTTTAAGCGATCTTTAAACTCTTGAGTTTTAGCTTGCAGAGCAGCATCAGACAGTGCTGAAATTTGTGCTTCAAAGGCATTAATTTTATCAACAATCACAGTAAAACGTCTAATTAAGCGTTGATTGCGACTACCAAAAACTCGAGTTAAAAGGTTGGTTAACATAGGATTAGCTGTATTCTCAAATAAAAAAATTAACTCGAAGCATTACGCAGTCTGTCACAAAAGTCAAATTTTCGTTACACTGTTTTCTATGACAACTCACATCTTAAATAATGAAGGTAAATCTCTAGCCAACTTGCTCAAAAAAGTCGAGCAGCTCAATCAATTTAATCGCATTTTTGCGCAATATTTAGATCCTAACATTGCGGCCCATTGTAAAATAGCGAATTTACAAAATAACTGTTTAATTGTTATTGTTGAAAATGGCAGCTGGGCTACGCAATTACGCTTTCTTATTCCAGATTTAATTGTTAAATTAAATCAACACCCTCATTTACAGATGGTAAAAGCAATTTGTTGTAAAACTCGACCTGATCCAAATCTAGAAAAATCCAATAATAAACGCCGTAATAAAGTAAAAATGCAGCTTTCTGCTGTGGCGGCAAAACATATTCTTAAGTCAGCAAGTTTGATTAAAGATAAAAAATTACGGGAAATACTAGAGAAAATTGCTAGGCGGGGCGAGATACTATAAAAGTGGTAATTATTCAGCAGGAAAAGAACTTGGTGGGCACGCTACGCTTTGCCCACCCTACATTTTCTATTTTTATCTATTGAGGATTATCCATTGCTAAAATAGGCCGTACATAAGAAATAGGCACTTCTGCTGGATCATCAAAGGTGACATACTCCCACGCTTCCTGAGTTGCTAATAGCTTGCGTAAGAGCTTGTTATTCAAAGCATGGCCTGATTTAAATCCGCTAAAAGCACCAATTAAGCTAGAGCCTAAGAGATAAAGATCACCAACCGCATCTAAAATTTTATGCCGAACAAATTCATCTTCGTAACGTAAACCATCTTCGTTTAATACGCGAAAATCATCAATTGCCACGGCATTATCCAAGCTTGCACCACGAGCTAAATTCATTGCACGTAATTTTTCAAAATCGGCTTTAAATCCAAATGTTCTCGCTCGGCTAACTTCTTTAACATAAGAAGTACTGGAAAAATCTAATGTCGCTGTCTTGCTATGCATATTGAATACAGGGTGATCAAATTCAATAGTAAAAGAAACTTTAAATCCTTCAAATGGTTCAAATCGAGCCCATTTATCACCATCTTTAACAGTAACTTTTTGTTTAATGCGAATAAAACGCTTTGCAGCATTTTGTTCTTTAATCCCGGCTGATTGCACCAAAAAAACAAAAGGTCCAGCACTGCCATCCATAATAGGAATTTCAGCTGCTGTCACATCAATATAAGCATTATCAATGCCTAATCCTGCTAAAGCTGATAACAAATGCTCAACGGTAGAAACACGCACACCGTTTTTCACTAGTGCAGTTGACAGGGTTGTATCACCAACATTTTCTGCTAGTGCTGCAATTTCAATGACGGGATCCAAATCAATGCGCTGAAAGATAATACCTGTATTGACAGGCGCAGGTCTAAGAATTAATTCTGCTCTCTGACCACCATGCAAGGTAATTCCGGTCGCTTTAATAACATTTTTTAAAGTTCGTTGTTTTATCATTATTAGTTCGCTTTGTTGACTGATTAGCTTAATTGTAACACATAAGGGCTAGGGTTCAAATTATGAATTTTCCCGCAGTAAAGATCGTAACTTCCCTAACCGTAACGGTTCAGTGGCTAGAGTTTGGTGGGCACGCTGCGCTTTGCCCACCCTACATTTTTTACTCCATGACTTCTTCTTTTCTACGCAAAAATGCCGGAATATCAAGATAATCTAATTCCGAAGCATCCATAACAACAGGCTTAGGAGGAACAGGAGCAGCCTGGTTTGATGAATAATTAGCATATTTTCGCATAACTGTAGGTTTTTCTAGCGTCTGATAGTCTACTGTACCATCGGCACGTGTGGTCTCTGGTAATCTGTGAACAGAACCCATGCCTTGCTTACGGCCTAAACCTGTTACAATAACCGTTACTCTTACTTCATCACGCAATTCAGGATCAATAACAGTACCTACCACCACTGTCGCTCCTTCAGACGTAATGCTTTTAATCGCATCACCCACTTCTTCAAATTCACCAATCGACATGTCCAATCCCGCGGTAATATTAACTAACACACCACGCGCCCCACTCATATCAACATCTTCGAGTAATGGACTGGATATTGCCGCTTCAGCAGCTAATCGTGCACGATTCTCACCAGATGCAATGCCGGTACCCATCATTGCCATACCCATTTCCGACATCACTGTTCTAACGTCAGCAAAATCAACGTTAATCAATCCTGGTCGAGTAATTAACTCAGCAATACCTTGAACGGCTCCACGCAACACATCATTTGCTGCTTTAAACGCATTCACTAAAGTAATATTTTTGCCTAATACACTGAGCAATTTATTATTAGGAATAGTAATCAATGAGTCTACATATTGACTCAAATTTGCTATACCTGCTTCAGCTACCTGCATCCGTACTTTACCTTCAAAAGTAAAAGGCTTGGTCGTTACTGCAACTGTTAAAATCCCTAATTCTTTTGCAATTTGAGCAAAAATAGGCGCTGCACCTGTTCCTGTGCCGCCCCCCATGCCTGCTGTAATAAATACCATATCCGCACCTGCTAACGCGGCTTTAATTTGCTCTCTATCTTCTTCTGCAGATCGCTTACCAATTTCTGGGTTTGCACCGGCACCTAATCCACGTGTAATACTATCACCGAGCTGAATAAGCTTATTAGCAGAAGAGTTACGTAATGCCTGTGCATCTGTATTAGCACAAATAAACTCAACACCTTCTATAGTGGCTGCCATCATATGCTCAATTGCATTTCCACCACCACCGCCTACCCCAACGACTTTAATTACCGCATCTTGTGTGTGGCTCTTAGTCAAATCAAACATAAAAAAACTCCTTCGTTAAAGCGCATAACTTAAAAATTACCCTGAAACCAACTTTTCATTCTTGTAAACAATCCTTTTAAATTAGATTGTGTTAAAGCTTCACTTGCGTTACCTCTTTGTTGCATACCATACAGCAATAAACCAATGCCTGTTGCATAAATGGGATTATTAATAACATCAGGTAAGCCAGTGACAAACTGTGGAACACCTAGTCGAACAGGCATTTTAAATACCCGCTCTGCTAACTCAACAGCGCCTTCTACTTTTGACGCACCGCCAGTTAATACAATTCCAGCCGCAATAAAGTCTTCTAAACCACTACGACGAATTTCTGCTGCTACTAATGAAAATAACTCTTCATAACGAGCTTCAACAACTTCTGCTAGTATCCGTCGTGAAAGGTGTCTTACCGGCCGATCACCCGTCGTGTGAATGTCTATCATTTGATTGGTATCAGCAAGATCTTGCAATGCACAAGCATATTTTAATTTTATTTCTTCTGCATTTTTTGCCGGTGTTCGTAATGCGATCGCTATATCATTTGTGACTTGATCACCTGCAATAGGAATCGCTGCCGTATGTCTAATGGCGCCCTCAGTAAAAATAGCAATATCAGTAGTGCCACCACCAATATCAATCATGCAGACACCAAGCTCTTTTTCATCGTCTGTTAAAATAGATTGACTCGATGCAAATTGTTCCAAAACAACATCACTTGCATTGAGACCACAACGTTTTAAACATTTCACAATATTTTGTGCTGCACTCACGGCGCCTGTCACAATATGTACTTTAGCTTCAAGTCGAACACCCGACATTCCTATCGGTTCACGAATTGAGTTTTGATTATCAATAATAAATTCCTGCGGTAAAATATGCAGAATTTTTTGATCTGCGGGCATCGCAACCGCTTTTGCGGCATCAATAACACGATCAATGTCAACCTGAGTCACTTCACGATCACGAATTGCAACAATCCCATGAGAGTTAATACTGCGAATATGACTACCAGCAATCCCAGTAAATGCAGAATAAATCTGACAACCTGCCATTAATTCAGCTTCTTCAACCGAACGCAAAATAGATTGAACGGTAGGCTCAATATGAACTACCACGCCACGCTTTAAACCCACGGATGGATGTGATCCAATTCCAATGATATTAATCTTATTCTCTGCAGTTACTTCACCAACAACAGTAACTACTTTTGAAGTACCAATATCAATTCCAACTATTAAATCTTTATTTGGCTTTGCCATAATTATATTTCCACATTAAACGTTTTGAGTAACTGATTTCCAGCGAACGGCTAAACCATTTGGATAGCGCAAATCAACATAATCAATATCAATTGCACGATCACCGATAATCTTGGGGTACACTTTCACAAAATGACTAAATCGAGTCAAGAGATCTTTATTCGCAATCGTCAATTTCATGCCATTATCTAATGTAACATTCCATAAGTGTCCTGGAGTAAACTCAAGCCGCGCCACTTTGAAATGCAATGATGACAGTATAGTATTCATTTTTTGATAATATTGCATCAAAATAAGTTGTGTGCCATCAGGGCCAAAAAACTCGGGTAATTCAGGCGCTTTACCTGATTCAGGCACAAAAAGCTCGCCTGCTGAACTTAATAAACTCGTATTATTCCAGTTAGCAACTGGGTTTTTTTCAGTAATCATCACCACTATTTCATTAGGCCAGACCCGTTTTACACTCACATCGGATATCCAGGAGACCTGTAGCAATTTATCTTTAATCGCATCAACTTCAACACCAAAAAATCCACGACTGACCAAGGGGCTTAAAGAATGCTGTATTGCCTGATGACTAATATGATGCGCGCCCACAACCTTAACTACTTTGATTGGAAAATGCGATGTGGCTTTAAAATAGTTAACAAAGCCAATACCCATAGAAACAAACAAAATAAAAAAAATAGAATGTACGACTACCTTCCAAGGGACTTGAAATACTGGTTGTCGTTTCCTTACTCGCGTCATTGTCATCCTGAGCTACCTCTCGTGTCTCCCAATGATACACACTTCTCTGACTAAACGCACCCCATGTTGTTGTTCAACCACACTAGCAACTTTGGTAATTAATTTTTCAATATCGGCTGCTGTTGCATTATCTGCATTGATAATAAAATTAGCATGTTTTTCTGATACACAAGCTCCACCTATTCGCTCACCTTTTAAGCCGCTTTGTTCAATTAAACGCGCTGCATAGTTTCCCGTGGGATTACGAAATACTGAGCCACAATTAGGCAAGCCGGTGGGTTGTGCCGCACCGCGTTTTTCTAATAACTCCTTTATTTCAGCTAATGACTGCGTTTTATTTCCCGACTTTAATGCAAAATAACCCGCAACAAACCACTCATTCTGGAGCAAACCATTCACATGTCGATATTCCGCTTGAAACTCTGCAGCAGGACGAATTTTAATCTCTCCTGCACGATTTATCGTCTCAACACCAACAACAGATTGCCAGGTTTCCCCACCCCAACAACCAGCGTTCATTTTTAAAGCACCGCCGACTGTCCCAGGAATACCAGCCATAAACTCTAAGCCCGACAAACTGAGGCGAGCCGTATGGCGTGCAATTTGTGCACAGGCCACACCTGCTTCTGCTCGTATACCATACTCAACATTCGGCATTCCAACTAATGGGCTAATTTCTTTTAATGCGCCCTGAGTAATAATCACCACGCCCTCGATGCCGCCATCACGAATCAACACATTACTGCCTAATCCTAACCATAATAAAGGCACATCTTTAGGTAGTTGTTGTAAAAAAATAACGAGATCTTGTAGATCGGCTGGGATATAAACATAATCAGCAGGACCACCTACACGCCAAGACGTGTACTCCGCTAATAATTTTTGCTTAAACAAAGTTCCACGCAAATGAGCCGCGGTTTCTAAAGCAACTACCATTAAGGCGTCTCACTTGAAACAATATGCGGAATGGATTCTCGCAATTGTGTAGCTGCTAAGTGTGCGGCTAAAGCACCGATATTTCCTGCCCCCTGCATTAATAAAATATCTCCATCAAGCAGCTGCTCTTGCAGTATGTCAGCTAATTTTTCATGTTCTTTAACAAACAAAGGAATACACCGGCCTTTCTCAATAATTTTTTTCACTAATGATGGACCATCTGCATCTAAGATAGGTGGCTCACCGGCTGAATAAATATCAAGTAAAAGTAAAACGTCGGGTTGTGACAAAACCTCACTGAAATCATTCATTAAATCACGAGTACGAGTATAACGGTGGGGTTGAAACACCATTACCAATCGTTTATCAGGCCAGCTTTGACGTGCAGCTTCAAGCGTAACAGCAACTTCTCGAGGGTGATGACCATAATCATCAATTAACGTGACTTTCCCGCCTTTTTTTAAGGGAAGATCGTGATGCATTTGAAAACGCCGGCCAATTCCAGCAAATTTTTCTAATGCTTTTTGTATTGCTTGATCTGAAACTTTTAATTCCGTTGCAATAACAATAGCAGCAAGCGCATTTAAGACATTATGTTTCCCAGGTAAATTAAGAGTGATCGTAAGAGCAGCAACTCCATTAGGACGCTCTACCATAAAAAACGTTTTTGTCCCAACCTGCTTAATATCAAAAGCTCTAAAATCAGCGCCCTTATCAAAACCATAAGTCAAAAATGGTCTGGAAACTTGCGGTAAAATTTCGCGAACAATAGGATCATCAACACATAAAACAGCTAGCCCATAAAAAGGTAATCGATGCAAAAATTCGATAAATGCTGCACGTAATTCGTTAAAATCATTATGATATGTTGCCATATGATCGGCATCAATATTGGTTATAACTGAAATCATTGGCTGCAAATGTAAGAATGAAGCATCACTTTCATCCGCTTCTGCAACTAGGTAACGACCTGCACCTAAACGTGCGTTACTACCGGCACTATTGAGCCGACCACCAATAACAAACGTGGGATCAACACCTTCTTCGGTTAAAATACTCGTTACCAAACTCGTCGTCGTTGTTTTACCGTGTGTTCCTGCAATTGCAATACCATAACGAAAACGCATCAATTCACCGAGCATTTCAGCACGCTGAACAATGGGAATATGATTTTCGCGAGCAGCTAATAACTCTGGATTAGTCGGATCTACAGCGGAAGAACGAACAATGACGTCAGCATTTTCGATATTTTTTGCTGAATGACCTTGATAAATCTCAGCTCCCACCAAACGTAAACGTTTAGTTAATGCATTATCAGCTAAGTCTGAACCCGATACACGATAGCCTTGGCTTAATAAAACTTCAGCAATCCCTGCCATACCGACACCGCCAACTCCAACAAAGTGGATATGCTTAATGCGACCCATTTCAAATGTCCAGCTCACAACATACCCCCTAGTGGCAATAATAATTTATTTTGTAACTATTTAGCAGCCACGGTTGGTGGGCACGCTGCGCTTTGCCCACCCTACGTTTTTTATAATTGTAACCGCCATTTTTCCAATATAGTATTAAAATTGAAATGTTTTTGTAGGGTGGGCAAAGCGCAGCGTGCCCACCAACCGTGACTGCTAAATAGCTACTTTATTCTTAAGTATAGTCTTCATCAATATTAATTTAATAGAATATTTTCACAGAGCATGACCACTTTTTCAGTTGCATCAACCCGACGCAATGCATAAGCCGCTTTTGCCATCTGCAAACATTTTTCTCGATTAATAACAAAATCCTCTAATAGGTTCACCAATTTTTTTACGGTCAATTCTTTTTGTTGTACAAGAATTGCCGCTCCTTGCTCAACCATAAAATTAGCATTGGTAGTCTGGTGATCATCAACAGCATAAGGAAAAGGAACAAAAACCGCTCCTAAACCCACTGCACAGAGTTCAGCAACCGTCAGCGCCCCTGCTCGACATAAAACCAAATCTGCTGATTTATAAGCTTTATCCATTTCCTGAATAAAAGGTACAAGCTCAACGGTGAGGTTCACCGCTTGATAAGCTGCTGTAGTTTGTTGAATGTTTTTTTCACCTGTTTGATGTAAAACACTAGGTCGATTAGCTATCGACAATTGTGCTAAAGCCTGAGGTAATAAATCATTAATTGCCTGAGCACCTAAACTACCGCCTAGCACTAATAAACGCAAGGGTTGAGTATGATCTCTATTACGTTGTTCAGGAGCAGAAAAGCAACTTAACTCTGCTCTCACTGGATTACCTACCGTGATAATTTTGTTATTACCTATTTTTCTTTTAAATGTGCAGGGAAAACCTTCTAATACTTTTTTTGCAACATTTGCCAAACAACGATTCGTCATCCCTGCTTTTGCATTCTGTTCATGAATCACCAAGGGCTTGCGTAACAGCCAACTTGCGATCCCACCCGGACCACTAGCAAATCCACCCATACCCAAAACAACATCGGGATTAATCTGACGAATAATTTTTATTGCTTGCCATACCGCTAAACATAGACGAAAAGGCGCTAAAAATAAGTCTTTTATTCCTTTACCACGCAGCCCACTAATCGAAATAAAATGAATAGGAAAACCCGCCTCAGGTACTACACGCGCTTCTAAACCTTTTTGTGTCCCTAACCATTGCACAACAGTTCCTTGTTCACGCATTTTTTTTGCCACAGCAAGCCCTGGAAAAATATGTCCGCCGGTACCGCCCGCCATGATTAATACACTCTTTAATTTAGTCATTCCATAGACCTATAGTTGCTCCTGTTTTCATAGTCTATTCGTAACAACATTGCAAATAAAATACAAGTAATCAACATACTACTGCCGCCATAACTCATCAATGGTAAAGTTAAACCTTTCGTCGGTAAAATCCCCGCATTCACACCCACATTAACCATAAACTGAATCGCTATCCAAAATGCGAAACCATAAGCAACAAACCCTGAAAAATGCCGTTGCAGTTCTTGTGCTGCACGCCCAATAGATAAAATCCGTAAAACTAATAGTGTAAATACTATTATTACAATCAACATACCAACTAAACCCAGCTCTTCTGCTATCACTGCAAATAAAAAATCAGTATATGACTCGGGAAGATAAAAAAGTTTTTGCACACTTTTACCTAAACCAACACCAAACCATCCACCCCGCCCAAAAGCCATCAATGACTGAGTTAACTGATAACCATTACTAAATGGATTAGCCCAAGGATCTAAAAAGCTAGTTAATCTTTTCATCCGATAAGGCTCAGAAATAGCAATAGCTGACATCACCGCTATCACAAGACCAAACAACAAAACAAAATGACGTAAGCGCATTCCACCTAAAAACATCATCCCTAATGCTGTCGCCATAATCACGACTGTTGCACCAAAATCAGGTTCACGTAACAAGAGTACGGCAATCACGCCCAATAAAGCCATAGGCTTAATAAACCCCATTAAGTTCGTATTTATTTCTGCCTGACGTCGAACTAAATAACCCGCAAGATAAATAACAACAACAAACTTTGCTATTTCAGATACCTGCATACTGGCTGGTCCAAATCCTATCCATCGCATACTGCCATTCACTGAATGTCCAATACCAGGCACTAAAACCAATGCTAATAACAACATGGATCCTATCAATAACAGGCCGCTCATTTTTTCCCATACTTGCATCTCTATCTGCACAACAATACTGCCTAAAGCAATACCTAAAACAAGAAAAATAGCTTGACGATAAAAATAATAAAAAGGCTGATGAAACATATGATCAGAAACTTCAATTGATGCGGAGGCAACCATTAACATGCCAAAAATAACCAAACTCGCAACCAGAATTAAAAGCCAACGATCATAAGGTAACGGTGAAACCATCACGCGACGGGATGTACTAGCATTAGTCATTTTTATTTTCCTTTGAACCTATTCCAACCGACAAACAATTTGCGCAAACACATCACCACGATGTTCAAAGTTTTTGAACATATCGAAGCTTGCACATGCTGGCGATAATAATACACTGTCCTTAGGCTGGGCTAATTGCTCAGAAATAGCAACGGCTTCTTCCATGCTTTGCGCAAAACAAATTTCCACATGATCTTTCATCAGGTCTGCAAGTAACGGCGCTGCCTCACCGATTAATACTACTGTTTTTACATATTTTTCTACCGCGGGCACCAATGCAGTAAAATCAGCATTTTTTCCGACACCGCCGGCAATTAAAATAATTTTTCCTTCAATTTCTGGGCCTAAACCCTCAATTGCTGCAAGCGTTGCACCGACATTGGTGCCTTTTGAATCGTTATACCAACGCACGCCTTTATACTGCCGCACAAGCTGACAACGATGCGCCAACCCAGTAAACTGCCGTAATGTTTGCAACATGGGCTCAAAGGGTAAACCATAACCAAAACCCAGAGCTAAAGCAGCTAATGCATTTGCTTGATAATGACGCCCTAAAATAGGTAATTCATGCACAGGCATTAATAAGGTTTCTTCAAACGCTAAATACACTGTTCCTTCTTTACTGATCAAACCAAATTCTTCTCGCGCTGGCTTACTTAAAGTAAAAGCCAATTTTCGCTGACTGTATTGATCACCACAATCAGTTCGTGCATCATCACGATTACAAACAGCAACTCGACAATTTGAATAAACCCGTAATTTTGCCTGGGTATACGCTTCCAAATCAGCATAGCGATCCATATGATCAGGAGTAACATTTAATACTACTGCTACTTGAGGAGCTAGTGAGTGAGTTGTTTCTAATTGAAAACTCGATAATTCTAAAACATATAATTCAGTATCACTGGCGGTTAACAAATCCAAAGCAGGAATACCTAAGTTGCCACCCACTTGCACTTTAACCCCAGCCTTTATTGCCATTTCTCCGACTAAGGTAGTCACTGTACTTTTTGCGTTAGTTCCTGTAATAGCAATAACTGGCGCTTTTACCGCCTCAGCAAATAATTCAATATCACCAATAATCACTTTACCTTTTGCAGCTTGTGCTGCGATAACCGGCTCCTCTAACGATATTCCTGGACTAACAACTAAAATACTTGCACGATCTAACGCTGCGTTAGTCAACTTCCCCAACACTAAATCAATTCCTGGAAATTCCTGTAAAATTGCGGGTAAATTAGGTGGATTGTCACGAGTGTCTACCATAAAAAAAGGTATGCCTTGTTGACGCAAATAGCGCGCACATGACAAACCGGTTACTCCCATGCCTATGACTGCGTGTAGTTTTAACTTATTATTTGTCAACGTCGACTCTCCACTCATATTATCGCAATTTTAATGTAGCCAACCCACATAAAACTAGCACAAAACTAATAATCCAAAATCGCACAATAACGCGTGGCTCTGGCCAGCCTTTAAGTTCAAAATGATGATGAATAGGCGCCATACGAAAAATGCGTTTACCTGTTAACTTAAAAGAAGCAACTTGCAAAATAACAGAAACGGTTTCTAATACAAAAATCCCGCCCATCAATACCAAAACTAATTCTTGCCGTACTATCACAGCAATTAAACCCAGAGCAGCTCCTAACGCTAAAGCTCCAACATCCCCCATGAATACCTGAGCAGGATATGTGTTAAACCAAAGAAAACCTAAACCAGCGCCTACTATCGCACCACAAAATACGACTAACTCACCCGAACCTGGCACGTAAGGGATGACTAAATAACTGGCATAATGAACATTTCCTGTGACATAAGCGAAAATTCCTAATGCAGCCGCCACCATCACAACCGGCATAATCGCTAAGCCATCAAGACCATCCGTTAAATTAACTGCATTGCTTGAGCCCACAATAACAAAATAAGTGAATACAATAAAAAAAGATCCCAATGGTAACAATAAATCCTTAAAAAATGGAAAAATTAACGTTGTTTCTGCCGGCAATGTCGCCGTGAAATATAAATAAAAAGCTGCACCCAAACCTAATATTGATTGCCAGAAATACTTATGTTTTGCTTTAAGACCGCGACTATTTTTCAACACCATTTTTAAATAATCATCGCGCCAACCAATCGCACCAAACCCCAATGTTATTAGCAAAATTAACCAGACATAACGGTTTGACAAGTCAGACCATAATAAAGTACTTAAGGTAATCGCAACTAAAATTAAAGCACCGCCCATCGTCGGCGTACCCGCTTTTGATAAATGCGATTGCGGACCATCACTGCGCACGACCTGACCCACCTTATAAAGGCTTAATCGACGTATCATTGATGGCCCAATAAATAAAGAAAAAGCTAAAGCGGTCACTGTGCCAAGAATAGCTCTTAAGGTTAAATATTGAAAAACATGAAAAACATGATAATAATTCGCCAGCCATGTACTGAGCCAAAGTAACATGAAATATCCTTTTATGTTGTAATTAATAAAAATACATAGTAAAGAGCTACACATAATTTGTAAATTGATAATTATTCAGCAGCAGAGAGTTTGGTGGGCACGCTGCGCTTTGCCCACCCTACAAAAAATGACAAAAATAAATTATAAAAAATGTAGGGTGGGCAAAGCGCAGCGTGCCCACCAAACTCTCTGCTGCTGAATAATTACCAAAAAAACTCAACACGAACAACTCATTACTTTAATGCAAGAATAACCTGTTCCACATCACTAAAAGGAAATTTTTCCGTTCCAATAATTTGATAAGTTTCTGCGCCTTTTCCAGCAATTAAAATACAATCGCCTTTTTTAGCCTGCTTAATAGCATATTGAATAGCTTCAGCTCGATCATGCTGTATAACAACCTGAGCTGGCTTGCTAAATCCTGCTTTAATATCAGCAAAAATTTGCTCAGCACTTTCTGTTCGCGGGTTATCATCTGTTAAAACAACATAATCAGAGAGTTGTTCTGCAATACCAGCCATAATAGGTCGCTTCCCTCGGTCACGATCGCCCCCGCAACCAAAAATACAATAAAGCTTGCCTGCGCAATGATGCCGCAAAGCCATTAACGCTTTTTCTAATGCATCTGGCGTATGTGAATAATCAACTACAACTAATGGTTTTTCATTACCACCTAAAAATTGCATACGTCCATCCACCGACTTAAGTTGTGCAATCGCTTGTAATGCTTTTTTAAAAGGAATACCTAATAAACATAAGGTAGTAAAAACAGCCAACAAATTACTCACATTAAATTTACCCATAATACCCGCACGTAATTCTCCCACTCCCCAGGGTGAATGAATTTCCGCACGTATTCCCTCCAAATCGAGTTGAACATTTTTTGCTTCAACATAAGGAATATGCGCCGGCAATTTAGCAGGCGTTGTTCCGTAAGCATAAATATGGCCTTTATTTTGCAATTCATGCAGCATACTAAGGCCCCATTCATCATCGGCATTCATCACGGAACAATGTGTTGCTGTTGACTCAAACAGTTTTTTCTTCGCATTACCATAGTTTTCCATCGAACCATGATAATCCAAATGATCGCGCGTTAAATTAGTGTAAATGCTAACAAAAAAATTAATTCCATTGATCCTACCTTGGTCAAGGCTATGAGAGGAAACTTCCATTGCAACATATTTTGCTTCTTGTTTTAAAAAACCAGCTAATGTTTTTTGTAAGGTAATCGCATCCGGCGTCGTTAAATTAGTTGCCTGTAAATGACCGTATAAACCATTCCCCAAGGTTCCAATCACACCACAAACTAAATTTAATTCATGCAATGCTGAAGCAATAAAATGTGCGCATGATGTTTTACCATTCGTTCCAGTAATGCCTATGACTTTTAATGCATTGCTAGGATGATGATAAAACTTTGCTGCGATTAATCCGATGGCACTAACAATATGCGGAGTAAAAAAAACTGGCGTTTTACCGCGATATTCAACTCTTTCCTCACCCTCAGCTAAAACTGCACTAGCGCCTTTTGCTATGGCATCATCAATAAAATCTCGACCATCAAAAGCAGCGCCCTTATATGCAATAAATAAATCACCTGGCTTAATGCTACGACTATCTAATACTAAATTGGTTGCTTGATTCAACAATTCATTTAATGCAGGGGAAAACATCCATATCTCCTTACGAAATTATTGCTTGTTCTTGTGTAGGCATATCATCTGGAGGAATATTTAATGTTCTTAAAGCACCTTCAACAATTTTCTCAAATACGGGAGCTGATACAAATCCACCATTCATTAAATAATCCACTTTATTTTTTGGATCATGAATTAACACCGCAATAACCAAACGCGGATTACTCGCTGGAACAATACCAACAAAAGAAGAATTATAATGATGCTTTTGATAACCATTAGGACCAACAATTAATGCTGTTCCCGTTTTTCCCGCAAGCTGATAACCTGGAACATGAATTGAACCTGCTGTACCATTCTTAGAAACGACAGCTTTTAATAAAACAACCATCTGATTAGCTAAATCTTTATCTAATACACGAACACCCGCTGGCGCTTGGTCTATTTTTAATATTGAAAGTGGCACCTTAATACCATCATTTGCTAACGTGGCATAAGCATGAGCAAGTTGTAACGGTGTAACTGAAATACCATAGCCAAACGATAATGTCGCTAAAGCAAAGTCTCCCCAATTGTCTCGTTTAACTAATTTACCCGATCGCTCACCAGGAAAACCAATTCCTGTTTCTTCACCAAAACCAACAGCATGTAACATATTCCACAAATCATTCCGCGGAAGTGTCAATATAATCTTAGACACTCCCACATTACTTGATACTTGTAAAATTTGCGTGACACTCATCAAACCTTTGTTATGTTCATCTCGAACTAAATGCCCAGCAACATTCCACCAACCTGGCGCCGTATCTATCATCGTATCAGGTTTATATAAGCCCGCACGTAAGGCCGCTGCAATACTGAATGTTTTTATTGTTGAACCAGGCTCAAAAATATCTGTTACTGCACGATTACGTAAATTCTCAGCCTTCACCCCAACTCGACTATTAGGATTATACGAAGGGTAATTTACCATTGCTAAAATTTCACCCGTCTTAACATCTAATACAACAGCTGAACCCGAATCAGCTTGATTTTTTTCAATACCTGCCATCAATTCTCGATAGGCTAAATATTGAATTCGTTTATCAATACTCAGTTGTAAATTACTACCCGGTTTTTGTGCTTGTATTGCTTTTATTTCAGAAATTTCTCGTCCAAGACGATCTTTAATGACGACTTTTTTACCTGCAGTTCCTGCAAGCCATTGATTAAAAGCTAGCTCTAATCCTTCCTCACCTTTATCATCAACATTAGTAAAGCCAACCACATGTGCAGCAACCTCTCCTTCTGGATAAAAACGTTTAAAATCTTCTTGTAAATGAATACCCGGAATTTGCAAGGCTTTAACTGCTCGAGCAGTTGCTGGCGCAAGACCACGCTTTAAATAAATAAATTCACGACCTTGATCATCAGCTTTTTGAATTGATTTTTGTAAAACAGAAAGCTTAACTTGTAATAAATCACTGAGCGGCTGCAAACTTTTCGTTGCGACAAATTCAACCGGATCTATCCAGACAGAATAAACTGTTGTACTCACTGCCAGCGGAAATCCATTCCTATCTTTAATCATTCCTCTAAATGCCGGGGTATTAACGTCACGCACAATCCTGGCATCACTTTGAGTACGAAGAAATTTTTGCTCGAGAATAGAAAGATCAACTAGACGCGCAACCAAGCCTACTATAATTAGCAAAACTAAAAAAATAACTAAATAAAATCGCCAAGCTATAAAGCTTATACTGCGTACTTGCGTTTTCACTCGCTTACAATCACCACTGATTTGCTATCGGGAATAACCATACTCATCTCTTTTTCTGCAATTTTTTCAACTCGAGCCGGTGTTACCCATGTACTTTTTTCCAACAACAACTGTCCCCATTGAACATGAAGATTATTGCGCTCTACTAATGCTTGTTGGATACCTGCGTTAATACTGCGCGCATTATTGGTAACATAGACCACACTAAGTGCAGAAACTACCACAGATGCCACTAAAATCACCAATGAAAATTGTGTTTTAGCTAAAATAGCTGAAATAACCCAGCTTCGGGTTAAGCTGCTTTGACCTACTAATCGGGCTGCTGTATTCATGATAGCTTCTCCGCAATTCGCAAAACAGCACTACGAGATCGGGGATTACCCACTACCTCATCGACCGACGGTTTAACAGCGCGCGCTACCCGTTTAAGCCTAGGAGTGTGGTCTTTATGTTTTACCGGCAATCGAGCAGGAAAATGATCTCCGCGCTCATGATGCTGAACAAAGTGTTTAACAATACGATCTTCTAACGAATGAAAACTAATGACTAATAATCGGCCACCGATCTTTAGTGCTTCCAATGCTTGTTCCAATCCCTGTTCTAAATCATCTAGCTCGTGATTAATCGCAATTCGTATTGCTTGAAAACTTTGGGTTGCAGGATTTTTCCCTCTTTCCCAAGCGGGATGAGCAGCTGAAACTATCTCAGCAAGTTGTTGAGTCGTTGTGATCGGTGTTTCAATTCGAGCAGTAACTATGGCACGCGCAATAC
The DNA here is from genome assembly GCA_965279285.1 of Gammaproteobacteria bacterium. Lineage (GTDB taxonomy): Bacteria > Pseudomonadota > Gammaproteobacteria > DSM-16500 > DSM-16500. The sequence goes on along the minus strand of OZ257148.1, from coordinate 1,546,799 downwards.
GACGTGAAAAACGTTCTTCACCATATTCCCATAGTACGCGAGTTAATTCTTGCTCAGAGACTTTTTGAATCCATGTTGCGGCATCCATGCCTGAAGAGACATCCATCCGCATATCTAATGCACCAGAATGCTGAAAGCTAAAACCACGCTGAGGATCATCCAACTGCGGAGAAGACACACCTAAATCCATTAATATGCCGTCGATCTTGCCAAATAAGTTTTGCGTTACTAAAAAATTTTTTAATTGTGCAAATGAACCATGATAAATTAAAACCCGTTTATCAAAAGTAAAGTGTTGTTTGGCATAAGCAATGGCTTCAGGATCTTTATCCATTGCTAAAAAACGTCCTTCAGGCCCTAAGTTATCAAGCACTGCTTGCGCATGCCCACCCCGACCAAAAGTTGCATCAACATAAACTCCATCGGGTTTAATCATTAAATGTTGTAATACTTCAGCCAGTAAAACTGGTTGATGTTGGTAAGTCGTTTTTGTCATTCTGCATGCCACCATAAATTATCCAAATTATAATGACAACGATTTAACTTCGTCTGGCAAAGCTGAACTTTGATCAGACTCCTCTGCTAACCATTGGCTACGTCTTTCTTGCCAATGTTGTTCATCCCATAACTCTAGCTTCTTCCCTTGTCCCACTAACATCGCAAGTTTTGATAACCCTGCATATTCGCGTAACAGAGGTGGTACAAGTATACGGCCATGCGTATCTAACTCTACTTCTGTAGCATGGCCGATTAATAATCGTTGTATTCGACGCGCCGCGGGATTAAAACTAGGTAGTTGGGCTAATTTATTTTCTATTTCTTCCCAAGCTACTAGTGGATATAAGAGTAAACAACGTTCTTCAGTATCGATCGTCAGTACAACGTTGCTAGTGGCCTCTTGTCCTAAACGCTCGCGATAGCGAGTCGGGACTACAATCCGACCTTTTGCATCGATGTTTATTCCGTTGACGCCTCGAAACATGTTGCCTACCTCTTATGTCCGGAAATCCTTAAACCATTACACTATCCCTTATGGATAGTTATACCACAATCCCCCACGATAAACCACTTTTTACCACAAAATATTAATTTTCGGCTCAATTTATCGATTTCTTACGATAAAAATCTCACTAATGGGGGCTAGGATTAAGGGAATGATTGAATATTGATCGATTTGTTTGTGAATTACGCGACAAAAAATGAAGACGTCTGCTTTTGCAGAAGTGAAAAATGGGAGTTAACAAAGAATAATTAGACTGCTCAAGCAAGATGCTGAAAGTCATAAGATAATAGAAGGAACTATTCAGCGACAAGGGCACGCTTGCGTGTAGCACTTAAAATAGAGCGACTTGCTTGCCATGGATGGCAAGCATAAAACAGGGATGTTTCGCTTGGAGCGGTATTTTAAGTGCTACACGCAAGCGTGCCCTTGTCGCTGAATAGTTATCATTAGAAATACTAAAAAAGAAATGAGAGCCGATCAATAAGCCGGGTTCTGTCGTGAACAGTCATTCATCTGGGATGCTTGTCACCAAACACCTCAAGCGACCTACCCGAACTCAACGCGGGCCGCGTCAGTGAGTTCCTATTTGGTCTTGCTCCGAGTGGGGTTTACCGTGCCGTCATTGTTGCCAATTCCGCGGTGCGCTCTTACCGCACCTTTTCACCTTTGCCAAATATAAATACTTGGTAGTCTATTTTCTGTGGCACTTTCCGTAGGCTCACACCTCCCAGGCGTTACCTGGCACTCTGCCCTATGGAGCCCGGACTTTCCTCCCTTTGAAATAAATTTCAAAGAGCGACTGCTTCGGTCAACTCTCATAAGCCAAGGATAGCCTATTTTTAACCATTGAGTAAGTTTTTTTATCGAATATTAGACATTTTTTAACCCTAAGGCACGCTGATAAAGCTCGTTTTTTCGCTTTCCCGTGAGCTTTGCTGCCAGTTCTGCCGCTTTTTTCACTGAAACTTCACTTAAAAGTAGAATTAAAATTTCATCCACCGTGGTTGAGCTCATTTCTTCAGTCATTTTTTCTCTACCAGCCACTATCACAACCATTTCACCCCGTTGTTGATTAGCGTCTGCAGCAACCCAATCAATCAATTCACTTAATTTTGCTGAATAGATCGTTTCAAATAACTTAGTTAATTCACGCGCTATGACCACTCGACGTTCACCGCCAAAAATTTTAAATAAATCCGCTAATAAATCACAAATGCGATGCGGAGCCTCATAAAAAATCATTGTGCGTGACTCTTCAATTAAAGCTTGTAAACGCAGTAAGCGTGATTGTGATTTTGCTGGTAAAAAACCTTCAAATACAAAACGGTCTGTTGGTAAACCCGCCACACTAAGGGCTGCAATAGCCGCACAAGCACCAGGAATAGGTACGATAACAATCCCAGCCTCTCTTACGGCTTGGACCAAATAATACCCTGGATCGCTGATCAATGGAGTTCCAGCATCGCTAATTAAAGCAACTGATTCACCTTGTCGAAGGCGCTCTACCAGTTTTTCTGCCTGCTCTCGCTCATTATGTTCATGCAGCGCGAGAATTGGTTTATTGATATTAAAATGTTGTAGCAATGGCAAGGAATGTCGGGTATCTTCTGCTGCTATCACATCAACTTTTTTTAACGTCTCAATCGCCCGCAAAGTAATATCTTGGCGATTACCAAGAGGAGTTGCGACCACATACATTATTCCTTGAATATTTATCTTCATCATGCACAATGGTATCTTTTATTGTCTTTTAACTTCATATCTATAGTAGTCCATATGCCAAAAAATATATTAAAACTATCATTCTTCCTCTTCACTGTGCTGACTCTTAACAGCTGCGGAAATACAGACTCATTTTTATACGCTGATAATCATCAATCAGCAGTTTCTGCCAACGATATTAGAATCTGGGAAGGCAATCCTATAACTGTTTGGAACAAACTCCAACACATCCCACTTAAAAAATTAGAAACTACCGACACAACCAATCCTACCATTGCTGGTTGGTCTAAGCTGGCCATTATGAGTAAAAGAAATAATGGTAACACGGCAAGCTTAATTGAAGCATTATTAAGTTGGCGCGCAGAATATCCTAATCATCCAGCCAACACTCTATTTCCTAACAACACAATCTTAACGCAAATTAACAATTCAGCTACACCACAGCATCTTGCTATTTTACTTCCGCTATCCGGCCCACTCGCGCAGCAAGGAAAAGTTATCCGTGATGGTTTTTTAAATACTTATTACACTAATCAATCTAAAATTCATACCAAACAAACCATCGCTTTTTATGATACCAATCTTGCTACCAATACCATTTTAACACTCTATCAAAAAGCACAAACAGAAGGCGCTGATTTTATTGTCGGCCCGCTAACAAAAGAGCATGTACAAACTCTCATTAACCAAGCAACTTTTAGCATCCCCACTCTCGCACTTAATTACACAGATGTTGGTTTTGGCTCACTCCCTACCAATCTCTATGAATATGGTTTGTCACCCATTGATGAAGCACAGCAACTTGCAGATAAAGCGCGAGAAACCGGCCATACACACGCACTCATTATTACCACGGATAACGCTTGGGGAAAACGGGTAGTAAAAGAATTAAGCTCACGCTGGCAAGCAGACGGTGGCAGTGTAGAAGACGTACTGTACATCAACTCTAAAACTAATTTAAGCCAAGCAATAGCCAAACTACTACACATTAATATTAAATTAGATAACGATAAAAAGCCGTTAGATAATGATAAAACAGTACTCGAACATGAACGTCGCCATGATTTTGATATTATTTTTCTACTCACGCCGCCACAAGCTGCGCGCCAAGTAGTACCTTTATTAAGATATTATTACATTAATAATATTCCAATTTATGCAACCTCGGTTGTTTATTCTGGAATACCAGCACCACAAACTGATCTTGATATTAATGGCGTTACTTTTGCTGACATTCCCTGGATATTCCACAACAATGGAAAAAATAGTAATCGATTATATGCTGTAGGCGCGGATGCCTATACGGTCAGCAATTCTATTCCGCGATTAACGCTGCTACCTCATTTTCCTATTTATGGTGCAACTGGGGCAATGACATTGAATAATAAACACCAAATTTTCCGTCGTTTACCATGGACTACAATACGTGATGGCCAACCTGAACACTAAAGTACAAGGCAATAATGCAGAAAATATGGCCTGTCATTATTTACAGTCCAAAGGATTATTGCTATTGCAACAAAATTTTAATTGTCAGGTTGGTGAAATTGATTTAATCATGCAAGATACTGAAGAAATTGTTTTTGTAGAAGTACGCAGTCGCAATAAAAACATCATTGAGACCTTAGAAAGCGTAGACCTATATAAACAAAAAAAAATTATTAAAGCTGCAAACTATTATTTACAAAAGAAAAAATGGCATGACAACGTTAATTGTCGCTTTGATGTTATTGGAATTAACCTTCAACAGATTGAGTGGATTAAAAATGCATTTTATGCCGATAACTTTTAACTGGACTTTACTATGAGCGCCTTGCTAGATCGTGTCCGTCACAATTTTAGTGAAAATATTCAAACTAAAATAAACACTGCTGATACTGTGTTACCCACTATTGTGACTGCTTGCGAAAAAGTCCTGCAAAGCCTATTGGATGGACATAAAATATTAAGCTGTGGCAATGGCGGCTCTGCCTGTGATGCCATGCATTTTTCTTCCGAAATGTTAAACCGCTTTAAACATGAACGCCCTAGCTTACCTGCCATTGCATTAACCGCAGATATTGCTGCTCTGACTTCAATTGCTAACGATTATCACTATAACGAAGTATTTGCAAAACAAATACGCGCACTAGGCCAAGCCGGCGATATATTATTAGCAATATCAACCAGTGGTAATTCAGCTAATATTCTACATGCCATTAAAGCAGCACACGATAGAGACATGATTGTTATTGCCCTCACAGGCTACGATGGTGGTAAAATCCCGGGAACCTTACAAAATAATGATATTGAAATACGCGTACCCGCATCTGAAACTGCTCGTATCCAAGAAACACATTTACTTATTATTCATTGCATTTGCGATATAGTCGATCATCAATTATTTGGCCACGGAGAAATTGTTATATGATTAAAAAACTACTACTTATCATGACTTTGACCTTACCCTTAAATGCTTGTTTTTTAGTTGGGGCTGCAGCAGGCGCTGCTGGAATTGCCGTAGTCTATGATCATCGAAAAGTAGAAGCCGTATTAGATGACCAAAGAATGGCAAACTCTGTCACCAATCAAATAAAATCACACCCGGCACTTGATAATGACAGCACTCACATTAATGTCACGTGTTTTAATGGTGTAGTCTTATTAACTGGTGAAACAACAAGCACGAGCTTACGCGAAAAAGCGGAAACATTAACTCGCAGCATTCCAAATATTACTCGCGTATACAACCAAATTACTATTAAAGGACCCACCTCCTCATTAAGTCAGGCCAGCGACGCCTGGATTACTGCAAAAATTAAATCCATCATGCTAACAACCAAAGACCTGCGATCAGGCACAATAAAAGTAGTCACTGAAAATGGTGCTGTATACTTAATGGGGCTAGTCACTCATGATCAAGCTGATATAACAGTCGACATTGCCAGACAAGTGGATGGCGTACAAAAAGTGGTGAAAATTTTTCAATATAAAAATTAATCTGGATTAAACAAATATGCCGATGAATAAAAAAATGGCTATCACATTGAAACGATTACTATTAATGGCCCTTGCTTTCACCTTAATGCAGGGCTGTGTTGATGCTGCAATGACAGGCGCTCAAGTTGCCTATAATCATGGCCATATTCAAAAAACCTTAAGTGATAGCTATATTACTACCCAAGCTTATCGCAAACTTTATCGTGACACAGACCGTTTCAATAACACCAATATTGCCATTGCTACGTTCCATCAAGAAGTTTTAATTGCTGGACAAATACCCTCCAAAGAAAAACGCAATGAAGTGACTGCAATTATTGAAAAAATTCCAAATGTAAAAAAAGTGTATAATCTTACTCAAATTGCTTATCCCACTTCTAGTCTGGTACGTGCTAGTGACGCCTGGATTACCAGCAAGATTAAGACTAAACTGATTGCCATGAATGATATTGATCCCAATCAAATCAAAGTGGTCACTGAAAATGGCACTGTTTTTCTTATGGGTATGCTACTACATGACCAAGCAAATATAGCCGTTGATATCGCCAGAGAAACAGATGGCGTACAAAATGTAGTAAAAATATTTACTTACTTACGTATAAGCAGAACATAATCATTCTCTATGAAAAATAATCCTGACCAAAATAATAGTGATGAACTCATTGTTCAACTACAAAAAGAAGTTGATACTTTAAAATTTATTATTTCTATGATGCCAGGACATATTTATTGGAAAGATCTTAATAGTCGCTACATGGGCTGCAATAATAATGTTGCTAAAGTATTAAAATTAAATTCTCCCCATGAAATAGTTGGAAAAACTGATTTAGAATTACTCGGCCCCGAGTATGCAAAAGAATTACGCCGTATTGATTTACAAATAATAGAGAGCAAACAAGAGCTACGTATAGAGGAAGAAGGAAATGATACTCATGGCCAGCCTGCTTATTACTTAACTCAAAAAACACCACTCTATGACAGTAACGGTCAAATTCAAGGTGTCTTAGGTATTTCTCTCGATATTACCGCACGAAAACAAATAGAAAAAAACCTGCGAATTGCTAAGAAAAAAGCTGAAGCTGCCAATAAAGATAAAACAAAATTTTTAGCCATGATTAGCCATGAACTAAGAACTCCACTCACTAGCATACTAGGCTTTGTCGGTTTTTTAGAGCAAGATAATTTAACCGATATAGAAAGAGCCCGCTATATCCAACATATTATTGATTCAGGATCTTACTTATTATCTTTAATCAATAATTTACTCGACTATAATAAACTTGAAACAAATAATTATAACTTATTGCCACACTCCTTTGAGTTAAAAAAATTAATCATTGATATTATCAATATGCTTAGCGGTACGGCTAAGTTAAAAAAAATAATACTCTCTTTAGAATATGATCCAAATACGCCAGAAAATATTGTGGCGGACAGCGGTGCATTACGCCAAATCATTGTAAATTTAGTTGCAAATGCCATTAAATTTACTCACACCGGCCATGTCATCTTACGAACACATTGCTTACACAATCCACCTGGGTTTACCCAACTTAATATTTCAGTTGAAGATACTGGCATCGGTATTCCGCCGCATGAGCTAGATAAAATATTTAAACGTTTTTATCAAGTTAACGATGCTTATCAACGTAATAAAAATTTAACTGGAACTGGCTTAGGGCTATCCATCGTAAAAAAATTAATTATATTAATGGGAAGCAAAATAGAAGTAAAAAGCAACGTAAATGAAGGCTCTACATTTTCCTTTGCACTCAACTTACCAACACCGTTACTTAACAACTCAAAACACTCTCTCAGCACACAAGAAAAAAAATATCAAACCTTGCTTATTGAAGATGACATTCTTATTCAAATTATTCACAAACAAATGTTAGAGGAGTTAGGTTGTAAAGTAGATATAGCACAGTGTGGATCAGAAGCTTTAGATGCCATGAAAAAAAGTTATGATATTATTTTTGTTGATATAGGCTTACCTGATATAAGTGGCTTTCAGCTAATTAAAATAATTAGAGAACAATACACCACCAACGTAACCATACCTATTGTTGCTCTCACAGGCTACTCAGAAGAAGATGACCGTCAACAATGTTTATCCGCGGGTGCTAACCAAGTTGCTATTAAACCTATTTCAAAAACTGATCTTGGAAAATTGCTTGCACAGTTTATTGAGCAATAGATTAATGCTCTATTCCACCAATCTTAAATGAGAAACTGACTTTTTATTTGCTGATCCCTCTGTTAAAGAAGATTCATCGCGCTGAATATCCTCGTCTCCAATATCCTCTTCTTCGGCATCAAAAAACATTCCTTGATCATTCTCTTCTGCATAAATAGCTAAAATAGCATTAATAGGAATAGAAATAAGCCGAACAACCCCAGAAAAAGATGCGCTAAATTCTAAAACTGAATTACCAATTCTTAAGTCACGCACGGCTTCAGATGAAATATTAAATACTATTTCACCATCTTTAACATGCTCACGGGGAATATTACAACGAGGATGATTCGCGTTAGCAACAATATAAGGGGTGCATTCACTGTCAGCAATCCATTCATTAAATGCTCGAATTAGATAAGGTTTTGTCGACAACATGAATCACGCCTCTTAAAATTTTTATAGGACATCTTCTTTAGATGTTTTTGTTAATTCATGCTCAGCCTCTGTCATGCTCGCCTGGAAAGAATCGCGTGCAAACATACGTTCACCGTATTTTAAAATCGCTTTTGCTTCAGCTGGTAATATAATACCCCATGAAGGCAGGCGCCATAAAATAGGAGCTATACAGCAATCAATCAGTGAAAATTCATCATTTAAGAAAAAAGGCCCGTTAGCAAAAACAGGCGCTAATCGAATCAAATATGCTTTGAGCTCTTTAGCAGCCGCTTGTGCTTCAGTCGCTTTACCCGTTTCAATTTTACGGATTAAACTACCCCATTCACGATCAATACGATAAATCATTAAACGTGTTTTAGCTCTTGCTACTGGATAAACTGGCATTAAAGGCGGATGAGGAAAACGCTCATCTAAATATTCCATGATAATATTGGCGTCATACAAAACAAGATCACGATCGACCAATGTAGGAGAAGTTCCATATGGATTAAGCTCTAGAAGATCTTCTAACTTATCTTTAGCATCAATCGGAATAACCTCTACGGAAACTCCTTTTTCTGCAAGCACTATTCTTACGCGATGGCTATAGAGATCCACTGCGCCAGAATATAAGGTCATAATTGACCGCTTATTGGCAATTACCGCCATCAGATTACCCCTCTGGAGATTTATATCTGGCTGGGAGCTAGGACTTGAACTTAGTTAACGGAGTCAGAGTCCGCAGTCCTATCACTAGACGATCCCCCAGCTGAAAATTAACAACTGACTCAACTCCGCTAAAAAACGACAAAAATTATCGTTTAGAGAACTGTCTTACTTTACGAGCTTTTCGATAACCCACTTTTTTACGCTCAACTTCTCTAGCATCACGAGTCAGATAGCCAGCTACACGCAGTGTCTTACGAATAGAGCTTTCAGAAGTCGTATCACCGCCAGATTGTTGCTCATACTGAAGCAATGCTCGAGCTAAACCATGACGAATTGCTCCCGCCTGGCCACTCATTCCGCCGCCTCTTACTGTCACTTTCACATTAAATTTATGCTGAAGATCTGTTATTTTTAAAGGCTGACGAACAACCATTTGAGCTGTTTCACGGCCAAAATATTGTTCTAGCGCTTTTTCATTAATTACAATATTACCTTCGCCTGGTGTGATATACACACGAGCCGTTGAAGATTTACGACGGCCTGTGCCGTAATAACGCTTTGCTGTTGCTGTTGCCATAGAATTATTCCGTATCAAAATCAAGCAATTGAGGTTGTTGTGCTGTATGCGGATGATCTGTACCTGCATACACTTTTAATTTGCGATACATCGCACGTCCCAAAATATTTTTTGGTAACATGCCTTTTATTGCAATTTCTATCACTTGTTCAGGGCGCTTCGCTAACAATTTTTCGAAGGTAATTTCTTTTAATCCGCCTGGATACCCAGAGTGACTATAATAAATTTTAGCCTTGTTTTTATTCCCAGTCACTTTGATCTGACTAGCATTAATAACCACAATAAAATCGCCTGTATCAACATGCGGGGTATATTCTGGTTTATGTTTACCACGTAATCTTGTAGCGACTTGACTCGCCAAGCGACCTAGTGTTTTTCCTGCCGCATCAACTACATACCAGTTGTGCCTAGCTGTTTCATTCGTTGCATTATAAGTTTTCATCTGACTCCTACTCCGTTGGGAGTATAAATACACTAATTAATATAGACCCAAGATCAAAAGATGTCGAATTCTATAGTAATGAACCCTAACACGCAAGAGTTGTGTGAAAAAGATCGTAACAATTCTATAAATTCACTCTTAATAAGCATAAAAAAGTAACTTTTTTTTCTTTTTTCTAATAAAAATAATGATTTTTTAATAAAAACACTCGCAAAATCAACTAAAAATTGATAATGTAACTCGTGCACAATTTTGAATTTTAAGAGGAAATGACAATGGCTGCTAAAAAAGCTTCTGCCAAATCAACAAGGAAAGTAGTAAAGAAAAAAACCGCCGTTAAGGTGGCTCCAGTTAAAAAGTTAACCTCGGTTAAAGATCCATTAACTAAAGGCGGCATTGTTAAGGCAATTATGGATATGACTTGCCTTGCTAAAAAAGATGTTGCTGGCGTTCTTGATTCTTTAGGTTTACTGATTGAACTACACGTTAAGTCTAAAGGTCCTGGTAAATTCGTTTTACCTGGTCTATTAAAAATTAACGTAGTTAAAAAAGCTGCTAGACCTGCTCGTAAGGGTATTAACCCATTTACTGGCGAAGAAGTTATGTTTAAAGCTAAACCAGCTCACAAAGTGATCAAGGTTAAACCTTTAAGAAAATTAAAAGATATGGCGACAGCTTAAACGTATCCATCTTTATTTTAGAACGCCTTCTTCAAGTCCCATAGCGGGCTTGAAGAAGGATGTTTATAATCACTCAATACAACTAAGCTAATTCTTTTTTAACCACTTCTACAATTTTCTCGGCTAAACGCATAACTTGTTGCTTATTTTCACCTTCAACCATGACTCGAACCAATGCTTCAGTTCCTGAACGTCTTAACAAGACCCTACCCGTTCCAGCCAATTCTTTTTCTACTTCTTGTAATACCGCCTGAACAGAAAAATTTTCATTTAAATCAGCCGTATTTTTAACTTTTACATTCAGTAAAACTTGCGGATACTTATGAAATCCATCTTTTAATTCAAATAACGATTTTTCATGAAATCGCATTGCTGATAATATTTGTAATGCAGCAATGATTCCATCACCGGTGGTGGATGAATCAAAACAAATGATATGCCCAGAGGGTTCGCCACCTAAATTCCATTTACGCTTAATTAACTCTAAAATAATATGTCTATCACCAACAGGAACACGCGCAAAATCAACATCAAGTGAACGTACTGCCTGCTCAAAACCAAAATTTGACATAACGGTGCCAACCACGCCGCCTTTTAACGCCCCTGTTTCCTGACGGTGCTTAACAATGATGTATAATAATTCATCACCATCTAAAATATTACCTAAATGATCGATCATTAACACTCGATCACCATCGCCATCAAGCGCTATGCCTAAATCTGCTTTTTCTTGCAAAACTCGCTGGCGCAATAACTCGGGATGAGTTGCACCACAATTAAGATTAATATTTAAACCATCGGGTTCTACGCCTATTTCTATCACTTCTGCACCTAACTCATGAAATACATTAGGAGCAACGTGATAACAAGCGCCATTCGCACAATCCACTACTATTTTTAAGCCGTTTAATGTAGTATCTGACGACACCGTACTTTTACAAAATTCAATATAACGTCCTGGGGCATCCGCCACTCGAGAGGCTTTACCCAGCTCTGCAGAATTAACGGTTGTCATTTCCATTTCTAATTGTTCTTCAATGGCAACTTCTAATTCATCTGACAACTTCATGCCGTGAGTGGAGAAAAATTTAATTCCATTATCATGATAAGGATTATGCGAAGCACTAATAACAATACCTGCTTGTGCACGTAACGTTCGGGTCAAATAAGCAATAGCGGGAGTTGGCATCGGGCCAAGTAAATGTATATCTACTCCGGCAGCAGATAACCCTGCTTCCAAAACTGATTCAAACATATAACCCGATATTCGTGTGTCTTTGCCAATTAACACTTTTTTGTAACCTTTGCGAGCAAATACTTTTCCAACTGCCCAACCTAATTTTAAAAGAAATTCAGGCGTAATCGGAAAAACACCAACACGACCGCGAATACCATCTGTACCAAAATATTTGCGTGTCGCAGTCGTGTTGTTATTAGCGAGAAGATTCATCATGTACCGAACCTAAATCTTCACTAGGATTTACTTTTGATATAACGGATTCTTTCTTGGTGTTTTCTTGCCACTCTTGCGGCTCTCTGATAGGGCGTCCCGACATAACGTCTTGAATTTGATCCTGACCTATGGTCTCAAATTTAATCAACGCTAAGGCCATCTCATGCAGACGCTCGAGATTTTCTTTTAGTATTTTTTCTGCACGTTGATAATTGCGATCAATAATACTACGCACTTCCATATCAATCACTGTGCTGGTTGTTTCAGATATTTCTTTATGCCTCGCTACTGCATGGCCTAAAAAAACTTCTCTTTCATCTTCACCAAACGTTAATGGGCCTAATTTTTCTGATAAACCCCATTTGGTAACCATATTTCGAGCTAATTCTGTCGCCTTTTGGATATCATTAGATGCACCCGTTGTGACTTTGTTAACTCCAAAAACAAGTGCCTCGGCAATACGTCCGCCAAATAAACTCGAAATTTTACTTTCTAAATGATCTTTTGAGTAACTATAACGGTCACCTTCGGGTAAGAACATGGTCACCCCCAGTGCACGTCCACGCGGAATAATTGTTACTTTATGAACAGGATCGTGATCAGGAACGAGTAATCCCACAATAGCATGGCCTGCTTCATGATAAGCGGTTAACTTTTTCTCTGATTCGTTCATGACCATAGAACGACGTTCAGCGCCCATAATGACTTTATCTTTTGCTCTTTCAAATTCAAGCATGCCTACCGAACGTTTATTCGCCCGTGCAGCAAAAAGTGCGGCTTCATTAACAATATTCGCTAAATCAGCACCCGAAAATCCTGGCGTTCCTCTCGCTATTACTGCAGCTTCAACATCATCCGTTAAAGGCAATTTTCGCATATGTACTTTTAATATTTGTTCACGGCCACGAATATCAGGCAAAGTCACGGCAACTTGACGATCAAATCGACCTGGACGCAATAAAGCGGGATCTAATACGTCTGGACGATTAGTTGCAGCAATCACAATAACGCCTTCATTACCTTGAAAACCATCCATCTCAACTAATAATTGATTCAGTGTTTGCTCTCTTTCATCATGTCCACCGCCTAAACCCGCACCACGATGACGCCCAACGGCATCAATTTCATCAATAAAAATAATACAAGGTGCTTGTTTTTTAGCTTGTTCAAACATATCACGCACTCGAGATGCGCCTACACCAACAAACATTTCAACAAAGTCTGAGCCTGAAATGGTAAAGAAAGGAACTTTAGCTTCCCCCGCCACGGCTCTAGCCAGCAATGTCTTACCGGTACCTGGAGGCCCAACTAATAATACGCCTTGTGGAATTTTACCGCCTAGTTTTTGAAACTTGCCTGGATCACGTAGAAAATCAACCAATTCTTTGACTTCTTCTTTCGCTTCTTCCACACCCGCTACATCGGCAAATGTTACTTTAACCTGATCCTCACCGAGTAATCGTGCGCGACTCCGACCAAATGAAAATGCACCGCCACGCCCTCCTGCGCCCGCTTGCTGGCGAAGGATATAAATCCAAATAGCAATAATAATTATCCAAGGTAATAGATTCAGTAAATGCATACCTAACCCAGGCTGCTCTGGCGGCTTACCCTTGATACTAACCCCTTTATCGGCTAATTCATGCAATAAAGTAATATCTTGAGGCATAGGTAAATAAGTAGAAAAAACCTTATTATTTTGCATAATGCCAGTAACATCTTGATCTGTAATCGTAACTGAATTGACATTCCCTTGCTTAATCTCACTTAAGAATGCCGAATAACTCATTTTTTGTTCTGACTCATGTCTAGGTCCAAAAATATTGAACGCAGAAATCAGAATTAATGCAGCTACCATCCACAAAAGTATCGTTTTAATCGTATCATTCACTTTTTGGACCCCTTGAAATTATCGAGAGATTATATCTGTAATAGGGGGAATAATCCGCAATTAACCTATATTGATATAACTTAATCATAACCTAATTTCTCGCCAGCACATACACCTCTCGTGAACGTCCACGCGATGCTTTTGGTTTGCGAATTATCACCTTCTTAAAATGTAGCCTTATCTGAACCAAAAACTCATCAAATCCCGATCCCTGAAAGACTTTCACTAAAAAACCACCGTTTTTGCTTAAAACTTGAGTTGCTAAATCCAGCGCTAACTCAGCTAACTCCATTGATCTTGGCTGATCAACGCTATCCACTCCACTTAAATTAGGCGCCATATCCGAGACCACCCAATCTACCTTACTTTCCGCTAACGTCGATAATAATTCATCAAGAATCGCTTGTTCAGCAAAATCACCTTGAATAAATTCAACAGCGTCTAAAGCATCCATGGCCAAAATATCTAAAGCAATAACTCGTCCTTTAGATCCTACCCATTCTCTTAATACCTGTGACCAGCTACCCGGTGCAGCGCCTAAATCAATCACTATCATACCAGGCTTAAATAAACGATCGCGTTCTTGTATTTCTAACAGTTTATAAACAGCACGAGATCGGTATCCCGCTTGTTGCGCTTGCTTAACATAGACATCAGAAAAGTGTTCTTTTAACCAACGACGACTACTATTACTCTTAGTTGCCATGGGTTAATGAACAATGTTAATAATTTGATATTGAACAGCGCCTTCAGGTGCATGTACTTCAATAATATCATCCGCATATTTCCCTATCATAGCGCGAGCAAAAGGCGAACTAAATGAAATTTTATTTTCATTAATATCTGCTTCATCTTCTCCTACTATCGTATAAGTCACTTGATCTTTTGTTCCCATATTACGAATAGTCACTGTGGTACCAAAAATAACTTTACCCGTATTTTCTAATGCTTTGATGTCTATCACTTGTGCGGTTGATAATTTGCCTTCTATTTCTTGAATACGGCCTTCAATAAAACTTTGTTGTTCACGCGCAGCATGATATTCCGCATTTTCTTTTAAATCACCATGAGCTCTTGCTTCTGCAATCGCTGCAATCACTCGCGGACGATCTTCTGATTTTAAACGACGCAATTCTTCACGTAATTTTTCGGCGCCGATCACGGTCATGGGGACTTTTCTCATCATAATGTCAGCCTCTAAAATTTCATCTCATCAAAAAAATTCTTTACTCGATCAAACCATGATGCAAAGCGAGGACTATGATTCGCTTTATTTTCAATAATCGTTTTTTCAAATTCTTGAAGTAATGTTTTTTGTTTTACGGTCAAATTAATCGGTGTTTCTACCATGACTTTACACATGACATCACCTTTTGAACCGCCATGCACCGGTGGCACTCCCATTCCTTTTAAACGAAACACTTTTCCTGACTGCGTTTCTGCTGGTATTTTCAACTTAGCTCGACCATTTAAGGTAGGAACATCTAACTCGCCGCCTAATGCTGCCACAACAAAACTAATCGGAACTTCGCAATACAAATGCGTGCCATCCCGTTCAAAAATACCATGTTGTTTAACATTAATTTGCACGTAAAGATCACCGGCGGAGGCACCCGCTTCGCCTGCTTCACCTTCACCCGCTAAACGAATTCGATCGCCAGTATCAACGCCGGGGGGAATTTTAACTGACAGCTTTTTGTTTTGTTTATTACGCCCTTTTCCTCTACAAGTTGCGCAAGGATCCGTAATAATACTCCCCTGGCCACGACAACTTGGACAAGTTTGTTGTACCGAAAAAAAACCTTGTTGAATCCGCACTTGTCCATAACCAGCGCAATCACTACACGTCGCAGGCGCAGCGCCTTTACGCCCACCTGTACCACGACAATCTGTGCATGACACCATGGTAGGAACTTGTAAGTCGACTGTGGTACCAAATACAGCGGTTTCTAGCGTGACATCCAGATTATATCGTAAATCAGCGCCACGTTGCGGGCCTTGTCGACCACCCCCAAAAATATCACCGAAAATATCACCAAAGATATCCGTAATATTGACACCGCCCATACCACCAAAACCACCAGCATCTTGGGCATTATGACCAAACTGATCATAAGCTGATCTTTTTCGGCCATCTGATAAGACTTCATAAGCTTCTCGAGCTTCTTTAAATTGCTCTTCCGATACCTTATCACCTGGATTACGATCCGGATGATATTTCATTGCTAATCGACGAAACGCTTTTTTGATTTCTTCGTCACTTGCATTGCGGGAAAGACCTAAAATTTCATAATAATCGCGTTTTGTCATGAGAATACTTTAAATAGTGAGTTGTTAGGTAGCTATTTAGCAGGCAGTCGTATGTTCGGTGGGCACGCTGCGCTTTGCCCACCCTACTAATAATGCTTTTGTAGGGTGGGCAAAGCGCAGCGTGCCCACCAAACTCTCGCTACTGAATAGCTACGTTGTAACATGGATAAAGGGCTATAGCAATAATTTGGCAAAAGCCTGTTATGACGATTTTTTATCATCTTTGACTTCTTCAAATTCCGCATCAACCACATTTTCATTGGGCTTTTGAGCCGCTTCTTCTGCACCCGCTTGTGGTTCTGCTTGTCCTGCTTGCTGGCCTTGAGCATAAAGACGTTCAGCCATTTTAGCTGATGCATCGGTTAATGCTTTTGTTTTGGCTTCAATCAAGTCTTTATCAGTACCCTTGAGCGCTTCTTTTAACCCTTCAATCGCCTGTTCAATTGCTGTACGCTCATCTGCTGCTACTTTATCGCCCGCATCAGCTAATGATTTCGTTACAGAATGGATCATATTGTCAGCCGTATTACGTACCGTCACCAGCTCATGAAATTTACGATCTTCTGCGGCATGTGATTCCGCATCTTTAATCATGTTTTTAATTTCATCTTCGCTCAAACCACTTGATGCTTTAATGACGATAGATTGTGCTTTACCCGTTGCCTTATCTTTTGCTGATACATGTAAAATACCATTCGCATCAATATCAAACGTCACTTCAATTTGTGGCATACCACGTGGTGAAGGCGGTATATCTTGCAAATCAAAACGGCCTAATGACTTATTCGCTGATGCCATTTCACGCTCACCTTGCAAAACATGCACTGTGACTGCTGTTTGATTGTCTGCTGCTGTTGAAAACGTTTGATTGGCTTTAGTTGGAATCGTGGTATTTTTTTCAATTAACTTTGTCATAACACCACCCAAGGTTTCAATCCCGAGTGAAAGTGGCGTAACATCGAGTAATAACACATCTTTAACTGCACCTGTTAAGACACCCCCTTGAATGGCAGCACCCACAGCAACGGCTTCATCAGGATTGACGTCACGACGTGGCTCTTTACCAAAGAATTTTTTCACCATTTCTTGAACCATCGGCATACGTGTTTGACCACCGACTAAAATCACATCCTCAATTTCACCTGCTGATAATCCTGCATCTTTTAAGGCTGTTTTACATGGCTCAATCGTGCGTTGAACTAAATCTTCGACTAACGATTCTAATTTAGCTCGCGTCATTTTTATGTTCATATGCTTAGGACCCGAAGCATCAGCCGTAATATAAGGCAGATTAACATCGGTTTGTTGTGCAGAAGATAATTCAATTTTTGCTTTTTCTGCTGCTTCTTTTAAACGTTGTAATGCTAAAGGATCATTACGTAAATCCATACCAGAAGATTTTTTAAATTCATCAACCAAATAGTTAATGACTCTTAAATCAAAATCTTCACCGCCTAAGAATGTATCACCATTCGTCGATAACACCTCGAATTGATGCTCACCATCAACACCAGCAATTTCAATAATAGAAATATCAAATGTACCACCACCTAAATCGTATACCGCAATTTTACGATCGCCTGGTTTTTTATCTAAACCATAGGCTAATGCTGCCGCTGTAGGTTCATTGATAATTCGTTTTACATCTAAACCTGCAATCCGTCCCGCATCTTTCGTAGCTTGACGTTGTGAATCATTAAAATAAGCGGGTACGGTAATAACCGCTTCAGTCACCAAGTGGCCTAAATAATCTTCAGCCGTTTTTTTCATTTTCATTAAGATTTGTGCTGAAATTTGTTGCGGAGATAATTTTTTACCTAAAACTTGCACCCAAGCATCGCCATTATCGGCGCGCACAACATCATAAGGCACAACAGCTTTATCTTTTTGCACAACTTCTTCATCATAACGACGACCAATCAAACGCTTGACCGCGTAAATGGTGTTTTTAGGGTTAGTCACAGCTTGACGCTTAGCAGGTTGACCCACTAAGGTTTCATTTTCTGATAAGTAGGCAACAACAGAAGGGGTTGTACGATCACCTTCCGCATTTTCAATCACACGCACTTTGTCACCTTCCATCACAGCAACACAAGAATTTGTCGTACCTAAATCTATACCAATAATTTTACTTACCATTGTTTTTCTCCAAATGTCATTAACTTATTCACTAATATGGGGTTCTTTCTTGTATTTTCAAGCATGCTCTTTTGAAACTGTCACAAGAGCGGGTCGCATTAAACGGCCATTCAATAAATAACCTTTTTGCATCACAACTAAGACTGTTCCAGGAGGAATTGTATCATCCGCCTGGGTTGCAACTGCTTGATGAAACTCGGGATTAAACAAATCACCTTTTGGATTCACTTGCTCAACACCCACTTTTTGCAATGCACTTAAGAAAGAAACTAATGTCATATTAATTCCTTCTAAATCATCATTTTTTGCATGATCTAAAGCACGTTCTAAATTATCGACAACCGGCAATAAGTTACTAATAAACTTTTCCAAAGCAAATTTGTGTGCATTGGCAATATCACGCTCTACGCGTCGTTGCATATTATCCATTTCTGCTTGTGTACGTAAGGCACGGTCCCAGTTTTCAGTAGCTTTCGCTTCTGAGTCAGTCAATTTCTTTTGCAACTCAATATAAGATGGATGATCTAATAACTGCGCATCGCTGAGTTGCTCTTGCTCAATCCCTAACTGATCAATAGCGGATGTTGTACTACCCTTTCCTGTATGTTCTTTTACCACCTGATAATCTCCCAATCTAATGATTCTATTTACCTATATGAGGTCGGCTTAACCTTGATTCAAGGCTGCAGACAATAATTTTGCGGTGACATCCACTGCTGAAATAACTCGATCATAAGGCATACGCGTAGGGCCGATCACACCCAGACTTCCCACTAATTGCCCATCTAAAGAATAAGAAGCTGTAACAATACTACAATTATTTAATGCTACGTAACCCGATTCTTTACCAATAAAAATTTGCACGCCTTCTGCTTCTAATGAATGATCTAATAAATTAAGGATTTCTTGCTTTTGGCTAAATGCATTAAAAAAAGCATGCAAGCGCTCAAGATCATCAGCTGGTTTGGTTGTCTGTAATAGATGATTTTCTCCAGCAATGACATATTTTTTATTTTCTTCTGCGGGGCCACCCAAAGAATGATTGGCTAAATCAATGGCTGCTTGCAGCAATTTTGCCATATTTTCTTTATCGCTATTCATTTCCTCAAGCAACTCTTTACGAGCGGTTAACAAATCTTTACCGGCATAATGGGCATTTAAATAATTCGCTGCCTGTTGTAATTCACTGGAAGAATAGATACGATCCGTGTGTATGATACGATTTTGCACTTCACGATTGTTTAACACCAAAATCACCAAGACCCGACTACCTGATAAGGGCAAAAATTCTACTTGTCGCAACTCAGTGCGGTTACGTCTCGGGATTGCCACTACACCAATTAGCTGAGTTAACCCTGACAAAACGGATGAGGCCGAATGTAACAAATGAGAAATATCTTGGTCAGGATCTAATTTTTTTTTTAAATCCTGAATATCAATATTTGCAAATGGTTGAATAGTCAATAAACTATTCACAAAGAAACGGTAGCCTAATTCCGTTGGAATACGCCCTGCTGATGTATGCGGAGAGGCCAAATACCCCCCCTCTTCTAAATCAGCTAAAATATTTCGAATAGAAGCAGGACTCAATCCGAGCGCATAATCTTCGGCGAGTGTTTTAGAACCAACAGGAAAACCATCCTGAATATAACGCTCAACAAGTACTTTTAATACTTGCTGTGCCCGTTGATTGACTGTTGTATCACTCATTATGACTGGCCCTATGGTACTGATGATGACAATAACATCGATTTAAGGGTAACATTTTAGCAACATAGAGCCAAAACTACCACAACTGAAGGTAAGCCATGTCGAGTACTTTTAAACAAATTGGAATTATTGGTCGCGTTAGGACTGCTGGGATTAAAGAAACCCTAAAAGCTCTAACCCAGTATCTCGTCCAACTCAATCAAGAATTCATTGTTGAGGAAGAAACAGCAGAGGCGCTGGAGACTTGTCACTTTCCTACTTGCCCACGTGATCAGCTTGGCTTACGAGCTAACTTAATTATTGTCATTGGTGGCGACGGTAGCTTATTAAATGCTGCCCATGCCATTGTTGATGCGGGCGTGCCTATTTTAGGGATTAATCGTGGTAGCTTAGGGTTTCTTACCGATATTCACCCTACCGAATTAAAAAAAATTGGTGCTATTCTCGAGGGCGCTTATCTATTAGAAGAACGTTTTTTACTTACAACGACCACTTATCTTGAGAATAAAAACCTGGGCGTAAAAGATGCGCTCAATGAAGCTGCTCTGATTCCCGACGCTGTTCCACACATGATTGAATATGAAATTTATATCGATGACCAATTTGTCTGTAGTCAAGATTCTGATGGTTTAATCGTTGCGACCCCTACTGGCTCAACGGCTTATGCTTTATCCGGTGGCGGACCTATTCTTCATCACGCATTGGATGCTATCGTGCTGGTTCCCATGTTTCCCCATACGCTCAGTAATCGACCCATTGTGATTGGCGGCGATAAACGCATTGACATTCTTATTTCGACCAATAATATAACTTCACCACGCTTGACCTGTGATGGACAAGGTTATATTAATGTACCACCTGGCTCCCATATCTCTATTCAGAAAAAAACTCAGCGCTTACAACTCATACACCCCCTTGATTACAGTTATTATGAAGCTTTGCGCAGCAAGCTCCATTGGGGAAGAAAATTGCAACGTCCTGAGTAACAAAAAGGAATACTTCTTATGATGACACAAATTCATATTAGCAATTTAGTGACGATCCAAGAGTTACATCTTGATATCAATACCGGCACCACTGTGATTACTGGCGAAACCGGTGCAGGAAAATCTATCGTCATTGATGCCATTGAGTTAGCACTCGGTGGTCGCACTACAGGAAACTTTGTTCGGCCTGGCCAAGAAAAAGCCGATATCAGCATTTGCTTTGATATTAATAAATTATCTGCCGCACGTGCATGGCTAAAAAATTATGATCTTGATACCGATGGTAATGAATGCATTATTCGACGCACCATTACCCAAGATGGTCGCTCACGCAGTTATATCAACGGTATGCCAACCACTTTACAACCCTTACGCGAACTCAGTGAAACATTACTTAGCATACACGGACAACATGAACATCAGTCTTTATTAAAATCCGATAAACAACGCGATATTATTGATCGTTATGCGGGAAATATTGATTTAGTTGATAAAGTTCATACCCTAGCTGAAGAATGGCAACAGCTAAAACACGAAATTTCTACCTTACGTGCTTTAGCCGAGCAACGTTCATCACGCGGCGAGTTTTTAAAATTTCAATTAAATGAATTGGAAGCATTACAACTACAAGCTAATGAATTTACGACGCTTGATCTTGAACACAAACAATTGGCTCATGCCGATGAGTTACTACAAAACATTACTCATGCACTTTATTGCTTAAGTGAAAATGAAGAACATAATGTATTACATACATTAAATTTAACGCTTCACTCTTTAGAAACAGTGCAACGTGTTGACCCTAAAATTAGCGGCTGGATTGACGCCATTAAAACAGCGAGCATTCATCTTAGTGATACAGAAAATGATTTACGTCGTTACCTAGACAGCGTGGAATTAGATCCCGAGCGCTTAAAACAAATTGAATTACGTATTGGTATTATTTTTGATTTAGCTCG
This sequence comes from Gammaproteobacteria bacterium, assembly GCA_965279285.1. GTDB lineage: Bacteria > Pseudomonadota > Gammaproteobacteria > DSM-16500 > DSM-16500. The sequence goes on along the minus strand of OZ257148.1, from coordinate 1,524,665 downwards.
CAAACATAAAGTGGCTCCGCATGAATTATATGATTTTCAGCTTAAATTAGCGGCGGAAGTGACTGACTTAGAAACCAGTGACGAACGCTTAGCCGAATTAGCCAAGCAAGCAGAAGCCATAGAAAAAAAATATTTTGTTGTAGCAAAACAACTTAGTTTAAGCCGCGAAAAAGCTGCAAAAAAACTCGCTGCGGAAATTACACACATTATTCACACCTTGGCTTTGCCCCATAGTCAATTTGAAGTGTCATTTGAAAGAGAGGAACCACCACGCATTACTCTCTTTGGTTTAGAAAAAATTCTTTTCCAAATTAAAACCAATACCGATCAAATGTTGCAGCCTTTACATAAAGTCGTCTCTGGCGGTGAGCTGTCACGCATTAGTTTAGCCATTCAAATGGCAACAGCAAGCCAACATACTACTTCTACGCTTATTTTTGATGAAGTAGACGTAGGAATTGGCGGTGGCACAGCAGAAATTGTCGGGAAATTATTACGTGAACTAGGAAAAACCCATCAATTATTGTGTATTACACATCAACCCCAGGTTGCAGCCCAAGGACATCATCATTTATGTGTAGCAAAAGTAGTGGAAAATAATGTGACCCAGACACAAGTGATGGCATTAACAGAAAAACAAAAAATTCAAGAGTTAGCGCGCATGTTAGGTGGGGTTGAAATTACCAAAAAGACATTAGCGCATGCGCAAGAAATGCGAGAGATGTGTAGTGAGGCGGGGATTGCATAGCAGCCAGAGAGCTTGGTGGGCACGCTGCGCTTTGCCCACCCTACATTTTATAATTTTTTGTAGGGTGGGCAAAGCGCAGCGTGCCCACCAAACTTCCTGACTGCTGAATAGTTACAAAACAGACATAATTTACTTTTGACAGCTCTTACAAATCCCATAAATATTTAAACTATGATCCGTAATAATAAAACCTGCTTCTTTAGCGACTTGTTTTTGTCGTTCCTCAATCAGCGGATCAACAAATTCTTTTACGCGTTTGCATTTCACACACACCAAATGATCATGATGAGTACCGTGATCCAATTCAAAAACCGAATGTTCATCCGTAAAATTATGTCGCACCACTAACCCTGCTTCTTCAAACTGAGTTAACACACGATAAACGGTTGCCAAACCAATATCATCGCCTGATTCAACTAACATGCGATAAAGATCTTCGGCACTAAGATGATGATTTTTAGCATTTTCAAGAATTTCCAAAATCTTAACGCGCGGCAATGTCACCTTAAGACCGACTTTTTTTAATTCCGAATTATCCATAGCTTCTTCTTTCCTTTGGTATTTTTCATGCAGTTTAACAGCTTACAAAATCAAGGTGAATCAGTTATCATTGCCGCACTTTTGCAATTTGACAGGAAACAGCTTATGAAAAAAACTTTTATTATGCTAGCTATTCTACTCAGCTTAACAAGCTGCAGCCTAGTTCGCGTGCATAAAATGAATATTGAGCAAGGTAATGCCATCACTCCTGCCATGTCTAATCAACTCCACACCGGCATGTCCGAAGAAAAAGTCCGTGAAATCATGGGGCCACCGATGTTAATTAACACCTTTGACACCAACCGACTAGACTATGTTTACACCTTTAAGCCGGCTTATGGCAAAATCTCCGAACAACACCTAACTCTCATCTTTAAACAAGGCATTTTGCGAGAGATCAAGGGCAATGCTGTTTTACAATAGCATTAACGTATCACTTTAGGGCGGGGAACAACACGTTTTCTCCGCGCCTCTTTAGGGTCTATCGTCAGCGAGCGATAAATTTCGATCCTATCACCTGCCTTCACTTTATCCGATAACTGTTTTATTTTACTAAAAACGCCCACTTTTTGCTGTGCCAAATCAATTTCAGCAAATAGCAATAAAATACCAGAGCGATCAATCACAGTTTCAATCGTACTGCCCTCCTCGACTTCCAGTGCAATAATTTTTTGCTCATCAGGGCGAGCATAAGCGACTTCCACTGCGATCAGTTTAGCGTGCACCATAGACTTCCACCGCACGCTTACAAAAAGCATCCACTAATGAATTCGCGATAGTTGTAAAAATTGGTTGAAAAAACTTATCGAGAATATTACCTGTCAGCTCAAATTCAAGCTCCATATGAACTTTACAACCATGCTCCCCTACGGGAATAAAGCTCCATCTACCCTCTAAAGACTTAAAGGGTCCTTTGACCAGTGTCATCTCCATACGTTCATTGGGATGCAATATATTTCGGGTGGTGAAGCTTTTATGGATGCCTGACCAGGCGACATCAATGGTTGCCTCAATTTCTTTTTCTGATCGACTGAGGATTTCACTGGTGGAACACCATGGCAAAAACCGTGGATAATCCTCAATATTATTCACTAATTCAAACATTTGATGGGGCGTATAAGGCACCAAAGCATTACGTTCTATTGTTGTCATAAATAAACTACGCTATTTCCTTTTAAAAGAGGGAGGATTATACTCCGCGGAATGAATGATAAACAGAATTCCGATCAAACAATTGCAGTTAATCGCAAAGCGCACCATGACTTCGTCATTGAAGAGCGTTTTGAGACTGGGCTCGTCCTCCAAGGGTGGGAAGTGAAAAGCCTGCGTGCTGGCAAAGTCCAACTTGATCAAGCCTATGTCATCATTAAGCGCAATGAGTGTTGGCTATTGGGCTCACAGATCACACCATTACAAACCGCATCCACTCATATATCAGCAGAACCGCAGCGCACACGCAAACTATTACTCAACCATCGTGAGCTTACCAAACTGATTGGTTATGTTGAAAGAAAAGGTTATACCTTAATTCCGTTAAGTTTATATTGGAAAAACAAGCATATTAAGCTCTCTATTGCCTTAGCGAAAGGTAAGAAATTACATGATAAACGGGCAACGGAAAAAGATCGTGATTGGGCGCGGCAAAAGCAGCGTTTAAAGAAAGATCTTTAGGGGTTTGGTAACTATTGTTTGGTGGGCACGCTGCGCTTTGCCCACCCTACAAAAAATTATAAAAAATGTAGGGTGGGCAAAGCGCAGCGTGCCCACCAAACTCTCTAGCTGCTGAAGAGTTACGGCTCCTGTTAAAAACACTTGCTAGAAACCCTATTCATGGCTAACATTCAACCACTATTTAGCGTATAATTAAATAGTAAAACTTTTTGGGGGCGACCTGGTTTCGACGTGGGTTGCAAAACCTGAGGGGCATGTCGAGCATGTAACTTACTCGTAAAAATAGTTGCAAAAAATTAGTTAACGCTAATCAGAAAGCTCGTCGTATCGCTGCAAACGATTCCTTCGCTGGAAACGTTATGGCAGTTGCTGCTTAATAACCAGCACGACGCTTCTCACCGGATGTGCTTATACGTCCGGGGCTTATGCAAATAAGCTATGAGGAGTCATATCATATAAGCTCGTAGTGAGGCTTGCCCGCAGCTGAACTACTAAAATTTTAGGGATCGCTGCTTAATCACCCTGCCGCTCGGGGGATGAGCCGCTAAATTAAATGATGCGGATAAACATGTAGATCCAATGGTAGAGAGCTTGCGGACGCGGGTTCAATTCCCGCCGCCTCCACCAAATTACTTTCTAGAACATCTAAAAATATCATGAGGCCTTGAAATAGAGGCTTTTTTATTTAATCTTCTTCCAGCGAAATCCAACTGACACCCCAGCATCTTGAGTTATGGTAACCATATCTTTCCAATTCGATCATGACCCTCTCACTGTTATCAGCCTGATCGTCAAATCTAGATTTCTATATTGTTAAATGTTACAATAGCATATAAATTTCAATTTATTGAATTTATTGAATTTTAATTTATAAGTGTTAATTGTTTTAAAATTTCTTGTTAATTCTTTTGGAGCTACCTGTTAAATGTCTGAAGCCAAATTCGAACACCATGACCTAAGATTAGTGGAACCTTCTTTCGGCTCAAAATTAACTGATTTAATTATTGAGCTAGAACATTTAAGAAAAAAACGTCTCGGCGGCACAACGCATGCCCTGGTATTTTTTCAACTAAAACATATATTCCATACTCTTGAAAGTATTGGGTCAGCCAGAATTGAAGGCAATAACACTACTATTGCAGAGTACATCGAGACCAAAATTGACCAAACCAAACCATCTCCTCCAAATATAAAAGAAATTCAGAATATTGAAGAAACAATGTCCTTTATTGAAGAATACATTGGTAATACCCCTATTAACCGTATCTTCGTTAGCGAGATACATAAAATGATTGTTAATGGGCTAGAACCACCGCCACAAGGCGAAGGGGATAAAACTCCAGGAGAATACCGAAAGAAAAATGTAAAAATCTCCAGGTCAATGCACATACCTCCAGATATGAGTACCGTTAGCCAATATATGGATGATCTTTTTGAATTTATAAATCAAATTGACAGCGCTAAACATGACCTTCTCAAAATTGCGATAGCGCACCATCGCTTTGTCTGGACGCACCCCTTTACCAATGGCAATGGAAGAACTGTTCGTCTATTCACATACGCGATGCTAGTTAAATTAGGCTTCAATGTTAGTGCAGGCAGGATATTAAATCCAACCGCTATTTTTTGTAATGACAGGGATAATTACTATCATAATCTCTCTACCGCCGATAAAGGAACTGACGAAGGATTACTAATCTGGTGCGAATACGTACTAAAAGGATTAAAAGATGAAATCGAAAAAATAGATAAGCTAGCTGATTATGAGTATCTACATAAGGAAATACTTTTACCAACCATTAATCACTCGCTAGAGCGAAAATACATAACCGAGAGCGAAGCGAAAATACTCAAGCGAGTTACCGATAAACAAGTTGTTCAAGCATCCGACTTAAGCGATCTCTTTACAGGAAAAGCGAACTCCGAAATATCACGCCAGATTAGAAAATTAATTGAAAAGAAAATGTTGATGCCCGAAGGTAAAGGAAAAAGAAAGTACGTGATTCGATTTGATAACAACTATCTATTAAGGGGTGTTATTAAATCTTTAGATGAAAAAGGATTTCTTCCTATCAAAGATTGATTGATTTTAGAGCCTGTAAATCTTTTTGTGTAACCGCTTCACTTTAGAAAAGCCTACCTTCAAACTCGATAGCAAATCGATTCATGGCAGCTCTCCAGTCATGCAAAGACATCGTCCATTTTTGAGATGCCTTCTGAATCGCTAAATATACCACCTTTAATGCGGACTGGTCATTAGGAAAAATTTTACGATTATTAATCGACTTTCTAATAACACTATTTAGCGATTCAATTGCATTTATTGTATAAATAATTTTACGTATTTCATCAGGATAGTCGAACTTGAAATAAAGGCCTTTTTTATTTAATCTGCGTCTCAAGAAATCCAACAGAAGCCCCCATGCCCTTAACAAACTTACAAGTGGAGAATGCTAAACCTAAAGATAAGCCGTACAAGCTGGCTGATGAGCGCGGCCTTATATCTACTGGTAAATCCGAATGGCTCAAAGCTTTGGAAAATGAAATACCGCTATGTTAGACGAGAAAAGAAGCTTTCCTTTGCGGCTATCCAGATGTATCGCTTTCCCAAGCTAGAGAAATGCGCGATAACGTCAGAAATAAGCTGGCACAGAATATTAACCCGGGCGTTCTAAAAAACTCAATTACCTGCCTTTCTAAATATTTTTCTTTTACATTTTGAACTGCTAAACTTACATCTCCGCTAAGATTTCTTACCATTTTCACCGCCTCCTTTTTTTATATGCGCCTTTTTATCCAAGCCCATATCTTGTCTAATAAATTCATCATTTTTATATCCGTTTATCATGATCATCGTTGCAGTTGGAATGGCTCTATAGAGCTGCTATAATAAATTATATGTCCATTTTTGGCAACGGGGTTAACTATGAGAGTCAAGTACAAAAAAAGCATTACATTCAAAGTTTTAAAGAGAATTAAAAAGCTTTCAGGGGATGTTATTTTGCGTTCAGACATCGCTAATCTTGCCGATCCTCGTGAAATAAGCCGCGCTTTAAGCCGACTTGTACAAAGCAGATATCTAGTAAAGTTAGGGTATGGCGTATATGCTAAATTAGCCCGTTCTGAGATTGCTCAAACGACTTACCTAAAAGAAGGGGTGCTCCCAACAATGCGAGCCGCATTAAACCGACTAAACATTCGCTGGGAACCCTCTCGCGAGGAACAAGACTACCAGACAGGAAAATCAACTCAGATTCCTGTTAACCCAACTACAAAATTAAAGGATAGATTCCGCAGGCAATTGCGCTATCGCGACATGGAGTTAACACGTGGATAAACTACTCACTCAAGAACAATTAAAAGAATTGGTATTAGTCACAGCAGAAACGTTACGTATCAAATACCCATCCATCATTGAGAAAGATTATTACGTTACCCATGCTATTCATTCTTTGTCGGGCATTGAAAATAAATACTTTCGATTAATCTTTGGTGGCGGCACTTGTTTAGCTAAAGCCCACAGAATAGTAAAACGCATGTCTGAAGATATCGACTTTAAAATTCAACTTAAAAATACAAACGAAACATTCAGCAAAAGCCGTTTATTAAAAGAGTTAAAAAAGTTTCGAACGCAAATTATGGAATCGCTTACACTTCCTCACTTAACTATCAGTGATTCCGCCGTTCGCAACGAAGGTCAATACTTACGGGCAGAGTTAACCTATTCCGCCCTATTTACAAGTAATGATACGCTAAGACCACATCTTTTATTAGAGTTCACATTTGCAGATGTTCGCCTTGCAACAGAAAGCTTAACGATTAGCACGATAATTGAAGATATTATTAAAATGGATACTATATTTTCGCCATTACCCATTGATTGCGTTTCATCAGATGAAACTGCTATTGAAAAATGGGTTGGCTTAACTCGTCGTATAGCCGCGATTGAACGTCAATGCCACCCCGATGATGAAACACTAGTGCGTCACGTTTATGATTTGAATGCTGTCCACAAAGCAGAGAAAATTAACGACATGTTTTTTAACCTAGCAAGAATAATTATCCCTGCTGATGCAAAGCAATTTAAAAACCAACACCCAGAATATCTGGACAATCCTATAGCTGAAATTCGGCATTCCTTAGACATACTGAAAAATAAATCACTTTGGAAAGAGAGATATCATAATTTCATTGAAACAATGGTCTATGAAAATAAAACCCCGCATGAGTATGCGGACTCTATTCTAATACTAGAAAAAATTAGCGAAAAAGTAATTGAAATATTCAGTGAAAAAAACTAACGGCAAAAGTTTATTGTCAAAAAATGAGAAGGAATCTTCATGGAAAAGACATTACCAAAAAAAACATTATCTTTTTTAAAAAAAATCCATAATGAATTTCAACCTTTATTAACAAAACTATCTCTCGAAAAAGAAAATACAACTCACATTATTATGGCATCGCTTTATGGGACAATAATTGAATTAACAGGAAGCGTAATATTTCTGCATGGAAAAAGCATAATTTCAAGCATTCCGATTTTACTGCGTAGCGCCCTTGAGGCTCATATCGATTTAATTAACTTAATACAAGATTCAAAATATATTAATCACCTGAAAACAAGTTTTATTAAAGAGCAATTAAAAATTTTTGAGGCGGCAAAAAAAGGCGGCAATGAATATTTATCAGAATTATCCGCGCTTCCTAATTTAGATGAAAGAATAGTGACTCTTAAAAGAGATCGAAAGAGTCTTGAGAATAAAGGCTATAAAAGCCTTAAAATAGAAGATAAGTTTAAAAAAGCAAAATTTGAAAATGAATATCAGTCAATGTATAACGATCTATGGTGCGACTCACATAACAACCTCAAGGCACTATGCACCAGACATATTAAGTCAAAAAATGGGGTCGACACCGTTGAAGTTTATCGTAGCTATAGCTCTGATGACAGTCTAAAATATATATGGACTAGTGTCGTAATTCTATTAAGAAGCACAGAATTTATTCATGATTTCTTTAAAAGCTCAGCTCTCAAAGAAGTTAATGCATTTCGTCAAGAATTTGGTAAAATTCACGCAGAAGGTAGCTTCCTTTATCCCGGTTAAAATTATTGCCAGAACCTCGGCTCAATTGATCTTTCAGTACCACTTTCACAGGGTAACAAGTAGCGTAATTTCACAAATTCCTGTGTAAAAAATATCAATTTAATCAATCAAGTAATCATCCAATGTGATTGACGCCACCCACCAAGTTAACTTCCTAAGACATCCAAAAACACCACATTGAATTAAATAGTAATTAGTTTCTTAAAGTGTAACGATGGTTTATTTGAATATGTCTCTATTTTCGCTCATCATACATTTTTAAGTAGCCTTCATCTAGTGGTCGCGGATCAACTGACGCACCATTATTCAAATTATCTTGGGCACTACGGAGTACAATCATTGGATCTGCTATCTTTGGCATAATTTCCTCTTCACGAATAACTTTTTCATTTTAAATAAATATAATCTTTTGAATCTCTGGTCGACAATATTCAGCCTTACCTACTTCAATGGTTAAATTACCATAGCAAATATTTGCTGCACTATGCGTATGACCACATTGATGCGACTATTGAGCGACAATTACGACTGCCGGTTGGCGACAACTATGATTGCCGGTTAACCCCATACCCCCTAACCTAGTAATACCATTTATAAAAAAGGGGTACTGCGATGTCAGGGAATTGGATAACCAACCAACAGGTAGAGATATATATGACATCAAGACAACAAGAGCACACCCAAGCAACATCAGCAGCAAAAGCTGGAATCTCAGAGCGTAGCGGCCGCATAATTGACGCGGGTAAGCGGATTAACCACCATAAAGCCCCTCGACATTGGCGTACCCGTCACGATCCATTAAAGGATGTCTGGGAAGCTGAGCTTATTCCATTGCTTGAGCAGAGTCCGGATCTGCAACCCATCACGCTACTGGAATATCTCCAGTCCCGCTACCCCGACGAATACCCTGATAAAGTATTACGCACGTTACAAAGGCGTACTAAGCAATGGCAGGCTTTGCTTGGCCCAGAGAAAGAAGTCATGTTTAGGCAAACGCATATGGCGGGTCAGCAAGGATTATCTGATTTTACCCAATTAAAAAAAGTGCTAATCACCATCGGTGGCGTGCCTTTTAAGCATTTGTTGTATCACTTTCGATTGGCATTCAGCCATTGGAGTTATATGAAAGTGATAGAAGGTGGTGAGTCATTTACAGCATTAGCTGAAGGCCTGCAGGATGCATTAAAACGACTTGGTGGCGCACCTCATCAACATCGTACCGATAGCCTCTCTGCTGCATTTAAAAATTTAAATAAAGAGGCTCGAGAGGATATTACAAGTCGTTATGAAGCGTTATGCACGCAATATGCAATGGTACCAACGCGAAATAATCGTGGCGCTGGCCATGAGAACGGAAGCGTTGAGTCGTCTCATGGCCACTTGAAAACACGTATTCGACAAGCACTGCTAATGCGAGGCAGTAATGATTTTACGCATGCTGGAGCTTATCAAGATTTTATCAGTGATGTTGTGATACAACATAATCGTCGTAACGCCAAAGCCGTTATAGAAGAACGTAGCGCCCTGCAAGCTTTGCCACTGCATCGTGCTCCGGACTACACCGAACTCAGTGTAGTCGTGAGTAGCTCTAGCACCATTGATGTGCGCCGAGTAACTTACTCAGTGCCATCACGTCTGCAAGGTGAATCACTGCATATACATTTGTATGATAACCGATTGGCATGTTATCTAGGCCATATTCCTGTTATTGAGCTCAAACGCCTGTACCCAACAGGCAGCACCAGAGCGCGCTTGATTGATTATCGCCATGTCATCCACAGCTTAGCAAAAAAACCGCAAGCATTCCGCCACAGTATGTTACGCAGTGAGTTACTACCTAGCGTAGAGTTTCATGCTATATGGCATACGTTAGATAATACGCTATCACCAAAAGAAGCCTGCAAAGTGATGGTAGGGTTACTACACTTAGCGGCGAAAGAAGACTGCGAGCAAGTGTTAGCGCAGTGGGTGCTGTCGGCATTGAGTGAAGGCAAATCAATATCACTTAGCCAGTTACAAAGACGTTTTACAAGATCGACGGTAACTATCCCCGATGTTGTCATCACTCAGCATGCTCTTGCGTATTATGATCAGTATATACCAAACCAACGGGAGATTGCTCATGCTTAACATTGCCACCTTACCGCTGCTGTTGAAACAATTAGGCTTACCAAGCATGTACACCCATTGGGAATCGCACGCGGCACTGGCTGAGGAATCACACTGGGGCTATCCAGAATACTTAGCATCGCTCTGCAACCAAGAAGTGGTTTCGCGAACACAAAAGCGCATTACACGCCACGTGAAAGAGGCGAAGCTTATACCAGGAAAAACGCTTAGCAGCTTTGACTTTAAAGCGGCAAAGGCGGTGAATGCCGCACAAATCACTGCGCTGGCTGATAATACTGGCTGGGTAAAGCAGGCGCATAATCTCGTGATCTTCGGTCCCAGTGGCGTTGGAAAATCACACTTGGCTTGCGGTATTGCTCATCGCTTAATTGAGCAAGGTATCCGTGCTTTATTTATGCCCACAACAGAGCTAGTACAGAAATTGCAACAAGCGCGTCAGGCTTACCGCCTGCCTGAGGCCATTGCCAAGTTGGCGCGTATACCGCTGTTAATCTTGGATGACATTGGTTATGTAAAAAAAGATGATGCTGAAACCAGTGTGTTATTCGAACTGATTGCTGATCGCTATGAAAGTTCCAGTCTTATTATCACCGCCAATCAACCGTTCGGTGAATGGGATCAAATATTCCCTGACAATAATATGGCTGTTGCAGCTATTGACCGATTGGTTCATCACGCGACAATTATAAACATTCAAGGTAATAGCTACCGTAAGCCCAAGATATAAGTTTAAAAGTAACAAAAGGAGGTCTTAATGAAGTAATTAAGAAAGGCTAAAACCGGCAGTCGTAATTGTCGCCGACCGGCAGTCGTAGTTGACGTTCAACATGCGACCATCAGCACAGCTACCGTACTGAACAAAATGCCCAGGAATAGCACCCTTAAAAGCTGGGCTATTATTAATTTCCGCAATTGATGATACTGATTCAATGAAATAACATCGACAATGCAGTCTACATCCACCGTATATCGAATATCTGGAAATTCAGGATCAGTGATAAAAAGACCTGTAGTGCATCCATCTAAAAATACAACATCATCACGAATTTCTCCCAACTTCGCTGCTACAAATTCCAACATTCTTAAGTTTCATCTCTAAAAATGTATTAAGTAAGCATCACTCTGGTATGCTTAAGTGAATATAATCTTTCACGCGACAGCTTCCTTTTCTGTCAATTCACTTTCTGCCAAGATTATGAATATACAAAACTTTCAAGAAACTGTCGCACTTCCAATTAAAATCCACCAAATACACAACATTCTTCATAATGAGTATTTGTTGCGCTAACGTCTTTTTATCGTGTACAATCCATACTATAATTTTCTATCCTAATAATTTTAAAAACCTTTAAATTAAGAGAGCTTAAAAATGTCAACTTCACGCCAAATACCTAGTAGCTATGAATTTAACTACTATGGCATGACACAAATCAAAGCAACCTTAGAGCAGGACTCCAAAACAAATATGATTCGCGTTATCTGCGACAATGCAATACAAGCTGAAATGCTTGTTAAGCATATACAAAACATTGGAGCAAAGGCTAGGGATTCTAAACATAATGTTGATATTGCTGTTGTTGAAACTGAAATTGAAAAAATCAAAATCTGTAACCCCATCAACAAGCTAGAAACACCATATTTAGAACTTTCTGAAAATCAGTTTTATGCAATTAAAGAATACGAACACATCTACTATCCGAAGCCTGCTGCAGGATTTAGCGAAATTCTCAAAAAACACTCACTTCTCTATAAGCTCTTCTCAGACTCCAATAACCATTCAGCTTCTTTTCCTCCAACACATAAAAACACAAATAAACTCTAAGGATGATACGCATACTAAATATTAACAATAGTGCCAACATGTCATTAACGCTTGGCTTTATATATTTTTGATGAAAGCCATAAGCTTCCGCTACTAAATTGCCGCCCATTGTTTTACTTATCAACCCAAATCGCAATAAATGATCATGCCGCTCCACCAATTCTTTAACAAATAAAATATCTGGTACTGCGAATTGCCAAGGCAAATTAAACATTGCGCTTGCATCACTAATGACGAGCAACATCATAGCTTTCCATCGCACGCAGAGACCTAAATGATTCAAGCGGCATATTCATTAGTTCTGCGGCTTTGGACTCGCCAATATATTCTTCAGCAAGGGCATGAAAAATCATTTGTTCAAAAATATGCGTTATTTCTTTTGGGTATTGCTCACCAGGCTCTTTCTTCGACCATCCACGCTCATTGAATTCAGCATTTGGTTGGAATTTTTAGAAACTTACCTAAAGATGTACCCACACCCAACCAAAGAAGCTAAGATAATGCTACAAAAATTACAAAAAAAACTAAGAGAGAATATTAAGGACGTAAATTTATGGATAAAATATTATTTTCTGAAGTTGACAAACATCATATATATTGTTCGCTAAACATGAAAGTTCGTGATATTTGTCAGCCACTTTTCGCAAATATCGCTATAGATTTTTATACCTTTGAGCGCTTTTATTATGATGGAACTTATTCCACACCTTCTTCCGCATTGGAAATGCATTAGCACCAACCTCATTAACACTCTATAATCTGCATATATCTAATAACTTCCCTCTCTTAATCTTGCTCTCTAAACTAATATAATTTTTTGAACCTCAGGTCGACAATAATCCGCTTTACCTACTTCAATAGCTAAATTACCGTAGCAAACATTTGCTTCACTGTGCGTGTGACCACATAATACTAAAAATTCAATTTCAGGATTTTGTTGAGAAACCGTTATTAATATATCTCCCATAACTTTTGAGCTAAAATAAGGTAACCAATCATCGCCACTTATCTTACCTTCATGTAAACAAGCTTCTTTAAAAGGTGGAACATGCGTTAGCACTATTATTTTTTTAGGCACCTGAATAATTGCTTGCGTCAAATCATTTTGCAACTTTATTGCATCAGAATCAGCTAATTGCTGCATTTTTTCTAGTAATTGATATTTACCTAAAATTTTTTCTTGAAATAAATCAGCAATCATTCTGCTGTCATTGAGCACAACTCTACTATTTTGATAATCACCTAAACGACCATCAGCCCATCCGTCTTGACCAATTAAAATGGTATCATCATTCAATTTCTGCATACCGGAAGCTGGCAACCAAAATAATTGATCGCTAGTTTTTGTTAAAACTTCAAGGGCATCACGTACTTCTTTAATCTGACCCCCATAATAATCGTGGTTGCCTAATATGAAATAAATGGGTTTTTTGATAGAGTCAACCATCTCATTTAAAATGTCAGCCAAGCATGGCGCTTCAGCAATATCGCCGCTTATTAATACACCATCGCATTGTATATCGATAATTTTCTGATAAAAATTTTGACGTGTATTTTTATCTATAAAATTTAAATGAATGTCTGTTAACCATGCCATATTCATGTGGATTACCCATCAAAATCTATTATTTTTTTTATACGATTTTTAACAACTTCAACGCGTTGCATGGTAGCGGGGCCTTCATTAACATGGCTTGGCAATGTAGGCTCGAATTGATCATCTTCTAATAGAAGCATAAATTCTTCTTTCAGTTTTTTTCTTAACTCAAGGTTAGCCAATCCTACTTCCTCAACAATATTTATTCGTCCAGCAACGACAGATATAATGTCCTCGTAGTCATGGCTCACTAACACATCATTATTCCCGCGTGTTTTAAATGCCTCAAATTTTGTAGCTAAAAAATAGGGCGCGTTTATTGATTTAATAACTAACCCATCAGCGATTTCATGATTAACAGCATGCTTCAATGCTTCCTTATACCAAGGATTACCAAAACCTAGAATCTTTTGATCCGTTGGCATTACATCAAGAATGATTTCTTCATGACGAAAGCGACAAATCACGTCATCTTCCATTGATTTTTTAAAGCCTTTCTCAATAAGCCGACGTTCAAACTTGTGATAATCTACTAATGAGATAACATCAACGATGCAATCAACATCTACTGTTGCTCTAACATCCAGCGAAAAAGGATCATTGATAAACAATGCTGTTGCACATCCGCCTAAATACACAACATCTTCATTAAGACTTCCCAACCTTCTCGCTGCAAGTTCCAGCAGCGCCAAATTAGACATTGCTCGCTTTCTTCTATTGTTTACCATGAATTATTTCCTTCAATAACTTAATTGCGATATTTCGTTCCCGCACTCTTCCTATGCGTATAGCATCAACTAGAACCAACATTTCGTAGAAAAGCTGATCCGGATGTTTCGCAAGTGACTGAGGAACAGAGCGATAAAGCGGCTCCAGTGCAACGCCACGCTGATTACCATCTCCAGATGGCCATACCGGGATAGGATCATCTCCAAGTACTATATGTTTCTCGAAAATAGGCGCCGCATAGCTGGTAGCAACCCCACGCGTATAGGCGCCAAGCTGGGCGGGCAGAAAGTATTTAACTCCAGATACCAGACATTCTTCTACGGCTGTTTTTATTGGTATGTATACGAGCTTATTCGATCTTTGAACCGGCCCCAACAAACCAGACAAAACCAAACGTTTAAAGCCCGCATTAACTTCCGAAGGACTCATACATAAAAGTCCTGCCAATTCATTTTGTGATAATTCTTCCGCAGAATAAGCATTCGACAGCGTGACAGTTGACAATATTTTCAAAAGTATCACTATATCTTGTGGCTTTAGCATACGATTGATTCCTGCTTTATGGTTCAGTTACATACAGTATAGCACGTCTATTTGCAATTCGCGAATCGCGAATAGCGAATAACCTAAAAGGGAGGGGCACCAGCTCAACTCCCCCGTCAGTACGGAGTTTTTGGGGGCTTAATTGGGAGCTTCTCAGAAAAACCACATTCAGTTAATTATTTATTATCAATCAGTTACTTAACCAATATGATAGCTGCCGCCTCTTATATTCAGCACTACTTTAAATACGCCGCCTCAAAACTATTTACTTGGTAGCCAGCAGATAAAATTGCACCCAGATTATATATTCAATTTCTCTAGATACCGTTCTACCGCCTTCATTTTGAACTTGTGCCATCTTGGCACAAGTTCGATTTTTATCCAGTCACCTTCGGAATAAATGTTTTGTAAATGCTTGGTGACAGCAGTCCAATCAACTCCTCACTATAGATGGTAGATAATGCCTAATGTAGCCATATTGTCGCTTGGTGCAAAATTAGCGCCTGTGTTCACAATCATATTTCCTCGATAGTCAGAATGCTTGAATTCACCACGCAGACTGATATTTTTAACTAATAAAGTTTCAAATCCCAAACCATAATCGATACCATTCAAACTAGTTGATGGCATTGGTGAGTTTTTTAAAATGTAAATGACGCCGCCCCAAATCCAGCTTCCTAGAACCAATCCAACCCCGCCTTAGTAAACACATAGCTTATAAAAACACAACTCAAAATTATCCCAACTAACATTAAAGCAAACGGCAGCTCCGAATTAACTTTGATATACGCACCCAAACCAGACACAACACCCGCAATGAGAAAAGCGGAAGAATTATATAATGCATTAGCACTCGCTGAATTCTCCTTAAAAAGGAAAACCATTTGCATAAAATAGTTTGGATACAAAATCCCACAACAATAAAATATGCACAACATGGGCAAAATAATATTATAAATATTAATCGGTATCATCAATGAAACAAGCAACATCACAATGGAAATTATCAGCATTGCGCTAAAACAATAAACTGTTTTTGCACGCAGCGACACTTGCAAGGTAAAACGATTCGTCATCGAGCCCGCAAACCAAGCGACACCCAGAAACAATGTAATATAACCAAATTTTTTAGCTGAATATTGTAAAATAGTTTGAATGAAAAACGGGCTCAGCACACCAAATAAAGCAATCAGTGAAAATATCAAGCCGCCTATGATAAGAAACTTTATGCATTCTTTGTTAAGCAACATTGTTTGATAACGCTTGATGGTAGAAGTTAAACTGAATACATGAAAGTACTGACTCGTTTCAAATAAAAATTTAAACATTAACAAAAATATGACAACACTATACATTCCTAAAAAATAAAAAATTGATTTCCAACCAAAATAGTATTGTAATAGCCCACCCAACCCTGGCGCAACTCTGGGACCTAAAGACCAAGACATCGTAAGATATATCATCATTTTTTTTAATTCAGATCCACTATATAAATCAGTTATCACCGCACGAAGCGGCACGACCACCATTGCAAGAGCAGCACCTTGAATAAATCTGATAAAAATGAGCTGATAAATCGTATATACATTAGGTATAGCAAATAAGGTTATTACAAAAATCATCATAGCAAAAAAAACTGGCCGCTTACGCCCAAAGCTATCGGAAATACTACCTGCCAAGAGCTGCACTAAACCTAGACCGATTAAATAGGAAGTAATTGTTAGCTGCGATAAACTTTTTACAACACCAAAGTAATCACTAACAGCAGGCAGCCCAGGCACATAAATATCAACACAAACACCCGAAAGCGGCACAATCAAAAAAACCAACAAAGTTAACCAACATTTTTTCATCTTATTACCTATATAATTAACATGCCATCGCCATACGCCAAAAAGCGATAATTATCTTTAATTGCCACTTTATAAGCTTGCCTAATATGCTCATAACCGGCTAGAGAAGAGATTAAGATCATCAACGTTGATCGCGGCAAGTGTAAATTAGTAAATAACCCATCCACACACTGAAACTTATGTCCTGGACGGATAAAAATATCAGTATAGCCAGTATAAGGATTTATTTCTCCCTGTTGACTGATCGTTTCTAATGCGCGCAAACTTGTTATGCCAATTGCAATCACTCTCTTACCTTTGGCTTTTGTTGCTTTTATTAGTTCACATAACTCTTCTGAAACATGCAGCCATTCTGTATGCATTTTATGTTTACTAATATCATCAACATGAATAGCAGCAGAAGTGCCAGAACCAACATGCAAGGTTACAAAACCCAGATTAATTTTTTTTTCTTGTAATTTTTTGAACGTGGCTTGATCAAAATGAAATCCTGCCGAAGGTGCTGAAACAGAGCCTGGCTCGACAGCATAAATAGTTTGAAAAGTTTCTTTATCTAATACAGTGGGTTGACGCTTGAAATAGAGCGGAAAAGCCAGCTCACCTTTTTGAATAACTTCCCACAATGTATTTTCTTGCGCACATAAAGATAATTCATAAAATTCCCCATCTAACATATTCACTCTCAATGTATCTTTATCGATAGTGAACAAATCACCGACTTTGATTTGCGGTTGCTTAAAGATTCTAGCTAACATGGTGCTATTATCTAGTATGCGTTCAACAAATACCTCTATCGTTACACCACTTTCTGTTTTCATTAACAAATGTGATGGAATAATTCTGGTATTGTTAAAAACTAACAAATCACCTTCATTAATAAAGTCTGTTATATTTTGAAATTGACTATGCGTTAATTCGCCACTTTCTTTATTAACACATAACAACCTACCAGCACTGCGTTCTTTACGCGGCTCACGGGCAATATAGTCTTCTGAGAGTTCAAAATCGAAATCCTCTACCTTGTAACCAATCTCATCGATCGATGCCAACAAATCATCAATAAATACGTTATTAGTAATGTTGTTCATATCACACCCTCTGTTCGTTTTTTTATGGTAAGTAGAATTATTAATGAACAATTTTTGTAAAACAATACGCTATTTTGATATCATATTGTTTCATCAATACAACAATTACATAGTATGAATCATAACTTATTGATTTATTATGCATTATCATTTTCTGCTGTTGTCAAAGCGGGCGGGTACTCTAGTGCCGCAAAAAAAGTCGGCATCTCTAAAGCACAATTGAGCCGCCATGTTAGCGCTTTGGAAGCTATGTTAGGTGTTCGCCTTTTACATAGAACAACCAGGGCCATGACACTAACAGAGCAAGGCCAACAATTTTTTTCTATTTACGCAGATATAGAAGAGCAATGTGTAGATGCCGTAAATGTGCTTAAAAATGATTTTTACGGCATGCATGGCACAGTAAAAATAACGGCCCCTGTTGATTTTGGCATACGTTTTTTACCACCCATGATTGATGAGTTTTCTAAACTGTATCCTAACTTAAATATTGTTTTATCTCTTTCCAACGCTAAAGAAAATTTAAAAGAAAACAATATTGATCTTGCCATTCGTATTGCTAACAAGTTAGAAGATTCTGATTTAAAAGCTAAGCAACTAAAAGAGTTTAGACGCCCTATTTGCGCTTCTCTTAATTATTTTAAAAATGCCAAAATACCGACACACCCTGACGAATTAAAACATTATCGCTGTATTACCGGTGTTTATAATGACATGGAAACAATTTATCCTCAGTGGCAATTCCGTATTCATACTAAATGGGTAAAATATAAGTTAGAAAGCAATATCCAAGTAGACAGCACTTTTGCGCAAATTGAATTAATTAAATCAGGCGCAGGCATCGGCAGAGTACCCGAATTTTTTATAAGAGATGAACTAGCCTCAGGAGAAATAATCGAATTATTTCCAGAGCTAGAAAAACCTCATGCCAGCTTATATCTCTTATACTTGAGCACACCTGTACTACCTAGGAAAACACGAGTATTAATTGATTTTACTAGTGCTTATTTAAAAAAGCAGGATTTATGAGGGTAAAAAACTTAACTTTGAGTTATCGACTATGAGCGTGCTCACGTTCCAAAATTATAAACGAATTAAATTCTTTAATATTATGTCAAAGTAAATGAGATTTTATTGCTGTTAACGAACCAATTACATTATAAGTCTTACACATTCTTGCCTACTACTCTCAATTAAATTTAGCCTCGTTTTTTTCTTTAGGCGTCGCCTACCGTAAACTGTATCAACATTATGGTGATTATTCAATTTATCGATACATTAATGTGCGACCTGATAAGTCAAAGGAATACAACATCAAATCCGATAATTAATCCCCAAACGCACAAGATTATCATTAAGGCCAAACTTAACCCGCATAGTTTGCGTATAGCTAGGAGTATTACTCAGTGGGACAGCAATATTTACTGAACCAAAGTTCATGTACAGATATTCTAATTTCAGAGAAAAATTCTGCGTCAGTGGCCACTCTCCTCCTGCACCTACAGTCCAACCTGTTCGAGCAGTTGATTTACTACCACTCCCTGTTCCGCCTGGAAAAAACACATCTGTTGCATTATCATGATAGCTTGAAGAAAATTTATAATTCTTAAAAGCCATACCACCCGTCAAATACAATAATAATTTTGGATTGATTATTGCACCAAAACGCCCACGTACAGTTGCAAGCCAATTACTTGATATTGATTCAGTCAGGGTATACTGATTCCCAAGAAATACAAAAGGAAATGTGCCATTATTAATAACCGAATCATGAAGTTTAAACGTACCAATATCAGCTTCAGCACCATACACTATATTTTTTGTCTGCCAATTATGCCCCACTAAAACGCTACCATTAAAGCCATTTGATGATAATTTTCCCGTACCACTATTTGAAACCGCTACGCCATTAACTAAGAAACCCACCCCACAAAAAACAGCATTCACCCCAAGGGCTCCACAATTAGGATAAGTGCGATAACTCGCATTTCCTCGACCAACACCCAAATCTACCCCAATGTATGACCCATTAAAATGAGCAGGTATTGCATCTGCATATGAAACAAGGGGATTTACAAGAGAAAAGAAAAAAATAACCGTTAAAAATTGCTTAATACTCTTCATTTAAATTATCTCCGTTTAACTTAAACATTACACTAAACCTTATATTAATTAAGAAAAACTATTTAAACACTAAAAACTCATATTTTTTACTCTATATTAAAAAGAGCGCACACGGAGTGCTCTTTTTAGCTTAAGTAACTCTATTTTTATCTTATTTAACAGACATAAATTGCTGTAGTTGCGCCTGTAATTCTGCTATTTTATGAACCCGACACAATTTCACAACAGAAGAATCCACCTTAACACCCAAAACTGTTTTACCTAAAAGAATTGGCTCCATGCAATTACTCCAAATTCCTTTAGTTTCTGATTTCTCTCTTACAAAACCAGCTGCAGCACAAGCCTTAGCAATAACAGCACATGACTTATCACTCGCAACATCATTCTGTAAAGCACCATCTGCAAAAACTGATTGAGATATAAATAGAGCGACAAGAACAAGAGCTTTATAAATGTAATGCATTTGAATCTCCTATGATGATTAAACTTCCATGAACTACCGAGCTATCATAACAAATAATAGCTTATAAATGATTCTATTACAAATTAGAGGCAACTATTTAGCGGCTAGAGTTTGGTGGGCACGCTGCGCTTTGCCCACCCTACACTTTTATAGTTTTTTTGTAGGGTGGGCAAAGCGCAGCGTGCCCACCAAACTCTAGCCGCTAAATAGTTACCTTGCAAATACCTAAAAAAGGCAAATTAATAAATACCGTAATTATTACGGTATTTGATTTTATCCAACTGAACTAAGCTGAGGGTATCCAATAAAAAATATTCGCTAAGGATAAGGAGTATGACTTATGAAAAACAATTCTCCCAAAAACATCCATAGCCAGTTATTTTCAACCAAAAAATCTAATCCATTATTAGCAAATAAAGATGTCATTGGCATAGGTACAGGGCCATTTAACCTTAGTCTTGCCGCATTACTTCATCCAATAAAAAATATCTCTAGCATTTTCTTTGATAAACAATCTGAATTTATTTGGCACAAAGGTTTATTATTTTCCGACGCTGAATTACAAGTTCATTATTTAAAAGATTTAGTCTCACTCGTTGATCCCACCAGTCCTTTCTCATTTTTAAATTTTTTAGCTATACACAAAAGACTATACCAATTTATTACTGCTGACTTTAATCGTGTATCAAGACAAGAGTTTAACCAATATTTTAATTGGGTATGTCAACAGCTCTATAATGTTAAATTTAATTCGCATGTTAAAGAGATTTCCTTACATCAAAACAATTTGCGTGTCCTCATAGAAACAACAAAAACAAGCTTTTATCTACAAACACCAACCGTTGTCATGGGAATTGGTCTACAACCCTATATCCCACCTTTTGCAAAAAATTATTTAAATAAAAATGTGTTTCATGCCTCTGATTTTTTAAAAAATGAAATTAATTACAGTGGAAAAACGGTTGCCATTGTTGGTGGCGGACAATCTGCTGCAGAAATAATGAAACATTTAATTAGCCATCATTCTCATGCAATTAAGAGTTTAATCTGGCTAAACAAACGTGACAATTTTTTACCGATAGACGAATCGCCTTTTGTAAATGATTTGTTTACCCCCGCCTACAACAATTATTTTTACAAACAACCAGAAGACCAAAAAAACCTTGCGCTCATTAAGCAACAAATTTTCAGCGACGGCATCTCACCTACAACATTAAGAAATATTTATCAAGGGCTCTATCGCCTGCAATTTTTAACAAAATCACCCCTAGTCTGCTCATTAATTCCAAGTGTTGAGCTAGTCAATATGCAACAACAATATCAGGATTGGCAGCTTATTATTAAACATCATACTCAAGACAAATTAATCCCATTAAATGCCGATATCATTATCTTTTGCACAGGATATCGCTATAACATTCCTGAATTTTTAGCGCCATTACATAATAAACTATCAACCAATACGCAAGGCCAGCTGCAAATTAATCATGATTTTTCATTACAATGGAATGGCCCAAAAAATTGCAAACTCTATATTCAAAATGGAGCCAAACACAGTCATGGCATCGCTGATCCTAATTTAAGTCTGATGGCATGGCGCAGCGCGACCATAATCAACAGTATCGCCGGTAAAAATATTTATTCAACAGAGAACCAAGGCGCATTTTTAGATTGGCAGGCTGATACGCTCACAACACTACAAAACAATAATGAGCCTATATTGCCTCCTTTAAACAAATAGCATTGAGGTGACTTATGAATACATCATACACAAAGCTACAAGCTGTATTTTATAAAAGCCTGCAAAAAGTTCTACGTGGTCAAAATAAATTTAATTTTGCCATCGTTCATATTAAGCCCTTACAACATACTAAGCCACACCATCACCATGAGCTTGAAGGTTGGATTATTTTAGAGGGCAAAGGAATACTCACTTCTGATAATAAAATTTGTCCCGTGAAAAAAGGAGATGTTATTCAGTTGCTGCCATTACAAACGCATACCTTACAAAATATCTCTGAAAAAGCAAACTTAGTTTACATAAGCTTTTGGTGGAGCGATCTGCAATTCTTTGAAAAAACATTAAAGAGTAACGAAAAAAAACAAAAAACGACTGCTAAAATTCTTATTTTACCCTCATTTCCTACACCCAATGGCACTCTGCATGTAGGACATTTAGCCGGGCCTTATATCGCAGCTGACGTTTATAAACGCTATCAACAAATTATGTCACGTGACGTGCATTATTTATCAGGCACTATCGGCTATCAAACTCAAGTAGCTTATAAAAGCCAACAACTTGGGCTTAATTTTCATGATACTGCAGAAATATATTCTGAACAGATAATAAATACCTTATCTGCAGCTAACATACAACCGGATGTCTTCATAAGACCTACCAAAACACCTCATTATAGCCATATTATGCAAACTATTTTTTCTGATTTATTACATCAAGGCTATCTAACAATTAAAGAAATGCCTGCACTATACTGCGCCACCTGTAAAAAACATTTATTTGAAGCTTATGTTAAAGGCGGTTGCCCACATTGCAGATATGCTAATGCTACGAGCAATGAATGTGAGAAATGTGCCATGGTTTATAACGATGGGGAATTAATTAATCCCACTTGCAATACCTGTAATCAGCCTGCTGAATTAAAACCACTAACACGCGTATTTTTCGCACTAGAACCTTTTAAGAATCAGCTATTACATTATTATCAACAAATTCAATTATCTAATTGTCTACAGCGTTTTATTGATATTGCTTTCGCAAAAAAATTGCCTGAAATTCCCGTCAGTTACATTGCTAAAGACGGCATCCCAGTACCTTTAAAAAATCTACCACAACAATATATCTACTCTCAGTTTGAATTGGCTGGACGTTATCTTGCCGCAGTCACAGCATTAGCCAAACAATTAGATGATAGCAGTAGCTGGGAAAGCATTTGCCAGCACTATACGACTAAATTATTTTTTGGTTATGATAATGCATTTCTGCGCATGATTATTTTTCCAGCTGTATTACTGGCTTATAATAAAAACATTCAGTTGCCTGATTTAATGATATCGAACGAATTTTACAACTTAGATAACAGTAAGTTTTCCACTAGTCGCGGGCATGTTATCACTGGCGACGTTCTTATTAAAAACTATTCTGCTGACAGCGTTCGCCTTTATTTATGCTATACACGACCAGAAGATAAACCTAGCAATTTTTGCCTCACCGATTTTGACAAATTCATTCAAGATCAGTTAATAAATAACTGGGAGCAATGGCTAAATACATTAGCACTACGCTTAGAAAATTTTTATAACAATACGCCGCCTGAACCCGGCCTTTGGAGCCAAGAAGCAAAAAATTATTTTCAACAAATTAAGGCTATCGCTAAGAATATTGAGCATTTTTATGCAGATCCATTCTTTTCTCCGCGTGGAATTAGTCATGAATTAATTCGCTTAATTGAAATCTCTAAGTATTTTAGTGATTCAACAGCAGATTATTATAAATTTTCTACACTCTATGATAAAGCCCGCACCCATATTGCATTAGAACTCATGGCTGCGCGCTGCCTGGCGATTTATAGCTGGCCCATCATGCCTGAATTTGCTGAAAAACTTTGGTATGCGCTTGGCTATCGTGAAACTATACAAATAACAAAATTACAGCCTGCTATTGAGTGGTTATCTTCCCAGAAAAAAATCACTTTACGCAGTCAACCATTTTTTTCCAAACTTTTAATACAGGAGGTACATCCTCATGCGTAATAATCCGATATTATTATTTGTTAATACCCGAAAAATTGAAAAAGAACAATTTACTTGCATCATGGCAGCCAAAAACCTAGGTTATGATATTGTTCTACTAACTAATTCAAAACCTAATAGACACTTTCAACATTTTTTTCAACATATTGAAATTGTAGATACTTTTATTTCAGATCAAGCTTTAGCAGCAGTAGACAAATTAGCAAAGATATATCGCATTGTCGGCGTACCGGCCTGGACAGAAGCAGACGTGGAGCTCGTTGCACACATCTGTGCAAAATTAGATTTACCAGGCCTACCTGTTAGCGCGGCTAAAAAAGCAAGAAATAAATTCATCATGAAATCTGCACTAGCTGATTATCCAGAACTTCTACCCATGTTTAAGCATGTCAATGATATTGCATCACTCACTGATGCTATTAATGAAATAGGTTTTCCAGCTATTATAAAACCTATAGGTGCCTTTGGAAGTAAAGGCATTTTTAAATTGCACACTCCTCAGGATGCTTACTCTGCATTTGCACAATTACAAAAAATTGCCAAACCCAATTTTGATCCTATTTTTAAACAATACGGCGCTGAATTCATTATCGAAGAATATTTAGATGGTGATGAATTTAGCGTAGAAGGATTTGTCACCAACAATCAAGTTCATATAGTAGGTATTACTGATAAATGGACAACACAAAATTATTATCAGGAATATCAGCACATTTTTCCTAGCAATAAACCAGTAGACATCCAAAAAGAAATCTTTATCAAATCAGATTTTATTATAAAAAAATTAGGCCTTAATAATTGCGGATTTCACTTAGAAGCCAAAATCACCAGCAAAGGATTTCGATTTATTGAAGTGGCAGCCAGATTAGGTGGTGACTATATTAACTCACATCTAATACCTTTTAGCACAGGAATTAATATGTTCGAAAACCTCATTCGAATAGCCGCTGGACAACAACCTATTCTTAACAAACACTACAACATTGTCAGCGGCATCCGATATATAGTGGCCCAGCAAGCTGGGCAATTTATACAAATAAGTGGCCTAGACAATGTTTTGCAAAATCCTTATATAGAAAACTTCATTCTTGTAGCACCATTAAATAGCTTAATAAAAATGCCACCAGAACATTTTAACAACCCACGCCTGGCTGCATGCATTATTAAACACCCAGATTATCAATTCTGCGAAAAAATATTAAAAGAAATCGATCATGCTTGTATCCCTTACATTAAAGCTAGCTAAGAGGTGTAACATGAATACCCAAAATAAAACATTTTCATTATTGCTTTGGTGCAATGGGTTGGCAAACTTGGGGCATTTTACTGCTTACTCATTAATGGCTATTTACTTTCTCAACAATCTCCACTTAACAGTTGAAACTATATCGATTATTTTACTTTTTTTTGCTATTGCACTTAAAACATCCCGCATTATTTTTGCACCACTTATTAATCTAATAAATACGCGGTATATCATGTTTTATTCTATGATTATTTGTGCTAGTGGCTATACTTTATTAGGCTACACACAATCAAGCTGGCTAATTGTTGCTGCTTTACTCACTATTAGCATAGGCTACGGCACAAATGGCTTACTAATCCGCGCTGCAACCTCCTATCTTAAAAGCAACTCAACTTTAATGCGCTTTGCTGCATTAAACATGGTAACAAATTTTGCAGCAGCACTTGGCCCACTGATTGGCAACTCATTAATGTTAAAATATCCACAATACGGTTTTTGCTTTTTCTCAGCCAGCATCTTTGCATTAGGTGCAATGATAGTCTGGTTATTTCCATTAACTATTTCCCATGAAAAAATTAACATCAACCAATGGTTCAACGGTATCTTATGTCAATTTTATTCAAAAAGAATTCGCTCTACTTTATTTATTACTGTTTTATTATGGCTTTTACTAGCTCAGCTTTTTTCTTTAGTGCCCCTCTATGTCGTGAAAGGCTTACTAGCACAGAACTTATTAGGTTCGATTTACCTAATAAACTCATCCATTATCGTAATTTTTACTTTACCTATTATTAAATGGATTGCTTATAAAAAACTTACCTTGTATCAACAACTATTAATTTCACTTTGGTTATTTCTTATCGGTTTTCTAATATTAACTAGCCATCAAAACATTATTTGTCTTTATCTTGCTGTTATTTTTTGGAGCCTCGCTGAAATAATTTCAACACCTATGCTTAATATCCTAGTGATTAACTCTACACAAAAAAATATGCGACTTATAGGATTCGCTATTAATGCTCTTGCAATGGGAGTAGGTGAAGGCATTGGTAACTTCATCGGTGTTATCCTAGCCGGTTACAGCTATGCTAATAATTGCTGGAATTTAGCATTTAGTCTATTTGCGCTACTAATAATATTTTTTATATTTTTTATCTTTATTAACCCTAGTCACAAAGAATTAGGCATAATTCCAGGAGAAAAGATATGAAAATAGTTATAATAGGTGCGGGAGCCATGGGAATAGCAGCTGTTTTTTATTTGTTAAAAGAGATGGCTGTTACACACATTTTATTAATTGATAATAACCAACATCAATTAACCTTACTTATTAAGCGGTTAAATAACTTAATTTCTACCCAAAAACTACAAACACTTTGTTTAGATGTGAATAACTCGGACATCCTTAGTAACGCTATTAAGGATTATAATATTATTATTGGTACTGTTCCTTGGCAGGCTACGATTAAAATCATTAAAGCAGCATTAAATAATAACAAACCTTTTGTTAGTATTACTCGCCCTGATTACTCGGAGCTAACAAAACTACAAACAGAAATTACCGCCAATCAAGGCAGCATAATGCTAGGTTGCGGCTTAGAACCTGGGCTAACCGAAATCTGTGCTCATCATATTATTAAGCATTTTTCAACATTAGATACACTACATATTCGTTGTGGCGGAATTCCATTGAACCCTATCCCGCCTTTGTTTTACAAATCAACATTTGCTAACCATCAGTTACCTATAGACCCACGTACTACCTATTTTATCGAATATGGCGAATTAAAAACAACTCCGCGCTTTTCAGCAATTGAAAAAATTAATATACCCACGGTGGGACAACTTGAAGCTTGGCACGATGGCATGTTGCCATGGTTAATCGAACTACCCCAGCTAAAAAAAGCACGCCTGTGTACACAAAAAACATTGCGCTGGCCAGGCTTTGCAGAAAAAATTGGCATACTTACCGAACTAGGCTTACTCAGTCAACAAGCCATAGAAATAGCCGGTCAGTCCGTTATACCAAGGCAGGTAGTTGAAGCAATTTTAAAACCTAGCACAACTTTTACTGACAAAGATCGAGATGTAGTTATCCTACAATTATCAGCTTACGGTAACCTACAAAATAAAATCGAATCCACATTGTCAATGACAATTCTTGACTACTTTGATGAAGAGACCGGCTTTACTGCAATGGCAAGAACTACTGGCTACACTGTGGCCATTTCCGCATTGTTAATGCTAGCTGACACAGCTTTAGCTAAAGGTCTTATTCGGCCAGAGCAGTTTTTTCAAGCAGATAGATTTACGCAGCTTATAAGCAAGTTAGCCGCTAGTCACATTAATATTAACATCAGTGGGAGAACATTATGAAAAATATCTTTATATTACAAAATAGCCAGAATTTCACTATTAATATCGCTAAAATTAGCAATCCAACTCACTACCGATTATTTTTATTAATTAATCCTATAAGCTATCAAAAGCTATATGAACGTAAACAACATACTTTATTTGAAAAAATAGTAATAACCAACGACTTTAGTTTCAACACAGCTAAAAAACACATAGATAAGATATTGAATGAATATGCTGACATCCCTATAAATATTGTAACTAACTCAGAATGGTGCGTTAATGTCTGCGGTCAGCTACGTTCACATTATCAACTACCTGGATTAAATGCACAGGTAGCCAACCGTTTCACCAATAAATTAGTCATGAAGGCTGCTTTGCTTAACAAAAAAATAAATTTACCACGTCACCTAGAGCTTGAGCAAAAACAATTTCATACTAATAAAAACTACATTAACACAATTATCTCAACTCTTGGCTTTCCTGTCTTTGTCAAACCTATTGACGATGCTAATAGCAATGGTGCAGAAAAACTGGATAATATGATTATGCTAAAAACATGGCTAAAAACACACAACAAAAAAAAGAACTTTGAATTAGATGAATATATTACTGGCAAACTTTATCATTGCGACAGCTTTATTAAAAATGGAAAAATTTTATATACACAAATTTCAGAATATACTAAACCTGTCTTTGAATATTTACAAGGTAATACCTTAGGCAGCATTACCCTACCAGAGCACAAAAAAGAGTTTATTCAGCTAGAAAAATTTAATCGTAAAGTCTTATCTGCGCTTGAATATAGCGGAAGTGGTATTACTCATCTAGAAGTTTTTATTACCAATGAAAATAAAATTATATTCTTAGAAATAGCCGCACGCGCAGGCGGCGCATGGCTTGCAAAGCTATATCATAAACATTTAAACGTTCGCTTCCTTGAAGCAAACTTATTATTACAGATTAAAGAAGACTACACTTTGCATTTTGACAAAAAAGGCCCTTATTGTGCTTGCCTTTGGTTCCCTGCAACATTAGGTGTTATTGATTCTTTCAACATTCCAAGCATTAAAAGCCAGCATGAAATTAATTTTTTTGCCCAAGCAGGTCAAACTACACAAAAACCTGTAACCATAAATGATAAAATTGCAGAGATATTTTTATGGAATACTAATTTTACTGAACTATATACTGATTTTAATGCTTTAAAAAACTTTAGAATAGTTAATTATAAGTAGATTTTGAAAAAAAACTATTTTTTCAAAATAATGATATATAAAAATATTGAGGAGGATAAAGTCATGCGCCCTACTAATACGCATACAACAAAAAATCAGCCTATTTTTGTATTCTCTGCACCAGCCACACCCAATGGAGATCTGCATCTAGGGCATCTATCTGGGCCTTATCTAGGCGCCGATGTTCTTGTGCGCTTTCTTCGGTCAACTGGCCAGGAAGCATATCATTTAAGTGGTAGTGATGACTATCAAAGCTATGTTGCAAGACTAGCGCGACAAAAGCGAACCACTCCACAAATAATAGCGGCACATTATGCAGCTGAAATAAAAAATACTTTGGAAATGATGAACATTCACCTTGATCAATATACTGTTACCAGCAGAAATGTTTCATATGCAAAAGGTATGCAGACTTTTTTCTCACGTCTGACAGTGAACGGTGTTGAACGCGTACGTGACACATCACTGTTTGATAGCCAAACTCATCAATATCTTTATGAAGGTGACGTGCGTGGTAACTGTCCTACCTGCGACTCCTCCACCGGAGGAAACATGTGTGAAGAATGCGGCGAACCTAACTCATGCGTAGAGTTGATAAAACCATATTCCCAATTATCTAACTTACCACCACAACATAACACGATTGAACGTTACGCAATCGATCTCAACAACTTTAAAAATGTGGTATATCAACATCATAAGCAGGGAAAAATATCTCTTCGCTTACAACAGTTAGCAAAAAAAATATTTGCGCGCAAAAACTCTTCTATAGCACTCACTCATCCTGCTGCATGGGGTATCCCTCCACTTGAACTTGTTGAGGGACAACAAGTCATCTGGGGATGGGTAGAAGTAGCATATGGATTTTTATATGGCATTGGTGAGTTAGCACAACATTTGAAGCGTCCTTGGCACGCTGACCAACCACAAAATGATTGGAAAATTATTCACTTTTTTGGTTACGATAATAGCTTCTATCACACAATTTTATTTCCAATATTATATCACTTAGCATTTCCAAAATGGCAATGTGATATCGATTACAATGTAAATGAATTCTACTTGCTTAACGGCCGTAAGTTCTCTACCAGCAGGCGTCATGCAATCTGGGGTAAAGACATTCTTACATCTGATAATGTCGATGCTATCCGTTATTACTTAGCATTGACACGCGGCGAACAAAAGCGTACTAATTTTACGCTTAAAAATTTCCATCAATGCATTGACGAAACTTTACTCGGGCAATGGCAACATTGGCTCACCAATCTCGGCAAACGTATACAAGACGCTTTTGCAAGTCGCGCGCCTGCACCTATAGCTAACTCATGGACACCTAGACAAATTGCTTACTTTAACAGCCTTGAACATCATCTTAAAACTATTACAAGATACTACAGCGCTAAGGACTTTTCACTTAATCAGGTAGCCAATGAATTAAATTCTTTAGTAAAAAATGCATTAATTTTTGCAGATGCTCACCGTTATATTCATATCTCAAATGAATATCAAACAGCTATTGCACTTGAGCTTGCAGCTGCGCAATTACTCGCAAAAGTAACAGCGCCTCTAATGCCGCGTTTTTCAGCACAACTAAGCAAATCACTTGGCATACTAGCAACAAACTGCTGGCCAAACGCCATAGAGCTATTAACTACAGGCAACCCAATCGATCTTGCTAAACAAATTTTTTTTACCAATAAGAGCACAAAAGTAAACAAATACTAATATTAGCTAAAATGATCAAGTAGTTGCATACCACCCTAAGCAAGACTACTACATAAACACCTTATTCACAGTAAGCATAAACGATTGCGTAGTAATATATTGCGAAGTATGCACTTTATATGCTGTACTATTACTCAATGTTACACCTGCCTGAGTCACTGCACTAGCAAAAGCAGGTCTATCATTGTAATCATAGGTTTTCGTTGCTCCATAGAGATAGTTTAAATCTACAAACCACTCAGGATTAAAATAATGAGTGACACCAACTTGAAAAGCACCGCCCCACATCCAATTTTTATTACTCGCTTTGTTAAACACAATATCATCCTGTAGAGTCGCGGCAAAAGTAAGATATTCCATCGACTGAGACAATGTTGATTTAGACTCAAATAAGGCAGGGCCAATACCAAAATAAATCTGGTTATTTTTAAATGAATACCCCATAAGCGGCATGAATATAAACTCATGATTAATCTCAATTGAAGCGTTTTGTGAAAGCAACGCTATAGGTTGGGTTGGCGCCCCAGGAAAACCAACACCGGAGAAAAAGGAGTTAGAATCACTGAACTTATTAGAAGACTTAAGATTTAAATATTGATACAAAAGTTTTGCGCCCCAGAACCAATGACTATCTGCAAACTGCTTGAAATAACCTATTTGAACTACTGGAGCAAATGTTGTCATAATAGGCGGCGTACTGAAAGAAGGTAAGGTATTTTCTGCGATAGTAGCAAGAGCTCCATCGGCATAATAATTAGCCACTAAACTGCCATTAATTGCTTGATTTGGATAAACACTATTATAACTACCGCCAAGTCCCGCAAAAAAACCTGAACGTGGCATCTCAGACTGCGTATCAACACTCGCTGCATAAGTTGAAAAAGAAATCACAGACAAACACATCATCGTATAAACTGACAACTTTCGTATTATCATTGAAGGCTCCCGGCCATTATTGAGCAAAGTAACTCATTTTTTAGGAAAAATTCCCTATTTCTAGGGAGCTAGGATACAAAAACTATTTCCTGCTGTCAAAGGCAGTATGTGAAACAACAAATAAAACTCACTAAACAAGCCTAAAAACGCTTATTTTAGGCTCATTATAGCCAATTATAAATGTTATTTTGAAACAAAACACCGGTCACCGGTAGTTATATATTCCATACTCTATTGTCTTAAATACCGACCTTAATCACTAGAGCCACTCCTAGTTGCTAATCAACTTGCTAAACTATACTATAAAAAACTAAGCACGGAGATATTCTATGTTGCAAAATGTACTTTTTCAACTATTACACCACAATCAAGGCGTGCTGATTTATAAAAATCAATCATTCTCTACATTAAACCTAGTTAATCGCTCAATTGAAATTATTAATATTTTAACTACAATGCAATGTTCGTCATCACAACATATTGCATTTTGTTTACCAAACTCCCCTGAGTTGCTTTGCTGGCAACTTGCCTGTTTTCATCTTGGAATACCGATCATACCCATTATTTATGAACAAGACTCATCTCACATCAACCAAGTTATTACTTTGGTTAATGCACACTATCTCATTACCACGACAGAAAAACATGCTTTAATAAAACAAAGTCTTCCACCGCAATGTAAAATTAAACTAGTTGATGATACCTACGAAAAAATCAATACTACCAACCAACAAAACATTCAACTAACACCATCAACAATTGATCCCAACAATCTTGCAATGATTATTTTTTCTTCCGGCACATCTGGGGTCTTAAAAGGAATAACACATTCTTATCGTAGCTTTTACGGCTTTATGCAAACACTCATTGAAATTTTAATTATCAAACATGGCTTAACTTATCTGATTGCTCAACCGATGGGACATATCGGTGGAATCAGCACCACGCTAATCACACTTTTATATAACGGTACTGCAGTCTTACTGCCTGGATTTGACACACACAACTATATGCAAGCAATGCAAGAATACCAACCTACTCATATCAACCTACACACTCCACTTTATTATGACCTACTCAATTATCCAAATATCAATAAAAAAGCCTTTAATAATGTAATTTGTGCATTTGCGGGCGGCGATAATATTCCTGAAAATCTTGCCACAGCATTTACCAAAAAAACTGGCGCTCCACTCAGAATCGGTTATGGAATGACTGAAATTGGAATCGTTATCATTAATCCCAATCCTTACGATCAACATAAAGGTTCTATAGGAAAAAAAATCAAGTCAGTACAAATACAACTTAGAGACAATAATAACAACCCGGTAGCCCAAGGAGAGCCAGGCGAAATATGGGTACAATCACCAGCATGCTGCTCTGGCTACTGGAATTTACCTGAGCTTAATCAAAAAACATTTATTGATGGTTGGTTCAAAACCGGTGACCTAGCGTACCTTGATCAAGAAAATTATTATTGGTACATGAGCCGAGCCAGCGAAATAATCCATCATAAAAACCACATCATTTACCCCTCGATAATAGAGCAAATATTATTTGCTCATCCAGCCATAAAAGCTGCTGCTGTCATTGGCCTCCCTGATGAAAATAAAAAAGAAATTCCAATCGCATTTATTGAGTTAAAAAATAAATCAACCAATCCAGTAACACCCGATCAAATCATGAAATATGCTACTGAACATCTGCAAGAATGGCAAATACCGAACAAAATAATTATCCTCGATAAATTGCCGTTAAACTTAACGGGGAAAATTGACGGCATAAAGCTAAAAAAGTTATATGCAAAGGATAGACTCTAACTTTAAGATGAAGACACCCTGCTCTAAATCAAGCGCATTGCTATTTTTACTTACATCTTGCGACCATTTAATTTTATTGACTTTGTCCGTCATAAAATACTCAAGTTATTATCCCAGCTCTTTTTAATCTTCTGCTATAAAACATTTCTTTAATTTATCAACTCATAAATAAAAATTACCTACTAACAATAACTTAGTTTTTCATTAGCCTTTGTTTCAGAATGACGAGCACAATGCGAACAGCAAAAATAAAATTCTACTGACTCGATTCCATGCCCAATAATCTTACAGCCGCAATTTTGGCAGATAGGAGCTAGCTTCGCTATTGCACATTCAAAACAATCAAAGTCATAACTTTCACTTTCCATTACTATCTTGAATGTGTTTGCATAATCATTTCCACACGATGCACAGACTGTCATGCAATTTCCTTTTTATTGACTGACTCAGGGTTTTTTATCGGCATTTTCTACTTTTATTTCGCGGATTTTTTTCCCAGCACCTTCTTTTTTAGGAAAACTAACCCACAACATTCCCTTTTTAAACGAAGCCTTAGCTTTATCAGGATCCACGTAATCTGGTAAAAGTATATCTCGTTCGTAAAATCCATAACTAATTTCACGAGAAATATAATTTTTCCCCTCATCTTTCTTTGATGTTTCTTTTTTCCCTGTAATTGACAAAATCTGATCTTTAATTGCAACTTTTACATCTTCCTCGCCCATTCCTGGTATTTCCACTTCTACTTTAAAAGTATTTTCATCTTCAATAATATCAACAAAAGGATTAATCATTAATTTATCTACGTCATCCACAGAAGATGACACTGGGGGTTGGAGCATATTATAAAATTCATTAATTGCATTATCTATTTCTCTCTGTAAAGGATCAAAAAGACTTTGAGCACGCTGAGAAAAAACAGGAATTGTTTTTTTCCAATGACTAAGATTTTTCATTTTCTTATCTGCCTATACATCTTACTAACCGTAATAAATTATCTTTTATATTATTCTCTGCTTATAAATAATTTTATATCTAGTAAAATTACTTAACACATAAAGTGTCATAAACATGGGTGATTAGCCTGATAAATATATGGTATTGAATGATACTAATTTAATTGGGTGATGATTGATGCTAAAAAGTAAAACAAGGAAGCAGCGCTGTAAAATCAATTGCTATAGACCCGCTTTAACAAAAATAAAACTATTTTTTAGCAAAAATCTGTGTCTGGGTAAGATTATGCTCACCTGGAGCCGTTTTTACATCAGCCTGCGCTGCTGTTGTAGCTTGAGAAATATTTTTTTAGCTGTAGGATTATAATCAGGAAATATGACTAGAATTTTTTCATGATATTTCATCGTTGCTGCTTCAGTGACAATACCTCCTCTGTACATCTGAGTATCTAATATTATTTGCCCACTCTCAACACCATAATCAGTATTCGTCTAGCATCATGAAGTTTTACACGCAGATCACGATCAAGATTATCAGCCCGCATTAAATTATCAACAAATCTTTTAAAATTAGCCAACGCCGTATTTATACTTGCATAATCAATTTTATTATCACGTGGACCCATGGCCAGCTCTCCCCTTGTATGTAATAGTTTTTATCTTATTTATAATAGTATAGTCTAGATCAGCTCTATTATGAAGCCAGGCCTGCACTGGAAGAGTGCCGCCTTTCAAAAAGACTGTATATTCATGATGTTGATAAAAATTACACTAGCACTAAAATAACTATTCAACAGCATATCAAGCCCCTCCTCAAACTTACCTCTTTAAATTGACTTCTGCTATAATGGAAGAAGTGTAACTATTCAGCGATGAGCGCGCGTGTGAGTGCGATATTTAAAATAAAGCGACTTGCTTGCCATGGATGGCAAGCATAAAACAGGGATGTTTCGCTTGGAGCGGTATTTTAAATATCGCACTCACACGCGCGCTCATCGCTGAATAGTTACGAACAAGTTAACTAAAGGAGATGCTACCATGGTACAAGAAATTTCCACCCAATCTTGGGGTAGTCGAATCGGCGGGACATTTGCCGGCGTATTATTTGGTATTTTACTTATCATTGGTGCTTTCTTTTTAATATTTTGGAATGAAGGCAAAGCATTGCATACTGCACAATCTCTGCAGCAAGCTCAACAAGTTCTCATCACAGTACCCAATGCACCCATTAATGATCAAAACAATCTCCGCGTCATTTATTTTACTGGTGATGCTACTACCGAAGATGTATTAGAAGATCCGTTATTTAATATTTCTGAAAAAGCCATCAAACTTGAACGCAAAATTGAAATGTATCAATGGCAAGAAAATGTCGAAACTAAAAAAGAAAAAGAAATGGGTGGCTCAGAAAAAGAAATAAAAAATTACACTTACTCTAAAACCTGGTCTTCAAGTTTAATTGATAGCTCAACTTTTAAAGAACAAACTGGCCACGAAAATCCCGCTGAATTATTAATTAAACCCAGAGAAAAATACGCTACGACTGTCACCGTAGGTGACTTTCATTTACCAACAGAATTAATTAAAAAAATCGGCGGTGCAACAGTATATGATCTCTCAAAAACTGAAATGAGTGAGTTACAAACTAAAGTTAAAAAACCCATCACCCCAACTGATGAAGGTATTTATATTGGTGAAAACTCACAAATACCCGCGGTAGGTGATATGAAAGTTAGCGAATTCATTATCAACATACCACAAACTGTTAGCATCATTGGTCAACAAACTACAGATACCGTACAAGCTTATGTAGCACCGGCTGGTGAATCTGTCCTGTTATTAGAAACAGGTAAAAGTTCTCCAGAAGTCATGATTCAAAATGCGCTCGATGAAAATCAGCTAATGACCTGGATATTACGAATTTGTAGCCTAGTCATGATGATGATAGGTGTAAGCTTGATCCTGAAACCTTTCGCTATACTAGCTGATTTCCTGCCATTTTTAGGCTCTATTGTTGAGTTTGGCACAGGAATTATTGCATTTATTCTCGGTTTATTCTTATGGGGAATCGGCATTGCAATCGCTTGGGTTACAGTAAGACCTCTCTGGGCTGTTGGATTCATTCTTGGTATTGCCGTCATTTGCTATTGGCTATTTGTCATTCGAAAAAAGAAAGCAAAAGCATCACAACCCTAACAGTTAAACAGCGATTGGATGCTCTATGGATAGAACAACAACAAAAATGATGCGTCACAGCTTTTTACTTTCCCTGCTATTGCATGTATTGCTAATAGGAGGTTTTACTACGATATTAATATTAGAAATTACGCCAATTGATAAATATAAAAAACCACCACAACTTTATATTCCTTCTTTTGTTTATAAGGCTGCTATTACTCCAACACTTTCATCACCTGCGCAGAAAAGTGCAACACAACCATCAGTACCGGAAAAATCATTAACAAAAATCAAAGAACCTAACGTCACAAAATCCAAATATGGTTTAACTCATCAACATAAAAAATCTTTCATGGATATGTCACGCGATATTCTCCGTCAAGATCAAGTACAACAAACTTTTAATAATCTTGCCGAAAGCGAACCGATTTTATTAATTGGTGACAAAAATGAATTACCCGATCCATTGCTAAAACTTTTAGGACGCGCACTGTCTGCTAATTTTAATTATCCCAAACTAGAAGGCAGCTTAGGTGTTCGTGGTCGCACTATTGTTTCCATGGTGCTGCATCCAGAAGGGTATTTTACTAATGTTCAATTAGTTAAATCGAGTGATAATCCTCACTTTGACATGGCGGCGATTTATGCAGTTAATAAAGCTCCGCGGATTGAAGGGATTAGCAAACTTTTATTGAAACCAAAATATTTTATTGTGGGATTTATTTTTAACTAATATGTCATGCCATTTGTCATACCAGCAGTTTTTAGCTGGCATCCAGAGAGATCTTGAATAAAATTCATCTGATAATAGAAAAACCAAAATTAGATATTGATGTTTCTAACATAGCACCATGAACAAACTAAGGCGCTTCTGGATGCCAGCTAAAAACTGCTGGCATGACAAAGCACTGCTCATAAAAAACCAATTATCGTTTTTTTTGTCAATCCCCGACCAATTTTTCAATAAAATTGTTATATTTTTCATACTTATACTCCCCTAGCAGGCAGTTAATGCGTTATAATAAGCTTTACACGTATTTAACCGAAGGAGATCTCTATGAAACGCCTAGCCCTAATTGGTATCTGTTCAATGCTAGCAGTAACTGGAAATACTTTTGCTGATAATTTGAAAATTGGTGTGGTCAACATAGAACAAGTGGTGCAAAAATCACCGCTTGCTGTCTCATATAATGAAAAAATCAGCAAAGACTTTAAACCACGACAAGATGCGTTAAATAGCGCACAAAAAAAATTACAAGATGACATGGATCAATTAAATTACGGCAGCTTTAAAATGACAACAGCTGATCGTGCTAGTCTCCAAACTAGAATTGCTGGTGAAAGAAGAGACTTTGAAACGTTAAGTGCTGCTTTACAAAAAGACTTAGCTGCAACTCAAGGTCAATATACACAAGACTTGTTAGCTAAATTAGGTGACGTCATCACAAAGCTGGCTCAAAGCGGACATTTTGACCTCATTCAAACTAACACCAACTTACTTTACTTAAATAGCTCAATTGACTTAACACAACAAGTTATTCAGCAATTGAAATAACGTTATTTAACTCGAGAGAAAGGTGGGCACGCTTTGCTTTGCCCACCCTACATTACTATTATTTAGTATGGTTTAACTACTACTTTTGTGCCTACATTAACAAAGTTATAACGCAACCATTCTGCGTCGCTAACGCGTAAACGCACACAACCATGGCTTAAATTAGCTTCAGCAACACCATTACCATAAGTACCGTGCATTGCTAAATTGCCATGGAAAAACATGCAATATGGCATAGGCGCACCACCTTTAGGTTTTGGATAAATTGTTGACTTACAGTTTGGACTACCTAAAGAATAAACACGAAAACTGCCTGTTGCTGTATGACATTTTCGCCCGAGATCAGGACAATAATCAGAACCCGCTGTTACTATCCCTGCCTTAACTAAAGTCCCATCTGATCCATAAGCACCCCACGCATGCACATTAGGATCGATATAAACTGTTTTTTCATGGGTAGCTAAATGTTGTGGTAATCGCGACTCATAAGGAACCTGAGGCTTAGGTTGTTCATAAACACCTGTAGGCGGCCCTCCTGGCACACTATTGCTACCACCTGATGTGGTACAAGCAGTTAAACTCATTGCAGACACACCAATCATTAACGCTACTACTGATTTCAATCTTTTCATAGCAACTCCCCCTTTTGATGTTTTTATACTCTTAGTCTAGCTTAAAAATGCCGTACTGTGCTGAAAATGATTTTTATTTAACCTATTGACAGAGGTGTTAATTATACACGTCGCGTGATACTGCATTATATTTGCTCACAAAAGAAGGGGGGGAGCTCTGGGACTTTAACTTTTAGATCGATTAATCAGCGGTCAAAAGAAAGCTAAGCTAGATCAATAAATGGACTATAATTGCTGTTTAATGCTAAATTTTTTCAAGTGCTTTTATTGAATGATAAGCATTCAGAAGTACGTCTGGATCCCGCGGCTGTTATCTCAACGTCCCGCGGCTTGTCCGCGGGATCCAGGCGCACTGCCAAATGGTTACACATTCTACACAGCCTTCCAACCATTTGAATATTTACATACCTTATACGCAGCCTCACCTGAACGAGCTTTCGCATTACTTACGACTCGCATTGTACGACAAACTGTTCCGCTCTCTTTTCTCGTCTGAGAGGGTATAAAATATCCCCATGCTCCAGAGGCAGGATTTTTCCACGTAACTTTAACTCCATCGGCAGAATGAATTGCTTTTTGTTCCGCCGATTTATAAATATCCCAATCTTGATTAGTAAAATAACTTACAGGAGAATCAACTAAAAAACTATAATTTCCAGCAAAAGCTGCTAAAGAAAATAACGAAAAAAAACCAACAATAATTAACTTAATTTGATAATTTTTCATGAAAATAACTCCTCAGCTATTAATATTTAGCAACACCATCGAAAGGATATACTGCTGGTTGATTAGCAAAAACTTTTTTATCTGCAACCGCCAACTTTCTATGTATTACTTGGCTATGTGCCGTATAAAGAGGAAACTGTACATTAATAGTCGTTTTGTTTCTCACGATACGCAGTGAAGATTTTAATGGTTTTTTCGCATGAATTAAGGCTAATTTTGTTTGAGTGCTATGCTTTTTTTTGAGTTTATAAGCAGATAATTTTTTCCATGTTGCTGGCTTATAAATCCCAGAGGAATGATGACCATTGATTGCAAGCATAGCAAACGCTGGCAAATTATCTTGCTGTCTTATACTCACCATTTTTTCACTCCGCGCAGAAATAACAGCCAAATTCATTGCTAATTTTTGCATTAATTTTTTATGTTGCCCATCTATAGATGCTTCATTCTGTGCAGAAAAAATAATAGGTGAGGCCTTAACTAACTTAGCAACGTAATTATAATTTTTATTTTGTGCCGCAATTAAATCATGTAATAAACCACTAGGAATCATATAAAGTGAATCTCTTACTTCCAAACCGAGAGCAGTAGAAACCCACGCTTCAACATGATTTTTAACTGGCGCTGGCGCAGCAACTGTTGGAAAAACGGTATTAGACCAACGCTCTGCGTTATAAACACTATTGGGTGAGCTAGCTAACTGCTGATCTGGATAAAGAATATTTTGCCGGCTCTTCACTGTTTGTGACTGAGCTAAAACAAGCGTATTTCTTACTGTTTTCGCTAAGGCAAACGCATTTCCTAATCCCCAGTAATGAATATAAACTAAATTTGATTCTGGATTAATTTCCTGTTGATAAATTGCTACAACAAAAAAATCGCTTTTACGCAGAGATAATAATGTTTTTTGTAATTCAGCTGCGCTAACTGCAACATTACCTTCAACAATAGCATGTGCATTTGATCCAGAAAACGTAGCCCATGTCCCCGGATTTTTTTTATTAAAAGCAAAATGATGAACACCATCTTTTGTTGAAAATTTCCCACCTAATACCGAATGAATTTGTCCGCCACTGACTGACGATTCTAAATCGCTTTGACTAACAAAAGGAAAGTCACCTCTGCCATGTGTGGTTGTTTTTATTTTATTAAATATTTTTTCCACCGCACTAGCCAATCGATACTCATTACCCTGCGCTTTAATATGCATTCTGACAATACGAGGGGATTCCCAAATAAACGGGCTGTATAAGCTAAGCACTTCAATTTGATTTGCTAAGGCAACACTCATCACGGGATTGACTTGATCAGGTGACAAGATAAGATCGCCAGTAAGAGCAACGTCTACTCCTGACTTTTGAAAATTCACCCAAGAATTTAAACTTTGTTCTGCATTTAATTTTATTCCATTGACTACCACAGCAAGATCAGAACGTGGAACAGTAATTTTATATAGATTATCTTTTTGATCAAAAACTCCCTTTATTCGCAGTTGTTTTTGAATAACAGCAATGTTTAATTTTGGATAGCTAACTGCGTCAAGCGCATGAGCAGTCGTGAATGAAAACACAAACAAACAGATAGAAATTATTAACCTTTGCATATTGTTCACCTTTTAATAAAAAATGAAACGGCGCGCATTATTAACAATCCATATCTAATATT
Source organism: Gammaproteobacteria bacterium (assembly GCA_965279285.1). GTDB lineage: Bacteria > Pseudomonadota > Gammaproteobacteria > DSM-16500 > DSM-16500. Next base: position 1,483,446 of record OZ257148.1, on the reverse strand, counting down.
AGTATTTTATAGCAAGAAAGTCTAATAGCGATTTATGTACAACTGTATGAATAATAAGCAGAAAATTACAATGCTTACGCTATATCACCAAGAACGATACCGGACTATTCTTCATTCTGCCGATATAAAACCCCAACACAACCTGTCATTTGCACAAGCTCTGCACCATGAATTTGGCAAATTTCAGCAAACAATTCTTTTCTTAGCACGCGATCTTCGTTTTGAATCCGCAATTTAAATAACTCATGATCGTGCAATGCTCGATCAATTTCAAGATTAACTGCTGCAGTTAAACCATTATGGCCTATATAGACTATTGGTCTTAACGAATGCGCCCGTGCTTTTAAATGCTTTTTGTCTTTCGAATTCAGTGACATAATTCCTCGTTCCTTGTAAAAAGTAGCTATTCAGCAGCTAGAGAGTTCGGTGGGCACGCTGCGCTTTGCCCACCCTACGTTTTTTATAAGTTATTTTTGTAGGGTGGGCAAAGCGCAGCGTGCCCACCGAACTCTCTAGCTGCTGAATAGTTATTATAAAAAAAGCTAGTTTAACTGATATAAGGGCGAAAACTAAGCATTTTTATAAGAAACTATTCAGTAATAGGAGGGGGCGCGAGTGTAGTGTTTAAAATAAAGCGACTTGCTTGCCATGGATGGCAAGCCAAAAACAGGGATGTTTCGCTCGGAGCGGTATTTTAAACACTACACTCGCGCCCCCTCCTATTACTGAATAGTTAACATTATTATGCTAAGCTAAACAAAGACAAAAAAATGGCGACAATACGGATGAATTATTTATACGCTGGCTATAAACTCATTTTACAAGCAGGTTTAAAGCGCTATGTCATTATGCCATTTCTCATCAACATTCTATTATTTATTGGTTTATTTTTTATAGCCCAGCATTATTTTAATGAACTTAATATGCTGATTGAAAATCATTTTCCACACTGGTTACAATGGTTAGGAAAAATTTTATGGATTTTATTTTTTATTAGCTTTTCTTTTGTTGTCATTTACACTTTCTCTTTATTTGCTAACTTATTAAGTGCGCCATTTAATAGCTTGCTTGCTGAAAAAGTTGAATTTTATCTCAGTGGAAAAACCATACCTAGCAAATCAATGCTAGAAATTTGTCAAGATCTTCCCAGAAGTATGGGCAGACAATTATCGATTATTGCTTATTATTTACCACGCGTAATGCTAATTTTATTATTATTTTTTATTCCCATCATTCAAATTGCTGCGCCCATTATTTGGTTTTTATTTAATGCCAAATATTTGTCATTACAATATATTGATTATCCAACTGAAAATAACAATATTTCACTAAGCGAAGCCCGTGTTTGGCTAAATCAACGATCGTGGCATGCCTTTCATTTTGGAATTTCTATTTTATTAGCGAGCATGATTCCTATTGTTAATTTTTTTGTAGTGCCTGCTGCCGTAGCAGGCGCTACAAAATTTTTTCTTGCTGAAAAATAAAATCGTTGTTATCTACCAGACTGAGTTTCATAGAGAAACCAAGTGCGGCGCTCAGCTTCATCAATAAAAACTTCAAGTAGACTCGTTGTTGCGACATCTCGATAAGTGCTACACACTTCATGAGCTTGGCGCATGCGCCCAGTCAAACTTTTATTTTCATCCAATAATCTTTTAATCATTTGCAAAGGCTCAACAAATTCTTCATTATCATCTTGCACTTTTTGCAAGTCATGAATTTGGACAACCGAACGTATTGTCGTACCACCCAGCTTTCTAACCCGCTCTGCAAGCACATCGATCATTGCAAAAATTTGAGTCGCCTGCTCATCAAGCAATAAATGATAATCTCTAAAATGACTGCCTGACATATGCCAATGATAATTTTTGGTTTTAACAAATAAAGCAAAAGCATCTGCTACTAAAGGATTAATCACAGCAGAGATATGTTTACGAGCCTCAACACCCAAATCACTTGGTGTTTCAAGCTTAATAGCAACGGGAGCTCCAACAATCAAATTTTTCATCGTATTTAACCTCTTCAAATTAAAAAGATGCAAAGCAACGTAACTATTCAGCAGCCAGAGAGCTTGGTGGGCACGCTGTGCTTTGCCCACCCTATAAAAAATAAATTATAAAAAATGTAGGGTGGGCAAAGCACAGCGTGCCCACCAAGCTCTCTGGCTGCTGAATAACAACTGTATAATGACACCACAACTCATATTGTCGCATAAAACGCATTATTATAAAACAGCAACAGCAAAAAATGTAATATGAGCAATGATTAACGGAATTAATGTATGAATATGAAGATATAAAAAACCGCCAACCAGCCCCATAACCAACGCACCTATCATTGGAAATACCGCTGATACTCGATTAGGCATATGAAAAACTTGCATACACATAAATAATATCACTGAAATAGTTAAAGCAATATATTTGCCATCATTTAAAAAAACATTAATCACTACACCACGAAATACTATTTCTTCAGCACATACTTGACCCAAAGTAATGAATAACGCTAAGGGAATAGGTAAAACTTCTAAGGTATGAAAATAATGACGAATCCAGCCACTGCGCGCCATCGCTAGCCAATTTCTTAAATCTTGTGGATATTTTTTTTTGAAAAAATAGCGTAAAAATTCAATATAAAATCGACCTATTAATGCTGACGTCCCCATTACACCAAGCCCCAACAACAAACCATAAGCCAGCAAAGAAAATGCTGGGATTGGCACCAAACCTAAGGTAGTCAGATTTAAGCCGGTCATTTTAATTAAAAATAAACAAAATAAACCGTGCGCAATAACAATAATTGGTAATTCAATCACTCCTTTAGACATTTCATAAGTATAATAATGCGTGAGCCCAAGATAGATAGCAATTCGCCCAGATTGGTAATAAATTAAATCTTTTAAATATTTATAAAACAGTATAATGAAAATAATACTGAGGATTAATTTTAATGAAAAATCTAGAGTTAATTGCATGTTGATAGCCTTGTTTGATATTGTTTTTTTGCGTAAAGATACTGTTATACTGAGTGGAGGAATTATTAAGCAGACGAGAGTTTGGTGGGCACGCTGCGCTTTGCCCACCCTACATTTTTAATACAATCAAATGGTGGCATACCCCACATTTCCCAAAAAATATAACACCCCACCATAAACTCAAAAACGTAGGGTGGGCAAAGCGCAGCGTGCCCACCAAACCAATAATACAATCAAATTGTGCATACCCCACATTTCACCAAAAATATAACACCCCGCCATAAATTCAAAAACGTAGGGTGCGCAAAGCGCAGCGTGCCCACCAAACCAATAATACAATCAAATTGTGCATACCCCACATTTCACCAAAAATATAACACCCCGCCATAAATTCAAAAACGTAGGGTGGGCAAAGCGCAGCGTGCCCACCAAACTCTCTACTAAATAATTACATTTTGGACTGCAAGCTTGTTGCCTCGAACATTTCCTTATAAGCAAAAATATTAAATACTACATGAGTAACAATAGCTGGAAAAATAGAATTCGTCAGCACAACTTCCGTTAAACAGAAAAATCCCAAAATAGTTTTTGAATAAAACTGCCCCCTACCTAAAGTAAGATGGGTAGCACCAAAAAGAATGACGGTACTTAATAGAGAAATTATTATTAAACTTTTTATTTGGAGCTTTAAAGAAAGCTGCCATAAAAATCCTCGGAAAATAATTTCCTCAAAAATAGCGATAAGAACAATATCTCGTAATTGATAACCACTTATCACTGAATCAAAACGCGCGTGATGCTCGTGGACATTTTTTAAATTAACTTTATTAGTTAAATTTTTTTTTGCTAGCCCTTGAGTCTTGTTTTCTATCGATTTTTGCGTAATATATTGTTTTATTTGAGCAACCAATCTAATTTTATTGTTTTTTCGATAAATAAAACGCTCTATTTTTACTGAATAAACTGCCAATAACAGCGCCGGGAAAAAACTCAATATCTGTACCCAAATGGTTGCATTAAATAAGGAATATATAGGAATAAGGCTCATACCCCAAATTACAATGATAAATTTAATTACATTATGTAGCATCACTACATTAACTGCTTTATTTGCAAACCATCGACTATGTATATGACTCGCTATATTTGAACAACCCAATGAAAGCAGGATTAATATAACAGTTTGATACAGCGCCAATTCAGGGGTAAGGATGAGGATATTCATGCTGAATTCCGCCATAAGCTAAATAACGCCGATGATTTAAACAAGGAGCGCTCGGCAAACTTAATGATAATAAGTCGGGTGACCAAACACGTGGAACGACAAAGCCTAGTTGCTTTGCTTCCACTCCAGTTAAATTATAAAATAATAATTGCTTATAACTTAAAGAAAATGCATTAAATAAAAAATTAATCGTCTCTTCACTAGAAAGCAAAATATCATCAGGTAAGTGACTAGCTGAAATAGTTTTATCATGAGGAAATTTTTCAGCCATTAAATTTTGTTGCTGACCCAAAGCATAATAAGCTACATTGCTGTCCAAGTCATAAATTGTTTTAGGATTTATTCTGCTCTCTGTTAAATGGTAACTACGATCAAAAATGACCATTCTTGCTAAGCCTATCACACCAACGGCTTCTAAAAATGCTTTATACATTGCTTCAATCAACTGTAAACTCGAACCTAAACCAATAGCGATGCTGGGTATAGCGCCATCCGGTGAACGATAAACGCAGGCTATACTAAATCCTGGCATATCAGGATTTTTTAACCAATAAAAGCTATAAGCTGCTCTTTGTTTATTATTATATTTTTTTATTAGTCTATCTAAAACTTGTGTACGCTCATCAAAGTTAATTTTTATTGCAACTTGCGCAGAATACCAATGACCCATTGCTGAATCTATTTGAATTAATTCCATGATTGCATTAATTAACGCTAAATTAAGATCCGTATGCGCTGCAGTACCCGTCGTAACAGCGGCAGCTATCCAGGGCTCATGTTGATTACGATTAATTTTATATCCTACTAACACTAACTGTGCTGGAACCCACAAATAATCTCTGCCTAATAATGAAAATAGCTTAATCCATCTCACTGAATTTTCACTAGAATACAAATCAAAGGGAAAGTTTTGTTGATAATACTGTTCTGGAATAAAATAGTTAAACTCATCAGGACTCATGACTTTATCTGTTATTGCGCACATTTGTTGATAAGTTGCATAATAGCTTTCCTTCAACTCAGTTATTCCAGATGTCATCTGAGAATAACGCTCTATGGTTTCACCTAAAGTACGAATAATAGCTTCATTCAAAAAAACTCCACAGCCACCCAAGTGATAGGCACCTAAACCAGGACGAGGTAAGTCCAATAAAGTATGAATACCCGTCATTTCAGCACCGGTAACAATAACATTCGCATCACGACTTGAAGGTAATAAAAATCCAATCTCATGGTCTATGCCACATAATGAACCCTGCATCCGCGTCAATAACGCTTTAGTGCTTCCGGTCAGCATATCTAATGCGGTGTTGGTGTGCACCTTCATGTCAAATCCCTCTTAAATAATGTTTGATAATCAAAATACAACTGCTGATTATCACGATGTTCAACAGAGCCACACACGACACAAGAAGCAACTTTTAAAACTTCGTTATACGTAATTTCCATCGTGGGCAAGTAAATTGAAAGAACTTTATTGCGAGTAAACCCCGTCCCTGTTGCTAGATAATTAGCAACCTCTAAAGCAAGATGAGACGCAAGTAAATGTACCAACGGTGAGTGAAGAGAGATTTCTGTTTTTTCATAAATTTTATTCGCAACAATGGCTTGTTTATAGCGAACATAACTCGAGTTTTCACGCATATTCATGCTAACCCGTGTTTCAAAACAAGAATAACACGACCCACTTGAGGCTAAAAATAATGGGCCTACAAACAAAAATGGGCCATCAATTGCACCATGCAACCAAGGCACCCGCAACTCATGTGCAACCACATTTAATCGTGCGCAAATAATAGGATTTATTATTTCTTGCGCATAAATCACGAAACAATTATTCCAGTTGGAAAAAATTTGCATTTGATTTTCAAACTTAAGTGCATCGTATAACCATTGCTCTTCACTACCCATCAGGGTTTTATACTGCTCACCCTCTTCGTCTAAACATTCTACCACTAAATCGGGAAAATAATTATTTATCATATTAATTAAGATCGCTGAAATTGCATTTTTCCCGATAACTAACACTTTTTTCAAATTATTATTATTTTCTAAATATAACCGTTGCATAACACTCGGACAAGCTTGCTCTATGTAACAATCTAACAAACTTGAGCTTGAGTTTTCTATTGCGTCTAATTGCTGCAATTGATCTAAAATTCCCTCAATATCAGCTCGAGACACTTGATGTTTTTTAGAAATATCAACTACTGAATTATTCCCATTTAAATCTGCCAAAATTGAAAATAACTTTCCTTTTCCTGACTCATCACTTAACGTAAAGGATGTGGGATTCCAAACTCCCTTACGTAGCTCAACTTGATTTAATGAGTGAGGAATAAGTGTATAATGTTTTTTTATGCGTATATTTGTTATTGCTTTTTTCATACTGTATCCTAAGTAAAAATGCCAGAAATTATCGTGTGTAACACTGACTTATTTAATCCGTCGAAATTAAATACTGCATTAATTTCATTTTCATAATATGCTGCACAATCCGTGCTTCCCAAACCTAAAGAAACATTGGCTAAATGCATATGTTGTGATACTGCACCAATTTCCTGCAATACGAATCGCAAGCCTTTATTGCCGTATTTACGCATGGATTTCCAGGGACTACCAACTATGCAACAAATATAATTAGCCCTAGAAAAAGCAATATCATCATCTGTCGCAGCATACGTTTTTAAAACTTGCTTAACTAAATCCATATTACCTAATTGATAAAGTGCATCCTCATTGACGGAGTATTCATAAATACCTTGCGTTAACTTATTTATTTTTAAAGCCACGATATATAAAGTCAGCGGATATAAGCCACCACCACTTGGAACAGTACGAAGTTGGATAGGTATTTCATTCCCTAAATTTGAACGAACCAATGCTTGTGTCGTCACGCCATAAGCTGCGCGCAAAGCAGTTGCAATATGTTGCAGAGTAATATAATCACCTGTGTAAGTTGCAACCGATCTACGTTTTAATATGGACTCACCTAGACTTAAATTTAAGGGAATACTGTCAGGTAAGATTATTTTTTTCATTCCACTATAATCACGATTTTCCATCATTGATAACATAAGCAATTCACTATCTACCGCATATTGTTCAATACTGGCATGGTTCTCAATGTCCAATCGTGCCGTGTATGAATTAATTAAAAATTCTTCACCTAAATTAGGATAATGCGCTCTATTCGCATATTTAAATGCATTGGGCCGATAAGCCACTGCACTATGACGACTAAGCAATGGATTATAGCCATTTGAATAAGCAGCAAGATTTACTTTTGTTAATTGATTAATGTTTTTTTCCATAAATACCTTATAAAATAAGCATGTAATGATTCAGCGGCGAAGGAGTTTGGTGGGCACGCTGCGCTTTGCCCACCCTACATTTAATTGTTGTAGGGTGGGCAAAGCGCAGCGTGCCCACCAAAACTGAAATATTTTAACATGCACTCGCACCACAAGAAGTACTACAACAACCAATCGTGCATCCCGCACCCGGCATTACCATGACTTCTCTGCTGATATTTTCTTGTGGCAAATAACTCAACATCATGCTGCGATGATCAATTAAACGTGTGATTGTGATTTGCATAAAGCATTCTCCAAGATTGATAATATAAAAAATTGAAACGAAAAAAAGCAGCGGTTAGCTAGTGAGCAATTTGAAATAAAGGGGTAGAGAAAAGATTGTGGAGCGAAGAAATGTCATGTTGCATAAAAATTTAAGCAGAGTCAATACTATTTTATAAAAATATTTATTAACTCAAAAAGGAAAAGGTGGGCACGCTGCGCTTTGCCCACCCTACACATTTACTTTAACTGCGGCCAATTCCATAGTATTCAAAACCAGCAGCTTTAATTTGCTGCGGATCATATTGATTACGGCCATCTAAGATTAAGCGTCGGCGCATTAATTTCGTCATCATATTAAAATCAGGGTAACAAAAGGGTTTCCATTCGGTTACTAATACCAACGCATCAACTTGATTGACCGCATCATATTGATGCTCAGTTAATAATAATTTTCCTGATTGAAACCATTCAGCAGGAAACATCTCTCGCGCTACCGGCATAGCAACAGGGTCATATGCTTGTACCTGAGCATTACGAGCAATCAAATCATGAATTAAAACCATGGATGAAGCTTCTCGCATATCATCTGTACCCGGCTTAAATGACAAGCCCCACACGCCGATGGTTTTGCCGGATAAGTCATTACCAAAAAGCTGAGTAATTTTCTCTGGTAATACGCGCTTTTGATAAAAATTACGTTCTTCTACTGCTCGCAATACAAAAGGATCTATGCCAAAATTTTCTGCCATTTTTATTAACGCTTTTACATCCTTAGGAAAACAAGAGCCACCATAGCCACAACCCGGATAAATAAATGCATTCCCTATCCGCGCATCAGAGCCGATACCAATGCGAACATTTTCGATATCAACTTGCATTTTTTCACATAAAACTGACATTTCATTCATGAATGAAATTTTAGTTGCTAACATCGCATTAGCAACATACTTCGTCATCTCAGCATCTTTAACATTCATAAAATAAATTTTTTCTGGATTTCGACAAATAGGTTTATACAATTCATGCATAATCGTTTGTGATTTTTTTGATGTATAACCCACAATAATTCTATCGGGACTCATAAAATCATCAATTGCTGCACCTTCACGTAAGAATTCTGGATTACTCACAATATCAAATTGTGTTGATAATCCACGCTTATCGAGCTCTTCTTGAATTGCACTTGCCACTTGATCAGCAACCCCCACAGGAACCGTTGATTTGTCTACGATGACACAATATTCATTGATATAAGAACCTATATTGTGCGCAGCCTCTAATACATATTTCATATCTGCTGAGCCATCTTTATCGCTCGGCGTTCCTACCGCAATAAAAATTAATTGTGGATGTTTTTTTAATTGCTTAATGGAGTCAACAAACCGCAGTCGGTTATTTTCTAAATTTGAGCTGACCATAGCCTCTAAACCAGGCTCATAAATTGGCAAAATACCTTGATTCAGGTTAATAATTTTTTCTTTATTGATATCAATACAAGTCACATCATTACCTAATTCAGCAAAACACGCGCCAGTGACTAAACCCACATAACCTGCACCAATTACTGCAATATCCACTGTCAATTCCTCTGATAAATTATAACTTGATCACCACGTTTATTTTGAAATACTTTTACTGGTCGATACGTAATTGTTTTTAATAAAGTCGCCATTTTATCAACATCCTGCTTATTAACCCTTAATCCTAGATAATCGTATTGTTGCCACTGCTTATCTGCAATTGCATTTGCCTTGAGATAATCTCGCCCTTGCGCAAAAACCATATTGCCAAAATGGTCTGAATAATACATTAATTGCAGATCATTACTATAAAAAGTCGCTTGCGTAGGTATGTTTTTTGCTGCCCACACACCTGCATCACGCAGATATTTTTTCGAATAACCAAAATCAACAAGATTGCCTACGCCCACCACTAAAATAATGCATAACGCTATTCTCCGCCACTGACGGCTGCGAACACGTTCAAATAAATATTCCAGCGCGAAAGGTATCCAAAGCATTAAAATTAATGATAAAGCCATTAAATAACGCTTAGAAAGAAACATGTGTTCCGCTAAAAACCCGGCGGTAATTAACACATTAATAATAATATATCCCCACAATACGAATCGAACAGAACGACTCGCTGCCATTAACTGCTTTGCCCAAGCAAGCACTAAGAGAATAAAATAAATGGGAGATAAATTCATTACGACACTCAGCAAATACCAACTTAACAACATTAAAGACAAAACTATCCCTGCCTCATGCGCTGCATCAGGCCCTAAGATAGTTGTTGCCATTGTTAATTTTAAGCTAGAAAAATGTTGCGCAATCGCTTGTATCCCATGCAGCAATTGAAATTGAATTTCATGTAATCGCGTTAATTCAACTTTTACCTGAGTTAGCAAAGCAATCACTACTAGGGTGATACCTAATAACATAATAGTATTAAGCTGAAAAAAACTTTTTATTCGCAAACTTAAACTCTGTTGCCCCTGAAAAAAACTTAAATACGGTAGTGCCAATAAAAAAATAGCGCCCTCAACTCGAAATAATGTAGCAATAACTAAACTCATACTCCAAGCAACAGCATACCGCCATTGATAATAGCGAAAAAAAGCTAATAAAAAATAAACTGACAGCAAATAAAACGCCCAAAAACCATGATCACGCACAATATACTGACGAACTGAATTAAATTCATGCGCAAACAAAATAACTAAAGCAGCAAACCAAATAATTCGTGAATTTTGTGTAATAAATCGAATAATGGCTATGAAAGTTAATACGGTGACTAGAGAAAAAATACCATCTAAAACATAAGCCACAACCGTATAAGAAAGTTGCGTTATTGATCCAAAAATATAAATGAGACCCGAATAAAATGGCCACTCCGCTTGTGAACACAGATGCATAGCTGCATGTAAACCTGCCCGCATTTCTGCTGCGCTTAACAAATAACAAATTGCATCCGGATTAATGACATACTCACGCACACTCATCCAAACTGAAAGCAAACAACTCAATAAACCCGCTACAAAAAAAACTGCAGACTGATTATTTATTTTTATTCTGGCATGCATACCACAAAATCTCGTAAGAGTTGTTTAAAATCCGCAGCTAATTCTGGATGTTTAAGCCCAAAAGCTAAAGTCGCCTCTAAGTAACCTAACTTATTACCACAATCATAACGTTTACCTTTAAACTGCAGCGCATAGACTGACTCTTCTAATAATAATTTTGCAATAGCATCGGTTAACTGAATTTCACCACCCGAGCCGGTAGTTATATTTTCTAATAAACTAAAAATTCGTGGCGTTAATATATAACGCCCTACTACTGCTAGGTCTGAAGGTGCTTGTGCAGGACTTGGTTTTTCAATAATGCCATGAATTTTGGTGATACTGTCACTCGTGGAAAGCACATCAATAACACCGTATTTTTTAGTATCTGCCAACGGAATTTTTTGTACCGCAATAACACTCGCTTGATTTTGTTGAAAAACGTCCATCATCTGGGCCAAACAAGATTTATTGCCGCCATCAATTAAATCATCGGCAAGTAATACAGCAAAAGGTTCATTACCTACCAACTGACTCGCGCACAATACAGCATGCCCTAAACCCAAGGGCGATTTTTGTCGGACATACACACATGAAACCCCCTCTGGGAGCACATCACGCACAATGTCTAATAACTCTTGCTTGCCACGCTCTAATAAATTTGATTCTAATTCATAGTTTGAATCAAAATGATCTTCAATCGCGCGTTTGCTACTATTGGTAACAAAAATAAGCTGAGTAATTCCTGCAGCTACTGCTTCTTCAACTGCATATTGAATTAAAGGTTTATCAACTATGGGCATCATTTCTTTTGGATTAGCTTTCGTCGCTGGCAAAAATCGCGTGCCTAAACCTGCAACGGGGAAAACTGCTTTTGTTACTTTCATTAATGTGGTTCCTGAGTTTTGAGATGTTATTCATCAGCTAGAGAGCCTGGTGGGCACGCTGCGCTTTGCCCACCCTACAAAAAATTATAAAAAATGTAGGGTGGGCAAAGCGCAGCGTGCCCACCAAACTCTCTAATCAAGGAATAATTCCGCTAAAATTAGCGAAATATTAGCACATAGTTTAATACGCTGAAAGCACCCATTAGACCCATTTTAATTGCCCACCATAAAAGCAATCGTTTTTTGCAAACCACTGACAAAACTTTGCGCAGGCTTCCAGCCTAAATCACGCGAAATTTTACTAATATCAATTGCATACCGCCAATCATGCCCCGGGCGATCCGCCACAAAACCAATTAAAGAATGATACGGCTTTGCTCGCGGATAGAGTTGATCCATCAGCTGACAAATTAATTTAGCAACAGATAAATTATCCATTTCCGTTTCACCACCTAAATTATAGGTTTCACCAACCTGTGCTTTAGCAATAATATCAGCAATCCCCTGACAGTGATCCTCAACATACAGCCAATCGCGAATATGGCTACCATTACCATAAATAGGAATGGGCTGCCAAGCTAAGGAAGCCTGAATAATCTTGGGAATAAATTTTTCAGCATGTTGAAAGGGACCATAATTATTTGAACAATGACTCATCGTCACGGGTAATTGATAAGTATGAAAGTAAGATCGCACCAAGTGATCAGAGCTAGCCTTGGATGCAGAATAAGGTGAGTTAGGCGCGTAAGCAGTCTGCTCAGTAAATGCCGGATCTGTTTTCGATAAGGCTCCATAAACTTCATCCGTCGACACATGATGAAATCGACAATGCGTTAAATCTTTATTGACCGCAGACCAATATAAACGCGCAGCCTCTAATAAAACAAATGTTCCCACGACATTAGTCTGAATAAACGGTGCAGGACCACTAATCGAGCGATCTACATGACTTTCCGCAGCAAAATGTACGACTGTATCAATATCATGTTCACGAAAAATTTTTTCTACTAATGCTGCATCACCAATATCACCGTGAATAAAATGTTGCTGCGCTGCATGCGGCAAATTTTCTAAATGCTTTAATGATCCTGCATACGTCAATAAATCTAAGTTAACTATTTTTACTGTGGGTTGTTGCGCTAAATAACAATGAATAAAATTCGCGCCGATAAAACCAGCACCACCCGTTACTAATAAATTACGCGGGGTATAATGTTTTAATGACATCATTTAGTCCTATTTCCCATTGCGGTTGATCAACGCCTAAAACACTTTGAATTTTTTTCGTATTTAAAACTGAATAAGCTGGACGTTTTGCCGACGTGGGATATTCCACTGCAGGAATAGCATGAATATTTTTTATTTGTAAGGACATAGAAGCACTCGCACACTGTGTAATCGTTCTTGCAAAATCATACCAACTCACTGCTGGAGCGCCACAATAATGAAAAATTCCTTGTGGCAACTCTACGCACATTTTTAACAAAGTCTCTGCTATCGCTGCCGCTGGCGTAGGACAGCTTATTTGGTCAGCGACTATGCGTAACTCTTCTTTTTCTTTTGCCAAACGCAAAATAGTTTTTACAAAATTATTCCCATGCACACCAAATACTGCGCTCACGCGTAAAATGCTCGATTTCTCGCAGTTTTTTTGTATTTCTTGCTCAGCTTGAGCTTTGCTAATACCATAATAATTAATGGGCGCCACTAAATCTGTTTCAACATAAGGCATTTGCGCTTGTCCATCAAAAACATAATCCGTTGATAACTGCATCAATGGACATTGCTGTTGTTCGCACACTATTGCTAAATTTTTTGCACCTATCACATTGCTTGCATAGACTTGCTCATGATTATTTTCAGCTAAATCAACTTGAGTATAAGCTGCTGCATTAATCACAACATCAGGCTTAAATTGTTGCATAACATGAGATACTGCAGTTAAATCTGCAATCTCTAATTGTTGCCGCGTCAATGCCAATAAATTAAAAGAGCGCGCTGCTATACGCTGCAAATCATACGCAATTTGTCCATTAGCTCCTGTTAATAAAATTTTCATGCCGGCAACAACTCCTGCGCAACATCTTTAAGGCGTGGGTATTCTTCATCTTTTGCCGATAAAATAGCCGTTTTTGTTGGCCAAGCAATATTTAAATCAGGATCATTCCACAAAATACCAAACTCGGAAGTGGCATCATAATAATCAGTACATTTATACACAAAAATTGTATTCTCTGCCAAAGCACAAAATCCATGCGCAAATCCCGGTGGAATATAAACTTGCCGATGATTAGTATCACTTAATTCAACACAAATAGATTGACCAAACGTTTTTGAATGTCGCCGAATATCAACAATCACATCCATTGCACATCCCGAATTAACTTGCACTAACTTACCTTGTGGACGACGTAATTGATAATGCAAACCACGCACCACATTTTTTACTGAATGAGAAATATTATCTTGGACAAATAATTCTGGAATTCCATGTTGTTGATAACGCTGCGCTTGAAAACTTTCTAAAAAGTAACCGCGCGTATCAGCAAATACCTTAGGTTCAATAATGAGTACACCCTCTAACTCTGTTGTTAAAATTTTCATACTTCCACCAATCCTTGTAAATATTGACCATAACCACTTTTTAATAATGGCACTGAATCAGTGCCAATAAAATCTTCGGCTAAAATAAATGCTTCAGCAATTCCACGTGCCTCTTGTTGTGATTTATACTGTATATTTATTCCCCATTGAGCTCCATTGCTTAATAAATTTTGAAACAAAGCGACTTCATGTGGCCAGGTAATAAGCATAATTTCTTTTAAGCCAGCCAACATCAAGGTCGACAAGGGATAATGAATCATTGGTTTATCATAAACTGGTAATAATTGTTTAGAAATGCTGCGAGTTGCTGGGTAAAAGCGAGTGCCATAGCCGCCTGCAAGTAAAATGCCTTTTCTCATTATATTCTTCCTTAAGATTAATCTTTGCAAATCGGATACTTGTGTTTAATATGGGTGAAGCAGTAACTATTCCGTAGTTCGGTGGGCACGCTGCGCTTTGCCCACCCTACATTAATTATTTAGCGTGTTGTTACCGAGCCGCGACCGTCAGGGAGCGATCACAACCACATTATTTTATGATTTTTGTAGGGTGGGCAAAGCGCAGCGTGCCCACCAAATTTTCGCCGCTGCGTAGTTACATACACACTCACGCACCGCTTAGCTGCTAAATAATGACCTAACCCATTTTAAATTGGAAAGAGTATACATGACCACTCCTCAAGTAACAATTTTAATCCCTAATTATAAAACTCTTTGGTTAACACAACTTTGTTTACGCTTAATTCGTAAACATACTGATCTACAATTAGCAAAAGTCATCGTGATTGATAATGATTCAGCTGATGATTCCTTAGATTATTTGCGAACGTTGAAATGGATTGAATTAATTGAACGCAAAAAAATCCCAGGAGAAGAACCAGCATTAGGGCACAGTCGCGCACTCGACTTAGCTCTCGCTCTCGCTCTCGCTCTCGCTACCGTTACCACACCGTATGTATTATCCATTCATACTGATACCTTGGTGCGAAATAATCGCTGGCTACCGTTTTTACTTGAACAAATTACCCGTGATCCGAATATTGGCGGCGTAGGCTCATGGAAGCTGGAAGCTAAACCTGCCTGGAAAACTGCTTTAAAAAATGTTGAGCGCTATGTACAACAAATTTATTATCGATTAACAGGAAAAAAAAATCACACTCTCGAAGGACTTGACCACAATCATTATTATTTACGTAGTCATTGTGCTCTCTATCGAACAGAGCTATTGAAAAAATATCAAACTAGTTTCGCTGATGGCAGTGAAGTTGCGGGGAAAGTA
The DNA here is from genome assembly GCA_965279285.1 of Gammaproteobacteria bacterium. Taxonomy (GTDB): domain Bacteria; phylum Pseudomonadota; class Gammaproteobacteria; order DSM-16500; family DSM-16500. Next base: position 1,467,830 of record OZ257148.1, on the reverse strand, counting down.
ATACACCGTAAATTAATCATGCAGGGCCATGAAATGGTATTTCTACCTTCCTCTATTTTACTTAACTACATAGATCATATTAATCATGCTACAACAGTATTAAATCCTGAGTTAAGTCGCAAAAAAAAATCCGTTGATAAAGGCTTACGCCGCATAGAAAAAAGCCTAGAAGGTTTTGCTGCACAAGCTATTTTACAAGACCATCAACTGGATAATTAAAGATGCGAAAAAATATTCTGCTCTTTGGCCATGGCTATGGTGCGCCCTTTATTGATGTTAGCAATCAATACACTCAGCTATTTGCTGCGCAAGACCATGCTGTCACTGTAGCCTATCTTGTGGGTGCGCCTAGTGAAGAAATTAAACAACAACATCTAGCAGAAAATGTTATCTTCCTAAACAGCCCAAAAAAATCGACTCGCGGTTTAAAATTATTCGCTATAAAAAAAATGTTACAACTGCATAAAGAAAAAAACTTTGCGCTGGTTATCTGCCATCGTTATAAACCCACTTACATTATGCTATGGGTGGCGTTATTTAAAAAAATCCCTGTGTTATTTTCAATTATGCATGAGCTTGGCACATTTAAAAGCTTTGCGCGTAAATTAGCGATTAGCCTCTTAGCAAAAACCAATATTACGTTTGCTGGCGTATCCAATGCGGTTCGTGATGATTTAAAAAAATCCTTATGGAAAATTTCTGACGAACGAATTATTACCCTTTACAATATGATCGATGTCCAGACAACAGAATCTCAATTACTCACTAGAGCAGCTGCACGTCAATATCTCAATATCGCACCCGAAGATTTTATTTTTGGAAATAGTGGGCGATTAGTTGTTAATAAAGATCAAAAAACACTTATTTCTGCCTTTGCAAAAATCAAACCCCATTGTCCAAACGCAAAACTATTTATCATGGGCACTGGCCCACTTGAGTTGGAATTAAAAAATCAAGTAAAACAATTAAATTTAACCAATGATGTTATTTTTGCGGGCTTTATACCACAAGGGTTTTGTTATTTAACCGCTTTTGATGTTTTAGTTTCATCATCCACGCAAGAAGCATTTGGTCGAATATTACTAGAAGCGATGATTGCCAAGGTACCGATTATTGCGACAAAAGTGAATGGTGTGCCCGAAGTGATTGCTGATACCGGTATTTTAATTGCTGCAACTGATACTGAACAACTAGCACAAGCGATGTCTACGCTCTTTACCGCAACAACAGAGGAGCGCACTCAATTAGGAGAAAAAGGTTATCAACGAGCAAGCAATGAATTCTCTCTTGAGCAATTTAAAAAAATATTTTGGGGAATAGAAAAATTATTATAATGTACCAACAAAATTACACATAAAGAGGCTTAAAACATGGCTAACTTGTGTAGGTGGAGGATAAATAACTAATCACCTCTCCGACTTGCGTGAGAGGTCGACGCGTTTTTTGTTGCGGGTGAAGGTTTCCACCGTAGCAAGTATGTAAAACATCTATTAAGAAAACCTTAAGAAAAATGTTTGTTTACCCCCTGATAATGCATTGAATTTACACATGAAAAAATAATTTTAGCGTGTGTCATTTTCATTGTTTACGGGGTACAATTAATGTTACAATGTGTTAACAAAATTACACACTTAGAGGGTTAAAACATGGCTAAAGTAACATTGATGATAGATCTTCCAGCTGAAAGCACTGACGTCTTTTCCGATGGCAGAACAAAAGAACAAGAGAAATTAATATCTTTTTTTCGTGAACTTAAGCATGTCGATGAAAAAAGTTTACTTGCTGAGTTATGCGCCGATCTAATCACCGCAATAGAAAAAGATAAAATTGGCGAATTTTCTCAGTTAATTTTACAAGATTTTAACTTTCCCACACAACGACTGACTGACCCAAACACACAACAATTATACTATTATACATCTCAACCACTGCTTGAAGTTTTGATGGATAATTATGATGAATTAGGAAAGATTTATGCGGCTATTCTTCGCAACACTCACAAGCAGGATTTTTTTCTAGCAATAGAAAAAGCGATGAAATCTGAAAAAATAACTGAAATTTCCCATGAAAAAATTAAAGAAGACATAGACTTTGCTGCGGTTGAAAGTGCACTAAAAAAATTAAGAGACTATGCCGATATATTAGATGTTGACAGCAAAAAATCATCATCGCTTGAATCACAAAACTTTAAAGCAGGCAAAGCTCGTGACCTTTATAGTCTTGATATGATTGCTACGCCAATTATTACGACTTTGAAAAGTAAGTTAGCTGAAGCAACAACCGCTCACCCTGACGATAAAAATAGCAATCCCTTGTCGGTCCAAGAAACTACTGTCATTAAATTTTGCGCTCTAGCACACTTAAAGTGGGAGTTTACTAAAAACTCAGCTAACAATCTTACAAACCTAAAATACAACCAAACAGACGCCCCCTTAAGAGCCATTTTTTCTGTTTTACTTGCTTTAACTGTGATCGGTCCATTTCTCAAATATGGCATAGAAAAATATATCCAAGAAAGTCCTTCACCTCAATTTACTTTTGGTTTATTTCAATCAAAAACTGAAGATAGACTAGACGCTGTAGTTGATGCAGTCGACACCAACCTAAAGAAACAAAAACCATCATCTTGTTCAGGTGGAGGATAAAAAATCCTACTAAAAGCCCCAGACCTTATCCGGGGCTTTAATTTTAATCCAAAACAAGAATAATTTTTACAATAAAAAAATTACGCATTCAAAAGGGATCAAACGTGGCTAAAAAAGAAATGACAGGGAAACAATCAATAAGCATTTTTATTCACAAACCCTTGCACCAAAGTCAGAAAAATAATTTTTAAATCAAACGCTAACGACCACTGCTCTATATAATACAAATCATACTCAATCCGTTTTTGCATTTTTTCCAATGTTTCTGTTTCTCCCCGCCAACCATTCACTTGCGCCCAACCGGTGATACCCGGCTTAACTTTATGGCGTTGCATATAAGCATTAATCGAATCTTTATAAAATTCATTATGTTCAATCGCATGCGGCCTAGGGCCTACAATTGACATCCCACCTTGCAATACATTAAAAAATTGCGGCAATTCATCTAAGCTAGTACGACGCAAAAAACGGCCTAATTTTGTCACTCGCGCATCATTTGCTGTAGCCTGCACTACTCTACCAGCATGCTCCTGATGCTGCACCATCGTCCGGAATTTATAAACTTTAATGACACGTCCATCCCAACCATGCCTTTTTTGTGCAAAAAACACGGGGCCACGTGATGTTAACTTCACGGCTATGCCAATTAAAAATAATAACGGACTAATTCCCAATAAAATTAAAAAAGCTAATACCCTATCCTCAATGGCTTTCACAATACGATTAACGCCGACCATAGGCGTCGTATTTAAATTTACTGTAGGAAACCCCGCAAGATCGGTTACGGAATGGTTCAATAACCCTAAACCAAACACATCTAAAATATACCGCGTTACTAAAGTATGATGGCGTAAATCATAGAGTAATTTTTTAACTCGCTCTTCGGAACGCAAGGGCAATGCAATCCATATTTCATCAATATTTTCTTTTTGACTGTCAATATAGGTATGAATATCCGCGGGCATTGCGATGACAGAAACACCCTCTATCATATTCGGCTTATCTTCAGGCTGGTCATCTAAAATCGTCAGCACGCGAAAACCAGTCCAGCCTGCACTGCGGATTTTTTTCATTAAACGAACGCCCAGCTCTCCAGCGCCGACAATAATCACTCGACGCTCATTCCAACCATGAGAGCGCATAAGCCTTAAAACCCAAATCAAACTCGTCCGAAATAATATTAATAAAATAAGCGCGATGGCTCCCCAAGAAATAAACCACTCACGCGAAAAATCATTCCCCGTCTTGCTAACAAAGGCCAATCCAGCCAATAAAACTAATACCATTAACACGCCTTGCAACAGTTTTTTTATCGTGACCCAAAAACTTTGCCCACGCATCGAGTGATAAATTTGCGTAAAAGGAAAAACTAAAAAAGTTAAGATGCCACCAATTAATAAGGCATTCACGTAAATTGCTTGAGGAGTCAAAGTATGAAATTTATAGCAATAAGCTAATATTCCCCCTATCACCATCGCCAGAGTGTCTAATACTCTTAATACATAGGAAATAGTCCCGGAATATTCTTTTAATAAGCCTTTTGAGCGCATTATAGTAACCACTGTTATCAAATTTTAAAATTCTAAAGCAAAACTACGCAAAAACGTAACTATTCGGTAGCAGGAGAGCGTGTGAGTGTAGCCCTTAAAATAAAGCGACTTGCTTGCCATGGATGGCAAGCCTAAAACAGGGATGTTTCGCTTGGAGCGGTATTTTAAGGGCTACACTCACACGCTCTCCTGCTACCGAATAATTACCCTCCTGCTGAATAGTTACGCAGAAGCACCAACTTATGGTATTCTATTGAATTCTCACTACTTTTACAAAGAAAATGCTATGAAAATTGCTATTGTCTGTGATTGGCTGGTCACCGCGGGTGGTGCTGAACAAGTACTTTTACATTTGATCGAATGCTTTCCTGATGCCGATATTTTTACCGTGGTGGATTTTTTTGATGATGCTACCCGGGCACGCATTTTAAAAAACAAACAAACTACCACTAGTTATATACAAAAATTGCCTTTCGCAAAAAAATATTACCGAAACTATTTACCACTAATGCCGCTCGCTATTGAACAACTCGATGTTTCCGCCTACGACTTAGTGATTTCTTCGTCACATGCAGTTGCAAAAGGAATTTTAACCGGCCCCGACCAAGTCCATATCAGCTATGTCCACTCACCTATGCGTTATGCCTGGGATTTACAACACCAATATCTCAAAGAATCAGGTCTTGATCGCGGCATCAAAGGTTGGGTCACAAAATATATTTTACATAAAATGCGTCTTTGGGATCAGCGTACTGTCAATGGTGTTGACCACTATATTGCAAACTCAGAATTTATTGCCCGTCGAATTTGGAAAACCTATAAACGTAAAGCAGATGTCATCTATCCACCTGTGGAGACTCAACGTTACACACCACGCAGCAACAAAGATAATTTTTATCTTACTGCATCACGTTTTGTTCCTTACAAAAAAATCGATCTTATCGTTGAAAGTTTTGCTCAAATGCCTGACAAAAAGCTCATTGTTATTGGCGATGGCCCGGACATGAAAAAAATTAAGTTAAAAGCCACTCATAATGTTGAGTTACTGGGTTTTCAACCCAATGATGTACTCACCGATTATTTACAGCGCGCTAAAGCCTTTGTATTTGCTGCAGAAGAAGACTTTGGCATTACTCCCGTAGAAGCCCAAGCCTGTGGAACACCGGTTATTGCCTATGGAAAAGGTGGCTGTCTTGAAACAATTCGCGGATTAGATCATCCGCAACCCACCGGTTTATTTTTTTATGCCCAAACCTGTGCAGCGCTCTGTCATGCGGTAAAAGAATTTGAAACCAATCAACATCATTTTGTTGCTGAGCATTGTGTGACGAACGCACAACGATTTTCTGCTGACATTTTTCGGCAACAATGTAAGAATTACATCACTAAAATAATGGCTAAATAAACTATGCGTATTGGCTTAACTTGCTCCACTATTGAACCCGCCCTCACATCTGGCAAAATTGATGGTATTGGTGTCTACACCAAAACACTGCTTGACCAACTTGCAAAATTACAACATGAAGTGACGCCTTTTTCGTTCCCAACGCTGACAAAATGGCTTAAATCATCGGGATTTTCGCAAGGAAAAATATTTCCCCTGCCTTATACTCCAGCGACATTATTATCACTCATTCAACCTTGTGCAGAATTACTTTATAAAAATAGTGATGAAAAAATTGATTTACTACATGTCACTGACCATATGATTCCTCGCATCAGTCATGCACCCATCATCGCGACAATTCATGATGCCTTGATGTTTACTCATCCCGAATGGTATCAATCAAAATTACGCGGCATAAAAAACACCTTACGCAAAAAAACTTTTCACTGGGTTAAACACTTCATCACCGTATCACATGCCATGGTTCCAGAATTAGTAGAATACTTAGGTATCCCAGAAAAAAAAATCAGTGTCGTCCATAACGGCATTGCCCCCTGGTGGTACCAGGAAATTTCCACAGAATATCGAAAATCGATATTAAAAAATTTAAATTTACCCGAAAAATTTATTTTATTCACCGGCACATTACAACCCAAAAAAAATGTCAGTCGAATTATCGAAGCTTATTTATTATTACCTACTGATCTACGCCGCGAATATCCTCTTGTTATTGCGGGTAAAGCAGGATGGGATGCGAAAGATATTTTAATTGCCATTCAAAAATTACAAACAGAAAAAGCGGGTTATTGGCTAGATTACGTCAGCAATGAAGAGTTACGCGTGCTTTATCAATCCGCAACCGTATATCTATGTCCTTCATTGCATGAAGGTTTTGGCTATACCTTGCTTGAGGCTTTTGCTGCAAAAACACCGGTTATTAGCGCAAATATATCAGCACTACCTGAAATTGCCGGCGATGCGGCTTACTTAGTTGATCCATATAGTGTTGCAGAAATACGTACAGCAATGCGTACATTATTAACCGATGAATCCTTGCGTTCAACCCTAGTTCAAAAAGGCTATGCGAGAGCCAAAGAATTTAGTTTAGAAAAATGTGTTAGCGAAACATTAAAGGTTTATCAGCGGATATGAGAATATAAATGTAGGGTGGGCAAAGCGCAGCGTGCCCACCAAACTTTGAGTGCTAAATAGTTACAATATAAACTAAATAACCTGCCGCAAATTAATTTTTTCAAACAAATCCATCCACTGAGTCGCCATTTTTTCATGCGCAAACATTTTTATTCGTTGCAGGCTTTTTTCAGTTAAACTATTTCTAATACTGACACCATCTTCGGCATAAAGTAACTTTGCCATAGACTGAGCAAAAGCTATTTCAGACATCGGATCACAATACCAAGCCGCATCTGCCATTACCCATTTATAAACTGCAATATCTGCAACTATGGCTGGGCAACCATGATGCATAGCAGAAAATAATTGTTGCGTATTATTATCAGCACACGCTGAGGAAACAAATAATTGGGCATGAGAATATAAAAAAGCCAGCTCAGCTGGCGGGACTTTTGACAAATATAACAGCCTTCCCTGATGAATGTGTGAGCGCAAACACTCCTCTAACTCTGATGAAATATTTTCACCCTCACTGACTATGACCAATTTTAAACCACGTTGATACTCCGCATTCACTTTTTCCCAAGCATTGATTAGTAAAGGCAGGTTTTTTTCTGGGTTTATCGTGCCTACATTCAAGATATAGTGATGAGCCTGGTCTGATAGGCTTGAATCATGCTGATAAGCGGTTTTTTTTTGACGATAATGAGAGACTTGACCAGCCAAGGCTTCCCCTAGCTTAGAACGAGCAGCGGCCCGCGCTTGCTCTAGACAAACTATATTATTATTCATAAAAACCCCTGTTTAGGTGGAAAGCTATGCTTTTTGGGTAATATTTGTGCGATATTCTATGTTGAAATGAAGATAAATTGCAAGAAAAATATGCATATTTTGTTCTTTGTCATGCCAGCGTGATTCTAGCTGGCATCCACGAATACTATTACGAGGCTAATAGCATTTATCCACTATGATAAAAAGCCGAAATTAGATATTGAGGCTTCTAACGTAGCGCTATTAATAAACTGAGGCGCTTCTGGATGCCAGCTAGAAGCAGCTGGCATGACAAAATGCATGCTGGCACGACAAAGCTGACTTTGAGTTTATTTGGAATTCGCCCTGAAAGACGACAACATCAAAGCTAACCGATCAATTAATTTCGCAAAAGCTCCATTACCAAACACATTAGCGCAGGTGATCACTGGATCGAATAAAACGTATAGTGCCGTCATTAATGAAAGCATTTCCGCATTAAATCCCAAACAACTTTCTAAAATAGGTAACATTACTAAAATACCACCGCCGGGAACAGCGGCTACTGAAAATTTTGCCACAACAAAGTAAGCTAAAAAAATCAGATAACTATACAAAGACGGCTCAGCCACACCAAAACTTTTCATCACGGCATAAGCAAAAATAGGAATCGCAAAACAATCACCTACTAAATGAATATTAACGGTAATAGGAATAACAGAACGAGCTAAATCTTTATTTTTTGTATTACTTTGCGCACCGACTATTGTCAATGGCATAGCTGCAGCACTCGACATTGTGCTAAATCCAGCAATCGCTGCTGGTAGCATATTTCGAAAACAGCGAAAAGTTTCTAATAAATTAAAATTATTTAAAATAGCGTAAGCTAAAAAAAGATAAGCCGCTAAAGCCAGCCCTATCATGGCAAAAATTTGGGTATAATCTTTAAAAATAATACTAACAACACCATCATATTGTAATTTGACAATAAAACCTGCAACAAACAAGGGAATTAAATAAGCAAAACTTTCTAAGATTTTTAAAACCAACCAATCTAATTGTGCAGCAAGAGTATGAACAATTTTTGATTTAAAACTACCAAGTAAAATACCTAACACAATTCCACTTAACATGGCTTTATCATTAGCAATCCATTTTGGAAATTGCCAAGACCAAAAAGGTAATAAGGTTTGTGCGCTGGTAGATTGTATTAAAGATAAATTAAAATGATAAACCCATGCACCAACAAAATGACTTGTAAACGTTGATAAAATATTAGAGCAACACACACAGGCTAATATCAATAAAATAACTAATGTGGCACGACTCGCAAGACTTACCATAGTCTTAAAAAGTAGGCCAAAAATAATGATCGGTAATAAAAATATAATGAGTGATTTAATAGTGACACTGACAGCAAATAAAATTTGTTTTATTTCCACAGAAATAAAAGGGGCAATTAATAGAATTAAAAGAATAACAAATAAAAGTATAAATGGCATTTTACGGAACATGATGTCTTTCCTTTTTTATATTAGCCCTACTGACGGGCACAGGCCTTATGGCTTTTTGCCTATTCTAGGGTTACAAAAACAAAGGGAATAGTAAACTGGGAAGTTATTATATTCAATGATTCATTATTTTATTGTATTGTAGGGTGGGCAAAGGAGCGCCTTTTGCGACGTGCCCACCAAACCACTTGTCATTTATGTAAACAAAGCAAAGACTCCCCCAACCTTACACCATCAGGCTCCTTATTTTGTGACTGCTTAAAAATAGAAACAGATGAAACTATCAAAGCACCCGATTGACTTCGCTGAACAAAATCCTTATCCAATGCACTTTTTGTGCAATAAGCTTTATTTTCCTGTTTTCTATCACTTATACCAACAATGGGCATCTTTAATAGATAAAGACGGATAAGCTCACCCGCCTGAACAACATCTTCAAGGTTTGCATTAAAACTATTATGCGCCACTTCACTACGAATTTTCTTCAGCAAATCCCCTAATACAGTTCGACTCAAATCATGATGCGCATAAAAAATCATATCACTACAAATAGCCATTAACATCTTAATTGCGGGCAAATGTAAAGAATATTGAGCTTGAATTTTATTAACATTAGCAAGCTGAGCTTCATTGCTTGAATAAACCAACCGATTTTCATTCAGCATTTTATTAACTTTTGGCAACCATATTTCTATTAATTGACGCTTAATGTGCCTCAAAAGCATATTATTGTTTTTATGCTCCGCATGATAGGCAGAAAGAATCTGATAAACCAAAGTGGATTCTAAGCGTTTTTCTGCCGTCAATTGAACATCTGGAATAGACTCTCTACTCACATTAAACACCAACTTCAACTGCTGTGTTTGCTGGGCTGTTAATACCGATTCAGTCGTCATGGGTTTTGTCATCTGCAAAAACTCACTCGGCAATACCTTGCAAAGTAAACGTGCCAATTCCAACAATGATACTAGATCAACCAATGCTGCACCATGATGCACTAAGGCATTACGAATGCTTTCTAATACTTCTTTATCCAACCAAACACTCGACACACCTTGAGCCTGTTTATAACACTTAAGATTATCTACAACCCGGATAACATAATATAATAGCGAATAACAAAAAAAGTCTGTATTTAAATTTTTATCTTTACTCAATTCTATTTTTTGATCATGCTGAAAAAGAATTGTTTGCAGCATAGTTAAATTCTGAATTGCATTATCAACAGAATAAAAACGACGGTTTGCTGCTTTTCTTTCTTGAACATCTTCTTTCTCAGTTACTATCGCTTTTTTGTCTATTTTATGCGGCATTATTTGCCGCGGCAAAACAAGCTGTTTCGGCGATTTTGCTAAAGATAAAGGTGACTTTGGTGAGGTGGTTTTTGTTAGTGGTTGAGCCTGACCCTGTATAGACAGCGCTGTATTAAGCGCAATTGCTCTGCTTGGTGAATTAGCTTTATTTGACGAGCTTATTTCCGTTTTTCCCCGACTACTCTTTGATTTCCCATCCATTACATGAGCAACTTTCAACTCTAAACTAGAACCAACTGATTTTTTATCCTCGGATAAACTTAATTCATGCTTTCTCTTAACTTCTAATAACTCAGTTAAAATCAACGAAGCTGCCACTAAATCCTGATTCATTTTATCTTTAAGTACATTACATCGATCTAAAGTAGCTTGATCTTTTATATTAACATGCTGATACACTTCATTTTCAAAAATATAATTTTGCATTAAGTCAGTAATTTTACTTTCTACTTGAGCTTTTCTTTTAATCGCAAATGTCGCAATATGTTTAGACACACCAGACCAAATAAGTTTTTTACACTGATCAATTTCAAAAATATTTCTTGCGACTTCTTCAGCTAAGGCTTTTAAATTAGCCTGAGCTAGCTGGGTTTTTTTAGTATCTTCTATCAGTTTATGCTGCGTATCATCTTTATCATCTGCCGACTGACTTTCTGCACTCTCATTTTTAGGTGCTGAAGAGCGAATGATTTTATTTTTTTTCTTCGAAACAAGAGCCTTTTTGTTCGCACTAGCTAAAACAGTCACTTCACGGATATTTTTTTCTATTTTAGAAATACTAGATGGATCATGTAAGCTTTTTGCCGGCAAAAGTAACAAGAAGTCTCTCGCTTCTTTAAAACATTCAAGAGCATCTTTATACTTTTTACCTGCAACATATTCATGCGCTTTTTCATGATAGCTCATTAATAAGGAATTAATGATACCTCTATATAGTTTCGCTTCAATGATGGTAGTCTCAATTGCAACATAAGCTAACTTAAAATAAATTATTGCTTGCGCAAAGTTTTTTTCTGCATAAAATTCGCAACCAAACTTCAAATTAAGTCGCGCTATCTTAACATTAACCCGGCTCACACAATCAGGATCAATTAAAAATTCTTGCAACTTTACTGCAGATAACCTCGCCTGCAAAACATCAACATCATGTAAGCAACGAATTGCTTCTTGACACTTTAAGGCTTTATTCTCAGCTAAACAATCACCCTTAGTATAGTCAACCATCAACAAATCAGACTGATGAATATAATGCTGAAAAAGCTTAAATATAGCTCGAGCTAAATCCATTTTTAGCAACATTGAATCCATGTTATTAGCAAAAATATATTCCCACATTGCCTCTAGTTTATTTTTAGCTTTCACTAGATGATCATACACCTTAGCACCATTATTTTTTACTGATAATTTAGCAAAAATCGCCTCTTCTCGATAAAAATCTTGCTCCATAACAGCAATCAACAGTTTTTTATATTCTGCTTTTGGATTTTGCTCAATTATTTTTTGCAACATACCTATAACGGTTGCATAAATATCACTAATAGCCTGATAACTCAGCGATGAATTCAATTCAGCAGTAGCAAGCTGCGTTAAATGTGCAAAAATAGTGGCAAAACTAGCACTTAAAATTACATTTTTATCTGCTAATGCTGGATTAAGTGCTGCTAATTTTAAACTTTGATTTAGATGATACAATGCTTTGGGATAATTGTTTTCTCTCGCAAACCTTACCATCAATTTATTGTGTTGGCTTGCCGTTAGCTTTTCAATAACTCGGCTATTTATTTGTTCTTTTTCCGTCGCTAAAAACGCTTTATTTTCACTTACTGACATAAGAAAAGCATCATGTTTTATTTCTTTGCCTTTACTATGAATAGAAACAGCAAAACTCCAATCATGTTTTTCAATCAATTGAAAAACAGTTGAATTTTCATCAAAAGCTATTTTTAAAAAAATACTTTCATTATTTTCTGGCTCACAGTTAACCGCCTTTACTATGCGAAAATAAGCAAGGTTTTTTTGTTCTGCTGTCTCGGTGCTATTAACATAGACCAAGCGCTGTTGCACTTTATCTTTGGCATTTGTTTGCAAAATAATAGCTGCGGTTTTTAGCTCATCATGCTCTAGCTTACAATGACTTTGTACTAAACAAGACTGATATTTTGCTATTGACTGCCCTTTTTTCCACAGCACTGCATGTTGGCTTGATGATAGCACTTCCTCTTGATCATGCATTAAAACTTCTGGCTCACTCTTTTGTAAACTGATATTGAATTCAACTGACCATATTGCCTGTGCACATTTAATATCTTTAGGCCCGAGCGTAACTCGCATACTAACTGGTCCCACTGCTTCTTCCCAATAAGGAAGAATGGAAAGCACTATACTGGCTGGTTTTGATAAAGGTGATGAAGTCGTTTTTTTGTCAAGAAGTGGATCATTTATTTTTACAATAGCGGCCGAACTATGAGCAATAGAGTTGCTTAAAGTATGAAACATTGGTTTTTTTTCCTACGTTTTGTTTTATTTTAAAATATTATTTTATTATTTTTTTGCTGCCCAAACTTATTACTGTTGGTGCACAAAAATATTATTTAATATCTCTTATAGTATAATTCTAGGAAGGATTATCGATTTAATTCTTAACAAATGCAACTATTTTGCATGTTTTTAATTGAAAAATATTTGTGGATTTTATTTAATCTATTCATAAATATATGGTTTATTTGTGACTAGAAACCATCCGCTAATTGAGGAATAAAAAGAGAACTTATAAAATACATTTTTATACTATTTTTAGGCTTTAAAATGATCACGTGTGTCACGAAATATAAATGCAAATCGCAGCTATTCAGTAGCCAGAGAGTTTGGTGGGCACGCTGCGCTTTGCCCACCCTACATTAATTTATTTTTGTCATTTTTTGTAGGGTGGGCAAAGCGCAGCGTGCCCACCAAACTCTCTGACTGCTAAATAGTTATTACAAACCAAACCAAACTAAACTAAATTTAATTCATAATGAACACTACGGCCACCACCGAGCTGTTTAAAAACTTCTACCATAAGCAAATATTGTAAATCACGCGTTGCAGTTGCTTTTGATGTACCAGCGATTTTCATATATTTTTTAGCACTCATACCACCCTCAAATCCTTTTACTCCAGCATGCAACATTCGCTTCACTACTTTTAATTGACGCTCATTTAATAAATTTTCATACTTCGTAAAAAATACAGCTTTCCTCAAAATAAAATTAATTTGTGCTTCTACTGCTGTCTGTGCTGCTAACACAATATTAACAAAATAATAAACCCAAGCAGTAATCTCATTGGATTTTGATGCTGAATTTAAAGCCATATAGTATTGTTTTTTATTTGCTTCAATAGCCTGCGACAAACTTAAAATAACCGGATAACCAAATCCTTGCGACAAAGCTTTCTCAGCAATAGCTCGGCCAATGCGACCATTACCATCCTCGAATGGGTGAATACTTTCAAAATATAAATGTGCAATTGCCGCGCGCACTGGAGCATATTGAACGCTGGAGAGTGTTTCATCTGACGTTGTTTGATTAAACCAATGAATAAACTTTTCCATCTCTAAAGGAACAACTTCTGAAGGCGGTGCTTCATAATGCGCTACCCAACGACCATGATGCCCCGAAACAATTTGCATAGCTTCAGCATGCGTACGCCAACAACCTACTCTAAGATTTGGATTAAAAGAACTTGATAACAACATTAAATGCCAATTAAATAGCTGAGTTTCAGTAAGCGCTTGCTCAAAAGTATTTCGCACATCAAGGATTAATTCTGCTATGCCTTGAGCTCGCTGATCCTGCACCCGAATAATGTTTTGATTTAAGCCTAATCTATTTTTTATTGACGATCTTACATCAGGACGACTGATATACTCCCCTTCAATTTTTGAGGTTTTTACTGCTTCCTCTACCATGAGATCTATCATCGCTTCTAGTTGCTGATTTTTAGCTAAATGGCTTAATTTACCATTAATTAAACCGGTTTTTTCAGCAATAGCAAATAAAGTTCCGTGTATAGTCGATAAATCATACCGAAAATGTGGCCAATCAGGTTGTTGCCAATTATAAGTCATGAGCCAATTATAATTGCTAATCGGCTCATTTTCAATTAAAATTTGAGCCGATTAAGAGAGCTAATCGGCTCAAACCGGTTTGGTAACATCACTAAATAATACCATAGTAACGAGGCGCCCTATGTCTACCATCAATTTCAACCTCAGAGGAATAGAACCTAAGGTCATGGCTCTACTAAAAAAAGAAGCTGCCAAACAACAAACAAGTATCAATGCAGTAATTTTAAACTGTATTGAACAAAACATGGGATATTGTCACAAAATAAGTAATCCAACCTATGATGACCTGGACTATCTCGCGGGAACATGGAAAACAGAAGATGCAAAAGCATTTAATAAAAACATAGCTTTTTTTGAAAAAACTGACAAGGATCTTTCGTGATGCGACTGATTTTATTCAATACCAACGCATATACCGCATTTAAATTAGACGAACCAACCATCTGTTATTGAAATTATTAAAGCATACTGAAATCACATGAAATGTTTCTTGACACCTCATACGGCTCCAAATGTGTATAATACCTCTTCCAACAGAATGCTTATTACTTACTCGGCGCCCATCCCATACTAAGCTTCTTATGCTTTTGAGCGCAGTCTCGTAAATAGAGATTAATGAGCGTTTGATATGGGATTCCATTATCTTCTGATAAATGCTTAAAATAGACTATTGTTTCAGCATCGAGCCTTATTGTGACCTGCTTTTTTAGATCAACAATATAAGGATTTTTTTCCCCTTTTGAAAAATCATATTCTTTTTTCATATTCACCACCATGATACTGCATTGATTCTCTTTTCGTTGCTTTTCTAGCAGAAATTATTCTAATAATGCTATCTTGATCTCGAAAACAGTGACAAACCACCAATAAACGAGCTACCGTGCTTAACCCTAAAATAACAAACCTCTCTTCATTATCTGAATGCTCGGGATCATGAATTACTATAGCATTTTCATCAAAAAATACAGTTTTAGCCTCGTTAAAGCTTATACTATGTTTTTTCTTATTTAAAGATGCTTTAGTGGCATCCCATTCAAATGTGATGTTCATAATTATATTATAATTACCTTGTAGTTTTTTTCAAGCCTTAACTTATATAAAAAATTTTCATGCGCGAAGCCTGAACACACCCAGCCCCAACATTGTCTTTCCTACCCACCCATGCTACCCTTCGCAAATTTATAATTTCACTCATTAGATAAGAATTACATGTCAACAAAAGCCGCTATAAATACAGAAGACCTGCCCGATACCTCCGCAGAAAATATCGATTTTATGCGTAAAAACGCTAAACGCTTAGCTTTTTTGGACATCAAGCAAGGCCTCCAACAATGGCGCATCTGGACCATGCTGGCATATCAAGATATCAAATTACGCTACCGTCGCTCGATATTAGGCCCATTTTGGATTACTTTGAGCATGGCAATTACTGTTTACTCAATGGGGCTTTTATATAGCCATTTATTTCACTCTGATTTAAAAACCTATTTTCCTTTTTTAGTCGGGGGCATGTTAAGTTGGGCACTCATTTCAGGGGTTATCGTTGAATTAATCGATACTTTTCCCAGCTCTGAAGGCATGATTAAACAAATTAAACTGCCTTATAGTCTATATATTCATCGTGTTGCTACACGCCATATTTTTATTTTTTTCCATAATATTTTAGTGATTGTTCCCATACTGATTATTTTTCATGAAGTCGCGAAAGTTAATTTAAATACACTCTTACTAATCCCAGCACTTGCCATCATCTATATTAATTCAATTAGTTATGGTCTAGTATTGGCTATTATTGGTGCACGCTTTCGTGATGTTTCACAAATTCTAAAAAGTTTAATTCAAGTTATTTTCTTTTTAACACCGATTATGTGGAGCCCAGCAGCATTACCGCCAGGAAAAACGTTTGTTGTGGCTTTTAATCCCTTCAGCGCGTTTGTTGAATTAGTTCGCGCGCCTTTAATTGGTATGACACCTTCGGGTCACGATTTACTTATGGTATTAGGCATTACTTTAATTGGCATCGGGCTCTGTTATAAAATGTTTACCCGCTATCGCGCACGCATTGTGTACTGGGTATAGGAACAATAAAATGGCCAAAATTGATTTACATTCTGTTTCTGTTGAATTCCCCGTTTATAACGTCAACGCCCGCTCATTTAAGAAAAAATTTCTCCGCTTAGCAACCGGTGGCACTGTGCTTGAAGATGCCAATCAACATATTGTTGTCAGGGCATTAAATAATATTAGTTTTACTTTTAACCACGGTGATCGAGTGGGCTTAATTGGCCATAATGGTGCAGGTAAAAGTACTCTGCTTCGACTATTAGCGAATATTTACGAACCTAATCGCGGCAATATTACTATCGAAGGCCATATTTCACCCATGCTGGATTTAATGCAAGGCATGGAAACTGAGCTATCTGGCTATGACAATATTATGATCCGCGGGACATTGCTTGGGCTATCACGCACCCAAATAAAAAATCAAATTGAAGAAATTGCTGCACTCACTGGTTTGGGCGACTACCTTGCTATGCCAATTCGCACCTATTCAGCAGGCATGGTCGTGCGCCTGGCCTTTGCTGTGTCGACTAGCATTCAGCCAGAAATATTATTAATTGATGAAATATTTAGCGCTGGCGACACAGATTTTATGCAAGTTGCACAAAAAAGAATGATTTCATTACTGGATCAATCCAGTATAGTCGTGATGGCCAACCATTCTGATGAAATTATGCGGGAGTTTTGTAATAAAGGCTTGCTACTTGAGGGGGGCAAAGTAAAATACTTTGGCTCCGTTGATCAAGCTCTGGAAATTTATCACACCACTCGATAATGACCTTATACATGCGGTAACCATTAATCAACACAAGGAGGTTAAATAATGATAATTACCCGCACGCCCTACCGAATTTCTTTTTTTGGTGGTGGCACCGACTATCACACCTGGTACCAAGAACACGGCGCTGCAGTGCTTTCTACGACGATTAATCATTATTGTTACTTACATTGTCGTTTTTTACCGCCTTTTTTCCCACATCAATCACGAATTGCTTGGTCGAAAGTAGAAGAAGTCTTAAAACATGAAGACATACAACATCCCTCCGTGCGCGCTGTTTTAAAATATCTTAACATTGAACAAGGAATTGAAATTCAACATCAAGGTGATCTACCAGCACGCTCGGGTTTAGGCTCAAGCTCAGCATTCACTGTGGGATTATTACACGCTATTTATGGCTTACGTGGCATGATATCGAGCAAACGCGAACTTGCTTGTGAAGCGATTCATGTTGAAAGAGATATTTTAAAAGAAAATGTCGGTGTCCAAGATCAAATTGAAACTGCATACGGCGGATTAAATAAAATTATTATTAATCCTGATGGCAATTTTGATGTAACACCACAAATACTACCATTTAATCGTTTACAGCATTTACAAGATCATTTAGTTTTATTTTTCACTGGTGTCTCGCGCACTGCATCCGATATTGCTGCTGGCAAAATGAAAGCTATTCCTAACAAAAAAGCAGAGCTACATGCCATTCAACAACTGGTTAATGAAGCCAGTAAAATTTTAGCCGAAGGCAATGATATAACTGATTTTGGCCGACTTTTACACGAAAGTTGGATGTTAAAACGCAGCATTAGCAGCTGTATTTCACCAGCTTTTATTGACGATATTTACAATCGTGCTCGTCATGCTGGTGCCATTGGCGGTAAATTATTAGGTGCGGGCGGCGGCGGTTTTATGTTGTTTTTTGTGACTCCAGAAAAGAAACTAGCCTTGTGTGAAGCACTCAAAGAATTATTGCTGGTTCCCTTTGAATTTGAAAGTAGTGGTTCACAAATTATTTTTTATGATAATCGACAATACAGCATATCATCTCTCACTCGACGTGACTATATGCATCTTAAACACGATACTTTGGACTTATTACCGACTAAACAACGCTTAAATCGATTATTAGAAGTCGTTGAAGCTTAAAATTAAACTTAACTAATGAGAGTGAATTATGGACCAAAAACAAAAGTTATTACAAACCATCCAAGCCAATATCAAAGAATATTGTGATACTTATTTTGATTTTACATTTAAAAAAGCAGCACCGGTTGTGCGCTTACATGAACCGACAACCAGCGGTGATGAAATTTTTTCTGCTGTAGAAACACTGCTTTCTACTTACACGACCATGGGCAAAAAAGTACGTGCGTTTGAAAATCAATACGCTGACTATAGCGGAACAAAGTATGGCGTGATGTCAAACTCAGGCTCATCCAGCAATTTACTTTCCGTTGCGGCACTTGCTAATCCGTTTACACCAAATCATTTACAAGCTGGTGATGAAGTGATAGTCCCTGCACTTTCTTGGTCAACCACTATCTGGCCATTGATTCAACATAATTTAATTCCGGTATTTGTTGATTGTGATTTAAATGATTTTAATTTAGACCTCAACAAACTTGAAAAAGCTATTGGGCCAAAAACTCGCGCGATTAAATTAGTTCACGTGTATGGTAATCCCTGCAATATGGATGCCATTATGCAATTAGCTAAAAAACATAATTTATTTATTATCGAAGATTGTTGCGAAGCAATGGGCGCAACATATGATGGAAAATCGGTGGGTAGTTTTGGTGATGTTGGAAACTTTAGTTTCTTTTTCTCACATCATATCAGCACACTAGAAGGTGGCATCTCAATTACAAATAATTTTGATCTAACTGAAACCATGCGAATTTTGCGTGCTCATGGTTGGTCACGCGAAGCCGATGAACATCAAAAATATGTCAACTTATATCCTGACATTGATCCACGTTTTATTTTCATTAACCAAGGTTATAATTTACGTCCGACTGAAGTCAATGCAGCAATGGGGCAACATCAATTACCTAAATTAGATGGTTATGTTGATAATCGCCGTGAAACGGCCGCTTTTTTCTTAAAGCACTTAGCACAGTATGAAGAATTTTTCCGCTTCCAACAAGAAACACCGAAAGGCAAACATGTTTGGTTTGGTTTCCCTATTACCTTAAAAGATAAAACTCCGTTTACAGTAAAAGACATCACTAGCTTCATGCAAAAAAATCACATTGAAACTCGCCCTATTATTGCAGGAAACATGGCACGTCATCCAGCATTTGATCTTTATGAGCATAGAATTAGTGGAGAATTAAATGCTGCAGATACAGTAATGCAAAAAGGTTTTGCATTTGCTTGTCATCATGCCGTTGATCAAATGGCGAGAGAATATATGGTGGGAATTATTGACGAATTCATGCAACCCTATGTGACAAGCAGCACAAATAAAGCTGCACGTAAGGAAGCTATCGCATGAAGAAAAAAGTACTCATTTGCGGCGCGACTGGATTTATTGGCCGCAATATGACTGAACAACTCAGTCAACGTAGCGATCTTGATGTTCATGCTGTCCGCTTTAATCGACCAGAATATGATTGCCCTAATGTAACTTGGCACCAAGCTGATTTGCGTAAGCCTGAAGACATCGAACAACTTCTTCCGGGTGTTGATATCATTATTCAAGCTGCTGCAACGACATCCGGCTCAAAAGATATCGTGGCACGACCTTATATTCATGTCACTGATAATGCAATCATGAACTCTTATTTGTTCAGAGCTGCATTTGAACATAAAGTTAAACACGTCATCTTTTTTGGTTGTACGGTTATTTATCCCTCTAGCGATAAAGCCTTAAAAGAAACTGATTTTGATGCTAATACACCCTTACATCCACGTTATTTTGGTGTAGGTAATACAAAACTTTATATAGAAAAAATATGTGAATTTTATGCTGGGATTTCTGATACCAAATTTACAGCAATACGTCATTCCAACATTTATGGGCCTCATGATAAATACGATTTAGAACGTAGTCACGTATTTGGCGCAACCATTACAAAAGTGATGCTAGCGAAAGATAAAATTTCCGTCTGGGGAACTGGCGATGAAGAGCGCGATGTTTTATATGTTGATGATCTTGTCAATTTTGTCGAACTTGCCATTGAAAAACAAACTGAAAATTATCGCTTATATAATTGTGGTTACGGTAAAGCGATCGCAATTAAAGAATTAGTCAATAAAATTGTTGCTCATTCTGGTAAACATTTAAAGATCGAACATGATTTATCGCAACCTACGATTAAAACAAGTTTATTTCTTGATTGTGGATTAGCTGAAAAAGAATTAGGTTGGAAAGTTAAAACTGATTTAGACACTGGCATCATTAAATCATTAGCTTGGTGGAAAGCAAATATTGCGGCAAAAGAGGCAGAAACAGCATGAGTTTTTATAAAGGCAAAAATGTTTTAGTCACAGGTGGCACAGGTTTAATTGGTCGTCCATTAGTTGAAATGTTAGTTAAAGCGGGTGCAAAAGTAACTGTTGTTTCTTTAGATAATCCTTTGCGTGCACCTGAGGGAGTCATCTTTAAACAAGCTGATTTACGCGAGTTTAGCAATTGTTTAACGCTTTGTGAAAACCAAGAAATTGTTTTTCAATTAGCTGGAGTAAAAGGTTCGCCGGCGATGACAGCTAAACGCCCCGCCAGTTTTTTTGTTCCTACTATCACATTTAGCATTAATATGATGGAAGCCGCTCGGCGTTGTCATGTTGAACGTTTTCTTTTTACTAGCTCAGTAGGTGTTTACTCGCCAGCAGAAGTATTTTACGAAGATGATGTATGGAAAACATTTCCTTCTCCTAATGATCGCTTTGCTGGTTGGGCAAAACGAATGGGAGAACTGCAAGCAGAAGCGTATAAAATAGAATATGATTGGGATAAAATTTCAATTGTTCGGCCTGCTAATGTTTATGGTCCTTATGACAATTTTGATCCGGCCAATGCCATGGTCATACCCTCGTTAATTACTCGCGCCATGAGTGGAGAAAATCCATTAACTGTCTGGGGTGATGGCTCACCTATTCGTGATTTTATTCATGCCTACGATGTTGCACGCGGCATGATGCTCGCTGTAGAAAAAGGTATTAATGTCCCGATTAATTTAGGCTCAGGAACCGGCGTAACAATTCGAGAAATCGCTGAAATTGTTGCTAACAATGTACCTAATGGCCCTATTCCTCTCGTCTGGGACACAACAAAACCTAGCGGTGATGCAAAACGTTTAATGGATATGACACGGGCAAATTCTTTTGGTTTTCAACCCATCATTTCAATTGCTGATGGCATTAAAGAAACTATCGCTTGGTACAGCAAAAATCGTGACACCGTTAACCAACGTTATAATGCCTTTACTGAAGCAACTAATTTACCTAAAGAAGCATCAACATGAATAAAGTAGCCATCATCACAGGTGCAAGCCGCGGCATTGGTGCTGCTACAGCAAAATTACTTGCAAAAAATGGCTATGCTGTTTGTGTTAATTATCAAAATTCAAAAGATAAAGCGGATTATATTCTTCAAGATATTATCCAACAAGGTGGCCAAGGAATTGCTGTGCAAGCAGATCTGGCTATTGAAAGTGAAATTATTCAACTTTTTAATACGGTAAAAAAAGAATTAGGCCCTGTCACCGCCTTAATTAACAATGCTGGCATTAATGGCGGCAATTGTTCAGTGGAAGAAATTACTAGCGAACGCTTACACTCTGTATTCGCAACGAATGTTTACGGCACGTTTATTTGTTGCAGAGAAGCTGTGAAACAAATGAAAACTCTCTCCTCAGGAGGGAGTATTGTCAATATTTCTTCTGAAGCAGCACGTTTTGGCGGCACGCAATTAGCACATTATGCCGCATCAAAAGCAGCCATCAACACATTTACCATCGCTTTTGCTAGAGAAGTAGCACAATATAATATTCGCGCTAATGCAGTCAGCCCTGGGGTTATTGATACAGACATACATAATGCTTCATCACCAGAACGAATAGCCAATTTAATGAATAGTTTGCCCATGAAAAGAATGGGGAAAACAAGCGAAGTTGCTGAGCTTATTGCATGGTTACTATCCGATTCAGCAGCGTATGTGAGTGGAGCGATTATCCCCATTACTGGGTCTAGATAACATTTTAATAAAAGGAAGTTATATGAAAACAACATTATGCGTAATGACCCTCAACGAAATCGACAGCATTAAAGTCGTAATGCCGCATGTTGACGTCACTTTATTTGATCAAGTGTTGGTTATCGATGGCGGCTCAACAGATGGCACAGTTGATTGGTGCAAACAACAAGGCTATGAAGTCTATGTACAAAAAGAACGTGGCTTACGTCAAGCTTATTTAGAAGCATTACCCCATATTCGTGGTGATGTCATGATAACATTTTCTCCTGATGGAAATTCAGTACCAGAAATTTTACCGCAATTAGTCAATGAATTAAAAGATGGATGGGATATGGTGATTGTATCCCGCTATTTAGGTAATGCAAAAAGTGAAGACGATAGTGTCATTACACGCTTTGGTAACTGGATGTTTACCATCTTAATTAATGTAATACACGGTGGAAAATATACTGATGCCATGGTGATTTACCGTGGCTACAAAAAAAGCCTGTTTCATGATTTACAACTCACTGATCACAAAGCTTTTGTTATTCCAGAAAAATTATTTTTTACTCGCGTCAGCGTAGAACCACTGCTTTCGATGCGTGCAGCAAGAGCAAAACTAAAAATTAAAGAAATTCCTGGTGATGAACCAAAACGAATTGCTGGCGAAAGAAAACTACAGATTATCCGTTGGGGACTCGCCTTTTTATACCAAGTATTTTTTGATGCTTTTAAAAAAATTACCGTTTAAATAGCTGCAGAGTGGCGGGAGAAAAATATGTTAACAAAAGAAAAACTCAGTTTTACCACAAATGCTGAGCAAGCATTAAAAACTTATCACGAGCTAGGATTTCATATTGAAGAAAATATTTTTACCTCTTCAGAATGTGATGCTTTAATAGAAGCATCAAAACACCTAGAAAATGCTGTCAATAACACATTTCGCCCACAAATGATGCCACACCGAGTGAATGATCTATATCTACAAGCGATGCGTCAGCCCAGCATTAAAAACATCATGGATCAATTAATTAATGGGAAATCCATGGGTCTGCAAACAGAATTATTTTATTGCAAACCTGGCACACGAGGATTTTCCTTGCATCAAGATAATTTTTTTGTTCAAGCACCCATAGGGGCTTTTGCTTCCGCATGGATAGCCTTATGTGACACTTATTTTGAAAAAGGTGGCTTAATCGTTTATCCAGGGACTCACAAAGAAGGATTGCTACCCGTACGAAAACTTAATCTTGATAAAGATAGCTCACAAGACCCGAATGCAAATAATGAAGAAACGATCGTCCCTGAACAATATAAAATACTAAATGCAGTTGTTCCTAAAGGCGCTGCATTGTTTATTCATGGTCACTTAGTTCACGGCTCAAACGCCAACCAAACAAATGAATGGCGACATGTGCTGTTAAACACCTATATTCGTGCAGGCGAACCATTTAGAGCAGGAAATTACGCTCAAAGAGAGGCTGTTGAACTATGAGCATCGATTTATTAAGCAAGCCACGTATCAATTTAAATAATCTGAGCCCAAAGGCCAAAAAAGAGTTGACCCAAGCAACTTATGCTAAAGAAAGTTACTTTTATCATTTATTTAATCAACATCAAGTTGAATTTAACTGTCGCGAAATTTCACTTAAATTACGCGAAAACTTAGAACGCTTATTAATTGATAAAAAAATTATTTCTACGCCGGTTAAATTAGAAAATTTACATGAACATATCACAGACGAACTAAAAGAATATAACTTTAATGATGGCGTGAATAAATTAAGCACCTATTTTTACGAAACGGATCCAACATTTATCGCTGTATATTATGAATTTATCCGCTATATACGCGAAAACATTGTTAAAGAACCGTTTTGGTTTCAAGCTACACCGACTATACGGATTCACTGCCCGAATGGAAAAAACAATAATCACTATCCACGTTATCATA
Organism: Gammaproteobacteria bacterium; assembly: GCA_965279285.1. Classification (GTDB taxonomy): domain Bacteria; phylum Pseudomonadota; class Gammaproteobacteria; order DSM-16500; family DSM-16500. The sequence continues at coordinate 1,443,457 of OZ257148.1, read as the reverse complement.
CCGATATTGGTTACGGCCATCCACCCGAAGAATTTAATATTTGGCTACCATTAACCGAAGTATTAACAGGCCATGGCTTTAGAGCAATGTCTTTCTTAAACTCCACGAATACCTTACAAAAATTTGATTATGATTTTAATGACTTCATTGATAAATCAATTAATGACAAACTTTTTTCCAACGAATGTGATGCTCATTCAGCCGCAGTAACAACCGAATTTGGCAACATGATATTTTTTGATTCCCGCTGTATACATACTGGCGAACCATTAAAAACTCACACTCGCGCATCAATTGATATTCGTATTCTACCTCTGTCACAATATCAAACAATGGAAATTGAATACCAAGGCTCTGGCAGACGAAAAATACTTTTTGCACCAGGACATTGCTACCACGAAAATAATTCAGACTATTATTTATAATAAAGGACTTAACTTAATGAGCACACAACCTATTCTTAACTTTATTGCTGGCACTAAACCTATATTTAATGTTGACTATGCTATTCTCAGCGCACCAGTAAGACATATTTTTATGATGGCAACGGTATGGCATCTCACCAAACAGAAAAAAAATGCTAATTTACAAATCTTAGAAATAGGTTCTTGGGTTGGTGCTTCTGCTTTATCTTGGGCACAAGGTTTAACCATCCATAATAATGCACAAGGTACTATTACCTGTGTTGATGCATGGAAACCGTTTTTTAATCGAGAAACACACCAAGATAATGTTTATCAAATTATGGAAAATGCTTTAAGTAGTGAAGCGGCGTATCAACTTTTTTCTCACAACATTAACACTTTACCTAAAACCATGACTGCTCAACACTTGCGTGGCAAAAGTGATAATATTTTACCTTTATTACGTGAAAATACATTTGATATTATTTTTATTGATGCTGATCATGCTTATACCCCTGTTCTAAAAGATATTAAAAACTCTCTCGCTTTAGTAAAAGACGGTGGAATTATTTGTGGTGATGATCTAAACCTACAGCTATCGCAAGTTAATAAAGAAAATACGATCAAACATGCAGAAGATGATTTCATTAAAGATCCAAACACAAATCGTAACTACCATCCTGGTGTAACACTGGCAGTAGCAGAAATTTTTGGCGAAGTATCTGTCTGGGGCGGATTTTGGGCCATGCAAAAACAAGGGAATACATGGGTTAAAGTTTCATTAAAAGATATGCCTATACATTATCCTGAGCATTTCCCTGAAAATGCGATTAAAAAAGCAGAAGATCATTTAAAGGATATCGTGATTGCGTAATTTAAACCTCAAAAGGACTTTGAGAAATGGACAATAAATTCTTTTTTATTACGACATATGACAATATTTCGGGATCTTTACTCGCCTCATTGATTAATACTCATCCCGATATTGCTTGTAATTTATCTTTTAACGATCCTTTTTTACATAATCATACACCGATTGAAAAAAGCATCTGTCAGACAACCATTGACAAAATAATAGAGTTTGACTCACAAACACCGAATAAATTATGCGGCAATATTCAACGATTCCCAGCTTTTGAGTTACAACATAAAAGCTTAACTGAAAAATCAAAACATCCGTATACCCATGTTAATATCGCTATGGCGCCAAACCTGCGGATTAATTTTTTACTGGATAGCTGGATTAATCACTTTAAAACAGCAGAAAGCGCTTACCATTATATTGAACAAGCTTTAGTAACGCTACAAACGAATAATCACGAATTATTTTCGCTTTATCGTTTTAATTATTTTTATGCTCACATATTAAATACAGCTAAAATCAAAAAAATTGATCTAACTAGCGCGAAGAATAAACTCTTCCTTATCGCTTTAGCAAAAGTCATCGCTTATGACACAGCTGATTTGCCAACTCCATGTAAAACCTTTAACTTTGAAAAGTTAATGCAACATGCTGAGTATTTCAATCAATTTATAAATCGTCTCGCTTCATCATCCATCATATTTAGTGAGCAATACCAAAATGAAATAGAAAATAAACTGACTGATGCTACCGCTATCATTGAAACCTTCTCGAAATCCCGCTGGGAACCATGGCGAATTGATTTACTAGCACTTTATACTCAAGAACGATTACATACGATTTATTATCCTCACATTGACAATCCTTTAGGTACTTTTTATGCTGCTTTAGATTACAAGCAATTTTCAGCTAATAACGGTAATAATGCTTGTTATTCAAAACTTATTTCAATCCAACTAAATTCTAATCGACCCAGACAGCTGTCAGCCTATTTCGATAATATAGAAGAAACAGCAAATGACCCCACTCAAATTGAAGTGCTCGTTAATATTGATGACAATGACGCCAATATGGAAACATTGCTTACCAAAGAAATGGCTGAGCGAAAATTTACGCTTAAATACATAAAGACACCTCAACCCAAATCTTTTTGTGATTTATGGAAGCCCATTAATAAGCTTTTAGAAATAACTGATCCACAAGCTTATTTCTTGCTGAACATCAGTGATGAAATGTTATTTGCCACCCCAGGCTGGGACAGTATCTTAAAAAAATACGTTGGCTTCTTCCCTGACCATTTATTTCGACTTCGAGCATCTCGCAATAAATTTAAGAATTATTTTGATCGCTGGGAAGCTAGCTTTGCACAAGATTGCATTCCTTTCACAACTAAAAAATGGATTGATATCGGTGGTGACTGGAATCCTTGCTTTGGCCCCGACAGCTATCAACAGCTAATTGCTTTTTATCTTGCTAAAGAAGGGGCTTTTTCAAATACTAATTATTTACGTGATATCCCGATAATTGACATTCAGTTTCATGGTGATGTCCCCGCAATGGGCATAGAAGCTAAAAAAGCTTGGAAACATGGCAGCGACCATATTAAAGCCATGGAAATCTGCCAGTCTTACCGAATGCAATTAGAAGCACGAAAAAGAGCTATTCGTATTAAAGCCCATATTATTGCGGCTAAAAATCAATTAGAGAATTTTGCAATTATCGACTATCCGTCTAAAAAACAAATTCATCTCTTGAATAAAGATACTAAAAAAACCATTCGAATAATGAGTTATCGTTTAAGTCGAATTCAAATAACCTTAGTTAATCAATGGCGAAAATTGCAATTTAACTCTTATTTTGGTGATGGAAAAGAAGGCAGAGTGAATATAGTACATGGGTTTTTACGTTATTTAAAAGCTAAATATTTATTTTTTTATTACGCTAGACTGGCGCTACCTTACTACAATAGACCAAAAAAAATAATCAGAGAAACGATTGGATTCTTATTACGACCTTTTAAAAAAAATAATCCACTTACAAAAGAGTACAACCGCGTAAAACAACTCTATGAAGCGACTTGTCTGGAAAATGAAATATTAAATAATAAAATAATTGAATTAATCACAGCCCAGTCAGCTGCGATAAAACAAAAAACTACTGATACGAATGAAACTGAAATAATTTAAATATGCGGGATGGGCAAAGCGCAACGTCGCCGCCATTATTAAATATGTAAACGGGCAAAACGCAACGTCCCCGCTATTATTAAATATGTAGGGCGGGCAAAGCGAAGCGTGCCCGCCGTTCATTAAACATTTCAGGACAAGCAAACCAAGGAACCAAACAAATGAAACCGAAAAACCACCCACCCAAACAAAACCTAACCCTACCATGCATAATATTCACCAGCCTTTTCATAGCCCTAATCCCCGTCATACTATCCAACAATTATCTACGCCAAGACGACATGATGTGGGAAATCTGGCCCAACATGCGCATGTCCGACTTTGGCTTCCTCTATTACAATACCGTATTCCAGCTAGTCAGACCACTCTGCATGCTGTCATTTTACTTAACCGACCTGCTCTCCATCAACATGCACCTATCCGTTTATATCCGCTTATTAAGCCTATTATCCATTAGCATACTAGGTGTGCTCCTCTACTTCTGGCAATTGCGCTTTAATACGAACAAAACCTTAGCTGCAACATTTGCAATATCGGCATTCACTATTCCGGCTTATCAAGTCTTTGCAGCGACAGCAAACTACTTTCTTATTATTACTGCCTTATTATTAACCTTTATCAGCCTATTTTACTGGCATAATTCATTTACTGAAAAAAATGAACAGAAAAAAAAGCGCTATTTTTACTTAGGTTGTGGCTTTTTCTTTGCTAGCTTACTTCAATATCCACTTTCCTCTATGTATGCGTGGGTTTTATTATTTATTTGTTATTTAAACCCACTCTTAATGACTAGCCTTAATAACCCTAAAAACAAAGAATTTTTTTATAAATTTTCTCTCGTCACCATCGGCATGATGATCTTTTATTATTTATTTATTATTGTTTTTCATAAAATATTTCATGTTAACGTAAGTTATGGAAGACCTGCCGTTATTGAAACAACCCACCTCGTTTCTCGATTACTTAGTATCTTTCATGTACTCGCTTGGCATGCTAATTTATGGTGTTGGGACAGCATCCATCATGAGTTACAGTCACCCATTTATTACATCTGTTTATTATTTATCTTTGCCATTTTTTATGCTCATATCAGCAATAAAATCTATAATGTCAAAGCAATCTGTAAAAATATCGGCTGGACATTCGTAATAGCATTTTCAGTATTTTTTCTCGCATATTCTCCCATTTTTGCAACGTCTGAAGTGGTTATTACTTATCGCTATACTTTAGCAACCATGCCTATTTTGTTGTACATTATTTTTTGGTCCATTAACACGCTTGCAACTTTATTTTCAGCAAAATTACATCGTAATCCAGCTTTTTTTTGCCAAACGTTGGTTTCATTATTTTTTATCAGCGTCACTGCATTTGGGGTCTCTTATGCAAACATCATGACAGCCGATGGCATAGTTGGGCCACATGCACATGATGTTGCATACGTTCAACAACAATTAATTAATAAAGTAATTCCAGAGCTTAAAAATGGCAAACAAGTGGTTATCCATGCGCGCGATTGCGACAGTGGGCATGGTTATCAATATGGCGCGAATGTGCCAACCGCATTGGAATATGGCATGCGTTATTGCCAATATCAACAACAAGTGATCGGTGTCATTTTCCATAGCTTAATGGCTATGGGTTACCTACCCAACAATCATGGGCACAATAATGTAATCTATAATGAGAATGAAATTATTGTAAAAGATACACCCTTAGGCAGTTTAATTGTAAATAGCACCAGCGATTCAAAATCAAACTTACAAAAATATGCTGAAAATAAGCATAAAATTGTCAGTATTGATATGCGAGAGATACCCCCTTATCAACATTTCGATTTTTATAAAGAGTTATTTGCATCGATAAGAAAAGGATAATATTGCATGAAAAAAACAAGGTTAACAGCGATAAAAATTATTTTATCTTTGGTGATATTGTGGTTTCTTGCCCATACATCAAAATTAGATTTTAGTTTATTAAAGGAATTAATCTATTCCCCTGCTCTGCTGACTGCCACGATTTTTATTTATTTCAGCGTAGTCATGACGAGTGCTTGGCGTTGGTATCAATTAAATAAAGTGCAAAACCTACCTTTAAATTTTTCTAACACTATCATACCCACCTATCTCGGCATTGCATTTAATAATTTATTGCCTGGTGGCGTAGGCGGTGATTTTTTTCGTTGCTATTTTTTATTTAAAAAAATCCCCAACCAAAAAAGCGCTGTCATGTTATCTATTTTATTTGATAGAATCACGGGATTAATGGGCGTTTTTGTTGCTGCTTGCTTAGCGATTATTTATCATTTCAATATAATTAGCCAAAGCAATGCATTTCTTTATTTTTGCATTTTAGCTAGCATAGGAATTTTAGTTTTATCTCTCGCCTTTATTTTTCTACCTAAACGTGTTGGCTTGAGCACATGGTTAGATAATAAATTTTCCCATAAAAAATGGTTGGCGCCGCTTTTATCTGCTTTAGAAGCTATCCGTTTGTATCGAAATTCAAAAATAGTTATTTTAAAATGTTTAGTTGCATCACTAAGCATTCAGGTTTTAATTGCATTAACCTGCATGATGATTGCAAAAATGATGCATTTTCCAGCGATTGCATTTTCAGATTATGTTCTTGCGGTAGCCATCACCCAGATTGTGAATCTCATTCCTATTACGCCTGGTGGATTTGGTATCGGGGAAGCTGCTTTTGCAAATATTTTAATGTTTTTGAATCCGGGTGTTACTGCAACTTATGCAACTATTTTTTTAGCCTATCGAATTGTTGGGATTATTGCTTATTTGCCAGGGTTAGCTATTTTTGTGTTTGATAGTCGTATTGTAAAAGGTCAAGTGGTGGTTTCTTCTCTGTAATCTACTAAACTAATAACCACGTACCATGGTGGGTTTAGTATTGAAAGTAATCTTATGTAACTACTCAGCGATTGGAGTTTGATGGACACGCCGCGCTACATTTGTCATGCCAGCGCACTTCTAGCTCACAGGCGTCAACTTAACAGAAAATGTAGGGTGGACAAAGCGCAGCGTGTCCACCGTTCAAACCATTTACAACACCACAATCAACCGCTAAACCAAAAAAACCATCTATACGGCGGTTTAAGTGTGCGCCAAGCATGGCCCACCAAGCTCCTGCCGCTGAATAGTTACGGAATTATAACTAAAGTTGATTGAAAACAACCAACATCACCCTTAAAGGGTATTTTTTAAATTAAAATAGTAACCTAATAGGATATAATTAAATCATGGAAAAACGAGTAATGACATACGACCTGGGGACTATAAGACTTATCTTTAAGGAGAATAACCAATGAAATGCCATGCATGTAGTAAAGGTATTTTAAGCCAAAAGGCAAAACTACAAATGTACACCTACAAGGGGAAATCTATAACATTAGAACAACCTGGTTTATGGTGCGATTTTTGCGAAGAAGGTATTTTAAACGGCGAAGACATCGCTAAAACTGAAGAAGGTTTTGATGAATTCAAATCAAAAGTTGATGGTTTATTGCGCCCAGAAGAGATTCGTCGTATTCGTAAAGATGTTCTTAAGTTATCACAGGAAGAGGCAGGAAGAATATTTGGTGGTGGTAAAAATGGATTTAGTAGGTACGAACGGGGGGAAACGAAACCATTGCTAGCTGTTAGTAACTTACTAAAGATGTTCGTGCGACATCCAGAAGACTTGAAGTATTTTGTTGAGCAGAAAAAAATGGCTTAGAAAATAGAGTAAAATTTTATATCGGAGCCTGTAAATCTTTTTGTGTAACTGCTTCACTTTAGAAAAGCCTACCTTCGAACTCGATAGCAAATCGATTCATGGCAGCTCTCCAGTCATGCAAAGACATCGTCCATTTTTGAGATGCCTTCTGAATCGCTAAATATACCACCTTTAATGCGGATTGGTCATTAGGAAAAATTTTACGATTATTAATCGACTTTCTAATAACACTATTTAGCGATTCAATTGCATTTGTTGTATAAATAATTTTACGTATTTCATCAGGATAGTCGAATAAGGTTATAATATTACTCCAATTTTTATGCCATGAACGACTAATTACTGGGTATTTTACATCCCATTTTTCACTGAAAGCAAGAAGTGCTTCTTCTGCTTGCTCGATAGATATAGCGCGATAAACATCTTTAAGATCCGTTGCAACAGCTTTCATGTCTTTATATGGAACATAGCGCAACGAATTACGAACAAGATGCACAATGCATAGCTGGATTTTAGTGTTGGGAAATACAGCATTAATTGCATCTGGAAATCCTGTTAGTCCATCAACGCAAGCAATAAAAATATCTCTAACGCCACGATTATTTAGTTCAGTTAATACTGACAGCCAAAATTTAGACCCTTCTGTTTCTGCTATCCACAGACCAAGTAGTTCTTTTTGTCCCTCACAATTTATAGCTAATGCCAAATAAATCGATTTGTTGATAACACGTTTATCTTGGTGACACTTGATAACGATGCAGTCTAAATAAAGAATTGGATAGACAGTCTCTAGTGGACGATTTTGCCACGCATTAATCTCATCAATAACAGCTTCCGTTACTTTGGAAATCAAGCTGTGTGACACCTCAGCACCATACATTTCTTTGAATGTATCAGCAATATCACGGGTAGTCATGCCTCTAGCATAAAGAGCTAAAATTTGATCATCAAACTCGGTGATGCGAGTTTGGCCTTTGCGGATAATCTGAGGCTCAAATGTGCAATTTCGATCACGTGGAGTCGTAATTTCAACTTCACCAAAGTCACCTTTTAAAATCTTGGAAGAATGGCCGTTACGGCTATTTCCGGTGTTTTTGCCTTCAACAGAGTGCTTTTGGTAGCCAAGGTGCTCATCTAGCTCAGCACTCATGGCGCGCTCTACAGTGAGCTTTAATAGGTGCTTACTTAGCGCAGCTAAATCTTTTTCAGTTTTGATAGATTTTGCTAGATCATCAATTAATTTTGGATCTATATTAAATTGTTGTTCCATTGCTTATTCCTTATTATCGCTTTAACGATAGATTAGTTGAGAATAAGCAGTTACACAATTTTATTTACAGGCTCCATTCAAAGCCCTCATACTTGGTTATTATAAGTTATATTGCTATATTTTTTTAATCTGATCTGTTTATTAACTTCTGGATTAATGTAGGAGCATTTTGAATGCATTTTAGATAGGCGCGACTAATACTGTCAGGATTACGTTGATGTTGCTCCCATTTACGTAAAGTCTCAATATTAATATGATAAGCAGCGGAAAATTCACGCTGTGACAGCTTTAGTTTTTTGCGTAGCTTGCCAACATCAGGCGAAGCCTGTAGCGTCACTAATCCTTTCTTTTTAGCTTCTTTCAGTGCATTAACTAAACCTTTACCTAGTTTACTCATGGTAGTTATCCCAATAATTCTTTAATTAGTTTGCGTAATTCTTCTTTTTCACTAGTATCAATATTTTCTTGGTCAGATTTCTTAAACAGCGTTACTAGTAAAATAAGCTGCTTGCCATCAAAATAGTAAAGTATCCTGAGTCCGCCACGTTTACCTCCTCCCTTCCCTGTTATCCAGCGTATCTTTCTGATGCCGCCAGTATCTTTGATAATTACTCCTTGTTCCGGGTCAAAAGCTAACGTGTCAATTAGTTCTTGAAAAATTTCTGGCGTCATAGTTTTTTTGGCTAAACGTATGAATCTTGGTGTTGCTTTAACTTCTATCACAGTATATTCCTTTGTTAACTATAGCACAAAGCACCAGTAGTGCAATGTCCTATAAGTTGATATTTTTTTGTGGTGAGGGCAATTGGTACGAAGAGGACGAGTTGCAGCTTTGCTGGAGCTGCGATCGCTCCCTGACGGTCGCGGCTCAGTGACAGCGCATTTTTATGGTTTTCTTTTAGCTATTGCGGCTGGAGGGTTATTATGAAATGTGTTTTGTCTTGTGCATATGGCTAAAATATTAAGCAGCTTTAGATTCAAGATACATGACTTTTTTTATGCCGGATTTTTTGAAGTAGCCATTACGTAGACGAACTTGCTCTAGGTGTTTTTGGTAATGCATTATGTTTATCTGTTGGACTACTTGGCTGGTTTTTTGAAGTGGGTGGAGAAAAAAATCCTGCTGATCGTAAGCTGTTTACAACATCGTTAAAAGTAGCTGTTAGTCGAACACTTCCTGCGCCAATTTCGTTTCGCAGTTGACCTTCTAATGTGTTATGTGTTTTTGCTGTAGCATCAGATTCATTTTCAGTAACATCAAAATCCATAGCAAGCACCTCTGCTGTAAATAGTACATTAACAGGATCCACTATCGTTGGATTTTCGCCAGGTTTTGAGGGACTCAAAGCATCAACAAGTCCCTCTAATTTATGGCTTTCGCAAATAAGCTGATCTAAAATGCGTTGTCCTATAAAACCAATGCTATCTATTGAGTCTGATTCTTTAGGAATTTCAAAATCCATAAAAAGTATCGATACCGGAGGTGGAGTGAGCACATCACTTGGATGTATTACAGTTGGAAGTTCACCACATAAAAAACTTTCATCGTTTGCCCAGTTTTTGTTAATTTCAGATTCATTTGCAACATCCACAGGAATAACAAAACGACTTTCACTCATTGTATGATACCTCTTAATTTTTTTTCGATAACGTTAACGTAATGCAAATACAATAAATTTTCAGCAAAATAATAAATGTTATAAGACATATAATTTAAACTGAAGTGTGGGTTTTTTTATGTTATTTAATTCGCACAAAAAAGCCTGATTGGCGGCATAATACTGCTATTTTTGTCATCTAGCAAGGGATATAGTGCTATTATAGCTCAATTAAGGCCCAAAATCGGGGGCTAATAGGTTGTCTAATCCATCACCAACGACGATCACTACTCAATAATTCCGTCATTTTCTCTGCTGTTAACAGCTTACTAAAATAATCACTCTGCACTTTGTTACAATTAAGTCATGTTGCTTTTTGTCTTTGATTTAATTCCCAATTAAATCCAGCAACTCGATCTTTACCAGTACCGATGATACAATCATATGAGATGTCCAAAGTTCATACGAGATTGGTCTGATGAAAAATTTGGTGATTTTTCCTCATTTTTTGCGGAATTATTTTTGTCCTCTGTTGTTGTAGTATTAGATGCATTAGGTTTATGAAATATAAAGCTGTGAATGATCAACGCAGCTATTTCGTTCGTTTTCTCAACTCGAGCTTTGGCAGACGTCAAAGGTAAAGAGGTCGGTGCATTCTTATCTATTTTTCCAGCATCGATTGTGACATTGAAAATTTCTGATTGCTGGAGATGGCTTACCCAGTTTTTGGCATAATCTGGATTTTCTTGCAGTGCAATAAAGTGACTGCGACCAATAAATTGCACATAGACTTTTTTGTTGTTTTGCGCCGTAAAAGGGGCGGTGCAATAAATCTCTTCCCAGTTATTTTGAAGGATTGCACCTTGTTGGCAAACCACTATCTGCGCATTAACCAATCTAGCAGCAATATCAATCATGGAAGTACTGACACCTTCTGCTTTAAAGCTGCGCTGAAAAGCAACCCAACCATTTTTGCCATAGTATTCACTAATATAGGTGCGATAAGTTTTTTCATCTTCACAATACGCTTGCAGAGCTTTTTCATGTGGAACAAATTTTTCGTCGTACTGCTTGCTATACATTTCCCACGCATTCGGATAAAGTTTTTGTTGTTCGGGCGCTTTTAAGAATACATAAAGATCTTCGGCAGCAACAATATTAATTACCCGATTACCTTGTGCTTGACTTAACGCTTTTTTACAAGCGGCTACTGCCTCTTGCATTTGTGGATTTTGCAAACAATCTCTTATTACTTTTTGCATCACTTCATCAGCGTTTTGATAGTCATTCATTAATTTAAGTAGAGCTTCTGTCTGTAAAGAGCGTGGTAAGATATGATGTTCTAAACCACTAACGTCAGCATCTTGTTTGCTGCGATCGTCATCTGCTAATAATTTTACAATTTGTTCTGATACCATCGCCTGTGTACTTGCCTCGCTAGTACGGGCTTTTTCTAATACCTCTGCCACGCCAAATAACTCTGCCAACCGAGTGTTGCGCTCCTTCTCAGCAGTTTCTTTCTCTTTTTGCAGATTGAGATACACTGCAGTGAGACCTGCGGCATGACGAATTTCTGGCGCTAATAAACGACGAAACTCGGGAATATTTTTTTCATCTAAGGCAAAATCAACTAATTTAGCACGAGTAGCTTGTGCTCGTTTGCTAGCATCTTTTTCGTCAATCTTTAATGCGACATCTAAACCAATAGCAAGATCAAAGCAATTCCAGCCACGCTGGGAAGCTTGACGAGGATCTTGGAGGAATTGCATGCCCACATTATGCGATTTTTTAGTGTTTTTTGACAACACTTTGGAATGTGTTTCTGGTTCATCTAAAAAACTATCGACAATTATTTTTGGTTTGCTAATCAAGCCTGGTATAAAGTCTAATACTACACTATCAGAAAATTTTTCGTCGTATGTACTGACTACAAATGGATCGCCAGCTAGAATCGTAGCAAAGGTTTTGACTTTATTTTGGATGGGAACAACAAAATTTTCATGCTGCTCATGAGTAATGACATAAGTGCCTTGCAACGAGTTACAATACATTTTTAATTTTTTATTTTCATTCTCATGCTGATATACATGCAATTGCATATTATGATAAATAATGTAATTAAACCAAAAATTTTCAGGTAAATTCTCAGTTAATTTTTTCATCCAAGCGCCGCCATTTTTTGAATTCGATATAAATTCGAATAAGTAATGTGGTTGTATTCCATAAATAAAGGCCGCAACAAATTTTTTCCCAGCATCATCCATTTTATCAATTTGCTCAGATGTCGCTTCTAGATATTTTTTTCTAACGTCGTGTGCATTATGTCTGACTAGCCACAAGCAATTACGATATATAGAACTTTGCTGGTTGGGACCTAATTTTGATATGGTGTTTATTTTCTGAAATATAATACCTAAAATGGACTGAACAAATTCTTCACTAATATTTAAAGTTAATAATTCGAATAGATCACCAAAATCTGAAAGAAGATTTTTATTCTTATCAACCAACATTAACTGTGTTTTAATAAACGCGCTCAATATATTTTTATCATTTGGCACAACCTTTAATATTTTTATAAAAAGTTCATTATATAAATCGAAAATTCTTTCTCGTGTCTTTTCAATTCTATCATCGGCGCTGTTGTTAAAAACAAATGTCAAATCATCTTGCAATAATTTTAATATTTTAGGGTTACTAATAATAAGACCAGCCAACCATTCCACTGCGGGATCATTAGGCACATCAAGCATATTTCTCAACACTAGGAATACAGCACCAAATTCAGCTGGATTGTGTTGTTCTAAGACTTTATCTATATAGGAGGATACTTCTTGTAAAATTGCATTGAAAATTGCTTCAAGATTTTTTTTGTTTTCTTCATTTTTTATTAAAAAGTCACTGCAGATATAATGAGAGACCGGTTGCCAATATATATTTTTTAAATGCCCATCATATTCTTTAATAATACGGTGAAACGAAAAAGCAGATATTAAAGCATTTTCAAGCTCTTTGTCGCCTAACATCATTTGGAAATTAGCAACTTTTCTACTACTTTCTATTAAAATAACAAGTATCATATAGCGAATAGCATCGCCCTTACTGGATGCTAACCATTTTGATAAAAATGGTTTATAAATATCGACTATTTTATTATCGACCGCTTTATTATCAAGAAGACTACCAAGTTCCACTAATGCACCAGCAACCATTAAATCATCAGCTTCAGTCTCACGCTCAGAAAGAAAATAGGCAGCAGTTGTTTTATCAAACAAAGTCAGCGTTTCTTTTAGATAGACTGGATTAACACTTGAATCTTTTGAATAGTTTTTAATACGACTAACCACTTCTGCTATCGATTTTTCATCAATCAAACCTGACGTTTCTTGTGTGGGATCGACGTTTGTTTTTGATGAACCTAAAGATGCACTGACAAAAATTTGTTTTTGATCAGCTTGGGTAGTAGAGATGCCAGCAGCATCTATTGAATTAAGGGTATTACTTGTAGCCTTATGCTGTTCTTTCTTGGGAGAATATGTTTTTAAATATTCATCACGATCATTTTTGCCTATACCCCTTTCAATCAACAGCAAATTTAATTCCCTTTTTTCAAAGCTTTGTATTTTCCTTACTAAATTCCATTTAATAGCAAGATCTGGAATTACATTGTAATCAAACTGCCTAATAAATTTCTTATATACTTGATTAGGGGATACCTCATAAAGATCAAATATGTTATGTATTATCTCAAAATGATACATTACTGATGGACACGCTATAAATATAGAGTGCCAAGGAAAACTTTCGCCAATAGAAAATTCCAAATAGTTATTTATAACTTTAAAAAACATCTCATGTACATATTTTTTTATATTAGGAAAAAGCGTTAAAAAACGCGCATCAAGCCTGGTTTCCTCTAAACATGTGATCAGCAAATGCCAATTAGGCATTTTTAAAGTATCATGTTGGTTTAACAACTCACGCCAAAACAACACGGTCAATCCTTCTTCTTTAGACCCTGGCAAACTATTTATACGGAGATTACTTAATTCCCCTGCGACAAAGAAAAAGAACAAGCTCGCATAATTTGAATATGAACCAAAAAGACTATCGTAAGCGTTCCTAAGATTTTGATTGCTCTCTCGTGCTTTTTTACTAGTAATCTGCGGCAAAATACTAATAAAATATCGTGCTGAGAGATATTCACCTAGACTCCAGTGGTTAAAATTATTATTGGTTTGTATTACCTCGGTATTTTTAACATCATCTTTATAGTCAGATGAAGTAAGCCCAAGATTGAGTGCGCGATTAAACGCTTTATAATCAAACGCTTTACTTTTGAATATACTGAGCTGTGTTTTACGTAGCAATTCTCGAATAATGACTGTGCTTCCATAAATTAACGCATTAAAAGCAATAGCCTGTAAATATGCCAATTCATGCTTATAGCGAGTATCGAACAAATATCCTTTTTTGCTGGCTCTGAATAAGTTAGTAAGTTCACCAGTTGCTCCTTCTTTTTCTAGCTGCCTAACTAATAAATGTAATAAAAACTCTTCATAAAGATAAGCACTATTGAAATTCGCTTTCTTACTTAACTTTTCCCAAACCGTACACAGCAGTATCAAGTTATAGGGAATAAGAGAAATTTGCTGTAATGAAGGATTTTTATTTAGTCGGTCTAATAAAGTTCTTCTATTTGAGCTGTTATCTTTAGCCGAAAAATACTCCTCAACTAAATTATTTCGTGCTTCTTTAGTAAATCCTTTCATTTCATATTCAAGATCAAATTTACTTCTATCCAAACCTGCAGAAGTTCGCGAAGTTACAATCACAAAAGGAAACCCCGTTATAATATCATCGATTGCTACAGATACAGTTTTCTCTTGCGCATACAGATGTGCTACTTCATCAAATCCATCAAGAATAATAAGTATTTTTTCTTGCTGTTTTAAAATGTCGCTGACAGTCTTTTCACCATGATTAGACATAATAGATTCACGCGTATTAGCATCCATGCGTAACAACAGTAACTCACTAAAAATAACGCGTGCCAACGTATAATTCGATTTTGACATCACATTTTGTGCAAAACTTTTTAATGAAATAGAAAGCACACAAGAAAAATGCTGGCTAGGATGTGAAGTTGAATCACCTTTACCCATCTTGCCCTGCGCCCATTCGTAACCATATAATCTAGAGAAATTGGTTTTTCCCACACCTGGTTTACCCGTAATGAGACATCTTAATTTTTTTTGTTGTATGTGCTTAGCATCAAACAATGATTTAAACAGCTCTCCTGAAGAAATGTCCTTAGTGGCTGAAGATTCGGCTTGGTGTGATTTTTTATCTTTACTTTCATTGGGCTTTTTCTTGTCTGCCAAATGAGAAAATTGCACAGGTTGCGGTTTTATTTTAGATTTTTTATTAAAAGGATTTGATATATAATAATCATTAATATAGCTTTCCATCAGCAACATGACTAGAAAAGACCCTACTTGGCCCTTAAATATAGGATGCGCCTCAGCAGCCTTTTTAATCTCTAGAAATAGACTATCGCTCGCAGCAGACAATTGCGGCTCTTTGTTAACTGCATCATGCTTTGCATTGACAACATTGGTTTGAAATGCTTTTTTCCGCAATTGATTAATAGGTAGGCTTTGATTTGGCTCTTTTAACCATTTCTCAATAATATTATCAGCAATACTTTTAACATCTGCATTTTGTGAGGTGCTTTTCTTTGCCTGAATCAGTTTAGCTGTTTTATTGATAGCGTTTTCTTCATCAAACCCACCATTTTCAAATATGGCCTGTAAAAATCGCATCACCTCTGTTGCAGTGCCTGCATGTGCATTATCATGATTTTTATGAATTACTTCATCCAGTTGCAAAATAATTCCGTAAAAAAGTAAATCATGTTGCAGAGGCAAAATATTCTCAATAAAATATATTTTCCAAGCATAAAAACAGTTGGCTTTTAGTAACATTTCCGAGAACCGTAACAATTCATACCAAACATGCTGAGCATCTTTTATGCTTCTTATTGAGGATATTGCTTCCGAAACTTCTTTTTTAACATCTTGGGCACCATTTATTACTTCTTTTATATAAGACGCACCATAACTAACAGCCGAGGCAAATTCTCCAAAACTTTTTATAGCATCTCTCAACTTGTTTGTATCAAGGCCTTTAACTGCTCCTGCTAAACTAACCACCGCACTTCCAAGCGTTACCCCATGATCAAATAAAATTTTCATTGTGCTGGTATCATGTGGGATTCGTAACAATGCTCGTCTCGCATATTGGGAATAAAATTTTATATCTAAATCCTTGTCATTGACAAAGTCAGAAAAATACTTTTCTAGTACTTTGTAAATCTCTTTATAATTTATTCCGGTCACATTAATATCAACCATTGCGTTGAGTAAGCGGGTGTAAACCTTTAAAAAAGGTAATACATCTACCTGGTTATTAGCACGAATTTTATCAATTAGATCTAAAATGGTCAGCAAATCATTAGCGTTGACCCAACTTCTGTCATAAACACTTTCGAGGACACTAGCCAAGCCTTCAAACATTTCAATATCAATTAGTAATTTATTATCACTAATTCTTGCTTTACTTATTTTATCAAGAACACTTTCTAGCACCATTCGATAAGTGCTCTTATGCTGCATACCGGCAAGTTCAACCAGCTCCTCTATCCACTTATTAACGATATGAGAGTTAGCGACGAACTTTTCTACCATTAACTTAGCAGCAACTTCTATTTGCTGTTTTTCCTCTTCTATTATGGTTTCATTATAGACGGTAACTAATATTCTTCTTATAAATTCTTTTGAGGATTCATTTTTTTCAGGCGAATGCTCAAATACTGATTTAAATTTCCCATTTACTGACGTGCCATTTGCCTGGGCTTGAGCAAATATTTTACCTACATTACCTTGAAACTCTTTGGTAAATAAAGAAATCATTTTTTCATCGATAAACTTAGCACCGAAATGTTTTCGAAAAAAACTACTTAAAAAATCTTTTCGTTTTTGCGATGCTTGATGAAAAACAGCAACATCCATGCTTTTTAAATATTCCTCAAATTTTGTAGAAAATAGTCTTTTATCATTTCTATCCAATATGTCTTGGCATGATTGAAATTCTGGGCATAATGATAATTGCTCAATAGCGCTGTTATACAGCGCATCTATTGTAGCACCAGCGTCTTTATTTAACGCTTTTAATTCTAGATTTTCGCTTCGATGATGCTTTAAAGCAGTAACAATTGTCTCTTTACTGACGAACTCCCGACATTGTATTCGTACATTTCGTGCTGCATCTTTTGCGTCTTTCTCCGCTTTAGATTTGGCTGCTGCCATTTTTTCTTTACTGATAGATGGAGCATCTGCTTTGTCATCATGATTTAAACGAGCAACATTTTTTCCGATACCTATTAACTCACTCTGAAAATATTCTTTTATAAATATTGTCAAATTGTTTTTTCGTAGTTCTCGATTATTAGACTTTAAAACACGATGCGGATGACCTTTAAATTCACTCGCGTCCATGTCCTTCAGCTTTTTATTTAATTTTGCTAAAAAATCCTTTTTACTCTCTTCGGTGCAAGTCACACACCACGTTCCAAACTGCGTTGAGTGCTCCAAAATCTCAAGCAAATCATCAGGTATTTCTTTGCTGATTACAGAATATCGATCATTAAGATCCTTAGCTTTGTTTCCGACATAGATGCTATCACATCTACCTTTAATTACTTTTTTTAGTTCATCATTATCACAAATTAATTTTTTTGCTGATTCTTTTAGTTCTTCTTTAGTCAATCGTTGAGCCGGTGTTTTGGGAGGTGCCTGAGTAGCCGCATTAGTAGGCACGTTAGAATTTTTGCTATTAGCAGATCCAAGCATAATAAACTCCTTTTTTAGATAATACGCATCCGTAGTCAAAGCATATAGATTTCGATCAAAATAATCAACTAAGGTTTATCTTGGTAAAATCGCTTTGTGGTGACCCCATATTAAGACTTTTCTCTCAATCACCAACGACGATCACTACTCAACAATTCCGTTATTTACTCTGCTGTTAATGGCTTACTAAAATAATCACTCTGCACTCTGTCACAATGATTTTTAATTAAAAACTCAACTTGTTCTGATGTTTCTGCCCCTTCAGCAATGACGGAGATTTTCATTGCATGCACCATACTTATAATCGACTTTACAATCTCAGCTTCTGTTTCATTAGAAGAAATATCGCGAATTAAAGACAAATCAATTTTAATCGCATCATATGATACCTCTTAATTTTTTTTCGATAATGTTAACGTAGTGTATATACAATAAATTTTCAGCAAAATAATAAAGGTGATAAGACATATAATTTAAACTGAAGTGTGGGTTTTTTTTATATTATTTAATTCGCACAAAAAAGCCTGATTGGCGGTATATACTGCTATTTTAGTCATTTAGCAAGGGATATAGTGCTATTATAGCTCAATTATGGCTCAAAACTGGGGCTAAGAAACAGCTTCATCATCTACAGCGGCTATCACTACTCAGTTTTACATACTTCCACATCCCTGTTAACTCTAGCTATCTTAGTTAATTTATGTTTTTAATGTCATAGATTGTGTTTTATAAATTTTACTATTATTTACACATGGTTTAAATTTATCTAAAAAGAAAAATCGAGGTGTGTAAACATGATTTAAGCCATATCCAGCGCTTCCAGACGAAGTGTCAGACTGACTTGGTTTATTCTTTTTAGCCAAGATATAACATAATTGACCCTCAGCTATCTGCAAATCTTGCGTAGTTAAAACACTATCATCTGTAACTTTATTCAATAAAGCTTGATGAATATCCTCCGCTTTTACACTCGTTGTAAAAATTGTTTGGCAAGCAACATTAGCTAATTGTTTACTAATTTTTAGTTGTAGCTCATTTGCTTGTTTAACATAACTATTATTTTCACCATAAAATCTTTTTTGTAATGGTAATGCTTGCTTAATATAAAAATCAGCAAGCGCCGGATAACCTTGTTTACTAAACATCCATGCAAGATAATAGTTTCCACGCGCATGCCAAACATGTTCCTGCTTTACTTTTTCTTGCGATATAGCAGAAGCATATTTTAATGTACAATAATAATTCGTAATAGCTTCAAGATGATTATTTTGGACAAGATAGGCATCCGCTATATTTGCAGATAACATAGCTAATCTGCCATTATCTTGCGCAAACTTCTTTTTAGTTAGCTTCAGAATTGTAATAGCCAAGCTGTAATCACGCTTTTCATGTGGTAGTTGATCTTGATGAAGCTTTTCAATTATTCCCTCATCAATTAATAAATCATCTCTTACTTTTGGGAGAAATTGATCTGGATATATTTTTATATTTTCATTTAATTTTTGCATTATTTTCCGGCAACTAGCTAATGCTTTACTATTTTTATTGATACGTGCCAGCTTCATCTGTGCGCGCGCCAAACTGCGCAACGTATAAGCTATAGAAACTTGTTCAGGCTGAGGCAAATGCCATTGTAAATAATAAGCTTTTTGTAGATAGTCTATGCTTTGTAAAACGGAGGTAGAATCATTACGCGAAATTACATTACCTATTTGATAAAGACATTCTCGTCCGTATAAACGTAATAAGGTTTCTTCATTTTCGTTTAACGCTGGCAAAATACTTGACTCTTCTGATTGATAAGATTGCCGGATATTAGCAGGCAAAGCTTTCTCTAATAACTTTTCTGCTTGCCTAAAATAGTTTTCTGCTTTAATAAATTCACCATTGTACAGCAGATAAAATCTACCAAGACTACACCAAAGCTCAGCAATCTCTTTAACCATTAACAAAGAGTTAGCAGTAGGGGTCCAATTCTGATAGGTTGATGATAAGAATTTTTCCACATGAGACGCATTAGCAGCTAGTTGCTGAGTATCTTTTTTATAATCATTATTAGTCAAATAATTGAATCGCTGTGTTAAAGCACTGGCTATGGATGAATTAGAGCTTCCATGCACGGATTGAGATGGACAAACTTGGTAAGCAATAGCTTGAGTTAACGGATTAATAAAAAAATGTTTATCCTCTCGCCTTATTACGCCGTAACTTTGCAAAATATCGATAGCCTGGATATAAGCATCTGTTAACTGTAACGGGGTAACATTCTTGTGTTTGGTACATGTATTGAATATCTCCCTTAACAATACAGAATCAATTTTACAGCCGACACGCGCACAAATATATAATAATAAATTAGCCTCGCCATTATGAGTAGCAACTATTTTCGTTAAGGATGTGCGAATAGCAACAGTCTGTGCTAGGATTTTTTTTGCCGATCCACTCGTTACATTCTGCTGAGCCATAGCGGACTTTTCATCGCCTTGAATTAAGGCTAAATACGCTTTCAAACATTGATCATAATCTTCAGAGTAATTGTCACAATTATAATCAGGTAAATTTTTTCGTTGTGTATGAATATGATCAGCAGCTGTTTTTAATCCAAGTGGCAATAAATATAATTTATTGATTAAACCTATGACATCGCCATCAACCCCCTTGAAAAAAAGTGCTGCTTGCTCAGGGCCTAGTCCATTATCTAAATTTACATGCTCGCCTGGTATTACCGGCGCTGTATCTTGAGTTGATACTAAAATAGTTCCTGAATGATGAACTCTATTCGGCAATAATTCATTTATTTTAGCAAAATCGCGCGCTTCCGCATCAGCCTGATCAAGATCAAATAAAAATAAGCAATGAGGATAATTGGCTAAAACAGGATTTAATGTATGTTTTACCCAGTTTTTCCATTTAAGTAAGGGTTCGACTTGTGTTTCTCTCGAACCAATTTGATCTGATTCTTTAGGAGGTAAATCTTTAATACCCAATTTAATAGCTAACTCACTATAGTAGGTTTTTAAATCTGCACTTGTCTTCACAGCAAACAACCAGGCAATTGGTTTTTTTTCTAACTGCTGCGCACGCCAATTTGACCAAAAATGAGTTTTAAGATATCGCCATGTGGCATATTGAGCTAAACTACTTTTTCCACTGCCAGTAATACCAGTGATATAAATAGGTTTATTTGTATTTAATTGCATATGACGTTCTAACTGATTATATTCTTTTGGTACCATATAGTTTTCTTTTTGAGGAAAACTATTTAATAAAAAATCTTCGAAATTAGTGTTTTTTATATATTCTCCAAATATTTTTTCATTAATGATCGCGCGCTGTTCGGCAAATTCTTTTTGATAATCCATTAAAGCCATAGAATTTCCATTATGAAAAAATTCGTTAACAGCCGCTTTACCTGCTTTGATTAGTCCATCTGCTTTTTCCTTAGGCAGAGAAAAATCAAACAATGTGACGCCTTTGGTTTGAATAACAATATGACGGGTTAACTTTCCATTTTTCAAATCTGGGCGAAAATCAATTTTTTGTGAAGAAGGGTTTTGCAATTTATCTACTATGTTTTTACTCGATTGAAAAAATCCAAGCTCAGATTCTTTAATCAATGTAAATCCCAATGTTTCAGGATTTTCTAAAGTAGTATCTGGCTTTTTATCAGCAAAAGGTTCACTTAAGAAATCGTTATATTCAAATAAGCCAATTGGATAATTAGATAACTCCCCTAATGTTCCGCCATCTACGCCACGTTGATGTGTAGAAGAAAATTTTTGGCGTGAGCCCACACCATCAGGACGATAATAAAGACTATGACGCTGGAAAATCCAAGGAATAGACATAGAAATACGTACGGTATCTGAAATTATAAGTGATTCCATTTTTTTATTTTCGGTTGTGTATACCTTAGGACCTAAGGTAGTCGCTTTATCGGCGTTATCGCTTTCACTAATCTCATCGTCAGGCTTAAACATCGCACATACAACGTGTAAATCTTTATAACCTTTTTTACCACCAGCAAGACGATCCGCATTTATCAGCGCTTGTAATTGGCCAAAGGTAAAATGGCGATAATCTGCTTTATTACCTCCTTCAAGTTTTGCGATTTTTGTGCTGATAATATCTTCCAGCCATTCAAGAAATTTATCGCCGGTAGAAATGGCGCCATTATTTTTAACTTTCATTCCTAAGTGATAAGCCTCGATAGGATACGAGACAAGAGCCATAAACCCTCTAGTTATTTGACCTATCGTTGATCTAGACGTTGCAGCACTTGCCAGATCTAACACTAATTGCTGTGTATTCAAATCGCCATCAGTAATGAATTCTTTAAATTTATCAAGACTAGTGACTAATAACTCTTCTAACTCTGTAGGTGTGCATCCAATCGCTAATAATGTAGCTGTAATTGCTCCAGCTGAAGTACCAGCGACTCGTTCAATTTGTCGCAAAATTTCAGGATGCTTCGTGTCTAATTCTTTAAGCGCTCCTACATATGCCAAACCTCTAGGGCCACCGCCGCGCAATACAAGATTTTTAATTACAAGTCCTGGTTGATTCACTGTAGAAGTATGATTACCGTTACCAGTCGCTTTTTGTTTCTGGTCTTCAGTGTTTATGCTTAAAGGAAGCATTCCCAAGCCATAAAATGCAGATTGTGATTTAGATCCGGATTTCTGATCATGGTATTTCCCTCGGCGCCATGAAGATGCTCTCAACAATCTTAAAGCTGACGGAATTCTCGACTTCGTGAGATTTGATAATTTCGAAAATGAAAACATATGTTGCTCCTACTTTAAAGTATTTAATAATATATATTATTTTTTTAATGAAATCGTTACTTTTGTTTGAACAGCATTAGAATTATTTTGATCGATTGTCAAATTTAAAAAACTCAAATCATTTAATCTCTTAACAAGACCCTCTTCATAAAGAGGATTTTTCTGTAAAGCAACAAAATGATCACGACCATTAAATTGAACATAAATTTTGTTATTATTTGATGAAGCATGCGCCGTAGTGCGATATATTTCATCCCATATGTTAGGGGTTTTTACATTTTTTTGATATATAATAATCTGCGATTCTAATAAATTTGCTACAATATCTATCATAGACGTATTAGTAGCATCTTCCGTTTTAAAGCTGCGCTGAAAAGAAACCCAACCTTGTTTACCATAATAATCTTCTACGTAAATACGGTAATTATTTTCATTTTCACAAAATTTTTGTAATGCCTGTTCGTGAGGAAAAAAATGTTCCTCATATAATTTTCGATAAATTTCCCAAGCAACAGAGTGCTGCTTTTGATTTTCTGGCAATAAGAAAAATTGATATATTTCTTCTGCTGAAGCAATATTAATAGCCCTATTATTTTGTGCTTGGCTTAACGCAGCCTTGCAAGCTGAAATATCCCCACGAAATTTGATGACAAATTACAGGAATTCATATAAATAGTAAAAAATTTACTATTTATATGGATGGAATACAGTGCTATCAAATGGAATATTAAAATCTCACTTAGAAAAGTGTTGTCCTGAAATACATGTCACTCGTCTGCAAGCTGTGGTTGATGTTGCGGCAGGCATTCAAAATAGCCAGGCGTTGTCGATTACGACGATAGGACGTCATTTAGAAAGTGACGCCAAATTAAAACATCGCATTAAAAAAGTCGATAGATTGCTGAGTAATAAGCACTTATACAAAGAATTAACTGATTTATATAGTGGGTTATCGGATTATGTATTTAAGTATATTTCCCAAGACAAAGCGCTACCTATCGTTATTGATCTTTGTTTTTTAAAAGATGATCATGATGTCCAGATGCTCAGCGCAGAGCTTGCTACACAAGGACGGACAATTCCTTTGTACCGAGAAGTATTTGAAGAAGGTCAGTTAAAAGGTAGGGAAAAAGAATTTATTTCTCGGTTGTCGAAGTGTATACCGCCAGATCGAGATATATTAATCATAATGGATGCTGGTTTTGGTGATAATTGGTTTGAAGCGATAGAGTCTCAAGCATGGTATTGGCTGGTAAGAGCTAGAAGCGGAAAATATCTCAAATTATCGAATGATCAGGAATGGCAAGAAGTCAGTGAGCTGTTTAGTCAAATTGGGCCTCGTGCTAAATGTTATCAAAATGCTTATATTACTAAAAAACAGCCACGAGCTTGTCGCGTTATTACCAAGCAAGGTTCTCTGGTAAGCAAAAGAAAAAAACCAGCAAGGCTTCCTAGAAACTATAACT
The DNA here is from genome assembly GCA_965279285.1 of Gammaproteobacteria bacterium. Classification (GTDB taxonomy): domain Bacteria; phylum Pseudomonadota; class Gammaproteobacteria; order DSM-16500; family DSM-16500. The sequence goes on along the minus strand of OZ257148.1, from coordinate 1,419,242 downwards.
CAGCGAACGGAAACTATCAGCGTTTAGCTAAAGAGCCTTGGGTACTAGCAACAAACCTACCCAAGGAATATGACACAACTGAAGTTCTTAATAGTTATAAAAAAAGAATGCAAATAGAAGAAAGCTTTAGAGATATAAAGAACCCCAGATATGGACTAGGTGGCAGAAACATCGAAACAAGCTGCATATATAGATGGGGCATTCTTATGTTGTTGGTCGCAATGGCTCAAATTACATTATGGATTATAGGAGTGGTCGGGCATAGCCAAGGTTTTCAGAAAGTATTTCAGTCGAATACCGTAAAGGATAAAAAGGTGTTTTCATATTTTTATTTAGGTCAGTTAATTGTGGAGTTTAACAAAATTAAAGAGCTAAAGATTAACTACAAAGACTTGCCAACAATTATTGAAACGGAGTTGGCAAGAGTATGGTAAAGAGCCTGTAAATAAAATTGTGTAACTGCTTATTCTCAACTAATCTATCGTTAAAGCGATAATAAGGAATAAGCAATGGAACAACAATTTAATATAGATCCAAAATTAATTGATGATCTAGCAAAATCTATCAAAACTGAAAAAGATTTAGCTGCGCTAAGTAAGCACCTATTAAAGCTCACTGTAGAGCGCGCCATGAGTGCTGAGCTAGATGAGCACCTTGGCTACCAAAAGCACTCTGTTGAGTAAGCGCTCTACCTAGAACAGTATTTCCCCTTATATAATTCTAAGCAACTTTTAAAATTTTTACTTTTGGTAGGTTAATATTCCAAGGCAATAAAGCTTCGTAATCTTCGACTGAATTACAATAAGGAATCGATTCAAAGATTTTTACGTAATAGCTGTAAGGATCTAGGCGATGCAGAACGGCGGTGCGAATTAGACTTAAATGATTGCAAAGCGCTTTTGCACCATTGATAGATGTTGAAAATAGAAATGCTTTTCTCGGCATAACAAGATATTTAATCAGTTGTTCTGTGCTGTTGTTATCAATCTCCAGTCGACCATCTTCAAAAAAGCGCACAAGTCCATCCCAGTGTTTCAATGCATAATTAAACGCAACCCCAAGGGGGGATTGTCGCAGTGTCGTTGGTGCTTCTGTCTGAAGCCACCCGTAAAACTCATTAAACAATGGCTGCATGCGTGCAATACGAAATTCTTTTTTACCGTCGGATGTCAAATTAAGTTGTTTGGCTTCGCGTTCAATGCGATAAATCTTTTGGTAAAAAAGCATGGCATCATGGGACAACCCATCCCGCGTTTTAATCTGTTTTGTAATGGCCTCAAATTTTCGTCTCAGATGCGTGTTGCAATAAACCAACTTAATGCGTCCAGTTGATTCTAGTTCATCATAGATGTTTTGTGCGTCAACATGCAGATAGCCACTAAATTCAGCAAACCAGTCATTTAGAAATAGCTTATGATCAGAAGCATTGTATTCATAGATCACGACACCTTGATCAGCAGGGCCGCCTTTGATACAAAAAGCATAAGAGCTTGTTGTTGGATTTCTACCGGGTTCCCGCAACACTTGAAGTGAAGTGGGATCACAAAAAGCAACATCATGATATCGGATAATATCTTTTGATAAATTGATGAGTGGTTGCACTGCAAATCCAGATTCGATAAACCAGCGTGATAATTTATTGCGGCGGCATTCAAATCCTACTGTTTCAACCAATTTCTTTTCGAAGTGATAATGAGGCTGGCGATCGTGTAATTTGCTGATGACAACATGCGCTAATAAATGAGGGGTCACGTTTGTTTTCGGTAAAATCCGCTTTGGGTTTGGCGCTGTTACCATAGATTGAATGCACGCTTTTGCACAAACAGCTACTTCACGTTTCTGAACAATGACCTCATATACAGGTGCTTGATAATGAAGTAACTCTGTTGTTTCATGGCGAATAACCGTTTTTTCTGTACCGCAATCACAAAACTTATTTTCTATAGGAATGATGACTTCACGATGAGGTAGTGCTTGTGATAGTTGTTTATGGATTTTTTTCCTGCGCTGATAGGGTTTGATGTCGACAATGTTGGCTTTTGAGGTCTCTGCAGTATTGTTCGACGGCAATGGTAACTTTTTTTTTACGAATAAATCGAGCTGCTGAACGTTCGGATCAATAAATTTCTCAGAACGAGCGCCAAAGCGATGACGCTGAGCCTCTTTAAAGCTTTGTAATAATTGAGCGTAAGCTTGCTCTTGCTGATAGCATTTTTTCTGCAGGAACTCGAGTTGTTTTTTGAGTTCATTATTTTCAATTTCTAATGCTTTATTTGTCATTGTTGCTCTCATTTATCCTGAGTGAAATCATAACAAAAAATGTTTAAAAATACGATATTTTTTAAAACAAATTAACTAATAAAACCGTTTTGCAGTTACTTTTTTTAGGCTTTTTTGTCCCTCAAAATCAATACCAGATAATAGGAGTTGTAATTGATCTCTTGATACCTCAAGGGATCCAGCCATGATCTGCGGAAACTTAAAACGATCTTTTTCAAGCCTTTTATAAAACAACCAAAATCCAGTTTCATCCCACCAGAGCAACTTGATTTTATTTCCTGTCCGGTTGCGAAATATAAAAAGCTGTCCTGATGTCGGGTCAAGTTTGAGCTCTGCTGATATCAATATCACAAGACCATCGATTTGTTTTCTAAAATCAATTGGAGTGCGATAAAACCAGATTTTATGTTGAAATAGAAACAACATGTATTATGCTCTGCTCATTAACGTTTCCACGACTGAAATGTCATGAATTAGCAAACGCTTGCCACTATTGAATTCTAATGTACACAGTATTTTCGATGATGATGTATCAGATTTTATTTTAACGGGTACGAACTGAAGATTGTCATCACAGGGTGGCAATACACTGGCCTCTTCAAACTTGCGGCACCAATAGATAAATTGGTGATAAACCAAGTCATTCTGATTACTATAATCGACTTTGGAGCATTGACTCTTCTTATATGCTGTAAAATGTTGATACCAGACTTCTTTATTGAAAATTTTCAATTTTTTTTGTAATACAGAATCAGTTTGCATGGCATTACCTCTTAATGTTTCGACGATGCATGCATTATGACGGAATTAATTTAGCGAGAAAATAGAGTGGTGAATAGAGCGCTTACGGTGGACACGCCGCGCTACATTTGTCATGCCAGCGCGCTTCTAGCTGGCATCCAGGGTGGGCAAAGCACAGTGGCCCACCAAGCCCCTGCCGCTGAATAGTTACGGAATTATAACTAAAGTTGATTGAAAACAACCAATATCACCCTTAAAGGGTATTTTTTAAATTAAAATAGGTAAACGTTCGACCAACTTTGCTATAGCTCAATAAACTGGGGCAATATTTTTAAATAATCATCATTAGTAATACAGTTTCATATTTGATGTAACATTTTGCAAAAATATTTATATGGTTCAACGTTATTAGTCTTACATGTCTTAATTAGCGAATAAAGCATAGCTCCTGCTCGAGCCCCGCTCGGATTTCCGCCAAGTCGAGTCAACAGGGGGAATTTCACCCCTCAGTTGCTCACAGAACCGTACTTGACAGTCGCCTGTCATACGGCTCTTGATCACGTATTTGATGCGCGTAGTAAATACCAATGGTAAAGAGTTTTGGTTTTTCCTTATTTATCAACCCCAATCTATACTCAGCTTTTCTAGTTGAAATACGATACTTTGTTTCATCCACTGGATGAGCCTTGATTGAAATGTACTCCATAAACGGTAACTAAAATTTCGATACCAGAAGTTGAACCATATAAATATTTTTGCAAAATGTTACATCAAATACGAAACTGTATTACTAATGATGATTATTTAAAAATATTACCTCAGTTTATTGAGCTATAGCAAAACTGGTCGAACGCTTACGTCTCAACTATCAGAATTCTAACACCATCAAAAGCGCTCAATCTAAGTTCCACATGCGACACCATCTTTTATTGCCCAAGCTTATTTGATAAGCTTTTTTCATTAGGGTTGCTGTTTATAACTGTGTCGATGTTATTATTTTTTTGTAGGTGAGAATATTGGAACTGCACTAGCTGGCAGCGGCCGTGCAGAAGCAACTGCTGCACGATGTGGATGATTACCACCTCCCGCTGCTGCGCTTGCAGCCAGAGCACTACTACTACTCGCAGCAGTTCCAGCATTTGCTGCATAAAAGGGACTGCCACTTCTTGCTGCAGTTGTGGTAAGAACTGTAGCACTAACCGGTAATGCAGCTCCACTATTATTCCCAGCTCTGCGCATGCTTGGTGAAGGGACAGGAGATATAGAGTGTATTTCATTATGGGAAGAATCAATATGCTCTTTCTCTTCGCTGAGTTTGAGCAGATTCAACTGACACCCAGATCTTTCTGCTAAAGATTTAATTCCACTATTGTTAACTTTATTATAATAAAATTTAGCTTTAGAAACATTTGTATCAGTACCTAAACCATAATGATACATTTGACCAAGATAATAACTTATAAGTACTTCTGTTAACTCACCTCCAAATGGCCGTGCTCCTTTGCCTATCTTTATTATTTGGCTAAAACATTTTTTAAAATGTTCTTGCGCCCTTACAGTATTTTGATTTACTCCTTTACCTTCATAGTACATTCTTCCTAAGCGATAGTGGGCTACAGGAGAGGAATCTTTCTTTTTATCTTCAGCATATCGAATAGAATTCTCGTAATTTTCAATAGCATATCCACTAGTCGGTTTGCTTGAATTTTGAGACGGGACCTGAATCTTACCTTTTTCATATAAATACCCAAGATTAGCAAAAGCGAATATTTTTAAAGTATATGAAGCATCGTCTACCTTTTTACTATCCACAAGATATTTAAAAAAGGCCATCGCTTTATTATAGTCAGGAGCGAAATTCCATTTATTATCAAAATAACCGTATTGATAGCAAACGCCCAGAGCTAGCAAATGATTGTTAGTATCATCAATCATATTGTAATGTAATGTTGCGGTTGCTGTATTTGCTAATAAACCACCTTTACCATTAGCATACATGTACCCAATATTTGCTAAACCAAAAGAATCACGCCGGAATTTAGTAGCTAAATGGTAATACTCTCTAGCCATTTGCAAATCAATCTCAATTCCGATGCTGCCGTACTCGTACATGGTAGCAATTTGTCTACAAGCAGTCGCATCTCCTTTTTCCGAAGCTCGCAGATAAAAATCTTTTGCTAGTTTATGCTCGTCGTTTTCGTAAGCCATATTGCCTAGAAAAAAATAAGCTTTTGCTGACAAGTAATTATCTTTACTATCACATAATTGCCTATATTTTTCTTTGGCATGTCTATACATGTGTCTTATGTGATAGCTACGAGCTTGTATATAAGTCAATAACAAATTATTTTCATGACTTAATTCAGCTTCATTTTTCATAAGTTTAAGTCGAGAATGTAACCTTGTAATCTGACTAAGCTGGTTTTCAAGCATATCATGTAATTCACTTCGATAACTGACTGAATCCTTATTATCTGGGTTATTTAAAAAATTATATTCCTTTTGTAAAAAATACAATTCCTCTATGATGTATTTTAATCTTGGCGCTAATTCAAATAATTCTGGAAAAACATTATATTGTTCATCATCCCAATCAACACTAAACTTAGTATCCTGTGAAATAAAAGTAAATATACGCTTTGTATCACTAAATATAGACAGAGAAATTCCTACTCCTTCTATATATTTATTTTTAGTGTTTTCCGTATTAGAAATATTGAGATGAGTCAGAAGCGCTTGTAAAAATTCAAGAAACACTTTTTGATTGTTAAATAAAGTTCTGAAATAATTTAAATCACGGATAACAAACTCAGATCCCGAAAACTCGGCGTAATTTTCTGATTCTACAGATGCTGCAGTTTTAGGTTTTACAAAAACAAGATGCGTAGCAGAATATGATAAATATTTTAATATTAAATTTAGGTAATCTTCCCCATTAAATTCTTGAATGTTTTTAGTATAAACATCTTCGACTGATCTCGCTTTCCCATGGATAAGGGATTTTTTTGCAAAACTCAAAAATGAATGCCAATTATAGATAATGAGATTATGACTATGAGTATCCATAAAAGCCACTATTTTTGAGTCAAACGCTCCCTCTTTACTAGTGTCACAAATATAAGTATTTTGATTGTTAAGAAAAAGCACTCGCGGCAGAAGAACGCTTTCTTCTTTATGGCCTTCTAAAATAATCTCTGTAGGAACATAACGCCCATAGTCAACACTTTTTTCATCACGTGCTCTCTCAAATGCTCTTTGTACCGCCATTTCTACTGGGCAAGAAGCCACATAAAGAGTTACAATTGGACCATGCGTAGCCATTTTTCTCAGCAAATCATCCGATGATTTCACAACATCCAATATAATGTCAGGTACATTAGCAACTCCCTTTTCATCTACAATCATTTCGGATAAGCGGTCAACAGTTTTCGTTGCAATATAACTACTTTCTTCATGAGTCATTGAAGCGCGGAGTTGATGGTTTTCATCACCAGTTAATAAAAAACGCTTATAATTATCAGGATTTATTACGCACCAATCTTTGGTATCTAGCTTCATATCTCGCAGTAGAGAACTTTTTCCTGAAGCTGGGCCTCCGACAATAAAATATACACGGCGAGCATTGTTATCTTTTAAAGTTAGCCTGCGTAGTTCATTTCCTTTTAATCCATTGTCAAACCCTTCTTTTACTATCTTTAGAATAACATTTAAGTTTTGTTTTCGTAGCAGTTCATCAGCTACAAGCCACTTTAGCACAGTTCTATACTCAGAAAGAGGCGGATCATATAGCCCACTGTTCATACGTTGTTTAATTTTTTCTTCAAATTTTTGTATGAGTTGACCTACTTCTTTATCCTGCCTATCAGTCTTTGTGATAGCACGCGCATTAGCCAACAAAAATTCTGCGTAGAATTCAAACTGTTTTCGTTGTTCTTCAAATTGAACCGAAAGACCTTTAATTTGATCTTTTATATTTTTTATAAAAGCAGGAGCGCTATTTTCATCTAATATAATTTGTTTTAATAAATTGTCATCTACTTGTATTCTTGTTAAGGCAAGAATAAGCATCTCATGGATAACCATACGATCGGGTTTAAAAACTACTAATTCTTTGACTGACAAACCAGTTGCCTTTTTAAGCATCTGTAAGCTTAGTGTATCTCTATAACTATGCTGAAAAATTGTACCATTCGAATATATAACTTGCTCTGCATAAACATTCCAAGGGTCATTTTGCTGCGTGTGATTCTCTTCTTTTATCTCGCCAGTTGCAGCTTTAAAATGGCTCCGATAATTCATATACCATCTATGAAAATAGATATCTAATGAAATCTCTCTTTTTGCAATTACTCCTTCTTTACAATCATTATCTGGCCTGGCTTTTTGCCAAGATGCAAAACTTCTAAATTGTGGTAACTCTGTCTTAGATAGCATCAAGAAATAACTACTTAATGCTAAACCTATTCTTTTATTACCATCTGCAAAATAAGAACCGCGTATATTAACCTCATACTCAATCCATGCTGCTGTTTCATATTTAGAATATTTATAAGGAGATTGAATACGCTCAAATAGAGATTCTATAAATTTACTGTAATGTTCATTTAAATCCTTTGAAGAGATATAAGGATATCGCTCACTGTCGCCAGTTCTAAATAAAGCGTTATTGGAAGCTGATTGTGCATCATTTTTTATTTTAACATCAACAATAATATCTGTATTTAATAGGGTTGCCACATTATTAACTAAAATATTAAGTTCAGAAATACTAGAGGGTTTTTTATATTCATTTACAACACTGCCATTCAAACCATCGTACATATCACCTATAATTTTAGCGAAAGTAGCAATAATAGCTGCCTGCATAGTTTGTACAGAATGGGTAGATATTTTCCCCTTTTTTCCTTCATAAGCGGTGTTTCCAATATTTCCTGTTAAACTGTCAGATAAGCAATGTAAATTATCTAAAGCACTTAACACATATTTATCTTTGTTTAAGCTATTATCTACATTGTGTTCAAAAGACTGTTTTTGATCTAACAAGGCAATATTAACAAATTTTTGACAGAAATGTTTTGTCCATTTTTTTAACTGCAAATCATCTTCATCTTTAATATCTTTATTTCTTTTTTGTCGTGGCCTAACATCTTCACCAGAGTCTTCACCAGAGTAACTTTTTTCATTTAAAAAGATAGGTAATTCGTAATTTGCTAGCATCATAATAAACGTAGCTATAACCGCAGAAGTCTTACCACAACCATCGGAAATAAAATGATCTGTTAAATTAAACCTATACTCTACCCATGCAGCTGTTTTTTTTGCCCACTCTATTTTTTGAAGCGGTTCACTAGGCATATCTTTAATTTTACCTGCTAATGCAGTACTAAAGTCCTTAAGCGCCTCCCCTAACAATTCAAAATTAGTGTAAGGATATTTGCTGCTATCATGTTGTCGCATCCAATTTTTTTCAATAATTAAACCTTGACCTACCATTTTAACAATAGTTGTAATAAAATCATTTATACCTTTAGCTTCTGTACAACTTTCAATATCACTAGTTTTTTTATAACAAAATTCAATGGCCTTTTGGAAATTGTTAATAACTAAATCTTTCATAGAACTTTTTGACAAAAGTTTTATTGCATCTATATCTAAAGATGCAATTTTCTTATTCTTTTTTAATTCCTCAATTTCAGCTTTAGAGTAATAATCAAGATTCTCTTTACAAAGTAACTCAGAGCTACCGCCAGCAGAAACATCAATAGTGCCCTCTTTAGCTGTTCTGCTTGTGCTGCGTAAATTAAGGGTTGCTGCCTCTAAATAGTATTCAATGGGTCTTTTCTGATTCCCGAAAGAAGAAGTTGAAGACATTTTTTTTCATCTTGGGAGGAAGCTGCGGATACTGATTCTGACTTTGCACGTTTATTACTATCACTAATAGGCGCAGTAGCAGGAGCTGCTGTCGCAGCAAGAGTAGCCGCAGCAGCTGCAGCCGCCTTTCCTTTATTACTAGTATCAGTCCCTTTAGTATTTGGATTTACAGTGGTGTGAGATCCTTTTTTATTATCGCTCTGAAATGTACTGTGCATGTTATCTCCTATGATGAAATATTTGTTGTTGCTTCTAGTGGAAAACTATAATCTTTTTTACGCTGCTATAGTTTTAGTCATTATTTTTGTTTTTCGCTGGGGTTTTTCATGCAACTGCTCTGTAATATGTCGGGTGCTCATTACCAATGACATATAAACTTCGATCAAAATAATCAATGACAGTTTCTCGAGGAAAAGGATTCCCAGGATCTAAAAATTGATCCAACGCTTCCCGTAGGCACTGCTGATTGCGTAACCACTGGGACTGAAAGTGTTTCGAAAAGAAAGAGGATGTAAGTGTCAATATGTAGAGGTCAATATGCGTGACATTATCCAGATTGATGGTAATGCTATCCATGGTTAATCCTTTTTTATCCTGTATGTCCAAAGATGCTCACAAGATTTGGATAGCCCTTGATGCTCCTATTAAGGATGGCTATTTTCATCGTTAAACCTGCGAGAACTATTGTTTCCTTAGTTTTTCCTATGCCGTTGATTTCAATTTGCCTAGCCAGTGTGATCATATTAACGGTAATAGTCAATATTCTTTTTTTGACATGGCTCTGGCAAAAGCACTGCGCGAATTGATCTAGCCCCGAAAAAAGGACGCTCAACTAAGAGGCCATTTGCGCTTCAAAATACACAGAACTTAAGGCACATTCAATGATCTTGCTCCTCGCGTTATTATTACTGTAACGTAACCGCCTGCGCAACAACATCTTTTTAGGTTAATTTATCTTTGCCACCATGCTCCCTTTCCACAAGGAGCGCAGCATGAATCACGACAATCAACCTAAAACACGCGAAGAATGGTTTAAGTTAGTAGCTGCACAAGCAGCTAGCGGCTTATCCCAGACTGAATCCTGCAAACAGAAAAACTTAGTACTATGTCGATTTTCTTATTATAAAACGCAACGCATACCGACTCAGACAAAAAGTTTATTCTCACAAATAAAAGTTAATCAAGATACTCCAAATGCAGGCAATATTAAAATTGATTTGCCTAATGGATTTTGTTGTCACATCCCAAGCACTATATCAGCAGAAAAATTAAAAACAATCATCGGGGTACTTATTTTATGTTAATGATAGATGACGCAAAAATACTATTTTATAGCGAACCAATTGATATGAGAAAATCGATTAATACGTTATGTGTCTTAATCACGTAAACATTACATCACAATCCGGCTGATGGCACTCTATTTTTGTTTCGTAATAGACAGGGTAACAAGCTTAAAGTACTGTATTATGAAGTTAACTGCTTTTCAATTTGGTATCGTCGTCTTGAAAAAGGTAAATATATCTTCTAGCGCAACCTGCAAGGACAGATTGAAATGATTAAGGAACATTTTCGTTGGCTGTTAGCGAGTGACAAATACCCCTATTGAGACGCTACTTTGCCACATGAAATAAGTCATTTTTATTAAAAAATCATCGCATTTTATGTGCCGATCTGCTACGATTGGCGCATGAAAATTAACCCCCAAAAAAAACTGCCAAATTCGATAGAAAAATTAGAAAATATTATCCTTCTTCAGCAACAACAAATCGAAGAACAATAAGTAAAAATTGCCAAGATGCCCAAGTTGTTATTACCAAAAAATTTGGCGACACCTATCGGCATTGACATCAGCACCTTTTTCAAGAATAAGTACTTTATAATGTCAATAGAGCCTAGCGAGCAAGTGATAGAGCCATAGTAGTTATCTTAATGTCGCCATAATGTTTTTCTAAAAATTTAATGAGCTTCAATGTCCTAGACATGCATGCGCGTTCAAGCAAATCAATTTTTTCATCATCAGAAAGCTTATAAAATGGCATAAGCTTTTCAGCAATCTTAAAATTCTTATTTAGAATCGCGCATTTCAGACCCTCCCCTTTATTCGAAGATGGGTCAAATCCATTCTTTAAAAAATAGTCAACCATATAGTTATTACCAAAACTACAAACCACGGCAAAAGCTTTATTACCATACTTTGATAAAGTAGCGTCATTCATAGATAAATAATTAATTAAATTAATATCGCGATTTTTAGCTGCATGCATTAAACAATTTTCTGCATTTTCTAATAGACTGAAACCCAAAGATAATAAAAACTCTACCATCGCTTTGTTTTTATTTATGCAAGCAATGTAAAGCGTACGTTGATTTTTAAAATCGTAATACAGATTTTTTTTAACAAAAAATTTTACGAGGTCATAATTACCTAAGCGGCAGGCATTATTAAAAGCACAATTTTCTTCGTCTTCTTGACTTTCCATAGTAACATCTGCGCCTTTCTCTAATAAAAATTTAACAAGCTTTTGGTTTCCACTTAAACATGCATTTTTTAGTGGCATTTCTCCATATGCAGAAACGTTAGCTCCACAGGAAATAAGATATTTAACCAGCTCTAAATTTCCACTCAAACAAGCTGCCATTAGAAAATGATCGTATTTATTTATCGTCATATATGAAAAAAAATATTTTACTAGCTCAGTTTATCCAGATAAACATGCTTCATTTACCATCTTATCAAAATCAATTTTTTTAGCGTTTTTTTTAATTATTTTTTTTATTAAACAGATGGCTCCGGATCTAATTAAATACTTTAGTGGCTCAATGTGGTTAAGGCGTAGCTTTGTTTTCTTTTTTTCTAAAAATTTTACTAAATTAAAGTCTCCTTTTCCAGCAGCGTGTAAGTATGTTAAGTCAATATACTTTTGGCGATCCTTATTACAACAAAAGTAAAGATAGGTCACTTCAAAATGATTTTCTTTACATAAGTTACATTTTTTAGCGGCGTTAAATATGTTTTTTTGCGGCATTTATCAATATTCAATCCATGGTCTAAAAGTTGTTTAACTATATCAAATCGTCCTGATTTTAATGCTCCATAAAACAATCTTTCTAACGATTGTTTGTGTATTATGGGATTTATATATATATATATATATAGAGAGAGAGGAGGTTGAATTTTTTATCATATTCTTGACCTCAAGCAAGAAATTTTTATTTTTCTTCTGTGCCCTTACGTAATATTATTTCCTGGTTTTTTTATCAATAGAATTTATTAATTTTTCTAAATTATCTAATGTTTTTAGGTTATCACTAGGTAACTTTTCTAGGTTATTAATAAGGTCGCTTTCTGATCTTTCACCTAACGTTGCTCTTGACGCCCGTTTAATTAAAGCTTGTACCTCTATTTCTACTTCTTTATCATCTTTATTTGGCAATAATTCATCTGCTTTATTAGCCGTTTTTAATATAATGTTAGTAACATCTATGGTTTGTTTGATGTCTTTTACGGTTTGCTTGATGTCTTTATCTGCAAAAACCATTGATTCATTAATCGCTTCCACGAATTTCACAAGATCTTCAATTTCACTTTGAAGCTTATCGACCGGGTTGTGCTTATTCATAGTAAACTCCTTATTTTTTTATATTATTTGTAAAAGTTAAAAAGAAGGTCTGGGTCCTCTTTTTTCATCTTCATTAGAATTGTCTGGTTCGTCTTTTTTGTTGTCTAATTCCGGTGGGGATTGGTTAGCAGGATGAGGTGCTTGAGCATTGTCGGGTAATTGATTTTGTTCTGGCTCGCTCTGTATATCTATTAAATTTAAATCTGAGAAAAAATTATTATCAAAATCTGCAAAACCCTTAGCTAAGCTGTTTAAGTCGATCTCTGAGTTTTTGTTATCGCTAATATTGTCAATACTGGGAGATGTAGCAGGCTCCGAAGGAGGAAGATTAGCAGATAATAATTGTTCGGTGATTGAAGTTGTAGTTGAAGCAGGCTCGCTGCTTGGTTTTATAGGTGGTTCTGTATTGTTATTTTCAGGGCTTTTGTTGTCAGAAGCAGCTACTTTTTGATCGATACTTTTTCCTTTTTTTTCAGGAGGCTTAGTTATGCTGGCGGATGAGTCTTCTGGGAAATGTATATTATTTGATAATGTTTTTCCTATATTAGCAATATTGGAAGCAATATTTGCATTTGTTACCTCAAAAAGTTGTGAGGCTTCTTGGTGGTTATGTATAGATAAATCAACACCCTTTAAATTTTTTAGATAATTAGCTTGACTTGTAGCACTGATAAGCTCTTGTAGAAGTATTTCTTCCGTTTGCAAAAATTTACCCTTATCTTTTTTCATAGTTGTTGAAAGTTCAATGTTTGATGCTACAAAGCCAGAAGATTTTCGTTCTTTTTCAGTAAAAATAAATTTTTCATTACTGGTTCTTATAGCTTTATCCATATCAAATTTGTTAGGATCAAGTGATTGTATGTAATTATTGATAATCACATTTACTTTATCTATAAATTCATTCGCATCGTCTGCCTTGAGTTCTCCATTAGCTAGTTTTGAAATAATCTCATTATCAAGATAATTTAAGAAATTTTGTTTAAACGGCTGAGATAATCCGAGGCTTTCAATCAGATTTCTTTTATACATACAAAGTGCATAATATATTTCATTTTGCTTGGTATCAATGAGTGCTATTTGTTGTTTAACATCTTTAAGCATTTCGCTGAGTAGCTGAATTTTTCTCTCAAGATCTTGAAGAGTTTTAAGCAAATTTTCTAGTCGTTCTTTTTCAAGTAGCATTTGTTGTCTTTTTGCAGCACTAGCGCTATTAAGTAAGTCTTCATTATAGCGTTTTTGAAAATCGGCTATCTCATTTTCATGTAAACTTTTTAAAGCTTTAGCTAACTCAATATATTCTTGCATTTTTTTGTAAAAATATTGATAAAAGCTTTGGCGCTCGACTAAATAATTTTTTTGTTGTATATATAAATTCTCATTTAAGATATTTTGTTTTGCTTTAAAAGCAACTGTACCTGGTGTGCTTTCATTAAGTAAAATATTCTCATGATCATTTTTAGGCGTATTTTGACTGCTTGTATTATGTGGATATGAGTTCATTTTAACTCCTCGCAATACTAGCTTTTTTAATAATAATCTTTTGTGCTGGTACCTTTTTATTATACCGCTGTTCATAGTCTAGCCAGTTAAAAAAAACAAAAAATTTAAGTGGCAATATTTTGACTATTTGTGATAAAATCGGGTACATCTCATTAAATGACTAAGGAGAGTAAGATGCCTGCTACAAATGTAAGTATTATCAAGAAATTAAGTGTAGACCCGGATTTAAAGCAAGCTGCTTCTGAAAATAAAGTTATGCCAAAGCCATCGTTCAAAGCGGAAGACTTCACAAGTGATGATAAAATTTTAAAACAAATAACGAAGCTTTATGATTTTTTGGGTAATTTTACAAAAAATGAAGCTGCAGCTTATAATAGAGCGATAGAAGATATTGGCTCTTATCATGCTAAATTAGCTCGTGCTCAACCATGCGTTATGGATGAATCTGTTAGTCAAAAAGATAAAGAAAAAGCGGTTAAAGATGCTGTGTTAATTCATCAAAAGTTGCCTGTTATATTACAAAGCTATGAAAAAGCCTATGCAGCGCTTTTGTTATGTGAAGAAAATTGTACTGAAGCATATCTAGAATTCAATAAATGTATGCCTCCAACGAAATCTTCTGAAATTCTGGAAATGTGTCCGAAATTACCGGTAATCTTACAAACCTTAAGAAACTTTGTAAAAACAGCAAAAACAGATCATCTTACAACAGAAAGCAATGCTAAACAAAGCTCTGTAAAATTTGCCAGTTTTTTAGCGGCGATTAAGCAAATTTTTGCTAACAGAAGCGCAAATAATAAGGAAGATAACGGAAATAAAAAAACAGCCCCAAGCGATGATAAAAAAGTTTTAACTGCATCAGCAGGTAAAACTTCCCCTGCTATGTTTACTCCAGCTCCAGTCACAAAGCCCGTTTCTCACGCTGCAATGGCAAATGCTCAACCTCCTGCATCTACTCCGTCGAACGGACAGTAATTTTTATCGACATCTCATCCTTGAGTTTTTATTTACTTGAGGATGAAGTTGTACATTAAGAAAAATTAACTGTATTTTAATTAATTCACCTAGCGAAAATCTATTTATCCTTATTCCGCATACAACGCTAAATCTATGAGAGAGGAAGTGTGCTAAGTTAATGATCCCTTTCATGAAGCTGCATCATGATTGCACTCTACGTTACGATGTATCTTTTTCTGACGAAATAACAACTCAAGCTATTTAGCAAATAAGAAGAAATCATATGCGCATTCCACTGAAAGCGATCACTCATTCCAGCTTAAACCGATCGTCCGTTCCAATTGAAACCGATCAGTGATTCTACCGAAGTTCGATTAAGAATCAGATCACATCATTTACCCTAAATTTCCATAATCTAAAAAAGTTTCCAAATTATTTTGACAGATGTTTTCTGCATCAATCCCTAGAGTTTTTAAAACAACAACTTGTGTAAGTTTATCAAAAAAAGCAAGGTAAGATTGTATCCCATTCTTACCATTTTCTGATTTCCAATTTAGCTGCGTCATCCACGGATCAACATAATCTTTAATGCGATTAATAGGTAACTTACCCGAGTGCGCCAATTGATTTCTAAGCGCAACAAAAATATTTTTACAACTGAATTTCCTGCTTGGCCAAAAATAATTGATAATGAAATTAATAATTACTGTCAAATTATTACTTTCATCCTTTGGCGTCGCACCATCTGGATTTTTTAAATGCGGATACAGCCACTCCCAAATTACGACATTTGATATAAATCGACTTTCTGTATTTGTTATATTGGAATGATTTAATAACATACGCAAATGAAACCCATTTTCATATTGATTCTGCCAATTACTATCCTTGATTTTATTTAATGCTTTTTTAAAATCCTCTTCAATTTTATCTTTGCCATTTACCTCAATATTCTCAAGATAAGGATGAGCAATAAGAGGGAAATTTTTTAATTTTCTTCTTGAGAATAAACACCAATTTGAACCTGTAAAAAGTGAACCGACTAGCAAAATATCATCAATTAATTTTCTTTTTAAAGGATTATTTTTATATCCAATAACTCCGCCTCTAAAAATTATCGAGTCTTCTTGCATACCATTAAATTGAACATATGCATTTTGTGCATGCTTAATAACGTGTTTTCCCTGAAAATAATGGCAACTTGTCTGAAAAATTTTATAACAATCCACAACTATATGATCATGCTGGTCATCCAACAAAAGATAAACATTCATTAATCGAAATTTTTTCATAATATTTCTCTCATTGAATACGCTTAACTTCCAAATTATCAAAATCTTTATTAATATTAATCCTCCAGATTTGGCAACCATTGGCATCGAGCCTGGTGACGTTATAATTATATTCACCATTAATTACATTCTGGAGTCCGGCTACCCATATGCTCTCAAAATCTACATGAGGCAAGCTTTTTGCTACTTTGTTGGGATCCCATTCATCGCCTTGCTTATTTAAAAAAACTATTAATGTCTTTCCAGAAGCATAAGCAGCACCACCCTTATTTTGCTTCTTTTCAATTTGCTTTAATATTAATGACTGTAGATGCTCTGGTTCGTTATTTCTCCGTGATAGCAAAATATGTTCAGTTGGCCAAGCCTGTTTTTTTGTTGCGTTATAAATGATACCATCACCGCCCTGTGGATCAGTGCAAATCTTAAATGCCTCATCTTTTTGTTCAAAGCTCGCAACAACACATAACAACCAATTAGCTAATATTTCGCGCGAGCGAAGCCCACCAAATCGTTTAAATGGTTTTCCAGTTTCAAGATGCTGCCCATCAAGTATAAAAGGCTTAAGCTCTTTTAAGCACACATTCAAACTTTTAAATGTGGTAATTAGATATTTCATCAAGCCCACCTTATGTTTTCCACTTGCACACTGCTTGTTTGTATTAAAGCA
The DNA here is from genome assembly GCA_965279285.1 of Gammaproteobacteria bacterium. Classification (GTDB taxonomy): domain Bacteria; phylum Pseudomonadota; class Gammaproteobacteria; order DSM-16500; family DSM-16500. The sequence goes on along the minus strand of OZ257148.1, from coordinate 1,402,311 downwards.
AGACGGCTGCTTACAACATCGGTACTAGTATTAGTCTTTCTTACACGTAGACAATACAAGGTAGGATGTATTTGCACCCATTTGCCCTCCTGTGCTGTTAGGCGGGTTTATTAAGCCAGCCAGCTCAGAGCATAGCTCCAATTGTCATAGCATCTGCTCGAGCCTTAAAATAGTGAATGCCCTACAATTACATTATAAGCTTCATAAATAAAGAGTGCAAAAATTGTCCGAAAATAAGTAGGCGGGGGTATTTCTGGGAGTATATCTAAAAGCCACATTTGTATAGTTTCTTACTATCAATGTGATAGCCGCTGCCAATGCATCTCCTAAGGTATTTAAAAAGCCTTGAAATAAAAACTTTTTTATCGATGTAACAATATACCCAATATCCAAAGTGCAGTTAAAATGAATTATTTACCGGATGATTTAATCATAATTTTCTAATAGTAAAAGTTAATCATATCTACCATTTTAGTAATCTTAATACAAACCAAAATGAGTTGTTTTCTGCCAACGCCAGTCTGGCTGCGCTTTCACTATGATTGGCTCACTTGAAAGGGCTAGTACACCTAATTTTGCATAATGCTGCCGCATTTTATCAACCGCCCAAACAGTTATTTTTTTATCTTTAGCTAATAAGTCTGAATTAATTGCTCCTCTCCATAGCAAAGGAGTAGTAGAATTAAGCCACAATAAAGACCACAAACTGTGCGGATAAGGCGCTGCAATCGCAAAACCAATGATTTTACCTTGAGCATTAGTAAACAAAACAGACCAATTCGTATTGAGCTGAGTATTTGCACTATCCATAAGTACATTAATTAGTACCCCTGGATTATGTTTAATTCGATAATCCAATATAGGTGAAATAACTGCATGATTGGCATTAACCAATGCTAAATTAAGCTTGGCAATATCTTGATTTATATATTGTGACGGCCAAAATGAAAAAGGCCCTTTTTTATAGGCTTTTTGCACATCAATAACACCTAAATGATGAGCCAGCACTCCACTACTCATATAAATTCCTGATGCTTGCAAAAAAGCATTATCAATAGGAATACCTGTGGCTTCAGAAATATAAACTTGATTGAAAAAACCTAAATCATAAGTATCATTTGAAAGAATACTTTCTTTAGGTAGGAAAAAAAATAATAACCACAGCATAGAAAAAACAGATAACCCGGCATTGATTATTTTTTTTCGTTGACACTGGCTATTTAAAATAAAAAAAACGCCCGCCAATAAACAAAATAAAAACATCAAACTACACGTTAAAAAACGCCACTCAACTAGAGCACCAACTTCAGGGCGATTAATTAAGACATTACGAGTCAGAGATATAATAATTACCGTTGTCAGATTAAATAAAAAATAAGCAAAAAATATAGAATCAGAGCCTAACCAGGTTTTTTTAAATAAATAATAAAATAATAAATACAGTGCCAAAACTGCGCTAATTACTCCAATGACTAGGGTATAAATTGATGAAGCATCAATTGCATTATTTATTAATGGAACACTTACCAGACGTGAAAAAAACAAAAATCCTTGCAATAATCGCGGAAAAACCGCATAAAAACTACTATGCGCTCCACCATGGGCAGTCAAGGCTCCAGGCAATAAACTACAAGTCCAATAATAATAGTACGTAAAAATAATTAAACTAAAAAGAATAATATAATTTTTACTTAAACAGCGACGTTTTAACAGCAATAACAAAATGATAGGCCATAAAATGATTCCAATATTAAATGTATAAAGTGTCAAATTAACAAAAATAGCGGTAAAAAATAGATAAAATAATGATAACTTACTGGACTGCTTCTTTAATGACTGTTGGCAATACTTTTCTGCGCAAATAAAAGCGAGCAATGAAAATAATAGAATTAATGGCCATGTGATTTGCATTGTACTGACATAGTTATTAATACTGATTCCTGGGAATAATAATAAAATATAGGCGCCCATTAAAGTAAGCTTGGCGGGTGGATTTAATTCTTTTTTTGGTAATAGTACAAAGATGCTAAAAAGAAAGAAATTCAGCCATAATATTATAGATAGTCGATATGGCTGGGCAACTTGTAAACCATTAGTATAAACAAAATCGAATATCTCCATTAAGTGCGCAATCACCACGCGATGATCACCAAATGGGTCAAATAAGCGTATAAATTCACGTTTTCCTAATACTACAGGATAAGTCCAGCTTGCATTGTCTAAAATGTCATCAGCGAAAGGTGAAAATAAGTAATTGTTAACTGAAAAAAAGTGGGCTGTGTGTTCGATGGCGATATAGAAACCAGTGAAAAAGCATGCTAGGGCTGCTAGCCAAGTTAAGTTGTGACAGAGTTTTAATTTGTAATACATTAAATGATTGCCTGTTTTATATTGAACGGTGGGCACGCTGCGCTTTGCCCACCCTACATTTTTTATAATTTCCACCATCCACGACATCATCGATTACAAAAATACAATAAATAATGTAGGGTGGGCAAAGCGCAGCGTGCCCACCACAACCCTAGATGCCAGCTAGGAGCGCGCTGGCATGACAAAATGCAGCAACAAACACCCACGATACATACCACGATCTACGGATTGAATTGTGATACACGGGCCTAATTTCCAACCTATGGATGCTAACGAATTTTGTGAACAATGCAGTAATAATTCCGCAAACGTTTTTAAACTTGGGCTTGTTTCAACACTAAATTTTTTAGTATATTGATCCACTGCTTTTTTTGAAATAACCATATTCTCACTGCTATCTGATAAAAATATTGCATCATAACGCTGTTTAAGCACTAAGAGATTATTAGCAGAGTAATCACCAAAATAAGGATAGCTCGTTGCATACTTTGCTTTTGCAGCTAACACCATCGTGCTTAATAAAAAAGGATCGATAGGCTCAGAAACGAAAAAATGCCGTGCATCTGGTGTGCCTGGATCAACTTCTAAAGCAATATTATGCAGGCCATAATGTTGAGACTCTGTCGCTAAAAACTCTTCAACTACATGATGAGGATTTGGGTTTAAAGTAACCGCTTGTGGAACAAAATAGCCAATACTATCCTTTAAAAAACTGTCTGGATGAGTATAGCGGTTAGTAAAAATTAAAGAAAAAACCAACCCTGCTTGCACTAATAACAATAAAATAACTAAGCAACAACGAGAACGCCACCAACGACCTTGTTGTAGCGATAATAATAGCATCGCCATTAATAAAGCTGGAAACGCTACTGATAGCTTTCTTGTAACTATCTGCACCGTATAAAAAGCCTCCCAAAATGAAAATGGGATGGTCAGCAATAGGCTGATAAAAACCATCGATAAAATGATATTATTACGCTGTGCTGATGATAAACATAAACTACCAATTAACGCTGTCAAAAAAATACCGATAACAACCAACGTACCCTCAGCTTGAATATAAAGATGCAATACATCCCATGAAAAACTCGCTCCAGTTAAAGACCCCGTACTACTAGCAACATCACCCATCGATGTACGAAAAATCCATTGCAAGGTCGCAAATGCTGCTGGAAAAAACCATAACGCAATTAAAAACATAGTCAAACTAAACAGAGGAATCAAATAAGATCGAGAACATTGATTAGCAATAATCACCGCTCGATCTTGCCACCACTTTATTAAAATCGGGAAAAAATTGACTAATAAGCCTATTATGACAATACATCCTGAAATGATAAAACCAAAATAAATAATCGCTGCAAACTTCGCGTCCAAAACACCACCATCCATCGTCTGCAAATGTTTGAGCTGAAGATAAGGCACTATAGCTTTAGCAAATAAGATAAATATTGCGAAAAAAGTAATTCCGATAATTCTTAACAAATCACTCATACTAAATATTTTTTTATAATAACCAATAAAAAAATACAACAATAAAGTAAAACCTAATGCTGTCATTGCTTCAATTGGCCTAATCATAACCGCCAGTGAAAACAAAATAGCAAAACCTAATCCATGCTTAAAATTACGCATATAATCAGAACGAATCAAATGATAAATACTGCCTATCACACAAGGAAATAATGCGCTTTCTGCATAAAACATAATAATCTGTGCTTGCACTAGCGGCAATAAAACCACCAAACTACTCGCGATTACTGCAGAAAAGGAGCTTAATTTTTCCCTAAATAACAAATAAACATACACTACACTCGCTATTGTCATAGTGACAGCAACTGCTGCATAAGTAGCAAATAAACTACCTTGAAATAATAATAAAAATGGCACAGCAAAAACGGGAAACAAGATTGGGCGCCAACCTCTTTCTAAATAGCAGCCCACTAAACCATGAAAAAAACCTTTTTCAGTAAAGTTGTGATACATCTCTACTGCCGACGATAAATAATTTGCTGCATCATTTCCAGGCAGCTGAGTGTTTTTTAACAGCCAAATAATAATTGTGCTAAGAGGTAATATTAACGCTAAGGCAATATAATTTACTTCATACTTTACTAATAATTGACGGATTGGATTCATTTTAAATACTCATGCTGAGTTATAGGTACCAGTAAACAACCTAAACAATCGGCTGCTCGAAGCGCTTTTGTTACATCACCCATTAAACAAGCTGACTTAATCACAATACATTGAGTTTTCTGCCAACCAAGCTCTGCTAGCTTGTCTTTAGAAAAATAATATAAAAATTGATACATTGTTTTAATACTGGGATTTTTTTCATTTTGATAAGCTTGATAAAAATCCTGTGCTGCTGTATCTGAAACAACCATCTTGTTCACACTGGCCGACAAAAATAAACCATCAAATTTTTTAGTTAATAAAACAGCATTTTTCTCGGAAAATACACCAAAAAATGGATACCCTAAAGAAAAATCTACATTTGCTGCCTGTGCTTTTGTCATTAATAAAAATGGATCAACAGGTTCTATCGTATTTGAATTAACTTCAATGCCGATATTTTTAAGATGATATTGATCTGCGTGTTGTGATAAAAATTCTTGTACCGTACGATACGCATCATAGTTAGTCGCAATAGGAGGTCGTATATAATAACCTATAAATTTATCAATCCAGGGATTAAAAGGTAACTTACTAAAAGCAACCATCATCACTAACATAAATTGCATCAATAAAATGAATGCTGCTATAGCAATGCGAATCCTGGCCCCTCTAGCACGCTGTAAACCAACGATTAACAAAACCATCAACAAAGCTGGAAAAGCGATTGATAACTTTCTTGGCCAATCTTGCACAGTAAAAAAGATTTCTAATAATGAAACAGGAGTCATTGCTAACAAATAAATAACTGGCGATGTTGGTGAAAAATACGTTACGCGTTTAGCTATAAGATGATTATTTTTATTTAATATTAATTGGTCTAACAATGCTAATAAAGTAATTTCAATAACAACAAAACTACCCTCAATATGAACATGATAACTTAACTCATACCAAAATGACCCTTGTGGATTAATAATGCCACCCGCAGCATTACCTGTTCCAGCTGCAATATCACCAAATGATGTTCGATAAATCCATTCAAACGTTTCTAGCGCAAAAGGACAGAACCATATGATGATTAATAATAATGCCCAGAAAAATGCGGGGATAAACAGTGTCGATGTTGCGCCCTTTTTCCCCACCCTATTTTGAAAGTAAGCTTGCAATCCTATACAAAGCCACACAAATATCATCGCAATAGCAGAAAAAATTAATAAATATAATAACAATGTTTCCATGCCACTGTCGACAAACGTACCAGGCTTAATTTGTATTTTTTTAGCAATGGCCGCCGTTAAAAAAACAAATAAAGCAGATACTATCATCCCAACTAATAGAGTAATTTTTTTTGCATTAAAAATGCCGTTTTTACAGCCATAAAAAATGAAAACACAAAACACAAAAAACAAGCTCATTAAAGCTTCAATAGGCCTTAACATCACAGCCAATGCTAAGAAAATAACAAAACCAATAGCATATTTTTTTTCACTTAAAAAGCTTGATTTTATAAGACAATAAATAACTCCTAACACACAAGGGAATAACAAGCTTTCTGCATAAAATCCTAATATTTGCACCTGAAGCAGAGGCAATAATCCAACGATATTCGTCGCTATTGCTGCTGGCAAACGCTCTAACTCAAATCGTAAAGTTAAATAAACAAAAGCCAAACTAGCAAGCAAACTAAATAATGCAACTGAACAATAAGCAATATACAAATTACCCTGTGACATAAGCATGAATGGTACGGCAGTCACTGGAAAAATTATCGGTCTAAACCCTCTATCAAAATAACAGCTTAATAAACCACTTAAAGCACCATTTTTAATAAAGTGTTGATAACTCGTTAATGCTGCCGAAAGAAAATTAGCTGAGTCTGCGCTGGGTAGCTGAGTATTTTTCATTAACCAAATAACAGAGAAGATGACAGGAAACAAAACTGCAAGAAGGAAAAAACTCACTTTTTTCCACTTTAATCCAACATCCGAGTTCATCATAAATCTCAAGCCTACAGATTTGCGCAATGTGTTTCTAACATTTCATGCGATTCTTCTGCCGATGGCAAAAGTTTTTTTACATAGATACACTGATCTTTTAAGAGATACTCAAATCCATATTTTACCGCAAGAGGCGATGTTTTTGATACTTCCGCGGCTCTAAAGTGTAAACCATGCCATGGACAAGTCACTTGTGCTTCACAGAAATTACCTTTTAACAACGGCCCACCCTCATGCGGGCATGCTGCCGGCCAAATACGATAACTATCCGTGTCATATTTTTTAACGATAAATTCTAGATTATTTATTTTATATTGCTGCGGTTTTTCTGCCGAAATTTCTGCTACTGAAAAAAACGCATCAGCGCTAATATCAGGATAAATCGTATTTTGACCCAGGATATTTGAATTATAATAATCCGGTTGATTTGTTTTAAAATGATAACCCAACTTACGTAAATGATATCGACCCTGGCGCAAAGGCTCATCTTCTGCTTGCAAACGAATATTTAATTTATAGAGTTGCTTGCTTAATATATGATGTAATAATTTAAATATTTTGTGTGATGCGATATACCATTCATGCTTTAGCCTAACACTTTCACCTAGCGATTCCATCGAAATAACAGAGTGAACAAAGATAATCCCAGCCAAGGTAAATGACTGATAAAATAGTCCTTCTGCTACATAAGCATCTGTTACTGTAATGAAAAAAGGCCATTTTCCCCATTGCGTTAATGATAATGCAAAATCTTTGCCGGTTATTAAACGTATGCCTTTTTGATAGGTATTATGTATGGAAGGTCTATGCATTTGATCCATATGGTTCCATTCCATATCTTTTAAAGTACAGTCGGGAACAATTATTTCAAATTGGCCCTTGGTGACCGACATTCCTGCGGTGAATTGTTTTAGGTGCTCGTAAATGGTGTAAGCGGAAAGGTATTTTAGTTTTTGTTTATCGCCACTTGCGTCCTTCATTTTATCTCCTATCACTTCACACCAAATGGGAACAATGCATTTGCATTTTAAACGTAACTATTCAGCCGCTAAAGTTTGGTGGGCACGCTGCGCTTTGCCCACCCTACATTTTTAATATAATCGAATTGTAGCATACCCCACATTTCACCAAAAATATAACACCCCGCCATAAATTCAAAAACGTAGGGTGGGCAAAGCGCAGCGTGCCCACCAAAATTCTGGATGCCAGCTAGAAGAAGCACGCTGGCATGACAAACCTTTTTTAAACTCGATAATAAAATTTCTTATAATCTGCATCAGCAAACTGATGAAATTTTCTTAATGCTTTTGGTACTACTTGTAATTTTTCTTCATCAAATTGAATTCCATGCCATAACAACCGATCTAATCCTTCAAGCAAGATAGTTCCATCATACGATTGATATAACTGCGTTTGTAAAGGACAAAACATATCATCAAGATCAAACGGTTGAACTCCAATCGCTTCAAAAATCTGATAAAAATATTTTCTTTTTATAAAAATGGCAGTTTCTAAAGTTACACCAATTAACTCATAACCTTTGTAATGCGCCAAATCAGATAATGCTCTTAATGAGCACCCTTGATAAACAGAAAAATCGTTCGCCTGAACAAACTTAACATCATTTGGTATCGTTGGATTAAATTGTACCGCAACAATGCTAGGCTCAAAATGACGTAATGATTCCCATAAATAATATTCCATACCATAAACATTTAAGATAAGTAGCTCAAATGTTTGTGGCACACCTTGCGCCTTAAGAATTTCATCGAGAGCTTGCTGATCTGCCAAACCATATTCTTGGCTAATGACTTTCACATTTCGAGAGGCTGAGTTTGCAGATTGCAACTGCTCACGCATCACAGGATCATTTTCAAGTAAAAAACCATTCCAACCATGGTTAGTGATCATATTTTTAGACTTACTATAAGCCGCGCCATCCCCTGCACCGACATCAACAAAAAGATGAGTATTGGCTGGAATTAATGAAATAATTTTTTCAATCATTCCATCTTCACCATAACGAGAATATTTGTTTTCTGCATATTTTGATAAAACATTGCCAGGCATTTTATAAATCTTTTCTAAGTAAGGAGCATTTTCTGCTGCAACTGATTTTTTCTCTCCTGCTTTATCAATGACAAAATCTTGCATTGCACGTTTTCGTGAAAAAAACCGAAATGATTCTGGTAACACTTGATAATCATTGTGCTTTAAATCAATTTGATGCCACAACATGGTATCCCAAGGTGCTAACTTAATTGTACCATCATAAAGTTGGAAGCCACGCATTTCTATCGGATGTTTAGCAGGAAACACATACATGTCTTCTAACAAGGGCTCTTCTTGAAAAAATAAAGAATAATATTGTTCTTGCACAAAGAAAACATTCCATGAAGTCACTGCAATTAATTTATAACCTTTGCGCTTAGCTAAATCTACCATGGCTTTTAACGAAGTACCTTGATTTAAAGTCATATTTCGCGGTTGGACATGCGCAACACTGGTTGGTATTGATGCATTAAACTCTATCATGACTACTTTTGCTAAATAGGTTTTAATTTCATCCCATACGTGATAATCATTACCATCAATATCGATCACCATAAAATCTAAATTTGCTGGCACCGGTGTATTTTTTAAAATAGTATCTAATTTTTCATCACCTTCGTAAGATACTTTTGTATTGACACAATGCACTGTTGTTGAGTCTCGATAATATTCTTTTAATTTACCGTAATAAAAATCATCGGCTTCAATGAGTAAAGCATTCCAACCTTCACGATTAATAAGCCGCCACGTATTACTAATCACTTCTGGATCATGAGCACCGAATTCACATACCCATTTATTTTCTGGCCGCAAAATTTCAAATATTTTGCGTATCACACCATCTTCACCGTGCTCTGACGCTTGATTATTGTGAAAATTGATTAACCAATTGGCGCCAATTATTTTGCTATTTGCTTTTGTTGGGACAACTTCAAGAATCGGCTGTTGCACACTTTGTTGCGATGCTTGATGGCGTTGACGTTCTTTTGCTAATTCGAGCAACAAAATAGATTTGGTATCCATTCCACAAACAGTTTGGATTTTTCGAATGGTTTTTTTAGCTATGTTTTTGAGTTTGAAAAGCATAAGAATTATTGCCCTCATCATTAGCTGTCATCGATCTTTCCATGCCTATCATGAGATCCTTCGCTACGCTCAGGATGACACCTTTAATTTAGGATAACACTTTTGCTCATGATGACAGCTTTATAGAAATTAACTAAAAAGGCCCTTTAAATGCATCAATTTCAGCTCGGGCATCCATGGGTGGTTCCCATGATTGACTATGGCCATTGTTTACCATTTCAAATGCTTTTGCTGCAATAGAACGACCATCAGGATAAAACGCTAATTCAAGTGGTCTGGTTGTTGGGCAAGTTGTTGGTGCAAAGCCCATACGTGACATCATTGGAATTTTTTCACGATTTTCTTGAAACATTTCCAATGTCCGAGTCAAAATTTCACTACTCGCTCCACAAGTCATCCAAGCATTATCAACGACTAATAAATGCTTGGTTTTTTGCACTGATTTAACAATCGTATCCATATCTAATGGCCATAATGTCACTGGGTCTATCACTTCTGCTTTAATTCCCACTGACTCAAGATGTTTTGCTGCTCGCAAAGCTTCCATTACCATATGTGATACTGCAACGATTGTCACATCAGTACCAGGAACTAAAATACGTGCTTTACCTAAAGTCACTTCATAAGGCTGAGTTGGAACATAACCTTCTGTTGAATAAAGTAATCGATGCTCAACAAAAATGACCGGATTATTATCGCGAATAGCGGCTATCATGCAGCCTTTTGCATCATGCGCATTACTTGGCGCAACAACTTTTAATCCTGGAATATGCATAAACAACGAGTGTAAAGCTTGAGAATGTTGACCGCCCTGCCCCCATGAACGACCAATCATCGTCCGTACAACTAAAGGAACTTGAACTTGCCCATTATACATATAGTGCGCTTTTGCAGCCATATTCACTAATTGATTCATACATAGCAACATGAAATCCATACGTATATGCACATGAATAGGACGATAACCTGCCATTGCAGCACCAATCGCAATACCCGTCATAGCATCTTCAGAAAGTGGCGTACCAAAAACACGATCTTTACCAAATTTTTCTTGTAATCCTACTGTTGAGCCTTGGATTCCTTTGTGATCATCCACGTCTAAACCAAACATAAAAACTTTAGGATCGCGCGACATTTCTTCTTCAAATGCTTCACGCAATGCATCAACATAACGAATTAATTTTGTATCTTGTTGAGCATTTATAACATCAGACTGATTAGTGGGCATAGACATGATTGTACAACTCCTCTGGTGCGGGATATGGGCTATTTTCAGCAAAATTTTCTGATTGCTGAATCGCTTCTTTTACTTCCATTTCAATTCTTGTGCGAGTGCCATCATCTAACATGCGAGCTAATCGAGTAATTTGATCGTTACCTTTCCATTTTTCATAAAGCTTAGTATCACGATAGTTATCATGATGGTCATCTAATGGGCCTACATGCTCTAACCATCGATACGTTGCACATTCTAAAAATACGGGGCCTGTTTTATGCTGACGAATATCAGCAACGACACTCGCAACCGTATCACGAATTTTAAATACATCAGCATCATCAATTTTAAAGGTAGGAATGCCATACGTTGCTACACGCTCACATAATTTATCTGTAGCCCAGCGTTTTTCCAGCGGTGTATGAATAGCAAGACGATTATTTTCACAAACAAATACCATCGGTAATTGATGTAATGCAGCAAAATTAAGGGTTTCATAAAAACAACCTTCTTCAGTCGCTCCATCACCAAACATAGCAACAGTGACTCGCTGACGGCCCGTTAATGCCGCTTCTCTTTTCATTACCAAAGCATGCCCAGCAGCAACAGGAACTGTGGTGCCAACAACAGCAGATGCTCCCATTATTCCTTTTTTAACATCAACTAAGTGCATAGAGCCCGCTTTGCCACCTGCACAGCCTGTTTGCTTACCATACAGCTCTGCCATCATTTCATTTAAATCCCCACCTTTTGCAATATACGTTGCATGACAACGATAGGTATTAGAAATAATGTCATCGACTAATAGTGGATTACATACACCGACAGCAATAGACTCCTGGCCGACAGATAAATGCACAGGGCTTTTAATTGCATCCGTATGATAAATTTCGGTAAGCCGTAATTCAAATTGGCGAATTAACAACATCATTTTATATAAATGCGCTATATCTTCTTGTTTATGCATACTAGTTCCATCTATTAGAGGGATGATAAAAAATGTGAAGCAACTTTATAGCAAAAACTGGCTAACTTCAATCTCTTCAAACAATCAAACCGCTTTCCTGTTGTGTCTCTAAAGTAAATCCTGCACTCTGCGCATCGTCATAAAACATTTGCACAGTCTCTAGTGAAAATTCGTGCAAATTTTTTCCGAATAGTGTCAATTTTTTTAACAAATCATTGGTCACCGTGATAATAGGACAACCCATCTTATCTGCTTGAAAAATATTGAAAACTTCCCGAGGGCTAGCCCAGATTAACTCTAGCTGTGGATAAGCGCGCATCATTTTTAATGCACTTTCCATGATGGGTACCGGATCACAACCCGTATCGGCAATACGCCCAGCAAATACAGAAATATAAGCTGAAGGACCATTCGCAAGCGCTGCTGTAACTTGTGCTACTTGATCTAGTGTCATTAATGCTGTGATATTTTGTTTTACACCCGCGTTAGCCAACTGTTTAATGACATTAATAGATGAATGTCCTTGTGTATTCATCACTGGAATTTTTACATAAACATTTTTTCCCCAACTTGCAATCTGCATGGCTTGATCAATCATTTCCGAAAAATCATCCGAAAAAACTTCAAATGAAATAGAACGATCTGGAATTGCAATTAAAATATCGCGAGCAAAAGCTTCATAATTTACAATTCCTGCTTTACGCATTAAGGTGGGATTTGTAGTAAATCCTTTAATGTGGGGTAGTTGGTACATCTCTAACATCCCTTTTTTATCTGCACCATCAGCAAAAATTTTTATGTTTAAATGATCAAGCGATTTCATTTAATAGCTCCAGTTTATTTATGTAATTATTCAGTAGCCAAAGTTTGGTGGGCACGCTGCGCTTTGCTCACCCTACATTTTTTATAATTTTTTGTAGGGTGGGCAAAGCGCAGCGTGCCCACCAAACCTTGGCCGCTGAATAGTTACTTATTTATTCTCAATATCCACTCAACCGCAGCACTGAAATTTGTTGTAATAAAATCAGGCTGAGTATCAGGTGATTTTTCTGCATATTGTCTGTCTAACCAAATCGTTTTACATCCGGCACGCTGACCTGCTTCTATATCTTTCCAACGATCACCAATCATAATACTTCTTTCCAAATTTATTGCATATTCTTGTGCGGCTGTCACAATAAGACCCGGTTGAGGTTTTCGACAAGCACATTGATCACTATCATCGTGATAACAAACACGTATTTCATCCAATGGACAAATTTGCATTATTTTAGAATTGATTGCTTCAACCAACAAACGTGACGTCGTGCCTCTAGCAACATCCGGTTGATTCGTCACACCAATTAATAAATAACCTGCAGCACGCAAAGCAGCTAAAGCGAGTGGAACTTCGTTGGGAATATGCAGCTCATCAAGTGATGCCGGTGGATAAGGCTTATTATTTTTAATAATGGCAGAATTTAAAACCCCATCTCTATCTAAAAAAACCGCTTTTTTAAGCATTTAAATGACAGACTCCCATTTAGTTTGAGTTACCTTTAATTTTGGATGTGAAACTAAAAGATGCCAAATCACTGATTGAAATGCTTCTGCATGCGGCGTGGTATTATCCGCATTTAAGGTTGGAATAAGTATGCAAGCATCCGCAACTTTAGCAGTATAACCACCATCGCGTCCCACAATACCAATCACCTTAGCACCAATCTGTTTTGCATATTGTAATGCGGCGACTAAATTAGGACTGACATTTTTTTCTAAATTTCCACCACCGACTGAAAGAATAAGAATCGTATCATTCGTTTTAAGCCGACTGACTTCTAACCATTTAGAAAATACTGTAGACCAACCTTCATCGTTAGTACGAGCAGTTAACTCTGAAACATTATCCGTGGGAGCATAAGCCTCTATACCCACAATTTTTCGAAAATCATTAACAGCATGCGATGAATTGGCTGCGCTACCACCCACACCTAAAATAAATAATCGACCTTGTTGTTCACGAGTACTTGCTAAAATATCGACGACTTTTTTTATTTGGGTTGTATCTAACTGACTGATAATCTGACTGGCTTCAGCGAGAAAAGAGTTTATAAATTGCATGATTAAATTCCTACGTGTGATGTAAAAGATGATGGCCCAATTCCTCAATACCAGCAAAAGATCCTATTTCATAAAAACGCTCTTTAATTTCCATCCCTGCAAGCTGTTTTTGATTTAAGAGCAGCCGATACAATGCCGCCAAATCATATGCTTGCCCTACAGGAACCTCTGCAAATGCATTCTTATTGAAAACACCCAAACCATAATCAATGTATTGCATTTTTTCAGTTCGATTTGTTTTATCGTAAACTTTTATTTCATTCGCAATATATTCTACATTACTGGTGTCCCATTGCCCCAGATTATGAAACACGGTCATTAATCCCAATTTCTTTTGCGCAAGAAAAAAATTCTGCGCTGCAAAATAATCACAAGGCAAATAAGAATCACCATATAAAACAAAAAAATTATCTTTTAATAACGGTAAGGCTTTTTTAATAGCGCCGCCCGTACCTAACAATATATCACCGTCATAAGAATATTGAACATCCATATCAAAACGAAGACCATCACCCACAAATTCTTGTACCATTTCGCCTAGATATCCTAAGCAAATCACTACTTGACGCACACCATGTTGCTGCAATAATTTTAATTGATGAGAAATAAACGGTTCATTATTAATTTCTAGCAATACTTTAGGCATTAAATCAGTCAGTGGGCGTAATCGTGTTGCAAGCCCACCCGCTAAAATAACCACTGGAAATAAATTATTGTTTATCATGATTGCGTCACAATTTGTGTACCAGAAAAATCAAAACGAAAACGAACTTCTTGCAACCCAGCTTGGCGCATGCAATGTCGTAATTGCATTTTATCTTCTGCATAAAACATTAAAAAACCGCCGCCACCCGCACCAATCATTTTGCCACCCATAGCACCATTGTTACGTGCTAATTGATACCATTTATCAATATGAGGATTGCTCATATTCGTTGAACGTTGTTTTTTATGCTCCCAGTGCACATTCATTAACTCAGCAAATTCAGTCAAATTACCACTTTCTAAAGCAATCTGGCTTTTTAAACCCAACTCTTTAATAAGATGTAAGTTAGCAATCATGCCACTGTTTTTTTCTTTGCTTTTTATATCTTGCTCTTGCAAAATTTTAGAAGCAGATCGTGAATACCCGGTAAAAAACAACAATAAATTATCTTCAAGATTAAACAACGTTTCTTGATCTATTTTTAAAGGCCAGGCCTCAACTTGATGATTAGGTAAAAAATTAAAGCAGGTTAAACCACCATAAGCAGCAATATATTGATCTTGTTTACCAATCGGTTCTTTTAAAAGATTTAATTCAATATGACAAGCTTGTTCTGCTAATTCTTTTGGATGAATTAAATTTTTTTTTAAAGTATGCAATGCTTTTAATAATGCCGTGGTAAAACTTCCCGAAGAACCTAGACCCGTGCCTGATGGGATATCAGCCATGCTCGTAATCTCAAGGTGAGGCGCTGATATATCTAAATACTTTAGTGACTCACGAATAATAGGATGCTCAACTTCATCAACATACTGGACACGCTCTAATTTGGAATATTTAATAATAAGCTCTTGCGCAAAAGTTTGATGTAAGGTGATATAAACATATTTATCAATTGCTGCCGCAATCAAAAAACCATTATAGTTTTCGTAATAAGATGGTAAATCTGTCCCACCACCGCCCAAAGAAATGCGCAAAGGACTACGAACAATAATCATATTTTAGATATCCTACTAAATTTCTTCTACAATTTTTAGTGTTGCAGGTAACCGATTTTCATTAATATCTTCGAGAAATTCAGAAAATTTCACTTCCAAAGAATTATCTACTCTATTTCTACTCTGTGGAAGCAAATAAATCAATTATTTTACGTAGTTATTTAATAATGAAAGCGTAACTATTCAGCGGCCAGAGAGCGTGCGAGTATAGCACTTAAAATGCCGCTCCAAGCAAAACATCCCTGTTTTAGGCTTGCCATCCATGGCAAGCAAGTCGCTTTATTTTAAGTGCTATACTCGCACGCTCTCTGGCCGCCGAATAGTTACACAAAAGCTTGTCCTCACTATACAAATTCTATACAATCACCCACTCTTCTTCTTAAGGTGACTACACATGGAAAAAAACAGCAAAATTCTGATCACCGGAGCTTCTGGCATGATCGGAAACGCTTTAACACGCTTATTAAAAAACCAAGGACAAACACACTGCCTAACCCCAACGCATTCAGAATTAGATTTACGTGACCAAACTCGCGTTGCACATTATTTTACACAACACCAACCCGACTATGTTTTTCATTTAGCTGCTATTGTTGGTGGAATTCATGCAAATAATACTTATCCGGCTAAATTTATTTATGACAATACCTTAATGCATTGTAATGTGATTGAATCTGCCTATAAAAACGGCGTAAAAAAATTATTATTTCCCGGCTCAGCCTGCACTTATCCCAAACTAGCTCCACAACCCATGCATGAAAGCGCATTCCTTGATGGCTTACTAGAACCCACCAACATTGCGTATGCTGCTGCAAAGATCAATGGCATTATTATGTGCCAAGCCTATCAGCGCGAACATGGTTTTAATGCTATTGTACCCATGCCAACGAATGCTTATGGTGTTGGTGATAATTTTAATCCAGAAGCATCACATGTTATCCCTGCACTGATGAAACGTTTTCATGAAGCTAAAATAAATAACATGCCAGAAGTCATTTTATGGGGAAGCGGAAAACCACTAAGAGAGTTTATTTATGTGGATGATCTTGCTGATGCATTAATTTTTCTTATGAAAAATTACAATTCAGCAGAAATAATTAACGTAGGCACAATGCAAGAAATTTCTATTGCCGAATTAGCTCATGAAATTGCTGCAACCGTGGGATATAAAGGAAAAATTAGCTTAGATACTGAAAAACCCGATGGTGCACCACGCAAATGTCTTGATGCAAAAAAATTATCGGCTTTAAACTGGCAACCAAAAACTACGCTGACCGAAGGTTTACAAAAAATGTATCAATATCATTTTGTTGCTATTCGGTAGCTAAGAAGTTTGGTGGGCACGCTGCGCTTTGCCCACCCTACAAAAGCCCGTCATTTCACTAACTCTTTAACCGCCCGAGCATAATCTTCTGGAATACCGATATCAATGAAATAATCATCAACTTGAAATGCTTGTGGACGGAGCATAGGCATTTTAGGAAATAAAAAATCTCTTTCAAACGAAAATTGTTGCGGCAACTCTAAAGCAGAAAACAGCAATGGATTAATTAAATAAACGCCAGCATTAATCAGTCCAGGATGAGCATTACCTAAATCATTAAATTCTACTGCTAAACCTTGCTCAACAGTAACAACACCGTAGCGACTACAATCAGCTACTTTGCGCAAAGCTAAACTCAACGGGCCTTGATGTTGAGCATACATAGCACGGTAATCTATTTTTAAAAAAGTATCCCCATTTAAAACAAATACTGGTTTAGCGGCATCAACTAAAGAAAGTGAATTTAAAATCGCACCGCCTGTTCCCAGTGGCTCATTTTCAATAGCATAAGAAATTTTCACCACCTGATTATCACCAGAGGAAGATACTGCCGAATAAGAATCCTGAAAATAAGCTTGAATTTGTTCTCGCAAATAATGTACCGACAAAACGATTTCCGTAATGCCTTGTGCAACTAAATAATCGATTAAATAAGCTAAAAAAGGCTTACCTTGCAAAGGAGCCATGGGTTTGGGAACGTCTGCTAATACCGAACGTAAACGCGTACCCAAACCACCCGCAAGAATAATCGCCTGCATTTATCCTTCCGCCATTATTTTGCGCTGCGGATTGTATTCTTCGCCAAAAATATCTTCTTCTATCAAGCTACAAATAATATGACCAATTAAAATATGACATTCTTGAATTTTTGGTGTCTCACTCGAGGGCACATTAAAAACTAAATCACATCGCTCTGCCATCATAGATGAACTTTTACCCGTAAACCCAATCGCAACCATACCTTTGACTCGCGCAGCATCTAAGGCCTTCATAATATTAGGTGATCGCCCCGATGTAGATATACCAATTAATATATCGCCTTGCTGACCCAATGCCTCAACTTGACGAGAAAATAAATTTTCAAATGCATAATCATTACCAATAGCAGTCAAAGCAGAAGTATCGGTAGTTAATGCAATCGCCGCTAATGCGGGTCGATTATAACATAAACGGCTAACCAACTCAGCCGCTAGATGTTGTGAATCCGCAGCACTACCGCCGTTACCACAAAAAAGAATTTTTTTCCCCGCCTTTAAAGCAGCAATGCATTGCTGAGAAATACTGATTATCATCTGCAAAAGCTGATCATCACGTTGAATCTGCTGCATGACATCACAGGTTTTTTGAATTTCAGCTTGAATGTATTTAAGCATTATCTTCTCCATTAACGGACTAAAAACTCAGATGATACACTAACGCGTTCACGCCAATAATTTAATAAATCACTCATTGTTTTTTCAAATGTAATTTCTGGTTTCCATCCGGTATGTTTTTCAAATTTTCGCGTATCAGGTACTTGTAAGTCAGCATCGATTGGTCTTAAACGCTCAGGGTCAGTTTCAACTTTCACTTTATCTTTTACTGTAGAAATCGAAATTAAATAATTTAACAATTCCTCTATAGTACAAGTATAAGTTCCGCCAATATTATAATATTCACCTGGAATTGGATTATGAGTCACCAACAAATAATAAGCACGCACTGCATCACGCACGTCAGCGAAGGTTCTGAGTGATTGCAAATTTCCAACTTTAATAACGGGAGGAATCATACCTTGCTCTATCATCGCGATTTGTTTTGCAAAAGTGGATTCAGCAAATACATCACCACGACGCGGGCCAGTATGAGTAAACATGCGCGTTGTCATGACAGCCATTTGATATGCTTCGGCATAAAAACGGCCAACTAAATCCGTTCCCACTTTTGAAATGGCGTACGGCGAAGCCGGATGAAAAGTACAATTCTCATCAATCGGCAATTTTTCTTTGGGTACTCGACCAAACACTTCTGAAGATGCACACACATGCACTACCGCATCTTTTTTATAACGACGCACTGCTTCTAATACGCGAGAAGTTCCTTGAATATTAGTTTCATAAGTATCTAGCGGTGCAGTAAAACTTGTTTGCGGATAACTTTGTGCTGCCAAATGAAAAACATAATCCGGTTGCACGTGTTTTACCGCATGATCAATCGAATCTGAATCACGCAAATCACCATAGACTAAACGTAAACGATCTTTTTTATTCATGCGTGGAATTAAATGATTAATATTATCAAGCGGGCTGCGCCAACGACATAATCCTATAATGTCCCAATCCGTATTTTCTAATAAAAAATCAGCTAAATGTGAGCCAACCATTCCTGTGATACCCGTGATAAAAGCACGCTTTTTTTCCATAATGACGCTATCCTCAATCGATTTAATTCAGATGATGTGCTAATGTAACCGAATAATTTTTGATGTCAATGGACCCTCCCACTCTATGTCAACTAAACCTAAAATTTCTGTCATTATTGGCGTGCTTAACATGGCAAGTTGGATTGACTCCGCAATTCAAAGTGTAATAGACCAAAAATATTCCAATTTTGAGTTGATTATTTTAGACGCAGGGTCAACTGACGGCACTATTGAGATCATCAAAAAGCACGCCGCTCACATCACATATTGGCATAGCAAAAAAGACAAAGGTCATCCTGATGCTTGTAACCAAGCGATCGATATTGCCACGGGCGATTTAATCGTATTTTTAAATGCCGATGATTTTTTTGGTCTAGGTTTATTTGATAAAGTCGCAGAAAAGTTTATCCATCAGCCTAATTTAGATATGGTGACCTGTGGTGTGCGTATTATTGGAAAAAATGCCCATAACGAATTTCACACGCTCACAGAGCTCACACAAGCCGATAAATTACAACTCACTTTTACCAATATGCTATTTGAGCTCACTGCATTTAATGCTCGCTTTTATAGGAAAAGTCTTTTTACACGCTTTGGGAAATTCAATACCCACGATGCTGATGGTCACGTCTATCGATCAAATGATCGCGAATTTTTACTTCGCTTAGCACTCAATAATATTAGTTCAGAAATTATTACTGAACCCTTATACACTTATCTTTCACATCAAGCCGCATCTTCATTTAGTAAAAAAAATCGGGTACGGATTCATAGTGAACATCTTTCGCTAGCGGAAAAATTACTTAATGATAATGATCTTTCTGCTGAAAAAAAGAAAATATTTAAAACATGGCAGGCAAGAGAATCGGTGTATTTATTTCTGAGTTATTTACAACAATTAAATCTGATTGAAAGTTTTTGTTCGTTAATACAAGGGGTTTTTCGATCGCACGTTGTTTGGTTTAAGGAACTAGGAATTTATTGTTGGCAAAAAATCGTTAAAAACTGAGGTGATTCTCCGTCATTACATCGTTGCTGCATAAAATCGTCGTTGCAAGGAGTGCTGTTTGCGACGAAGCAATCCACTTTTTAACAGCCTCTATCAAAATAGCCTAAAAGCTAGATTGCTTCGCCTGCAAAAAGCGCGAGCTCGCAACGACGGGCACCTGGGAAGTTACTATGTAATATAACTATGCTTTATTGTTACCAACCAGCTACCAGACTAATTTAACAGGCTCAAAATCAATATCAGCTGCATCAGGCATCGCAAGTAAATCAATAATATTTTCTTTACTTTCAGTTAACTTTTCATAGTCCTGTATAGTTAATAAAACATGGGTAGGATAGCCTCTATCAGTAATAAAAACAGGACCATTCAATGAAGCACGCTTCATTTTACTCACGCCTTGATTAAACTCTCTGCTAATCACCGTTGTAATTGTCATACTATCCCTCATCATTAATACGCTCATCTGCATGAAGTATAGAAAAAATGCAGGTATGTGACTACATTTTTATCCTGAAAAAATTACCTTACATAACAAAACGTTGCATTCAACATAACGTACTGTATAAGCATTCCGTAGACAAAGAGCTTGGTGGGCACGCTGCGCTTTGCCCACCCTACAAATCTGGATGCCAGCTAGAAGCCTGCTGGCATGACAAAGGGTGGACAAAGCGCAGCGTGACCACCAAGCTTTTTGGCTACCTAAATAACTACCGCACCGCATACACCGAAACCGCTACTTTTTTCCCCTTAACCAACACATCATCAACATGCTCAATCGTATAAAGCTCCGGCTGCTTCAGCCTTTTCCAACACTGTTCGCTAATCAATATTTCACAACCATACGTTTTCGTTAACGATTGAATTCGCGAAGCGGTATTTACCATATCACTAATCACAGTCCCCTCTAAACGCCCTTCCGCACCAATAATTCCCAACATTACTTCACCCGTATTAATTCCGATACCAACCTTAACCGGCTGCATCGTATGCAAAACCCCTGCCGCATTTAATTGATTTACTTCAACAAGAATCTGTTTTGCCGCTCGCACAGCATCGTCCGCCGCACTCTGGGTATTAGGAAATAATGCCATCACCGCATCACCAATATATTTATCAATAAAACCATTATTATCAGAAATAACCGGAGCAATTTTCTTTAACAAAGCATTAATAAAATCAAAATTGGCCTGCGGACTTAAACCCTCAGAAATCGTCGTAAAATTCCTAATATCCATGAACATCACCGCAATGGATCTTTTTGAATTATCCCCCAAACCTACTTCTAAAATATTCTTTTTTAACAATAATTCAATCAACTGATGCGGAACAAAACGCTCAAACGAACTCGTAATTAAATCTTGACGCCGAAAAAACAAATAAACCAAAGCCGACATCACTAACATAGCCAACATAGAAAATACAAACAAAATGATTTGACTCATCAACGTCGAATGTTTACTTTGATTATAAATTTTTCTCGATTGCTCAATCTGAAACATCCCGATAGTTTTATTGGTAAAATCTTTAATTAATTTATAACTTAAAAAGACATTATCATTTAACGCTTTAGTAAAAACTGAGCTATCATTAATGATCTCTGCTCTAGGATCACTTTGTTTCGCTTCTTTGATAACATCGGCAAAAACATCATTTTTCTGCTGTCTCAAAGCCATCAATACTTCAGAATCTTGTGGAAATTCTGTCGGTGTAATTAAACTAATAGGATAACTCAAATCTGAACTCAGCTGTTGCAGATAATCAGTCGAAATTTTCTTACCATAAATCATGATACCCACTGGCGACTCATCATCATTCGAATCTTTAATATAATTTAAAGCAAAATAAGCTAAACTATTATCCGCTAACAACAAAAACCCTGAAGCGCCATAAGGTCGGGATACCACTTGATAATAATGATCTTTATTGTCTAAAATAGCTTGGGCATGTTGTTTAAAAAAAGCTAAAATTTCCGACTCAACAGCGGCATTTGTTTTTTGCTTTAAATCAAAGCCATTTGACCAAACTACTTTTCCTGTTGTATTCAGCAAAATAATATAATTAATTTTATTGTCCGTATAAAAATCAGGAATATAATTATCTGCTAAAAAAGTAGGATTTTTATTGTGCATATAATCATAGGCTTTATCCCAATAAGCATTATCTAAATTTTGTAAGTCAATATAATTCAGCATCGAGAGTGTTACATGATAAACACGATTAGCGCTATTAGTTGCTAAATCACGCTCTAACGTAGCAAACCCTGAAATAAAGATGGATTGCGAACCCATTAAAATCAAAGAAACCAACAGCATCCATGCCGTAATTATCCCAATAATAATCTTAGTACGTGACGTCATAAATGATGACTCCTTTGATCATTTAAAATTGTAACTACTCAGCAGCTAGAGTTTGGTGGGCACGCTGCGCTTTGCCCACCCTACATTATTTTTTATAATTTCCACTATCCACGGCATCATCGATTACAAAAATATAATAAATAATGTAGGGTGGGCAAAGCGCAGCGTGCCCACCAAACTCTAGCTGCTGAGTAGTTACTTAAAACTTCCTGAGCAGCTCGATCACCTGTTAAATAAGCGCCGTAAACGGTGGAAGGATAAATATTCGTTGTCGCTTCACCCGCAAACAATAAACGTCCATCGATAGTCTTCGCTAAATTTAAATAATCCCCCCCATTATCAAGAGCACCCGGTCTCAAACTGGAATAAGAACCCACACTACAGGGATCCTGGCCCCAACGAGTAATAATATACTGTGTTGGGGGAGGGATTTTTTCTCCATACATCGTCCGCAATACGGTCATTGCGCCGTTAACAATTTCTTCATCGGTTTTATTTTCTAGCTCTTGAGCAAAGTCGCCGGAGACTAAAGCAAACAATATCGGTTGATGCAAAAAAGGCGCCATACTATCAAATTCAATCCATTTACTTTTATTTTTCCACTTTGTTCCTGACCAATATGCTGGTGACAAGTAAGAAATATATTGCACTTGATCCCAAAAAACGACGGGGAAAAATAAAATGATTTTATTCATCACCCCCATATTAAGATGATGAATAGCAGCCAACTTATCCGCCGGTAATGCCGGCAAAAATCTCACGCTACCTTTTTTTAGCACGCCTAATGGCAAGGTGCTAATAACATATTGACCCGTATATTGCTGGCCTTTTTGAGTAGTAACAATAATGGATTGCTTATGACGATAATCAATTTGCTTGACCGCTTGATTTAAAAAAATATGTCCCTTAACATCTCTTGCCACTCCATCAATGATGCTTTTGTAACCCTGCACTAATATTCTATCGCTACCTGGAATTTCTTTTTCATTATCATACCAAAGTGCGGATAAATCTTTAATATCAGCCGCATATTCTTGCTCAATCTTATCTGATATTGTGTAGAGCAAACCGTATTGTTTTTCTTTTGCTAATTGATGAGCTGTAATAAATTCTATTGCCACATCAGAAACAGAAAGCAAAGCATTTTTTACTGGGTCTTGCCGCTTTTCACGTAATAACTCGGCAAATTGCCCATATAAATCAAAAAAACTTTTCTCTGCTGCCGAACTAATTTCATTACCATCACAGGTATAAAAAACCGCTGAGTTAGGATCAACTACCTGAGTATCAAGATGCCATTGATTCACTAACTGCATTAATGGTCCTTGTGCACTATCACCATGAATCCAGGTTGCGCCTAAATCAACAGCAATATCTTTCTGAGGATGCACTGTCCAAATACGCCCGCCTATACGATCACGAGCCTCTAAAATAATATAATCATGTAAGCCATGCTCTTCTAAATATCGTGCGGCTTCTAAACCAGCGATGCCTGCGCCGATGATAATGACAGTATATTGCGGATTTTTTATAGATTGAGCACTATAAAGAGAAGAGCTTAGAAGAAATAATAAAACCCATACTATTTTTTTAATCATAAACCATCCTTGGTCCTTGGAAAAAACTAAAAGAACAATTTATACCATCACTCGACCATATTGATCTTCGTATCTAACAATATCATCTTCGCCAACATAATCTCCACACTGCACTTCGATGATAACTAAGGGCTCTAAGCCTGGATTTTCTAAACGATGTTTTGCACCAATCGGAATATAAGTCGATTGATTAGCCTGTAACGTTAACGTTTGTTCATCACACGTGACAATTGCTACTCCAGACAAGACCACCCAATGTTCTGATCGATGCTGATGAGATTGCAATGACAAACGCGCGCCAGGTTTTACCATAATTCGCTTTACTTGATATTCACCGGCACCATCTAAAATTTCATAATAACCCCAAGGACGGTAAACTCGACGATGTAAATCAATTTCCGAACGATTATTCGTTTTTAATAAACTAACAATCGCCTTAACATCTTGACAATAATCTTTATGTGCAACCAATACTGCATCGGCTGTTTCAATCACCACATGATCACTGACACCAACAACAGCTAATAAACGATTTTCCGCATGAACATAAGAGCCTGTCACTTGATTTAAATAAACATCACCTTGCACCACATTATTATTGTCATCTGCTGTTTTTACTTCCCATAATGCATCCCAAGAGCCAACATCACTCCAACCTGCATCTAGTGTGACTACTGCAACATTGGCAGATTTTTCCATTACGGCATAATCGATCGATTCACTTCTGCAATGTGAAAAACTTTTTTTATCTAAACGTAAAAAATCTAAATCTAACAATCGCTGTTGAAAAGTTTCATGACAACTAGCAAGAATATCGGGCGCATGCTCAGCCAATTCTTGCAAAAAAATGCTGGCACGAAACATAAACATGCCACTATTCCACACATACTCGCCCGATTGCAGATACTGCTGTGCAGTGGCTACATCTGGTTTTTCTACAAATTTTTCAACACTATCACCTGGGCCCTGTTTGATATAACCATAACCTGTTTCAGCGCGCGTAGGTTTAATCCCAAAGGTGACTAACAAATCACGTGCAGCGATGCTTTCTGCTACTGCTATTGCACGGTGAAATTCAGCTATGTCTTTAATTACATGATCTGCAGGTAAAACTAATAAAAACGGATCAGTATGTTGTGATAATGCTGATAAAGCAGCGATCGCAGCTGCTGGGGCAGTATTTTTTCCCACCGGCTCTAAAATGAGCGTAGCATTTTTTTGCTCAATCGCTTGCAATTGTTCTGCTACTAAAAAACGGTGATTTTCATTACAAATAACAATAGGATGCGCTACTGCAGGATAATGGCTAATACGTAATAATGTATTTTGCAGCATACTTTGCTGATCAACTAAAGGTAGCAGTTGTTTTGGATAGGCATTTCTCGACAACGGCCATAAGCGCGTTCCTGATCCACCGCTTAAGATTACAGGCACTAACATTGTATTATCACTATATTTAAACAATTAATTATTGTAATAAAAAAAAGGGGTGGTTGAAAGCGTAACTATTCAGCAACTAAAATTTGGTGGGCACGCTGCGCTTTGCCCACCCTACTAGATGCATGACAAACTATGTAGGGTGGGCAAAGCGCAGCGTGCCCACCAAACTTTTATTCGACCATCCCCTTAAATAACATCAGTAATATTAACCTACTGTTAATTGGTCTTGGATTTCTTTCATTTTGTCTTCGTGGATGCTTTTGAAGCCTTTAACTGCTTTCAACTCATCAAGAGATTTGAAATCACCATGTTTTTTACGATAAGAAACAATCGCTTTAGCCTTACCTATGGTCAAACCTTTAACCTTCATCAACTCTCTTGCTGTCGCTTTATTAACATCAACTTTATCAGTTGTTGTCGTAGTCGTGGTAGATGTTGTTGTGCTTTGCGTTGTATCTGCTACTTGCATTGCTTGTGGCGCTGGGCTTGCATTGTCAGCTGCTGGAGCTAATGCATTTTCAGCAGCAAATGCTGATGTAGCCAATCCTAGTGCAGCAACGGTAACTGCTAATAAACGATAAAATGACATGAATTACTCCTTAATTAAATGAAATGATTTGATTTTACGAATAAATCCCCCATGTTCATCCCCACTCGGCAAACTGGTTAATTTTTAAGATAGAGTTGAAATGAAAAGGGAAGGAATGCGCCGCAACAAATTTAGTTCAAATGAATAATAAACTGACTTTTGGTCAACGCTGAATAAGTTATATATACATTTAATGTTTATCCGTCAAGAAGTTATTGCGCTATCATTCACTATTCAGATAAACTTTAGTCCTGTTAAGCTTTAACCTGGGAAAATTAATCATGCTACGCAAAACGACATTACAAAAGTATTTAAGCACCGCTACCATTTCTATAACTGCTGCTCTGCTTAACTTAAACAGTTATGCAAATCCAGTTATTCCTATTCCGACTCAGCCACAAGTGTCTATTTCACCCACGATGCCTAATTTAAGCGCGACGGGATATATTTTAATCGATGCTAATACCGGCAAAGTCTTAGCAGAAAAAAATGCTGATACTCATTTGCCACCTGCAAGTCTCACTAAGCTAATGACGATGTATGTCATTTCTCATGCTATCAAGAGTGGCTCAATTCACCTAGACGACAAAGTACATATTAGCACCACTGCCTGGAAAACAGGTGGCTCACGCATGTTTGTTAAAGCGAATGATGATGTGCCAGTTAAAGACTTATTAAAAGGTATTATCGTTGCATCCGGTAATGATGCCAGCGTTGCAATGGCCGAATATATAGCGGGCACCGAAGAAACTTTTGCCTCTCTTATGAATGCTGAAGCTAAAGTTATTGGTATGACAAATAGTAATTTTGTTGATAGCAATGGACTACCTAACGCCAACCATTACTCTACAGCACATGATCTGGCTTTATTGGCACAAGCTATTATTAAAAACTACCCCGAAGATTATCGCGTTTATTCAGAAAAAACCTTTACCTACAATAATATTAAACAACCTAATCGTAATCGTTTACTCTGGCGCTTCGAATATGCTGATGGTTTAAAAACTGGTCACACAGATGAAGCAGGCTACTGCTTAGTTGGATCTGCGGTCAAAGATGGAACACGATTAATCAGCGTCGTCATGGGCGAACCTAATGACTCTGCACGTACTGAAGATTCGATCCGTCTACTGACCTTTGGTTTTCGTTTTTTTGAAACACACAAACTTTATAATGCTGATACTAAGCTCACCAGCGCCCGTGTTTGGAAGGGTAAAAATGGCGAAGTCACTTTAGGTGTTGCTAAAGATTTATATGTCACTATGCCTAACGGTCAATATAAAAATATTCAAGCCAACCTGCAGGTTAATGATCTGAAAGCCCCTATTGTTAAAGGTCAAAGTTATGGCAATGTCGTGATTACTTTAAACAATCAGACTTTAGCGAGTGAACCACTTATTGCGCTGAGCGATGATCCTAAAGGCGGTATGTTTCGTAATACGATTGATACCTTGCGCTTTACGTTTCATAAATTATTTTCTAGTAATGTTAGTGATAAGATGAATAATGGTTAACACGAATTGGTGGGCACGTCGCTCGCAAACAACGCGATCGCCTTTGCCCACCCTACGTGTAGTTCATTTATGTGTATTTATAATAATGTAGGGTGGGCAAAAGGCCGCAGGCCTGTGCCCACCGACAGACCTATTAAAGGTAAACAACGCAACATGACCGACACTTTATTAAACTTCCCCTGTGAATTTGTCATCAAAGCATTTGGCCTAAAGAACGAAGATTTTGAAAAAGCCGTACTGTCTATCATCAACACGCATTGCAAAGATTTAGCAGAAAACGCACTTAACTATCGCCCCAGCCAAGACAATAAATATCTCTCTATTTCCATAAAAATCAATGCTGAAAGCAAAGAGCAACTCGACACCCTATATCGCGAACTCTCCGCTGACTCACATGTTCTTATGGTACTATGACCACCAACATCGTTATCATTCGCACCCTCGGCCTACAAGACTATCAAACTTGCTGGCAGGCTATGCGTGACTTTACCGATCAACGAACAACCATGACGACGGATGAAATCTGGCTAGTTGAACATCCTCCCGTCTTCACCCAAGGGCAACGTGGTAAACCTGAGCACTTACTTAATCCTGGCACTATCCCCATCATTCAAGCTGATCGTGGTGGGCAAATTACCTACCATGGCCCAGGTCAATTAGTTGTGTACCCCTTGGTTGACCTAAAACGAAAAAAATTCAATGTCAGAGACATAGTCACGCTATTAGAAACTACTATTATCGAATTACTTCAACAACTTAACATTCAAGCTAAATCCAAACGCGAAGCGCCAGGTGTTTATGTCGACAATAAAAAAATCTGCTCTATCGGCCTGCGGATCAGACGCGGCTGTTCATTTCATGGCCTCGCACTCAATGTAAATATGGATTTAGAACCGTTTTCACGCATCAACCCTTGTGGTTATCCCAACTTAATCATGACTCAACTGGCTAATTTCAACCCCGAGATAACTATTCCAGCTATAACCCAGCAGCTACTGGATTATTTAATAAAAAATTTAGGGTATACTAAAGCCCAAATTGAATAGGAAAGAAACGATGCAACCCAATGATGCGAATCAAAAACAACGTGGCGCAGCAAAATTAGCACGGATTCCCGTAAAAATTGAACCTACAGAAAATCCGACTCGCAAACCCGATTGGATTCGTATCCGCGTACCCGCCTCAGCCGAAGTCGCTAATTTAAAAAAAATTTTACGTGACAACAAATTAGTCACCGTCTGCGAAGAAGCCTCTTGCCCTAATTTACCTGAATGTTTTACCCACGGAACAGCTACTTTTATGATTATGGGTGACAAATGCACTCGTCGCTGCAGCTTTTGTGATGTAGCCCATGGCCGCCCTGACCCACTAGATAATAATGAGCCCAATAACCTAGCCAAAACCATTGCACAAATGCGCTTACGCTATGTTGTTATTACATCCGTTGACCGCGATGATTTGCGCGATGGCGGAGCTGGTCACTTTGCTGATTGTTTAACCGCGATTCGTGCTCAAAATCCAACCATCCAAATTGAAACCTTAGTACCCGATTATCGTGGCCGAATGGAAATTGCATTGCTGGAAACCGGCAGGCAACTGCCCGATGTTTTCAACCATAATATTGAAACTGTTCCACGTCTTTACAAACAAGCTCGCCCCGGGTCTGACTACGCCCACTCTTTACTATTACTCCAAGAGTTTAAGCGTCTTTATCCAACAATTCCCACCAAATCGGGATTGATGCTAGGCTTAGGTGAAACAGATGAAGAAATCACCCAAACACTAAAAGATCTACGTGCTCATGAAGTAGATATGCTAACCTTAGGACAATATTTACAACCTAGCAAATTTCATATGCCAGTTGCTCGCTACATTACACCAGAAGCATTTAAAGAATGGGCTACTTTAGCGACTGAGCTTGGTTTTAAAAATGTAGCCAGCGGTCCTTTAGTACGATCATCGTATCATGCTGATCGACAAGCAGCAGGCGAAGCTGTGAGTTAACACGCTATGGAAAATAATCACAGGGACGAAACATGATGCCAATAACTGATGCACTAAATCCCTTAATTCAATGGCTAAATCATCACCCACATTGGGCGGTGCTTGTTACCTTTATTATCTCAACTTTAGAATCCATCGCTATTATTGGCACCATCGTACCAGGCACGATCATGATGACTGCTGTCGGTGCATTAGCAGGAGCAGACGTTATTCCTTTTTGGCCTACACTGATTAGTGCCATTTTAGGCGCGATTGCCGGCGATGGCGTAAGTTACTTACTGGGTTATCATTTTAAAAATAGAATTCGCCAAATTTGGCCCTTTAGCAAAAATCCTAAATGGTTAGATAAAGGTGAAAGTTTTTTTCATAAACATGGCGGCAAAAGTGTATTTATAGGCCGATTTGTGGGCCCTGTTCGTGCCATTATTCCATTGATTGCCGGCATGTTAGGGATGAAACCACTGCGTTTTTATTTTGCCAATATCGTTTCTGCCATTGGTTGGGCACCTATTTACATGTTACCCGGCATATTATTAGGCGCCGCCTCTCTTGAATTACCGCCTGATATCGCAGTTCATGTCATGCTGATGATATTGTTAGTTATTTTATTAATTATGTTTTGTATCTGGTTGGTCTTTAAAATTTTCTCGATGATAGGCGATAAAATCGAACAATTACTCAATCAATTTTGGTTTAAATTGCAAAGCTCGCGCTATGCTAAAATTATTGCCGCCGCTTTAAAACATCACAATAAAAACAAAACGCATGGTCAACTAGTACTTGCTTTTTATTTGCTTGCCGCCATTTTAGGATTTGCTTATTTAGCTTATATTGTGACCCAACATAACTCATCAACTCTGTTTATTAATGATTTAGTTTTTCATTTTTTCCGCGGACTGCGCTCTCCTCTGGGTGACAATATTATGCTGGGAATTACCTTATTAGGTGATAAATACGTACTGATTCCCGCCATTATTATTATTTCTACTTGGTTATTTTTAACGAAAAGAACCTATTTAGCTTGGCATGTGCTAGCACTAGTACTTTTAACTATTATCAGTATAGAATTTTTCAAACCCTTTATACATTCAGCTCGACCATGGGGATTACAGGTTTCACCAGAAAATTATTCATTCCCTAGCGGACACACCACACTTACAACTACTTTTTTTATTGGTTTTGCTTTATTACTGTCTCGACTGTATCCTTCACAGCGTCGTTTTTTATTTTACAGTGCAATTATTATCGCAGTGACAGTCAGCATTTCTAGGCTTTATCTGGGCGCACATTGGTTCACTGATATTTGTGCTGGCTGGTTGTTAAGTGCTGCTTTACTCTTATTAATTAGCATTTCTTATCATCGCAAAAGTGATCCGCAACCCCAACTATCTGGGTTGATTAGCGTTTCTCTGATTGCGATAATAACAATGTATACTCTTATTTTTTTCCATTCCTTTAATCATCTTAAGCAAAATTATACGATGATAGACTATCCAACTTACACGTTAAACATGAGCCAATGGCAACAACAAACTGATCAGCATATTCCACTGGTTCGCACTGGCCGTTTTGGTATTGAAGAACAAAATTTTAATCTGCAATGGATTGCTGACATTAATAGCATTAAAAATATTTTATTAAAAAACAACTGGGAAGCGCCTCCTGTGCGCAACTGGATTAGCATTTTACAACGCATCGCTGATGTAGAAAGCGCTGCCCATTTACCTCTAGTATCACCTCTTTACTTAGATAAAGAACCCGCATTAGTATTAATCAAACATACCGATAGCAAAAAAAGAGTCATTGTATTACGCCTGTGGGATACCAATATTTTAATTACGCCGACACAACAACATTTATGGGTAGGAACCATTAGCATTATTCCTCGCACTTATAATTGGATATTTAGAAAAAAACCTTATGTTATTGATATCACTCCCCAATT
This sequence comes from Gammaproteobacteria bacterium, assembly GCA_965279285.1. Taxonomy (GTDB): domain Bacteria; phylum Pseudomonadota; class Gammaproteobacteria; order DSM-16500; family DSM-16500. The sequence goes on along the minus strand of OZ257148.1, from coordinate 1,370,517 downwards.
ATTATTTGAAAAAATACCTAAAAACATGCATATACAGACAACAAAAAATCAACCCGACATTTTATTAATTAACTCTAAATAACGCAGGCACCTATGTTAGATATATTCATTCAACTTAGTTTATTTTTCGCAAAAACACTCATCATCGTACTTTTACTGTTAGTTTTACTCGCTGGCATACTCGCCTTATTTTCTCGTGGCAAAGAGAGAATGGCCGGCAAAATCACCCTTAAAAAACTCAATGATAAAATCAATGCAACGACAGAAGATTTATTACAAGAAATTCTGAGTAAAACTGAATTTAAAGCATGGACTAAAGAACAAGCTCTTGCTGGAAAAACAAAGAAAAAAGCCAAAGTTCCTGTCAAAAAAGTATTTGTTCTCAACTTTCATGGTGATATTAAAGCATCGGCAGTAACAGCACTTTGTGAAGAAGTTTCAGCACTATTAGGTGTTGCCACACCGGCTGATGAAATCGTTGTCCGCTTAGAAAGCGCAGGCGGCATGGTACATGCTTATGGACTTGCTGCCGCACAATTACAACGTATTCGTCAACGCAATATTCCTTTAACGGTTATTGTTGATAAAGTAGCAGCAAGTGGCGGTTACATGATGGCCTCGATTGCTAATAAAGTCATTGCTGCGCCTTTTGCTATTATCGGCTCGATTGGAGTGATTGTTCAACTACCTAATTTTCACCGTTTATTAAAAGAAAAACACATCGACTTTGAACAATTAACTGCTGGCAGCTTTAAACGTACTTTAACTCTTTTTGGCCAAAACACCGAAGAAGCTCGCGAAAAATTACGTGAGGAAATTGAAGACATCCATCATCTGTTTAAAAACCTTATTCAACAACATCGTCAACATTTAGATATTGCAAAAGTAGCAACAGGCGAACATTGGTTAGGGACGCAAGCGTTAGAATTACAACTGGTTGATGAAATTAATACGAGTGATGATTATTTATTAGAAAAAAGTCGTGATGCTGATATTTATGAAATAACGTATCATCTTAAAAAATCATTGGGTGAGAGGTTGTCAGCAACAGTGAATGTAATTAAAGAAAATACGTTGGGGTCAGGAGGTTTGTGGCAGGCTTGAACTAAAAGTTGGTGTGCACGCTGCGCTTTGCCCACCCTACGAAATCTTGTCATGCCAGCATCTAGCTAGTGTGGTCATGCCAGCGTGCTTCTAGCTGGCATCCAGAACTGCAGGGTGGGCAAAACACAGCGTACCCACCAAACTTTTTCGCCCAAGAAATCAGGTTTTTTATTTTAAAAAAATTTGAGATTTAATATTTCCTTAAGAACTAACAATTATCATAGGGTTAATTAACTTTACGAGGTATTACAATGGAGTCACATAAATCAGCTGTAGTCGATGCAAAAGGCGCAGGAAAAACAAACCCAGTAAAATTCGCCATAGTCGGTGAAAAAAGCGTAGGAAAAACAAGCATTGTAAATGCATTGCTTGATCTAGGCTTCAAGAAAACACAAGAAGAAACTAAGGGGGTAGTTACTCATTCAAATAAATGGCTTACTAACCCAGTTACTAGTAACGCCCAAGAAATTGACTTTACAATCTCTGACACTTCGAGCAACCCGCTCTATAAATCGCGTGTAGACGAAGCTACTAATAACGCTGATTTTATTATTTATGTCTTAGATATGAATCAAGACTATGAAACATTACTCGCAAAAATAGACGCCTATGAAAAACAATCACAAGAACCTGACAAAGACAGCAGCCGCCATAAACAACGACTGTACGTTCTCAATAAATTGAGCATAAACAATGACATAACAAGTAACCACTGGCGTGCATTAAGAGGTCATCCATTTGCAGCAAGTGAAAAAATGGTATTTTGTGATTGTCAAAGTAAAGAGGGTATCAACGATTTACATAGTGCCGTTGAAATTCGCCTTCAACAACTCGCGCCACATGCTCCACACATTCAAACCCAACAACCCTCTGACGACAAAACAATTGAACCAAACAGTGTGACTCATAGCGCTTCAGCAAGCGCCAATTCACGGCCTCAAACAGCTAGCTCAACAGGTCCTGTGATTGATACAAAAGCTACGGCACTTCCTCCTATAAAAATCACCCCTGCAGCAGCAATAACAACTATACCTATATCGCCCAGAAATACTGCAAAATCTGACAACATGCCTCCTGAAAAAGAACAAACTCCAGCTTCGGAAAAAGATGAACTAACAAAGCTATTAACTACTAAAATAAATCAACTAGAAGCTGAGAAAAAAACATTATTTCATTGGCTTTTTTATAATACTGAAAAAACAACAAAAAAAATCACTAACCTTAAGGAAGCAATAGAAGATGTTAAGCAATCAACTACTGCAATAACTGAAACTATTGATAAACTTCTTTTTAACCACAAATATCAAGCGCTTCGCGCACACCGCTCGGTTGGTTTTTTTGGATATCACAATGGACAAAGTAAAATTTATCAAGAACTAAGGGAGATGGGAGTAAGATGTAGCCCCACTTCTAAAGCAAATAAGATTAAGAATTAATAATTATCATAGATTTGATTAACTTTACGAGGCTTTACAATGAACTCACATAATCAGGTAAAAATTGCTGTCATAGGTAAAAAAGGAGCTGGAAAAACAAGTGTTGTAAATGCCTTTGTTGGGTCCGACTTTCAAAAAATAACCGAACCCACTGTAGGAATAACGACTACTACACTACCAATAAATGGAATAAACGTTAAAATCTCAGATACTTCTGGTAATCCACGCTATGCAGATCAGGCAAAACAAGCTATTCAAGATGCGGATATTATTCTTTATGTTTTTAATGCGAATACTACAAGTGATTTATTAGAAGCAGAATTGAAAGCTTATGATGATGGATTAGTAAACAACGGACGTATTCAAAAAAGACTATGCTACGCTATCAATAAATGCGATGAATTATCAGCAGAAAGAAAAAGCAGCCTACTGAGCGAGGAAATGAAGCGTTATCCGATGCGACAAATATCTTGTAAAGATAATACTGGCATACCTGAATTTGTCAATCTCGTAAAATTTCACATTAGCGAGGTAGCAAAAATAAAACAAACCCAACAACTCCCCGACGACAAAACAATTGAACCAAGCACTGTGACTCATAGCGCTTCAGCAAGCTTCAGCTCACGCGCTCAAACACCTAGCTCAGCAGTGGTTCCCACTATTGATGCAAAAGCTCCGGCATCTTCTTCTATAAAAATTACCCCTGTCGAATCAATAAGAACCGTGCCTGTATCACCAAGGGGTGTTTCAAAGTTCACAGCAGACAATGCTGCTCCTGCAGAAAAGAAAGCTCCTTCCACACCAAGAGACATTATAAAAACATTATTGCAAAACAAAGTAAATGAACTAGAAAAGCAGAAAGAAACATGGTTTCACTGGTTTTTTTATAACACCGAAAAAACAAATGCAAAAATTAGAAATATTGGCGCAGCAATAGCTGAAGTTGCGGATAATAATAATGAAATAAAAGCAACATGTCTTAAGCTTCTCTCTAGCGCAGACTATGAAGCACTTCGTGCTCATCGCTCCGTTGGCTTTTTCTCATATCACTATAGAGTAAGTGATACTTATCGCACTCTAAGAAGCATTTATATGAGTCATTTCCACACAGAACGCCAACTGGATGTATCAGCTCCGGTTACAAATCCAGCATTAACCAATCAACGAAAATCAGTAGTTTCACCATAAATAAAAGCCCCCCCTGCAAAAAGCGGGGGGGATTAGATGAAACACCCCCCACCCCAAAAACTTAATGCTCTTCCTCTCACTTATTGGTATATTTCTTTTACTACTTTCAATAAATGAAAAATACCATGCCCATACAAAAACTATTAGCCCAAACCCTATTTGGCGATGCACTCGCACTCCTTGCTGGCATTACCCTCACCTTCGCATTTGCTCCATTTGAAATATTTCCCTTAGCAATCATGGCTCCGGCACTCCTTTTAACCAGCTGGCTAAATATAAGCCCTCACCGTGCGTTTATCCGCGGATTTTTATTTGGTCTTGGACTTTTCACTTCCGGTGTTTACTGGATTTTTATCAGCATCCACACTTTTGGTAATACATCCATCGCCCTAGCCTCTCTTATTACCGGCGGCTTAATTGCTTTATTAGCTTTATTTCCAGCTTACAATGGCTATTTACTCAACCGTTTTTTTCCTCAAACCAATCGCACTAAAATACTGTGTGCCTTCCCAGCCATCTGGGTATTATTGGAATGGGTACGCAGCTGGATTTTTACCGGCTTCCCTTGGCTATTTTTGGGTTATAGCCAAATGAATTCCCCCCTGAGAGGATATGCGCCTATTTTTAGCGTCTATGGTGTTTCACTCGCTGTCATCCTGAGCGCTGCTCTTCTTCTCAACTGTCTATTAAGAATGAAGCGTGCACAATATAAAGAGCTTTATTTCAGCCTCATCGCTATAACAACTATTTGGATAGTGGGCGGACTGCTAAGTCTTATCAACTGGACTCATCCCACTGGCTCTGCGACTCAAATCAGCATGGTACAAGGTAATATTCCACAAACAGTAAAATGGTCACCCGATCAAATCTTACCAACTTTAAACCACTACCAAGAGTTAACCAAACCCCACTGGGATAGTAAAATTGTTATTTGGCCAGAAGCTGCCATTCCACTCATCTTACAAAACGCCGGCGGATTTTTAGAAACCATGGCAACCTTAGCTAAGCAACACCACTCAACTTTAATTACTGGCATACCAATTGAAGCACCACAAGCCGGTTCCTACTATAATGCTGTCGTTACCGTAGGAGATGGTGAAGGCATTTACTCCAAACAACGTCTAGTGCCTTTCGGTGAATATATTCCTTTAACCAAAGTATTTAAAAAGTTTTTTGATATTTTACACTTACCCATGTCAGAATTTATTTCTGCACCTCGATCGCTTACTCCCATCACTATTGATGGTTTAAAAATCGCAACTTTTATTTGTTATGAAATTGCTTTTCCTGAACAAGTACGCACGCGCGATGGTAACACGGGCATGATACTCACTGTCAGCAATGATGCCTGGTTTGGTCACTCCATTGCGCAAGCACAACACTTACAAATGGGTCAAATGCGCGCCTTAGAAATGGGACGCCCCGTTTTATTTGTATCAAATGATGGAATCACCGCATTTATTACCGATAAAGGAAAAATTCAATCAAAAGCACCGCAATTTGAGTCCTATGTCCTCACTGACTCAATCCATGCCTCTGTAGGAAAAACACCTTGGCAATGGATAGGCATGGATCCTATTTTATTAATTTTAGTTGGCTTGATTGTTGTTGCAGTACGTAAACAAAAAACGGTAAAACCGTAACTACAATAGCTAAGGAGTTGGTGGGCACGCTGCGCTTTGCCCACCCTACAAAAATTATAAAAAATGTAGGGTGGGCAAAGCGCAGCGTGCCCACCAAACTCTGTAGCTACTGAGTAGTTACGTAAAACCTGAATAAAAAGGCGAAAATTATGCAAAAAAAGCAATTACAAAAATGTATTTGGTTAGCATTATTTTTAATTTCCATTTTTTTTATTTCCGTCTGCCGATCAAATCAAGAAAATATTTCTTTATTCCCACTCACTCACTACAGTCAAAATATTGCTGATTGGATAAAACCTAGCGATAACAATTACGATAAACCATTAATGGAAGAAAGCCTCCAACAAAAACGTTTTGATGGATTTTATCAACACTATTACGGCGCCAACTCCCCATGGGATGCTGCTCATGTTAGTCAAATTTTACAAGCTCAAACACCCGACAATTTAAGCTCTGCTGAACACAGTCTCATCGTTTTTTTCAGCAATCAAAATAAATCGAATGATCAAATTGGTTATGGTGAAAATTTTCAACCTTATACTCAAGAATGGATTGATACGATTACACACAATATTAATTTTTCTCAATTTGATAATTTAAAATATGATCCTAATAATCAAGCGATTGCCATTGATAACTTACACGCACGCGCATTACCCACCGAAGATGTCCATTTTTATAGTCATCAACTACCTGGCGAAGGTTACCCCTTTGATAATTTACAAATGTCGGCATTATGGATAGGTACACCTGTTTATATTCTTGGCTATACTCTGGATCGGGCCTGGGCAATGGTCATCACACCCGATTATATCGCTTGGGTTAAAAGCAATGGTCTTGCGCGCACTAACGCTAATTTTATTAACACTTGGCAACTTGCCGCAAAAAAACAATTAGTAGCTATCACGCATACCAAAACAAGCTTGGTTGATGAACAAGGTGTATTCCGCTCGTTAGCTTATGTAGGAAGTTTCTTTCCTGCAGATTCCATCACGCATGATTATAAATTAATGATACCGATTGCTGACAACAAACAACAAGCTGTGATCAGTTATGCCCTTGTCTCTGCTGATGAAGCAACTCGCATGCCATTGCCACTCACACCCCATCATTTTACTTATCTCATGAGCACCTTGATTGGCCGGCCTTATGGCTGGGGAAACATGTATTTTTACAATGATTGCTCAGCAGAATTAAAAAGTTTATTTACGCCATTTGGAATTTGGTTACCACGCCATTCATCTGACCAAATAAAAATGGGGAGAGTAGCGGATATGTCAAACAGCTCACCGGAACAACGATTAAATTATTTAATGGAACATGGTCAACGCTTTATGACATTAATTTATATCGGCGGCCATGTTGTACTTTATATTGGTAATCACCCTAATCCTAATACAAAAGATCATGCATTAATGGCTATGACTTATCAAAATATGTGGGGCATACATCCAAAGTCTGAGAACGGACGTGCTGTGATTGGTAAATCCGTGCTATTTCCTTTACTACTAGAATATCCGGAAGATACTAATTTAACGACTCAAGTTGCTAAAAAATATTTTCAAGTATCGTTTTTATTAGATGAACCGGTGAATTATTTGAAAATGATTCAGCAGGTTGATTTGAAATATTTAATGTATCCATGAGTTATAACTATTCAGCAGTATGTCTGGATCCCGCGGACAAGCCGCGGGACGTTGAAATAGTAAGCTGCGGGATCCAAACATGTTGCTGAATAATCACCCTTTCTTACGCAAAACAGAAACAGCTGGCGTTGTTTTTACATCCTTTACATCAACAGCACTCTGAGTATGAACAGGACTACCACCCAAAGTAACAACAGCTGCTATAGTAGCTGATGGGATTTCTTGTGGAGGAAGTTGAATATCCCATTTGCTGCCAGTTGCTTTTTCATAATACTTTGCTGCTGTCTGTCCAATATCATCCTCTAATAAAAAATGAGATCGTGATACACGTTGAGCTAAAAACCTTATAACACTCACATGCCCTCTCTGCGCAGCACACATTAATGCAGTCCTTAAGTCATTAGATTGAACCATAACAACGGCACCTGCAAACACCAAAAATTTAACAAAACTTAAAGATTCTGCATCTGATTTTCTTGATCCTGCTGCTAACATTAATAAAGACTCACGACGAGAATTTCTAGAGTTAACAGCAATCGATTTAAACTCTACCTTAGATAAACATTCTTCTAGTAATTTTAAATCACAGGTTTCAGCTGATTTTTCTAAATCAGCTTGTAGTTTTTTATCTATCGGAATATCTTCGGCAGTCAATATATCTGTTATTGCAAGCTTTTTACTTTCGAGCTGGTCCTCATTCAACTTTATAAGTTGCTCTATAGTCAGAATTTTTTTCTTCAAAAGATAAACTATCAACATATAATTTTTATCTAATATTTCAACTTGCTCTAACGACTGCTCTAATAATTGCTGAATTAAATTTTTTAAAGGAAATGTCACACTTAAAAACGAATCATTTTCACTTAACAGTTTCAAAATTGCCAATTGCCCATGCGATAAAGTGATAAATTTTTCTATACTGCACTCCCCTGCAAACACTAAATCAAATATGTTCTTAATATTTAAAATTTCTGCTTGGTCGTCTGTTAGTGCAATAGCTTGTTGTTCAGAGACATGCTCGCACTCCACGAGCGAAGACAAAAATTTAAATTTTTTAAAATCATTAGGCATAACGTTTCCCACTTAGTGATTATATAATCTATTATGGTACATCTTTTATAGATAAGGTAAGGCATATAATACCCCCCATTCAACTCAAAATCCAAAATTTATTCAAAAAGTCTTAGGATTATGTTAAGATTTGTCGACTAAAATTCAGAAATAAAAAGCAGCTATTTAACAGCTAGAGAGCGTGCGAGCTTAACACTCAAAAACTATTATAATTTATTTGATTTATAAAAAAAACCTTCATAAAGAAACGTCGAAGCAACAACTAAACAATCTTTTTTACTAGCACCCGCACGACGCAAGCATGGCTCCCATTCATTTTTTACCACCTGTACAATATGATCAACAATAGCTACAGCTTCGTCTCGAGAAAGAAGAAAACGAGCGCATCCACTTAATAAATTTTCTCTACTTGCCACTCGCCCCTGCGTACCGCATTCCATAGCTAATAATCGCGTGTCTTGTGCTAATGCTGGAGTGGGTGTTAAATCGTATGCTGGACTAAGCCGCCATTGCTTATCTTTTGCTAGTATTGCATGGTTCCGGGGGTGATCATCCAAATTAGATATAGCCGCATTGAAGCACATTCGCCCAAATAATTCGCGCAAATCTACTTCAGGAGCTGCACTACTACGACGAATTTCATCAGCAAGTAATAAATAAGACCAATTTTCTCTTGCAGAAAGACTATCTTCAGATTTAAGCAGCGTTAATGCACTCACCATACGATGACGTCTATATCCATTATCTAATTTATCTCGATCAAAACGTCTTACTAATAAAACATCTTTTCCTGCTACTCTTGTTAATTTACTCGCAGCAACGTGCAAGCCACAAATACGAGCAAGATTTAACAATGCATGTTCTACAACAGGCTGATTCCAACGATCTTCTCGACTACTAAATTTAGCAATCCATAAACTATCGCTATCTTCCACAACAGCCTTAGGACGTGCTCCCCCCATTGAAGTTCCTTCAAGTAGTAATTCACGTACTTGACGCGTATCTACTTCATTTTCAAAAGACTTAAAGCCATCATTAGCGATAGTTTCTGCTATTTTTTGCAAAGTTTCTAAATCAAGTGTTCGATTGAATGCGCGACGTGGAGCAGGTGGTATAACATTTAAACCAAATCCAAGTGCGCCAGCTCTATCATCAGGACCACACAATAAATAATCAAATTCGTTTAAAGTTACTTTACTTGCATGATGCTGAATAACACGTCGTCCCCAAAAATCAGGCATTGCGTCTCTAATCGCACCAAAGAACCCATGCATACGCACAGTTTCGTAATGTGCTTGATTCAAGCGCAACTCAATAGGATCTAACTCAACTGCATCAGGACGTGCCAAATATTTTTTTCCATATATAAATTCGCCTTTTGGAATACCATCACGTGTAAGAATAATTTGAAAACGTGCTGCAGTAACAAACTCTATGGTTCCTGGAAGTACTATATACACATAACACATATGCTCAGAAGTCATTATCTAAAACCTTTTTACGTTTAGCGGCTGTTTTAGGTGCTCGAGCATTTTCAAGTATCTTACCTTCAGTATCACGATCTGGATCTGCAATATAACTCAGATCATCAGCCAACCCTAACGCCCATAATGCACAAACATAAGCTGCGATTGTAACTGTAGACTTACCTTTCTCAATATCAGACATTAAATAACGCGAAATTCCGATATGTTCTGCTAAATCAATAACTCTCAATTTTCGTCTTAAACGTGCAATACGAATATTTCGACCCAACTGCAATAAGAGCCGTTCTGCCGCTGCTGGCAATGCTTTTGATAGTTTATTGGCTTTGCTCATGTTGCTTATAACCACCTTTAAAGCTTTATAAGTTGATTATATACAACATATCATAAATTTTAACAAAATATAAGGTTCATTGCTAACGACCTGGGCAGGCATATCATTCATAAGCAAAGACCCACCCTGCAACGGGCACCACTGTTAATCCCCCCCCACTTGTTGTATCCTACCCAACAATTAATTAACTTCTGAGCACACCCCATGGAAGAGCTATACAGCCCGCAACTTATTGAAAAGACAGCACAAAATTTTTGGCAAGAAAACACTACTTTTGCTGCTGATGAAAATTCCCCGAAAGAAAAATTCTATTGTTTAACCATGTTCCCCTATCCTAGCGGTCGACTCCACATGGGGCATGTCAGGGTATACACGATCAACGATGTTATTTCCCGCTACCAACGTATGCTAGGCAAAAATGTATTACAGCCTATGGGCTGGGATGCATTTGGTTTACCAGCTGAAAATGCCGCCATCCAAAATAAAATCCCCCCGGCTGAATGGACCTATAAAAATATTGCGCAAATGCGCGATCAAATGAATATGCTAGGTCTCGCTTATGATTGGCAACGCGAATTTGCCACCTGTGATCCTCGCTATTATCGCTGGGAACAATGGTTTTTTCTGCAGCTTTATCATAAAGGTTTAGTTTATAAAAAAAATGCGGCCGTGAACTGGGATCCCGTTGACCAAACTATTCTGGCTAATGAACAAGTCGTTAATGGCCGAGGCTGGCGTTCAGGTGCTCTGGTTGAACGACGCGAAATTCCACAATGGTTTTTCAAAATTACCACCTATGCAGATGAACTTTTAAATGAACTGGATAATTTACCTGGTTGGCCAGAACAAGTTAAAACCATGCAACGCAATTGGATTGGTCGTTCAGAAGGTGTTGAAATTCAATTTCCTGTTGCTAATACGCAAGAGCATTTAACTGTTTTTACTACTCGCGCCGACACTCTCTTTGGCGTCACCTATCTAGCGATTGCACCACAACATACGCTCGCTAAATTAGCTGCAGAAACCAACCCTGAGCTAGCACAATTTATTGCAGAATGTAAAAACATTAAAGTAGCAGAAGCTGATCTCGCAACCATGGAAAAGCGTGGTGTGCAAACACAAATGCTCGCTATTCATCCCATCACCAAAGAAACATTACCCATTTGGGTCGCTAACTTTGTCGTCGCTGACTATGGTACTGGAGCATTAATGGCCGTTCCAGCTCATGATGAACGTGACTTTGAATTCGCACAAAAATATCATTTGCCTATTAAACCTGTTGTCATTCCCGTTGGTGATGAATGGAATTTTAAGCAAGCGGCGTATACCGCCACTGGCGAATTAATTCACTCTGCACAATTCACCGGACTTAATTCAGCAATGGCTGCAACTGAAATTATTAGCTATCTTGAAAATCACGATGCGGGTACCCGCCAAGTGAATTTTCGCTTACGTGATTGGAGCGTTGCTCGTCAGCGTTATTGGGGCGCACCATTACCTATTATTAATTGTGAAACATGTGGCGCAGTACCTGTCCCTGAAGAAGATTTACCAGTTATTTTGCCAGAAAAAATCGAGTTTTCTGGCGTTATTTCACCACTCAAAACAATGCCAGAGTTTTACGAAACTATCTGTCCTCGTTGCCAAAAACCAGCTCACCGCGAGACAGATACCTTTGATACATTTTTTGAATCTTCCTGGTATTACGCGCGCTTTACTTCCTACAATCAAGATCATGCCATGTTAGATAACCGCGCTCACCATTGGTTATCTGTCGATCAATATGTCGGCGGCATCGAACATGCGTGCATGCATTTGCTGTATTCACGCTTTATTCATAAAGCCATGCGCGATATGCAACTCGTACATTCTAATGAACCTTTTACTCGTTTATTAACCCAAGGTATGGTTTTAAACAGCGGCGCAAAAATGTCTAAATCCAAAGGCAATGTTGTTGACCCGGTTAATTTAATTGAAAAATTCGGCGCCGACACAGTACGATTATTTATTATTTTCGCTGCACCTCCAGAACAAAATTTAGAATGGTCCGATTCTGGTGTTGAAGGTTCGTATCGATTTCTAAAAAAATTATGGGCATTTACTTACGAAGAACGTGATACCTTGCGTAATGTAAAAAATAAAATGGATTGGGAAAATGCCGATCCAACTCAACGCGCCTGCCTACGTCAAATTTATGAAATTCTTGATCAAGTATGCTTTGATTACAATCGATTGCAATTGAATACGGTTGTTTCTGGCTGCATGAAACTCCTTAATTTACTTACTAAAATACCTACAGCAAATTCTCAGCAGCTCGATGTACGACCTGTCATTGTTCAACAAGGGTTGAGTATTTTATTGCGTTTACTCGCACCGATCACGCCACACATCACTCACTTTTTATGGAAAGAATTACAGTTCGGCGATCTCATATTAGACGCACCATGGCCGGAAATAGATCCTCAAGCACTCAAAGTGGATAGCATAGAATTAGTCGTACAAATTAATGGTAAATTACGCACTCGTATTACCGTACCCACTCATGCTGATACTAAAACTATCGAAGATATAGCCACTCAAGATGCCAAAGTCCAGCACACTATTACTAATAAAATAATAAAAAAAATTATTACTATTCCAGGAAGAGTCGTGAATATTGTGGTGAGTGATACATGATGCTAACACAAATAAAAACTAACACTTACCTTAAGCTGTTTTTTATTCTCTGTTTTATTTTACTCAATACAGGCTGTGGCTTTCATCCACGTGGATCGGTGCCTTTTGCACCAGAGCTACAACGCGTCTATCTTAAAACACCGAGTCCCTATAGTGAGCTAACCAATAATTTACGTGACTATTTAGAAATGTCAGGCGTCTACCTTGCTGACACCCCCACGCAAGCTAACACTATATTAGAAATTGTTGCTGAAAACATGGTCCAAGAATTACTTGGCGTAAGCGGCTCACAACAAACTCGCCAATATAAATTAACGCTCAGTGTGACTTTCCAAGTCACATCGCCCACTGATGTTATTTTAGTAAGCCGAGAAACACTCAGTCAATCACGCATTTTGCCCATTAATTCTGGCGAAGTATTAGCTGGCAGTAATCAAGCTGCTGCTTTATATCAACAAATGCGTAGAGCAATCGTCTTTGATATTATGAATCGACTCTCTTCGCGCGAAATTACCCATAAATTAACGAGTTTTAGTAAAAATAATCATGAAAATAGCGCTGCAACAATTAGAACAACAACTCAATAAAAATCTTGCGTCGATTTATATCGTCAGCAGTGATGAATTATTGTTAGTCCAAGAAGCTGCCGAGCTTATTCGCCATGCCGCGCAAAAAGCGGGCTTTACTGAGCGAACATTAGTTTCTATTGACTCTGGCAGTGATTGGAGCTCAATTCTTTATGCGCAGACACATAATATTTCTCTTTTTGCTGAAAAAAAATTGATTGAAATTAATCTTCACAATGCAAAATTTGCTGCAACAACCACAAAAGCACTACAAGAATATGCTGCTCACCCCCAACACGATGTGATTCTTATTATTCGCACAAATAAAGTGGATAGCAAAACAGAAAAAAGTGTTTGGTTTAAAACACTCGAGAATAATAGTGTTTTTATTTCAATTTGGCCTATTCCTGCAGCACAGTTACCACTCTGGATAATCCAACGCGCAAAAAAACAAGGTTTAACTCTCTCAAAAAACACGGCTGATTTACTGGCTAACCAAGTAGAAGGCAATTTATTAGCTGCAGCACAAGAAATTGAAAAAATAAATTTACTGACATGTGCTACCGATAAAAATCAAAAACCACTAACGACAGAAAATAATCCTACCGATCATGCACGCTTTAATATTTTTGATTTAGTTGACAGCATGATCATCGGCAGCCATTCACGTTCATTACGCATCCTGCAAAATCTCGCAGCTGAAGACACTGAGCCCACATTAATTCTTTGGGCATTGACTCGAGAATTCCGCATGCTTGCTGATATGATGAACCAAATGAATCAAGGCATAACACTCTCAAGCCTTTTTAATAAATTTCGCATTTTTGAAAAACGCCAAGCCAGTATTCGAACTTTTTTACAACGCAATACACTAGAAAAATGTTGGCAATTACTATTGCACTCAGCAAACATTGATAAAATAATTAAAGGTGCAGAAATAGGCAGTGTTTGGAATGAATTTGAAACAATTATCATGCTTCTTTCCACCCCCAGTATAACTATTCAGCAACCAAAGAGCGTGCGAGTGTAGCACTTAAAATGCCGCTCCAAACGAAACATCCCTGTTTTAGGCTTGCCATCCATGGCAAGCAAGTCGCTCTATTTTAAGTGCTACACTCGCACGCTCTCTGGCTACTGAATAGTTATCCCCCCAGTTCCTGAATAATAACAAAACTGATACAATAAACCTTATGAACAAACTCCACAAAACCATTGGCATTTTAGGCGGCACATTTGATCCCATTCACTTCGGGCATCTGCGCACTGCCTTAGAATTACATCAACATCTTGATTTAGCGGAAGTAAGAGTCATCCCCTGCTATCAACCCGTACACCGAAAAACCCCGACTGCCACTCCCGAACAACGTCTAGCCATGGTAAAAATAGCGGTTGAAAATGAACCCGCCTTACAAGTAGACACGCGCGAAATTCAACGCCAAGGACCCTCTTACACCATCGACACCTTAGAATCTTTACGCGCAGAATTCCCGCAAACTTCATTTTGTTTAATCATGGCGATTGATGCTTTACTTAATTTTCCGAGCTGGAATCGCTGGCAAGAAATTTTAGACTTAGCTCATCTTATCGTTGCTCATAGACCTCATTATCATTTACCGCATTCAGGTACTGTTGCTGACCTCTTAAAACAACGCTTAAAACACAATCCTGAAGCCATTCATGAAACACTGGCGGGAAATATTATTTTATACCCTGTTACCCCGCTTGAAATCTCTGCTACTGACATTCGCCGCCAAATCGCACTCGGTTTAAGCCCCAGATATTTATTACCTGATGCTGTGTATAAATATATACAACATCATGGCGTATACAGCCTGAGTCGGTTATAATCTGCCCTCACTAAAAATGACTACTTAAAATTATGGCTACTGAAATTATTCAAAAAATTGCAATCACTGCACTCGAAGACTTAAAAGGTATTGATATTACAGTTATTGATGTCCGCCATTTAACTTCAATTACTGATGCAATGATTATTTGCACCGGCCGCTCTAGCCGTCACGTACAATCACTTGCTGAAAATGTTGCCTTTGAAGCTAAAAAACAACGTTGGCATTTTATTCAAATGGAAGGTCAAAAAGAAGGTGAATGGATTATTGTTGATTTAGGCGATATTATCGTTCATGTCATGCAAGCCCCTACACGCGAATTTTATAGCCTCGAAGATTTATGGGAAATTCATGCTCATACGCCTACTCGCCCTCGGTAATAAACTACCTACCTGGGTCAATGCAGGTTACCAAGAGTATGCCAAACGTTTTCCACCTTCTTGCCAATTAGAATTAGTGGAAATTCCCGCTGAAAAACGCAGTAAACAATCACATATCCCTGACCTCATCGAGCGTGAAGGCCAAAAATTACTTCAGCAAATTAAACCAGGCAATCTTGTAATTGCATTAGATGTAAAAGGCGCATCGTGGTCTACAGAAAAACTCGCTGAAAATGTAAAGAGTTGGCATATGAACGGCCGCAATATCGATTTACTAGTTGGAGGACCAGATGGTTTATCTGCTGCTAGTTTGCAGCGTGCTGACATTAAATGGTCGCTTTCACCCTTGACCTTGCCTCATCCTTTGGTGCGTATTGTCTTAGCTGAACAACTTTATCGTGCTTTAACTATCTTACAAAATCATCCTTATCACCGGGCATAATCGCAGAAAAGGTGGGCACGTCGCAAAAAGCGCTCCTTTACCCACCCTACAATAATTGTTAAAAAAATTACAAAACGTAGGGTGGGCAAAGCGCAGCGTGCCCACCGTTCTAAACCAAATCACTCCGGACTAGTCGCCGCCACAATCGCCAGCAACTTTTTCACCTTGTCATCTTGAGCACGATAAGCATCGGTAACTTTTGCCAACTCTGCCTGTACACTAGCAGAATTAACACTCTCTCTCTGCAGCACCCCCAACTTTTCTTTCAACACACCCAATTGCTCTTCTCCCTGCAAAATCATCTTACCAAACAACTCGGGGTTACTCTGTCTCTGTACATTTAATGACAAATACTCCTGCGCTACCGCCTTAATCCTTTTACAATCAAGCGTCTCTTTACTTTGGCATTGAGCCATTTTTTTCTGCAATACATCAGGATGTTGCAAAAGCGACAAATTATCATCTGGCGCCAATTGCCCACAAGCCACCATACCCAAGGAAAAAATGATAATTATCAAAGAATTAAAGAAATACCGCATTTTTTACTCTGCCAGCTTATAAGCTATCGGTAAAAGAACAAGAACAATGCCAAAGATAAATAAATAAACTACACTACTAATTGGTACAGCCAGCGCATTAACTCGATGCTGCATGTATTTGAAAAAAGAAGCAAAAAGAAATCCAACCCCAATGACAATCGCCATCGTATTAACAAAGCTCGTCATTAAAGTAACAGGCCCCATCAAACTAGAAGCCACCGCACCCAAACCAGAAGCAGCTAAAGCTAAGCCAGGAAGCAAGAAAATGGCAAAAATAAACGCTTTTATAGTAAATCGACGCATCATTTTTTAAAAAAACCCTAAAGTGTTAATATTTCGTTAACCTTATACTATTATTATTGGTATTATACAATTCAATTATATTATGCTATGCGGGTTGAGGATAGGCACTTATGAAATACCGATTAACTGCTGAATTGCTGAAGCGGTCAAAAAATTTGTTTGTCGATAAGACATGCGAGCTGCTTATCGTATCTGACCCTAAACAAGACCCTAAAAAACAAATGGGATTAAAAGAGCTAAGTGAACTGTCTAAACAGTATAATGATGCACCTATCCTGCTAAAGCAAGGAGGGAAAATTCACTTCTATGGCAACTTAAATAATCAATGGCAATTAACTAGCCTAAATTTACCTAACGATATCTTATCAAAAGTAAATTTTGATAACCAACAACCAACATTAATGAAAAAGGATGACGCTTCTTTTACTCCGTTTATTGCTCAAACAATAAAGCAAAAGCACACTCTCAAAAGAAAAAGCGCTCATTTAACTTTTAAAGCACAAGATCCTTCTAGGGTACTACATCAACTTAACAGAGATGTTAGCCAAGGAGGAGGATACAAAGTTAATCATACTAACTTTACCCCCTATCTTGACCTTCCTTCAGCAAAAGAGAATGAAGCTATTACTAATCAAATAGTAAGCACTCTTTTCCCTGCTGAGCAAGCTGAGTATCTTAAAACTATACACTGCCAAAATCCAACTTATACAATATCTTCTTACTGCCTAAATGACGGCTCATTTATAATCATTCCTCAAGCAAAAAAAACCACTATGCGTGATAATAACAATGCATTTGAAAATGATATTTATGTCAATAATCATAAAATTTACATATCCGCTTCAACAAATAATTATCAAGTAAAAATAAATCCAATGTTCGCATCAATAGATGCTGAAGAAATAAGCGAAGAGAACCTTGACCTCCTGAATCACAGCATTGAAGCTATTTTCGCTTGTACCCCAAATGGTTATAAACTAGTTGAAATTAGAACAAATAGCATGATGCTTTATGACCGATTAATGGGTATTATGCCCACCACTTTTGACTGGTTCAAAAACCGCGACCATAACACCTGGACCTGGCAACAAAAAAACTTCAAAATCTTTGAACCTTTATTCAAAGATTCTTATATCGAGCCCTTAAGCTATCGCATTAAGAATGCTTTTCATCGCATTTTTGCTAATAGTGACCCTCATCGCGATGACACAGAGGCTTTTTTTGATTGGCCAAGCAATAACAATCATCCTTTACTTAAACTAGGAGAGTACCTCCTAACAGCAAGATTTCTTGCTATCCCGAAAAATATTATCAAAGGTATTGTTGAGTTTATCCCTGCCATGTTGCAAGAAACTGCTGCTGTCATTATGGATAAGTGCAAACGATTTTTCACTTATTCTAACAACCAAAAACTAAGTCTCAGCTCTATCCTAGCTGGCATTAGTTTAGGTATTAGTACATTGATTTATTACGGCAGCAAACTGACTAGTGAACTCACCATGCGCGTCACTTCACCTATTCGCGCTGCAAAAGAAGCTTTTGAATTGGGTGTCAATAGCCACAGCAAAACGCTAGGCTATGCACTAGGAGGACTAAGCACCCTTGTTTCTCTTGGAGCAATAGGACTTATTGGGCTCTTTTGCGCCCCTTTAATTCTTGCATCTATGGCTGCTAATATTATTCAGCTCAGCATTAGTTTGGGTCAAACATTCGCAGTCCTACGAGGGCTCGGAGCCGCTTGGAGTTGGGTCAGCAGCCTTCGACAACAAGAAAAAACACATGAAGCTATAGATCAAGCAGCTGCAGCTAACAAAGCAGCAAAAAAAGCTGCTCAACAAAAAAATACGCAACTTCCTACATCAACAAACAATACAGCTCTCACAAATGAGACTTTGCCTACTACCTCAATCAAAACTGCTCCAAAAGTTGAGAAATTACGCTTACCTATTGCATCTATACAAATTACAACGAAACCACATACAGCAACCAATACGCCTGATGATCAATCTACCTCAGAAGAAGAGAACTCTCCAACAACATCAGAGAGCGATGGATCCTCTACCCCACCTAATACATCCTCTGCTACCACAAATACAGTATCAACCGCTCGACGAAAATCGATCGCGCCTCCGCATTTCTTACTTCCACCTACAGCAGCAGCCCAACGTAGGCACTCAGACTTAAGCACTTTATCACCTACAAATAAAGAACATAAAATACCAAACTCAGACAGCAAAGCGCATAAATACACAGAGTATGTAACAGCTAAACAATTACATGCTCAAACTGAAACACTGTCCGTACCTTACTTAAGCCGCACTCAATCAGAAAACCCTAACAGCATTTTTAGAATAAGATCATGCAACAAACCTCCTACACCGTTATCAGCACCTTTAAGTAAGATAGACACCAATCCGCCAGTGAGAACTCACTAGCATAAAAAAATTATTCTGTGCTTGTTGTCGGTGCTAGTTACATTTACAATTAACTATGCCCAACAACTCTCAGCAACCTTATCAAGACCCTAAAACACAACACCCTATTGCTGATCTCAATCTACCTTTTACTGACTATATTACCCAATGCCAAAAACTCATCCTCAACACACGCATTGATTTATCTGATAATAATGAAAAAATCCTTACCGCCAACAGCCCTTTTGAACTAAAACCCACACAAAGCAACGGCCAAGGTATTTTGCTCATTCACGGATTACTCGACACTCCTTTCATCATGCGCGATATCGGCGACCAACTCCAAGCGCAAGGATTTTTAGTCAGAGCCATTTTATTACCGGGGCATGGAACTGTTCCCGGTGATCTTCTCAGTGTGCAATATCAAGATTGGTTACAAGCTGTGCGTTACGGCATTGCTTCATTTGATAAAAATATAAAAAAAATCTATCTGGCTGGCTTTTCCACCGGCGCAGCACTCGCACTGTATTATGCTTTAAATCAAGCCAATATTGCGGGTGTCATTTTATTATCTCCTGCTATTAAAATTCGCTCGGCGTTCGATTTCTCAGCTAATTGGCATCGATGCATTAGCTGGAAATGGGAGCAAGCAAAATGGTTACATACGACCAACGAAGATGACTATGCAAAATACCAATCCATTCCCTTTAATGCGGCTTATCAAGTTTACAAATTAACCCAATTAATAAAAAAAATCAGTCTAACCTCACATGCTGGCTGTCCATTATTTTTTATCTTGAGCTTGGCTGATGCCACTGTTTCCGCAAAAGCAGCAATTCATTATTTTCAACGCTATCTGCAGCCAAAAAATCGCTTATTACTCTATGCAAAAGGGAAGAATCATGCGCAAGATCCTAACACTCTGGTACGCAGCTCTATTTATCCAGAGTTAAATATACAAGAATTTTCCCATATTGCTCTACCTATTGCTCCCTGGAATCCTCACTATGGGCAACAAGGTGATTACCCACCCACATCGCTGAACGAAAAAAATAATTTGCTTAGAGGGACTTATAATGGCCTTACCAAAAAAATCTATGATGCTCTATATCAATACAAATTAACACGACACAAAAGAATCCGCTTATCCTTTAATCCCGACTTTGAATTTATGTTAACGGAAATGAAAAAATTCATCTCCTCGGCATCATAAAATGACAAAATTAACCCTTTCTGCTACACTCAAGCCCATCATTTAAGTCTTAGGAAGAACAGATCCATGAGCTATCAAGTTTTAGCCCGCAAATGGCGACCACGCAACTTTACTGAAATGGTCGGTCAAGAACCTATCCTGCGGATGCTCATGAATGCATTAGATAGCCAACGCTTACACCATGCTTATTTATTTACTGGGACTCGAGGTGTAGGAAAAACGACCCTGGCACGAATCTTAGCAAAATGCCTCAACTGCGAAACGGGCGTAACATCCCAACCTTGCGAAAAATGCAGTATTTGTTTATCCATTAATGCCGGAAAATTTTTAGATCTCATCGAAATCGACGCTGCTTCACGCACCAAAGTAGAAGACACTCGCGAAATTCTTGATAATGTCCAATATTCCCCAACGCAAGGCCGCTACAAAATTTATTTAATCGACGAAGTGCATATGCTATCAAACCATAGCTTTAATGCCTTGTTAAAAACACTTGAAGAACCGCCTGCACATGTAAAATTTTTACTTGCCACAACCGACCCAAAACGATTGCCGGTTACTATTTTATCACGCTGTTTACAGTTTAATTTAAAACGCGTACCACCAGAACAAATTACTCAACACTTACAACTGCTCTGCACAACTGAAAATATTTTATTTGAAAATCCTGCGCTCGATTTAATTGCCAAAGCAGCTGATGGCAGCATGCGTGATGCATTAAGCTTGCTTGATCAAACCATTGCGTATTGTGGAGCAAACATTACTCTCGCCGAAACACATACCATGTTAGGCAGTATAGAAAAAGATGTTATTTATCGCTTATTAACTGCAATTGCAGAAAATAAAGGTAAAACACTCCTCGATGAAATAACAACACTCGCAGAAAATGCACCGGACTTTAGTCAAGTCCTCGAAGAAATTTTATCGGTACTCCATCAAATTAACATTAAACAAATTATTCCTGAATCAACTCACTCTGAGGAACAAATTAATTTGCTGGCAAAATCCATGCTTGCCGAAGATGTACAGCTTTACTATCAAATTGCATTAATAGGCCGTAAAGACTTAGCTATCGCCAACAATCCACAACAAGGATTTGAGATGACTATGTTACGCATGCTCGCATTTAAACCCATGATAACAGAAGCACATTCACCACAAAATATTGCTTCAGCACTTGCTGCGGCACCACAAAATACAACTAAATCCAACATGCCACAAAACACAGTAACACAGCAAAAATCAATTCCCACACCTCACGCTAGCCATAGTGCAACACCTATTGCTAACTTAAATTGGATTACGCTCTTATCTAAATTAGAACTATCCGGCATGGCCTATGCTCTCGCTTCCAACTGTACATTACAAAGTTTAGATGACAAACAAATTAAACTCGCGCTAACACCACAACATGCTGCTATGTTAAATGCTAAATTAATTGAGCGCATAGAAAACAGCATTAATCATTACTTAAATAAATCACTGAAACTTGAAATCAAACTCACAACTACTGAAACTCAAACACCCGCCCAACAAAAACAACAACTGAATGATGAGAAACACCAAGCAGCAACTCAAGCTATTACGAATGATACGCAAGTTAAAAAAATGTTGGATTTATTCGATGCAACACTGGATATAAACTCGATTAAATCTATTGATTCAGCTTAGATTTAACAGGGCGTAGCTGTTCAGTGACAAGGAGCTCGGTGGGCACGCTGCGCTTTGCCCACCCTACATTTTTATAATTTTTGTAGGGTGGGCAAAGCGCAGCGTGCCCACCGAGCTCCCTCACCACCGAACAATTACACAAAACCACAAAATAATGTGACTTCTAACTACTTTATGCTAACATTTTAGCACCTCAATAAAAATCCAACTTAGGAGCAAATGAATGAGCAAAAATTTTGGTGATAAATCTAGCATGGGTGATTTAATGAAAAAAGCCCAAGACATGCAAAAGCAAATGCAAGAAATTCAAAAACAAATTTCAGAAATGGAAGTGATCGGGCAATCTGGTGGCGGATTAGTAAAAATCGTCATGACAGGCCAACATTATGCTAAACGTGTCACCATTGACCCTAGCTTAATGACAGAAGAAAAAACTATTATTGAAGACTTAATTGCAGCAGCTATCAATGATGCTGCTGACAAAATTGAAAAAGGAACGCGTGATAAAATGTCTTCGTTAACTGGCATCAAACTGCCTGACGATTTAGATCTTCCTTCATCTTAATTTTATAGAAAACAACCCGGGCGGAAAACAACCCACCCGGGAATTTTTTTCAGGAATCACATGCTACTCAGTCCTCTCTTACAACAACTTATTGAATCCCTACGTTACCTACCTGGGGTGGGTCCTAAAACCGCACAGCGTATGGCCTTTCAGCTATTAGAACGTGGCAGAGATAATGGCAAACGGCTAGCCAATATTCTACATGACGCCTTAGAACAAATTCAGCATTGCAAAAATTGTCGTACTTTTAGTGAAACTGAGTTGTGCAAACTCTGTCTTGCACCCAATCGAGACCCAGCCTTGCTATGCATTATTGAAAATCCCATTGATATGCTTGCTGTTGAGCAAATGGGCACTTATCGCGGACTATATTTTGTCCTGATGGGACATCTTTCCCCCTTGGATGGCATCGGCCCAGAAAACTTAGGCTTGCCACAGCTTGCTTTACAATTAAGTCAAAATACGATTAAAGAAGTGATACTTGCCACCAATTCAACAGTAGAAGGTGAAGCAACCGCACATTACATTTCCGAGCTAGTAAAAAAACACCAAATTAAAGTCACTCGCATTGCTCATGGCGTACCCTTAGGCGGTGAATTAGAATATATCGACAGTGGCACGCTTGCACGAGCATTTTCTGGCAGAGATCTTTTATAACTTTTTGGCTACGAGATGATTAAAAATACGTATTTACTACATTGTTTTAGTTTCTTGTGCTTGCTATTATTTTTTTCCACTAGCAAAGCTGAACAACTTATTATTGAGCCTGACATGGGTCGCGCGCCCATTTTATCGGCGATGTATAATGCAAAAAATACCATTGATCTCGTCATGTATGGCTTTACTGATACTCAACTCATGCAAGCCTTAGTCACAGCAAAAAAGTCGGGTAAAGATATTCATGTGTTATTACAAAAATATCCTTACAAAAATGACCAAGAAAATTTACTCGCTATTCAAACCTTACAAACTGGTAATATCAGCTTAAAATGGCCTAATCCCGATTATAAATTAACTCACCAAAAAACACTTATCATCGATCATCATAAAGCACTGGTCTTGACATTTAACTTCACTAACTCCAGCTTTAAAAACGAACGCAACTTTGGCTTAATCATCGATGACCCCGCGATGGTAAATGAAATTCAACAAATTTTTAATGCTGATTGGAATTATAAAAATATTATTGTCGAAAACCCCAATCTTATTTGGAGCCCAAATAATAGTCGCGAAAAATTATTAAATTTTATTCGCCAAGCTAAATCCAATATCGACATTTACGCACAAAGTATCACTGACTATAAAATGATAGGTGCTTTGGCTGAGGCTGCACGGCATGGCATTAAAATTACTATTTTAACTTCTATCAAACCTGCCGGAAAAAATAAAAAATATGATTACTTAACTCGCGCAGGTGTTACCATTCATTACAGTCATCATTATTATATTCATGCCAAAGTCATTATCATCGATCATCGTACTGCCATGTTGGGCTCAATGAATTTAACCAATGCCTCCATCGATGGCAACCGAGAACTCTCTGTTATCACTGAAAATAAAGCTATTATTAATACTTTAGAAAATACATTCCTGCTCGACAACCAAGATTCAGAAACTATGGCAACCACAAAATCATCGCGTCGTTATACAACACAGACAACAAAAATAAATTACACGAAGTTAGTGCGGTTTGTTAATGATGTTTTAAAATAATAATAAGGACTGGGGTCCTTCAGGATATGATTTTTTTGTGTTTTTGGTGGGCACGCTGCGCTTTGCCCACCCTACCAAATAATTAATGTAGGGTGGGCAAAGCGCAGCGTGCCCACCAAAAATAATCAATGTACGGTGAGCAAAGCGCAGCGTGCCCACCATGACTGCTTATTAGCAATTATTTAATGCAACTTCGATCTAAATATGTCTGTTGCTGCATCGGGTGATGTTAATAAAAATTTTGGTACGCTGGCAATAAAACGCACTTCTTCTAAATTTTGCATTTCGTAATAGCCTTCCATAGTACCTTGTGGGGTTGGTAACTGGCAAAAACTACTATAGCTAAATTGTTTGCCTGGCTTAATAAGCGGCTGCAATCCCACCACGCCGGGGCCACGCACTTCTTCAATATGGCCTTGAACATCAATGATGCGCCAATAACGATTTAATAACTGCACGATTTCTTCGCCTTGATTATCAATGGAAATTTCATACGACCAAACATAACGTTGCTCAGAGGGTGTAGACTGCTCGGGCAAGTAGCGCGATTGTGCATTAACATGAATTTTAATTTCTTTCATCGGCAATAATTCTCTATAAATAAATTTTAATAATAATTAATGCTAAAATAATATAGGCTACTAAACCTAAGTACACACCTGCACGAGTGAACGTTGCTGTAACGGGTTCATGATGGCTCATGCGTTAGTTACCTCTATTGTCTTAAGTGCATCCAATAATTTTTGATGAATACCATCAAAACCAGAATTACTCATCACCAAAATATGATCGCCCACTTTAACTTGTTTAATAAGATCCGCTATTAAAACATCAACATTTTCAGCTTGCATAGTGGGTTGTGCAAACCCTTTTAATACCTCTCCTAAACCCCAGGTATTATCTGCCGCTGAGTTTTTACAAACAACTAAATCGGCTGCCTGCAATGCTTGCTTGATATGATCACGATGCACTCCGGTACGCATAGTGTAAGAACCAAATTCTAATACTGCGATTAAACGTGCCTTACCAATCTTTGCGCGTAATCCGGCTAATGTGGTTGCAATCGCCGTTGGGTGATGCGCAAAATCATCATAAACCGTAATCCCATTAACCTGCCCACGTACTTCTAAACGCCGTTTTACATTTTTAAATAATGCAAGTGCTTCTATGGCTATTGCTGGTGCTACACCTGCATGATGAGCAGCTGCAACAGCAGCTAATGCATTATCTACATTATGCTGCCCCAACAATCCCCATGTTTGCATCTTACCCACTAACTTACCTTGATGAAACACATCAAACTGACTACCATCTGCTTGTAATAATGTTGCTTGCCAATCACTGTTACTGCCTGCAAACGTAGTAGTCTCTGTCCAACAACCTTTTGCTAATACATCGGTCAGATTATCATCCTGTCCATTTCGTACAATCAAACCATTACTGGGTACAGTACGTAATAAAAAATGAAACTGTTGTTTAATTGCATTAAGATCAGGAAAAATATCAGCATGATCAAATTCTAAATTATTTAAAATTAATGTCTTTGCACGATAATGAATAAACTTAGATCTTTTATCGAAAAATGCACTGTCATATTCATCTGCTTCAATCACAAAAAAGGGTGATGACCCTATTTGCGCTGAGACCCCAAAATTTTCTGGAACTCCCCCAATTAAAAATCCGGGTTCTTTACCAGCATATTTTAGAATCCAAGTTAACATACTGGTTGTCGTTGTTTTCCCATGCGTTCCTGATACCGCTAAAACCCAACGATTTTGCAATATATTTTCTGCTAACCACTGTGGGCCAGAAATATACGGGATATTTTTATCTAACACATATTCCATCGCTGGATTGCCACGTCGAATGACATTGCCAACAATGACACAATCAACCGAAGCATCAATATGCTTAGGATCAAATCCATTCATTAGACGAATACCTTGCGCCTCTAATTGATGGCTCATTGGCGGATAGACATTTAAATCTGAACCACTGACTTCGTGCCCTGCTTGTTTCGCAATAACGGCAATACCGGCCATAAATGTGCCGCAAACACCCAGAATATGAATATGCATACGTTAAGTACCTCATAGGAGATATATCTAATAATTAAGAATGTGATACTATTACAAAGATCACCGCGGTGAAAGGAAAAGTGGGTATGGAAACCGATTTTGGAAGACCCTTATTCGAAGCCATTGCAGATAGCGCTATCTTACTTGATAAGACAGGATGCATTGTAGACTGGAATCAAGGCGCCACAGCTTTATTTGGTTACCCCAAAAAAGAGGTAATAGGACGTTCTGTTAACTTAATTTATCAAACCCATCCTTTCCCTAAAATTGTTCCTGAAACACTCATTCATCATAAAAAATGGATTGCAGAAACAACTTTTGTCCGTAAAAATGGCTCTAAAGGCTGCTGTAAGAGCACAGCCACTCTCTTGCCATCGAGCCCTCAGCTACCCAACAAAGCACTGATTCTCCTCATGCAACAAAACATTTCTGCTTATAAAGCCCATGAATTACAGCTAGAGGAACAAAATCACAAATTAACTGAAGAAATTCAACATAATTTGACCATGCTTTACATGGCTAACACATTATTAATAAAAAATATTAGTGCGCATGATCACATAGAGCAAAATTTGCGCGAAAGTGAATTACGTTTTCATTTACTGGCGGAAAATGCTACCGACATTATTTCTCGCCAAGCGCCTGACGGCACTTATTTGTATGCCTCTCCCTCTTGCAAAACCTTATTAGGCTATAGCCCCGAAGAACTCGTAGGTTGCAGTGCTTATAAGTTTTTACATCATGATGATATTAGCAAGTTAAGAAAAGCGCTCACACGCCGCAAAGACCATTTTCAACATCAAACACTGACTTATCGTATCCGTCGCAAGGATGGCGATTATCGTTGGTTTGAAAGCAATATCCGTATTGTTCGTGATGATCAATCAAGAACTATTCGCGAAATTCAATCAGCTTCACGTGATGTCACGGATCGTATTCTCGATAAAAAAGCCCGCTTGCGGGGCCAACAATTAGCACACGTATTTCGTCTCAGCACCATGGAAGAAATGGCGTCAGGTATGGCACATGAAATTAGCCAACCACTAGCAGCCATCGTCAACTACACTCAAGGCTGCGTACGTTACTTACAAAATGATAATCACGACTCTACTCAACTAGTTGAAATCATGAAAAAAGCCGTCGCTCAAGCTGAACGAGCGGGTGAAGTCATTCACCGATTAAAAAACTTTTTTTGTAAAGGCCAAATATTCCGTAGCCCTTGCAAAGTCAATAGTTTATTACGTGAAACAGTAAGCCTCATTCGTAGTGATTTAAATAATGCTAAAACTAAAATTGATTTTGAATTAGATAAAAGTGTCCCCTTAATTTCAGCAGATAAAATTCAATTACAACAAGTCGTGCTTAACTTAATTCAAAATGCTATTGAAGCAATGAATGAAACTGATATGAAAGCACGACGCATTAAAATTCGCAGCAACCCTGCTGATCTACATAATATAGAAATTGTGATTAATGATTCAGGGCCTGGATTTTCAAAAGAATTAGTGCATAAAGTCTTTCAACCTTTTTTTACTACCAAAGCGCATGGCCGAGGCATGGGATTAGCTATTTGTCGCTCGATTATTGAAGCACATGGTGGCAAATTTACTATTAACCCTAACTCAAATAATAATAGTTGGATACGTTTTACCTTACCGATTAACTAGGAGCAACTTATGTCAATTGAACCTATTGTGTATGTTGTCGATGATGATCAAGCGATGGCTGAATCACTTTCCTGGATCATTCAATCCGTGGGATTAAAAGTTAAAACATTTACGCGTGCACATGATTTTCTCGAGCAATTTGAGCCGCACCAACATGGCTGCCTATTACTTGATGTACGTATGCCAGGCATGAGTGGCCCTGAATTACAAACACGCTTAAATACCGAAGCACCTCATCCTATTTTACCCATTATTTTTATTAGTGGTCACGGCGATGTCCCTCTCGCAGTCCGCGTCATGAAAGCCGGAGCAATTGATTTTTTAACTAAACCATTTAACGATCAAGTGTTACTTGAAAGCATCAATAAAGCACTTCGAGTAGATAAAACAAATCGTGAAAAACAAGAAGAAAACGCACAAGCAGAGGCAAAATTTGCTTTACTTTCGCCACGTGAAATTCAAGTTTTACATGGAATCATTGCTGGCAAACAAAATAAGGTTATCTCCGCTGAGCTCAATATTTCGCTTAAAACCGTTGAAGCGCATCGTGCAAGTGTGATGAAAAAAATGAGCGTTAAATCAGTGCCTGAATTAGTTAAACTCGTCTTAACCAATACCGGACAGCAAGAAGTTATTGCTTATGAAGAGTAACTTTGTCGTGCCAGCGTGCTTCTAGCTGGCACCCAGAACAGCCTCGAATAAAACTCACACGATAATAAAAAACCGAAATTAGATACTGCTGTTTCTAACGTAGCGCTATTAACAAATTGAGGCGATTCTGGATACCAGCTAGAAGCACGCTGGTATGACCTGGCGAGCATACTGGCACGACAAAACTGATCTTGAGCTATCCGGAATGTAACTATTAGTGTTCAAAGTTTGGTGGGCACGCTGCGCTTTGCCCACCCTACGTTTTTGAATTTATGACGGGGTGTTATATTTTTGGTGAAATGTGGGGTATGCCACAATTTGATTGTATTAAAAATGTAGGGTGGGCAAAGCGCAGCGTGCCCACCAAACTTTGTCTACTGAATAGTTACTCCGAAATTCACATTACACATAACATCTTGATTTTTCATCCCGAATAACAGATTTACTTTTTAAAAATAGGTAAACCCTAACTCACTCCTTCCAGATAAAAAAATAAATATCAACTTATTTTTCACGTTCATTTGATGCTTGCTTTTACACTACGTGCCTTTTGTTTTTAAAAAAGATCAACATAGATTAATTTTTACCGTAGATACCCTAATAAATCCCTGGGTCTATGAGCACCACCCTATTGGTAATCGCCAATTTCACCTAGCACCCAAAAGTGAGATGATTAGCGTTCCCCTGTTGGAAATAGAGTATGAATACCCTAACCCAACCCCTAGAAAACCCATAATTTGCAAGGGAGTATGCGAAGATGAGTACGCCAAAACATGTATTGTTAGTAACAAATGCAGTAACAGAAACGGAACTGTCACTGATAAAAAATGCCATTGCCAAGGCTAAAGAAGAAGGTATGCCTATCAAATTAAGCCTGGTACATGTCATTCCTAATTTACCAACGTGTTATTTTAACATTCCTTCCATGGTTATGTTAGCTGAACGTGAATATGAGAAAGCAAAACATTGCTTATCAAATATCGGCAAAGACCTAACGATAGGAAAAGAAAATCAATGGTTAATCACAGGCCGCATTAAAAATGAAGCGCTCCGTTTAGCAGATAAACTCGATGCCCATTTTATTTTAGCCAGCAGCCCCAACATTCAGGATTTTCATAATTCCTTTACGTTTAAGTTTAAAAAGGAACACACACTTTCTGTAATTGATAGCATTGCTGCTATTGATGGTTAAGTAAGTGAGCTATTCAGCAGCGAGAGAGTTTGGTGGGCACGCTGCGCTTTGCCCACCCTACAAAAATGACAAAAATAAATTAATGTAGGGTGGGCAAAGCGCAGCGTGCCCACCAAACTCTCTCGCTGCTGAATAGTTACCCGTTTTTTACCTTAAAAATTCTGCTATAGAAACAACGCTAGATTGTGCACATTCTCTTTATACGATAAAGTACCGACCGAATAACACTTAACTTTGACCCCTCTCCGGAGAGCAAAAACATGGAAAAATATAACGCACTCTACGCCCAATCAGGTGGCGTGACATCTGTCATTAATGCCAGCGCCTGTGGCGTTATTCAAACAGCAAGACAATATAGTGATAAAATAGGTAATGTTTTTGCGGCTCGTAATGGCATTATTGGTGCACTAACAGAAGATTTAATTGATACCTCACTCGAATCAGATGCAGACATTGCTGCATTAAGACACACTCCAGCCGGTGCTTTTGGATCATGCCGACATAAGCTAGGTGCAATTGAAAAAGATCGTACGCAATATGAACGCTTAATCGATGTATTCTCTGCGCACAATATTCGATACTTTTTTTATAATGGTGGTGGCGACTCACAAGACACTGCATTTAAAGTATCGCAAATTGGCCAAATCTCTGGCTATCCTATTACCTGTATCGGCATTCCAAAAACAATTGATAATGATTTACCTTTTACTGATAACTCGCCCGGTTTTGGCTCTGTCGCAAAATATATCGCGGTTTCTATTCGCGAAGCTGGGCTTGATGTTGCCTCTATGGCTTTAACGTCGACGAAAATTTTTGTACTGGAAGTGATGGGCAGACATGCCGGTTGGATTGCTGCTGCTGGTGGCTTAGCCGCTGAACAAGAAGGTGACTCGCCACATATTATTTTATTCCCTGAAATTCCTTTGATTCCAGAAACTTTTTTTGCTCGGGTAAAAAAATGTGTTACGCAATATGGTTATTGCTCTATTGTCGTTTCTGAAGGAGTAAAAAACGCCGAAGGCAAATTTATTGCTGAATCAGGTTTAGTCGATGCTTTTGGCCACAAACAATTAGGTGGTGTAGCACCAGTGATTGCGCAATTAATTAAAGATAATTTAGGTTATAAATATCATTGGGCAGTTGCTGATTATTTACAACGCTCAGCTCGGCACATTGCCTCTCAAACAGATGTTGAACAAGCTTATGCACTCGGTAAAGCTGCCGTTGAATTAGCATTGCAGGGTAAAAATGCCATTATGCCGATTATTGTTCGCGATTCTAACTCACCTTATCATTGGAGCATCGGTGAAGCTCCTTTAGAAAAAGTAGCGAATATTGAAGTGCACATGCCACGTGATTACATTACTGCAGATGGTTTTGGAATTACTGAAAAATGCCGTGCGTATTTAAACCCGCTTATTTTAGGTGAAGATTATCCACCGTATAAAAATGGTTTACCTTGTTATGTGAAATTAAAAAATGTTGCGGTAGAAAAAAAGTTAGAAAAAAGTTTTGATGTTTTTTAATAACTTATTTAGCAGCTAGAGTTTGGTGGGCACGCTGCGCTTTGCCCACCCTACAAAAGCTTTGTCATGCCAGCGCGCTTCTAGCTGGCATCTAGAGTTGTAAGGTGGGCAAAGCGCAGCGTGCCCACCAAATTCTAGTCGCGGGATATTTATAAAAGATTAAGTAATCCCACGCTTTTCCATAATAACGCGCAAAGCCTTTAACGCATGCATCTGTATTTGACGCACTCGCTCTCGTGTTAAACCAATCGCTGCACCTACATCTTCTAACGTTTGACGATCATAACCATTCAAACCAAAACGCCTATTCAATACTTCTTGTTGTTTATCGGTTAATTCAGTTAAACATTCAGATAAATGCTTTGAAAAATGTTCATCTGCCAATAATTCTGCGGGATCAGCTTGATGTTTGTCAGCAATAGAATCAATCAGCGGTCTGCCAACACCCGACTCCGTACCAACAACGGTGTCTAATGAAAGCATGTGTTCATTTAATTCCATCATTTCTTTTACATCTTTCACTGGCTTATTAACTTTGGCCGCAATATCAGCATAATTTGGGTCACGGCCTTGGGTTTTTAATAACTCTCGGGATACAGAGAGATAGCTATTAAGCTCTCTTACGACATGAATAGGTAAACGGATCGTTCGTGTTTGGTTCATGATAGCACGCTCAATCGTTTGACGTATCCACCATGTCGCATACGTTGAAAAACGAAAACCGAGCTCTGGATCAAATTTTTCAACTGCGCGCAATAAACCTAAATTACCTTCTTCAATTAAATCCAAAAAATCTAAACCACGATTATAATAACGCCGAGCAATTTTAACGACTAAACGTAAATTAGCGGTTATCATTTTAATTCGGGCTTTTTCATCGCCTTTTTGTATCAACCGTGCATAATAAATTTCTTCTTTTGCGGTTAATAATTGTGAATCAATTTCTTTTAAGTACATTTGAATTGCATCTTTTGCTTGAGATGCCTCTGCAAGATTTTCATGAACTAACTCAAGATTATGATCCATTTTTTCCAAAGCAAGCTCTTCGCTCTCCATGCGCTTGGCCGCCTGAATAGAAAACTCATCGCCTTTATCCATATCAGCGCTTAAATCTTCTATTGGGCTATTTTGTGGCTTCTTTTTAGGCATTAAAACCTCTAACTACGACATTAACTAAATAGCTAATATTCAATCTTATTATTCTTTGCTTGATAAATAAAGCGGTGGATTCTGTGTGTACATAAGCAAATTGGTGGGCACGTCGCTGGCGCTCCTTTGCCCACCCTACGGATTTAATAGAGCACAGAATTAATCTGCGGTCTTAAGGTCTTTTACCCAACCTGAAAGCTGTTCAAATGTTTTATAGTGCGTTAAATCAAAATGCAACGGAGTAATGGAAATATAACCGGAATTAACCGCATGAAAATCAGTACCAGGACCTGCATCTTGTTCTTGGCCTGGTTGGCCCACCCAATATATTTTTCTGCCACGTGGATCAACGGTTTTAATCGTTGGTTCCGCAATATGCCGTGTACCTAAACGTGTTACTTGAATCCCGCGAATTTTTTCCATCGGTAAATCGGGTACATTCACATTTAATATTGTATCTCGTGGCAAGGGATCAGACTGTAAACGCAATACTAAGTTTTTAGCAATGAGTGCCGCTGTTTCATAATGATGGCATTTCGGTCCAGCTAAAGAAACAGCAATCGCGGGTAAACCTAAAAAACGCCCCTCTGTTGCTGCCGCCACCGTTCCTGAATAAAGTACATCGTCACTTAAATTAGAACCTTCATTAATTCCTGACACCACAATATCAGGCATCTCATCTAATAAACCTGTTACGGCTAAATGCACGCAATCGGTCGGCGTACCATTAACACTAATAAAACCATTATCATTTGTCATTACTCGCAATGGATTCACCAAAGAAAGCGAATTACTTGCGCCACTACGATTACGATCAGGCGCCACAACAGTAATTTTACCAATTTCACTTAAAGCCTTAGCTAAAATTGCTAATCCTGGAGCTAAAAAACCATCATCATTACTAATTAAAATTTTCATGCTTGTTCCTTGTTAATGGATCACTTTAAAACTTGATAAAAGGTTTCACCTTTTTTTACCATACCTAAATCATGTCGCGCATGTGACTCAATCGCTTCATTATTTTTTTGTAAATATTTTACTTGCTCTAGCAAGGTTTCATTTCGCTTTTTTAACTGCTCATTTTTTTTAGACTCAAGTGCTAACTGTTTTTTTAAACGCATCATATCAACCACGCCACCCGGTTGAAACCAAAGATGATATTGTAAAAACACTAATAAAAGTACTAAAAAAATCGGTAATATTTTTATGCGTAATTTCATTCTTTTTCTGTCTCTACTGATTTAAAACGAGTTAAGTTAGCAAACACATCTTCACCAGCATAACGAGCACGGCTCCCTAAGTTCTGCGCAATTCGTAATAACTGATTATATTTCGCAACTCGATCAGAACGACATAAGGAGCCGGTCTTAATCTGCCCTGCATCCGTACCCACGGCAATATCAGCAATCGTTGTGTCCTCAGTTTCGCCTGACCGATGCGAAATAATAGTGGCATAGCCAGCTTTTTTTGCCATATGAATAGCAGCCAGCGTTTCAGTTAAGGTCCCTATTTGATTAGGCTTAATTAAGACAGCATTAGCAACCTGTTGAGAAATACCTTTTTCTAATATTTTCGTATTTGTTACAAATAAATCATCGCCAACAAGCTGAATTCTCTTTCCTAACCGTTCGGTAAGCAACTTCCAACCGTCCCAATCGTCTTCGGCCATTCCATCTTCAATACTAATAATAGGATAGCTATCGACTAAACGAGCAAAGTAATCAACTAATTCATTTGCTGTTAATTTTTTATTTTCAGCGCGTAAATGATAATGCCCTTGCTGATATAATTCATTACTTGCTACATCTAGACCTAAATAAACATCTTTGCCAGGCTGATAACCCGCTGACTCAATAGCCGCTAAAATAACATCGAGTGCAGCTTCATTACTTAATAAATTCGGCGCAAAACCACCTTCGTCGCCTACGCTGGTACTCAAGCCTTTTTTATGCAAAATAATTTTTAATTGCTGAAATATTTCCGCTCCACAACGAATTGCTTCAGGAAATGAACTAACACCAACCGGTAAAATCATAAATTCTTGAATATCTAAATTATTGTCCGCATGAGCGCCACCGTTAATAATGTTCATCATCGGAACGGGTAATAAAGTCGCTTGGTCACCACCTAAATATTGATAAAATGGAATGCCACACGCAACTGCACCAGCTTTTGCAACAGCCAAAGAAACAGCTAATAATCCATTAGCACCTAAATTACTTTTATTTGTTGTACCATCCAATGCTAATAATTTTTCATCAATTTTATCTTGCTGAGTAACATCATAACCTTTTAATTCTTTTGCTATCACCTCATTAATTCCAGCAACGGCTTTTAATACGCCTTTACCCAAATATCTGGTTGCATCTCCATCGCGCAACTCTAATGCTTCATGAGAACCCGTAGAAGCACCTGAGGGTGCAACAGCACGAGCAGATTGGCCCGTCGTTAATACTACTTCAGCTTCAACAGTTGGATTACCACGTGAATCTAAAATTTCAATAGCTTTAATTTCTTTAATCTGAAACATTGATACTCCTACTATATTTGTAATACTGCTTTCACAAACGGAATCGTTAATTTTCTTTGTGCTGCCAAAGACGCTTTATCTAAGGCATCTAATGCTGCAAACAAGGTCGACATATGCCGCGGACAATGCGTCAATATATAACGACCGACATCTTCAATTAATGTCATACCGCGCCGCGTTGCCCGCATCATTAATACATGAAGCTTTTCATCATCTGTTAATGGCTGCAATTGCAACACCATACCTGCCGTTAACCGAGAGACTACATCGGGTAAAATAAGTCCCAATGATTTAGGCATTACATTTGCTGTGACAATTAAACATCCACCCACATCATGAACTCGATTATAAAGATGAAAAAAAGCTTCTTCCCATAAAGGCTTGCCTGCTACTTTATGTAAATCATCAATACAAATTAATGACAAAGTCTCTAATCCTTGAAAAATATCCGGTGATATCTCTGCTAAATGCTCTAGTGGAATATAAACAGAATTTAATTGTGCTTGTCGTGCGGCATGACAACACGCTTGTAATAAATGCGTTCTTCCCTCACCACCCGAGCCAGAAAAATAAATGACTTTTTCACCCTGAGCCGAAGTTGTTTTTTTTAATTCTTCCACTAATAAGGTGTTTTCACCCGAATAGTAATTAGCAAAAGTCGCTTCGTCTTTTAATCCAACACCTAAAGTAAGCTGATTAATCATAATTATTATTCATCAGTAAAGTGGGCTACGCCGATAACGTCGAGTCAGATAGCGCATCACCACCATCAATACTGCCGCCACTGGCAATGCTAATAAAACACCAAAAAAACCAAATAAGCTTCCACCCGTTAAAATAGCAAAAATAACGGCAACCGGATGCAAACCAATTCGCTCACCAATTAAATTAGGCGTCAACAAAACACTATCGACCGCTTGTCCCACGATGAATACTACCCACACTAAAATAACTGCTGTTAATGTACCAAACTGCACAAAAGCCGCAATACTCGCTGCTACGACTCCGACGATAAAACCTAAATAAGGCACGATAGACATAAGACCTGCCAATAAGCCTATCATCAAACCAATCTGCAGACCCATCAATGACAAACCAACCGAATAAATAATGCCAAGACAAAGCATAACTAATAGTTGCCCACGAAAAAATTGACTTAACACACTATCAGATTCTTTCGCTAATTTTACAATTGTTGGCTCAACAGATCGAGGAATTAAATTTCTCACTCCAGCAATGAGCTCATGCCAATCACGCAAAAAATAAAAAGTCACAACAGGAATCAAAAATAAATTAGTTATCCAAGCAATAACGGTAAAGCTTGAACGCAATACGGATGACCATAACCAACTCGCAGCTCCACCCGCTTTTGTCCAGTTTTCCGCAAGCGTTGCTTTCAAGGTATCAATATTAACTATTTCTTGAATATCAAAATAATCTTGCAACCAAGGAATTAAGGTACTTTGTAACCAAGCCACAACCCGTGGCAGTACCTGCGTAAAAACTAATATTTGTTTTTCTATTAATGGAATCATTAATAATACAAATAAAACAAACAATAAAAACAAACAGAAAAAAACCAGAATAACACTTAATAACCTCGGCACACCCAAACGCGTTAAGCGCGTTACAACAGGATCTGCTAAATAAGCTAAAATAGCACCCACTAAAAAAGGTGTTAATATCGGCGCTAAAAAATAAAGAATAGCTGCAATCACTAAGCCTAATAAAACAAAAAAATTCTTATTCATAACGAATGGCTCCATTGATAATCTAACACGTCCTCTGTCGAATCAGCATTCGGCTGCATCTTTTGTCCTTCTTCCAACGCTTGAATAAAACTTTGCTTTGAACTACGTAAGGTAATTTTTAATATAACCTCACCCGCATCAACTCGTAAGGGCTCAACATCAGCAACGGGTAACAAATGAGTAATATATTGGATGAGCTCACCTAAATCACCTTGCTCAGTAATACCTGTTACTTTTAAGGTCAATAACGATGCTGGTTCATTTTGCGAACCCAAAGAACCTGAACTTGCTAAAAGCGTATCGGCAACATTATTAATAAATGTTCGAGTTAAGTTTTCTAAATTTTTATCCGCAATATCCCATGTCCATTCTTTTCCTTGTACCGCCAATTTAGCTTGCAAAGAAAAACCCTCTGACAATTGAGCTATTTTCATAACCAGCATACCATCATTACCATAACGCTTAGATGCTTGCTTTAAACTAGGTAAATTTAAAGTAAGAATGTCATGAATGTTTACTTGATTAAGATCAGCAATATCCATAGTGGGTAATATAATCGGTAAACCACGGCCTTCCGCTGCGCTTTTAAGCAGACTTTGAAACGCCAGAGGGGATTCAGCATCAATAATCACAGCGGCTTGCCCTGGCGTCTCATATTCCGCCCAAACTAATAAAAGCGGCCTACTTTTAGACCAAACATTGGCCCCATTATTTCGTAGGAGACGATTGACTCCTTTACTATCAAAACGAATATTTAAAAGATAAGGTGCAGCAGAATCAGTAGGAACGGGGGTATAACTAAACTCATCAATCAAAGACTCTGCTTTTACCAAAGCTGCTTTAAGATCCTTATTATCAAGCACATGCACATCACCGCTGACTTTCTGTAAAACTAAACCTAAAGCTGATTGCTCTGCTTTCAGTCTATTTTCTGCTGATTGATTAATAACCGGCACACTTGCCTGATAAATTGCCTCATTCTCTGCAGCTATGGAAAGAATAGGAAGCAATAAGCAACAGAATAAGCTTAAAACGTGCACTATTTGCTTTTTCATTCCTTAGCCTTGTTAATTATAAAAATAAAAATAGTATAGCTAAAATTATACTAAATCCCTAGAAGATCCTCTTCATTCACCAAGTTTCCCTTTAGCAGAGCGTTTTAGTGGAAAACTCTAGATTTTTCAATGGCAATATACTATAGTTAAATTATATCGTAATTGTCTGTTCACCACATGGAGGCAGCGTTACTGCTGAAGAAGCATGCTAATAAAATCTGAGCTAATTGCCGAAATAAGCAAACAACTTTCTCACCTTCCTGAGAAAGACATCGCACTCGCTGTTAATACGATCATTGAAAAAATGAGCACGGTATTAAGTGAAGGCGGACGAATTGAAATCAGAGGTTTTGGTAGCTTTTCTTTACATTATCGTCCACCACGCAAAGCCCACAATCCTAAAACTGGCGAAAAACTTGTCACAGCGCCTAAATATGCTGTGCACTTTAAACCAGGGAAAGAATTACGAGAGCTGGTTAACACTAACCGACATCTTCCTATCGAAGCCATTACCGGCGGCGAAGACGAAGAATAGAGCTCGCGTGCTTAATAATTCTATATCACTATTCCCCCGCGGCTGCTGGAATGTCATAGCGAGGCAGCTATTCAGTAACTAAGAAGTCCGGTGGGCACGCTGCGCTTTGCCCACCCTACATTTTTTATAATTTTTGTAGGGTGGGCAAAGCGCAGCGTGCCCACCAAACCTTCTGCTTACTGAATAATTACAAGCGAGTAGTTGCTTCCAATAAATAAGCCTTACTCCACCAACGGTAAGGTAACACCTGTTTGCCCCTGATATTTACCTTTGCGATCTTTATAAGATGTCTCACAATCCTCATCTGACTCTAAAAACAATAATTGCGCAACACCTTCATTAGCATATATTTTCGCTGGCAATGGTGTGGTATTTGAAAACTCTAAAGTAATATGGCCTTCCCACTCTGGCTCTAACGGCGTTACATTCACAATAATACCGCAACGCGCATAGGTTGATTTACCCACACAAATAACCAACACATTGCGAGGAATACGTAAATATTCAACACTACGTGCAAGCGCAAACGAATTGGGAGGAATAATACAAACATCAGACGTTACATCAACAAAACTTTTTTCACAAAAATTTTTCGGATCAACTATAACAGAATTAAAATTAGTGAAAACTTTAAACTCTGTTGAACAACGCACATCATAACCATAACTTGAGGTACCATGAGAAATTATTTTTCCTGCAGAACCTGAACGCAATTGTTGTGGTACAAAAGGTTCTATCATCCCTCGTTGTTCTGCCATACGACGAATCCATTTATCTGATTTAATACTCATGGGTGTTACCTCCTAATCATTTTTTATCACAATTGTTGGAAATCTACTTGAATAATCTTTTTTCTGTAACGAAAGCTTAGCCGCAATTTGACGCGCAATCGCGCGATAAAGCAAACTAATCGAGCTTTCTGAATCCATCGCTACGGAAGGAATGCCAGCATCCGTATGTTGCCGAATTTGCATATCCAACGGCAAACTACCTAACAAATCAATTTCATATTCATTTGCTAATTTTGCTCCCCCGCCTTCACCAAAAATAGGCTCTGCATGATGGCACTTGGAGCAAATATGCAAACTCATATTTTCAATCACGCCTAATACGGGAATATTCACTTTACGAAACATTTCATAAGCGCGACGCGCATCTAATAATGCTAAATCTTGTGGTGTTGTTACAACGACAGCAGCACTGACAGGAATTTTTTGTGCTAATGTTAACTGAATATCACCGGTCCCTGGCGGCAAATCAATAATTAAATAATCGAGACTATCCCATTGCGTGTCATTAAATAATTGTTGTAAGGCTGTCGTCACCATAGGCCCACGCCATACCATTGGTGCACTTTGATCAATTAAATAACCTATCGACATCGATTGGATACCATGACGCCGAATCGGTAATAAAATCTTTTTTTCTTTGTACTCTGCAATCTCTGGTGGCTGCATCGCCCCTAACATCATCGGCTGACTGGGCCCATAAATATCTGCATCTAAAATCCCTACTTGCGCACCCTCTTTCGCCAAGGCTAAAGCTAGATTTACTGAAACAGTTGATTTTCCTACACCACCTTTACCCGAGGCTACAGGAATAATATTTTTTATTTGTGCAACACCTTTCAAACCTTGTTGGCCCACATGCGCTTCAATTTTAGTCGAAATTTGGATAGTCATTTTTAAACTACCAGCAATAGATGAAAGTAAGCTATGCAGCTCAGAAAGCAAGGTGGCTTTGTAACCCTCAAGAGGGTAAGCAAAAACTAAATCTACTATTATTTCGTTTGTCTTAATTTCAAGACTTTTAACCACTTTAGCTGTTATTAAATCTAATCCAAGAAATGGATCAATATATTCAGCTAATCTGGCTTCAACTTGCACACGGGTAGGGGCGGACATACCTATTCTCACTTAATGGGTTTTTTATGTTTGGTGGGCACGCTGCGCTTTGCCCACCCTACATTAATTATTTAGCCGATTTTTATAATTTTTGTAGGGTGGGCAAAGCGCAGCGTGCCCACCAAACCTTGAGTGCTAATACTTATCCATGATAGTACCAAGAGCACAGCCTGATTGAAAGCGCTTAAGCACCACTTTCAATCCCTCCGACTACTCGTTATACTGCAAAAATATTTTTAAGGAATCATTAATATGTCTCAACAACGCAATATATTAGTCACGTATGCCTTACCCTATGCGAATGGTTCCTTGCACTTAGGACATATGGTGGGCCTTATCCAGACTGATATTTGGGTGCGTTTTCAAAAAATGCGTGGCGCAAACTGTCTTTATGTCAGTGGCTGTGATGGCCATGGCACACCTATTATGATTCAAGCAGATAAATTAGCTATTACGCCCGAAAAATTAATTCATGAAATTCAAACCGAACAAGCTAACGATATTAAAAGTTTTCTCGTTGATCTCGATAATTATCACACAACACATTCTAACGAAAACCAAGAGCTAGTTAATCTTATTTTTCAACGCCACAAAGAAAAAGGAAATATTGAGCAACGCGTTATTAAGCAAG
Organism: Gammaproteobacteria bacterium; assembly: GCA_965279285.1. Lineage (GTDB taxonomy): Bacteria > Pseudomonadota > Gammaproteobacteria > DSM-16500 > DSM-16500. Next base: position 1,329,613 of record OZ257148.1, on the reverse strand, counting down.
CATATGATCCAATAAAAAATATGTTTTTACCTGATCGCTATGTAAAAGGCGAATGCCCGCGTTGTCATGCGCAAGAACAATACGGCGATAGTTGTGAAGCTTGTGGTGCAACCTATACACCACTTGAATTAATTAATCCTTACTCAACATTATCAGGCGCGAAACCGATCGAAAAAGAATCTGAACATTACTTTTTTAAATTAGCGAACTTTGCTGAAGCACTCGGTAACTGGACACGAGCAGGACACCTCCAAGAACAAGTCAGCAACAAACTTGATGAATGGTTTACCGAGGGTTTACGTGACTGGGATATTTCACGTGATACACCTTACTTTGGCTTTAAAATTCCGGGCGAAGACCATAAATATTTTTACGTCTGGCTTGATGCACCTATTGGTTATATCGCGAGCTTTAAAAATTTATGTGCAAAAAGAAAAGAACTAAATTTTGCTGATTACTGGGAAAACAAGCAAACTGAGCTATACCATTTTATTGGTAAAGACATTATTTATTTTCACACTTTATTTTGGCCAGCTTTACTCATGGGAGCTAACTTTCGTACGCCTACCGCTATTTTTTGTCACGGCTTTCTCACGATTGATGGGGCAAAAATGTCAAAATCTCGAGGAACTTTCATTAATGCTCGATTATTTTTACAGTATATCAATCCAGAATATTTACGCTACTATTTAGCCACAAAACTCAATGATCGCATTGAAGACTTAGACATCAACTTTGATGATTTTACCCAACGAATTAATGCTGATTTAGTTGGAAAATACGTTAATATCGCAAGTCGTTGTGCTAGCTTTTTACAAAAATATTTTAACTCTACTTTATCCGCTGCTCTTGCTGAACCCGCATTATTTAATGACTTCATTAATGCAAGCGAAGAAATTGCAGCTAAATTTGAACAACGAGAATTCAGTCAAGCTATGCGAAAAATCATGTTTCTTGCTGATCGCGCAAATCAATATATTGATGAGAAAAAACCATGGAGTGCTGTAAAAGATCCTACTAAACAACAAGAAGTTCATGCAGTATGTACCATGGGAATTAATTTATTTCGTTTGCTCACCATTTATTTAAAACCCGTATTGCCTCATATGGCAAAAAAAATCGAAGCCTTTTTAAATATTGAACCATTACAATGGTCTGATCTAAAAAACCCTTTACTAAACCAGCAAATTAATGAATTTCAACCATTAGCACAACGTATTGAACCTAAGCAAATTGAGGAGCTAAAAATGGCTAGTCAACCCCACATTGAAAATGACGCAGCACCTATCGCCGCTGCTACTCATACCACAGAATCAATTAAAGATACCATCAGCATAGAAGATTTTGCAAAAATTGATTTACGCATTGCAAAAATTATTAATGCTGAACATGTTGAAGGTGCAGAGAAATTATTAAAATTAGAGCTTGATTTAGGCAATGATAAACGTCAAGTTTTTGCTGGCATTAAATCCGCTTATCAACCAGAACAGCTCATCGGCAAATTAACCGTGATGGTTGCTAATTTAGAACCACGTAAAATGCGCTTTGGTTTATCAGAAGGCATGGTACTTGCAGCTGGTCCGGGTGGTAAAGACTTGTGGCTATTAACTCCAGATTCGGGTGCCCAAGCTGGCATGCGAGTAAAATAAAACACTCATGAAACCGAACATCACTGCAGAAGAAATTGATGCTATTTTACCACAAACGCAATGTGGGCTGTGTGGATATCCCGGGTGTATGCCTTATGCTAAGGCTTTAGCTAATAATGAAGCCACTATAGACCTCTGCCCCCCTGGCGGAGTAGAAGGCTTACGTGCATTAGGAAGTTTATTAGGCATAGATCCTAGCCCAGTTATTCCTGCTATGGAAAAAAAAGCCAAACCTAAATTACTTGCTGTCATACGTGAAGCAGAATGCATAGGTTGCACTAAATGTATTAACGCTTGTCCCGTTGATGCTATTTTAGGTGGCCCTAAACAAATGCATACCATCATCGCGATGGAATGCACTGGTTGTGAATTATGTGTTGCGCCATGCCCTGTTGATTGTATTGATATGATTCCAGCGCCTATACAAAACACAGAAGATAATATGCTGGCTAATCAGTATCGCCAACGTTACAACGCGCGTCAAAAACGGTTACAAAATGAAATAAAAGAAAACGCTTCACCACTAAAATCATCGATCACTCACAAGCCTACTCTGGCTGAAAAAAAATCTTATATTGAAGCAGCGATATTAAGAGCTAAACAAAAAAAATAATAGCGATACAATCAAAAAGTTTGGTGGGCAAAGCGCAGCGTGCCCACCAAACTTTTTGGCTGTTAAATGGTTATTAATATTATTAATGATGAGACTTACCATTCTCTGTCTTTAATAAGGGTTGCGTCTCTTGAGCAGAACCCTCTTCATCAGCAACATCTGCTCCAGGAACAGATGCTTCTTGTTTATCAGCCACACCTAATGGTGAAGAAGAACGATTGTTAGACTTAGGCTGGCGAGAAATAGCAAGCAAATGGTATGCAGCGTGCTCACCAGAACTAGTAGGTATTGGAGACACAGAAGGGCTAGTTTGCTGCGGTGTTGATTCTGCTGATACCTCACTATCACTGTCACTACTCACATTTTCAGGTGCTAATAATGTTTCTTTAGCCGCTTTGTTCACAGCATCCACAATGGAACTTGAAGATTCTGTATGTTGTGAAAGTGTTGGCGCAGAATTAGCACGCGGTCTAATTTGACCTTTTTTATTCAGACCAGTAAAACTTTTACTTGGCTCTACCACCGGAGTATCAACTAATGATTTATTTATTTGTGCCGCATGTTGTTTTGCTAAGTCTGGTTTTACAGCATGAGCTAACTCTGCACTAGTGGGATTAAATAAATTTGTAAAAAAGTTTTCAAGTCGCGCATATAATTTATATTTATTAACAAAATATTCCACTGTACTCGCTAACAATAAGAATACACCAACTATTTGCACCGGCGGAAAAGGTATACAACACAAAACTGTACCCATCATTACTACCAAAAAACCGTAGTAATTTCGACGTGCAAGCATTAGTTTCACTCTACACACATTTAATTCATTGGTTAACTTTATACATTGTGCAGAATACAAATCAGATTTTTTTCCATTGCTCGCTTCAAATTCTTTTTGCGCTTTTTCTGCAGCCGCTAATTCTTGTTCTTTTTGATCAACAGCTTCCTGCGCACTTCTTAAGGGAACAACGCCATCCTTAAAAAACGCTACAACAGATGCTACGAGGGCTAAAACAAGAGCAGCTAATGGGCCGACAAGTAACCCAGCAATACCTATAGCAACCAACAAAATATTAACCGTAACTTTAGCACCTTTTCCAAAATCGGATTCAACTTTTGAATTTAATGCTTTAATAGAATCCCAAATTCCAGCAACACCTGAAATAATTACTGCAATTGGGCGTATTGCCTGAGCAAAAAGAAGGATCGCTTGACCACTGTATTCTAAAAATTTTCTGATTGAATTAACAATCATAACAGCCGTGGAATGTGCGTCCACAACTGCTTCTGTTGTTTTAGCCTTTTGTTGTTTTTCTTTTTCAATCGCTAACGCAATTTCTATTCTTTCCTTTTCAAGGACTAATGCAACTTGTGCTTCGATTGAGGCATCGATTAACTGAGTCATTTCTAAAACTAAGCTATCTAATTTTTGCTTTTTTAATTCCTCATCAATCATCGACTTTAAAGCTTCTTTTCCTTCTCTTAACTTAATCTCTGTCTTTTTATTTTTATCATGAAATGCATCAACTTTTAAATGGCCATAATAGCTTATCGCTAACTTATCAATATCGGGGGTTATAGTATCTTTTACCAATAAAGCTTGAGCATGATCTCTGTAAAACGTCATTAACTGACGCTCTGCTTTTTTTACATCATACTCTAATGCTTGAATATGCAGTTTATTTTGCTCTAGAAGCTCATCACCAAGCGCATCACGAGAGTTGCGGTTATTTGCCGTCATATCTACCATACGCACCCCCCCCTCTTTTAATAGTATTCATTATCTAGATTCTAGCATAAACAAATTAAATAAAGCTTAAGCCTTTATATCTATTATAACATAAAAAAATTCCTTTTTTTTCAATGGGCTAGAAATATTTGCGGAGTGATAGTCACTGTTTAGCGACATACCTGGATCCCGTGGAGTTTACGAGCACGAAAAAAAATCATATCGTGACAGGACCCCAGCCAATTTAATGCGTAGCTTGCCAAGCCGGATTATTCCAGGGGCCTTTCACTGTGTAATGATAAAGAGTGGATTTCGACATAGCTTTTCCAACAGCCTGGCTAATTAACCACGTTGCTGCTCCAGCCAGCGGATTCCAAAAAGCAACCACTGTAGATAAACTTCCTGTTACATAAGGAGTAACGCCTACAACCAAATCAAAATCCTGCACCGCCATTCCTATTCGTCCAGAAATTTCAACTCGAGCAATGGGGCCATCAGATCGCGCATTATCAGTAAATGCATTGCCATTCTTAAGAACAAAATCCCCTTTAATATAATCAAACCCATAACCTTTTCCAACCACATCACTAAAGTCCAACGCTAAACGACGCGGAATCGCACTGATACTAAATAAATTAAGTAAACGACCTAAATCCATTTTTGCATTATTTGATTCGCCCATATCTAAGATTCGTCCAGGACCTATAGCAATTTTAATAGTACCTGACATCCCCCTCACTACCGGTTGATAAGGTGTGCTTGGCCACGTTAAATCAAAATCAATATCACCCTTATTACCAACAAAGTTAGAAGAACCTACCTCCCAAGCCTTTAATAAATTACTTAAGCGAGTTGTTGTAATGGTCCCGTGTAATTGACTGGAATTATTCTTAATCTGCCATCCACCTTGAGCTTGCAAACGCATTAGCGGTGATTCAATTTTTAATTCGCGAATAATAAGCTGTGATTTATCAGGAACAACATTGAGTTTAAGAAACCCCAAACTTTTACCATTAAACCGCGTATCATTACTCACAATAGACAAAGCAGGAATTAATTTTGGATCTAATGCGGTTTTTCCATCCGCCGATTTTAAATAACAACGCTGAAAATTTCCCTGAATAAAAGGATGCACATTTTCAGTAGAAACAGTCAAATTTCCCATTAATTCTCGACTATTGACTTGCACTGACCAGAGATTTTTTTGTTTTACTAATTGAATGTGTGCAGCATTGAGTGTTTGCCCAAACAATTTAAAATTCTCGACGTTTAAATTCACTCCACGCAAAAAAGACATATCAAAAGCTGGCGTATTTTTATTAGCAAGACTTTGATTTATTGTTTCCCAATCAAGTTGCTTAAAATTTCCTGTCAACAATAACCCTGGCTCTTTTTGCGACTTTGCCTGTCCATCCAAGGTCACTTCACCGCTATAAAATTGTAATCCACCCACTTTTTTTGCAAAATCAAATGCTGCAGTTACTGAGTTATCATAATTAACATTAATTCCCAACAGCGGTGAACTCAAACGAATATCTAATTGCAAATTTTTAGTTTCTGTAGCTGTTTTACTGTATGGTTTTGGTAGGTTTAATGTTATGCCTTGTAAATCTGATCGCAAAGTAACTGTACTCACTTGAGAAGAAACTTGTGCCGAATACAATTTTAATTGGGTAGTAAATGCCGTTTTTCCCTGCGCAATAGAAGCTATTGGCAAATTAGATAATGCTTGGATATTAGCAAGATCAATTTGACTCGCTAGATTTGCTTCCACATACGCTATACCGTTAACAGGATGTTGAGTGCCTATATTCAAAGTTGCATTTTCAGTAAATAATTTCCCTTGTAAATTTTTTGCTAAAATATCCGCTTCTGTAAACTGTAATAACCCTTGTACATGCTCTAATGAAATTTTCCAAATTGGCATAAAAATAATACCATCAGGAATAATCAAATTACCTTGCACATTAGTAAGCTCTGGTTTTTTTAACGGAACCACTAAGTTTAATTTTAAATTGGCAGCACCTTTTAAACCCATGTTTGCTAATTGATTACCAATATTTTTTTCTAATGGGCTCTGGTGAAGAAAATTTAATAAATCCGCCAGGTCAGCATGAATATCGCCATTTACATTTAATATTTGTGGTTGAGTCTCACCTAAGTAAGGGATTTCAGCATAAATATCTGCTAAAGGCACATTTAAAATGTAACCCGATTTCAGCTTAATTTTTAGTGTTCGACCTGAAAACACTAATTCACCATTCCCCTTGGTAATTAACGGCCAACCTGGCGCAAATTGAAAGTCGACATTTTTCGGATTACCACTAATTAAGAACTTTCCCTCACCTTTATCAAATGGAAAATTAGCTAAATTTCCTTGTAAAACCACCGATCCAGATTGCACTTGACCGCTAACAAATGCACTGTGCAGCCATTTTATTAAATCGGGCTCCATTTTGTTGCTTGGAAAATAATTTACTAAGTGCGCTACATTTTCCATCGCAAAACTTGCTTTTAAATTAATTTCCGGAATATGCGTTGATGGGACACTTAAGTCCATATTTATTTTTGTTTTTAAATCGGCATTAGTTATCGTTAAATCATCGAATGTCACCAACCAACTATCATTTGCTGCTGGTTTTATTGTTGCCATCCCAGTTACATTACCTAACTGTAAATCATTTGGAAAAATATCTTTTAAAATAAGTACTGTTTTCCAACTTGCTAAACTTATATTGGCTTCTTTACCATTCCAAGATAAAGCACCTTTTAAGTTAGAAAACCCTGGATATTTTTTTACTGCAGCAATTCCCAAACCTTTAAATTCAGCTTTTAATAAAAACTGTTTGGGCTCAACAAGTAAATCAGAGAATTTAAAATGACTCACTTCGCCAACTGGATGAAAAGCTTGTAATTGTGTTTGCACATTTTCAGGCAACAAATGAAGAGTCGCAGCAATTGTATTAATCGTAGCTAAATCAAAATAACCGGCGCCTACCTCAGCTGGAAAGTACTTTCCCGTCTTATCAGGCAACAACGCCAAATAAAAACTCGTCACTGGCCAAAGATGATCAGCAAGATCTAAAAATATTTGCTCACCAGCAAAGATTTGTTTTTTTCCTTCTTGACGCCAGCCCAAATGACCATTAAATCGTGGTATAACAATAGTTTTATTCGTTATTTGTGATTTAACTTGTAAATCATAGAATTGCAATAAACATTGTACTTTTTGCCAATCATTATGATCCCAATTCGCCCAAATTTTTAAACTACCTAAACCCTGTTTGATTTGTAAATCATGCCACACTTGCCTTCCTACCCATTGTGGCAAATTAACACCTTCTAAATAAACATAAGTCTGTGCCGAGATATGGGGTATATCAAGCAAACTTCCATTCCAATTTATATTAAAAGCTAACCGCGTGGGTATGTCTTGAAGTAAAACTGCTTTACCTCGCAAGGAATGTGACGCCAGTGAATTTTTTAAAGTTAAATTAGATAAAGAAAAAGATAATGAAGAACCTTCTGCTGGATAAAATAAAATATTAATATCATCTAATACTAAATAAGGTGTTGCAGAAAGGCCAAGCAAAATATCGCGTGCTTTTAACAGTGACCCTGTTGAATCATCAGCGCCTTGTAACCCTGTTAAACCTTCAACATTCCATTGACCACCGTGCGTCTGATGCACTGAAACATGGACACCTGCAATAGTGATACTATCAATAAAAAAACTTCTGGCGAGTAAACTACGAAAAATATTTAAATTAATTTTAACATGCTGAATGCGAAAAACAGCTTTATGCGTTTCTTTATCTAGCAATTTAACTTCATTAAAAGTAATGGTTGGCTCAACCATGTCCCAAGATAAATAAACTTTGCCTATTGATACCGGTGTTTTTAATGTATCACTGACCCACCGATTAAAGTCAGGTAAATAATTATTTAAGTGTGGAGTGATTAAACGCCCAGCCCCAACGATTAAACTGATTAGCAACACAATAGTGGCTAAAATAAGCCACACTTTTTTTACTACCTTAGGTAATAATACTCTCACGCTTCATTCCCTGTCTGCTAAAGGCAAAATATTGTACTGCTCCTGAGTGAAAGATAATTCTTTTTTTATTTTTATTGGCTTTCCTAACTGTACCTCTAATTTAGCTAAGATGGTAGGCATCTTAATTTCTAAGGTATTGATTATACTTTCTCCTACTACTAACAAAAATCCAGACCAGGGATAAATAGGCGCCATGCGTTTTAAGTCACGAAAAATCTCATAACATACTGTTTCTACTGACTTAATAGAGCCGCGCTGACGACAAAGTGGGCAGGCAACACAGAGTATATGTTCTAAACTTTCCCGCGCCCGCTTGCGAGTCAATTGCACTAAGCCCAAACTTGAAAGCTCACTGATTTGTACTCGCGCACTGTCTTTTGCCATTGCTGACCCTAAAGACTGCATAATAGATTCTTTATTTGCATCATGACTCATATCAATAAAATCAATAATAATGATACCGCCTAAATTACGTAATCGAATTTGGCGCGCAATAACCTCAACAGCTTCGAGATTAGTTTTAAAAATAGTTTGCTCTAAATTTCCATTACCAATATAAGACCCAGTGTTCACATCAATCGTTGTCATTGCTTCTGTTTGATCAAAAATCAAATGTCCGCCGGATTTTAAATATACTTTTCGCTGTAATGCTTTTTGTAATTCATTTTCTACAGAATACAAATCAAAAATAGGTGCATCATTATTATAATATTCAATATTATCTTTTAATTTTAATGACTGACCTTGAGCAAAACTTTGCATAGCTAAAACAGTAGCTTGATCATCTACCCAAATTTTTCTTCCTTCATAAGCAACAAAATCACGCAAAATACGTAAAATGAGGGGGATTTCAGCATAAATAATTTCACCTGCTTTTGCTTGCGAACCCCGTGCTACTAATTTTAACCATAAGCGCTGCAGAAATATTTTGTCTTCATCAATAGCTTGTTGTGTTGCGCCCTCAGCAGCCGTACGAAAAATATAACCACCAGCAGGTTCAGCAGTAATCATTCCTAATAAACGTTCACGCTCTTGTTCATCAACAATTTTTTGCGAGATAGCGACTTGCTGAATACCGGGAGTAAAAACTAAATAACGCGAAGGAATAGTAAGCAAAGTAGTTAATCGAGCACCTTTATTTCCTAATGGATCTTTATAGACTTGCACCCATAATTCTTGCCCACCTTTTAATAACTTACTAATATCAGTATCTACCGCTGCAATATCATCTACATGCAAAAATGCTGATCGCTCTAAACCTATATCAACAAATGCTGATTGAATGCCCGGTAAAACTCGATTTATTCGACCTTTATAAATATTACCAATGAGTCCATGTTGTACGCTACGTTCAATATGAACTTCTTGGAGTATGCCATCGCTCAACAAAGCGATGCGTACCTCTTGCGGTGTAATGTTAACTAGAATTTCTTCTGACATGCGTAGGGTACTTTAAATAACTCGAAAACGTCGTCGACAATCGTGCATAATCACGAATACCCACGGCCATAATACCATGCTGGTAATTGAGGATAACCAATATAACCAAGTTTTTGGCAAATCACCGACAAAACCTTGAATACCAAAAATTATCATTTGATAAAGCAAAACAAATAATAAAACAAATAAACCCTGCTGCATTAAAGGGAACATACGAAAACGAGTATGAATTCTTAATACTAAATATCCAGTAACAGTTAATGCCAATGCATGCTCACCTAATAAGGTACCGTTAAAAATATCTAAAGAGAGCCCAAGCAGCCAAGCAACACCTAAGTTAACTCGATAAGGTGTTATGGTTAACCAATAAATTAATACTAATAATACCCAAGCGGGTCTTAACCATACAGTCCAATCTGGCATAGGTAATAAAGTTAAAATAAATGCAATAATAAAAGTTAACGTTATCACTAACCAATGATTAGTATCTGTCATACTTTTAATCCTTTCGCTGGAATTTCGGGTGGAACAGTTTGTACTAAAACAACCGGTGCGGATTCAGTTTTTTTAATTACAGCAACCGGAATAGTGCTAGAAGAATTTAACTTTGCAAATGCTTCTTTTGGCGGCCAAATAAGTAATACTTGTCGGCTACGATCTAAATGCGCACTCGGCTCAACAGTAATCGTCGCAAATTGCAAACCTGGATCTTTAATCACGGATATGACTCGTCCAACAGGATACCCTTCTGGATAATGTTCACCTAAACCTGAAGTCACTAACATGTCATTCGCCTTTATATCTACCGTCTGTGGCACATTGACTAAACGCAATTTACCTGAAAAATTATCACCTATTGCAATGCCACGAGTACCATTACGAGCATTCTGAATTGGCACGCCACTATGTGTGTCATTAATTAATAACACTCGACTTGTAAAAGGCCCTACTTGAACTATTTGACCCATCACACCATTTGCATCCAACACTGGTTGCCCGACAAATAAACCGTCATGAACCCCTTTGTCAACTATGACCTGATTAATAAATGGATCGGTATCCACCGCCATAATTTGAGCGACTAATACTTTCCCTTGAATAGTGGCGGTAGAGCTGAGTAATGCTTTAAGTTGATTATTTTCTGATTCTAAGGCAATGAGACGTTGAACTTGCGCTTTCAATAATAATTGATCGGCTTTCAAATCAAGATTTTCTTTTACCAAACTATCATGAGTGCTTGCTAGATTGCTTAATTTATCGATCATTTGGATAGGATAACTGACGACATATAAAATAGGTGTCAGAGGAACAGACAAGGCTGCACGCAATTGATCTGTTGCAGCAATACGCTTATCTAAGATCATTAACGCAATAGCGAACACAACCAGCACTAATGCTTTTAATCCTGGCTGTGATCCTCGAGTAAAAAGAAGTTTAATAACCCAACCCCTTATTCTTTAGACAAAAAATCCATGCCGGTCGTATCGATCAACTCTAATGCTTTACCACCACCGCGAGCAACACAGGTTAACGGTTCGTCAGCAATAATGACAGGCAAACCAGTTTCTTCCATAAATAATCGATCAATATTACGCAACAAAGCACCGCCACCGGTTAAGATCATGCCGCGCTCAGCAATATCTGAAGCTAATTCAGGTGGTGCTTGTTCTAGTGCCGCACGTACCGCACCTAAAATCCCCGATAATGGTTCCTGCAAGGCTTCTAAAATTTCATTACTATTCAATGTAAAACTACGTGGAATACCTTCGGCAAGATTTCGTCCTCGTACTTCCATTTCTCGAATTTCATTTGCTGGGTAAGCAGAACCAATTTCTGTTTTAATGCGTTCAGCCGTCGCTTCACCAATTAAAATGCCATAATTACGGCGCACATAACTAATAATAGCTTCATCAAATCGATCACCACCAATCCGCACTGAAGCAGAATAGACTATACCACTGAGAGAAATAATCGCGACTTCTGTTGTTCCACCACCAATATCCACAACCATAGAACCACGCGGCTCATCAACTGGCATGCCTGCACCCATTGCTGCTGCCATTGGCTCTTCTAATAAATAAACTTCACGAGCGCCCGCACTAATAACGGATTCACGTATCGCTCGACGTTCCACTTGCGTAGAACCACAAGGCACACAAACCAATACGCGAGGACTTGGACGTAAAAACCGATTTTCATGCACTTTATGAATAAAGTGCTGCAGCATTTTTTCTGTTACATAAAAATCAGCAATAACACCATCTTTCATAGGACGAATCGCATTAATATTGCCTGGTGTGCGGCCTAACATTAACTTAGCTTCACTACCCACCGCTGCAACATGCTTTTGACCATTAGAGGAACCTGGCGTATGTCGAATGGCAACTACGGACGGTTCATTTAAAACAATACCCTTGCCAGGCACATAAATAAGAGTATTTGCTGTACCCAAGTCAATTGATAAATTATGTGAAAACCGGCCCCGTAATCTTTTTAACAACATAGCTGCTATACATCCTTAAGAAATTTTATGATGAGGGAATTCTAATCGATTACCAATCAACTGACTATAGCAATTTGCAAAGATTCCTCTACAAACCTTGTGCTGGAGGGGGGATTTGAAAAACATAGATTGAATGCTGGGCAATAAAAGCGCAGGCGTGAGTGTGTGTATATGCTTTCTCGCTCAAAGCACACGTCCATGGTGTTAGGCTTGCCATCCATGGCAAGCAATTCGCTCTTAAGTATATACAATGCGCCACAGCTGTGCTTTTCTTGCCCAATGCCGGGTCTGTGTTTTTTAAGCTCATGCACCATACAGAAAAGATAGCCAGCTTGCGGTTTTAGGCAGTATAATCACAGGCTTTCTAATTGTGACTATTCAGCAGTCAACGAGTTTGGTGGGCACGCTGCGCTTTGCCCACCCTACATTTAAATTTTGTAGGGTGGGCAAAGCGCAGCGTGCCCACCAAACCCTTTAAGATTGCTAAATACTAACCTCTAACCCGAACAAAAATGGAGTTGATTCTGATGTCACTCACCACCGATGACGTTGAAAAAATTGCACACTTAGCACGCTTAACAATGCCTAAAGAAAGTCTCGCTCTTTTCACCGCAAAGCTTTCAGGAATTTTTGATTTGGTTGCGCAAATGAATCAAGTTGATACAAAGAATATTGAACCACTCGCGCATCCACTGGATTTGTCACAGCGTCTACGCGCAGATGAAGTCACCGAACCCGATCAACGTGAAGCAGCTCAAGCAATTGCTCCACTTGTTGAAGCAGGATTGTATTTAGTTCCACAAGTCATTGATGCTGAATAATTTTAGGATATGTAAACTATGATACATAAAACTATAACTGAATTAACCCAAGATTTAGCTACGCGAAAAATTTCTAGCACCGAGCTAACTCAATTTTTTATTAATCGAATTAAGCAATTTGATCAACAGCTCAATAGCTTTATTACTGTAACAGAAGAGCACGCACTCAATGCTGCGAAAGAAGCAGATAAAAAATTAGCTGCGGGTACAGCAGGCCCACTAACAGGTATTCCTATCGCACAAAAAGATATATTCTGCACGCAAGGGATTCGCACATCATGCGGATCAAAAATGTTAGATAATTTTATTTCCCCTTACAATGCAACTGTCATTGAGCAATTTAATGATGCTGGCATGGTGATGTTAGGCAAAACAAATATGGATGAATTTGCTATGGGTTCATCCAATGAAAATAGTTTTTATGGTCCCGTAAAAAATCCTTGGGATTTAGAACGCGTACCCGGTGGATCATCAGGCGGTTCAGCAGCGGCTGTTGCAGCTTATTTAGCACCTGCAGCAACAGGCACTGACACGGGTGGGTCAATACGTCAACCTGCTGCGCTGTGCAGTATTTCTGGCTTAAAACCGACTTATGGTAGAGTTTCACGTTATGGCATGATTGCCTTTGCATCCAGTCTTGATCAAGGTGGAATATTTGCACGTACGAGTGCTGATATTGCAATGCTGCTTAATTGCATGGCCGGATTTGATCCGCGCGATTCGACTAGTGCTAACAAACCTGTTCCTGACTATACAAAAACTTTAGCAGATTCTGTAAAAGGTCTACGAATCGGCGTACCAAAAGAATTTTTTAGCGCAGGCTTAGATGCTGATATTGCAAAAAATATTCATGCTGCAATTAAAGAATATGAAAAACTAGGTGCGACCTTACATGAAATTAGTTTACCGAATAGTTCATTGTCCATTCCAGCATATTATATTGTTGCGCCAGCAGAATGTTCCTCTAATTTAGCACGCTTTGATGGTGTACGTTATGGTTATCGTTGCAAAAATCCAGTTGATTTAGAAGATCTTTATAAACGATCGCGTAGTGAAGGATTTGGTGCTGAAGTAAAACGTCGCATCATGATAGGAACATATGCTTTATCTTCTGGTTATTATGATGCTTATTATTTACAAGCACAAAAGATTCGTAATTTAATTCGTCATGATTTTATTGCCGCGTTTAAACAAGTTGATGTCATTATGGGACCCACTTCACCCACTTTACCGTTTAAATTAGGTGAAAAAACCGATGATCCTGTCAGCATGTATTTATCTGATATTTATACTATCGCTGTTAACCTTGCTGGTTTACCCGGGATGTCAATACCTGCTGGTTTTTCTCAAGGATTACCCGTTGGTTTACAACTCATTGGCAATTATTTCGAAGAAGCACGTTTATTAAATATAGCGCATGCTTATCAAACAGCAACAGATTGGCATACACACATGCCAAAGGGGTTTTAAGATGATAATAAATGGCTGGGAAATCGTTATTGGTTTAGAAGTACATGCACAACTTGCAACAAAAAGTAAAATTTTTTCAGGCGCTTCAACAACATTTGGTGCAGAGCCTAACACACAAGCGTGTTTTATTGATTTAGGATTTCCTGGGGTGTTACCTGTATTAAATACAGAAGTGATTCGCATGGCTATTAAGTTAGGTTTAGGAATTAATGCTGAAATCACTAGAAAATCCGTATTTGCACGTAAAAATTATTTTTACCCTGACTTACCCAAAGGCTATCAAATCAGTCAGTTTGAACTGCCTGTGGTTGGTAAGGGTGGTTATATTGATATTCCCTTAGAAAATGGAACGAATAAACGCATCAACATTACTCGCGCACATTTAGAAGAAGACGCAGGGAAATCATTACATGAAAATTTCGTTGGACTATCTGGTATTGATTTAAATCGTGCTGGTACACCTTTATTGGAAATTGTTTCTGAACCCGATATGCGCTCTGCAAAAGAAGCGGTTGCTTATTTAAAAGCATTACATTCACTCGTACGTTATCTTGAAATTTGTGATGGTAATATGCAAGAAGGTTCTTTTCGTTGTGATGCTAACGTATCTGTACGTCGTGTTGGCGCAGACAAACTCGGCACTCGCACAGAGTTAAAAAATATTAATTCATTTCGTTTTGTTGAGCGAGCCATTAATTATGAAGTTGAACGACAAATAGAAATACTTGAAAATGGCGGGAAAATAACCCAAGAAACACGACTTTTTGATCCCAATAAAAATGAAACTCGTTCCATGCGTAGTAAAGAAGAAGCGAATGATTATCGATATTTCCCTGATCCTGATTTATTACCGCTTATTATTACGGATGAATTAATTGCTGAAATTCAGCGTGAATTGCCGGAATTACCAGAACAAAAGCGACAACGATTTGTTGATGAATATGGTTTAAGTATTTATGATGCCAATGTATTAGCGAGTAGTCGAGCGCTTGCAAGTTATTTTGAAACCACGGTTATTGAGTCTGGTAATCAAGCAAAATTAGCAGCGAATTGGGTTATGGGTGAATTATCTGCGGCGTTAAATAAAACAGATGCGGAAATTACAGAAAGCCCAGTGACTGCTAAACAGTTAGGCCAATTAATTCAGCGGATTGCGGATAATACTATCTCGGGTAAAATCGCTAAAACTATTTTTGAAGCGTTATGGAATGGCGCGAGTGATGTGGATGAAATTATTGAAAAACAAGGGTTAAAACAGGTTACTGATAGTGGGGCAATTGAAAGCTTGGTTAATAAAATCATTGCTGCTAATCCACAACAGCTTGCGGATTATCGTGCGGGAAAAGATAAGTTGTTTGGGTTTTTTGTTGGGCTTGCGATGAAGGAGTCTGGCGGGAAAATTAATCCGCAGCAGCTTAATGAGTTGTTGAAGAAGAAGTTGAGTGGGTAAGTTTTGTGGGGTGGGCAAAGCGCAGCGTGCGATTATCTCGATCCCTTCTCTCGCCGCGCTTTTGGCGGTGGGAGAAGGTGCCCGAAGGGCGGATGAGGGTGTTGATAATCTGCACGATCTATTAATTTACTCATGTTTTGGCAACAAAGGCGCTGTTACTTCTGCCTCAGGTGTCGCTTGGATGACAATAGTATTAACAGGCTCTGGTCTTTTTGAACTAAACAAAGTAAGTGAAGATTTATCCTCAGAAGAAGATGAAGCAGTGGAAGAGACAGCAGAATTTGAACCTTGGGATTGAGCATCTACTTGTAAATCTTTTAATGGATGACTTGTTGATGACGTAGATATACTATCGTGACCAACAGTCAAATTTGCATTGTTATTTGATTGGGGAGGTAAGTTTAATTGTCCTTGGCCAGCAAGTAGTTTTAACTCAGCATACAAACGGTCTTCGCGAGCTTTAAGTCTAGTTTCTGTAGCTTCAGTTGCAGCTTTAAACCTACTCACTGCAGCTTCAACCCGAGCTTCACTCTCATCTTTAGCTTGTTTAACAGATGCTTCTCGGTCAGCTCTAGATCTATTTATTACAGCTTCAATCTCAATTGTAACTCTATTTTCTGCAGCTTCAGCCTTATCTTTACGTTGCTTACAGTCATCTCGAAATCGTTTTTCTGCAGCTTCTTTACTTTCAGCTATAGATTTTTCATGTGCTTCCAGCCTTAAATGAAGGCTTTTAATTGACCCGGCTGCTGCCTTCTCGTGTTCTTCTCCTCCCTTTGTAAACGCTTCAATTTGTTGTCTAGTCTCATACTGACCTTCTGCTACAGTACCAAAATTAACCAACACCTTCCATACTGCATTATCTTCCAGCCCCAAACGG
This sequence comes from Gammaproteobacteria bacterium, assembly GCA_965279285.1. GTDB lineage: Bacteria > Pseudomonadota > Gammaproteobacteria > DSM-16500 > DSM-16500. The sequence goes on along the minus strand of OZ257148.1, from coordinate 1,313,001 downwards.
TAAGCCTCATTTATTTCTGCTTCTGAAAGAGAAGTGAAAGAAGGAATACCATTTTTCTTGATATAATCAATGAGCGGGTCTAATTTTTGAAAGTTAGCAAATGCGATGCTATATAATACATACATCTCGTTATGAGACGTCTTCATTTCATATCCGTGTTTACGCACTTTATCGGGATCAACAGCATCTCGACGGCTTGCGAAAGCCGCTATAATTCCATCTACTGTTGCTGTATCCCAGTCAAGATCTAAATAAGTACATAAAAAAATGATATTTTGACATAAAAACTTTTTATCTTTTAAACATGCTGGAGTTATAGTCTGTAACTGATTATAAGGAACAAGTTCATGTTGACTAGTTGCAATCTGAGTATCTTCTTTTTTCTTAAAAATAAGATCCTTTTCTAATTTTACTGATGACTTACGTGCATTAACTCCACTTTGAGCTACATGCTTTTCTTCATCAAGACCAACATTCTTTTTTTCTGGAATAGATTTTAATTGCAGCACATTTAATCCACGTGGATTTTTTACCGCCTTTTTTGATGGGGATAAGACTGTATTCGCCCATTGCGATATTTTATCTACTATTATTTGAATAGAAGAAGGCAGGTAAACATAAAATTTGCTACGATCCATAGTATGTATATCAATAAGCAATAATCTTTTTTTAGCTGCTGTATCTTTTAAATCGGATGCTTTTACTTCAACCTGACTAGCCACATTATGGAATGGTACTGCGTGCAATGCATCATTTTGTTTACTTTCTGTAGTAGAAAATTTGTAATCTATGCTAGGTGAAATAGATGAATTATTATCTGTTTTTTCTAATGATGAAGATTGCTGAGCTAATTGAATATATTGAGTTAACTTCTCTTTTGCACGACGAGATGCTTCCCATATAACCCAGTTTTTCTTAGTCCAAATATCATTGATGTTCCATAATTCAGTCCACCACTGAGTAATTCTCCAACGCTTTTTATGTGTATTAATTTCTTGTGAAATTAAATCAAATTTATCTGCATATTTGCTATTTGCAATAACCAGCTCATCCCGGTGGGTATGAAAATAAAGCAATTTTTGCTCATTAGAAAAATCTTGTTCTAATTGCTTTATTGTTTCTTCATTTGGATGTGGCATAATTAAAGTCTCACTTCTATTTTGTTATTCAATATTATAACTGTAATATTTATTAGCTAACAGAGCATTCAGCCAAAAAGTTATAATTACTCGTCTAAATACTAACAACCTCATTATCAATTCCCAGATATCTATTATTACTCATAAGTTTGGCACGACTTTAGACGGTAAATTGGTTAAAGTAATGCCAGAACCAGAGGCGGCATTACCTGCTGCTTCTCCAAATAAAGTTGGTGAAAATCTTGCCGCACTAACTTTGCTATCAGGAGCATTATTTGGAGCTTGGACTTCGGACGAAGTAAAGCTATTAGATTGAGGAGATAAGCTTAATCGTTCTCGGTCAGCAAATTGTTTAAACATAGCGTCAATACGAGCATTAAATCTATTTTCTGCAGCTTTAGCTTCAGCTTTAAGTCTATTTTCTACAGCTTCAACCTCCGCCTTAGCCTCAGCCTTAACTTGTGTAACATATACAGCTTGCTCAGCTTTCAATCTATCCTCTGCGGCTTTAACCGCAGCTTTAAGTCTGTTTTCTGCAGCTTCAGAATCAAGTTTAGCTTGCTTAGCATCTGCCGCTTGCTTTTGATTAGATGCATCTTCTGCAGCTTTTTTATCATTTTCTGCTTTCTTTACTTTTTCTTCTAAAGCCTTTATGTCAGCACTAGTCTTTCTCTCCACCACTGCCTGGTGATCAATACTAGCTTTCAAAGCGGCCTTAAGCGCAATATTCTCATCAGCCAACTGACTCAGACTTTTCTCTACCATATACATTAGCTGAAAACTATCACCGCTATTCATCGGACCTATGACTTGTTTATCAATAATTTTAACTAAAGAAGAATTATCACCTCTCGAAATAGTTTTTCTTAATCCTACAATGCCATTCGTAAGAGCCGCATCATGTAAATTACTCTGTGCATCATACAAAAAATTAGTGAGCTCCTGCATCGTCTCTAGTCGTTCAATAAATTTAATCCGCTCATTAATAAATAATCTTTTAAGTTTGCTTGCCTTTATCTTTATTGTTTCTTCGCAATAGAGTAAAAAAGCTTTTTTTGCGTCTCTTTCAGTCTCACTTATTGTTGGTGTAAACTTAATTTGCAGCTTAATGATTCTCCAATGATCCTCATTAGTTAACCGCTCCATTCCAGCAAAAGCATATACCGCTTGTTCATGAAAATTTTTAACGTAGGGATGCGCTCCACGTTCATATAACATTTCAATCAGCTTGTATACCAAGTCTTTAGCAGGTTGGCTTTTAACTGCATTATATTTTTTCATTGCAAAATGCAACAAACCATTCCCGTGAACTGGCTCATAAATTTCAGCCTGATTAATAATATTACCTACAAAGCTGGAATTCCCTTGAAAAAATATCGCTTTAATTTCATCCGCTATCAAATTACGATAAATCTTTTCATCGTCGCCTTTAGGGGTAAAAACATTTTCAGCGGGGTTGCTGCTTAACCACTTACGAGATTGTTCACAATAGATATTTGCGGCTTGATCTATTTTGACAATAAATGGTTCACGAATTCTCTGTATTGCACTCTGACTGTCCTCACTTTTTTTAGAAGAACTCTTTGCAAGTGCTTCAACATTTTCTTTAAATTTAACTAACGATCGATTATTATTGAAGTCGCGCAAGATAGTGGATCTTTTCCAATTTTTTTCAACTGCTGCAAATCGATTACTATAGTATTGCCACACAGACTTTACAAAACGTCGTTCTATGTCTTCCTGACTAAAATGAGTTCGATCCAGTCCATCACTTAAACGAGTTATATGTTCTTTTAATTTTCTAGAATCATTTTTTTTATAATCTTGAATCGCTAACTCTAACTTACCAATAAGCCTGTCTCTATCTACAGCTTCCAATATAGTAATACTACGATTTAAATCTTTTTGACTTTTCTCAAATGCATTAATGCAATTTTTAATTGTAGCCCAGAAACCAGTTGTATTATCCAAAACTCCATGATTTAGATTTAAATAATACACTTCTTCACCATTAGCTTGTATATCTTTTTGTATTGGTGCGCCTAATACAACTGCAAATTTTTCAGCTTGATGTGGATTAACAGTTTCATTTCCGCTAGTATCTACTGTCACACACAAATCAATACATTGCTGAGCTATCTGGAAATATTTCTCAACCCAGTGGCGAATATTTTGGCTTCTTGATTGCTTTCTCGCTTCATTAAGCGCCTCTGTTTCTTTCATCATTCTCTTTTGATCATCTAATGCATTCTCAGCCATTATCAAATCTTGTTGTGCTTTTAGCTCTACTTCTCTTTTTGTTAATTTTAAATTAATTATTGGAATAATTTGCGGCGAATCCTCAAAAACCACCATATGCAAAATTCGAGGTTCGTTATATTTATCTTTCATATCAATTTCATTTCTGTTAAGGCAATAGTCTGCCGTAACTAGTTTATGACTTAAATCAATATCTTTTGTATCATCTAACTCACCCAGTTCATCTCTAGGCACACTAACTACGATAACATGTAGTTGAATATTAAATAATCCACAAAAAATGCGTCCTTCTATATCATATCGTCCAGGAATAGCAACCCGTTTTTCATCTCCAACATTCAATTCTTTTGTGGTAAATTTAAGATTATTTTTATAAACCGCATAACCCATTTTCCTTTCTTCTAATCGTGCTTTTAGCCAATAATCACTTTTTGATTTAATAGCTTCTTGTAAATAGCTATCGCATAAAAGTCGTAGTTTTTTATTGGTTGATAAAACAAGCGCCTCCTGCTTTTCATCAGGACTTGGATTTGGCTTTTCTGGAATCTCAATCTCAGCTTTTTGCAGTAGCTGGTCCATCGTATTAAAAAATGAATCCTCATTTTCTATCGTTTGACCTACTTGAGCAATTCCCTGAAACCGCTGGTTTAAAAGCGACATAACACGCTCATAAATGGAATTTATTTCTTTTTCCCTTTGAGCTTTTGGTGAGATATCTTTACTACTTTTTTCTTTTTCATCTGTTTTAGAAATTTTAATTTTATTTTTCTGAACAAGAGGTAATCTAGAAACATGATTTTTAATCAATGTATATAAACTCGTATCGCCTTTTTTCGTGGAAACAACTTCTGCTCTTACTGCCGGGCCTCCTTTTGGCGCAGCTTCAACTCCATCGGGGCGAGGTGGAATTGAGGTAATTTCTATATGAATATTATTCTTAGGTGAAATAGGAGGAGTTTTAACATCAGGTGTCACTGCATCAGCACTTCGTGAAGAGACATGTGCTGAAGCAGCAGGGTAATAAGATTTATTTTGATTTTTTGCTTTGCTGGTTTTTTTTTCGTGATTTTTATTGTCTACAGCATTAGCTAACGGATTTTCATGCTTTTCATCTGGATAAGCTGCTGCTGCAGACCCACTTGAATCTATTAATGGCTGCACTTCACTTAATTGCGCTTCTGTACTTGATTGCATACTCTCTCCAATAGACACTGAATTATTTATAGGATTATTATAGATAAAACATCGTGTACTATGAGCAAACAAAGGATAAGCCAAGTGATGATATAATGTCTTTTTTGCTTTAATTCCAAATTTAAAAAAAATTTTTACCTTTAAATTATATAATTACAATCACTATTGATTACGCTTAAGAAAGCCTAACAGCTACATGTATAGGCAATGTCTTATGCATATTGTGGTCATTTGCTTACATTCCGCTAAGACATTGTTGTACCAAACAATGCTTAATATGTAAAAATCGATCTTATAGTGTCGCATTAAATGCAAATATTTTACTTTTTGTGAAAAAAATAATGCGATAAGGCTTAATAGTGCCGACACTGATGATGCAAAGATTTTATTTTTTGAGGAGGGAGGCAAATTTCGTAGGGTGGGCAAAGCGCAGCGTGCCCACCATTAATCTTCTTTTCCTTGTGACTTATAACCAGATACACCATAAATCAATTTTATTCATGTTTTGGTAATAAAGGCGTTGTTACTTCTGCCTCAGGTGCTGCTTGGGTGGCAATAGTATTAGTGGACTCTGGTCTTTTTGAACGGAACAAGGTAGGGGAAAATTTGTCTTCGGATGAAGACATGAGAGATACACCAAGGCCTGATTAGCTGCTTTAATACAGTCTTTTAAATCATTTGGTGTTACTGCAACAAGACTTTTTCCTAACGAAGCACATTTTTCGTCTAATAAATTATCTGTTTCACCAGCTTTCAAAACTCTACTTGAATTACAACTTATTCAAGGGCAAAGACAACGGTGGGCACGCTGCGCTTTGCCCACCCTACAACTACAAGCCACAATAATTATCTAACCCGCAACAACAACCCCCCACCCAACACCGCAAACACCAACGTCGGCAACAACGCCGAAACAAACGGCGAAATCTGAAACACCACACTAAACTGCCCCAGCAAAGCATTCATAATATAAAAAACAAATCCAACAATAACACCCAACAAAATCCGCCAACCCATCGTCACCGAACGTGGCGAACCAAAAACAAAAGGAATTGCCAACAATATCATCACTAAGGTCATCAACGGTTGTAATATTCGCTTCCACAACTCAAATTGAAAACGAGTAGCCTGCGATTTATTCTCCACTAAATGCCGCGAATATTTATAAAGCACAGGCAATGACATTTCCTGCGGCTCAATCAAACCTACATTCAATAAATTAGGCTTTAAACTTATATTCCACGTCAACGCAGCCATTTTCTCACTAACTGTTTTATCTTGTAAAAAAGAGGTTTTCACCACATCACGCAACAACCATCGCCCTTGTTGATAATCCAAAAATTTTGCATAATACGCACTAATTAATTGATGCTGCGCATTAAATTCATAACGCGTCACTCCTTCTAAGTGCTCTACTCCTAACACTTTCTCTATATGTAAAAAATTATTTCCTTCATGCACCCACACACCGGATGCTGTTGCTACGGCTTGACCAAAATTTTCTGCGCTATCCTTGCGTTTATCCGCCAAAAAATTGGCTTGTGGTGCAATTAATTCACCTAATATCGTTGCAAGCACAATCAAAACAACCGAAGCCATAATGACAGCGCCCATTATTTTTAAAATAGAAACACCTGATGTACGAATTACAATTAACTCACGATTCGTCGCTAATGTCCCCAGCCCCATCATTCCACCCACTAAAACCAGCATAGGGAAAAACTGATAAATCACATAAGGCAAGCGCAAAAAGGTATGTATCACCGCCTGAGTAAAATTATAATCGCCAACACCAATATCTTTTAACTCACCTAACAAACCAACAAAAAAAGCTAATCCAATCACAATAACAACTACAAAAAAAGTTGTGATCAGTAAGGTATTGGCTATATAACGCTGAATAATCGTTATCATGATAGACCTATTAATTGTTTGAACTTTCTCGAACGATAAAAAAGCAATCCCGCTAAAATCAAAATAAATAATCCATGCACCCACCATAAACCTAAAGAGGTTGGTATAACTTTTTGTTCAACCCAATTCCGTGCAACAAATAAAAGATTCATATAAACAATATAAATTAATATTGCTGGAAATAACGATGAATAGCGACCTTGGCGAGGTCGTACATAACTAAAAGGCAAAGCCAATAAAGATAATAAAAATGCCGATAAAGGTATCGAAAGACGCCATTGCAACTCTGCTGCATAACTCGGATTAGTATAATCATCCCACAAGGTTAACGAAGAAATTCCTTCTGTTTCTTTATGTTGATTACCAACAGTTAATTCTGGAATTTGCACCGAATATTTTTTAAATTGAATAATTTTATAATCGTTTTGACCAGGAATTCCTTGATATCGATAGCCTTGTTCCGCAACTAAAAAAGAGCGTTTAGTTGCCTTATCATTCGATTGATAACCGCGTGCCGCCGATACCACTGACCAAGCACCAGGAGCACCATCTTCTGATGAAGATTTAGTTTGCTCTGCAAAAAAAATATTGTCTGCTTTTTTGCGCGCTCGTGAAATGGACTCTACATAAATAACACGTCGTCCACTACTGGATACTTGAAAGCGCCCCGGCATCAACGATGCAATAATATTTTCTGCTGACATGCCTGCGGCTAAAGTACGTTCTTTATTCGCAGAAATAATAGGATTAATCCACAAAGTTAATCCCAATAATACGCCCGTTAAAATTAAAGTAATCGTGCTGGTAATAACTGTTAAACGTACGTAACTTAATCCACCCGCTTGCATGACACTCATTTCATTATCTGCATACAAACGTCCGTAAGCTAAAATAATTCCTAGATATAATCCGAGTGGCAGCAACAAAGCGAGTAAATAAGGAATTTCAAAACCAATCAATTGTAATAATATATTAGTGGCTAGCTTTCCCGATGCGGCATAACTTAGATAACGCACTAATTGATTGCTCATAAAAATAAGCAATAGCACGAATGTCACTGCTAGGAGTGAACTAAATACTTCTTTTCTTAAATAGCGCGATAAAATCACAAGTTGTACTCGAGAGAGGTAAAACCGCTCGTATTATTAATGTTAAATAGCTATTTAGCGGTTAGAGTTTGGTGGGCACGCTGCGCTTTGCCCACCCTACATTTAAATTTTGTAGGGTGAGCAAAGCGCAGCGTGCCCACCAAACTCCCTCTTCACTGAATAGTTATCAATATTCCATATAGAATCATGCCCACGCAAAGTGTATTATATCGGATCTTATCTAAAGGAGCTAACATGAAATTTTCAATTAAAAGCGGTGACTTAAGCAAACAAAAAGGCTGTTTAATTATCGGCGTGTTTGAACAAGCCGAGCTTTCACCTACTGCCGCTAAATTGGATAAATTAAGCTTAGGGTACATTAAAAAAATTCTAAAGCAAGGCGGTTTAGAGGGGAAATTAGGCCAAACTTTAGCGCTTTATTCTATACCTCATCTTTCCGCTGACCTTGTGTTACTCGTTGGTTGTGGAAAAAATAAACCTTTAAAAGATCATGAATACCGCACTTTGATTAATAAAAGTATGAAAGCAGCCTGTGCAACTCGAACCGAATCAGCGGTATTTTTTCTTCCAGAACTTACAGTAGAACAACGCGCTACTGCCTGGAAAATTAAACAAACGACTGAAGTAGCCTATGCCGCTCTTTATAGCTTTCAACAATTTAAAAGTGAAAAACAAACTCTTCCGCGCATAAAAGATGTCATACTTCACGTTGAAAATAAAAAAGATATCACTGCTAGTGAAATAGCTTTAAAACAAGCGTTAGCCATCAGTCACGGCGTTGAATTCACTAAAAATCTAGCCAACTTACCAGGCAATATTTGCACACCAACCTATCTTGCAGAACAAGCAAAGAAACTTGCCAAGCAACATAAAAATATTTCTGTAAAAATCTTAGAACGTAAAGATATGCAAAAACTTGGCATGGGTGCATTTCTATCGGTTGCTAAAGGCAGTATTCAAGATCCCAAACTCATTTGCCTTGAATATAAAGGCAGCACAAAAAAAAGCACTACTGTGGCACTGATTGGTAAAGGCATTACATTTGATACGGGTGGTATTTCTCTTAAACCTGCTGAAAGCATGATCGGCATGAAATACGATATGTGCGGTGCAGCTACTGTCCTTGGCACAATACAAGCAGCCGCTGAATTAAAACTACCCATTCATATTGTAGGATTATTAGCCGCTGCAGAAAATATGCCCGGTGGCCGCGCAAGTAAACCAGAAGATATTGTTACCACTCTCTCAGGTCAAACCGTTGAGATTCTCAATACCGATGCAGAAGGACGACTGGTACTGAGTGATACACTTACCTATTGTGAACGCTATAAACCGGATGTAGTCATCGATATTGCTACACTCACTGGAGCGGTTGTCGTTGCTTTAGGCCATCATGCAACAGGCTTAATCTCGAATTATCAGCCATTAGCACAAGATTTATTAACTGCTGGTAATGAATGCTATGATCGCGCATGGCAATTACCTTTGTGGGATGAATATCAAGAACAAATAAAAAGCCCATTTGCTGACATGGCGAATATTGGTGGGCGTGCTGCGGGTACGATTACCGCGGGCTGTTTTTTATCGCGATTTGCCAAAAAATTTCATTGGGCACATCTTGATGTTGCAGGCACGGCTGCTATGATGGGCGGAGTTGATCGATATGCTACTGGCCGGCCAGTGCCGATGTTAGTTCAATATTTAATTAATGAGTGTCAGAAGTGAGATAATAGCGGTGAGGAGTTGGTGGGCACGCTGCGCTTTGCCCACCCTACATTTTTATAATCTATTTTTGTAGGGTGGGCAAAGCACAGCGTGCCCACCACCACCCCCTCAAAATACAGGTAAGCTATGAGCAAAATTGATTTTTACATACTATCCGACCCCGAGCCTGATGCTTGTTTTCAGCTCGTGTGTCGTTTAGTAGAAAAAGCTTACAAAAATAAACATCGAATTTATATCCACACAGCCAATCAAGCCGATGCTCATACTCTTGATGAACTATTATGGACTTATCGCGCGGATAGCTTTTTACCGCATAATTTGTATGGCGAAGGCCCTGAGCCTGCACCACCCATTCAAGTGGGATTTAATGTGACGCCAGAAAAACACCGCGATATTTTAATTAATTTAAGCTTAGAAACACCTACTTTTCACCGCCAGTTTAACCGCATCTTAGAATGCGTAGGTAGTGATACAACATTACAAGAACATGCTCGTGAGCGTTACCGATATTATAAAACTCTCGGTCACACACTCACCACCCATAAACTAGCCACTGTTGAGTAAATAAGTCCATGGATAAACTCTATAATCCGGAAGCCATTGAGCAGCAATGGTATCAAACTTGGGAAAAAAATCAGTACTTTGCTCCCAGTGGAAATGGTAAACCTTATTGCATTATGCTCCCTCCCCCCAATGTAACGGGCAGCTTACACATGGGGCATGGATTTGGTTTTAGTCTAATGGATGTGATGATACGCTATCATCGCATGCAAGGTGATAATACCCTTTGGCAACCCGGCACAGACCATGCGGGCATTGCTACCCAAATGGTTGTAGAACGCCAGTTAATGCGTGAAAATATTTCACGCCATGATTTAGGTCGCGATACCTTCATCAAAAAAGTGTGGGAATGGAAAAAAGAATCTGGCGGCACCATCACCCGTCAACTTCGACGCTTAGGTGCATCCTTAGATTGGTCACGCGAACGTTTTACCATGGATGAATCATTATCTGTTGCTGTACGTGAAGTTTTTATCCGCTTGTATGAAGAAGGTTTAATTTATCGTGGCACTCGTTTAGTGAATTGGGATCCTAAATTACTCACAGCCATTTCAGATTTAGAAGTCGTTAGCAACGAAGAAGAAGGTAAATTATGGCATATTCGTTATCCCTTAGTTGATAGCCAAGATTATATTATTGTTGCAACAACTCGCCCAGAAACATTACTTGGTGATACAGCGGTTGCTGTCAATCCAGATGATGAGCGTTATCAGCATTTAATTGGCAAGCATGTTCATTTACCACTGACAGATCGTACTATCCCTATTATTGCTGATGATTATGTTGATAAAGAGTTTGGCAGTGGTTGCGTCAAAATCACACCTGCACACGATTTTAATGATAATGCCATCGGCCAGCGTCATCAGTTAGCACAAATTAATATTTTAACACCTGATGCTCATCTTAATGAAAACACACCCAAAAAATATCAAGGCTTAGAACGCTTTGCTGCACGCCTACAAATTATTAAAGATTTAGAAGCACTGAATTTAATTGAAAAAATCGATAAGCACACATTAAAAGTTCCGCGCGGCGATCGCTCTGGTGTTGTTATTGAGCCCTATCTCACGCAACAGTGGTTTATGAAAATGCAACCACTAGCTGAACCTGCAATAGCTGCAGTTAAAAACGGTGAAATAAAATTTGTTCCGGAAAATTGGTCTAAAACTTATTTTCAATGGCTCAATAATATTGAAGACTGGTGTATCAGTCGTCAACTCTGGTGGGGACATCAAATTCCAGCGTGGTTTGATCAGCAAGGAAATATTTATGTTGGTCAAAACGAAACTGATGTCCGTAAAAAACATCAATTAGCTGATACTGTTATTTTACAACAAGACCAAGATGTACTCGACACCTGGTTTTCATCGGCATTATGGCCTTTTTCCACCTTAGGCTGGCCAGAAAAAACATCTGATCTCGACACATTTTATCCTACCGCTGTTTTAGCAACGGGATTTGATATTATTTTCTTTTGGGTTGCTCGCATGATTATGCTGGGCTTAAAATTTACTGGCAAAGTGCCTTTCAAAGAAGTTTTCATCACGGGTTTAATTCGTGATGCCGAAGGACACAAAATGTCGAAATCAAAAGGCAATGTGCTAGACCCACTTGATTTGATTGATGGTATTGCTTTACAAGACCTCATTCAAAAACGTACGTACGGGTTAATGCAGCCTGACATGGCAAAAAGCATTGAAGCCACTACACAAAAACAATTTCCAGAGGGCATATCACCTCATGGAACGGATGCATTACGTTTTACTTTTTGTTCACTAGCATCGTATGGCCGCGAAATTCGTTTTGATTTAAGTCGACTAGAAGGCTATCGTAATTTTTGTAATAAATTATGGAATGCCGCACGCTATGTCATGATGAATACCGAAGGCAAAGATACGCACGAGGGTGGCGCACTCTCGCTACCTGATCAATGGATACGATCACGCTTACAACACACAATAAAAGCAAGTCATGCCGCACTCGCTGAGTATCGTTTTGATCTCTACGCTCAAGCTATTTATGATTTTACCTGGAATGAATTTTGCGATTGGTATTTAGAATTATCTAAACCCATTCTAATGTCTGCTGTCAGCACAGAAACACAACTACAAGGAACACGTCATACTTTAGTTTCAGTATTAGAAACATTGTTACGTTTAATACACCCTATTATGCCTTTTATTACTGAAGAAATTTGGCAACGCATTGCGCCACTTGCGAAAAAAAGTGGCGCAACGATTATGACACAAATTTTCCCACAAGTTAATCCGACATTTATTGATAAAGCGAGTGAAGCTGAATTAGATTGGGTAAAAAGTATGATTATTGCCGTGCGAACAGTACGTAGCGAAATGAATATTGCTCCCGGCAAACCACTCTCTATCTTATTTCATAAAGGTACAGAGTTAGATAAAACTCGTTTTGCACAACACGCGTCACTGATTACGACTTTAGCACGATTAGAATCCGTTACCTGGTTAGCTTCTGGTGCAACATATCCTGAATCAGCAACAGCTTTAGTCGGTGAATTAGAAATTTTGATCCCCATGGCTGGATTAATTGATAAAAAAGAAGAATCCGCACGCTTAAATCGAGAAATTGCTAAGTTAAGCAAAGAAGCAGAAAAAGCTGAAAGTAAATTAAAAAATCCAAATTTTATTGATCGTGCACCAGCTGATGTTGTTGAAAAAGAACAAACAAAATTAGACGAATTAAAAAGTATTATTACTAAATTAGAGATACAACAACAAAAAATTGTTGCCTTATAAATTGGTAACTATTCAGCGGTTAGAGCTTGGTGGGTACGCTGCGCTTTCCTAGATGCGATGCCAGCTAGAAGCACGCTGGCATGACAAGCTTTTGTAGGGTGGGCAAAGCGCAGCGTGCCCACCAAACTTTTTACTTGCCGAATAGTCACATAAATTAAAACATAAAAACCAAGTGGTATGAAATCAATGAATTTATTAACAGCCATAAAATCACCCAGCGCACTAGGCGGCGCCCTATTAATCACAGGCTGTTGTATCGGTGCAGGAATGATCGCATTGCCCGTGGTGAGCGCTCTTGCCGGCTTTATTCCTTCCTCTATTGCCATGCTACTTTGCTATATTTTCACTACCATTACAGGCTTATTCTTACTTGAAGCTACACTCTGGTTTGATGAAAAAGTAAATCTTTTTTCTATCGCTGAATATGCACTAGGTAAAACCGGGAAAATATTAACTGGCGGCTTATTTTTATTTCTCTTTTATTGTCTATTCGTTGCTTACTTTGATGCTGGCGGACAATTATTTAAAGATTTATTAAGCTTTATCTTTAATCAACCCATTAGCGACAATATCGGTATTTTAGCGTGTGCTGCTTTTGTCGGCTCAATCACTTATTCTGGCACTCACAAAGTAGATAAACTGAATCGCTTTTTAATGGTCGGTTTAATTTTATCATATTGCATTCTTGTTTCTTTTGGTGTGCCCAAAGTTTCCACCGACCATTTGTCACATACGAATCTTATCGCTGCCATCGCAACAATACCTATTTTACTCATTTCCTTTGGTTATCAAAACCTTGTGCCCAGCTTAACTTATTACTTAAAAAGAAATATTCAACATATTCGCTTTGCGATTATTATTGGTAATTTTATTCCTTTATTAGTTTATTTATTATGGAATTTTATTATTTTAGGCATCTTACCTAGCACGCCTGCTGCACTAGAACACACTAATATGATTAGTGAGCTACTCCAAAATGCTTCACAATCTACGAATGTCATGTTTTTTATCAAATCCTTTTCTCTATTTGCTATTCTTACTTCTTTTTTACCTAGCGCCATCAGTTTTATCGATTTTATTCGCGATGGATTAAAACATCCCTATACTATTTCACGAAAAAAAGAATTATTATTATTTAATGTTGTTTTTCTTCCACCCTTAATTTGCTCGCTCATTAATCCACATATTTTTTTGCAAACATTAGGTTTTGCTGGAGGATTTATTGATGTGTTGTTATTCGGTGTTTTACCAGCATTAATCATATTAATTGGTCGTTACATTAAAAAAGCAACGGGGCCTTATCAAGTCAAAGGTGGAAGTTATACTCCCATCATTATTCTTTTAGTTTCTATTATTATTTTATTTTTCAAACTGCGTTAAACAATAAGGTGTCTTTATGTTAAATCAACTAGCTAATTACTTTGAATTTACTAAACTCAAAACCCAATGGCGACAAGAAATTATTGCTGGGATTACTACTTTTGTTACCATGGTTTATATCGTCATGGTAAACCCCGCCATCCTGGGACAAGCAGGGCTTGATCCCAACACTGCATTTATTGCTACCTGTATTGTTGCTGCATTAGGTAGTATTCTTTGTGGATTATTCAGCAATTATCCCATCGCTTTAGCTCCAAGCATGTGTCTTAATGCTTATTTCACATTTAGTGTGGTAAAAGGTGGGCAATTAGATTTAGGCCAAGCACTCGCTTGCGTTATTATTGCTGGCTTAGCATTTTTTCTTTTAACTTTTCTCCGCGTACGTGATTGGTTATTAAAAGCGATTCCACCTGCTATTAGTCACGCTATCGGTGCAGGGATCGGTTTATTTATCGGTTTTATTGGCTTAAAACAATTAGGCATTGTTATTGCACATCCTGATACCTTAGTCACGATGGGAAACATCACATCAATACCTATTTTATTAGGCTTTTTTGGCTTTATTTTAATGATAGTGCTAGATACTTATCGCATTCCAGGTGCGATTTTATTATCTATTGTTGCTACTACATTACTAGGTTGGATCTGTGGCGAAAATCATTTTCAAAGCACGATCATTCAATTACCACACCTCACTTCTGCATGGAATAGTTTAGATTTTCATGGATTACTCAGTAGTCATGGCATCATGATTATTTTTACTTTTTTATTAGTTGCGCTATTTGATAGTACTGGGACATTATTAAGCTTGCTTTATCAAGCAGGGCTTGTTTCAAAACCTCAAACCGTAGAGCGAATCAGTAAAGCATTTTACGCGGAAAGCATCGTGACTATGGTCGGCGGTGTCCTTGGAACATCAACGTCAGGCCCCTATGTTGAAAACGCAGCAGGCATCACCGCAGGTGGTCGCACAGGGATGACGGCGATTACAGTTGGGATTCTGTTTTTATTAATCATTTGGTTTGCGCCACTGGCAACAACGATTCCTGTTTTCGCTTATGCTCCCGCATTATTATTTGTTGCATATAAAATGTGTTCGCACTTGGCACAAATTGATTGGAGCTCACCGATTGAAGGTTTTCCTGCGGTATTAATTATCTTACTTATTCCACTGACGTTTTCAATTGCTAATGGTATTGCTTGTGGGTTTATCGTCTATGTTATCGTGCAAATTGCACATGGAAAAATTCGAGAATTACATTGGTCGGCATGGTTGTTATTTAGTGTGTTTTTGCTATATTTAGGCTTAGTGAATTATCATTAGTATTGTAATTGCAAGCCCAGCATCTTTTGCTGGGCTTTGGTTTTGTTAGTCCTTTTCTTTCAGATTCACTGCTTTGTTATATGTCTTAACTAACACTTGATCGCCCAAAAAATTAATATTAATTTCATCTGTATTATTTTTCCAAGTGGATGATGTGCCTGATACACCGGCAATATCTACACTTTGTGAATTACTTGGCTCACCTAAAATAGTTTTCACTTCTTTTAAGCTCATCCCGGGCTGGATTTTATTAAAATTTTCTTGCGTGACTTTGGAGCAAGCGATTAATAATAGGCAACAGCATGTTAGTGTTAAAAATTTTAGCACCACTTTCCGTAAGCTAAGCATGATTTACTCCTTTAAAAAATAATATTAACCAATACAATAAATTATTAGATCACAGGTAAAATTATTATTCCAGTTTATGCCTCCTTAATGATATAGTGAACTATGATCTATATTCGCAAAAATCTTGACCGCGGAAAAAGCCAAACTAACTGGCTCACAAGCTTTCATACTTTTTCATTTGGTAGCTATTATGACCCTGCGTTTATGGGTTTTGGCAGTCTCCGAGTCATTAATGAAGACACGGTACAAGCTGGCGCTGGCTTTGGGAAACACCCTCACGATAATATGGAAATTATTTCCTATCTTGTTGCCGGCTCCTTAGAGCACCAAGACAGCATGGGAACAGGATCTATTATTAAACCCGGGGAAATTCAAATAATGACCGCGGGTACTGGGATAAAACATAGTGAATTTAACCATTCAAAAACCGAACTATTACATTTCTTACAAATCTGGATTATTCCTGAAGAACCTAGCTTAAATCCGCGCTACCAACAAAAAACTATTAAAAAAGAACAAAATAAATTTATTTTAATCGGTTCGCGTGATACACGCGATGACGCTGTCACTATTCACCAAGATGTAAATTTATATGCTGCCTATTTAACTCAGAATCATACGCTTGATTACACATTTCAAGATAAACGAATAGGCTGGATACAATTAATTAAAGGAAAAATTACAATAAACGCGCAAGAATTATCAAGCGGAGATGGTGCAGCAATTCAACATGAAAATATTCATATTCAGTGCACAGAAGATGCTGAATTTTTATTTTTTGATTTAAGCAACCAAGCATAAGTTGCAAAATAAATTACGACACATAACATGTCGGATCTTCAACCTTTGCATCACTAAAACCTTTAATTCTCAGCTTACAACTATCACATTTCCCACAAGCATGCCCATCTTCTGTGGCTTGATAACAAGAGACTGTCAGCTGATAATTTACTCCCAATAATGAGCCTAATTTAATTGTCTCTGCTTTTGAGAGATCAATAAGCGGTGTTTGTATCCTCATATTTCCTTCTTCAACACCTACTTTAGTCGCTAAATTAGCTAACGTTTGAAAAGCGTGAATATATTCCGGACGACAATCTGGATAACCCGAATAATCAACTGCGCTAACACCAATAAATATATCATGTGCTTTTAATACCTCGGCCCAAGCTAAAGCAAAAGATAAAAAAATCGTATTTCTAGCGGGAACATAAGTACTTGGAATAACATCATTCCCATTAAAATCGGGTATAGCTTGAGCTTTATCAGTTAGCGCAGAACCACCAAATTGAGAAATTGGCAAATCAACAATAATATGTTGCACAGAAAAATGTGCGGCGATTTTTTTTGCTGCATTCAATTCTGCCGAGTGCCGCTGACCATAGTTAAAACTGATAGCGTAACAGTTGTATCCTTTTGACTTTGCATAAGCTAAGCAAGTCGTTGAATCTAGGCCGCCGGAAAATAGAATAATTGCGTTTTTCATTATTAAATCCCAAAAATAATATTATTGTTTGAATTATTTAAAAAGTGGAGCATTTCTAAAGAATCTTCAAAACTCACAGTTTTCACCCTCGATTTAATAGCTATTCCTTGGTCAACTGATTGCATAACAGACTGAACTGTTGAAAAAAAACTCTTCAGCTGAGCCTGGTTTTACTTTTAAATCGTTTTTTTTATTTCTTTTTATGCTTTTCATGGCTCTTTCTCCCGCTTATGCCAGATAACATATTATAAGCGTATATTCTGCTATAATACGCCCCAAAATAAAAGTTTCATATTAGCTGTTTTTACCCGCCACAACGGGTAATATTGATTTTACCCGTTATAGCGGGTATAATCAATATTACCCGTTATAGCGGGTAGAAATAACAACACAGGATGACTAACCATGCTTATTCACTCCCCCAAAGAACTGGCTTTATTTATCATAAGCCAACGCAAAAAACTTAAACTAAGCCAAGCAGACGTTGGTAAATTAGTAGGATTAAAACAACAAACTATTTCAGAATTTGAAACTAAACCAGATAGCACGAAACTAAGCACCTTATTTCACATCCTATCTGCGGTTAATTTAAATATAAAATTATTAGCGAAAGATGATCTTACTAACACTGATATTCAATGGAAAGAAGAATGGTAAAAATGAAAATACATACTCGCGTCCTCAACATATTAATGAATGGTACATTAATTGGGAAACTAGAAAAAACCCTAAAAGGCGGCCTCACCTTCCGTTATGATCAATACTGGTTAGAAACACCCGGTGCTCGCCCTATTTCTCTATCATTACCACTAATCAATAACTTATTTTCAGGCGATGTAGTTTATAATTTTTTTGATAACTTATTACCTGATAATCTACAGATTAGGGCACGAATTCAGACGAAATTTCATGTTGCAACAAATCAACCATTTGATTTGCTAGCGAGCATAGGCAAAGATTGTGTTGGGGCCATACAAATCATCAGTGGCGAAATATCGTCTTTTGATAATACAATTAGCTCAGAGCCACTCAATAAAAAAGAAATTGCATCTATTTTAAGTGGATATCAAAATTACCCACTAGGTATGACTGACGACACAACTGACTTTCGTATTTCCATTGCTGGAGCACAAGAAAAATCAGCTTTCTTATACCACAACAATAAGTGGTGTAGACCTCTTGGAGCAACTCCAACTAGTCATATCTTTAAATTGCCCATCGGATTTATTCAGCACCAACAAATGGATTTAAGCGATAGCTGTGAAAATGAATGGTTATGTTCACAAATTGCAAAAGCGTTTGGACTACCTGTTGCCAAATGCGAAATCCTTTACTTTGGAAATATAAAAGTTTTAGCAGTAGAACGATTTGATCGCAAGTTATCTCAAGATAAAACTTGGCTAATGCGACTTCCTCAAGAAGACATGTGTCAAGCATTAGGTATCTCACCTAATTTAAAATATCAAGCAGAAGGTGGCCCTGGAATTCGCAGCATCATGAATTTACTACTTGGGTCTATAAACTCTACAGAAGATAGAGAAACTTTTTTTCGTGCTCAGGTTTTATTTTGGTTACTGGCTGCAATTGATGGACATGCAAAAAATTTCAGTATCTTTATTGAACCAGAAGGAAAATATCGCCTAACCCCTTTATACGATATCATGTCTGCCTATCCTTTAATTACAAAAAAGCAATTACAAAAACAAAAAATTAAAATGGCAATGGCGCTCAAAGGAGAAAACAATCACTACCACTGGCATGGAATACAACGTAGACACTTTATAGGAGCAGCGAAGGCAGCTAATTTTTCTGTAGAAAAAGCTGAGATCATTCTCAACGAAATGCTAAGTAAAGTAGAAGATGTAATAGACGAAGTTACATTAAAACTACCAACCACATTTCCCAAACAAATAGCGCAATCTGTTTTTGACGGGATGAAATTAATGAAACAACGTCTGAGGCTTTAGCGCGAATAACATAACGATAATCTGAAATCGACCCAAGAACCAGAATTTTAAAAACCATCAATTACAAATTAAAGTAATGCGCTCACATATAAATGTCGACTTGGGCTATCTTTCATATCAACCAAAAGCACGGTCCTCATTAGTTTTTTTGAGACCGCGCTTGAGGTTTATATCATGCCTATAGTTTAGTACCTAAATTAGAAGAAACTTTTAAACTTGTACTAGCAGAAGAACTTTGCTGACTCGCTGTTGCAGCACTACCAAATACCTTAAAACCAGCTTGCATAGCTTGAGACTTTGCATCCATAACCTCTGCAACTTTCACAACTGCTTTATTAAACAAACCACCTATTTCTTTAAAATTGCATTGATAAATATCATTGAAAATAATCAAATAACGGCCATTTGTTGATTTCTTTACATGCGCTTTCAATTCATCAACTGCAATTAATTTTTTTTGTAACTCATCACTGATATAAGCCCAAGCTTTATTTTCTGCTGTAATCTTCCACTCTAAACGCTCACTCAAACAACTCGATAGCTGCTGCAACTTGCTTTGCATTTGCTCTTTATTTTTAGGTGGCTCTTCTGAGGCTTTACTATCAAGTTTTAAAAATTGCTGCTTAATCACTTCTCTTTGCGCAGAAGTTATATTCATCATTTTTAACATTTCTTTCGCTTTTTCATGCCCCAATTCAGCTGCTAAATTCAAATAATACAAAAAATCCACCGTTTTTTCTTTATAATAACGCGCAAGAGAAAACGCCGCATCTTCCATACCATCAGCTGCCGATTGTTTAAGCAGCTCAACCGCTTTCGATTCATCTTTTAAAAAACCATCATCTCCTTTTAAATATAACATCGCTAAATTTTGCGATGCATATTTAAAAATATTCTGCTGATGACTAAAAAATTTTCTTTTTTTCAAACGCTCACTAGGTTTATCCAACTCCATAGCACGCTGAAAATATTCAATCGCTTTTTTAAAATCTTTTTTTACATCATATGCATTATTACTACTATAAACGTCTCCCATTTCATTATTAGCATTCGCATTACCTTTAGCTGCAGCTTGAATAAAATAGCTCAATGCTTGTTGCTTATCTACTTTTCCACCCATACCCATTTGCCAAAAATAAGCTAAATTACATAAACAATCTGGATCTTCGGCAGTTGCTCCACGTAACCAATAAGCAAGCCCTTTCTCAATGTCTTTTTGGATGCCTTTAACTCGACCCGATATGTATATCTCACCTAAATTACTTAACACATCCAGCCGTTTTTCATCTTTCGCTAATGCTTCTAATATTTTTATCCCTTTTTTTATTTGCTTTTGACTGCTATCATCACACATTAGCAAAGTCACCACAGCCGATTTAATAAAATCATCTTCTTTCAAAACCGCGCTTACTGGCTGCTTTAATAAATAATCTCGCATTTTTCTCTGCAACTCTGGCTTGTACTCAGACGGCCCAAAGCCAATTAAAAATTGAGCTTCAAGATGGCCATTTTCAGCTGCATCAAGGAGATATTTTTTTGCTTTTTCTTCTTGTTTTAAAGCCATGTAGTACTTGAATAAAAAAAACTGTGCTTGTGGGCAAAGATTTTCAGCCGCTTTGTGTAACCATTTCAAACCTTCTGTTTTATCTTGCTTAACAGCTTCATCACCGAAATAATATAACTGTCCTAATATAAATTGCCCATCCGGGTCGCCCCACTCAGCTGATGAATGCAAATACTGAATTGCTTTTTTTACATCTTTAACAACGCCCTCTTTACCTTCTTTACCTACTCGGTAAACACCATAAAGATTAAAAGCAGCTACACAATCTTTTTCTTTTACCGCTATTTCCCAGCATAGAACAGCCTGACGATAATTCCTTACAGCGCCACGCCCTTCTGCATAAGCACAGCCTAATTTACGGGCAGCCTCTGCACAACCCTGAAAAGCTGCCTTAAAAAAATAGGCATTAGCCAAAAAATCATCCACAGGAAATGCACCAAATCCTTTTGAATAAATTTCACCTAACTGAAATTGAGCTAGCACATAACCCTGATCAGCTGATAATTTTAAAAACTCTAATGCTTTAGCATCATCCTGCTTAATACCTTTACCAATAAAATAACGACATCCTACTTCGTATTGCGCTAACGCATCCTTTTCTGCAGCTAATTTTAAATATAATTGCGTCGCTTTTGCATAACTTTGTTCAACACCAATGCCTTTATCATAACAAATCGCTAGTGCTATCCTATCTTCGGTTTTATCTTTTGCTTCACCTGCCTTAATCTTGGCAATATTCGTTTTTAATGAATCCTCAACACTTTTATTTATAAATGCCATAAATGGACTACGAAAAGGCATTTCATTTTTAATATCAACTTCATAATAACCATCATATTGATCTATTTTCGCGATATTGCCTTGAACATCCAGTAACCAATCTTTAAAACTTTTATATAATGTCCCTCGATCCCCAGATGCATTAACATGATTACCACGGCCCGTTACAAATCGAATTTTATTCCACCCTGACGATGGCGCTTCTTTTACATATTTAGTCACTTGCTGTTGTGCTTGTTCTGGAGAGAAACCATGTAAATCAATCATGAGAGTTTTATGCGGATCAAGTAGGGAAAACGGAGAACTTAAGCTTGCAGCAGTGAGAGGGGCTGTTTTGGTATCCATAAGAATCCTGTTAATTTAGAAAGTTAGATAACTGTAGCAAACTTATTGTTGTTGGTATAGTTACCATATCGTCAAATAAACGCTCAAATGAAAATAGCACCATTTAGGGTGCTATTTTCAATTTTCATATATTATAATACCCTTTCGGTAGCTATAATTAAAAAATCTACTTGATAACAACCGATCGGGTGCTATAATGAAGAAATGAAGAAACGTACCCTAAATGAATTATTCGAGAGCGCCGGCCCTATCGCTCATCTTGTTCGTGTGAAGCGAAAAAAATTAGGATATACACAATCAGAATTTGCAAAAAGAGTCGGTGTCGGCCTGCGATTTTTAAAAGAGCTTGAACAAGGCAAAAAAAGTTTACGCCTTGATAAAGTGACACAAGTATTAAATTATTTTGGCTATGAAATAGCTCCGGTTCTAAAAAAGAAAAAATTGCTACCTTTTGAAGAGACCGACCAATGACACGTACAGCAAAAATATTTGTTAATAATTTACTAGCCGGTAAATTAACAGAATCATCAGAAGGCGAATATTCATTCGAATACGATGCCGATTATCTTACAAATGAAGAAAACACCCCTGTTAGCTTAACTCTTCCTAAGCGCGAAAAAGCTTATATTTCAGATGCTTTATTCCCTTTCTTTGATGGCCTTATTCCAGAAGGATGGCTAATGGACATTGGAATTAAAAACTGGAAATTAAATAACAAAGACCGAATGGGTTTACTATTATACTTATGCACTGATTGCATTGGTAATGTGAGTGTTATTCATGAAACATAACAACTGCTATATTTGCTATGAATTAACGACTGAAAAATCACACCTCCATTCTGCTTGTTTAAAAAAATTATTTGGTTCAGAACAACCGCCTGAAATTGATTTTAATAATAAAAAAATTGAACTCATGGCTCTTGAACTTATCAAACAAAAAAAAGGAATACCCGGAGTTCAAAAGAAACTATTTCTTTCACTAGCAAAAACAGAAAATCACAACCGAAAACGACTAACCATTGTTGGCTATCTTGGGGGAGACTATATTTTAAAACCACCCACCTCTGAATATCCTTTTATGCCAGAAATTGAAGATTTAACAATGCATTTAGCTAATATTGCAAAATTAAAAGTTGCATTGCATGGTCTTTTACCAATGCCGGATGGTAATTTAGTATATATTACAAAACGTTTTGATCGCGATGGAAAGAAAAAAATTGCCGTTGAAGATTTATGTCAGCTGTCACATAAATTAACTGAAGACAAGTACAAAAGCTCTTACGAAAAAGTTGGAAAAGTTATTTATCGATATGCAACAACTCCAGGAGAAGAACTTCTTAAGTTTTTTGAATTACTTTTATTTTGCTTTATTACTGGCAATGCAGACATGCATTTAAAAAACTTTAGTTTAATTACTGAAGACATTACCAACATTACATTAGCACCTTGTTATGACCTTTTATCAACTCGCTTAATTATCCCTGCTAAGACTGATCCTGAAGATTTAGCTCTTTCTTTAAATGGGAAAAAGCATAATCTTCAGAAAAAAGACTTTTTTACATTCGGGGAGAATCTTAATATCTCTAAAAAAGTTATCCAAAACACGCTTGAATCCATGACTGCATATCTTTTACCATGGGAGCATAAAATTCAGCTAAGCTTTCTCAATGACAAACTAAAAGAACAATTTTATAATTTAATTAAACTGCGTTTAAATATTCTTAATAAGTAGAGCCAAGTTATCAACCGCCATGTTAATATTTTTTCAGTCATATGAAGTAACTATTCATCAGCTAGAGTGAACTATTTAATGAACGGTTAAATTGGCGTTTAGACTTTTCTTGCAAATATTCTTGGTAGGTCTGATGACAATTAAACAAATATGAATCACAACCTTTTTTCGTTTTTATTTTTTCAAAAATCCAACCATATACATCTGTTTCCATTCCATTTGATGTTTTATGTTCGTAATTTACATATTCTCCAGCTAGACAGACATATTTTTCCTGCTTCATTATGTTGCGCCACTTATTAAATCTTTTTTCAAAATCAGCAACAGGCCATCGTGCTCTCATCTCATATTCATAAATAAGGTTAGGATTTATCCAAACTTCAATATTTAAATCGGCTATATTTTCTTTCCCACCAACTTCAGCAGACGATGTGCCTATATCTTTAAGTATAATTTTAATAACTTCTCGAGGAAAGCATTGCCAGTAATATCCCATACTACTTTTTGGATTAAAGGGACGCCGCTCTCGCCCCCAACTAAAAGCACCCAAGTCATCCTCATTAAGGATACCATAATCGGTATTGCCCAATAAAACGTAGGGATATTTGTTTTTAGCATTTATTGAAGTAGCATTTGCTTTTATACAGCCTAATAAAGATAAAAAGATAGCAATTAAAGTCACAAACTTCATATCACTCGCCCTGTACTCGAACTTTAAAAAATGTTTTTGTTAACATACACGAAATTAACATTAATACAAGGCCACACCTTATCGATAATATGATACAATTAAAATAATTATAAGCACC
Source organism: Gammaproteobacteria bacterium (assembly GCA_965279285.1). Lineage (GTDB taxonomy): Bacteria > Pseudomonadota > Gammaproteobacteria > DSM-16500 > DSM-16500. Next base: position 1,288,595 of record OZ257148.1, on the reverse strand, counting down.
AAAAATGAGGATAATGCTATGTTTTTTAAACGAAATCTATTACTTGATTCAATTCATGAAGAACTTATCCCTTTAGAAAAAGAAGAAAAACACCTTAATAAAGAAATTATAACACTCGATAAAAAAATAGCAAAAGTACAAAAAAACATTAAACGAGCAGAAGAAGAATACAAGCAATTTTTAGCCGAAAACAAACCTGATCCTAAAAAAAAGTCAGACCATATCACGAATATTGATATTAAAAAAATCGAGCTCCGAGAATTAAAAATAGAAGCCCAAGGTTTATATCTTTATTTAGAAATGAAACAAGAATTTCTTACTCCACAAACAAGATCCACCTACCCAAGAAAAGAACTATGGCGACTTTTTATTGATGGCAAAAATCAAGCGGATAATAATCCTATGATTTTTGATAATGAAAGAGACGATCACCGTGGAGAACCTGGATACTTAGCAAATACACGCAAAGCCTATTTATATATGGAGAGAACACTTCATCAACCATTAACTGCTGAAATGGTCATTACCATTCATGATATAGCAGCTAAAAATAAATATGATACTTCTCTTGGCATTAAGAAACAAACAACTACAGTAAGAATCAGTAACGGATGTATTACAGAAGAGGGAGCCAAAGAAATCCTTACAAATTTAAGTGACATTGTTTCTCCTGTTCCCGATCTTGAAGCAAAAGATATTACTGCAGCAGTACTTCCTAAATCTTGGATTCACGAGGGCAAAAAAGATATTCGATTGGTAGGTGATGTTGTATTAGTGAAGCTAAAGTCATTCATCGACGAATTCAAAAGCGAAATTAAAAGTGCAAATAATGATGAGACAAAATTGTTTGCTATCGCAAAGTTTATTCAAAAAGCTGAATTACTGCACCCATCTCTTGACCATAATATGCGAACCATGTTAATTATTTGTAATAAATTACTTTTAGAAAATGGATTCACGCCGGTTATCTTTCATAACCCTAATTGTGTAGAAGGATTTGCTGTTCATCAGATCTGCAAAGCAATGAAAGAGGGGATGGAAAAAGCAAAAACATATATGGACAGTGTGCCAGATTCTGCTTTTAGGGGCGATTTAATGGCCGGGCTTTAAATAGGCAACGGCGCACCTGACAATAAAGTCCAATTTAGACTAAAATGGCTATAATTATTTATATAGGTCATTTTATGATAAAAGCAATTAAAAATATATTACCAACCGCTGAAGCTATTCAACAACTTTTGCACCCACACGCAGAAGTGGTCATTCATGATATTAAAAAAAATCAAATTGCAGCGATATACCACCCTTTCTCAAAGAGACGGGTTGGTGACTCTTCTTTGCTTACTCAAGAAGAAATGTCCAAGCTAGAAGACTGCGTAGGCCCCTATGAAAAAATCAATCGGGACGGCAAAAAACTAAAGTCTGTTAGCAGCATTATTCGTGATGACAAAGGCCATGCTGTTGGGATGCTATGCATTAATTTAGACATTTCAAAATTAGAAAAATTTAACAATTTAATCGCTAGCTTTATCAGTAACGATACACTTACTTCACAACTCGAGCCTTTATTCAAAGACGACTGGCAAGAAAAAATTAATACCTATATACACACTTATTTAAATGAACGCCATCTCACATTAGAAACATTAAACCGCACAGAAAAAAAAGAACTCATAGAACATCTTCATAAAAATGGTGCTTTTACAGCTAAAAACGCAGCACTTTATATTGCTCAGATAATTGGCGTTTCAAGAGCTACTATTTATAACTACTTATCAGATACAGAAAAAGCGGAGTAAATATGTTATTACCACCATTTAAATTAGAAGAGTATTTTGCAAAATATGAATTTGCTGCGCCTTTTATGATGGGATCATCTGACCCTGAAACATAATATTAAGCACCCGCCCAAAGCGTACTTCAGATGAGCAAATTACGATTGCTGATCTTACTGGGCTCGCTGTACAGGATATTGTGATTGCTAGAGCTGTATATGCGGCAATTAAATAAAGCTATTAAATATATTAGGTCAACTAAATCGTGAACTACGCCTTATTTCTAAAATTTTTCCAGATAAATAACCTTTTATTAATCTTTTGCTAACAACCAAAGCAGAAGCTTTTAGTATTTGGTATCGACAAGAAGAGGTGTATATATGAGCTACAAAGGATCAAATAAGTTAAGGTAAGGCTATTTTAGAGCTCATTGATACACAGAACAATTTAATTAATTTACAAAAATATGAGATTGAAAAGCGAAAAATGGGACTATAATAATTATCCCTACGGGTTGCATAATATAACGAAAAGTGTTATATTTTGCACCCAAATGGGATAAAAAGGGTTTGTTATAGAAAGAAAATCCGCTCGTGCATTTTTCAATGTAGAGGAGCGGGACGTGTTATAAATAGTATAAACATCCCCATTTTTTAAACAACATATTTTAAGCGAGATTATTTTATAGCCTGCTCTGCAACCGTTACCGCTTCCCTGCCAAAAAAGTAGGAAACATTTTTTGCCGATCCCAGTAAATTTCAATATTATCAAAACCAGCCTCACGTAATTGTGCACAGGTTTTTGTTGAGCTGCGAAAACTAGACCAAGTTACTCCTAAAATATTTTTGAAAATTGTCATCGAAGCTTCTAAATCATCTTGGTTAATTTTATCCATATCCCACTCGCAATCAGTCGTCATTGTTGGCGGCGGCGTTAGCGCGCTGCAAATTAATCGACCTTGGCTTTTTAAAGCAGTCCACATACCTTTATACAATGCGACAACCTTGTTATCATCTTTTTCATAAATATTTAGGCCATTTGTCGTAATTAAATCAAATTTATCCTTAAAATTAAGACTCCAAGCATCTTGCTGAAAAAATTCACATGATGCTTGTACTTTACGTTGCTTTGCTAAGGATTTTGCTAAATCAAAAACAGCGGCATCTAAATCAATCCCAACAAAATGAACCCGATTAATTTCTTCAGAAAGATTTAACGTCAACAAATCTGCCATCACGCCACAAGGTAAGGAACATACGACATTATTGGATTTAATATATTGCCTCAACAAAGATTGAAATATTTCAAATCGCTGTCTTGTTGCCAAAATTGTAGGCGCTTTTTCTATTAAATACTTTTCAACAGGTGAAGTGATTAAATAATCATTAAAGCCGCAAATAACATACCAAGTCCAATAACCACTCAGCGATTTATTTTTAATTAAAAACCTTCCTAACTCAAACTCTGAAAGTGCATCAAGCGTCTGCAACAACTCAGCCTTTTTATTAGGATTATCTTTAAATTCACGTTCTAATTGCTCTTTTATTAATTGAAACTCGCGTGAAATCTCTGCTTTATTTAACCTATCTGGACCTAGGTGTGTTAATGAAGCAGATTTTGTATTAGACATATTGTAATCTCCAAACATCTAGTTTATACATACAATTTTTCCGCTAATTTTATTGCCCAACTAGGATCCGTATTATCTTCTACATGCCAAGCAGCCATTAAAACAAGACGAACAAACATCCAATCTTTAATTCGTTGTAACTTAAGATTTGCTTTCTGAGCAAGCAAAGCGAGCCTAGCTTCAACGATATCCTTTGCATTATTTTTTTAGCAAGCTCACTAATATACATAAAATCAAACGCTGCAATTTCAAATTCTGCTTCACCAACAACACCTTTAGGATCAATAGCAAGCCATTGCCTTCTTTTTGAACTGTCTGGAAATTCCGGACAGTTGCCTCTTGGGCTAGCTCCCTTCTCTTCATATATATTGTCTCCTATCAATAAGTTAAAGTAAGGCTAACAGTTTATGGGTGGAAAACAATGAGGAAATAGCAGAGGAAACAAAAAGAGCATGGCGGAATTTATTGGGGCGTTATAACGATACCCATGTTGAGTTTCAAACAAATTACACCAAAAAAGAGCTATGGTTCTATTCCCTAACGGTGAATAACCAGACGCATAAGGCAACCTATATCCAGCAAGCTAAAAGGTTCTTGCGGACGCTGACCTTCATTCAATACAATTTCGCTATTCATCAAAGTGATATAACCCCAAATTCTATTTGGCATTATTTCCTGATTCAAAAGAACATACGTCTTAGCAATCTCACCATGATGAAAATCAAAAGCATTTTTCTGAAGAAAAGTTTTTAATGGAAGAAAATTAGCATCTCCTAAAGAGAGCTTTTTGGTATCATCATTGGATTGAATTGGGCGCAGAATATAATTATCAGAGATATCAGACACACACTAACCTTATGCAATTTATTTATTCTTATGAGAATATGCAGCAACATGCTTTTTTGAAGCACATTTTTCTTTATTCTTTTTGGGACTAATTGTTACGTAACCCTTTACAAAATATTCTTCTGCAAGCTCTTTACCACGTGCAGAAGCATTTAATGCATAAGAGTTAGGTGAAGCATCATTAACTTGCTTAATAAAAGCATCTGCATCTTTACCAGAAAGACGCCATCCTGAAAATGTCGATGTTTTTATAGCCATAACGCAACCTATTAATATTTGGAAAATCTATATATAAATTATACTACATAACTTACCTAATGCTGGGAAAAATAATATCAGCCATGAGAAAAGTAAAGGATTATATTAGCTTATTTTCATTAAATTCGTATTAAGCTATGATACTGGATACAACAGAAATTGATCTAAATCTATGCTGGCCTATTTTTACTCTCTATTTAACTTCTTGATTTTTAACACCTAATTTGGCGTCCCCAAGGGGATTCGAACCCCTGTTACCGCCGTGAAAGGGCGATGTCCTAGGCCTCTAGACGATGGGGACCTAAGTAGATTGAAACATGGATATATCTGGAGCTAAGCGGGATCGAACCGCTGACCTCTTGCATGCCATGCAAGCGCTCTCCCAGCTGAGCTATAGCCCCGCTGTCCAATACTCACTACGTGGATATTGAATAGAGACGCGATTCTAGGCACCGCTCTTTACTTTGTCAATCAAAATCCGAATGATTTAGATAAATTTTTGTAATCGAGCCAAGGTTTTTCCCCTACCCAAAAGCACTAAAGTAATATCAATCGATGGTGAAATCGTATCCCCAGTGACCGCCACTCGCAAAGGCTGCGCTACTTTACCTAATTTCAAAGATAAGCGCTCTGCAACGTCTGAAATTAGCTGGTGGATCGTTTCCTTATCCCAACTCGATAACCCCGCCAAACCTTCTTTAATCGCCGCTAAAGCCGGAATAATATCCGGGGTAATGTTTTTCTTCACGGCCTCTGCATTATATTCTGGCTCTGCATAAAAATAACGGCTCTTTTCTGCCATTTCGCGCAACGTCTTAACCCGCTCTCCTTGCGCCTTTACCAACTCGACCAATGACGGTCCACCTGCTGTCTCAATCGCCAATTGCTGCATATGCCATGCTAACTCCGTTGCGACATATTCAGGATCACTGGTTTTAATATAATGCTGATTCAACCAAAGCAATTTTTCATTATTAAATGCTGCCGGTGATTTGTGAATAGCATTAATTTCAAAAAATTCGATCATTTCCGCCAAAGAAAAAATTTCCTGATCACCATGAGACCAACCTAAACGTACTAAATAATTTAATAATGCTTGAGGTAAAAAACCGTCTTCTCGATATTGCATAACACTCACCGCGCCATGACGCTTGGAAAGACGCTTGCCATCACTGCCTAAAATCATCGGCACATGCGCATACAACGGCGGTGTCGCACCCAGCGCTAACAAAATATTTATTTGCCGCGGCGTATTATTAATATGATCATCACCACGAATAACATGGGTAATATGCATATCTTTATCATCGATTACCACAGTAAAATTATAGGTCGGTGTGCCATCTGTGCGCGCAATAATTAGATCATCTAATTCTTCATTATTGAAAACTAATTTCCCGCGAATTAAATCATCAACCTCTACGACTCCAGCACTTGGATTCCGAAAACGAATGACAAAGTCACCTTCTCGAGGACCGCTCAATTCACGGCATGCGCCATCATAACGCGGTTTTTCTTTACGGGCGATTTGATCATTACGTAATGCTTCTAAACGCTCTTTTGAGCAGTAACAACGATACGCTTTATTTTCTTGCAGCAACTGCTCTAACACTTCCACATAACGCGCAAAATGCTGAGTTTGATAGTAAGGGCCTGCATCGTAACTTAAATTAAGCCATGCCATACCATCTAAAATAGCTTGTACCGATTCCTGCGTCGAACGCTCTACATCCGTATCTTCTATGCGTAAAATAAACTTGCCCTGCATTTTGCGGGCATATAACCAACAATAAAGCGCAGTACGTGCACCACCTACATGTAAATAACCCGTAGGGCTAGGAGCAAATCGAGTAACAACAGTCATAACAGTTCTCACAACTAATCAATATGCCTGACATCTTACCAGGATATTAAATTTTGAACCACTCTTAGAGAATAGTTTTAATCGTAACTACTCAGCAGCGAGAGAGCTTGGTGGGCACGCTGCGCTTTGCCCACCCTACAAAAAATGCTAAAAATAAATTATATAAAACGTAGGGTGGGCAAAGCGCAGCGTGCCCACCAAACCTTCTCACTACTGAATAGATTTAGTCAACATAACAATACCAACACCAAACAAAAACACGCAAAAAAACTTTTTTAATCTGGCAGTAGAAATAAGCTGCGCCGTCTTCACCCCTAAAGGTGCAAAACACATGCTCGCTAAACCCAACATTAAGAATGCTGGCCAATAAATAAATCCAGTACTGTAAGGAATCGCATTCTCCGTCGGTATGTCACCCAACATATATCCAACCATACCCACCAAGGCGATAGGAAAAACACTAGCTGCCGATATAGCAACTGCGTTTCGAATCGGTACACCACACCAACTTAAATACGGCACAATAAACACTCCGCCTCCCAGCCCTAACATTCCACTCACAACTCCGATCAACGTTGATGCAAACATCAAATTTTTAGTGGGTGGCAATTCGCGATTTTTTTCAACATTGACATTCATCCACATTTGCAATGCCACGAATAATAAAAATAAACCAAAAATTCGCTGTAAATTAACACTTTGTAAATGACTAGAAATAATAACGCCAAAAATGCAACCTAACACTAAGCCAGGAATTATTTTTTTGAATACCGAGAAAAGAATAGTGCCGCGTTTATAATGAGCAAAAATTGAAGAAATACTCGTCAGCATGATCGTCGCAAACAAAGTACCAATCGCCATATGCATAGATAAATCATTTGGCATTCCTTGCAGGTGAAATAAAATTAATAAGATAGGAATACCGACAATACCGCCGCCTATACCAAATAATCCGGCAAAAAATCCTATTAATACGCCACAAAATAAATAGGCAAGTAATGATATCAACATGAATCTCTCCAAAAAATTTGTAACTATTCAGCAGCAAGGGCGCGTGTGCGTGTAGCACTTAAAATACCGCTCCAAGCGAAACCTCCCTGTTTTAGGCTTTTAAGTGCTACACGCACACGCGCCCTTGCTGCTGAATAGTTATAAAAATTTACGCTATCATAATCAAGCAACACACACCACTGACAATAATACATGTTACATACCCTTCGTAACAACAAATACGCCGCCCAAATATCATACGCTTTTAACATAAGCTGGCGGTAATTATTCAACAACCCATGTTATTTTAAAAAAACAACCCCCATTTTTATTTGCATTATTAACTTCTTTTGTTAAAGTGCAATGAATGAACCGCTATAAAGATACCCAAAACAATCGAGGCTCAAAATAAAAATAATAAAACCATATAAACACGAAGATTGATTAATATCAGGGTAACAATAAATGAATTTTTATAATCGCCTTAACTATAGCTTAGGAAATGAAGACTGGAACATAGAGAAACAAGCCTTACGCATAACACCACTAGATCGCACGCTTTGTATCACTGGCAGCGGTGATCGACCATTACATTTATTAATGACTGATTGTGCTGAAGTCATCAGCATCGACAAAAATCCAATTCAAAATTACTTACTCGATCTAAAAAAAACAGCAATCGCACATCTCCCTTATCATGATTATCTTGCCTTTTTAGGCTGCACACCGAGCTCTACACGTTTTGCAACCTTTATGCAAATAAAAATGCACCTCACTGAAGACGCTGCGCTTTACTGGGAAAATAATAAAAACATGCTTGAAAGAGGCGTTATTTATCAAGGAAAAATTGAACGACTCATTGGCGTTGCCGCCAAATGTTTTAACTTAGTCCGACGAAAAAAAATTGATGCTTTATTTTCTTTTACCGACCTCGAGTCACAACAAACTTTTTTAAAAAAAGAATGGGACACATTAACATGGCGTTCTATTTTTGAAATATTTCTTAATTCTCATATTTCAAAAATATTTTCAAGTAACCATATTTTTAATGCGCCTAGCTGCCAAAACATTAAACCCGGAAAATATATTTATCAACGAATGTTAACTTACTTAAATAATAACTTAGCTAAAAACAGCCCTTTACTACAACAAATACTTAAAGGAAAAATATCTTCTGAGAGTTATTATCCTTATTTAACCTTTGATGGTTATAATAAAATCCGTCAAAATTTAAGTAAATTGAAATTTCACACTTGCAAAATAGTAGATTATTTAAATGATCATCCCAATAGTTTTGATTGTTTTTCTATGTCAGATATTGCTTCTTATATGCCACAAGCAGCATTTGAAAACCTACTCAATGGCATCCATACTGCCGCAAAACCCAAAGCCCGTTTTTGTATCCGTGAATTTATTAGTCGCAGTAGCATTCCCCAACCACTACTAGCTCATGTTATCCGCAATCCAGAGCTAGAATTAAAATTAGAAACCGAAGAATCGAATTTTGTTTATCGGTTTTTCGTCGGGGATATTCATAAATAATATGTTAAACATAACCCCAATCTCGGCATTTAAAGATAATTATATCTGGATGTTGTTTGATGAAAAAACCCAACAAACCTGGGTTGTTGACCCAGGTGATGCAACACCGGTTATTAAAAAATTACAAGCTGATGATTTAAATTTATCAGGTATATTATTAACTCATCACCACCCTGATCACTCTGGCGGCATCGCTGACTTACTTACTTATGCCGGTAATATACCGGTTTATGGCAGCCACCATAGCGCAATTAAAACGATTTCTCATCCTGTTAAACAGGGCGATGTTATTGATTGCCAATTTATGCGCTTTCAAGTCTTTGAAATTCCTGGACATACCCTGGATCACATCGCATTTTATGGTAATAAAATTTTATTTCCTGGCGATACTCTCTTTAGTGCGGGCTGCGGTAGAATTTTTGAAGGAACACCGCAACAAATGTACGCTTCTCTAATGCAACTTATGCAGTTTGATACACAAACAAAAATCTATTGCGGACATGAATACACTTTAGCAAATTTATATTTTGCGCAACATGTTGATCCAAATAATTCATTTATTACTCAAAAAATTGAAAGCATCAAACAACAAACTTGCTCGTTGCCTGCTCATTTAGCAGAAGAAAAGTTAATTAATCCATTTTTACGTTGCGAAGAAAAAAAGATTATTGAATCTGTCGAAAATTATTCTAAAAAAACATTGAATAATCCCGTTGATGTTTTTTACCATTTACGTGAATGGAAAAACAATATAGCTACTTAGCGACTAGAGTTTGGTGGGCACGCTGCGCTTTGCCCACCCTACAAATCAAAACAACAAACTAATAACCCACCGCCTTTCCTGCCAATCTACGCTTATCACTGCCACCATAAATAACTTTGGTAACTGGATCAATATAAATAGCTTCAACCGCACTCCACGTCTCATGTGGAGAAAAATGATAACCCATATCTAACAACTTCAATTGCGTTTTTTTAGCAAAGGCTTCTGGCTCTATATCAATAGAATCCGGCAACCATTGATGATGAAATCGTGGCGCATCCACTGCTGCTTGGATATTCATCCCATAATCCAACACATTTAAAATCGTTTGTAAAGTCGATGTAATAATCCGCGGACCACCAGGGCTACCTACTATCATTACCACTTTTGTATTTCGCACAACAATCGTGGGTGACATTGAACTTAAGGGTCGCTTACCCGGCTGAATTGCATTTTTCTCACCCTGCACTAAACCAAATTGATTTTTGTCGCCTGGCTTGACAGCAAAATCATCCATTTCATCATTGAGGAAAAACCCGGTTTTCCCTGCAATTACCTTAGCACCAAAAAAACTATTTAATGTATACGTCACTGAAACTGCCGTACCCGATTTATCAATAATAGAATAATGTGTGGTGTTAACTCCCTCATGTGGAACGACCGTATCATTAAGCTCACTAGAAGGCGTAGCACGCACATCTAAAATACGACGCTCAATTTGATCTGCATAATCTTTAGAAATTAAATGTTCCACCGGATTTTGAACAAAATCAGGATCGCCTAGCTGATTATTCCTATCATAAAAAGCATAACGCATCGCTTCAATAATATAATGTGTGCCCTGGATTGAATGATAGCCTAGTTTTTTTAATGGATAGTTTTCTAAAATATTTAACATTTCACATAAGGTAACACCACCTGAGCTAGGCGGTGGAGCTGAAATAACCGTATAACCACGGTAAGTACATGTTAATGGTGAATATTCTTTAACATTATATTCAGCAAAATCTTGCATACTTAAAATACCGCCATGCAATGTACTCGCGTGCACTACCGCTTTTGCTATCGAACCTTTATAAAAAGCATCAGAACCACTTTGTGAAATTAATTTTAATGTATTCGCTAGATTTTTTTGTACCAGACGATCACCAACATTAAACGCTTGATGTTTTTTATTTAAAAATATTGCGGCCACATTGGGTTCTTTAATAAAATCTTTTTCGGAAGCTTTCAGTAAAATCACATCGCCGGGCGTTAAAACATAGCCTTTTTCAGCTAAATTAATCGCGGGTGCCATTAATTGTTGTCGAGTCATAGTCCCATATTTTTTTAACACAGTCTCTAAACCTAAAACCGTGCCAGGTACTGCAACCGCTAAATAACCCACATTACTTTTTTCGGGAATAAGCTGGCCATTTGCATCTAAATACATATTTCGAGTGGCTGCTAATGGTGCTTTTTCGCGAAAATTAATAAATGTTGTTTTTCCATTCGCAAAACGAATAGTCATGAATCCACCACCACCAATATTTCCACAGCAAGGATTAATTACCGCTAGCGCATACCCAACTGCTACTGCTGCATCTATCGCATTACCACCTTCAGTTAACACTTTAGCGCCAATTTGTGAAGCTAATTGCTGCTCAGTCACTACCATTGCATGTTTCGCTGTCACTGGCTGCAAAGCTGATGCATAAACAAAATTAAACAATAAATTCAGCAATACAAAACTAATAAATATTTTTTTCATTATTATACCCGTCGATGAGCTAAAGCAGGAAATTCTGCCCGTAATTGCGCTAAAAAATCCAAATGAATTTCTGCCACGACAACGCCTGGTCCTTGCGGCAACAAAGCTTTCACTTCTCCCCAAGGATTAACAATCATGCTATGACCAAAAGTTTTTCTACCATTTTGATGAGTTCCGGCTTGACCTGCTGTAACAATATAAACTAAATTTTCGATAGCACGTGCGCGAACTAAAATTTCCCAATGCGCAGCACCTGTTGTATAAGTAAATGCGGCAGGAAGAGCGATAATTTCTACTCCTTCATCATGCATTAAACGAAACATTTCGGGAAACCGTAAATCATAACAAACAGCCAAACCTAACTTGCCAAAAGGCGTTGGAATAACAACCCATTTTTCACCTGGCTCAGTTGTTTTTGATTCACTGTAAATTTCTTTTTTACCACTTAACTCAACATCAAACAGATGAATTTTATCATAGTGTGCAATGCGCTGACCCTCTGCATTAAAAACTAAACATGCAGCTCGAACTTTATTTTCATCCAATACAGTTAATGGCAAAGTACCACCCACTAACCAAGTTTTATGCTTTGCTGATTGCTCATGTAAAAAATCTTGAATAGGCCCTTGACCTAATGCTTCTCGATATTTTACTTTATCCAGCTGATCTAAACCCATCATGGCAAACATTTCGGGTAAAACGACCAACCCTGCTCCTTGATCAACTGCTTGCTGAATTAAATCACTGGCTGTGAGTAAATTATCTTTTACTTCAGATCCTGAAGTCATTTGAATACCAGCAACACGATGTAGCATTATTTACTCTCCTGTCATTAAATGGTGGGCACGCTGCGCTTTGCCCACCCTACTAGATGCCAGCTAGAAGCGCGCTGGCATGACAAGCTTTTGTAGGGTGGGCAAAGCGCAGCGTGCCCACCTTTCTTTCACTCGACCCAATACTTAACCATAATTGTATACTAGCTATTGACGAGACGCGATCAAATCTTGCTCTAAAAATTTGCTCGAATAAAAGTCTTCCCATCATCCCAACAGTAATTTATGATAAACTAACAATTCCAAGGCAGAGAAACTCATGAAAAAAAAATTATTACTTGGCCTCCTCTGTGGCCTCTGTTTAACAGCAAATATCTATGCTGCCGAATCAGTCATTAAAGAAGAAACCACACCCCCACCCGCAGAAGGTGCCATTACTTTAGATCAACTACCTCCTGTTGTATCTACTCAAACAAATTAATCATCCATGACACCAAAAAAAACTGGGGAAATTTTTAAACGCTTTAAAAAAGCCAACCCCAACCCAACGACCGAGTTGATTTATAAAACTCCATTTGAGCTGTTAATTTCAGTTATACTATCAGCACAAGCAACAGATAAATCAGTTAATAAAGCCACTGAGAAACTGTTTAAAATAGCCAATACCCCAGAAAAAATAAGCGCACTAGGGGAAAACAACTTAAAAAATTATATTAATTCAATTGGCTTATTTAATACCAAAGCAAAAAACATTATTCAAACCTGTAAAATTCTCATGCAACAATTTAATAGTGAAGTTCCAAACCAACGTGAGGCACTCGAAACACTCCCGGGAGTAGGACGTAAAACCGCCAATGTCATATTAAATACCTCATTTGGTTTACCGACGATTGCTGTGGATACGCATATTTTTCGTGTTGCAAATCGTATTGGTTTAGCGCATGGTACAACACCATTAGCTGTTGAAAATCAACTTCTCTCTGCTATCCCAAAAGAATTTTTGCATGATGCTCATCATTGGTTAATACTACACGGACGTTATGTATGCGTAGCTCGTAAACCTAAATGTGCTGAATGTATGATTAATGATTTATGTGAATTTCCAAATAAAACGTGACCATTCAGTAGCTAGCGAGGTTGGTGGGCACGCTGCGCTTTGCCCACCCTACGTTGTTAGATATTGTAGGGTGGGCAAAGCGCAGCGTGCCCACCAACCTCGCTAGCTACTAAATAGTTACAACAAAACCAACTAGCCTGTCTTGAGGTAACCATGTTTTCAGACAATCGTGATGAATATAGAAAAATTTTTTTTGCTGCCTGGCAAAAACATAAAGAAAAACAGCCTTTACAACCACTTGAAGCACAGCTCATCGATATTATTTTAATGCACCCCGAATACCAAAATATCTTAGATGATCCAGCAAGTTATCATGCTAAAGACTTTGCTGATTCTAATCCTTTCCTCCACATGAGTTTACATCTTGGTATTCGAGAACAAGTTGCAACACACCGACCTGCAGGAATTGGGCAAATCTACCAACAGCTTTGTGAAAAATATAAAGACATTCATCATGCAGAACATCAAATGATGGAATATCTTGCTAAAACATTATGGGAATCACAGCAAAATGGCAAAATGCCAGGAGAAGCTGAATATCTTGAAGGATTGAAAAAATTACTTTAAATAAGTACGTAGCGCGTCGCCGCGCTACGTAGATAAAGACTAAAAATACAGATCGATTTGCGCAGTTACTACATTATTCGATTGACCTGTTCCTTGTGGACCAACAACACCCGATCCAGAAGAAGTGACACTACCACTGTAATTAACATCATGACGAAACTCTAAACTTTCTAAAGTATTACGCCAAATAGACGTGTTCATGGCAAGAGAATAACGTTTTGCTGGCAACCCAAGTATTAATCCATCTCTAGTCATCTGATAAGAAATACCCGCTGATGTGGGATGTGCAAATGTTTCAAAAGAATAAATAGCTTCTACATCCAAGGCTTGAGGACGTGCGCCATGTGAATTAACTTGCAAATTACTTGAATTGAAATTTGTCGACGTCGTAATATATTCCGCTAAAATATCAACTTCATGCCCTATTGTAAATTTTGCATTGACATCATAAGCCGGCACTCGATGTACAATATGTTCATTACCACATGCTGTACTACCTAAACCATTGGTTAAAGTACAAGTACCTGTTGCACCTAAGCCACCAAATAAACCCGATGATTGTAAACCCGTATTTTGTATTAATTGCGAATCAGCAATATTAGCAATCACACCCCCACCGAATACTTCTGAGAATGGACCGGTTTTCATGCGATAACCCACATTTAATCCGCCATTGTTAACGCGATTAGTCGCCGATCCATGACTATCACCTCTAAATAAATACAAAGCACCAAACAAAGCATTTGCACTTTGTTGTTGATAACCAAAATTTAAAGCTCGAGCTTGTGTTACTGCTAATGCTTTGGTGACCGGCGTTGTTACCATGGTCGTACTATAGACACCAAATGGCACGTAAAATTGACCTAACGTGGCATAAAATGGTGATTGAGAAAAATCACCTAAGATAATAAACGCTTTATTAATGTAAACACGTGAGTTTTGTGTTCGTGCATTCGTATACAGCGAACCTTCTTGAGCACCAGCACTATTGTCGTAAGCAAACTCCATTAAACCGGATGTCCAAGAGCTAGGGCCTAAAATATAAGCATCTAAGTTAGCACCACTCAATTCAACAGTCGAAGTGCTTGCACCATTACCTTTGCCTTTATAGGCACCTGTACCTTCAATAAATCCACTGAGTAGTAAATGAGATTTATCTTCTGCGCGCTTCATACCTAAAGCATCTAAACGTTGATTAATGTTTTGACGCATTTTTAATAACAACACATCTTCATTAATACTAGGACTATTAATAATTAAATTTGAACCCGAATATTCTAATGGAATTCCAAGGTAAGGGCCTGATGAAACAAAGGATTGACCTGGCACATCTAAGTCGATAGGTAAATAACGTAATGAATCCAAATCAGGTAAGCTACTAGGGCCGCTAATTTGTGGCGCATTAACATCATTTAAATCTGCTTTTTCGGCTGTTGCTGCATTAACAGTCACGCTAGACGAAGCAGCACGTGTCTTACTTGCCTTACGATTCGATCGAGTTGTTGAATCAGCATTAACTGCTTTTTTTAAACCCACTAATTCTTTTTGTATCGCTGCTAATTGTTGCTCTAATGCCTGAGTACGAGAAGAAATATCAGCATTTGACTGCGCAAAAACTGACGAACTCACTATCCCCACTAAACATAAATTTAATACCAATCGAGTTATCTTCATGACGCCCTCATTTCATAGCTATTTTATTATTGCCTAAAGACATAGGCAGAACTTATTGACGCTGGCTAAACTACCAAAATAAAAGCACAGGCTCAAGAGAAAATTGATTCTTCTATAAACCCACAACGTTTTACTGTCGCATCCAACTCTTGCAAACAAACTAACATTTCTTCTAACTTTCCTAATGGCCACATATTAGGCCCATCTGAAGGCGCATAATCAGGATCAGGATGCGTTTCCATAAATAATCCTGCTACTCCTGCAGCAATCGCGGCGCGCGCTAACACAGGCACAAATTGTCGTTGCCCGCCGGTCTTGGTTCCTAAACCCCCTGGCAACTGTACTGAATGGGTTGCATCAAAGACAACAGGACATCCTGTATCCCTCATCGCTGCCAAAGAGCGCATATCTGAAACTAAATTGTTATAACCAAATGACACACCACGCTCACACACCATAATATTTTTATTACCTGTACTTAAAGCTTTATCCACCACATTTTTCATATCCCATGGCGCAAGAAATTGGCCCTTTTTAATATTCACTGGAATATTTTGTCGTGCTACACGTTCAATATAATTTGTTTGACGACACAAAAATGCTGGCGTTTGCAATACATCAACAACTTGTGCAATTTCTTCAATCGGTGAGTCTTCATGCACGTCTGTTAATACGGGCACACCTACTGTTTTTTTGACTTGTTGTAAAATGCGCAAACCTTCATCTACACCCGGCCCGCGAAAACTATCACGTGATGAACGGTTTGCTTTATCAAATGACGATTTATAAATAAAATTTATTTTTAAACGTTGAGTTATTTCTTTTAAAATTCCCGCGGTATCAATCGAGAATTGTTCACTCTCAATAACACAGGGACCTGCAATTAAAAAAAATGGTTTATTTAACCCGATTTCGAAACCAGTCAACTGCATGCTCTTGCTCCCGATAAACTATTGCGGATTGAATAAATCCAGAAAAAAGTGGATGACCATCACGTGGTGTTGAAGTAAATTCTGGATGAAACTGACAACCAACAAACCAAGGGTGCTCAGGTAATTCTATCATTTCAACTAAATTATCTTGCGATCGACCTGAAACTTTTAAACCTGCTTTTTCAATTGCCGGTAGCAAGATATTATTCACTTCATACCGATGACGATGTCGCTCAGTAATTATTTTTTTGTTATATAATTTTTGTGTCAGCGTACCAGCAACTAAGTGACATTCTTGACCACCTAAACGCATAGTACCACCCTTATCTGAATGCTCATGTCGCACTTCTTTTTGGCCGGCTTGATCCGTCCAATCAGTCACTAATGCAACAACCGGATACGGCGTATTCATATCAAATTCACTACTATTTGCTTGCGGCATATTCGCTTTATGGCGCGCAAATTCAATTAAAGCAATTTGCATACCTAAACAAATACCTAAATAAGGAATATTATTTTCCCGTGCAAATTGCGCAGCAAGAATTTTACCTTCAATACCACGTTGGCCAAAACCACCAGGAACAATAATACCATCGACTTTTTTTAATGCGCCAGGGCCAACTTTTTCAAGATCTTCAGAATCAATATATTGAATGTGTACACGAGTGCGTGTTTGAATGCCTGCGTGAATTAATGCTTCTGATAATGATTTATAAGATTCTGTCAAATCAACATACTTACCTACCATACCGATCACTACGTCAGAAGTCGGATGTCGATAGGCATCAACAACTCTTTCCCACTCACTCAAATCAGCTGGCTTAGCTTGTATACCTAATAATTCCACAACAATTTCATCTAAACCTTGCTGATGTAATTCCATCGGAATTTGATAAACAAAATCAACATCCTGTAAAGGAATGACTGCACGCTTTTCCACGTTAGTAAATAATGCAATTTTAGAACGCGCATTTTCAGGTAATGGCCGATCACAGCGGCACAATAAAATATCGGGTTGAATACCAATAGAACGTAATTCTTTGACTGAGTGTTGCGTTGGTTTTGTTTTAATTTCTCCCGCTGTTTCAATATACGGAATCAACGTCAAATGAATGAATAATGCATTATGCCGCCCCATTTCAACGCGCATTTGCCGAATTGCTTCTAAGAAAGGCAAAGACTCAATATCACCTACGGTGCCACCAATCTCAATTAACGCAATATCAACATCGCTGGCTCCAGCAATAATACAGCGCTTAATTTCATCAGTAATATGCGGAATAACCTGAACTGTACCGCCTAAATAATCACCTCGACGTTCATTGCGAATAACATTAGCGTAAACACGACCTGTGGTAAAATTATTGGATTTTTTGGTTGTTATTCGAACAAATCTTTCGTAATGGCCTAAATCAAGATCAGTCTCGGCTCCGTCTTCAGTGACAAAAACTTCACCATGCTGCAAAGGGTTCATCGTACCAGGATCAACATTGATATAAGGGTCTAATTTCATCAACGTCACCTTAAGGCCACGCGCCTCTAGTATGGCGCCGAGTGAAGCAGAAGCTATCCCCTTCCCTAAAGAAGACACAACCCCACCGGTGATAAATATATAGTGCGTCATAAATATACTGCCACTCATCTACAATTGAGCGACTTTAACAAAATCAAGCGCACCACGCAATTGAATCACCCTCTTACGTGAATATCATTTGACTCCAACCCCATCTAGATTTAGGCTTTAGAACAGTTTTAAAATTTAATATGAGGAAAAATTATGCTACTTAGAATATTCGTTGGCTTGATCATTTTGGTTGCGTTAATCGGTGGTATATTGACTCTCACCTTACCCCGCGATGAAATTGTTCGTCTTATTGTATTTCGTGATTTTTTTGATGTTGCACTGCCGATTCTTGCTTTTGGTGCCTTAGTTAAATTTCTATGTGGTTTTCGTAGTTGCAAATGTTGTAACAACTGCAACTGCAAAAAATAAAATTAAATGTAGGGTGGGCAAAGCGCAGCGTGCCCACCAACACCATCATTCTATCCACGTAACCAATCTACCTTGTTCACCCTCTCGTGCAACAAATGCTTCCGCAACCACCCAACCAACCACAGCCACTAGCTCATCCCCAACAAAAAGCAAAGGAATTCTATCTCGCAACCAAGGCGGCACGCCCCATGTTTGAAAAAGTTTTTTTAATGCGTGACTATGGGTACGACCAGGCAATTGAATTTTCTCTCCTCCTTGACGAAAACGAACTGTCACTTGCGTAATATCCACTCGCAAACCCTGCCCCTGGGTTACGATTGCTTGTAACCTTTTATTTTCTGCTAACATCAAAGGTTGCATCAAATCCCATTCATAACACTCTGTCGTTGCATACGCGGGTAAGCAATGCAGCAAATAAATATTATCCTGATAACGTCGCATTTCAACATTCGCCCAAACTATATGCGGTGATTTATCTTTTTCTGCATGTAATAAATCCTGCATAATGTGTTGTAACTTAATCGTTGATGGCAAAGGAAAATGTCGCTGTTTTAACCATAAACGCAACACTAAGCGTTGCCGCGCGACACTTAATAATAAAAGTTTTTTTACTGACACGGTATTTAATTCAGTACCATAACAATTTTCTAAATCTTGCTGTATAAAAATATCGAGAACATGCTGTGCTTCTGCGCAATGATCAGCAACACGCGCCATGGTTTGTGTGACTTGTGGCCAACGCGATTTTAATAACGGCATTACTTCATGGCGAAGAAAATTACGCGTAAAATTAACATTCGCATTGGATTCATCATCAACCCACGTTAATTGTTGCGAAACAGCATACTCATGCAATATTGCGCGTGAAAAATCTAATAACGGCCGACCATGAAACCCAGAATGAAATGCAATAAAACGTGGCATTGCAGCTAAACCTTGTGGGCCAGCACCACGAATTAATTGTGACAAAACCGTTTCAGCTTGATCATCTTGATGATGCGCAGTTAATAAAATATCATTGGGGGAAATCGATTGCGCTAAAGCAGCATAACGACATTCACGCGCCACTTCTTCGGGGCTTTCACCACTCATTGTTTTAGCATCAACACGAAGTTGCGTTAGGGGAATATTTCGCTCAGCACATAATTTTTGACAATGCATTGCCCAGCTATCAGCATGCACACTTAAACCATGATGAATATGCACAGCATGTAATGTAAACGGATACAACTCACGCAATTTAGCTAATAAATCAAGTAAAACACTGGAATCCAAACCACCACTCAAAGCTAAGCAATATGTTTTATCGATGCCGTGTTCCAGCAAAAAATGTTTGACCGATTTAAACAGCAATTCCATACGCCATCAATTTTTTATACCGTAACTCAAGTAAGGTATTTAAAGAATAAGTTTGTAATTCAGCTAATCTATCCGTAAGTGCTGTTTTTAAAGTAACAGCCATTGCATCATAATCGCGATGCGCGCCGCCTAATGGCTCGGGTAGTATATGATCGACTAAACCTAACTGAAAACTTTTCTCTGCCGTCACACCCATCGCTTCAGCTGCTAATGAAGCTTTTTCTGCGCTTTTCCATAAAATAGAAGCGCAACCTTCGGGTGAAATGACTGAATAAATAGAATACTGCAACATCATCACTCGATCACCGACTCCAATCGCTAATGCACCACCTGAGCCACCTTCACCAGTGACCGTACAAATAACAGGGGTCTTTAATCGTGATAATACAAACAAGTTACGAGCAATGGCTTCACTTTGATTTCTTTCTTCTGCACCAATTCCTGGATAAGCGCCTGGTGTATCAATAAAAGTAAAAATCGGCAATTTAAAACGTTCCGCCATATGCATCATGCGTAGCGCTTTACGATAATCTTCGGGATTTGGCATACCAAAATTACGTTCAATTTTTTCCTGGGTTTTACGCCCTTTTTCATGCGCAATAACCATCACGGGTTGGCCATTAAATCGCGCAATACCCGATATGATGGAAGGACCCCGAGTTGTCATGCGATCACCATGTAACTCATCAAATTCGGTGAAAATTCTTTCAATATAATCAGCGGCATGCGGACGCAAAGGATGCCTCGCCAGCTGAGTGACTTGCCAGGGTGTCAAACGAGAAAAAACTTCTTTCGTTAACTGTTTACTTTTTGCCTCCAAACGCATAATTTCATCAGAGATATTAATATCTTTATCTGCTCCGACCATGCGTAATTCTTGTATCTTGGCCTCAAGTTCAGCGATAGGTTGTTCAAAATCAAGGAAATTTAAATTCATAGCGACGACATTTCCGTATTTGCTCAAAAAGACCGTAATGATAGCCTATATAGGGGGTAAATGGAAAGTGGCGTTTTTTCGTTGGATAAGCAGGCGCATTCCCGTATGATTCACAAAGGTAAACTTCAGTAGCTAAAGAGCTTGGTGGGCACGCTGCGCTTTGCCCACCCTACGTAGTTTGTCATGCCAGCGTGCTTCTAGCTGGCATCTAGTAGGGTGGGCAAAGCGCAGCGTGCCCACCAAGCTCTTTAGCTACTGAATAGTTATTTTACCAGTGACCTTTACTGATTTTCAAGGAAACACATGGATCCACAGTTTATTCATTTACGCGTCCATACAGAATACTCATTAAGCGATGGGATAGTACAAATTCCCTCTCTGATGGATAAAGCGGCACAAGACAATATGCCAGCTATTGCTATTACCGACTTAAGTAATCTATTTGGTGCCGTAAAATTTTATACTAATGCTCTCAGTTTAGGCATCAAGCCTATACTGGGCGCTGACCTATGGTTGCACAATGAAAAACAACCAAAATCACCTTTCCGCATTACTTTACTGTGCCAAAACAATCAAGGTTACAAAAATCTTATCCAACTTATTTCATTAAGTTTTACTGAAGGACAAACCATCGATAAAGCAATTATTACCTATGCTTGGCTAGCAAAACATGCTGAAGGTTTAATTGTTTTATCCGGCGCACAACAAGGCGATCTAGGTCATGCTTTGATTGAAAGCAACAAAGAAGGAATGATCAACAACCAAGCTGAAACCCTTTATGCGTTTTGGAAAACACATTTTGCAGGACGCTATTATCTTGAATTACATAGAATCAATCGTCCACAAGAAGAAATTTATATTCAAGCTGCACTAGCCTTTGCTGAATCACATCAAATACCTGTTATTGCAACTAATGATATTTGTTTTTTAGAAAAAGATGATTTTGAAGCCCATGAAACACGCGTTTGTATTCATGAAGGATTTATTTTAGCTGACCCACGACGTCCAAAAAATTATTCTGATCAACAATATTTTCGTACACAAGCAGAAATGGTTGCTTTATTTGCCGATATTCCAGCTGCTTTACAAAACACCGTTGAAATTGCTAAACGTTGCAATGTCACACTCACACTCGGCAAAAACTTTTTACCGCGCTTTTCAGTACCAGAAAATTATACGACAGAAACTTTTCTCGCTTATGAAGCACAGCAAGGTTTAGAGCAACGATTAAAACTGCATTACGATATCACTGCTGATATTTTCTCTACACAACGTAAACCTTATGATTTACGTTTACAAATGGAAGTCGACATTATTAATAATATGGGTTTCGCCGGTTATTTTTTAATTGTTGCTGACTTCACACGCTGGGCACGAAATAATGGTGTCCCTGTAGGTCCTGGACGAGGCTCGGGGCCTGGCTCTCTTGTCGCGTACTCACTCGGTATTACCGATCTTGATCCCTTGGCACATGAATTACTGTTTGAGCGTTTCTTAAACCCAGAACGCGTATCCATGCCTGACTTTGATATCGATTTTTGTATGGAAGGACGTGATCGCGTCATTGATTATGTTATGCGTACTCACGGCCGCGATAGTGTCGCGCAAATTATTACTTATGGCACCATGGCAGCAAAAGCGGTACTCCGTGATGTTGGACGAGTGCTAGGTATGAGTTATACCCATGTAGATAAAATTGCAAAATTAGTCCCGTTTGAAATCGGCATGACGCTTGAAAAAGCTTTAGAACAAGAACAATTATTACGTGACCGTTACAATCAAGAAGATGATATTCGTACCTTGATTGATCTTGCGCGCAAACTAGAAGGCACCACACGAAATGTCGGCAAACATGCAGGGGGCGTGATTATCGCACCAGGAAAACTAACTGATTTCACACCGCTTTATTGTGAATTTGGTGAGCCAGAACATATTGTAACGCAATACGATAAAGATGATGTCGAAGCAGTTGGTTTAGTTAAATTTGACTTTTTAGGTTTACGCACACTGACTATTATTGATTGGGCAGTACAAAAAATTAATCAACTACGCGCTGAAAAAAATATAGATCCCATTGATATTCACTTATTACCGATCAATGATCCACAAACATATGCCATATTAAAAGCTTGTAAAACCACCGCTGTTTTCCAGCTCGAATCACGCGGCATGAAAGATTTAGTAAAACGCTTACAACCCGATTGTTTTGAAGACATTGTTGCACTTGTCGCTTTATTTCGTCCTGGCCCATTACAATCAGGTATGGTAGATGATTTTATTAATCGTAAACACGGTCGTTCACGCGTTATTTATCCGCATCCTAAATTAGAACCTATCTTACGCCCCACCTATGGTGTTATTGTTTATCAAGAACAAGTTATGCAAATTGCGCAAGTCCTTGCGGGTTATTCGCTCGGTGCCGCTGATTTATTACGTCGCGCAATGGGTAAGAAAAAACCGGAAGAAATGGCTAAACAACGAGAAATTTTTTGCAAAGGCGCAATAGCTGCTGGCGTGAATGGTGATACGGCGGCTAGCATTTTTGATTTAATGGAAAAGTTCGCAGGCTATGGTTTTAATAAATCACATTCTGCTTCCTATGCTTTAATTGCCTATCAAACTGCATGGTTAAAAGCACATTATCCTGCGGCTTTTATGGCGGCGGTGTTATCTTCCGATATGGATAACACTGATAAAGTTGTCCATTTTGTCGAAGAATGCTATGCATTAAAATTAAAAATACAAGCACCTGATGTCAACAATTGTGAATATGCTTTTAAAGTTATTGATGAAGCAACACTGGCTTATGGACTAGGTGCAATCAAAGGTGCAGGACAAGCAGCTATTGAAGAAATTGTGAATGCCCGCAACCAAGCAGGTGCATTTATTGATTTATTTGATTTTTGTCGGCGCCTGGATTTACGCAAAGTTAATCGTCGCGTTATTGAAGCATTAATTAAAGCAGGAGCCTTTGATTTATTAGGACCACATCGCGCCAGTATTTTTGCTAGTGTTGATTTAGCACTGCAACAAGCTGAGCAGCATAGTCGTGCACAATCTTTAGGTCAGCATGATTTATTTGGTAATGGTACTATTGAAGCGCCTAAAATGGATTATATTCCTGCTGCAATATGGAGTGAACACAACCGTTTATTTGGTGAAAAGGAAACCTTGGGCTTATATTTAACTGGCCACCCTATTCACCGTTATTTAAAAGAATTAAATCATTTTGTTAGTGATACCATTGTTAACTCACGACCCGGACAAAATAAAGTGTCTATTATTGCTGGCGTGATAGCAAGCACACGAACCATTCAAACTAAACGCGGCGACCGCATGGCCGTTGCTACGCTGGATGATTCCACTGGGCAAATTGATATTCTCTGTTTTTCTGATGTTTACCATAAATACCGTGAATTATTAGTTAAAGACACTTTAATTATTGTTGAAGGTGAAATTAATATCGATGAGTTTAGTGGTGGTAATCGTGTTATTTGTCGAGAAATTTTTTCTATTGAACAAGCACGAGAACGTTTTGCAAAATATTTAAAAATCTCATTACCAGCAGCTAAATCAGGCGAGATGAATCAACTCGCAGATATTTTAAAAAGGCATCGCGGTGGGAACTGCAAAATAGCCATTGATTATATTCGTGATGATGCGAAAGCTAATTTACAGCTAAGTGATGCTTGGCGAGTGCGGCCGACGGAAAAGTTGTTAGAAACATTACGGGAAATGTTGAGTAATGAGGATGTTGAAATCATTTATTAACGAACTAATAAATTATTTAGCAACCACCAACGTCCCGCGGCTTGTCCGGCGTTGTTGCATAAATCAATTTTTGCGTAGAGTCGTCGTTGCGAGGAGCTGTTTTTGTGACGAAGCAATCCATTTTTTAACGGATCTTCCAGCCAATTTTCCATGAAAAGTTGTATAAAACAATGACTTAACCTATTTTTTTGGAAAATATGTGGTCACTAAAATAGTGATAATTATCTTGCATTTATAATATGTTAGTGATATTTTAGTAGTCACTATGTTTATAGACGCATCCACATACAAACGCAATGGCAAGACCTATCGACGGGTTCTTTTGCGCAACTCATATCGGGTTGACGGCAAAGTGCGTCATGACACTATTGCTAACCTATCTGCTTGCTCTGATGACGAAGTCAAAGCATTAAAGCTCGCGCTACAACACAAAAATAATTTGGGGAAGCTATCGAATCTCGAAAAAGACATTCAAGTAAAACAAGGTTTCAGTGTAGGCGCTGTCTGGGTGTTACATCAACTAAGCAAACAATTGGGTTTGACGCAAGCAATAGGAAATACGCGGCTGAGCAAATTAGCCATGTGGTTAATGATGGCGTGTGTTATTAATCAAGGATCGAGATTAGCTGCCGTTCGTTTAGCACAACAGCATCATGCATGTGATATTTTGGGATTAGATGGATTTGATGAAAATGATTTATATTCTGCAATGGATTATCTTGCAGAGCATCAGGCCGACATTGAAAAACAATTATATGACTTTCGGTATGGTAACAATAAACCGAATTTTTATTTGTACGATGTGACCAGCAGTTATTTTGAGGGAGAGCAGAACGAGTTAGCAAATTATGGTTATAACCGCGACAAGAAGCGCGGTAAAAAACAAATTGTGATTGGGTTAATGACGGATGATGAAGGAAGACCTGTTGCCATTGAAGTATTTGAAGGAAACACACAGGATCCAAAGACAGTTGCCAATCAGATTCAGAAAATGGCGGGGCGGTTTGGCGTAACAGAAGTGACCCTGGTTGGTGATAGGGGAATGATAAAACAAACTCAAATTAATGAGTTAGAAGAACAGAAATTTCATTATATTACTGCTATTACGAAGCCACAAATTGAAACGCTTATTAAAAACGATGTTATGCAGTTATCTCTGTTTAATGAAGAAATTGTTGAAGTGATAGAGGGTGACATTCGCTATATTCTTCATCGCAACCCCGTAAGAGCAGAAGAAATTGAAACATCAAGACAATCAAAATTATCCTATTTGAAAAAAATGCTTGCTAAAAACAATCACTATTTAGCAGAGCATCCGCGAGCAAAAGTAGAGACTGCATTACGCAATTTAGATACAAAAGCAAAGCAACTTAAGATTGATAAATGGCTAAGTATCCAATTAACTGATCGATCCATTGCTATTGAAATTAATTTGGAAGAAAAGAAAAAAAATGCTCAGTTTGATGGTTGCTATGTCATTAAAACGGATTTATCTCAAGATGTTGCCGAAACAGAAAAAATACACTCCCGATATAAAGATCTTGCTTATGTTGAGCGAGCATTCCGCACGATGAAAACGGTCTTACTTGAAATGAGAGCCATTTATGTGAGAAAAGCGGACCGGACAAGGGCACATGTTTTTGTCGTGATGCTTGCTTACTTGTTGGTGCATAAATTACAGCAGCTTTGGTGCGATGTTGAACTTACTGTAGAAGAAGGTATTGCAGAATTAGTTTCAATTTGTTCTTTGGAAATTCATGTTCCAGGTCATGTGGCATGCCAAACTATTCCAGAACCAAGACCGATGGCTAGACTGCTATTGGATAAATTGAAAATCACTTTACCAGATGCTATCCCACGACGAAACGCGATTGTAGCCACTAAGAAAAAACTCGTTTCTGAAAGAAAATAGCTTTATTTTCAGGTGGTTACAGGACAATTACGCCCAAGTCAAATTGGAAGATCCGTTGCAATGATAGAGTAGGCATGGCGCGTTATTCCTGTTTTTTTAGACGAAAACCGAATTATAACACGCTTTTTCGGGGAGAAACGCTATTTTAGTGTTTTTTCCCGAACTTATTTTATGAGGAAGACACTGTAATTACAGGGGTTTTCCTTAATTGGGACAGGCTCTATATAGTAACGCATTATTGCGTTACGCAAGGTATACAAAGGGCCCTGAGGCTCAACTGTATCACGTCTTTCTTACTTTTATTTTTTCACCAATGCGTTGGATAAAAATTGTGGCTCTGGCGGAGGCGGCGATTTAGGAGTTGCTTTAAGCGTTATATTATTCACTGGTATTGCTACAGAGCTCTTAGCATCCACTGCAAAAAATGCATGCGGATTACCACCTGCTAAACTAGCTACCGTACCTGCCGCAGCAGTGGCTGTCGAAGTTGATTTTAAGGTAGTAACAGCTTGTTTGCTGTCTTTTGCATCTTCACTATCAAGCAATAGCGTTTTGGCTCTGGCGGCAGGTTCACATATCGCTTCGTGTTGTTCAAGTAGCAACTGGTTGGATGCACTTAAGCCTATCGCACCCGTAATATCCAATTGAGGGGTATATAGAGGAATACCTGGCATAGCCAACCAAATGAGCTCTGCTTTGAAGGAGTTGTTGCCAATTAACAACGTAAAATAAGCAATGCCACTAAAGCTACTGCTAAACGTTCTTGACCAACGGTGGATGCTACCCAGGCGCAATATTGGACGCTAAATGGAAATTGTAAGCAGCCTAATGAATTTCCTGTCGCCACTTCCCATAGTCGCACCGTTTTATCATTACTTCCTGATGCGACGTGCTTGCTCTCATGGTCCCAGGCGGATACTACTCACAGCCCCCGTATGCCCTTTGCAGCACCCGTAATTCTTTACCACTCGATGCCTCCCATAGTCGCACCGTTTCATCCACACTTCCTGATGCCAGGCGTTTGCTCTCGTGGTCCCAGGCGACACTAAACACATTGTTCGTATGTCCTGTTAGCTTTTGAATACATTGTCTACTGTGTGCATCGTATACAATGATATCTTGACCACTTGTCACCGCTAACCAACGACCATTGGGGGAATACTGAATAGATATACATCCCTCTGTTAACTGAATCAACGGCAGTTCCCCAAACCGGAGGTTAGTCAAATTAGCCCGACGCCAATTCGCTTGACGCAGCCAGGCGCCTTGAAAATTGACATTGCTTAAATCAGCTCCTTGAAAGTTGGTCTGATCACATTGAGCGCTACTTAAATCCGCACCGGGAATGCGAATACCGCTTAAATCTTTACTGCTAAAATTTATATCTGCGACATTTAACACTGTGATGGCATTGGCTGCGGCTATCGCCACTTTTTCATCTTGCTTAGATCGCTCAATCACTTGCCAACAATACGTTTCAAACATTTTATCTTGTTTGACGCGATCCGCTAAAAAATATAATTGTTCGTGCGTTAATAATCTTTCGGTAAGTGCTATATCAATAGGCACATTGTTTTTTTGTATGCCTGATGGAGTGGATTTAATATCACTTTTAACAGCTGATGTTGGCGGGGTAGCTGTCGTTTGCATAGGGGTCACTCCTTCCTGGGTGGAAAATGATTAAAAGTTCTGAATCATACTCAATAAAAGGTAGTTATGCCAGCCTCACAGCAGCAGCTGTTCAGCTTTTACTAAAACGGTGGCTTGGGTGCTGGATGCGTGGCTGGCACGGTTGCAGATGGTTTATACTTATCACAGCTTATTACATTTTAAACTATATCTTTTTATTTCAAATACTCTCCCATTAACCTGACGTGGTTAAAAATTAGCCCGTTGCTTTGTATATACAATCGTACATACTTATCTATATGGAATTCGAATTTAATAAAAGCAAAAATTAAGCCAATATTCGCGTACATGGGATTGATTTCCATGAGGCGATATCAGACGTATTATATCAATTAGGAGGGCAAATAAAAATAAGTGCCAAATCTATAAAGAAACCTGTGAAAAGCAAAACTAATTTGGTTAAATTACACTTTTTCCCACTACCATCAAAAAGTATATTTTTTTGGCGCTGATTGTTCTGCTATTATTAAAGCAACTGTAAAATCATTAGTAGACATATGATGTTTAGCTTCAGCATATGCATTGTATTTGTTATGAACGTTGAACATACCCATTTTGGCAACTCCATTAGTGATCCCCGAAGTATTATCAGCCACGGGTAATAGACATTCTGATATTGGTTCTTGCTGAAAACAAACTGCCTGATCATTTTCTATCATTAAATTCGGCAATTCTTTATCTTTCGCTTTTATTTCAAAAGAGGTATTTGAAGTTTTATTTGGCAAATTTTCAACTAGTATATTTAATCGATATATATTATCTAAAATGAAAAATACACTAGTATAGTTGATTCGAGAAATGTCGTATGCTTGATGCATATAGAAGAGAGATTTATTTTGACATCCTAACCGCCTATAGACTAGAGATAACTGTAATAATAACTGAATGTCACAATATAGGTTATTATTATATAAAATTTGGTATATATGCAACGATTGCTGAAGATAAGTTAATGACTTTTGAGTATTCTCCTGAATATAATAGCTAACGCCTAACCCATAAAATGCCTGTGCCGTTTTAGGATGAGTATTACCATATTTTGCTTTACGTAGAATCAATAATTTATTATGATAATTTATTGATTTAATTAAATCACCTGATTCCCTGTAAATTAATGCTAACTCTTCAATTATTTTTTCACAATTATTATTTGAATTATTAGTGACACGTATATTGATAGACTCTGCTAAATTAAGGCAAAGTAAAGCTTGATCCCTAGCCCCAGAGTTTCTTAATACACTACTTAAATTACATAAAGTAGGTACTAATTTGTATGAGCCATGCTCATGTAATTTTTTGCTGATAACAAAAGATTTCTGTGCATAATAGATAGAGTCATTAAATCGTTTTGTTTGTTGTAGTAATAGGGCTATATGACTTAATCTGTTAGCCATTTCCTCGTTGGGCTCAAAGTAATCATTCTTAGCTGCTCGTAATGCTTTAAAATAATAATACAATGCTTGCTCATAATTCCCCATTTTAGCGTATGTATAACCTAAGCTATTTAATAGGTTCACATTATCTTGATCATTTGAGAGCATTAATTTGTAATTATGAATTACTTCACTATAATCTTTTACTCGCATAGCTACTGAACTTTCTAACGTTAAGTTTTTATCTAAAGATATTGCAATAGATCCACCGTTCTTGATGTGCTGTATTACGCCTATTTGAAGTGAAAATAATACCTTATAAATATTCTTTACTTGTACAATGTTGTTTTTATATGATTTAACCCCGTTAACATTAGTTTGTTTTAAGTCTAAATTAATATATTCATATTGCTTGTCATAATTTAAATAATTCTTAACTCTTAAATACATTATTTCACTGAGAGCCCATTGAATGATATTTTTTGACTTTTCATTGAATATTTTATTTTGAAATAATGCCTCAATTCTATTCCATGTGCTTTGCACAGTAATATTATTTAAAATACATAGATCTTCTATTAACAAAGCTACCAGCCGGTAAAAATTTTGTTTTATACTGAAAAAGTTTTCTTCATCAATTAAATTTTCTATTGAAAAACCAAATGTATTTAAATCATTATTAAGTAACCGTCTAGCCATAACGTTACTAACTGTATGCTTACAATCATATGATGAGGTTAATGCTTTATGCACTAATGCTTGGTATTCTGTGAATAATAGCTGAGAGCCAGTGACATAAGATACGTTGGTTAGTATAGAGGCTAAAAAAATGTCAAATTCAAACCAATATTTTCCTTTATTTTTATCCAATTTCTGAAAATTGGCCATTTCTACAGGTGTATGAATCAATTCAAAATGTATATCGCCAAAATTTCTTCCTAAAGGAGTTTTGCATGCTTTATTAAACACTCCATCAAAGGCGAAACCACGCGGTGTTAAAGAATCATAGAACCAATCTAAATGTGATAGGCCAACTGATGAGACTAGTGTTTCACCTAAATTAATGACTTCCAAATACATTAAATAAACAGCTTCTCTGAAGTATTTTTTAACATTGTCATCCTCTTTTTCAATTAAAATCGCAAATTCAATGTCAGAGTAAGGTGTGCATTCCTGTCTGGCACAAGAGGCAAGAGTTATTACAGTATATTGGCAGGGTGGAGGGCCAAGTAAATGAATAGATTCATCAAATAAAAGTGTAATAAACTTTTTTATTGCTATTTCAATATTCAAATAAATTTCTTGAATTTGTCGCGCACGTTGCTGTGCTACTTTACTCTCAAGAGTGAAATTATTAAGAGTTGATAATTGAGTCAAGCTCACTCTCGTTTCATTTCGTAATTTGAATAGATAATTTTTATATGCCGAATTAAAAATTATGCTTGATAGTAAAATATTTTTTTTTATTCCCAATGCCTCATGTAAATTTTTTTTGATATTAGCTAAAATACCATTAATTGATTTTTGCTTATCTAAATCATAAATAGAAAGTTTTAACGCATACTGAAACAATGCGGCTGCTTTGATATAATTATCTAAATTATTCTGCTGTTTGATTGTTTTATTAAAATAAATATCGCCTAGGTTTTTAAAACAAATAAATTGGGTAGTATAATCATCAAATGCAATAAGCTTAAGTGCTTCAATAAAACAGTTTTCAGCAAGCACATCGTTTTTCTCTGTAAGAAACTTATTCCCCGCTTTGATAAGTGCTTTTATCATACTGCCCTCACTAGAAATTTCTATCCTAAAAATTTTATGCGATTATTGATTAGACATTATGATGTAAATTTTCTTACAACTGTTTCCCCCGTTATTTTTACTGGACTTAATGCTTTATAAGTTGCTAACTCAGGTGAAAAATACTCAATTATCTCTCCTTTTGAAACAAATAATTTCTCGCCTCCAGATCCTCGGTGAATAGCCACTGCAAGGTCTGGCCTATATCGCATAAAACCTTGGATTATTTCTTGAGCATTTTCCTCACTTTGAGCACTATTTATAAATGCTGCATTATCTGTAATTACCAAACCTATGTTTCGAGTAAAAATCGCAAATGTCTTATTGTTATTCTCGAATTTAAGACTAACACCATCAATCCCATCTTTAACATATACATACTTTAGCAACTGTTTAACTTTTTGATTTAATTTTTCATCATCTTTTGTATATAGTGCAGCTTCTGATTTTGCATTGCTGTTAATCGATGCTTTCTGAACAAAATCGAACATTGCCATCATATCACTAATCTTTAATTCTCTACCAAAGTCATCTATAGACGAAATAATTTTTGGTTCTGCATGTATATCGGAAACATGTGTATTATATATCCGAAGAAATACATTCTGTTCTGAGAGTGATATTGGCAATGCTTCGCTTTGTTGTTTATGGCCATTTAATATTACATTAACAGGAACAAATCGTCCTGTTTTCTTTCCTCTATCATAAGCTCGATAGATCGCTATATCCGCAGGGCATGAAGCAACATATAAATTAGCTGTTGCACCACCATATGCAGAAATTCTGTTTTTATCAGTAGAAGGTTTTACTGCATCAAAAAGTAAATGTGGGCCAGTTCCCAGCATTACCTGTTTTTGTAATCTTGCTAGTATTAGCTTACTAATTGTGCTACTTTCTAAGTGGGTAATAGCAGCACGTTGTTGAATATTTATTTTAGCAGCGTCGCTATCAGATAATAATAATTCTTTATAGTAATCAGGATTAATTTTACAAATATCTTCCCAAAGAACATCCCCAATATCATTTTCAACAATCTTTGTTAAGTGCCCTTTGCCAGAAGCAGGGCCACCTATAATAATATAGGCAATTCTTGCATGATTTTTCCTATAGGTTAGTTTTTTTAGATTTTCATTTATCGCTATTTTTTCAAATTCATTTCCTACTAATGATTGCACTCGTGCTTCTAACCAGTTTTTGTATACTTGGTTAGTAACTATTTCTTTTAGCTGGTTTCTAAGTCGTCTGGACTGTTGTATGTCTAATACACGATTTCCATTCAATTGTTTCAACATAAGTTTAGTAGTTGCATCTACTAAATTTAATATATCATGATCAAAAGGAAGAACAGATCCTCTGATTATTTTGTCTACTCTGTTACTAATTTCATTATATTCTCTAATAAATTCATTTTTTCGTTCTTCCGTGGCAATACTCGGTTTCACGTGTTCTTTATATATTTTATTGACTAAACTTCTTAATTCTTCTTCATTTTTAAATCTATATCCTATAGTAAGTTGAATGATTACTTCATGTAATGCTAATCGCTCAGGATGGTAAATAACAAGTTTATGCTCTTCTTTTTCACCCATTGCTTTAGCATGCTCTACAATATTTTTAGCATTAAATACAAATCTATCATCTAGGTAACTTTCTTTAATACCGTCGTTTATATTATATTCTTTTACTAACCAAGATTTCTCCTTCCAATTATTGTCTGTTTTTTCTTCAGCGATAGCTTTATTCGGATAAAGCATCCATGCGATCATTGCACTGCTAGTCACTCCCGTGGCTAATTTTAACCAAACATGGGATTTAATGTCATAACTATGCGCTCTGTTTGATGAATTTTTGTGTTCTTGTTTTGTGCTAGAAGAAGCCAAATATCGTTTACTATTTGAATTAATAGAGTATTTATGTTGAAGTTGATTAGGTGATTTTTTATTCATTATCGCTATAGATAATGGAACAGCTGTTAACTTTAGTGCTTTTGTAACTACACGTTGATTTCTTATTAATTTATTTGCTTTAACTAATAGTCTAGAGTTAGTAATCATAGGTTTTCCTAATAAAAAATATGTATGTGAGTTTAACACAATATTGAAAATGTAACCAGGAGTTATCAGCCTTGTTCAGTTCAGTATTTTGTTTATTCATAGCACTTCCTTGATGGCTAAACGTATCAAATTCAGCGTCCACCAGCATCACGTTGCGCTAATACCTCTGATTTCTTTGATTTTTTTTGTGACCAACCCCATTTTTAAGTTTAATAGGAAACACGGGACTGTTGCAAAAATATTTATCAAGATGCTTTAGCTGTGTTTTTGAAAAACTTAATCACATACTCCCCATGATATCTAGAGCCTGTCCCATTTCCCCCTATTTTTAACGGATATTCCAGCTAATTTTCAATGACTTAACCTATTTTTTTGGAAAATATGTGGTCACTAAAATAGTGATAATTATCTTGCATTTATAATATGTTAGTGATATTTTAGTAGTCACTATGTTTATAGACGCATCCACATACAAACGCAATGGCAAGACCTATCGACGGGTTCTTTTGCGCAACTCATATCGGGTTGACGGCAAAGTGCGTCATGACACTATTGCTAACCTATCTGCTTGCTCTGATGACGAAGTCAAAGCATTAAAGCTCGCGCTACAACACAAAAATAATTTGGGGAAGCTATCGAATCTCGAAAAAGACATTCAAGTAAAACAAGGTTTCAGTGTAGGCGCTGTCTGGGTGTTACATCAACTAAGCAAACAATTGGGTTTGACGCAAGCAATAGGAAATACGCGGCTGAGCAAATTAGCCATGTGGTTAATGATGGCGTGTGTTATTAATCAAGGATCGAGATTAGCTGCCGTTCGTTTAGCACAACAGCATCATGCATGTGATATTTTGGGATTAGATGGATTTGATGAAAATGATTTATATTCTGCAATGGATTATCTTGCAGAGCATCAGGCCGACATTGAAAAACAATTATATGACTTTCGGTATGGTAACAATAAACCGAATTTTTATTTGTACGATGTGACCAGCAGTTATTTTGAGGGAGAGCAGAACGAGTTAGCAAATTATGGTTATAACCGCGACAAGAAGCGCGGTAAAAAACAAATTGTGATTGGGTTAATGACGGATGATGAAGGAAGACCTGTTGCCATTGAAGTATTTGAAGGAAACACACAGGATCCAAAGACAGTTGCCAATCAGATTCAGAAAATGGCGGGGCGGTTTGGCGTAACAGAAGTGACCCTGGTTGGTGATAGGGGAATGATAAAACAAACTCAAATTAATGAGTTAGAAGAACAGAAATTTCATTATATTACTGCTATTACGAAGCCACAAATTGAAACGCTTATTAAAAACGATGTTATGCAGTTATCTCTGTTTAATGAAGAAATTGTTGAAGTGATAGAGGGTGACATTCGCTATATTCTTCATCGCAACCCCGTAAGAGCAGAAGAAATTGAAACATCAAGACAATCAAAATTATCCTATTTGAAAAAAATGCTTGCTAAAAACAATCACTATTTAGCAGAGCATCCGCGAGCAAAAGTAGAGACTGCATTACGCAATTTAGATACAAAAGCAAAGCAACTTAAGATTGATAAATGGCTAAGTATCCAATTAACTGATCGATCCATTGCTATTGAAATTAATTTGGAAGAAAAGAAAAAAAATGCTCAGTTTGATGGTTGCTATGTCATTAAAACGGATTTATCTCAAGATGTTGCCGAAACAGAAAAAATACACTCCCGATATAAAGATCTTGCTTATGTTGAGCGAGCATTCCGCACGATGAAAACGGTCTTACTTGAAATGAAAGCCATTTATGTGAGAAAAGCGGACCGGACAAGGGCACATGTTTTTGTCGTGATGCTTGCTTACTTGTTGGTGCATAAATTACAGCAGCTTTGGCGGGATGTTGAACTTACTGTAGAAGAAGGGTAAGCGCTCTATTCACCACTCTATTTTCTCGCTAAATTAATTCCGTCATAATGCATGCATCGTCGAAACATTAAGAGGTAATGCCATGCAAACTGATTCTGTATTACAAAAAAAATTGAAAATTTTCAATAAAGAAGTGTGGTATCAACATTTTACAGCATATAAGAAGAGTCAATGCTCCAAAGTCGATTATAGTAATCAGAATGACTTGGTTTATCACCAATTTATCTATTGGTGCCGCAAGTTTGAAGAGGCCAGTGTATTGCCACCCTGTGATGACAATCTTCAGTTCGTACCCGTTAAAATAAAATCTGATACATCATCATCGAAAATACTGTGTACATTAGAATTCAATAGTGGCAAGCGTTTGCTAATTCATGACATTTCAGTCGTGGAAACGTTAATGAGCAGAGCATAATACATGTTGTTTCTATTTCAACATAAAATCTGGTTTTATCGCACTCCAATTGATTTTAGAAAACAAATCGATGGTCTTGTGATATTGATATCAGCAGAGCTCAAACTTGACCCGACATCAGGACAGCTTTTTATATTTCGCAACCGGACAGGAAATAAAATCAAGTTGCTCTGGTGGGATGAAACTGGATTTTGGTTGTTTTATAAAAGGCTTGAAAAAGATCGTTTTAAGTTTCCGCGGATCATGACTGGATCCCTTGAGGTATCAAGAGATCAATTACAACTCCTATTATCTGGTATTGATTTTGAGGGACAAAAAAGCCTAAAAAAAGTAACTGCAAAACGGTTTTATTAGTTAATTTGTTTTAAAAAATATCGTATTTTTAAACATTTTTTGTTATGATTTCACTCAGGATAAATGAGAGCAACAATGACAAATAAAGCATTAGAAATTGAAAATAATGAACTCAAAAAACAACTCGAGTTCCTGCAGAAAAAATGCTATCAGCAAGAGCAAGCTTACGCTCAATTATTACAAAGCTTTAAAGAGGCTCAGCGTCATCGCTTTGGCGCTCGTTCTGAGAAATTTATTGATCCGAACGTTCAGCAGCTCGATTTATTCGTAAAAAAAAAGTTACCATTGCCGTCGAACAATACTGCAGAGACCTCAAAAGCCAACATTGTCGACATCAAACCCTATCAGCGCAGGAAAAAAATCCATAAACAACTATCACAAGCACTACCTCATCGTGAAGTCATCATTCCTATAGAAAATAAGTTTTGTGATTGCGGTACAGAAAAAACGGTTATTCGCCATGAAACAACAGAGTTACTTCATTATCAAGCACCTGTATATGAGGTCATTGTTCAGAAACGTGAAGTAGCTGTTTGTGCAAAAGCGTGCATTCAATCTATGGTAACAGCGCCAAACCCAAAGCGGATTTTACCGAAAACAAACGTGACCCCTCATTTATTAGCGCATGTTGTCATCAGCAAATTACACGATCGCCAGCCTCATTATCACTTCGAAAAGAAATTGATTGAAACAGTAGGATTTGAATGCCGCCGCAATAAATTATCACGCTGGTTTATCGAATCTGGATTTGCAGTGCAACCACTCATCAATTTATCAAAAGATATTATCCGATATCATGATGTTGCTTTTTGTGATCCCACTTCACTTCAAGTGTTGCGGGAACCCGGTAGAAATCCAACAACAAGCTCTTATGCTTTTTGTATCAAAGGCGGCCCTGCTGATCAAGGTGTCGTGATCTATGAATACAATGCTTCTGATCATAAGCTATTTCTAAATGACTGGTTTGCTGAATTTAGTGGCTATCTGCATGTTGACGCACAAAACATCTATGATGAACTAGAATCAACTGGACGCATTAAGTTGGTTTATTGCAACACGCATCTGAGACGAAAATTTGAGGCCATTACAAAACAGATTAAAACGCGGGATGGGTTGTCCCATGATGCCATGCTTTTTTACCAAAAGATTTATCGCATTGAACGCGAAGCCAAACAACTTAATTTGACATCCGACGGTAAAAAAGAATTTCGTATTGCACGCATGCAGCCATTGTTTAATGAGTTTTACGGGTGGCTTCAGACAGAAGCACCAACGACACTGCGACAATCCCCCCTTGGGGTTGCGTTTAATTATGCATTGAAACACTGGGATGGACTTGTGCGCTTTTTTGAAGATGGTCGACTGGAGATTGATAACAACAGCACAGAACAACTGATTAAATATCTTGTTATGCCGAGAAAAGCATTTCTATTTTCAACATCTATCAATGGTGCAAAAGCGCTTTGCAATCATTTAAGTCTAATTCGCACCGCCGTTCTGCATCGCCTAGATCCTTACAGCTATTACGTAAAAATCTTTGAATCGATTCCTTATTGTAATTCAGTCGAAGATTACGAAGCTTTATTGCCTTGGAATATTAACCTACCAAAAGTAAAAATTTTAAAAGTTGCTTAGAATTATATAAGGGGAAATACTGTTCTAGGTAGAGCGCTTACGAAGAAGGTATTGCAGAATTAGTTTCAATTTGTTCTTTGGAAATTCATGTTCCAGGTCATGTGGCATGCCAAACTATCCCGGAACTAAGACCGATGGCTAAACTGCTATTGGATAAATTGAAAATCACTTTACCAGATGCTATCCCACGACGAAACGCGATTGTAGCCACTAAGAAAAAACTCGTTTCTGAAAGAAAATAGCTTTATTTTCATGTGGTTACAGGACAGTTACGCCTAAATCAAATTGGAAGATCCGTTTTAAGCAGACTCTATTAAAATAGCGTAAAAACTGGATTGCTTCGCCTGCAAAAAGCGCAGGCTCGCAACGACGATGCTGATTTATGCAACAAAGCCGGCTTGTCCGCGGGATCCAGGCACACTATCTCTAAACTCTAACTACCTGACCGACTAATTGAATTCGGCGATGATGATGCTTGTTGTTTGTCGTCATCATCGCTACCTCCCACAGGAAGGCGAGGTGGTGGAGCTGGTGGAGTTTCGTCATCATTGCTCTTATCATCAACTGAAGGAGGAGAAGAAGATGCAGTACTACTTGGGGTAGCAGCGATAGGTAATGCGCCAACTGCTTCAAAAATAGTTGCCGTACTTTGTTGCGAGTCTTTTTTTTCTGTGTATTCTGGAGAAAATTGAGAATGCATATTAGCAAATAAACCCCTAGACAGAGGAGGCAAACGAGAAGAGGAATTAACAGGCTGAGAAAAAACAGGAATATGACCTTTAGTTAAAATGTAATCAACTACCTCAGCTAATATCTTATTACCTTTTTTAATTACTACTTCCCCCTCATCTTTCTCATCAGAAAAGAATAATCGCATCAAATCACTATTTTCTAAATCAACCAACCCCCAGACAACACGATCTTTTAAACCTTCTCCTCCTTTTATAACCTTATAAAATTTAAAACTATCACCATCCTTAATTAAGATAGGAGTGTTTACATATTTCCTAGTTAAATCCTCTAATTTCTTACTATCGCTAGAACTGCTCGAAATTAAAAGCAAATCAAAAGGAAGCATCTTCGTCGGAACTGCAGAAGATAAAACTAACTTATTAATCACTTCACGTTTAATAGACCTGCAACTTCTCTCAAATATCATCAGCCTTTGCAACAACCTATCAATCTTAACTTTAAAATCATCTGTTGCTGAAATAACAGTAACAAAATCCTTCATTTTTAAAAGCGAATCTAAAATATTTTTTATTCTTCCATCAACATCGCGTAACGCTTGACCTGGTAGTTTTTTAAATTCCAACGCCTTACACGCTAACGATAATTTTTTTACCTCAGGAATATCAGACATTTCAACTTGCTTAACTAAATCTAAAACAGCGTTAAATTGAGCATCAAACTCTTTAAATAGCGGCTGTACTTTTTCATCAACAGTAGGAATTTGAACTGATGGTGTCCAAACAAGCTTTGGCATTATTCCCGGAGGAGTCACCACAGTAGGTGGCCTTTTTGCTACAAAGTCATCTATTGACTGTGCACTACGATGCTTAGAATCAGACTTAACATCTTTTTTAACCTCAGACCCAAGAGCAACAACACCTGCTGCAGAGCTACTCATTAAACTTAAATCACTCTTATGATCTGCCGCTGTGCTTTTTTTCACAGGTATAGGAACATTTAAAAAACCCTGTTTTTTTAAATCAGTGATGCCTTGCTGTAACTGTAAAGACGTCGCCTTGATTCCATCTAAAATACTATAAACTTTATTAACCAAGCTATCTGATTTATATTCAAAATTTTTCGACATCAACAAATTACAGAGATTTTCTTCGGCTTGTACAATTCTCTTCTTTTCATCTTCTGTTATATTAGGGTATTGTCGAAG
Organism: Gammaproteobacteria bacterium; assembly: GCA_965279285.1. Taxonomy (GTDB): domain Bacteria; phylum Pseudomonadota; class Gammaproteobacteria; order DSM-16500; family DSM-16500. The sequence continues at coordinate 1,249,018 of OZ257148.1, read as the reverse complement.
AGCAAATAAGCCTTTAGCTAATTGACATATTTTATCAAAATCAGATTCTATTTTTTCAGCAACCGATTTTAATGGCTGGCTGCCTGCTTTACTGTCCTTAGAGTCCACAACCTTTTTTTGACCAGGCGTTGTGACTTGCTGTTCAAATACATTTTTTGAGTATTGTTTCAACGCGGTTAATAATTTATTTTGTGATACTTCCGCATCTCCAGTTAATCGTTGCCTTAAATGTGGCTGTGAAAAGAAATATTTTTGAATCAAAAAATCGTTTGCAATGCCCTGAATATCTACCAGCTTAGCCGCCAAGTGAAAAGATAGCTCCCCAGGCTTGGTCACCCTTGCTTGATACAAAGCAACCAAAGAATATAACTCCAAACATATTTTCAGTGGTTTTCCAGGATAGTAAGGTTCAAGTAATAGCTCATACATTTTGGTTTCAATATTTGACTTAACATCTTTAAATTGATTACGAATTGATAAAATAGATTCAGTCAATTTAGCTACATTAAAACCTAATGTTTGGCGAGCATTTTCAATTTTTTCATCAAAGGATTTTTGTAATGCTAATGTTTCTAAAGAAATTAATTTGTTTAATGCATTAGCAAAAAGCAGACTTTCAAATGGTGCTCTATCTAGATTTTTTGGCTTAAAATCATTCTGCAAAAAACTCATTAAATTAGCAATTTGAAAAAATGGGTACGCATAAATAATCTGTCGACTAATAGACTCACCAGACAAACGCCAAGCATCTGGCGAAGATTTATTTATTCCCAAAAATTCTATAATTTCTGCTTTTACTTCAATTGTCTTAGATTTCTCATCCAAAATTATTCGGCTTGCATCTGAAATAAGCTCATTTACTAATAACTCTACTTTGTTTTGAGTAGCTACACTCAATTTATATTGAAAATTCCCACCAAAACCTTCCGGGTCACTATCAAGCTCGACACCTTTAACAATATTTTTAAATTGTAAATATAACTCTTTAAATCTTTCCGGATCAGGGTTAGGCATATCATCAAATACACGCCCAAGCCGGCCTGTTAATTTTGTATCTCCGGCAAAAGCGTGTATATGCGATATAAAGCCGGGCTCTTTTGGGGGCGTAGCAAATTGATTTTTTTTATCTGACTGACTTTTCTTATCTTTAGCATCTCCTGATAGAGTTAAAAGATCATATTGCCGCTTCTGTGTTTCATATTTTTCTTTTGCTGATTGTAAATTCTGCATAAAAATCGCAGGGGCATTTTCTCTTGTTAATACTTTCTTATAATCCGCAATAACTACGACTAATTTAACTACATCTGCATTATATTGATCTTCATATTTAGTCGACAACATTCGAGATTTAAATTTCATGCGAAGAATTTCATTTTCAAGCTGTTGAAATGCTTGCGTGGGAGTGATTAACCCTCCATCTAATGCAAATTGCAAATTCTTATCTTTTATTTCAAAACGACGAGCATTGTCTAAATAGGCCTGTGCATACAAATTCCCAGCCGTTGTACACATTTTATTAAACTCGCCTACTAACCATTCATAATCACCCCTAGACATTTCATATTCAATCTCAGGTTCAACTACAACTGGTTTTGGAGGAGACACGCGATTTATGCTTTTTACATACTTATCTCTGGTTAGCGCCGCAAACTCATTTAATATTTTATTTATCTCACGAGCAAAGGTATGTTTATTTTTTTGCTCTGGCTGTTGTAAAAAAGCAATCGCCTTTGCTTCATCACCGTTACCATATTTTTTTACAAAACCAGTATTCCACTCATTTTTAAGATTAGATATAATCGCATGTAATCTATTTTCATAAGCATCGCTAGAAAATTCATTTACCTTCGATTTTGATTCAATATCTTTTACTAATTTTTCAATATCTTTAATGTGAGTATTTCCACCGTCTCTTACATACCAATATGTTAAATCATTAAGGCGATTTTTTAGCCATTCAACATGTGCGCCGCTAACTTTAGGCTTCTTTGACTCTTCTGTCTGCAATTGCTCTAATTGTGCGTTGCTACGCTTTATTATGTCATCTAAACTAGAAAAATTGTTTGATGATAATTCTTTTAAAAAACCAGCCATTTCTTCTGGTTTTTTATTTAAATTAATTGCTGCACTAAGACATTGATTAATCAGCAACATAATTTGCTCATATTTAAATTCTATCTTTAATTTTTTTATTTCCTCTAAAACTTCAGGATCAGTTAATCTTAAATTATAAATAATCTTCCCTATAGATTGATCAACAATATCAGCAATGTTTTTACCTATTCCGTCAACAAGGCTTCTTGCAGCTTCCTTATTTTTAGCTGAACCAGCTGCTGATGATAATGTTAAAAAATGATACCATTTTTGATCTTTATCAATATCATTTATCTTTTTATCACCAATGTTTCTCAACATCTTAGTTTTTATCTGGGTTATCGAAGTAAAATCGCGTAACTCTTCTTTCTTTTTTTTAATTCCTTCATTTCTATACTTATATTCACGTACAAGTATCGCCTTATCATCTTTATCAACAGCATCAGTTGATTTTTTATCTTCAGATACAAGCTTTAACTTATTCATTACTTTAGCGACACCATCTATTACTTTATTTTCTGCACTTTTTTCAGCTAACTGTCGCAATTTAACATCAAACTGATCTATGGAATCTTGATTCCCTCCATTTTTCAAGGCTGCCTGATATAAACTCTCAAGCGAATCTAAGTTATTGCTATCATGCAAAATAATAGTTAAGTAACGTGCTATTTGTGCTACAAACTGTAATGACCGATCTTGCTTAGCCAATAACCGCGCCAAAGACTCTCCATATTTTTTTTGTGTTAGCGGCCATGCATAAGATAGTTGCGCAAGTGGATTAACTTTACCTCCACGCAAGATTGCGCCAAAAGCTTGGAAATTTTTTTCTTCTTTTTCTATCTTAGCTTGTTCTTCTTTACTTAACACAGGCGGAGATGATTTAGTGTCTATACTTAAGGTAATAGTTATCGCCGAAGGTATGGCAGGGGTTGCTGATGGAGTTGCTGCTGAAGCAGCACCTGACACAGGGTGAGCAACCGCATCTGATTTATGATCCGGTTTTTTTTCGTTTTCGCCTGAACTAGCACTCGCAGTCATCGCCACTCCCCCTATTTATATTATTTTAATATATTCTATATTATAGCAGCATATTGAGCGTTTGAAGAAGAGAAAAGAGTATGATAAACAAAAATTGGCTTTGTTTTCAAAGGACTAGATAAAAACTAAACAACTAACATAACTAACATAACTATTCAGCAGCTAGCGTTTGGTGGGCACGCTGCGCTTTGCCCACCCTACATTTTTTATAATTGTAACCGCCATTTTTCCAATATGATATTATAGTGGAATGCTTTTGTAGGGTGGGCAAAGCGCAGCGTGCCCACCATCAATCTCATTAAAATCGTTTTTGATATCGATGACAATAAGGGATTTTATTAACCTTAGTATAATAGTCTTGATGATATTCTTCTGCCGGCCAAAAAATTGTTACTGGTAACAGCTGAGTCGCAATCGATATATTTTTGCTGATTAATAGCTGAATTAATTTATCAGCAATCTGTTTCTGTTTATCATTAAAATAAAAAATAACACTCAAATATTGCAAACCAATATCAGGGCCTTGTCCATCACTTTGAGTTGGATCATGAATTTCAAAAAAATATTTCACTACGTCCATATAACTTAATTTTGCCGTATCATATACCACCCGAATCACTTCAAAATGCCCTGTATCACCCGCACAAATCTCTTTATAGGTAGGATAAGATTTTAAGCCGCCCGAATAACCCACTTCAGTCTTTACGACTCCAGATAAATTTTTAAATAAATATTCCACACCCCAAAAACAACCCGCAGCAAAAATGGCTTCTTCGGTATCGATTACTTTTAAATCTGCTACAAAATCTAAACTCACTGAATTAACACAATGGCGCGTATTTTTTTCGGTAAAACCTTCACCTTGAAAAACATGCCCCAAATGCGCATGACATCGTGCGCACACTATCTCTGCACGCATACCATCAGCATCTAAATGTTGCGCCACAGAGCCTTTAATTTCTTCATCAAAACTAGGCCAGCCACAGCTTGAGTGAAATTTAGTGTGTGAACGAAACAAGGCTAAACCACATTGACGACAAAGATAAGTTCCAGCAACAACATTATCTGTATAAACGCCTGTAAATGGATGCTCCGTCCCTTTATCACGAATAACATCTAGCAATTCTGGTGTTAAACTCGACGTTTTTAATATCATACACAAACCTCAGCGACTGGAGCATAAGAACGTCGATGCAACACACAAGGACCAAACTTCTTTAATGCCTGCACATGATTTTTTGTGGGGTATCCTTTGTGTTGCGCAAAACCATACTGGGGAAATTGTTGATCCAACAAGACCATCTCTCGATCACGCGTTACTTTAGCAATAATTGACGCAGCACTAATAGCAGGCTCAGTTCGATCACCATTAACAATAGTTTTAGTCGGACAAAAAAGTTTAGGATCTTGATTACCATCCACTAATGCAAGCTGAGGGACAAGATGCAAACCAGCAACAGCTCGCTGCATCGCCAAAAACGTAGCTTGTAGTATATTTACTTTATCTATTTCATCTGCTTCAGCACGACCAATAGACCATGCTAGCGCTTGTTCTTGAATGAGTTTAAATAAATATTCACGTTGTTTTTCAGTCAGTTTTTTAGAGTCAGCCAAACCTAAAATAGGCGCATCTGGATTTAAAATAACAGCAGCCGCAATGACAGGACCTGCTAAAGGACCACGACCTGCTTCATCAATACCAGCGATGAGAATTCTATCCATGAACTTTCCTTATTGTTTCAATCACACATTAAGTTAATTGCATCATAAGTCACTATTTAGCAGCTAGGGGGTTTGGTGGGCATGCTGCGCTTTGCCCACCCTACATTTAATTTTTTGTAGGGTGGGCAAAGCGCAGCGTGCCCACCAAACCCCCTGGCTGCTAAATAATTATGATCATCCAATTAACTTTAATATAGCATCCGCCGCTGTTTGATTGGCATTTTGCCGCAATTGTTGATGAATCTCTAGAAATTTTTGCTCTAATAACTGCATTTTTTCTGGATGATCCATAAAATCTAATAATGCTGCACAAAGGGCTTCTGGTTGTGCTGCATCTTGAATAAATTCGGGAACTAATAACTCATTGGCCAATAAATTAGGTAAACTCATATAAGGAATTTTTACTAAATGACGCGCTAACTGATAAGTTAAACCAGACATTTTGTAAGCTACTACCATTGGTCGTTTATATAACATTGTTTCTAATGTTGCGGTCCCAGATGTCACTAGAACACTGTCTGCTGCTGCCATAATTTCATGTGAGCGCCCAACAAAAAATTGCAAGGGTAAATCTGGCGCTATACGTTGTTTATGTGCTTGAAATTCTTGATGACGTTGTTCACTGATCGCTGAAGTAATAAAACGTAAATTAGGCCGTTTTTTCCAGCATAAATAAGCGGTTTTTAAAAAAACATCCGATAAGCATTTAATTTCATTTTTACGACTGCCGGGTAATATTGCAATATACTGTTGATCGCTCTCTAATTCTAATGCTGCTCGAGCAACTAATTTATTCACTTGCAAGGGAATTAAATCTGCTAAGGGATGACCAATAAAACAAACCGGCACATTATGTTGATGATAAAAATCAGCTTCAAATGGAAACAGTGTTAGCATTAAATCAACGGCTTTTTTTATTTTAATAATTCGTTTTTGTCGCCAAGCCCATACTGAAGGACTGACATAATGCACGATGGGTATTCCCGCTGAGCGAAGTTTTAATTCCAAACCTAAATTAAAATCAGGAGCATCGATGCCAATAAAAACATCGGGTTTGTTTTGAGTAAAATGCTGGATTAAACCGCTGCGAATTTTAAAAAGATCGGCGAGATGAAATAAGGGCTCGATTAAACCCATGACAGATAAGCGCTCTAATTCGTAAAGGGTTTTAAAGTTTTGTTTGAGCATCGCGGAGCCGCCAATGCCGGTTGCGGTTAAGTGGGGGTTTATTGTGTATAACGATTGTAGTAGGCCAGCGCCGAGTAGGTCTCCGGAAGCTTCGCCGGCAACGATGCCTAGGTTCATTGGTGGGAGTCCTCTTTAGGGAGGTAAAGGTGGGCACGCTGCGCTTTGCCCACCCTACAAGTTTAATTCATACAAATTTTAATCCATATACAACTTTTAATTCATGCATCAATAGGTTTAGCGTACGATGCCACGTGCTGAACCATGAATAAAATCGATGAACATTTGAATCTCAGGACAATCAACTATCATTTTTTGTAACTCTACTATTGCATCTTTTACTGTGAGTCCTTTACGATAAATAATTTTATACGCACGACGCAACATTAATACTTGTTCTGCAGTAAAACCACGGCGCTTCATGCCAACTGTATTTAAACCAAATGGTTTTGCCTCTGTTCCTGCAACTTTAACAAATGGCGGTACATCTTTATCAACCAAGGACCCCATGGAAATAAAACTATGCGTCCCCACTCGACAAGCTTGAAAAACACCAGAAAAACCGCTTAAAATAACAAAATCATCAACAATAACATGCCCCGCTAACGAAGCACCATTAGCAAATATCGTACTATTACCCACTACACAATCATGCGCAATATGCACATACGCCATAAATAAATTATCATTGCCAACTTTAGTAATCGACTTGTCTTGAAAAGTTCCGCGATTAAACGTACAACTTTCGCGAATCACATTCCGATCACCAATTTCTAAAAATGTTTTTTCACCATGAAATTTTTTATCTTGGGGTATTTCACCCAAAGAAGAAAACTGAAAAATCTGATTGTCCTTACCAATTTTAGTGGGGCCTTGAATGACCACATGCGGGCCTATCCATGTCCCTTCACCAATTTCTACTTCAGGACCAATAATACTATAAGGACCGATCTGCACATTGGCAGCAATCTGTGCTAATGGATCGATAATTGCGGTTGGATGTATCACTTTTTTACTCACCTCTTCTTGCACTTAATAACTCTGCGGAACATGCTAACTCGCCATCAACAAAAGCGGAGCCCGATAATTTCCACATTTCTCGTCTTGCTCGTAATACTTTTACTTCTAATCGTAACTGATCACCCGGCTCAACAACCCGGCGAAATCGTGCATTATCAATACCCGCAAATAAATAAAGCGTACCATCGCTAGGCGAGGTATTCGTTGATTTATAAGCAAGCACACCTGCCGCCTGGGCTAGTGCTTCCAAAATTAATACGCCTGGCATTACTGGACGACCAGGAAAATGGCCAACAAAATGTGCTTCATTTATAGAAACATTTTTTATTGCCACCAATGACTCACCTTCTGTCATTTCAATAACACGATCAATCAACAAAAAAGGATAACGATGGGGGAGATATTTCAATATTTCGTGGATATCCATTATACCTTTCATATTTCTTTTCTCTCCATTGTTAATTCTTCTATTGCTAGTTCCAAATCCTTTACTCGCTGCATAAGATGATCTAAGCGATGAAAACGAGCACTGTTCTTACGCCATTCTAAATTTGTTACCAATCCCCCCACTCCCGAAGAGTAAACACCTGGGTCGCGAATTGATTTTGATACCGCTGTCATACCCGTGATAACCGTATTATCTGCTATCGTGATATGCCCATTAATGCCAGAGCACCCAGCAATCATACAATTTCTACCAATGTCTGCACTGCCTGCAATGGCAACATGCCCGGCAATAGCCGTATTACTACCAATGCGTGCATTATGCCCGACCTGGATAAGATTGTCTAATTTTACGCCTTTCTCGATAACAGTGTCGTCTATGGCTCCTCGGTCAATTGAGCAATTTGAACCAATTTCAACGTGATCTTCGATAACAACCCGACCTAGCTGTGGAACTTTTTGCCACACACCTTTATGCTTAGCAATACCAAAACCATCACTACCAATCACTGTTCCACTGGCAATAATCACGGCTTTACCGACTATAATTTGATGGTAAAGAGTCACATTCGCGTCTAAATGTGTTCCTTCCCCTATTTCAGTATCTGGGCCAATAACACAGCCAGCGCCTATAACAACATGTTGAGCTATTTTAACTCGATCACCAATAACACAGTGAGGACCAATACTGGAGTGCTCATCAATTTTACAGTCCTTCCCTATCACGGCAGTGGGATGAATGCCTAAAGCCGGAGGAATTCTGGTATCAAAAAAAGCAGCAATCTGTGAATAAATAAAATAAGGATCACGCGCAATAATTGCATTAACTGGGCAACTCGTCGCATCATCAGCAGATAAGATAACAACAGCCGCCTGCGTTGTAGCTAAGTATTTTTTATACAGTGGATTCATTAAAAAAGTAATATAACCGGGTTTTGATTGATGAATGGTGCAAACACCTTTCACAATACATTCTGGGTCACCTTGAATAACAACATCAAGTCCGTCCACCAGCTCTGCCAAGGTATATTCTTTTTTCTGAATTTTTTGTTTCATATAACACCAAAAAAACAACAGGCTAAACTAAATGTTTTAATCATTGTAACTACTCAGCAGCCAAAGAGTTTGGTGGGCACGCTGCGCTTTGCCCACCCTACAAACTGTCATGCCAGCGTGCTTTTAGCTGGCATCTAGTAGGGTGGGCAAAGCGCAGCGTGCCCACCAAACTCTGTGGCCATTAAGTAGTTATTAATCATTAAGCTTTGCCTACCGTTTTATCTTTCTGTCTATTAACAACTATTTACCATCAAATTCTTTTGCTACTTGCTTGGTAATATCAGAGCTATCTTTAGCATAAATAACTGCTTGTGAATCTAATACTAATGGGTAGCTATTTTTTTTAGCTAATTCAGCAATAATTCCATTCAATTGGCCCAAAACACCTTGCATTTGCTTGTTTTGTTCTTTATTAAGATCTTGCTGAAATGCAGTTACTTGCTTCACTAAAGCAGCTTGGTCATCTGCAATTTTCTTTTGCATAGCATCTTTGTCTTTTTGTGCCATTGTTGGTGATTCTTGCTTAAATTTATCCATCGCATCTTGCAATGATTTTTGTTGCGCTAACAACTTTTGTTGACGAGCTTTAAACTGTTCTTGTAACTTTTTATTGATATCAGCAATCTTAGGTGATTGTTGTAAAACTTGTTGTACATTCACAACAGCAATATTTCCTAATCCTGCAGGAGCTGCTGCATCAGCTGCATAAACTTGTGCGCCAGTAACGAGCAAAATAGAACTAACGAGAGCCAAAATTTTCTTCATAACTTTCTCCAATTAAAATTAAAAAAACTCCTAAGCCAAGTTTGGCGGGCACGCTGCGCTTTGCCCAGCCTACTAGATGCCAGAAAAGCACGCTGGCATGACAGTTTGTAGGGTGGGCAAAGCGCAGCGTGCCCACCAAACTCTTTGGCTACTGAATAGTTACACAACAGGTAACTGTTCACCTTCATACAGCCGCAATAGTATGCCATGCCTAACCAAAATTCGCACCTAGAGAAAATTGAAAAGATTCTCTTTGATCTTGAGGTCTTGGATGGATGGGTGTGGCTAAACTAACAGAAACCATCATACCCAGCGGCGTTAACCAATCCGCCTGAACCCCCCCTGACATTCGAATCGGCCCTGAAGCAGTACCCGCATATTTTCGATTATCATAAGTATCATAAACATTACCCGCATCCAAATAAACACTGGTACGTAAAGTATCAGGCAATGGGTTAGGGAATATCACGGCGAAACTTGCATCTGCTAAAAAGTTACCCCCTGAAGCAGAGCCTGTCGAATCTCTTGGGCCCAAGGTATTACCTAAATAACCCCGCACCGTATCAATACCACCCGCATAAAAGTTTTTAAAGAAAGGATAATTACTTGCGCTACCATTGAGTGATCCACCATATGCAAGATCGCTACGAGCAGCAGCAATAAAATTACCTACTATTGGGTGATACCACTTTGTATTATAGGCTGCGGTATAATAACGAAGAGACTGACCTGTCACTGGCAAATACAAATTAACCCCTAGTGATTGAACCATCCCACTGGTAGGGAAAATAACCTTATCACGACTATCCCGTGTATAACCCATCGTCAAATCAATTTGTTGGAAATGATGGCCATGATTATTAATAAAATCATAGACTTGGTTGGAAATATTAGCAGGATTATGTAAATCGACTAGTGTGTTCTGATAACCATAACCTAAATTAACCTGATTCAGCAGCCCCTCTTCTTGCCCCAACGGAATACCATACGAGACACCAAAAGCATACTGATCCATCGTATAACCACTGGTAATATTCGATGCACCCGGGTTAAATTTTGAAGCCGATAAGCTTAATGTGCGACTAATACCATCCTGCGTATAAAAAGGATCGGTATAGCTCAAGCCATAAAAAGTTTGTAATCGACTATGAGTCGCATTTAAACCAACTGTTTTACCTGTCCCCAAAAAGTTCTTTTGATTAAAGCCCGCACCTAATAAAAGATGATCAATTTGTGAATAGCCCAAACTAAACGTGGCTTCAGCGGCATTTTGTTCTGTTACTTTGTAATTCACATCCACTAAATCATCACGGTTAGGAACAGGCACAACCGACATATCAATTTCTTTAATGTAAGAACGCATTTTTAATCGATGTTTTGCATCATCTAAACGTTTAGTTGAAACAACAGCAGCTTCCATTTGTTCAATTTCGCGACGTAAAACAACATCATTCGTCTTGGTATTATCGGTAAAATAAATATGTCGAACATAAGTCCGTTTACCTGGCTTAACAACAAAAGTTAAAAACACCGTTTTTTTAGCATCATCTATTTTTGGCTCTAACGTAATATTAGAAAAAATATAACCTTTGTTGCCCAAGGTATCATTAATTGATTTTTCGGCGTCCATCACTACTTTGCGAGAAAAAATATCCCCTGTTTGAATAGGAATCATCTTAACAATATCAGCATGAGGCAAGATTGTTTCACCTGCTACATCAAAGCCACTTACTTTATATTGCGCACCCTCATCTTCAACAATCGTGAGATAAACAGATTTTCTGTCCGGCGTGATTGCTACTTGAGCTGATATTATGGCGAATTTAATGTAACCATGATCCATGTAAAAATTGCGCAAGCCTTCTAGGCTGGTTTCCAATTTTTCTTGCGAGTAACGATCTGATTGAGTAAAAAATGTAAACAAACCGGGCGTAGTTAATGCGAGTTGCTTATCTAATATTTTTTCATTAAAACTATGATTGCCAATAATATTAATTTTTTCAACTTTAGCGACCAAACCTTCCGAGATAGTAATTTTAACTAGGACTCGACCGCGGCTTTGTGGTGTTACTGTCGTATCAACACGGGCATTATAACGGCCCAGCTCATAATATTGATTCAACAAACCTTGCTTAATTTTATCCAGCATAGCTCGATCATAAACTCGACCCTCAACAATGCCTAAGCTCTTCATCACCGGCGTTAGCTTATCTGTTGCAATCACAGAATTACCTGTGACTTTTAATTGACCTATAATAGGCCGCTCTACCACTTTGATAATTAAAGTATTACCTGAACGTGCCAAACTAATATGATCAAAAAAGCCCGTTTGATAAAGCGATTTGATAATAGCGCCGGTTTTTTCCGCTTGTAAAACCTGGCCTGGTTTAATCGGTAAATAGTTATAAACAGTCGCGGCTGAAATGCGTTGCAAGCCTTGCAATTCAATCTTTTTGACTAAAAATGCTTGTGCCGCAAACACATTCGTAACTAATAAGCTAAGTAACAAAATAAACAGTGAGAGATATTTTTTCATAATGATTATTATTTATTCTACTAAAAATTGAGAACGCCAATTATCGCGACTTCGCTGGGTTAAATCCAGTTTTATTAATGATAAATCTTTCCCAACATCATCGCGCCAAAAACAAATATTGGTGCAGCGGCAGTTAAACTATCAATTCGGTCCAATATTCCACCATGACCAGGTACCATACAGCCTGAGTCTTTTAAGCCCACGTTGCGTTTCAACATACTTTCAAATAAATCACCGACTATCGAAAATATAACGGTTATCAACGATAATAAAGCTGCGCCTAACCAAATTTCATAGGGTGCATGAGTTGTTAAGACAGTAATAATTGCAATTAATATGCTAGCAAATAAAGCACCCAAGCAACCTTCCCATGATTTCCCAGGGCTAAGCTTAGGGGCTAATTTATGTTTTCCCCATTTTTTACCGACGAAATAAGCAATACTATCTGCACCCCAAATTAAAACAAATAAAAATAGTAAAGCATAAGGCCCGCCATCTGAGTTGCGAATAAAATTAACGGCTGACCAACAAGGAATTAACACTAAAACACCCATGATAGCGCGTAAAATAACGCTTTTTCCCCAAATTTCGCTGGTTTTTGGATATAACAGCATCAGTAATAAGGCAACAAGCCACCATGCACAAGCTATATAAACGATAATCGGCACAGCTAAGTACAGAGAACAAAATAATAAGCTCGCTACCACTAAAGGATAAATGATGACTAACGGAAATTTTTTAAGCCCTAAAAAACCAGACCACTCCCATGCGCCTAACAAAACTAAGATACCCGTCACCATACCAAACCACATTGCTGGCAACTTTAAAACTAATAAAATAACGAGCGGTATTAAAACAAAAGCGGTAATGAGTCGTTGTTTAAGCATCGGATTCAACCTTAAGTTGTTCACTAGTAATACCAAAACGGCGTTCACGATTAGCAAAAAAAGCTAAGGCCTTATTAAACTCAGCAAGATTAAAGTCTGGCCATAGTACATCAGTAAAATAAAGTTCTGAATAAGCCAATTGCCAAAGCATAAAGTTACTAATTCGTTGTTCGCCACTTGTACGGATTAATAAATCTGGATTAGGAAATTCTGCGGTTGCTAATTTTGACTGAATCAATTCAACCGTAATATCAGCAACAGCTATTTCACTTTGTTGTACTTCAGCAACGATACGACGCGTTGCTTCGCAAATATCCCACTCACCGCCATAATTTGCTGCAACAATTAACTTTAAACCCGTGTTGTGCTGAGTCAATTGTTCTGCATTTTCAATCTGCTGCTGCAGCTTTGCATCAAAGCGTAATTTATCACCGATAATGCGTAATTTAATATTTTGTTTATGCAACTTCGTAATTTCACGCTCTAACATCGTGTGAAATAAACTCATTAAGTAATCAACTTCTTGTGCTGGTCGACGCCAATTTTCGCTACTAAAAGCAAATAAAGACAGCACTTCAATGTTTTTTTCAACGCTATACTTTATAACTTCACGAACTACATCGACACCGGCTTTATGCCCAGCAATTCTCGGCAAAAACCGTTTTTTTGCCCAACGCCCATTACCATCCATAATAATAGCAATATGTTTGGGTAGAGCTTCATTCGCTATAACAGCATCAGTGAGCGCCATCACACGTTAAATCGCCATTAAATCAGTTTCTTTAGCCGCCAATATTTGCTCCACTTCAGCAATATATTTATCAGTGCTTTTTTGTACGGAATCTGTCAAGCGTCTTTCTTCATCTTCAGCAATGGTTTTATTTTTTAATAATTCTTTTAAAATCGTATTTGCATCTCGACGCCCATTACGAATACTAACACGTGCATTTTCTGCTTCTGCACGAACTACCTTAATTAAATCTTTACGTCGTTGTTCTGTCAACGCAGGTAAAGGGATACGAATCATGTCACCTGACGCTGCTGGATTTAAACCTAAACCAGAAGAAATAATCGCTTTTTCAATCACTGGCGACATCTTTTTTTCCCACGGCGTTACAATCAACGTACGCGCATCTCCAACCGTGATATTGGCTACTTGGCTCAAGGGTGTTTCATTACCATAGTAATCCACACGGATTTGCTCTAATAAACTAGGATGTGCGCGGCCAGTGCGTAATTTTGAAATTTCATGCTTAAATGCTTCAATACTTTTACTCATGCGTGATTCAGCATCTTGAATAGCTTTATGCGTCATGATTATTCTCCACCTTTAATTAAAGTACCAACATCTTCCCCAAGCACAATATTTTGTAGTGCATCAGGATTATTCATATTGAATACGCGTAGCGGTAACTCATTATCTCTACATAACAAAATAGCATTTAAATCCATTACCCCTAGACGTTGTTCTAAAACTTCATCATAAGATAAGGAAGCATAGCGTATTGCTTTAGGATTTTTCATGGGATCAGCTGCGAACACACCATCTACTTTAGTCGCTTTTATCACAATATCTGCTTTGACTTCCACACCGCGTAATGCTGCGGCAGAATCGGTCGTCACTAAAGGATTACCTGTGCCACCCGCAAAAATAGTGACATAGCCTTGCTCTAAAGCAGCAATAGCTTCAGATCTATCATAGGTTGCAGCTAAACCTAATACCGGAATAGCAGAAAAAAGTTTTACGGGTATAGCATGATTTTGTAAGCAGTCACGCAATGCAAGCCCATTAATAATCGTAGCTAACATACCCATTTGGTCTGCCGTGACTCGATCAAAACCCGTGGTGCAAAGCTCCGCACCACGAATTAAATTACCGGCACCCACAACGAGCGCAACTTGTACGCCACATTTTACGACATTAACAATTTCAGCACTCATACGCGCTAACTCTGCTGCATCAATGCCAAAACCATTTTTGCCTTGTAATGCTTCGCCACTCAATTTCAGCAAAATACGTTGATAAATTGGCTGAATCTTATTTGCCTGTTGCGATGTTTTATTCACCAGAGTTACCCCCCTTGAATTTGAGACATCACCGCTTCAACAAAATCTTCAGATTCTTTTTCTATGCCTTCACCCACTTCAAAACGAGTAAATGACACAACCTTTGCACGATTTTTACTGAGCAGACTGCCCACTGTTGTTTCTGGATCTTTAATAAATGGTTGTCCTATCAAGCTCACTTCGTCCAAGTATTTCTTTAACTTACCTACAACCATCTTTTCTAAAATTTCTTGTGGTTTACCACTGGTTGCTGCTTGAGCTAAATAAATTTCTTTTTCTTTCGCTACTAAGTCACTCGGAACATCGGTAGGTAAAATAACTAAAGGCTTACAAGCTGCAACATGCATAGCAATATCTTTAGCTAATTCTTTATTATCGCTGTCTAATTCAACTAACACACCAATCCGGCTGCCATGTAAATAAGCGCCAATCGTGCTAGCCGTTGACTGTATTAATACTAAACGACGTACATGGATATTTTCACCGACTTTAGCGACTAAATTTTTACGTGCTTCTTCAACTGTTAGTCCATTAGCAAAAGGTAAAACCCCAAGCATTTCAATGTTATCAACCTGAGCTGCTAATGCTGCTTTAGCAACGCCATTCACAAACAATAAGAAGTTTTCATCACGCGCGACAAAATCAGTTTCGCTGTTTACTTCAAGCATAATCGCTTGCTTACCATCTTCAGAAGAATATATTACGACAACACCTTCTGCCGCGGTACGTCCAGCTTTTTTATCTGCTTTTGCGCGGCCTGATTTACGCAATTCTTCAATCGCAAGGGAAATGTCCCCTTGCGTTGCTTCTAATGCTTTTTTACATTCCATCATGCCAGCGCCGGTGCGCTCACGTAATTCTTTTACTAGTGCTGCTGTAACTGCCATAAACAACCTCTCTTATTTCGTTTCGTTTTCATCGTCTAAACGAATGTCAATGACTTCTTCCTGAATTTCAACAAACTCATCATTGTCTACTCTTGCAAGCTCAGGATTGGTTGCACGTGCATCTAAAATGCAATCAGCAACACATTTCGTATAAAGATGAATAGAACGAAGAGAGTCATCATTACCAGGAACTAAATAGCTCACGCCAGCAGGGCTATTGTTGGTATCAACAATACCAATAACAGGGATACCTAAACGATTTGCTTCTGCAATAGCGATATTTTCGTGACCAACGTCAACAACAAATAAAGCATCTGGCAAGCCACCCATATTTTTAATACCGCCTAAACTACGATCTAATTTAGCTCTTTCACGGGTTAAATTTAAAATTTCTTTTTTGTTTAAGCGACCAAATGAATTTTTGTCAAACATCGCCTCTAATTCTTTTAATCGTCGAATAGACTGACGAATCGTTTTGTAGTTGGTTAACATTCCACCCAACCAACGATGATTAACGAAAGGCATACGACAACGTAATGCTTCTTCTTTAATAATTTCTTGTGCTGCTTGCTTGGTACCTACGAATAAAATCTTACCTTTTTTAGAAGCAATATTTCCCATGAAATTTAATGCATCTTTTAATAAAGGTACGGTTTTTTCTAAATTAATAATATGAATTTTGTTACGAGCGCCATAAATATAAGGACCCATTTTTGGGTTCCAATGGCAGGTTTGATGGCCGAAATGCACACCAGCTTTTAACATGTCACGCATGTTAGGTACTAACATAATAGATTCCTCTTTAGTTTGGGTTAAGCCTCCACGCATCCCACCTGCCAACCCCTAAGGGCACCCAGCTTGTGGTCATGATACGTGTGCGGGTTAAATTTCAATTGCTAATCAAAGCCCGCCTTTATACCATAGTTGTTTATTCTCAACAAGATTTATGGACTCATGACAATCACAATTAAAAGTAATGCTGAAATTGAAAAAATGCGGATTGCCGGCCGCTTAGCCGCAGAAGTCTTAGAAATGATAGAGCCGCATGTACAAATTGGAACCACCACCGATCAATTGAACCAAATTTGTCATGATTATATCATTAATGTCCAACAAGCTATCCCAGCCCCCTTGAATTATAACGGTTTTCCCAAATCGATCTGTACATCAGTGAATCACCAAGTTTGTCATGGTATTCCGGGGCCCAAAGTATTAAAAGACGGTGATATCGTTAATATCGATGTGACAGTCCTTAAAGATAAGTACCATGGTGATACCAGTAAAATGTTTATCCTAGGCAAGCCCTCTATTCTTGCTGAGCGCCTCGTTCGCACCACCCAAGAATGCTTATATCTTGGTATCAAACAAATCAAACCAGGCGCTTATTTGGGCGATATTGGCGCAGTAATTCAAGAACATGCGGAAAAACAGCGATTTTCTATTGTCCGAGAGTATTGTGGGCACGGTATAGGAGCCATTTTTCATGAACCGCCTAATGTATTACACTACGGACAACGCGGCACTCGAGAAAAACTCGAAGCTGGCATGATATTTACGATTGAGCCGATGATAAATGCCGGTAAACGATTTATAAAACTCTTACCTGATCAATGGACTGTAGTGACTAAAGACCATAGTTTATCTGCACAGTGGGAGCATACCATCTTAGTCACTGACACAGGCTATGAGGTTTTAACTAAGCGAAAGGATGAAACCTTTTAAATAATCACCCAAATATAATATCTATATTTTTGTACATCACAAGGAGAGACACCATGACAATAGAATTACCTAAATTACCTTATGCACTCGATGCTTTACAACCGATTATTTCGAAAGAAACATTGGAATATCATTATGGCAAACATCATCAAGCTTATGTCACTAATCTAAATAATTTAATTAAAGACACTGAATTTGCTGAGCTATCATTAGAAAATATTATCATGAAATCCAGCGGTGGTATTTTTAACAATGCAGCACAAGTGTGGAACCACACTTTTTATTGGAATTGCATGACACCTAACAGCAGCGGTGCACCGCAAGGAAAACTAGCTGAAGCAATCAATAAAGCCTTCGGTTCATTTGAAGAATTTAAAAAACGTTTCAGCCAAACAGCAATTACTACATTTGGCTCAGGCTGGGGTTGGTTAGTGAAAAATGCTAATAATGAATTAGAACTTTTAAGCACTGGCAATGCTGATCTGCCAATGAAACATGGTAAAAAAGCTTTGCTGACATGTGATGTTTGGGAACATGCTTACTATATCGATTATCGCAATATGCGGCCTAGCTATGTAGAAAAATTTTGGGAATTAGTGAATTGGGATTTTGTGGCGAAAAACTTTGAAAGCTAAAAAAATTGATGGTGGGCACGCTTTGCTTTGCCCACCCTACATTTATAGAAATATACATTTATAGAAGTATGGTCAAAATCAATGGACATTATTAAAGAAATTCATGCCACGACCTGGTCTACGCCATTTTCAACTGAGACACAGCTTACTGCGATTCATGCATTAGAAAACGGCAACATATTATTGATGCCTCAGCTACCTTTTAATCTGCTAACAGAAGAACAAGAATTACTTTCACCCATCTACACTCACCCTAAAGCCAAACAAATCAGTTTTAATTGCGCGACTGATTTAGTCCGGGGAACGCGGTGCTCTGCTGTTCAATATGACATTTATAAAAAAATGCTTATCCGTTTTTCACTCGCAACAAAAAATTTAATTCACGCTTTGTTTCCGACTTATATTCCACATTTAAAAATAGGTCGTAGTAGCTTTAGGGCAATTGAAATTGCGGGTCGCACAACTTCTTATAAAAAAGATGATACACGATTACATGTTGATGCTTTTCCTTCAGCACCCATTCATGGCCAGCGAATTTTACGTGTATTTTCTAATATTAATCCGAATGGTGTAAATCGTGTTTGGCGTGCAGGAGAATCTTTTATGGAAGTAGCCAAACGTTTTTTACCTCAAGTAAAAAAACGTTTGCCTGGAAGTGCGGCATTATTAAAAGCATTTAAAATTACTAAAAGCTATCGCACTGAGTATGACCATATTATGCTAGAAATTCATAACAAAATGAAAGCGGATTTATTTTATCAAAAAAATGTTCAACAAACTGAAGTTAATTTTGCTCCTGGAAACAGCTGGATAGTACAGACGGATCATGTTTCTCATGCAGCAATGTCAGGACAGCATGTGTTGGAGCAAACTTTTTATTTGCCTGTGAATGCGATGATGAATCCGGAGTTGGCGCCTTTGAGAGTGTTAGAGCAATTAACAGGGCGGACGTTAGTGTAGATCGGTGGGCACGCTGCGCTTTGCCCACCCTACAATATCTAATAATGTAGGGTGGGCAAAGCGCAGCGTGCCCACCAACCTTCCTCAAAAGCTCTAAAAATGACTCCTAGGATTAAACGGCAACTCTTTTGCCATAGTCTCATAAAACTGCCGTTGCGATTCTGTTTCCGCAGGTGGAGTCACAATTTGTAATAATACATATTGATCACCAGCCTGTGGCTTACCTGGCAAACCTCGGCCTTTTAATCGCAATTTATGACCCGCTTGAGAGTTAGGAGCAATTTTCATATCAACTGATCCACCTAATGTTGGAACAGTAACCTTAGTCCCTAAGGCAGCTTCCCAGGGCGTCACAGGCAAAGTCAGATAAACATCTCGATCTTGTAATGAAAAAAGTCGATGCGATTGCACATCTAATTCTAAATATAAATCACCTGCTGGACCACCCCCAGCACCTGGCCCACCTTGCTTAGCTAAACGTAATTGCTGACCAGAAACAATACCAGCAGGAATGGTAATTTTTAAAGTACGAGTTTGATGACGTACACGACCTTGCGCATCTAATTCTGGAACTTGTAAATTAATATTTTTTTCACCACCACGAAAAGCATCTTCTAATGAAATCCCAATCTTTGCATGCTCATCTTGACCGCGCTGTTGTCGAGTTCGGTATTGAGCACGCGCCCCACCTTGTTGTTGCGTACGACCAAATATTGAAGAAAAGAAATCACTAAATCCGCCCAAATCACCTTCATCAAAACCACTCGTATCAAATCCAGCATGCTGTTGTTGCCAATGCGGTGGTGGCCGAAAATCTTGGCCATTTTTCCATTGACTACCTAATTGATTGTAAGCGGCTCTTTTTTTCGGGTCTTTTAAAACTTCATAAGCTTCTTGTACTTCTTTAAACTTTTCTTCTGCACCTGCTTCTTTACTAACATCAGGGTGATATTTTCTCGCTAACTTACGGTAAGCACGTTTAATTTCATCTTCTTTTGCTTCACGTGCAACGCCTAAGGTGGAGTAATAATCTTTAAATTCCATAAAATAAGACCTTAAGTATGCATTATCTTTTCAACTCACTCTGGTAATCTTACTGTCAAAACATCACATTTTGCACCATGCAAAATAGCATTCGCAGTCGACCCTAAAAGTAACGATAGTCCATGACGTCCATGACTACCGCAAATAATTAAATCTGCTTTAATTTTATCAGCAACAGTAAGGATTTTTGACTTAGTCGGCCCTACTTCAACCCATTGGTCTTGATTTGCTACTGCTAAAACTTCCCCTAATTTAGTAATTGAATTTTTTGCTTCTTCAATTAATTGTCCCTCGATATCTTCTATACCTAAATAAGCATAACTATAACCTGGTAATGGCTCAACAACATGCACCAAACTCACTTTGGCTTGACAAAAATCTCTCATTGAGCGCACTTTATCAATAATGTAACTCGTTTCTTCCGTTAAATCAGTGGCAACTAAAATATGTTTATACATATGTTGTATCCTTTTGCTAAATTCAAAAACTAAAATTTGATTTGCCCGTTTTCCATCACGACATGAATAATATCACCCGGAACAAACTTACCCGCTAAAATTTCTTGCGCTAATGGATTTTCTAAATGCTGTTGAATAGCGCGTTTTAAAGGTCTAGCTCCATATACTGGATCATAACCCGTAGACGCTAAATAATCTATTGCCTCATCGCTTAAGCTTAATTTTAGATCTTTTTCGACAATTCTGCTTGCTAGGCGATCAACTTGTAAGCGAGTAATTACTTTGGTTTGCTCAAAATCCAAAGGATGAAAGACAACCGTCTCATCAATCCGATTCATAAATTCAGGTCGAAAATGTTTGCCCACAATTTTTAACACCGCATCACGCATCTCAAAATAATCGCCTTTTTTAGCTATTTCTTGAATAAGCTCCGAACCCAAGTTAGATGTCATCACAATAATCGTATTACGAAAATCAACTGTACGTCCTTGACCATCTGTTAAACGACCATCATCCAATACTTGCAACAAAATATTAAACACATCAGGATGTGCTTTTTCTATTTCATCTAACAACACAACAGAATAAGGCTTGCGTCGCACTAGTTCTGTCAGATACCCACCTTCTTCGTAACCTACATAACCGGGCGGCGCGCCAACTAAACGCGACACAGAATGTTTTTCCATAAACTCCGACATATCTACTCGCACCATTGCATCTTCAGTATCAAATAAAAAATTGGCCAATGCTTTACATAATTCAGTTTTACCAACACCCGTCGGTCCCAAAAATAAAAACGAACCAATAGGACGATGCGGATCAGAAAGACCCGCTCTTGATCGACGAATCGCATTACAAACCGCACTCACTGCCTGGCTTTGACCAATAATGCGATGATGTAATACGCTTTCCATTTGTAATAATTTTTCTCGCTCACCTTCTAACATCTTAGCAACGGGAATGTGGGTCCACTTTGAAACAACTTCAGCAATTTCTTCTTCCGTTACTTTGTTGCGAACTAATTTTGTTTCCTTTTTTTCAGCCGCGGCAACTTCCACTAATTTTTTTTCTAATTCTGGAATACGACTATATTGTAACTCCGCCATCCGAGTTAAATCACCAGCACGGCGCGCTGTTTCAAAGTCTAAACGGGCACGCTCTATCTCTGCCTTTATTGTTTGCTCGCCTTGCAGCATTTCTTTTTCTGCTTTCCAAATAGTTTCTAAACCTTTATATTCTTCTTCTAATTTATGTAAATCTTTAACTAATTTTTCGCGTCGCTTTACTGATGCTTCATCCGTTTCTTTTTTTAATGCTTCATGCTCAATTTTTAATTGAATAATTTTTCTGTCTAATTTATCCATTTCTTCTGGTTTAGAGTCAATTTCCATCCGAATATTACTGGCGGCTTCATCAATAAGATCAATCGCTTTATCTGGGAGCTGTCGATCAGAAATATAACGATGCGATAAGGTCGCTGCAGCAACTATTGCTGAATCAGTAATTCCTACACCGTGATGTAATTCATATTTTTCTTTAATGCCGCGCAAAATAGCAATCGTATCTTCTACCGAAGGCTCAGCAACAATAATCGGTTGAAAACGTCGTTCGAGTGCGGCATCTTTTTCGATATATTTTCGATATTCATCTAATGTTGTTGCCCCCACACAGTGTAATTCACCACGAGCTAAAGTGGGTTTTAACATATTTCCCGCATCCATTGCACCCTCGGCTTTACCTGCTCCAACTAAAGTATGCAATTCGTCGATGAATAAAATAATTTGGCCTTCTTGCTTGGATAAGTCTGTTAAAACCGCTTTTAAACGTTCTTCAAACTCACCACGAAATTTTGCACCCGCAATGAGTGCACCTAAATCAAGTGAGAGTAAGCGTTTATCTTGCAATCCCTCAGGCACTTCTCGATTAACAATACGTTGTGCTAAACCTTCGACGATAGCTGTTTTTCCAACGCCTGGTTCACCGATTAAAACTGGATTATTTTTAGTACGACGTAATAACACTTGAATTGTACGACGAATTTCTGCATCCCTACCAATGACGGGATCTAATTTACCTTGCTCAGCACGTGCTGTTAGATCAATGGTATATTTTTCTAAAGCGCGTCTTTGATCTTCTGCATTTGGATCATTCACTTGCTGTCCTCCTCGCTCTTCGTCAATGGCTTTTTCGATTAAATCCTTACTTGCTCCCGCTTTTCGCAGTAAATCACCTAGGACACCTTGATCTTCTACTGCGGCTAATAACAATAATTCACTTGAAATGTACTGATCTTTGCGTTTTTGCGCAAACTTATCTGCCATATTCAATAATCGATTTAATTCGTTGGAAATATGGATTTCACCACCAGTCCCTTCTACTTGCGGCAATCGACTCAACGCTGCATCTAGCTGAGAACGAAATGGGGTTAAATTAATATTGGCTTTACTCAGTATATGCCGGATTGAGCTGCCGTCTTGATTCAATAATGCTTTCATCACATGCAATGGTTCAATCACAGCTTGATCAGAACCTAATGCCAGCGATTGGGCATCCGCTAAAGCTTGTTGGAATTTACTGGTTAATTTATCCATTCGCATGTCGTTATCCTTCATCAAACTATATTTAGGCTATAGAAAGGTGGACACGCTGCGCTTTGTCCACCCTACAAATTTAAATAACACATACTTATAATCCTAAGCCTTCTGCAACTCTCATTCCATAATCGGGATCTGCTTGTTTAAAATGAGCAATTTGTCTAAGCTGAGGACTATCATGCGCGAACACGGAATTTATGACAAGCCTAATTTACGAAAAACAGTGGAAGAGATATTGTACCGTATGCGCACAGAATTGCCTTGGCGTGACCTACCATCTTTCTTTGGTGCATGGATTTCGATTTAGCTGACGAGAAACCCTGTTACTGTTTTAAAGCCGCATAAAAAAGGTTATTTGTGAACTTATCATAGCT
Organism: Gammaproteobacteria bacterium; assembly: GCA_965279285.1. Lineage (GTDB taxonomy): Bacteria > Pseudomonadota > Gammaproteobacteria > DSM-16500 > DSM-16500. The sequence continues at coordinate 1,225,530 of OZ257148.1, read as the reverse complement.
ATGACCCCGGAAATCGGTTTATTTTCGAAGGTGTCATTAACTTTGTTTGTTGAGACCATCCGAAAAGGAAATTTGCCGAAGTACTTAAAATTACATAATCGAGCAACACGGCGTACAACCCGAATCACTTTTTGATTTATTCGTAGTAGCATTATCAATTTGCACTGGTTGTTGTTGTGTATCCGATTTCACATCAGATGAGAGCACTGTACTGGATGGTTGTGTATCACGGATCGGTGCTGAAAAAATTGATGAATGTTGAACAACCACATGAACAGGAGTAGATAAAGAAGCAAAACTAGAAGCCACCTTTGAATCTGTGCTACTTAAAACAACAACTTTACTATCTGGAATAACCATATTGTTGGCATTATTGCTAACGCTTGCCGTGGCAGTTGGTGTAGGAGAAACTGTTAAGAATCGAGCACTCCAATTTCCGACAACAGGTGCCATCTGAATACCTTTAGTTGAAGCACGGGCAAAAAGAGCCATTACCTCTTGTGATGGTGGTTGTAAAACCGCTGCAGGTTTTTTATCTACAGAACTCTGCGTGTCACATATCCCAGTGGAGTTAAATAAAGAGTTTTGAATGACCAGCAAAGGAGTCTCGCGTGGACTTTCAGCACGTTTTCTATCAACAACATAGGCCGTTGTAGCAGATATCGATTTCTCATCAAGTGGATCAGAATTAGCTGTGGATTTAAAGTTATTAGCTATAGTCTGTTTTAAGTGCTGCTGCACTGCGCTGTAACCAGGCTCTAATCGCGATGCCAGCTGATAGCTCTCTACTGCGCCAACATGGTCTTTGATCATCTGCTGAGTATGGCCTAACAAAGAAAAAGTTAACGGGTCCTTTTCTTGAATGGCAAGCTGTTGAAATAACTTAACAATTCGCTGCGCTTCAGAAAGTTGATTTTGTTTTATATAAGCGATGACAAGTGAGTAATGTGCTAGGACGACTGCTTTAGTATATATTTTTTGCCAGAAATCTAATTCTATTTGTAGCGTAGTATCTAAAGTAAATCGCTCAATTTCTGAATACACTAATAATGTTAGTCTTGCATCAGCTTTGGCTAAGCTTAGAACTTTTTCTAGATGTGGTATTGCTTCTACTGTACGCTGCTGGATTAATAAATAGCGACCATATTCCGCATGCAACCCTGGGTGTGATACTAATGCAATACCTTGTTTAAAATGATCGTCCGCGCGTAGTAATAATGCTACAACTTGCTCATGGGATACAGTTGTCTTCTGTTGCTCATAGGCATAGCTGTGATAATAACAACCCAAATTATGATGTAACCCCGCAATTCTTCGCAAATTTACCATTTGGTCTTTTTGATCTTTGAGCAACTTCAATGCAAGCTCTGAATGGCGAATAAGACCCCGCAAATTTTTTTGCTCGCTGTATTGCCAAGCAAGATCTTCATGTACTTGCGGGTCATCAAAATCTAGTTTTTGATCTTGAAAACACTGACGAACAGATTTTTCATTCTGCTTATCTAATGCAGTCAAAATATCGGCTTGCACTAAATTTGCTAGGTTAAGATGTCTTGCTATACTTTTAAGGCGCTCTTCGATATCTTTCCTTTTTTGATGTTGAGGATCAGAAAAATTAATTACAAAAATTTGTTGCGCCTGTTCAGCGTAGGCTTGTGCTTTTAACCATTTTTGTTGACTAAAATAAACAATAGTCAAATTAACAAGGATCCTGCCAACATCTGGGTGATTCTGGCGCATTGGATTAGTCATTTCAAGTGCTAAGGCACGCTCTAGGTAATCAATGGCTTTTTCGTCACGACGTAAATTTCGATACACCAGTGAAAGCTCACACAAAGTATCACCTAACCGCCAACTATTTTTACCATAAATTACTTCTTCAATCCGTAATACACATTCAAATAATAATTTAGCTGTATAATATTCATTTAACTCCATGCAAATATTTGCTAGCTCATACATTCGTCTTGGAGCTCTGGAAATGAGTAATGTATTCACTGTGACAGCGGATGATGATTCAATCATGTTACTTACAAACGATTGATTTATTTTGGCGCATAGCTGATTAATATCAGAGTAATCTGTTCCTAAAGCTTTTTCAAAATATAGTAACGCTCGCTCTAATATATTTCTAGTAGCCTTTTTTTCATTCGCATCAACAGCATATTGAGCTTGCACAAGAGAACAAAAAAGGCTAATCATCATGGCGAGATTTTGAGGAGTACAATTTTGAAAAATATCTAATGCGCTTCTATAATAAGATATAGCCTCTTGTGACATTGAAAATGAGCCTAAAGTTACCAGCAAGTGACCTTGCATTTCCCTGTACCCATTCACCTTTTGATTTGATAAGTTTTTTGAAAACATCGTTAACAGAGCATCGAAGTAATAAATAAAAACTTCCACATGCAACAGCATAACTTGACGATATGCAGGAGAAGCAGAATGAGCCACCATGATACCGTTAATCTCATTCATCATGCATATGCCTAAATTAAAGGTACAATCCATAATAACTGGTTTATCTTGCTCTGTTAAGTTACTAAGCATCAAACCTCTAAAAAGCAACTGCACCAAAGGGTGAATAGATAACATTTGATTCTTAACATCGATAAGCGAATGCGCCTCTAAGTCAGCTAAAAGTTCATCAAGAAGCAACGCTGCGGATGTTACACTTTTAGTTACTATTTCCAACCAACGCAAGAGAATCTCACGAGGAATATTTACCGGAGAAAGTATGGATATGCAAAGTAAAACTACACGATAAGTACTGTGTTTGTAATTTTCTTGAGGTGTATTGTTAAGAATAGTCACCACACTACCAAGCCATGCGGAAAAAACCGATTGATTATAATGTGCTACTAGAAACTCATCATTATTCAGTACTTTTACAAATTCGTCTTCTGATAAGGCTAAATAGTCCTCAATTTTTTTACCTTGCTTTTTAATATAACTACTTGCTTGCACCAAAGCAGACGGCAGGAAAAATAATTTTTCTACCAATGCATTACGAAGTTTATCTTCGCCAGAGTTAGCTGGACTCTTCTCATCATAGGGTAATGTTTTACTTAAAAGAGCCAATGCTTCTGTTTTTGCCAAACTTGCGCCACTTTCAAAACGATCAAAAGTCAGTGAGGGCGCAACCTCATGCCATTCACGACGATAAGTGGTAATGATAAGATGTCCGCCATTTTGTGGTATAAATTTTTCAATCTCTTTACGGCTGCCAGCATTGTCATAAATTACCAACCCGTTTTTGGTTCGCTCTAAATAACCTTTTACCAAATAAATCACATCTGCATCAGAAACTTTTTCATCTATTAAATTAAATTGCTCAGCAAACTCTCGATAGTCTTTTAATAACCGCGCTTCACTATCCGCACAAAACCAAACACGTAAAACATAGGGTTGCTCTGCATGACGTGAGTAATAACAAGCTAATTCAGTTTTACCAATACCCGCTAAACCAGATATCACATAGGGTATAAAACCTTGTGTATTTTCTGTTGATTTAAAACGTTGTTGCAATAGAGCTAATTCTTTTTTGCAACCAACAAAATAATGATCGTTAGATAACGGCAAATGCCAATCTTTAATTAACGTTGGCTCCACCGCCCTAACGTTTGCTAAATTATCTTCTGTTTTCGAGTCAAGCCTGAGAGCAGGCTGTGATTTTTCATCAATCAGTAATATTTCTTGACGCGCAAGATCCGCATATAAATGGGAATAAAAATATTTTTTATTGACCTGAGTCGCTTTGGTGAAATAGTAATTAGCGCCGGCGCTAAGACCTAGCGTCTGTAATTCATTAAAATTTAGTCGATTTTCACGAATTATTTTTCCTAGTCGGTAATTTGCTGCAGCATCAATATTTTCAGGATCATCATTGACACGATGACAATAAACTTTTATGGCGTTTACACCAGCTTGTTTTGCTCGCGTCATATCTTGAGAATTTGTACTGCTGGAAAGAATTTGCCACTTAATATAATTTGCAAGGCCGGCTTTGGCTGGGGTATTAAAAGTTGCATTAATAACATCATCACAAAGTTGCAAAGCTTTCTTGTGATCAACCGGCACACCCCAACCATTTTTGTAGAGCTCAGCCAAACCACTAGCAGCACTATAGTCTAATTCATTATTGATTCTTAACTTTTCCTTAATAATAAGATGATAAAGATCCCGAGCTAAATCATATTTTTTACTAATTTCCACACACCAAGCAGCTAACATAGCGCATAAATTAAAATTGATTTTTGCATCATCAATTAATGGGTCCACGCCAGCCAAATGTAATTCGGTATACTCACTCGCTTTAATCCAATCAACAGCAACCCCTTGACCACTCCAGTAACTAATAGCAATATTGGCTTGGGCATTACACGAACCTTGGTCTGCTGCAAGCAAGTAATACCTAGCAGCTTTAGCGCCATCTACCACAAGCCTAGCTTTTGTTAAGTCAACACCAGGACTATAATGATAATCCGAACTGCCTATCGAATATAAACCGCCTAATTTTTCCATGGCATAGAGATGTCCCATTTTTGCAGCAATATCATAATACTTGACGGCTTCTAATAAATTTGGTGATGAACCAATGCCGCGCTCATAAAAAATACCCAGTTGGTAATATCCCGCCGCACAACCTAATTTACCAGCTTGTTCGAAAATTGCCTTGGCTTTTTCAACACCATTAACATCAAACAGATACGTTAAAAGACCCACTACAACAGCTGCTAATCCATCGCCCTTGGCAAAACGCGCACAATAAACAGGAAATAATTTTTTCTCTATAATCTCTGCATATACCGCACTAGCCTCAATGGCAACTAAGAAATTATAATAAACATGCCCATCACCTAATGCAGCGGCAATTAAGTTGTTATTAGTGTTTTCTATACTTCCGGATTTTCCTTGCGGATAAATGGCTGAGAGATATCTTAATGCGAGTGGCTCGCTTTTTTTTGCAGCTGAATGAAACAAAACATCCGCTTGTTTTTCATCCTTATTAACACCATAACCATATTTATAACAAACACCCAGGCGATATGAATGATGTACTTTATCTTGATCTTTCTCATAATAATTTTTACTTTTAACATAGAGTGAAGCTAAAGCATTTCCCGAAATATCTTGTTGTAAAAACTCCATAGTAGAAGGTCGAAACTGTGGCGGATGTAATCTTTTGTCTTCTAGCCGATATGCATCTTTTTTACCAAAAGCATTAAGCGCAAAGACGCATAATTCTTTAAAAGAAATTTCCTCAGCTTCTGCTAGTACACGCAATCGTTCTAAAGAATCCAGTATTTTTTCTGGCACAGTTCCGCCTTGTATTTCTTTCAACCATTTGGACTGAAAGTAAATTGCATGGCGCTTAGGCATACTTATATAAGTACTAGGGTCTCCTAGATAAATTGTAAAAGGGGATTGAATATTCTTTTCACCAAATAAACATGGCACTGTAAATTTCTTCATGCCCCCCAATTCATCCGGAGCTTTTTGCTCTTTGGTAGCATGCTGTTTAAATAATTGTTGTTGGATATTAGTTAAGCCTGTTGCATCTTGAATATTAGTATCTGAAACAGTTAACGCCGTTTGCTGACTACTCCAACGCAAAATAGCGCGCAGCGTATTATTCTCTTCATGGAGTTGCCAATAACGGATAGTGCTATCACGACTACCTGTTGCTAAAAATAATCCTAATTTATTTTTTATTAGACTAACGCTAAGTACTTCACCCTTAAATCCTTTAATCACTACAAGACATTGACCCGAAGTAATGGACCATAAACGCACTGTTTTATCTTCACTGGCAGAAGCAAGAAGTTCTCCATCTAGACTCATCGCTACAGAGGTAACTCTACGAGTATGACCTTTAAAACTACTTTGCTTAATTCCAGCTGTTGTTTGTAATTGCACGTCTTCCCAACTGCCAAATGCCACTAATTTACTATCTTGACCGAATGCAATAGCGCTACTGGTCAAGCAATCGCCTGTAAAATCTGTAGCTGAAATATTTTTAAGACCATAAGGAAAAGTGCGCTGCAACTTCCCTGATTGAATATTCCACTGCTGCGTGACATTATCAACTGTACTTACGAACACAGAATTCTCGTCCGCACTAAATGCTAAATTTTCAATAGCCGCTTTGCCACTGGTAAAAATTTGTCGTAATGCGCCTGTCGCCGTTGACCACCTCCGCACCACACCTTCTGAATCACCCGAGATAAGCCATTGACCGTCTGCACTAAAAACAGTGCGGGTAATCGCAACGACACTTCCGACTTGCTGTGATTGCAATTTATTTTGCGAGTCAATTTTCCAGAAGCGTATACTATCGTCGATATTTCTTGCGACAAGTTTAAGCACATCTTCCGTTGGCATTTCTAATGGCACACCATCACCACTGCCTGAGACCAAGACTGATGTGCCATGCTGAAATGCAACGCACTGCACTTTGCCCTCGTGTCCTTCTAAAGCTAATTGCAATTTCCCCGACTCAGTTTCCCATACGCGTATTGTGGTATCTGAACTACCTGAAGCTAACAAACGATCATCAGAACTAAAAGCCAGCGCTTTAATCTGTTTGGCATGGCCGGTTAATGTATGCAACAAAGCACCGGATGCAATCGACCACAATTTTATGGTGTTATCCCGACTTCCAGTAGCAAGAAAACAACCATCATGACTAAAAGCAACAACATTAATTTTTGCTGTATGGCCTTTAAGTGTCTGTAATAATTTATTTGTTGATGGTTCAAATACTTGCACATCATGCTGATCAATGCCTACCGCATTGGAATTGTGTATACGCGCAACCAATAAACAACCAGCGCGACTAAAATCAGCTCTGCAGCTTTCAGTATATTGATAGGTTTTCAATACATTCTGTGATCGTAAGTCACGCAATTGCACAGTAGCATCATCGGCTGCTGAAACCAGTAGTTGGCCATCAGGGCTAAAAGCAATACTTTGAATTCTTTTAACATGACCCAATAAACTAATTAATATCGCTCCTGTTTCGACACTAAAAAGATATATCTTATTAATATCACTACCCTTTAAAAGCAATTGACTGCCTGCTGCAAGCGATCCTCCATCAGGACTAAACGTCATACAAGTAATTATGCCTTCAGTACCGGGCAGAGTCAGTCGTTTTTGATAACTATTGGCATCATAGATTGTGATAACTCTGCCACTGGCTAATGCTAACCAACGACCATCGGATGAATAACAACAGACTTGTGCAGATGATGAAGGAAAAAATGGCAATTCACCCAATTCAATATCTTTAAGATTTGCACCACTTGCATTCGCTTGCCGTAACCATGCACCAGTTAAATTTACGCCAGTTAAATCGGCACCCTGCAATTGAGTGTTATCAAGAATGCCATAACTTATATTTGCTCCTGGAATGCGTATGCCACGAAAATCTATGTCAGAAAATGCCGTACGTGCGCGCGCTAAGACCGTAATACTATTTGCCGCACACACCGCATAACGTTCATCTTTTTTAGACAGCTCAATGACTTCAAATAACTTCTTTTTAAAAACTTCACTTTCCTGAACACGATCGGCAAGAAATTGGATCATGTTATTTTGTTTAGTAATAGATGATTGATACAGCGTGCTTTGCGATAGTGGTAGTAGATTAGTTTGCCTCCCTGATTGCATTTTTGCATAAGTTATCATAATAGCTTGTTTACTATCTTTAGTATCGCTAACCGCTACAGCACTTATTACTATTTGCTGAGATGGTTGCGCAACCACTTCTTCATACATCGCCCGTGTTGCAAAATATTCAATTAAAGATGCATGAATAAATCCATATTGATTGGGTCCTAACTTGCGGATTGGACAAGCTGAGCGTAACAACTCAATTTCTTGATCTTCACTAAAAAATTTTTTCCAAGGATTCAGTTTGTTTTGCACAGCAGCAGACGCTAATTTAGAAATCTTTTCCGGTGTGTAATTAATAAGAGTTACATTTTGTGTGCGCATAGTAACAGCTAGGTCTTTACAGAATTTCCAGAAATTAGGTTTTGGATCAGCCGCTTTTTCATCAATATGTTTACTGGTTTTTAATTTAAGCTCTTGCCGCTTGAACCAACGTTCGATAAATACATCATAAAGTGCGGCTTGAGTGAGCTTTTGCTGTTCAGTATTTTTTTGATCCTTTGAATCATTATATTTCACTAAAATATCTGGCAATGCCTCAACAGCCAGATGCAATAAAAATGGCGTAGTGATTAATATTTGTAATCCAGGAATACTGATTAATTGCTGATACAAAACAGGCTTGGGAATCTCTGCGCTTTTCATATCATACTTTTGATCTTTAAGATCAGCAACAACAGCTTGTCCATTTAACTTTTCATATTGCTGTAGATACGCCACAATTTCTTTTTCGGAAAATGGTGCAACATAAAATTGTTGTAATAATTGTGGCTGTCTTTTTTCACCATGAAATGGCATGAAATGCTTATCTGTATCATTGAGATAATAAAGGTATTGACTGCGACAGGTAATAATGGTACGTGCCTGCCATTCATTTAATTTGTTAGTGACATATAAATTTTTGAATTGATGAATTTCATCATAACCATCCAGCACAAAAATAAATTGTTGTTCTTTTTTAAGCGTTGCGATTTGTTCTGCACTAAATCCATAACTTATCAGTGTCTCTTCAATAACATTCCCTATTGGATCTTGTAAGCGTGCTAATGAAATAAATAACGGAATCGGATTACCAGGTTTATAGCTTTGCCAAAGACGTGTGATTAAATCCTGACAAAATAAACTTTTGCCAGAACCGGTGTCGCCAAGAAGTAATAATACTTTGCGACCATTATCAACAACGGGAGTTTTTTGATCTTTAGAATCTTTTTGATCAATTATATTTAGTGCAGGAAATTTTAAAAACTCACTCACGGCTTGATGTAAATCAAATGCATCTTCTGTCGCATACGTTGTACGTTTGCCTTGCGCAGGAATGTAGAGTGCATGTTCGGGTGGTGTGTCGCTTAATACTTGTTTTTGAATAGCCTGGATGCCTTCTTGGATAGTGGTGAACATATTAAAAATCCTTTAAAAAAAGTGAATTAAAAATAAATATTAATTACATAAGTGAACAACACGGTGCACATGAAGAATCATTTTTTGGTTTATCAGCATTTGTGTTATCTATTTCAACTGCAGCAGCAGTTGATTGTTTTGCATCCAATTTCACATCAGATAAAGTTATCGCATTAGAAGATTTCGTATCACGAACTGGTGTTGAAAAAATTGGAGAATGTTGGATAATTAATTGAGCAGAGCTGGAAGAAGCGGCTCTTACAATAGGTTTTTGACCCGTGATAATCGCAGCAGATTGAACTGATGTAGCTGCAGCTTTAGTATCAGAAACTGGTGAGTTATTTTTAATAGCAGGAGCGATTTTTGCATCTAGGAATGAATGATTATTTTCGTCAGCAACAGATGTCATTTCTTCAATGCGAGCTGGTTTGCCAACTGCACCACGTTGTTGCAATAAAGCATAATTCCTGGCATTTAATCCAATGGCGCCTGTCATATCAAGCTGATGGATAAATAGCGTGGCACCTCGAATAGCCAGCCAACTCAATTGTGCGTTTAATTTCCAATTCACTTGTGCGCTTAATTTGTTTTTATTGATTGATAAGGTAAAACAAGCAACTCCTTGTCCAAAAGCCACTGCTAAACGTTCTTGATCGCGGGGGGTGGTTATCCAGGCGCAACTGGTAACGTTATAAGGCAGCTGCAAGCAGGCTAACGTATTCCCTGTCGCAAGCTCCCATACTTGCACCGTTTGACCACTAGATCCTACGAGGCGCTGGCCCTTACTGTCCCATGCAACACTAGTTACAGATCCATACCCCTGCAGCACTCGTAATTCTTTACCACTCGAAGCCTCCCATACACGTACGGTGTTATCCCAACCTCCTGATGCGAGGTGCTTGTCGTGATTATCCCAGGCGACACTTGTCACCCGCTGTGTATGTCCTTGCAGCATATGTAATTCTTTGCCACTGGATGCTTCCCAAACCCGTACAGTGTTATCATCACTTCCAGAAGCTAGACGCTCGCCCTTACTATCCCAAGCAACACTCGATACACTGCTCAGCCCTTGCAGTGCATGTAATTCCTTGCCACTGAATGCTTCCCAGACTCGTACAGTTTTATCATTGCCCCCCGAAGCCAGACGCTCACCCTGGCTATCCCATGCGACACTATTCACATTATCCGTGTGCCCCTTCAGCACTCGTAATTCCTTGCCACTAGACACCTCCCAGATACGCAACGCGTGATCGGAGCCTCCTGATGCCAGGCGCTTGCCCTGGCTGTCCCATGCGACACTACTCACCCAATCCACATGCAGCGCATATAACTCCTTGCCGCTGACCGCTTCCCAGATTTGAACCTCTTTAGAACTTCCTGATGCGAGACGATTACCCTGACTATCCCATGCAACACTATTAACATCATCCGTGTGCCCCTTCAGCACTCGTAATTCCTTGCCACTAGACACCTCCCAGATACGCAGCGCGTGATCGAAGCCTCCTGATGCCAGGCGCTCGCCCTGGCTGTTCCATGCGACACTATTCACTTTATCCGTATGCCCTTGCAGCACACGTAATTCCTTGCCACTGGCTGCTTCCCAAACCCGTACCGTGTTATCCCAACTTCCCGAAGCCAGACGCTCACCTTTGCTGTCCCAAGCAACACTTCTCACACTATTCGTGTGCCCTTGCAGCATATGTAATTCCTTGCCACTGGCCGCTTCCCAGATTTGAACCTCTCTAAAACTTCCTGATGCGAGACGATTACCCTGACTATCCCATGCGACACTATTCACCGACGCTTCATATGGCGCTTGCAACACATGTAATTCCTTGCTACTGGCCGCTTCCCAGACTCGTACCGTACCATCATTACTTCCTGATGCTAAGCGCTCACTTTGACTGCCCCAAGCGACACTATTCACTTTATCCGTATGCCCTTGTAGCACACGTAATTCCTTGCCACTGGCTGCTTCCCAGACTCGCACAGTCTTATCAGCACTTCCTGATGCCAGGCGCTCACCCTGGCTGTCCCATGCGACACTATTCACTCTATCCGTATGCCCTTGCAGCATACGTAATTCCTTGCCACTCGACACTTCCCACACTCGTACAATTTTATCATCACCTCCCGAAGCCAGGCGCTCGCTCTTACTGTCCCAAGCGACACTCCTTACAATACCTGAGTGCCCTTTTAAAACATTAATGTTTTGTATGGTTTGGGCGTTGCAAATAAGGATGTCCTTAGCATTGGTATTGCATTCTATCGCTAACCAACGACCATTTGGAGAATATTGAATGAACTGAAAATTGCTTTGCATCTTAATAAATGGCAATTCACCAAAATCAAGTTGAGTCAGATTAGCTTTGCGCCAATTGCTCCCTCTAAGCCATGCGCCTTGAAAATTCACATCCGTTAAATTCGCATTTGAAAAATTGGTGTTATCACAAAGTGAACCGCTTAACTTAGCACCCGGTATACGAACATTACTAAAATCCATGCCATTAAAATTTACTTCTCCACAGTTTAATGCCGTAATTGCATTAGCAGCCCCCACCGCATAACGTTCATCTTTCTTTGATATTTCGATAGCTTCGAATAATTTATTTTTAAATATTCCACTTTCTTGAACACGATCAGCAAGAAACTGGATCATGTTATTATTTTTAGTAATAGAAGCTTGATAAAGCGTACTTTGCGGCAGTGGTGGTAAATTGCCTTGTTGTGCCAATTGAGTTTGTTGATTTTTTATATCTATTGATAATTTATTATCTTTACCATCATTATTATTTTGAACAGTAGTAATATTTATTGCTAGTTGTGATGATGGTTGCTGTACAACAATCTCTTCATACATCGCCCTTGTCGCAAAATATTCAATTAGTGATGCATGAATAAAGCCATATTGATTAGGCCCTAATTTACGAATTGGACACGCAGAACGTAGTAATTCAGTTTCTTCATCATTGTTAAAAAAAGTTTTCCAAGGATTTAATTTAGCTTGCCCAGTCGCCGATGCAAATTTAGAAATTTTCTCTGGTGTGTAATTAATTAATGTTACGTTTTGCGCACGCATGGTAACGGCTAACTCTTTACAAAATTTCCAAAAATTAGGTTTTGCATCAGCAGCTTTTTCATCGATATGCTTGCTGGTTTTTAATTTCTGTTCTTGGCGCTTAAACCAGCGCTCAATAAAGACATCATAAAGCGCAGCTTGAGTAAGCTTTTGTTGTTCAATATTTTTTTGGTCTTTTTGATCGCCTTCTTCTTTATATTTCACCAAAATATCTGGCAAAGCTTCAACAGCTAGATGCAATAAAAACGGCGTAATGATTAATGTTTGTAACCCAGGGATACTAATCAATTGTTGATATAACACGGGTTTAGGTGCTTCTACTTTTGCAACAGCACTTTTTTCATCTTTTGCATCCGTAATAACAATTGCTTTTGCGTCAGAATCAACAGCGCTGACAATTACAGTTGCAGCAACTGCATTGCCAGAATTTATCCGTTCATATTGCTGCACATACGCCACAATTTCTTTTTCGGAAAATGGCGCGACATGAAATTGTTGCAACAATTGTGGCTGCCTTTTCTCGCCATGAAACGGCATAAAGTGCTTATCGGTATCACTAAGGTAATAAAGATATTGACTGCGACAAGTAACAATTGATCTCGCGTTCCATTCGTTTAATTTATTAGTTACATATAAATTTTTAAACTGATGGATTTCATCATAACCATCCAACACAAAAATAAATTGCTGTTCTTTTTTAAGCGTTGCGATTTGCTCTGCAGAAAATCCATAAGCTGTAAGTGTCTCTTCAATCGCATTCTCTATCGGATCGTGTAAGCGTGCTAACGAAATAAATAAGGGAATGGGATTCCCAGGTTTATAGCTTTGCCAAAGACGTGTAATCAAATCCTGACAAAATAAACTTTTACCGGAGCCGGTGTCGCCTAATAGTAATAATACTTTACGGCCATTATCAACAACGGAAGTTTTTTGATTTTTTGAATCTTTTATGTCAGTCACTGGATTCCCGCTTTCGCGGGAATGACGATCAACACTCTCAAATTTTAAAAACTCACTCACGACTTGATGCAAATCAAATGCATCTTCTGTCGCATACGTTGTACGTTTGCCTTGCGCAGGAATGTAGAGTGCATGTTCGGGTGGTGTGTCGCTTAATACTTGTTTTTGAATAGCCTGGATGCCTTCTTGGATAGTGGTGAACATATTAAAAATCCTTTAAAAAAAGTGAATTAAAAATAAATATTAATTACATAAGTGAACAACACGGTGCACATGAAGAATCATTTTTTGGTTTATCAGCATTTGTGTTATCTATTTCAACTGCAGCAGCAGTTGATTGTTTTGCATCCAATTTCACATCAGATAGAGCTACAGCACTTGATGGTAATTGTGCATCACGAGCTGGCAATGAAAAAATTGGAGAATGCTGAACTACTAGTTGAGCTGGAGTTGGTGTTATAGCAGTATTTGTTGTTGATTTATGATCCATAGTAGAAGATGCAGAACCCAGTGGCGTCGCGGCAATAACAACTTTTATATCGCCTGGCGAATGTTCTTTTTCATCAGTCACTGCAGGAGAAAGAAGCTCTTCAATGGCCGCCGGTTTTTCAATCGCATCACGCTGTATTAAGAACTCATGATTTGCCTCACTTAAACCGCGAGCATTTGTGAAGTTGAGTCCTTGCAAGTATGATATGGCACTCGATGCAACTAGCCAATGCAAAATTGGTTGCCACGATTCCTTTGTTGATTTTGGTGGTCGCAAAGTAAAACAAGCTATATTGTTACCAAACACCACCGCTAATAATTCTTCACCTGAGACTGTATAAAGCCAGTTGAACCGCCTGATCCTCTCCGGTAAAGTTAAACGACATAATTCTTGACCTGAATCTGCTAATGATATTCGAATATTATTATCTTTCATTGGAATAGTATCGTCGGGTTTTAAGTCTGCATCACTCTCAAAGTAATTGCTATGCTCACTTGTTTCCGCTGTTGATGCCACCAAAGTACGTTTTGCATTCGGAATTAAAAAACTCATGTTAGACAAGCATTTTAATTCTGCTCCTGTAGCAGCGTCCCATATTCGTATAGTATTGTCAGAGCTACTCGTTGATAATTGCTCTCCATTAGCTTCCCAACATATTTGATTTACAGAAAATTTATGGGCAATTAAATTGTGAATTTTATTGCCTGTCACAACATTCCAAATAGTAACAATTACATTCTGATTTTCATTATTCAAAGTTGCAGCAGCTAGTCGCTCACCTTTAGGATCCCACGCAATGCAAGTCACCATTCCAACCTCTGTAATAAGTCGCAATTCTTTATTAGCAACAACATCCCAAATACGGATTGCATTTTCTCCGTGTACAGCCGCCAAATGATTTGTGTTAACATTCCACGCTATTGCACTTATCACGACTTTAGGCTGTGAATTTAAAAATTCTTCTTCAGATGAATATCCACGCTGCGATAATAATTCTTTATTAGGAATAGTCATCGAACAGTCTTTAATGCACTGCAATTCTTTAGCTGTGATAACCTGCCATATCCGAATAGTGCCATCTCCACTGCCAGAGGCTACTCTCTCGCCTTTTGAATCCCAAGCTACGCTTTCAACTCTATCGGTGTGCCCTAGCAAGCACTGCAACATTTTACCTGTGCCTGCTTCCCATATTCGAACAGACTTATCAATACTTCCAGATGCTAACTGCTGATGCTTGACATTCAAGGCTATGTCTAAAATATAATTTTCATGGCCGTTAAAAGTACGTAATTCTTTTCCTGCAGCTATCTCCCATATCCTTATACCATCGACACTTCCACTTGCTAAGCACTGATTTTTATTATCCCAAGAAATACAAATCACGTATTCTGTCTGCCCTGTCAAACAACGGAATTCTTTGCCGGTAGCCGCACTCCATAAGCGAACTGTTCTATCTGCGCCTGCTGATGCTAAATACTCACCTTTCATATCCCAAGCTACACTACTGATACCTGACCATCCATGTGCTCCATCGGAGTGCCCTGTCAAACAATGCAATACCTTACCGCTATCCACATCCCAAACTCTCACTGTATTGTCATCGCTTCCTGAAGCCAGCCATTTCCCTGCCCCATGCCAAGAAACGCTAGTTACAGCTAAAGAATGCTCAATGAGATGACTTAAAACTTTGCCTGTAGCCACATCCCAAATCCATATCGAATGATCTTTGCTGCCGCATGCCAATCGTTCACCTTTAGGGTCCCAACAAATACTGGTTATCTCTTCTGTATGCCAATCAAAACAATATTGTTCCTTTTCTTGAGTGATATCCCATATTCGTACAGTTTTATCATCACTGCCAGAAGCTAATCGATCAGAATTGCTTGGGTTCCAAGCAACACTATTTATTT
Organism: Gammaproteobacteria bacterium; assembly: GCA_965279285.1. Taxonomy (GTDB): domain Bacteria; phylum Pseudomonadota; class Gammaproteobacteria; order DSM-16500; family DSM-16500. The sequence goes on along the minus strand of OZ257148.1, from coordinate 1,210,016 downwards.
TAGATTGATGTTTTGCAAAACAAATTAACTCTTTACCATTAGTGATATTCCATATTCTAACTGTATTATCATCACTTCCTGACGCCAATCGTTCGCTTCTAGCATCCCAAGAAAGACAAGATATCTTACTACCGGTGTGTCCTTTAAATGAACAAGTTATTGCGCGCGTAACAATATCATAGAGTGTAATCACCCCCATCTCTTTACCTGTCGACATGTCTACATCTGCTATTGCTAACCAAAGACCATCAGGTGAATAACTAAAAATCCCACCAAAAAAAAGTGGTTTAATAGAAGGTTGTTCACCAAAATGTATACCAGCAACATTTGCTCCGCTTAAATCTGCATTTCTCAACCATGTTTTTTGAAAATTCACGCCACGTAAATCAGCATTCTGAAAGTTTGTGCGATCACAAAGGCTACCGCTTAAATTTGCTTCAGGAATTTTTATTCCCTTGAACTCCATGCCATTAAAATTAATTTCCGCGCAATTAAGTGCGGTTATAGCATTTGCCGCACCCACAGCATATCGCTCATCTTTTTTTGAATGTTCGATAGCTTCGAATAATTTATTTTTAAACACCTCACTTTCCTGAACACGATCCGCCAAAAATTGAATCATGTTATTTTGCTTAGTAATTGATGATTGATAAAGTGTATTTTGTGGCAAAGATATTAAATTTGTTTGCACTGCTTGTTCGGTTTTTACAGCGAATGATTTCTCGTCTTTACTATCTTTAGGTGCTACAGCGCTGATTACTACCGATGGCAGTTGTTGCGCAATCACCTCCTCATACATCGCCCGTGTCGCAAAAAATTCAATTAATGATGCATGAATAAATCCATATTGATTGGGTCCTAATTTGCGAATCGGACATGCTGAGCGTAATAACTCGACGTCTTTCTCTTCGCTGAAAAACTGTTTCCAGGGATTTAATTTAGCTTGTGCAGTAGCAGATGCAAATTTAGAAACTTTTTCAGGTGTGTAATTAATTAACGTGACATTTTGCGTGCGCATCGTAACCGCTAATTCTTTGCAGAATTTCCAGAAGTTTGGCTTGGGATCCGCTGCTTTTTCATCAATATGTTTGCTAGTTTTTAATTTTAATTCTTGACGTTTAAACCAACGCTCAATAAAGACATCATAAAGTGCGGCCTGGGTAAGTTTTTGTTGCTCAGTATTTTTTTGATCTTTTGAGTCTTTATATCTGACTAAAATATCCGGTAACGCTTCAGCAGCCAAATGCAATAAAAATGGTGTGGTAACTAATGATTGCAATCCAGGAATACTAATTAATTGCTGGTATAAAACGGGTTTCGGTGTTTCTGCACCTTTTATATCAGACTTGTGATCTTTAATATCCACAACAACAGCTTGTCTATTTAATTTTTCATATTGTTTCACATATGCCACAATTTCTTTTTCTGAAAATGGTGCGACATAAAATTGTTGTAATAATTGTGGCTGGCGCTTCTCACCATGAAACGGCATGAAGTATTTATCGGTATCATTGAGATAATAAAGATATTGGCTGCGGCAGGTAATGATTGTTCTAGCTTGCCATTCATTTAATTTATTGGTGACATAGAGATTTTTAAACTGGTGAATTTCATCATAGCCATCTAACACAAAAATAAATTGCTGTTCTTTTTTGAGTGTTGCGATTTGCTCTGCAGAAAATCCATAAACTGTAAGTGTTTCTTCAATGGCATTGTCTATTGGGTCTTGTAAACGTGCTAACGAAATAAATAAGGGAATGGGATTACCAGGTTTATAACTTTGCCAAAGACGTGCAATTAAATCCTGACAAAATAAACTTTTGCCGGAGCCAGCATCGCCCAATAGTAATAATACTTTGCGGCCATTATCAATAATTTGAGTTTTTTGATCTTTAGAATCTTTTTGGTCGCTTGTGCTTACTACAGGAAATTTTAAAAATTCATTTACAGCAGGATATAAATCAAACGCATCTTCTGTCGCATATGTCGTGCGTTTGCCTTGCGCGGGAATATAAAGCGCATGTTCGGGCGGTGTGTCGCTTAATACTTGTTTTTGAATCGCTTGGATGCCTTCTTGGATGGTGGTGAACATAATATAAGTCCTTTAAAAAAGTAAATTCAAAATAAATAATAAATTACATGAGTGAACAACACGGTGCGCAGGAGGAATCATTTTTTGGTTTATCCGCAGCAGCGTTATCAATTTCAATCGCTTGTTTATTATCTTTAGGAGATGCTGAAAAAATTGGAGAATGTTGAATAACTAATTGAGCGGAACTGGGAGAAGCTGCGTTTTTTTCATCGGCTAACGATTCTGGTTTTCCAATCGCACCACGTTGCTGCAACAATTCACAGTTCGCTGCATTTAACCCTTTCATACCTGTAAAATTTAAACCAAGTGTATACAATGTCGCACCGGATGTAGCCAACCAACACAACGTTGCTCGATAGCTGCCTTTAATTTGCTCCAAAGCAAAGCAGGCAATACTGTCTTCATAAGCCACCGCAAGTAATTCTTTACCGCTAGCTAAACTGGTCCAACTGCAACTGTTGACTTCTTGTGGTAAGACAAGACAATATAATTCCTTACCATTAGCCACCTCCCACACCCGTACCGTTTTATCCATACTTCCTGATGCCAGCCGCTCGCCTTTGGCATCCCAGACAACACTAGTCACAAACATTGTATGTCCATGCAACGAGCGCAGTTCTTTTCCAGTTATTGCATCCCAAAGACGCACACTATGATCCTCACTGCCAGAGGCTAGACAATCGCCCTTGGTATTCCAAGCAACACTCGACACAGGGCGTGTATGACCTTCAAAACAGCGCAGTTCTTTACCGCTCGCCACTTCCCACACTCGCACAGTCTTATCCCAACTCCCAGAGGCCAGGCGCTCTCCCTTCGCATCCCAGGCAACACTTGTCACTTGATCTGTATGCCCTTTCAGCAAACGTAATTCCTTACCGACCGAAATCCCCCATACTCGCACGGTGTTATCCTTACTGCCGGAGGCCAGGCGCTCTCCCTTCGCATCAAATACTATACTTCTGATAATAAAGGTATGCCCTGTGAAACAGTGCAATTGCTTGCCACTTGCGGACTCCCATAGTCGCACAGTTTTGTCAAAACCCCCTGTAGCCAGTTGTTTGCCTTTAAAATCAAATGCCACACTAGATACAGCCTGCGTGTGCCCATTCAAACTGCGTAATTCTTTTCCTGTTGATGCCTTCCAAAGCCGCACAGACTTATCCCAACTCCCAGAGGCCAGGCGCTCGCCCTTAGCATCCCAGACGACGCTATACACATGACCTCTATGCCCACTAAGACAACGTAATTCCTTACTCGAGACTGCTTCCCATATCCGCACCGTTTTGTCTGAGCTTCCTGTCACTATTTGTTTACCCTTAGTATCAAACGCAATGCTGTTCACACCTTCCGTGTGCCCACGGAAACAACGGACTTCTTTACCGTTTGCCACCTCCCATACCCGCACGGTCATATCCGAACTCCCAGAGGCCAGGCGCTCGCTTTTGAAATCAAATGCAACACAGTAGATAGGACCTGTATGGCCACTGAAACGACGGATTTCTTTACCGCTTACCACCTCCCATAACCGAACAGTTTCATCGTCACTTCCTGACGCCAGCCACTCACCCTTGGAATCAAATGCAACACAATTGACATAATCTGTATGACCGCTGAAACGATGGATTTCTTTACCACTTACCACCTCCCATAACCGTATAATTTTATCCCTGCCTCCCGACGCAAGCCGTTCGCTTTTGGCATCAAATGCAACACAATTTATTGCGCTTGCATGGTCAATCAGGCAATGCAATTGCTTGCCCGATGCAGCCTCCCACAGTCGTATAGTATTATCTTTGCTTCCTGATGCCAGCCACTTACCCTTGGAATCAAAGGTAACGCTATTTACGTCAGCAGTATGTCCTTTGAAGCAACGAAGCTCTTTACCTGTTGCCACCTCCCATAAACGCACTGTTTTATCCTCGCTACCTGACACCAGGCGTTCGCTTTTGGCATCGAATGCAATGCTATTTACACTATTAAAAATTCCTGTTGTATCGGTTTCAAAAGTGCGTATCAGCCGGTTAGTTTCAGTTTCAAATAAAGTGATAATTTTACTATTCGCCACTGCTAACCACCGACCATCAGGAGAATAACAACACGCCTGAACTGAACTTTCCATTCGAATCCATGGCCATTCACCAAAATGAATATTCGTCGCATTCGCACCACTTAAATTGGCTTCACGCAACCAAGCACCTTGAAAATTCACATCTTCTAAATTTGCCTTTTGCAATTGTGTGTTATCAAATAATGCTCCGCTTAAATTTGCACCTGGAATTTTAATACCTTTGAAATCCAAACCATTAAAATTTACTTCCGCACAATTCAATGCAGTAATTCCATTAGCCGCACTAATCGCATAACGTTCATCTTTCTTTGAACTTTCGATAGCTTCAAATAATTTATTTTTAAACACCTCACTTTCTTGAACACGATCGGCAAGAAACTGGATCATGTTATTTTGTTTAGTAATAGGCGATTGATACAGTGTGCTTTGTGGCAGCGGTGATAAATTAGCTTGCCGTGAAGATTGAGTTTTTTGATCTTTTGCATCTATTGATAATTTGTCATCTCTACTATCTTGGTTAGCTATAATAGTTATTGCTGGTTGCGGTGACGATTGCTGTAAAATCACCTCCTCATACATCGCCCGTGTCGCAAAATACTCAATCAATGACGCATGTATAAATCCATATTGATTGGGTCCTAATTTGCGAATAGGACACGCTGATCGTAGCAGTTCAGTTTCTTCATCGTTATTAAAAAATTGTTTCCAAGGATTTAGTTTAGCTTGCGCAGTAGCCGATGCAAATTTAGAAACTTTTTCAGGCGTGTAATTAATTAACATGACATTCTGTGCGCGCATCGTAACCGCTAACTCTTTACAGAATTTCCAAAAATTGGGTTTTGGATCTGCTGCTTTTTCATCAATATGTTTACTGGTTTTTAATTTCGACTCTTGACGTTTAAACCAGCGTTCAATGAAAACATCGTAAAGTGCCGCTTGCGTAAGTTTTAATTGGGATCCCTCTCCCTCTGGGAGAAGGTGGCGCGCAGCGCCGGATGAGGGCGTCGGGAAAGCACTAGACTGAGGGTTTCTATATTTCACCAAAATATCCGGCAACGCTTCCACTGCTAAATGCAATAAAAATGGCGTGGTAATTAATGTTTGCAAACCAGGAATACTAACTAATTGCTGATATAAAACAGGTTTAGGTATTTCTACACTTTTAGCATCAGATTTTTGATCTTTAATATCTAAACTCGACGCGCTGGCAATCGTCACAGCATTAGCATTTAATTTCTCATATTGCCGCACATACGCCACAATTTCTTTTTCGGAAAAAGGTGCGACATAAAATTGCTGCAATAACTGTGGTTGGCGTTTTTCACCATGAAACGGCATGAAGTGTTTATCGGCATCACTGAGATAATAAAGATATTGACTGCGACAAGTTATAATCGTTCTTGCATTCCATTCATTTAATTTATTCGTGACATAAAGATTTTTAAATTGGTGAATTTCATCATAGCCATCTAATACAAAAATAAATTGCTGTTCTTTTTTAAGTGTTGCTATTTGCTCTGCAGAAAATCCATAAGCAGCAAGTGTCTCTTCAATGGCATTTTCTATGGGATCTTGTAAACGTGCTAAAGAAATAAATAACGGAATGGGATTACCAAGTTTATAGTTTTGCCAAAGACGCGCAATTAAATCCTGACAAAATAAACTTTTGCCGGAACCGGTGTCGCCTAATAGTAATAATATTTTGCGACCATTATCAACAATAGGAGTTTTTTGATCTTTGGAGTCTTTTTGCAACCCCTCATCCGGCCTACGGCCACCTTCTCCCAAAAGGGGAGAAGGGATCATGAATTTTAAAAACTCACTGACCGCTTGGTGTAAATCAAATGCGTCTTCTGTGGCATACGTTGTGCGTTTGCCTTGGGCGGGAATGTAAAGTGCATATTCGGGTGATGTGTCGCTTAATACTTGTTTTTGAATTGCTTGGATGCCTTCTTGGATCGTGGTGAACATAAAAATTTTCTCCTGAATTTAGGATAATTTAGTTGAATTATGATTTTTACATCACACAACAATTTGATTTAGAAACGGATGGTTGCGATCCTGCTAGTGGAACTGTAGTTGCAGGTGGTGTTACAACATTTTTGGTGTGTTCTGCCGCAGAATTTTGTTTGATTTTAGTTTTGTTAACAGTGCTATTATCAACTTCCGATGAGTTTTTTGGCGCATCCGATTTAGCGTCAAATCGAGCAAATATTGCCGCGATTGCTTTGCTATCATCAGATGTTATCTGTGGATTTTTAATGGCGGAATCGCTTTTTATATCTCCTGATTGAATTGGCTTAAAAAAACTATTGCGACTACCAATTGCATTGGTATGTATACGAGGTGTTTTGAGCAAAGATGCTAGCTCACTACTGTCCCCATCTTCATCCACTGAAACGGGTTCTCTAACAGCACCCTGTTGCTTCAATAAATCGTAGTTTGTAGCGTTGATACCCTTAACATCCATGAGATTCATGCCAGGTGTATGCAAAATTGTAGTGGGTGTAGCCAACCAAGATAAAGCCGCTTGATAGTTATTTTTAACCTGCACCAACATAAAGCAAGCCACACTGTTACCAAAAGCTACTGCAAGCAATTCTTTATCACTAGCAATATTCATCCAACTAAAGCTATTGACCGCTTGTGGCAAAGGTAGTTGATATAACTCCTTGCCACCAACACCTTGTAGACCCCACATTCGCACAGTTCTATCCCCACCTCCAGACATCAACCGCTCACCCTTTGCATCAAAAGCTATACTCTTTATCCAACTTGTATGTCCACGAAGACAATGCAATTCTTTGCCACTGGCGATTTCCCATACCCGCACAATTTTATCAACAACTGACGAACCTGAAGCCAAACGTTCACCCTTACTATCGAATATAATACTTAGCCACATCCCTTTGAAGCGGCGCAGTTCCTTACCACTAGCCACATCCCATAATTGCACCCCTGAGCTTGTCAATGATGCTAAAATGCAACCCGCAGCATTAAAAGCGATGCTGTCAACCGAACCCGTATGCCCAAAAAGATAGTGTAATTCTTTACCATTTATCACTTTCCATATTTGCACAATTCCATCATCACGTCCCGCAGCCAATTGCTCTCCTTTGGCATCAAAAACTGCACACTGATACCGTGCGCCGCTATAATGATGCAGTTTTTTCCCACTTACAATTTCCCACAATTGCAATCCACTAAAAAGATCTCCCGATACCAGCCGATTATCTTTCGGATCAAAAGCAACACTATTTATTACATTATTTCCATGAAGACAATGCAATTCTTTATCACTAGATATATCCCATATCCGCACGGTTTTATCATAACTTCCCGAAGCCAGTCGTTCATTCTTGAAATCCCACACTACACTCATCACAACTCCAGTGTGTCCCTTATATACTTGTAGTTCACTACCTGTTGCTACGTCCCATAGCCGCACTGTTTTATCATGGCCTCCAGACACTATTCGCTCACCCTTTGCATCAAAAGCAACACTCATTACGACATTAGTGTGCCCTTGCAGCACACGTGATACCTTGCCACTCGCTGCATCCCATATCCGTATGGTTTTATCCCCACTTCCTGAAGCTAAGTGTTCGCCTTTGCTATCCCATGCAACACTTGTTACAAAACCTGCATGCCCCAGCAATGAATATAATTTTTTCCCACTCGATACTTCCCACACCAACACAGCGTGATCATTACCTCCCGAAACCAGTCGATCACTCTTGCTATCCCATGCAATACTCCTTATACCGTTCAAATACAGTGTGTTCCTTAATTCATTCATTTTGCCTACCGCTTCAACCACCCAAGCACTATCCTCAAAATTGCTTAATCCAAAATCACTGAAACAATGCAATTCTTTGCCACTGGCTACTTCCCACACCCGCACAGTATCGTCATCACTCCCTGAGGCCAATCGCAGACCACTACTATCAAAAGCAACACAATTTACCTTATCCCTATGTCCGCTAAAACAACGCAGTTGTTTACCACTTGTCACATCCCACAATTGCAGTGTTTTATCACTGCTTCCTGACACAAATAGTTCACCTTTAGTATCCCAAGCGACGCTGTTTACACTATCCGTATGTCCGCCTAACCTATACAATTCCTTATCATTTACCATATCATGCAAATGCAAACTACTTCCATTCAGTGACAACAGCCGCTCATTCTTAGTATCAAAGTCAACCTTAGTATATTGTCCACCGATACAACGCAATTCTTTGCCACGAGTCACTTCCCACACACGCACAGCGTCATCACTTGCTGACAACAGTCGCCGACCGCCCATATCAAAAGCAATTTTGTTTACTTCATTCTTATGTCCACTATCTAAGCAATGCAGCTCCTTATTACTCAACATATTCCATACTCGCACTGTTCCGTCATGGCTTCCTGAAGCCAATCGTTCGCTTTTACTATCCCACGCAACAGTCCTTACATCTCCTGTATGTCCACTCAAACATCTTAGTTCTTTGCCTGTAGAAACATCCCATACCCGCACGGTTTTATCATCACCTCCCGAAGCCAATCGTTCGCTTTTGCTATCCCACGCAACAGCATTTACTTCTCCTGTATGCCCACTCAAACATCTTAGTTCTTTGCCTGTAGAAATATCCCATATCCGCACGCTATTATCGTCACCTCCTGAAGCCAAGCGTTCACCTTTGCTGTCCCATGCAACACTATTTACACCTTCCATATGCCCCAGCAAGGATAATTCTTTGCCCGTGGATACCTCCCACACCCGCACAGTCTCATCACTACTCCCTGAAGCTAAGTATTCACCTTTGCCATCCCACGCAACACTATCTACATTTGCCGTATGCCCGTTCAAGCACCGTAATTCATTACCTGTCAAAACCTCCCATACACGTACAGTTTTGTCATTACTCCCTGAAACTAGGCGTTCGCCTTTGCTATCCCATGCAACACTATTTACATCTTCCTTATGTCCGCTCAAACACCGTAGTTCTTTACCTGTCAAAACCTCCCATACACGTACAGTTTTGTCACTACTCCCCGTTGCTAATCGCTCACTTTTCGCATCAAAGGCAATACTCAGCACATAATCCGTATGCCCTTTAAATATACGCACTAATTGACGGGTTATTGCTGTAAATAATGTAACCGTATGCTCACCATTTATAGCCAACCAACGTCCATCTGGCGAATAAGAACAAACTGAAGCTCCATTTTTTATTTTAATTGACGGCCATTCTCCCAAATCGATATTCGCCATAGTAGCCCCGCATAAATTAGCTTCTCGCAGCCATGCGCTTTGAAAATTTACTTCCGTTAAATCAGCATCTTGAAATGAAGTGTTATCACACAAAGCTCCGCTTAAATTTGCTCTGGGTATACGGATACCATTGAAATCTAATCCATTAAAATTTACTTCTGCACAATTCAGTGCAGTGATAGCATTCGCTGCACCAACAGCATAGCGTTCATCTTTTTTTGAACTCTCGATAGCTTCAAATAATTTATTTTTAAACACCTCACTTTCTTGAACGCGATCGGCAAGAAACCGAATCATGTTATTTTGTTTAGTAATAGATGATTGATAAAGTGTATTTTGTGGTAGCGGTAGTAAATTAGCTTGTTTACTATCTTTAGCATCCCCAACAGCTGCAGTGCTTATTACTATTTGCTGTGGCTGTTGCGCAACCACTTCTTCATACATAGCTCGCGTTGCAAAATATTCAATTAATGACGCATGAATAAAGCCATATTGATTGGGCCCTAATTTGCGAATAGGACAAGCCGAACGCAGCAATTCTGTTTCTTGATCTTCACTAAAAAATTGTTTCCAAGGATTCAATTTATTTTGCGCAGTAGCCGATGCAAATTTAGAAACTTTTTCTGGCGTGTAATTAATAAGAGTTACATTTTGCGCCCGCATGGTAGCCGCTAACTCTTTGCAGAATTTCCAGAAATTCAGTTTTGGATCAGCTGCTTTTTCATCAATGTGTTTACTGGTTTTTAATTTAAGTTCTTGACGCTTAAACCAGCGCTCGATAAAGACATCATACAGTGCAGACTGCGTTAATTTTTGTTGTTCCTTGAAAGCTCCCTCTCCTGTACTCGGGAGAGGGTTAGGGTGAGAGGCTTTATATTTCACCAAAATATCCGGCAATACCTCAACAGCTAAATGCAATAAAAATGGTGTAGTAATTAATGTTTGTAAACCAGGAATACTAACTAATTGCTGATATAAAACAGGCTTAGGTGCTTCCGCACTTTTCATATCAGACTTATGATCTTTAAGATCAGCTACAACAGCTTGTCCATTTAATTTTTCATATTGCTGCACATACGCCACAATTTCTTTTTCTGAAAATGGCGCAACATAAAATTGCTGTAATAAATGTGGCTGGCGTTTCTCACCATGAAACGGCATGAAGTGTTTATCCGTATCACTAAGATAATAAAGATATTGGCTACGACAGGTAATAATTGTTCGAGCATTCCATTCATTTAATTTATTGGTGACATAGAGATTTTTAAATTGATGGATTTCATCATAACCATCTAATACAAAAATAAACTGCTGTTCTTTTTTAAGTGTTGCTACTTGTTCAGCGCTAAATCCATAACTTGTTAATGTTTCTTCAATGGCATTGTCTATAGGATCTTGTAAGCGTGCTAATGAAATAAATAAAGGAATCGGATTGCCGGATTTATAGCTTTGCCAAAGACGTGCAATTAAATCCTGGCAAAATAAACTTTTGCCGGAACCGGTGTCGCCTAGCAGCAGTAATACTTTGCGGCCATTGTCAACAGCTGGAGTTTTTTGATCTTTGGAATTTTTTTGATCAACTATATTTAGTGCAGAATATTTTAAAAATTCATTAACGGCTGGGTATAAATCAAATGCATCTTCTGTCGCATATGTTGTGCGTTTGCCTTGCGCGGGAATATACAGTGCGTGTTCGGGTGGTGTGTCGCTGAGAATTTGTTTCTGAATTGCTTGGATGCCTTCTTGGATGGTGGTGAACATAATATAAGTCCTTTAAAAAAGTAAATTCAAAATAAAAGTTAATTACATAAGTGAGCAGCACGGCGCACAAGAAGAATCATTTTTATTCTTTGCATCATCACCGATTTCAATTGCTTGTTTATTATTTCTAGTCGAGGCTGAAAAAACTGAAGAATGCTGAATTGCTAATTGAGTAAGACTGGGAGATAAAACAACACCTTTTTCATCTGTTAGAGAGGTTGGTTTTCCAATTGCACTGCGCTGCCGTAACATTTTGTAATGAGTTACAATTAATCCATTCACATCGGTAAAATTCAAGCCGGACGTAAATAAAATTGTCGTCGGTGCAGACAACCAACATAAAGTCGCTTGATAATTATTTTTAACTTGCTTCAAAACAAAACATGCCACACTGCTTCCAAAAGCTACACTGAGTAATTTATTCCCATCGACTGAATTACCCCAGCAGCAACTACTAACACTTTGAGGAAGATTAAGACAATACAGCTCTTTCCCAGTTTCCGCATCCCATATCCGCACAGTTTGATCAGAACTTGCAGAAGCCAAATGCTCGCCCTTAGTATCCCAGGCAACACTATTCGCACTACCCATATTATTTATACTACCTGTATGGCCTTTTAATACGTGTAATTGCTTGCCACTCGCCACCTTCCATATCCGCACAGTAGTATCATCACTTCCTGATGCAATCCGTTCATTCTTCGCATCCCAAGCGATGCTAGTAACATCTTGTTCATGCCCCTGCAACACGCGTAATTGTTTGCCATTCACTACATCCCATATTCGTATGCTCTTATCGCTGCCCCCTGATGCTATTCGTTCACTCTTAGCGTCCCAGGCAATGCTTAATACACCACGCACACCACCTTTATGTCCAGCAAAACAACACAACTCCTTACCTAATATAACGTTCCATATCCTTACTGTATGATCACTACTACCGGATGCTAGTAGCTCGCTTTTAGCATCCCAGGCAATACTGTTCAGAGCGCTTGTATGCCCTTCGAGTACATTTAATTCTTTGCCAGTCGAAACTTCCCATACGAGCACATTGCAGTCAAAAGTCCCTGAAGCTACACGTTCACCCGTTGCATCCCAAGCAATACTATCCATACCTGTCTGATTCACATTTAGGCAATGTAATTCCTTACCGTTAACTCCCCAAATCCGCACAGTTTTATCGTTACTCACTGACGCCAGCCGCTTGTTGCTTGCATCCCAAGCAACACTGTTCACTTTTTGAGTGTGCCCTCCCAAGCAACGCAGTTCTTTGTTTGATGCAATATCCCATATCCGTACAGTGCAATCATCACCCCCTGATGCCAAGCTTTCATTCTTGGTATCCCAAGCGATGCATTTTACGTATTGTGTATGGCTGGCAAAACAACGCAACTCTTTCCCTGATGCAACCTCCCACACTCGCACAGTTTGATCATCACTCCCAGATGCCAAGCGTTCATCCTTAATATCCCAAGCAACGCTATTCACTTTACCTGTATGCCCACGCAACACACCCAACTTCTCTCCACTAGAAACTTCCCAGACGTGCACAGCCTTATCGCTCCCCGACGCTAACCGCTCGCCTTTGTTATCCCAAGCAATACTATTTACATTACCAGTATGCCCAGGTAACACACGTAATTCTTTTCCACTTACCGCATCCCAAATCCGTACAGTATTATCATTGCTCCCCGACGCTAACCGCTCGCCTTTGCTATCCCAAGCAATACTATTTACACTACGAGTATGCTCATCTAGCACGCATAATTCCTTCCCACTTATTACTTCCCAAATCCGTACAGTATTATCATCGCTTCCCGATGCCAATCGCTCGTCTTTGCTATCCCAAGCAATATTATTTACGTTACCAGTATGCCCAGATAACACACGTAATTCTTTCCCACTTGGCACATCCCATATTCTAACCATTTTATCTTGATCACCCGATGCTAATTGCTCGCCTGTACTATTAAAAGCAATACTGTTTATATTACTCAGCCCTTTAAATGTTTGTACTAACTGCCGAGTTGTCGCTAGATATAAAGTAATAGTATTCAAACAAGCCACAGCTAACCAGCGACCATCTAAAGAATAACAACAAGCATTAGCATAATATTCCAGTTGAATAAATGGCCATTCTCCAAAATGTAAATTCGCAACAGTAGCCTTACTTAAATTGGCCTCTCGCAACCAAGCACCTTGAAAATTTACACCTTGTAAATCTGCCTGTTGTAATTGTGTACTATCAAATAATCCTCCGCTTAAATTGGCCCCCGGTATGCGAATACCATTAAAATCCAATCCATTAAAATTTACTTGTCCGCAATTTAAAGCAGTAATTGCATTTGCTGCACCTACCGCATAACGCTCATCTGTTTTTGAAGATTCAATGATTTCAAATAATTTCTTTTTAAATATTTCATTTTCTTGAACACGATCAGCAAGAAACTGGATCATATTATTTTGTTTAGTAATAGATGATTGATACAGTGTGCTTTGAGGTAGTGGTGATAAATCAGTTTGTTGTACTGGTGATGATTTTTGATCAGTTATTTCAATTGATAACTTTTCATCTTTACTATCTCCAGCTGAAACAGCACTTATTGTTATTTGTTGTGAAGGCTGCTGCATGACAACTTCCTCATACATTGCCCGTGTCGCAAAATACTCAATTAACGACGCATGAATAAAGCCATATTGATTCGGACCTAATTTGCGAATTGGACATGCAGAACGTAGTAACTCAGTTTCTTGATCTTCACTAAAAAATTGTTTCCAGGGATTTAATTTAGCTTGTGCAGTAGCCGATGCAAATTTAGAAACTTTTTCAGGTGTGTAATTAATAAGCGTTGCGTTTTGCGTGCGCATGGTAACAGCTAACTCTTTACAAAATTTCCAAAAGTTAGGTTTAGGATCCACCGCCTTTTCATCAATATGTTTGCTGGTCTTTAATTTAAGTTCTTGACGTTTAAACCAACGTTCGATAAAAACATCGTAAAGCGCGGCTTGCGTGAGTTTTTGTTGCTCAATATTTTTTTGATCTTTTGAATCTTTATATTTTGCTAAAATATCCGGCAATGCCTCAACAGCCAGATACAATAAAAATGGTGTGGTAATCAAGGATTGTAATCCAGGGATACTGATTAACTGCTGATATAAAATGGGTTTAGGTGTTTCTACACTTTTAGCATCAGATTTGTGATCTTTACTATCAGTAATAACAATAGTTTTTGCAGCTGAACTCACCCCACTGGCAGCTGCAGTTACAGCAACTCCACTCCCAGAACTCAACCGCTCATATTGCTGCAGATACGCTACAATTTCTTTTTCAGAAAATGGCGCAACATAAAATTGTTGCAATAATTGTGGTTGGCGTTTCTCGCCATGAAACGGCATGAAATGTTTATCGGTATCGCTGAGGTAATAAAGATATTGACTGCGGCAAGTAATAATCGTCCGCGCCTGCCATTCATTTAATTTATTGGTGACATAGAGATTTTTGAATTGATGGATTTCATCATAGCCATCTAACACAAAAATAAACTGCTGTTCTTTTTTAAGTGTTGCTATTTGTTCAACACTAAATCCATAAGCAGCAAGAGCTTCTTCAATGGCATTTTCTATAGGATCTTGTAAGCGGGCTAATGAAACAAATAAAGGAATCGGGTTGCCAGGTTTATAACTTTGCCAAAGACGTGTGATTAAATCTTGGCAGAATAAACTTTTGCCGGAACCTGTGTCACCTAATAGTAATAGTACTTTGCGGCAAGAGTCTGTGGGCGAGATTAATTGTTTTTGATCTTTTGAATCTTTTTGCAACCCCTCATCCGATCTTCGACCACCTTCTCCCACAAGGGGGGAAGGATTTTCGAATTTTAAAAACTCACTCACTGCCGGATATAAATCAAACGCATCTTCTGTTGCATACGTCGTACGTTTACCTTGTGCAGGAATATAAAGCGCGCGTTCCAGTGGCGTGTCGCTTAATACTTGTTTTTGAATTGCTTGGATGCCTTCTTGAATCGTGGTGAACATAATAACATTCCTTTAAAAAAGTAAATTCAAAATAAATGTAAATTACATAAATAATTAACCTGACATAGGGTTGAAATTATTTTTAGGTTTATCTGCAACTACATTACTATTTATTTTAGTTGTTGCAGGCAATTGTTTTGCGTCCGATTTCACATCAACTGAAGTCATTGTGCTGGATGGTTGCACATCACGAACCAGTGCTGAAAAAATCGGAGAATGTTGAACAGTTAATTGAGCAAGACTGGATGAAACTACCTGTTGTTTGATATCTTTGGCTTTAGAATCGCTATCATCCACTAGGTTGTTAGCACATTCTTTGGCGGCCGTATGGGCGGCTATCATTCCAGCATTGGCTGTAGATTTAATAACATTCAATTGACTGAGATCAAAGGCTTGTTGCTTACCTTCAGTAGGCAACAAATAAAATGAATGAATTCCACCAAATAAATTCGCTGCTTTAAAATGATCAGCAGAAAAGTTTGCCGAAGCTATTTCAAAAGCACTAACAGCATCAATATATCGATGTAATTGAAACAGCGTATTGGCTCTACCATTATGAGACAACCATAATGTAGGATTGACTTTTAATGCGTCATCAAAATAATTTAATGCTTCCGTGTATCTACCTTGTAGATACAAAAGGTGCGCTTTGCTATCCAGCGTATTTTCATCTTTAGCATTTAGTTTTAGTGAAGCATCAAGAGCCTGTTCTGCTTCTTTATATTTATTTAAAAATAACAAACACCAACCTTGTGAATGGTAATATAATGCTTTTTCTGGATTAAATTTTACTGCAGCCTCATAACATATTAGTGCTTCGCCATAACGCTTGAGATTAGTAAACGCAATGCCTTTATTATAACAATAAGCCGCATTATTGGGATTTAATTTTGTCGCCGCCTCATAGCATATTAATGCTTCGTCATAACGCTTGAGCTTATCAAGCATAACACCTTTACTATAATGATAAATCGAATCATTGGGATTTAATTTTATCGCCGCCTCAAAACATATTGACGCTTCCTCATAACGCTTGAGATTAGCAAACGCAATACCTTTGCTGCGATGATAAGTCGCATTATTGGGATTTAGTTTTATCGCTGCCTCATAACAAATAATTGCCTCATCATAACGCTTGAGATTATCAAGCATTCTAGCTTTACTCGAGTGATAAACCACATTATTGGAATCTAGTTTTAGCGCATCCTCACAACACAGCAGTGCTTCATCATAACGCTTAAGATCATCAAGCGTATTACTTTTGCTAAAGTGATATGCAGCATTATTTGGATTTAATTTTAGCGCTGCCTCATAACATACTAGTGCTTCGATATAACGTTTAAGCTTAGTATACACAATACCTTTATTGCGATGACAAGCAGCATCATTTGGATTTAATTTTAATGCAATCTCATAACCTATTAGTGCTTCATCATAACGCTTAAGATCATCAAGCGTATTACTTTTGCTAGAGTGATATGCAGCATTATTAGGATTTAATTTTAGCGCTGCCTCATAACAAATAATTGCTTCATCATAACGCTTAAGGCTAGCAAGAAGGCATCCTTTATTGTAATAACAATTTGCATCAGTGGAATTCAGTTTTATCGCCACATCATAACAAGCGATTGCCTCGTCATAACGTTTAAGATTTTGAAGCGCAATAGCTTTATTATGATGATACGCTGCATTATTAGAATTCAGTTTTATCGCCACATCATAACAAGCGATTGCTTCGTCATAACGTTTAAGATTTTGAAGCGCAATAGCTTTCTTATGATGATACACCGCATTATTAGAATTCAGTTTTATCGCTGCATCATAACAAATAATAGCTTCATCATAACGCTTGAGGTCTATAAACGTAGAACCTTTGGTAGAGTAATAACCTGCATCTGATTTGCTATCAGTTGCTAAAGAAGAAGCGATTTGAACAATTGCAGCAGGTTCACCTACTGCGCCATGTTGCTGTAATAAAAAATAATTATCAGAAGTTAGGCCGATTAAGCCGGTTATATCAAGATTGCCGGCAAAAAAAGTGGCCGTGGAGCTAGCTAACCACTTCAGCTGAGTTTGCAGGGTATTTTTTGTTATTGATAAAGTAAAACAAGCTACTTGATTACTAAAAGCGACAGCTAGAAATTGTTGACCAAAGTTAGTTGTTATCCAGGCACAACTCGTCATATGGTATGGAAGTTGCAAATGGCCTAGTATTTTTCCTGTAACAACATCCCATATCCGGACAGTGTTATCACAACCTCCCGCTGCAAGACGTTCACCATTGCTATCCCAGGCAAGTCTAGTTACAGCATGGGCACCTCCTTGCAATAGACATATTTCTTTATCACTAACCATATCCCATATTTGCACAATAGTATTATTCTTGGTGTCTATTGAGGCGAGACGGTTACTTTTACCACTTACTGCTACATAACTTTGCTTCTGCAATACACGCAACTCTTTACCACTAGCCACTTCCCACAATCGTACAGTGTTATCTAAACTTCCAGTTGCCAAGCGCTCGCCCTTTGCATCCCATGCAACGCTCGTTATATAGCCTGTATGCTTTAGGATACGTAACTCTTTGGCACTCATGACATCCCATATTCGCACCGTCCCATCATGACTTCCTGAAGCCAGATGCTCTCCTTTACTATCCCAGGCGATACTATTTATACTTGATTTAACTCCGTTATTGATGACCATAGTCATATTGGTGACCTCGCCTGCAGATCTTTGCCCTTTTAACTTACAGAGTTCTTTACCACTGGCTACATCCCACACCCGCACTACACCATCATGACTTCCTGAGGCCAGATGCTCACCTTTACCATCCCAGGCAACACTTCTAACATTCTGTAAGATTGTTATCTTTGATCGCAACTCTTTGCCACTGATCTGTTCCCATTTTTGCACAGTTTTCTCCCAGTTCTCGGCAGTAAGTTCAGTATCGCCAAAAGCGCGAGCAATAAAATTCATTGACTCAATATTTAACTCAGATGCCGACCCTTGCAGCCTATGCAGCTCTTTACCACTCGCTACATCCCAAACACGTACTGTTTCATCATCACTTCCTGAAGCAATACGCTCTCCTTTATTATCCAAAGCAACACTGTTTACTGTGTCTTTATGCCCTTGCAGCATCCGTAACTCTTTCTTATTATTTATATCCCAAAAACGCACTGTTTTATCTGCTGCTGATGCGAGCCAGTTAGCTTTAACATTCCAGGTCACACAATCCACCGCTTTGATATGTCCCTGCAGTACCCTTAGCTCTTTGCCACTACCTGCATCCCACAATCGTATAGTCTTATCATCACTTCCTGAAATAATAAACTTACCTGTTACTTCCCAGACAACACTATTAACCTTATTTGTATGCCCTGTTAATGTATGTAGTTCTTTACCAGTATCCATATCCCAGATCACGACCGTGTCATTATTACATGCTGCAGCTAACCGCTCACTTTTTGCATCCCAAGCTATACTCGTTACGCAACCTAGATGCTTTAGCTTACCTAACATTTTGCCGCGAGTTGCATGCCAAATTCGCACCGTTTGATCTTCACTTCCTGAAGCAATACACTCTTTATCATCCCAAGCAACACTATTTACCGCATAATCATGCCCTTGTAATACACATAGCTCTTTGCCACTAGATACTTCCCACACTCGCACAGTGCCATCCTCATTTCCTGAGGCAAGACGACTACCGTTATTATCCCAAGCAACACAATTTATCTTATTCGTGCGCTCTTTTAATACATGCAACTCTTTGCGATTAATCACATCAAACACCCGAATAGAGTTGTCGTAATTAAACCATGATGCTATGCGCTCACTTTTACTATCCCATGCAACTCCTTTTACTTTGAAATCTTCCTCAAAAATACATAATAAATAATTTGTTTTAGCATTAAATAAACGTATTTTTTTACCTGCTGCAACAGCTAACAAACAACCATCAGGAGAATAACAACATGCGGTTATTTCTTCTTCTAATTTGATAGATGGTAATTCACCAAAAAATAAACCTGAAACCGTTGCACCACCCCACTTTGCTTCCCGCAACCAAGCACCTTGAAAATTCACCTCGCTTAAATCCGCATTTGAAAAATTTGTATTATCACAGAGCGAACCACTTAAATTTGCACCTGGAATACGAATGCCTTTAAAATCTAAACCATTAAAATTAATTTCCGCACAATTCAATGCAGTAATCGCATTCGCCGCGCCCACCGCATAACGTTCATCTTTCTTTGAACTTTCAATAGCTTCGAATAATTTCTTTTTAAATACTTCACTTTCTTGCACACGATCTGCCAAAAACTGGATCATGCTATTTTGTTTAGTAATGGATGATTGATAAAGCGTGCTTTGTGGTAGTGGTGATAAATCAGTTGGTTGTCCTGGTGATGATTTTTGATCAGTGATTACAACAGCTTGTTTACTATCTTTATTATTTCTAACCACTACAGTGTTTATTGTTATTTGCTGAGATGATTGAGCAATCACTTCTTCATACATCATTCGTGTAGCAAAATACTCAATTAATGACGCATGAATAAAGCCATATTGATTCGGACCTAACTTGCGAATCGGACATGCCGATCGTAGCAATTCGGTTTCTTCATCATTATTGAAAAATTGTTTCCAGGGATTTAGTTTAGCTTGTACTGTAGCAGGTGCTAATTTAGAAACCTTTTCCGGTGTGTAATTAATTAACGTTACGTTTTGCGTACGCATCGTAACAGCTAACTCTTTACAGAATTTCCAAAAATTAGGTTTAGGATCAGCTGCTTTTTCATCAATATGCTTGCTGGTTTTTAATTTCAGTTCCTGACGTTTAAACCAACGCTCAATAAAGACATCATAAAGTGCAGCCTGTGTTAATTTTTGCAAATGGGACCCTTCTCCCTCTGGGAGAAGGTGGCCGGAGGCCGGATGAGGGCGTTGGTATTTCGCTAAAATATCCGGCAACGCCTCCACTGCCAAATGCAATAAAAATGGCGTAGTGATTAATGTTTGCAACCCAGGAATATTAACTAATTGCTGATATAAAACAGACTTAGGTGCTTCCGCACTTTTCATATCAGACTTGTGATCTTTAAGATCAGCCGCAACAGTTTGCCCATTTAATTTTTCATATTGCTGCACATAGGCCACAATTTCTTTTTCGGAAAACGGCGCGACATAAAACTGTTGTAATAAATGTGGCTGGCGTTTCTCACCATGAAACGGCATAAAGTGTTTATCGGTGTCACTGAGATAATAAAGATACTGACTACGACAAGTAATAATCGTTCGGGCATTCCATTCGTTTAATTTATTAGTGACATAGAGATTTTTGAATTGATGAATTTCGTCATAACCATCTAACACAAAAATAAATTGTTGTTCTTTTTTAAGGGTTGCTATGTGCTCTAGTGTGAAACCATAATTCGTAAGAGTTTCTTCAATGGCATTATCTATAGGATCTTGTAAACGTGCTAATGAGATAAATAATGAAATCGGATTGCCAGGTTTATAGTTTTGCCAAAGACGTGTAATTAAATCCTGACAAAATAAACTTTTACCGGAGCCGGTGTCGCCTAAGAGCAATAATACTTTGCGGCCATTATCAACAATGA
The DNA here is from genome assembly GCA_965279285.1 of Gammaproteobacteria bacterium. Classification (GTDB taxonomy): domain Bacteria; phylum Pseudomonadota; class Gammaproteobacteria; order DSM-16500; family DSM-16500. The sequence goes on along the minus strand of OZ257148.1, from coordinate 1,189,170 downwards.
GAGTTTTTTGATCTTTAGAATCTTTCTGCAACCCCTCATCCGTCCTTCGGACACTTTCTCCCACAAGGGAAGAAGGGAGCATGAATTTTAGAAACTCACTCACTGCTTGATGCAAATCAAATGCATCTTCTGTCGCATAGGTTGTGCGTTTACCTTGTGCAAGAATATACAGTGCGTGTTCGGGTGGCGTGTCGCTGAGAATTTGCTTTTGAATTGCTGCAATGCCTTCTTGGATGGTGGTGAACATAAAATATTTTCTCCTGAAAAATTAATGGCATTTTAATGGTTACATTACACAGCAGTTTTGTTTAGAAACGGCTGGCTGTGGTCCTGCTGGTGGAATGGTAGTTCCAGTTGACACTAGAACATTTTTTGCATTTTGTGCAGAAGAGTTTTGTTTAACATCTGTTGGTAAAGATGCAAGTGTTTTAGCAGGTTGACGGGACTTAAAAAAACTATTGCGACTACCCACTGCACTACCATGTACTCGAGGTGCCGCAAGCATGGCTTCTAATTCACCACCGTCTACATCTTCATCGACTGAAATAATCTCTCCAACTGCACCATGTTGCTGCAATAACATGTGATTGCTCGAACTTAAACCGGTTGTGTTTGCCATATCCAGACCAAACAACTGTAAGACTGCATTAGTACCATTCAGCCAGCACAAGGCTGCTTGATAATGGGTCGCGCTGTGTTTGATATCAAAACACCCGACAAAATTTCCAAAAGCAACCGCCAAACTATCCTGTGTTGCTGTTCTGCTAATCCAGGTGCAACTTGTAACCACATACGGCAATTTTAGGCAATATAATGCTTTGCCGCTGCATGCTTCCCACACCCGTAGGGTCTTATCCAACCCCCCTGAGGCAAGGCACTCACCTTTCGCATCCCAGCTCACACTACTGACCTTACCCATATGCCCGCGTAAGCAGCACAACTCCTTCCCCGTTGACGCATCCCATACCCGCACTGTCTCATCATCACTCCCCGAGGCCAAGCGCTCGCCTTTCGCATCCCAGCTCACACTCTTGACCCAACCCGTATGTCCGATTAAGCGGCACAACTCCTTCCCCGTTGACGCTTCCCACACCCTTACAGTCTCATCATCACTCCCCGAGGCCAAGCGCTCGCCTTTCGCATCCCAGCCCACACCAGTAACCGTATCTGTATGCCCACTTAAACAGCGCAACTCCTTGCCGCTGCCTGTCTCCCACACCCACATAGTCCTATCACTACTGGAGGCCAGACGCTTAGCCGTAGCATCCCAGCTCACACTAGTAACCCCACCCGTATGCCCACTTAAGCAGCTCAACTCTTTGCCGCTGCTTGCTTCCCACACCCGCACGGTCTGATCCCAACTCCCTGAGGCCAAGTGCTCACCTTTTGCATCCCAACTCACACCAGTAACCTTATATGTATGCCCGCTTAAACAGCGCAACTCCTTGCCGCTGTCTGCCTCCCATACTCGCACGGTCTTATCCTCACTGCCTGAGGCCAAGCGCTTAGCCATAGCATTCCAACTCACACTAGTAACATCATACGTATGCCCGCTTAAACAGCGCAACTCCTTGCCCATTGAGACCACCCACACCCGCACAGTCTTATCCTCACTGCTTGAAGCCAGGTGCTCACCTTTCGCATCCCAGCTCACACTAGTGACCCTATTCGTATGCCCACTTAAGCAGCGCAACTCCTTACCTCTGTCTGCCTCCCACACTCGCACGGTCTTATCCCAACTCCCCGAGGCCAGGCGTTCACCTTTCGGATCCCAACTCACATGAGTGATCCATTGCATATGCCCACGTAAGCAGCGTAATTCCTTGCCGCTGTTTGTCTCCCATACCCGCACGGTGTTATCCAAACTCCCGGAGGCCAAGCGTTCACCTTTCGGATCCCAGCTCAGATTAGTGACATTCTCCGTATGCCCGCTTAAGCAGTGCAACTCCCTGCCACTAGTTGCTTCCAACACGCACACGGTATTATTAGTACTACCCCAGGCCAGGCGCTCGCCTTTCGCATCCCAACTCATATTAGTTATCTGACTCGTATACCCGCTTAAGCAGCGCAACTCCTTACCGCTGCTTACCTCCCACACTCGCACGGTCGCATCATCACTTCCCGAGGCCAGGCGCTCACCTTGCGCATCCCAACTCACACTACTGACCTTACCCATATGCCCGCTTAAGCAACGCAACTCCTTGCCACTGGCCGCCTCCCACACCCGCACAGTCTTATCATAACTCCCCGAGGCCAGGCGCTCGCCTTGCGCATCCCAACTCACACTACTGACACCATTCGTATGCCCGCTTAACTGATGCATCAAACGGCGCGTTGCTGCTTCAAGTATCGCAATGTCCTTGCCTGCCGCTATTGCGAGCCAACGGCCGTTAGGGGAGTAGGCGCAGGCATCAACTGCTTCTTTCATTTTAATAAACGGCAACTCCCCAAAACGGACCTGGGCGACTTGAGCACCACTCAACTTGGCCTCCCGCAGCCACGCGCCTTGAAAATTGACATTACTCAAATTTGCATTTGAAAAATTTGTGTTATCACAGAGTGAACCACTTAAATTTGCTTCAGGAATTCGTATCCCATTGAAATCCATACTATTAAAATTTACTTCTGCACAATTGAGTGCGGTGATTGCATTTGCTGCACCGGTTGCATAACGTTCATCTTTTTTTGAATTTTCGATAGCTTCAAATAATTTCCTTTTAAACACTTCACTTTCCTGAACACGATCCGCAAGAAATTTGATCATGTTATTTTGTTTGGTAATGGACGATTGATAAAGCGTGCTTTGTGGCAGCGGTAATAAATTAGTTTGCTGTGACGATTGGACTTTTTGATCTTTTGCATCTATTGATAATTTGTCATCTCTACCATCTGAGTTAGCAGCAATCACTATTACTGCTTGTGATGATAATTGCTGCACAATCACCTCTTCATACATCGCTCGTGTTGCAAAATATTCAATTAACGACGCATGAATAAAGCCGTATTGATTCGGGCCTAATTTGCGAATTGGACACGCAGATCGCAGCAGTTCAGTTTCTTGATCTTCACTAAAAAATTGTTTCCATGGATTTAATTTAGCTTGCGCAGTAGCAGATGCAAATTTAGAAACCTTTTCAGGTGTGTAATTAATGAGCGTTACATTTTGCGTGCGCATCGTAACCGCTAACTCTTTACAGAATTTCCAAAAATTAGGTTTTGGATCAGCTGCTTTTGCGTCGATATGTTTACTGGTTTTTAATTTAAGTTCTTGGCGTTTAAACCAACGTTCGATAAAGACATCATAAAGTGCTGCTTGCGTTAATTTTTGTTGCTCAGTATTTTTTTGATCTTTCGGACTTTTATATTTCACCAAAATATCCGGCAATGCTTCTACTGCCAAATGCAATAAAAACGGCGTGGTAATCAGTGATTGCAATCCAGGGATACTGATTAACTGCTGATATAAAACAGACTTAGGTGTTTCCACACCTTTAGCATCCGATTTGTGATCTTTAAGATCAGCCACAACTGCTTGCCCATTTAACTTTTCATATTGCTGCACATAGGCCACAATTTCTTTTTCGGAAAACGGTGCGACATAATACTGTTGTAATAAATGTGGCTGGCGTTTCTCACCATGAAACGGCATGAAGTGTTTATCGGTATCACTGAGATAATAAAGATATTGACTACGACACGTGATAATCGCTCTGGCATTCCATTCGTTTAATTTGTTAGTGACATATAAATTTTTAAATTGATGGATTTCATCATAACCATCTAGCACAAAAATAAATGGCTGTTCTTTTTTAAGCGTTGCTATTTGCTCTGCAGAAAATCCATAATTTGTTAGTGTTTCTTCAATGGCGTTGTCTACTGGATCTTGTAAGCGTGCTAATGAAATAAATAACGGAATCGGATTGCCAGGTTTATAGCTTTGCCAAAGACGTGTGACTAAATCCTGGCAAAATAAGCTTTTGCCGGAGCCGGTGTCACCTAGAAGTAATAATACTTTGCGGCCATTATCAACGACTTGTGTTTTTTGATCTTTAGAATTTTTCTGATCAACTATATTTAGTGCAGGAAATTTTAAAAATTCATTGACTGCCGGATATAAATCAAACGCATCTTCTGTCGCATACGTTGTGCGCTTACCTTGTGCGGGAATATAAAGTACGTGTTCGGGTGGTGTATCGCTTAATACTTGCTTTTGAATTGCTTGGATGCCTTCTTGGATAGTAGTAAACATATTTAATCTTCCTCGTGTGATACATTACTTTTTAACATAGGCAGGTGCTGGCGATGGAAGCGGGGGTTTTGTAACCGGCACAGTTGACGCGCCAGTTTGATTGGCACCTGCCGCAAAGAAAGCGGGGGGATTATTACCTGCTAGACTCGCAGCAGTACCTGCGGCGGTTGCCTCTGAATGGTGTTTTAGCGACTGCGCACTTTGCTTACTGTCTTTTGTGTTGCCCACTACAATTGTTGATTCATGCGAAAATAATTCGAATGTAACCATTATTGTCTCCGATTCTTTATCCAGCTGATTGTTGATATTTTTTTGAATTCGGGCAGCAGTAGATTGTAGCGTGGGGCCAAATTTTCGCTTTCGTTTTAAAGCCAGATAAAGCTCGCTATTTTCATCCATACACAAATCTCTCATTGTTTGATATGCACTTTTAGTCCCAATATATTTGATTTTATTTAATGCAAGCGCAATCGCATTTACTTTTTCAATTGATTTAGGTTTAGGATTAGTTTTGTCTTCATTAATCACTCGAGCCGTTTCTTGATAAATCATTTGTAATAGTTTACCGCAACGACCTTGGACAAAATAACTGCTTTGGCGAATGAGAGAAGTCATTGCATCGTTCAATACTTTAAAAAGAGGTAATTCATTTTGGTCTTTTTCTTTTTTATTAGGTAGTACAGCTGCTTTAGTATCAACTGCAAGACTTGTATCTGCTGCTGCAGCAGTAGTAAATATGTTGTATCTTGTTGTTGCAGCTTTCACAGAACCCAGTAATTTACTTGTTTTTTGCAGCTCAAACATTTTTTCTGATTCACTTTTATCTACTGGCGAGACTTCGCTTTTGGGCAGCTCCATAGCGCCAAGATGCTTCAATAACACATAGTCACTCATCTCTAAACCCTTTGCGTTATAGAATTTAGCCGCTGTAGCTATTAAAGTTGATTGACGGTTAGTCCAATAGAGAAAAATTTGAAATGTAAGGCCAGTGTCATTTACTTTCCAACACCGAACTGCTTTGTCGCCACCGCTGGTAATAAGATACAATCCAGATTCATTCTCAATCCAGTTTACAATATTGCTACTAAATCCCTCTAGCACTGCAAGTTTTTTTTCTGACTCGGTATGCCAAATAACGATACGATTATCGACACTACCCGAAGCAATGAGCCTTTGACCGGGACCAAACGCAACACTGCACACTGCTGCTGAATGCGCGCAAAAATTACTTAATTGGAAGCCTGCAATATTCCACAAACAAACTGTTCTATCTGCACTCGCGGAGATTATTTCCTGACCAGTATTACTAAATGCTAAACTCCTTACGTGGCCGGTATGCCCTTCGAAAATAGATATTTGCTGTTTTTTTTCTATAGACCATAACCGAATAGTATGATCATGGCTTCCAGAAATAATTAATTTGCTGAGAGGATGAAAAGCAAGACATCGAATCGTGTCGGTATGCCCCGTTAAAATACATATTAATTTTTTAGTTACAAGTGACCAGACACTAATAATTGCTATCTCGCCAGCTAAAGCAACATATTGTTCATTGGGACTAAAAACAATAGTTAAGGTATCTAAAGAGTGTGGATGCAATTTCTCCATAGCTCCATAATAATTTCTCTTTTCCCAGCTATTAAGTTCATGACCCTGAGATACCATTGACTCCAGTTTTCGATTTTTCAAGTCAAAACCGATTTTAAGTACTACTTTACCAGTATTCACATCCCACACATGGGCACCAAATGCCACATTAGCTGCCATCCATTTTCCACTGTTGCTAAAAGCAACACTAACTGTACTAAGAGCAGCGGGTCCTTTATCTAACGTTCGTACCTGCCTTCCTGTTTCAAGATCCCATAGAACAATATTTTTACTATGACCGCCCGATGCAATAAGTCTATTAATTGAATTAGTAGCTAAACTATAGATAGGGTCATTAGATTCAAATAAAATTTGTTCTGACTTTTTTGTGATAGATAACAATTTTATATGACCCTCACTATTGCCAACAGCAAGATGAGTACCATCGAAATTAAAAGCTATACTTGTAACAATTAGATTTTCGACAAACTGATTTACTATTGCTCCTGTTTCAATCTCCCATATAGTGATTGCATTTTTATTTGCAGCAGCAATATACTTCCCATCAACAGTCGAAGTTAGATGCTTTATCAAACCTCCTGACATTTCAAAAACCCGATATCTTTTATCTTCCTTGTTAATTCCCACATCCGAAATCCATAATTTATCTTCAATTCCCGCCACAAGATATTTGCCATCACCAGTATAAATAACGCCTGATAAGTCACTGTCTATAAAAATCCTAAAAACGTCCCTTAATACTTTACCTTCTAGCTCCCAATATGACACATATCTACCTCTATCAGCTGTAGAAGCAATGTATTTTCCATCTGGACTAAAAGTAATATCAATGATATGATTTTCTAGATAGAGGGTTCGCGGATCAACACTGTTTCTTCCTTTATTAGTTGAACCTGACCATGATGTATGTGCACCAAAGCTACAGAATTTATTTCCAGCTTTTGAGTTCCATACAATAATAGTAGAATCCTTGCTGCCAGAAGCCACCAATTCTCCATCTGGACTAAAAGCAACCGTAGTAATTTCTTTAGTATGTCCCTTGAGCTCTTGTAAAATTTGTTCCTTTTCAACGTCCCACAAACGTAACGTAGAATCTTTTCCACCCGAAATCAAATACTGTCCCTTTGGACTAAATGCAATGCTATTAACAATTCCCATATCAACAGTATTAGAACCCATAGGTACAGTGCTATTCATCTTTAATACATGCAAACGCGTGTGTGTTACAGCGTCATATATGTAAATTTGATTGCCGCTACTAACTCCTAATAATTTACCATTAGAAGAATAGCAACAATCACTTATTGGCTTTTCCACTTGCAAAGGCAAACTTTCTCCAAAATCAACGTTCATCATGTGTGCTTCACTAAAGTCAGCTCGTCTTAGCCAAGCACGGCGTAGAGTAACATCGCGTAAATCAGCACGGCGTAGTTGAGTACCATCCAAAATACTCGCATTTAAATTTGCGCCTTTAATTTTAATATTATCGAAATTCATCTCGGAAAAAACGATTCTAGCCACATTTAATATGGTAATTGCATTTGCTGCTCCAATGGCATAACGCTCATCAGTTTTTGATAATTCAATAATTTCAAATGATTTCTTTTTAAATACTTCACTTTCATGAACACGATCAGCAAGAAACTGAATCATGTTATTATTTTTAGTAATAGAAGTTTGATAAAGCGTACTTTGTGGTAGTGGTGGCAAATTAGTTTGCTGTGCAGATTGCGTTTTTGCATCAGTTGTTACAAGCGCTTGTTTATCACCTTTATTATCTCTAACTGCTGCGATATTCATTGCTGTTGGTTGTGACTGTTGCGCAATCGCCTCTTCATACATTGCCCTTGTCGCAAAATATTCAATTAACGATGCATGAATAAATCCATATTGGTTTTGCCCGAGTTTACGAATCGGACAAGCTGATCGTAGTAATTCAATTTCTTTTTCTTCTCTAAAAAATTGTTTCCAGGGATTTGATTTATTAGAAGTTGGTGCGAGCTTTGAAATCGAGGCAGGAACATAATTAATTAATGTCACATTTTGTGCACGCATCATTACTGCAAGCTCTTTGCAGAATTTCCAAAAATTCGGTTTTGGATCAGCAGCTTTTTCATCAATATGCTTACTGGTTTTTAATTTCAGTTCTTGGCGCGTAAACCAACGTTCGATAAAGACATCATACAGCGCAGCTTGGGTGAGTTTTTGTTGCTCCTTGAAAGCCCCCTCTCCTGTACTCGGGAGAGAGTTGGGGTGAGGGCTTTTATATTTCACCAAAATATCCGGCAAAGCCTCAACAGCTAAATGTAATAAAAACGGTGTGTTGATTAAGGTTTGCAAACCCGGGATACTGATTAATTGTTGATATAAAACCGGTTTAGGTGTTTCTGCACTTTTAGCATCAGACTTATGATCTTTAAGATCAGCCACAATAGCTTGGCCATTTAACTTTTCATATTGCTGCACATAGGCCACAATTTCTTTTTCAGAAAATGGTGCTACATAAAATTGTTGTAATAATTGTGGTTGGCGTTTTTCGCCATGAAACGGCATAAAGTGTTTATCAGTATCACTAAGATAATAAAGATATTGACTACGACAAGTGATAATCGTACGTGCTTGCCATTCGCTTAATTTATTGGTGACATAGAGATTCTTGAATAGGTGGATTTCATCATAGCCATCTAACACAAAAATAAATTGCTGCTCTTTTTTGAGTGTTGCTATTTGCTCTGCAGAAAACCCATAAGCGGCAAGTGTTTCTTCAATCGCATTGTCTAATGGGTTTTGTAAACGCGACAGAGAAATAAATAAGGGAATGGGATTGCCGGGCTTATAGTTTTGCCAAAGACGTGTCACCAAATCCTGACAAAATAAACTTTTGCCGGAGCCGGTATCGCCCAGCAGCAGTAATACTTTGCGACGAGAGTTTGTGGTGGGAATTAGTTGTTTTTGATCTTTTGAATCTTTTTGTAACCCCTCATCCGATCTTCGACCACCTTCTCCCTCAAGGGGAGAAGGATCCTGAAATTTTAAAAACTCACTCACTGCTTGATGTAAATCAAATGCATCTTCTGTGACATAGGTTGTACGTTTGCCTTGCGCGGGAATATACAGTGCATGTTCGGGTGGTGTGTCAGCGAGAATTTGTTTTTGAATCGCTTGGATGCCTTCTTGGTTGGTGGCGAACATAATAAAAATCCTTTAAAAAAGTAAATTCAAAATAAATAAATTACATGCGTGAACAACATGGCACGCAAGAAGAATCGTTTTTTGATTTATCAGAACTTGTAATATCAATCGATGCAGCAGATTGTTGCGGCATATCCAATTTCACATCAGCTGGAGTTACTGTGTTGGAAGATTTTGCATCACTAACTGGCGCTGAAAAAATTGATGAGTGTTGAATTGCTAATTGTGCAAGGCTGGGTGATGAAGCAACATCCTTTTCATCTACTATCAATGCTGGTTTTCCAATCGCCCCACGTTGTTGCAGAAATAGATAATTATTGGAATCTAAACCCATGACATCAGTTATATCCAGTTGATCTATATAAAGCGCATTATCAGAAGTAGCCAACCAATTGAGTCGTGCTTGCAATGAATCCTTGACCTTCAAGATGCTAAAACAAGCAGCTCCCTGTCCAAGCACCACAACTAATCTTTCCTCACCATGATGGATAATCCAAGCACAACTCCTGACCTCATGAGGCAACTGCATGCGGAGTAATTCTTTGCTACTAGCAACCTCCCACACTCTCACAGTACGATCCCCATTTGCAGCGGAAGCTAGACGCTCGCTCTTCGCATCCCAAACGACACTATTCACTAAACCCGTATGTCCCTCCAGGATGTGCAACACTTTGCCACTAACCACATCCCACACTCGCACAGAGTTAGTGGCTTTATAGGACCACTCCAAAGTCCCTCCTCCACCGCCTGATGCCAGACATTCCCCCTTAGCATCCCAGGCAACACTATTCACACTACCTCTATGCCCCTCCATAATACGCAACTCTTTACCGCTGACCACATCCCACAATCGCACAGTATGGTCATAGCTCCCGGATGCCAGGCGCTCGCTCTTGGCATCCCATGCAACACAATTCACCGCATTCGTATGCCCTTTTAGTACCCATAATTCCTTGCCACTAGCAATCTCCCAAACCCGTACGGTAAAATCCTCGCTTCCTGATACCAGACACTCACCCTTGGCATCCCATGCGATACAATTCACCGCACTCGCATGCCCCGCTAGGATACGCAATTCTTTGCCACTACTCGCATCCCACACCCGCACAGTTTTGTCCATACTCCCAGTGGCCAAGCGCTCGCTCTTCGCATCCCAAGCGATACTTTTGACTCTATTTACATGCCCCACGAGGGTACGCAACTCTTTACCACTGACAGCTTCCCATACTCGTACAGTGTAATCCTTGTTACCATTATCGAATACATTCCAGTTCTCTCCACTCCCTGATGCGAGACGCTCGCCCTTGGCATCCCAGGCAACACTACGCATATTACACATATACCCCTTCAGTACTCGTAATTCCTTACCAGTCATTTCCCACATTCGCACGGTTTTGTCTGGGCCACCCGAGGCCAAGCGCTCACCATCTGCAGTCCAAGCAACACTATTCACCCAACTTGTATGCCCCTGGAGCATGCGTAATCCTTTGCCTGTCACAGTCTCCCATACACGTACGGTGTTATCCCAACCTCCTGAAGCTAGACGGTCGTTTTTCGCATTCCAAGAGATATTTTTTACCCGATCCGTATGCCCCTGTAACACGTGTAATACCTTGCCACTCGCAGCATCCCACACACGCACGGTGTTATCATCGCTCCCAGAAGCCAGGCGTTCACTTTTGGTATCCCAGGCAACGCTCGTCACAGTATTCGTATGCCCCCGCAACACGTGTAATTCCTTGCCACTCGCCGCATCCCACACGCGTACGGTGTAATCCTTATTATCCTTTCCCCGACTGTTCCCTCCACTCCCTGATGCCAGACGCTTGCTCTTAGCATCCCAAGCGACACTATGCACCCAACTTGTATGCGCCCGCAGCACGTGTAATACCTTGCTACTCGAAACCTCCCACACGCGCACAGACATATCACTACTCCCCGAAGCTAACCACTCACCTTTCGCATCCCAGGCGACACTGTTCACAGAACTCGTATGCCCCGCGAGAGTGCATAATTCTTTACCAGTAGCTACCCCCCACACCTGCACGTTATCCCCACTTCCAGAAGCTAGGCGCTCGCTCTTCGCATCCCAAGCAATGCTATTCATCCCTCCCGCATGCCCTGTAAAAATTCGAACAAACGCTTGATTACTTGCATTAAAAAGTTGTATCTCATCAAGCACACTGATTGCTACTGCCAACCATCGACCATCCGGCGAATAAGAACAAGCAAGCGCACTAGATTGCAATTGAATAAACGGTAATTCTCCAAATCGTAATCCTTTAAGATTAGCCCACTTTAACTGAGCGGCTCTTAACCAAGCACTTTGAAAATTGACATCACTTAAATCTGCATTCTCAAAATTTGTACTATCACACAACGCTCCGCCTAAATTTGCACCGGGGATGCGAATGCCTTTGAAATCCATTCCATTAAAATTCACTTCCGCACAATTAAGCGCAGTAATGGCATTTGCTGCACCTACTGCATAACGTTCATCTTTCCTTGAACTTTCGATAGCTTCGAATAATTTCTTTTTAAACACTTCACTTTCCTGAACACGATCAGCAAGAAACTGGATCATATTATTTTGTTTAGTAATCGATGATTGGTACAGTGTGCTTTGAGGTAGTGGTGATAAATCAGTTGGCTGTACTGGTGATGATTTTTGATCGGTTATTTCAATTGACAACTTTTCATTTTTACTATCTCCAGCTGAAACAGCACTTATTGTGATTTGCTGTGGCTGTTGTGCAACAACTTCTTCATACATTGCTCGTGTTGCAAAATATTCAATTAATGATGCATGAATAAAGCCATATTGATTATGTCCCAATTTACGTATAGGACACGCTGAACGTAACAATTCAACATCTTTCTCTTCGCTGAAAAACTGTTTCCAGGGATTTAGTTTAGCTTGCACAGTAGCAGATGCAAATTTAGAAATTTTTTCTGGTGTGTAATTAACTAACGTAACATTTTGTGCTCGCATCGTAACTGCTAATTCTTTACAAAATTTCCAAAAATTGGGTTTTGGATCTGCTGATTTCTCATCGATATGCTTGCTGGTTTTTAATTTCAACTCTTGACGTTTAAACCAACGTTCGATAAAGACATCGTAGAGAGCAGCTTGAGTAAGTTTTTGTAATTCAGTATTTTTTTGATCTTTTGAATCCTTATGTTTTTCTAAAATATCCGGCAATGCCTCAACAGCTAGATGCAATAAAAATGGTGTTGTGATCAGTGATTGTAAACCAGGGATACTGACTAACTGTTGATACAAAACCGACTTTGGTGTTTCTGTACTTTTAGTATCAGACTTATGATCTTTAAGATCAGCCACAATAGCTTGTCCATTTAACTTTTCATATTGCTGCACATACGCCACAATTTCTTTTTCAGAAAAAGGGGCGACATAAAACTGCTGCAATAACTGTGGTTGACGTTTTTCGCTGTGAAACGGCATGAAATGTTTATCGGTATCACTGAGGTAATAAAGATATTGACTGCGACAAGTAATAATTGTACGAGCATTCCATTCATTTAATTTATTGGTGACGTAGAGATTTTTAAATTGATGAATCTCATCATAGCCATCTAATACAAAAATAAATTGTTGTTCTTTTTTAAGTATTGCTATTTGTTCCGCAGAAAATCCATAAGCAGCAAGTGTCTCTTCGATGGCGTTATCTATTGGATCTTGTAAACGTGCCAGAGAAGTAAATAAAGGAATAGGACTGCCAGGTTTATAATTTTGCCAAAGACGGGTAATTAAATCCTGACAAAATAAACTTTTGCCGGAGCCGGTATCGCCTAGGAGTAATAATACTTTGCGACGAGAGTCTATTGTTGGCATTAATTGTTTTTGGTCTTTTGAATCTTTTACATCACCTACTAGATTCCCACTTTCGCGAGAATGACGATCAACACTCTCAAATTTTAAAAATTCATTGACTACCGGATACAAATCAAAAGCATCTTCTGTCGCATACGTTGTTCGCTTACCTTGTGCGGGAATATAAAGCGCATGCTCGGGCGGTGTATCGCTGAGATTTTTTTTTTGAATTGCTTGGATACCTTCTTGGACCGTGGTGAACATAATAAAATTCCTTTTAAAAAAAACGTTATCAGGCAAAGTGTCTACACGATAGCCTCATAACGTTTTATAGTTTATGGAACCCAACGTTGTTTATGTCATCATTTAGGCGTCAACGTATTGGTGGCAGCAGTACCGGTGCTAGCAGCAGAAGCAACTTGCGCAGCAGTAGCAGTATTAGAACCACTTTCTTTTGCGTCTTTTGCATCTTTTTTAACTGCACCAAACATCATCATACCGCCCGCTTCACTAACGGAAGGTATCGATCCCATCTGCTGCGCAGGGGCTTCATTTAGCATGTCATCGTAATCAGCACGTGTGACAAAATATTCCATAAATGTTGCGTGAATAAATGCCCAGGTATTGGGTGCGACTTGTTTTAAAGGGCAACCCGTGCGTGCTAAAGCCCACGTAGCCGCCATCTCTTTATCACCGTTAAAATATTTTTTGGCCGTGACAGCTTCATCACCAAAATATTTATCTGCCCACGTTTCTTGCTGCTGCTTCGCGCGGTTCAATGGCGAAACAACCGATTGGAAGAATACCCGTTGCACTTTGGAGTTAAACATATCTTTGGCAAGCTGTTTAGAAAATTCCATAAAATCGGCTGTCACGTCATGCCCATCCGCAGGGTCATTACCATCCACCGTGATTTTATCGGATTGCCGCTGAAACCATTTATTGACAAAGGCATCATACAAAGCAGCACCCGTCATTTTCTTGCGTTCGCCCTCTTCTAAATGCTTATATTTTTCGACAATATCCGGCATCACATCCATGGCGATCATTAATAAAAAGGGATTCGTAATGAGCACTTTCATACCCGGAATGTTTTCGATGTGCGTTAGGTACGTTTCTACTTTGCGCCATTCTGCTGACAAATCTTTTAAGACACTCTCTTGCCCTTTTGCCTGCTGTATTTGCAAAAACTTGGTAATGTAATCTTTGATTTGCTGATCATTAAAGGGCACGACGGTAAGTTCCATGAGCGCATTGTTTTGAAGTTTTTGATTATTGCCTGGCACAAAAAAGCGTTGGTAATTACCATACTTGGTTAAATGTTCAGTACGACAAGTGACAATCACTTGCACCCCAGGGCTTGGCCAATCCCCCATGCGATTTGAAATATAAAGATTTTTAAAACGATTCATTTCACTTTCAATACGCATTTCATCATAACCATCTAAAATTAAGCGCAATTTGTATTTTTGAATAACAAATTGCACTTCTTTTTCGGTAAAACCATGATGCATAAGGTATTCGATCAACAATTCCTTTTCTGGACTGTGAAGATTGGGCAACGAAATAAAGAAAGGAATAGGATCACCTAATTTAAATTTGCTCCAAAGTTGATAGGCTAAAAAACGATTAAAGGTAGACTTTCCGCCACCGGCACTACCGATGATCAATAATACTTTTTTATCTGACTTTAAATAATTTTCAACTTCTTGCTCCATATCAAATGTATGCGCATCGGTAATACGATGCGCACCGCGTGCAGGAATATAAGAAGCCAATTCCTCTTTTGTATCTTGATCATTGAGAACACGTTGCCGCAATTGCATGATTTTTTCTTCGACTGAATGAGAAAATTGGTCTTGATGCGAAGGTGAAAAGGTTAATTTTTCGAGCAATACATTGACTTTATCATGCGTATCATCCAGTACTGCTTTACTGTCTTTTCCTTGATTGACAATCGTATCCAACTTTTTATCAACTGCTTTCTGCACTTTCTGTTGTGCGCTATCCATCAATGCAGTTGAAAAAGGTAAAACAGCTTTGGCTGCGCGTGGGCTTACATGAGCCAGTAGCGGCACGTTTTGCTTCAGCAATTTTTGTTGCTCTTCCGTCAAGCGCGTATTTTTTTGCAATTGCAATAACACGTGCTGTACTGCTTGGCGCAATGCGGCATCAGGATGTGTCGCATATTGGGTGAGTAAAACTAATATTCCAATACGCAACGACTCATGCTTCCCCCAAAATTGTTCTTCCACAAACATTTGTGCGAGAAATTCAAACGCATGGGTACGCGTTGCATAATCACTATGCGTTGCCAGGGTCTGTCGCAATAAACGAAAAATTCCCCAACAAAAATCACTTTCCGTTCGGCTTTTACTCTGCTTCACAAAATATTCAAAACCTAAAAACTGATTTCCTTTCAACAGTAACTCAGCAAAACGTAATTCATCATACCAACCTGACTGCCAAGCTTGCATCTGAAAAGCTTCTGAAAAATTTTGAAAAGCTGAAACCAAGTCGCTTGGTGACATGTCGCTTACTGCTGTAGCAAGATCAGACAAAGCATTACCAAACGCCCAAGTACGACGTAACGCTGAACGCAGTTTAGTTTCATCATTCGGTATTCGCACTAAAGCTTGCTGGACATAGGCGGCTAAGTGCGCCAAAGTTTTATTATTATGATCTTTTAAACCATCCAGGTTGTCATGTAATTCTTGATGCAATTGTACACGCTTCATACCTTTTAAATTTACATCTACCATCGCATCAAATAAATCTGCCAGTGCTACAAGAATTTGGTGTAACCGCTTATCCACATCATTTTGCTTGTGCGCGCCTTTGATACGCTCATTGATCACTTGCAAAATTTGAATCAGATCGTCAGGCTCCAATAATAAAGGATTGATAGTTTTAATCGCCGCTGCTAAACCTTTGATCATACTGGGATGTGGTAAAACGTCTTTTTTGATCGGGTCAATCAATTTACTAAGCAACTCCCGCGCAATTGATTTATCGTCAACCTGCGATAACACCATGACTTCTTTGATCAATGCTGGTGTTTTAACGGGTGCTTTGGAAAAAGCACCGATGACATCTAACGCTAACTTTTGTAATTGTGCATATCGTTCACTTTTTTGATCGGTTGTTTTTAATAATTTGACTAAAATGCGACTGTCTTTTATGTCGGCTTTACTATCAACTGGTAAAGGCTCTATTGTTACATCAATCACCACAGGATTTTTCTTAAAAATGAGCGGCAATTGCAATGAAGGTGTAGAGGGAGAAACGACTACAGCAACTGGTGAAGACAATTTTGCGTCTTTTGCATCTACAGCACTTTTTGAATCCACTACCGCTGATACTGTTCTTGAGGGAGGAGTAACCGCATCACTCTTCTCGCCTGCGGCAGTTTGTGCAGCAACCAATGCTTGTAATTTGCCACGGGCTTGAGAGTTTCCTAATTTTTGCGCTTCATCATAGCTGATGCGTGCGCTATTTATCTTTTGTAACTTTTCAAATAAGTTCCCCTGTTCCAAATAAGCTTGCGATAAAATACCTTTCACCATATCGGGATTTTTCGTGTCTAATAATGCCTGCTTTAAATCTTTAATACTCGATGCGTATAAGGTGGATGCTTTTTCTAACTGTCCTTGCTTCATCGCTTGTTGTGCTTGATAACAATGATCTTGCCCTGTTTCGAGAGCAGAAGCTTTTGCTATTACAGTAACTGCGGGTTTTGTTGATTTTTGACCCATAAATATCTCCTTATAAAGTTTAAGAATGTAATAGATGGCATACCTGTTACTTATGAACAGGTGGGATTATAGGTTATTAGAGTGAGTGCTGAAAAAATAGGTGGAAACCCGCCCTTTATCACCATGTTGCAAATGGTCTCGCCTGCATGCGCATATAACTGACATGCAATAGCCTTTTATGAAATACAGTCTAGCTTGTTGTAATTGCAAACGCCACAGTAAACTTCCATTTTCTTTAGCCATTAATTGTAGTGTCAATACAGATTCGTAATTATTATCATCTTGACCCTTGGAATCGATAAATACTTGCGTATTGATAATAGGGGCTAGCGGCTCTTTTAATAATTTACGATTCATTTGTACTGGTTCAAATAAACGACTTTTTACATAAATGCGATGCACCGCTAACACTTGTTAAGTACTTGTATTCGTCATCATCATGGGTTTTGATTTTGGTAACATTTTTAAATTCTCCTTGAGCGTATTAATGATTAATTAGTATTAAAAAAATAATTTAAAGTCTATTCAATTTATGAAATCACACAACAACAATCTGGTGATGATGCCGCATTATTTTGTACCGATAGAGGAGCAACTGGTTGCTGCACAACAGGCGCATGATAATACTGCTGTTGTTGTGCTTGTTGTTGCGGCGCAAAAAACTGTGGTTGATAAACGGCTTGCTGATTAACAACGGCAGCAGGAGCATACGATTGATTGGGGTTCGCTGCTAACGTTGGCATTTGTCGCTGAGGTGCAATTGGTGGTGCAAAAAATTGCGGTTGTTGTTGCATTATATTTTGCGCAACCGGTTGAACATATTGTTGAATTACTGGAGGTCTAGCAGACATAGATGTTCGCATTAGTTGTTGCGACTGCGGTGCAAAAAAAGTTTGCGGCGCTGTTGCTAATGGTGCAACATTTTGTTTGGTATTAACGACTGCGGGTTCTTTATAATCTTTCTTACTATCAACAGACGGCTTTGATAAACTTTTTTGAATTGCGCCACGTTGTTCGAGCAAATCCCTATTTACCTCACTTAATCCCTTTACATTTTCAATGTAGGCATCCGGCGCAACCAACACGGTTTGACGACTGCTCCAAAGAAGCTTTGCTTTCGTTTCATCATTTTTACCATCCATCACTTGCCAATAGCGAATAGTCTTATCTGCACCAGCTGTAGCCAGAAATAATCCTTGCGATGTCGTACGCCATTTCACACTATTTACCCCAGCAGCACAGCCTTTGATGGTCATCAGTGTCTGGCCGTATTTCTTTGCATCCCACAGACGAACCGTACAATCATCACCACCCGAAACCAGCTTAAAATTAGTAGCATTGAAAGCAACACCCTTCACAAGACCGGTATGTCCTTCAAATGTATGTTCAAGTTTTTTGCTTGTTGTTGACCATAGCCTGATTGATTCAAGATATCCTGAAACAAAATTAAGACTATCTGGACTAAAGGCAAGACTATCGGCTGTCATCTCTGTTGCGAAAGTATGCTCAAGCTTTCGGCTCGGTAAATCCCATAAACAAGTGGCTTCAAGATTGCTTGAAAGCAACCAACGCCCGTCTGGGCTAAAAGCTACACATCTAACAGAATCTACATGTCCCTTAAAAAGATGCTCAAGCTTTTTCTCTACCACCGCCCATAATGCAACTGTATTATCATTACCACCTGTGGCAATCCAGCGACCGTTAGGGCTGAATGCAATACTTTTTCCATCAAACGTAAGTTCTCTAAAAATATGTTGCACCTTACCATCCGCGATACTCCACAACTTAACATAGTAATCACCAGAGGCAAGATATTGGCCATCCGGACTAAAGGCAATGGCTTCAATTTTATCAGTCCCTTTAAAAGTAAATTGAAGTTTCCCACTTGCTCTATCCCACAGGCGAATAGTAGTGTCTTTGCTACCTGAAGCAAGCCAACGACCATCATGACTGAAGGCAACACTATTGATTTGGTCCGTATGCCCTGCAAGGGTGTACTGAAGTTTTTGATTCATCATATTCCATAATCGAACCGTGTTGTCATCACTGCCAGAAGCGCTCCAACAACCATCGCGACTAAACGCAACACAATTAATTTTTTTGGTATGCTCCTTAAATACAGGAACAATGTGTAGGTTAGCTACATCCCATAGCCGCACAGTACAATCTCTGCTACTAGATGCCAATTTAAGGCCATCAGGACTGAAGGCGACACTATTAACTGAATCTGTATGTCCCTTAAACGTATGCTCTAATTTACCACTGACTAAATCCCATAATCGAATTGTATTGTCATGACCTGCTGATGCAAGCTTACAACCATTTGGACTAAAATCTACATACCAAACCTCACCGGTATGGCCTTCAAAAATGCGTTCAAACTTGTGATTCAAAGCATCCCATAACCGAATCGATTTATCATCACTCGCGGAGGCCAACCAGCGTCCAGTCGAACTGAAAGTCACACAATTAATCTGAGCCGTGTGACCCTTAAAAGTATGTTCCAAACTACTACTTGCTATATCCCATAAACAAACTGTCTTATCTCTGTAGCACCCTGATGCAAGCTTACGGCCATCTGGACTGATGTTGATGCTCAAAACCTCACCTGCGTTTTTTAGTAAATGCTCAGTCTTGCGCCCTACAATATTCCGTAGATTAGTCAAATCGCATTTCCATATTTCCGAATCATTACCTCCTATAAATAATTTAAAATTGTCAGGGCTAAAAGCTACAGCATAAACATTACCACTACTTCTTAAAGTTCCAAAAGTATAAATTTTAAAAGTATATTTTAGACTCCCACTTTCCACATTCCATAAACAAGCAGTGCTATCGAAACTTGCTGAAGCAATCCATTGATTGTTAGGACTAAAAGCAATATTTCTAATATCTTCTGTATGCCCTTCAAATATAGGTTGATGCTTTTGTTTGGGTATAGACCACAATCGAAGTGTATCGTCTAGCCCCCCTGAAGTAATATACTGCCCTCCAGGATGGAAGCTAACAGCGCGAAGATATCGTGTATGCCCTTCAAAAGTATGTTCGAGTTTTCGATTAGCTATGTCCCAAAGTTGAACATCATTATTCATATTCCCTGAAGCCAACCAACTACTATTGGGACTAAACGCAACACAATAGATGGCCGTATTTATCTTAAAAATATGCATTAGATTTCGATTAGGGATATTCCAAAGATGAATCCGACCGTGGCTTGCTGATGCGAGCATAAGACCATTCGAACTGAAAGCGAGACATTTAACCGAAGACAGATGTCCCTCAAAAATATGCAGTAATGTCCTATTTGTCATATCCCATAATCGCACTACTTGATCATCACCGGCAGAAGCTAGCATCAATCCATTAGGGTTAGAAGCAAGACTAAGCACTTCTTTTTTATGATCTTTAAAGATATGAACAAGTTGTTTATTTGATACATCCCATACTCGAATACTGCCATCTTCATCGCCCGACGAAACCACTTGCGCTCCGTTCAGGCAGAAAACCACACTTTTAACTGCAACACTATGTCCTTCAAGGATGCCCACCTTTTTTTGACCTGCCACATCCCACACACAAATAGTTTTATCTTCGCTTCCAGAAATTAACAGTTGGGCACTTGGGCTGAAGCTAATACTTAAAATAGTTTTTGTATGGCCTTTAAAAATATATTCAAGTTTTCTAGTGTTTGCATCATAAAGATGAATATTTTTTCCACTTACCACAGCAAGCCAACGCCCATCATTGGAATAATGACATGCATAAACAGAATCAGGTAACTGTAAAAACGGTAATTCTCCAAATTCAACACCGGTCATATCCGCATTATTTAATTTTGCTTCACGCAACCATGTACCTTGCATATCAACGTTTTTTAAATCCGCGCCAGTTAAATTGGTGCTATCAAAAATCCCATAACTCACATCTGCATCATTAATTCGAATGCCGCATAAATCCATGCCTGAAAAAGCGATTTTTGCGCGTGCTAATGCAGTAATTGAATTCGCGGCACCAATAGCATGACGTTCACTGGTTTTTGACAATTCAATAATTTCAAATAGCTTTTGTTTAAATTTTTCATCTTGCACAACACGATCCGCTAAGAATTGAATCATGTTCGCATCTTTGCTGATTAATGTTTGGTAGAGTGCATTTTTGGGCAATGGTGTTGAATTGGTTTGTTGATTTGAATTTTGAATGATTGGAGTATTACTTTTAGTATCTTTATTATCTGCTGTTGACAAATTATTTGTAGCAAAAATAATAGGCTTAGCTTGTGGCTGAGCGATTAACTCATCATACATCATGCGTGTGGCAAAATATTCAATCATTGAACCATGAATAAAACCGTATTGATTTTTGCCAAATTTACGCAAGGGACAAGCAGAACGCAGTAATTCTGTTTCTGCATCGTTACTAAAAAAATCTTTCCATGGATCAACTTTGAGTGCTGCTGTGGCTGCGGTTGCAAATAAGCGTGAAGTTTTTTCTGGCGTATAATTGACTAAACTCACTTGTTCTGTGCGCATGGCAACCGCAAGCGCTTTACAGAAATTCCAAAAATTAGGTTTAGGATCCACTATTTTTTCATCAATATGTTTGCTGGTTCGTAATTTTATTTCTTGCCTTTTAAACCAACGTGCGATAAAGACATCATAAAGTGCTGCTTGGGTGAAGTTGGGCTGGTCATTACTTTTTTGATCTTTCGTTTTTTCTAAAATTTCAGGTAAAGCTTCCACCGCCAGATGTAATAAAAAAGGCGTAGTAATTAATGAGGACAAACCGGGAACACTGATTAATTGTTGGTATAATAGCGGTTGATCTGTCACTGACACATTAATTGCTACTGCCGTTTTATCATCACTCTTATGATCTTTAGTATCTGCAGCAACGGCAATCGCCATTGTTTTACTATTAGGACTGAGCGCTGTTTTTTCATATTGCTGCACATACGCCACAATTTCTTTTTCCGCGAAGGGCGCCACATGCAATTGTTGTAATAAGTGCGGCTGGCGTTTTTCGGCCGCAAACGGCATGAAGTATTTATCAGATTCATTGACGTGATATAAATACTGACTACGGCAAGTGATAATGGTTTTCGCTTGCCACTCCCCTAAGCGATTGGTGACATAAAGATTTTTGAGTTGATGAATTTCATCATAGCCATCGAGAATAAAAATAAATTGCTGTTCTTTTTTTAATGTTGCTATTTGTTCTGCACTAAAACCATACTCAGTGAGGGTTTCTGTAATTGCATTGTTAACCGGATCTTGTAAGCGCGCTAAGGGAATAAACAATGGAATTGGCATACCGAATTTATAGTTTTGCCAAAGACGGGTAATTAAATCCTGACAAAATACACTTTTACCTGACCCTGTTTCGCCTAATAACAATAGTACTTTACGACGTGTTTCTGTTTTCACCACAACAGCTTTTTGATCAACTATTTTATTATCAAACACCACAAATTCTGTTAGCGCTTGATACAAATCAAAAGGTTTTTCATCGCGTGAAATAGTGTGAGTGCCTTGCGCCGGAATATATAATGCTTGCTCCGGCGGCATGTCGCTCAAAATTTGTTTTTGTATTGCTGCAATGCCTTCTTGAATGGTGGTGAACATAAAATAAATTTCCTTATATAAATGTTATGAAATCACACAACAATCTGATGATTGTGGTGGATTAGCTTGCACATATACAACTTTAGGCTGCTGTGTCATAGGCGCATGGTAATACTGCTGCTGCGGTGGTGGTTGCGGCGCAAAAAATTGTGGTTGATACGCAGCTTGCTGATTAACAACGGGAACAGCAGCGTAAAATTGATTGGGATTCGCTGCTGGTAACGGTTGCCTGTACTGCTGAACAGGCGGCGCAAAAAATTGCGTTTGTTGTTGCATGGTATTTTGCCTGACCGGTTGAGAATATTGTTGAATTGCTGGAAGTATAGCAGACATGGATGTTCGCATTGGTTGCTGTTGCGGTGCAAAAAACGTTTGTGGTTGTGCTTGTGCAATATTTTGTTTGGTATTAATAGCTGGAGATTCTTTATAATCT
Organism: Gammaproteobacteria bacterium; assembly: GCA_965279285.1. Lineage (GTDB taxonomy): Bacteria > Pseudomonadota > Gammaproteobacteria > DSM-16500 > DSM-16500. The sequence continues at coordinate 1,166,477 of OZ257148.1, read as the reverse complement.
TTCTTACTATCAATAAGTTGTTTATCAGCTAACAAATGCTCTTTAGCATCCCATACTCGAACCGAAGTATCATCACTTCCTGATATTAGCTTAAGACCGTTAGCACTAAAAGCAACACTTCTCACCATACCTGTATGTCCTTTAAAAGTATGCACAAGCTTTTTATCTATTAATGACCATAGCTGGACTGAGTAACCACTATCCACTGCAACATAACGATTATCAGGGCTAATAGAAAGAGAACCCACCGCCTTATCCATTGCAAAAATATATTCTAGATTTTTGCTTGCCATATCCCATAAACGAATGGTTTTATCATAACTTCCCGAAATTAATTTACGTCCATCCAAGCTAAAAGCAACACTCCTTGCTGTATTTGTGTGCCCAATAAAAATATGCTCAAGCTTTTTATTTATTACTGACCATAATCCCACTGTGTTATTTTTACCACCTCCGGCAACCCACTGACTGTTCGGACTAAAAACAATATTATCCCCATAAAAACCAAGCTCTTTATAAACGTGTTGCATCTGGCCATCTGCCATATTCCACAACCTAACGTAAATATCTCCCGAAACAAGACATTGACCGTCTGGACTAAAAGCAATGGCTTGAGTTTTATTAGCTCCATTAAAAGTAAATTGTAACTTCCCACTTGTTCTATCCCATAACTGAATCGTAGTATCCTTGCTTCCTGATGCAAGCCATCGATTGTCTGGACTAAAAGCAACACTATTAACTTGATCAGTGTGCCCTTGAAGAGTGTATTGAAGTTTGCGATTGACGACATCCCATAATCGAACTGTGTTGTCATCGCTACCAGAAGCGATCCAACGATCATCGCGACTAATAGCTACACAATTAACTTTTTTCGTATGTTCTTTAAAAACAGGGAGTATTTCTATTAACTGAACAGTATTAGGATTATCTGATGCCAAGAAATTATTTTGTTTTGCATCTCTCTGTTCATATTTATCATCTATTATTGTTTTTTGTGCAGGAAAAACTTTTCTCACTTTTGTGATTGCTCCACGTTGCTGAAGAAGATCATGGTTTAATAACGTTAATTGTTTTACTCCCCTAATATCGGCAGCAGTAGCAGTCAACGCTTTTTGGCGGGTACTCCAACGTAAATTTACTGAAACATTCTGTGCTTTATCTTCTTCTACTTGCCAATACCGTATTGCATGATCACTACCGCCCGTTGCTAAAAACAATCCTTTTTGAGTCCGTTGCCATGCAACATCTTTAACGCTACCTGAAAAACCTTTCACAATCGCACAACATGGGTCCACAGGACAACTACTTACATCCCATAGTTTAATAACATTCTGGTTTCCACCAGCAGCCAGCCACTGCCCATCCGGACTAAAAGTGATACTATTAATTTGCATCTTCGCATCAAAAGTGTACTTAATTGCACCCGTATTAAGATCCCATAATTGAATCGTGCTATGCCAATTACCAGCAGCAATCCAACGACCATTAGGATGAAATGCTACACTAGATGCAGTACTAGTTGCATTAAAACTTTCTTCACGTTTTCGATTATTTATATCCCATAAACATACTGTCTTATCATCACTACCTGACAGCAACCAACGATCATCTGGACTAAAAGCCACATCACGAACCACATCAGTATGCCCTGCAAAAGTATATAAATGTTTACGATTTACGATATCCCAAAGTCGAATCGTGCGATCTTCAGAGGCTGAAGCCAACCAACGACCATTATTACTGAAACAAACACTTAGAACAAAATCCGTATGCCCTGCAAAAATATAGACATACGCTTGACTAATCGCATCCCACAATCGAACAGTCTTATCTGTACTTGCTGAAGCAACATAACGCCCATCTGGGCTGAATTTAACCTTGTTAATATGGTCAGAATGCCCATCGAAAGTATGCACGCATTTTTGCCTGATAAGATCCCATAACTGAATTTCAGCTCTACCTGCTACAATAAATTTTAAACCATCAGGACTAAATGCAATACTTTTGATTGGAAATTGGAGAGGAAATTGTTGCACCAACTGTTGACTTGCCCTATCCCATAATCGGATTGTTTTATCTTCGCCAGCAGATGCAAAAGTATTATTATTTGGTGCAAAAGCAACACTACGCACTTTATCAGTATGCCCATTAAAATATAACTCTTGATTAGGTTTTATATCAGATGTTTTCCATAACCGCACTGTGCAATCATCACCTGCTGATGCAAGTAGCAAACCGTTTGGACTAAAAGCAATTTTATTGACATATGAAATATGTTCTTGAAAAACGCGTTCTAATTTTCCAGAAACTGCATTCCATAATGTTATGGTCCCATAACTTCCTGCAGCTACCTGCTGCCCATTAGGATGATAATCGATACACGACACCCCAAAAGTGGCATCTTCAACCTCAGCAAAAATTCTTTCAAACTTATACATCACCAAATTCCATAAACGAATCTGCTTGTCTTTTCCTCCTGACAATAACTTTGTACCATCTGGACTAAATACCACGCATCGAACCTGGTCAGTATGACCTTCAAAAGTACATTCCAATTTTTTATTGATTAAATCCCATACACGCACCCGATGATCAGCACTTGCTGTGGCTAACTTGCGCTTATCTAAACTGATAGCAATATGCCTAATCTCACCCCCTTGAACCCCTTCAGATTTATAGTCACCTGCCAAAATAAGTTGACGTTCATCAAGGATGCTCGATACTTTTAAAATATTATTGGAACCGCTGGAAACAAAATGATTATTTGAACTAAATACTACGTTACTTTCTCCTTGCATTTTAAAATTATATTTAGACCTACCATTTGCAATCTCGTATAAAGAAATAACATCACCTCCTTTGTAAGCTGATGCCAACCAACAACCATTTGGGCTAAATGCAATATTTAAAACTTCTTTAATTTGTTCTTCTAGATCTTGACTAGATTTTTGTTTGGGCATTAACCACAAGCGAACTGTTTTATCCCAACTTGTTGATATAATTGATTGGCCATTCGGGTGAAAAAACACGCTTCTTACCAAAACAGCATGTCCTTCAAAGGTATGTTCCAGTTTATGATTGGCTATATTCCACAATTGTACGATTTTATCTTGTCCAGTCACTATCCAATTATTATCAGGACTAAAGCCAATACCTACAGTGTCTAGTGATAGGCTTTTGAAAACACATAATTGTTTTCGACTAGCAATATCCCATACGCATAAAGTATTATCTCGACTTGTTGAAGCTAACAAAAAATTATTATTAGAAAAAGCAAGGGAACTTATAAACGCAGTATGCCCTTCAAAAGTATGCAGCAGTGTTCGATTAATCACATCCCATAAACAAATTGTTTTATGGCTGCCTGAAGCTAATACAAGTCCATTTGGGCTAAAAGTAATTGCAGTTACACCATGTTTATGCGCCTTAAAGATATGTTCAAGTTTCCCGGTATAAACATTCAATAATCGAATACTACCATCCTTGCGTCCTGCTGAAGCAAATATTGCTTCCGTTAGGCTATAAGCTCTATAGCTATCTTCAAATAATCCTAGTTTTTCTTCATCGTGGCTACATACAAGTTTTTTATTTTTTATATCCCACAACTTAATCGTACTGTTTTTATTATCTTCATCATCATATTTCTCTTCTTTATCGCGAGAAACAAGCATAGTATCGTTTAATATAAATTGAGCCGCTACAATATCTTTTGCGCATCCTTCGAAAACATGTTCCAATTTTCTAGTATTCATTTCATAAAGGTAAATCTTTTGAGCACTACCTACCACATACCACTGACCATCCGCTGAAAGACTAAATGCATCAATACCATCCGGAGCTAAGATGGAAGGCAATTCTCCAAATTCAACACCTGTCATATCGACATTATTTAATTTCGCTTCACGTAACCATGTGCTTTGCATATCAACGTTTTTTAAACTTGCATTGGTTAAATTAGTATTATCAAAAATTCCATAACTGACATCTGCATCATTGATGCGAATGCCAGTAAAATCCATGCCTGAAAAAGCAACTTTTGCACGTGCTAACGCAGTGATCGCGTTCGCCGCACCAATCGAATGGCGTTCACTAGTTTTTGAAAGCTCAATAATTTCAAATAATTTCTGTTTGAATTTTTCATCTTGCGATACACGATCCGCTAAGAATTGGATCATATTAGCGTCTTTACTAATTAATGTTTGGTAGAGCGCATTTTTAGGTAATGGTGTTGAATTGGTTTGTTGATTTGAATTTTGAATGATTGGAATATTGCTTTTACTGTCTTTAGTATCTGCTATTTGCAAAGTATTTGTCGCTGTTGCAGTAGCTTGCGGCTGAGTGATTAATTCATCATACATGGTGCGAGTAGCAAAATATTCAATCATTGAACCATGAATAAAACCGTATTGATTTTTGCCAAATTTACGCAAGGGACAAGCAGAACGCAGTAATTCTGTTTCTGCATCGTTACTAAAAAAATCTTTCCACGGATCAACTTTGGGTGCTGCTGTGGCCGCGGTTGCAAATAAGCGTGAAGTTTTTTCTGGCGTGTAATTGACTAAACTCACTTGCTCTGTGCGCATCGCAACCGCAAGCGCTTTACAGAAATTCCAGAAAGTGGGTTTAGGATCCACTATTTTTTCATCAATGTGTTTGCTGGTTCGTAATTTTATTTCTTGCCTTTTAAACCAACGCGCGATAAAGACATCATAAAGTGCTGCTTGGGTGAAGTTGGGCTGGTCATTACTTTTTTGATCTTTCATTTTTTCTAAAATTTCAGGCAAAGCTTCAACGGCCAAATGTAATAAAAAAGGCGTAGTAATTAATGAGGACAACCCGGGAACACTGATTAATTGTTGGTATAATAGCGGTTGATCTGTCACTGACACATTAATTGCTACTGCCGTTTTATCATCACTCTTATGATCTTTAGTATCTGCAGCAACGGCAATCGCCATTGTTTTACTATTAGGACTGAGCGCTGTTTTTTCATATTGCTGCACGTACGCCACAATTTCTTTTTCCGCGAAGGGCGCCACATGCAATTGTTGTAATAAGTGCGGCTGGCGTTTTTCGGCCGCAAACGGCATGAAGTATTTATCAGATTCATTGACGTGATATAAATACTGACTACGGCAAGTGATAATGGTTTTCGCTTGCCACTCCCCTAAGCGATTGGTGACATAAAGATTTTTAAGTTGATGAATTTCATCATAGCCATCGAGAATAAAAATAAATTGTTGTTCTTTTTTTAATGTTGTTATCTGCTCTGCGCTAAAACCATATTCAGTAAAAGTTTCTATAATTGCATTATTAATCGGATCTTGTAAACGCGCTAAGGGAATAAACAATGGAATTGGCATACCGAACTTATAGTTTTGCCAAAGACGCGCAATTAAATCCTGACAAAATACACTTTTACCCGAACCGGTTTCGCCCAATAACAATAATACTTTACGACGCGTTTCTGTTTTCACCACAACAGCTTTTTGATCAACAGATGATTTTGAATCTTTCTCATCCACAATTATTTTATTATCAAACACCACAAATTCTGTCAGTGCCTGATACAAATCAAACGGTTTTTCATCGCGTGAAATAGTGTGTGTTCCTTGCGCTGGAATATATAACGCTTGCTCCGGCGGAGTATCACTGAGAATTTGTTTTTGAATTGCTGCAATGCCTTCTTGAATGGTGGTGAACATAATTAATTATTTCCTTTTTTAAAGTTATTTAAGTGGCTTTGCTTAACATCCTCTCTTCTCATTTCAACTATGAGACATCATGAAATCACACAGCAACAATCGGATGGTGGTGCCGCATTATTTTGTACCGATAGAGATGCAGGTGGTTGCTGCATAATATGTACAGGATAATGATGCACCGGTGCTTGTTGTTGTGGCGCGAAAAATTGTGGTTGATAAACAACTTGCTGATGAACAGCTGGAGCAGCGACATAAAATTGATTGGGGTTCACTGCTGCTAACGGTTGCTGATATTGAACAGGCGCTGCAAAAAATTGCGGCTGTTGTTGCATGGTATTTTGCATGACCGGTTGAACATATTGTTGAATTGCGGGAGGTCTAGCAAATATAGATATTGGAGCATGCGCTGCTGCAGTTGCAGGGACAGGCATCATATTTTGTTCTGCAGCGTAATCTTGTTCATAAGCAACACGTCTTTTATATTCTGCTTTCAAATCGGCTGCCTTTATTAGATTTACTTCATCTTTTGATACACCTAAACCTTTCTCATAACAATTACTCATACTGAGCAATGCCTCAGGGTATTTTTTAGATGCTTTTTGATAACATTCGAAAGCCTTGAAATAATCTCGTGGTACACCACGCCCCGTAAAATATGCATTACCTAATTCAAACTGTGCAATAGCTTCTTCTCGCTTGAAGTCTCTGGCTTTAACAACAGCTGCTTGAATTGGCTGCTGCGCTGCAAAAAATTGCGGTTGTTGCTGCATGGTATTTTGCATGACCGGTTGAACATATTGTTGAATTGCTGGAGGTCTAGCAGACATAGATGTTCGTATTGGTTGTTGCGACTGAGGTGCAAAAAAAGTTTGAGGTACTGCTAATGGTGCAACATTTTGTTTGGGATAAACAGCTGCGGATTCTTTATGATCTCTCTTACTATCAACAGATTGATCAGATAATAAATAATCTTTAGCATCCCATAATCTAACCAAAGTATCATCGCCTCCCGAAACTAACTTAAAGCCATTAGCACTAAAAGCAACGCTTCTAACAATACCATTATGCCCTTCAAAAGCATGTGCACGTTTTTTATCTATCATTGACCACAACTGGATTGAGCGACCACAACCCGCTACAACATAACGACTGTCAAAACTAAAAGAAAGGCTAAATACCATAGCATCTGCTGCAAAAACATGTTCACAACTTCGACTTGCCATATCCCATAAGCGCATGGTTTTATCAAGACCTCCTGAAATTAACTTACGTCCATCCAAGCTAAAAACAACACCCTGCACTCTATTTGTATGCCCCACAAAAGTATGCTCAAGTTTTTTGTTTATGACCGACCATAATCCAACTGTATTATCTTTACCACCTCCAGCAACCCACTGGCCATTTGGGTTAAAAACAATGTTTTTTCCATAAAAACTAAGTTCCCTATAAATATGTTGTACTGCGCCGTCTGCCATGCGCAACAATCTAACGTATAAATCGCCTGAAACAAGATATTGTCCGTTTGGACTAAACGCAATGCCTACTACGGCATTAGTTCCATTAAAAATAAACTGTAATTTTCCACTTGCTCTGTCCCATAACCGAATCGTAGCATCCTTGCTTCCTGACGCCAGCCATTGATCGTTTGGACTAAAAGCAACACTATTGACTTGATCGGTGTGCCCTTGAAGAATGTATTCAGGTTTACGATTGACAATATCCCATAATCGAACTGTGTTATCATCACTGCCAGAAGCAATCCAACAGCCATCACGGCTAAAGGCCACACAATTAACTTCTTTTGTATGCTCTTTAAAAACGGGAAGTATTTCTACCAGCCGAACTGTATTAGCAATTTCTGATGCTAATAAATCATTTTGCTTCGTATCACTTGTTACAAAAACGCCTTCCTTATAATCTCTTTTATAATCAACAACTGTTGTTTGTGCAGGGAAAATTTTTCTGACTGTTGTCATTGCTCCACGCTGTTTAAGCAAATCTTGACTTAATGGCACCAATCCTTTCATATCTCTCATATCGGCATCAGAAGCAATCAAAGCTTTTTGGCGAGTGCTCCAACGTAACTTGACTGAAACATTCTGTGCTTTATCTTCTTCTACTTGCCAATAGCGCACCGCATGATCACTACTACCTGTTGCTAAAAATAATCCTTTTGTGGTCGCTTGCCATGCAACACTTTTCACATTACCTGAAAAACCTTTTACGATCGCGCAACATGGGTTAAAAGTGCTATTACTTACATTCCATAATTTAATGACACTCGAAACACCACCAGCAACAAGCCACTGCCCATCTTGACTAAAAGCTATAGTATCAACTTGTATCTTTGCATCAAACGTGTGCTCAAGTGCACCCGTATTAAGATTCCATAATTGAATAGTGCTATACCAATTACCAGAAGCAACCCAACGACCATTAGGATGAAATGCCACACTGACTGCTTTACTTGCACCAATAAAACTCTCTTCCAGTTTGCGATTATTGATATCCCATAAGCGCACCGTTTTATCTGAACTAACGGATGCTAGCCAGCGATCGTCCGGACTAAAAACCACATCACAAACCTTATCTGAATGTCCTATAAAAGTGTGTAGATGCTTTTTATTCACTACGTCCCAAAGTCGAATCGTACTGTCTTGAGAAGCTGAAACCAACTGACGACCATTATTACTGAAACTAACACTGAAAACAGGATCCGTATGTCCCGCAAAAACATATACATAATTTTGCTTAACGACATTCCATAATCTAACAGTTTTATCATGACTTGCCGAAGCAATCAAAAGCCCACTTGGACTGAAGCTAACTTTATTAATAGAATTAGAGTGACCATCGAAAGTATGCACGCATTTTCCAGTTGCAATATCCCATAATTGAACTTCATTACCACTTCCTACCACCAATTTGAGACCATCAGGACTAAATGCAATGCTATCAGCTTGATTTTGCAGATCAAATTGTTGCAGCAACTTTTGATTTACTCTATCCCATAATCGGATCGTCTTATCCTTACTAGTAGAAGCAAAGATATTATTATTCGGTGCAAAAGAAACGCTGCACACATCATCAGTATGGCCATTAAAAACCAGCTCTTGTGTTGATTTTAGATCTGAGACTCTCCACAAGCGAACAGTGCAATCATCACTGGCTGATGCAAGCATCAAACCGCTTGGACTAAATGAAACTTTATTAATACGCCCAGTATGTGTTTGGAAAATCTGCTCCAATTTTCCAGTAGCTGCATTCCATAATTTTATGTTTTTATAATCTCCTGCAGCTATCTGATGCCCATTAGAATTAAAATCAATACAATTCACCCCAAAAGTAGCATCTTCAACTTCGGCAAAAATTCTTTCAAAACTATGAGTCACTACATTCCATAATCGAATCTGCTTGTCCTTACCTCCCGATAATAATTGCGTGCCATTGGGACTAAATACCACGCAATTAACTTCGTCAGTATGCCCTTCAAAAGTACATTCCAATTTATTGTTGACTAAATCCCATAAACGTACTCGATAATCAAAACTTGCCGTGGCTAGCTTGCGCTTATCTGAACTGACAGCAATATGTGTAATTTTACCATGTTTTATGTTTCTTTTTAAATGGTGTTCTAATTTACGTTCAGAAAGATTCCATATTTGAGCCCCTTCGAAACAAAAACCTGCTAAAATAAGTTTGCGTCCATCAGAACTAAAAACAAGTTTACTACTGCCTTCATTAATAGCATAAAGAAACTCTCCGGTAGTTACTTTCCATAATTGTACTTTATTGTATTGCCCAATCATGCCGGTTGCTAAAGTTTCACCTTTAGCGTCAAAAGCAACTGAACTCACATCACCTTCATGTTGAAAAGAACGTAATTCTTTTGCATTACTAATATCCCAAAGTCGCGCAGTTTTATCCTTACCACTTGATACAAGCCATAATCCATTAGGGCTAAAAGCAATTGAGTAAATAGAGGCAGTATGACCTTTTAACGTAGTAATAACTTTCTGACTTGCTACATCATATAAGCGAATTTCATGTAAGCCTGTTTCTTCCAAATTCCAAGCAGCGGCCAATTCAAATCGCAAAGGATGAAAAGCAATAGTCCAGCAACTTGCGCTTTCATCTTGTTGCAATACAATTTCCAGCTTACGATTTACCACATCCCATAAATGAATTGACTTACCTCCTGCAGTTGATGCTAACCAACGATTATCTGCTGAAAAACACGGATGTCCACTGCTGTCTTTGGAATTATCAAAAACATCAATCAGTTTTTTATTAACTACATCCCATAATCTAACAGTCTTATCTTGACCTCCACTTGCCGAAGCAAGCATACAACCATTTGGGCTAAAGCTAACAGACGTGACATAATTGGTATGTCCTTCAAAAGTGTGTATGAGTTTGCCATGGCTTGAATCCCATAGACGAATGGTGTGATCGTTATTTCCTGCGGCAAACAATGGATCGATTGGATGGCAAGCAAGGCTATCAACACTATCGGCAGCAGGAAATCCATTTTTAAAAATATTTTCTCGCTGACGACTGATTATATTTGATGTTTCTAAAATAGCACTAAATCCACCTGAAATAAGATGATCATTCGAACTAAATACGACATTATTAATACCCGTTTTTTGCATTTTAAAAATACACTTGATCCCTCCACTGACAATATCATATAAAGAAATAGCATCATGGTTTAAGTTGGCGGATGCCAACCACCGACCGTTTGGGCTAAATGCAATATTTTCAATTGCTTTACTTTGTTCTTCCAGATTTTGGCTAGATTTTTGTTTAGGCATCAACCATAAACGAACTGTACTATCGAAGCTCGTTGAAATAATCGATTGGCCATCGGGATGAAAAAACAGCCTACTTACATTCTCAGTATGCCCCTCAAATGTATATTCCAGTTTATGATTTGCTATATTCCACAATTGCACAATTTTATCTTGTCCAGCCACTAGCCAATTATTATCGGGACTAAAGCCAATAGCAGAAAGAGTGCTTTTTGATGGACTTTCAAAAACATGCAATCGTTTTCGATTAGCAATATCCCATATACAAAGGGTGTTATCTCCGCTTGTTGAAGCTAACATAAGATTATTATTAGAAAAAGCAAGGTAATTAATATATAACGTATGCCCCTCAAAAGTGTGTAATAGTGTTCGGTTAGTCATATCCCATAAAGAAATTGTTTTATCATAAACGCTACCGCCTGAAGCTAATATAAGTCCATTAGGGCTGAAAATAACTTGGTTCGCTTTATCTTTATGAGCCTTGAAGGTATGTTCAAGTTTGCCTGTATAAACATTCCATAATCGAATATTACCATCCTTACCTCCAAATGAAGCAAATACTGCTTGCGTTGGGCTAAAAACTCTAAACCAATCTTCAGATAACCCTAGTTGTTTTTCATCGTAGCTGCACACAAGTTTTTTATTTTTTATATCCCAAAATTTAATAGTGCTATTTTCATTATAGCTATCACGAGAAACAAGCATAGTATCGTTTAACATAAACCGAGCACCTACAATACTTTCTGTATGTCCTTCAAAAACATGTTCGAGTTTTCTAGCATCCATCTTATAGAGAAAAATCTTTTTATCACTACCCACCACATACCAATGACCATCCGCAGAAAGACCAAATGCGTCAATGCCCTGGGGAGCTAGAATAGAAGGCAATTCTCCAAATTCCGCATCTGTCATATCAGCATTATTTAATTTTGCTTCGCGCAACCATGTTCCTTGCATATCGACATTTTGTAAACTTGCACCGGTTAAATTGGTATTGTCAAAGATTCCATAACTCACATCTGCACCATTGATACAAATGCCACTTAAATCCATACCTGAAAAAGCTATTTTTGCACGTGCTAACGCAGTAATTGAATTCGCCGCACCAATCACATAACTTTCATTGGTTTTTGACAATTCAATAATTTCAAATAGCTTCTGTTTAAATTTTTCATCTTGCGCTACGCGATCTGCTAAAAATTGAATCATGTTTGCGTCTTTGCTGATTAATGTTTGGTAGAGCGCATTTTTGGGTAGTGGGTTTGAATTTGTCTGCTGATTTAAATTCTGAGCGATTAGAATATTGCTTTTACTATCTTTAGTATCTGCTACCTGCAAAGTATTTGTCGTGGCTACAGTAGCTTGGGGTTGAGTAATCAATTCATCATACATCGTGCGCGTAGCAAAATATTCAATCATTGAGCCATGAATAAAGCCATATTGATTTTTACCAAATTTACGTAAGGGACAAGCGGAACGCAGTAATTCGGTTTCGGCGTCGTTACTGAAAAAATCTTTCCACGGATCTATTTTGGCAGATGCGGCCGCTGCAAATAAGCGTGAGGTTTTTTCCGGTGCGTAATTCACTACATTCACTTGTTCGGCGCGCATCGCAACCGCGAGAGCCTTACAGAAATTCCAAAAAGTAGGTTTAGGATCTACTACTTTTTCATCGATGTGTTTGCTAGTTCGCAGCTTTATTTCTTGGCGTTTAAACCAGCGCGCAATAAATACATCATACAATGCTGCTTGGGTAAAATTGGGTTGGTCATTATTTTTTTGGTCTTTCGTTTTTTCTAAAATTTCTGGCAAAGCTTCAACTGCTAAGTGTAATAAAAACGGTGTGGTGATTAACGTTTGCAATCCGGGAACACTGATTAGTTCTTGGTATAACAGCGGTTGGCTTGCAACTGCAGTTTTATCATCACTCTTGTGATCTTTACTATCTTCAGCAACAGTAATTGAGATTGATTTGCAATTAGGACTTAGCGCCGTTTTTTCATATTGCTGCACATACGCCACAATTTCTTTTTCAGCAAAGGGCGCTACATGTAATTGCTGCAATAAATGCGGCTGGCGTTTTTCCGCTGCAAACGGCATGAAATATTTATCGGATTCATTGACGTGGTATAAATATTGACTACGGCAAGTGATAATCGTTTTCGCTTGCCACTCCCCTAAGCGATTAGTGACATAAAGATTTTTGAGTTGATGGATTTCATCATAGCCATCGAGAATAAAAATAAATTGCTGTTCTGCTTTCAGTGTCGCTATTTGTTCTACACTAAAACCATACTCTGTGAAAGTTTCTGTAATCGCATTGTTAATCGGATCTTGTAAACGTGCTAATGGAATAAACAATGGAATTGGCATGCCTAATTTATAATTTTGCCAAAGACGTGCGATTAAATCCTGACAAAATACACTCTTACCCGATCCAGTTTCACCTAATAACAATAATACTTTACGGCGAGTTTCTGTTTTCACCACTATGGCTTTTTGATCAACAGATGATTTTGAATCTTTCTCATCCGCAATTATTTTATTATCAAACACTACAAATTCTGACAGTGCTTGATACAAATCAAACGGTTTTTCATCACGCACAGTAGTGTGAGTACCTTGCGCCGGAATATATAATGCTTGCTCTGGCGGTGTGTCGCTCAAAATTTGTTTTTGGATTGCTGCAATGCCTTCTTGAAGGGTGGTGAACATAATTAATTATTTCCTTTTATAAATGTCATGAAATCACACAACAACAATCGGATGGTGGTGCCGCATTATTTTGTACCGATAGAGGCGCAGGTGGTTGCTGCACAACAGGTGCATGATAATACTGTGGTTGTGGTTGTTGAGGCGCAAAAAATTGTGGTTGATAAACAGCTTGCTGATTAACAAGTGGGGCAGCAACATAAAATTGATTAGGGTTCGCTGCTACTAACGGTTGTTGATATTGAACAGGTCGTGCAAAAAATTGCGGTTGTTGTTGCATGGTATTTTGCATGACCGGTTGAACATATTGTTGAATTGTTGGAGGTCTAGTAGACATAGCTATTGGAGCATGCGCTGCTGCAGTTGGATGGACAGGCATCATATTTTGTTCTGCAGCGTAATCTTGTTCATAAGCAACACGTCTTTTATATTCTGCTTTCAGATCGGCTGCTTTTATTGGATTTAGTTCATCCTTTGTTACACCTAAGCCTTTCTCATAACAATTACTCATACTGAGCAGTGCCTCGGGGTATTTTTTAGATGCTTTTTGATAGCATTCAAAAGCCTTGAAATAATCTCGTGGTACACCACGTCCCGTAAAATATGAATTACCTAATTCAAACTGTGCAATAGCTTCTTCTCGCTTGAAATCTCTGGCTTTAACAACAGATACTTGAATTGGCTGTTGCTGCGGCTGCGCTGCAAAAAATTGTGGCTGTTGTATGGTATTTTGCGCAACCGGTTGAGTATGTTGTTGAATTGCTGGAGATCTATTAGATATTGATGTTCGCATTGGTTGTTGCGATTGAAGTGCAAAAAAAGTTTGCGGCGCTGTTGCTAATGGTGCAAGATTTTGTTTGGTATTAACGACTGTGGGTTCTTTATAATCTTTCTTATTATCAACAGGCGGCTTTGATAAACTTTTTTGAGTTGCGCCACGTTGTTCAAGCAAATGTCTATTCTGCGGACCTAATCCCATTACATTTTTAATCTGGGCATCCGGTGCAACCAACACGGTTTGACGACTGCTCCAAAGAAGCTTTACTTTCGTTTCATCATTTTTATCATCCATCACTTGCCAATAGCGAATAGTCTTATCTGCACCAGCTGTAGCCAAAAATAATCCTTGCGATGTCGTGCGCCATTTCACACTATTCACCCCAGCAGCACAGCCTTTGATGGTCGTCAGTGTCTGACCGTATTTCTTTATATCCCACAAACGAACTGTACAATCATCACCACCTGAAACCAGCTTAAAATTAGTAGCATTGAAAGCAACACCTTTCACAAGGTCGGTATGTCCTTCAAATGTATGTTCAAGTTTTTTGCTTGCTGTTGACCATAGCTGAATTTTTTCAAGATTCCCTGAAACAAAATTAAGACTATCTGGACTAAAAGCAAGGCTATCCGTTGTCATCTCTGTTGCGAAAATATGCTCAAGCTTTCGGCTCAGTAAATCCCATAAATAAATGGCTCCAGCACCGCTTCCAGCAAGCAACCAACGCCCGTCTGGGCTAAAAACTACACATCTAACAGGATCTATATGCCCCTTAAAAAGATGCTCAAGCTTTTTCTCTACCACCGCCCATAACGCAACCGTATTATCATTACCACCTGTGGCAATCCAGCGACCGTTAGGGCTGAATGCAATACTTTTTCCATCAAACGTAAGTTCTCTAAAAATATGTTGCACCTTGCCATCCGCCATACTCCACAACTTAACATAGTAGTCACCAGAGGCAAGACATTGGCCATCCGGACTAAAGGCAATGGCTTCAATTTTATCAGTCCCTTTAAAAGTAAATTGAAGCTTCCCACTTGCTCTATCCCACAGGCGAATAGTAGTGTCTTTGCTACCTGAAGCAAGCCAACGACCATCATGACTGAAGGCAACACTATTGATTTGATCCGTATGCCCTGCAAGGGTGTAGTGAAGTTTTTGGTTTATCACATCCCATAATCGAACCGTGTTGTCATCACTGCCAGAAGCAGCCCAATAACCATCGCGACTAAACGCAACACAATTAACTTTTTTGGTATGCTCTTTAAATATAGGAATAATGTGTAGGTTAGCTATATCCCATAGCCGCACAGTACAATCTCTGCTAGCAGATGCCAGTTTAAGACCATCAGGACTGAAAGCGACACTCTTAACTGAATCTGTATGTCCCTTAAACGTATGCTCTATCTTACCACTGGCTAAATCCCATAATCGAACTGTATTGTCATCACCCGCTGATGCAAGTTTACAACCATCCGGACTAAAATCTACACACCAAACCTCACCGGTATGGCCTTCAAAAATACGTTCAAACTTGTGATTCAATACATCCCATAACCGAATCGATTTATCATCACTCGCAGAGGCTAACCAGCGACCAGTCGAATTAAAGGTCACACAATTAATCTGAGCAGTGTGACCCTTAAAAGTATGTTCCAAACTACTACTGGCTATATCCCATAAGCAAACTGTCTTATCTCTGTAGCACCCTGATGCAAGTTTATGGCCATCTGGACTAATGTTAATACTCAAAACCTCACCTGCATTTTTTATATGCTCAGCCTTGTGCTCCACTATATTCCGTGAATGAATCAAATCCCATTTCCATATTTCCGAATCATTACCTCCTGCAAATAATTTAAAATTGTCTGGGCTAAAAGCTACAGCATAAACATTACCACTACTTCTTAAAGTTCCAAAAATATAAGTTTTAAAAGTATATTTTAGCCTCCCACTTTCCGCATCCCATAAACAAGCAGTGCTATCAAAACTTGCTGAAACAATCCATTGATTGTTAGGACTAAAAGCAATATTTCTAATATCTTCTGTATGCCCTTCAAATATAGGTTGATGCTTTTGTTTGGGTATAGACCACAATCGAACTGTGTCATCTAGCCCTCCTGAAGCAATATACTCTCCTCCAGGATGGAAGCTAACAGCAAGAAGATACCTTGTATGTCCTTCAAAAGTATGTGCAAGTTTCCGGTTAGCTATGTCCCAAAGTTGAACATCATTATTCATGTTTCCTGAAACCAACCAGCTACCATTGGGACTAAATGCAACACTGTAGATGGCAGTTTTTATCTGAAAAATATGCATTAGATTTCGATTAGGGATATTCCAAAGATGAATCCGACTGTGGCTTGCTGATGCAAGCATAAGACCATTCGAACTGAAAGCGAGACATTTAACCGAAGACAGATGTCCCTCAAAAATATGCAGTAATGTCCTATTTGTCATATCCCATAATCGCACTACTTGATCATCACCGGCAGAAGCTAGCATCAATCCATTAGGGTTAGAAGCAAGACTAAGCACTTCTTTTTTGTGATCTTTAAAGGTATGAACAAGTTTTTTATTTGATACATCCCATACTCGAATACTGCCATCTTCATCGCCCGACGAAACCACTTGCGTTCCGTTCAGGCAGAAAACCACACTTTTAACTGCAACACTATGTCCTTCAAGAAGGTCCACCTTTTTTTGACCGGGCACATCCCACACACAAATAGTTTTATCTTCGCTTCCAGAAATTAACAGTTGGGCACTTGGGCTGAAGCTAATACTTAAAATAGTTTTTGTATGGCCTTTAAAAATATATTCAAGTTTTCTAGTGTTTGCATCATAAAGATGAATATTTTTTCCACTTACCACAGCAAGCCAACGCCCATCATTGGAATAATGACATGCATAAACAGAATCAGGTAACTGTAAAAACGGTAATTCTCCAAATTCAACACCGGTCATATCCGCATTATTTAATTTTGCTTCACGCAACCATGTACCTTGCATATCAACGTTTTTTAAATCCGCGCCAGTTAAATTGGTGCTATCAAAAATCCCATAACTCACATCTGCATCATTAATTCGAATGCCGCATAAATCCATGCCTGAAAAAGCGACTTTTGCGCGTGCTAATGCAGTAATTGAATTCGCAGCACCAATAGCATGACGTTCACTGGTTTTTGACAATTCAATAATTTCAAATAGCTTTTGTTTAAATTTTTCATCTTGCACAACACGATCCGCTAAGAATTGAATCATGTTCGCATCTTTGCTGATTAATGTTTGGTAGAGTGCATTTTTGGGCAATGGTGTTGAATTGGTTTGTTGATTTGAATTTTGAATGATTGGAGTATTACTTTTAGTATCTTTATTATCTGCTGTTGACAAATTATTTGTAGCAAAAATAATAGGCTTAGCTTGTGGCTGAGCGATTAACTCATCATACATCATGCGTGTGGCAAAATATTCAATCATTGAACCATGAATAAAACCGTATTGATTTTTGCCAAATTTACGCAAGGGACAAGCAGAACGCAGTAATTCTGTTTCTGCATCGTTACTAAAAAAATCTTTCCATGGATCAACTTTGGGTGCTGCTGTGGCCGCGGTTGCAAATAAGCGTGAAGTTTTTTCTGGCGTGTAATTGACTAAACTCACTTGTTCTGTGCGCATGGCAACCGCAAGCGCTTTACAGAAATTCCAAAAAGTAGGTTTAGGATCCACTATTTTTTCATCAATATGTTTGCTGGTTCGTAATTTTATTTCTTGCCTTTTAAACCAACGCGCGATAAAGACATCATAAAGTGCTGCTTGGGTGAAGTTGGGTTGGTCATTACTTTTTTGATCTTTCGTTTTTTCTAAAATTTCAGGTAAAGCTTCCACCGCCAGATGTAATAAAAAAGGCGTAGTAATTAATGAGGACAAACCGGGAACACTGATTAATTGTTGGTATAATAGCGGTTGATCTGTCACTGACACATTAATTGCTACTGCCGTTTTATCATCACTCTTATGATCTTTAGTATCTGCAGCAACGGCAATCGCCATTGTTTTACTATTAGGACTGAGCGCTGTTTTTTCATATTGCTGCACATACGCCACAATTTCTTTTTCCGCGAAGGGCGCCACATGCAATTGTTGTAATAAGTGCGGCTGGCGTTTTTCGGCCGCAAACGGCATGAAGTATTTATCAGATTCATTGACGTGATATAAATACTGACTACGGCAAGTGATAATGGTTTTCGCTTGCCACTCCCCTAACCTATTGGTGACATAAAGATTTTTAAGTTGATGAATTTCATCATAGCCATCGAGAATAAAAATAAATTGCTGTTCTGCTTTCAGTGTCGCTATTTGTTCTACACTAAAACCATATTCAGTGAGAGTTTCTGTAATCGCATTGTTAATTGGATCTTGTAAACGCGCTAGCGGAATAAATAAAGGAATGGGCATGCCGGATTTATAATTTTGCCAAAGACGCGCAATTAAATCCTGACAGAATATACTTTTGCCCGATCCAGTTTCGCCTAATAACAACAATACTTTACAGCGTGTTTCTGTTTTTAAATCTTTAGTATCAGCATTAGCTTTATTATCAAATACCACAAATTCTGTCAGTGCCTGATATAAATCAAAAGGTTTTTCATCGCGCGAAATGGTGTGAGTACCTTGCGCCGGAATATATAACGCTTGTTCCGGTGGCGTATCGCTCAACATTTGTTTTTGAATTACTGCAATGCCTTCTTGAAGAGTGCCGAACATAAAATAAATTTCCTTTTTAAGATTCAGTAAACAACTATTTTTTACAGAAAATGAGTCCTATAAGCAATGCTAAAAATTTAATCGTGTTGGTTCCACCGGAAAATTCGGCGCTCTGCTATTTATTAGATTGTTCTCACTGCGCGCAGGTCTTGCCCAAAACTGAGCATGATTATTAATTTGTTGATACTTCAGTTGCTTATCATCACGTTTATCGGTTTTGACAAATAATGTAGCTGATGGCTTTACTATGATTTGCTTCTTAACCACATCATAATGAATATCTACTGGCCGTTGCTCACACGCAATTTTTTTCAATTCCTGGTTCATTTGACTTAGGTGTAGAAGAACATCGTCAGCACGTTCTGTGACGCGTACAATTTCCTTTAAAAGATTATCACTCACCTTGTTGCTACTCTGTGCGTCTGCTACAGAATATTCCAACCATTCTAATTTGCTTTTAATATAAACAAATTGATCGACGAATAAATTAGATTGTTCTGCCAAGCTATTTTTCAATCCTGCAAATGTGTCTTTTTGTAAAAATATTAGCGCTTGTGTTTTTTTAAGTTGAGCTTGATCAACCGAATTACAAGGTCGCAATTGGTCTGCTTTGTCAGTCTGATTTTTGTAAAGCTGGCTTATAAAATAGGAACCCAGCATCAAGCTATTAGAAAACTGTTGCGCAAAAAAATCTGCTGAAAATATTGCACTGATTGCTGTCCCAAGTATAGAAGTTGGACGACTGGCTCCGGAAGTTTGTGGTGGCATACTACTTGCTGTAGATGCAGTTCCTGCGCTACTACCACTAGTCGCAGATGCACTGTCGGCAGTGGAACTAAACGATAATCCATTTGCAGCATCTGCACTTGAACTATCAGTAGATGACAATCCACTGGATGAGAATACTGCATGTTCGTCCGCACTACTGCTCACAATAGGAGCGGCAGATGTGTCTGTTATATTAACGCCGGTTATATTAAAAGGAAGTTCAACAGATAAACCATAAGGATCCATTGCTATTAAAGTTCCGAAATATGATCTTGCGTTTGGCACAATAATTGTTACTAAGCCATTATAAGGATCTTGCTGTATCCAGGTAGCATAATCAGTGGTATTAAAAAAATGAGTATCATTAAGATTATTGTCTAAATACCAACTTAATGTATCGCCATCTGGATCAACAACACAAGCAACTGGATTAACTGTTATCTGAGTATTAATTTGCGGCGAAGCTGATACTAAAGCACAACTTGCAATCGGCGCTCGATTTACTGGTGCAAAAATAAAATTATCTGCAGTTATGTTTTGTGGAATGAGTGTCCCTTCAATATTATCTACATGAATAGTTTGATTACTCGGTAAATTTATAACTGCTGATCCAGGAGTTATTATAAGGTCATTTATTCCGTTAATAGATCGGTGTGCAGTAAGATCAATTTTTTGTATGCTAGGTTCGAAGTCAGTGATACTGGCTCGAGCATTTGCAACTTGACTTATGACATAAATATCGGCGCCACCGTTGCCTGTTATAGCGTTACTACCCGTTGGACTATTTAGTACATCAGCATTATTTGTCCCTACCAAAGGTTGTCCTATATCACCGAGAGCATTTGCTATTCTATTGGTAGAAAGAATTCTTATACTTACGCTTGTTGCTGAGTCACCGCATGGTGCTGATGCCATGCAGGTCTCCCAACCGACAACAATATTAGCGTTTTGCAACACAGAAACACTAGAAGCCCCTTGATACCCTGCTATTATTGAATTAACTAAAAAAGATGTACCTACATTATTGTCATTTGTATCAAAAATTTGTCCATAAATATCATAATCCATAAAATATGGGCTTATGGGTACAAAACGTTGTTGAGTCCAAGTGACTATATAACCTCCACTATCTAATGAATCGATGGATGGGTTTATAACTGGAGTGCTCGCTGTTGATGCTGCTGGAATTATAAATTCAGCTCCTACTCTAACAGCATTACGATCAAACCTTTGCGCGCGAATTCCATAAGTGGTCGGATTATCTTGCCAAGCGCCGTCGCTGGTCCAGGCAATGATAAAATTTCCATTACTAAAATTTATTATCGCTGGGGGATACAAACTGTGACCAAATAATATACCATTCCTATAAACAGGTAGATTGACGGTAAATTCACTATCTATTTTATTAATATGAAAATCATAGAATTGAGCTCGAACATCAATATAATCAGGCGGCGATATATAATTTAACCAAACACTAACGAATTTATTATTTTCTATAAACGCATTAATAGGTATTGTTGTTGCTGAGGAGGGTACAATATTCATATTAAATGTAGGCACCATCACATTGCCGTCTGAATCGAAAAGCACAGCAAATTTTTCTACAGCGTTAGCACTATAAAATGTAACCAACACTTTATTATTACCCAAATAACATAAAGTGGGTTGTCCACTATCAGTATCAGGAGAACCATCATGATCCAGAATAATTTTATTTGTGTGTGGTGAGCCATCTGCATTAAATATCTGTATCATAGCTTGGTTAACAGGACGAGAAGGTTCCGGAAAATAAGCATGTGTCCATGCCACAGCAAACTTCCCATTTTCAATACTTGTTATTGAAGATCGATCAACCGAGGCTAATCCTGCAATACTTGTATCTATATTAAATTTATTTGCAGCTGCACTACCATCTGCATTAAAAATTTGCCCGTTCAATGTTAATGCAGTGGTCCCTCCAGTGGTCACTACATGATTAGTTATCCAAATTGCTACAAACTTACTATTTATCAGTGCGCTTAATTTTACAAATCCATAAGCAATACCATTATTTTGGCCAGCGTTAATATCTGGATTGGTATCAATTACGATTTCTGGACCAAATGTATATTGAACAACAGGAGCATCTACAAGATTTAAACCTAAATTTCCATTGATAAAGCTTTTTATAATCACGTTACTGATAGCAGGATTTAGATTATTCACTGTTAATTGTAAATCTACATTGTTATTAATTTTTTGTAACGCATAGGTATTACCTTGTCGAATTGCAAAATATATTCCTGGATTATTTGTGGCTTCTTTGAAGGTACCACTGATGTTCGTGTCATCGAATTTTAATCGACCCAAACCATCTGAATCTATTATTTGCACTTGGCCAAAATTGCTGGTATCAAACACATAAGTATCTATACCTACGCCACCGTTTAATGTGTCATCACCACCATGACCATTTAAAATATCGTTTCCGCTGTATCCATTAAGTACATCAGCGCCATTAGTTGCTCCCCAAATATTATTATCACTTGCATCACCGTTTATCGTCACACCTGCACTGCTAAGACTGTGCCTACCTCCAAGATACGTATTGATAAAATTTGATTTTTGCTGAGCATTAGAACCTTTCCGAGCGCAATATAAATCCCAATATTCAGGATTAATATCATACGAAAGAAAATAGTTACTATAACCAGCATAACCACCCGCAGGCCATGAAGCTGGAGAACTCTGTACCATTGCTTGGCCGGTTAATGGATTAAATAAATTGGTAATTGCCAACATATCGTGTTGTTGAAGTGAATAACCAAAAGTATATGTTGGTACAGATAAAGCTAATAGCTCAGGAATGGCACTCGGATTATAGACAGGATAGATACGTATAAGATTTGCAAAGTGAGTATTGGCAGTATTGACTACATGAGGTGCAGCAACATAATTTGTTAAAGTCAAAGATGCAGGATTAGAAAAAGAAGCACCAACCGCATTTTGTAACATCTGCAATGTTACACCAGGGCTGTCAAATACAACTGCGTTATTGTTTAGCAGTCCTAACAAAGAATCAGCTGCGGAACACATTTGCGCTAACGCACCACCTAGTGAGTGACCCGTATAACTTAATTTATTATGCGGAATACTAAGAAGAGTCATCTGACTTTTAACTTGTTGAACAAAAGTTTTTGCACTTCCTGTGTATTGCAACGTTACCGAATCCCACGCGGCGAGTGGAGCATCATTCAGCACAAGATCTAAAATATCATTTGTTCCCTTGTGTGCGACGACAACTTCATTTGTTTGAATATTTCTATAAGCCTCGCCTTTATAACCATCCAGATTAAACCAATCTGATGTTTTAAATATTTTCCAATTAGTCGAAGGTAATTGTATATTAGAATTATGATAAACAAATTTACTGAACACAGAATATTCATATGGGGTTGGCATTATTTTCTCCTATTATTTCTTTGTAAGTGCAGGCGCTGCAGCAGTTGGCATTTTAAAAGAAGGTCGTTGTGGAATAGGTGGAGGCGCAGTATTAGTCGTCTTTGCTCCTGAGTTATTCTTAGCATCCATTGCAAAAAAAGCCTGCTGATTACTGCTAGGTGAACCAGCGCTGGCAGCAGTAGAAGATGGGGAGAAAACTGCAACTGGTGAGCGTGTGGTTGATGACACAGATTTGCTATCTCCATAATCTGACTGCGATTGAGAAGAAAGCGAGCTATCATCCGTTAAATTATCGTAAATATCTTTAGTGACAAAATGTTCCATCAAAGAAGCATGAATAAATGCCCAGGTAAATGGTGCAACTTTTTTCAATGGACAACCTTTACGAGCACGCATCATGTCTTTATTTTTATCGCTGAAAAAATTCTCACTCCATTGATCTTTTAGGTTTTGTTTCTCAAACAGATTGGATTGTGGTTTGTAATAAACACGGGAGGCTTTGGCAAAGTGCATTGCTTTTGCTAATTCTTTTGAAAAATCCATAAAATCATCCATGACATCATGACCATCTTCAGGCAACCCACCTTCTACCATTAATTTATCAGCCTGACGCTCAAACCATTTTTTAATAAAAGCATCGTAAAGATTAGCACCGGTTAATTTTAAGCGTTCTGCTTCATCTAGATGTTTATACTTTTCTACAATTTCTGGCATCACATCCATGGCGATCATCAATAAAAATGGCGTGGTAATAAGCTCGCGCATACCTGGTAAATCACCAATATTTTGCAAATAGGTTTCTGTTTTCTGCCATTCAGCGCTTATGTCTTTTAAAGTATTTTCAATATGTAATTCCAGGTATTTCGTAATATATGCCGTGATTTGCTGGATATTAAAAGGCGCAACAAATATTTCCATAAACGCTGCGGGCTGAAGTTTTTCATTTTGCCCTGGCATAAAATAACGCTCATAGCGATCAACTTTAGTTAAATGTTCTGTACGACAACTAATTAATATTTTCAAACCAGGACTTGGCAAGCTCGCCAGTTGATTTGATGTGTAAAGATTTTTAAATTGGTTCATTTGATCACCAATTCGCATCTCATCATAACCATCCAATATCAAAATTAATTTGTGATTTTTAATAATAAATTGTATTTCTTTTTCCGTAAAACCTTGACGGGTTAGATGCTCTACCAATAGAGCTTTTTCTGGATTGTGTAAATTTGGCAAGGAGATAAACAAGGGAATTGGGTCACCTACTTTATAGTTCTCCCAAAGTTTTTTTGCTAAATAACGATTGAATGTAGATTTTCCACCACCTGAGTTACCTAATAATAGCAAAACTTGTTTGTTTGTTTTAAAAAAATCCGTAGCTGCTTTTTCCATATCAAAGGTATTAGTATCTGTAACACGGTGTGCACCACAAGCAGGAATGTAATTAGCCAGTTCATCTTGCGTGTCTTTATCTTCTAACGCACGTTTGCGAAGCTCTGCTAGCTTTACTGGTACTGTTTGCTCAACAAAACCTATATCTTTTTTGGCTGCATCTACCCATTTTTCTAATACATCGACACGTTTTTCTAATTGCTCCAAACGTGCGGCTAGTTGTTTTTCAACTTGAGTAATTTGTGTTTCTAATCCTTTAAAACACTCATCTAGTTTTTTGGCTAACGCTTGTAATTCTTGTTGTATGCCAGTTTGAATTTTTAATAAATTTTGTTTAAGCGCAGCATATGGACTTCCCAAAGCATTAATTTGACTTGCTAATTCCTGCGGTACTTGCTGTGTTGCTTGGTTATTATTTTTTTGAATGGTTTTTAATTGTTGCTGCGTTTGTTGTAATTGTTGTTTTAGTTCATCCAATGCATCTTTGCTGGCCGCTTGCTGGATAAATTGTTGTAGCTGTTTGACATCGCTTTGGCAACTGCGTTCAAACACTGCGCGGGCTTGTTGTTGCTTCACTAATTGCTGAACTTGATCGCTAAGTGATTGCAATTGTGCCGTATCTTTATTGTCTTTATTGGTCATCAGAGTTTGTTGAATCTTCGCATCGACTTGCTCGCGCAATTGATTTAACTTTTCGGTTTGTGCCGCTAAGGTTTCACTGAATTGTTGCATCTCAGCGCGCTGTAGTTTGACATCAGCGTCCAACTGTTTGAGTTGCGTTTGTTGTTCTTTTAACAAATCGACATCGCTCTTGGTATTTTTCAAATCAGCTTGATACCAAGTAGCGCCAAGTAATTTGGTACTGGTTACATTTGCTCCAGCAAGTTTCGCATACGAAAAGTTGGCTTGGGTAAAATCTGCGCTAGTAAAGTCTGCACCTTCAGCGCGCAAAAACGCGCAATGCGCGTGACTAAAATTGGCTTGCTTAGCAATGGTGCCTTTGTTAAAGATGGCGCTAATCAAATAGGTATCAGCAAAGTTTGTGCCGGTGAGATCGCCACCTAATGTCGCACCACTTAGATCCATGTTGCTTAAATTAACACCTTTAAGATCTAAACCGGTTAAATCATCTGCACAAATAACCCATTTTGCACCCTGCCAAATTTGTTTCAAACACAAATAATCCGCAACCGTATTTTTTGCTAACGGGGTATTTTGTCGAAACCAAGTCACGTAATTTTTTAGGGTCGCTTTATCAATTTGCACGACACTCAAATTACGGCGTTGTAATTCAGATTGGAAATCTCGACTAAAGGTTTTATCGTCTTGCGCTTTAAAATCATAACGATTAGTAATTGCTTTTAAAGGCATCACCGCATAACCACATAAGGGATCGGTTTGGAATTCTTTTTCCTTACGGTGTTTGACATGACCAAAATCATAGAGCGATTCTGTTTCGCCTTTAAATATCGCTTGCACTTGTTGCCAGCCACCGCCTTCTTGGTGTCGTGCTTTTGCACGCGTATATAATTTTTGAGTTAATTGTTCTAATTTAATATCAAAATGGATAAATGCTGAACGTGCATAGGCATCTTCGATATCGACTTCAACTGTTTTTTCTTGACCTAAGAAGTTTTTTTCTTTACGGTTTAATTTAACTTTATTATTGGTCCAGCCTTGAATAAATTGACCTGAACGTCCTTCTACTAAACCGGCCAATAAAAACGATTCACTTAGTTCAACTTTTTCATCTTTCTTATCACCTGATTTAGCAGGTGCGGTTTTTATATCACCCAATACTGGCTTAAGTTTTTCACGCACCCAACCTGCCGGTGCAACAGGAGTGCGTTTACGTGCTAAATATTCCAAACAACGTGCTACACCCACTTTCGCAAACGGAATTACACCATCTTCTGCATCATCGGTCAGGCGGTTCTCAATAAAAAATTCATAGCGACGATACGCTTCACGCGCCACCACATCCATTAGTATATCCAAGTGGTTTAAATCCAGCTGATCAACAATGCTCGCTAAACCACCCATTTCTTTATCACGCACTTCATTGGCAGCAAACTCAATGGCAGACGCAAATTTATCAATTGCATCTCCTAACAACGGAATCGATGTCGCATTGTTTTTCAGTAATCCTGCTATTTTAGTTGTAAAGGAATCTCGCGCCGTTGCGCGACCAGCAACCACATCCCAGATAAATGTCAATTCACGGATAAATTCTTGTTTAAATACTTTGATATACAGCGAACGCTTCGTGTGCTGCACTGCCATTGGAACGGCAGTGCTGGAAACAGGGGCCGAAGATGATGTGCTTGTGCTTTGCATGATGAAGTTCCTTTAGGGCCTGTTTACAATTTGTTGTAATACAGTGAACAATAAGGGCAAATTCGTAAAATTGTGATTCTCACAACCCAATAAAATGAGGTTGCAATGCCAAGACTTATACTCACCGATGAGCACTGGTCAAAGCTAAGGACTATCATGCGCGAACACGGAATTTATGACAAGCCTAATTTACCAAAAACAGTGGAAGGGATATTGTACCGTATGCGAACAGGATTGCCTTGGCGCGACCTGCCATCTTTCTTTGGCGCATGGATTTCGATTTACCAGCAAGAACAGAGGCGAGCCTAGCACTTAAAATATCGCTCCATAAGTCTATAAACAATAATTTTCATGATACAAGAAATTGTATATAATGAATGCTTAATTTTACAAGCAGGATAATCGGCTATGATCATTGATACTGCTTTACTCTCTAGAGCTCAATTTGGATTTACTATTAGTTTCCATATTTTATTTCCGGCATTCAGTATCGGCCTAGCTTTATTTTTGTTTATTATCGAAGGAACTTGGCTTAAAACAAAAAATCCACTTTACCTCTCTATCTGCAAATTTTGGACAAAAGTCTTTGCTCTCACCTTTGGTATGGGCGTCGTCTCTGGGCTCGTTATGGAGTTTCAACTAGGCACCAATTGGGCTGGCTTTACTCAACAAGTAGGTGGCGTATTAGGTCCACTATTTACTTATGAAGTCATGACTGCATTTTTTATTGAAGCTGGATTTCTTGGGGTCATGCTCTTTGGTTGGGATCGAGTTAGTCCACGCTTACACTATTTTGCTACAGCACTAGTTTTCATTGGCACAACAATCTCTGCCTACTGGATCATGACTGCCAATACGTGGATGCAACATCCGACTGGCTTCATCAATAACAATGGCAGCTTTAAAGTAACAGATTGGCAACAAGTTATTTTTAATCCCGCCGCTTTTCCACGCTTTGCACATATGATGTTAGCATCTTATATTTGCGCGACCTTTGTCATTTGCAGCGTATCAGGATATTATTTACTTAAAAATAAATTTACTGCTTTTGCGCAAAAATGTTTTTCCTTTAGCTGGATGACACTACTCATTCTATTGCCTTTACAAATACTATTAGGCGATGAAGCTGGACTGATTGTTAAAGAATACCAACCTATAAAAACGGCAGCAATGGAAGGGCTTTGGGAAACACAAGCTGGCGCACCTCTCATCTTATTTGCCATCCCTGACCAAAAACACCAAACTAATCATTGGGAAATTCAAATTCCACATGGTGCTGCATTAATTAATACTCATGAATGGAATGGCGTTTTAACTGGATTAAAAGCAGTTAATGAAAAAGATCAACCGCCTGTAGCTGCTGTTTTTTTTACTTTCCGCATTATGGTTGGCATTGGCTTCCTCATGTTAGCGATGGCTTTAATAGCTTATTATTTAAAACGCAAAAATCGTCTCTATAATTCCATTTGGTTTCTTAAAACCGCTATTATTTCAGCACCGCTGGGTTTTATTGCCTTATGGTGTGGATGGATTACCACAGAAGAAGGTAGACAACCCTGGGTTATTTATAACCTCGTAAGAACAGCTGATGCGGCATCACATGTTTCATTACATGATGTCATCATTTCTTTTATTTTAATTTTTATCGTTTATGGAATTATATTTGGTTATTTTTATTTTTATTTCTTACATAAAATTATTACCAAAGGGCCAACAGATTTAAATATTAATGAACCTCATCAACCTTTCCAATATATGCCGCCTTCAACCGCAGGAGATAAATAATGATATCACTACCATTAGCCTGGTGTGGAATTATTGCCTTTGGTGTCATCATGTATGTATTACTTGGCGGATTTGATATTGGTATCGGAATCATGTCACTTTTTTTTCGTGATGAAAATGAACGTGATATATTAATTAGTACTATTTTACCTGTTTGGGATGGTAACCAAACTTGGTTAGTTTTTGGTGGTGCTGCACTATACGGCGCTTTTCCACTGGCTTTTAGTACTATTTTACCCATCATGTATATGCCCATTTTACTGATGGTCATTGCTTTATTATTTCGCGGCATCGCTTTTGAGTTTCGATTAAAAGCCATAAAAACTAAAAAACTTTGGGACACTTGTTTTTTTCTCGGCTCAATTTTTGCAACAGTTGCTCAAGGATTAATTCTCGGGACTTTTGTACAAGGCTTTACTGTTCCCAGCATACATGACACAACTAACATCTATCTATGGTTTAATCCTTTCGGAATCGCTTGTGCTCTAGGCTTGATATCAGGCTATGTATTGTTGGGAGCAAATTATTTAATTATTAAAACTGTCGGTCAACTACAAAAAAAATGTTATAACGTGGCGAGTAAAATGCAATATGTTATTTTTCTCGGTTTTATCATGGTAAGTGTCTGGTCACCTTTTTTAGATCCCGCCATTAAAGAACGCTGGCTAAACCCAGCAAACATGCCTTATCTCGCTGTTTTACCCATCATAACGTTAAGCTTATTTTTAATTCATTGTTATGCCATAAAAAAACATCATGAACACTTACCTTTTTGGTGCACTATCGGCATGTTCTTAATGTGCTACATCGGCTTTATTATTAGCATCTACCCGTATATCGTACCGAGACAAATAAGCTATCTTGAGGCTGCTTCTGATGACTCTGCCTTACTCTTTATGTTAGTCGGCGCCTGCGTTATGCTGCCGCCTCTGCTCTTTTATACTTATCATTCATATAAAATTTTTAGCGGAAAAGTAACTCAAAAAATAGGGTATTAAACTGGAATTTGTTGTTGGTGGGTCGTCTGCGATTCGAACGCAGGACCAACAGGTTAAAAGCCTGCTGCTCTACCGACTGAGCTAACGACCCCACTTGAGAAGATCTTTGCGAAAATGTTATTTTGCAGGCCCAATGATACTGGTTTTTAGAAAAATATCAACATTGTAAATAAAATTATAATGTAGGGTGGGCAAAGCGCAGCGTGCCCACCAAACTCTCTAAATTACCGCCCCGCCACATCGCCCCATAAAACTTTATGCAATTGAATTTGGAAGCGAATTGGCAAGCGATCAGCTAATATCCAATCAGCCAATTCCCCAGGGGACTGCTGCTCTGCACTGGGAGAAAACAACACATCACAACGCTCAGCTAACTGATATTGCTGCATAATATCTTTTGCCCATTCGTAATCGACTCGATCACAAATAACAAATTTCACTTGATCTTGTGGCAAGAGATGCTGGATATTTTCATAATAATTTTTATCACACTCTTTTGAGCCTGGCGTTTTAATATCAACTACTTTCACAACACGAATATCAACGGCAGAAACATCCAAAGCACCACTGGTTTCCAAAGAAACTTCATAGCCTTCATCACATAACTTAGTTAGCAACTCGTGACATGCTTTTTGTGCTAACGGTTCACCACCCGTCACCGTCACAAAATGTGCTCCAAAACTCGCCACTTTTTCTAAGACGTGCTCTATCGTCACCATCTCACCCCCAGAAAAAGCATAAGCTGTATCACAATAAGCACAGCGCAAAGGGCAACCTGTTAAACGCACAAAAACTGTAGGTAAACCTACGGTTCGCGTCTCACCTTGTAATGAATAAAAAATTTCAGTAATGCGTAAGCGATTCAAAATTAATGCCCTAATTGTTTCATTTGTTTTAATTGTTCAGAGGCTAAACGTGCTGGTGCTGTATCAGGATATTTACTAATCACCTTTTTAAATGCTAATTTAGCATCTGGCCATTTAGACTGCGTGGAATAAAGCATACCCAACTTAAATTGCGCATTAGAGACTTTAGGACTATCAGAAAAATCACTAACAATTGTAGCAAACTCGGTTGCTGCTAAATCATTTTTATTTGTCAAACTGTACAACTCACCTAACCAATAATGCGCATTTGCTGCAAACTGGCCAGAAGGATATTTGACTAACATTTTTTGTAAGGCCACAATTGCTTCATTATATTTTTTTTCTTTAATTAAATCATATGCTACTTGATAGGTTTGCTGTTCTTCAGCGACATTGGGTTGCACTGTTGCTGCGGCAGCATCTGACTTAGCATTCGCACTAGCATGACTAAGCTTTTGTGTTGTTGTCGTAGCAAGTACTTTATTATGTTGTGTTACTGGCTTCGCTGCCGAATTAGTATCCGTTAGGGCTGTATCTCCCTCAGCAACTGGGGACACTTTCGTGTTAGTTGCCACTGCTTGTTGCTGTTTACTGATTCGTTTGTCTAGATCAGTATAAGTAGCACGTAATTGCGTTTGCTGCTGTTGTACTTGGTGCGTCAAACTTTCAACTTGCCCACGTAAAGTCTGCACTTCTGCTTGCAACTCTTCAACTCGTGTTGTTGAATTAGAGTGCAGCATATTATTAACCTGTTGTTCAACTTGCGTTAAACGTTGGTCATTCGATAAAGAGGATGGTGCCGAAGAAACATATGTCTGCTCAGACTGTACTTGAGCTGGAGAAGACGCACGCGGCATAGCAGCTGAACTTGTAGATCCAGAATCAGCCTGACCATCAAATTGCGACGGCATACTATCAACATCATAAACAGGCACTGCATCATCAGCATAAACAAATGCTGTGGAACTTAACAATACCGCTAACAACACTGTACGCTTAAATTTGTAAATCGACATGAGGTTCTCGCAGTTAACTTTTACAATCAAGATATCAATCGCCCTCTTTCGAAGGCGATTATGTCAAAGAATTACTTCTGAATATAAACCACAACAGCACGTCTATCTAACTGATAGTCATTTTCTGTTCGTCCCTGAGCACCTAAACGTTCTGCGCCATAACTGACTACACGTATTTGGCTAGGATTAACGCCTCTAGACTTAATTAAATTAGCCACCGCATTCGCACGGTGTTCACCTAAGGCAACGTTATATTCACGGCTACCACGTGGATCGGTATGGCCTTCAACAATAATTTTAGCGCTAGGATGTGCCACTAAATAATCCGCATTAGCATAAATAGCTGGCTTATCTTCTTCACGCACAACGCTCTTATCGTAATCAAAATAATAAATTCGTTTATAACGTGCATCACGCGGTCCAACATCACCACCAAAATCTGTGGTATCGCCTAAACCTGAAGTTTGCACACCGCCATCCATATTCGCGTTTGAGCCTGCATCATCACCAGCACGTTTGTGTGTGGATGAGCACGCACTTAAAGCTAAAATACTGCAACCTAATACTGCTACTTGAACTATGCTCTTTAATTTCATAACTTTCTCTCCCATAAATATCAGAAAAGTATACCCTGAAAATTAACGGTATCAAGACAAAAATGGTGACCATGCTGGATCTTGCACTTCGCCATTTCGCGCCGGCAGGCGTATACGTACTTTACCATCGGTTGTTACCATTCCTAACACATTACGCCCTGAATCAAAGGCTTCAAACACCACCATACTCCCATTGGGTGCAACGCTAGGAGAACCATGGTCTAAACTTGATGATGTCAACACTCGAAATGTGCCTGTATCTAAATCCATCACCCCAATATTATAAACGCCAGATTCCCGATTCAGCACCACAATATGATTACCATCGGGTGTATAAGAAGGACGAGCATTATAACTACCATCATAAGTGATGCGTGAAGCAGCATTAGATGCCGTTTTCAATTCATACACCTGTGGACTTCCACTACGATTAGAAGTAAAGATTAAACTTCTCCCACTCGGTGAAAATGAAGGCTCTGTATTGATATAAGAATCATGAGTCATTTGAACGACCTGCCGACTCGCTAAATCAAGTGTGTAAATATTGGGCGACCCGCTCTTTGATAATACAATCGCTAACTTTCTACCATCGGGTGACCAAGCAGGTGCTCCGTTAATGCCTGGAAATTGGCTAATTAACTGACGCGAACCATCGCCCACATTTTGCACATAAATGGAAGCGCGTCTATTTTCAAATGAAACATAAGCCACTTGCCTGCCATTTGGCGACCACGATGGTGACATGATAGGATCTTTCGAAGTCAACAGCGGTCGAGGGTTATAACCATCTTGATCTGAAACTTCTAAAGTATATTGCGAAGGCTTTCGATACCCCTGCTGTACCACAACATAAGCTAAACGAGTAGAAAATATCCCGCGCGTACCGGTAATTTTTTGATAAACCATATCACTAATATGGTGAGCCACTCGACGTAAATCATTACCTGAAACCACAAATTTTTGATTAAGAATATCAGCTTGCGCTGTATTTGCTTTACCATGATAAGCTTCTTTTAACTGCACACTCACTTGAAACCTATCTGCACCTATCGATTCTACTTTCCCAGTGACTATGCTATCTGCTTGAGTATCATTACCAGTAGAAATTTTAAACCGCCCACTATTTTGCAAATCATTAGTAACAATATTTGACACATTTTGCGGTGGTACTTCACCTTGCATTGAAAATGGAATAACCGCAATTGGAATTGCGCCAGCAACCCCTTGTGTCAGCTCTAAATTCAACATAGCCGACGCGGAATGCGACATTGTGAAAAAAACCAAGAAAGATAAAATTGTAATTAACTTACGCATCATTAAGAATTTCTCCGCAAAGAATTTTG
The DNA here is from genome assembly GCA_965279285.1 of Gammaproteobacteria bacterium. Classification (GTDB taxonomy): domain Bacteria; phylum Pseudomonadota; class Gammaproteobacteria; order DSM-16500; family DSM-16500. Next base: position 1,133,156 of record OZ257148.1, on the reverse strand, counting down.
CTACTAAATAGTTACAATGATAATACAATAGTCTTGAATGTTGTCAATGTGTTGTAGAATATCGTTGATATTGATCAACAATAATTCTGGCAACCAAATCAAATTCCAGATTAACTTCCGCGCTTTTATTTAATTCAGCTAAATTCGTACATGCTAAAGTATGAGGAATTAACATCACACTAAATCCCGTAGGAAAAACCTCGTTAATTGTCAAACTAACACCATTAACTGCAACACTCCCTTTCTTAATCACCAAAGGCATGTTTAGTTCACTCACTCCAGCAAATACCATCCGAGTAAAAGCCTGGTTTTGCTCTATATGTTCAACCACTGCAGTTTGATCAACATGTCCTGATACCATATGGCCACCTAGGCGTGAAGACAATTGCAAAGCGCGTTCTAAATTAACCTTTTGAGAAATGGAAAAATTAGCTGCGGTAGTCAAACGAAAAGTTTCTGGAGAAATATCACAAGCAAATGATTTATCGTTAATCTCTGTGACGGTTAAACAAATGCCATTGACAGCAATACTTTCACCTAAGACTAAATCAGAAAAATTGGCTTCTATCCATAAATGGATTGTTTCAGCGGTTTTTTTTAATTTTATTATTTTGCCACAGTGATCAACTATTCCAGTAAACATGATTTTCCTTGCTTAATAAGTAAATTAGCAAAAGCCGGGAGAATCCCCGGCTAATAAGAATAAGCAGCTAACTGTAACTATTGAGCGGCTAGCGCTTGGTGGGCACGCTGCGCTTTGCCCACCCTACAAAAATAAATAATGTAGGGTGGGCAAAGCGCAGCGTGCCCACCAAACTCTCTGATTTAAAACTTAAGATCCGTAGTTACCGTAGCGCTAGAGAGAGATGAGTTAGTTGGAACAACATTACTACCTGCTTTTGCTTTAGGAGAAAGAGAAGCTTTAGAATCACCGTTTCCATTCACAAACAAACCATTATTACGGCTCGATGGATTCAATAGCTTTACTTGTTCAGTTAGTGTCTGCACTGCTTGCGCTGTCTGAAGCTGAGCTTGCATCGTCATTTCAACAGAACGAATATTAGTAGACGCATCATCTTTTTTCAATAACTGCGTCTGCATGGACTGGAGCTGCATTGTTTGAAATTGATTCTGCAAAGTCATGACCGTTGATTGAACGGAACTAATCAGAGTAGTCAACTCTGTAATCCTAGTCTGCACATGTTTATACGGATCAGGCATAGGCTCAAGCCTTTTGTACTTTTCAATTAACGCCGTTATATTGGCATTATGCGAAGCTAAGGGATTATTTTTTGGGTCAGCTAGCCCAGTCAAAACAGCATGTAATGCTTTAAAGTCAGCAAGACTAGTTAATTTTTCAAATTTCATACGGTACTCAAAAAGAGTTTGTGTAAAAATTCGTATACGCGCATCTAAACGATTTTTTAACTTTTCCTTCTCAGCCAGTACTTCTCCAAGATTAACTTTCTCCGGATAATATTGTATCTCAGTAAATTTATCTTTTAAAACCGCCACTTGCTGAATAAAATCAGTGTCTATTTTTGAAAACAACTCTTTTAATTGTGATCTTAAAGCTGTGGTATCTTCACCAGAATTAAGACTTTTAGCATCAAATTGTCTTCTTAAAGTACCAGGAGATTTTAATACAACAGGAGCCATTGGTGTTGCTGCACTTATTGCAGAAGATCTAGCTGCCGCAGCTGTCGTTGGTGTTCCACTTACTAACGAAGATCTATTTGTTGTAGTTGTAGCTGTAGCTGTTCCTGGTCGTGCTCCTACTGTTGTTGGAGGAGATTTTACTGAACCATTCATCTTTGGCGTTGCAGCAACTAAAGAAGGCTTGCTAGCCGCAGCTGCGGTAGGCGTTGCGGTAATTGAAGCAGCTCTAGTCGTAGTAGCAACAGCCGTTGTGGTCGATTTTGCTGCTGCTGCCGTTGGCGGTGATTTAACGTTATTGCCTGCACGTGGTGTCCCTGCTGCGGCTCGAGGTGGGGGAGCGACCAAGGGTTTTTTAGCTGTTGTCGGCGGAGCTTTTGGTGTTTGCGTTGGTAGAGTACTTCTCATTTTTGTATACCTAATTATTTGAACCAGCTATAAATAATAATCTGATTTCAGCCGGTAAGTTAGTATAAGAATCAAGCCATTAGAGACTTAAGATGATGCAACTTAATACACAAATAGCTTCTATGTCAAGCACATGTGCTTAAAATCGAAGAGGCACCGTAATTTTACTGTTAATTTGTCTGTTAAATAAACAGCAAATAAAATAGCATTTATCACTAATCGTAGCAAAATCAATACACTTACTCAGCAAATTTTATTGTACATAAGACATCAGACCCTAATTGTTGCCATTGTATCTTATGCGCCGAAAAATCGAATGACAAACCCGCATCAAATGCAAATTGCCCTACGCTTAAATACTTAGGTGCAATGTAAATTAATGCGGAATTTAATAATTTTTCTTGTATAAAAGCCGCAAAACATGCCCCGCCTGCTTCTATCCATAAATTATGCACACCCTCTTGACCAATATATTTAGCAACTTGTAATAAATTTAATTTATTTGCCACTGTTTCAACAGCAATACACTTTACTCCAGCAGCAATTAAAGCATTTTTGTTTTTTTCTGGTGCAGATTCTGCATGAAAAAGAGTAATGGACTTGGCCGTAGAAAAAATTTTTGCGTTTAAAGGTAGCTGTAGTTGACGATCTAAAATATAAAGCGGCTTAGACAATATTTTATTCTCTACACCAGAAGAATCCATGAGCCTAACATTTAATTGTGGATCATCAGCAATAATTGTTTTTATAGTAGTTAAAATTGCATCATGAATTTTACGTTGTTGATGCGTATAATGATGAATTTCAGCGCCCGTTATTTTTATCGGTTTTCCATGTTCTCCAGCAATTCTTCCATCCATAGTCATCGCGATTTTTGCAGTTACAACCGGCATTTTAGTTCGATGCCAATAAGCATAACTTTGATAAAAATCATCAATCTCAGGCAATGGAATATGCTGACAATCGATTCCGACATTTAATAATGCTGTCTTACCTTTGCCTGCAACAAGAGGATTAGGATCACCATAAGCATATATTAGCCGCTTTATTCCTGATTGAATAAGTGCATCAGTGCACGGTGGCGTTCTTCCATAATGACAACATGGCTCTAAAGTAACATACATCGTCGCATCGGCAAGCAGTTGTTTTTGTAAAGCATCTGCTTCAACAAGGGAAACGCTCTGACCAATCAAACTCTGCTTTAATTGATTTAATGCCTCAATTTCCGCATGTGGAAGACCAGGTCCATGATGATAGCCTGTTGCTAAAAGAATATCACCTTTTCCAACAATAACCGCGCCTACTGATGGATTTGGGGCACAAAAACCACGCTGAATAAGTGCTAACTTTAAAGCTTCTAAAAGAAAAACATGATCCATAATCTAGCTCATCTAATTTTAGCAAAAAAAAAGCCGGCATTACCGGCTTTTTAAACTTTAATGCAACATTACGCTGCAGCAGCTGATTGTTCACGGCCCACTAATTCAATAATTGCCATAGGAGCAGCATCACCTTTACGATATCCATACTTCAAAATACGTAAATAACCGCCTGGACGGGTTTGAAAATGCGGACCTAACTCATTAAAAAGCTTTTGTACAATATCACGATCACGAAGCTTAGAGAAAGCAATACGACGATGATGAACACTGTCCACTTTAGCCATAGTAATAATTGGCTCTATAAAGCGTCTTAATTCTTTTGCTTTAGCAACGGTGGTCTTTATTAATTCATGCTTTAATAAAGAAACCATCATGTTTTTAAACATTGCCTTACGATGACTGCTCGTTCGACTAAAATTTCTACCACTGTTACGATGACGCATAACAAACCTTCCTATTCTTTATCTTTAAATGATGCTGGCGGCCAATTGTCTAAACGCATACCTAAGGATAAAGCATGTGTTTGCAATACATTTTTAATTTCAGTTAATGATTTTTTACCTAAGTTAGGCGTCTTTAACAAATCAGTTTCAGAACGCTGTACTAAATCACCAATGAAATAAATACTTTCTGCCTTCAAACAATTAGCAGAACGTACAGTTAACTCAAGATCATCTACTGGACGTAGAAATATAGGGTTAACTGATTGTTGATCAGAGTTTTCCTTAGATACGGGAGAAGACTTTAAATCAACAAAAGGTGATAACTGTTGTTGTAAAATGGTAGCTGAACGACGAATCGCTTCTTCAGGATCTAAAGTACCATTCGTTTCAATATTAATAACGAGTTTATCTAAGTCGGTACGTTGCTCAACCCGTGCGTTTTCTACCGCATAAGCAACACGCAAAATTGGGCTAAAACTAGCATCAATATGGAGTGCGCCAATACTGGTTTTTTCTTCTTCCGCATCTCGTCTACCTGCGGAAGCCATTTGATAGCCTCTACCTAAAACAACCTTTAAGGTCATATTGATAGAACCAGACTCATTAATGTTAGCAATCACTAAATCAGGATTAACGATTTCAACATCGTGCTCTTGTTCGATATCACCCGCAAGCACAGGGCCAGGGCCTTTTTTACTGAGTTTTAAAGTAACTTCTTCTCTACCATGCATTCTGATAGCAACATTTTTTAAGTTAAGTAAAATTTCAATAACGTCTTCTTGAACACCTTGTATCGTACTGTACTCATGCAGTACTCCATCTATTTTTACTTCGACAATCGCAGCGCCAGGCATTGATGATAGAAGTATTCTACGTAAGGTAGTTCCCAATGTATGGCCAAAACCACGTTCTAAAGGTTCTAACGTTACTTTTGCATGAAAAGGACTTAAAGTTTCAACAGCAATTGCTCGCGGTGTTAAAAAATCATATGGATTATTTTGCATGTAATAACCTCTTGAATTCTAAGTTATTACTTAGAATAAAGCTCTACAATTAATTTCTCAGAGATGTCTTGTGAAATATCAGATCTATCAGGAATTTGTTTAAATACGCCTGAAAATTGATTCACATCGACCTCTACCCATCCACAGTTTTGTCTAGATTGTGCTAATGTTAAAGCACCTTGAATGCGAAGCTGTGTTTTCGCTTTTTCACGGATACTGATCACATCACCTGGCTCTAAAGAATGCGAAGGTATGTTAACCACTTTACCATTCACAAGTACTGAACGGTGGCTAACTAATTGTCTAGCTTCCGCACGAGTACAGCCAAAACCCATTCTATAAAGCACATTGTCTAATCTACATTCTAATAGTTTCAACAATGTTTCACCTGTAGCGCCTTTTGAACTTGCCGCTTTTTTGAAATAATTTCTAAACTGTCGTTCCATTACTCCATAAATACGTCGAACACGTTGCTTAGCTCGCAACTGTAAGCCATATTCAGTTTCACGGCCACGTCTTGCTCCATGCACACCGGGTGCAGTGTCAAGCTTACATTTAGTATCTAATGAGCGAACACCACTCTTAAGTGAAAGATCTGTTTTCTCTCGTCTAGATAGCTTACATTTTGGTCCACGATATCTTGCCATTTTAAACTCCTACTCTACACACGTCGTCTTTTAGGATCACGGCAACCATTGTGCGGCACGCCAGTTTCATCCGTAATAGACAGAATTTTTAACCCTGCAGCATGTAAAGAACGAATAGCGGATTCTCTGCCGGGACCTGGGCCTTTAACATGCACATGAACATTTTTCATGCCATAATTTTCAATTGCTGCAAGAGCGGCCTTTGTTGCTGCTTCGCCTGCGGCATAAGGAGTTGATTTACGCGAACCGCGAAAACCACAACTCGCAGCCGTAGACCACGATAAAGTGTTGCCTTGAACGTCAGTAATAGTGACGTTAGTATTATTAAATGACGCAAGTATGTGTACAACTCCGTCTATGACTTGCTTTTTAACCCGTTTTTTAGGTTTTTTAGCTTGTGCTTGTGTTTGAGTTTCTGTCATTGGTAACTATTTTCCTGAAAATTTACAATAATTTGGCTTAGTTATTTACCTTTTCTCTTACCTTTACGGGTACGAGCATTTGTCTTAGTTCGTTGTCCACGAACAGGTAAACCACGACGGTGTCTAAGACCACGATAAGCTCCCAACTCAATTAGACGTTTAATATTCATCGAAACTTCACGTCGTAAGTCGCCTTCAACACGTAATTTACCAATTTCATTACGCAATAACTCTAATTCCGGCTCAGTAAGATCTTTAGTCTTTTTTGCTGGATTAATATTTGTTGCTGTACAAATCTGATCAGCACGCTTTCGTCCTACGCCATAAATTGCGGTAAGGCCGATAACGATATGTTTCTGTACTGGTATGTTCACGCCTGCAATACGGGCTGCCATTCAATCACTCCTACAACTTCTATTTTACAAATTCGACTGACTTACAAAAGCGGATCAGTTTAATATTGAAACCCAAAAAAATCAATCATTAACGGATATTATTCCAAAAATCGCTTAACCTTGTTTTTGTTTATGCTTTTTATCTTTACAAATAACTCGAACTACTCTTTTTCTAAGAATAATTTTACAATTTCGACACATTTTTTTAACCGATGCACCAACTTTCATATCTTACACTCCGATTTAAGCGCTCTACTATCTATAAAAAATTTTATCGCTGTAACCCTAAGCTTCCAGCTTTAAGATTTGTTTTTTTAAGCAATGACTCATATTGATACGACATAACATGAGCTTGTACTTGAGCCATAAAATCCATCACTACAACAACAATAATAAGTAAAGATGTGCCACCAAAATAAAAAGGTACATTCCATACTAAAACCATGACTTCTGGCAGTAAGCAAATTAATGTTACATAAATTGCGCCTGCTAAAGTCAATCGTGTCATTACTGTGTCAATATAACTTGCCGTATTTTCACCCGGTCTAATGCCTGGAATAAAGGCACCGGATTTTTTCAAATTATCTGCTGTTTCACGGGGATTAAAAACTAAGGCCGTATAAAAGAAGCAGAAAAATATAATCGCAATAGCAAAAGCTAACATATGTAAAGGCTGACCAGGCTGCAATGCCAGTCCAACAGATCCAAGCCACTCCATACCTTTGCCATGACCAAACCACTGAGCTAATGTGGCTGGAAATAAAATAATACTAGAAGCAAAAATAGGCGGTATTACGCCCGACATATTAATTTTTAACGGTAAATGACTGCTTTTAGGCGAATATAACTTTCCACCTTGCATTCTTCGCGCATAATTTATCGTGATTCTTCTCTGTCCACGCTCAACAAAAACAACAACAGCCACTACGGCTATTACTGCAAGAATAATCAATAACAAACCAATAACTTGTAACTGACCTTCTCTCACTTGTTCAAGAGTTTTGCCTATCGCTGCGGGTAGCCCAGCAACAATACCAGCAAAAATGATCATCGAAATCCCGTTCCCTATACCACGCTCAGTCACTTGCTCACCAAGCCACATTAAAAACATTGTACCCGTCACTAAGGTCAGTGCTGTTGTAAAGTAAAAAGAAAAACCGGGAGACAGAGCAATCCCATGACCCACTAACATTTTAGAAACACCAATTGCTTGAAAAGTAGCAAGCACTAAGGTTCCTATGCGAGTGTACTTATTAATTTTTCTTTGACCTGACTCACCTTCTTTTCGTAATTCAGAAAGCTGGGGAGACATGACAGTTAATAACTGAATAATAATAGATGCCGAAATATAGGGCATAATTCCTAATGCAAAAACACTGAAGCGCATTAAAGCGCCGCCAGAAAACATATTAAATAAACCAATAATGTTACTCTGTTGTGCATTAAACAACTGTTGCAATTTTAATGGGTCAAGACCAGGAACAGGAATATAGGATCCAACTCTAAATACTAATATTGCAAATAAAACAAAGAGCAATCTTCGTTTTAAATCAGCAATACCAGATTTTGCTGAACTTGAACCTAACCTGTTCGTTGCCATCTATGCCTCAACTTTACCACCAGCAGCTTCAATTGCCTTGCGAGCACCCGCTGTGGTAGGAATTCCTTTTATAGAAATAACACGCTCAATTTTACCTGAGAGAATAATTTTTACATGCTTAGTACTTGCTCTCACCAAACCAAATTGACGTAATACTTCTAAATCAACAGCTTCTGCAGTCACTTTGTTTAAATCAGAAAGACGAATTTCTTGTGAAATTAGCGCTCTTGCTGAACGAAAACCTGACTTAGGAATTCGTCTTTGAAGAGGCATCTGACCACCTTCAAAACCAACTTTATGATAACCACCTGCACGCGCCTTTTGACCTTTATGACCTTTACCGCATGTTTTACCTTTACCTGAGCCAATTCCTCTACCTACACGCATTGCGGGAGTTTTAGAACCTGGAGCGGGTTGTAATGTGTTGAGGTACATTTCTACGCTTCCTCTACCAATAATAAATAATTTACTTTATTAATCATGCCACGATTACAAGCTGTATCATCAACCAATACGGTATGATGCATACGGCGCAAACCTAAGCCTTTAATACATTCTTTGTGTCTAGGCAGTGCACTTATAATGCTACGAACAAGCGTGATCTTTAACTTCTTTTTTGATGGCATAAAATTAAGCTCCAGCTATATCTTCAATGGTCTTGCCGCGTTTAGCTGCAACATATTCAGGCGTTGTAATATTTTGCAAGGCATGCAAAGTCGCTCTTACCACGTTGATTGGATTAGCCGAACCAACAATCTTTGCTAATACATCTTTTACACCCAAAACTTCAAACACCGCTCGCATTGCGCCACCAGCAATAATGCCGGTTCCGCTAGATGCTGGCTTCATGAATACGCGAGTTGCGCCATGTTGACCAATAATCTGTGAGTAAATAGTGCCATCTTTAAGATTAATATTACGCATATTTTTCCGCGCACTACCCAATGCTTTTTGTATCGCTATTGGTACTTCGCGTGCTTTACCACGTCCCATACCAATACGTCCATTACCATCACCTACCACAACAATAACAGCAAAACTAAAAATTCTACCGCCTTTAACTACCTTCGCATTTCGAGATACTGCTACCAGCTTCTCAAATAGGCCATCACTTGTTGTCGATTGATCAAAACTTGCCATAATACACCCTTAAAATTCTAGTCCACTTTCTCTAGCCGCATCAGCAAGTGCTTTAATACGACCATGGTAATTAAATCCCGATCTATCAAATGCAACTTTTTTAATGCCAGCTTCTAGAGCACGTTTTGCAACCAGCTGACCCACTAACTTAGCTGCTTCTACATTACCAGTTGCTTGTTGCTTTCCTTTAATTACTTTGTCCAATGTTGATGCACATACGATGACTTTTGCACCATCCGCTGAGATTACCTGTGCATAAATATGTCTTGGTGTTCGAAATACACACAAACGTATTGCTTCTTGCTTACGTATTCGCATACGTGTTGGCGTGGCTCTGCGTTGTCTTGAATCTTGATTAATCATTTCACAACCCTACTATTTCTTCTTCGTTTCTTTACGTACAATGACTTCATTCGCATAACGGATCCCTTTACCTTTATAAGGCTCAGGCTTACGTTTTGCTCTTATCATTGCGGCCGTTTCTCCAACTAATTGTTTATCTATTCCTTTAACGATTATTTCAGTTGGTAGAGGTGTTTCTATTGTAATGCCTTTAGGTATAATAAAGTCCACAGCATGTGATCTGCCAATAGTTAAACCTAACATATCGCCTTTAGCTTGTGCTTTATAACCAACACCAACTAACAAAAGCTTGCGCTCAAAACCTTGAGTAACGCCGGTTACCATGTTAGCAACACGAGCCCGTGTCGTACCTGCAATTGCATTGCGTAATTTAGATCCTGTTCCTGAGCGGTTATAACCCCCTTCAGCATTAGGATGAAAATTAATTTGACCATTTTCAATGTCTACATTAACGTTACAATGCAGTGGAAAGGACAACTGACCTTTAGGACCATTAACAACGATTTGTGCGTTAACGACTTCTATTTTTACGCCTGCAGGGATAGCAACAGGTTTTCTACCTACTCTTGACGTTGACATAAATCCATCCCCTACTCAACAATACACAAAACTTCGCCACCCAATTTTTGCGCGCGGGCAGATCGTTCACTCATTACACCTTTTGAGGTGGAAATAATCGCAACACCCATGCCTGACAATACAGTTGGTAGCTTTTCGCTATTTCTATATATTCTAAGACCTGGCTTGCTAATACGTTTAATTTTTTGAATGACTGACTTACCTTGATAATATTTTAAGGCAACTTTCGTTACTTTTTTGTTATCAGTTGCAATCGTTTCATAACCTTCAATATAGCCTTCTTCTTGTAAAACTTTAAGAATAGCTACTTTTACTGTTGATGATGGCAGCTGAACGATCTGCTCCCCAACAGCCTGTGCATTTCTAATGCGGGTTAACATATCCGCTATTGGATCTTGCATTGACATTTTAAATACCTCTAAATTTTACCAACTAGCTTTATGCATACCTGGAACTAAGCCATTCATTACTGCTGAACGCATATGGATTCGACATAAACCGGTTAGTCGATTATAAGCACGTGATCTACCACATAAACGACAGCGATTACGAATACGAGATCGACTAGAATCTCTAGGTAATGCTTGTAACTGATATTCAGCCACAAGACGTTCTTCATCACTTAAGTTCATATTACAAATAGCTTCCTTAAGCTCAGTACGCTTTTTTGCAAACTTATTACTTAAGTGCATTCTACGCTTTTCGCGTTCAACCATTGAAATTTTAGCCATATATTACCTTAACTCGCATTTTTTTCTTTAAATGGAAAAGTAAAAGCTTCTAATAAAGCTTGACCTTCTTTGTCTGTGCCAGCTGATGTAGTGATTGTAATATCCATGCCGCGCAAAGAATCAATTTTATCGTATTCAATTTCAGGAAAGACGATTTGTTCTTTAAAGCCTAGGCTATAATTTCCACGACCATCAAAAGACTTAATACTTAAACCACGAAAGTCTCGAACTCGTGGTAAAGCAATCGTAATTAAACGATCCAAAAACTCATACATCTTTTCGCCACGCAACGTTACTTTGCATCCAATTGGCCAGTTTTCACGAACTTTAAAGCCAGCAATTGATTTTCGTGCTAACGTTGTTACAGGTTTTTGACCCGCGATTTTTTCTAAATCTGCCATAGCTGAAGTAATGACTTTTTTATCTTCCATCGCTTCGCCTAAACCCATATTCAAAGTTATTTTTTTGATACGAGGAACTTGCATAGCAGAGGTATAGCTAAAACGACCCATTAGGTTTTTAACTATTTCTTTTCTATAATGCTCAAGCAATCTTGCCATATTTCACCTTTTATTGCGCATCAACTAATTCATTAGTCGATTTAAAATAGCGTGCCTTGCGGCCGTCATCTAAAATTTTAATACCAATTCGACTACCTTTACTTGAACTAGCATCATATACCTTTACATTCGAACGATGAATGGGTAATGTTTTCATGACTATCCCACCTTTTTCGCCCGTGTTTGGATTTGCCTTCACGTGCTTTTTAGCTAAATTAATACCTTCAACTAAAAGTTTGTCATTTTGTAAAACTGACAAAATTACGCCTTTTTTGCCTCTATCTTTACCTGTGATAACAATAACTTCATCACCTTTTTTTATCTTTCTCATACAGTTCACTCTCTAAGTTTAACTCTTTAAAGTACCTCAGGAGCCAATGAGATAATCTTCATAAAATTTTCCCCGCGTAATTCTCGCGTTACGGGTCCAAAGATACGGGTACCAATTGGCTGCATTTGTCCATTTAACAAAACAACAGCATTTTCATCAAAACGGATAAGAGATCCATCAGAACGTCTAACGCCTTTTCTTGTTCTTACAATCACTGCGTTTAAAACCTCACCCTTTTTAACCTTTCCTCGGGGTATTGCTTCTTTAACACTGACTTTAATTACATCACCGATTTCAGCGTAACGACGACGTGAGCCGCCAAGCACTTTAATACACATCACGCTTCGGGCGCCGCTATTATCCGCCACATTTAGTATCGACTCTGTTTGTATCATATTCGAACCCCAAAATTACTGACGGAAACAAAGACCGCCAATAGTATCATGTTTATTTTAAAAATAAAGAAATATGAAGAAAAAATTGTTGGTTATTTTTTATTCAACGCCGGCCTTATCTACCGCTTCGACAACTTTTACCAAAACCCAATGTTTGGTCTTAGAAATGGGTCGGCTTGGCTTGATAAGCACCATATCGCCCATCTGACATTCGTTATTGTCATCATGTGCAACAATCTTTGAAGCTTTCTTTATATACTTCCCATAAAGAGGATGCTTTACCTTACGCTCAATAGCAACAATGATGGTTTTGTCCATCTTATTACTAACAACCTTTCCTTGCTGCATCATAACGCGTCACCTTCTTTTTCACGTAAAATAGTTTTAATACGAGCAACATCTCTTCTAGCGTTTTTTACACGATGAGTTGGAATTGTCTGCCCAATCGCTTTTTGTGTTTGCATATTAAAAAGTTCTTGTAATACGCCTAAAAGCTCATTATTAAGTTCTTTTACAGATTTGTTACGTAATTCACTTGCTATCATCACATTATCGTCCGAATTTCAAATACAGTTTTAATCGGTAATTTATCAGCCGCTAGCTTAAATGCTTCTCGTGCTAACTCTTCAGTCACACCGTCAATTTCAAACATCATAACGCCCGGCTGCACTGGAGCAACCCAATATTCAACGTTACCTTTACCACTACCCATTCGCACTTCTAAAGGCTTTTTCGAAATTGGTTTGTCAGGAAAGATACGAATCCAAATTTTACCACCACGTTTTATGTGTCGCGACATCGCTCTACGTGCTGCTTCAATCTGACGGGCCGTAATGCGGCCTAATTCTACGGCTTTTAAACCATATTCACCAAAACTGACTCGATTCCCGCGTGTTGCAACACCACGATTTCTACCTTTAAATTGTTTACGATATTTTGTTCGCTTCGGCTGCAACATTCTTATTTCTCCTGTATATCTGAAGTCTTATCAGTCGTTGTTTCAGCCTGATCTTTATCACCTAAAATTTCGCCTTTAAAGATCCAAACTTTTACACCAATAACACCATAAGTCGTGAATGCTTCGCCTAAACCATAATCAATATCAGCTCTTAATGTATGTAATGGAACTCGACCTTCGCGATACCACTCACTACGAGCAATTTCTGCGCCGCCTAATCGACCACTGACACAAATCTTTATTCCTTTTGCGCCTAAACGCATTGCTGTAGCAACAGCTCTCTTCATTGCTCGTCGGAACATAACACGTTTGACTAGCTGTTGAGCAACTGAATCAGCTACTAACTGAGCATCAAGCTCTGGCTTACGAACTTCTTCAATACTAATATGCACTGGCACTTTCATTATCGCCTGTACATCATCACGTAATGTTTCAATTTCTTTGCCACTTTTACCGATAATGACACCCGGTCTAGCTGTATATACAGTAATTTTTGCATTCCGCGCTGGGCGATCAATCTGAATTCTACTAACACCCGCTAGAGCTAACTTCTTACGAAGAAATGCACGTACTTTTATATCGGCACAAAGCGTATTAGCAAAATCTTTTGATTGTGCATACCATCTAGAAGACCAATCTTTTACTATACCTAGTCGTATGCCTATGGGATGTACTTTTTGGCCCATTACTTTGACTCCTCGTCAGATACAACAATCGTTATATGGCAGGTTGGCTTTAAAATACGACAGCCACGTCCCTTCGCTCTTGCATGCATGCGCTTATAAGTAGAGCCTTGATCAGCAAAGATTTTTAACACCTTTAACTCATCAATGTCTGCGCCTTCATTATGTTCTGCATTCGCAATAGCCGATTCCAAAACTTTTTTTACCATTCTAGCGGCTTTTTTCACGCTAAAATTCAACACATCTAAAGCACGATCTACAGGTAATCCACGAATCTGATCACATATAAGCCGGCATTTTTGTGCAGATAGTCTGGCAGACCTTAATTTTGCCGCGACTTCCATTTATTAACCCCCTTGCAATATTTCTATGTTACTTATCATCGCCCTTCACTTTTTTATCACCAGAATGCGCTCGGAATGTTCTTGTCGCTGCAAACTCTCCTAACTTATGGCCTACCATATTTTCTGTTACAAAAACTGGCACATGTAGCCTGCCATTATGTACAGCTATAGTTAATCCAACCATTTCTGGTAAAACCATAGATCTTCTAGACCAGGTTTTAATGGGACGCTTATTATTTGATGCGACAGCTTCTTCTATCTTTTTCATCAAATGTTTATCAACAAATGGTCCTTTTTTAACTGAACGTGGCACACTCATATCCTCATCTTAGTTGATGATAAAAACCGTTAAGACTAACCTTTATTCCGTCTATGTACAATAAACTTCGTGGTACGCTTATTCTTACGTGTTTTATAACCTTTTGTTGGTACTCCCCAAGGGCTGACTGGATGACGGCCACCTGAAGTTTTTCCTTCACCACCACCATGTGGGTGATCGATTGGATTCATTGCTACACCACGTACTGTAGGGCGTATGCCTCTACGACGTGACGCACCTGCGTTACCTAAAGACCGTAAGTTATTTTCTGAATTACTGACTTCACCAATAACAGCACGACATTCTGAAGGCACTTTTCTCATTTCCCCAGAGCGCAAGCGCACTGTAGCATAAATACCTTCTTTTGCAATTAACTGTACAGAAGTGCCAGCACTCCGTGCAATTTGAGCCCCTTTGCCTGGCTTTAATTCTAAACAGTGGATCACTGAACCAACTGGAATATTCGCTAGCGGTAAACAATTACCCACTTTAATTGAAGATTCTGCTCCAGAGTGTATTTCAGCTCCAACGACCAATCCAGTAGGTGCTACAATATAACGTCTTTCACCGTCAGCATAAAGAACTAGGGCAATATACGCTGTTCTATTAGGATCGTATTCTAATCTTTCAACTTTTGCAGTTATGCCATCTTTATTACGCTTAAAATCAATTAAACGGTATTTTTGTTTATGCCCACCACCAATATGGCGACAAGTTATTCTGCCTAAGTTGTTACGACCACCTGTTTTTGTCTTTTTAGACACCAAAGGTGCATAAGGCTGTCCTTTGTGTAAGTCCTTATTAAAGACTTTTAAGACAAACCGCTGACCTGGAGAGGTTGGTTTAGATTTTTCTAATGCCATACATGCCTCTTAAATATTTACTTACAATTCATACTATTAATCATCTTATGCAGTAGCAAACTCAATTTTTTGGCCTGCTTCTAACGTTACGTATGCTTTTTTCCATGCTTTACTTCGACCTTCAATTGTGCCGAAACGTTTAGGCTTGGTTTTCACATTAACAATCCGCACCGCTTTTACTTTAATTTTAAATAAATATTCAACTGCGGCTGCAACTTGTGGTTTAGTTGCATCAGTACTAATCTTAAAAACATGTACATTATGCTTTTCAGCTGCCATTGTTGCTTTTTCAGATAAGTGAGGAGACTTAATAATCTTTAAATAGCGCTGATTTTTCATTTCAACAACTCCTCAAACCGTTTAATAGCATCTAAAGTAATAACTACTTTTTGCATACCCACGAGAACAACGGGGTCAACAGCTGCAACATCTCTTACATCAACATAAGGTAAATTACGTGTTGCTAAGTATAATTTTTCATCAACATTAGCTGCGATAATTAAAACATTCATGCCAACATTCATATCTTCAAGTTTTTTAATCAAACCTTTCGTCTTTGGTGTCTCTAAAGTAAAATCTTCAACCACCAATAGCCGGTCTGTTCGCAATAGCTCAGATAAAATTGAACGAATAGCACCACGATACATTTTTTTATTTACTTTTTGCTCATAACTTCTAGGTTGTGCCGCGAAAACAACGCCGCCCTTACGCCAAAGTGGGCTTCTGATTGTTCCAGCACGAGCTCGACCACCACCTTTTTGACGAAATGGCTTTGCTCCACCACCACGAACTTCTGCGCGCGTTTTTTGCGACTGTGTGCCTGCTCTGCCAGCAGCAAGAAATGCAGTTACAACTTGATGTATCAATGGTTTGTTGAATGCACAGCCAAACACCGCATCAGACAAGTCAACTTTTTTGGTTTTAGAACCAATTAATTGCAGTTCCATTACTTATCCCCTCTCTTTTTCTTAACCTTAACTGTGGGTTTAACTACTACAAAACACCCAGGAGCACCAGGTATAGAGCCTCTAATAAGCAAAAGATTTCTATCTGCATCTACACGTATTACTTTTAAGGATTGAATCGTACAGGTATCTTGCCCCATATGACCTGACATCTTTTTACCCTTAAATACTTTACCTGGAGATTGACGCTGACCTATAGAACCCGGTGCTCTGTGTGACAAAGAGTTACCGTGAGTCGCATCACCCATCGTAAAATTATGCCGTTTAATCGTTCCAGCAAAACCTTTACCTTTAGAGATCCCAGTTACGTCAACGACTTGACCTACAGAAAAACGATCGGCTTTCAGTTCAAAACCAAGTGAAAAATCACTCATGCTTTGATCATCAGCTGCTCTAAATTCCCATAACCCTAAACCTGGCTCAACATTTGCTTTTGCAAAATGGCCAATTTGTGGTTTTAGAAGACGGCTTTTTTTGCGCGCACCGGTTGTAACCTGTATCGCCTTATAACCATCAGTTTCAGGTACCTTAATCTGCGTTATTCTGTTTGGTAATACTTCTACAACTGTAACAGGTATAGAAACACCATCTTCAGTAAACACTCGACTCATACCACATTTTTTTCCGACTAAGCCTATAGTCATTTCTATCGCCTCATAGAAGGCATGTAAAGCCTTAAAATATTATTAATCTTCCGCATCCACACTAATTTGAACATCTACGCCAGCAGCTAAATCAAGCTTCATTAAAGCATCAATTGTTTTGTCTGTAGGTTGGTTGATATCAACTACGCGTTTGTGAGTACGAATCTCATATTGATCACGTGCATCTTTATCCGCATGTGGAGAGATCAGCACGGTATAACGTTCAATTTGGGTTGGCAAAGGAATCGGCCCACGAACTTGCGCGCCGGTACGCTTTGCTGTTTCAACGATTTCACGAGTTGAGCGGTCAATCAAACGATGATCAAACGCTTTCAGGCGAATTCGTATTCTTTGACTTTTTCTTGCTATTGCCATAATGATTACTCGATTACTTTACTTACAACACCAGCACCTACTGTGCGGCCACCTTCACGAATTGCAAAACGCAATCCATCTTCCATTGCGATCGGTGCTATCAATTGCACAGTGATCTTAATGTTATCACCAGGCATTGCCATCTCGACGCCTTCTGGTAAGAACACTTCACCGGTTACGTCTGTGGTACGGAAGTAAAACTGAGGACGATAACCTTTAAAAAATGGGGTATGTCTTCCGCCTTCTTCTTTCGATAAAACGTAAATTTCTGCTTCAAATCGAGTATGGGGTTTAATCGAACCAACGTGAGCCAATACTTGGCCACGCTCAACTTCTTCACGCTTTGTTCCACGTAATAACACACCTACGTTGTCTCCTGCACGACCTTCGTCTAGCAGTTTACGGAACATTTCCACACCCGTACAAATTGTTTTGATGGTTGGTTTTAAGCCAATAATCTCAACTTCTTCACCTACTTTGACGATACCTCTTTCTACTCGGCCTGTAACAACGGTTCCACGACCTGAAATTGAGAATACATCTTCAATCGGTAATAAGAATGGCTTATCAATTTGACGCTCTGGTTGTGGAAAGTAATCATCCATTGCTGCAATCAATTTGTTAATTGCTGGCACACCAATGTCACTTTGATCTCCTTCCAAGGCTTTCAACGCAGACCCTGTAATAATAGGTGTCTTGTCGCCAGGGAAATTATACATCGAGAGCAAATCTCTAATTTCCATTTCAACTAATTCTAATAATTCTGCATCGTCTACCATGTCTGCTTTGTTCATAAATACAACAACATACGGTACGCCTACCTGACGTGCTAACAAGATATGTTCTCTTGTTTGTGGCATTGGGCCATCCGCTGCAGACACAACTAATATTGCTCCATCCATTTGCGCTGCACCAGTGATCATGTTTTTTACATAATCCGCGTGGCCAGGGCAGTCAACGTGAGCATAATGACGGTGATCTGATTGATATTCTACGTGGGCTGTTGCTATCGTTATACCACGTGCTTTTTCTTCCGGCGCTTTATCAATTTGGTCATAAGCCAAAGCTTCGCCACCAAATTTATCTGCCATACATTTTGTCAATGCAGCAGTTAACGTCGTTTTACCATGGTCTACGTGACCTATCGTGCCTACATTCAAATGTGGCTTTGATCGTTCAAATACAGCTTTTGCCATGTCATTCCCCTTAAATTAATCTTTAGTTCTTAAGCGTTACTTTTATTCATTACTTGCTCAGCAATACTTGCTGGCGCTTCATTGTATTTTGAAAATTCCATTGTGTACGTTGCTCGCCCCTGGCTCATCGATCGAACATCAGTTGCATAACCAAACATTTCTGCAAGCGGAACTTCAGCTCGGATTACTTTACCTGACGGAGAGTCATCCATACCCTGAACCAATCCTCTACGACGGCTTAAGTCACCCATTACATCACCCATATACTCTTCGGGTGTTACTACTTCAACTTTCATAACCGGCTCAAGTAAAACTGGTTTAGCTTTTTTTGCACCTTCTTTGAAGCCCATAGAACCAGCAATCTTAAACGCCATTTCATTGGAATCTACATCATGGTATGAACCATCAAACAAAGTCACTTTTACGTCTACGACAGGAAACCCTGCAATAACACCATTTTCAGTTTGCTCTTTAATACCCTTATCAACTGCTGGTATATATTCGCGAGGAATTGCTCCACCGACAATAGCATTAACAAATTCATAGCCAGTGCCAGCTTCTTTTGGTTCGATACGAATCCACACATGCCCGTACTGACCACGTCCACCAGACTGTTTAATATACTTACCTTCTTGCTCTACGGTGGCTCTAATTGTTTCACGGTATGCAACTTGTGGTTTACCAACGTTTGCTTCAACGCTAAATTCACGCTTCATACGATCAACAATAATTTCTAAATGCAGCTCACCCATTCCAGCAATAATCGTTTGGCCTGATTCTTCATCTGTGTGAACACGGAAAGAAGGATCTTCCTGCGCAAGCTTACCTAAAGCGATACCCATTTTTTCTTGGTCTGCTTTAGTCTTAGGCTCTACTGCAACAGATATAACAGGCTCAGGGAATATCATTTTTTCTAGGACAATAACATTGTCAGGAGAACATAAGGTTTCACCTGTGGTTACTCTCTTCATCCCTACTGCTGCTGCAATATCTCCAGCGCGCACTTCTTTAATTTCTTGTCGTTGATTAGCATGCATCTGTAATAAACGGCCAACACGCTCTTCTTTATCTTTAATTGGGTTATATACTACATCTCCAGAATTCAAGACGCCTGAGTATACACGGAAATATGTTAATGTACCTACATAAGGATCGGTTGCAATTTTAAATGCTAATGCTGCAAACGGCTCAGAATCCAAAGGATGTCTTTCAGCTACTGTTTCATTGGCATCCGTCATGTGCCCTTTAACTGCAGGAACGTCACTAGGAGCCGGTAAATATTCGATTACTGCGTCTAATACCGCTTGTACGCCTTTGTTTTTAAACGCAGAACCACAAAGCATAGGTACAATTTCATTTTTAATTGTCCGAATACGTAATCCCTGCTTAATTTCAACTTCAGATAAATCACCTTCTTCTAGGTATTTATTCATTAACTCTTCGGTAGCTTCTGCAGCAGCTTCAACCATGACTTCACGCCACTTTTGGCAATCAGCAAGCATAGCAGGGCTAATTTCTCGAGCCTCATACTTCATACCTTGAGTTGCTTCATCCCAATAAATTGCTTTCATTCGGACTAAGTCAACAACGCCTTCAAAGTGTTCTTCTGCGCCAATAGGCAATTGAATTGGAATAGGATTGCCGCCCAATCGTGTACGAACCTGATCAACTACACGCAAGAAGTTAGCGCCAGCTCTATCCATTTTATTAACAAAGCCAAGACGAGGAACAATATAACGATTTGCTTGTCGCCACACTGTTTCGGATTGTGGCTCAACACCACCCACTGCACAAAACACTGCGCAGGCACCATCCAACACTCGCAATGATCGCTCAACTTCAATAGTAAAATCAACGTGGCCTGGCGTATCAATAATATTAATACGATGCTGAGGGAACTGCTTGTCCATCCCATACCAAAAACAAGTTGTAGCCGCTGAGGTAATTGTTATACCACGCTCTTGCTCTTGCTCCATCCAGTCCATGACAGCCGCGCCTTCATGAACTTCACCGATTTTATGGGATACACCCGTATAAAACAGGACTCGTTCAGTCGTAGTTGTCTTGCCCGCATCAATGTGAGCCATGATGCCGATGTTTCTATAGCGTTCAATTGGTGTTACTCGTGCCACGTTTTATACCTCGTTATTACCAACGATAATGAGCAAAAGCTTGATTCGCTTTAGCCATTCTATGCATGTCATCACGCATCTTAACTGCTGAACCACGGCCTTCAAATGCTTCATGAATTTCTGCCGCCAAACGCAAAATCATAGTTTTTTCGCTGCGATCACTTGCAGCTTTAACCAACCAACGCATAGCCAATGCTAATCCACGCGCTGTATCTACCTCGATTGGAACTTGATATGTTGCACCACCCACACGTCTCGACTTCACTTCTACTGTCGGACGAATGTTATGCATCGCTTTATCTAATAATTCCAGCCCTTCTTTATTCTGAACTGAACCGCCTGCTTTTCCAGCAGCATCTGAACTGCTTTCGCCATCATCCGATTCACCTTTTTTATGCTTATCTTTTTTAAGACGCTTGATAGCTTCATTTAATGCACTATACACAATACGCTCAGCTAAAGACTTTTTACCCTTACGCATTACAACGTTGATAAATTTAGCTAAACTTTCGCTGCCGTATAATGGATCAGGCAAAACTTCTCTCTTTATCGCGGCTTTTCTTCTAGGCATTGCTTAATTCCTATCAATTCTTAAGTTCTTAAAAAAACGTAATCTCATCTTTATTGCTTAGGTTTCTTCGCACCGTATTTTGAACGGCCTCTACGACGACTTGCGACACCTGCAGTATCTAAACTACCGCGGACTACGTGATAACGCACCCCTGGTAAATCCTTAACACGACCGCCTCTGATGAGTACCACAGAGTGTTCTTGTAAGTTATGGCCTTCACCACCAATATATGTTGTTACTTCAGCGCCATTCGTTAGCCGTACACGGGCTACTTTTCTCAATGCTGAGTTTGGCTTTTTTGGCGTCGTTGTATATACACGAGTACATACTCCACGCTTTTGTGGGCAACCCGCCAAATGTGGCACGGTTGATTTCATTGTCTTTGGTGCTCGTGGCTTACGCACGAGTTGGTTTATTGTTGGCATTCCTATAACTCCAGCCTTATATCACTATTTATCTAAAAATTAAAAAAAACATAGCACTATCACCCCTAACTCTCTAGGAGGAGGCGCGATTCTAAAAAGGAGTACGCATTATGTCAAGCTTAGTTATCTAAAAAGACAACTTTTTTAGGTTTTCTTGAAAAAAATCATGTAATTCGTCAAAGAATAAGGAAAATTCACATAATTGCTTCATGTTGCAACCGCGCTGTCATTTTTTATAACAACTTAGCAGAAGGTACTCTTATCTGCTTACAACCGCTACTAAATTATTATCAGCATTTACTGCTTTACTACTTTTGTACAAAAATCCCCCTGCCACTCATCTAAATGAATGGTGGGGGGATGTTTTATTTACTAACTTCTTCTGCTCGAGCTACTTTTTGCTTTCTAATCCGACGCTCTGCATGATAAGCCAACCCTGTTCCAGCAGGAATCAAACGTCCAACTATCACGTTTTCTTTCAGGCCTCTTAATTCATCTATCTTGCCACTGACAGCAGCTTCAGTTAGCACTCGGGTCGTTTCTTGGAATGAGGCCGCTGAAATAAATGACTCGGTAGCCAATGATGCTTTGGTAATACCCAACAAAATAAATTCATAGCGTGCGGGCAACTTACCTTCTTTAACCACACGATCATTCTCAGCCCGAATTTGACCAAATTCAATTTGTTCGCCTTTAAGGTAACCGGTGTCGCCTGGATGTAGTATCAATACCTTACGTAACATTTGACGAATAATCACTTCTATGTGCTTATCGTTAATTTTTACCCCTTGTAAGCGGTAAACATCTTGAACTTCGTTCACAATAAAGTTAGTTAGCGCATTGGTACCCAATAAGCGTAAAATATCATGTGGATTCAATGCACCTTCGGCAATAACCTCGCCTTTTTCAACATGCTCGCCTTCAAATGCGCTAACATGCCGCCACTTTGGAATTAACTCTTCATGAATATCGCCATTCAGTGAAGTGATGATTAAACGTCGCTTACCTTTTGTTTCCTTACCAAAGCTAACCACACCCGATGTTTCCGCTAATATAGACGGATCTTTAGGTCGACGTGCCTCAAATAAATCAGCTACGCGTGGTAAACCCCCGGTAATATCTCGGGTTTTTGAAGTTTCTTGTGGAATTCGAGCAAGTACGTCACCGACTTTTACTTTAGCTCCGTCTTCAAAGTTAATAATAGCGTCTGAAGGCAAGAAATATTGCGCTGGTAATGTTGTGCCAGCCAGGAATAAATCTTTTCCTTTCTCATCTACCAATTTAATCATTGGCTTAAGCTCTTTACCGCTTTGACCACGATGTTTAGGATCAGAAACTACAATACTGCTGAGACCTGTCATTTCGTCTGTTTGACGGTTCATTGTGACACCCTCTACCAAGTCAGCAAACTTAATGCAACCTGCAACTTCGGTAATGACGGGATGACTGTGTGGATCCCAGTTAGCAACAATCTGACCAGACTCAACTTTTGCACCATCAGCAACACTGAGTTCCGCACCATAAGGAATCTTGTATCGCTCACGTTCACGACCATGTTCATCAACCACAGCCAATTCGCCAGAGCGCGACACTGCAATAAACTTTCCGCTATGATGCTGAATAAGCTTAATATTATGAAGCTTAATTTTGCCTGCCAATTTGACTTGAACATTATTTGCTGCAGTTGCTCGAGAAGCCGCACCACCAATATGGAATGTTCTCATGGTTAACTGTGTTCCAGGCTCACCAATAGACTGCGCTGCAATAACCCCGACAGCTTCACCAATATTGACTTTATGTCCACGCGCTAAATCACGTCCATAACAAAGCGAACAAATGCCATAGCGTGACTCGCAGGTAATAGGCGACCGCACCATCACTTGATCTACGGTATTTTCCTCTAATTTCATGACTAGTCTTTCATCTAGCAGTGTTCCAGCAGGGACGATAACGTTACTTGTTGTTGACTCATAAACATCATGACTCACGACCCTACCGAGTACGCGCTCATGCAATGGCTCAACCACATCACCGCCTTCAATTAATGGCGTCATGCTAATGCCTTGCGATGTACCACAATCGTCATCTGCAATCACTAAATCTTGAGCTACGTCAACTAAACGGCGAGTTAAATAACCAGAGTTAGCTGTTTTTAATGCGGTATCTGCAAGACCTTTACGAGCACCGTGAGTAGAAATAAAGTACTGTAGTACGTTTAACCCTTCACGGAAATTAGCCGTAATCGGTGTTTCAATAATCGAGCCATCGGGTTTTGCCATCAAGCCCCGCATACCCGCTAACTGTCTAATTTGGGCTGCAGAACCTCGCGCTCCAGAATCAGCCATCATATAAATTGAATTAAATGCTTCTTGCTTAACCTTGTTGCCTTTCGCATCGATTACGCTTTCTGTTGATAACTCACTCATCATTGCTTTTGCAACTTGATCGTTAGTACGCGACCAAATATCAATAACTTTATTATAGCGCTCGCCTTGTGTGACCAAACCAGAAGAAAACTGAGCTTGGATTTTTCCAACTTCTTCTTCTGCTTGCGCAATAATTTCAACTTTTTCTTTTGGAATAACTAAGTCATTCACACCAATTGATACACCTGAACGAGTTGCATAATGAAACCCGGTATACATCAGTTGATCCGCAAAAATAACCGTTGCTTTTAAGCCTGCTTCGCGATAACACACGTTAATCATGGCGGTAATTGATTTTTTCGTCATCGTCCGATTAACTAATTCAAAAGGTAAACCTTTTGGTAACACTTCAGATAACAATGCACGCCCAATCGTTGTTTCAACTAAGCGGATAACTTCTTTAAATGAATTACCATCAACTACATACTCTTTGATTCTGGCTCGCACGTTAGCTTGCAACTCAACCAAGCCGCTTTCATAAGCACGATGAATTTCATTTACGTCAGTAAAGATCATCCCTTCACCACGAGCATTGATACGTGATCGAGTTAAATAATATAAACCCAATACTACGTCTTGTGATGGAACAATAATCGGCTCACCGTTGGCTGGTGAAAGAATATTGTTAGTCGACATCATCAAAGAACGCGCTTCTAACTGAGCTTCGAGTGACAATGGTACGTGAACTGCCATTTGATCGCCGTCAAAGTCAGCGTTGTAAGCAGTACATACCAGCGGATGTAGCTGAATTGCTTTACCTTCAATAAGCACAGGCTCAAATGCTTGAATACCTAAACGATGCAAAGTAGGTGCACGATTTAATAACACTGGGTGTTCACGAATAACCTGCTCCAATATATCCCATACGGCTGGATCTTCGCGATCTACCATTTTTTTAGCGGCTTTAATAGTTGATGCTAAACCTTGGAATTGCAAGCGGCTAAAAATAAATGGCTTAAATAATTCAAGAGCCATTTTTTTCGGTAAGCCACACTGATGCAATCTCAGTGTCGGACCGACTACAATAACCGATCGGCCAGAATAATCGACTCGCTTACCTAACAAGTTCTGTCTAAAACGACCTTGCTTACCTTTAATCATGTCAGCTAATGATTTTAATGGGCGTTTGTTAGAGCCAGTAATAGCACGGCCTCGACGACCATTGTCTAATAACGCATCCACTGATTCTTGTAACATACGCTTTTCATTACGAACAATAATATCAGGCGCATTTAAGTCTAATAAACGCTTTAAACGATTATTTCGATTAATCACTCGACGATACAAATCATTCAAATCAGAGGTGGCAAAACGTCCGCCATCCAATGGTACCAAAGGCCGTAAATCCGGTGGTAACACTGGTAAAACTGCTAATACCATCCATTCTGGTTTATTACCCGAAGATTGAAAAGCTTCCATTAGTTTTAAACGTTTAGTTAATTTCTTTAAGCGAGCTTCGGAAGAAGTACTCGTCATATCTTCATGAATTTTTGTTATTTCATTTTCTAAAACTAAAGCACGCAATAATTCTTGCACTGCTTCTGCGCCCATACGCGCATCAAACTCATCGCCATATTCTTCAATAGCATCATAATAAGCTTCTTCTGAAAGCAACTGGCCGCGCTCTAACTGCGTCATACCAGGATCAATAACCACATAAGCTTCAAAATAAAGAATCCGCTCAATATCTCTCAAGGTCATATCGAGCAATAAACCAATTCTAGAAGGCAAAGAACGTAAAAACCAAATATGCGCGATCGGGCTTGCTAACTCGATGTGTCCCATGCGATCACGTCGAACTTTAGACAAGGTCACTTCGACGCCGCATTTTTCGCAAATAACGCCGCGATGCTTTAATCTTTTATATTTTCCACACAAACATTCATAATCTTTTACTGGACCAAAGATTTTTGCGCAGAATAAGCCGTCACGTTCTGGCTTGAAGGTACGATAGTTTATGGTTTCTGGCTTTTTAACTTCACCATACGACCAGGAGCGTATCATATCTGGAGATGCAAGGCCGATATGAATTGCATCAAACTCTTCTAACTGTGTTTGTTGCTTAACTAGATTGAGTAAATCTCTCAAGGTTATTCCCCCTCATCGCTAAATCAGTGTGTCACGAGATCTCTGTAAGTTGCCGAGATCTAGAAATAATTTTAAAACCCAGCGACCCTTCTGCTTGAAGAGTCGCTATAGTACTTGCTACTCCAGATCCATATTGATGGCTAAAGATCGAATTTCTTTTATCAATACGTTAAAGGCTTCCGGCATGCTCGACTCCATGTAATGATCACCATCCACAATGTTTTTATACATTTTAGTACGACCACCGACATCGTCTGACTTGACGGTTAACATTTCTTGCAATGTATATGCAGCACCATAAGCTTCTAATGCCCACACTTCCATTTCACCAAAACGTTGACCACCAAACTGTGCTTTACCGCCTAAAGGCTGTTGCGTCACAAGACTATATGATCCCGTAGAACGTGCATGCATTTTGTCATCGACTAAGTGGTTTAATTTCATCATATACATATAACCCACGGTTACTAGACGCTCAAATTCATTGCCTGTACGACCATCGCGCAATGTCGTTTGCCCACTTACAGGAAGATCAGCTAACTCTAACATCGCTTTAATTTCTTCCTCAGATGCGCCATCAAATACTGGTGTTGCCATAGGCACACCACCACGTAAATTAAATGCCAAACTCATTATTTCATCATCAGAAAGCGACGTTAAATTTTCTTTATGCTGCTTAGGATCAGAATTATATATTTCACCTAAAAAGTGGCGAATATTTTTTACTGACTGCTGCGCATCAATCATTTTTCCGATTTTAATACCCAAGCCCTTAGCTGCCCAACCTAAATGGGTTTCTAAAACTTGCCCGATATTCATTCGGGATGGTACGCCTAATGGGTTTAATACGATATCAACAGGTGTTCCATCAGCCATGTACGGCATGTCTTCTACCGGAACAATCGTTGAAATCACACCTTTGTTACCATGACGACCCGCCATCTTATCACCTGGCTGGACTCTGCGTTTAACCGCCATATAAACTTTTACTATTTTTAATACTCCTGGAGCTAAATCATCTCCTTGAGTAATTTTATTCCGTTTAGCTTCAAACGCTTTTTCATACACTAAACGCTCATTTTTAAATTGTTTCGCTGCTGCTTCAAGTTGCTTATTAGCGGTATCATCGTGCAAACGAATTTCAAACCATTTTTCACGCACAACTTCTTCTAAGTAAGCTTTTGTTACTTTAGAGCCTTTTTTCAGCTTATTTGGGCCACCTTCAGCTACATGATTAAGTAAAAGTTTTTCTACCCGTTGGAAAATATCATTTTCACGAATACGCAACTCATCACTTAAATCTTGCTTGGCTTTTGCTAACTCATTCTTTTCAATTTCAAGTACCCGCGTGTCTTTTTCTACACCTTCACGAGTAAATACCTGCACATCAATGACGGTGCCTTCCATACCTGTTGGTACTCGAAGTGAAGTATCTTTAACGTCAGATGCTTTTTCACCGAAAATAGCTCGAAGTAATTTTTCTTCTGGTGTCAGCTGAGTTTCACCTTTAGGTGTGACTTTACCAACCAAAATATCCCCAGATTTTACTTCTGCACCAATATAAACAATACCGCATTCATCAAGCTTGGAAAGTGCACTTTCACCAATATTTGGAATATCAGAAGTGACTTCTTCAATACCTAGCTTAGTATCACGCGCAACACAGGTTAACTCTTCGATATGAATACTCGTGAAACGATCTTCTTGCACAACGCGCTCAGAAATTAAAATCGAGTCTTCAAAGTTATAGCCATTCCACGGCATAAATGCGACTAGTAAGTTTTGGCCTAAAGCTAACTCACCTAAATCGGTAGACTGACCATCTGCAAGCACATCACCTTTCGCAATGGTATCGCCTTTTTCAACCAGCGGGCATTGATTAATACATGTATCTTGGTTAGTACGGGTATATTTTGTCAGGTTATAAATATCAACACCGGTATTTCCTGACTCTGCTTCATTATCATTAACACGAACAACAATACGTGATGCATCAACATAATCGACTGTGCCGCCACGTCGCGCAACAACAGTTACCCCAGAATCTTTTGCAACAATACGCTCCATTCCGGTTCCAACTAATGGCTTTTCAGTCTTTAGGGTAGGAACTGCTTGACGTTGCATGTTTGAACCCATAAGAGCTCGATTCGCGTCATCATGTTCTAAGAAAGGAATGAGTGCAGCAGCAACAGAGACGATTTGTTTCGGCGAAACATCGATAAACTGCACACGATCTGGCGTGGTCAGGGTAAATTCATTACGATGACGAACTGGCACGAGCGGGTCAATCAACTTACCTTTAGCATCTTGGGTTGCATTTGCTTGCGCAATAACGTAATCACCTTCTTCAATAGCAGAAAGAAATACAACTTCATCCGTTAGCTTACTATTAATAACTTTTCTATACGGTGTTTCTAAAAATCCATATTCATTCGTGCGCGCATAAACGGCTAAGGAATTAATTAAACCAATATTAGGTCCTTCAGGCGTTTCAATAGGACAAACTCGACCATAGTGAGTCGTATGAACGTCACGCACTTCAAAACTAGCACGCTCTCTTGTCAAACCACCAGGCCCTAACGCAGAAACACGGCGTTTATGAGTGATTTCAGATAATGGATTATTTTGATCCATAAACTGTGAAAGTTGGCTTGAACCAAAAAACTCTTTAATTGCTGCTGATACCGGCTTTGCATTAATTAAATCTTGCGGCATCATGTTTTCAGATTCTGAAAGGCTAAGACGCTCTTTTACTGCACGCTCAACTCGAACTAAGCCAACACGAAACTGGTTTTCAGTCATTTCGCCAACGCTACGTACTCGACGATTTCCCAAGTGATCAATATCATCGATATTTCCATCACCATTTCGAATGCTGATAAGCGTTTTCATAACATCAATAATATCTTGCTTCGTCAAAACACCTGGCCCAACAATTTCTTGGCGGCCAACGCGACGATTAAACTTCATACGGCCTACATCAGATAAATCATAACGATCTGAGCTGAAAAATAAGTTCTTAAATAATGTTTCTGCTGCATCTTTAGTTGGCGGCTCACCTGGTCGCATCATACGATAAATTTCAACTAGTGCTTCTAATGCATTCGTCGTTGGATCTACGCGTAAGGTATCAGAAATGTATGCACCGTGATCTATATCGTTAACATATAAAGATTCAAAGCTCTTAACTTTAGCTTTAATTAACGCTTTAATAATATCTGCGGTGATAATGTCATTTGCATTAGCTACTATTTCACCTGTTTCTGGATTTATAACACTTTTAGCTAATATTTTGCCTAAAAGATACTCGGCGGGAATAGATAATTTTTTAAGTTTAGCCGCTTCTAATTGGCTAATATGGCGCATTGTAATTCGACGCCCTTTCTCTACAATAACTTTGCCGCCTTTTTCAATTTCAAAAGGTGCAATTTCACCACGTAATCTTTCTGGAATAAGGTCTAAACTAAAATCTTCGCCATGAAGATGAAATACATTGTTTTCAAAGAACATCCCTAGAATGTCTTCAACAGTATAGTCTAAAGCACGCAATAAAATGGTCGCAGGTAACTTTCTGCGGCGATCTATTCGCACATAAATACTATCTTTAGGATCAAATTCAAAATCTAACCACGAGCCACGATAAGGAATAACGCGTGCAGAAAATAACAACTTCCCTGAAGAATGCGTTTTGCCGCGATCATGCTCAAAAAACACACCTGGCGAACGATGTAACTGAGAAACGATAACTCGTTCTGTGCCGTTAATAACAAATGTTCCATGTTCTGTCATTAAGGGAATTTCACCCATGTAAACTTCTTGCTCTTTAACATCTTTAACAACACGATTATCGGCAGAAGACGCTTCTTTATCATAATGAACTAGGCGAACTTTAACGCGCAAAGAAGCACCGTAAGTTAAGCCACGCATTTTACATTCTTTAACATCAAATACTGGATCACCTAAACGATAACTAACAAAGTCTAGGATGGAGTTTTCAGAAAAACTAGTAATTGGAAACACAGATTTAAACGCAGCATGCAATCCATAGAGTGACCGCTTTTCCGGCTCAACATCGGCTTGCAAAAATCTATGATAGGAATCCAATTGAAGCTCAAGTAACGGCGGTGTTGCAATAGAGCTAGAATGCTTACCGAAATCTTTCCGAATTCGCTTTTTCTCAGTGTATGAGTATATTGAACCCATGTGTCAGATACCTCTACGTGGTCGTGATCATCAATTAAAAGCGTGCACTTCTGATTTCTCTATCTCAATGATAAAGAAATAGAAAAAGCCAGAGACTAAAAGTCCCCGGCTAATACAAACTCAGCTACAAAAAATTCGCTGATATAAGTTATTACTTAATCTCAACAGTTGCTCCTGCAGCTTCAAGTTTTTTCTTGAGTTCAGCAGCTTGATCTTTATTAATGCCTTCTTTCACTGCTGTTGGAGCAGCTTCAACAAGATCTTTAGCTTCTTTCAAGCCAAGACCGGTGATTTCACGAATCGCTTTAATGACTTCGATTTTCTTCTCACCCGCTTTTGTCATCGTAACAGTGAATTCAGTTTGTTCTTCTGCAGCTTCTGCGACAGCAGCCGGAGCAGCAGCGGCAACAGCAACAGCTGCTGACACACCAAACTTTTCTTCCATTGCACTAATTAAATCAACAAGTTCCATTACACTTAAACCTGCAACTGCTTCTAAAATATCTTCTTTTTTAACGGCCATGATTTTCATCACTCCAAACTTAGTTAAATATTAATTCAAAAAATTAAGATGCCTTTTGCTTTTGATCGCGCAGGGCAGCTAATGTACGTACAAACTTGCCATGAGGTTCTGCTAATGTGCGTACCAATTTGGTCATTGGCGCAAGCATAACTGACATAAGTTGTGAAATTGCTTCATCTCTGGTTGGTAAACTTGCCAATCGATTTAAATCTTTTGCAGGCAATAGCATACCTTCTACAGATAATGCTTTAACCTGAAGTTTATCAAATTTTTTGGAGTAATCTCGCAATAAACGCGCGGCAGCGCCTGGATCTTCTTTCGAAAATGCCAAAACTAACGGACCGACTAAAGCAGCATTCATGCAAGAAAACGAAGTTCCTTCAAGCGCACGGCATGCAAGTGTATTTCTCACTACACGCACATAAACACCTGAATCACGTGCTGATTTGCGAAATTCGGTAAATTGAGCTACCGTTAAACCACAATAATCAGCCGCAACAAGAGAAACCGCAGTTTTAGCAACTTTGGATACCTCATCAACAATGGCTTTTTTACCTTCTAATCTCAATGCCATTTAAGCACCTCCTAATTCAACACCACTTATTACTGTGATGCTTGTTGACGAACAGCAAAGCCAATTTTATCTGGCATCACCGTCTGCGTAGGCTGTAGAAAAATTTAACTTTTCCTATTATTAAGCATAACGCGCCTACGGTCTTTGACGGGGATAAATGAAAGCAAGCTTTCATCCCACCCACAAAGTCTTTTATGCACTCAGGCCTGAAATATCAATCGATAATCCTGGTCCCATCGTACTTGAAACTGTAATTTTCTTTACGTATACGCCTTTTGCTGAGCTAGGTTTCGCTTTTTTCAGCGCAACCATAACTGCTTCTAAATTTTCAACAAGGTCATCAATTGCAAAATCGATTTTTCCTATCATGCAATGCACAATTCCGGCTTTGTCTGTGCGATAACGAACTTGACCTGCTTTTGCGTTTTTTACAGCATTAACTACGTCCGTTGTTACGGTGCCATCTTTTGGATTAGGCATAAGGCTACGAGGGCCTAATATTTGTCCTAGCTGACCGACAACTCGCATCGCATCAGGGGTTGCAATAACAATTTGAAAGTCCATTTCGCCTGCTTTAACTTTTTCCGCTAAATCTTCTAAACCTACCACATCAGCGCCCGCTTTAATTGCAAGCTCAGCATTTGCTGCTGATGTAAATACAGCAACTTTAATTTCTTTCCCTGTACCTTTAGGTAAAATAACTGAGCCACGAATTGCCTGATCTGATTTACGTGGGTCTACACCTAAATTGACACAAACTTCTATACTTTCACGAAATTTAGCTGGTGGAAGCTCTTTTAAAAGCTTAAATGCATCTTTTAAAGGATAAACTTTTCCAGTTGTTACTTTTTTGCTTATTGCTTGATTACGCTTTGATAAAGTAGGCATTATTTATTTTCTCCTTCTACTTCAACGCCCATGCTGCGCGCACTACCTGCAATTGATTTCATTGCAGTTTCTAAGCTAGCTGCATTCAAATCTTTCATTTTAAATTTCGCGATTTCTTCAAGTTGCTTTCGAGTAATTTTGCCTACTTTGTTCGTGTGAGGAACGCTACTGCCTGATTCAATTCCAGCTGCTTCTTTAATTAAATGAGATGCAGGCGGTGTTTTAATAATAAACGTGAAACTACGATCTTCAAATACAGTGATTTCAACTGGTAACGGCTTGCCCATTCGATCTGGGGTTTGAGTTTGTGCATTAAATGCTTTACAAAACTCCATAATATTAACGCCTTGCTGACCCAATGCCGGACCTACCGGAGGACTTGGATTAGCTGCTCCACCCTTAACTTGTAATTTGACAAGGGCTTTAACTTTCTTAGCCATTTTAAACTCCTATTGGGTACAAGCGCCTGACGGCTCCCCGTGGTAAATAAACAAAAAAAGCCTATGATAAAGCATTGCTGCTTTATCATAGGTTTAAACTATACAGACTACCCTTTTTCAACTTGGTCAAATTGAAGCTCTACAGGAGTAGAACGACCAAATATTAAAACCGCAACACGCATACGATTTTTTTCATAATTCACTTCTTCAACCACGCCATTAAAATCAGCAAACGGTCCATCGATAACCCGTACAACCTCACCAATTTCAAATAGAATTTTTGGCTTTGGTTTATCGCTGCTATCTTGCACTCGCTGCAATATCATATCTGCTTCTTTTGGTGTTATCGGCGCTGGCTTGTCACTTGTTCCACCGATAAATCCAAGCACTTTAGGCGTCGATCGCACTAAATGCCAGGTTTGATCATCCATTTCCATTTCAACTAAAACATATCCTGGAAAAAATTTTCGTTCACTTTTGCGTTTTTGTCCTGCCCGCAATTCAACAACTTCTTCCGTAGGAACAAGAATGTCGCCAAATTTATATTCGACTGCTTCAAGCTTAATGCGCTCGATCAACGCTTGTTTTACATAATTTTCAAAACCAGAATATGCGTGAACGACATACCAGCGTTTTTTCTGTTTAGCCTGATCATCTGTCATGGTTTATCCTCTTTGCCCGGTAAGCCATCCAATGCCCCACATTAGTAAACTATCAACACCCCATAATACTAAAGCAAGCACTACCACCATTACTGCAACAATCAATGTTGTTTGA
The DNA here is from genome assembly GCA_965279285.1 of Gammaproteobacteria bacterium. Lineage (GTDB taxonomy): Bacteria > Pseudomonadota > Gammaproteobacteria > DSM-16500 > DSM-16500. Next base: position 1,099,706 of record OZ257148.1, on the reverse strand, counting down.
ATGGTCTCTGGGCGAGTAGGCCAATAAACTTTACGTAGCTCAGTTCGTGATTCCCGTGCAAACTCTAATGCGCTCTTACCTAGCCGCGTTTGTACTGCCACAAAACCTGCTATCACTAGCAATAATAGCCACCCAAGCAATCTTAATGGCCAGGGTTGTGTATTATAATAATAATTTGCAAATAATCCAGCTATTATTAATGCCAATACAAAAGACCACATTAGCCAATCTAGACTTGTTTTACTTTGAATCTCTGATTTGGATTTCATTTTAAAGTTTACTTAGCAATTAAAACAACCAATTATACTGCCATTAAATATTAATGGCAGGCCAGGAGGGCCTCGAACCCCCAACCTGCGGTTTTGGAGACCGCCGCTCTGCCAATTGAGCTACTGGCCTATCAAGTATTACTCAATAACCTTACTTACAACACCAGCACCTACTGTGCGGCCACCTTCACGAATTGCAAAACGCAATCCATCTTCCATTGCGATCGGTGCTATCAATTGCACAGTGATCTTAATGTTATCACCAGGCATTGCCATCTCGACGCCTTCTGGTAAGAACACTTCACCGGTTACGTCTGTAGTACGGAAGTAAAACTGAGGACGATAACCTTTAAAAAATGGGGTATGTCTTCCGCCTTCTTCTTTCGATAAAACGTAAATTTCTGCTTCAAATCGAGTATGGGGTTTAATCGAACCAACGTGAGCCAATACTTGGCCGCGCTCAACTTCTTCACGTTTTGTTCCACGTAATAACACACCTACGTTGTCTCCTGCACGACCTTCGTCTAGCAGTTTACGGAACATTTCCACGCCCGTACAAATTGTTTTGATTGTTGGTTTTAAGCCAATAATTTCAACTTCTTCACCTACTTTGACGATGCCTCTTTCTACTCGGCCTGTCACAACGGTTCCACGACCTGAAATTGAGAATACATCTTCAATCGGTAATAAGAATGGCTTATCAATTTGACGCTCTGGTTGTGGAAAGTAATCATCCATTGCTGCAATTAATTTGTTAATTGCTGGCACACCAATCTCACTTTGATCCCCTTCCAAGGCTTTCAACGCAGACCCAGTAATAATAGGTGTCTTGTCGCCAGGGAAATTATACATCGAGAGCAAATCTCTAATTTCCATTTCAACTAATTCTAATAACTCTGCATCGTCTACCATGTCCGCTTTGTTCATAAATACAACAACATACGGTACGCCTACCTGACGTGCTAACAAGATATGTTCTCTTGTTTGTGGCATCGGGCCATCCGCTGCAGACACAACTAATATTGCTCCGTCCATTTGCGCCGCACCAGTGATCATGTTTTTTACATAATCCGCGTGGCCAGGACAGTCAACGTGAGCATAATGACGATGATCTGATTGATATTCTACGTGGGCTGTTGCTATCGTTATACCACGTGCTTTTTCTTCCGGCGCTTTATCAATTTGGTCGTAAGCCAGAGCTTCGCCACCAAATTTATCTGCCATACATTTTGTCAATGCAGCAGTTAACGTCGTTTTACCATGGTCTACATGGCCTATTGTGCCTACATTGAGATGTGGCTTGGATCTTTCAAATACAGCTTTTGCCATTGCTAGTCAGCTCCTATACAATGAATACCTAAATCAATACTTAGAAGGTAGGATAATACCCGCCTTTTTAAATTATTCAAACTTTATCTAACTGGAGCCCATAACCGGATTTGAACCGGTGACCTCTTCCTTACCAAGGAAGTGCTCTACCGACTGAGCTATATGGGCCACAAATGGAGCGGGTGATGGGAATCGAACCCACGCTATCAGCTTGGAAGGCTGAAGTTCTACCATTGAACTACACCCGCATTATCAGCCGACAGAACAAAAAAAATGCCATACTGATCTAAATGAGTAATGCCATTTTAATTAAGTTTTGGAGGGGGTAGGATTCGAACCTACGAAGGCGTTAGCCGGCAGATTTACAGTCTGATCCCTTTGGCCGCTCGGGAACCCCTCCCCAAAAGTCGAGCACGAATTCTGCTTTAGAAAGAGCGGCATGTCAAGGTGATGTTAAAAATACTGGTAACAACTTAAGAGCCAACTAAGGTATGAAAAAAATTCGCGGACATCAGCGCAATCGTTTGTAACTATTCAGCAGATAAAAGGTTGGTAACGCGTTCTTAAGAGCGCTAAAATTACTAATTTGCGCATTCATACTTTATTAATAGAGGAGCAAAAAAGCATGGAACACGTAATCCACGATCATAATGATACATTGGAATATCTGAGTCCAACTGACACGTCGCATCCCAAAGTCCATCCGTGGCGGAGATGCGGTCGAGGACAACACCTTGTCCAAGAACATGTTGTCCATACCCACCCCAGCAAAAGCTACCCTCATGGCAAAAATACTATTTGCCATGAACACTGCGCTAACAACCCTTCTGGAAAAGATGAGCTATCCTTTGCTGAAATTAAATTCATCAGTAATACCTATTTTGCTGATCTATCAGGGCCGCCTACACCTTTTATGCTAACAGAAAAATTTCATCATGCTGATAAATACGATGTTGAAATTCGAGGCTGGGTACAGTATTGGAATGATATTTTTACATTAGATGAACCTCTTGATGCTGATATTGTAAAAGCACTTATCGCAACTGAATCCAGTTTTGACCCGGCGCCAAAAAAACATCTGCATGTTTATGGCCTGATGCAGCTTCGAGGAGATACACATCAATACCTCGCCGGCATAAAACATGACTTAAGAGATCATTTTGTCTGTGTTTCAACAGATGAATTAATGGATCCATCTTGTAACATTTGCGCTGGTGTTCGCTGGCTTTTCAGAAAAAATGAAACAACCTCGTCGTTATTAAAACGAAAAGCCACTTGGGAAGAAACTATTGAAAATTATAAAGCCATTTTATCGAAAAGAATAAATAAAGAACCATACAACCCAAAACCTATGGAAGATTTTCATGAGTATTATGACATATTGAAACGGGAGTAATATGCGAATTTATTTCAAGACCGCCATAAATGTTATGACTGTATCCGCCCTTGGGATAACATCTGCTTTTGCAACCGAGCCTGTGCTTTCAGAAGCGCAGGCCATGAAAATGATTTATGGGAATTACAACTCTGCAATGAAACATGCTAGCTGGGAAAATATTTCATTCCCCAATAAAGAAATTGATGGATATTTTAAAGAAAGAAAAGGATTTGTAAAAACTATTTCGCTTATCACCTTTCAAGAAAATGGCAAAAACAAAGTATTTCTTTTAACAAAAACAATTCCAACGAATATTCCCTTTGACTGCCACGCTTGCCTTCCATTAATTGGCGCCGCTGTATTTACAGAAAACAACAATCATTGGAAAATTGAAGCTCAAAATCAATTCATCATGTATGACGGCGAATATGGAGAGCTTCCCGTAGTGGAATTAATTCAGGTGGGTCAAAATAAATTTGGCTTATCTTTAGAATTTAATCACGTTGCAGAGAGAGATAAGGAACTCAGTCTGCTCATCCCGTATAAGAAAAACATTCTACAGGCCCATAAAGAAACTGTTTATTACGAAAATTTTAATGACTGTACATTTTCCGAAACAATACCATGTGAAGCTTATACTGCTGCTGTCAACTTTGAAAAATCAAATGAAGATGATTATTACAACTTTAAAGTAAAAAAATTCGGAACAACATACAGTGAAAAAAGAAATAAGAGCATGCCTGTTGACGAAACAATCACCTATAAATTCATGAATGGAAAATATAAAGAAATTAATCATGCGGGTTCAAGTTACATAGAAAATAAGGAATACTAAAATGCATTGATCAATCAGTATATGAATTACAACCCATTGCTGCGCTTTTAAGTTTTTTTTAGGATACTAACTATGCTTTCTACATTTCATGCCAAACAATCTTTAAATTCTGCTGCCACACCATTGGCCGCATTTTCAAATTTAGCAGAAACAAAGCGTGAAAGCATAAAGCAAGATAGCATTGGCATACCCAAGTTGAGCAATGTTATAAAAGAAAGCAAAAGTGATTTAATGATCGGAAAATCCGTTAAAAATGGCGATTGTTTTTTTGATTCCATCGCACAAGCTGTCAAAGGTATACCAATGATGCCAGAACAAACTATCAAATCTCTACGACAGATAATGAAAGTGATGATGATGAAGATCTTTGTTCACTCTTGTTAAACGCGGAAGTTTTTGGTGATTTGTATTTAAATAGCGATGGTAACGTTGATGAGGATATTACTAAAATACTTAGAGAGGTTATGGGTCGTAAAATTTATAATACAGAGCAGATGGAAAGAATAAGAGAAAAAAAAGATACAAAAGATTATGAAAGTTTTTTAAAATATGAATTTATCGGTCAACCATCAGATGATATAGATGATGAACAACAAAGAAGTTCCGATAGCGCAAGTGAGTCAGAAAGTGATGATGAGCTAAACTCAGATGATGACGATAATGATTTTGAGCCAAGATCACCGCGTTCAGATGATGAACAGAACGCAGATGAGGACGAAGATGAAGAGCATGGAAATAATAATGACGATAATAAAAACCATGGTGCGAAACGCAAAGCGCAAGAATCGAGTGAAAGCGACGGGGATGTTCCTATGCAACCACCACTCAAAAAATTTAAAATTCCAAACAATAATATTTCTACATTTTTTAAACAATCACCTAAAATGCCGGTGCCTACTACTGGAGATGCTAAGCATTCAAATCTGAGGCTTTTGCAATCAATAAAACCGAAATAGAATCGATGCTTGTTTATAAAAATTGTAAGCGATAAATATGATGCTGGCACCCGGATTTGAACCGCAACCAAAGTGCCAGTACAATCCATTTCACTTTTTCAGGACAGCACCGATACAAAACAACAAGCTGCTAGCAAGACTAAAGTTCATTAAATGCAAAAATTAATCAATAAAATTTATTGGTTTGATTCAATTTTGTTAGGTGGTCAAAGCTGGATAACTTATTTTGAAAGCAGAATCTTTATTGAGTGCTAGATGCAATTACAACAACGACCATGCGGTTTAAGGGGCGGCATAAAAAGTGAGAGAATGTATTTTTTAATTATGCTAGGAATATTAATGGCATACGGCGATTCGAAATGCCGAAAGCAGCCTGATTTTGCTAAGGCGACTTCCCACATTTTTATGCTCTACCATGAGGCAGAGGATAATCGCCTTAGCTTAGAGAAAGATTACTATTGAGGCCAGATAGCTTTTAACATAGAATTACCCAAGCGGTTAATACCTTATAGGGAATACTAATAATGTTTAACAGACCCCAGCAAAAAAAATCTTCTTCAACTGCTGCATCTAGTATTACTTCTATTGATACTAAAAAAAGCGATAATCAAAATTCAAATAATGCTAACATGGATGTCAAACATAATCGCGCAGAGCCCACCAAAAAAATCTCTAAGTTATTAGAAAGAAGACTAATGCGTCAGCGCTCTAATTCTCTTCCCAATCTTTTACAACCCCTAAAGACTAGCATAGCAACACGAAAGACGCATTCCGCACCAATTATTAGCGGGCAAGTAGCGAATGTGCCAGCTGCCATAGCGATGCCAGAAAATGAAATTCTTAAGATAATAAAAAAAGCCTTGGTACTAGAAACAAAAAAAGCCATAAGAGATGGCAACATTAAAGTATTAAATATTTTAATTGGTCCAGATTTAAGAGCAGCAGTACAAAATGGCGATGGTAACGGCCTATCTATAAAACTGAGTAAATTGATAACGCTAAAATATTCTGAAATACTACTTGATCGCTTAACGAATGAAGTTAAAAATCAAATAAAGGTAACATCCAGACGAAATTTCAAGGCTTTTTTAGATATATATCAACAGACAATAGATGATGCGACAAAAGAGTATTCTACTGCAATAGGAAATAAAGCCTCATATTATAATAACCATTTGGTGATTATTAAAGCCGGAGATAGAAACTATAATTATATTTTAAATAAATTCCGAGCACAAGCAAATAATTTCTTAAAACAATATAAACCAGACCCAAAAAAAGATGATAATCTTGAAAAATATTGTACTAAATTAACCACTAATTGGTTGGCAGCACAAAATGCTTTTCGAAATGAGGAAAAAATTTATGTGGAATGCTACAGCAAGCTTGAAGGCAAAAAAAGTATTGTGCTGGATGAATATACGAAATCAGCTACTGTATGGTTAGATGAAAGTAGAAAGTCTTCAAACCTCGCGGATGAAAAATCAACTTTATCGCTTTTTAGGCAATGTACCGATGAATCATATGAAAAGATGAAACCGATGATGTTGTCTCTGTTAAGCAATACAAATGCTAATTATTTGCGAGATACTAAGGGTAGTACGCTTTTAGATTTAGCATTTACAGATTCAAAAACGGAGGTAATCAATTTTTTAATTAAACGAGGAGTTTTTCATATTACTTCACACATTCTAACGGTAGGGATTGATAAAATAGTTGCCGAGTTAAACATTGAGCAAGTTCATCTACTCATTAATCAAATGCCAGCCATTACTGATTTTAAGAAAAATATCATTATAGTTGTTGGTAAATGGATAAAGGATCTACGGTTTTACTCTCATCTTAATACAAGCCTTACCAATTTATTTTTCATCAAGTATTTTTACAACTTCATGCCAGGCATCATGTTTTACACAGAAAATGAATATTCTACTTTTATAAGTGAGGTAATTAAATTAGCTGTTTACATAATAGAGTCATTTCACCATGAGAGCGAGGAAACTTTATCTAAATATATTCAAGGTTTAGGGAACGCTAGTTTGCCAGCCTCTTTTCGTAAAGAATTAAAAGCATGTTGTCATAACTTATGGGAAATCGATGCATATGGAATTAAATCGAAATTAATTTCCGATGAAGCAAAATATGAAGAGATTCGACGTCTTTCAACAGAAAATGGCACATTAAGAGAAGAAATAATTGATATTAAGGATCAAAAAGACAATCTTGAAGCGGTTTTAAAAACACAAGAAGAAAAATATAAAAGTGCTTTAGCTGAAAAAGATGTCGAAATTAGAAGATTACAATATGAACAAAAAGCATTTACAAGAGAATACACCAAAAGACAGAGTAATTGGAAAAAGATATATGGTGAACAACTTGCGATTAAAGAGAAGGAAATTGTTAGTTTAAAAACGAAAAAACAACATTATACAGCAGCAGCTACTCCTTCCTCGGGTGATAGTGGTTCAAGAAACCAACAAGCTTCTCCTCCATTTATATCTGGATATTCAAGCGTAGGCGCTAGTAATTTTCCTAGTGATGCAAAATCAGGGGCTTCTGGAAGGTTTTTATTAAACTACCCTACATTGACGTCATCAAAATCCCAGGATGATACGTCCTTGCGTACGAGGACTGCCATATCAAAATTTTTGCCAAGTCCATCTCCCTCGCCTTCTCCACTTTCCCCTCTCTCTCCTATTGAACCTCTCGAGTCTTCGGTAGCGCGTCCTCTTCAGCTGGAATGGCTTGCTGCACGTAATAAGGCAAAAAAGCTACGACTGCAGATGCAAAATGAAGCATCTCTAGACAGCCTGATACGTGCTGCTTCTGCTGGTACTGCCACTTCGTTTTCACCTTTAGCAAACGTATCATCGACTAAAGCTGGCAATGTTACTAAAGATCAAAAAGAATTAGCGCCTGGTGGAACTCCTGTTGTACAAAGTGCAGCTTCAGTTGCTGCAGTGGCAATACCGCCTACTCCTAATTCCCCTACAGCTACAGTTCCAGCATCTGGGGCAACAGATGGGGTGGATGTGCATGCTTCTCCTGCTGGAGGCGCAACACAACATTTATTAAGCCCCATTTTTGCACCCACAAAATCACCAGCAGGAGGGGCTTTAACCGCACAACGGAACGTTAAACTCAGTTTTTAGCTAAGTTTTATTTTTAGGAGACATCGACAGGTACCGCCTAACCTCTCAACATCAGCGATGTAGATGCACAAGAAATTGTTGTAGAATTGCCACTAGTAGTATTTTTCACCGGACTAGACCAAAGCGATGTATGAGAGCCGCCATTTCTCCAATAATTTGGAGAAATGGTGGGGAAATAGCTTGGACACTCCGCAGCAGTTTGTGCAGCGTATTGCGTTGCTGAATTTAATAAACTGTCTACCCATCCGCTGATCAAAGTGATGGGATAATCTAACCAAGATGTTGCCGTGTGGCTTGCGCTTGATGTTTGCGGTAGTGATATTACCGTGGCAGAAGCTAAAACAAGAGTATTTTCTTTTTCGTCATGTATTTGCTTGGCTTTCTTATTAGCAATACTCTTTATTTTTTTATTGTGCAAATGAAGCATTGAATTATGTGCTTCTTCTAATCTAGGTTTTATTACATAAAACCGCGTCTGTTGGTGAACTACATCTGATGCTAATATCTTGTGTAATGCAGAATAACTAACAGGAACAACTTTCACAAAGGGTGACTCAAATCGAGGGCATATCATATTCCTAACATCATTAAATTCATCAATACGAACTTCTGAAAAAACTAACTTTATAATATCGCCTGCTTCATTATTTGTAATTTTATATTCTAATTGTAGTAGTGGCCCAGCTTGCGGCAGCTGCGGGTAATGTACATTATTAATGTTTGAATCAACACCCTCATTGCCTGTTATAGCTGAAGCCTCATTAATCTGCGAAATAAATATCCGAACGATAGGTATTGCTATTAATATACCCATTACACCTTAAGATGCGAACAATGGCGAATGCAGAATTTGAAAGTTGTCTGTAATCCTCGCGCGCAAAATGCATTTTTTCCTGCCGATACGTTTGAAAGATTCTAATGTTGCATCAGCGAATTCAGAAAATTTACCGTAATACTGATTATACCGAATAGATTCATTCATAAGTTTCCAGATGCGCTCAGTTGGATTTAAATTTGGTGAATAAGGTGGTAAATAATGTAATTTTATCCCTAGTTCTTTAGCAAATTCTTTTACTTCAATAAGATAAGTGATTTCTTGAAGATGATCCACCAACTCACGCGCTTCTCTGTCGCTGAGTTTCCTGTCACTGCCGCCATTGGCCGTCGATAGCTTATTATCCTTGAGGTAAGCTTCAATGTGCCGCCGAATCGTTTCATCATCAAGCAATAAAATGCGTGCCATTTCAGAATAACTGCACCCAGCATCATATGCTAAAACTGCTTTGATACGGTCGCAAATCTGCTTATCGCGCTCCTTGCGGTGGCGAACTATTAATTCTTCTCTTTCCTTTGAGGTAAGTATCTTTTCCATAGCCTATTTTTACTATATTTTTTAGTTTATTGCACTGAGTTTCGCAGTTTCAATGGCGAGTGGTATAGTTTTTTTCAGAATATTTATTTTTTAACATAAGCCGGGGCTGCCGCGGTGCTACTGGCCGCAGTCAGATTAGCATTAGCAACTGGCACATGATGAATTGCTTTGCTACCAAAAGCTGCTAGCTTTGCCGCTTGTGACTTCATATCTTTTTGATCAACTACTGGTTTCAATGAAACAGCTTTGGGTAAACTGGGTTGCAATTCCACTAAGTAACGCGGCAAACAATGGGTGCTTTCAAACACTACTAATTCACGATACGTATATTTTTGATTAGGTTTGCAAGGAATATAACTGGCATTGTTAGCATCGTTAGGAAATTCCGATACCACCGGAATAAAATGCGCATCGTAATTACTGTAATTACCTTTACCCACCAGTTTACTGCGATCACCATGAATCGTGGGATACGCCGAATAAAACGCGACCCAGTTGATTAACAACGCACCTTTACAATAAATGCGATACGCATAATCCGCTTCAAAGGTGGAATACAATCCTTTACCAAAATAACCGCTGTCAGTTATCGCAAGATTGGCGTAACCGGCTTTAAATAAACTGCCTAATACTTCTGGTTTCGTACCATGCCACACAGGAACTAATTTTACACCAGGACAATCTGTATCTTGATAAGGCAACACAGCTTGTTCTAATTGCGTATGAATATCTTTGCGCCAATCCGGATGATTTTCGGTAGCCCACCTCGGTGCAAAAGCCGGATTATTATGACGCGCTTGGAGTGTTTCAATGGCGAGCGAAAACGAGCGATTGAAATTGGGATTGTAAATTACTTCCACCGATTTAATTTCATAACCAGCAACAGGCGCGCGTTGGTAGTATTCATTTGCTTTTTTAATGTCGTTTCCTGCAGCAGGAATTAATGTGTAATCTTTAACGATATTGGCCGCCGGTTTAATGCTGTTATCAAAATGCCAAATTTTTTCTGCTGGCAATGTTTTTGCATCTTTTGCTTGTTCTTCTGCCTGTGCCTGTTTTAAACGGGTGACAATGTCTTGTGCAGTTGGTCGTTTCTCAGGCGCAGCCCAACACGCCTGAATAATCTCCGCTAACGCTTTCGGACAATCGGCAGGAATTTTTTCTTGTTCGCCATCTTTAATCCAACCCATGGCGGTGAGTTCATTGGCAGCATCATTGAAGGGTAACTGTCGAGCGGCAATTTCCCATAGGATCATTCCTAAACTGTAGACGTCAGTTGCCGGTGTAGGTGAAGCATTGCGCTTAAAAAGTTCTGGTGCTTGCCAACGTACACTACCAGAAGTTTTATTCACTTTACTAGAGCTGCTATTAATTTCCAATTTCACTTTCGCTAAGCCAAAATCCGAAATCTTCGCGTGATGATTGGCATCTAACAGAATATTTAAACTCTTTAAATCGCGATGCAAAATTTTACGACTATGTAAATACGCCAAGCCTTGTGCCATATCCACCGCCACCTGCCAACGTTGTGTCCAGGAAAATTCTTTGTCATCTTGCAAACGATGGCGTAAAGATTTTTGCGGCAAGTATTCCATCACCATCGCGTAATGACCGGGTTCTGTGCACACGCCATACAAGCGCACAATGTTTGGAAACTGACATTGCTGCATGATGAGCACTTCCTGCTCAAACTGCTTGGCTAAAGTTTCCGGTAACGTTTTTAATTGCAATTGCTTGATCGCGACTTCAGTACCTAACCATTGACCGTGATAGACGTCCCCATAGCTACCATTGCCAATTAACGTTAAGGGTGTTGCCGATAAATCTTTCCAGACAATTTGGGTGACCGAGGTCATAGCCAAGCTAAGCTAAGCTTGTTGTCACTGATCATTGGATTGCTCTGTTGCAATTTCACCTGCGCAAGCTGTGCTTGTAAATCCACTTCTTGTTTAACTTTTGCTGCTGCCACTAATTTTTCTTGCTCTGCTTTCTGTTTGGCTTCTCTATCTGCTTTTTCTTTTGCTTCACGTTCTGTTTGTAATGACACTTCCACAGCTGCTTTTATCTGTGCTTCTTCCTCAGCTATTAATTTCGCCTCGCGCTCGGCTTTTAATTTCGCTTCCTCTGCCGCCTTTATTTTTGCCGCGGCTTGCAACTGCAATGTACGTGCACCCACATCCCACAGCTTGATGCTCTTGTCTTCAGAACCACTCGCCAGACGGCCATCGCCTAGCAACGTGAGGGCACGAACATCACTGCTATGCCCTTGCAGGGTCTGCACACACTGACCCGTCTGCACATCCCACAGCTTGATGCTCTTGTCATAAGACCCACTCGCCAGATGGCCATCGCCTAGCAACGTGAGGGCTAAAACAACCTCACTATGCCCTTGCAGGGTCTGCTCACACTGACCCGTCTGCACATTCCACAGCTTGATGCTCTTGTCAATAGAACCACTCACCAGACGGCCATCGCCTAGCAACGTGAGGGCACGAACCCAACTGCTATGCCCTCGCAGGGTCTGCACACACTGACCTGTCTGCACATCCCACAGCTTGATGCTCTTATCTCTAGACCCACTCGCCAGTCGGCCATCGCCCAGCATCGTGAGAGCAATAACACCATTACTATGCCCTTGCAGGGTCTTGTCGAGTTTGGCTTCGGATTTGGTGTCAGCTGTGCCGGTGGATTTTTGATCTTTGGCATCAACTGCCGTGGCGGAGGGTTGGTAAGATTGCATGATGTTTTTCCTTGTTATTTAAAGTTCAGTTAAAAAATTAACTACATTTTCTTCATCATTAAATTAAAATAAATTATATTTCCTACACAATAATACACATACGGCATTTTTTCACTGCTGGATCTACAGACAACGTAGGAATTGGAGCATTTTTGTTATCATCCCTATTTTTTGAATCTATGCCAACCAGAGAATTTTGATGAATTGCTTTGCTGCCAAATGATGTGAGCGTAGCAGCTGTTGAAAATGAATTTCTTCGTTTTCCTTGCGTCCACAAAAAAACAGCTTGCCTACCTTTATTAAGGCGCTTTGCAATTTCTGACTCGGTTACTAAAGTTTCTGGAGCAACACTCGCAACGTCAATATCAATAGAAGCAGATCTAACATTTTTAATGGCAGAAATAACCGCTTCTTCAAAAGATAATGCTTCTCGATCAAAATCAAGATAAACTGCCCCACCCTAAACTGCTACACCTTCATTGTGATTTGACAATAGAACTCCTAACCCCTTTTCTGCAATAAGATTAAGTAGTCTGAGAGATGTGCCTCTTGGGTGTTTATCACCCTGCTCCCATTGTCTTACCGTAGATAAAGTTGTATTTAAAAATTTGGCAAAAACAGGCTGACTAACCTTTTCCCGCAAACGGATGCTCTTAATCTGTCTTGGCGATAGCTCTTTAACTTTAGGCAAGCACAACTCATCAAATTCTCTCGTAGTAATAAAATCTATGATATTGGCATCGTACAAGCCTTTGGCTGTCTCATGGACGGTTTCCAATATGCTGGGGTGTTTCTCTTTTTTTGAAATTCTCATGATTTCACCTCATATAAATCGCCATAGCAACCATGTCTTTTTGATTAGTTAGCCTAAATATTTTAAAATGTTTGATAAAAGTCATACATTGTGCTATATTATTGCCATGGATAGTCAAAAATTACAATATGAATTTTCGGAAGATAAAAACCGGCTCTTAATAAAGGAGCGCGGCGTTAGCTTTGAAGATATTATCTCTGCTATAGAGAATGGTGGGTTAATTGATACCGTTAAACACTCCAATACTTCAAAGTATCCGACACAAGAAGTTTATCTTGTGGAAATTGATGATTATATTTATGCGGTACCGTTTGTACAAAAAGATGAGCAAATAATTTTTCTTAAAACAATTTTTCCGAGTCGAAAATTAACTAAGAAATATTTAAGTGGAGTAGAACAATGACTAAAAAACATAATGTTTTTGATGTGAAGCTAGACCCCGAAGAACAAGAGCTTTTAGAGTCTCTTGAGCGAGGCGAATGGAAAACAGTGGATAACATTGAAGAAGTAAAAAAGTTTGCAAAAGCAGCAGCAACAAACTTTCTTCGTAAAGATGCAAGAATTACATTGCGTCTCTCAAACGCTGATTTAAAACGCTTAAAACAAAAAGCTGCGTATAAAGGATTGCCCTATCAAACCTTTATTGCCAGCGTGCTGCATGAATATGCAGCAGGTCATTTTATCGAAGCAACATAAGCTCCAGCTGCATAAGAGCACTGAACTGATGGGGCTAAGGTTTAATTTATGGGGAGTTAACATCGTGTAGCTTTTGGTTTTAAGGACTTTATATGGTGCTGGCGCCCGGATTCGAGCTGGGGACCTACTGATTACAGAAATTATAGATCGCTTACCATAAATGATTTCGCTAATTCTTATTGCACCAACATGAAGTTGCTTAGCTAATTTGTATTGAGAAATATTCATAGGTTTCATAAATTCTTCTAATAATATTTCACCAGGATGTATAGGAGCTATATTTTTTTTAATCATGTTTACACCTCAATGATAATCGATAATTTCAACGTCAAAGGCATCGCCATTTTTCCAAGTAAAACATATACGCCATTGATCATTTATTCGAATAATATCCGGAAATTCAAATAATTAATATTGTTAAATTTTATTAGAGTTTAAGAATGTTTCCTAGCTTGTTAAGCTTATCCATAAAAAAATCAATTCCCCATAAATGTAATGTTTGCCTGTCTTTGGTACTCAGAAATGGTTCAACATCTTTTGCTGCTTTGCTCCAATCAATACTGTTGATTTTTTGTTGCATTACCTCGATAAACCAGGCGGGTTCTACGATGTTTTTTTGCTTAGCCCAAGGCCCTTGTTGATAAAGCGCATTGGCAAGAAAGGAAAAATTGGGAAGAATTTTTTTAGCGACATACCAAGTAAAATCATACCAATCACGGCCTTTAATGTACTCACGACAAAGGAGTGCATGACACTTTCCGGCAAAATTGCTGCTGAGATCTTGCGCGATAATGGAATAGTCCAAAGGAAATTCTAAAAATTTAACATCCAAATTGGAGCCTTGCGGAGGATTAGTATCAATTTCAAATTTTATCGCCAGCTTTTTCCCAGGATGATGAGCAAATGAGAGGTCAATGACTTTTCCAATAGAGTCATCTTTTAAAAAATTTTTTTTAACTGTGTTGTTAACACGACTTTTGTCAGTGACTTCTAGATGCACACCGTATTGCTTACATGTGGCAATAATGGCATCAATATAAGGTTCCCATTTAAAATGTGGATTTGGTTTTTTTAATAAAAAATCGAGATCTTCTGAGAAGCGAGGTAAACCATATAAAATTCTTAATGCAGAGCCACCATGAAAAATGGCTTTATCAAAAAAATTAGAACTTGCAAGACCATAAAGAGCAATTTCTTGCAAGATTTCTTTAAGCGCATGTTCTTCATCTTCAATGGCGTTCGTGGTGTAAGCTTTCAGCTTTTCACTAATAATATTAGTCATCATTATTTTTTCAGTTCCTTTTTAAGCCTATCTAAAAAATGCAATACGTGCTTTGAGCGATAAACTTTTTTAATATCAATAAAATGCTCGGGATCAATTTGCATGAGTTGTTCTTTATCAATACGTAAACTGTCAGTAAGATAATTAAGGCCTTGCCAAGCTATTTTTTTTAGATACACATAATCAGTCAGCGCGCGAAGTGGTGATGCTAACAAAAACGGTTTGCCTTGAATTTCTTCAATTCTACTTACACCAGTTAAAAACTCATATTCATTAATGGGAAGTTGATAAAAAATAAATTCCCCGAAAGGCGTTATGAATTTTTTGGTGCGGCCAAGAGCAAGCACACTTGTGATAGTTGTGACGCGTTCTGGAATCCAGCCATGAAAAGACAGTGCGCTTTCAAGAGAAATATAACTGTGTGGAACAATTCGGCTAGCAAGGAAATATTTACTGAGTTTTGTGTGACGATACTTTTCTGCAAGTAAATAAAGACCTCGACGAATCTTAATTAACTCGCCTTTTTTTAAAGCTTTATTGACCATCCCATAGCGAGCAGCAGCAGTGCCATCCAATAAGTTATTGAGATCGACATCCGTCAGGATATGGTCAGAAAAACCCATATCTATAATTTTATCTTTGAGTGTTGACATAGCTGTATTCTAGCAAGAAACTTTCCAAAAAAGGAAGTTTCCTGCTAAAAAAATCCGTGAGAGGTTATTAAGCTTAAACAGCTAGTACTATTTCTTAACAAACACTGGTGCCGCCGCCGTGCCACTGGCTGCAACCTGATTAGCATTAGCAACCGGCGCATGATGAATTGCTTTGCTACCAAAAGCTGCTAGCTTTGCCGCTTGTGATTTCATATCTTTTTGATCACCTGCGGATTTTAATGCAATGGCTTTGGGTAAAGCGGGTTGCAATTCCACTAAATAACGCGGTAAACAATGGGTGCTTTCAAAAACAACTAATTCGCGATATGTATGTTTTTGATTAGGTTTACAAGGAATGTAACTTGCGCAATCGGTATCATTGGGAAATTCCGATACCACTGGAATAAAATGCGCATCGTAATTACTGTAATTACCTTTACCCGCTAGTTTACTGCGATCACCATGAATGGTCGGATACGCCGAATAAAACGCCACCCAGTTAATTAACAAAGCACCTTTGCAATAAATGCGATACGAATAATCCGCTTCAAAGGCGGAATATAGCCCTTTACCAAAATAACCGCTATCGGTTGTCGCCAAATTGGCGTAACCGGCTTTAAATAAGCTGCTTAATACCTCCGGCCGAGTGCCATGCCACACAGGAACTAATTTTACGCCTGGATAATCATTATCTTGATAAGGCATGACGGCTTGTTCTAATTGATCATTCGTTGCTTTACGCCAAGCACTATCATTTTCCGTTACCCATTTCGGTGCAAAAGCAGGATTGTTATGACGCGCTTGTAGTGTTTCAATCGCGAGCGAAAATGAGCGATTAAAATTGGGATTGTAAATCACTTGCACGGATTTAATTTCATAACCAGCAACGGGTGCGCGTTGATAATAGTCATTGACTTTCTTAATGTCATTTCCTGCAGCAGAAATTAATGCGTAATCTTTAACGGTATTCGCTGCCGGTTTGATGCTGCTATCAAACTGCCAAATTTTTTCGCGAGCAGATTGTTTAGCGTCTTTCGCTTGTTCTTCGGTTTGAGCTTGTTTTAAGCGCATCACGATGTCTTGTGCGGTTGGTCTTTTTTCAGGCGCTGCCCAGCAGGCTTGAATGATCTCCGCTAATGCTGGTGGGCAGTTTTCAGGAATCTTTTCTTGTTCACCGTCTTTAATCCAGCCCATCACAGTAACTTCATCAGCAGCATCATTAAAAGGCAATTGTCGCGTCACAATTTCCCAAAGGATCATCCCTAAGCTGTACACATCGGTCATGGGAGTTGCTACCGCACTCCGTTTAAATAATTCTGGTGCACGCCAACGCACACTGCCTGACGCTTTATTATTTTTAGTACTACTACTACTATTAATTTCCAATTTCACCTTCGCTAATCCAAAATCAGAAATCTTCGCGTGATGATTAGCATCTAACAAAATATTTAAACTTTTTAAATCCCGATGCAAAATTTTGCGACTATGTAAATACGCCAAGCCTTGCGCCATATCAACTGCAATCTGCCAACGTTGTCTCCACAAAAATTCTTTTTCATCTTGCAAGCGATGACGCAAGGATTTTTGTGGCAAATACTCCATCACCATTGCGTAATGCCCAGGCTCTGTACACACACCATACAAGCGTACAATGTTAGGAAACTGACACTGCTGCATCACCAGCACTTCTTGTTCAAAGTGTTTGGCTAAGGTTTCTGGTAAAGTCTTTAATTGCAATTGTTTGATCGCCACATCAGTGCCTAACCATTGACCGAGATACACATCGCCGTAACTGCCATTACCAATTAGCGTTAACGGTGACGCTAACAAGTCTTTCCATGCAATCTGAGTAACAGAAGCCATTGCCAAATTGGTTTTAATATCGCTTTTTGCAGGCATGACAGAGGCAGCGGAAACTGAGACCGTAGTAACAGCAGCGGTACTAGAAACTGTTGAGATCGGCATTAGAGCAGGGGCTTTTTGATCGCCTGGCTTTGTCTTGGTAGGAGCTGTTGTATTTATGGCATTTTGTTTAATTGGTTCTGCCAATTGCTTGCTGAGACGCTCTACTTGCTCCTGCGCCCATGCATTATTTTGGGCCGCTGCTTTTTTATACCATGCTAAGGCATCTTCTAAACTGATACCAATCCCTTGGCCACTTTCATAATGCCAAGCTAAATTAGTTTGGGCATCCACATGACCCTGGGTGGCAGCTTTGTGATACCAACTTACCGCTTTTGCAGAGTCTTGCTCCACCCCTTCCCCTTTGCTGTAACACCAGCCAACATATTGTTGCGAAGGGGCACTGCCTTGGTTTGCATATTGCAATTGCTCGGTAAAGGTAGCTTGTTTACTGTCTTTTTTAGGATCAATTGGCGTTGAAGAAATAGGATTCACTAATAATTTTACTGTTGGCTGTAATTTAGCCTGTGCAAGGTTAGTGGGTGATGGCAATAATGACGACAAACCAGGGGGTTTTTCCTTGTCCGCAATGAGCTTTTTGCCAGCTTGCAACTGTAATACGTCAGCACCCACATCCCATAGTTTAATAGTTTTATCCATTGAACCACTCGCCAGACGACCATCCGACAACTGTGTGAGGGCATAAACATGATAGGCATGCCCGCTTAAGGTCTGCGCACATACACCCGTCTTTACGTCCCACAGCTTGATAGTACTATCACCTGATCCACTCGCCAAACGATTATCCGATAACGACCTGAGGGCATAAACACCATTGCTATGACCAATTAAGGTCTGTTCACACATGCCCGTCTTTACCGACCACAGCGTGATAGTATTATCTTCTGACCCGCTTGCCAGACGATCATCCGATAACTGCGTGAGGGCAGTAACAGCATGGCTATGCTTGCTTAAGGTCTGCGCACACGCGCCCGTCTTTATGTCCCACAGCTTGATAGTATGATCCCTTGACCCACTCGCCAGACGGCCATCTAATAACTGAGTGAGAGCAGCAACGCCATCGCTATGCCCGCTTAAGGTCTGCACACACTCGCCACGCTTTACGTCCCACAGCTTGATTGTCTTATCCCATGACCCACTCGCCAGACGGCCATCCGATAACAACGTGAGGGCAATAACACCTTTGCTATGCCCGCTTAAGGTCTGCACACACTCGCCACGCTCTACGTCCCACAGCTTGATTGTTTTATCCCATGACCCACTCGCCAGACGGCCATCCGATAACAACGTGAGGGCACTAACATAATAACTATGCTCGCTTAAGGTCTGTGCACACAAGCCCGTCTTTATGTCCCACAGCTTGATTGTCTTATCCCATGACCCACTTGCCAGACGGCCATCCGATAACAACGTGAGGGCAAAAATATTATTGCTATGCCCGCTTAAGGTGGTGTCGAGTTTAGCTTTGAGCTTGGTGTCGGCAGTGGCAGTGCATTTATGATCTTTGCTGTCAGCGGCTAATTTTTCTTTTACAGCTTTTTCTTTTGCTTGACGGTCTGCTTTAGCTTCCTGTTCTGCTTTTAAATTAACCTCTTCCTCCACCTTTAATTTCGCCGCACCTTGCAATTGCAAGGTGCTCTCGCCCAACTTCCATAGCTTAATGCTGCCATCAGTATCGCCACTACTCGCCAGATGACCATCCGACAACTGCGTGAGAGCATAAATACCATCGCTATGCCCGCTTAAAGTCTGCGCACACGCGCCCGTCTTGACGTCCCACAGTTTGATAGTCTTATCATATGATCCACTCGCGAGCTGACCATCCGACAACATCGTGAGGGCATTAACCCAATGACTATGCCCGCTTAAGGTCTGCGCACACACGCCTGTCTTTACATCCCACAGCTTGATTGTCTGATCATATGACCCACTCGCTAGACGACCATCCGACAACATCGTGAGGGCATAAACATTATGGCTATGCCCGCTTAATGTCTGTACACACTCACCACTCTTTACGTCCCACAGCTTGATTGTCTTATCCTCTGACCCACTCGCGAGCCATCTATCCGATAACATCGTGAGGCCATTAACATTATGGCTATGCCCACTTAAGGTCTGTAGACACTTACCCGTCTTTACGTCCCACAGCTTGATAGTCATATCATCTGACCCACTCGCTACCCATCCATCCGACGAAAGCGTGAGAGCACGAATAGCATCGGTATGCCCGCTTAAGGTCTGCACACACCTATACGTCTTTAGCGACCACAGCTTGATAGTCTTATCATATGACCCACTCGCAAACCGTCCATCCGACAATAACGTGAAGGCAGAAACAATATTGCTATGCTGTCCCTTTAAGGTCCAATGCTCGCCTGCCTTTATGTCCCACAGCTTGATCGTATAATCACATGACCCACTCGCGAGCCGCCTATCAGGCAACAAGGTGAGGGCAAGAACAGCACTGCTATGCCCTCTTAATGTGGTGTCGAATTTGGCTTCAAGTTTGGTGTCGTTGACTTTTTGGTCTTTGGTATCGGCGGTGGCAGGTGCTGCGACAGTGGCTGTTTGGTAGGCTTTCATGAAATGGGTTCCTGTAGGGTTTTTTAAAAAAATAAATTCTAACACGGCTTATGCCAAAATCACTGCCGTTCAGTTTCAAATTATAGTTTAGCTTTACTCAACAGTCACACCATGTAATAACTAACACTGTTGTAAAAGTTTAGACTTCATCTTGTATAGTGGTTTACACGAAGAAATAAAATAATTCCTTCGTGTGTTTCTTACTTTTATTTTTTCACCAATGTGTTGGGCGAAAACTGTGGCTTCGGTGGAACTGGTGGTTTTGGCGGAAGTGGCGGTTTTTGAGTTGATTGAGCCGCTGCGTTATTTGCTGGCATTATTGCAGAACTCTTAGCATCTATCGCAAAAAATCCATGCGGATTACCACCTGCTGAACCCGCTGACGTACCAGCCGCTGCAGTGGCAGTCGAAGCTGATTTTGGTGCAGTCACAGCTTGTTTACTGTCTTTTTCATCTTTACTATCTAGCTGTCGGTTACCGATCATTATTGGCTTACCCACAGCACCACGTTGCTGTAATAATTCATAATTAGCAGAGCTTAAACCAGTTGCATTTGTAAGATTGATGTCTGAAGCATGCAAATTTGCTCCTAATCCAATTAACGATTGTAAAACACAATGACAATCGTTTGCCGAAAATTTTATCTCAAAGTAGGCAATGTTGTCTGCTGATTGTGCTAATAAACCAGTTGTTGAGCCCTTATAAAACCATCTACATGCAACTGCTTGCGGGAAATTTAACTGATGTATTTGTTTACCTGTACTACTGTTCCAGATTCTAATTGTCTTATCTCTACTCCCTGACACTAAATATTCACCTTTGACGTCCCAATCAACACTAGATGTTTGGTGAGTATGACCTTCTAAACAGTGCTGTTGTTTTCCCGTTTTCATATCCCATACTCGCACAGTACCGTCGGAGCTTGATGAGGCCAAACGATCCCCTTTGGCATTCCATGCTAGAGCATTTACATCCGAAGTATGCCCTTCCAGAGAAAATAATTCTTTACCACTTTGTATATCCCATATTTGGATTGTTTTGTGCATACCACCTGAAGCCAAAAGATTTCCTGCAGGACTCCATACCATACAGTAACTTTGTCCGTGAGCATCTATATGACATACCTCTTTACTACTGGCAATATCAAATACGCGTATATCAAAATCTGCACGTATAGAAGCTAAGCGTTCTCCTTTAGAGCTCCATAATAGTCGTGGTATTTCATTGTCGGTTTCATTGTTGATTTCATCCTCGATATGTCCGATAAAATGGTTTATTTCTTTACCTGTCATAACATCCCAAACTTTCACAGAAGTGATAGCTTCTTCTGAAATTCCTGCTATTAAACCTCGGCCATTGCTGTCCCAGAAAACCTTTTGAGCAAAACCTGTGAGGGTGATACTAGATATTTTGTTACCAGTAGTTACATCCCAAATATATGATGTTTTATCATCATAACTATTACTATTTGATAACAGATATTTGCCTTGCGCATCCCATGCAAGATCTCCAATCCATCCTGTGTGGCCATGCATGCAAACTAATTCTTTACCAGTACCAATATCCCATATCCTTATCGTATTATCTCGACTTCCTGTTGCTATACGTTCACTTTTTGGATCGGCGACTATCGTTTCAACATAATCCTTATGTCCTTTCAAACCACGTAGTTCTTTACCTGCAGAGATTTCCCATGTGCGTACTGTGTAATCGTGTTCACCCGCTGAAATTAAACGCTTACCCGAAATATCCCATGCCACATAAGCAACTTCCTGCTCATGTCCGCGTAAGCAGAGTAATTCTTTACCGGATGCGACCTCCCATACACGTACAGTTTCATCATTGCTTGCTGAAACCAAATATTCCCCTTTAGAATCCCAATCAAAACTACGTACACTCAGAGTATGGCCGATTAATGAAACATGCAATTTAGCCGAGGCCACATTCCAAATATAAATATATCCAGGCCCCAATTTAGCAATAGAAGCCAAGTAGTTTCCTGTAGGACTCCACTGTATGTGGGGTATACCCATAAACATATCAATATGCTTCAATAAACAACATAACTCTTGACCAGTTTCGGCACTCCATATCCGGATGGTTTTATCTTCCCCTGTGGTAGCTAAGCGTTTGCCACTGGGATCCCAGTGGATAGAATAAACTGTATCAGTATGCCCCTCTAATGGTGGCAGATATTGAGTAGTATCAGCCTTAAACATATGAACCTCTTTTACATTATCAAATGCACAAGCAAAGCTTTCACCTTTAGGATCCCATTTAATAACAGTAACTGCTCCTGTATAACCGGAGATACTGTTTTCTATCTCACCGGTTTTTAAATTACATATTGATATAGCCTGCTCGTTCGCAAAAATTAAACGTTCACCAGTGGGATCCCACGCTAGTTCGGAAAATTTCTGTTCCCCCTCAATAGAAAACAACTCTTTTCCGGTTACGACCTCCCATACTCTCAATGAATGTTTATTTTTATCTCCGGCTGTAATAGCTAAACGGTTGCTTTGGGGATCCCATACCCATACGGCACTCTCTTCATGTCTTGGAAAAGATTGCACATGTTGACGAGTTAAAAGATCATAAATATAAATATTCTTTTTTTCTGAATCAGGATTGCAAACATCAATAGCCAACCATCGACGATTAGGTGAACAAAGCCGTTTATGCGCAGCATGAGACATATTGATAACTGGTAACTGCCCAAAGTGAATATCATCTAATTTTGCACCCTTGCAGTTTGAGTTTCGCAGCCAACTGGCTTGAAAATTCACACCACTTAAATCAGCGCCTTGAAAATTCGTGCCATCACATAATGCACCGCTTAAATCGGCACTCGGAATACGCACATTAGATAAATTTTTACCACTAAAATTAATTTCTGCAGCGTTCAGAATGGTAATAGCATTAGCTGCTGCTATCGCTACTTTTGCATCTTGTTTAGAACGTTCAATGACTTGCCAACAATAATTTTCGAAGGTTTTATCTTGCTTAATGCGATCCGCTAGAAAATATAATTGGTCACGCGTTAATAATCGTTCTGTCAGTGCAAGATCAATAGGTGCATTGAGTTTTTGTACTAACTGCTGTGCTTGTTGCCAGATATGCGTTGTAATAAAATAATCAACCAGAGAAGCATGAATAAACTCATGCCAATTGCCGGGTCGTATTCGCAGTGGAGAGCCTGTTCGTGCACGCACCATGTCAGGATGTTCACCAAAAAACTTTTCTACCCAGGCATCTGTAGGGCTGCTAGGTGCTGCGGCTGTAGCAGTTGATACAACGGCGGTAGTTGGTGTCGACATAAAAAGATCATCCAAACTAGAGCCGGCCTCTTGCTCTTGCGGATATTGCACTGCGGTAATTTGCGCTAGATGGAAGCGTTGCGCTAATGCTAAACAAAATTTGCGGTAATCGTTTTTAATATCACCGCGCGCTGGCAGTTGACCGATTAAACGCAATTTATGTTCTTGACGGCGAAACCAATTCTCCATAAAGCGATCGTAGATTTTGGCGCGCGTGAGTTGCAAACTATTGGTTGGTAATGCAGATTTGCCATCTGCTGTTTTACTGTCTTTTGAATCAGTAGATGCCGCTGCTGTTTTAGGCTGTTTTTCTAAATCTTCCATTAGGCTCGGTAAAATTTCTACTGCCACCAATAATAGAAACGGTGTCGTGATGAGTGCCTGTAATTCGGGAAATAGTTGTAATTGCTTTTGATAGGTCTCTACATCTTTTAATAAACGTAATTCTTTATTGTTTTGGTTCTTGGCTAAATATTTTGTTAAGTAATCGGCAATTTGTTTATCGTCAAATGGTGCGACATGGCGTTTTTTATAAAGCGCAAATCGTTCACGTCCTTCGGGGGTGTCATCATGCGGCACAAACCAGGTATTTTCATTGAGTTCTTGTGCGCGCTGGGTGCGACAACCGATGAGTAATTTGATTCTGCCTTGATACTGATGCAGTTGATTGGCATCGTATAAATTCAGTGTGCGTTGTTGTGGCATTTCATCATAACCATCTGCAATAATTAATAAATTATAGTCACGTTTTAATACCGTCATTTCCGCATCGGTGAAATTTTCCACAGATGTGGGTAAATCCAATGACGATAATAATTTGTCGGGTTGTATACGCGAGGTACCTAAGGCAATAAAAAATGGCAAATAAGCCTTCGGTGCTTGATCGCCAGGCTTGAAGGTATTCCAAGCAGGCGCTTGCCAAAGTTGACGTAATAAAAAACGATTGAAGGTACTTTTACCGGCACCCGCATCCCCTTGCAATAACAACACTTGTGCTTCACTTTGTAAAAGTTCTTTATCGACCCATTGATAGAGAGGTGAAATATCATCAATGCCAGGTGCAACTTGACCATTGGGATCGACGTAATAATTTAATTCGCTGGTGATAAATTTATCATCTAATACTGCAAGACGTAATTTTTGAATTTTGTGGGCTACTGTAATTTCAGGGCGCTGCGCATCCAGTTTAATATCAAGCCTCATCAATCCGGCCTCTACGTTATCCACACGTTTCTCTAATTGTTCTAAACGTACCGTTAATTGTTGTGCCACTAGATTAATTTGCGTTTCGAGTTTTGCAAAACGTTCAACTTGTTTCTTAACCTGTAGAGCTAATTCTTTTTGCACTTCACCGTGAATCTTTTTCAGATCACTTTTGAGTGTTTGATATTGATTGCCTAACACATCGACTTGTTTGGCTGATTCCTCTGTAGTAGATTGGACAGCATGCATATTAGTTTGCTGCATTGCTTTTAATTGTTGTTGGGTTTGTTGCAGTTGTTGTTTTAAGTCATCTAACGTTTCTTTACTCGCCGCCTGTTGAATCGATTGTTGCAAGGCATTAATATCGTGTTGGCAATAACGCTCAAACACAGTGCGGGATTCTTGTTGTTTGACTAATTGCTGAATTTGCCCTGTCAGCGCTTGTAATTGCACTGTATCTTTACTGTCTTTATTTGTCGTTAATGCTTGTTGAACGCTTGCGGATACTTGTTGTTGCAGTTGATTTAATTTTTCACTTTGCGCAAATAAAATTTCACTGAATTGTTTTAACTCAGCGCGTTGTTGTTTTACATCGTTACCTAACTGATTCAGTTGTGCTTGTTGCGCTTTCAAAAGATCAACATCACTTTCAATTTCCCGCAAATCCGTTTCATGCCATATTGTTCCAAATGTTTTGCAACGCACTAATTTGGCTTTGCGTAATTTAGCAAACGAACAATCCGCTTGGGTAAAATCCGCATCGGTAAAATCGATGCCATCGGCTTTTAAATGCGCACAATGTGCTTGACGAAAATTGGTTTGCTTAGCAGAAGTGACTTTGACAAATCTTGTGCTGATTAAATAACTCTCAACAAATTGGGTGCCAGTTAAATCACCGCTTAAGGTTGAACTGCTTAAATCCATGCGACTTAAATTAAGACCTTGTAAATTTAATTCACTTAAATCTTCTTGACACACCACCCATTGCGCGCCGAGCCAAATTTTTTGCATGCGCAAGTAATCCGCCACAGTGTGTTTAATATTTTTAGCATCCTTGCGACACCAGGCGATGTATTGCTTGAAGGTCTCTTTATCGATCGGGACGACCGTTAAGCTTTGCCGTTGCAACTCCGATTCCAGCTCATGACTCACTTTATGAGTTTGACCATGTTGTTTAAAATTATAGCGTTGCTCAATCACACTTAACGGCATGACGGCATAACCACACACCGGATCCCATTCATGGGCTTTATCTGTGCTGCATTTTGCATACCCAAAGTTATAGAGCGACTCTGTTTCGCCGCCGAATAATCTTTTTAATTGCACACCAGCTGAACCTTCTTGATGGCGACCCGCACTGCGCCGATAAATAGTGCGCGTCAAATTACCTTGCTTGATTTCAAAATGCATTAATCCCGAACGTGCGTACACATCTTCTGCATCAACACTCGAAGTTTTAACAGCACCGACAATATTTTTTTCGGTTTTATTTAATTTAATTTCATTATTACTAACACCCTGCACAAAGGATCCGGAACGTCCTTCCACTAAGCCGGCCAATAAAAATGATTCACTGAGTTCCACTAAAATATCGTTTTTAGGGTCGCGCTTAGCGTCACCCAACACCGGCGTCAGTTTTTCGCGTAACAGTGCAGACAAAGCTGCACCACCGCGTTTACGAGCCAAATGTTCAAGCACACGCACCACACCCACTTTGGCAAACGGAATCACGCCGTCCTCTGCTTGATCACTTAAACGGTTTACAATAAAAAATTCATAACGTCGATACGCTTCGCGTGCCACCACATCTGCAATGAGAGTTAAACGTGGTAAATCCAATTGATCGCGCAGATTAGCCACACTCAAGGTTTCTTTATCGCGAACTTGATTCGCGGCAAATTCCACGGCACTGGCAAACCCGGCAGCCGCAGTACCGACCACCGGCACATACGGTGCCGCCGCTGTTAACAAGGCCGCTAACTGGGTAGTAAATTTATCCCGCGCCACGGCACGTTTATTGGCAACGTCCCATAGATATTCCAATTCGCGCACAAATTCCTGTTGGAAAATTTTGATATATAAATCGCGCTTGGAATGCTTTTCTATCGCGGGCAGTATGGCTGCTGGTGTGGATTTGCTATCAGATTTTGTATCTACTTTAGGTGAGGCAGCAGTAGCGAACATTATAGTGATTCCTTATACTAGTAATTAAATTTTGGCGCAGTAGCTGCTGTCGTCAAAGCAGGATTATTGGCAGCAACAATCAAGCAACCATAATTTCCATTTCCTTTATCCAAAAAATGTAACGTTGTAGCTGCTGCAGTATTGTTTTCTTGATGACGACTCACACACTCCAGTTCGTTTGGAGTTTTTGATTTTTTACGCCACACATAAAAATTCACATTCTGCTGTTTGGCATAAAGCAAAGCCGCTTGCAAACCTAACGGTAGTTTTTCTTGTTCTATCCCTTGGTTGAGATAACGCCCGATGATGGCATTGGATTGGCAATATTGGATAAGTGCTTTGTCAGCTGCTTGCATTTTACTGCGTGCTGCTAATAACTCTTCACCAGAACCTTCACTTTCCATTAATACTATTCCCTCTTGTTGCGCTTGTTGATACGCATCGCGTAACGCCGCCATTTTTTTAACTTGAGGCTCACTTAAAACCGTTGTGAGTTGATTTCGCAAAGCAAAACCACGAATGTCTTGACCCAATTTTTTGTGAACCTCACTTTCATTTTCTTCATCCGTATGTTGTATTAACAAAAGCGCTAAACTGCTGGCTACTTGTTTGTGTGTGGTATTTAAAAGCGTAAGAGCATCTGCTGCTTTTGCATCTTGTTCTGTGAAACTCATAGTTTTGTCATCTAATATAGCTTGAAAAACAACTGCGGCTTTAGAGGATTGTGCTGACATAGAAAAAATGGATGAACTGCGTTTAATTGCATTTATTGTTACCGTATTGCTCGCGAATATTTTTACTCCAGATTTAGCATCACTTGCGATGGGAACAGAAAGACTAGACTTAACCACAAGATCATTTTTTGTTAAAAAACAACATATTAAAGTTGATATTTCTTCTGCTTTACCAGTATAACTTATTTTATTTTTATTCAATTGGTTTTCTACCCCAAATAAGTTGATCAACAATAGTATTTGTAATTGCTCTTGGTAATCCTGCCATTGTTTTATTGATATGTAAAATGGTAAATGCGTTGTAATTTCTGCTATTGCAGGCAATCTTCTATAAGCCACCCTATCGGTTAATGCGTCTAAATAACACTGCGTTCGTTCTTTATTCGTTATGGTAATAGGTAAAACTAATTTGCCTTGCGCATCGTGCAAGATAAGTTGTTGTTGGTGGACAGTAATAGCAACTGTTTGCTGGCAAGTTAAAAAAGCCAATGCCTCAGAACAGTCCGTTTTTGGAGAAGATAAACATCTGGATAAAACAGAGCGTATTGGTAACTTTTCAAAGAATTCATCGCATCCGGTATCAGAAAAGCGATCTGCATGATCACTATAAGGTTTATAAAGCCAATTAATAATTTCAGGCGTGATTCCAGCTTCTATTTTATACAATATTGTTAGTAATAAAGCTTGATATGCGCTTAAATCATCTTCATCATTTTTTGGACGATACTTTAATAACGTTAAGAATAACTCTGGGGTGGCATGCGGAAGTAATAAATTTTCTGAATTGCGGTACAAAGACGCAAAGTCTAAAGAAATGGCTTTTAATATGGATGGGGTAGGTGCTACCAGTATATCTGTATTAGCTAATACCACACATATATGAGTGCTAAAATTTCTAATAATTGCGTCTAGCTCTTCGTTAACTTTTTCTTCGGCTGCTTTAAGGGCTTTTTTAGTGTTGTTTAAATCTGCAGTAGCTTTTTGTTCATCACTAGTATTTAATGCGGCGCTTATCTCTTCTCGCTTTTGAATCAATTTATCCCAATCGCTTTGCCAATCTTGTAAAAGAGTAAGCAAAACCTGCACCACTTCTTTTTTTGGATTTAAAATAAATGTATTTTGGGATGTCTTCTTTACTGGATTATTTACCTTGCCTAGAACTTCAATAACCGCACAATATACCCTATAAGCATCCGGATTTTTAAGACGATTTTTAAAAGCATTTTTTTCATTAATTATTATGTTAAATAAAGCATCAAAAACTTCAGGTATAAGATCTAGTACACTACAAGTATTATAAGAAAAAAAATAGCCGAATGTTTGTATTGCTTTTATTCTAATGTCATTTTTTTGATTGGATTGCAGTAATAACAACCAAGCTTGAGTAACCTGCTTCAAAATATCGCTGGCACCAATTATACCCAAAGTTTTAGCAGCACTACTATCAAACTTATCCAATGCAAGTTTCCGCAAAGTTGTCGTAACTTCTGTTGATCTGGCGGCTGCGTGACCCATTACTTCAAAAGTTTTTAAGATTTCATATGACGTTTCATGATCATCATATTCAATAAGATATTTACACAAAACATGAAACACTTCTGTTGTAGCTACAGCAGCACCCATTTGCTGGAAAGCTTTTAAAACTTTATGCGTTATTGCGTCATACCTTTCTTGACTATCAATTTTAAGAAATATTAGACATAGCGCGTTCAAAACTTGGCGATCAGCAGAGGCTGAACTCATATTACCCAGAGCTTCGATAGCAGCTTTTTTGATCTCACTTGATGGATGATGCAATACAATGTCATTGAAGGCAGCAAGGATTTTACTTATAGCAGAAGGAGCACCTATTCGACCTATAACTTCTATTGTAGTTTGTATTAATTCGTAACGATTAATATTATTTTCATCATCTTCTTTCGGCTGAATTATTGCCAACTTGCTATCTGTTTTTTCTAATCTTCTCTGCTTTTTTTGTTCGCTAATAATAATGTCACTTAATGCCAAAATGATTTCATGGCTCGCCTTTTCTTCTGTATTACCCAAAGCGTCAACAGCAATTATTCTACAGCGCTCATCTTTGTCTGTAGAAATAACTTTAAGCAAACTTTGCTGCGTTAATGGAACGCTTGCAGCAATATTAATTTTTTTTAAGGCATAAATAGCACGCCGTCGCTTTTCTACAGAATCATCATTAACTGCTAGCGTGCATAACAATTGTAGCGGCTCCATATAGGGGATCGCTACCGCTGTATAAAGTTCATCTAATGCATTAATAGCGCTTTGTCTTATTTCCATAGAATTATCGTTAACAGCCAGTGTGCACAACATTTTCAACACTTCACCTGAAATTCTTGCCACCTCCATTGTGCATAAAGTTTTAATTAATTCTTCTCTAACCATTTCTCCGTTCTCAGGATTAATTACTTGATCACATAAGATTTGCACAGCCGACGGACCCATTTTGCTTAGAGATTGCAGTGCAACGTTATTAAGAGAACTATTCCACCGACTGCCTGTATATTCTCTTTCTAAGTTATTCAATGCGATTTCAAGCAAAGTTTGCAGTATGTCTGGGGTAGCAGCCACTGCACCTAAGTAGCCTAAATCCTTAACAGATTTTTTAATAAGATCAATATATTTATAAGAGGCTTCGTCATTATATGCCTTAAATAAAATATTCTTTGTTTCCAAAACAGCTGACATTGTTTTACTTTCTATTAAAGCAGTAGCTGCCCTTTCAGCTTTCGTTTGGCACATGCGAGCAACATATGGAGCACGTGATAGATATGTTGACTCTGTATCTTCTCCAAGCCACATTTTTATTTCTTGTAATCCCTGCTTTTGTTCTGGCAAGCGATTATCTCCTTGCGCTTCGTTTAAACAAGCAATCACTAATTGTTGATGATAAACACCCACCCAATCACGCGGCGCGCTTTGTAAAGTTTGCCAAAAATATTGTAACGGTTTTAAACCTTGAGCAGATTTATCTGTAATTAATAGCCCTGAAGCAAACCAAAATACCAATGCTTGACGCCTATCGTATTTATGATCACGAATAAAATCGGTGGCAGCATTAAAACGCTCGCCTTTGCCTAGCCGTAAACTGTTGACCACATAACGCGCCGCAAGAAATTCTTGGAAAGTTAAATGAATAAAATAATATTCTTTCTCTAATTCTGTTAGTTGATCATTCGCGTCAGTAAATGCTTTTAAAATACCTACATTAAGCACTTTGCTCGCCAATACGCTACGCAGTTTGCTAGACGGCTCAATTTGTTTTAATACTGTAGGCAATATTGTTTTATCTAAAATCAACGTATTATTTTGCATCGCGTGAAAAGCTAAATGTTCTAATACTGCAAGCTCTGCTTGGCATGTCTCATATAATGCTTCCTCATCCCATAAGCGCATATTATACTCTTGCTTTTGGCAATGCCGTTTTAGTAACCATGTAACAATAATTTGATAAAGGATTGTGATGGTTATGGTTGTTGCTTTAATAGGTTGCGCAGACCAAACACTGCAAATTAATTCGAGATTAATAGGAATGTGTGCAATTCCCCAAAGATTAGCGTCAGCTTTTAAGAAATTGATTAAAGCTTGATACTGTGATGTAATAGCTGAAG
The DNA here is from genome assembly GCA_965279285.1 of Gammaproteobacteria bacterium. Classification (GTDB taxonomy): domain Bacteria; phylum Pseudomonadota; class Gammaproteobacteria; order DSM-16500; family DSM-16500. The sequence continues at coordinate 1,068,654 of OZ257148.1, read as the reverse complement.
AAACCGTATTTTTACTTTCCGTTTTATGATCCTTGGGCAACTCTTTTACTGGTTCAAAGAATCTTTTAATATAAGCCTCAATATTTTCATCGGTAAATCCTGTGATTTCTAATTGAACATCATATTGCAACGACTGTGTGTAATAAGGTCTAGAGGTAAGGATTTGACGCGGCATATTCAGTAGCTGTTTAACAACGTATTGTAACTGTGCAGGAATTGGAGAAGCAAGCTCATCATAGCCATCCAAAAGCCAAAGAAGATTATTTTTATCAAGTTGTTCTTGTAAACGATTTTTTGCTAATGTCGGCAAAATAACACCATATTCTTTTTCAATCACATCCACCAAATGATAAACTTGTCCAGCTGGTAACACCGGATATCGACTTCCATTTAAGCGTCGCAGTGGTATCCATACCAGACCATCAAACATGGCTTGCCATAGCCATCCTGTCGCCCATTGCTGCGTGACGTATTGGCAAAACGTACTCTTGCCAATACCAGCACGTCCTAATACTAATAATCGTTGTATTGATTTTTTGTCACACGATTTAAATATATCCGCTACTGTAATTGCTTTTTTAGTGCCATATAAATCTTCATATGAACCCAGCATCACAGAACGCGCTTCTTGTAGATCCTTCACGGTATTTTTTGCATCGCTATTTTTTTCATCTCGCTGCTCAAGTTTCCTTTCTTTGGATTGCTGACTGTACTCCTCCGTGATGGCAAGATTGATATAACTCTGCTCGATCGGTAAACGCTTTTGGTCTGCTAGCCGTTCAACAGAATTAAAACGAATATAATGTTGTTTAAGGATCGTCATTACATGACGTAAAGCATCAGCCGGTCCTGCTAATTCCTGTTGCAGTTGATTGAACTGCCATTCTAACGTATCAACGCGCATACCGAGTTGGATGATTTTTTGCTGCAGCTTTTCTTCAACTTGTTGGATATGTTTAGTAATTGCTTTGCAGCGTTGGGTTTGTTGCTGCTCTATGACGGCCAACACTTGCGTGAACTGCTCAGGGATCTCAGCAAGTTTTTGTTTTATATCGGCGTATTGATTTCCTAGTTGGTTTATTTGCTGGGTAAACGTTAGTTGCACGTGTTGGATGACAGCGGTATTTTTTTGCTGTAGCGATGTCATCTGCAGATGCGTTGTTTGCAACTGTTCTTGCAGTAGACTCACGTCTTCTTGACTGGCGGTTGTTTGAATGGCGTACTGTAATTTTCTTACGGTATGGCGGCAATATTCTATAAAGATTTGCTGATTTTCTTGTTGCTGTATTATTTCGGCAACAGTTTCTTGTAAGGCGGTTAGTTGTGCTTGATTTTTCTGGATGGCATGTTGGATTGTTTTATCATCACCAGTCGCTTGGTTTTTGGCTTGAATTAATGTGACGACTTGTTGTGTTAGCTCTTGCAATTTAGTTTGTTGTTGTGCCGCGGCATCTTTAACGGCGTGTAATTCTGCACGTTGTTGCTTGGTGTCTTCAGCCAATTGCTTTAATTGTTTTTCTTGCTCTTTCAAAAGATCGACATCACTTTCAATTTCTCGCAAATCGGTTTCATACCAAGTCGTTCCTAACGCTTTGCAACGCACTAATTTGGCTTTGCGCAATTTAGCAAAGGAACAATCCGCTTGAGTAAAATCACTATCGGTAAAATCGACACCATCGGCTTTTAAATAAGCGCAATGTGCTTGACGAAAATTGGTTTGCTTGGCAGAAGTGACTTTGACAAATCTTGTGCTGATTAAATAACTCTCAACAAATTGGGTCCCAGTTAAATCACCGCTTAAGGTTGAACTGCTTAAATCCATGCGACTTAAATTAAGACCTTGTAAATTTAATTCACTTAAATCTTCCTGACACACCACCCATTGTGCACCCAGCCATATTTTTTGCATACGTAAATAATCGGCAACTGTGTGTTTACTATTTTTAATATCTTTACGGCACCAAGCAATGTATTGCTTGAAAGTCTCTTTATCGATTGGCACCACACTTAAACTTTGTCGCTGTAATTCTGATTCCAGTTCGTGACTCACTTTATGAGTTTGACCATGCGGTTTAAAATCATAGCGTTGCTCAATCACACTTAACGGCATGATGGCATAACCACAAACAGGATCCCATTCACGGCCTTTTTCCGTGGAATATTTTGCATACCCAAAACCATACAGCGATTCCGTTTCACCTTTGAATAATCGTTTTAATTGTTCGCCGGCTGAACCTTCTTGATGACGACCCGTACTGCGTCGATAAATATTAGGTGTTAAATTGCCTTGCTTAATTTCAAAGTGCATTAATCCAGAACGCGCATAAACATCTTCGGCATCCACCGTCGCGGTTTTAACTGCACCAACAATATTTTTTTCCGTTCTATTTAATTTAATTTCGTTATTACTAAAACCCTGCACAAATGATCCAGAACGTCCTTCCACTAAACCAGCCAATAAAAATGATTCGCTAAGTTCGACTAAAATATCGTTTTTCGGATCGCGCTTAGCATCACCTAACACCGGTGTTAGCTTTTCTCGTAACAACTTAGATAAAGCTGCGCCACCGCGTTTACGCGCCAAATGTTCCAGCACACGCGCCACACCCACTTTGGCAAACGGAATCACACCGTCTTCTGCTTGATCGCTTAAACGATTAATGATAAAAAATTCATAACGTCGATACGCTTCTCGTGCGACCACATCAGCAATCAAATTTAACCGTGGTAAATCCAATTGATCGCGTAAATTAGCAACAGATAAAGTTTCTTTATCGCGAACCTGATTGGCGGCAAATTCCACTGCGGTTGCAAATACTGCAGCTGCACTACCCGCCGGAACATAAGGTGCTGCCGCCGTTAATAACGCAGCTAACTGCGTGGTAAATTTATCCCGCGCCACCGCGCGTTTATTGGCGACATCCCATAAATATTCTAATTCGCGCACAAATTCCTGGGCGAAAACCTTGATATACAGATCGCGTTTAGGAAGTTTTACTATGGTGGGCAGTATGGCTGGTGTGGGTTTGCTGTCAGACTTGGTGTCAATTTTAGATGAGGCGGTGGCGAGCATGCGGGTAACTCCTTGTATAAGTGGCTAAGTGGTTAGCATTGTAATTCAATATGCAGTACAGTAAAGCGTTTGGTGTTTGAAACCTGCCCGTCATGCTCTTTTTCCGACAATAGACTGCGTCGTGTTTACTGCAATTTCAAAAACGCTTTTCCTGCTTCTGTAATTTTATATTGCTGTTTTTTGCTCCTTGGTTTATCAAAAATAGTATAGGTGATTAAACTTAATTTAAGTAAATGGTTTAAAGCACCCCTAACATTTCTTGTTCTGCAGCTGTAACCAAGATTAGATAAAATTGTTGCAAAGTTTGCTGGCTGTTGTTGCAGTAACTTCAGAATTTTAAGGCTTTTCATACCAGCTTTTTATCACATCATCTGAAAACCAAATGGTTAAATTACCCCTATTTATCAGGCTACGATTGTAATCCTTCCAATTTTGTACGCGATAAGCTATCTTCTTGTCCATAAGCGGAGCTTCCTTGTTTAGATTGTGTTCGCAAAACCAATCCTACAATAAGTTCCCGCTTATCTCCTTCATTTTTATCAGTTATTTATGCAACAACCCCAATTTTATATTCTTTAATTTTATTATATAAACAAAAGCTCGTATAATTACGATATTGCATTGCAAGCAGCAATTAGCAAGATGCCTTTATAAATCTAGCTCAATTTGTCGACTATTATTCTGTAGCAAAGCTTTCTTCTTTTTGGCACGTTGACTAAGTTTATTAATATTTTTTTTTGCGGCTACTTTAAAGCCTGCTTCTTTTCTTTTTTCAGCTAATTGTTGCTTTGCCCAACGAATAACAATTTCATGTTCAACAATAGGTGCGGGATAATCATTTGGAGGTGTGGCCATGGTCCAAGGTTCATGAATCCACTCTGCTGTCACATGGCGTAATTCTGGCACGTATTTCTTTATAAAACTTCCTTGTGGATCCTGTTCATAGGATTGTTTGATGGGATTATAAATTCGTATTGTGTTGATACCTGTGATGCCAGACTGCATATGAAATTGTGGGTAGTGAATGCCTGGCTCATAATCTGTAAATAGTGTTGCAAGATAAGGTGCTGTTCTTCTCCAGTCTAACCATAGATCATAGCTCGCAAATGAAACTAACATTGCACGCATTCTAAAATTTATCCATCCTGTGCTAATCAATGCTCGCATACAAGCATCGATGAATGGGTAGCCGGTTTTTCCTTGACACCAAGCATTAAGAAAATCTTCACGAAAATAGGGTTCACGCATATTTTCGAATGCTGGATGCGGGGAGTAAAGTTCGATACTGGGTTCCGATTCAAGTTTTTGAATAAAATGACAATGCCAAACCAGTCGCGTGATAAAACCATTAAGATTAAACAACTTGCGCTTGTTCCTTTCACTCGGTATTTGAGATAACTTGATACATACTTGCAAGATTGCTTGTAGAATTTCACGAACTGAGAGTGTTCCATAAGTAATGTGCGGACTAAGTCGCGAGCAATGCCATGATGCTGCTTCTGGTTTTGAAATGGATTGCAAATAGTATTCGCACCGCGTATTAATAAATTCATTTAATAAACGATTAGCAGCTAAGCGCCCTCCTTTTTGAACTTTGCCCACGATAAGATTTTTAAAAGGAGCCGGATTTTTTGAAATTAATTCTGCACCTTCTAACTCTGTTGGTACTGATAGACGAAAAGGTGCTACTACCACAGGCTGTGCCAATCGTTCTTTGCGAATAACATGCCAGTCATCACTGACTTTGAGACCTCGGACAATGGCATGCGTTGGAAATTGATGCCACGTAATATTATTTTTTAATGTCCAAGATTTGAGTCTTAAATCACGTGCATAAGTCCAAGCATTACCTGTCTCTTGATGAGACCAGATGGTAATCGTGTAACCACGCGCTCGAATTGATGCCATCATCTCAACGATGTCACCTTTCATAAAAAATAATCGACCACCTAAATGTTGCAAAGAAAGATCAAGATCTAGTAAACAATCATAAATAAAATGCCAGTGCCGTGTGGAGGTATCAGGCAACAACCAATACTCTGGTTCAAAAATATATAATGGTAATGTTAGACCGCTTGCTTGCGAAGCAGCAGCGAGAGGCGCATGATCTTGGCACCTTAAATCTCGTTTGAACCACACGATATTGATTGGTTGAGCTGGATTCATTGGCTAGCTGTCTCTTATTTTAAATGATAATGACGTATTGGTATTTAACACTGATGTATTATTCAATAATCTTAGTTCGCCATCAATTATAATTTCCCATGGAAGAAAAAATAATGCAATTAAGGAAATTATTAACGTTTAATTTCAATCATGATTTCATTGCGTCGCAGAAGCGGAAAAGTCCAAGGAGGATTGAAGAAAGCATAAATTGGTTTTGAAATTGATTCCATATTTTTTGTTGCCATAAAATTAACAAGTATCTGTAAATTTTCATTAAGATTTTTTTCATTTGTTAAACCTGAAAAACGTATGGCAATAAAGCGTTTGGCTTCTTGGGGAATTAATCTCACTGCGCTGTTATTTGGTTTTGGCAATGTCTCCATTGAGTAAGAAGATGGCATCACAAATCTCACTTCCCACCTATTTTTATTTGTTACCAATGTCACTGGTGCGGTCATAGCAATTTTATCTTGCATGACATTATTACCAAAAATGTAATCAGCTAGTAATCTAAAACCTTTGTTTGCTGCTTCCTGTCTATCACCACGGACTTCGACTTCTGCAACAGTCATGGGTGGATAATCTCGAATCTCAATAATACCAAAAGATTCAACTACTGTATATTTAGCCTGTTCTACATGACTCATAATAGGCCCCGATAATATGGCGGCAGTGATCAAAATCATTATAACTATTAGCAACCATAACATAATTTTTTTCTTCATAATTCAACCTTAATTAAAATATAATAACACAATACCAATCACAAGCTAATGCTTAAGTTTTGCAAGGACAAACTGTTCAAACGATAATAATGCTTGATTTTCGGCATTATGCTTTAAAAGACATATGTGTGTATCGTCTAGTGATGGAAGATTTAAATAATTAACTACCCTAAGCTGCTCAGGTATCATTGTACGTGGTAAAACAGTTATTCCAAGTCCAGCTTTAACCGCAGCGATCGTACCAGCATAACTTGGGCTGGAGAATACAAGACGCCACTTAATGCCAGCTTCTTCTAATGCTTTTATGGCTCTTACGCGGTAAACACAAGGTTGTGGTGCAAGTACAAGTGGTAACGGTTTATGTTTCTCTTCTATCAATTTGGTATGTCCAACCCATTCAAGTTTTTCAGAATAAACATCCACTCCATTAGGGAAATCTTCTGGACGATTCATCTTTACTAACACTAAATCAAATTCACATCGTTTAAATCGCTCGAAAAGATTAAGAGTTAAATCGCATTCAATATTAACAAATACACGTGGATGTAATCGGGAAAAATCTACCAACACATCTGAAAGAAAAACGCTCGCAAAATCCTCAATTATTGCATGCTGTTGGAAAACAGATTCAACATGCGGGTCAAAAAATTATTCAAGTGAGCAGTAGTCATGGAAAATTCCAGCAAGTGCAATTAGCGCTATCAAATTTAAGTGCTTTTTTTAAAACATTAAAGCCATGTGCAGAGCAGTTAAGCGTGAAAGAACGGATGCGGCGAGTATTGCATCATGCTTTTAAAAAATTTGTTAAATCATTGTTACATGCCCCACCAAAACTGCTTCCGCAGCCTGGATAATGGCGTTAGTTTTGTTAAAAAAGAATTTGAAAATGCGCTGTTTTAAACGGCGGAGCGGCGTTCAACTGCAGAATTCAGGATAAATGCTACGGCGTCTTCTTGCCAAGCATTTTTATCAAAATCAATTGCTAAAAAATGACTTGTTTTATCCTTGTCCAATGGATAAACGCCAATAAATCCTTTTCCAGTAAGATGGTCATGTATAATCTGATCTGTAATTGGTAGCCATTTACTGTGTTGGCATTCGCTGCATTTGATTTGTGGCTTACGACAAACAGCTCTATCCCATTCATTTGCACAAGCAGGAGAGTATCCTGCTCTCCCATCTTTACTTTCCCACCGTGTAGCGAAAATATCATCTCGACCATGAAACAATAAGCGATACAATTTTATTTTTTCATCTACGGATAATTTTGACTCAGTTAATTCTTTTATTTCTGGCTGTATTTTTATACTTTGGATTGGCGAAATAGGGTCAATATTAAGTAGTTTACGTAAATGTAAATTCTCATTTTCAAAATAGCGGCATTTTTCTATTAATTCTTCAATTTCTTCGCTGCTTAATTGAGTCACTTCTTTTTCCTAGTAGACTTTTTTTAGGAAATTCAGTATTTAGTTCAGCTTCTATTTCTGCGATTGTTGGTAAATTACCGCGTATTTCTTTAGGTAACGCTTTTGCTAATTCAAATTCAGATATACCAATTGGTTTGTTGATATCACAAAGCGCATATTCCGCTATGACACGATCTTTCTTTTCGCATAGGAGTAAGCCTATGGTTGGGTTATCTTGCGGTGTTTTCAATAATTCATCTACTGCAGTAAGATAGAAATTTAATTGTCCAGCATCACGGGGATAAAACTCATCACGCTTTAATTCGATAACTACATAACAATGTAGTTTGGTGTGATACATAAGCAAATCGATTTCAAAACGTTTCTTTGATACTTGCATGGGGTGATGTGTTGCATATAAAGCAAATCCCTGACCTAACGCCATCAGAAATTGTTTTACGTGCCCTAAGAGTCCACTATGCACTTCTTTTTCATGAGCATCATCTCCTGATCTGATCTAGGTTTAGTAGACACCAAATTTGATAAACTACCCATCAAAGGAGGTGTTATGAGTAAGCAGCATACTGAAGAGTTTAAACAAGAAGCTGTTCGTTTGGCGACAACGTCCCCCCAGCCCATTGTAAAAACAGCCCGTGATTTAGGCATAAAAGAAGCCACGTTATATAACTGGGTAAGCCTAGCCAAGAATAGTGCGCCAATCATATCAAATCACCAAGGCAATCAAGTCAATCTCATTGAAGAGTTAAATCGTCTGCGTAAGGAAAACGCCCGCCTGAAGGAGGAGCGGGAAATTCTAAAAAAGGCAGCTGTTTTTTGCGAAAGAGTCGAAATAAAATTTATGTTTATCAATGAAAACTGCAGCACATTTAGCACGCAGTTGATGTGCGAAATTCTCAATGTCTCGCGGGCGGTATTTTATGCGTGGCGTAATAGGCCAGAGAGCGCTCGCAAGCAAGAGGATAAGCGTCTTGTGACGCTTATCAAGACGAGTTTCGGATAGCCGATCTACGTATGGCTATCGCCGCATATGCAAAGATTTGCGCGCCCGATAAGAGCATTGCGGCAAACATCGAATAGCAAGACTAAAGCGTGAAAACGAACTTCGTCCAAAAACAAAAAGGAGATTCAAGGTGACCACCGATTCAAATCACAACAAACCCATTCACGATAATTTATTGCAACGACAGTTCCATGCTGAGGCGCCCAATCAGCGCTGGGTAAGCGATATAACATACATTCAAACTACAGAAGGTTGGCTATATTTAGCTGTAATAATGGATTTGTATTCACGCCGAATTGTTGGATGGTCAATGTCGCATCGCATGCAGGAATTGCTAGTAATGGATGCACTGAAAATGGCATTGTTTCGCAGAAAAATTAAATCAAATCTCTTGTTACATTCTGGCAGGGGAAGCCAATATGCCTCTGATAATTTTCAAAAATTACTTCGAGAAAACAACATTACTTGCAGCATCAGCAGAAAAGGAAATTGCTGGGATAATGCAGCAATGGAAAGTTTTTTTCACTCACTGAAAACAGAATGCGTTTACCATGAACGATTTGCAACACGTGATGATGCTAAAAAAACTATTTTTGATTACATAGAAGTGTTTTATAATCAAAAAAGAAGGCATTCATTTTTAAACTATGTTTCACCATTAGAGCACGAAAGATTGACCTGTAATATTTAGAGAAACGTGTCTACTGAAGTCGGGGCAGATCATTCGTGTGAGCTTTATTAAAAAAATACAGCTGGCGATACTCCAAATCGCTTAGATAAACTACGTATATGTTCTAATGTTAATTGACGTTCACCATTTAGAATTTTAGACACTAATGATTGGCTGCCAATCTCCGGTAAATCACCCTGTCCCAAACTATGCTCATCCATAAGAAACTTCAGCATCTTAACAGAAGATATTTTTTTAGCAGGATAATGCAGATTTTCGTAAGTTTCAATATTACTAGCAATTAAGCTAAGTAAGCTTGTTGCATGCTCATCTTTATGATGACGCGACCATTCCATTAGCTCATCTACAAAAGCCAAAAGTTTTTCATGTTCCCTCTCATTGCGGGGTATATGAGCATAAGGAACCACATGCTCCCAGTGCTTTATTGCTTGTTGTACTGCTCTCATAATTTACCTCTCTTCATAGCATCATCATTTTTCTTCATGCTATATTCAGCATGAGTCCATACGCGTTTTACATTGACAACTTTAGCTATGTAATTAATTTCTGTTATTAAGCGATATTTGTTCCCGCTTATATCAAATATAGTATATTTATGGCTGACATAATCCACGCTCGGAAATGTCCGCTTCAGCTCGTTAAAGCTTTTGTAGTCTGTTTGTTTGATTGCTTTTTCCCAAGCTGATAATGGATTTCTGCTATGTGGGTGAGCCTTTCCAAACTCTAGAATTATATTTCTTCCTATTAATATCATATTTAAACAGTATGACAAATTGTCATATATGTCAATAGCGATATAAATAATAAGGTGATTTTTAAGTAGCGTTCATCTAGCGCCAGCGGACAAAACCCAATGTCTTGCTTGCTCCTGTTAGCAGTGCTTTAAACCCGCGTAAACCCCGCGAAGAATTTTCGGTTACACAAAAAGCCGCGTAATCGCCACGCCCAAACTATCAGCCATACTTTAGCCAATTAAGAATCAAGATACATTTAACAACATGTGGTAAATTGAGCGGAACTTTATAACCAGAGAGTTGGGTCGCCGATAGACACCGGTAACAGTCACCAGACCTGTCAGTCAAACTGTTTACCACCTTATGCGACCCGAAGAGATTATCGACAGTTTTCGCAAATAAGTCTATGTTTCATCGGCAAAACACACCGATGGAACTATCTGCTCGCCTATACAATTGTGTCGGCTGCAATGCCCTAGTCACTATTTGCAGCCATTGTGATCGCAATAATCTCTATTGTGGATCAACCTGTTCGCGCACCTCTCGGATACGCTCTTGTCGTTTGTCGAGTTATCGGTATCAACGCACCCTTCGTGGTCGTCAAAAACATGCTGACCGCCAACGACGCTATCGAGAGCGCCAAAAAAATAAAGTGACGCATCATACTTCTCCTATTTTACCCCCTCGTGTTGTACTGCCGTCTAAGCCAAATGAGCGCATTTTGGAAGCAATGAAAGAGTACCGTCACTGTCATTTTTGCAGAAAACCGGTCTCACTGTTTTTACGGCGTAGTTATCTGCGTTATGAGAAGAAAAATTCATTGTTGCGTTCATCGTCTTGGCCGTAAGTCGCCCTAAATAACCCAAGGAGAAATGATGACAATATCAGATGAATTAGCAGCAAAAATTTTACGTTACCATCACGCTGAAAAATGGCGCGTGGGTACAATTGCAAATCAATTATTGCACCATTCATGGGATTTATTATGGAAACACTCGCCAAGTATCCGACTTTAACAGCGAGTCGTTTATATGAGATGGTTCGTAGCCGTGGTTATAAAGGCGGTGCAGATCATTTCCCCTACTTGATCTCACTGTATCGGCCTCGACCACCAGCGGAAGCTTATTTGCACCTAAGAACGCTTCCAGGAGAACAAGCGCAAGTAGATTGGGGACACTTCGGTCACATTAATATTGGCAAAGCAAAAAGGCCGTTGATGGCTTTTGTGATGGTGCTCTCTTATTCCAGAAAAATATTTCTGCACTTTTATTTAGATGCACGCATGGCAAATTTCTTGCGCGGCCACGAAGCTGCATTCACAGCATGGAACGGTGTTCCTCGTGTTTTGCTGTATGACAATTTACGAAGTGCTGTGCTTGAACGCCGCGGCGATGCAATTCGATTTAATCCTGCATTACTTGAATTTGCAGCACATTATCGCTTTGAACCACGGCCAGTTGCTCCCGCACGCGGCAATGAAAAAGGTCGCGTTGAAAGAGCCATTCGTTATGTGCGCGATAGCTTTTTCCCTGCGCGTGAGTGGAAGAATATTGATGATTTAAATAAACAAGCCGTTGATTGGTGCGAAGGACAAACAGCAGATAGGCCATGCCCTGAAGATAGAACACAGTCTGTACGTGATGTATTTAGAGAAGAGCAATCTACATTGATTCAGTTACCTGATGATTCTTATCCAACACACGATCGAGAAGAAATCAGCATCGGGAAAACACCTTACGCACGATTTGACTGGAATGATTACTCCATACCTTTTACACATGTACGTCGTACTGTCACCGTATACGCAACGCTCGATACCGTTTCCATTTTAGACGGAGCTGCCACCATTGCTACGCATCAACGAAGCTTCGACAAAGGAATGCAAATCGAAGATGAGTCGCATATTGCGGGATTAACGGCTGCTAAAAAGCAATCACGTCAGCATCGTGGTCAAGATCGTTTAAGGCAAGCAGCACCATCTAGTTCTACGCTGCTGATACAAGCAGCAGAACGTGGATATAAAATAGGAGCTACTGTTTCGCAATTGCTAAAAACATCGCATATCAAGCCATTATTCGTAGCCATACTGCATTGTTTATAACAGCAGCCAACTTGTTAAATGAACTTTCTACTCAAGATGGTGATTTGGCATTACAAAGAAAATTAAAATTCTATGCGCAACCAAAAATATTAGTCATTGATGAAGTTGGTTACTTATCGTATTCAAACCGTTGTGCTGATTTACTATTTGATATTATCTCACGGCGATATCATGAAAAATCAACGGTGATTACCACTAATAAACCGTTTGCCGAATGGCGCGACATTTTTCCTAGTGCTACCTGTGTTGTTTCTCTTATTGATAGATTGGTTCATCGTTCTGAAATCATCAACATCGAAGCTGACTCATATCGACTCAAGGAGGCAAAAGAGGAAAGTGCAAAAAGGAAAGCGGGGCGCGAAGCAAAAAGAACAAAAATAAAAACTAGAAAGAATGAGGATACGGTATGATCAACACCAAATTAATCGATATTTTACCGGATGGAATATCTGATGAAACTGCACACCATTTGGTAAATTTTATGATGGAATTAGCTCTAACAATAGAGAGCCATTACTTTGCTCAAATTAGGCGCTATGACCGTGATCGTGAATGTGATCGCAGCAGAGAGAATTAAGTGTAACAAAAAACAACATGCGCGGGATCCCCAGTGGTAACGCGCATTTTATTGAATACAGTATTCGCTATTTATGCGCGGTTTTTTAACCCCATTAACAGCTTAGTGTTAGTAGTGGTACAAATCCGCAACTTATCTTATTTTTTTGCCCCGGTGTTAGGTAAAAATTGTTGTTTTGGTGGAAGCAGCGGCTTGGGAGTTGCTTTCGCAAAAAGCGCATGCGCATTACTGCCTGCTGAACTGACTGCCGTACCTGTCGCAGCAGTGGCTGTTGAAGTTGATTGTGATGCAGTCACAGCTTGTTTACTGTCTTTTGCATCCTTACTATCAATGAATGCCGTGCCGGTCATGACGGAAGGTTTACCTATCGCATTGTGTTGTTCAAGTAATAATTGGTTGGATGCACTTAAGCCTATCACACCCATAATATTTACTTGGGAGGCATGTAACGGGATGCCTGGTATGGCCAACCAATTAAGCTCTGTTTTGAAGGAATTATTGCCAATTGATAACGTAAAACAAGCAATACCATTACCAAAAGCTACCGCTAAACGTTCTTGACCAGGGGTGGATGTTGCCCAGGCACAATAAGTAACATTATATGGAAATTGTAAGTAGCCTAATAAATTTCCTGTCGCCACTTTCCATATTCGTACCGTTTTATCACTACTTCCTGATGCCAGATACTTGCTCTCATGGTCCCAGGCAATACTGTTCACCGAACCCGTATGCCCTTGCAGCACCCGTAATTCTTTGCCACTCGACGCTTCCCATAGGCGCACCGTCTCATCCCAACTTCCTGATGCCAGGCGCTTGCTCTCATGGTCCCAGGCAACACTCCTTACTGGACCCGTATGCCCTTGCAGCACCCATAATTCTTTGCCACTCGACGCTTCCCATAGGCGCACCGTGTTATCCCTACTTCCTGATGCCAGGCGCTTGCTCTCATGGTCCCAGGCAACACTGTATACTGAACCCGTATGCCCTTGCAGCATCAGTAATGCTTTGCCACTCGACGCTTCCCATAGGCGCACCGTACTATCCCAACTTCCTGATGCCAGGCGCTTGCTCTCATGGTCCCAGGCAACACTGTTTACTAAATGCGTATGCCCTTGCAGCACCCGTAATTCTTTGCCACTCGACGCTTCCCATAGGCGCACCGTATTATCATAACCTCCTGATGCCAGGCACTTGCTCTCATGGTCCCAAGCAACACTGGTTACTAAACCCCTATGTCCTTGCCGCACCCGTAATGCTTTGCCACTTGACACTTCCCATAGACGCACCGTTTTATCACCACTTCCTGATGCCAGGCGCTTGCTCTCGTGATCCCAAACGACACTGCTCACCCAATCTGTATGCCCTTGTAGCACCCGTAATTGATTGCCGCTCGACGCTTCCCATAGGCGCACCGTGTTATCCCAACTTCCTGATGCCAGGCGCTTGCTCTCATGGTCCCAGGCAACACTGTTCACCCAATTTGTATGCCCTTGCAGCACCCGTAATGCCTTGCCACTCGACGCTTCCCATAGGCGCACCGTATTATCCACACTTCCTGATGCCAGGCGCTTGCTCTCATGGTCCCAGGCAATACTGTTCACCCAACCTGTATGCCCTTGCAGCACCTGTAATGCTTTGCCACTCGACGCTTCCCATAGGCGCACCGTTTTATCATCACTTCCTGATGCCAGGTGCTTGCTCTCATGGTCCCAGGCAACACTGTTTACTACACCCGTATGCCCTTGCAGCACCCGTAATGCTTTACCACTCGACGCTTCCCATAGGCGCACCGTACCATCCCCACTTCCTGATGCCAGGCGCTTGCTCTCATGGTCCCAGGCAACACTGCATACTGAACCCGCATGCCCTTGCAGCACCTGTAATGCTTTGCCACTCGACGCTTCCCATAGGCGCACCGTACCATCCCCACTTCCTGATGCCAGGCGCTTACTCTCATGGTCCCAGGCAACACTCCTTACTAAACTCGCATGCCCTTGCAGCACCCGTAATGCTTTACCACTCGATGCTTCCCATAGGCGCACCGTATTATCATCACTTCCTGATGCCAGGCGCTTGCTCTCATGATCCCAGGCGACACTAAATACTGTGTCCTTATGTCCTGTTAGTGTTTGAATACATGCTCTGCTTTGAGCATCGTATACAATGATCTCCTGACCACTTGCCACTGCTAACCAAAGACCATTAGGAGAATACTGAATAGAATTGCATCGATCTTTTAACAGAAGCAACGGCAACTCACCAAAATTAATATCTTTTAATTGCGCCTCACTCAAATTTGCTTCACGTAACCAAGCACCTTGTAAGTTGACTTGAGTCATATTGGCGCCTTGGAGCTGGGTATTATCTAAAATGCCAGAGCTCAAATCAGCGCCCGGAATGTTAATTTTGCGTAAATCTCTGCTTGCAAAGCTCACGCCTGCTGCATTTAAAATCGTTATAGCATTGGCAGCGGCTTTTGCAACGGTTGCATCTTGTTTGGAATGTTCAACGATGGCCCATAGAACAGCTTTTTGTTTTGGTTCTCGAGCCAGCCTTTCAACCATAAAATCTAATACTTGTCGATCGTAATGCAGTAATTTGTCTTTAACATTGAACGTTAACTTTGCAAAATGTGGGTTTGCTTGTAAAATCTGTTGTGTCACTTTTTCTTCGGAAAATGTTTCAACTGCTATGCCACTTTTTATTTGTTTACTATCCATTGAAGCGATAGAGACAGGTTGTAGGGATTGCATGATAACTACCAGCTGATCAAATAATTCTCGTGCAATAAAATAATCCCGTAACGAAGGATGCAAAAAAGCATAATGATTATCGCCCGTTTTCTTAATGGGAGACGCTAATAATTTCGATTGTATCTCAGAGCCTGGGCCAAAAAACTCGACCCAAGGATTGACAGTCGATGGAATAGTTAATAAACGTGCATGTGAAGATGTTTTAATTTTTTCCGGTTGAAATGCAATAGAAACGAGATCTATTTCATGTAACTTAAGTGCGATCTGTTGATTGTATTCTAATAAAGTTTCCTCGATATTACTTTGAGTATCCTTAAAAAGGTGACTCGATTCATGTTGTTTTGGTTTTTCAATATGACGATGAAAATAATGCTTAACAAACGCATCATACAATGAAAGACGTGTTATCTCTTGCTTATCTTGCGACTTAGCGTCTAGGTTTTGTTGCTTGACTAAGTCGGGTAAGACGCTGGATGCAATGTACAATAAATAGGGGGACTCAATGAGTTTTAATAAGCCAGGTATTTCATTGAAATAATGCCAATACTGTTTCCAATCACGCCAGTTTTCGCTTACATTCTCTTTGTTCTGTTCAATATATTTTTTTAAATAATCTTCAATTTGAATGAGTGAAAAAGGTGCTATAAAACGTTCGACGACAGTCTCCGATATCGTTCTTTTGATATGGTGCGAGCTCGGCTGAAACCAATGACGATACTCACAGACTGGCTGCATTAAATATTCTAAGCGACATGTAAACATTACCTTAGCATTGGGCCAGGTATCAAGCTTATTGCTGCTATACAAATTGCTACGAACATTTATTTCATCCGCACCATCTAAGATAAATAGAAAAGGTAGTTTTTTTAAAGAGGGGAAATTTTTCTCTTCAAATCCTATCGCTTTTAACGTTTCTTCAACTGCTTCAGTATTGGGATGCTTTAATCTTGCGAGAGAAATAAATAAAGGAATTGATTGAGAAGAGAGGGATAACTCTGATTGATACGTCTTCCATAATTGTTGCTCCAGATAATAACCAAATAATGTCTTACCTAACCCTGAACCTCCCAACAGCAACATAACGCGTGACTCACTCTTTAGAAACGTATGTACATCCTTTTCTAAATCAAATGATTTTTCATCGTCCATACGCTCTGTTGCGGCGCTTGCAATGTATAGTGCCAAATCAGCTTGGTGTTCTTTATTATTCTCATTCCATCCGGTTTTGATTTTTTCGATCAAAGATAGCTGTTCATCAGCTGAGTGCTTCAACAGTCTTTGATTTAAGTTTTGATTACCTCTTAGATCCCGCTCTATGATTTGTTTTTGTTTTAGACCATCTTCTTTAACAACATGCGATACTGCAGCATATTCTTCAGATTTTCTTAATAGCCAACGATACAAAGCATCATCTTTGGTATTATAGATACCAAATAGTCGATACCACATTCCTCGTCTATATCCTTCCACAACACAATTTTGGTATTTTTGTTTTTGCAAAAACTCATAATCATTCTGAGGGATGTCAAAATGATATTTTTTAGGTTGATGTGTATTATAAATAACAGGCTTTGCTATCTCACCGTTTTTTTCTATCTGTTGACTGATCGCATCGACTAAATAATCGATTAATGGCTTTCTTTGCACAGTTTCATTCCATTTTACGCGGCCTAAAATGGTTGTTTCTTCTCGTCCAGAGTTATCAATGCGAATGATAATTTCATTATTTTTTTTAAAAAAGAAAAGCGCTAAATAGAGTGCATGACCATTTTCACCTATCCAGCCGCAGGGAATATAATTTTCATAAAAATCATTAGCGATAATTTGGTTAATTATTTCTGTGACTAGTTTTTCAAGCTCACCTCTTCTTTTATTAACATCTTCTATTAAAACTAATTGCTGGGATTCTTTACGCACTTGATAGGCATTTAATACTAGCCTTATTTCACTTTCTAACACTAAGTAAAATTGTTCTGGTTTTATATCTAGCTCTAATGTTGGTTTCGCTTTTTTATGTTGGAGATACGTGTTCACTAAAAAACAAAAATGATAAAGCAAATATTTTTCTTGATACCACTCTGCAAAATTAACGAGCTTATCACTGTTTCGATTGAGAACTTCTAATTTGTAGCTTTGAGAAGGATCTTTTACATCAACTACTTCTACTGACATTTCAGGAAGCACCGCTTCTTTTGTTGCAAGTCCTGCTACTCCTTTTATTTGTGCATAAGCTTTTATATCTTCTTGCATTAAACAATTAATCGTTTGTGGTGCTAGGCTTAAAAACTTCTCGATTTTTTGTTGAAATAGAATAGTGTCATCTTTTAAAATCTCAATCTTGCTATGATAGTCATTCCAGTTTCCCTTCGCGAGAAAATCTTCGATCTCTTTTTCGGTAAAGAGCTTAAAAGAGTTTAAAGAGTTTTGCGAGGAAATTTTACTATCATGGCTTGCAGACATGGGTTCGCTCCTTGATTACATAATATTACAGGAAATATGATGCTCTTTTAATTTGCTATGAAGATCCGCGATTTCTTCTTTTACATACGTCTTAACCGCTTGTGCGGCACCTGCAGCAGTAGTTGCTGCAGCTGTAGCAGCAGGTTTAACCTTCACATTAAATAATCGACAGGCAATTAAACCAACATTGGTTGGGATACAAGGAATAGTGTCAACAATCAACTCTTTAATACCTTTTGACACATTACCTCTGCAGACGACTTGCCCACTTTGAATTGAAAACAAAGGATATTTGCGATGACTAACGTTTTTAGCAACATCCGGATACGGAAGGTAAGATGATAAGTCTTTATCTAGTATGGTTTCGTTGGTTTTTTGCTGATAGGCAAGAAGCAAATCGCCTAAAGCCAACATGACCGTCTCGCAGACTCGCAAAGCATATTCATTGTTAGTAGTGCCTAATTTAAAAAAGTTTCCATCGCCTGACGCCGTAAACGTCGATCCTTTTTCATCTTTTTGTTTAGTTTTAAGGGATTTGTCTATCTTTACATATACGCCATTTTTACCATCTTCATCATGCATTTTCTTCGCAAAAAAGCCGGCTGTCACTAAATCCGCATAAGGAACCGTTTTTAAATCCGGCATATGAGATAAATCTTTACCCATGATATGATTCAATAATTCTTTTCGTGGCGTCCTTAGATGCCCTGCTGCAAATAAATCTGTTAAGAAATGACAAGCGAACATTTCTAACAGTAAAGCTTCTTTTAAAAGCTCTTGCTTTTTCACCGCGTTTGCTTCATTACCTGCTGCACTTGCTTTTTTTAGTGCCAGTTTATGTCCTGCATTATAGGCTTTTTTTGCCTCTTCACCAAAGTGATCAAAATTCTTTAACGCTAAATCGAAATAGGGGCTGTGCCAAATGCCTTTCAGTGTTTTTTCGTCTGCTCTTTCTAAACCATACATGATGTTGCTCGTTTGTTCGTGCACTTTCTTTTTGATTAACTTAACACTAAAACTAAAATGCTCGTGGTGTTCTTCTGCTTCTTGTCGTATATGAGCCACTATGTCGGTAACAATATGTTGTTTATTTTTATCAGGATTAAAAAGATTCGCATACGCATTTTTAAAGCGTTTTGTACATTCATCTTCTCCCCCTTTATTGTCTGCTGTCGTTGCTCCAAAACCGATGGGCTCATAATCATCTGTGCTAAAAAAATCTCCAGCGAGAGCGACCACATCTCCTACCAAAATGCTTGAATTCCCGCCCGCTAATGTTATTTCATAAAGAGGCATCTCTACTGCTTCACCGAGTTGTGGATCATATGTTTTTATTTTATGTGGATTAGCAGAGATTTTTAAACATGCATTTAGTATAGTTCTAAATTCACTCGTATTTTTTTCATCTGGAATGGATTGAATAAATTTATGAAGAGAATAGTTACCAATGTCGCTATGCTCGCTTGCTTCAAAACTTTGACCATGATTTGTTGGTTTAGCAGCTTCGTTGCTTTCGATAAGAATTTCATCTGGAAAATCATCTGAATTGTATGTTTGAGAAGTACTTGAGAGAGTAGCCGTGGATTTTTGATCTAGTGGTGTGCTTGTGTCGGTAGAGGGTCTAGTGGCGGTCATGATTTTCTTCCTTAAAGTCATAAAAAATTAATATACAATAGAAAAGATATCTTTACTACTTACATTATTTTTTTGCAACAGCTTGATATAATTACCTAAAAACTCAGTTTACTTCAGCAATTGCAGTGGTATTTATAGGTAAATCAGTCTCATTCTTGACTAGGACACTTACGGTGACTTTCAGGATAGTTGTCGCGTGAAGCAGATCAAACTTGATCGACTTGTTCAACAATAATATCAATATAAAAATAAATCGTATCTGTTCACCACTATCGCGGCTAAAACAACCCATTAAATGTCTTCACACATAAAATCTAGAATTTCTCCTTTAAATAACATTTTAAACGCGGTGGTAACTGCCATGCCATACTTGCGACACGTTGAAATACAGCTTCCAATCCGGTAAAAAATATAAGCACCCTCCATAGAACGAAAGCAGCAAGATACTTTTTGCTGTACTTTTGTCATTCTTATATTGTTTTCCGCTAAATTATTCGTGAACGGAACATCGACGTCTTCCATAAATCGCAGCGTATCTTTTTTAAATGAAGCTAATCGTTCAAGGAGATTAGGTGCTTTTGATTTTTTGATGCGCCCAGGCTTTTTTTTGCCGTCGATTATTTGTTTTGCTTCAGGTAGTGGACATTCCATTTCACCAGCAGCAATGATTGCAATGAATCCATGCATTTTTACCATTCACATTGATCCCAGTTTCATCAACGTGCATCACGGCAGCAGCAATAAGTTTTAACTTAGCAATTCCATCGAATTCTTCTAAAAGGTTATAAGCTTCCTTGTTAAAGTTGAAAATTGAACCGGAACTAACGGGAACATTTATTTCTTTAGCGAAGTAATCATCTATCCTGTTGTATGGTAGTAACTGAAACTGGGACAGATAAACTGAGTGAGATTTTAAATCTTGGCTGTATTGCACCGGTCGCGTAACATAGTCAGGGAATGATGCGACAAATTGATTTCCATTTTGATCTTCAAGAATTTGTGCGCGATACTCAATAACAAATCTTGAGATACGAATGTCGATTACTTGTCTAGTATCATAGCCAGCATCACGATACTTTCCTTTAGGTAGGGTTCGTTTATCAATAGGAATAACAGTGATCTCATCAGGGTTTTCAACGGGCTGAAGATTTTTTCCAGCATGGCCATTTTGACCACCTGGTTTTTTACCCGCATCATTTTTTTTGTTTTTTTTCTCTCGATTTGGATCGTCAGAGGGTGGTTTGCTACTGTTTTTGCTATTAAAATTAAACCGATTTATTAGTAAAGTGATAACAAGAAATAAAACTTCCATGACGGATTTAAAAGCAGGAGAAATGTTTTTTTCATTTGCTAATAACGCGCGCACATCTTCAAGCGTTTTATTAACATCAATATGTTCTATTTTCATCACAACATCCCATTGGGCAGTGCGATGATCATATCATGGGTTTTAAATTTGAATTTTTAGCTGCATAAACGCATTATAACGAACTTTAATTTACAGCCCTCTACTTGATGCTTGTTAATAAATTTATATCGGTGTGCATGCGGAGCCGGCGTTATCGTGAAGGAAATTTGATGTGGTTTGATGAGAATAAAATTGAGAAAAATATAGAAAAAAACGTGTCAAGCTTTATTTGTGCTGAACAGATACACCAAACGTTTATTAAATCGCTGCCGCCGTCGGATGATGGAAGTATTAGTGGAAAGAAAATTAACTTTATCACGCAAGAAATCACGTATGGGTGATATTGCAAAACCGTTTCATTTTTTAGGAATAGACTATTCAGGGACGCAACCCCTGGATAACACCAGCGTCAAAGATAATCCGTGCGTTGACTGTGTTTCTTACACAAATAGGGGGGGGGGAGCCTCTTTCTGCACAACACAACAATCACGGATCGGTTCGCATTATGCCGCACGCGCGGACACTGCGAAAAGCCCGCGAACAAGTCAAAATAATGGTCGCCACTGGGTTCTCTGCCCTCGAGATCAAACAATACTTGAAGCACTGGGCCGAATGGTGGGTCAAATCAGCAGAAGCCTGGGATGTTGAAGTACTTTTATCCTGGCTTATCAAAACCTGTTGGCAAGGATCGATAGCGACTTATGCTAAAGATCTTTGCCAACAGGACAGAACTACATCATTACGCAGGACGATTTTGGCGGCTCAGGCCGACGGTCTCGCTGTTGCGGCATAACGGTTCTGTGAGTCTGCTGTTTTTGATTGACATAAGATTTGAAAAGCGCATAATCAACGCCCGGCGGAACAAAGAGAGGCGCCAAAAAACGCCCCCGAGCAACGCGGCCAAGAGCAAAATCAAAACCAAGCCCTGCAAAAGAGTAAAGACACCGAGCATCACCCCAATTTTGACGCCCCGAATCCCACACCACCACAGCAGTTGACTCGTGCGGTGTTTGACCTATTTGCAAATTCTCAACATTTTTAGCAAGACCATCACCACCAAAACCGTGACCATAACCCAATGACATCATGCGCTGATGATGGCCAATGCTACGCCATAAGAATTGCATTTCAGGACTATTCCACACTTTGCCAGCCATTAATTGACGTTCGTATTCTTCAAGCGCTTTTGACTGTGGCTCAGGATCATAGTGACAACCTGTTCTTACCGCTGTGTCACGTACGGCCTTCAGCGACGCTTCAAATTGAGCAAAGGCTGCTGCAATTGCAGCGCCTCCTTTTCCTGCTAGTGTTAATTTATAGTTTGGAGGGCCTGAATCTTGGATATCGCCTGGTTTTGATTCTAGAATTACTCGGGTGAGCTCTGCTTGGGTCGCTAAAACGTTTGCCAATCTTTCTGCTTTTTCTTTTTCTTCTTGTTTCGATCCTGGCGCATACTGCGCATCGCGTTGCGCTTGGATTTTTTGTTCATTATCGATCCTTTGTTTTTCATCCTTCACCACCAACAGTTTGCTTGTCATCGCTTTTTGCGCGTAATCATGTTCTTCACCGAAAGCAACTTGCAGCGGCGTTTTGCCAGCAATACTAATCAGCTGACCTCCTTTGTTACGCAGGGTTTTGTCCGCTTCCGTTTTGGGGTGATAGACCACAAATGACAGTCTTTGATTCTCATCCACCATTTTTTTTATTTCTTCTGAGTCACTGCAGAGTGTATGCTTTCGCTTTGTCGTAATATCAAACACCGATTTCCTGAAAGCCTCCTCTACGCACCACTGGCGATTTTCTGGTGTCGATTTAAATGAAAAACGCGAGTCAACTTTTACGGGTTGTTGTTTTTCATCGAGCAGATAGTGTTTTTTGTGGTCTTCTTTGTAGTAATAAAATACTCGGCTGTCCTTTTCTTTATATAAATATAAGTCACGTTCGTCTGATGTTTGGTAATCAGGTCGATGATCACGCGCAGGACTGAGCATTAAAAACAATTCACTCACTTCTCCTCGGAGCGTCAGGTCTATTATTTTTTTTGCGTTTCGTTGATCGAGTTCATCCTGTGTAATTTTTTTTGCAAAAGCGGAAACTCTTAACAAACACGCTAAGGCTTTGGAATCCAGATACGGGAACATATGACCCTGCATGGCAGCTTTTTGGTTAAATAACGGATGGAGCGTTGCTGACGCGGCAACAGCGGCTACTCCCGCTGAAACGCCTACCGCTGTGGTTGGTATCGCTGCGGGCACTTCTGCTTTAACGTCTATTGGGGTGTCTTTCTTATCACTGCGGCGCGCACTATTCATGATGATTCTTATTCTCATTTGGAATATAATTACGCAACTTTACCACATCAGCTTGCAAAAAAGATTAACATTTTATTAAAAAATGCAATCTATTGATTATTCAGGAAAAACTAGAAATTTCCTGCAATATCAAAGTGATTGGTTTTTCCCATTGCTAGGCGATACAGGGTTCATTTTACAGGATTATCAAGGTTTGTATGCGCAACATGTCAAAACTTAAAGTGCGGCGTATTATGGTGAGTAGTTGGGCTCTAAACCTTCTACATAGCTTCTACATGAACTTTTGTGATTTTTGCTAGTCCCGCTGAAACCCTTGATTTATATGATGCTGGAGCCCGGATTCGAACTGGGGACCTACTGATTTACGAATAGTGGCCGTGATTCCAAACACCCGCTCTGCCGCAGTGTGGGCAAAATTTTGAACGATAGTAATTTGAATTTTCTTTTAGTGTCGTAAAATGTTGCGTAAGTAATAAGAGGCCTGGCACAATACACAGCATGACTGATTTCCTTGTTTTGATTGACTTAGACAGCATCAATACTAAGGGTAATCAGTCATCACTACTATGAGTTTGTCTCAAGATATTTAAAGGAAAAATAAAAAATAAAGACTAAAATATTGCGGGACAAAAGAAAGGGTTAAACATTAAATAAAATGGGCCGTAACACTGGGTATTAACGAATCTAATAATTGTGTCATTCCGACAAAAAGCAAGTTGAGGCTAGTATATGATGACTACATCGCTTCAAATAAAAAGAGGATTAGTGTTTGTTGCTCATGGCAGTCGTAATCTAATGAGCAATCAACAAATTGCCAGCTTGGCTAATGCAGTAAAAGCCAACACGAAAGAGGAGAAATATGCTTATTTAAACTATGGGTTTTTGGAATTAGCTGAACCTTCTATTAGTGATGCTATTAATCAGCAAATTCTAATACGTGCGAATGAAATTGTTATATTTCCCTATTTTTTATCAAATGGAAATCATGTTTCGCGAGATATTCCTGCACTCATTCAGACTTTTCAAGATAAATTTCCGTTGATCATCTTTACTATCTTACCTGTATTCGGTAATTATGTGAAGATGGCTAGTTTAATTAGCGACATGATATAAACTTATTGTTATTACTGTCATCGTATTTATAACCGTAGCTTTTCGCATGGCCGTGCCCGCCGGTCCATGTTGCTATTTTGCCAAATGGTTACGAAATTGTTCGAAAGTTACCAGCGAAAATTACTTGTTAATATTCAGAAGATTAAGCTGCTTTGTGCAAGATTTTAGGTGTTCGGATAGTTAGAGCCGACTAGTATCAATAAAACGAAGACACAATAGTCAGCCTTGATGGATGATTTTAAAGCCTATTAATAATCAAAAAACTTAGAATAAAGCGCAAATATATTTTTACGATACAGAATGATGTAATATAATACTAAAAATCAAATAGAATCTGCATATATCTATTGATAAAGTTCATGAACTATTAAATTTAGGTGCACGAAAAAATGATGCAATTGAAGATTCTATTGATATAGAGAAGAATCGTGGCTATCAATATAAGCATTTATTTTCACATAACTGGAATGCAATGCAAGGATTTCATCTTTTAATGCGTCTGGAGCATGCGATGAATGCGTTGTCACAATTTACAAAACGCCTAAAAAAACATGTAAAAGAGAATCGAAGTGCAGCGATATTAAAATTTATTAAATAAATCTTTTGCAATCCAATAATTCCGTTCGCCCTAAAAAATATTCTGTATAAAACAGTATCAATTCAACTTTTAAAATCAATTTTATTTTGAAGTAAGGTGAAAAAACATTGAAATTTTATTGTTCATATAAAAATTGAAGGGTTTTTTGTAACTGATGCGTCAGCGCTGGGTTACCCCAGATCTTCAGTGAGACGAGGGTTTTACTCGCTGCAAAGACCTGCGCACCTGCAGCACCCATCTGGTTACTACCCACACTCAGAACTTTGATATAGGTATTCTTAGCTAATGCTTTGCAAAGTTTTTCAATGTCCTCAGCTTTCAATTTTTGATAATTTAAATCTAACACTTTTTTTTCCAAACATTATCGCTGATTTGTTGTAGAAGTTCTTCAGAGTAAATTACTTTTGGCATAACGGGTTCCTTTTGTGAGCTGTTAAAAAGATAGTTTACTTCCCTAATTTCGCTGTCGATGGCGGTTGTACCGCTGCCGCTGTAGCAGTCGCCGCACTCGTTTTTGCTCCATAGGTTTGATGTTTTGCTTCGTCCGTAGTCTGTGTAACAACAGGTTTTTTTGCAGGAGCAGCAGAAGATTCTGTTTGCACATGGCTCTTAAAGAAACGTGAATCAAAGAATCTATCCAAGTTGATATGATCAAAGTTTTTTTCCTGATAGTTTTCATCGGCCAATTTTGCTATAGCTGGAATGAGTGGAAGAACAGAAGTTTTAATGCCGCTGGTGCGATTAGCGCCAACAAAAGCCATCAAAGGAGCCAGCCGTAACCAGTTATCGCGACATTGCTGATTTTTTAGCAGACGTGCTTCAATCGCTTTCTCATCGGCATCACTAATCTTGTTACAACTCACATCCAACAAGGTGAGGGTGGTATTGGCCGCCAACACCTGTACACTCGCAGCACCAATCTTATTACTCTTCATGTTCAGCGTGGTGAGTGTGGTATTCGTCGCCAAGGCCTGTGCACCCGCATCACCAATCTGGTTGTAATTCACATCCAGCGAGGTAAGGGTTGTATTTGCCGCCAAAGCTTGTGCACCTGCATCACCAATATTGTTAACACTCACATTCAACGTGGTGAGAGTGGTATTTGCTGCCAAAGCCTGCGCACCTGCATCACCAATCTCGTTATGCCACATAATCAGCGAGGTGAGAGTTTTATTCATCGCCAAGGCCTGCACACTCGCATCACCAATCTGGTTATGCCACACACTTAGCGAGGTGAGAGTCTTATTAGCCGCCAAAGCCTGCACACCCGCATCACCAATCTGGTTATTCATCACATCCAGCATGGTGAGCGTCTGGTTTGCTGCCAAGGCCTCTGCACCGGCATCACTAATCTGGTTACTGCCCACATGCAGCTCGGTTAGAGTCTTATTTGCCGCCAAGGCTTGTGCTCCCAAAGCACTAATTTGGTTATCACCAACATCCAGCGTAGTGAAGATCTGATTTGCTGCCAAGGCTTCTGCACCGGCATCACTAATTTGGTTACTACCCACATACAGCACAGTTAGAGTCTTATTTTCCGCCAAGGCCTGCGCTCCCAAAGCACCAATTTGGTTATCACTTATATTCAGTAAGTTGAGAGTCTTATTTGTTGCAAAGGCCTGTGCACCCGCAGCATCAATTTGGTTATTCATCACATCCAGCATGGTGAGCGTCTGATTTGCTGCCAAGGCTTGCGCTCCCCCAGCACCAATCTTATTACCACACACATTTAGAGCTTTAATATAGGTATTATTGATTAATGCTTTGCAAAGCTTTTTAATATATTCATCTTTCAATTCTTGATAATTTAAATCTAATGTTTGTTCTTTCCACACATTATCGCTAATTTGTTGTAGGAGTTCTTCTGAGTAATTGGCCCTTGGCATAACGGATTCCTTTTGTGAGCTGTTAAAAAAATGATTTACTTTCCAAATTTCACTGTCAATGGTGGTTGTGCCGCAGTCGCTGCACTTGCTTTTGCTCCATGGGTTTGATGTTTTGCTTCGTCCGCAATCTGTGTAACAGTGGGTTTGTTTGCAGGAGCAACAGAGAATCCTGTTTGCACATGGCGCTTAAAAAACGTGTATCAAAGAATTTGTCTAAGTTCATATGACCCAGCTCTGAGGCATGAGCATAAAGCCTATTAATAATTAACAACTTAGAATAAAGCCCAAATATTTTTGTCGTGATGCAGAATAATGTAATATAATACCAAAAATCACCAAATGATAAAGGATTATTCATGCAAATTAATAGAAAATCACCTATTACACATCGTATTTATCGTGCTGATACAAAAGCAAAAATTTCATACTCCCAAAAACAAATCCGCTCAACAATTAAAACTATTGAGGCGAGTATCATTCATCGAACTCAAGCAATTAATAATAAACGATCCTATCAAACATTTGAAGAAGAACAAACAGTTCGCCAAAATGAATAGAGTATTAACAGGTGCTGCCATCAATCTTAAATTTAGGCGCGCGAAAAAAAGAAGCCATTGAAGATTCTATTACCGGCATGCGATGAATGCGTTTTAACTTTTAAAATCAATCTTATTTTGAAGTAAGGCGGAAAAACAATGCAATTTTATTGTTCATATAAAAATTGAAGGGTTTTTTATTACTGATGCGTCAGCATTGGGTGCTACGAAGAATTACTAAGCCGGTTTATTAGTACATGTTGGGAACTTCCGCCAGCTGCAATTGCAGCGAGGTTACTTCCATCTACATTTATTTAACAGCCGGCTTTCGATTGTGGGCTGGGACGTTGCATAAGTTTTGCAACGCTGATGTTTTTGCTCGACACAAGTGTTCCAACGTCGAAGCTGTCCCGTCCCCGGAGACCCCTGCCCTGCCCCGGCGCACACCCCGCCATAATAACCTAAATAAAAATCAAGACCTAGCCTAGAAACAGGGGAAAAGTAAGTAGAACCGTCAGAATTTTTTAAAGTACGTGCCGGGACGACGCCAGAATCAACAACAGAACCAATACCTTTTCGGTGTATATGAGCATCGCATGCAGATGCTACGTACTGTAGCGAACCATAGCCATTTACCCAGACTAAATCGCTTATTAAGCTCGACCAACCACCAAAACGCTTAAGAATTATCTGTAAACCAATTGCCAAATGCATCATAAATGTGGGTGTCAAGAATATAGCCGCAAGTAATCACTTCGTTAGAGACAATTCGAATTAAATCGTTTCTTAACTTATCAATTTCAGATTGGCATTTTGCTTGAGCTGCAACTTCATCTTTGGTTAGCTTTGCTGCTTTTATGAATAATTCTAATGCGCCATGATCTTTTTTTTCTTTTGCTTTCTTTTCACGAAGGTTTACGTCACCACCCATTGCTGCCATTTGTAGTAGTGATCTTCCTTTAATACACCTTCCAAAACGATCTGTGCCTTGTGTTTCTATATTGATAACTTTGTCATTCTGTTCGATTAAAGCAAGAGCCTTATCTATATTACCTTCACGCAAAAAATCATTTGCTGCTTGCTCAAGACGATACTGTATTTGTGAAATGTATCGGGTAAAGAAAGGTGCTTTATTTATCGTGGTAGGATCAGGATATTGATATATCATCTTTTCTTCAGGTAAATAATCAGCGTAGGCTAGGCAAAGATATTGAAGCACATTTGGCAATTGATCAATGCCAGGAATGTCATAAAATTTTACCCACCAAGTAGGGACACTTAGGATAACAGTAGGCACAGGTGTTTTTTTTAATCGCGTAGTTGAAGTGGTGGTTAACTTCATATCAGGGTTATCTTCTGCTTGCGCAATATCTTTATTATCATGGGCTGCAGGCATGTTTCCAGCTGCTGTTTGTTCAATTGGAGCGGTTAACGATTTTGGTTTTTTATTACGATCTGCTTGGTAAGATGAAAGTGCTGCTCTGTTATTCGTTATTTTTTCTATACGAGATGCATCAGGCAAGATATTGGTTTGCCCTTCAGTTAGCACTACCCGTATAGCATCATCGGATGTGGTGCTATATGATTTTGAATCGCGACCTGAACTCATGCTTTAACCTTTCATTCGTGTATGAATACTATTCTCATACAGATTATAAGCTCAATATATTAATATAATATTAAGGTGAAATGTCAAAATTTGATAAAATAGAGGGCTTTCATCCATTTATTTTAATATTGTGTTAATATAATGCTCCCATAATGCACATTGAGATTACTTTATATACATTAACGAGAGATCCCCCTATATGAATTCAGGTCGTGATTCGAAATTTAGTCAACCATCGGATAATACCATAGCAGGTTCAGGCGGCGGTGCTGCTGCTGCAGCATCGAATGGAAAATCCATGACATCAATGGCTGCTATAACAGGAGCGCTGATCTCTGAACTAGAATCGCCACTCACCCAATTACCAGGCAAAAAAAGTAAAGCTCTAAAACCGATAAGAGAGCTGTCTTCTCATCTTGATGTTGAATTATTACAAAACAAGTCTACCCAATTACAAAAGCAGGCCACCCAAGCCAACGGTTATAATGCAAAAATATTTAAGTTATCCAATGATTTGTTCGGATCTATTTCAAGTTATCTGGAGCCCCGCGATGTGAATGTGGCTAATCGAATGTGCAGAGAAACAAATCGATTATTTCAAAATCAAATGAGAGATGAGTTTAAAGAAAAACAGACACTATTACTAAAACTATTACAATATGTTGATGATGCTGATAAAGATCACGCAGAAGAATTCATCAAATGGCATTATCGATTCCAGTTAGTGACAGCCGAAGCAAAAATGCCAGACTCGCCTGAAAAAGATGTTATCTATGTCGAAAAAGCAGGTAATGGCCTAAAATATTCTTTAACGACATCAGATGACAAATGTTCTGTTAAAGATAGACCGATTACACTTGCTGAATTAAATGAAATAAAAAAATCAATTCACGCTGATGAAAAAGACAAAAAATCCGATCAAAAGATAGAAATTCCGGCTAATTTTACAAAAGAAAATTTTAAAGCATTACGACCGCTTATTTTAGGAATTACAGATAGAAATAAGTACACGCAACCCAAAAATAATCGCTGTCTTTTAACAATGAAAGGCATGGTTGGATGTGATCTTTTTTTAATGCCTGATGAAAAAAATATGCAAAATTCAGATGCCAACTGCTTACGTTTATATAAAAAAAATAATGGCTTGGTTTATTGCATTAATGGAAAAGAACACACCTTTGAGAATCTAGGGCTCACAGTTGAGATTGCTAAACTTTTTGATGAAAAGGATTTAAATAAAAATGGTGTCCTCGCCAATAATAAATTGAAGTGGCCGCAAATAGAAGCATGCAAAGCACTTTTAGCTGAAACGGCTAAAAGAGGCCACAGTAGTTATGTATACTCAGGCCATCGAATTAAAGGCACTGCACTTCAAATTGCTCTTGGTGCAGAAGATGTCAGCCGCGAAACTCATCCAGATGAAGGGATGGCAGAAATGATTATGGGCGAATTAAGACAATTGCCAGAAGGTGAAACCCATATCAGGAAACAGAAAGATGCACAATTACCTGAAGGATGGGAAGCGGAAGAAGAAAAAAGACACGCAAAAGATATAATAGAGCTGCGTAAAGTCAGAAATGCTATTACTGCTTCTACGTCTGTGAATGATGCTAAACTAACGGCTGCAATTAAAGAGTTTAAAGAATATTTGGAACCTAAAGGAATCATAGAAAGCGGCAAACATTGGAATGCTAGGCTGCTTCAGTCTGCCTTGCAGATGGGTGATGATGAGTACTATTATGATGCACGTAAGGATGATTTTTTTTACGATCAGGTCATTGGTTCTATTAATACGCATGCGCCCACAAATTATGCGATGGCGCAGGCTCAAGGGCTGGCTTATTTACTTCGTGATGGCAGTCCGGAGAAGTTTAATCGTAGTTTAGAATATCGTCGGCAGCGTGGTCATCATTATTATCCTCTTTCTTCCGTTCCTGGATTGCGTCTGGGGGTTGATTCTTGGGTCGATTGTTCTTACAGCGGATGGCTACATGGCGGGGAGGGGTGGGGAGGATGCCGTCGCCACGATTTTGGAAAACTTATGTCGAGCAAAAACATCAGCATTGCAAAGCTTATCCAACATCCAGACAATCAATCGAAGTGCGTGCGTGATAATGTAGAATAAAAAGGGGGCACCCATTAGCCCTCCCAAGTCAACAAAAAATAAAGCTCTTAAACGATCTATAAATAGTCGCATTAATAAATAATAGCAATGCCATACAACGTTAACTGATATACACACCTATCTTCTCAATTTAAGGCGTTGGATCTTTACTGATCCACACCAGTCACCCATCTGGCTCTAAGTATTACATAATCAAAATTATTATTAAGTAATCTTCTCTAAATCGCCAAAAACAATTATAACCATATTTATTTTTATTTTCAACATCTTACAAAAAATACTTTATTTACAGTTGATCAATTTAAGCCCCCTAAATACAATACAAATGCACTTCATTTGCACTTCAGTTTTTGTTAAAAGGATTTATCTATGAAAACAGTAATCAAC
Source organism: Gammaproteobacteria bacterium (assembly GCA_965279285.1). Lineage (GTDB taxonomy): Bacteria > Pseudomonadota > Gammaproteobacteria > DSM-16500 > DSM-16500. The sequence continues at coordinate 1,037,338 of OZ257148.1, read as the reverse complement.
ACTACACTACTTTCTCAGTTAAAACCCAGAACCAAACCTTACGATGTACGAGATGAAAAACTTACTGGTTTTTAATCCGAGTAAATATTAGCGGTAAATTATTATACATATGTGAGTTTGAACGTGGGAAACGTATCAACATAGGAAAAATAGGTGTACTAACACCCTCTCAAGCCCGAGATAAAGCGCTTGCGATTCTTGGAGAAGCTGCGAAAGGAATAGATCCTCGAAACAAAGTTAAAGATATAAAAAAATTTACGTTAAAAGATTTTATCAACGATCACTACAAACCCTGGGTGATTGCACATAGAAAATCGGGCGAAAAAACTCTCGCGCACATTAATCGGTGCTTTACCAAACCTTTTGGCGACAAACCATTAGTTGACTTCATTCCATCCTTTGCTGACCAATGGCGAACTCAACGACTAAAAAGCGGTCGCTCAACCGAAACTATCAATCGAGATATTTCCACATTTAAAGCCGCCCTATCTAAAGATGTTTTATGGGGATTAATTGACAAACATCCTTTAGAAAAGCTCAAGCTTTTCAAAAGAGACCGAAGCACCAAAGTAAGATTCCTATCTGTGGAAGAAGAAAAAAAATTATGCGAAACAATGCTTGCTAGAGAAGCAGTCATTAAAACCAATCGTGACAGCGCAAATCAATGGCGAAAAGACCGAGAATATGATCTATTACCTGAACTAAAACAATTTTCATTTGCTGATCATCTACGTCCAATGATTCTTTTATCAATCAACACAGGCTTACGTCGCGGCGAAATTTTCAGCCTAAAATGGGAAAATGTTAGCTTTGAGCACGCCTTACTTACAATTGAAGGTGCTTATGCAAAAATTGGAAAAACACGCCATATTCCATTAAATTCTGAAGCACTAAATGTATTAAAAGCCTGGCATAAACAACACAATCAAACTGAACTTGTTTTTACAAACAAAAATGGTGAGCGCTTTGACAACATAAAAAAAGGTTGGGAAGGAATATTAAAATCAGCTAACATTAAAAATTTTCGCTGGCATGATTTACGTCATCATTTTGCATCGAGACTTGTTATGTCTGCTGTAGACTTAAACACAGTGAGAGAACTATTAGGGCATAGTGATATGACAATGACGCTACGTTATGCACATTTAGCTCCGGAACATAAAGCAAATGCGGTTGAAAAACTAGTAGCAAATTTTTCAACGCTCGAAACAATTTAAAGCTTGAAATAGCATGTTTACTTTTCTAAATGCCCATTATCACAAAATTATTACCGAAAAGCAGACATAAAAAAGACGGCCCCTGGTACGGTCAATTCCTCAGTATCATCAAGTCATCCATAGGGCGGCTCTACTCTGAGGCACGTAACAGGACTTATCCGTCACCCTATAATATAGATTAATTTGGGCGGAATATCAAAGATGACTATGAAAAATTACTTCCTTATAAAATTGGTAGTCATTGTTGATAGCAAGTGTGAATTAAAATAGGTTAGATTGGTAGTGGGTGGTTAAATTAGCGGATACCAACCTCTACAGGATTGTTAGTATCAAAAAAGACATGAAAAGTTTTACAAATACTGATTTACTAAATGAAATTGAAAAACATGATCAGCTTAACCAACCTTTGAAATTGCGGGTGTTAGTCTTCCGAAATTACGATTACCTACCACAACAATTAATTATATTGTAACTTGTAATTTGTTAAGTGATACGTTACACTTAACGTATGATCAAGTCATGGAATCATAAGGGATTAAAGATTTTTTTTGATACTGGCAATAAGTCAGGCATTACTGCTAACCATGAAAAACGGCTAAAAATAATCTTACAACGACTGAATGCTGCATCAAGCCCTGATGATATGAATACACCAGGCATGAAATTTCACAAATTAGCGGGTAATTTGAAAGGTTTTTACTCGGTAACTGTTAATGGAAATTGGCGTGTTATTTTCAAATTTGATAGCACGAATGTAATCAATGTTAACTATATTGATTATGACTAATACCGGGAGAAAAAAACAATGGCTATTATACATAATCCCCTACATCCGGGAGAAATTGTTAAAGATGCATTAATTGATGCTACGGGCATGAGCGTGACAGAAGCAGCCGAAAGATTAGGGGTATCTCGCACCGCTTTGTCTCGCCTTCTGAATGGGCATGCGGGAATCAGCCCTGAGATGGCATTACGGCTATCTAAATTTTTTAGTACTAGTATTGAGATGTGGATCACTATACAGGCTCAGTACGATACCTGGTTAATTAGCAAACAAAGCAACAAAATCAAAGTCAAACCATTTGATGAAGCTGCTTAATGTTATTTTAATTTTTTGGATTAGTTAAGGGGCTTGAAAAAAGTCATAGCTATTTGTTGAAAGATTTTTAGAAAAAAACTAGTATTTATAATAAGTTAATAAATTGTGGTATAATTAACATATTCCTGCACTTGCTGCTCGTTTAAATTACCTACCGTCACTGCAAAATAACCTATCACCCATATATGTTGGCCCCCATACCGTTTCCGTAAATGCTCAAGCTCCATCATAATCTTTCTGCCACTTTTTCCTTTGATATATTGCATCAGCTTCGACAATTGTAATCAATATACAATGTAAAATATCAATATTTTTATCGTAACCCGTTGCTTAGACACAAAATTCCATTTGGTCACACTTAAGATTAATAGGTGTAAGTTCTAAGAAACTTACATGTAACCATTGTTTTTTATAGACTTAATTTGTTAACAGCTGTCGTTTCATTAGCAGAAGTGTTTTTTGTAAAAATCTTATATCCAATAAAGATTGTGCTAAATGCAATCAATGCTCCCAAACCATATCGTACCAGAGAAGGTGATGAATATGCTTGTCGACGTTGATATACATTAACAGCACTGGATAATTCATATATAGATAGTGATGGAAATATAATGGATGAACCAATAATTTTATCTTTTGACTGTTTTTTTCCAGTATTTTCGGACTTAAAATCCTTACTTTCTATATTAACAAAAGTTTCGGTAATGGCTTTTTCTAAAGGTGAAAACAATGTAAGAGAAGAATGTGAGATTCCAGTTCTATTATTACCAAGAGTAGGTATAGTGTTTAAAGATTTGTTGTCAACATTTAAATCTATATTTAATTTTTTTAAAACTTCAATCAATTTTTCCGTATCTTTAACTGTTACATGCCAATGAGGAAAACGCGTATCAGTTTCATCAATTAATTGCAATCCATCTATTTGTAAGATAATTTTTTCAAACACGGTATGATCACTTGCACCCCACCCTTTTATGCTTACATCAATTGATGTTCCTTGCAAATGATTAGAAACAAATACGTTCTGAGCGATTTGATTTGATACTACTTGCGCTATCTTATTTACTATCTCCGCTTCAGTATTGTTATTTGATAAGGCATTATCATATGCATCTTTTATTTCTTTAATTGCATCTTTATTACGATATAAAGATAAATTACTACCAGCTTTTAATCTATCATAAAACAGCTCTGCTGTTGTTTGAGGTGTACGCAAACTGCTAGTTATGACTAAATCCTTCTTAGTTTCCTGTGTAAATAGTTTTCCAATACCTCTTGCGGTTGCATGTGTTATTGGCGTCATATTCACATTACTAGTTTGTTTAACATAATATTGTTTTTTATCTTCAATGGTAGGTAAATGAATTTTCATAGTTTTTAAAAATTCACGTACCTCTGCCTGCCGCCTTAAAGACTGTTGTTCTTCTTTAGCTTCTCTCCAGATTTTCTCCTGTTCCTGTTGTATGGCTTCTATTGCTTCACGGCGTGCTTGAGCAATCCTCATAGCCTGTGCAAGATTAACAGAAGTTTTTAAAGCTATCTGATCTCTTATATTTTTATTAACTTGATCAAATTTAGCCACCAAATGGTTTAACCAAGCTTCGGCTAATTGCTGACTATAATCATATGCAATTTTCATTATCTCGTTTAGAAAAATCTCAATTTCCTTTTCTAAAGCAACATTAAGATTTTTAGCATAAAGACCAGATCTCCTCGAAATACTATAATAGACAGCTTGAGAGCGATGCTTAATAATGTAATTGGCTTCGCTTAACCCTACATTAAATAAATTCCTAGGTGCCAAGTCTTTTTCAACTTCAGAAAGATATTCAAGAGCAGTACTGGTAAGCGCGGTAGTTTTCAGTTGCTCAAAAGTAACTATGGAATTTTGCAAATTAGCTCGTTCAAAGTTAGCTTCGCGTAAATTAGAAAATTCCAAAATTGTATCAGAAAGATCAGCCTCCGAAAAATTTACATTTGTCAGGCAAGCTAAACGAAAGCTACATTTACTTAAATTACAACTTTGAAATGAAGCGTTTGATAAATCTGAGCCAAGGAAATCAATTTCTTTTACAAGTGCCTTGTTATTCTGAAAAGAAAATTTTGCTGAATTTAATTTTGTCCATTGCCATTTTGAACCTATTAAATTAGTTTTTGAAAAATCAATATTTGGCGCTGAAATATAAGAAAAATCACCATATGATAGATCATCAGTTTTTGCATCGCTAAATATTATTTGTGGATCTATTTCAGCGGTTACTTCTTCGCGTGGAATTTTGTAAGTGTAAGACAAATATTCTATCAATGAACCTCTTGCGTGTTCAATGTTAGCTCGATGTTGTTCTGCATATTGTAGAAGCTCTTGTCTTGAAACCATTATTAGCATATTAACCATCCTTTGTATATAAGTTGAAATTGAATAACTTAATCAATTGTCTTTTGCTTTTATGATTTAGAAAATATTTAAATTATTAATTATTTTATTAAGGAACTACAAAAAGCTAGTGAAAATGTTCCTTAATATTAAGCTACATGATTATTCTTGTAAATGATAAATCTTTTCAACCACATGACATTTCATCAATGTGCACCTGGATAATAAATGAGGACGCCGATAAGGTTCCGTCGCAAATAATTCAACTAACCAGCAAAAATCCCGGATAAATTTCTCCTGGACGCAATTATGCCACGGTTGAGTAGACCGACCAGATTACTCCGGTCAGCCCCTCCTCAGAACCGGACATGCAGTTTTCCCGCATCCGGCTCCCGAAAACGCTAATATTCAGCAGACGTGAAACATTGGCTCCAACTGTATATACGGTCTAAAAGTTTCGTAGGCTATGATTTGTACATTTTTAATTAAAAATTGATAAATTTTCCAGGGCGCTTGTGCTACAGATAGTGCTCGCACTTACACGAAATATTGAAAACAATAAATTTAGATAAATTTCTTTTCAAAATGGTTTACTGTGCGCTACGCCTCGAAAGTGCACACGGAGTCGCTGTATCCGGCCAAGAATGGGGTTTGACCGTAGGGTGCTGGGTGAATGAAGGACCAATGGTGAAAGCCCTACAAATTGCGCAAACAAACCAAACTTTAATTATATACGATATCATACTAAAGCTTTATTCTAACCTTATCCCTCCTAAACCTCCCCACCTTCGTCACATAAAACACCTCCCCCGTCCCCAACCCCTGCTTAATCTCATCCGTATGCACAATAAACTCCTTATTCCTCCTCACACTCCCCATCGCTGCATCACCTTCCTTCACATTAATCTGCGCCGTCACCGTAAACGCATCCCTCGTCCCCACCCAATTCGCCACACTTTCCGCACTCTCCTGATCATTCAGCCGATGACAAATTAATGTATTCACACAATTCAACACCTGACTTTTAAACATCACATCCACTCTCTCCAAATCTGCCAATCCCTGCGTCCCAAAAATCGCATGCACACCTTTTCCTCTTCCCATATTCACCAAATTCAACACCTGCTCCCCAGCAAACACCGAAAACTCATCAAACACCGTAAAAATCCTTTTCTTACCTCCACTATACCGATCCACCACCGCCTTAAGATCATTAATCACCAACTTACCCAACACCTTCGAAAAACTCGGAAACCGCAACGCCGGCAACGCAAAATACACCACCCCATTTTCTCGAATCACATCCGGCAACGTAAACGTACTTTCATTTTTCTCAAAATACTTCCCCAACTCCGAGTGAATCAAAATGTTCAAATGTGCCTGCAATCCCGTAATATCACTCTTATCATACCGCTCTAAACTAGCCACTCTCTTCATCAACCTCGGATCATTAATCGCTCTCGCCATCATCACTAAATCAGGATAATTCAAACACTCGACTACCACCTTAAGATCAAGCTCTCTTCCTGATCTTAACAACACTTCAAATGTCGCCTGCAAATAATCCTCCGCAATCGATCGATAGTGATCACTCGACCATTCATCTTTCAAACTAATGATCTTATCCTTCAGCTCTGTATAACCCCCATTAGCTAGCGCATCATAAGCAAGATAATTTCCACAATTAAAACCAAAGAATTTTCTTCCATGTGCACCCGCTAATTTCATCAACCATTCAATGTTATCTTCATCCGGCTTACCATCAATAATAATCAACGGATATCCTTTCGCAATTGCCCTCTGATAAAACCGCCTTAATGTAATGGTTTTACCACTGCCCGTTGTTCCTAACACCAATAACACTTGATTAATATCTCGATCAGGAATAACTGTACATTTCCCTGTATATTTCGATATCCCTAACACCGTACCATCATGCTCTTCTTCTCGAATCTTCGTCATAGCTTTTGCTATGTCTTTTTCACTCACTTCAGCTAACGTAATATGTTTACCCTTATGCAATAATTCCATAACCTGACCATGTGGATTCTCACGTATTAAATCAATTAAATTTAATAATCCCGCAAACACCATTGGCCAAACAAAACAATTTATTAAGTTCAACGAGCTAAACACACTTACCCAGTGAGATCCCAACATACCCCGCCAAAACGAAATGTTGGATACCATGCCATCATGCAATAAATCAAATAACCTCCCATGGCTATAACACATAAAAAAAAACCGATTATTAAACCTGTCGCCGAAAGCATCCACCCAGGTGACTGTATTCGTTTTTTTACCACTAAATAAATAAAAAACCCCATCAACGCTGACACACTCTGCCAGGTAAATCCAAGTGATATCGCTATTATCCAAAAACATTGTCGCGGATGGTTAAAAATAAACATCGGAAATTTCTCACTGATCATATAAAAATTCCTTTAAGTTAAAAATTTTAATGAATGGCATTTTTTCTGCTAAAGACGTTAAAACAGTGACAACAGGCGATGTGCAATAATACCAAATCTCATGAATAGCTAACTGCACACTATAAGCTCTTAAAATCTTTTCTATTCTATTCTTTCCTTTAACACTTAACTCCACCTCAATCGCCATTTGTTTACCATCAGGAAACATTAAAATTCCATCTGCAACATGCCCCATCTTTCCCAAACCATCATAAAATAAATCATGCTTAAGCCGTCTTTCACTCACCCAATGCGCTTCGGGATAGTGATCTTTTAATCGGTTATAAACATTCAACATCACCATCTGATGCGCATAACGCCCAATCGTCACTCGTTCAATCGCTGGCAAATCGGTATATCTTGCCCCCTTATGCGTAGCGTAATAAACACCATGATGGCCATATAAGATTCGCTCATGACAGAGCAGCTTTGCTTCAACCAATCGTTGTAACATTTCATAGACTCGCGTCTTTTGCAGTCCAAATCGCCTCATCACCTGCGGCATTTCACAATAACCAAACTCATTAATAAACTTAATCACCTCAACTTCCCGTTCCGTTAACTGCATTGCTTTTACCTCCTTTTTTTTGTTTTTGCTTTTGCTTCTAAAGGCCCCTCCTCATTGGCAGGCTTTCACTCACCTCATTTAAAACTCGAGCTTCCCCTCCTTTGGCTCCTGACCACACACTCATTCTTATCGGTACGATGTGAGTGTGTGGTCAGGAGCCAAAGGAGGGGAAGTTTGCAGTGAAAACTCAGTATTAATGCAGGCTACAAGATGATGAAGGACCGGACGCTGATTCCGCAGGTGTTTCCGTATTTTTTTGCTTAGGTTTCGCTACTTTTACTGTCTAGCATAATTAATTCATCTGCTATCACTTCCGTGGTATAACGAGGTTCATTATTTTTATCTTGCCATTTTGAGGTTTTCAATTTGCCGGCAATGTAAATCCGATCATATGCCCCACTCGCTAGACGGCCATCTGACAACATCGTGAGGGCATTAACAATGCCGCCACGCTCCTTTAATGTCTGAACACATTCGCCATGCTTTACGTCCCACAGTTTGGTAGTATCATCCCATGACCCACTCACGCCACCCGTCCGACAACACCGTGAGGGCGTAAACATAACCACTATGCTCGCTTAATGTCTGCACACACTTGCCACGCTTTACTTCTCATAGTTTGATACTTTTGTCTGAAGATCCACTCGCGAGGCGCCCGTTTGGAAGCATTATGATAGCGTTAATTGTATCGCTGCGCCCTTCCAGTGTTTTGTCATATTGGGGGTCGAATTTAATGTCGGCAGTAACAGTAGCTTTTTGATCTTTGACATCTACGACTGTAACTGCAGTTGCTGATGACTTTTGATCTTTAATACCTTGCATAACATTTCTCTTTGTAAATAAATTTTATATTTAATTTTTGGTAGGTGGATTAGACCGTCAAATCCACCAACGGTTCTCCCATCCAGCTACAAGATTGATCATACCTCGTAGGTGGGATTAATATACAAATCCACCAGTTTTTTCAGGATAAAATTATTTCTTCATCACCGGTGTATTCATTTGATAACTTGCTGCAAAACTTGCGCTCGCTACATTATTCACTTGCGCCGCATTATCATTTTGATTCGGTTTATTATCGCTGGGTTTAAAATCACTTTCGGCATCGCGTAAATATTTCACTGCTTCTGCAGCTGTTGGACGTTTGCTTGGATCCGTATCCCAACACCATTTAATTAAATATGCTATTTTCGGTGGGCAATCAGTTGGGATGTCTTCGCGTTTACCTTGTGCCATCCAGAATGGAATCATCGCGCGACTTTTTGCAGTTTCGTAAGGAATTTTGCGGCTAGCAATTTCCCACATCGTGATACCCATACTAAACACATCGGATTTTTGTGAATCCTTCCCGTCTGGATCAGTTAATTCAGGTGCTATCCAACCTTCAGAACCAACACTCTGCTGTGTTTTTGTCGTGGTCTTAGTTTCTGTTTTTAATTTCGATAAACCAAAGTCAGTTAATTTTGCGTGATAGTGTTCGTCGAGTAACACATTTAAACTTTTTAAATCACGATGCAAAATATTTTCTGCATGCAAAAATGCTAATCCACAGGCCATGTCTAAAGTCATTTTGTAACGTGTGGACCAATCTAAGGTTTGTTCACTGCGCAATAAATTAAATAATGATCCTTTTGGCATGTATTCCATCACGATGCAATATTTTGGATTGCCTAACACGCAACCATAAAATTGTACGACATTAGACGATCGCAGTTTCGCCATCACTTGCATTTCGTTTTTAAAATCAGCCGCTGCTGCAGGTGAAGGTTTCTCGTCGAGCAATTCTTTAATTGCCACGTTTTGAAAACGCCAAGTACCTTTATAAACAATACCAAATCCACCTGCACCGAGTTTGTTACCATATTGCAATTCGTTGTATGGAATTTCAAAAGACACAGATAAACCTGCAGCAGGTGCTGCGGGTTTTTGTTGTTGTAATTCTAACTGTTGAAGTTTTGCACGTAACTCAGCAAGTTCTTTATCTTTGTCTACCAGTTTTTGATCTTTCATCATTAATTTATTTTGCTCGGCTTTTTCTTTGGTCTCTTTTTCTGCTTTCTCTTTCGCCTCGCGCTCGGCTTTTAATTTCGCTTCCTCTTTCGCCTTTATTTTTGCCGCAGCTCGCAACTGCAATGTACGTGCACCCACATCCCAGAGCTTGATGCTATTGTCATAAGACCCACTCGCCAGACGGCCATTGCCTAGCAATGTGAGGGCAGCAACTCCATCGCTATGCCCTTGCAGGGTCTGCACACACTGACCCGTCTGCACATTCCACAGCTTGATGCTGTTATCTCTAGACCCACTCGCCAGACGGCCATCGCCTAGTAACGTGAGGGCAAGAACCCAATCGCTATGCCCTTGCAGGGTCTGCACACACTGACCCGTCTGCACATCCCACAGCTTGATGCTATTATCCCAAGAACCACTCGCCAGACGGCCATTGCCTAGCAACGTGAGGGCAAAAACAACATTCTCATGCCCTTGCAGGGTCTGCACACACTGACCCGTCTGCACATCCCACAGCTTGATACTTTTGTCATAAGAACCACTCGCCAGACGGCCATCGCCTAGCAACGTGAGGGCCTTAACAGTACCACTATGCCCTTGCAGGGTCTGCACACACTGACCCGTTTTTACATCCCACAGCTTGATGCTCTTATCTGTAGACCCACTCGCCAGACGGCCATCGCCTAGCATCGTGAGGGCATAAACATGACTGCTATGCCCTTTCAGGGTCTGCACACACTGACCCGTCTTCACATCCCACAGCTTGATGCTCTTGTCATTAGACCCACTCGCCAGACGGCCATCGCCTAGCATCGTGAGGGCAGTAACTTCTTTGCTATGCCCTTGCAGGGTCTGCACACACTGACCCGTCTGCACATCCCACAGCTTGATGCTGTTATCTCTAGACCCACTCGCCAGTCGGCCATCGCCCAGCATCGTGAGAGCAATAACACCATTACTATGCCCTTGCAGGGGCTTGTCGAGTTTGGCTTCGGATTTGGTGTCAGCAATGGCTGTGGATTTTTGATCTTTTGCATCAGCCGCCGTAGCTAAGGGTTGGTAAGCTTGCATGATGTTTTTCCTTGTTATTTTAAAGAAACGTATTATCGTCTAAATCAAAACGTTTGGGTAGGAGATGCAAAGAGAAATAACATCTTGTTTATGGAAAGATTTTTAGTATCAACCAAAAGCGTAACTCATCAGGGGCTAGGGGTACGAAAAGAGTTACCAGTAGAAACACCATCATCTGCTTGCAAAGCAGCTATGTGAGTTAATACGGTATTTATTTTAGATAAATTTCGCAATAAACAATGAGTGCCCTCTGTTAATTGCCCACTTTCACCTTTAGTTTTACGTTCCACGTGCTCATAGAGAGCATCTACCTGCTGTTTTGCTATTGCTATGTAATTTGCTCTATTAAAGAAAAGCATAATTTAAGCTACTTATTGTTATGGGATTATATTTATATCGTTATGAACAAACATAATATTAAATATTTCAGCAAAATATGTAATTATAAAAATGTTTGCTTATTACATCAACTATTCCCAGCTTCACTCTATTACTCACTCCTGGTATTGGCTTTTTAGCAGTGCTTTTGTTGCCTCTGCCTTAGTGGGTATCAGGCCTTCCGCCTCAAATAACGGTGACGTTTCCGAGCGAGTAATAACTTGTAATAGTTGCACCTGGTAATTGGGCATCAACACACTCACTAGCTTAATCACACATCGTCACAACTCTAGCATTTTTTTCTCAATCATCTCAGGCGATGCCACTTCACTTAAAAGCACTTCATTGAGTTTATCAATCCAACGATTAACATTAAAACGTTGCGGCGCAAGAAAGGCGGTGTTATCTATTAACAATAAAAATTTCATTACACGGAAAATAGTATTATAACTCATAGGCTCAAATGAAGTATTTTTACGTTACGTAAATTTCGGCAAGATAGCTACCAGCCAATCACACTCATACTTTAAATATGATAATAAGCGTCAGAGACTTCACTAATAGTTCAAATTAACAACTTTTGTTTTCTTATATTTTGCCGTTGCCTTCCCTATATAATCAATCAGCTTCTGATTATGCGGCATCCCATCAGTTGAAATAATTCCAGCTTTATAGCCTTCCCATAATTTTTTTCTTAAATTAGGAAAATTAAAATAAATTTCATCAACCAAGCCTAACCATCGCTTTGCTAGTTTCATCGCAACATCACCCTCTGGATCCGTATGTAAATTTTCCTCAACCTCTTTATATAACACGAACCACCTCTCACTATATTTTTTCCAATATTCTTCTGTATGCTGTGCAGCAATTTTTTCAAATTCCATTAACTCTGGCGCACTAAGATAACTCTCATGCCATTTATCTTTACTTATTTCACCTTTTTGAATTACCTCAATAATTTTAGTTGTCGTTTCCCAATTTATCGTATTTTCACTCTCTAGTTGTTTTGCCAATTCATGCATCAATTTAGAGACGTGCTCAAGTTTTTTTGCTCTTTCAGCTATTGATTGAGCCTGAGCACGCAATGAACGTTCAACATTAAAACCTGGTTTTGAAAAAATCTTACTAATTTCCTCTAAAGAAAACCCCATGAATTTTAATGTCACTATTTGCTGCAAACGTAATATATCTTTTTCTGAATACATACGATACTGATGCATTGTTTTATGACTGGGCCTTAACAAGCCCAGTTTGTCATAAATTTGCAAAGCTCTGACTGTCACAGATGTTAGGTCACTAAACTCTTTAATTTTAAAATACTTCTCCACTTGTATTCTCCTTAACACAAAAGTTTATAGATTAATTACAATATTTTTTATCTGCGGAACTTAAACGCCCTACCATCCATTGATGCCCCATATCGACATAAATCTTAAATGAACCATGTGAAATTTCAAGATTTTTAGCCTTAACACGTAATGCTCCGCTAGTAAAATAATAGTAACGTAATGCCGTAGCCATCCTTAAATTATGTTGCGCCATTTCATTGATCAATGATTCAATTTCTTCTGCTTCAGCATTTTCTGGCAAATTTCTTGATAATGTATTTTTTGCTATCATCGCTTCAGTCATTAAACGATATGATAATGATTTTGATGGAAAGCTCAAACCAAAAAAATCCTCTCTACTATACCATTCACTCCAATCATACAGACGTTTTTTAACGTTTTTTAACGTATTCTAAGTAATTTTTAGTCATATCAAGCTCCATAATTAATTAAGACAGCCAACTCTCTTTCCATTAAAATCATTTGCGTTGCAATGTTTTGTAACGTGAATTGTAAAATTTTTTTATTCTCGCAAGTAGGATGAAAATTTTTCTTTCTAATCACAATACGGCCATCACCATAAGCACGTAGCTTTTTAATACTCTTCCGATAAAAATCAATTTCAGCCTCTACTATTTCAACCCGATCGATTGTTTGCTGAGATTTAATTTTTAATAACTTTTTTAAATTATTTTTTCCTTTTTTTAATGACATTGCTGTATTCATAAAGCCTCCTTCTCAATTTTATGTCTAATGAAAGTTTCAATATACTCTTCGTCAACCCGATCTAAGATTGCCTCACATGCAGCTAAGTTATTAATAGCTCGGTGATGCTTTGAACAGTACCATGGACTCTTCCAATAAGGATGATCACACACAGTTCCATTTAATCGACAACGACGGCCATTGATTTGAAATTCGCAGCGGTAATCTGGCGGCGATGTTGTTTGTATGCATTTCTCATACCAACCACAGGTGCAGCATACTGATTTTGCATCGATTAATTTTTTGCATTCAGGACAATTTTTATTTTTTAACATGCTTGCCTCCGTTTATTGGCAATACCAGCTCACCTAAGTATTGCTCAAACTTTTCATCATTAAACAAAGTTGCTGGCCGTAAATACTCAGCCATTTTTGGATTTGATTTCCACTCGCGAGATTTCTTTGCTATCACTTGTCGACAATCATCAACTGATGCGCCTGATTTCAATCTATCAACAATAAATTTTAAGTTAGCGTTAACTTCACGAAATGCTCTGCCGGCTTTTTCATTCAGAAATGCTAGAACTTCTGCAGCATCCTGTTTAAGTACTTTGTTTGTTGATTTGCAGATGGGCTTGTTGTTATTTTCATCATGAAAAATTTTTTTACTCGACATGTCTCTCTCCTGTTTCTGATTCTGGTTCTGTTCCTGTTCCTGATTAAGAAACGGTTTCGAAAGGGTTCGCAAACGGTTACAGAAACCTTCAGAAAAATACTTGCTCGATAGCAATAATGTCTCAGCTAATTGACTGATAAAACTAACTTTTCCTGGTATTTGCGAAAAAAGTTTTTCAATACTCTTAGCTTGATTTGGATTTTCGATCGGATGATTTTTTAAAAAGCTGTGGATAACTATCCAGTCATTTAGCTGATCGCGTGTAAGAAAATTAATTTTAATTAACTCATTGAAGGTTTTTAGCAGTGTTTTTGAGCTCCACCTTAAATCTTCCGCAATATATCCTACTGGAATTCTAAAACAGCCTAACATATTGGTATGTGCTGAACTCAAAAGATAAATTGCGAGCAACTTTCCTTTATCTGATATAGGCTGCATAGTCGAACTCGTCCAAAAACTCGTTTGTATTGAACCGTATTGCCTCATGATGATACCTCCTGTGTTAAAGTGTGATTGTGAGTAAAAATAATTTGACCGAAGATTTGATGGTTACATTGAACTTTGGTTATAAAGCCACTATTTACCATTGATTCAAGAACCTGATTAAAATCGATATCAAGATAAGGAGTGAGTTGTGATTTTAAAAAATCAGGCTCCCAGGGAAAAACATTTTGTTTACAACAATATGTCTTTAATCCAATTAATAATAATTTTATTGGTAATTGATATTGTTTTTCAGCTTTCGCAAGCCGATTATCTAAGTCATTATTAATTGCGGATTGTTTTTTTGATTTTAAATTTTTTACTAACTCAATAATTTGTTTTTTATCGTTTTGTAATATAGTTGCATGTTCATCGGGTGATAGATCTGAAATAATTGCAGCGTTGGATATAGATATTTTTTCTTCATCCATTGCTTGAATTAGCTGATAAATTCTTTTTTTTAAGACTCTTTTCGCTTGACAATACGTTTCATTATTACCAAAGCCAGCATGTGATGCTGCCGTTACATAGAATTTTTTTTCAACTTCGCCAAAATTTTGGTGAAGTTGCAAATCAGTTCTGTGTCCTTGACGTTTATTTAATGTTTTTTCAAAATTAATTCCCTGTGATACACGATCACTGATTGTAATATTCTGTGATTGAATAGATTCAATATTTGCATAATTATTTTGACGATTGTTTTTAGTGCGCGCATAAGGTGCTAGATCGTAACGTGAAACTTCTCCGCCTGTTGCCAATTCAATTGTAATCGCGTTATGAAAAGGAATACGGCCAGCACTATTCAGCCAGTACCGGATTTTATCCGGCTTCTCGCCTATAGCTTTGGCTAATGCCTTTTGTTTATTGCCGCAAAGTTTAATGGCTCTGCGGAGCGATTGGTCGGCTAACATAGTTTATACAAACTTCCTTTCTGTATTAGGTTAGGTAACTTTCAAGGTACCTCTGACCCAAGGTCAGACTTCAACAAGAAAAAAATAAATTTCTATATTTCTAAGCGTAGCCGTTTTTTAGCGGAAATATTTCCGCAGTTTATTTGGTAAATTTGTAGAGGTTGGATGAAGGTTTATTAATTTAATTTTTTTAAAAATAGGGAGTTTATATGATGAAAGAAATACTGACGGAGAAAGAAGCAGCTATGTATATTGGGATGAGCAGGAGTTTTTTGGCTCAGGATCGGATGAATGGTTTTCGTGAGAACAGAACGCCAGGGCCGGCTTATACTCGGCTTGGGGGGCTTACGATACGTTATCTTAAGCGAGATTTGGATGAGTGGATTAATCAGTATAGGGTGGTTCGGGTTATGGCATAAAGAACGATATTGGCATTCTTAATGCTTACTTTCATAACACAAGGCTACGTTGGTAGCGTAGCCTATATATTAATTATGTGGGCATGAGAAATTTAACAAATAATAATGATGAAACACTAACGAATTGGTTAAAGAAAAAAAGCATTGCAATATTTCATCATAAATGTTCAAATTTAAGGCCAAAAATAACACTATTAATATGTCTTATATATAACTCAACAAATTTATTCTTTACAAATTCGGTGCGATCACTTGGTTTTTGAATTTCAACATGATACTGATTCACTGGAGCAGCATGGCCAACAATCTTATATTCTATAGTGATGTTGCTGCCTTTATTAGCTTGAGAAAGTTTTTCAATTTCTGTAAAAAATGTATTAATTACATTGTCTGCTTCACGTTTCAATGAATCTAAATCTTTTGGATTAAGTCTTTTAATCACCGGGTCATGCCTCACTCGATACTTATCATCAATAATCATATAACTAATAGACTTATTCCTAGATCCGTCCCAACAAAATGCAGCTACGATACTCATAAATCACCCTCTTATAGCACAGATGGTAATAAACCTTAAAAAGACTTAACCTCTTCTTGGCAACGACCACCAGTAAATATGCACTTAGGTAGAGAAGAAGCTAAGCACTCTTTTCCAAAGCTATCTAAGAAAAATAGTCAACCATAAAGATCCTCTTTATTATTCTTCTAGAAATAAGCCTGAACTTCCCGAGCGTTACTGCCCTACTACATTAACAATAAGAAAAGGATAAAAATCTTAGAATGCCACTTATTTAATTATAGCGCTGCGCAAGCAATGGCTACAAATCAGATTTCGTAACATGATGTATAAAGAGAATATTAAGAAGGAAGTATGGATTGTCTGATTTGCTGCCATTTAAGGGTTATTCAATAGATTTTTATATAACTATAGACGTTCAACCCCTATAACTATAAGTTTTTTTTATTAATAATTAAAAGGTTAGGATGTTTCAAGCAGCGACAACGATAGAGCCAGTCAATACCAATAAATATTTTTCAGATTTAAATTGATTTTTTTTGGTCTATAAACCATAATATGGGTATCTCATCTACCAACGGTAGAAAGAGTTGAGCCAACGCTAAGCGTTGGCTTTCTTATTTCTGGCATCGTATTTTTTCATCAATTTCTTTTTGACGTTGTTATATTCAAGCCAATAGGCCGTCAGCAGGATTAAATCACCTTTCTTTGTTTTTTTCATGATGGCCACATAGTCGTGATCTTTTACCCAGACATACGCTTTTACTACACCGTCCCCTTCTGTATATTCCCACGCTAAAATTTCCAGCTTGGTTGGGTTTTCTAAAATTGGCTTGAGCCAAGGTAAACGCTCACATCGCCGTAAGTCTGGCAAACGCTTACCACTATGTTTGTCATCGCGCGTTGTCACATGCCAAAATGTTTTTTCTTTCCCATCTTCCTTGTCACGAGAAAAGCTAACTGGAACTTTATAGTGATATGTTTTACTCGCGATAAAATCGGTATGAAATATTGTATACAGCGAATCGTACGTTGTATGATCCCAAGAGCTAACATTGAATAACTCTGGCAGCCAAGATGGAATTGACATCATTCATGACCCTTATTGCTTTGGCTGATGATCTTAGGGTTAAATAAAAATAAATTAAATTTTTCCTCTCGCAGGGGAGTTGATTTTGTAAGCGGATATTTTAATCTGCTTTCTATTAGCTTAATAACTGCTGTTTTCGCCGTGTTTGATGATAAATTTCGGTGTTTATAAGTAAGTGCCCCAAGAAAAAAATCGGTTAATTGTGTTAAGTGCGATTCATGCGAGTGTATGTTTTGAATCTTGCCTATCATGTCGCCTGTGAAATCGTAAACGTTATTGCACAATACTTCTTTTAATTTTTGATTCATTAAGCGACTTTGTGTATCTTTGATATCGATATAAATATTGTATTTATTTTCAGGGCTAAGAAGCTTATTCAAAAGTGAAAAATACATTTTATAATAAAAATTATTATGTGAGTCCTTGTTAAAACTTTTGTGATCTAAGCGTTCTTTATTTAAGACGATGAGTGCTCTAAACCGTAAAAATGATTCTGAAAAAAACCAGCTTGTTAATTCTAAATAGAAATCGAGGCGTGACGGAGATACCTTAGACCACTTTAGTTCGCCTTTGGCTTTATGCTTAGCCTTAATCTCTGATATTTTTTGCCCAAAGCGACTATGCTCAGACTCTGGGCACCAAATTGCACCTAGTGCCATGATAGGTATGCGATCATATTCTAAATGACATGATTCATCACAATAGATATTGTACATTTCCATGTGGCAGCCTCACTTGTTTAATCGAAGGAGGTTAGACTATTTTCTCTATTTTTCAAACAGAATTTATGAATTACGCTTGAACATTTTTAAACCTGTTTTCAATTTTTCCACATGAAATGTACTAAATGTGAACTACGGCCCTTCTTTTTCTTCAAAACTATGCGATTAATTAAAAAGAAGGCCGCTATTTTAAAACCACGGAAGCTAAGTGTAATATACATTGCAATAATTATAGGCATTATTTTAATCAGCGATTTCCAAGAACCAGAAGATATCAAAGAATCGCAGAAAGATTACACTTCCAAGTGTTTCATCGGCATACACAAAGAGCATCTCAACAAGATTTATCAAAAGATTTTAAGATGGGAAAAACGACGATAGAGCGTTGGTACCATATCAATGCTGTGAAGAGGTGTGGTACGTATGTGGAGGTTTAGTAAGAGCAATAGAATAACAGAAGAGCTCCATCTCAAGATCAAACTGATTCAAAGGAGAGTATATGGATCTCGGAACTTTGAAAATTATAGATTAAAAGCACTATACTCACAGGCAAGTGCTGCCGTAGTTGGGAAAGACCCAAGACCCTATTCTATCCGCACTTCATTTGCACTTCAGATTTTAATTTCACTCTGTAGCTTTTTTAAAAATCGATCATAACCTATTGATTTAATTGATGCTGGCGCCCGGATTCGAACTGGGGACCTACTGATTACAAATCAGTTGCTCTACCAACTGAGCTACGCCAGCAATGAAGATGCGCTTTATTTTACGCCGCCAATTCTATGTAATTAGCTCACGTATAGCAAACAATAAATAAAAAACCTAAATAAAAAAAACCTCTGTCGGAAGACCCAACAGAGGCTTACAAAAAAAATCTGGCAATGTCCTACTTTCGCATGAGAAACTCACACTATCATCGGCGCTGAGCGTTTTCACTTCTGAGTTCGGGATGGGATCAGGTGGTACCCACTCGCTATGGTCGCCAGAAAACTAACCTTTTTCTCTTAGCCTTGTGTTTGCATTTCTGTTTTGCATTCACTCGCTAAGATGACAATGAATTCGTTTATAAATCGCGCTTACTACTGCATAAAAAACAACTTGGGTGTTATATGATCAAGCCTCACGGTCAATTAGTACTGGTTAGCTTCATACATTACTGCACTTCCACACCCAGCCTATCAACGTTGTAGTCTTCAACAAACCTTCAGGGACCTTACGGTCCGAGAGATCTCATCTTAGGGCAGGTTTCCCGCTTAGATGCTTTCAGCGGTTATCCTTTCCGTGCTTAGCTACCCGGCTGTGCCATTGGCATGACAACCGGAACACCAGAGGCACGTCCACTCCGGTCCTCTCGTACTAGGAGCAGCCCCCTTCAAATCTCTAACGCCCACGGCAGATAGGGACCGAACTGTCTCACGACGTTCTAAACCCAGCTCGCGTACCACTTTAAATGGCGAACAGCCATACCCTTGGGACCAGCTTCAGCCCCAGGATGTGATGAGCCGACATCGAGGTGCCAAACACCGCCGTCGATATGAACTCTTGGGCGGTATCAGCCTGTTATCCCCGGCGTACCTTTTATCCGTTGAGCGATGGCCCTTCCATTCAGAACCACCGGATCACTAGAACCTGCTTTCGCACCTGATCGACCTGTCAGTCTCTCAGTCAAGCACCCTTTTGCTCTTACACGCATTGCGCGATTTCCGACCGCGCTGAGGGTACCTTCGTGCTCCTCCGTTACTCTTTAGGAGGAGACCGCCCCAGTCAAACTACCCACCATGCACTGTCCCCATCCCAGATAATGGGACTAGGTTAGAACTCCAAGTGTCTCAGGGTGGTATTTCAAGGTCGGCTCCACCAAAGCTAGCGCCTCGGCTTCTTAGCCTCCCACCTATCCTACACAGAAAAACTCAAAGTTCAGTGCAAAGCTATAGTAAAGGTGCACGGGGTCTTTCCGTCTTGCCGCGGGTACACTGCATCTTCACAGCGATTTCAACTTCACTGAGCCTTGGGTGGAGACAGCGTGGCTGTCGTTACGCCATTCGTGCAGGTCGGAACTTACCCGACAAGGAATTTCGCTACCTTAGGACCGTTATAGTTACGGCCGCCGTTTACCGGGGCTTCGATCAAGAGCTTCGCTTGCGCTAACCCCATCAATTAACCTTCCGGCACCGGGCAGGCGTCACACCCTATACTTCCTCTTTCGAGTTCGCAGAGTGCTGTGTTTTTATTAAACAGTCGCAACCACCTGACTATTGCAGCCTCTCTCAGCTCCAGTCGCTAGACCTTCACCTAATAAAGGCACACCTTCTCCCGAAGTTACGGTGCTATTTTGCCTAGTTCCTTCACCCAAGTTCTCTCAAACGCCTTAGTATTCTCTACTTGTCCACCTGTGTCGGTTTCCGGTACGGTTCAATTGCATCTATCGCTTAGAGACTTTTCCTGGAAGCTTGGCATCAGTTTCTTCTGCTCCTTTACAGAGCATCGTCATCACGCCTCAGAATTAATAAGGTTCCGGATTTGCCTAAAACCTCTTCCTACACGCTTAAACCGGGACGTCCAACACCCGGCAAACCTAGCCTTCTCCGTCATCACTTCGCAATGCAACCAAGTACGGGAATATTAACCCGTTTCCCATCGACTACGCTTCTCAGCCTCACCTTAGGGGCCGACTCACCCTGCGCCGATTAACGTGGCGCAGGAAACCTTGGACTTTCGGCGTGCGGGTTTTTCACCCGCATTATCGTTACTCATGTCAGCATTCGCACTTCTGATATCTCCAGCATACTTCTCAATACACCTTCACAGACTTACAGAACGCTCCTCTACCACTCAATTAAACCGTAGTTTAATCAAATCCGTAGCTTCGGTGGATAGTTTTAGCCCCGATACATCTTCCGCGCAAGCCGACTCGACCAGTGAGCTATTACGCTTTCTTTAAAGGATGGCTGCTTCTAAGCCAACCTCCTGGCTGTCTCGGACTTCTCACATCGTTTCCCACTTAACTATCACTTGGGGACCTTAGCTGTCGGTCTGGGCTGTGTCCCTTTTCACGACGGACCTTATCACCCGCCGTGTGTCTCCCGTGTTGCACTTCTTGGTATTCGCAGTTTGCATCGGGTTGGTAAGCCTTTAAAGACTCCCTAGCCGGCACAGAGCTCTACCCCCAAGAGTGATCACACGAGGCGCTACCTCAATAGCTTTCGAGGAGAACCAGCTATCTCCGAGCTTGATTAGCCTTTCACTCCTATCCACAACTCATCCCCTACTTTTTCAACAGGAGTGGGTTCGGACCTCCAGTCAGTGTTACCTAACCTTCATCCTGGTCATGGATAGATCGCCCGGTTTCGGGTCTACTCGCATCGACTATACGCCCTATTAAGACTCGGTTTCCCTTCGCCTCCCCTATTCGGTTAAGCTCGCCAATACAAGTAACTCGCTGACCCATTATACAAAAGGTACGCAGTCACAGAACTAGTCTGCTCCTACTGCTTGTACGCACACGGTTTCAGGATCTATTTCACTCCCCTATCAGGGGTTCTTTTCGCCTTTCCCTCACGGTACTGGTTCACTATCGGTCAGTAGAGAGTATTTAGCCTTGGAGGATGGTCCCCCCATCTTCAAACAGGATTTCACGTGTCCCGTCCTACTCGTCGTTAACACCATTTACTTACTTTTTAAGTACGGGGCTATCACCCTCTACGGCTGGTCTTTCCAAACCATTCTCTTAAATAAATAAACTTTCATTAACTGGGCTCTTTCCCTTTCGCTCGCCACTACTCAGGAAATCTCGGTTGATTTCTTTTCCTCTGGGTACTGAGATGTTTCAGTTCTCCAGGTTCGCCTCATAAACCTATGTATTCAGTCTATGATACTCTGTAAACAGAGTGGGTTTCCCCATTCAGATATCTCCGGATCAATGTCTGTTGCCGACTCCCCGAAGCTTTTCGCAGGCTACCACGTCTTTCTTCGCCTTCTACTGCCTAGGCATCCACCGTGTGCGCTTATTTACTTGATCATATAACCCCAAGTCGTCTTATTAACCAACTCGAGTGTTATACTTGCTGTCATAAGTAACACCCATGAATTTTATTACAGTTGTACTTTAGCTTTACTCGATAATTCTACCTCATAGGTCACCCTACAAGACTCGTATCATAGTAAGCTTCCGCGCTTTCTATAAACTTTTCATTGCCAAATTTTTAAAGAACAATTAAACCAAGCTTTCTACTCAAGAGTAGATAAATAAACTCTAAATACCTAGGTAATCACTTCATACCGTATTTAAAATCTATTTATT
>OZ257148.1:902500-1012500 GCA_965279285.1 Gammaproteobacteria bacterium | reverse complement strand
CTATCACATTAGATGCTAACTTAGGATTTTGGGGCATTATGACTTTCCTCAAATTATAATATTAATGAACATTATCTTTGTCTAACTTAAAAAGCAAATCCTTTTGCAGCATTCCACACTTAACTAACCACACAGCTAACACTTGCAATCATAAGGTAACATGGGTTACTAATATACGATCTGATTGAAAGCTGTGATATCCTATACTTTCAATAAGTTACAGATAGCTATAATAACTATCGTAACTATTCAGTGGTTAGAGTTTGGTGGGCACGCTACGCTTTGCCCACCCTACATTAATTATATAGCTACATGACACTAATCAAGTAGCCACACATAATATTAATGAGATTATTATAATGACCAAAAAAGATAAATTACCTACTTTAGAACAATCGCTAGATGAAATTACTGCCTTGATTGACAGCATGGAAAAAGGCGAACTAAGTCTAGAACATTCATTAGAACGCTTTGAGCGAGGAATTACTTTAATTAAACACTGTCAAAAAGTCCTTCAAGATGCGGAGCAAAAGGTCCAAATCTTAATGAAAAATAATGATAAAGAACAACTTACCCCTTTTGAGACACCCGAAGAATGAGCATAAAACTAAAAGAACTCTCGCAATTATGTCAATCACGTCTTGATAACATATTAGAAACCTATCTCATCAGCCCTGACTATCCCGCGAAAGTATTACAACAAGCCATGGCATACTCAGCAACGAATGGCGGCAAAAGAATTCGCCCTTTACTCGTCTACGCAATTGGCCACCTATTTAAGGCGCCACTAGAAAGCCTCGATATGGCTGCTTGTGCAATTGAATTAATTCATACCTATTCGTTAATTCATGATGACTTACCTGCGATGGATAATTCCGATTTAAGACGAAGCAATCCGACTTGCCATAAAGCATTTTCAGAAGCAATCGCGCTGTTAGCTGGCGACACACTTCAGTCACTGGCCTTTGAAATATTAGCCACTCACCCAGCACCATTAAGCTCGGAACAACGACTTGCAATGATCGCAGCTTTAAGCAAAGCAGCTGGTATGCACGGCATGGCCGGCGGCCAAGCTATTGATCTCGAAGGAACTCACTCATTAAAAAGCCTCAACCAAATGCACCAACTTAAAACCGGCGCGCTGTTTACCGCCTGTGTAAAGCTAGGCGCTATTGCTAGCAACCTACAAGACCCAAGCACTCTGCATGAACTTGAAGCTTATATAGAGCAAATAGGACTCGCTTTTCAAATTCAAGATGATTTACTGGATGTTCAAGGCGATAAAAACCTACTGGGAAAGCCAACTGGACTTGACCATGCAAATCATAAACTAACTTATTTAAGCTTATTTAATGCCGAAAAAACCCAAGAAATAATTAATACCTTGTTTAACACAGCATTAGAAGCTATCCAACCATTAGGAGAAAAAGCTGAGCTTTTACGAGAATTAGCTCAGTATATGTTGCAAAGAAAAAAATAATGACTTTATAATTTGAGTGATAATCTGCTAAAAAATGGTATCTATTCAGCAGCTAGAGAGCTTGGTGGGCACACTGCGCTTTGCCCACCCTACATTTAAAGCAAATAACAATTAATTCACGCCAAATAGCAATAAGTCATTAACAGACATTTCTAAATCAGCTACACTGGCAACCATTCGCAAACGCATATAACTGAAAATAATAATTAAGTAAAATTACAGCAACTAATATACTTTCACTCTATGTAAGAGGAAATTTTCAAATGTATTGCCCATTTTGTAGCGCTAATGACACTAAGGTCACGGATTCGCGTTTACTCCACGAGGGTAATCAAGTACGCCGACGTCGCGAATGCTTGATCTGTAAAGAGCGCTTTACTACCTATGAAACAGCTGAACTTGCCTTACCCAGAGTCATCAAACGCGATGGTAGACGCGATCCATTTTTTGAAGACAAACTGCGCGCCGGTATTTTACGTGCTCTCGAAAAACGGCCTATTAGCCTAGAAAGAGTCGAAGATGTTATTAGTCACATTATCCGCAAAGCAAGAACTTGTGGAGAACGCGAAATTGCCGCACAACAAATTGGTGAATGGGTAATGGATGAATTACGTCATATCGATCAAGTAGCTTATGTGCGATTTGCTTCTGTTTATCGTAGCTTTCAAGATTTACACGAATTTAGCGAAGAAATTCGCCGCTTAGAAGAAAACAAATCTTAACGAGGAAACGCAATGAACCCCAATGCTCGACATAATGCTCGTGAATATGCCTTACAAGCAATGTACCAATGGCAAATAACAGCAACTCCGCTAATGGAACTAGAATTTCAATTTTTAACCCATGAGATTCGCAAAAAAACTGATTTGGAATATTTTAAAGAATTAATGCATGCTATTCCTAAGCAATTTGATGAACTTGATGCGGCAATGACGCCTTTTCTAAGTCGCCCATTAGCTGACTTAGATCCTATCGAGCTAGCTATATTACGAATTTCTATCTATGAAATGACACAACGTCTGGATATTCCCTATCGTGTTGTAATCAATGAAGCGCTCGAGCTTACCAAAAAATTTGGCTCTATCGAAGGCTACAAATTTGTCAACGGCGTGCTTGATCAAGTAGCTCGCAAAGTTCGCTCTGTAGAAATCAATGCGAGTAAAAAATGAGTTTAAATGAATTTTCTATTATTGAAAAATTTTTTAAGCACCTCACGCCCACTCAAGCAAATGTACTACTAGGTATTGGTGATGATGCAGCCATCGTCTCTGTCCCCTCTCAGCATGAACTCATTATCACGACTGATACTTTAGTTGCAGGTGTACACTTTCCCAAAAATACAACAGCCTATGATATTGGCTATAAATCCCTCGCAGTCAATCTAAGTGATCTCGCCGCAATGGGTGCAACACCAACCTGGATTACGTTGGCACTTACATTACCCGACGTCAATGAAGTCTGGTTAAAAGAATTTTCTGCTGGATTATTTACTCTTCTCAACCAATATCAAATACAACTTATTGGCGGAGATATGACGCGTGGGCCACTCACTATTACTATTCAAGCTCATGGCATTGTCCCTAACGGATTAGCATTAAAACGAACGGGAGCACAAGTAAACGACTTAATTTATGTAAGCAATACCTTAGGCAATGCTGGATTAGCCTTACAATTAATTGATACAAAAATCATACCAGTTACTTTAATAGAAAAATTAAATCGTCCGCAACCACAAATTGAAATCGGCACACAATTACGTAATATTGCAAGCTCAGCCATCGATATTTCTGACGGCCTTGCTGCTGACTTAACGCATTTATTAACAAAAAATCAAGTAGGTGCCTGCCTAAATGTAGAAGCATTACCTTTATCAAACGAAATGAAAAATTTAGTTTCTCATGCTGAAGGAATAAACTTTGCATTAACTGCGGGTGACGATTATGAGCTTTGTTTTACTGTTCCGGCACATAAAAAAATACTTTTAGATGCGGCCTTAAAAAAATTCTCTTATACTTGCATTGGAACTATTACAGCTACCCCCGAATTAAATTTACAACTGAATGATGGGAAACAATATGCTGGCAAAATTAATGGCTATCAACATTTTTAAAAAAAAATCGCAGCGCAGTTACATTGTGCCGCCCCTGCCTAACTCCATCTGGAAAAATCCTTGGCATTTTATCGCTTTTGGTTTTGGCACAGGCGCTATCCCGATCGCGCCGGGTACATTTGGCACACTCATTGCTATTCCACTCTATTTATTTTTAACAAGCTATTCACAAACTACATATATTGCAATGACAGCTGCTATTACTTTTTTTAGTATTTGGTTATGTGAAAAAGTCTCTCGCGAAACTGAATCTCACGACCACCAAGGCATGTGCATCGACGAAATCGTAGGTTACTTGGTAACAATGATCCATGCGCCATATGGTTGGCAGTGGATGTTACTAGGCTTTATTTTATTTCGCATTTTTGATATTTGGAAACCCTGGCCTATCCGACAACTTGATCAGCAGGTAAAAGGGGGCTTGGGCATGATACTCGACGATGTGGCAGCTGGAGTTTATAGCTTGCTTATCATTCAACTTGTTGCTTGGATAATATAACTATGCTTTCATGGTTTTCTACTATTTTTACTTCAACTTTACTAATGTCGATTTAATTTTATGAAAATTTTAATACGCTGGATACAATTATTTTGGTTGGCAAGTAAGCGCTTATATCAAGAGCAATATACTTATCGCGCAGCTGGGCTAGCATTTACTTCATTACTTGCGCTCGTCCCCTTACTATCTGTCATCATGTCGCTTATTAGTATTTTTCCTATTTTTTCACAACTTATTAACTTAACTGAAGGTTACATTTTTACTAACTTTATTCCGCATTCCAGCATTATTATTCGTCAATACCTGGAAGCCTTTATTCAACAAGCCACACACCTACCCACACTAGGCATTGGTTTTTTATTTTTTACTGTTTTTACGTTAATCCTGATGGTAGAACATACGCTTAATGCTATCTACAATGCTCCAAAAAGAAAAAGAACGATCAAAGCGCTCATTAATTTTTGGTTAATACTACTAATAGCTCCCTTTTTCATTGGCTTAAGTGTTTTTATCAGTACTTACGTTTTTTCCATTCAATGGCTATCAGGCACGGCTGACAAACTTGGTCTCACCATCCCTTTACTCGCAACTTTACCTTTAATCATCAATATTATTGTTTTTAGTACGCTTTATATTGTTGTGCCTAATACAAAAGTAAAATTTCGTTACGGTATTTTAGGCGGAAGTGTCGCAGCGATTTTATTTGAACTGGCGAAAAAAGGCTTTGCTTTTTATATCAAGCACTTTCCTAGCTATGAATTAATTTATGGTGCGCTGGCAACGATACCTATCTTTTTAATTTGGATTTATATTTCTTGGCTAATTATTTTATATGGGGCGATTGTAGCGCAGAGTTACAAACAACAAAGCTCTCGCTATTAAATAATTATAAAATTTCCGTGAAAAAAGTTTCTATCATTATCCACGAACGATGCGCTGCACGCTCATTATAAACTGTTCCCAATGCTGAATCATTCGCTAAGGGGTTCATAAAAGCATGTTTCGTTTTACCAAACACGTGTAATTGCCAATCTACATTAGCCTCGGTCATTTCAGCTTCAAAGACCATAACCTGATCTTGATTGACCATAGGGTCATCTTGTCCATGCAGTGCTAATACTTTTGCTTTGATTGTTTTATTCTTAAAACTCGGCGGAGTAAACAAACCATGCGCACTCACCACACCAGCAATGTCAACACCACTCCGTGCTAAATCCAATACGCACATACCACCAAAACAAAAACCCAATGCCGCAACGCGCTCTGCATCAACTTGCTCCAATTGTCGTGCACAATCAAAAGCAGCGATCATTCTACGCTGCAATAACTCCCTATTACTTGCTACGGGCTGCATCAAAGCCATTTTTTCTTCTGTCGTTTTACCTAACCTACCTTTACCAAACATATCTAAAGCAAATCCAACGTACCCTAGCTTTGCCATTCTATCTGCATTATTTTCTGCAAACTCATTTCGGCCTGACCAATCGTGCGCAACTAACACCAACGGCCTTTTAGATTGTATTGCATCATCAAATACATAATAAGCTTGCAGAATGGTATCTTGATCTTGATAGTCTATTGTTTGTTTTACTAACATACAAAACTCCTGATAAAAAGAATATACTTAATATATTTAAACAATCTCCACCCCAGGAAACCATTCCCGCACCGCAGCACTATCTTCTTTTAAAAATAATAACTTCAAATTAGGCCCTGCATCCTGAGTAAAGTACACAGACAAACCTTCTTGACGCAAACGCCAAATTTTTTGCATTTGAGTTATTGTTTCTGGTAAAGCATAACTAATGGGGGGAACTGCTGACAACATCAAACCATGCATAGTCAATGCATTTGACTCAGCAACTTCACCTAAGGTTTTAAAATCATGCTGCTGAATGGCTTTTTTTACTGACACTAAATCTTGGTTAACTTTTTTAGGCCACATAGCATATAACAAGCTAGTATCAACTGTTCTTTGCATTGCTACACGAGAGCTTAAGGTTTTTTCTTTATTATCTAAAATTAACAAACCTACCTGCAACTCAGGCCATTGTTTTTCAAACAAAACTCCGTAGCTATCCATTCCATCTTCGCGTATACCCATCTGCCATTCAACAAAACCATCCCACAATGAACGCGATGCGCTACCACTCCCTAAACGTGCTAATATTGATAACTCTGTTGTTGATAGCTTCCAACCATACACAGAATTTAATGCTTTCACTAATGCAGCAAAACCACAGGCAGACGAAGCTAAACCAGCCGCAATAGGAATATTTGCTTTTATAATCACATCAAAAGCTGATGATTGATTGTTACGAAATAAGTTGAGAAAACTCACTAACCGTTGTGCAAACACTGAATCAGCCTTAACGATCTGACCATTGAGAGTAATATTATCTTCTGCACTGTCATTAGGAATTAATGTCGTTTCAGCACCTTTATTACCTAAAGAGATCGACAAGCTTGAAGTAATAGGCAAATTAATTTCTGCTTGTCGCTTACCCCAATATTTAACTAATGCAATATTAGTGGGAGCAAAACAAGTTGCTGCAGACTGTTGAGGCAACTGCAGATAACGCTCCCCTAATACACTCCGTACTACTTCAACCTTGTTCACAACAAACCCCCTTTGAGGCGATGTTGATGGGAAAAATATTTTTTAACTCCAACTCGCATGCTCCCAAACCAATTGCACAATCACCAAAACCGGAACCAGAAATTTTTGCGCCTAATATTTGTGGCTCTGTAAGCAAATAATCAATACTCTGTTTCAACTCTGGGGTACTCACCATTAAATCTTCCATTAATTTTTGCTGTGCATTCATCATCTGACCTAACTTTATATGATTATTAGCTCGTACAGCTGCAATCCCTAATTGTGCACATTGATTTATTTCCGCCAGAATTTTTTGAAATATTTCTGGTCGATTAGAAAAATATTCATTTACTTTTGCAACAGCAACCGCTGTTTTTGTTTTAGAACCCGAATAAACTGCTGTAAATGGATAATGATAAGCTAATTGCTCAACAAAAACTGGCTCGGCTTTATAAGCAAGCACACCCCCAAACACAGACGCAGCTACATCTGCTCCAGAACCTAAACCCTGCACTGAGCGAATAATAGAACGCGACTCTAGCATAATTTCTTTATTAGAAAGTGAGTGATTAAACCAAGCATGTAACACAGTAACTAAGGCGACCGTAACCGCCGCTGACGAACCAAAACCCAATTGATCAGAAAATTCTGCTTCAATCACAATCTCACAACCCGAAGGTAACTGAGCTTGATATTTTTTTAGTGTAAATAAAACAAATTGAAAGGGCGACTGAATCTCAAGACTAAAAATATCTGTTTCTAAATTTCCCAATTGCGAAAATATTTTAACTTTAACATCATCACGTGGCGTTAATCGCACAGTCATCCGTTGATTAACTGCAGCAACAAGTGCATAACCCTCATTTAATACTGCATACTCTCCTAACAACATAAGACTGCCTGGCGCTGATGCTTTAAGCCACATGCACGCCTCGAGACTCTCCGACAATCGGCATAATATCATAATGAAACTGTGCGCATAATACAGCTAAATCAGATACATTCTCTGTCATCACCAACACCATACCAGCCTTATTTCCATAAACAGCACCAGCTCCACATGTTTTTGCAGCGCCATGCTGTTGCTCCACTGCAGAAATAAATTGTTGTACTCGTAACGGCACGACACCAATTTTATCTAACAATTGATTATTTGACCGAATAGCCTGAACAACTGCAGCAAAATTATTTTGCTGCAGTGCCTGATCCATTTGTACTGTTACTGCAGCAAAGTCTTCACCAATCAAACTATTTTTAAAAAAAGTAGCTGCGTGCGTTACACATTCTCCCGTACTTGACTCAGGAGAACCCGTATTAATTAAATATAAAGGTAATTTTGGTAGAGATCGCTCTTGTATGCCATGTTCGTTCACATACAGACAACCGCCTTGTAAAGAAACACGCAAATCTAAACCACTCGAAAAACCATGTTGCATATTTTCCGCCTCCAAACCCAAACGATAAAGCATGTCTTCTGTTACTTTAACATCCAAATGATTAGCCAGTGCATGCACTATGCTTAAAATAGTTGCCGCAGAAGATCCCATCCCACAACCCATAGGAATATCCGAACGAATATGAATTTTAATACCTCGAGTTAAATTCACATTTAACATTTCAAAAAATAAAGTTAAAGCAAACTGCGCTAACTCAACGGGTTTGTGTAATACATCGCGGATCTTAAAATCACCTTGCACAAAACGTTGGTATTTTTCTTTAATTCGTGCCTTTAATCGTTTTAAAGCAATTAAACTTAATTGATCTCGATAAGCCAAGTCTGATAAATCAAACGAAACAAACGGTAAAAATTGACGTGATACTGTTGCGGTAACATAACGATTAACCGCCATAGCAAGCGCAGGCTTTCCATAAACCACCGCGTGCTCGCCGGAAAGAATTAATTTACCTGGCGCAAATACCTTCATGAGAGTTTTTCATATAAACGTTTATGATCACGAATTCCAGCTAATCGAAACTGCCCCGTTTTATTTTGTGGAAATAAATATTCTTGACCATCTTCTGGATAATGAAAATTATAAAAGTCAGTATATTCGGAATAAGACAAGCTCGTCCTATTCGTTAACAATGCTTGATGATATTCTTTTTTTAACACTGCTTGATAATGTGGTTGAACAATCCCACTGAAATATTCCGCTACACAACCTGAACCATAACTATAAAATGCAAAGCGCTTATCCACTAAATCAACTTGTGCATGATCCAAAATAGAAGCAAAACTAATATAAAGTGATGCCGTATAACTGTTACCCATCCGTCGACCATATGTCAATGCATCACCTAACTGTTGCTGCAAATCCTCTTCTGGCAAGCGTTCAAAACCATTTAATTTGGCTAGATGTTGATGGGCTTTTTCAACCAACCGTGGTACTGGCGCGTGATAACAAAAATACTGATGGTCACTAAAACTACGTCCAGACAAAGCACTATATTGACGCCAACATTTTTCTAACATATTTAAATAAAGCTTACTTGAATACCTACCATCAACAAATGCTGCATCTGAATAATTCGGCCGCCAAAAATCCATTACATTTTCTGTTACAACACCATACTCTGATTCTAAAGCTAATATTCGCGGATTAACTGACATTACCATGGCGACTGCTCCACAACCTTGAGAAGACTCACCCGGGGTGCCCAATCCATAACGAGCAATATCAGAAGCAATTAATAATACTTTTTTTTCTGGATGTTGGCGTAAAAATCCAATCGCTAGCTGTAACCCTACCGTAGCGCTATAACAAGCTTGCTTTAACTCAACGACACGGCAACGCTCGGGTAAGCCTAATAAATCATGAACATAAATACCCGCCGCTTTTGACTGATCAATGCCTGATTCAGTGGCAAATAATAACATTTCAATTGTATTGGTATCCACATCACTTAATGCACGCAATCCCGCATTAGCTCCCATGGTGACGATATCTTCATCAGGTGGTGAAACTGCCATCTTGCGCTGACCTAAGCCCACATAAAATTTATTGTGCTCAACTCCACGCTCTGTCGCCAAGTTTGCCAAATCGAGAAAATAATTCGATGTGTAAAACGCGATAGTATCAATTCCAACTTTTAACACAGTGCTCACCCTTGTTTACTTCTCTGTCTTTCTAATTTGATATGACTTTTCATTAATTCGCCTGGGTTAGCTTGTGCTGCTAACAACGATAATTCTCCACATAACACGGTACTTGCCGCAATGATAGCCAATCGTTTTGCATTTTCTCCGGGAGCTCTTTCTTCCAAACAACCCATCATGCGTAAATTTTCACGGACAAAATCAAAAGCTTTTCCATTGCCCACTGTACCCACAATAATATTAGGAATTGTCACAGTAAAATATAAATTTTTGTCTCGCACTTCTGCATAAACAATTCCTTGCGAACCTTCAATAATATTTGCTGCGTCTTGACCTGTCGCTAAATAAAACCCAAGCAACATATTAGCAAAATGTGCATTCGCTGTCCGTAAGCCGCCAGAAATAATATTGCCTAACAGATTTTTTTTTATATTTAACTGAACAATTTTTTCTGGTGTGGTTTTTAAAAATCGTTGACAAACATCGGCAGACATCATAGTTTCTGCGAGCACATACTTTCCACGCCCTAAAATACCATTCACCGCTGATACTTTTTTATCTGAGCAATAATTTCCAGAAATAGAAACATATTTTAAATTATCAAAGCGCAACAAAATCCATTCTAACAATCGATCAGCAGCTAAAGTTGACATATTGTGTCCCGCAGCATCTGCGGTATCAAATTCAAAACGTACATAAATCAAATTACCCACGACTTGAGTATGTAAATCTAACAATCGCGCATAACGACTTGTTTCAGCAATAATGGTTTGCAAGGCTTCTTTATGCTGCTGTAAATTAATTAAGGCTTCTTGTGCCTCAACAATATTATTTGCCTCTAATAAAATAGAACGGGTCATCCGATTGTCAATGACGACGGCACGAATACCACCCGCTTGTGCTGTCGCCTTAGCCCCGCGATGCGTTGAAGGCCAAAGCGGCGTTTCAAATGTCGCTAAAGGAACGGGGATTTCTCCAATCACATCAGGCCCGATCAACTTGATTGGGCCGATAATCCGCATGGGAATAGTTGCTATTTGCTCTTCTGTTTGCCACCGCATACGGATACCCCTAGGATATTGAATCTGTGTAGAATAGCTACACCTACCATTTTTTTCAATCAAAACGCCTGTAGAAGTATAGATTGATTTTTAATGATGCTATAAAATGTGCCCATTCTATCGGAAAAAGCTTTATGACAGCAACTGAACATGTAATTCTTGTTGATGAAAATGATCATCCTATCGGAATTGCAGAAAAACTTGCGGCTCATCGCAACAATCAACGCCATCGGGCTTTTTCAGTATTTATTTTCCGTCAGCACCCTGAGTTGCAACTTTTATTGCAACAACGGGCCCCAGGAAAGTACCATTCTGCTAATTTATGGACTAATACCTGCTGCTCTCATCCTCGACCAGGCGAAGATACCCTACAAGCGGGTGAACGTCGATTAACCGAAGAAATGGGAATAACCAGCAAGCTTCAAACCATCGGTCAATTTCATTATATTGCTCATTTTACCAATGGCTTAGTAGAAAACGAAATAGACCATGTATTACTAGGCGAATACGACAATAAACCCTTCACCCCTAATACTGATGAAATACAAGATCATCAGTGGATTTCTATTTCTGAGTTGGAAAAGAAATTACACCAATCTCCCGAACTATTTACTCCCTGGTTTCAACAAGCATTTGAATTCGTTAAAAATTATTTTATTCCGGTAAAATAGAATAAACCGGAAATTGTTGACATAAGTGCGCTACCTTTTCCTTTACTAGCTTAATTTTTTGTTCATTTTCAATATTATCTAATATTTCACAAATCCATCCAGCTAACATTTCACACTCAAGCTCTTTAAAGCCGCGCGTGGTAACCGCAGGTGTACCTAAACGTAAACCACTTGTTACAAATGGTGTTTGCGGGTCATTCGGTACTGAATTTTTGTTGGTGGTAATATTGGCTTTACTCAATGCTGCTTCTGCATCTTTGCCGGTAATTTTTTTATTAATTAAATCAACCAAAAATAAATGATTATCAGTGCCGTCACTGACAATACGATAACCCTGCTTTTTCATCGTCTCAGCCATTATCTTAGCATTCTGTAAAATTTGCTGTTGATATACTTTAAATTCGGGCTGCAACGCTTCAAGAAAAGCAACCGCTTTTGCCGCAATAACATGCATTAGCGGACCGCCTTGAGTACCAGGAAAAACGGCTGAATTTAACTTCTTCTCTAACTCAGGATTGGCTTTTGCTAAAATTAAACCCGCGCGCGGTCCCCGTAATGTCTTGTGCGTTGTTGACGTTATCACATCGGCAATATTAATGGGTGACGGATAAAGATCCACTGCAATTAAACCCGCAACATGCGCAATATCTGCTAACATATAAGCACCCACACTATCAGCAATCTCACGAATTCTTTGCCAATCCACTTTGCGCGAATAAGCAGAAAATCCAGCAACAATTAACTTAGGTTGATGTTCATGCGCTAATTTTTCCATCGCCACATAATCAATCAATCCCGTCGCTGGATCCAAACCATAAGAATAAAATTGATAATTTTTACCAGAAAAGTTGACTGATGATCCATGTGTCAAGTGCCCGCCATGAGCTAAGCTCATACCCAAAACAACATCACCGGGTTGAATCATTGCTGCATAAGCAGCTGCATTCGCTTGCGATCCAGAATGGGGTTGCACATTAGCATATGCCGCACCAAATAATTTTTTTACGCGCTCAATTGCAAGA
Source organism: Gammaproteobacteria bacterium (assembly GCA_965279285.1). GTDB lineage: Bacteria > Pseudomonadota > Gammaproteobacteria > DSM-16500 > DSM-16500. The sequence goes on along the minus strand of OZ257148.1, from coordinate 999,961 downwards.
TTTTCTGCAATATCAACAAATTCACAACCGCCGTAATAGCGTTTACCAGGATAACCTTCTGCGTATTTGTTAGTTAATACCGAACCTTGCAATTCTAAAATCAAAGGACTGACATAATTTTCAGAGGCAATTAATTCAATATGCTCTTCTTGACGCTGCTCTTCGGCACGAACAGCTTGATAAATAAGCGGATCAAATTCTTGCAGAGAACGATGAGTATACATAATTAACTCCTACATTAAATTAATATCGATATGCATCATGCGAATAAGGATTAAATAACAAATGCGCACTCAGCATAAATTGAATATATTTATCTAAATTGTTTTCTCCTGCTATATACCAAAGCATGCCATAATGAATGGCTTTAACCCCTTCCAACTTAAATTGATCTGTTAGTATTTGTTGCTTTTGCTGACCCATCCAGTTCGCTTTCGGCCGCACTAAAAAAGCTGCATCTTCCGTATTTAAACGCGTTAAATTGATTTTTTCTTTTTTCACCAAAACACCACTCAATTTAATTTCTTCTAGCAACTCTTCTGAATCACAAACGATTTCCCAATGTATTTGTCGCTGAATAGAAACCGTAACACCAAGATGATTAAAAGCATCTTGCGCCTGCAGTGCTTGATCATCTTGATGTGGTAAATTAACTAACCATTGATATCCTTGCGCTTGGTAACGCGTTAACGCTCGTGGTCGTGGATAGTAGTAAAGTGGTGTTGTTACTTGAAATTGTTGTTCTTTAATATAATCAAATAGTGATTGAAAAATAACGTCACCACTCACATCACTTTCAGGATGCGGCACTATCGCCATCACATTCCCAGCTTTATTACTTATCGCCGCAATATTATGTAAGGAACCATTCGGATTAATTGGAAATTCATCAATGACCTGGCCCTGCTCATCACAATACTGAAATACATGTAATCCCTGCGCTTGAATTTCTGCCGATAACGCTGGGCCAAAAACAAAGCAACCTGCAGCAGACCCCATAAAAAATGATAATATTATTTTAGGCGTTAATTTTCGTGTAAAAGCATTTAATTGATAATCATCTGCTAAACGCACATGAGCAGATGCCGGAGAAACCGTTGGGGTCAACACTTTGCCCGCTTGTATACATTGATTATCAGTTAGCGCCATGGCTAAACGATAGCCTTCAACACCCGGCACCAACCCAGCCTCAACTAAAATTTGCGCCCCACTGCCAATACCTAAAACAGGCTTACCTTGCTGACTTTGTTCTTTCAGAATTTGCATCATCGGATCTAATGCCGCAATTGCACTGGCTCGTGACTGATCAATGCCCTCAATGCTAGGAAAATCACCGGTAATAATATAAGCAGCACAATCAATAAGCTGAACATTCGGCTGATCCCACCAAAACTCAACAGGCTTTAGCTTTGCCCGCCGCAAGGCATCTTTAAGCTCTGACTCAAGCACCACGCAATCCAACCGGATAACAGCGACTTTTAATAAAAGTTGATCAGAATCAATGGGTTCCGCTCGTTCTGGCATATAATGATAAACATCCTGTACAGATAAACTGCTGATGCGCAACAAAATAACATGAAGCCAAGACAACAACAACATTACCTTCCTAAAAAGAAGATATACAAAAAAATGTAACTATTCAGCGGCGAGGGCGCGGTGAGTGTAGTACTTAAAATAGAGCGACTTGCTTGCCATGGATGGCAAGCCTAAAACAGGGATGTTTCGCTCAGAGCGGGTATTTTAAGTGCTACACTCACCGCGCCCTCGCCGCTGAATAGTTACATCGCCTTGCTTAGCAAAAACTATAGACATCTGCGGCCTGAGATCCCATAATCAGTAACTTTTCGCCAGCAGAATTAGAGAAGGGGACATCCAGAGGAAATGACAACGAATATTATAGAGCTACGCGGTGTTTCAAAGTCCATTCATGGCCATGAAATCTTGCATGATATTAACCTTGAAATTCGCAACGGAGAATTTCTCACTCTTTTGGGGCCCTCTGGCTGTGGCAAAACAACGTTGTTGCGTTTAATTTCTGGGTTTGAAAACCCCAGTAAAGGACAAGTATTCATTAATGGCAATGATGTTAACGGTCTTGCTCCTCATTTACGTCATGTCCATACTGTTTTCCAAAGTTATGCTTTATTTCCGCATATGAGTGTTTTTGATAATGTTGCCTTTGGACTACGCTGTCAAAAACTACCAAAAAAAGAAATTACTGCGCGTGTTACCGATGTATTAAAAACCGTAAAATTAGAAAAATTTACCCATCGCAAACCCGACCAGCTCAGTGGCGGCCAGCAACAACGCGTTGCAATAGCACGTGCGGTTGTAAACAGCCCCTTAGTTTTATTACTTGATGAGCCACTCAGCTCACTCGACTATCGATTACGCAAAACCATGCAAATCGAGCTTAAACAGCTACAACGTAAACTCGGCATTACCTTTATCTTTGTTACTCATGACCAAGAAGAAGCACTCTCAATGTCAGACCGTGTCGTTATTATGCAAGACGGGTCAATAGAGCAGGTTGGCACCCCCAGACAAGTTTATGAAGATCCACAAAATCTCAATGTGGCAAAATTTATTGGTGAAGCTAATATCTTTGATTGTGAAATTATAAAAATTGATGACAAATTGATTACCGTCTCTATTGATGGCAAGTTACGCATAGTCAAAAGCTCACGTCAATTTTCAGTTGGACAAAAAGCTCATCTACTCGTCCGACCGGAAGATTTACGCATGTGGGGTCAAGCCGAAGTTACTGATACCAATGAAATGTTTCCTGGTGTTGTTGAAGAAGTTATCTACAAAGGTACCACAGTCGATTTGATGGTGCGCCTATCCAATAATACTTTAGTTGCTGCAACCACTTTCTTTGATGAAGATGATGACCGACTCGAATATGCAATGGGTGAAAAAGTATGGGCAACCTGGCTATCCGGATGGGAGGTCGTTTTGCCATATGAAGGGTAATTATTTATTTCGCCGCTTTTCGCTTAGCCTAGTAGGAATATGGTTATTATTTTTTTCCTTAGTGCCGTATGGTTTAGTGATTATTGCTAGTCTACTCAGCCATGATGAAAATCAACTGATTAAATTACCTTTTACTCTAGAAAACTATGCAGCACTTAATAATTTCGTCTATATAAAAATATTCGAACATTCTTTTTATCTCGCTGGATTATGCACTTTCATTTGTTTATTACTGGGTTATCCATTTGCTTACATTATTGCTCGCACTAAAAGTCACCTTAAAGGATTACTCATCCTTTTAATTATCATTCCTTTTTGGACTAGCTCACTCATTCGTACTTATTCAATGATTTCAATTTTAAAGCCGAGCGGTATCATTAATTCAACCCTGTTATGGCTAGGTATTACCGATAAACCTATTCCATTACTATTTAACAATACCTCAGTCCTAATTGGCTTAGTTTACAATTTACTTCCGTTTATGATCTTACCTCTGCTAACGAATATTGAACGCCTAGACAATCGCCTAATTGATGCTGCTCGTGACTTAGGCGCAAATCGTTTCACAACGTTCAGAAAAATTATTATTCCTCTTACCACACCAGGCATTATAGCCGGTTGCATTTTAGTATTTTTACCCGCTATGACTTTATTTTACATTCCTGATTTATTAGGCGGTGCAAAATCAATATTGCTCGGTAATTTAATTCAAAATCAATTTTTAATTGCTGGAAATTGGCCATTTGGATCAGCTATCAGCATAGTACTTGCTCTGACATTAACATTATTGCTACTCATTTATTGGCGTAGCACCAAGGGAAAAGAGGAGCATGATTTACTATGAACCGTCTAAGCAATTCATCATACCTCACTTTAATTTATTTGTTTTTTTATATCCCCATTATTGCCTTAATTGTTTATTCTTTTAATAACGCACAATATTCTCTAGTCTGGCATGGGTCTTCTTTACGCTGGTATACTGAATTATTCACGGATCGTGATTTGTGGACTTCTGTCGGCCACTCTTTAATTTTAGGCATTAGCTGCGCAACTCTCGCCACCAGCATTGGCGGCTTAGCTGCAGTTAGCCTTTATCGTTATCGATTTTTTGGCCGTAAATTATTACAAGCTTTAATTTTTATTTTAATTTTATCGCCTGAAATTGTGATGGGCATATCACTATTAATTTTATTTAATCTCATGAAAATTAGCTTAGGTTTCTGGACATTGCTCTTTGCCCACATTACTTTTTGCATTCCTTTTGTAGTGGTTACTGTTTATAGTCGCATGGTTAGCTTTGATAAATATATTTTTGAAGCGGCAAAAGATTTAGGTGCAACTGACGGCGTCATTATGATACGAATTATTGTACCCTTACTCTGGCCTGCTTTAATTGCCGGCTGGTTACTCAGCTTCACCTTATCATTAGATGATGTCATCACCAGTTACTTTGTCGCGGGTCCTGATTTCGAAATTTTACCCCTTAAAATTTACTCTATGGTTCGCTTAGGAGTAAAACCTGAAGTCAATGCACTATGTAGCGTCATGTTTATAATAACCTTGCTACTTGTTATGACTTCGCAATGGATGATGAGGAAAAAACCATGAAACAATTGTTCTTGTGGCTGGTTTACTTAATATCTCCAACCTTGTTTGCTGCTGATAACATTGTCAATGTCTATACTTGGTCTGGCGTTATTCCTGACTTTATCATTCAACAATTTGAAAAAGAAACTGGAATTAAAGTTAACTTCTCAAATTACGATAGCAATGAAACAATGTATGCTAAATTACGCGCAAGCAAAAATTCTGGTTATGATATTGTTGAACCGTCTAGTTATTACATTGATCGCATGCGTCGACAAAACATGCTTGAGCCTTTAGATAAAACGAAACTTGTTAATTTTCACAATCTTAATCCTGACTTTTTAAATCAAGCTTATGATCCAAAAAATCAATTTAGCACACCTTTTATTTGGGGTGTGACTGGCATATTTCTTAATACCAAATTCCAACAAAACACGATTACTCGCTGGTCTGATCTATGGGATCCAAAATACCGTGATCAACTGATGTTTTTAAATGATGCTCGTGAAGTTTTTTCGGTTGCTCTTCGCGTTTTGGGATATTCCATGAATGACAGCAATCCTGAACACATTAAACAAGCTTTTTTTAAGCTAAAAGAATTAATGCCTAACATTAAACTATTTAATAGCGATGCAGTCATTTCAATTTTTATTGATGAAGATGCAACACTGGGAATGGCTTGGAATGGGGACTTATTTAAAGCAAAAAAAGAAAACACTCACTTAACTTTTATTTACCCTGCTGATGGTTTTGTTATCTGGGTAGATAATCTCGCAATTCCCAAAAATGCACCCCACCGAGAAAATGCTTATAAATTTTTAAATTTTTTACTAAGAGCCGACATTGCGAAAGCTATCGCACTTGATAACAATTACCCAACAGCCAATCTGGCAGGACAAAAATTATTACCGGATAATATTAAAAACAGCCCTACTGTTTATCCTTCCCATACCATTTTAAATCGCGGTGAATTTCAAACGGATATTGGCGACGAAGCACTCGCACTGTATGAAAAATACTGGGAAGAATTAAAAATGGGCAGCTAAGAGGTTACTATTTAGTAGCCAGAAGTTTGGTGGGCACGCTGCGCTTTGCCCACCCTACATTTTATACTTTATTTTTGTCATTTTTTGTAGGGTGGGCAGAGCGCAGCGTGGCCACCATTTTTCCAGTATAATATTAAATTTGTAATGCTTTTGTAGGGTGGGCAAAGCGCAGCGTGCCCACCATTTTTCCAACATAATATTAAAATTGTAATGCTTTTGTAGGGTGGGCAAAGCGCAGCGTGCCCACCATTTTTCCAACATAATATTAAAATTGTGATGCTTTTGTAGGGTGGACAAAGCGCAGCGTACCCACCATTTTTCCAACATAATATTAAAATTGTGATGCTTTTGTAGGGTGGGCAAAGCGCAGCGTGCCCACCATTTTTCCAACATAATATTAAAATTGTGATGCTTTTGTAGGGTGGACAAAGCGCAGCGTGCCCACCATTTTTCCAGCATAATATTAAAATTGTGATGCTTTTGTAGGGTGGGCAAAGCGCAGCGTGCCCACCAAACTCTAATTATCCCCCACCCACCCTCATCATCACATAAGGATTATACGCTTCTGCTTTAAAACCAGATTTCTGATAAAGTCCATGTGCATCTTCCGTCATTAAAAACCATCGAAACGTTCCTTTAAGATAGGGATGTTCAAATATATATTTCATTAAAGCTTTTCCTATCCCTTTTTTTCGATGGGCTTCATCAACAAAAACATCCCATAATGACGCAAACTCTGTGCCATCAGTAATAACGCGAGAGAAACCCACTTGCTCGCCTTGATACCAAACTGAAAAGCAAACTGAATTTTTAATCACCATAGATAAACGCTCAGGTGGTAAGCCGGTTGAATACTTTGAGGGCAAACAAAGCAAATTATAGACATACTGTAAATCTAACTTTTTTTTATTTGCCGTCAATAAGTAGTCCCCAAACTGTAAATCAGGATAAGCTTGCCTGTATGTCATACTATTTATCTCCTCATGGTCTCATTTTGTACAGAATTATCTAGCAACTTCGTTTCTTAAAGTATAGAATATCGCGTTGCGTAAGTAACCTATCCTTTTGGAGTTTATAGTATGAAAAAATTTTTAATGTCGTCCATTGTATTAGCAACCAGCATTAGTTTAATCGGCTGTACCGATGTTACAAATCAAGATGTTGGCACAGTCTCAGGTGGCGTCATTGGTGGTTTAGTGGGCAGCCAATTCGGCCAAGGCGGCGGCCAAATGCTAGCTATCGGTCTTGGTACCTTAGCTGGCGCACTCATTGGTGGCTCGATTGGTAAAAACATGGATGAAACCGATAAACTACGAATGAATCAAGCCTTAGAACGGAACCCAGCCGGCCAACCTAGCTACTGGACTAATAGCAAAACCAATGCACGCTATACGGTTGTGCCGACACAAAACGTCACTTTTGATGGTAATCCCTATTGTCGTGAGTATCGCACAACGGCCTTTATTGCTGGAAAAAAACAGCAAATGTATGGCACAGCTTGCCGTCAACCTGATGGTAGCTGGAAACAAGTTAACAACGACTAAATCGTCGTGCAACACTAAAAATGGCGTAACCTTAACAGGGCTTACGCCATATTTTTAAAAGCATCGACAGCTTCTTGTAATGATTTAGTTGCATACACTTGCATGCCCTCAATACTATTTTTTGGTGCATTTGCATACGGCACAATCGCCTGCTTAAATCCATGCTTAGCTGCTTCACGCAAACGTTCTTGACCACCTTGCACTGGCCGCATTTCACCCGCCAAACCTAACTCACCAAAAACAATTAAATCCTGCGGCAAAGGACGATCACGTAAACTAGAAAGTACGGCTAATAATAAAGCTAAATCTGCTCCAGTTTCTGTAATTCGGACACCACCTACTACATTGACAAAAACATCTTGATCATATGTTGCTATTCCAGCATGGCGATGTAACACAGCTAATAACATTGAAAGTCGTTGTGCCTCAATGCCCACACACACTCGACGCGGATTTGCCATGTGACTTTCATCTACTAAAGCTTGTACTTCAACTAATAAAGGGCGGCTACCTTCTCGAGTTGCCATGACGACACTACCTGAAACTGGTTTATCATAACGCGATAAAAAAATAGCTGATGGATTGCTCACCTCTCGCAAGCCTTTATCCGTCATTGCGAAAATTCCTAATTCGTTCACTGCACCAAAACGATTTTTAACCGCACGAATAACGCGATAACGACTATCTTGCTCGCCCTCAAAATATAAAACGGTATCAACCATATGCTCTAAAACTCGTGGTCCCGCTAAAGTGCCTTCTTTAGTCACGTGGCCCACTAAAAATAATGCGGTATGGGTTTGCTTTGCAAACTTAACCAATTGAGCAGCACTTTCTCGCACTTGGCCAACACCACCTGGTGCTGATTGCAGTAATTCAGTATGCACAGTCTGGATTGAGTCAATGACGATTACACCTGGTTTTTCTTTTTGTGCAAGAGACAAGATACGTTCAACTTGAGTGTCAGCTAATAATAATAAATTTTCTTCTGGCAAACCCAAACGTCGAGCACGTAATGTGACTTGTTGCAGTGATTCTTCACCCGTCACATACAAAACTTTGACATGCTGACTTAAATAGCAAAGCGTTTGCAAAAGTAAAGTTGATTTCCCAATACCAGGATCACCCCCAATGAGTACTACGGAACCATAAACTAATCCACCCCCTAACACTCGATCTAACTCATCAAGACCAGAAGGTAATCGGCACTCATCTTGCAAAGTAACATCAGCCATCTGAGTAATCATAGGATCACCTGTCGCATAACCTTGATAGCGAGCTTGTTTAGCTGTATGCGTGACTTCCTCAATTAAACTATTCCATGCTGTGCAGTTGCCGCATTGTCCTGACCATTTAGAAAATTGCGCACCACACACTTGGCAAGCATGAGAAATTTTTGTTTTCGTGGTCATTATGCATCCTTTTATTTTACTGCGACATGCACACGTTGCGTAATACGCGTCAATAATTCATATGGCGATGTGCCACTTTCTGCAGCAATCACTTCGACTGGCAAACCTGGCCCCCAAAGCAAAACGGGGTCGCCTACTTTTGCGTTAGGCTGGGTACGTAGATCTACCGTTAACATGTCCATTGCGACTCTTCCAATTAAAACACAAGGGCGATTATTCACTAAGACAGGCATACCACTACCCGCTCTCCAAGGATAACCATCGCCATACCCTAATGCAGCGATACCAACAACCATGTCTTCAGGACTTGTCCATGTACCACCATACCCAATCCGCTCACCCTTAGCGACATGATGAATAGCAATCAATTGTGAACATAATGACATGACTGGCTGTAAGTGATGCTCAACTCCCCGACGCCCAGCAAAAGGCGATACGCCATATAACATGATTCCTGGCCTAACCCAATCACCATGCGCAGAAGGCCAGGCAATAATTCCTGCTGAATTAGCTAAGCTTCGTGGGCCTGACAAGCTTGATGTTAATGCATTAAATAAATCAATTTGTCTTAAAGTATGCTTACGCTCTTCAGATTCTGCTTCCGCAAAATGTGTCATCAAACCTATTGGTTTAACCACCGCCGAACATTTCATTAAACGCGCATACGCTTGCAGTGCAGCACTTGGTTGAAAACCTAAACGATGCATTCCAGTATCAATCTTCAACCACACAGATAATGGTTTTAATTCAGGACGTGCTGCTAATAATTCAACTTGTTCATCATGATGGACAACCAAGGTAAAATTATATTGTGCTGCTAAACTTAATTCTGTTGCATCAAACAAACCTTCCATCAGAACAATGGAATTTTTAATTCCTGCTTCACGCAATAACATACCTTCTTCTATACATGCCACACCTAAGGCATCAGCCTGCGGCAACCCTTGTGCCACGCGAACTAAACCATGCCCATAACCGTTAGACTTTACCATTGCGATAACGCAGGCATCGGGCGCCAACATTTTTACCTGTTGGTAATTATGGCGTAATGCATTTAAATCAATAATAATTTTTGCTGGTCTGCTCATAAACTTAATATCGAGCCTGAGTATAATTCTCAAAGCAAGTATATTGCCCCAAAAAGGTCAAACGTATTTTTCCAATTGGGCCATTTCTTTGTTTTGCAATGATAATTTCTGCTGTTCCTTTATCCGGCGTGTTTTCGTTATAAACTTCATCACGATAAATAAATACAATTAAGTCCGCATCTTGCTCAATAGCGCCTGATTCACGTAAATCTGACATCACTGGCCGCTTATCTGCGCGCTGCTCTAAACTACGATTTAACTGTGACAAAGCAATCACAGGTACTTTTAATTCTTTGGCTAATGCTTTTAACGAGCGAGAAATTTCAGAAATTTCTGCTGTTCGATTTTCAGAAAAGCCCGGCACTTGCATCAACTGCAAATAATCCACGACAATTAAACCCAATTGCCCATACTCTTTTGCTAATCGTCTAGCCCGTGCTCGCACTTCAGCAGGGCTAAGTGCTGCAGTATCATCAATATATAATGGAGCATCCGATAACATGCTCACTGTCGAAGTAATGCGTGGCCAATCTTCGTCTTCTAATTTACCCGTACGAATTTTAATTTGATCAATCCGACATAATGAAGAAAGCAAACGCATCACTATCGATTCACCGGGCATTTCCATACTAAAGACCAAAGTAGGAAGCCGGCTTTTAATAGCGACATTTTCAGCAATATTCATTGCATACGTTGTTTTTCCCATTGAAGGTCTGCCAGCAACAATAATTAAATCGGATGCTTGTAAACCCGATGTTTTGTCATCAAAATCATGATAGCCCGTTGGTACACCAGTAATAGCATTATCTGATTGAAACAAGGTATCAATCCGATCCATCGTCTTAGCTAAGTACTCTTTAACATTAACTGGACCACCGCCACGAGCGCCCTGTTCACTAATCGAAAAAACTTGTCGCTCAGCTTCGTCTAATAATTCAACACTAGTACGTCCCTGCGGATTAAAAGCATTACCTGCAATGTCATTAGCTGCAGCAATCAACTGCCGTAATACTGAACGCTCACGGACAATATCAGCGTAAGCAACAATATTGGCAACACTGGGAGTATTGTTTGCCAATTCAAAAATATAAACTTCACCACCGGCATTTTCTAATTCACGTAACTCACGTAGCGCTTCGGAAACTGTCAATACATCCAAAGGCTTATTTTGCTCTGTCAGCTTAGCCATCACCCGATAAATTAAACGGTGGTCATGTCGATAAAAATCATCTTCTCGCACTCGATCAACAATTTGATCCCAGGCTCGGTTATCTAACATCAGTCCACCGAGAACAGATTGCTCAGCTTCTACAGAATGTGGCGGAATTTTGACAGCATCAGTGTCTATCGCCCGTGTCGGTTTATATCGTTTTTTTGAAGTTTGAGCTTCCATGGAGGCCATCGCTTTGATGAAATAAAAACGATTTTCGCATTATCTGGAGGAGATTGAAAGGCTGGATGAGAGTCATCGCTATTTAAATTTTTGAACTAACTGTTATTCCGTCACTATTCAGCAGCCAAAGAGCGTGGGAGTGTAGCACTTAAAATAAAGCAACTTGCTTGCCATGAATGGCAAGCCTAAAACAGGGGTGTTTCGCTTGGAGCGGTATTTAAAGTGCTACACTCCCACGCTCTTTGGCTGCTGAATAGTGACGTTATTCCCACTTATGCGGGAATAACAGGTATACATAACATATTATGCTTCAGCAACAATGCTAATTTTAACCACGGTATCTAAATCACCATGAAGTGCAATTTCAATGGCATATTCACCTACTTGACGCAAAGCGCCCGCTGGCATATGTAAATCGCTTTTTTCGATTTCTACACCCGCTAATGTCACTGCTTCCGCGATGTCACGAGCACCAACAGAACCGAATAACTTACCTTCTTCGCCTGCTGGAGCACGAATAACAATAGTGCCCAGCGCCAACAATGCTTGTTGCTTCGCTACAGCTGCTGCAAGATGAGCTGCTTCTGCTTTTTCCAGCTCTGCACGTCGTGCTTCAAATTTAACAATATTTGATGCAGTAGCATAAACAGCTTTGCCTTTTGGCACCAAATAATTACGGCCATAACCCGACTTAACCTTAACCTTGTCACCAAGAACGCCAAGATTGCGAATTTTTTCAAGTAAAATGATTTCCACTTTCGTTACCTCACTTAATTAAATTTTTCATGTATTTTTTGACGAACATTCACTATGGTATCAACCAGCGCAAAGAGCGCAACAACGGCAATACTCCAAGGAAACAACCACATTATCGCCAAATAAATTAATATTAAACTGACCCAACCCAACTTCCAAGGACCTGCTATACAATGGATTAAACTCAATCCAGCAACAAAAAACACCATTAACAACACAGGCATTGCATCAATAACGACTTCAACACCCCAGAAAGACAAAGCTAGCCCAAGCATAAATAAAGCCGCTGTCGCATAACTCAAACGTACACGATACAACTCTTCACGTAATCCGCCCGGATTAAAAATCACCGCTTGCCACCATCGAGCTATTAACACTTGCAATAAAGCATTAAATAAAACGGATGCCATCACTAAACCCGTTGCATACCGCTTCATTACATTCACTAGCTCAGCTTGTAATGCTATTGTTTCAGCATCCGGCTTAACTGTATCAATCACCGATGTAGCTTGCGCTAAATAATTACTTAACTGCGTTTGCCACCAACCCTGAATCTCAGGATAAATGAGATGTAAAACAAAAACAGCCATCACACCAACAACTAATGCAATTTCTAGCGTTAAACTCCAATTCTGATAGCGACGCAAAATAACAGCGAATAACCAAGTCAGCACATTACTTGCTATTAAAACAAATATTCCAACCATCAACATATTAGATTCATTTGCTGCAGGATAAATAACATACTGCAATAAAGAACCTAATGTGGCGGCTATAACAACGAATGCGCCTTCTAACTGTCCTTTTCTTAGCGTAACCAGTGCTGCTATGACTATACTGATGCTCCCAATAACAGGCACAACAGCAAGAGCACAAGCCACCAAAATTGCTTGCATGCGGCTTTGCAAAATAAAATCTGTAAAGCGACGTAGAAACATGAGGTGGCTTAGTTCAGTTAATTAATGTTTATCGCAGTAAGGCAACAGAGCTAAGAAACGAGCTAACTTAATGGCTCTAGCTAATTGTCGCTGATAGCGCGCTTTAGTTCCTGTAATACGACTAGGTACTATTTTACCATTTTCGGTAATAAACTTTTTCAAGAGATAAACATCTTTATAGTCAACCTCAGCAATTTTATTACTGGTAAAATAACAGAATTTTTTACGACGAAAATAAGTAGCCATCGATTATTTGCTCCCTTGATCAATTTCAGTTTCAGCATCCATAACCAGCTCATCTGAATCGTCTATGATAGGCGCTCTTCTGCCTTTTGGTTTATGATGAGAATCTGAATCATGCGTACCACCCTCAGAGCGAAGATCTTTCTCTTTTAGCAAAGGCGATGCTTCTTTAACAGCATGTTTGACAGTGAGAACCAAATTACGAATAACCGCATCATTAAAACGAAATGCGTTTTTTAATTCATCTAAAGTTTCTTTATCACATTCAACGTTCATTAATACGTAATGCGCTTTTAAAATCTTATCAATAGGATAAGCAAGTTGACGACGACCCCAATCTTCTAAACGATGGATCGTACCTTTACGCTGAGTCACCATATTGCTATAGCGCTCGATCATGGCTGGAACTTGTTCACTTTGATCAGGGTGAACCATAAATACAATTTCATAATGCTTCATTAAACAGCTCCTTATGGGTAAAAGCCTTATCCCAATGGGATGAAGGCAAGGAGAAAATCATTTTTTACTATGAATGATCCTCAAGAGGCCGGGATTTTACGCAAGATTTGCTGAATATGCAATTTTTTTTGGCATATATTTATATTGACAACCCTACTGGAAAACTTAGAGAATGGGCGGCCTTAAAAGGAGGCTATGTAGCTCAGCTGGTTAGAGCGCGGCACTCATAATGCTGAGGTCGGTGGTTCGAGTCCACCCATAGCCACCAATAAAACCAACAGGTTAGAGATAAAATTTCAATATCGGTTTTTCTCTGGAGTGCAAATGGAGTGCAGAGTAGATGTACTGTCATGTATACTGGCGAATAATTAGAAGGTCTTGCTCACCCACAAACACAATAGCTTTACCTCGTAGCATCTATAATTTTTGTGTCTTTCCCAATTACGGGGGGGGCACTTCGACTATGAGCAGAGCGTTTCAACTCGTAACCTATAATTTTTGCTGGTTTATAGCTTATTTTTTCGTTAAGTTACTCGCGATTAATCAACTAACTACAGAAACTGCAAAAAACCACAATAAGGTATTGTAGGACATAGGCGCTGTTGCTATAACTATCAATAACAACACCCGCTACGCCTCTTGACAATGCGCACCCCAGCGGGTTTTTTATTACCTATGAATAACCAAAACACTTTTGAAAAACCACCCCTTTCGATTGACGCACAACTAGAGCGGCTAGCTTCTCGTGGCATTGTTATTCAAGATAAAGCTACCGCTCGTCACTATCTCTCATATATTAGCTAGTATCGATTTTGTGGCTATGCCATTGAATTTGAAGATGAGATTGCTGATGGCGAAAAACGGTATTGTAAGAGCACGACTTTTGAACAGATTTTGGATTGTTATATCTTCGATCAAAAATTGCGTTTGTTAGTTATTAACGCCATAGAGCGTATTGAAATTGCTGTTCGAACAGTGATTACCAATGAGATGGGGTTAAAATATCAAAATGCGCATTGGTATTTAGATAAGCGTTTGTTCATCTCGAAATTCAAACACGATAACTTAATTCAATCTATTAAAAAGCAAACCAACGAAAGATTTATTAAACACTATTACAACAAGTATAGTACGCCGGTATTACCTGCTATATGGATGGTGGCAGAGGTGTTATCACTTGGATCATGGTCAATGATTTTTTCTCATTTAAAGGATCGTGAAGATCAAAAAATTATATGTAATGATTTTGGAATAAGTTATAAGGTTATGGAATCATGGCTCTCACATTCCGCACCACCTAAGCCAATTTTTTTGATTTAATACGATATCTTGTAGATTCAGTGTGTCCGGCAACAGATATATTTTTCTAGCTGAGCCTCCCAATAGCAATATGACTTTTTGATGGAATGAATTTAAATTCAGCACGATTCGCTTATTGCTGCCTGTGTCTTGCAGGTTAATCATAGTGACTGAGGAAAATAATGTGAATATCCATAACAATGTTGGCTTGCTCGTTGGTTTTCTTTTTTGATCCGGCAGCACCTCATTATTACGTTGTAGCGCATCACGTAAGCGATATTGTGTGAGCCCATATACCAATAAACAAAGCGTCATCACTGCCATTAACGCACCAATCCTTTCTGGTTTTTTTAGGTATACCTCATCCAAGCCAAATGTATCATTTTTTATGAAGCGAAATCCTCTTTCGATTTCACTTTGATCTTTATAATCTATTAGCATTGATTCATTCGATATTATTTTTTTGTCTAACACATTTGTTGCTAATATAAATCGACCGAGGGTGTCTCTTTTTTCAGCTATTTTTGTCAAATCACTTGATAGGCCGGTGATTTTTATTTGATAGGAAAAACAATTAGGATCCTGGTTTTTAGCAGGCCGACCTTTGCTATTGTATTGTGGCAATTTAATCACATCGTAATCTACATTATAAAAATGCTTCTTTGATCGAATTATTTTTTCAATGGCTTTCTTCGCGTCTTCTTCGCAATTAAATTGTTGGCACGAACAATGCCATAATAATTTTTGTAACTCATCAAAAATCCTTTCATGTTTTCTTAAAAAAGTGTCATTTTCTCTTTTAAATGCAGGTTCAGATCGAACTAACAGCCATCTTTCTTGTTTATCTTTCGGTGAATATTCAAAATGCTGGTAACGTACATCTTTTGCTATTAAGATTAAAACGATTCATTAGTAAAGTGATAACAAGAAATAAAACTTCCATGACGGATTTAAAAGCAGGAGAAATATTCTTTTCATTTGCTAATAACGCGCGCGCATCTTCAAGCGTTTTATTAACATCAATATGTTCTATTTTCATCACAACATCCAATTGGGCAGTGCGATGATCATATCATGAGTTTTAAATTTGAATTTTTAGCTCCATAAACGCATTATAACGAACTTTAATTTACAGCCCTCTGCTTGATGCTTGTTAATAAATTTATATCGGTGTGCATGCGGAGCCGGCGTTATCGTGAAGGAAATTTGATGTGGTTTGATGGGAATAAAATTGAGAAAAATATAGAAAAAAACGTGTCAAGCTTTATTTGTGCTGAACAGATACTTTTATTGTTTATATAAAAATTGAAGGGTTTTTTATAACTGATGCGTCAGGGCTGATAAAAATAGGGTTTTTAAAAAAACGGTATTTCATTGCACAAACGGCCGTTTGTGCAATGAACAGACAAATATAACTTACGCAGTAAAATCGTAGGTTGTTGTTGACATTTATTTGTGTGGAGTTGCTCTATTTCCTCTAGAAATAGCATATTCTGCGAAATCTTTTGCTTCTGTCAGTATTGCTTTGTTTTTCTCAGAGACTACTTGATATTCGTCGAAATCAGTTGCAGCTGCTGCAAATATACTAAAAGCTTTTTTTGTACATAGAAAAGATGTTATGGAGTCTGAATATGACTTTATTCCAGTGCTGCCAGTAGCAGGTACTACAAGAGGCTCTCCTTTTGAATCCTTTTGTGCTCTTTTAAACACATCATATTCTTTGTCTAATTGTTCTTGATAAAAGAAACGGAAACGTCTTGCCTCAATGGGTTTGGGGCCTTTTTGCTCATTTTGTCCTTTAGTTAGATTCCAAACCAAGTTGCCAATTTTGTTCATTCCTGGATCAGTTTGTAAATAAACAACGGATTCGACATTACCTAGATTCATAACACCCGTACACTGTGTACAAGATTCTAATGTGGTGTACACGGTTGCTTCTTTCAACATATTTCCATATTTTAATGGTTTTTCATTCTCGGACTTATCATCCGGGGCATTCCAGCTAGTATAAGCTTGTGTTAATGAAAACACTCTTCTCATTAGCCGTGACTCTGCATGCTCAATTGAACTGTTAAATACTTCATTGTGATTAAAATCAAAATCCAATATTTTCCCGCCTTTTGTGACCGCAAAGCTAGCTATATTGTGGCCCAAATAACTTCCCTTGCCTAAATTTAAAGGGTTTATAGAAGATATTTCTTGGCTCGACGGATTTAAAGGATATGTATGCTCAGTACCATATTTATTGCCGTTCCAGTAGGCGACAGTAATCTTCATTAAACAGAGAGAAAATATTACATGTCTTTCTATTTGTTCTTCATCAAGAACAATATCTTTCGGTTCAATTTCCGTTGACAAAGTAATTGAAGCAGGAACAGTAGTATTAGACACAGTGTTGCCAAAGCCCAAATAATTAAAAACTAATAATATTAATCCTGCATCTATTATCTTAGTACTAGCAGTAATCTCCCGCTGTAATTTATGTAATGGTAATACAGCTGTTATTTCAGTTGAGTCTTCTTCTAGAGCTATACTAGCACTTGCTGCCGCTGTAATACGTGGAGCAGAAGATATTAAACTGTTTGCTGCTGTACCAATAACCGTCACAGGATGTCTTGCAATTAATTTTTCATCTAATGTGTGAGTTAACGTCGCATTAAGTTTATCACGCATTAACTTTTCTGCTTGATCCCAATCGTTGCCATACAACGATCGGCTGTTGACATCGATTAATTCTGCATACTCTTTAATTTCATAGTAATTCGGAGGACGTTTTTTTATCTCATTAAATACTTGACTTAAAGTTTCCAAAAAAATTTTCTGTCTAATTAAAGGAAATATAAATTCATTAACAACAGGAACAATATGTTCGTCACGCAGCTTAAAAAATTCTTTTTCTTTGTGGTTTTCTAACACACGTATTGCTTCATCCTTATTTGATGTACCTGTATCAATTCCATTACCTTCAAAACCATAATACCAGTTCGAGACAAATGGAATTTTAAATAATTCACTAAAGCGCTTCGCATTCCATGACACCCAGCATTGTGATAAATAGCCAGTAGCATAAGTACTAATAACCTTCAATATATTATTAATTTCTCCATATGATCGGACAATAAGATCATTCTGATTAGTTCTTACTCCTTCATCATACCAATACTTCATTTGAGTTTGATGTGCTTGTAGTGTCAACATACCTAAAACCACTTTATATCTATAGACTAGTACTTCTCTTTCTTCTTTAAAAAAATTACTAATGTAGCTTTCTGCGTTTATTGTTTGAGTTATTGCTTCATCAATACGGGCTTGATTAGGTGTATTATTAAATACACGCAAATTACCAGTAATATTAGAAATAAATGTTCCTAGATCAGCTATTTCATGTTCAGTAAATCGTTTATCAATAATCTTTTCGATGGCATGTGTTAAGATATCAAATATTTGATCATTTCTATTACCAAAAACGTTATCCATAATTTTACCACCTACCCAAGCTATTGCACCCGCTGCAAGTGAAGCTAATACCCAAGTAAAAGTAAAAGGTTCAACCATAAGTACGGAGCCATGAGTAAGCTTATGATCACGTAGTAATGCTGGAGAAGTTAGTGGAGTTAATTTCTTCAATGTGCCTGGAGCATAATGGAGAATAGATTCCCACCATTCAACCTCTTTTTCTCGAAATTTACTCAATTCTTTAGCATCTGGTTTTTTACTATTGGTTGTTGTCGTAGATAAAGCATGCGGTGAGTTTCCTAACATTTTAACCTCCTTAATAAAAATTTAACTGGATTTAATACCTTACTTAGGTGCAAGAACGAAAGAAATTCTTTCTCTATTGTCTAATGTCAATGAAGAATCTAAACTAAGTTGGCGTGCTATGTTTAATGACGGCAACAATCCAACCTCAATAAAATGCGGAACATTTTTCTGAAAATTATTACTAAGTGCTGCTACAGTACCTGACATTTCAGTATCCCAATTTATTCTTCTACCTATTGGTACAGAACGTGGAATATAGCGAGAAAAATCCAGCCTATGTTCAATAGGTACTCCATTATAAGGTCCTGTCCACTTTAAGTTATGAGTTATGGTGAGATCAGAGTTAATTAGTATATCTCCACTGATATTAGCGCGAATTGTGACTGGCCACGTATCCCTTAATAAAACAGTAAGTCCTAAGCCAAGTTCTTTAATGCGAATATCAAGTTGTTTTCTTGTTACATCAACATAAATACCATCAAATAAAATATAACTAGCCCAGCCATGTGTAGGAAATCGTGTATTTTGATAGTTAAAATAACGTGGGATACATTGATCTAATTTATTAAGTAACAATACATTTGCCAGTGCAGTAAACATAGCATGCTGATCTGTTGTTTGTTCTAGCTGTTTTATTGCAAATTCACTTGCTTGAGCACCTAGTGCTTCAACACTTTCTTTTGCTGTACGTACAATATCAAGCGGCATTCCTTCAGGAGTATCTGCACCCCATATTCCTAAATCATCATCTACTTTTCCACTACTTGTATTAAGCCTATAGTAACAAAGTACTTCATCTGTACTGCTAACAGGTTTTGAATAAGGCCATAAATCATGTTTTTTCCAATGACTGCCTTGTGCGGTTCCAATAAGGCCAACTTTTTCAATTACTGGGAATTTGCCACTTCCTTCAAGAGTTAAACCATTTGGTAGATTGCGCCAATCTAATCGCAATGCTCCCATTCCTTCAAAAACAGAAACCCAACCTTCACGAACATGTTTCATTTTTTTACCAAAACCCTCTCGCCAAGAATATTCAAAGGGTTTGAAATAATTTCTGTTGGGGAATCTTGGTAAGCTATGTATTGCCATTAAACGATCAATTTCTTTGACAAAGCATGCATCTTTAAATACACCTTTCCAGGGCAGAATTTGTGGAATATTAGTATTATTAGCTTTTGCTTCGCTGGCGAATTTTCTTACAGTCGCACCAGCGAGTTTAAAAAAAGAAGTGGGATGCTTTGCTACAGTTGGAACAGCACGGCCTAATCTAACAGTGGAATTAGCTAATTTTCTTCTTAACTGTAGTGAAAACATAACAATCTCTCCTTGATGTAAAGTTGAATGTGAACAACCATAACTATTTTTGCGCTTATATCTGTCTCCCTTGTCAGTATATTGAAATGAAGCAGAGGCTTTAAATAGCTAATGTCTCATAGCCGTGTAAGCAATCGCTTAAGTTGTAAGCGTTTGAATATTGATCCTGTGTGATAATCACTTATTTTTCTTCTTGAAAAATCTCAACGTATTTAAGAACTTATGCCCATATTCCATATACATTTGTACGCACGGCGCATCGTATTCTAAAATAACGAGTCGACGGTTTTCCGTCCATGTGCACAAAATATCCCATCAGCCACGCCAGTTGAAAATGTCGCCATTTGAAGCTTATCATTTTTTGGTTTGTGCGGATCGTTTGTCATAAATCATCTTAAATAATGTTTAATGGGTTTGCTGATCCGTATTATTGCTGTCTGTCGTGTTGTCATCCGTATTAGACAATGCCATTCGTCCCGTCACGATATCATCTAAATGTTTTCGTTCCTGTTTGTTTAATTTCGGCCAAAAGGCTTCGTATTTTACCCCGTGCATATAGGTGTTAAACGCCTCATTGCTTAAGGGCATTAACGGTGTTGGCATTAACCAACGCACAAAAATAATAGAAATCAGTACCGCTCATAACACACTAATACTTATCAGTATCCCCAACATTTTCCATTCCTCTTTTGCTGTGTGGTTTACGTATTCATTGAGCATATTAGTCGCACGGCGTGCGCTGTTCTCTAAAGGCGCGGTGATTTGCTCAACGGTTTCTTTAAGCTTAACTTTTACGGCTTCTTGTAAGGCAAAATCAATTTGTTGACTCGCCTGCGCAACGGTTTTTTTAATCACGTCCGCCACAGCTTTTTCCAGCGCGGGCTATAAATAACCTAACTGATCAACGTGCTGTTTGAGAGTCTTAGCTAACTCCTCGGTCTCGCCCATGTGTTTAGCAATAATCTGCTCTTGCGAAATAACAGTTTTATGCACTTCGCTGAATTGATAAAAAACGCCTTCTAATCGGTCAGCCGCTTTGTTAAGGCGTTGCTCTTCAGTTAATACATTTTGTTGTTCGGTGTTCATTGTGTTTTCTCCTGTAATCATCCGTAAAAAAAGTAAAAAATTAACGCTCGATGCCCCGATCCAATTCGCGGCTTTTCTGTAATGTTTTTTGCAACGCTTGTTTGATTTCATGGGACGTGGCTAAGTCACGCAATTGTTGCGAAGCGCGGGATCGGCTTTTTCTAAATAGGCCATCATGATCTTGCCCCAGCAAAGTAGACACTAATTTGTTAAACTTACGAGTAATAACGAAAAGGTGTTTAAAATGGAACGAAAGAGCAGAAAGTACACAAAAGAATTTAAACAAGAGTCAGTTAATTTAGCGCTAAAATCCCCGTCTCTTTCAAAGACAGCAACAGAGCTAGGTATACCGGTTGCTACGCTGCACACATGGACAAATCAGTTAAAGTATAATGCGGAACAGAAACCAGCGAGGAGTGAGCCAGATAACCGTCAAACTATGGCTGCATTGATCGAAGAAAATCGCAGGTTACATAAAGAGTTAGCACACACGAGGGAGGAAAGAGAAATATTAAAAAAAGCGGCGGCATACTTTGCTCAGCACCAAAAGTAAAGTATGTATTTATAAAAGAAAACGAAGCTAATTTTAGTATTAAAAGGATGTGTAACATGTTTTCAATAGAACGAAGTGGTTACTACGCTTGGCTTAATCGCAAACCTAGTAAGAAAAGTCTTTCCAATGAGTCACTGGATAAAAAAAATAGTAGATATTTTTAATCGTCATCATAGTCGATATGGACATCCGCGTATCACTAATGAGCTGCATGAGCAAGGTGAAACATGCGGAAAAAATAGAGTTTATCGCAGAATGACCTCTCTTGGATTAAAAGCTAAAGGAAAGAAAAAATTTAAAGTAACAACAGATTCAAATCATAACTTACCCATTGCTGCTAATTTACTTAATCGTGATTTCAGCACTACTGGACCTAATCAAAAATGGGTTGGCGACATCACTTATATTTGGACAGACGAAGGATGGCTATGTTTAGCCGCTATTATTGATCTGTATTCAAGGGCTGTCATTGGTTGGTCTATTCAGCCTACCATGACGCGTGAATTGATATGCGATGCGCTTATGATGGCGTTATGGCGACGCGGGTTTCCGCGCGGTGTACTTTGTCATTCAGATCGTGGCAGCCAATATTGTTCTGAGGATTATCAGAAAATATTGAAAGAATATGGCCTTATCTGCAGCATGAGCCGCAAAGGTAACTGCTGGGACAATGCTTGTGCAGAAAGTTTTTTTCATACTCTTAAAACTGAATTAATTTATAGTGAACGATATAAAACAAGAGAAAGCGCTAAACAAAGTGTTTTTCAGTATATTGAAGTGTATTATAATCGGGTTCGCCGGCACTCCTCTATTGGTTCAATTGCACCAATGGTGTTTGAGAATCAGCTGAGAAATGTCGCATAGCTGTGTCTACAAAGGTGGGGCAAGATCAATCTGCTTACCACCAGATGTATACACAAATGAAAAATTTCATGCGCCTTGAAACATTACGGGATGCAAACGATCTTATCACCAATGCTATCGCTGATTTGCCTATTTTTAAGTACTGAAATATTCATGATGATTATATCCATGGCAGTGTGGACGGACAAAAATATGAAACCCGCTTGAACTGTTTTATTGCACGATACTCCAGCAAATATTTTGGCGTCAACCGTGGTGTTGTTGCTTATACATTGTGCGCTAACCACATTCCAGTTAATTCAAAAATAATCAGTGCTAATCACCACGAAAGCCATTTTCTGTTTGATATTTTGTACAATATTACCAGTAATATCGATATTAATTGGTTATCCGGTGATGGGCATTCAATTAATCAAGTAAATTTTGCAATTCTTGATTTTATCGATAAACAATTTGCACCACACTTTAAGCGTATTAGTCATAAGTCCCAGACACTCTGCGGTTTTAGTCCATTAAAGCAGTACAAAGATTTATTGATCAAGCCGCAACATCAAACGAATAAAAAACACATCAAAGCAGAATGGGATAATATTCAGCGTATTATTGCATCATTATTGCTTGGCGAGACATCGCAGCATCTGATTGTCAGTAAATTAAGTTCACACAAACGAAAAAACAAAACAAAGGAAGCCTTATGGGAATATGATAAAATCTTGATGAGCATTTATTTTCTGAAATCTATTAATGACCCCGTGATACGAAAAAATGTACGGCGCGCATTAAACCGCGGTGAATCATATCATAAGCTTCGGCGCGCTATTGCCAATGTACATGGGCAAAAGTTCCGTGGCAAAAACGCGCAAGAAATTGAGATGTGGAATGAATGTGCTCGCCTGCTGGCAAACTGCATGATTTATTACAATGCAAAATTATTAAATGCGCTGCTTGAGAAACTACAAAAAGAAGGAAATAATAAATTAATTGAGGCGCTCAAATACATATCACCTGTTGCGTGGATTAATATTAATCTTTATGGTTTCTACACTTTCCAGGATGAACAGCCAATGGAAATTGATATGATGAAGCTTGCAGAGTCAATTAACATGCTCAAAACGGCTTAGAGATTAGTCATTTTAGGCAGTTTGGAGGGCGTTCTCATAGCCACCCTGAATGGCTATCGGATAAAAATAGCGCTGAATTGCAGTATATTGAGACAAAATGGGCATCATTAATTTCTTTTGGGCAGACTGCAAAATTGTTAAAAGAGGTGTTACCCGTTGGTGAAGCTGAAAATGCAGCAACAGTTAGAAATCATTTGCACAATATTGGTAAACGTCAAGAGAAAGAGCTTGAAGGAAAACCAGAATATATTTCAGTCTGTCAAAATGAATTAGATAAATTTCCAAAGCCTAGTAAACCAATTACCGTTGGTATTGACGGCGGTTATTTAAAAAATTGGAGAAATAAAAATAACAATTTTGAAATCATTGCTGGGAAATCATTTTCAGCCACTCAATTACCCAAACGATTTGGATTTGTTCAAAAATGTGATAGCCACCCAAAAAGACGAGTAATGAGTGTACTAGTTAACCAAGGCATGCAACCAAACCAGCAAATCACTTTTCTATCGGATGGTGCTGATAATCTGCGGGAATTGCAATGGATGATGTATCCAGAATCAGAACACATATTGGATTGGTTTCATATTACTATGCGAATTACGGTGCTTAATCAATTTGCAAAAGGTCTTATTCATTCTGATTTAAAACACGGGAAAGAGCTTGAAAAGCATTTAGAAAGCACCAAATGGTATCTGTGGCATGGTAATGTTGTTAAAGCATTGGATCGCATCGAAGATTGCTATTTCATTGCGATTGATGATGAGATAAAATATCAAAACAAGAAAAAATTAATTAGACACTTGGAAGAATTTCAAATCTATATTGAAAACAATTCACATCTCATTACAAATTACGGTGAAAAATGGCGATATAGTGAAACCATTTCAACTGCATTTGTTGAATCAACGATCAATGAAGTGGTTGCCAAACGCATGGTGAAAAAACAACAGATGCAATGGACTTACACCGGCGCACATTATCTGATACAAACAAGAACTGCGGTGTTGAATAATGAATTGCATGAGCATTTTAGCAGATGGTTTCCAGGATTTAATATAAAAAATCAGAAAGATGAATTTGTGGGCATGAAAAAAGAAGCTTAATTTTTGTCAAGGCGACCACACACATTTTTATGGTCTCCAAAAAGAGGAAAAACCGGATAACAAAGTAGAATTAGCGTTAGTAATTTGGCTATATCGCGAAATTCTGCTCATAATTAAAATCCATTTTAAAAGTGAAGAATTATAGCAAAACAATGGAGGGCTACCCTATAATCCGACTCAGTTTTGACAGAACCGGTTTTGCTACTCCCGCACCGGCTGCTGGCTTATGGTTAGCTTGTCGTTCATCTGCTTTGCCATCAGATTTTGATTTAGCTGGATGAGGATTAACAGCAGCGCTCGCGGCGGCAGCCGCAAATACACATTGGGCGCTGCCTTGCAGACGGGTGTTGTGATCGGCTTTTATATCCGATGTTTCTGCAAAAAAACCTATTTTGGCAAGTGCAGAAGCTTGGCCCATATCCGCTTTTGGGGCGGCATAGTCATCTGAATATTCTAATATTAGTTGCTTTTGGAAATGAGTTAATGGAACAGCCTGATCGTTTTGAGCAGCTTTATCTAGTGCATTAGTTTGGTTAGCTTGTGGCGCATAATGATAATCAGCGGAATACGTCAATATTATCAATACTAAAGCAGATACAGGGATAACCTGTCCTATAGTAATAGTTAGCGATTCCTGCCTGAATTTTTTATTACGGCTTAACATTTCATTCACACTTTTTATGGCATCATCTCCTAGTTTGTTACTCGCCACATTCAGATCGGTGAGGGTTGTATTCTGTGCCAGTGCTTGTACTCCTGCAGCGCCTATGTTGTTATTGCCCAAATCCAACGAAGTGAGGGTAGTGTTTTTGGCCAGAGCAACAGCACCGGTCTCACCAATCTTGCAGCCCCAGACAATCAGCGATATAAGTGTTGCATTTTTTGCCAAAGCTTTCGCGCCTTCACCACCAATTTTGTTCTGCCATAGATTTAGAGATGTGAGGGTTGTATTTTGAGCCAAGGCTTTCGCACCTTCATTGCCAATTCTGTTGTATTCATATCCTAGGTTTAGGAACCTGAGGGTTGTATTTTGAGCCAAAGCCTTTGCACCTTCATCACCTATACCAGCGCCCCATAGTTTCAACCACGTAAGTGTTTGATTCTTAGCTAAAGCTTTCGCGCCTTCAGCGGAAATATTGCTGCCAGACAGATCCAGCCATGTGAGTGTTTGATTTTGAGCCAAAGCCTTCGCGCTTTCATCGTTAATGACATTGCCTTGTAGATTCAACGACACAAGTGTTGTGTTTTGGGCTAAGATAGCTATCTCGACATCTCCAAGCCAATTGGTGTTTACATCTAATGTTTTGATAAAAGGGTTTGCAGCCAAGGCGCTGGCTAGCTGCTGGATGGCTTTTTCATCGAGACTCGGTTTTTGATTGGATAAGTCTAATTCAGATTCTCGCCAATTGCCGCTCTGAATATCAGATAAAAGTTTTTCAGAATAAATGACTTTGGGCATAAATATCCTTATTGAAAATAATAAAAAATTTATTTTTTGGTAAATTATTTAGAGCTTGAAGGATGTTGATCACTTTGTATATGCAGGACATATTGTTTTTTGCGATAAAATTTTTAAATTTTACGTTTTAACCAACGCCATCCTCATCACTAATTTATCTTTTCGTTTGCAGTTTATGCAACTTGTTTATCAACGACCACTTTTAGCAAAACCTCATTGAAGCGCTGCCTTACACCAGCTTAGGTTTTGTTACTCCCGCGCCGGCTCCTGCTGCCGCACCACTGCTTGGCTGTGCTTGAGCTCTCTTATTCGTTTTGTTGGCTGGTTTTTCTTTAGCAAAAAAACCACTACCGCCAGCAGCACTTGCTGATGCCTGCGCAGGCGCTGCAAAAGAAGTCGATTGAAAATCTGCCCATGCCCCCAATAAATTAAACCCTGTCCCAGCAGCGGCTGCCAGCTTATCGTTGGCTTGTTGTTCTTTTCCATCTGTTTTGGCATCAACCTGATATTGACTAGCATGAACAACAGCTTCTTTTTGAGCTTGTAAGCCAACCATGGATAATCTTGGATTGGATTCAGTAATCTGTTGTTTAAAAAAACGGGTGTTAAAAAACGTATGTAAATTAATACGGGCTATTTGTTTATCTTGGTATTTTTCATCAGCAAACTGTGCCACAAAAGGAATCAACGGCAGAAAGGAGGTTTTCAATGGATGGTTTAGGTTCGCTCTCACAAACACGATCAATGGCGCTAACCGCAACCAATTTTCGCGACGTTGCCGATTTTTTTGCAAGTGTACTTCAATCGCTTTAGCGGCTTTAGCCGTAATTCTGTTGCCAGGCACATCCAGCTCCGTGAGAGTCTTATTCTGCGCTAAGGCATTTGCAATTTCATCACCAAGATAACAATCAGCTATGGCAAGGAAAATGAGAGCTGTGTTTTGAGTCAACAGTGCTTTAGCACCTTCAAGACCAATCGGTGGTCTTCCCCCGCACACCCTCAGCGTAGTAAGGGTTCTGTTTCGCGCCAGAGCTTTTGCACCTTCATCACCAATTTGGTTAGCGCCCACACAGAGTGTGGTGAGGGTTTTGTTAGCTGCGAAGGATGTCGCACCTTTAAGACCAATCTTGTTATCATACATGTACAACGTGGTAAGCGTTCTGTTTTGCGCCAGTGCTTTTGCACCTTCAGGACCAATTTCGTTATGACGTATATGCAACTCGGTAAGAGTTTTATTCTGTGCAAGTATTCGTGCATCTGCATCACCTAATTTATTAAAATCCACATCCAGTAGGATGAGGGTTTGATTAGCTGCGAGGGCTTTTACACCTTTAGTACCAATCTGGTTTCCTCTCAAATTCATTGAAGTGAGGGTTTTATTAGCCGCAAGGGCTTCTGCACATTCACCATAAATCTGAGCATCTCCCACACTTAGTGTGGTTAAGGTTTTATTAATCGCGAGCGCTTTTGCACTTTTAGTACTAATCTTGTTCTCGCTTACATCTAAAGTAGTGAGTGTTTTATTAGCCGCCAAGGCTTTTGCACCTTTAGCATCAATCCCATTACGGCTTAGATTCAGCGTAGTGAGGATGTTATTAGCTGCGAGGGCTATTCCACCTGCATCATAAACACAGCAATGGTTCATATTTAGCCAGGTGAGTGTTTTATTAGCCGCCAAGGTTTTTGCCCCGGGATGGCTAATATTGCCATTCGAGCTCAAATCTAGCATGGTGAGTGTTTTGCTAGCCGCCAAAGCTATTGCAACCTCATTGCCAATAAAGGTATTGCTCATCCTTAATGAGGTGAGCGCGGTGTTTTGTGCCAAGACTTTTGCAAATGCATCATCACCCTCAAGATGCTGGTAACTGATATCAAGAGATTTAATAGAAGGGTTTACTAGCAAAGCACTAGCCAATTTTTGGACTGCCTTGGCGTCAAGATGTTGACCGGATAAATCCAGTTCCTTTTCTTGC
The DNA here is from genome assembly GCA_965279285.1 of Gammaproteobacteria bacterium. Lineage (GTDB taxonomy): Bacteria > Pseudomonadota > Gammaproteobacteria > DSM-16500 > DSM-16500. The sequence continues at coordinate 971,985 of OZ257148.1, read as the reverse complement.
CATCTACCACTAGCGATGTCAGCGAGAAGTGCTTCTGAAAAAGTGGCTTTAGGCATAGTCAGTTTCCCTCTTGAGTTGTGGATGCAACAAAAATTGGCTCTTCGCGTCTTCGCGTGGATACTCAGAAAGCAACGGCGGCCGGAGCGAATCTCACCATACCCAGCGTATCTATTATCAGCCTCTGAAATAATTTAGTTGCATTGGATAAACCGTAACATCTGCGCTTTAACACTTTTACTTTATTGTTAAACCCTTCAACAAATCCGCTGTTGTTTCGTTGTATAAAATAATTAGTAATTTGCTGCTGATACTTTGTCAGTGTTTTAATGAAATGATCAAAACAGCTTAACTCAGAATTTGTGACTTCCTCAATCCAGTTCGTCATTTTTTCTTTTGCTTCCATTGGAGTGATATGACTGTCAAGTTGTTAACCATCGTATTTCCTTATTGGGGTTCATTTTCAATTGACGGGATAGTTTACTAAATTCTGGGATTCCACGCAAAAACGCGTAGAGCCGATCTTTATGGGCTGCCATAATCCTTCTTAATAAAGGTAAGTGCGCTTTCGTTTATTAAAATAAACTTTAACTTAAAGAAGTTTATTAAGCAAGTCCACTACTATAAAAAAACGAACCTTCCTTTATTAGTATCCGCCAATTTAACCACCCACTATCAACCCAACCTATTTTAATTCACGCTTGTTATCAACAATGATTTATAAATATTGTTACAAAAAACGACACTACATTTTCGACTTTATCCGTTGCGCCAAGAAATGTCCAACCGCTGAAATTGTTAACATTGGATTCACACCACTACAAGTAGGTAATACACTCGCATCAGTAATATATAATCCTTTGATCTCGTATGTTTCGCCATTAGGATTAGCAACGCCTTGTTTAGCACTTCCAGCTATTCTTGCTGATGACATCTGATGGGCACTGAATAAGGGCAAGTCATTGGTTCGTATTCCCATTTTTGACACCTTACCCAAAAATGTATCTATGGATTGTTTACCATTATTGCAAAATGTTGGGCGGGAATTATGAGGCGCGTATACTTCAGTTGCGCCTGCAGCTATATGAATACGCAGTGCTTCTTGAATACCTTTCATCATATGCTTGGCATCGTAGGAATGAAGTTTATATTTCACAATCGGATTGCCTGATCGATCAACTTTAACTTGTCCACCAAAAAAATCACGAGTAATCGTAATGATGTTTGCAGTATATTCCATTTGTTGCATTGCTTGCTTATGCTGTCTTCCTGATTGCCATGCTGTTCCTGAAGCAAACATACCAGGATGAACATGCGCATTCATCAAGCGTACACCGTAACCACGTCCATCAAGATTAGCGAATTGATTGGTTAAACGCGTCATCGGTGCTCCTTCCCAAACTCTTACGGGTTGGTTAAATAAGGCCGTCGTAACCGTCGTTGGATGTAGATGTAAGTGTTGTCCAATATGGGGATTTCTCAAACCTGATCGTAACAAAATGACAGGCGAATTAATCGTTCCAGCAGCCAACACTACTTTTTTGCACTTTATCTTAAGTTGCAAATGTTTACCACATTTGCTCTTAACATCTAACTCCGCACCATCAATTTTTCCTTTACTATGCAGAAGACGATTAACTTTCGCCCTAGCTAAAATTCTCGCGCCCTTATCGTACGCATCCTGCAAATAAGTTTTTACAGTATTTTGTTTGGCACCATAACTGCAACCAAAACTACAAAAGCTACAATCTTTACAATCTTTTACATTACGGGGAATAACTTCAGTATCAAAATTTAATGCGCGAAGTCCATTTTCAAAAACATGGGTATTCTGACTACGCATGGCATCGTTGAATGTATTTACATTCATACGTTGAGAAACAGCGTTTAAACTCTGCTGGTACTCTGCACCACTAATTCCATCAAATCCATATTGGCGCTCCCAGTCATACAATATATCCTCTGGTGTCCGTAAGGAGCCTGTCCAATTAATTGTGGTGCCACCACCAATTACACTTGCTGCAAATACCATAATACTCGTGTCGGTTGTAGTTAACGCGCCATAATTTTCGTACATCCTTTCATAACTATTTAACTCTCGTCCGCAAAAATCGTTATCTTCAAAATATTCACCTTTATCAACAACGAGGACGTTATGCCCCGCCGTGGCCAACTCACTAGCAACAACTCCACCACCGGCACCAGAACCGACTACCAGCACATCACACGTCAAGGTTAAATCCGTTGAGACTTCGAGGGGAACAATCGATTTACGATTCTCACAATCATTCGCCTGCAATTGTTGCGGTTTTTGATAATTGAAAGTAGTTGCCAAAGACTGCTCTGTATTTTCAAATTGAGTGGCGTAAAAAATCAACATTGCTAAACGTTTAATGCCAGCGAATGATTTACGCAAAAGACCGAAACGGTGTGTCGCAAGAGAATATAAAACTGAAGTGCGTTGTTCCAAATTCATTTTGGAAAACGGCAGCCATTTTCCAAACACCAGTCCATTAAAAAAACTGGTTTCTAATAATTTAAAAAATTGTGCGAGCTGTTTTTGCGCGCGACGATCTATTGCGCGCTCTAAGCTATCTTCAAGTCGTTGCGACAAACTAATATCTGTCGCAGAGATAGACATCAAATGCGTATTTTCACTGCCTTCCGATTGGAAAGCAGGAATCAACGTATCGCAAAAATTAGCCAACGTTTGTTGTTCAGTCTTGGTCAAAAAAGCCATACTATTCCATTAATAAAAGCGTTAATTAGGTTCAGTAACTTGTAGAGTAAAGTAAAAAATTTGCTGCCACTTCCCCCACCACCAACGCACATGTGCCTTACCGAGATAGAAATTATCATCAACCTGAACTAATTCATCCAAAATGCGGCGCATTGATGAAGCTGGATTAGATTTATTGTTATAATCAATTTTTAACACATCTCTATCAGGATCTTGCATACCTTTCCCAACATACGTGCGAAAGGAAAAAGCACGTATAGTTTTCGCACCATCATCATGATAATTACGATAAAAAGGAAAACAAAAACGAAAAGCAGGTAACGCACTGCGCCAAAAAATATTATCACCTTGCGCATTGTTAGCATCAAACAGCTTACCTACCCAAGGCATGCGACGCTTAAGAAAGCTCTCAACAATAGGAGTGAGAGTACGTGAAATATTGACACCAATCATCTCGCCCGCAGTACGTCCATTGAGTGCGTGAGTTGGTAAATGCCCTTCTCGAAAAATATCGTTCAACAAAGCTAATCCACGCTGATGATCACTTTTCATCACTTCTTGTGCCTCTTGAATCCGAGCAATAGCTCTATTTTTCTTTTTTACAGTTGTTGTATTATTCATACTTTTCTCCTTTGTATTTTATATATTTAAACCCGTAAAATAGCATCATTCATCAAAGTACTATACTTTCACTTCTCTGCAATTGACTTCGAATTTTTTTAAATCGCCCACCATGTAACACATCCGTGACTAAAGACACTTTTTGTGGAATCTTAAATGTTGGCAGTTCATTTCGACAAAATTCAATCATACGCTTGCGAAATTCAGCTAGGCTTTCTGCTGTATTTAAATAAATTTTAGCAGCAACTATATTTCCTGTAATAGCATTCGGTTCGCCGTAAACAAAAACGTCAACCACACCCTCTAGTTTTTGCAAAACACTTTCCACTTCAGCAGGAAAAACTTTTTCACCACCAACGTTGATGATTTCTGATTTTCGACCTAGCACACGAAAATAACCATTCTTTTCTTCAACCATATCGCCGGTTTTCAGCCAGCCGTCTTCAGTAAATGGACTTTCTGCATTGAGATATCCGAGCATTGTTGAAGCAGATTTAATTTCAAGCAAATTATCAACTACGCGCGTTTGGAATCCTTCACCACCCAACTTCATCCAGAGTGAATTTGAAGATTCAGATTTTGACCGCAAGATACCTATTTCAGATAAGCCATAAGTCTGACGAAGATCGACCTTAGGCAGTAACTGATGAAAACGATGCAACACACTTTCTGGCATCACTTCGGTTCCGTAAGTTACGACATCCAAAGAAGATAAATCATATCGATTCAACGCGCCACTTAACATCAATAGGTTTAAAAATGTGGGTGAGGTTGGCAGTATTTGAACTTTAAACTGCTCAATAGTACGGCACACCGCATCTGGCGATCTATCCTTAACAATAACCACCGTACCTAAATTCGACAAGGTATGTAGTAAAGTATTCATACCACCTATATGATCAAACAGAAGAAAAGTAATCGTACACTTCGCCTCGCGCATTACTTTAAATTTTTCTAACAGAGCAGTAAAGTTATGCAAAATTGCCTTACTTGCACCAGTCGATCCAGAAGAAAACAAAACCAAACCAGGATGCCCTGACGCCCATAATTGTTTATAAAGCGGATGCTCATCCTGTTTCGGAAAACGTTTCACAATAAATCGATCATCTTGGTCGATAGAAAAATCAAGATCCACTTTGGCTGTTGCAAGATATTCTTCACGCTTTGTATTCACTGATTCTGTCAAAGGAACAACCGTGCAACCCCATTCTATTAAGGCCAATAATAACGCCACCGTATTGGGCGAAAAATCTGCGCTGACACTTACCACTGAATTCGAATAAATGTTTAATTCTTCCAGTTGACGTCGCCAGTCATTAATCGTGTTTAACAAATATCCGTAAGTATAATTTTTATCATTCCAAATCAATGCAGATTTATTCTCAACTTTAGCAAAACGTTCTCTTAAAAATGCAATATGACTCAACTTACACCTCCTAAAAAGATCGATTGCCCAGTCACAAATTCACTACGCTTACTCAAGAAAAAATCAACCACATTAGCAATATCATCAAAAGTACCTAAGCGATTGATAGCTTGTCGTTGCAATAACTCATCGATCTTTACTTGAGGAACTCCACGGATTAAATCGGTCTTCACTGGCGTTGGACCAATCGCGTTGACAGTAATGCCTAATTGAGAAAACTCGCGTGCTAAAATTTTTGTCATTGTTTCTACAGCAGACTTTGAAGCTGCGTATACCGCCTCTCCTTCCAATTGCAAAGGACTAGCAACAGAAATAAAATTAACAATTCTTCCCACTTTGCGTGTCTGCATTAATTTCGCAGCTTCTCGACAAACGAGAAATGTACCAAGAACATTGGTATTTAATATTCCACTTACAGTTGAACTGGGTGTAAGAATAGCGTGGTTCATCGATGCTATTCCTGCGTTATTGATCACATGATCAATGCGTTGATGCTCTTTACGAATGTGAGAAAACATTTGTCGCACTGATTTTTCATCCGCCACATCTAAACAAACATGGTGATAGTCATCTGCCACAAACTCACTTGCTTGACGACTGCATCCATAGACACAGTGTCCTTTCGCTAAGTAATGTTCAGCAAGGAAACGCCCTATTCCTTTTCGTGCTCCTGTGATGAGCGTAATCGGCTTACCCATGTACCTGCTGCTCCTCTAATACTCGCATTGTCGCATACGAAGTTAAAGCATCTACACTTCTAAATGGGCTGTGCTGCTGCGACATCGCCCGTCCATCCGCTAAGGTGATAACTACGCCTGTTGCATCTTCAATACCTTGTTCGACAGAAACAATAAGAGAAACCAGCGACAAAGAATCGAGCACGCCAGCATCACCATATAAATTTGCATCAACACCAAGCGCCACATCAATCTTACGATTAGATACTTGATTATGTTGTTCACAACAGCCCAATACAATTGCTAATATTTTTTCTTTCATTTTTCCCTCTATACTAATGTAATTCTTGCATATTTAAAATGCGGGTATTTTTTAATGATAAGTTCATAGCGGCGACTGAAAAGCCGACTCCAAACCCGCAAAACACTACTTTATCTAATTCATTTTTGCCGCTCTCTTTTTCCTGCTTAATCGACAACAATGCAGGGATCGATGCAGGCCCAACATTCCCTATTTCAGTACAGGAAAATGGAGCCAGATGTTTCGGCAAGCACATCTTCTTACTCAAATATTCCACCATAAACTGATTTGCTTGATGCAAAGCATATAAATTAACTTCATTTTTTGTCCAACCCGCCAAAGCTAACACTTCATCAATCACTTCGGGGACCTCTTTCAATGCAAAAAAGAGTACTGCAATTCCATCCATGTAGAGATCTTCAGCGCTACGATAATTACCATCTTCAGCGGCTTTAACTATACTAGTCTCAACATTTTTAGGTTGGCGCACTCCACCTGCTGGAATAATCAAAGATCGCGCACCCGATCCATCAGTACGAACAACAAAGTTATGACTCTCTGTCCCAGCTTGCACCAAAGTGGCACTCCCTGCATCACCAAATAACATCCTCAATGCACGATCACGCGGATTGATCATCGAGGTGCTAATATCACCCGCACAAACTAAAACTGATTTGCACATCTTAGAATGAATCAACATATGCGCTTGCAACAATCCATAGACATAGCCTGAACAACCATAATTAATATCGAACGCAGCAACTTGTTTTTTCAATCCCAATCGATTTTGTAATAAAGCACTGGTTGCTGGCAATAAGTAATCGGGGGTTTGTGATACAAAAACTATACCGTCGATTGTTTTCGAATCAATATCGAGTTCCAATAATAACTTCTGTGCCGAAGCAAAACACAAATCAGACGTCGTCATTCCCGCTGGAGCTTGACGAATATGTGACACCCCAGTTCCCGCAATAATCTGTTCAACTTCTTTTTCACCCCATTGTGCTGAAAAATCTCGTAAATTGCATATGTTGGCTGGGACGGTTGCAGCAATTCCTACAATCTGTGCACAATCAAAACTAGCATTCATAAATCTCTTCTCCCTCTGAGAATGAATTATTCATAGATAACTCTTTATCATCCCTAAGTTAACTCCTTGCATCCGTAAATTCTGTACACGGTATAGCAATGCCGATTCTTCCATTAGTTTCTGCGCTATTTCAGCAACGTATCTGTTGTCGGCCTGCGCCAATGAGGAAAATTCAACCCAATTATTGAATGCTCCCATCGAAGGACCGCACCAAATCTGATAATCGATTTCTCGTGCTGTTTCACCTTGAACTGCCCAACGAGATGATTGTCCCAAATACCAACGGAATACTAAAGCCATCCGTACTTTGGGATCTTGCGCTCGTTTTAATTGATTCGGATCACGAACTGCAAAATAAGATTCCGTCTCACGCCAAATATCATCTAAGCTTTTTTTAAATATTTGTTGTTCGAGTCGCTGACGTTCTGCAATTGGGATTGCCTCTATACTTTCAAAACGTTGATAATAGTCATACAGCTTTTGCGCACGCATCGGAAAAAGCGATCCCTTTTTAAGTGTTTGTACTTTAAAACCGCTCTCAAACATATCGCTTTCTGGTGCCATTGCCACATCTGTCATCACCATTTGTGCTAGTAACTGTTTGACGGAATCTGAAGTACCTGCTTCCATACAAGATTGATTTATCGAACCAGTCACTACATAGTCAGCGCCCATCATATATGCAGCCAGAATGGACTGTGGCGTAGAGATGCCGCCTGCTGCACCTATACGAATAGCATGACCCAATCTATATTTCTCTTTCATCTCATCACGCAACATCAAGATTGAAGGCAAAAGTGTTACCAATGGTCGATTATCGGTATGCCCACCGGAATCAGCCTCTATCGTAATATCATCTGCAATGGGAAGGTGCTCTGCCAACCGCGCTTGCTGTTCTGTAATCAACCCTGCTTGCACTAATTCTTGAACGATTTTGACAGGCGCAGGTATCATAAACTGAGTTGCCAATTCTCGACGAGAAAGCTTTGCAATCAACTTATTATTAACTTGTATGGAACCATCAGATGCCAAACTAAGACCCGCAAGCCTATATCGCACTATGCTGGAAGTAATATTCATAAATGAAGATGCTTCAACCGTATGTACGCCGTATTTTAAATAAAGATTTGTAGTACCCCATTCAGTTTCCGGCTCTTTAGGCGCATGAATCAAGTTAAAAGCATATGGTTTATCAGGCAAAGCTTGTTGAATAGTCTGAATAGCTTTTTCAATACGATCCAATGATAAGCCACCTGCTCCAAATACTCCCAATAGATCGTTCTTACCTAAAGCAATGACTAACTCTTCTGATGCAATACCTTTTGCCATTGCCCCTGTCATATAGGCGTATTTCACCTTATGGTCACGCAAAAAAGAAGCTGCGCCAAATCGTGCTGGACAAACACGTGGTGAGGCTGCAACAAGTTCTACATCTGTTGACATAGCTGTTTGCGAATATCCATCTTGAGTAACACCAATTTTTTCATTGCTACGCACCACAAAACATTGTTTATCAAATATGCGGAGCATTTGAAATATTTGCTCCGGCTCAAAAGAAATTGACTCAACATCCCCAACCCAAGAATCTGTTTTTCCAGTACGATCATCAAAAGAAATACCTTGATCAACGTGCATACTTATCTACCTCTTTTTTTATGAATAAGATCGTCAATCAGATAACGTATTATCTATCATCTTTGACTTGTGGCTGCTCGCATTTTTGATTCGTGTAGTCGATTTTCTTAAAGGTTTTGGACTCACCGTTAATTCTGCTCCCAGAGCTCTTGAAAACAATAATCCCGCATGATTATGCACATATATATCTGCCACCATTTTCATTGCCTGTTTATTTTTAATTTCAATACTGACATAAAAAGTTTCTTGCTTTTCAATTTCTCGAAAATATTCCCAAGAAGTGCAGCTTGATGGAAGACCAATAGCATTTTGAAATTTTGCAACCCACATTCCCATACATTGAAATTGCACATCTCGACAAATCGAACTAAATCTCGTTACAGCAAATTGCCCTTGCTGCTCTCTAGATAGATCGGCAAATAGACACTCAACGGTTAATCGTTCTTGACTAGCATTTAATACCCGCTGAATAATTTGAAAACTAGCGCCATGAAACAAAGTGCCATCTATATATGGACGCCACTCATTGAATTCAACATCTTCTTTTAACTGCATATTCTTATAGATAGGTGCTTGTGGCAGTTTTGGTAGCAAGTGAACATGCGAGCTATAGTGAAAACGTGTCTGACCTGAAGATGACTCACTCTTAACAACAACTTGCATAGTAATATTTTGCGGTGTCTTCTCGCATTCTTGTATTTCTAAAACAAAGCGGTCTGGCATCTGCTCATCAAACACAACGCCCTTGAGCACTTTAAAGTTTTCACTCTGATGAAAAACAAAACCAGGATGCAATCTTTCACAACTACTCTCCATCCAACCAGCCGCACAAGTTGCAGGTAATACCGGATACCCAGAAATTGTATGATCGTGTAAAAATGGATTAATAGCTAAACTCAATTTTCGAGTGATTTTATACTGGCGAAGAGAAGCATCAAGCTTACTAACAAAAGGAAAGGATGGACCACTCACCAGTATTTGCTGATATGAATTATTTCTATTTAAACAATCAACAAAAATCTGACAACCACGTTCAGCGGGAATGACAGCAACATTTGCCTCTTCAAATTTTTGTTTTAACCATGGAGTCACCATACCGCCATCCCATGGGCCCCAATCAAAAGCAAGCACATGACATCGTGGATATCGCGCTTTAAAGGCATGCGAAAATTTATTCAGTATTTCATTAGCAATCGCATAATCCGCTTGAGCAATGTTCCCATAAAAACCGGCTATCGATGAAAATAGAACTAAATAATCCAAGCAAGTATAATCAACACTTTTCAATAAAATCTGCAACCCCAAAATTTTAGGAGCATAAACACGATTAAAATCATGCAGCGTTTTCTTCTCAATTAACGCATCTGAGAGCACACCAGCACCATGAATAATGCCAGTCACGCGTCCAAATTTTGACGCCTTAATTCGCTCTGATAAATTATTATCATTCACTACATCACATTGCAGGTATTCCGCCGCGCCGCCAACCTCAGATATAACACGAATAGTCTGTTGAATCTCTCGCACAGCAAGAATTTCATCAACAATTTTTTGCACCTTGGCGGGTGTCACGCGATCACCATTATCTTTAATTTGAGCAATAATTTTCGTCTTTAGATCAGCTTCACTCAAGCAATTACGAAGACCAGAGGGTTCGTCTTTTAGTTCTGTACGTCCTAGCAAAATAAATCGACAGGCATGCTGTCTAGCGAGAGCAACAACACATTGTGCGGTAATGCCTCGTCCACCTCCACTCACAAGAAAAACTGCCTGATTTAGCATTCTACTGACTCCATAGAGGCGATTGTACAACGCGTATTTTGAACATATCCAACTTCTACCACGCTACGATCTGCATCAAACAATTCTTGGACAAGTAACTGCGCCTTTTCTACAGCTAACATCTCAGGAGAAAAATCAACTGCTCGACAAAATACTTGTGGCCATTCACGTTGTAATGTCTTGGTAAGCGCAGATAACCCACCACTAATAACACCTTTCACTTCTGAACCTTGACTCAGTCCAAGCTGTCCGTCAATTGAACTCACTGTCACAAACCATGACCTTGCTTCTGCTGCAGCTTTTTGCAAAGCTGATTTCAATTGCGTTGCCATTAAAAACACAAAATCAACATATCTCTTTTCCGTTTGCTGCTCCAAAAGCGAAACAACATCAGATGCGATCATTGCATTACCTCCTAGCGCAATGAAACCCACAATAGGACCGTGCCGCGTAGCAATTTCCTCTACCAACACTTGAATTTTCGCCTCATCAAATTTATTGACATCATAATATGGCACTTTAAACGAATGCTTTTGCTTCGATGAAGATAAAGATATAACAACGGCTTGCCATTTTCGTTCCTGCAACACTCCAAGCAATTCATGTATCTCTTCACTATCATTCTCGCAAATTACGCACACACCTTTTGCAGGCCAAGCAATCTCAAGCTGATCAGGCAACGGCAAATACTGCAACCCAATACCGCGACTTAGAATTACTGATGGTGGAGATAAGGATTCACTAACGGTTACGTTAGATTTTTTTTTTCGGTTCCTCCAAGATATTGCGCGATTTGTCCTAACGTTTTTAATTCTGCCAATTTTTCGAAATTAAGATCGGCAATATTGCCACTCACTCGACCTTCCAATGCAGCTAATATCTCAACACGCTTAATCGAATCAATACCTAAATCTGCATCCAGATCCATGGATAAATCCAACATATCCAATGGGTAGCCTGCTTTCTCACTGACAACCGTCAATAATATATTTGCAATTTCGCTGACTGAAGAATCATTTGAGTCCAACACCGGCGATGAGCTTGCAACCTGAACTGGTTCAGGTTTTGCAATCGGAGCAGCCTCGACAATACTCTGCGTTGGCAGATTCAACATAGCTCCTAATGATTGCATGCTTTGTGGTACGGCGTTTGCTGTTTGCAAATTAGGTGCTGATGGGGCAGCAGATTTTATCGCGCTGACGTTTGTTTTCACATCTGCGGCACTCAATACTGGTTTTACCAAATATTGTTCATGAACGCGTTGCATCATATTTTGCTGTTCATGAAACAGAGCAATACTGCGTTCGAAGCTTCCCAACGCAGCAGGTGAATTATTAGGGTTATTCAATAACAAATACTGTTGTTGAATCAATTGAGAAAATTGGAACGAATGATCAGCCATATTTTTTAAATACTGTTGATGAACACTTGGCGCATCTTCCCTTTGTTGTGCAGCACTGCTTTGATTTGAATTTTGTTGTTCGATTGTCTGATTCATTTTTTTCACCTCTATTGATTCAATATTTTTATTAGCCCAGTTTTTATTAACTAATGCCGCGTCGAATGCCTGTCTTGTTTTATCACTTATGTACGCTGAACCGCATAACTGAATATTCATTCCCAGCTTTCTATCTTTTAAAGAAGGTGAGATCAATGACTCATTTTTTATCTGCAATGAAATCCCTAAAATTCGCATCTGTAAAATCGCCTCTTGTAAAAGACGATCACTATTCTGATGTTTGTTCGCGTTTAATGCGATGGCGTTATGCTCTTGCTCATCAAGAATATTATCAACCAATTTAGTCAACACATTTCCAGGACCAAATTCAATAAAGATACGAGCACCATCCGCATAAAGCTGCTCGATTTCCTGCTTAAAATTTACTGGATTTAATATATGTTGCGCTAGCATTTCTTGCATCACTGTCGAATCATTTGGGTATGGTCTACCAGTGCTATTAGAATAAACAGGAACACGCGGATGAGAAAATGAGACCTGTTGCAAGGCACGAGAAAATGGCTCATAAGCATGTTTTACAAATTTAGTATGAAAGGCGCCAGCGACTGGTAAAGGTATGGCACTTATCTTTTGTTCAGCAAATACCTTACGAATTTGTTCTATGTCTTGCAGAGCGCCACCTAACACAAGCTGTATACGTGAATTATAGTTAGCGATAGACACACGTGGGTATTGCTCAAGCAGAACTTCAATGGCCTGAATGTCGCCATTTACCGCCAATAAAGTACCAGACTCCACTTCACTAGATTGTGGCAATGCCATTGCCTGACCTCGTTCATGCAATAATTGCAAATAATCTTTCTCATCGATCACTTGCGCTGCACACAAAGCACTTAGCTCACCAAGACTATGTCCCGCGACAAAATCTGGTGAAAACCCCATATTTTGCAATAGTTTAAATAACGCCAAGTTAAAGGTACCAATTGCTGGCTGGGTGTTTTCAGTACGTCGCAATAATTCCGATTGCTGTTTCTTTTGTTGTTCATCAAACGTAGGTTTCGGAAAAACAATGTCAGTAATCGGTGCCCTACCATTAGCCAGTAAAATACTATCCATTGCAGAATAAGTCTGCTGTACCACAGGATGATTCCAGCACAGCGTTTTTCCCATCTCCAAATACTGCGAGCCCTGACCAGAAAATAAGGCGACGACTTTATAAGATGCATCGCAGGCTTTTGCGCGATAATAGACCTCGCCTGCTAGGCTAAATTCTTCAACACTGGAATCTTCTAGAAAGCGATCAATCGCCCATTCTAACTGTTCAAGAAAACGATTCTTGTCATTTATTAAAAAACCAATGCGAGCATCATTCGATGCTAAGAATTGATTAGTCGAGCTCTCAAGCAACTCAAAGAATATTTTTTCACTAGAATCACCCTGTAATTGAGCACGCTTTGCCACACACAATTCTAGCAATTGAACAGCTGAGCTGGCTTGTAGGATAATTTGATGCAACGCACTTATGCTTGCAAGATCATTTTCTATCTGCGCTTCGGCTTCTTCTAACACCACATGAAAATTCGTTCCACCAAAACCAAACGCACTGATACCAGCTCTCCGCTTTGTCGGTGAAAACCAAGGGCGAGCAACTGTATTCAAATAAAATGGTGATTGCTCAATATTAAATTTTGTATTTGGTTTCGTAATATTGATAGTTGGTGGTAGCACCTTATGGTGTAAAGCCAAAGCAGCCTTAATTATGCCTGCCACACCAGCGGCAACTTTGGTATGCCCTATTTGAGATTTCACACTGCCTAATGCAATGCTAGCAGGAGCAAGTTCTGTTTCACCAAACACAGACTGAAGTGCAGAAAACTCTGCCGGATCACCGGTTGCCGTTCCCGTTCCATGAGCTTCGATTAAGCCTACCGTATTTGGAGAAACTCCCGCATTGGAATACGCTCGCCTTAGTGCTAATTCTTGGCCTTGCATACTTGGCGCGTAAATGCTCTTATGCTTACCATCGCTTGATGAACCCACTCCACGAATGACCGCATAGATCTTATTCCCATCACGCTTTGCATCAGTGAGCCGGCGTAAAATCAACATGCCAACCCCCTCACCGATCAGCATTCCATCCGACTCATTATCAAACGGGCGGATATGAGAATGTTGCGTAAATGCAGGTGTTTTACTAAAGCTGACAAATGCTGATATGCCATTATTAAAATCTACACCACCAGTAATCATCATATCGCTGCGCTTGAGAACCAATTCATCAATGGCCATTTGTAACGATGCCATAGAAGACGCACAAGCTGCATCAACCGTACAATTGACACCACCAAGATCTAATCGATTCGCGATACGACCAGCAACTACGTTCGACAGATAACCAGGAAATGAATCTTCTTGCCAAGGCACATAAGCAAGTTTAATTTTTTCAATAATCTTTTGTCGCTCAGATGAAGCTATGCCTGCACTCACAAGAACTTTTTCCCAAATGGGATATTGCAAACGACTAGTTAAAGCAGTCGACGAACTTAATGCGCTAGCACCCAAAGTAACACCAGTCGTGCTCGCGTAGGGATTTATTTCACCGTAACCTGCATCTTGCAAAGCGCGTTTCGCCACAACCAAAGCTAGCAATTGTGCAACATCAATATTTTCTAAAATATTCGGCGGTAAGCCAAATTCCATAGAATTAAAATCGATTGGTGGAATAAATCCACCGCGCTTACAATAAGTCTTGTCTTCCGCTTTAGGATTAGAGTCAAAGTAATTTTCTATTGACCAATGTGTCTCGGGAATATCAATTATGCAATCGACAGATTGCAAGATATTGTCCCAGTATTGATTTAGATTTTCGGCTTTCGGAAAAATTCCTGCCATACCGATAATTGCTATCGGCTCATTTTGTAAAGTCATAATTTGTAAATTCTTATTCCATTAAAATTTAAGAGTGATACCATACTAAGCATAAAAATATTTTGCAAGCTAGCTTGTCGCTAACTAGCCAAAATTAGATCGATTATGCCCTAATTGCTAACAATAAATTTAACTTTTAATTTAAAATATTCATTTTCCATAAAATCGTACTCATTAAATTAAAAAGCGCTACAAATAATCCCAGCTAATTAAGCTCTTTTGGGGATGACGATATAGCCTCGATCTGGAGAAGTAATGTAACGAAAATACCTCTTCAATATCGAATGGTGGATTGGCGGACAACGATACACTGGTTCCAGAATCTGATTCACATTACTGGAGTCAAATTGCAGTGTTGCTAAATTATCATTTGCTTCAAAGCCCCTGTTTTGTGACAGCGTTAACAAACCAAAGACAGGAAGAAAGACAGGAAACTTGGTGCAAATCTTTTTTAGTTCTTCATACCACTTGTTAAAATCTACACGTTGTATTTGATAACCATCTTGCTCTAACCAGTCCAACACCTCTTGGACATTCAAGGGATTGTCTTGAACTAAATGAAATATCTTATTCTCTGTCGAAGCATGCAAAGATAATTTTGCCAGCGCAAGACTGCAATAGTCCACAGGCGTTAGGTGCATTAATGCAGTTGTATTAGCCCCGTAACCAGTACATAAACTTACTGCTAGCATCTGAGCAAGTGGGTCCATCACATTTTGCACGCCTGTTTCCGTATCACCTGAAATAAAACCAGCTCGATACATCGTAACTGGAATACCACGTTGTTTAGCGATACCACATATTTTTTCTGCAACCCATTTAGTTTTATCATAACCACGCGGCAAACCCTCACCGGAACCTTCAAGCTCTCGCTCAAAAACACGTTCATGCGATTTATAGTGGTCTGAATTAAATACTGCATAAGTCGACACATAATGCACAGCTTTCGTTTGTATGCTGCATGCTAATTGCAATATCTGTATTAAACCACCCACATTAATATTTTTTAATTTTTCATATCCAGGCATGAAACTAACCGAGGCAGCAGCATGGTAGATCGTATCAATATTAGTAGCTAACCAATCATAAACTGGCTTTACCAGACCAAGCTGAGGTTTCTCAAGATCTCCAGCAACAACAACAATACGGGCAAGATACTGATCATATTGCAGACCATAACGATTAAAATTTTCTATTAATCGCTCCTTGGCACTCGCATCATCGGCTGCTCTTACCAGACAATAAACATTAGCATTGGTTAATTTCAGTAAATCACCAATTAAAAAAGCACCAAGGTAACCAGTGCATCCTGTCAACAAAATATTCCTTGGGCTATCAATACGACGATATGGTTGCTCAGGACAAATATTCTCAGGCAATTGAATTTCTAAATTAAGATCAATAGACATAGTTAGCCAACCCATCATAAAAAATGAAAACAAATTATGACACCGTAGACTCTTGAAAAGCAATAATTAGAATCTCTTCAGATGGAAACTAAATCAGACTATAAAAAAACACTCTGCTGATAAATTTATAGATTTGTTACACACTACTATGCTAATAGGTGGGAATGATGTATTGCTATTTTTTTGTGATAACCAACTCATTATAGTTTAAAACTTTTATAGGAGAAGCATATGCAAGCCAATAACCTACCAAATAATATCAATGAGAATAACGATGCTATAGACGATAGGGTCATGCTAGATGGAGCAATACTAGGAGTTGCCGCTGCTACCGCTTATTCGGCATATACAGGAGCCTTGAGATCCTTTATGACTGCACAACAAGCAGAAACAGGATCACTGTCGCCAGCAACACAATCGCTTTTTCCCATTCTTTTAGCTGGAGCAGTCATTGGTGGATCTGTCGGATTGCTTGGTTACAAGTTGTATAGCTTCTTCTCAGGCAATAGAAATGCACACAATATTAATCAAGCGCAGCCAGCAATACAACGCCCTGTGCAAGTGGCGCCTCCAGTACAGCAGCAGAACCGCCAGCATCAACTTTGAAAACTTAATCGATAGGTATGTTTTTTGTAGTTTGATTTTGCATTGGATTTTTCATTTGTTTTAAAAAAGCAGTATTGTTGTTTTGTGTTTTACTATCTGTATAGATAGATGCGGATTGGAAAAAACCAGCAGACGCAGCCGTCAAGCTGATTGAATGAACCTTACTGTCATTAGGTGCTATTGTTTTTTGATCAATTTGTGGTTGTAACACAAAACCTATTAATAAAGTTTGACATTTTTGTAATTGTTGCTTCGCGATAGTATAATGCGGCTTTAATGACAAAGCACGTTGGTAATTTGTGGCCGCCGTTTTATAATCCCCTACCGCCTGATAAGCATGACCTAGCAATGAGAAAACCAATGCTTCATTTATTTCATCAGCTTCATGCTGTAACACCAACAAATGAGTTTTAGCATTAGCCAAGTGTTTTTCCTGTTTGCCGTATACTGTTACTAATAAGTAACGAGCAAATGTTGTAGCTTTTAGCGATATTTTGAACCAAAAACTAAGTTCCGCTTGAAGGGTAGAATCCAATGTGATTCGCTCCATTTGATTATACACTAACTCTTGTTCTTGCTTTTGAATTCGTGCTTCAGAAATCTTTATTTTTGCATCTTCTCTTAATGAATCTTCTAATTGCTGAACGCCTTCTAAAACTTTTTGTTGGCGCAACAAAAAATTCCCATATTCTACCTGAGTTTCAATAGAAGGAAAAATTTGCAATGCTTGTTCAAAATATATTTTGGCTTTATTGATAGCGTCTTGTTCGATTTTAGAATTATTTTTAATGTTTTGTTCCCAAGCGTAGCAATGGTAATAACAAGCAAGCTCATGATATAAATCTTCTAATCTTATATCTGCTAGATTTATTTTTTTAATTAGCTGTAACGCTATCTCTTTATGAACAATTGCTCCCAATGGATTATTATCACGACAATGACAAGTGGTAAGTTCAAAGTGCACAAGAGGGTTATTAAAATCAATATTTTTTTCTTGGAAGCGCTCACGCACAATCTTTTCTGCTTGTTCTGTCTTTTGCCAAAGGAGAGCAACAATTTCCGGTTCACAACAATCTGCAAGCATATATTTAGCTATTTCTTCGTCATAAGTATCATTTAATTTTTCTTGCATTTTTAGTCCTTCTGACGTATCAAAGAAATCAGATGTAGACTTATTTTCATATTCACTCAATAACCGTTCCATTGCAGCCAAATTTCCCCTTGCTTTATACACAGAAATAAGATTAAAAGTATTGTTAAAAACATGCACATTATATTTACCAAAATGAGTTTTTAACAATGTTAAAGCACGTTTTAACATCTCTTCTGCTTTATCTAAATTGTGAGGTATGAATGTAGCACCAAAAGAAGCCAATGTTATTGCCACTTGCCAATGATCTTTACCATACTTATTTTCTTCAATCTGCAATGCTCTTTTGTATAAGGTGTTGCTCGCCTTACTATTTCCCAAAACACTATTAGCATTCGCCAAATTATGTAAAATCGTTGCTGTTGCATAATGATCTTTACCATGGTGCATTTCTAAGATTTCCAAAGCACGTTCCAACAAACACTTTTTTTTATTTGCATTTCCAACTCCACCATATGCTGTTGCAATCACGCTCAATGTGTGAGCTATACGATAATTGTCTTTGCCATATTGGGTTTCTTGAATCATTAATGCGCGCTCAGCTAAAGCCTTCATAACCTCAAGCTCTCCGCATATCTGATAACCTGAAGCAAGATTAAGCAACGTACTTACCAGTCGAATATCCTGTATGCCATATTCAGCTTCTTCAATTTTTAAAGCACGTTCTTGCATACTTATTTGAGAAATATTATTACCCAGTTGATATTGGGCATCTCCAAAATTTACGAGGACACCAACAAGATTAACATGGCTTTTTCCATATTTTCCTTCTAATATTTGCAAAGAACGTTCATAATAAGCTTTGGCTTCAATTGGCACACCTAAATAACGATGGAGAACTCTACCTATACTAGAAAGCATATTTGCCAATGACTCATCGAGAATTTTTGACAGTTTCAAGCCATCTATATGGTTAACTAAACTCTTTAAATGTGCTAGCAAAGAATATTGATATATACCAATTTCCTCATCTCCCATTTTTTCATCAAATTCTAAACAAATTATTTCCGCTAAATTATTTAAAATATACTCCACATATTGCGGTAACAATTTTTCAAATACATTTTCTTTTCGATTTTTATTAAAATCAGCTCTAACTTTATTTTTTTTAGGATAAATCTTTTTAACAAACGGATGTCTAATAACCATTTGAGTCAAGCGATGCATACTCACTGCTGTCTTTTCAACATTAATTTGTATAATTGAATAAGCATGTAATAACCTTATAACTTTATTCAATTTTAATTGTGAAGAAATACTGTCTTCAGCTTGTTCTATAACTTGGATCCATTGTTCCAGTAGTGCTCGAGGAATATTATCCGCATGCAAATAAGACATAGCATGAAGAACGGGTAAAACCAATGATTCATTCCCATCTTTTTTCTCCTCCTCAAAAATAGCTTTTAGACTGATGACCCAAGTAGTCGCAATAGTTTTTTTAATTTTCTTTTCTTTTTCACTATTTTCACTAATCGGTTCATCGCTATAAACTGGTAAAGTTTCATCTGCAAGTAATTGCATGCTATGCTGGCGATAAATATTTAAATATTCTTTTACTGAAATACCACATTGTTGAATATAGGCGCCGGCTTGCGCCAGAGCTAAAGGCAGATAACCTAATTCTTTAGCAAGAGCCTTCATTGAATCTAATTCAGAATGAGATTTTTCATCATTATATTCACGTAGAATTACTTTTTTTAAATACGCAACCGCTTCAGACGGACTAAAAATATCAATGCTAATTTTTATTCCTGTATGATGCCACTCTTGACGACGAGTAGTAATAATAAGATGGCCTCCAGCTCTAGGTAAAAATTCTTTGATTTGTTGATAATCACCTGCATTATCATAAACAGCTAGCCAGTTTGGATACTGCTCTAAAAAACGTTTAACAGCTTCAATTACGTCAGCTTTAGGTGCTTTTTCTTCCAGTGGAATTTTAAATTGACGCACCAATTCTAGATAATCACTTAGCAAAGTGATCTCTGATTCCGCTCTAAACCAAAAGCGCTGACTGTAGGATTGTTCGGGATGGTGAATATATTGAAGTGCAAGTTGCGTTTTTCCAATACCACCCAAACCCAATACTGCACTTAACACCACGCGCTGTGAGGCTTCCATTAATTTAAAACGTTCACGAAGTTGGGTTAATTCTTTTTCTCGACCAACGAAATACTGGTCATTATTGGGTGGCAAATGCCAGCTTTCTTTCAATTCACGGTTATGTCTACTAAATAAACTATTAGCAGGTTGGTCTAAATACCATGTCACTTTATCACAACGTGCTGCATAGAGATGTTTACTACCGTAGCTTTTATTAATTATATCACGCGCCACTTTCACGCATTTTTTTGCTTCATCTAACTTACCTTGCGCCTGTAATGAAAGTGCCAAATCAAGGTAACAATCATGAAGTTCTGCTGCATAGCTTTGGTCATATCGCATATAGATAGCGATGGCTTTCTTTAAATAATCAATTCCTTCCGGTACCTTTCTCAAATCTTTGGTTTCACAAACCGCTTTACCTGCTACTTGTAAAAGCTGTGCATGTACAATGGATTGATTTACTGTTGATACTAATTTTTGATCGTGGTTTTTTTCTTCTTGCGCGATGATTTCTTTAAAATCTTTTAATGCTTGAGCTTGGCCTTCCAGCAATAATTTGATTTGGCCTTGCATAAACTGAGAATCATCGTAAAAATCTTTATAGATTGGATCTTGAAAAACTTTGGCATCACCACGTGTATCGCGAAAACGCTTAACCGCTTGCCAAAAAGGAAATAATACATAGTAAATTTGAAAAACGCTTTCCATGGGCAAGTGAAATATTTTATGGCTTATATGACCTTTAAAGGCTACTTTATCGTCGTTAGTTAATGCTGCGTTTTCGAATTGTTCATCTAAGCCTAAATATGCCGCTAATCGGCATTCTTTTGCCCGAGCGATCGCCTGTAATAAATTTTTACTTGCTGCTGGACTGAATATTTTTTTTGTGGCTAACATTTGAATTTGATCCCAGAGATTTACTTCGGGTAAATTATAAAATAAGGCTAAGTGATCAAAGATAGTATTGAATAAACGGTAGAGGTCGTGCTTAACCGAATAACTACGTCCAGTTTCTTCCACCTTACCCATCTTAGGGCGGAAGCGTTCAATGTCCCTTAACAGTAACTCTAAAGTACGTGCTTGACCCAGAGTAAATTTAACAGGCTTTTCCCATAATTGCTTAATGGGTTTACTGAGATGCCATTTTACTTTTTCCGCATGCTCATCAGCTAGCTCTTGACCATACGCTGTTGATAGAGAACATTCACTTCCTTTACCACCGACAATTAAATTTGCTTGGAACAATGAACTTGCTAAAAAAGGTTCTGCTTTTAATTTACCATCTTCGTCATAGTGGCATTGATCCTGGTAATCACCTAACTCATCTATTGTGCCAAGCAGCTCAAAAATTACTTCCCCTTTTCCCTCTGGTTTTATATCATTACGTTTACCTAACGGATTTTTATGGCCGCCGTGCACACGCGCATCAAAACACATGCCTTTAAGAATAGGATTGGCAACAGCATTGCCACCAACCAAAGGCATAGGAATATTTAAAATATTGGCAGGTGTTTCACCTAACGCCAATAATTTAAAATTGATCAATCGACAGAGATTGCGGAAATAAATTTTATTATCATCATTTGTTTTTTTATTAGCTTTATCTTCTAACAACAAACCAAACTCCAAATCTGAATATGGTGTAATCTCTTGCCGGGCTAAAGAACCTAACGCAATAAATGCATAATCACATGGTGGCGAACTACCGGTTAATTTTTGATACTGCACAACACTTTCAGAGATTATTGCGACGAATAATTCTTTAATTTTTTGGCTGATTACTTTATAGATACTCTGCATGATTGGTGGTTGTGGCACAACTGCCATCAGCGTTTTAGCATCCGCGGGCGTTTGATAAACTTTCAGTTGTTCACGAGCAAATTGTCGTATCGCTAATAATTGTATTTTATACGGATTCTTACCCAAACCATTTAGATATAAATCTTGAACAATATTCTGTTTTTCATCTGGCACTGATATCGCAGCAGAAACTGAAGGCAAAGAATTAAATGCCAGTCGCGGGAAAGCTTGTTCAATAGCTTTTAATTGCTCGAGAATAGGAGGATTGTAAATTACTACATTATGTTTAACCAAGGCTAACGCCGCTTGCGAGTAAAAAGCTGCCCGTAAACAGTATTCATAGCCCCAATGGGTTTGAAAATGTTGTTGTGCTAATTCGTAATTTTTTTTGCTTTCTGCTTGTAGTGCTTCAATTTCTCGAACATGAATCGGCTTATCTTGTTTTCTCTCTGCTAGAGGAGCAAAAAATCGCGCGTGCTCTTTTAGTGTAGAATCACTGCGACTTGCACAATAATCAACAATTACATCAAGCACTGTATTGGTTGGAATACCAGTTACTAATTTAAGCTTCTCTCGTAAAGGTATATTCTGCTTAGATCGTATACCGGCAGTAACAGAATGAGTTGTTGAAAGTGGCATATTGACTGGAAAAGATGTTGGCAGCTTTTCATCGACAGCAGAAAATCTTCTTATCAACGAAGCATGGACAGAATCAGTAGAAAGTTGATCTAAGAATTTAGGCTCCATCAATAATCGATTAAACAACACTTGTTCACTCTGGGCCGTATTGGTACCTTTCTCTAGTAAAGCAAAATGGCTATGGCGAATAGCTACTATTTTATTTTGATAATCCACACCCGGTTTTAGAGTATGTAAATCATGTAGTGATGCTGGCAATAAAGGAGTGTTAGCAATATCTATTACCACATACGGCAATACCTGATTATTTTCTAATTTCAGCTCACATCTTTCTGCTTTGGTATCCGTCAATGCTTTTGTTATGACATCTGCTGATAGTGTGGCTATGTGCCGCATCAACTCGGCAGAAAACACTCCACATGAAACCAAACCATCAGGATCACGTTGCAAAGCTGTGCGGGAAACCACTATCGAAAAATGACAGGTCTTAGCAGCTTTGATAAGAGAAGCGTAATTTTTTTCCTGAAAATGATTACCCAAGGGATTAACGATCAGCAATTGGCGATTAACCAAAACACCAAAAATAAAATGGTTATCCATTCCTGTTGGCTCAAAAGCAATGAAACACGCAATCGGAGCTTGGCAACTATTTTTCAGCATCATCAATGTAGTGAATTGTTTCTCAAACGAACAACTATCTTTACTCTGTTTGCTCTCCGGTATAAAAACACAGCGTAGCACTTTAAGAGATTGTGCAGCAGGATAAGATGCAAACGTAATATTCTCTATTGCTGTGGTGCTGTACCAATTAGCAAACTCTCTCAGATCTTTTTGACCTATTTCTAAGCCTGAAAAATGACGAGCGGCTAGATTCATGGATACTTCCATTTTGGCTGAAGCAATTTTTTTCTTTGCTGCTGTAGAAGAAACTGCTGATAACATGTTCTAATCCCTTCTAAAAATCAAAGCTAATAATTATTTCATACCGATATCAATCAAGCGACAATCGAATCGCTGCTTGCAATTCCTCGTCATCGCTATTCATATCATTATTCAAAAAATTTCAAAATATAATCCTTTCTCTGATTTGGTATGAAAAACCCCAAAAATATTTTTATTATTCTTTTATAGGTGTAGTACCCTCACTTAAAATATCAAGATATTTCTTATATACATAAATCTTATTGCGAGCCTTACCTGTAATTTCTGTTACAATGCCTAGGTCAATTAAATGATTAAGCGATTTAATTGCTGTTGGTAATGTGAGAGCACAATTTTCCGCAACTTTTTTACTTCCAGTAGTTGACTGAGTTCCTTCTATAATAAAGGGAAGTGCTTTTTCGTTTATTAACATAAGCTTTAACTTAAAGAAGTTTATTAAGCAAGTCCATTTCTATAGAAAAACGAACTTTCCTTTATTAGTGAGAATATATTCATTTAAAATTCTTATTTTTCTGTCTCTACCAATAAAGCTACTACTTTTTTATACCGGCTTTTGTTTTTTTAAGCACACCAGCATAACTCTTCCACATAAGAATGGTTACATAACCACGCCACGGGCGCATGGTTTCGATAATTTCTAATGGATGAATTTTGAGTGCGCGCGCAATAATAAGATCGTTTGCAGGAAAAGCATCTTTTTCTTGTAAGATCTTGAGAGCAATATAGTTAGCCGTCCAAGGACCAATCCCCTTAATGCTTACCATTTTTTCGATAAAGAGCTCAAGCTCTTGATCTGACTTTAAAGACAACTCTTTATTTATGATTGCTTTTGAAAGCTCTTTAAGAGCATTCCTGCGGGACGAAGTTGTTTTGAGTGACGTCAAATCTGCATCTATAACTTCCTGCGGTGTAGGAAATAATTTCGCTGATTTTCCATTAACAATATAATTAGTGGAGATTCCAACAATTTCAATTAGATCAGAAACAAGAGCACGACCACGCTCAACAGTTACCGCTTGACCAAGAATGGTCGAGACAGCAAGCTCGAAGGGGTCCCAAGCTCCAGGAACACGCAAGCCACGATGCTTTTTAAAAAGCTTTTTTAGCACTGGATCAGGATTAAACGCTTTACTCACAACAGCAGGATTAGAATCAAGATCAAAGAGATTCCTAATTCGCATGCTGATCTCTTTTAAAATAGATTTATCGGGAAAATCAACTTCAATAATTAATTGAGAATTTTTATGATCATTGGAAATAGTAATTTGACCGATTTTGTCATTGGCAACAATCACTCGATGCATTCGACTTTCTTCAAACCATTCTAGATCTCCTACACAATGATTTATGTGAAAACTCATTAGACCATCATAATCAAATGGTGCCTGGTAAGATTCATACAATACAAAATGATTTTTATTTCTTGAACTCTTCTCAGATGCTGTTTTATCTTTCATATAATTATCTTTTTTGCTTATTCAAGATCGCAAAGTTTTAATTGTTCGAATCCAACGATTAGTTTTTTAGTTTCATCACAATGAATATTTTCAAGCTTCAGTAACGTCATTTTTGCTTTCATTCCACCAGCAAAACCAGTGAGTGAACCGTCCGCTCCGATAATGCGATGACAAGGGCAAATGATTGAGATTGGATTTTTTCCATTTGCTGCTCCAACTGCACGTACAGCCTTGATATTTCCAATAGCTTTTGCGACATCACTATAACTTCTTACGCATCCGAAAGGAGTTTTTAAAAGCTCGTGCCAGACCGCTTTTTGAAAACTTGTTCCTTTGAAATCCAGAGGAAGCTCGAAAACAGTTCGTTCACCCTTAAAGAACTCATTCAATTGTCTTTCCGTTTCCTGGAGAATTGGATTTTGGGCATGGAGAACTCGTGGCGTTAACTGGACTCGCTTGGGATCATCATTTTCCCAGAGAACTCCGGCTAGACCCTGGTTACTTGCCACCAATGTAAGCAAACCCACGGGAGACTCCATTAGTTTAAATTGGTAACCTGAAACGGTCATACAAACCTCTTATGAAATATAGTCTATGATTCAATTAAAATTTTTTGCTTTATTAAATATTCTTGAATTCAATTCCGTTTATAACCAAACACAAAATTAACAATAGAAATTACTACTCCTTATACTGTGACCATAAAGATTGATTTGGCAGTAATTGTTTTAAAAATACTTCACAAGGTATACATAAAACATTTCGTAATTTTAGAACTTCATTGCCACGATAAAGGAGTATAGCTTTTGCCATAGGATAATCTTTTAAAAACTCTTCTAACGATCTTACATCTTCAGAGAAAACACGTCGATTGTTTTTAACTTCTAATGCGAAAAAATTATTTTCGCCGTATACAATAAAATCGACTTCCAATCCAGATCTTGTTCGCCAGAATGCAATGGTATGTTTTGCTTTACTATAATCATTCCAAGCAATAAGATGATGTGCTATCAAACCTTCTAATGCAACTCCCTCTATTTCTTCTGTACGATCAAGAGGACCTCTCGGGCGCAGAGCCTGAAAAACTCCACTATCAAATAAATAAATTTTGGGATGTGAGCTAAGCTCACGTTGTGCTCGTTTTGTAAAAACAGGAAGGCGATAGGCTAATAATAGTTCTTCTAAAATATCGATATAATTCTCTACTGTTTTTCGTTTAACTTCGCATTCGCGCGAAATATTCGCTGTATTTAATATTGAAGCATGCGAAAAACTCACAGTTTCTAAGAATCGAGAAAAATTTTCAATATTTCGTACTAAACCTTCAGATTGAATTTCTTCTTGCAAATATAGGCTTATGTATGCCTGTAATGTATCTTGAGGATGTTCTTTTCCTAAAACTAAAGGCAATGTTCCTACACTTAATGCTTGTGATAACGAAAATTGATCTCCTAGCTCAGATGCTATAAATGGGTGCAATACACGCTTTAACGCTCTGCCTCCTAGTAGATTAGCACTTGTTCTTTTTAATTTGCGAGCACTAGAGCCAGTTAAAATAAATTTCAATTGTTTGTCTGTTTCCATCATACTGTGAACCACAGGCAATAGTTCTGGTGCATTTTGCACTTCATCTATTACAATGGTTTTTTGTGTAGGATTCCCTTGCACAAGATCATATAATCGTTCCGGCCTAGCAAGAAAACTTCTCAACACTTCAGGTCTTAATAAATCTACCCACAAAGCATCATGATAACGCGATTCTATTAGAGTTGACTTACCCGTACCTCTAGGTCCAAATAGGAAAAAGCTATCATCAATATCCTGAAATAATCGCTTAATTAGCGGCATATAGACCTCTTGTTACAACAAAATGGCATTAGTGATGCCATTCTGGGTCTCATTATGGCATTAGCGATGCCATTTTGCAATGCTGGGATAACTCTGCTTATTCAAGCGACCTCAACATCCGGCAACATCCATTGAATAGGCTCCATGCCTTCTTTAATCAACAGCTTATTGATGGTTGAGAAATGCTTATTACCAAAAAAACCGTTATGAGCAGACAAGGGTGAAGGATGTGCTGATTTTAGGATATGATGGCGGCTTGCCTCAATGAGCTTGGCTTTGCTCTCAGCAAATTTCCCCCATAATACAAAAATCATTGGTTTTTCACGTGCGTTTAATTTTGTAATCACGGTATCAGTAAACTGCTCCCAGCCCTTGCCTTGATGTGAACCAGCCTTCCCATCCTCAACTGTTAGCACCGTATTTAAGAGCAGCACACCTTGTCTAGCCCACGATTCTAAACAACCATGTTTAACGGGTTTAATCTGCAAATCATTGTGCAATTCTTTATAAATATTAAGAAGCGAAGGCGGGGGCCGCACGCCAGGCAAAACAGAAAAACATAAGCCATGTGCTTGATTAGGGCCATGATAAGGATCTTGACCTATTATTACAACTTTTACATTATCAAACGGCGTTAAGTTAAAAGCATTAAAAATATGACTTCCTTTTGGATAGAGAATTTTTTTTGCCTGCCTTTCTTCGAGAATAAATTGTTTTAATTTTTGAAAATACGGTTTAGAAAATTCCTCAGCAAGTTGAATCTTCCAACTTTCTTCAATTTTAACATTTGTAAGTAAAGCTGTCATAATGATGGGCGCTCATTTGTTAACGAATTATAATCTATGTGATGCATGTAGAATAATATGGTGTTTTCAATAACTTTCCAAGCAGCATTTTATAACATTTGTGTTTTATACCTGATTTTAAAATTAAAGAAAAACTAGCAATTGATAATATATTAACAATTGCTGATGATTTTTTTCCTTTTAATAAGTCCCAAAAATAAAAACAAAGGCTGTTAAAAATACGATCATTTCCACCCTGCCCAAACTTTACAAAACAAGCTATTTTTATGTTAGTATTGCGCTGTTAGCTTGGTTAAATTAAATTTGCAAGGAGCACAAATGGAAGATAATATATTAAAACTCAATGAACTAGGCCTTACAAACCTTCCTACAAATCTGCCTTACTCTTCCTACATAAAGGATAATAAAGGCATTTATCAGCAATGTAATTCATCTCAGTTAAAACTATATGGTATGAAAAAAGTTAATGACTTACTCGGCCTAACTGATTTTGATTTATGTTTCAAACAACATGAAGCTAGCAAGCTTAGACAAAATGACAATCAAACATTAATCTCTAAAACGAAATGTCTTTTTATAGAAGAAGGAACTTGTATTGATGGAAAAATTGTACAGGGCATCAGCATAAAAATCCCCTACCTTTCAGCCTCTAAAAAAATCATCGGTATAACTGGTGTTTCTTTTATCATGGAACCGCAAAAAGATATTTTTATAGACTCAATTGCATTTGAAAAAAACAAAAAAAATGCGTTGCTAACACGCATACAAGCTGACTGTCTTTACTACCTAACCAAAGGAATGACTTACAAACAAATTGGTGAAACAATGGGATTATCTTGGAGAACAGTGTCGCATTATATTGATGCTATAAAATTTAAATTACATTGCGAAAAAAAATCTGATTTAATTCAAAAAGCATTAGCACTGGATTTTATTAAAAATCGGCTGCTTAATTCTTAAATCCACTCCCTACCTTTCCCCTAAAATACTTGGAGCAATATTCAGCTTTTTCGTAAAACCAGAAATCATAACTGCATTTAATTGTTTGTTTATTTTAAGCCATTACCCGCAGTGGGCCAAGAGCGGTCATAGCGGATTGTAAATTCAATTGACAATCCGTTAGATCTGCAATAAAGTATATATTTATTAAATAGTTAGCCTGGATTAATTATGTTAACCCGCGATGCAGCTGCCATTATTAAACAAAAATATCAACAATACCCAATAATTGCCTTAACAGGACCACGTCAATCTGGAAAATCTACGCTAGCCAAACAGCTTTTTCCAAACAAGCCTTACTGCAGCCTTGAAGATCTCGATCACCGCCAATTCGCAAATGAAGATCCGCGCGGATTTTTAAATCAATTTCCACAAGGTGCCATTTTAGATGAAATACAAAATGTACCTGAATTATTTTCTTATCTACAAACTATCGTTGATAACCAATCTGCAACAGGATTATTTATTTTAACAGGCTCACAACAATTTAGTTTAACAGCCAAAATTACTCAATCGTTAGCAGGACGAGTGGGGATTATTCAATTACTGCCTTTATCGATCCACGAATTACAGCAAGGCAATATATTACCTAACCTAGAAGAATTAATTTTTAACGGTTTTTATCCACGCATTTATGATAAAAAGATTCCGCCGCAAATATGGTTAAGCGATTATGTGATGACTTATGTAGAACGTGATATTCGACAACTTATTGCTGTAAAAGACCTCATCCTTTTTAATCGCTTTATTAAAATGTGTGCCGCACGCACAGGCCAAATATTAAATTTATCTAGTTTAGCCAGTGACTGTGGTATTACTCATAATACAGCAAAAGCTTGGATTGCTGTTTTAGTAGCAAGTTATATTGTTTTTTTGGTAACACCGCATTTTAAAAATTATAATAAACGCTTAATAAAAGCACCTAAATTATATTTTTATGACACTGGCCTTGCTTGTTTATTAATGGGCATTCAGCAAGCGGAACAACTACATACACATTCTGCACGAGGCGCCCTATTCGAAACCATGATTGTTGGTGACTTAATAAAACAACGTTTTAACGCAGGATTATTATCGAATTTATACTTTTGGCGGGACAGCCAAGGACATGAGGTTGACTTAATCATTGAAAATGGCGATGAATTAATCCCCATAGAAATTAAATCAGGACAAACTATTGCTGCAGATTATTTTAAAGGTATTCAATACTGGCAAAATTTAAATGCACAAAATAAAAAGGCTTGGTTAATTTATGCGGGTGACCAAATACAAAAACGACATGCTATTAATGTTATTGGCTGGCAGCAAATTGTTAATCTTGATGATTTGTAACACACACATATTACAATACCATCGTAAAAAATTTCATCGCTTAAAAAATTAGGTTATAGTGAGCTATCTAAATCCTATTTTTTAAAATGCTTTTTTAAAGCGTTCGTCTTAGCTAGGGTCATTGCATATTTTATGTAACTGAGCCAAGTTGGCATCTAATTTTTTTCTTAAGACTTGTGATTTATCCATAAGCTTTTTAACTGTGGCTTTAAATCGCTTAAAATCGTGTTTTTCACTGGCGGATAAATTATTGAATTTTTGGGTTAAGGTAGTTAAATAAGCATTAATTTCGTGATTAGCTTTCCCAATATTTTTTGCTGTGTTTATTTCATTTAAAATTATATTTAAAGAGTTACAGACATCAGTTGTTTTTGATAAATTGATCTGTTTTTCAATCACTTTTAAGCTATTATTTAATTCACAAATTTCGTTTTTTAAATTGCTTAATAAATCTGGGATAGAATAAATACTTAAGTTAATTGGATCAAAAATTTTATCTTGCTCAAGGTTAAAGTAGCTATCTATTTGAGGTTGAAATTTTAAAACTAGGTCTATTATGGTGTCAGGCGCATCTAATGTTTCCGTATTCTCTAATTCAATTTGAGCACATCGTTCCATTAATCTATCTCTATTTTTATCATCGAAACTTGAATTATTTATTTCTGCTAATAATTCTGTTATTTCACTTACTTTTTCTAATAAATTACCTTCAGCTTTTAATAACGCATTTGCTTGTACTATAAGGCTATTACGCGCCAAATTGCATAAATCTGTTTGTATTTTTGCATTGTAATAGCCAGCGTCCTTTTTTAGGATGACGCTCGAAACCATTTTTAGGATTTTTGAAGTTTCTTCATCGGAGTTTTTTTTATGTTGATTTGACATATGAGCTCCTGGTTTGGTCAGCATGATTCACGATGTCTGTTTATCTTATTATACTTTTATTTTATTACCCTTAGTGATATTTTTTGTATGGTATTGAATATTAATAAGATTTTCGAAGTAAATTTTTTCATGTTTGTTCAGGTGTTAGTGAGGCACTGTAGATGGCTGCCACAATCCGCCTAAAAGCAGCGAATATTTAAATTGTACTTAATAACCCGCCATCATCACTATCGTGATGATGTTGTATAGTTTAAACAAATCTTCTGTGATTATTTTTTAGAAATAATATGACAAGTTTGACGTGATTCTGTATCAGGCACCGCCTGATAGCCTGACCCAAATTACTTTATAAAAATAGTATTAGATTTAAAGTCAACAACTACCAAATTATTGCAAATATAACCACTGCCGATAAGTCCATCTATCGGAACAAAGCCAGACACTCCAATGTTTTTTACTGCAAAAATTGTGTAAGAATTAATATTGCTTATATTTAGGTGATTTTTAGAGCTTGAGGGCTTTCTGCTAGCGAATTTAATATTAAGATTTATTAATAGGGGATGGAGTGGTGGTAAGTAAATGTTTCAACGACCCCGTGCCAGGGTCGTTGTGCAAGTTAATTAGGCTGGCTTAGGTGTTTGTGCCGCGGGAGCTAAAGTAGGGTTACTAACTTTTACGGGAGCCCCTAAATTTACAGTAGGGTAAAAGACATATACATTGGCTGACACTTGTTGGTTTGTTTTTGGTGAGGGAAGCGTCGGAGAGCTTTTAAAATGGTCTACCTTATGTTGGGCAGGCGGTGCTCCTTCTACTTCTTCTAAGCCATGGGCTTGATGTTGATTTTCTTTCTTTGTTACTAATGCTGGTGAACGAGATTCGCTTTTTGCTGCCGGAGCAAGTTCGTGTGTTGGAAATGCTGTAGGCGCTGGAGCTGATTTAGAATCGTTCGGTTTGTTATTGGGGTCTACCTTGTAGTGAAGTAAATTTCGATATGAGCTTACTACTGCATTAAAAGAATTTTCAACTTCGATAAGTTTTGGAGTAAGATCATCAAAAAGCTTAATAGCTGGGTCGATGAGTTTCTTATGGGCTGCGATAATTTCCTTATCTGCTCTATATATTAATTCTGATATAAGAGAATGTTTAGTATGCAATTTTTCTAGTTCAGCTTCAAATGCTGCAACTTTTTCTTTATGTTGGTGGGGTGAGGGATAGTTCTTTACAGCCGATAAAAATTTATTCTTTTTAATCTTAAGTTCTTTTATAAGATCAAGTATCTCATCAGCTTGTTTACGAATTTTTTCTGCATTTTGTTTGTTTAAGGCTAAATGAGCTTGTAATTTATCTTCAGCTGCAACTTTAAGACTAGCTACAATTTTAGCGATTTGCGAATTAAATTCTTGATAGTATGAATTAGCATTGATGATGTCATCTAGATTTAAAAATTTTAAATCACATATTTTTTTTCCAACAACGGTTATTGCATGATCATTATCAGTTTTTACATAAGGAATTGGTTGCTGTGGAGATAAGGTTTTATTTAATATTTTATTTAATGTTTCAGTTGTTAGCTTAAGTTCAGCAGCCATTTTTTCTTTATCACTAGGCGCGAGATTGTTATATCTAGTTAAAGTTAGTAAATTATCAAGCTCTTGATGTGAAGATGCCATTTTAAGTCCCTCAAGTTGGTGGTTATATGTTTAAAAAATTGAGCCATATTATCAAAAAATACATACCGCGATCAAATAAAAAACAATTAAAAACAACCGATAAAAACAAGAAGTCGTAGTTTTATTGTTGCTATGAAAGAACCTGGGGGAAGAAAA
Source organism: Gammaproteobacteria bacterium (assembly GCA_965279285.1). Classification (GTDB taxonomy): domain Bacteria; phylum Pseudomonadota; class Gammaproteobacteria; order DSM-16500; family DSM-16500. Next base: position 939,524 of record OZ257148.1, on the reverse strand, counting down.
TTAATCCGCAACAGCTTAATAAGTTATTGAGGAAGAAGTTGGGAGGTAGCGATGGCGGGTGTGTTTTAGGATATTGGCAAGTAGATAAAGTGTGGAAATGACGGTGTTGATTACGCCACTTATTTTGTTAGGGGTTGGTCATTTGTATTTTGGTAGAGTTGTTGTGCAGATTTTATTTGGGGGCTTAAGCATATATTGTTGTTGTGTTAGATTAAGGCAGTTTAATTTGGTAAAAATACTAACTTTCCTTTTTTTATGTTTCGGCATATTATGGGGGGAAATTGGCGTCATGTTATTTTGTCGAGATCATAAGAATGAATTAATGTTGTTTTTATTTAATAAGTTAACACGGTTTGTGTTGTAATGCAGGAATTTTAAGGGATGTGCTAAATTTGACTGGTGTTAGTTTGATTTGGTACAATTACAAAATTTTAAAATTAGGATTGGGGTAAAATTATGGGTATGACACGTGAGCAGTATCAGGAACGTTTGGACTCTTTTAATAAAATGGATAGAAAAGGAAAGGAGGTTTTTGCTAAGAATCTGAATACAACACCCGAAGGGTTTGTAGAAATTATTGAGAGATGCATGCTTGATGAAAAAGGAGCTGCAAAGCGTGATGCTCAAGAGGCTGCGGTAGTGGCGGTGGGGAAGAAAATAGATGATTTGGGTTCATATAAAATGGATGAGATATCGAAAGCTCTTACGTGTTATCAAGAATTTAATGAGCTGGTTGTGAAGGCAGGGTTAATGGCTAAGGCCTTAGACAAAGTAACAGATACAGCTTTATTTGTACATCAGTTGAAGGCTTTTCTACAGGTTGTTAAAGAAATGCAACTTAAAAAGAAACAACTCGAATCAATCAAGAAAAACATTCTTCCACCATCTTCATATAAAGATTCATTAGCAGCGATCGAAGCTGAGTTAGTAAAAATTGATCTTGCTGGTCTTAAACACTCAGTTTTATTAGATTTATATAGTCAACACAAGTTATTAATTGATGACTTACGCGATATGTGCAAACCAGAAGTAATCAAACTTTACGATACAATTATTTTAAAAGTTGACGAAGTTGATACAAATTTTAAACTTTACCGAGAATTGGCGGTTGTGTTTGGTAAAAGGCAGTATAATTTGTCAGATGCAAAACCAGCTCCATCTTCAACAACAGTGGCTGCATACCAGCTTGCTCCACAGGTGCCTCACTCGGTACTAGTAGTAAAAAAGGATGGTCAAGCTGACCTTGAATCATCATCTTCTACCAAAATTAACGTAGCAATAACCTCACAAAAGCAACCCTCTATTAAAGTATCGAGTGTTTTTAAGCCAGTGCCTTCTATTCAAGCAGCCTTATTATCTAGCAACCCTTCCGGACAGCAGCTTAAAGTTTAAATTAATACAAGAAATTATGTGATGCTCAGCTTTTGCTGAGCCTTTCATTTTTTAGAAGTAAGATGTCTTAAATAGAAATGATGTTTCTTCTTTGTTTATGGTTTTTTAGGATTTATTTAAAGTAAAGTTAATCTATATTTTTAGTTGTATTAAACAAAAGTTAGAATGATCCGCATTTTCATTTCCGCTTTAAATAACAAGTTAAGTGTTTTACCTACCGAGCTTTGGTGGGGCTAAAATCTCTTCTTCATCATCGAATAGTGAGCTTATTTCAGCATTATTTTCTTCTAATGAATGTAACTCATTTTTATTCACACTTCCGTCTTGAGCATGGTTAGGATCATTTCCTTTTGATTCAACAGCAAGAGGAGTTGTACTGGCTGCTAATACAGAGGATATTTCTGATTTTACTTCGGAATTAATTTGCGGTTCACTGCTTTTTTGTTCATTGCTAGCATGGGCTTTGTTAATAGCAGTGGAATATGCTGCCTTGTTATAGTAGTTTTTTGATTGAGCTGAAAAAAAGCATCTTTGTGAAACACTGCTTATTGATTTCTCAAGACTATCTAGAGCCGGGATTATGACAGTACCAGACCTTCTCCCATTAGATAATATAAGATTTATATCCTGTAATATAGACATGGGATTTGTCGTTCCTTCTATTTGTATATCTTTTTTTAGGTTACGTTGGATACTTTCTCCACTTTTTATTATTGCTGATTGAATGGCCTTTTCTTTGAGAATCTGATCGCGTACTTCATAGTGCTTTATAAGGTCGTTGCTAAGAACAGAGTATCTAGCGGTATAGTCATTATATTTTTTATCATTATGTATAGAATCTTTAAAAAGCTCTCTTTTTTGATCGATGGCTGTTTGATTTAAGAGGGGTTCATTTTTCGCAGATATTGCTTTATTAACTACTTGGTTCTCAAAGTCTTCTCGTGATATAGCTCTATTGATAAAGTTTTTAAATGTAGAATCATCAAGATCTTGTAATATTTGATTAACTTCATGTGGTTGGTATCCCAGTTGCAATATCTTTTCTCTCATGATGGATACCATGCGAGTGCTATCTTCTCGAATTTCTCTTTCTAATATCTTAATTTCCTCATCAATTTTTTCTAACAACTTATCCAAGACAGCAATTTGATTTCGTGCATCGTTGATTAATGACAGTAATAAAGCTTTTAATGTTTTTAGCAGATCAGCAATCTCTTTTTGATTTTGTGCTTTTTGTGTTTCATAGTATAAACAAATCAAAAAATTGTATTGATCATGTAGTTCCTTGATTCCTAGCTGAAGATCAGATTTCTTTTTACTAAGCAGCGTTTTTTCATTATGTAATACAAAAAACAGTACTAAAGAACTGTCGATATATTGTTTTATTTCTCTGTTTATTTTTTCTCGTTCTAGAAATTTTTCATTAAATTTTTTCTTGATAGTCTCAACCTGCAAATGATAATCATTTTTAGATTGCTGCTCATGTTTCTCATCTAGAGAACTTTCTTTTATAATGGATGAAAAAGCAGTCTTCATACCTACCCCTTCCTAATAAATAGAAAAGTACAGCGATGAAATCCTTCTTTATGTTCCCATTATACCACCAAAAAAGATCATATTTTTTACATATTTTAAAAAAGAAGAGATAAAGTGGTTGATGTGGTTGTTTTTATTTGGGTATTTTTTTGATTACATTTTTGATGATAGGATATTAAAAATAGCGGTCAAGATAGCTTTTCGATAAAAACTATGAAAAGTTCTTGATTAATATAAAAAATTAATAGGCTTTCAAAAATAAAGGGTTGATAGCGGCAATTTTTGTATTATTTATGTTAAAATCCGGCTCATCCCATATTACTGCATATTCCATCCCAAATCGATCACCCATTCCGATCTAAATCGATCATAGATTCCGGCTGAAACCGATCAGCGATTCTGATTTAAACCGATCAACGATTCCGGTTAAAACCGATCACTCATTCCGCTCCAAATCGATCAGTGATTCCGGCTGAAACCGTTCAAAGATTCCAGCGCAAAGCGATCAAAGGCGCCTTTTTAATAGACAAAAAGGTGATTGCTAATATTCTGTGCCTTTGTTTTCAACATGAGGTACAGGCTATGCCGCGAGGACATTTATCAATGAGAAAAATTCGAGAAATATTACGTTTAAAATGGGAATGCAAATGCAGTAATCATTTAATTGCTTTGAGTATTGGCTCAAGCAGTAGCACAGTTAGCGAGTGCTTGCGCCGAGCACGAGAAGCACACTTAAGCTGGCCATTATCAGATGAACTGGATGACGAAAAGCTGACGGCATTACTCTATCCTCCGCAAAAAAAGATTGGTGCAGAAGAGCGAGGAAACATTGACTGGCTCCATATTCATAAAGAGCTGAAACGAAAGCATATGACGCTCATGTTGTTGTGGCAGGAATATAAAGAACAACACCCGCAAGGCATTCGTTACAGTCAATTCTGTCATTGTTATCAGAAATGGTCAGAGCATTTAGATGCTTGGATGCGTCAAACATATAAGTTTGGTGAAAAGTGTTTTGTTGATTATGCAGGCGACAAAATGCCTATCGTATTGAGCATCAAGACAGGTGAGCTTCGTTACGCAGAAATTTTTGTTGCAACGATGGGCGCATCTAACTTTACCTATGTTGAAGCGACATGGACACAACAATTACCTGATTGGATTCAATCCCACATCAATGCGTTTGAATTTTCTGGTGGCACACCTGAAATGGTTATTCCAGACAATTTAAAAAGCGCCGTTAGCAAAGCACATCGTTATGAACCTGATATCAATCCAACTTATCAGGACATGGCTAGCTATTACGGAGTAGCTATTTTGCCTGCTCGTATTTATTCACCGCAAGACAAAGGAAAAGTTGAAAATGCAGTGTTGCAAGTTGAGAGGCAAATTTTAGCTAAATTGCGTGATAAAACATTTTTTAATTTGCATGAATTAAATAAAACAATTCGTAGATTACTGAAGGAACTTAATGTGCGTCCATTTCAAAAAATACCTGGCTGTCGTCACAGTCATTTTTATGAACTGGAAAAACCAACGCTTCGTTCTTTGCCAGTTGCACGTTACCATTTTGCAGAGTGGAAAAAAGCACGAGCTGGCGCTGATTATCATGTTGAGTTAAATAATCATTACTACAGCGTTCCACATGCATTAATAAAAAAAGAGCTCGATATTCGCTATACAAAATATAGTGTTGAAGTTTTTTATAAAAGCAAACGCGTAGCATCGCATATTCGATGTGATACTAAAAATCAACATACAACATGCAAAGAACATATGCCAAAGCAGCATCAAATGTATGCTGAGTGGACACCTGAACGGATTATCAATTGGGCCTCAAAAACAGGCATTTCTACAGAGAAGCTGATTGAACGTGTGATGGCGTCACGCACGCATCCGCAGCAAGGATTTCGATCTTGTTTAGGCATATTACGTCTTTCAAAGAGTTATGGACAAGAACGATTGGAGGCAGCTTGTCAGCGTGCTCTCGAGATTGGCGCCATCACTTACAAAAGTGTTGAGTCCATATTAAAAAATGGTTTAGATCAAAAACCATTACACAAACAAACCGAAACTACACTTATTCCTGCTGAGCATGAATACGTGAGAGGTCAGGATTATTTTGAATAATTATCAAGAGGAGATACAAATGCTAATTCATCCAGTGATTGAAAAATTAAAACAACTACGATTACAAGCTATGGCTAACACATTAAAAAATCAGGATACACAACTCGGCATTGAGGATTTAAATTTTGAAGAGCGCTTAGGATTATTAGTTGATATAGAGTTAACGGATCGTGAAAACAGACGCCTGCAAACAAGATTGCGTAAAGCTAAGCTTAAGCATGATGCGTGCGTAGAAGATATTGACTATCAATCACCACGTGGTTTAGATAAGTCACTTCTGATCACTCTGATGCATTGTCAGTGGATCAAAGTACACCAGAACATTTTAATTGTTGGCCCGACAGGAACAGGTAAAACTTTTTTAGCCTGCGCATTAGCACATAAAGCGTGCCTTACAGGTTATAGCGCCGGCTATTATCGACTGCCGCGACTTTTATCTGATTTGCAGTTAAGTAAAGGAGATGGGCGTTATGGAAAAATCATGGAAGAACTTAACAAAGTGAATGTTCTTATTCTAGATGATTTTGGGCTAGCACCCTTTACAGATGATCATCGCCGGGACTTATTGGAGTTATTAGATGATCGTCATGAAAAACATTCCACGATTGTTACAAGTCAATTGCCTGTTAAGGTTTGGCATGAAACCATTGGCAATGGAACACTTGCAGATGCCATTCTAGATCGTCTTGTTCATAATGCTTGCCGATTTGAAATGAAGGGTGAATCCATGAGAAAAACAAAATCTAAGTTGACTAAGGGGGAGAAAGAAAGTTAAATCAAAAAAGTATCGCTGCGCTCTAATTCTTGATCGGATTCTACTGGAATCATTGATCGGCTTGGAGCGGAATGACTGATCGGTTACAGCTGGAACGAGTGATCGGCTTCAATCGGAATGATTGATCGGTTTGGACCGGAATTAGCGATCGATTTCACCGGAATATGCAATTACCTCAGGTTATTGAATGATGAATGCTTATAACACAAAAAAACGTAATGATTAATTACGTTCGAAAAAAACGTCTCACCCATTAATCCATAAACTTTCCGCACTCTGCTCTTTAAGTGTCGCGCTTTAAATAAATTTTCAATATAAATTCAAAGCGACGATAGCCCGTAAAATAATAGAAATTTCTCACAAATTATTTTTTACACCATGACACAGTCAATTATATCTAATTGAAAGCACTTAATATTATTCAGTTTTTCCTTAACTACCCTAGAAGTTAAAGTCAGACAAGTTTTATTACATAGCTAAAAATGATAAGCTATACATAATATAGGATTAATTTAAGTATGCCTCACTTCATTAGCAAGGGGAGTAACATGACTGATTATAAAAACAATCAATTAATAATAGTTAATCATATAAAAATATAATCATTAATTTTATTATTTTTACTTAGTTCAGTTAATTTAAAGAAGGCTCCACATTTAAAAATAAAATTTATTTTTATTTTCTGGGAGGGGAGGCTCTGTATGATGCAAAACATTAATGCTGAGCTTGTTACCCGCATCGTTCATAAACGATCATTAGAAAAAATATTTTGCAACGCAGTAAAATTCGGGCGTTTTAATACAATTAAATCACTTATAGATTATGGTATAGACATTAACACCTACCGTCAAAAAAGAATGTTTAAATCGGGAAAAATCTGCAATCTTTGCAAAGAAAATCACCTCAAGATAGTACATGATTTATTACACAACAATGAAAAAGTTAAAAAATATATTGATTTAACCTATCTGCATGCCGTTGGAACAGGTAATTTTAAATTAATGAAATTTTTGGAAAATGGAAAGACAAAATTACGTATTAATAATATAGAATCATTAAGTTATTTAGCAAGAAGTGGCAATATTAATCTAATTCTCAAGATAGTTCAGAAAGAATATAACGAAAGCAGTATTAATCGAATAATAGAAGAAGCATCCGCATTTGGGCAGCTTGATATAATAAAATATTTTTCTCCATTTATTGGGCCGTATAATACAGATCTTCTTTTAAGAGTAGCTTGCTTAAATGGACATTTAGATATTGCTGAGTACCTTGTTGCTTGTAGGTATACAGATATTCATTCTCAAGAAGAAAAGCCATTAAAAAACGCATGTTTAAGCGGAAATCAAAAACTAGTTAAATTTCTGTTAGAAAAGGGCGCAACTATTTCAGAGAAAAGCACATATAATCAAGAAGAGAATGCCTTTAATAATGCCTGCAGGTCAGGAAATTATGACTTAGTAAAGTTTCTTATTAAAAAAAACTGTTATTATGATTTAAAAAATTGCCATACGTTAGTGTCTGCCTGCAAAAGTAAAAATATAACACTGGTAAGATTCTTAGTTTATTTAGGTTTTAGCTTATTAGAAAACCCCGAGGATTGCCTAGAAGTTGCTGCTGAAAATCACGATATTAATTTAATTAACTATCTCATTGCGCAGGGAATTAGCTTGTCTAAATATGGCAATAAAGCTTTTAATAAAATTTGCAATTTAGGTGATGAATATATCGCTAACTATTTCTTAAGAAATGGATTTAATCTCACTTCAAACAATGGAAAAGCATTGACAGAAGCAATCATGATGAGACATTTTAAACTTGTCAAAAAACTTCTTCCATCTGGCAAAAACCCAGATGATTGGAGAATCCACCTTGTAGAATATGCATGTAAGATGGGGTTTATAGATCAAATTAAATTTTTAGAGCAAAATAATGGCGGTATTGAATCATATAATAATGCCTTACAAATAGCCTGTAAATATGGGCATTCTAAGCTAGTAAGATATCTGATTCAAAGAGGAGCTGATGTCAATGCAGATGATGGTAAAGCTATGTTAATCGCATGCCAAAATAATCATTTAGATATCATAAAAATATTTATGAAAAACATTTTTAAGCGTTATACACCTTGGAGAATCATTCATAGTTGTATCTACTCCTCTGTTATAAATGGCCAAGGCAATATTTTTAAATATTTTTTTAACATACATAAATTACACAGCATGATAGTTGAAAAAAATCTTTTCTGGTTTTTAATGGCAAAAAACCTAGATGGAATATTGTTAATGCTTATGAATAATGTCGTAATAACAAAAAATTATGATGAAATTGTAATTTTATTATCTACGTCTAAAAAAATAAAAACACTTAAAAGAATATTTTTAAATTATTCATGTTTAGCTTCAACCAGGTTAATTAATCTAGGCTTTAATCATGCAGCATCAATTGGAAATTTAAATGCACTAAAATTGTTTTATGAACTTGGCGCAAACATTAATTTAAATAATCGAGAGGCTTTGATAAGTGCATGCCAAAATAATCATATAAAAATACTCAATTTCTTTATAAAACACAAGATTTTATTGCAATCGTACTATTATGGTATTATTTCCGCAGCAGTTAAAGGCGGCAATTTAAAAATGATCAAAATTCTTCTGAAATCTGGATTGGGTTCATTAGTTGACATGGTTATGGTCTTGTATGCTGCATATAATGAACTTAATGATTATGTTTGTAGGTATTATCTTGTTCAATACATTATAAACCTTGAAAAAACAGGGGGTTTAAGTCCTTCTATATTAGGCAAACAAAAAGCTCAAGATTTCAAAAAAACAAGATCTTTAATAGAATCCGGTAGCCTTTTGGAAGCTTCGCTTAATTGCACAAATGATGAAAATTTTATTTTTTATTTAATTCTTAACGATGTAGGTCTTGAAGATAAAAAAAATAGTTATCCTCAGGATCATTCTTACAAGCAACCCGCCATCAATTTTCTGGTCAACTTTATACTTAATGCTTATTCTTTTAATTCTATTATATATAACATCATTAAGTTAACATGCGTCGAGCCATCTAATTTTACATTTGATTCGACATATGACTTGTTGATTCAAAAAGGCATTAATAAAGCTCACATTATGACACTTGTTCTGCTTCATTCTCTATGTACAAATAATAATTACATGCAGGAATACGCTGTGCAAGAAGGTGCTGATTTAATTTTCTTGAAAGAAAATATTCAAGTTGTAATAAAAAAAAATGATGGGGAATTAACGTTGAATGACAAAAGTGAATTATTTAAAATTTTAGAATCTATCGATTTTTATCAAAAATTAAAAAATAAAACTTCCAAGTAATAAATTATTACTTTGCTAGTGAAAACACTAAGGATAACCCATGAATACAAACGACCTTATGTTTATGATGAATAAAGAGCATAAAGAGAACAAAGCTCTCAATCTCCATGATAGACCAATTACAAATACTAAAGATGATTATTTTGATATCAATACACGTGTTGTAGAAAAAATATTTAATCTTGTTACGGATACCGATGTAGCACCTTTGAGTGTTGCTATGACAGGAGAATGGGGGAGCGGAAAAACGTCTGCGATTAACTTATTAGTTAACAAGTTAAATCTAAATAATAAAAAAATTGTTATTTTTTTCGAACCACTTCTTGAAGGAAAAACTTCATTAGCTGAAATTATTGAATTATTTTACTTAAAGCTATATCAAGAAATTGATGATAAGAAAATAAAGAAAATCATAATTAAAAGCTTTAAAGGTCTTGCAACTCTGCTAAGAGCTAAATTCACAGGAAACATTGCTCTACCTGGCAACTCAGCAAGCGCCACACTCGAATATGATCTAAGCAAAAATATAGATGATTTATTTAAATTATTTGATGATAACAGTCCAAAGCCATTTTCCATCCAAACGCAAGAATTAAATATGGCTCTTAAAAAGAACTCTTACAAACTATATATTATATTAGATGAAATTGATCGCCTTCCGGCTACTCATATAATCACCATGTTAATGTTTGCGAGAACTATAGAAACTTTTGACAACCTTATATGCATAATAGGCCTGGATTACAAACAAGTAATCAATAAAATAATTAAAGAAAAAGCTCTGGGAATGGCTGATTACGAAACAACGAAATCTTATCTTGATAAACTATTCCAGGCTAATTTTCATATTGATATTAGCACTGACAAGAAAATTAAATTTGCTGTGGAACTACTGAAAAAAATAGATATTGATAACATTTTTTGTAGCATATTAGAATCCGATGATCATGATGATCGCGTTAAATTTGAAAAAATAATCTTTCATCTAGGGACACCAAGAAAAATAAAAAAATGGATAATATCAATTAAAATAAATTATCCTATAATAAAGCATTGCCCCAATAAATTAGATTTCATAGCATTTCTTTCTAGCGCTACTGTGCATTATATACTATCAGAAAACATATCCAAACACACATTACCACTACTATGCAGGCGACATTTCAAAGAACTTTATCTTAAAGATATATATGAGATAAATTTCACGGATAAAGATAACTCAAAAAATTCAGATGAAGAAACAATATTATCAAGCGCTGGAATAAGCGTAAATTCTAACAATGAAAACATTCAAAAATTTCTACAATTAGTCACTGAATATCCAATTCATGAAAGTCTCGCAAAAAACTTTACAAAATCTTTTCTTATTAATACTCCAGTCCATTTTCTTATCTTGTACATAGAAGGCTATGCTGATGATAAAAAAGTTTCCGCCTATAATGATTTCTTTGAGAAAGATCTCGACAAAGCTCTTAATATCTTAATCGCTGATGATGATAGCAAAGCCACATTAGCTTTTGATTTAGCAGAAACTATTAGAAAAAACTCTTTAGATGTAAAGGGAACCCCTTCTTTAAATTTATTAAATAAACTGTGGTTACAAAAAATCGACGAAAGTAGTAACTTTGGCGTAAGCCCCTAAGAATCCCACCGCAAAGACAACTATAAAAGAATTGACTTATCAATAAACTGGGGCAACAACAATGTCGCTAACTCGCTATTACGGCGCATATTATGCGATTGGCTTAAGACATACTCTAGATACTTACGAGCATTAATATTGTGAAGATTGCAACTTTGAATCAAGCTATAAATTAGAGCTGCTTTATTCGCGCTTCCTGGCGTACCAGTAAATAGCCAATTACGGCGTCCAACAGCAAAAGGTCTAATTTGATTTTCAATCCAACAATTACTAATTGGTACTTCACCATAATTAATATATTCAATAAGAGACTGCCATTGATTTATTAGGTAGAATACAGCAACACCTAATAAACTTTTTGGTAGTGCATTGATATTTAATACTTGTTCATGAATATTATTAAGCACAGGTTTCGCATAAAGTTGTCGATACTCTTTTCGCTCATCAAAAGACATTTCTCGTGCTTGCCTTTCTATTTCATAAAGCTGATTAATAAGCACAAGCAGCTGAGCCGCTTTGCCATTTTTATTTTTATCTGCGACTTTAACAACGTCGGTAAATTTTCGCCGACAGTGATCCCAGCAGCCAACACCAATGATGTCAGGTCTTTTTCGCAAATGACTGTAGCCACTATAACCATCGGTTTGTAAAATGCCTGAGAAGGTTTGAAGTCGGGCGCTAGGAATGTGTCCGCCGCGACTTGTAGCATATTCAAATAAAATAAATCGATTACTAGGATCGCAGCTATGATACCCCCAGAAATAGCCTTCTTTACTTGGCTTCAGTGTTTTAATTTTTGTTTCATCTGCTTGTAGGGTACGCACTTTTGGAATTTGCTCAATCAAAGCTATTTTTAAGGGTTCTAATGCCTCGGCGCCACGCATGACCCAATTTCCTAACGTGTTATCAGGAATATCAGCTCCCAGTTTTGCAAAGATTTTTGATTGACGGTAAAGCGGTAAGTGATGTTCGTATTTTCGTATCATAACTTCAGCAATTAAACCTGTAGTTGCCATGCATTTTGGAATAGCTGTTAATGGTTTTTTTGCACTTTTTATTATTTCGCATTGACGACAACAATATTTTAGCGTGATGTGTTCGATAACTTTAAAAGATTCAGAAATATGATCCACTTGAGTAGAGATATCTTCACCGGCTTTTTTAAACACTTCGCCGCATTCACAGATTTTTTTATCTTCATCGAGGTCATAAATAATTTGTTCTTTAGGGAACTGAGATATATCAAACTGACGACCGGTAGTTTTCTTCTTTTTCTTGCGAGAATAAGTAATGGCTTCTGACTCCACAGACGTTTGATCATCTTGTGTATCATCCATCTTCTCATCAAACAGAACTAAATTTAATGATACCGTACTTTCAGATGATTTTCCGAAGTGACGCTGGCTTTGTAATTTGAATTGATCCTTGAACCAATCAACTTGTTTTTTTAATGAAACAACTTCATTTGAAAGTGCCACAACCTCAGATTGAAGAGCAATAACCCTCTCATCGGGCCCAGATTCTTCTTTGTTGTTCTGATATTTTTCACGATTATTCATGGTGTGAATACTAGCATTAATCCACTAGTAAATCTCGCATTTTAATTAATTTTTTCAATGAAAATCCGCATAAGTAAGCTCCCCGAATTTCGACATAGTAATCCAATCAAGACCAGCTAATAACCAGCTTAATTGTACCGGCGTCACAGGAATTGCTGTAGCATTTTTTAAATTAAAAAAACTATTTTTCTCGAGTCGCTTTAGCAGCAACACAAAACCATTATGATGCCATGCTAAAATTTTTAATTTCGTTTGCGTTCTGTTGTAAAAAATAAAAATACTTTTTTTAGGATCGTGGTCTAAAGCTCCGATGACAATGTCAATTAAGCCGTCAATAGATCTTCTAAAATCTACCGGCTGGGTGCATAGCAGAATAGATGCAGCATCTAAAGTTAAATTCATTTTATTAGTCCCTTTACAATGGTAATGATTAATTCAGGATTTTTTACATTTGAAAATGTAAGAACGCTTTTACCCTCAAAACGCAGTTCGATACATTCTGTATGCGGTTGATGAATTGCTGGAGGAGAACCTGGGCTCAGGTTAAGCGGCTTGAATGTTGTTGGCTTTATAGTTTTACCATGAAACCACTTACAAAAGCTGGATAAAGCTAATTTATTTGCGTGACAAAAAGCTGTCATCGTTAAGTTGCTTTTTTTGAAGCTTTCAACATAAATCTGACGCTGATTTTTGTCTATTGAAATACGCGGTTTTGAGGCGATGGACTTTAAAGATTCGTTCATTTGCACAGTTAAAATTCCTGCTTGATAATGATGCAGGAATTTAAATGATATTTGTGAGGACTGCTAGGGTGTGGATTTTTAGGGGGTTACACTTTGGCAATCCATTTGAACCGATAATTCTAGCTTCTCTAAAAAATATTCCTTTAGATGATATAGTTAAAAATTGTTGCTTATCGCTTTCCGAAGCATATTTTCACCGTATTCTTTTGGCGCATGGAATAAAAAACGAGAGCGGTGTGTATAATTTAGATAAATTCACCGCCCCATCTGACCTTGACATTAACAAATACCATTTAAAATCAAAGATGGCCACAAAGAAAGAACTTGAGACTGTACTTGCCAAATGGATCTCAAAAACCGAAGAAAGCTTTTCCGACAATAAGTGTGAATGGGCTAAGCAGAATCTTTTAGTTAGCGTCTTCTATAGATATATTCAATGGAGCCATGCTTTAAAGCAAGATAATCGCAGCAAATTAGCGGGCTTTCTCACGAGCTTTTTAAATGCTAAGAAAGTTCCCAAAGAGACAAAACAAAAAATACAAAAAATGTTATTAGCTGAGCAGAAAAAATTCGAAGATAGTCATTTCAGTGTGGCTGGCCCTATGGAAACATTATTTAATAATAGCGAATTAACAAAATTAATAAACCCAGTAAAGAAATAGATACTATATTTGGCGGACATCATGGCTTGTGTACTAATGGCATAAGTCAGATCGTGTTAGGGCTTTTATAAACTAAGACTATTGCTGTCCACCAGCCATTCTTCCATGGATGGCGATTGGTAATGTGGGATGTCATGATCGGCATTAAAAAATTTATATTTTTCTTGAATAATAGCTTTAAACTTTTTTGCGCAACTTTTTTGCGATTTTCGTAATTAGAATCCTCAACAGCTTCTCGAGGGATGATTACTAATTTACTTATTTATTGTCCGCTACGAAACACCGGCAATTTTGCTGATTTTTCTTTATCAGCATAATGGTTTAAATAATTATCAAGAAATTCCGAATACTTATTAGTTTTTGCTTTTTTTGATGCTAAATATGCAACAACCTCTTTTGCATCTTTGTGAATAGCATAATCCAAAGCAGTATACTCATATTGATCAGTTAAATCTAAATCAGCTTTCGCATCCTCTACTAGATATCTGACCATGTGTAATTCATTATTTCGAGCAGCCAGCATCAATGCCGTTTTATCCAAAGTGCCGGACACTACTGAAATAAATGTATCAGTAAAACCACGTCCATTAACATTCGTACCTGCTTTTAATAAACGTTCCACCTTATCAATTGATCCAGATTCTGCTGCGTCTCTTAAACTATCTTCACGCATTTCATTTTTATAATCATTATCATCAGAAAACGTTCTCCATGCCCCTCTAAAGGGACTAAAAAAACCATAAGGCTGGGGGTCAGTTTTTGGTGGTTTAGGTACTGCCAGTAAGCACTGATTGCTTGGTCGTTGTGTTATACCTGAATCAGCTGGAAAGATAGATGCGGCAGCATTGTCAGTGATTTGTTGCTCTAATTCCTCAATGCGTTCTTTTGCTTGCTTTGCTTCTGCCTTAGAGTCTTGCAACTGGCGTTGCAACATAGCTGTTAAAGATTGCTGTGTATCAGTACCTACTGAAAACATAGCGGCATTAGGTCTTGCTGCATTTGTAACAGGCACTCTAGCTGCGGGTCGAACTTGTGCAGGAAGTTCTATAGCAAACCCTGCCTGTCTTAGTTCTTTAATAGCTCGTTCTGCTGTTAAGAACATTGCTTGACGAGCATTCTCAGTACGATGATCATTCTGGCTTCTATCATCTTGACTTCTATCATCTGGACTTTCTTTATTAGTTACCCATCTTGTAAAAGCCTCACCCATCTTTAGAGCTCTTCCCTCTACTAACAATAAACTTGCTTTTAATTGATCATAAAATCCCGTTACCTTATTTAAATTTCCGCTTGTAGAAAGAGAGGGATTCTTTATTTTGCTTGCAATTATATCATATAAAGTGTCAGATTTTGTTAAATCTAAACTAGCAGTAATCAATGTTTTAAAGTCTTTATGAGCATCAGTGAATAACTTTAAAATATCATTTGCATTTGCATATAATTGATACAACCCCTCATCACCATATTTTTTTGCGTATTTTCGTGCTTCTTCCTGCGCAAATAAAAGTGTTTGACATGAGCATCCTAATTCTAATATTTTTAAAAAGGACCCAAAAACTAAATCTTTGCGCCTTTGTTTTTCTTGACCACCTATAGCTGGCTGATCATGCTTACCATGTATATAGTCAACAATATCTTGTGAAAAACCGCTTGGTAATGTGATAGAACGATACGTTATGTCCCCATTGCTTTTGACATCCAATGTTTTACAATGATTAATAAAATTTGTAAGCTTACTTTCTGAGCTTGCTTCGTTAACATTCTCTTCTAATGCCTGAATAAAATTCAAACCCTTAGTATTATTACTTGCTACGACTACAGATGCGTCTGTTGGCTTTTTACTGAAAGCAGTATATAACATTGCTTGCAAAGCAGTACCCTGCATCTCCCCCCATGCAGTGTCGCGCTTATCAACATCTTTCTCATCTAAAGTATCAAACTTAGCTCCCCTAACAAGCTCTTTCGCCATTAGAGCATAGAGACAATTTGCAAGATGACGACTAACTGTAACATATTGATTACGCATGTCAGATAAATATTCAACGCTTGCTCGGTCATAATCAGCACGTATAACTTCCATCCAAGCAGCACGTAAGTCAAGAAGTGATTGCCCTATGAAATCTGCTAATCCATTTTTTGTAGCCATTGTCGCTTTCACAAATTTTTCACGAGCTAACGCCTGCAATCCCATATATAACGCTTTTAGAAAATATATACCGACTTCACTCTCTATTAGCTTAGTGTTAGACATCATTCTTGCGGTATTAATCGCAAATTTTGCAATTAATGTTTTAACAGGATCGGGCTTGCCTTTTGCCATATTTGCAAACATTGTTCCTTTAGAAACATCAACCTGCTCCGTGCCTATCATGTAGTAGCATTGGTATTTAGATGCAAATGCATATAAATGATTACCTATGGTTCCAGCCCCAAAATCGCCTATTTTTGAAAGATCAAAATCCTCATCTTTTATTGTTGGAGTATAGAATACTAATTCTCCAGATGCATTTTTATCCTGTCGAATTACTAATTCTGTCGAAAACATCAGGGAAGCACAGAGCTGAAACTCTTCTTTAACCTCTTTCATAATTGCATCTGCCATAATTTTGCTTGCCCTTAAGATTCTCAATTGTCTCTTTTCTGCTACTTCTGTATCATGAGTTTTTTTACAATAAGCTGCTATACCCACCACTGCGGCAGCACCTACTACTGCTACTGAAGCTTGCGGGTTCGCAATTACTGTATTTAATATAACACTTAAATTACTACCTGCTGTATTCATAGCTGTATTTACAGCGTCATTAGTAATTTTTGGTGTAAGTATTTCAGCTAAGGTTGGCATAGTTATTTCCCATACAATCATCAATTAATTGACTTATTATATTTATTTAAAACTATCTTGCATCCCGTAAAGAATACGGGGTAGATGGTATAATTAAGAATGAATATCACTGATAGCTATATAAGATTTTAAAAAATTTCTGCATGAACGAAGACAAGCGCCATAAAAGAAGGAGAGCTATAAAATCCCCAAACTTATAATTTTTTCAATTAACTGTGAACGATTAGAGCACTTTAATTTTCTTCTTGCACTTGTCAAATGCTCTTCAACTGTACGATGGGAAATACTCAGTTTTTTGGCCGTTTGTTTAGCGGTTCTTCCATAGACAAGATGATAAAGACAATCTTTTTCACGCTGACTAATCTTAAAATGATTCATCCATTGGTTGCTCGCGCGACACTTTTTGCTTGCCTCATAAATGTCTGATGCTATTGAAATACCCATTATACCTATAATTTTTTTAGAACACGCGTACAGTGGTTTCTTATAACTTAACAATTGGGTTTTTGTATAATCAGCTCCGTTAAATATGGCGGAATTCTCAAGAAATATTGCGGATATCTCTTTAGAAATTACTTTTTGATCATTTTCTCTAAAGTCTGTCGCGTCTTCTGACCAAATAAAATCGAAATCTGTTAAACCTATCAGATCTTCAATTTTATTAAGACCAGCACCATAAGCCATCTCAGCACCGCAATTAAGATACTTACCTTTTTTGTCTTTGCAGTAAAAATGCACGCCTTGATTCTGAAAATTACTTGGAATAGTTTGATTAAACCGATCATCATTAACTACATCAATTAATTTCGAAAGTAATTCAATCATCATTTGAAATGATGTCTCCGTATAAAGTTTTTTTAACTTTAAAGCAATATTGTTATTTATGCAAATAGCCACCTGTGTAACCAACAAATTTCGATTAATTATATTTTCAAATTGAAGCCACCTGCTTATTTAGTTTGCCGCACTGGAACCGCTGATTTTGGTAATTGCGCCATTGTAGCAACTGCTGCTTTTGTAGTAACAGCGGCTGGCCCAAAAAAACGATTTCTTGCCCACTGATAAGTAGAAGAGACTGTTGATGTTGTTTGTGACGCGCTTGCAGAAAAAAAAGATGCTCCTCCAATCAACGCTCTTTTAGTAAAAGAAAAACTATTCTGTGCCAAATAGACACCCGTCTTTACAGCACATGCATTAGCAGCATATGTCACTGCCTGACTACTTTTTTCATGGCACCATCGCACTGCATCGCTATCAACCATACAAATAGCTGCTGGTTTAACTAATTTTGCCAACATAAAGCCTACTGCGACACTCACAGGCGCAATGGCACAACTAGCCGTATGATACAGTATGTTTTTTCCAGTCGTCGTTAACACTAGTGCTGCATCCAGTATATTACCACCAGCAAGGATAGTATTCACAACCCCCGTAACTGTTGCTTGAGCAGCAGCCTTAACTACGTCTGTTGCTGCAGTATAAACACTAACACTTAGCGTAACTGCACCAGCAAAATATTTTGCTTCTTCTAAAGAAAAACCGAGCTTATTCAATAATACAATTAAAGCAGGTGTAATAAACGTTGCACTACCCAATAACGGTAACAATGCTAAAGTAGTTAATGCCTGAGTACTCCAAAAAATTTGCTTAGGAGTAAAGCCTTTCTTTTTAAGCAATTCTTCGAGTACGTCACCTGATAAAGTAGTAACGAAAGAAAAAGCAACACCTTTTTTAGCCGCATCCAACATGCTAGCACGCAAGTCTGCTGGCAATGCCTCAGCCTGATCCTTGCTTTCACTCATCGTTACTATGTTATTACTATTACCAGTATGTGATGAAGACTCGAAGCTTGCCGTTGTCCCCTGTAGCACAACATTTTTTGCGGTTTTTTGCGCACGAGAATGTTGCGCCAATAAAAAAATAGAGCCATCCGCTAACCAATTACGCAGATATAAATAAGTTTGCTGTCCAGGATAAACAGTCAACTGAATAAACTGATAAAAAACATGCAACAGCAACGGCGGCTGTAACGAGGTAGCAGAAGATATGAAGCAAGTATTAATATCAACAGTTTGCGAATTTATTCCTGAATTATTAGATAAATCAAAACTATTAATGCTAATTTTAGTTTGCGGCAATACTCGACACAATGCAGTAGCGCCAGGATTATTGATAGCATTATCATTTAAACCAAGAAATTCAAGATTAGTATTAGACTGAGCCTGTGCTATAACGCGTTGTTCATTAGGATTGATTATATCAATCCATAAAGGGCGCACTAAAGGAGGAAGTTTCGTTAAAATTCCAGCAATACCTTCAGCTCCTAGATCACCAACATTATTTCCAGATAAATTTATAATCGCAAGAGCAGAAGATGGCAAAGCATTAGCTAAAGCAATAGCGCCGGCATCTCCAATATTAGCATTGATACCTAAATCCAATTCTGTCAACGCACACGTTGGTAAAGCAAGTGCTAATTCTGTTGCTCCTTTTACTCCAACATTATTCTCTCCTATAAATAATGACAATAGCTGCGAAGCTGGTAATGCTTTAGCGAATGCAATTACCCCCTCATCTCCAATATTGTTTCCTCCACAATCTAATAACATCAAATTAGAAGTAGGTAAAAACTGCGCCAGCATAATTGCCCCTTTAGCTCCTATCAAACCTTCTGACAAATTTAGAACTGTTAACTTAGATCCTGATAACGCTGGAGCTAACACCATAGCTCCTTCATTCCCAATCTTATTTCCACCTAAATCTAAAAGTTCTAACTGCGTAGTAGGTAAAGATTTCGCTAAAGCAGTCACGCCAAAATAACTAATATTATTTGCTCCTAAATATAACACTGCCAACTGAGAAGAAGATAAAGATTCTGCCAATATGGCTGCGCCATTATCTCCCAAATTATTTGCTAACAAAGATAATGAGGTAAGACTTGCAGAAGGTAATGACTTCGCAAGCGCAGCTGCGCCACTACAGGTAATATTATTTGCCTCTAAATACAATGTTTCCAACTGAGCAAAGGGCAATGCTTGAGCTAAAGCTAAAACTCCCCTATCATCAATGCGGCATTTTCCTAGGAGCAATACAGTCAATTTAGAATTAGGTAATGCTTGTGCTAAAGCATTCATGCCATTACTACCAATGTCATTTACTGACAAGTCTAACACTTTTAAATTAGTATGCGGCAATACTTGTGACAAGACTATCGTACCATTTTCTCCAATATTATTGATTGCTAAAATCAGTGTTGACAATTTCGATGCAGGTAAAACTTGCACCAAAATTCCTAAACCATAGTTACTAATATTGTTTGCCGCTAATGCTAACACTTTAATATCAGATGCAGAAAGAGTTTGCGCTAGTGAAGCTACACCATTATCAGTGATATTGTTTCCCCATAAAATTAATTTATTTAAATTAGAGTTAGGCAATGCTCTAGATAAATACTGCACTCCCTCATCTGTCAACATCTGAGAGCCAAGATGTAAAGTCGTTAGTTTAGTCTGCGGCAAAAAATCTGCTAGAGCACGTGCGCCATTTATCCCGATGGATGGAACAGGTAGACTAGGCGTTGGTATACCGTTAATCATCCACCATATATTCACTTTGCCATCCATATAAAATATTCTTAGCCCCGAACTTGCATTCAAATACAGCTCTTGCAACGTAGGCATACGATCAATGATTACAGGTAATATATTGGCTAATCCATTATCTGCATCGGGAAATAATTGATTAGATAAGTCTAATACAGTGATATCATCCGTAGATTCCACTCTATCTAGTAAAGCTTGAATTTGTGAAATAGTACGAGGATGGCGAAAATAATCACCTAGACAATCTTGAATTGTAAAAATATTACGGTAAAACACCGGCAAATCACCACACATAGAACAGACATAATCTGCTGCCTGATCCATGTATCTCCAGATATGACGCTTGTCTGATTCACAGGCTTTTTTTGCATTATGTTGTTGTACTGCAATATTGATACCCTGAATAATAGTATAAGCCAATTTAAATTTGATATAAGCTGTGGCTACTATCAATAACAAAAAAAATGGTTGCATGTATTTGGATCTTGGTAACCCTAAATACCATAATAAATAATTAGCTAAAATATACCGTGGTAAAGGTTTTAAAGAATGGGCATACCAGCTAGTTTCATTTGATTCGTCGTACTTATAAGTATTAGCATGAAACTCTAATTGCTCTATAGCTTCGGTTTTAATCTGCAGTAAAAAAATAAGTGTACTATTTAGTGTTTCTGGTGAAACACGCCCTGATAAAACACGCTTTTCTAAAAGCTCTTTCAATCGCAAAAAATCCTTAAGATCAAGTCCACCAGCAATAGCACCTAGCGTTATTAACATATGTTGCTGAATTATTTTATTTGGTACTTTATTTTCACGAGAATGTTTCCTCCATGAATATATGCTTAGGTTTTTTAAGCCCTTCCAGAGATCACGGCGCTTACCAACACCTAAACCCGAACGATTATCCCATAATAAAATTTTTTGAAGTTGATCAAGAGCATCTAAGGTGGGATTTAAGAACGGCAACATATCCTTTATAAAACTCGATTGATAATTTTTTAAAATTTCTGGTATGTTTTCAACATCTTCTACAGCATCGCCATTTACTCTAGATGTTGCTCTATATTCACGTATAGCCCTCCATACACCCCATAAGATTGGAGTAGCAAATGATATCATCGACACAGAAAAATTACTTAAAAAAGACGTCGTTAACAGTCGCGCATTATTCGATTGAGTAAAAAAAATATTAATTAAAGTTGTTCCATAACGTTCATTAGGGTAAGTGTAATAATAATAAAAATCGTTAGCTAATAATGAAAGCAACAGCAATGACCATATTTTTGTGACAACTGTTTCAGCGCCCTCAAAAAAACCCGACACCCCATAAACATGCTTTAACATCTTTACAGATTGAATCGGAATCGCAAGACCTTTAGGCCACACCCTGGTATCAATATAGGTTGACATAAAAGAACAACCTTTTTTATCATCTTTTGTATCTTCCGACGTCTCATCATCTGACTGAATAATGCGTTCATTAAGAAATAGAGACATCACTGCTTTTGTCGGTATATTTTCCAGCGTTAGCCAATGCAAAAGAAATTTGTAATAATTTTGATTTACAATTTTATCTAATGTATTAAGTGAAACCTCAGCATCCTGTAATTGCTGAGGTGTTAAGCCAATGTCTTGTAAAAACTTGCTTAGTTTAGGTGAAGAACCAATAGATTGCGGAACTGGACCGCTAAATAAGTTATTATCATTTTTTTCACCTGCACCTACCTCACTTAATTTTAGCTGCTCATACGGCATATTTTTACTATCAAGCCCTGCGACAAGAGCAGCTGCTTCACTGTCTGAAGTTAAAAGAGGTTGTTTAAAATCATTAACTGGATGTTTCATAATTAAATCGCCTGTTAGTGTTAAAATTTTATGGGCCATTAAAGGCACGCTTTTATTTAAGAAAGCATGCCATCTTACACATTTATAAAAAACTTGCTGAGCCCTATAAAATTTGTTACTTTTAAATTCTTTTATTGCTTATTAAATTAATAAATAAGACTGATTTGCAAACAATATATAACTAGATGACTTAAGAATCTGTCAGGTAAAATCCTGACATACCCTCATTAAAAATGTGACATTAAGCTTTAAAGTAGAGGAGGCGTTATCAAAACGAATTAATCTATGAAAAAGAAAGAGCATTTTAATCAAGATAATTTACTTAATCCTTATTGGGTAAAATTTGAAAATTTAGTCAATCTTCCTTGTTATGTTTTCTGGAAAAATACCCACGGGACTTACCTTGGCTATAACGATTATGGCGCAAAAAACTTGGGCTATAATGATGGCAATGAGATTGTTGGAAAAACCGATTACGAAATATTTCCAAATAATATAGCTAAAATTTATAGAGAAAATGACAGAGAAGTTATCATTGAAAAAAAGCAATTATTTGTGCCAGAAGAAGGAGTCATAAAAAATAATTTTTCAGTGATTTTTTTAAGTTATAAAATGCCACTTTACGATAAAAATCAAAAAGTAATAGGCGTACTTGGAATAGCATTTACACGCTCAATTACTGAAATCAACTGCTTCGACACGCAAATCACATCAATGTTGGATTTAGCTAAAACTTGCAATGTTTCTCCACCACATATGAAATTTAATCATACACCCCTCTCTAAAAAAGAGAATTTGTGCTTACAATATTTATGTGATGGCTTAACATTAAAAATGATTGCGAAAACTTTAAAAGTTTCGCCTAAAACTGTGGAAACCTATATTACACGAGCTAAAATTAAAATGAATTGCTACAATAAAACCAAATTAATTTTAGCATTTACTAAGTTGTGATTACTTTATAATTTACAACAAATAATACAATTGATCATGGAACAAACTTATCGTCTTTCTCGTACTGACTTGAGCTTGGAGACTGTAACTATTCAGCAGCATGCCTGAAATTTTAGTTGGCGTCATCTCACGCCCAATCGGGAATATTAAAATTTGCGAGCCAGAAAAAAATTGAAGCTCATTGAATCTTTACCAGTTATATCTAAATTTCAACCCGTTATAATCAGAGAATTTAACACGCTTCATATATTGAAGACGCCCAACCAAAACACCCGGAGCAATATTTAGCTCTTTTGCAAACCTAGAAATCACAGCAACATTAAGCTTATTAATATTTCTTAGCCATTCATTTAAACGAGATGAAGGAATTAAAATTTCAGATGCATACTCATCCGCTTCAAATTCTTCTTGTGATTTCTTTATAGATCTATCATCAGTTTCAATAAAAATCTCTTTTTTACTATGCTTAATGATATGCCCAATTTCATGAAAAATAGTAAACCACAACGCATCTGCTGTCTTTCCTCGACCACTCAATTGAATTAATGCTTTTTCTGGACTTAACCAACAGGAAGCGCCATAGACTGCAACTCTTGGAAATGGCTCAACAAAAACAACTGCTATCCCGCATCCTGAACAAATGTCTACTAACTTAGGAATAAATACTTGCGGGTTTTTTTCTAAAGTAAGCTCCCGAATACTTTTCAACGAATCTAAAAGACGCTCTTTGTTAAATGGTTTACATATAATTTTTTCACCTTCCAACTCTCCTTGCCTAAGCCAAGCACTAACAACACCAATATTCAAAGATAAGTTCATAGCCTTTCTAAATGCAAGCCGTCGCTTCGTCCACCCAAGCTGCCACTGCTCTGGTGTAGCTACGCCAAAAAAGTTTAATAAAGAGATCATTTGATCTGCTACAACATCTCTACAATCTTGAAGCCATCCTCGTTTTTTCATTTCTTTTATAGGAAATTGTCTAAGCCAATTTTTCTGTGCCGCCAAATTCTCAGATTCTTTTTGTCGAGCAAGATAAGCTCGATAGTTCGCTTCTCTTTGACTCCAAAATTCAGCAGGTGTACCGAGTACTCGCTCCAATTGAATAGCCGTCTCAGAAGTAATAGCTGCTTTACCTTTAACAATTTCATTGATAGTTTTTAACGGTCGCCCTGTACGCTCCGCAAGCTCTGCTTGGGTCATTCCACGCTCTTCAAGAAGGTCAAGCAGTGTCGCACCAGGAGCAGAAACCCTATCCGGACGATATAAAAACTTTGTTTGTTCAATCATGAGTATCCTCCACGTCAATAATTTTAACAGTACTGACTGAGTTCCAATCTAAGCCACCACTTTCTTTGTTTTTTACATTTTCATTAGATGGCTCAAATATCAATCTTAAAGGATGTTCCAAGTCTAAAGATAGCTGACCTTTTCTATCCCCCTTTAGTTCATGGCAACGCCCGGGCAACACTTTAAATACCTCCAAATTAGCAGCTGCTTGCAAATCATCAAGGCGTAAGTTAATTTTTCGAGCACAATTTTTCCCATATGCTTTTATCAACTCTTTCTCCGAATTACATATTTTATGCAATTTTTTGTTTTTAAAGGTAATCTCCATGAGCCAAACGCATCCAATCTTATTTTTATTGGTGATGTTAAAAGTATAATGCCAAACAGGGATAAATCAAGTTTTGATTAACCTATAGGGTTAATTAAAATAAAAAATGGGGTCAAACGAAACAACAGAATTCATGGCTATCTTAATTGAAGGCTCATCTCAAGAGCCTAAACAAGCTGTATAATCTAATACAACGCAGACAAAACTCTACGCCTTATAACCAAACCGTTTCTCTAAACTTACCCAAACTTCAGCCGTTCCCGCTAGCCCATAACCCCTAGTTTTTTCAGTCCTATTTATCGTAAACTTTTCTCCTGCTTTTTATTAGAGTACTTTAGCATGTTACGGAAAACCTTATCCGCGCCGGGTCTTTTTGATGTTGTCAAAAAAAGCTTCGAAAAAATATCTAGCAACCATGTTGCAAGAAGTAATATTTCACTAACAGATTGCTTAATGTCAGGATTAGCAATGTTTAGCTTAAAAATTCCTTCGCTATTACAATTTGATCATGCAAAAGAAGAAGTGCGTATCCGACATAACTTAAAAAATCTTTTTCAAATTAATCAAGCGCCGAGTGATACCTATCTTAGAGAGCGACTTGATGCTATAGGTCCTGCTTTGATTCGAAAATTATTTAAGAAAGTGTTTTCTCAGTTACAAAGAGGGAATGCGTTGGAATAATTTAGTTATATAGATGGATATTATTTATTATCATTAGATGGAACGGGTTATTTTAGTTCCTCCAAGGTTCATTGCGAATCTTGTTGTATCAAAAAACATAGTCATACCGGTGAAATTGTGTCGTCTTACCATAATATGTTGGGCGGCGTTTTAATTAATCCTAATTTCAAAGAAGTTATTCCATTGCCACCAGAACCCATTATACAACAAGATGACAATAGCAAAAATGACCGCGAACAAAATGCTTCTAAACGGATGCTGGAAAACATACGACGTGAACACCCTCATTTAAAGTTGATAGTCGTTGAAGATGCTCTCTATGCAACAGGGCCGGCTTGTCCGCGGAATCCAGACACACTGCTGAATAGTTACAATCTATTAGCAATGCAAAACTTACGGATGCTCATCAATATAAATTTTGCAGTAAGTTTCACGCATAAAACAAGTTAATATCATTCCCAAAATAATACCCAGCGGCAATACACTCATCGCAATGGTGAAAGCATGATCCGAATAAACACGCGCGCCATTACTCATACCGCCCGCCCAAAACATATCGAGAATTTTACCCACGATCGGCGGAAAAATAACGCCGCCCATCATGATTAACATATTTAACAAACCAATCGTTGTGCCTGAAATTTTAATTGGCGTCATTTCACGCCCAATTGCAAACATTAAAATTTGTGAGCTGGAAAAAAATCCAAATAATAATAACAATAAATAAATTATCGGTGTTGATAAAGGATGAATAAATAATAAAACACAAATAACAACTAAAGCGATGGCAGAAAAAATAAAGATCGGTGCACGTCTACGACCCATCCAATCAGAAAACCAGCCAATAAACGGTGAACCAATAGCACAACCTAAAAACACCATTGAGTTTGCATTCACTGCATGCACACGCGATAAACCATGCGCTTGCTGTAAATAAGCCGGGCCCCACAATTCTGCAAAAGCAGTTAAAAAAAGATATAACAAGCAACCTATTATTCCAGCCAACCAAATTTGCGGTTTTTTTAATGCCAACGCTAAGCCAGATAATACTTCTACTATCGTTGGTGTATGATGTGAGTAATGATTTTCATGAAAAGGATTGGCATCTCGAATAACCAGCCAAAGAACAATGGTAAGAATAACACCCACCACGCCAGCGCCATAAATGGCTGACTGCCAACCTGTCGCATCCACTATATAACGTAAAAATATATCGCCAAACATAGCACCTAACATGCCAAGACAAAAAATAATACCCGACATCAAAGCAAAACGCTCAGGAGGCAACCAAATAGTCGCTAACTTAGCCGCACCCACAAAAGCAAAAGAGGAACCCAAACCAATTAAAAATCGACCTATCATCGCTATAGAAATTTGATCACTGCAAGCAAACAAATAAGCACCAACAGCACACAGCGCACAAGCAAAAGTCAGCAACCGCCGCGGACCAAAACGATCCATCAACAAACCAACAATAACTTGCATTACCACATAAGAATAATAATAAAAAGAACCCGACAAATTACCATACTGCGCGCCCGTAAGATGATAAAACCGCATTAACTCTTCTGTCATCACACTGGGAGAAATACGCAACAAATATTCGTAACAATAAAAAACTGCCCCTAAACCACAGACAGTCCAAGAAAGAAAAATGACATTTTGTACCAACCCTCTGGTTTTTTTGGGCGTCGAAGAAGGATCAAAAGACGAACTTAAAGGCATACTATTTCTCCATTAATTCTGCGCTACACCTGATGCAATAGCAGCATCAGCAACTGCTTTTGATACTTTTACTCTTAATCTTGGATCAACCAATTTAGGGAGTATATAGTTAGGACCAAAAGTTAACTCTGTTTCATGTGGATAAGCAATTAACATTTCATCTGGAATAGGCTCACGCGCCAAATCTTTAATCGCATGCACCGCAGCTAACTGCATCGCTTCATTAATACAAGACGCCCGCACATCCAACGCCCCTCTAAATAAATAAGGAAAACATAAAGCATTATTCACTTGGTTAGGAAAATCACTACGCCCCGTTGCCATAATTAAATCCTTGCGTGCACTAAATGCCACATTAGGCATAATTTCTGGTATTGGATTCGAAAGTGCAAACACAATCGGTCTTGCCGCCATCACTTTTAGCATATCAGGTGTAATTAAGTCGGGTCCAGAAACTCCGATAAAAACATCGGCACCCTGCATCGCATCGATTAAAGAGCGCTTAGGAGTAGCAATAGCAAAATCTTGCTTGTAACTATTTAAATCTTTTCTTTCACTATGAATAACACCCGCTCGATCAACCATCATTAAATTTTCATGCCGAGCACCGAGTTTTTTCAATAAATGCATAATAGAAATGCCTGCTGCACCCGCTCCTGCGCAAACTATTATCGCTTCCGAAAGCTTTTTTTGCTGCAAATCAAGTGCATTTAGTAAACCAGCAGCAACAATAATCGCTGTGCCATGCTGATCATCATGAAATACTGGAATATCTAAAGCCGCTTGCAATGCTTTCTCTATCATAAAACATTCTGGCGCTTTAATATCTTCTAAATTAATGCCGCCAAAAGTAGGTGAAATACGAATCACTGTATCAATAAAATCTTGCGGGTCAGCACAATCAATTTCAATATCAAAAACATCGATATTAGCAAGATACTTAAATAATACCCCCTTACCTTCCATCACCGGCTTGCCTGCTAACGCACCCACGTCACCTAGCCCTAAGACAGCTGTGCCATTCGTAATCACGCCAACCAAGTTTCCCTTGCTGGTATAGCGGTAAGCTGCAGATGGGTCTTGAGCAATTGCCATCACTGGCTCAGCAACCCCGGGGGTATAGCAAAGTGATAAGTCATATTGTGTTGCGGTAGGTTTAGTTGAAACAATGCCAATTTTTCCCGGCTGGGGATATTCATGATATGCCAAAGCCGCCTTACGAAGCTCGTCTGTCATTTGAAAGGCCTTATTTTATTATCATCATCGATCTCAACACGAGTCTTTACTCTATAAACAAAAAAGGCGCTCTGCTTATCACATGCGCCTTTTTGCTCACTATCAGTGTTAAGCCTAATAAAAACTTACTTACTATCAGTATCTTGCGCTTCATTGCCAGAAGTGGTAACAACCGGCTTAGCTGCTCCTTTGCGAGCAAATTTCTGATTGAAACGATCAACCCGTCCAGCTGTATCAACAATACGCTGCTTACCGGTATAAAATGGATGACACATAGAACATACGTCAAGGAGCAGGTCGCGGCTTGATGTAGAACGAGTCTCGAAGCTATTACCACAGCTACAAGTAACCTTAATCTTTTTATAATCTGGATGTAGACCCTGCTTCATAACAAAAACCTCTCAAAAATTAACCTTAAAGCAAAATAGGCAGGAATGATATACGAAACAGAGCCTAAGAATCAAGCGTTAATCAAAAACTCGTAACTATTCAGCAGCCAGAGAGTTTGGTGGGCACGCTGCGCTTTGCCCACCCTACTGGATGCCAGCTAGAAGCACGCTGGCATGACAAGGTTCGTAGGGTGGGCAAAGCGCAGCGTGCCCACCAAACTCTCTGGCTGCTGAATAGTTACAAAAACTCAGCAACAACCACCGCATGATCAGATGGTCTTTCACGCGCACGGACCGACTTGTCGATATAGCTACGCTGACAACCCGCTGCTAGTGCGTCGCTTGCCAAAATGTGGTCGATTCGCAAGCCCATATTGCGCTTAAAGGCATTAAGACGGTAATCCCACCAACTAAATACTTTTTCGGTCTGCGGAAATAAACGAAAACAATCCTTAAACCCCAACGCTAACATGGCTTGAAATGCTGCGCGCTCCGGCTCACTGAATAACACCTTTCCAGCCCACATTGCTGGATCATGTACATCCATTTCTGCAGGTGCAATATTAAAGTCGCCCAATAAAATAACTTTTTTATGCTGCTTTAATTCATGTTGCAAAAATAAATCTAAATGCTGCAGCCAATTCAACTTATATTGATATTTGTCTGATGCAACACTTTCACCATTAGGGATATAAACATTAATAATCCGCACATCGTCCCAGGTTGCACACAATAGGCGACGCTGAATGTCGCCTAATTGAGGAATCTCCGTCACAACAGCCGTTAATGGTTTTCGACTTAAAATTGCAACGCCATTATATGTTTTTTGTCCGCTAAAAATAACTTGATAGCCAGCAGCATTAATTTCTGCCCAAGGAAAATCAACATCTAATAACTTCGTTTCTTGTAACGCCAGCACATCCGGCTGTTCTTGTGCTAACCAGTCCAAAACATAAGACAGCCGCACGCGCAAAGAATTAACATTCCAAGTAGCAATCTTTAACATAATAATGCTGCCTCAACTTTCACTTTTCATCATAAACTGTAGTACATATCAAACTCGACAGGATGCGTTGTCATATTTAAGCGCGCAACTTCTTCCCGTTTAATTTCAATATATGACTTAAGGATATCAGCGGTAAATACATCACCCGCTAATAAAAACTCGTGATCCTGCTCAAGACAATCTAATGCTTGATCAAGTGAGGTGCACAAACTAGTGAGTGTGGTTGATTTTTCTGGCGTAAGATCATATAAGTTTTCATCAACGGCATCACCAGGATGAATTTTATTTTTAATCCCATCCAAACCTGCCATCACCATGGCTGAAAAAGCCAGATAAGGATTAACCATCGCATCAGGAAAACGTACTTCAATACGCTTCTCTTTCTCACTAAAAACATGAGGAATGCGTATACCAGCAGAACGATTGCTTTCAGAATAAACCATGGTCACAGGGGCTTCATAACCAGGAACTAAACGTTTATAGCTATTAGTGCTAGGGTTAGTTAAGGCACACAAAGCACGAGAGTGTTTAATGATCCCACCAATATAATATAATGCGAGCTCTGATAAACCTGCATACTTATCACCAGCAAATAAATTTTTACCATCCAATGATAATGACTGATGACAATGCAAACCACTGCCGTTATCACCCACAATCGGCTTAGGCATAAACGTGACTGTCTTGCCCATGGAATGAGCAACATTTTGAATCACGTATTTAAACACCAACATTTCATCGCATTTAATTAACAAGGTGTTATAGCGCGTAGTAATTTCATTTTGATTCGCTGTTGCTACTTCATGATGATGGACTTCAGGAACTAAACCCACTTCTTGCAAGGTTTGACACATTAATGAACGCAAATCATGAGAAGAGTCAACTGGTGGAACAGGGAAATAACCGCCTTTAACTCGAGGGCGATGCCCCATATTGCCTTCTTCACTCACTTTATCCGTGTTCCAAGCTGCTTCGTCAGCATCTAGCTTATAAAAACAGCCATTCATATCTAATTTCCAGCGCACATCATCAAAAATAAAAAATTCAACTTCTTGGCCAAAATTACAACCTAATTTTTGTTTTTCTTTCACAGGAACAATGCCTGATTGCAAAAGATAAGCTTCCGCCCGGCGTGCTACTGCTCGTGGATCACGTGCATAGGGTTTTTTAGTCACGGGATCCATGACATCACAACGTAAAATTAAAGTCGGCACTTCCGTAAAAGGATCCACAAAAGCCGTGCTGGTATCTGGCAACAACACTAAGTCAGATTTATTAATCATGCACCAACCCGCAATAGAAGAGCCATCAAACACTTTACCCTTGGTAAGCAATGCGTCATCTACCTTGCTCACTGGCAGAGTAATATGGTGCTCTTTGCCACGTAAATCGGTAAAGCGTAAATCCACAAATTCAATTTCATGTTCTTCAATCAATTTCTTTACTGCATCAGTCGACATACCTATCTCCAGGGAAGTTTTTACTATCACGTATTTTACCTAGGGAAGCATAGAGTGGCTACGGATTTCTTTTTCTAGTTTATATAGCTAAAGTAAGTGAAATTGGGTTAAGATACATCCCTTTTTACTACTTAGGTGGATCTCGTGTCAGGACAATTACGCAATATCGCTATCATTGCCCATGTCGATCATGGCAAAACGACTTTGGTTGATAAATTACTCCAACAAACAGCCAGTCTTACCAAACGATCTGTCGGCACAGAACGTGTCATGGACAGCAATGATTTAGAGCGTGAACGAGGAATCACGATTCTAGCAAAAAATACCGCTCTCAACTGGGACGATTATCGCATTAATATTGTGGACACCCCAGGACATGCTGACTTTGGTGGTGAAGTAGAACGAATTTTATCGATGGTTGACTCTGTGTTACTCCTGGTCGATGCAGTAGATGGCCCAATGCCACAAACACGGTTTGTTACCCAAAAAGCATTTGCGCAAGGATTACATCCGATTGTTGTCATTAACAAAATTGATCGACCAGGCGCGCGACCAGATTGGGTGGTTGATCAAGTTTTTGATTTATTTGATAAATTAGGCGCAACAGACGAACAATTAGACTTCCCTATCGTCTATACCTCAGCGCTCTTGGGTTATGCGACATTAGATCATGCTCAAGACAGCACTGACATGCGTCAATTGTTTGAAACCATTGTTAAACATGTGCCTGCGCCAGATGTAGATCCTAATGGTCCCTTCCAAATGCAAATCACCTCACTGGATTATTCAAGCTATGTGGGAATGATAGGAATTGGTCGTATCTCTCGTGGACAAGCAAAAACCAATATGCCCGTCACCATTATTGGTGCTGATGGCAAAACCCGCCAAGGTAGAATTTTACAAGTACTGGAATATCTGGGCTTAGATCGCAGCGAAGTACCGATGGCCAATGCAGGTGATATTGTTGCAATTACTGGTATTGAAAAATTAAGTATTTCTGACACACTCTGTGACCCAAGCTGCGTAGAAGCGCTAACTCCTCTGACAGTAGATGAACCCACTGTCAGCATGACTTTCCAAGTTAACACTTCGCCTTTTGCGGGTCGTGATGGCAAGTATGTCACTAGCCGAAATATTCGCGAACGTCTTGAGCAAGAGTTATTACATAATGTGGCGCTCCGCGTAGAGGACACAGCTGATCCAGATAAATTTAAAGTATCAGGTCGCGGTGAATTACATCTTTCTATTTTAATTGAAAACATGCGTCGCGAAAATTATGAATTAGCTGTGTCACGTCCGGAAGTTATTACCAAAATAGTCGACGGCGAAACTCATGAACCTTATGAAACTTTAGCCGTTGATATAGAGAGCACACATCAAGGCGCTATTATGGAACAGCTGGGTAGCCGACGTGGTGACTTAAAAAATATGGTTGCCGATGGCAAAGGCCGGGTTCGCTTAGACTATATTATTCCTTCACGCGCTCTTATTGGTTTTCAAACTGATTTCTTAACCTTGACCTCAGGCACTGGCTTATTACACCACGTATTTAGTCATTATGGCCCCGCAGCAAAAGGTGAATTTGCTAAACGCCAAAACGGTGTCATGATTTCTAATCAAGAAGGTGTGGCAGTTGCATTCTCACTATGGAATTTACAAGAACGCGGCAGAATGATTATTGGACCACAAACTGAAGTCTATGAAGGCATGGTTGTCGGAATTCATTCACGTGACAATGATTTAGTTGTGAATGTTTGCAAAGGAAAACAGTTAACTAATATGCGTGCATCAGGCTCGGATGAAAACATTCTGTTAACACCGTTTATTAATTTTTCTTTAGAACAAGCGCTTGAGTTTATTGAAGATGATGAATTAGTTGAAGTAACACCTAAAACAATTCGTATCCGCAAAAGATTCTTGAAGGAACACGAAAGAAAAAGAACATCGAAAAGCTAATGATACCCTCGCTACATTAATACAGTACGTCATTCTCACTTTCACGGGAATGACGAATGTATGGGAGATAGCAAAGATAATAGTCTTCAATTAGTAGAAAAAATAATTCGACCGCGTTAAGAGTTTGTTAAGCTTGGATTGGTAATATTATAACCAGCTGATTTTATACTTTCGAGGAGTTTTAAATGAAAAAATTTTATTCCCTTATCATTGCCATCTTATTGATTCAACCCGTATTTGCTGAAAATTATGCTAAACTACGTGTCCACATCTCTGGTGCAACTGATACCAATAAATATTTTTTATGTGTCAGCAATACCGGCTGCGTTAGCATTAAAGCCGGCAACCATGGTACAACCTATCCTATGAGTCCAGGGAATATCAATTATATCTTACCGATGAATATCGCGGCTTTACATATCCAAGCACAACCATTACCAAGCTCGTGCAATCTTCAGGTGAAAAATGGTCAAGTCATTACTGTCAGCGGTAAGTTAAAAACTAAGAGCCCAAACCAAGTTTACCTTGCTGATTTAAATTGTAAGGTAGGATAATGTTGTTCATCTACTCCCAGCCAATAACTGGGAGTAAGATTAAACAGTTTTGTAGGGTGGGCAAAGCGCAGCGTGCCCACCGTTCAATGGTGCGCCAAGGCGCACACTTAAACCGCCGTATATAGATGGTTCTTTTGGTTCAGTTTGAACGGTGGGCACGCTGCGCTTTGCCCACCCTACATCTTGTGTTAAGTGGGAGTGAGATTAAACAGAAAAAAGATCATCCGTCATTTGCATTTGATATAAAATTTTAATGCCGCGACAAGTTTCTAAAAATTTTTCTCGTATCTGATTAAAATGCTTATCATTAGGGGCTTTTTCATAGGCTTGCTCTGAGATCCATTGACCATAAGCCACCCACGTATTTTCTACTTCTAATACTTTATGTAATCTCGAGCCTAACGCACCAATATCTGTTTTTATTTCTAACGTTAATTGATGCCATAATTCTTGAAATTTTTTCTCTTGATGCGTATCAACTGTGAATTCATAAACGACACAGAACATTTTAATAATTCCTTGTTAAAAAAAAACCTCTGTTGGATAACCCAACAGAGGCTTACAAAAAAGATCTGGCAATGTCCTACTTTCGCATGAGAAACTCACACTATCATCGGCGCTGAGCGTTTTCACTTCTGAGTTCGGGATGGGATCAGGTGGTACCCACTCGCTATGGTCGCCAGAAAACTAACCTTTTTCTCTTAGCGCTGTGTTTGCATTTCTGTGTTTGCATTCACTCGCTAAGCTGACAATGAATTCGTTTATAAATCGCGCTTACTACTGCATAAAAAACAACTTGGGTGTTATATGATCAAGCCTCACGGTCAATTAGTACTGGTTAGCTTCATACATTACTGCACTTCCACACCCAGCCTATCAACGTTGTAGTCTTCAACAAACCTTCAGGGACCTTACGGTCCGAGAGATCTCATCTTAGGGCAGGTTTCCCGCTTAGATGCTTTCAGCGGTTATCCTTTCCGTGCTTAGCTACCCGGCTGTGCCATTGGCATGACAACCGGAACACCAGAGGCACGTCCACTCCGGTCCTCTCGTACTAGGAGCAGCCCCCTTCAAATCTCTAACGCCCACGGCAGATAGGGACCGAACTGTCTCACGACGTTCTAAACCCAGCTCGCGTACCACTTTAAATGGCGAACAGCCATACCCTTGGGACCAGCTTCAGCCCCAGGATGTGATGAGCCGACATCGAGGTGCCAAACACCGCCGTCGATATGAACTCTTGGGCGGTATCAGCCTGTTATCCCCGGCGTACCTTTTATCCGTTGAGCGATGGCCCTTCCATTCAGAACCACCGGATCACTAGAACCTGCTTTCGCACCTGATCGACCTGTCAGTCTCTCAGTCAAGCACCCTTTTGCTCTTACACGCATTGCGCGATTTCCGACCGCGCTGAGGGTACCTTCGTGCTCCTCCGTTACTCTTTAGGAGGAGACCGCCCCAGTCAAACTACCCACCATGCACTGTCCCCATCCCAGATAATGGGACTAGGTTAGAACTCCAAGTGTCTCAGGGTGGTATTTCAAGGTCGGCTCCACCAAAGCTAGCGCCTCGGCTTCTTAGCCTCCCACCTATCCTACACAGAAAAACTCAAAGTTCAGTGCAAAGCTATAGTAAAGGTGCACGGGGTCTTTCCGTCTTGCCGCGGGTACACTGCATCTTCACAGCGATTTCAACTTCACTGAGCCTTGGGTGGAGACAGCGTGGCTGTCGTTACGCCATTCGTGCAGGTCGGAACTTACCCGACAAGGAATTTCGCTACCTTAGGACCGTTATAGTTACGGCCGCCGTTTACCGGGGCTTCGATCAAGAGCTTCGCTTGCGCTAACCCCATCAATTAACCTTCCGGCACCGGGCAGGCGTCACACCCTATACTTCCTCTTTCGAGTTCGCAGAGTGCTGTGTTTTTATTAAACAGTCGCAACCACCTGACTATTGCAGCCTCTCTCAGCTCCAGTCGCTAGACCTTCACCTAATAAAGGCACACCTTCTCCCGAAGTTACGGTGCTATTTTGCCTAGTTCCTTCACCCAAGTTCTCTCAAACGCCTTAGTATTCTCTACTTGTCCACCTGTGTCGGTTTCCGGTACGGTTCAATTGCATCTATCGCTTAGAGACTTTTCCTGGAAGCTTGGCATCAGTTTCTTCAACTCCATTACGGAATCTCGTCATCACGCCTCAGAATTAATAAGGTTCCGGATTTGCCTAAAACCTCTTCCTACACGCTTAAACCGGGACGTCCAACACCCGGCAAACCTAGCCTTCTCCGTCATCACTTCGCAATGCAACCAAGTACGGGAATATTAACCCGTTTCCCATCGACTACGCTTCTCAGCCTCACCTTAGGGGCCGACTCACCCTGCGCCGATTAACGTGGCGCAGGAAACCTTGGACTTTCGGCGTGCGGGTTTTTCACCCGCATTATCGTTACTCATGTCAGCATTCGCACTTCTGATATCTCCAGCATACTTCTCAATACACCTTCACAGACTTACAGAACGCTCCTCTACCACTCAATTAAACCATAGTTTAATCAAATCCGTAGCTTCGGTGGATAGTTTTAGCCCCGATACATCTTCCGCGCAAGCCGACTCGACCAGTGAGCTATTACGCTTTCTTTAAAGGATGGCTGCTTCTAAGCCAACCTCCTGGCTGTCTCGGACTTCTCACATCGTTTCCCACTTAACTATCACTTGGGGACCTTAGCTGTCGGTCTGGGCTGTGTCCCTTTTCACGACGGACCTTATCACCCGCCGTGTGTCTCCCGTGTTGCACTTCTTGGTATTCGCAGTTTGCATCGGGTTGGTAAGCCTTTAAAGACTCCCTAGCCGGCACAGAGCTCTACCCCCAAGAGTGATCACACGAGGCGCTACCTCAATAGCTTTCGAGGAGAACCAGCTATCTCCGAGCTTGATTAGCCTTTCACTCCTATCCACAACTCATCCCCTACTTTTTCAACAGGAGTGGGTTCGGACCTCCAGTCAGTGTTACCTAACCTTCATCCTGGTCATGGATAGATCGCCCGGTTTCGGGTCTACTCGCATCGACTATACGCCCTATTAAGACTCGGTTTCCCTTCGCCTCCCCTATTCGGTTAAGCTCGCCAATACAAGTAACTCGCTGACCCATTATACAAAAGGTACGCAGTCACAGAACTAGTCTGCTCCTACTGCTTGTACG
This sequence comes from Gammaproteobacteria bacterium, assembly GCA_965279285.1. Lineage (GTDB taxonomy): Bacteria > Pseudomonadota > Gammaproteobacteria > DSM-16500 > DSM-16500. The sequence continues at coordinate 902,667 of OZ257148.1, read as the reverse complement.
CACACGGTTTCAGGATCTATTTCACTCCCCTATCAGGGGTTCTTTTCGCCTTTCCCTCACGGTACTGGTTCACTATCGGTCAGTAGAGAGTATTTAGCCTTGGAGGATGGTCCCCCCATCTTCAAACAGGATTTCACGTGTCCCGTCCTACTCGTCGTTAACACCAT
>OZ257148.1:0-897500 GCA_965279285.1 Gammaproteobacteria bacterium | reverse complement strand
ACTTTATGGCAGGACACCATCCTGATCTTGAAGCAGCGCTAAGGACAAAAGAACCAACTGAATTTAAAATTTTACTTGCTCATCGCCCCGGCATTTATTTATTAGCAGAACAACTGGGCGTTAATCTTCAACTATCAGGACATACTCATGGAGGACAATTTTTTCCTTTTAATCTACTGATTCCTTTAGCCCATAAATATTATCATCGCCTACATCAATATAAAAATTTATGGCTATATGTTAACCCCGGCACGGGTTATTGGGGTCCCGCTAATCGACTTGGAGTCCCCGCTGAAATTACATTATGTCATTTACAGTTAACAACATAATAATACTGACTTAAACAGCAACTGTTCAGTGACGAGGAAGCGTGCGAGAGTTGTAATTAAAATAAAGCGACTTGCTTGCCATGGATGGCAAGCCCAAAACAGGGATGTTTAGCTCGGAGCGGTATTTTAATTACGACTCTCGCACGCTTCCTTGTCACTGAACAGCTATCTTAAACAAGGAATTAAACATGAGCGAACTTTATATTGGCTTAATGTCCGGCACCAGCCTAGATGGAATTGATGCAGTCATAGTTGATTTTGAAAATCGTGAACCTAAAATTATTGCGACTCATTACGAACCTATGCCCCACGAGTTACGTAATGTAATTCTTGAAATTTGCCAACCTGGTTTCAATGAAATTAATCGCATGGGCGAGCTAGATGTTGCCCTAGGAAAACAATTTGCAAAGTCTGCACTCACTTTATTAAAAGAAAATAATGTTTCTGCAAAAACAATTAAAGCCATTGGTAGCCATGGTCAAACTATCCGTCATCAACCAGAAAAAAAATTCACTTTACAAATTGGTGATCCCAACATTATTGCTGCAGAAACAGGGATTACCACTGTAGCTGATTTTCGTCGTCGTGATATGGCCTATCATGGTCAAGGCGCCCCATTAGTTCCAGCCTTTCATCAAGCTATTTTTAGCAACAGTGAAAAAAATCGCATTATTCTTAATATCGGCGGCATTGCTAATATCACTCTACTCCCTTGCGATCCAAATAAAACTATTCTGGGCTTTGATACCGGCCCAGGGAACACATTACTAGATGCATGGGCAGAGGAACATTTAGGACGACGCCACGATGAGCATGGTACTTGGGCAAGAACCGGCACCATTCATCAACCTTTATTAAACAATTTATTAACCGATTCTTTTTTTAAACTCACTACACCAAAAAGCACTGGCCGAGAATATTTTAACTTACCTTGGTTACAACAATATTTTACTGAAAATAATATCCCCTCTGTCAATATACAAACAACATTAGTTGAATTAACGGCTATCACTATCATGAATGCAATTAATCAACATCTCACTGCAGGCGAAATTTTAGTTTGTGGTGGTGGAATACATAATCACTTCCTAATGGAGCGCTTAAAAAACCTTACCAGTCAACACGCCATTAATTCAACGAAAAATCTAGGCATGGATCCTGACTGGGTTGAAGCAATTGCTTTTGCATGGCTAGCTAAACAAACCATCGAAAAAAAACCAGGAAATCTTACCGCAGTAACCGGCGCCAAAAAAACAACTATCTTAGGTGGAGTTTATTTTGCTTAAAATAATTGTTTAGTAGCAAGAGCAGGTGTGAATGCAATGCTTAAAATAAAGCGACTTGTTTGCCATGGATGGCAAGCCTAAAACAGGGATGTTTCGCTTGGAGCGGCATTTTAAGCATTGCGCTCACACCTACTCTTGCTACTAAACACACCTTATACATGCCCAAATTGTTCCTTATTACCCAACCAACGCTGAATCAAAAGAGCAACAGACTCAGGATAACCTTCTTGCAAAATATTTGCTGCTTGCTGCACTGCTGGCAACAATTCACTATCACGAACTAAATCTGCAATCCGCAATGCGACATCTCCTGTTTGTCGTGTACCTAAAACTTCACCTGGCCCACGCAAAGCTAAATCACGCTCTGCAATTTTAAATCCATCTGTTGTTTCACGCATCACAGCCAAACGCTCTTTTGCTAAACGCGAAAGCGGTGCTTGATACATAAGAACACAATGACTTGCTGTTGCTCCGCGCCCTACTCGACCACGTAATTGATGAAGCTGCGCTAAACCTAAACGCTCAGCATTTTCTATTACCATCAAACTTGCATTGGGCACATCTACGCCTACTTCAATCACTGTTGTTGCAATTAGCACATTTAGCTCTGCATTTTTAAAGGCGTTCATTACCTCGTCTTTTTCAGCGGTTTTCATCCGACCATGAATTAAGCCAATTTTTAATTCTGGCAATGCGGCGGTTAATTCTAACGCTGTGTCTTCAGCTGCTTTACATTGTAAAGTTTCTGATTCTTCTATCAATGTACATACCCAATAAGCTTGACGACCCGTTCCACATGCTTCACGTATTCGCAATAAAACTTCTGCTCGCCGTGAATTAGATAATACATGAGTTGCGACCGGTATACGTCCAGGAGGTAACTCGTCAATCACTGAACAATCTAAATCAGCATACACACTCATTGCCAAAGTACGCGGAATAGGTGTTGCTGTCATAATCAACTGATGCGGATAACAATCCGCTTGCGCGCCTTTTTCACGTAACTGTGCCCGTTGTTGAACACCAAAACGATGCTGTTCATCAACCACAATTAAAGCTAAATTTTTAAACTCTACTTTTTTTTGAAAGATAGCATGCGTGCCAATAACAACGCTAGCAAAGCCCTCTGCAATTGCAAGCAAAGCTTCGCGTTTAGGCGCAGCTTTCATTTGCCCTGACAAAGCAACTACCGTGACACCCAATGGCAAAAACCATTTTTGAAACGTTCGATAATGTTGCTCTACCAATAATTCCGTCGGCGCCAAAATAGCTGTCTGATAACCATTTTCAACTGCTTGAAGTGCAGCAAGCGCTGCAACAACTGTTTTACCCGAACCAACATCTCCCTGAACTAAACGCAACATAGGATGAGGCTGATACATATCTGCTGATATTTCAACTGCTACGCGTTTTTGCGCTGCGGTTAATGCAAATGGCAACGAAGCTAAAAATTGTTGCGTTAAATTTTGTTTATTCTCCAAAGGCACCGCACGATAAACTTGAAATGATTGCTTTAAGTTTAACAAACTTAAACGATGAGCTAATAACTCTTCAAACACTAAGCGTTTTTGCGAAACATGCATACCCTCTAACAATAAATCAACTGGCGCATCAGCAGGTGGTCGATGAACAAAATGTAAAGCCTCATTTAATGCCGGGAAAGTAAATTTATTTAAAATAATGGCGGGTAAAATCTCTGTTAATAAACCGCCTTGCGCCAACAACTCCAACGCTTGCTTAGTCAGTTTACGCAACATCAACTGACTCAAGCCTTCTGTTGCTGGATAAATGGGCGTAAGATTTTCTTCTATTGGCAAAATCAACTCATCAGAAACTAAACGATACTCTGGATGAATCATTTCTAATCCGTAACTTCCCATGCGCACTTCGCCAAAACAGCGAATTTTTATTCCTACACGCAAACTCTGTCTTTGCATTGGATTGATATAAAAAAAGCGTAAATGAATCCGTCCTGTCGCATCTTTAATTCGCGCCAACAGCCGTGTTTTACCTATTTTAGGCATAGAAATAGTATCAATTTCCGCCTCAATAACCACATGCTCACCCGGCAACAAATCACGAATAGGATAAACTCGGGTACGGTCTTGATATTTTAATGGTAAATGAAATAATAAATCTTGCACATAACGAATCCCTAAGTGGGCTAATCGTTCTGCGATAGATTTGCCTACACCAGAAAGTTGTAGGCAAGATAAATGACTTAAATCAATAGAATTATTTACTTTCAAGATTGACTCGCTTGATTAATTAACTCAACAACAGTAACTGTTCAGTGACGAGGGAGTTTGGTGGGCACGCTGCGCTTTGCCCACCCTACAAAAATAGATTATAAAAAATGTAGGGTGGGCAAAGCGCAGCGTGCCCACCAAACTCCCTCATCACTGAACAGTTACCAACAATACATCAATGCTGATGACGGTTGACAATAAAAACTAATCTCATTACAGTCACGAAACTTGCCGAGGTGGTGAAACTGGTAGACACGCAAGTTTCAGGTACTTGTGGGAGCAATCCTATGGAGGTTCGAGTCCTCTTCTCGGCAGTTTTTAGGCGATTTCTCGCACTTTTTCTTCAAACGGGTGTTTCAAAACTATCGTATCATTGCGATCAGCGCCAGTTGAAATAATTTCAACAGGCGTCTTAGCCAATTCCTCTATACGCAAAATATAATTTTTCGCTTTTTCTGGCAATGCTGCAAAAGATTTCACTCCCAACGTCGATGTTTTCCAACCAGGAAATTCTTCATAAATCGGTTCACAAGCAGCAAGATCATTCATATCTGTTGGCAATTCCATTATTTCTTGACCATTTAATTTATATTTAACACAAACTTTAATTTTATCTAATTCATCTAATACATCGAGCTTCGTAATACATAAACCAGAAAGACTATTTAACTGAATTGATCGACGTAAAATAACCATATCTAACCAACCACAACGTCGTGGTCTACCCGTAACCGAACCAAATTCATTACCAAGTTTTGCTATATGCACTCCGATGTCATCATGCAACTCGGTAGGAAAAGGACCTGCGCCAACTCGAGTACTATAGGCTTTCATAATGCCCATGACCGCATCTAAATACAAAGGTCCGAATCCACTACCGACACAAGCAGCACCTGCAACTGTATTGGAAGAAGTAACGTAAGGATACGTGCCATGATCAACATCTAAGAAAGTACCCTGTGCACCTTCAAATAAAATATGCTTACCTTGTTGACGATACTGCGCCAATAACGCAGAAACATCTGTTTTCATCGGCTCTAACTTTGGCACTAAAGCCAACATGTCGTCTCTTAATTGCTGAAAATTAATAGGATCTTGTTTATGATAATTTTGTAAAATAAAATTATGGTACTCTAATACTTCTTCTAGCTTAGCGCTAAAACGTTTCTCATCAAATAAATCACCGAATCGAATTGCACGACGCGCAACTTTGTCTTCATAAGCAGGACCAATACCACGTCCGGTTGTACCTATTGCAGCCTTACCTTTTGCTTTTTCACGCGCTTGATCAAGTGCAACATGATAAGGCAAAAGCAAAGTGCACGCTTCACTAATTCGTAAACGTTGTGATACAGGAATACCACGACGCTCTAGTTCAGTCATTTCTTGCAGTAAAGCTGTTGGTGACAAAACAACTCCATTACCAATTAAGCAATGAACATGTGCATGCAAAATTCCCGACGGGATTAATCTTAAAACCGTTTTTTCACCATTAATCACCAGAGTATGCCCTGCGTTATGGCCACCTTGAAAACGTACGACCACAGAAGCTTGATCCATTAACAAATCAACCACCTTACCTTTGCCTTCGTCTCCCCACTGACTTCCTAAAATGACTACACATTTTCCCATTATACTTCTCTCATTTATTTAATATTTATTAGAAAAACTCTCATAACTAATGATGAACTACCTGATTAACAGCCGCTTTACCACGACCCTGAGCATTATTAAAATAATTAAAAAACTGACCTTCTGGTTTAATAACTAAAATATCAGATTTATTATTAAAGCTCGCTTCATAAGCTTCCAAGCTACGATAGAAAGCATAAAAAGGCAGATTAGTACCATAAGATTTAGAATAAATAGCCGCAGCTTCTTTATCACCCTGTGCTCGTACTTCTGCTGCTTGCTTCAAAGCTTGGGCTTGTATAACTGTTACCTTTTGGTCAGCTAATGCTTTTACTTCTTCTGATTTTTCAATTCCTTCTGCACGCTTTGCTTCAGCAAACTGTTTACGTTCCGTCGCCATTCGATTAAATACGGATTCCATTACATCTTTGGGTAAAGTAATTTGTTGCACTCGAACATCAATCACGGCAATACCCTGATCTTCGCCAATATGATCCGCTTGCTCTTTAATCGCAGCAACCATTTTTCCACGATCTGTTGATATAGCTTGAGCGCTAGTATATTTACCATATTCTGCGCGAACAATATCGGTGATCCGTTGTTCCAATAACGTTTCTGCTCCACGCACACTGCCACCCGTGCTCTTATAAAATCGCGGCAAGTCATGGATACGCCATTTAGCAAAATACTCAACAACTAAATAAGTTTGCTCTTTTGTCACCACTGTTAATGGTTGAGCAGCCGAAGTTGCTAACTCTTGCAATCGTGTATCAAAAATACGAATATTATCAATAAACGGCAGCTTAAAATGTAATCCTGGTTTTAATACCCGCGGGATATTGTTTTTTACCGTAACAATTTTTCCTAGTCTTAAAATTAATGCACTCTCACCTTCATTGACTGTAAATGCGCTCAATAAAATAAAAGCCAAACAAAATAAACCTAAAATACCCGCCAAAATTTTAGTTGGATTCATTTTTCACCTCCAAATTCACCGGTGGAACAGAAGATGGAATAGTCGCAGAAAGATTATTTCGGATTAATTTATCTAACGGTAAATAAAGTAAATTATTACTAGCATTGACATCCACTAAAATTTTACTCGAATTCGTGAGAATATTTTGCATCATATCTAAATACAAACGTTCACGCGTCGCATCAGGCGCTAACTGATAGGCCTGTAACATAGCTTCATATTTTGCAATGTTTGCCTGCGCCCTTAAAACAATCTGTTGACGATAAGCATTTGCATCGGCAGAAACACGTGCTGCAGCGCCCTGAGCAATCGGCACCACTTTGCTCGCGTAAGCTTGAGCTTGCTGAATAGTCGTTGCTCGATCTTGATCAGCTCGGTTAACATCGCTAAAAGCTGCCCGCACTTGATCTGGCGCCTGGACTTTACGCAAAGTAACTGTAATTACATCTAAACCAGAACCATAGGGAGCTAAAATTTGTTTAACTCGCTCAAAAACACCCGAACTTAACATTTCTCGTCCTGTCGTTAAAACATCATCTAACTTCATTTGACCAATCACATCAGATAAAGCACCTGAAGCAACTTGTTGCATGGTTTCATCAGGATTCACCACATTATATAAATAAGCGAGTGGATCGCTTACTCGATACTGAACATTCAACTCAACATTCACCAAATTTTTTGATTGATCCGCTGAAGTTAACTTTTTTATCGCCTCATCAGGAACTATCTGATTGGGTAAATCGCTTTGTTCGGATGATTTCGTTAAGAAGTCACCTTCCATAGAGAAAGAATATATTTTTTGCACATCAACCAGCGTTTTAGTATCAATAAAACGGGCAATCCAATGCAGCCCCGGCTGCAACACTTCATGAAATTTACCAAATCGCAATACAACAGCTTCTTCCGCTGGATTAACAATAAAAAAGCCTGAAAAAAACCAGAGCAAAAAGATAACAAGGAGGACCCCACCTAAACTATAGCCCCACTCTTTAAATGAAGAAGACTGCCAAGAACGGTTATTTTGATATCCTGGCTTAACAAAATAGGCTCGCAACTTTTTAAAAAAATCGCCTATTATTTTATCAAGGTCAGGAGGGGTTTTAGGGTTACGTTTACCACCCCAAGGATCTTGCTGGTTATTATCGCCGTTATTACCCGGCTCGTTCCACGGCATAAACTGAACTCCACATGAAAGGACTTTTAAAAGAGGATTTTAGAGGGCAATGCGGTTATAAGCAAGGAGCTTTCGTAACTGCCCCAAATAATTAGAGATGTTTTTTAATCTCAGAGTCAACAGTCAGTGAGGGATAACGCTGGTACACACGCGCCCAATCGATTTTAGACATTTTCACTTCCAAATGATAATTCCCCACTTCATCGACTTGCTCTGACTGAACAGCATTGCTGCTATAAAATAATGCTCGTAATTTACCCTCTTGAGGCGTTAAAACTAAGGTGAGTTGCATCATATCCTTTTCAAGCAACTCTGTAACTGCTGCCTGTAACTCCATGATTCCTTGGTTTTTTTCTGCTGAAATAAAGACACGATAAACTTTTTTTTCTGCATTACGCTCTATTCCAACGGGCAAACCATGACATAAATCAATTTTATTATACACCAGCAATTGTGGCACTTCATTGGCGCCTATATTACTTAAAACCTCATTAACTTGTTCAATATTACCTTGACGATTGTCATCATGAGCATCCACAACGTGCAATAATAAATCAGCTTCACACACTTCTTCTAGTGTTGCATGAAAGGCTTCAACTAAGTCGTGTGGTAAATGACGAATAAACCCCACGGTATCAGCAAGAATAACGGGGCCTACTTCAGGAAGCTCTATGCGGCGCAAAGTCGGGTCTAAGGTAGCAAACAAACGATTGGCAACATAAGCATCCGCGCCAGTTAAATGATTAAAGAGAGTTGATTTTCCTGCATTGGTATAACCGACTAAGGCTACAGTAGGAATAATTGCTTTTTTGCGCGCCTTACGACTCTGATCACGTTGTTGCTTAACTCGTATTAAACGCTTAGTAATGGCCTGAATTCGACCGCGAATAAGACGCCTGTCCACTTCAAGCTGTGTTTCACCAGGACCGCCGCGTAAACCGATACCACCACGCTGTCTTTCTAAGTGAGTCCATCCCTTCACTAATCGTGTCGATTGATGTTTTAAGAGCGCTAACTCTACTTGTAACTTACCTTCAAAACTTCTTGCTCGTTGTGCAAAAATATCTAATATTAGGCCTGTTCGATCAACTACTCGACATTGCAAAAAACGCTCAAGATTACGTTCTTGGGTTGATGTTAATGCATGATTAAAAATCACCAGCTCAGCATTGTGAGCTTTAACCGCTACTTTTATTTCTTCTGCTTTGCCTACACCGACAAAATATTTAGGATCAGGGGCTGAACGAGTACCAACAATAGTCTCTACAGGCTTAGCCCCGGCAGAACAGGCAAGCTCTCTAAATTCAATCAAATTTTCCTGCATGCCGTCTAAAGGAAAATTAATATGAACTAAAATTGCTTGCTCTCCACTCTCGGGGCGATCTATCAACCCTTAATCCTCTTTAATATTATTCTTTTTCTTTAACTGAACTACTTGTACCACTCGCACTTGCAGTGCTGCTCGCATGAGAAAAATCCATTGGTGAATTAACATTACGCGATGGAACAACGGTCGAAATAGCATGTTTATATACCATCTGACTGACGGTATTTCTTAACAACACAACAAACTGATCAAATGATTCAACCAATCCTTGCAGCTTAATACCATTGACTAAGTAAATTGAAACAGGAATTTTTTCTTTCCGTAGTGTGTTTAAAAAAGGATCTTGTAGTGATGGCCCTTTTGTCATTTTTTATTCTCCATTTAATTTTTAATAATTCATATTTTTGTGTTTCACACAGATCATATGGATATTGTTTTATCTACATAGCAACCAAAACTTGCCGCTAAAGTATCTAAATAAGCCAATATTAGGTCAAAAAACCAGTTAATGACTGCATAATGTATTGCAATATAATCAACGTCTTGAGCATACTCCAATCCCCCTACCCGTAGCAAGAGGTTCGTATTGGTTAAATATTGCTATCTATAAATTGATCGGTTATCATTTGATCGAAAGGAGCAACATTATAGGGGCTCCATTTTACACAGCGGCCTGAATCTTATGAACAAACCAAATCAATTAACGCGAGTTTGCTCCACCTGCGGCAAACAAAAACCGTTAACAGCCTTTTTACAACTGAGCGGAAATCAAGGAACAAGCTATGGAACCGTCTGTGCTGATTGTCATCGCACCGTCATCACTCCCGAGTCTGCGGCTAAACAAGAAGATACCTCTACCACCTCAAGCTCACGCATTGGCGCTAAAGAAAGAGTTTTTATTGAACAAGGCCGGCAACGCACTGCCCAAAATACAAAAGCCACTGAGAATAAAGAAGCAAAAAAAAAGAAACATTTAAATAATGAAAAAGAAGAGCAGCTAGAGCTAAAAAGCAAAACCGCACTCGACCACCGTAAATTTTATCTGGATCCCAAAAAAGTTGCTTTTTTAGCTGATACCAAAATACCACCCACTAACACGGCTGGGCAAAAAGAACAGCGTGAAAAAGCTTCTACATCGACTTTCAATGAAAAAAAGATTGCTTCAGATACACAAAAACGTGAAGGGGATATTGACGCACACTTAAACCTGACGACTGTCGACCTATCCATTCCTTTCTTAGATTCTCGCGCTGACATTCGCTATAATAGCGGTTTTCTGGAGCAATTTAAGGAGTGGACAGGATCAGTTTCACTCCAAGCAAAAGATAATGCCTTGAAAGCTATCAGTGAAGTTTATAAAAATCCTGCCTTAGCTACGCAAACAACTTTTCAAGAAAAAAACTTTCAACAAACAAAAGCCCAAGATTTCTTAAAAGCCACTTCATTAAAAGCTAACCAGTTAAGAGCAAACAATCTAAAAACAGTTAATCAACTTTATAAAAATCCAGCATCAACACCACAAACTATCGCCAATGAGCAAGCTTTATCAAAAGCTAACTTACAAAAAGCGTATGCTCTCAAAACCACGAACCAGCTTTATAAAAACCCTAATGCAGCCACTCAAAAAGATAAAGATCCCTTAATTGATTTTATCGATAAAGCCTGGAATCCTAGCTCTTCAAAGCGACGTTGAAGTAACTATTTAGTAGCCAAAGAGTTTGGTGGGCACGCTGCGCTTTGCCCACCCTACATTTTATAATTTATTTTTGTCATTTTTTGTAGGGCAGGTAAAACGTATTGTAGGGTGGGCAAAGCGCAGCGTGCCCACCAAACTAAACGCTACAAAACCTTCACTAAATTACCTTCTTCATTAAGTCGATACTCTTGATCTTGATGCGTAAAGGTCAGTAGCTTTTCAAAACGTAAAGAACCTTCTTTTACTTTAATTACTGGATTTCCCGCCACATCTTTAGGCGCGGTTTCAAGCGGTAATTTAATCAATTGATCCGCTTTGACTGCAATGCTTAAAAAAGCATGTTGCGCACTGTTTGATTTAGTTCTTAATAACGCTTCAATATGAGATTTGTCACTATAAATCGGACGATTCACACTGTACTCATAAAAAACTTTTGCTGTAACTAAATTTTGCCAAGTCCGAAACTGTAATCCTTGAGTGTTATAAAGATAAACATAAACAATTACTTCATCAGCAGCTAATTCTTTAAGATTTTTCGCTTTATACGCTAAACGTTGGTTTGCACTTTGTTCTAATTCATCCGCAAGTGCCCGCAATCGATCTTTAACAAAACGAAAACGATCACCAATTTGATATTGTTCTCTTAATTCACCATCACGTTGAATCGCTCGATGAATTGCAGCAAGCAACTTAGCTTGTTCTTCTATATTGTTTTTATCTGACATAACACAGCCTTATTTTGAAATGGCTTAATCAATTTCACGACTTATTTCTTGTAACTGCATGGCCGTCTCTAAAAGATACTGAACTGTATTTAACGGTTTTCCGCCGTCAACACCAGGTGGCGAGGCGTTTTGTAACCCCATAGCTAAAGCGTAAGCTTGAGTAGCTACACTATGCAATTCATTCTTGATCGCATGACAATCTAAGGCCATTCCACTTCCCTCGCTTTTTATAATTTATTGTTACTATTCGACTATTAAATAATTATACACTGAATTTCAATATTCATCCTCTGAAAAATTCCATTTGCCGCCAAGCTTCATAAACGATGATTGCTACTGCATTGGATAAATTCAAACTTCTTGAAACAGCCAGCATAGGAATACGAATAATTTGCTCATCGGGGAGTGTATCTAATATGCTCAATGGCAGCCCACGTGTTTCAGGGCCGAACAATAAAACATCATGGGGTTGAAAGACAACATCAGAATAATTCATTTTACCTTTTGTTGAGCAAGCCAGTAAACGCGATGGGTTTACCTTTCCCAGAAAATCTGCATAATTTTCATAGTGCTTAACCCTGGCCCACTCATGATAATCTAAACCTGCTCGCTTAACCTGTTTATCATCAGGAGCAAAACCTAGCGGATGAATTAAATGTAATCCAGCACCCGTATTCGCACAAAGACGGATAATATTACCCGTATTCGGTGGAATCTCTGGCTGGTAAAGAGCAACTTGTAACACAATGTTAAAGATTCCTTGCTGCTTGTGCATGAACAGTTGATTTTTTGCTTAACTGCGCGCCCATTATGCCTATCTGACGGGCATTATCTTGGCTAAAATGATTATGGTTTTTCTTTACCTCAACAGGCATTTCTGGTAAATTTTGATCAAATTGAGTTCTTTCTGCGCTTAAAATGGCCGGCTTCGTTTTTTCAGCGCTCTTCCCATTGCTCGCTATACCAAAATTACTATCAACTGGTCGATTACTTTTATCAGCTGGTTCAGAATTATTATTTTTCTCTCCGCTGCTTATTTCACTGCTAGTCTCTAGCGTATTATTTTTTTCTAAATACGGGTTCCCCAATTCTTTATTTCGCTGAATTAAATATGCTCGACGTTGCATATAGGCATCACGCAAAAACACATAACGATCCAAAGCAGCTTGATCAAACACCGATTGAAAGCGCAATAAATCTGCACGGCGCGAAACAATACCCAGACCATATACCTCATATCGCGTTCTGATTGGATTGATATGCGGATAAATAGAGAACACATAATAATCGACTGGAATTCCAATACCATCGCGCAATGAGCTTGGCCCAAAAAATGGCAAGACTAAATAATTTGAGTTGGTATATCCCCATCGAGCCAAGGTTAAACCAAAATCTTCTTTATTTGGTTCAAGCCCTAACTGCGTTGCAACATCAAAAAAACCAATAATTCCTACAGATGAATTAATTGCTAAACGCCAAGCATCATTCGTTGCTTGATAAATATTGCCTTGTAAAACATCGTTAACAACCGTAGGTATGGTGTCAATATTGGCATACACATTGGTAATGCCTTTTACTAGCGGTTTTGGCACAATTTTAACATACAATGTCGCCACTGGCTTGAGCGCATAAGTATCAAGAAAATCATTAAAACGATACATTACACGATTAAACTTCTCATAAGGATCTTGCGGATTTACCGGCTGATACGCTGCAAAGGCAACATGTGCCCAAGCTAAAGTAGCAAATAACACCATCACTACTCTGAAAAATCTCACCTGCAATCGCTTAAACATCCGTATACCTTCCTCATCAAATCATCAAAATTCTCTTAGTTTATCCATGACACAAGCTAAGACGCAAGCAACTATTAATTTCTACTGTCCACTTTATGTTTATTGCTTATAATACGTAACTATTCAGCCGGAAAAGTTTGGTGGGCACGCTGCGCTTTGCCCACCCTACGAAATCTTGTTATGCCAGCGTGCTTCTAGCTGGCATCCAATATAGGGTGGGCAAAGCGCAGCGTGCCCACCAAACTCTTTGGCTGCTAAATAGTTACTATAATACACAGCATTATGAAGGTAGGAAGAAAAAACATGGCTGCACGTCCACTTACACTCATTATTTTAGATGGCTGGGGATATCGCGAAGAAAAAGACGCAAACGCTATCGCGCATGCTCATAAGCCCATCTGGGATCAACTGTGGCAAAACTACCCACATACACAAATTTCAGGCTGTGGTCGTTGTGTTGGTTTACCCAGTGATCAAATGGGAAATTCAGAAGTGGGCCATCTCAATATGGGCGCCGGACGCGTAGTCCATCAAGACTTAACTCGCATTGATATAGAAATTGAAAATAAACAATTTTTTTCTAACCCAACATTATGCAATGCCATTACTGCAGCAACACAAGCAAATAAAGCGATCCACATACTTGGATTAATTTCTCCTGGCGGCGTACATAGCCAACAAAAACATATTCAAGCATTACTGGAATTAATGACTCATTATGAAAATAAAAAAATCTATATTCATGCCTTTTTAGATGGTCGCGACACTCCACCACAAAGTGCAGAATCCTATCTCAAATTACTAACTCAAACTTGTGAAACACTGCAATGTGGAAAAATTGTTTCTCTTATTGGCCGCTATTACGCGATGGATAGAGATAAACGCTGGGAACGCGTACAAAAAGCGTATGATTTATTAACACTAGGCTCAGCAAATTATCATACTAACTCGGCAATAGAAGGTTTAAAGCAAGCTTATGCTCGCGGAGAAACAGATGAGTTTGTACAAGCCACTAGCATTAGAGAAGATAACGACGCTCCGGTTACAATTCAAGATGGCGACACAGTGATTTTTATGAATTTTCGTGCTGATCGAGCTCGAGAAATAACCCGCGCTTTAATTGATCCTAATTTTAATGATTTTCACCGCACCGCGTGGCCACAAATTCAAACTTTTGTCTCTCTAACAGAATATGACTCAACCCTCAACACAGCTATCGCTTACAAACCCGAACGATTACAAAATATTCTTGCCGAATACTTAAGTCATTTAGGATTAACTCAATTAAGAATTGCTGAAACTGAAAAGTATGCACACGTTACTTTCTTTTTTAATGGCGGCATTGAACAAGCGTATCCTGGCGAAGACCGTGTGCTAATTCCCTCGCCTAAAGTAGCTACCTATGATTTAAAACCTGAAATGAGCGCTCCCGAAGTGACTGAACGCTTAATTGCAGAAATTAAAAGTCAACGCTATGATGTTATTATTTGCAATTTTGCTAATCCTGACATGTTAGGGCATACAGGAAATTTCTCTGCTACTGTCAAAGCAATTGAGGTAATCGACAATTGCCTAGAAAAAATCATTGCTGCTTTACACGAAGCAGGCGGCGAAGCTTTAATTACGGCTGACCATGGTAATGCTGAATTCATGTTTGATAAAAAAACCGGGCAAGCTCACACAGCGCATACTCATGAATTAGTGCCTCTCATCTACGTGGGCCGTAAAGCGCAAGTAATAAAAAAGGATGGGATACTTGCTGATATCGCACCTACACTACTTTATTTATTAGGCATTCCGCAACCCAGCGAAATGACTGGACAATCTATTTTTAAATTAGACGCAACACAATAACAACAAGGATTTTTTTGATGAAATATTTTTTACTTATTTTTTTATTCTGTTGCAGCACCAGTTTCGCCAACGCAGAAAAATCCAAATTGCAACTGATTAATGCGCAAATCCAGCAAATTCAAACCAGCGTTGACCAACAACATCAATATAAAGTGGATATCAACCAGCAGCTAAACGTAATAGAAACAGCTCTCGCCTCATTAGAACAAGAAATCCATAGTGTCAATCAACTCCAACTTAATGAAGAAAAAAAATTAAGACAGTTACAAAATAAACAACAACAAGAACAAAAAAAATTAACTGACCAGCGCACAGCTCTCGCACAACATATACGTACAGCCTATCAACTAGGAAAATTAAACGAAATTAAAATCATATTAAACCAAGAAAATGCTAACACGCTCAGTAGACATATCGGCTATTACAGTTACATGACACAGCAACGACTAGAATTAATTTCACAAAGCAAAGAGACTTTGCGTAACTTAAACGAAACCATGAATACCATTTCTGAACACCAAAAAGAATTAAAAAAAATCTTACAGCAAAAATATCAACAACAAGCCGAACAAGAATCTGCCCAAAAAATTCGACAAAAACTCATTTTACAACTGAATGAAACCATGCAAACAAAAGAACAACAACTTGCTACCTTAATTGCAAATCAAAAAGCGCTACAAGATGCATTAACATTAATACAAACTCAACAACCGATTAATATCACCGATAACAAAACTTTCTCGCAGCGCAAAGGAAAACTTAATTGGCCGATAAATGGTGATTTTTTAGCAAATTTTGGCAGTTCTCTTGATAATGACACTAGTGATCAACATCTTACTGGTGTAATAATCAAAGCACCATTGGGTGCACCAGTTAAAGCAATCTCAACCGGCAAAGTCGTCTTTGCTAATTGGCTACGTGGTTTTGGACTATTGATTATCGTTGATCATGGTGGTGGCTATATGAGCCTCTATGGTCGAAATCAAGCCATGTATGCTCAAGTGGGTGATAAAGTAAAATCAGGTGACCTTATTGCAAGCATTGGCAACACGGGTGGTTACCAAACTCCCGGCTTATACTTTGAAATTCGCCAAAATGGTATTCCGGTAAACCCTAGCATCTGGTGTCGCAAAACCTAATATAATCTTCCCTACTTAATTTGAAAAATCAGTTATACTGTAAAAAGAGTAACAGGAAAATTCCCTTCCATTTGAGGGTAACAACTATGAAATTAAACACTAGTGTATTATTTAGCTCCATTTGTTTAGTAACTGCTGGCATGAGTTTTTCTTATCCCACTTTTGCTCTCAAAGAAACACCGACAGCAGCATCGGTACTGACTCAGTCAACCAAGAATCAACCCTTAGATGAAGCTGATATCAACCGTTTTACTAGCGCCATCTCTGAAATCAAAGATTTTTATGTGCAATCCATTAGCGATAAAAAACTACTCGAAGACGCTATCCGCGGGATGTTAAGTGGCTTAGATCCACACTCAGAATATTTAGATGAAGATTCTTACAAAACACTACTCATGACAACCAATGGTGAATTTGGTGGCCTAGGAATCGAAGTAACAGGTGAATATGGCGTTCTCAAAGTCATTAGCCCTATCGACGACACTCCTGCTTCAAGAGCAGGAATCAAAGCAGGCGACTATATTGTTGCCATCGATGGAAAACTTGTAAATGAAATGACCTTGCAAGAAGCGGTGGACTCGATGCGAGGTAAAAAAGGTTCGCAAGTTTCATTAACCGTCATCCGCAAAGGTGATAAAGCACCGATTAATTTTAAATTACAGAGAGACACCATCCGAATCGTCAGCGTTAAAAGCAAAATGCTCGATAATGGTTTTGGTTATGTGCGTATCACCCAATTCCAAGAACCTACAACTGAGCTGATGATTTCAGCAATAGAAAAATTAAAGCAAGCTGCGGGCGGCAAACTGAGTGGCTTAGTACTGGATTTAAGAAATAATCCCGGTGGCTTATTAGAAACTGCGGTACAAATTGCTGATGTATTTCTCAATCCTGCTAACTTAAATAATAAATACAATAATGTTATTGTTTATACCGAGGGCCGCCTACAAAAAGCGCAATATAGCGCAAAAATAACCCCCAAAACTACACACGGTGATATTTTAGATGGCGCTCCGATTGTGATACTTGTTAACGAAGGCTCTGCTTCAGCCTCAGAAATTGTTGCTGGTGCTCTGCAAGATTATCGTCGCGCAATTATTCTAGGCACACAAAGTTTTGGCAAAGGCTCAGTTCAAACGGTGCTCCCACTGGATGATAAACATGCGATTAAACTCACGACGGCTCTTTATCATACTCCTTCTGGCCGCATCATCCAAAATATCGGGGTAATTCCAGATATTCTGGTTGCTGATTTAAAAGTAGATTCAAAAATAGCGCCTGACACCACATTAGAGCCAATTAAAGAATTTGAGTTAAAAGGTCATCTCATGGGTGCTGCTGCTGATAAAGCTTCGCCAACATCTAACATCAACAAAACAGACTCTATTGCTTTAGCTAAAGAAGATTTCCAACTTTATGAAGCACAAAAAGTATTAAAAACAATTTATATGTTAGGCGGTAACAGCAATGTATTTACCACAACAGCAGTTGTTACTCCGGCAGTAACAGCAGCACAAAAATAAACACATAAAAAAAACTCAGGACAATATTTTAATTGTCCTGAGTTTTGTTTTTTGATTTGTTTGGTGGGCACGCTGCGCTTTGCCCACCCTACAAAAAATGATAAAAAATAATTATTCTTTCGAGCAAGTTGAGCAATTTTTAAAACAACCGCAACAACGCGCACAAATGTTATAAACCCAAGCAGCAACTAAACCAAAAATAAAGCCTTCGATTAAGCCCCAAAGACCGCCAAATAAACCGCCCTCTAAACTAGAAGCATAACCATGATACAAAGCAGCATGTTGCTCAACAATGCTAGTACCATAACCCCATTTCCAGCTTATCCATGCTAGAGCCATCATCATTAAACCTGTTGCTATCCCAAATCCTAAGCCAAGAGCAGGTGCACAAACACGACTACAACATTTCTTCCCCATGGGAACATTCTCCTTTGGTTTGTCATCAACAAAATGATTATACAGGAGTTGTATGCAAAATGGAGGTCTTTTTTATATGACACTCACCCGAGACCCAAACAAAGAACTGTGCTATAATTAATCAAACACGCGAGGGTTTATTATGGCTTCTAGCAGTAGAAATATAATGGCTCAACTCTCCAAGATGAATGTGCTCGTGTTTGGCCTAACTCAAGATAAATTATTAACCAGCATTTGTGGCATATTGCCACCTCCAGCACACTTTATTGGCCCAGAACAAACTAGAACTCACTTTGAGTTTCACTCAAGCAATCAAACCGCATCCGCCATAAACAAAAAACCTAAGCCAAAAATAAATGCCATCATCTTAACATTAGACCCTAAAGATCAAGATATCATTAGGGAAAATCAATATTGGACAGAAGCAAACAAAACAGCCGCTTTAGAGAAAATTGAGAAAATGCAATCTGACGAATTAAAAGCAATTACCATTCCAGGAAGAAAAGATGCAAGTGATGCAGAAAAAAAAGCTTACTTAAAAATACCCATTCTAACCAAAGCAGGTGATCTACAAACAAACTTAACTCAATCCACTCCAACAATTGACGAATTAAAAAAATCTTATCCATCCACGCCTATCATTTATGCTATCGCTACTGATATTAAAAAAGAAGATATTCCGGAATTAAAAAACATTGATGATAAATTAATTATTAAACTCGAAGCATTAAATGATACTTATACCTTTAAACCAGGGGTAAATTCTGCAATCGTTAACTTACAACCGCTAGATAAAAAGCATTTTTATACTGAAATTATGAAACATATTGAATCTTTTTTACAGAATAAAAAGGCAAAACAGTTAGACAATCCGGCAAGCTTTCAGCAACAATCTGCTGGGCCAGGATTGCCGCCTCCGCCTTCAGCCGCCATTCAAGAAAAAAGCAACAAAGAAGAAATGAATGAAAAAACTTTATCTTCACCGCCTAAATTTTCTCGTTAACATTGTAACTATTTAGCGGCTAGAGTTTGGTGGGCACGCTGCGCTTTGCCCACCCTACAAAAAATTACAAAAATAAATTATAAAATTGGGACACTGCGCTTTGCCTGCCCACAAAAAATGGCAAATATAAATTATAAAATCGGGACACTGCGCTTTGCCCACCGTACAAAAAATGGCAAAAATAAATTATAAAAAATGTAGGGTGGGTAAAGCGCAGCGTGTCCACCAAACTCTAGCCGCTGAATAGTTACCTAACATTTAAACTAAGCAGTTAACGCTACAGAATTATCAGGGCTTTTTTTGCAACCGGACAACTGCATTAATTTATCTTGCGCAGCAAACAAAGAAATTTTTGTTGAAAACAAACTGATATCTTCAGCTTTAATGTGAGGCAAAAAATAACTTGCGATAATACACAGTAGCTCATTATTATTAGATACATTCATATCACTGGAGAATAAAACAGGATTTAATAACAATCCCTTTAACACAACATATTCAGGACAATGCCATATCAGGCAACAATCATAATGATCCACCCCTGCCTGCATAGACTGGCTTATACGACTAGCCAACTTTTCTGTTTCTACAATCTCCGAACAAACCAGCTTTGATTTTGGGCTTGTGGAAACTTTAGCTACTACTTTTTTTCTCACTCCTTCAGACATAAACGATAAAGAGTGTAATGCATGATGACGATTACTCAGCTTAAATGACAAAGAATATTCTGCCACAGCACCATCAAAACTTTCACCTGATTTAATTAATTTATAGGCTTGATTTATATTTCCGCCTTTACTAAATAGTCGTATGGCATAACTTATAAAAAGCTTATATTCTGCATGATTCTTGTTTTGTTCAAGCAAGTGTAGAACAATATCCCAATGCCCACCTTCTGCATAACCACATAATGCATACTTCAAAGCTAATGGATATTCTTTAAGTAACTTATTAACTTGCAACTTATGTCCGCCATAAGCGTAACCTTGAATCGCGCTTTCATTTTGTTCTTGATTCTGAAGAAAGGGTTTAATTCCTTCGTGATTTTCCACCGCAAGGCCCCAGATCGCTTCGTTTACTAAGCTTGGCATTGTTTTATTTCTGGTAAGCAAATTATTTATTGCCGGAATATTGCCTGCCAAACCATAACCACGTGCTGCATAGCATTTAATATCTCGCGAATTAGACAACAACATATAATTAACTTTGTCTGTATCACCGCCTCGTGCACAACCCATTACTTTATATGTATCAAGTGCTGCTTTATAAACAGCGGCTTCTGTAACTAGTTTTTTTGATAGCAAACCGAATACAGCATCATTTTCGCTGGCGCCACGATCAACTAAATCTTTGCATTGATCAACATACCCACCTAAGCCATAACCGTATACTGCATTATTTAAACTACCACCAAAACGAGCTAGCAAAAACTCTACTGCAAGAAATTGTCCTTCTGCTGCAAGCAAACTTATTGGAGTATGATAGCCACGACGAACTTCAAGACAGGCACCGGTTTGAAGAATATCTTTTATAGCTTTTATATTTCTTGTTTTAGCCGTTTGATAAATTTTATCAAATACAGTTAATTTTTCCTCAACAGCCGCTGTAGGCTCTGGTAGAGCAAAAAAAGATAACATGAACGCCTCAAGTAGTAATGGTGGGGAAAGTAAAATTAGGCCATATTATAACCACCCCTCCCTTAAGAAACTATTAAGCCGCGCAATAAAAGTTTAGTATAAACTCCAAGACTTAGATCACACCGAACAAGATATTTTGTTTTTTATCAATGAGTTATGCTTGTTAAACAAGCTGCTCGTAGCTACTTAGTAGCTAAAGAGTTTGGTGGGCACGCTACGCTTTGCCCACCCTACAATATTTAATAACGCAGGGCGGCACAATGTGCCACAATATCTAATAACGTAGGGTGGGCAAAGCGCAGCGTGCCCACCAAACTCTTTAGCTACTGAATAGTTACAAGCCGCTCTATTTTAAGCACTACACTCACACGCCCCCAAGCTGCGGAATATTAAGCAGCGACACTGTTTCCGACTCACTAGCAGGAGCTGGCGTAGAATATAAATTAGATGATGTTTGTGTCGAACCAGGCACTATTGCTGGCGTTGGTCTAACTGGTTCATTATTACTTGCTACTGATTGTACTGGTACTAACGGTACAATCGAAGGACTAGCATGTTTATTAATTAAAGAATTGCTCGATTGTGCTCCCTTTACAGGCTCTGGCTCTAATCCTACGGATCCTTGGCCTTTGGGTGAGTGATTGCTATTAATCGCTGCTATAATAGACTGGCTATATTTATTGTCTTTGTACCTCCCAATAGCATATCCAATCAAGCCACCAATCAATGTTCCCACAACCGCTGCCAGAAGAAATAGTCCTAAAGGCCATACAGCTGCTCCAAACAATAGCACAAGCCCAGGCACCATTACAGAGCCACTAGTCAGGCCTGCAAAAAATGATCCGTATAACTGATGAATATTTCCAGACGCTTGTTGTACATTATGGCTTAATCGTGCCAAGTCACTCGGACTTAATGCTCCAATAGCCGGTATACCTTGATTACCTCTATTTTTAATCCAGTAATCTAATGCATAGGTGTTAAAATAAAAACCTTGTTCTGTTTCAAATTGATCAGCAGATCGAACACCCTTTTCAAAAATATTGCATTTTGTAATGGGGCAAATCCCATGATTATAACCTAACGGGCCAGAACCCACAGAGAGGTTAAAACGAATAGCTGCGTAGTGCTCGGGTGCATAAGGCACAGGATTATTGTTTATCGTAGCAAAGTCATGAATCAATTGCTGTCGTAATTGCAAATAAATTTTTTCTTTTAACGCTTTTTTCGTATCCTCTCCTACTGTTATTTCATCCACACAAATAGCATCTGCATATTGCTTAATACAAATACGCTCTTTGCTATATAAAAAAATCCTTCGAGCAACTGCGACTTTTCTATCAATAAAATCGTTTTCTGTTATTGTTGGTGATGATGCTTTTGATTCTTTAGCATCAAGCGACACAGAAGATTGAGCAGCTGATGCTTGTAAAGTAGGGGTAAAAGTAGGCACTATCAGTTGCTGATTAGCAGCATCTGATTTTTGCTCGCCCATGGTAGTCTTGGTCCTTGCTAATATACTATTTTCATAATTTTTAAATGCATGTCTAGCTAAACCTGCTGCTATCGCAAGACCAGTAAAATATAAAGAGAGCACGACCGCAGAGACTATTGCTACAGGCCACACGGTTAACAACAAAGAAAATCCTATAAAACCTAGCACAGCAAGTATACCCGCTGTTGCACGAACGCCTGGGGCAGTCAAAGGTACAAGAAGGCGTTTACGTTTTAATATTTTTTTCAGCTCTTCTTTATCAGCATCATCAAGCTGACCAATATATGGAATTGGTTTTTTTGGATTTTGATTAACCCATTGATCTAAAGCATAAGCATTAAAGTTATACCCTTGTTGAGTTTGGAATTGAATAGTAAGAGGTGAGATAGAAGAATCAAAAGAATCGTTAGAAATCGGGCATCTTGCATTGTAACCAAAAATTCCCGCATCTTGTTGCAAACTTTTCTTAATAATATTACGAGAAGGACCTGGCTCCTGAGACATACTATATCGCTTAACTAAGCGCTCTCTTAACTTAAGATAAATGCTATATCTTAGGGCACCTTCTTCAAGCGCTGATTTATTTAATATTGCTATTTTATCAACAGCACTCCAAAGACTAAAAACCTCCCATCTTGCTAACGCTCGATTGATATCTGCATCAACTTGTTGACCTGCAGTAAGTAAAAAATCTGCATTATCTGCGAAGAATTTCTTAACATCATTGGTCTGCTCTACGTTTCTGCTGGCTGCCATTGAGAATCACTCCTTACTTGTTAATAAACGTTAAACGGTGGGCACGCTACGCTTTGCCCACCCTACAAAAAACTACAAAGATAAATCATACAAATGTAGGGCAGACAAAGCACAGCATATCCACCAATTACAAAAAATTACCAAAATAAATCATAAAAATGTAGGGTGGGCAAAGCGCAGCGTGCCTACCAACACATCATTTAAATTAAATATCATCCCCACCTTCATTCGCTACAATACGGGTGTTCTCACCATAAATAATTAAAATATGCTGTTTCGTCTTTAAATGTAGATCTTCATTCTGAACAACTGAAATAATTGAACCCGTGCTGAGTTTAATAACATACTCAAATCCGCGTGTACGAGTTACATTGGCATCAACGGGAGCAGCCGTAACAGTAGGTGTCGCTGCAGCCTCTGCTGTTCCTTGTATATTCACTGGCCGCATCGAAATAATAACACCCGGCACAACTTTTTTTACTTTCCCTACTTCTGAAGCATCATAATTCCCTGGCGGCAAGTCCTTACTACAACTGCTTGAAAAAAAACAAAATATCACTATCGCGCACGCCATTATTTTATTCAATTTCATATAAGTCATATCCTTCTTAATGGTATAAAAATTTTGCTGTGATTATAACACTACAACTCCAAATTGCAGCAAAAATCAACAAAAGGCACACAATATATTTGCTCAGCTGGGCTTAATTTGCTAGATTGACTCCCCTCATTGTTAGGAGAAATATATGTATAAAGCATTCACTTTAATTTGTGCCTCATTATTCAGCCTAATGCTGTCTACCGAATGCGCTTTTGCAAAAGAACCTAGAAATTTAGATTATGTTAAAGATAGCTTAGTTAAATATTATGACTCGGGCGAATATTTAAAAGATTTATCTAAAACCATAGACCAATCGATGTTATATCTTAAAACTCGCTTAGCCAATGAAGCAAAAACTCATTCCAATAAAAAATTTGCTATTGTCTTAGATATTGATGAAACATCTTTATCAAATTATCCTGATATAAAACGCATGCACTTTGGTGGAACCTACGAACAAATGACACAAGCAGAAGACGCTAGCTTAGATCCCGTCATCAAACCAACGCTTGAATTATTTCGTTACGCAAAAGAAAATAATATCGCTGTCTTTTTTGTCACTGGCCGCAAAGAACATAGCAGAGATGCAACCATTAAAAATCTCACCGATGCGGGTTATAAAAATTGGGATGGACTCATCTTAAAACCTGAAGATTACCGAGAAAAAACTGCAGCGCCTTATAAAATCGGTGCGCGCGAACAAATAGAAAAAGAGGGCTACACTATCATCATGAATATTGGCGATCAAGAAAGTGATCTAGCTGGAAAACATGCAGATAAAACCTTTAAATTAGTGAATCCTTATTACTTCATTCCTTAATGTGAGAAGGAGCTTGGTGGGCACGCTGCGCTTTGCCCACCCTACATTTTTTACAATATATTTTTGTCATTTTTTGTAGGGTGGGCAAAGCGCAGCGTGCCCACCAAACTCCCTCACTACTGAATAGTTATAAAAAACACGATTAGCCATAAAAAACTCCACTACTCGTGGTATCAACTCAGTGTTTTCACTATCAAACCAATGTAAATCAGGCCAGCTTCGCAGCCACGTTAATTGTCGCTTTGCTAATTGTCGAGTGGCAATAATCCCTCTTTCACTCATCTGTTCGTAAGTCATCATCCCTAATAAATATTCCCAAACTTGGCGATAACCAACCGAACGAATTGCGGGTGTTTCTAATGTTAAATCACCACGCGATATTAATTTTTCTACTTCTTCCACTAATCCTGCATCTAACATTTGCTTAAATCTTTCTGCAATTCTGGTATGTAAAATAGCACGATCAAGTGGAGCAACTGCTAAATTAATAACGTTATAATTTAACAAAGGATTGTTTGTTATTGCTTGCCATGTCGTAAGATTTTTTCCACTTAACTGATAGACTTCTAATGCACGTTGCAAACGTTGCGCATCATGCGGATGAATGCGAGCCGCTGCTTCAGGATCAACTTGAAGTAATTGCTCATGTAATGCTGGCCACCCTTTTTGTAACCCTTCTGCATGCAGTTTTTGTCGCAAGACAGGATCAGCTGCTGGCATATCAGCTAAGCCTTGTTGCAGAACACGAAAATAAAGCATGGTTCCGCCCACTAACAGTGGAATTTTATTGCTTGAAAAAATATTTTTTATTTCTCGCAACGCATCTTCTTTAAACTGTGCAGCGGAATAAGGATCGCTCGGATCACGAAAATCAATTAAACGATGCGGAGCTCGTTTTAATGTCTCTAAATCAGGTTTGGCTGTGCCTATATCCATACCACGATAAACCATCGCCGAATCAACACTGATAATTTCAAAAGGAAAATGCTGAGTCAACTCAACTGCAAGTTGGGTCTTACCTGCTGCAGTAGGGCCCATCAAACAAACGAGCGGTAATTGTTTATCAACTATCATGATGCACTCAAATGATTAACGACCACGTAAAAATAATTTATCTAATTCATCCATCGATAATTTCATCCACGTAGGACGACCATGATTACATTGACCACTGTGCTGTGTATTTTCCATTGCTCGTAACAAACCATTCATCTCTGGAATCGTCAAACGACGCTGAGCACGAACAGCAGCATGGCAGGCCATCGTACCTAAAATATGCTGAATTTTCTCTTCTAAACGCGTACTTTTTTCATTAACAATCAAATCAGCCGCAATATCACGTATCATTTGAATTAAATTAATATCTCGCAATAACTCAGGAACTTCTCTAACAACAATAGTCTCTTGACTTAATTGCTCTACCTTTAAACCCACTTGAGCAAATAACTCTGGACTTTCAGTAATGCAATTCACTTCGCGCTCAGTTAAATTGACCGTGATAGGAATCAATAATGGCTGAGCAATAATCTTTTGTTCACTTACACTTTGTTTTAATTGCTCATACATCACACGTTCATGTGCCGCATGCATATCAACTAAAACTAAACCCGCTTGATTTTCAGCTAAAATATAAATCCCTTGTAATTGCGCTAATGCAAAACCTAAAGGTGGAATTTCACTTGCCTCCACTTTAGGTTCATGAGTATGCAACTGATTATAAACTGTCATTTGTTCGCGGACCTGCTGTGGTGATGACCGCGGCTCCTGTTGATAAACATAAGGTTTTGGTTGAGAATTTTCTATAGGAGCTGATGGATAATTTGCAATTGCTGCGCCAGGTACTGCAGATAAAACTTCTGCTGCTGAATTAAATGATAAAGGTTGCTGATGCTTAATAGGCTCTGCCTGCACATGCGATAAAATTTCTCCCTCCGCAGTCACATACTCTTTGTGATTTAATGCCGTCGGCGCGCAAACATCAGCATGTCCTGGGCGCACATGTGCTAAAGCATCTTTTACAACCCGAGAAATAAAATCATGCACAAAACGACTTTCACGAAAACGTACTTCATGCTTAGTTGGATGCACATTCACATCAACTTGATTGGGTGCAATCTCTAAAAACAATACATATGCCGCATGACGCCCACCATACATTACATCATGATAAGCTTGACGCATCGCATGACTGACTAACTTATCTTTTACGACTCGACCATTGACATAAAAATATTGCAAATCTGCCTGTGCACGTGAAAAAGTCGGCAAGCCTATCCAACCATATAGCTTTAATCCTTCAATTTCAGTTTCAACTTTTAAAGCATGTTCAATAAAATCTGCTCCACATAAACTAGCAACACGCTGTTCACGCTCAATATCCGACTGAGCTCGTCGATATTGCCGCACTAAACGTTGATTATGTTTCAATGTAAAATCCACATTAAAACAAGCTAAAGCAACTCGCTTAATTAATTCATCGATATGATCAAATTCAGTTTTTTCTGTGCGCAAAAATTTACGACGCGCCGGTGTATTAAAAAATAAATCTCGCACTGCAACCGTTGTGCCCTGTGGATGAGCTACAGGCGCTAATTGCGGCTCTTGCTCAGTACCTTGCGAACTCACTTGCCAACCCGTTGCTGCAGGCAAAGCGGATGATAATGTTAATCGAGAAACAGAGCTCACACTCGCCAATGCTTCACCACGAAAACCTAAAGTGAGAATTTTTTCTAAATCATCTAAATTATAAATCTTACTGGTTGCATGACGATAAAGTGCTAATGCTAAATCATCTTGATGAATCCCGCTGCCATTATCACGCACCTGAATTAAGCGCATCCCACCTTGCTCTATCTCGATGTCAATTTGAGTTGCGCCAGCATCAATACTATTTTCAACTAACTCTTTGACTACAGAAGCTGGGCGCTCAATCACTTCTCCTGCTGCAATTTGATTGGAAAGTAAGGAACTTAATTTTTGAATTCGCATCACATACTCCCTAACTGCTGAATAGTTCCCGCTTTTTTAACATAGGTCAGCACGCCATTAAACATAGCTTGTGCTAATTGTGCTTGATAAGCCTGGTCTTGCAAACGCTTTTCTTCACGAACATTCGATATAAAACCTGTTTCCACCAATACGGATGGAATATCCGGTGATTTTAAGACCACAAAAGGGGCTTGTTCTACGCGCGAATAACGCAATTTTGTCATCGCATCTAAAGAACGTAGCATCAACGAACCTAAACGCATACTATCAGTGGTCGTTGCAGTTTGAGCTAAATCAATTAACACAGAACGTAACAAATAGCTTTGATCACCTAGCTCACCTAAATCAACACCACCTAATTCTGAATAATTTTCTCTTCTCGCTAACCAACGCGCCGCCTCACTGGTCGCGCCGCGATGCGATAATGTATACACAGAAGCGCCGCTCGCTAATGAATTAAAATATGAGTCCGCATGAATAGACATAAATAAATCGGCTTTATCTTTTCGTGCTAATCTTATTCGATCACGCAGGGGAACAAAATAATCACCATCACGCGTTAATACTGCATGCATATTAGGGTGCTGATTAATTTGTTGTGCTAGTTTTTTTGCGATAGAAAGTACAACATCTTTTTCTTTTGTACCATTATCACCAATAGCACCCGGATCTTTGCCGCCATGACCTGGATCAATTACTATAGTCAGAATATTACTTTTTTTTATATTAGAAATTCTCACGGGTACACGCTTTAACTTAGAGGAATCAAAACTCAGCAGCTTTGTACGAGCAATCAAAGGTTTACTTCGCGCTTTAAACAATCGAACACCCGAATCTAAATCTACTGATTTCTCAGCACTTGCGACATCTAATATAAAACGATTACTTTTTACTGTAGGTATGATAGTGATTTTTGCGCTCGAAGTTAATGCCAAGGTTAAGACCAAATGATTAGCTTGCGGATATGCACTGCTAATACTCATAATCGTTTGCGTAGGTAAATTTAAATTTTTTAACTGCTCTGTTAACACTGTGTCTGCTAAATCCAAGACTATCCGGTTGGGATTATTTAAATGACTGATATGAGGCTGCCTACTCGCGCTAAGAGATAAAATAACCCGACTTAAGGTAGCTGTTTTAATAATTTGAATATGTGTTAAACGTGCAGCAGCAGCCTGAGCCACCATGGACTGTAATAAACTAAAAATGATAATAAAAATTAATAAATACTGACGCAACTTCTATTCCTACCTATGAATTCGTTTGTTTAAATCTTTGCAAAATTTCTGCGCCACGAGCAGAGACTGGCTCTAGTTTAATGGTTCTTCCCTCGCCATTCAATTCAATATAGCAAGATAAGTCAGGTATAGGTAGCATTCCAACACCATGCTCAGGCCATTCAATCAAACAAATAGCCTGAGGAACAAAATAATCACGAATACCAATATATTCTAATTCATGCGGATCATGTAAACGATAAAAATCAAAATGAAACACTTGCTGTGTGCCTAAATCATAAGGCTCAACCAAAGTATAGGTAGGACTTTTAACAGTACCCTGATAACCCAAATAATGTAAAAAACCGCGAGAAAATGTTGTTTTTCCCGCACCTAATTGACCATATAAAAAAATAACAGCTGTATCGCCCACAACCGCAGCAAGTTTAGCCGCGTAAGCAAACGTTGCCTCTTCATCAGATAAAAATGTGTTTATTGCTATTGTCATTGTTGGCATGAATCAGTCGTAAAATAAAGTTAAAAAAACGTAATTATTCATTGTCTTTTAATCGCAGAACCCTTTATTAAGAGACACAATAATGTCTATTATAATCAAAAAATGGAGATAATGGATATAATGTTGTCCATTAATATACTGCCGCCTAAACAAGCAAAACATGCAGGTGAGGAATTTTTTTAAATGCTTTATCACCAGTGATAAAAATAACTTTACTATCCGTGATCAAAAATGCAGCAGCGGCCTGAATTGCATCAGGTGTTGGCATATTATAATCCGCACGAAGTGTAGCTGCTCTATCAATCACTGTTAAACTTATCGGTATCAAATTAAGGTCTTCGGCGACAAAAAAATTTTGATAACGCTGCAAAACAGCAGTGTTTTTCTCGCGTAATGGCTTGACTCTACACTCCAACAAGCTCAACTCAGAAGCTGCAAAAGTAAATAACCCATACTCCTTACGCAAACGATGAAGCTTATCAGCAAACTGCTGATATTGAGGATCTCTCATCTCAACCCAATAAATAATCGCGCAAGTATCAAGAAAAGCTATCATTATTTTTTCCAACCACCACGCTCAACTTTAATCTGCTGATCAATATCATCCTTGTTGCGCTTGCCTACCCAAGGACGATCTCCCAGCAAGCTCCACAAACTAGATGACTCAATTAAATTTGCTTTGCGTAAAAGATCAGCATAATCTTCCTCACTAAGAACAACACAGGCTAAGCGACTGTTTTTAATAATATGAATCGGCCCATTTTTTAAAGCTTCCTCCAAAACAGTAATCCCGCGCCGCTTAACTTCCGATGCTGGAATAGTATGCATTTTAAACCTCATCGAGCACATTATAAAGTATTATATTAAGTACTTTATTTTGCTATGTCAACCACCTCCCTAAGCTAAACACTCCCTCATTTTAAGCGCCACACTCATACATACTTTTATCGCTAAACCGTTATATAGAAAGATTTTTACTATCATCAAATAGTCGCAGCCGGAGGAGTAAAGTTAGTTTTTCTATTACCCTCTACTTGACCCGAAGAAAAACTTAAACCTAATGTATTTAACTTACGCCCCGCCAATACTAAATAGTCATCATGGAGAAATGAGTCTTTTTCAGCAATCAATAACAATTTAATTATGCCCTCCACATGCTTAATCGATGCAATTAACTTAAGCTGCAATACCGCCTCTACTGACACAGAAGGAACAACCGCAATTGACATAGGCAATGTCAGCACTGGCGAAAATACTGAAAATGTTGCAACTGATGATGGAGAGTCCTTTACCCTGGTTGACACCGCTGATGCAACAGACTCAGATGACAAACTATCTTTAGTATCGCCAACCAATGGAGCAAGCGAAGACAAATTCACGCTAAGCACAAGCAGTCGACGCGCAATGATAGGGATAAGATCATCACATAAATTTTGATCTTCATTAGCAAGATTCATAGACTCTAAAATATTTTTTAAATGCCCAATTAGCACTGATAAAACAGGCTGAGAAAATTTATTTACTGTGTCAGCTTGAATAATAGGTGCAACTAGCGGAGGCGCCACAATGGTTGATACTTGCTGAGAACCACTTACGGCAACTGAAGAAGAAACAGATGGTATAACAGCTGATGCTACATCAATTTGCTGCGGTAATTCAGTAACTGAGCTATAAGGCGGCGGAAGCGCGCCGCCACTCACTTCATAATCAGGCGGATTACTATTAGGTGGAGCACTAGGCGCAAGCCCTGGAGGCGGAGAATTAATTAGCCCAGGCGTTACTGAAGAGGATGAGACCAATGTTGAACCAGATGATCCCTCAGAAGTTAACGACATATTACTCATCGGATTAACAGCTGGCGCTTGCGCTGATTTTTCATCAATGAAATGACGCGGTATTGCTAATTGTAATTGTTCGAAATACTTAAGCTCTTGAGGAGCAGCAAACTTTTGAAGGTACATTTTTAAATGCTCAATATCTTCTGCGCGCAAATTTTTATAATAAAAAGGCGCCTCTACCTCATCTTTTTTCAATATTTTTTTAATCGTATTGATATAATCAGAAGTTTGTTTAACTAAAAAAAACTTTTCCTCAACCTCCTGAATGCTTATGATGCCCGCCTGAAGCAGTTCTTTAATGATATAATGAGCAAGAGGTGTTATTGCAATTTTTTTATTATCCTTATTGTAAAGCAAACACTCTTGCATCATTTTATACGGTTGAGAGCCGCTTAACTCAGCAATTTTATTCTTTAAATAAATAAAGATAGCTTGCGATTGAGCACCATAAGCAATCTTTAATATTGGTGCAACTAATTTGTAATGACTCTCGCCGTGAAAACCAAAACGATCAACACTAGTATACGAACAATTCAACGACAACGAAACTTTATACTCTTCAACCAACATCTTTACCACATCTAATCTACCTGCAGACACAGCAGCAGCAAGATCTTCCACTAACGGCACTATGCCATATCTCTGCAACATATCCTTTACTTCTTCAGTGCTTTTTTTCTTATCATTATCTAAAAAAATAGATCCAGCTAACGAACTGCAAACATATTTCCTACAAGAAGACATGGCCTGAGCCTGATCTAAATTATCTCCTTGAATGCCTTCTTCAAACCTAGTCGCCATCATGTTATATAGTAATAACAGCTTAATATTATCCAAACTATTCCCTTTAACAAGGGAAACAACATAAGACACTGGTTTAACCGCCTGCAATTCACTTATATGCTTAAGCACATAACCCAATTGGTCACTTGAACATGCGCTTGTAATCAGCCGCTGATAATTAAAAAATTTTTTGTACCACTCTCCAGCATTTTTAAAACGATTAAAAAAAATCTCTAAAAAATTATTATTGCCTGAACGTGCCGCTGCGCTAGCAACTAGATCAAGATCCGTATATTGTCCATCAGGAGCATACATACTACCAAAGCTATTGTGAGGCCCAAAAATATCCGCTCCATTATCTAATAATATCTGCGCTATCGAAGCACGACACTCTATTTCTCGCCTTTTTTCTGGTGTTGCTGTGTCAGCATCTATTTTATCAGAGTATGAAATACCACGTATTATTGTACTCTTTTCCCCATGGTTAATTGTATTTAAACAATATCTTGTATCACCTCCAAGCTTCTCTATCAACCACTGCACAGCATAGAGATTTGCATATTCAGTGGCATAGTCTAACGGATATTTTCTTTCGCGCTTCTTTTCAACCACCTCTTCAACTATTCCATCTACATGCGGATAAAGTTTAAAAATCGCATTTAATTTCGCATACATCTGTTCTTTACCGTCTTTTGGTGCAACCCCCATACTTTTAATTGTTTCAATTAATAATCTATTCGGAGGTGTTGCTAATTTTACATCCTGCTTATTATCTATTGCTGCTGCTCTTTCAACAGAGGAATTTTTTTCTTTTGTGTCTGGAGAAACAACCATACCAGCTAAGCCTTTGTCGCGCAGAGGTACAATGCCCGCTATCGATTGCGATGGAGCACTCGGAGCCGATGGCGCTGGCGTGTTAGGCAAAACAAGAGAGGGCTGATCAGTAGCCTGCGCTACTGCCTCTGTTGTTGCTGATGATGAAGGCAGCATAATAGCCGCTGAAGAACCATGAACTACCGATTGTGGTCTAGCATTAGGATTGACCGCTGGCGGCCGAGCTGATTTCTGATCTAAGGAAAACTGAGGAAGCGTTGCTAACAATTTAGTTAAAAAATCACCTGGCCCTTTATCATCAAACCTTAACAATACAGCCTGTAAATCTTCAATATAATTTTTATTTAGCTTTTTTAGCGCATTTAACGCATTAACGTGGTCCATATTCACTACAAGCTTAAGCGCTAAAAGATAATCATAGTTTGCTGGCTCTGAGTTATGGACTCTTTTCTCCAAACAAAACGTTAAAATAGCACTAAGTCCCTGCAACGTTAAACACACCTGAAATAATTCATTCAAAATATAATGAACAAGCTCTATATTTAATTTTCCTCCATAACCTATATTACTAACGACAAAATCGCGCATTTTATCATACGGCAAAGCACCTTTTTGCCTTATGACCTGCTCTTTGAAATAAGCAAACATACTTATTGATTTAATCTTTATGGCCAACTCTAACAACGACTCTCTCTTGGTCGGACCAGAACGATCATATTTTGAAATAAAAGTATAACCCCCTGTGGGAAGCACACTATAATCTTCCACGATAATTTTCACGACATCCAACCAATCATGACTCACCGCATAGGCCAAATCATTAATTGTTGCTTGCACGCCACGCTTACGCAAAATAGTATTAATTTCTTTTGCGTCATTTATGTTGCCCGATAGATTTTTATTTACTGTAAAAACGTAACTAATAAGCGAACAATCCATTTGACCTATTTTATCCGCCTCGAAAGGAAGAACCGTAGGCATTTCATAAATCAATAACATTTGCAGAGCACGAGTATTTTTATTTCTTATCGGCGCATCAATAACTTTTGCAATATCATAAGAAATAATTTGTTTTGCATCAAAAGTTGCACTCCTCGACTTTTGCCAAAGCGTAGTAAATTGTTTTACCCGTTTCAGCACATAATCAAGCTGGTCACCATGAGTAGCCTGTGCAATTAATTCTTCGAAACTAAAATCTTTATTTAATTTAGCTTTGTTTGCCCTTAATTCCTGGAAAAATATTTCTAGTAAAGCACGATTACCTTTGCGAGCTGCTTCATAAATGGGTGAGTTATAAAAACTATTTTCCCATAAAAACAAACCCCAAAAATCAGCGCCATTTTCTATTAAAATTCGCAAAATAGAATTTCGGCATTCTATTTCATGCCGCATTTTAGGCGTTGCTTTTTTAGCATCGATAGCATCTGAATAAATATGACGCAATAGCACAGTTGAAGGGCGAAGAGCGTTCGTATCGATTTTATTAATTATTTTAGTTTTACTTATAAAACTAAACTTATCTATTAACCATCGCATCGCGTGCGGATTAGCATATTCCGCCGCATAGTCAAGCGCAGATCTACCTGCCTCATCTACGACATCTTCAACCTTAAGGTTTTTGGTAAAAACCGCATTAAGCTTTGCTTCAACTTCTAGCTTAGTCGCTGTTGGAGCAACGCCCATGCCTTTGATTACTTTGAGCAAAGGGATACAATCCGAGGCAGCAAGCGGAGTTTCACTTTTTTTATCTTTTGCAGTTTTACTATCAACGATACCAGGGCCACTTTTAGCCATCTAAAGCTGCTCCTCATTTTATTATGCATAATGATTTATTATAGCGTATTTTTTTAATCTACAGGCGAATTGCTAACAAAATGATCGTGTCAAACAAGGCTATTTAATTGAATAGTAAAAAGATTTTATAATCATTACATTAGAAAATAAAGCGCGTGGATCACGCGCTATAGATGGATTTTACTCTACCAAAAGAATATTTAATACGCCTTCGCAAAAACAACTCTCTGCTTACTTTTTTCACCCGAAAAAATACAAACGCCCGACTCAGGACTTTCCACCAACGGAATACAACGAATCGTCACATTCAAATCTTCTTTTATTTGCTTCTCAATTGCCGCATCACCATTCCAATGCGCCAAAGCAAAACCACCCTCACCAGCAAAAAATTCATAAAAATCTTTTTTACTTTCAATTTTTACCGTATTTTTTTGTTGAAACTCACGAGCACGAGTTAATAAGTTATTTTGTAATTCATCTAGCTGAGTCACAACACCCGCAACAAATTGCTGTTGATCCATCGCAACACGGTCTTTATAGTCTTTATCTCGCCGACCAAAAAACACACTATTGCCCTGACATTCTTTCATACCAATCTCTATGCGAATTGGCACACCTTTTTTCACCCAACTCCACGCTTTTTCACCGCCAGTTAGCTCACGATAATCAATTTCTACTGCTAAACGTTTTTCATGGTAATAAACAGCACGCAACGCTTGCGCTAGTTTTTCACAATAAGCTGTAATATCTGCGCGCTGTTCATCTTTGTGAATAATCGGCAAAATAACAATATGCAAAGGCGCAAGCTTCGGTGGCAAAATCAAACCGTTATCATCACTGTGCGTCATAATCAAACCGCCTATCATACGCGTTGACACACCCCATGAAGTTGTCCAAGCAAATTCTTCTTGTCCTGCTGCACTCAAAAATTTAATGTTACATGCATGCGAAAAATTCTGACCAAGGAAATGCGAAGTGCCTGTCTGCAGCGCTTTTTTATCTTGCATCATTGCTTCTATCGTATAGGTATTAACAGCACCAGGAAAACGTTCACTTTCTGATTTTTCACCTTTAATCACCGGAATTGCCATATAATCTTCAACAAATCGCGTATAAACTTCTAGCATTTTTAATGTTTCTTGACGCGCCTCTTCGGCAGTAGCATGCGCTGTATGACCCTCTTGCCACAAAAACTCTGATGTCCGTAAAAACATCCGTGTTCGCATTTCCCAGCGCATGACATTTGCCCATTGATTAATTAGCAATGGTAAATCCCGATAGGACTGCACCCAGCGTGAAAATGCTTCGCCAATAATAATTTCTGACGTAGGACGAATGATGTAAGGATCTTCTAAGGGACTGCCTGGAGTTAACTTACCTTCATCATTTGTCACTAATCGTGTGTGAGTTACCACAGCACACTCTTTAGCAAAACCTTCAATATGATCAGCTTCTTTTTGCAAAAAACTAACTGGAATTAATAAAGGAAAATAAACGTTTTTATGCCCTGTTGCTTTAATTTCATCATCCAAGACGCGCTGAATATTTTCCCATAACGCATAACCCCACGGCCTGATAATCATGCAACCACGCACCGGTGATACTTCTGCCATTTCAGCTGCTTTTACTACTTGCTGATACCACTCAGGATAATTTTCTGCACGCGTGGGAGTAATTGCGGTTTTATTTTTTGTTGAGTTCATCTAGCACCTGTTGTATATGACCATTTACTTTAACTTTTCGCCAAATAGCGCGAAAAATTCCCTGCTCATCAATTAAAAAAGTGGAACGCTGTATACCTAAAAATGTTTTTCCAAAAAGACTTTTTTTATTCATGACACCATATTTTTCACAAACATCACCATTTTCATCAGCTAATAATGGAAAAGAAAGTGCATATTTTTGTTTGAATTTTGTGTGCTTCGCTGCACTGTCTTTAGATATTCCAACAACAACGGTATTTTTATCCATTAAGCGCGCTACTGTATCACGAAAATCACAAGCCTGTTTGGTACAGCCTGGCGTATCATCTTTAGGATAAAAATAAAGAACTACTTTTTTACCTTGTAACTCATGCAGAGTAAACAAGGTATTCTTATCTGTCATTAAAGTAAAATCCGGGGCTTTATCGCCTATTTTAAAAATCATGGCAGTCCTTACATCCCAAAGTTGTGTGTCATTAATTAATCACTAAAAAATGAATTATAAGGTAGCCTATTTAGTAAGTCTCTAAGTTTCGATATTCGAATGAAGACCCTCGCCCAGCCGAAATATTTATGCTACGCTTTGCGGCATTCAAATCTGCTTATTAATAACCCGCTAAGGATTTAATCACCATGATCATAAAAGACTTGGAAACAACAATTTCTAAACTCTCTGCTACTGGCAAAGGTATATTAGCTGCTGACGAAAGCACCCCTACCATTACCAAGCGTTTTGAGGCTATCGGCGTTACTTCCACCGAAGACAGCCGTCGCGCTTATCGCGAAATGTTAGTCACCACACCCCATATTAGCGACTATGTTGCTGGTGTTATTTTATTCGAAGAAACCTTAAACCAAATGACCAGTGCTAACATTCCTTTCCCTGACCTCTTGATTAAACACGGAATTTTACCTGGAATTAAAGTAGACAAAGGTTTGGCTACTATTCCTAACACACAAAATGAACAATATACTCAAGGATTAGATGGCTTGGCTGAAAGACTTGCTGCTTATAAAAAACAAGGAGCCATGTTTGCAAAATGGCGCTCGGTTTATAGCATCTCTGCAACGACTCCTAGCATGTTAGCCATCAAAACGAATGCTGAAGGCCTAGCCAGCTACGCTGCGCTTTGCCAAGCGGCTGGTATAGTCCCTATTGTAGAGCCAGAAATATTAATTGACAGCGATCACACTATTGAACGCTGCGCAGAAGTCACTGAACAGGTATTACACGCAGTTTTTAATGCTCTATATAAGCACAAAGTTAAACTTGAATATATTGTTCTCAAACCCAGCATGGTGATTAGTGGCAAAAAATGCGCTATACAAGCTAGCCCTGAACAAGTTGGAAAAATGACAGTTGAAGTATTAAAGCGCACCGTGCCTGCTGCCGTACCAACAATTAACTTTTTATCTGGCGGCCAATCATCAGAGCAAGCAACAGCGAATCTGCAAGCAATGAATGCATTAGGCAATTTACCTTGGCATCTTAGCTTCTCTTTTGCCCGCGCACTCCAAGATTATCCAATGAAAATCTGGCAAGGCGACAGTAAAAATAATACGACAGCTCAACAAAACTTTTTAATTCGTGCAAAACTCAATAGCTTAGCTTCGGCTGGAAAATATTCTGTTAGCATGGAAAAGGAAAGCACAACAGCTTAAAATCAAGCGATACCTCAGTGCCGAACAAGCATTGAGGTATTTTTATTTTCACACCCAGGAGTAACATTTATCATGACGATGACTATAATGAATACGATTGAAGCCAAAGAACAATTTTCTGATTTAATTAATCGTGTTGCTCACAGCAAAGAACGCATTATCTTAACCCGCCGCGGCAAAGAAATTGCAGCCATCATTCCCCTCGAAGACTTGCACGCCTTACAACATTCACAAGACAAACACGATTTACACAGTGCAATCGATGCCTTAAAAGAAGCACGCAGCTCAGGTACAATCACATTAAGCCAACTCAACGATGAAATAGGCGCATAACTCGTGACAACACCCTATAGCGTAAAAGTAGCTCCTGCTGCTGTTAGACAGCTCAAAGAATTACCGCGAAAATGTCAAAAACAAATCCTTAAAGTAGCTGAAGCACTAGCTATTAATCCTCGCCCACCGGGTGCTAAAAAATTAGAAGGTATGATGGGGCTTTATTGTGAAACTATTGATGAAATGCGCTTGATTTATAAGGTGGAAGATCAGGAAGTTTTGATGCTGACTATAAAATAACATCAAAATTTTATTGTAACTATTTAGCAGGAAAAGCATTTGGTGGGCACGCTGCGCTTTGCCCACCCTACATTTTTTACATAATAGATATTTTTATATAATCGTAGGGTGGGCAAAGCGCAGCGTGCCCACCAAACGTTTTTCCTGTTGAATAATTACAACTTATTTACTTGAAAAATTCGCCGTTAAATTTTTCCAACAATCCAAATAATCTTTTTGCCGAAATTCAGCATTCATCCCCGCCGATGTAACATGCCAAATAGCCTGTGATTCAAACATAAAAGCCAATGTGTCACTATACAATTCTGGTTTTAATGTTGCTTGTGTCGCCTTTAAGTATGCCTCTGCATCAGGCCCATGCGCCGTCATGCAATTATGTAAACTACCACCACCAGCAACAAAACCATTTTCCTTTGCATCATAAATTCCATAAATTAATCCCATATATTCATTCATAATATTACGATGATAGTAAGGAGGGCGAAATGTATCTTCTGCTACCATCCAACGCGGCGGAAAAATAACAAAATCCACATTCGCTAAACCAGGCTGCGCCGAAGGTGCTGTTAACACAGTAAAAATAGATGGATCAGGGTGATCAAAACTAACTGAGCTCAGCGCATTAAAATGACTTAAATCATATTTACAAGGTGCATAATTTCCATGCCATGCAACAACATCTAAGGGAGAATGTGAGATATTTGTTGCCCATAAATGGCCATCAAATTTAGTAATTAATTTAAAGTCTCCTGTTTGCTCTTCAAAGCAAGCAACGGGAATGGCAAAATCACGCGGGCTAGCCAATCCATTTGCACCAATCACACCCAGCTCAGGTAAGCGAAAAGGTAAGCCAAAGTTTTCACAAACATAACCACGTGCTTTATCTTCCAATAATAACACTTGAAATTTAACGCCTCGCGGAAGTAACGCAATTTCGCCTGGTTTCACATCTAAAATGCCAAACTCGGTTTTAAAACGCAAAGCGCCTTCTTGCGGCACAATTAATAGCTCACCATCTGAATTATAAAAAAATTCTTTTTCCATCGACACATTTGCACTATACAAATGAATCGCAGCGCCCTGATTACCTGCCAGAGTAAACAGTCCCTGAATAAAATTAACTGCCGAATCAAAATAAGGCAAAGGATCCCAACGTAATTGATTCGGTGGTGTTGGTATTTTATTAAATGGCGGATTAGCTAAAAAAGGATGCGACAACAGCTGAAATTCATCATGCAAAACCGACGGCCTGATCCGATATAACCAACTATGTAAATTATTCTGTCGCGACATTGTAAAAGCACTACCACTTAATTGCTCCGCATATAATCCATGCGGTACTTTTTGTGGTGAATTACGGCCTGCAATCAGTGTATTTGCAATAACTTCTGATTGAAAATAATTTCCTAAACCATAAAGATAATGAATAGTCACTTATATTACCTCAGATAACGCAGTTAAAAAACGCTTGTTTTGCTCAAGAGTTCCGATGGTTACTCGAAGATGTGTCGTCATTCCATATGCATTTAAATGGCGAACAATGACACCATGATGAAGTAACTTTTGATAAATTTCCAAAGCATTCTGTTTTACGTCGACAGCAATAAAATTTCCTAGCGAAGGAATATATTCTAAATTTAAAGCATTTAAACCCGCCTTTAATTGCACCATACCTTGAACATTTAATTCAACGCTTTTTTTAATATGGCCTTGATCTAAAATTGCTGCCTGAGCAGCACAAGCTGCGGGAGTGTTCACATTAAAAGGTAAACGCGCTCGATTTAATATATCAGCAATTTCAACTGATGAAGCAGCATAACCTAAACGCAAACCTGCCAAACCATAAGCTTTAGAAAAAGTCCGCGTCACAATAAGGTTAGGATAAGTCGCCATTAATGCAAGCATGTCAGGGTAATCATTTTCCTGAATATATTCATAATAAGCCTCATCAACAACAACTAAAATATGCGCAGGAATTGATTTTAACAACAGCAACATTTCTTTTTGCGTGATATAAGTACCTGTCGGATTGTTAGGATTCACAATAAATATAATACGCGTTTTTTCGTCTACTGCGGCAATCATTGCATTAATATCATGACGATAATTATCCGCTGGCACTTGAATAATGCGAGCACCATAACTTTGTATCAAAAGAGGAATAGTTAAAAAAGCATATTGCGAAATAACCGCTGAGCTCTCGCAAGAAAGATAGGATTTTACAATTAATTCCAAAATATTTTCTGAGCCATTCCCCATGGTTAACTGAGCTGCTTGAATTTTCAAAAAATCAGCCAATGTTTTTTTAAGCTCAAAACAACCACCATCAGGATAAATATGCGCATCTAACATCGCTTGCTGGCCTGCCTCAACAGCTAACTGGCTTGCTCCCAATGGGTTTTCATTACTGGCTAATTTAATTGCGGAATGAATACCAAGCTCACGCTCAAGCTCCGCAATCGGCTTCCCTGGTTGATAAGGTGTTAACTGACTGATAGAACGATTTGCCAATAATTTAAAATCCATAATCATCCTTTAATTTCAGCTTCCAAATCATTCGGCC
The DNA here is from genome assembly GCA_965279285.1 of Gammaproteobacteria bacterium. Taxonomy (GTDB): domain Bacteria; phylum Pseudomonadota; class Gammaproteobacteria; order DSM-16500; family DSM-16500. Next base: position 856,590 of record OZ257148.1, on the reverse strand, counting down.
AGGCTGCTATAAATGCCGGATGCGCTTGGCAATGAGCATCAATACGTGTTATCAGAGGATAAGCACTCATATCGCAGTGATAACGCCTAGCGTTATACACTTGAGGAACAAGACAAAGATCAACTAAACCCGGTATATCACCAAAACAAAATTTTCCTGTTGTGGGTAAAACACTCAGTTGCTGCTCTAATGCCGACAAACCTAGCTTAAGCCAATGCTGATACCATTGGTTTTTTTTATCTTCGGACACTTCTAACTCTGTCGTTAAAAATTTCATAACCCGCAAATTATTAAGAGGATGTAAATCTGCAGCGATAGACAAAGCCAATGATCTTGCTACTGCTTTTAAATAAGGATCAGCAGGAAGCAAAGCAGGTTGTGGATACACCTCATCAAGATATTCAATGATTGCCAAGGATTGTGTTAATGGTTTTTTATCAGCTAATAAGGTTGGAACTAATGCTTGTGGATTAATTTTTTTATATTCAGCAGACAACTGTTCACCGCCATCTTTTACTAAGTGAACAGTCTGTTTTTCATAACTTAATCCCTTAAGATTAAGCGCAATCCGCACACGAAAACAAGCTGATGAACGAAAATAATCATACAATGTTAACATATAACAACCTTTTGTTTAATTGCGCCAAAAATACTTTGTTGCTTTTCATCAAACATTTCAATTTTTACTTCATCGCCTAGCTGCATAAACGGTGTTGATGCACTTCCCTGCGCGATTATTTCTAGCATGCGCTTTTCAGCAATACAGGATGAACCCTTGTTACGATCAAGATTAGAAACCGTTCCCGAACCAACAATAGTGCCTGCCATCAAAGCTCGCGTTTTAGCTGCGTGCGCAATCAAAGTAGGAAAATCAAACGTCATATCAACGCCGGCATTCGGCTCACCAAAAAGTTGCTTATTGAGATGTGTTATTAAAGGCAAATGCACTTTTTTACCATCCCACGCGTGGCCTAATTCATCTGGTGTTACTGCAACCGGAGAAAATGCACTGGATGGTTTACTTTGAAAAAAACCAAACCCCTTGCTTAACTCTGCAGGAATAAGATTCCGTAAAGACACATCATTGACTAGCATTAACAAGCAAATATTTTTTTCTGCTTCTTCTTTCCGCACACCCATTGCGACATCGGTTGTGACCACTGCGATCTCTGCTTCAAAATCAACTCCCCATTCAATATCACTGACTGAGATATCATCATACGGGCCTAAAAAACAATCTGATCCGCCTTGATACATTAGCGGATTAATCCAAAAATCAGCGGGCATTTCGGCGCCACGAGCTTTACGCACTAACTCTACATGGTTAACATACGCACTGCCATCAGCCCATTGATATGCTCGAGGTAGAGGTGATGCAACTTGTTGTGAAGCAAACACTAAAGTATTTTTAATCTCTTGCTGATTAAGACGACGATAACAGTCTTCTAATGCGAGTCGACATTCAACCCAATGATCTAAAACATACTGCAGATGATTAGCAATCTCAGGCACTAAAACAGCGCGAGATAAATCTTTACTGACTACTACTAACTGCCCATCACGAGTATTATTTCTTAATGTTGCAAGTTTCATTAAAATTCCTTTTGTATTGTAACTACTCAACACTTAGGGAGTTTGGTGGGCACGCTGCGCTTTGCCCACCCTACATTTTTATAAATTTTTGTAGGGTGGGCAAAGCGCAGCGTGCCCACCAAACTCCCTCGCCACTGAGTAGTTACTCTGTGTTTGAAACTATAACGCTTGTTATCTATTCCAGCTTTAAAACACCACGCTTAATTTGATCTAACTCTATCGACTCAAATAAAGCTCTAAAATTTCCCTCGCCAAAGCCTTCATCACCTTTACGCTGAATAATTTCAAAAAAAACGGGACCTAACATATTTTTAGTAAAGATTTGCAAAAGTAATTTTTTTTCTGGTGTGACTGCACCATCAACAAGAATTTTGTTTTTTTGCAGCAATGTTGTTTGTTCTCCATGCCCTGGCAAACGCTTTTCAAGTAATTCATAATATGTATCTGGTGTATTCATAAAATCTAAACCTTGTGTACGCAATAACTCAATCGTTTGATAAATATCATTCGTGCCCAAAGCAATATGCTGAATACCCTCACCATTAAAATCTTTTAAAAATTCTTCAATTTGCGATTTATCATCAGAGGATTCATTGAGTGGTATACGAATTTTTCCACACGGACTCGTCATTGCACGACTTTTTAATCCTGTTACTTTTCCTTCTATGTCAAAGTAACGTATTTCTTTAAAATTAAAAATAGTTTCATAAAATTCAGCTAATTTATCCATATTACCGCGCTGTAAATTATGTGTAACATGATCGATATAAGTTAATCCGGCAGCATTAATCGGCGATTGTGTAAACGCTAGTGGTGCAAAAAGAGGGCTATAATTAGCAAGCTCATCATGGTAATCAACAAAATAAATCAAACTACCACCTACACCCATAATTGCTGGAATGGCATAAATACTATTTTCATCTTTATAAGACACAGCACCGTTAGCAATAGCATGTTGATATGCTGCTTGAGCATCCTCAACATGAAATCCCATGGCACTGCAAGATGCGCCATGCAATTTAGCAAACTCTACTGCGTGACTATCTGGAGCCAGATTTAATATAAATCGAATATTATTTTGTTGAAAAATAGTGATTGGATATTGCTGATGTTTTGCAACGGGAACAAAACCCATGCTAATAAATTGTTTTTCAAGGATTTCGGAATGTGGTGAAGAAAACTCTAAAAAAGCAAAACCACAAGTTCCAGCTGGATTCTTAGCTTGCATTAAACATCTCCTTATGATGACAATAATGGAGTAACTATTCAGCAACTAGAGAGTTTGGTGGGCACGCTGCGCTTTGCCCACCCTACAAAAATTACAAAAATAAATTATAAAAAATGTAGGGTGGGCAAAGCGCAGCGTGCCCACCAAACTCTCTAATTGCTGAATAGCTACATAATCGAACCCAACACCACATAATCTATAATCTCAATAGAATATAATAAAGGTACACTAATCTTCAATCTTTGACTTAAGTAACTCTTCTTAATTGTTATTCTATTAGCACAGCAAAGAATCTAAGCCTGATAAGATTGTACAAAAAGATTAACTTTATTCCACCACCGCAACCGAAGCAGCTTTTTTCTTCGGTTTTTTTAGCAACAACACCAAAGGCAGCATCAACACAAAACTCCAGGTAATAAAAATATAAACATTTACAAATGATACCATCTGCGCTTGCCGATAAAGTTGTTGCTGTAAAATAAAAATAGCTAAAGGCTGATGAATATTCATATGAATATGCTGTAAATAATTAATAAGTGCGGGATTATACGGATTAATAAATCCACCCCACTGATTCCATGCCATCTGACCATGACGAGAAAAAACGGTTGCAATAATAGATATGCCCATCGAGCTACCCATTGTCCGCAATAAACTAAATAAACCCGCCGCTTCTGAACGTAAATGGGGTGACAGCGTTGCAAAAGCAATTGCCGACAAAGGCACAAAAATCATACCCAAACCAAAACCTTGCAATAAAAGTGGGCCGATAATCCACCCCGGGCTAACAGCCAAATTATAATAAGCTCCAATCACCATACCACTACCGCTAATACTAATTCCTGCCAAAATTAATATTCTTGGATCAACTTTTTTTATTAATTTGCTCACGACCAACATACTGACTAAACCACTTATCCCTCTTGGCGCCATAACCAAACCCGTTGTCAATACAGGATAATTAAACAAGCCTTCCAACATCAACGGCAAAATAACCATTGCGCCATACAATCCTAAACCAAACAACGCCAATACCAAACTGGCCAGCGTAAAATTGCGATCATTAAAAATGGTAATATCAAATACGGATTTATTTTTTTGCCGCAGGCTATGTAATAAAAATCCTAAAAAGCTGGTTACTGCAATTAAACCTATCAAACGAATACTTGCGGAATTAAACCAATCATCTTGATTGCCACGATCTAAAAAATATTGAATAGCACCAATAGCTATTGAAATTAAAATCAAACCAAACCAATCCATTTGCCGTGCTTTAGTTGGCGTATCAGGAACGACACGCCAAGCTAGCATAAAAGATAAAAAACCTAAGGGTACATTAATATAAAAAGTCCAACGCCAACTCGCAACTTCTGTCAAATATCCTCCTAATGTTGGGCCTAAAATAGGCCCTACCATTACCCCCATACCCCAAATCGCCATTGCTGTACCTCGATCTTCTTCGGGATAAATATCCGCCATAATGGCTTGCGAAAGTGGCACGAGTGCAGCACCAAATATTCCTTGTAACAATCGAAATAAAACAATCTGAGTAATATTAGCTGCTGCGCCGCACAGTGCAGATGCAATCACAAAACCGCCAATACTAATTAATAAATATTTTTTCCGTCCAAGTCGATCAGTAAAATAACCCGTCAACGGCATAAAAATAGCAGAAGCAACTAAATAGCTCGTTAATACCCAGGTAATTTGATCAGCTGTAGCACTTAAAGTGCCTTCCATATGCGGAAGCGCAACATTCACTATTGTTGTATCCAACACTTGAATAAGTGTCGCCGACATAACTGCAACAGTGATTAATGCGCGAGTAGCAGGTGAAATATCATGTGGAGAAAGTGGCTTCATTGATTTTTGTTACACCCGTATTGTAACACTGGCTGTTGTTCCAATTCTTAATGGAAACTGCGCATCAGGATTGAGAACACGAATACGAACCGGCACTCGTTGTGTTACCTTAACCCAATTACCTGTAGCATTTTCTGGTGGTAGCAAAGAAAAAGCCGTACCACTACCACTACTTATACTTTCCACAACACCAGCAAAAGGATGATCAGGATACATATCTACTCTTATCTCTGCATGCTGGCCAGGACGCAAACGTGAAAATTCAGTTTCTTTAAAGTTTGCATCAATCCAAAATTCTTGGTCACTTACTAAAGCAAATTGTGGCTGATTTGCAATAACGATATCACCAACACGCAAAGTTACATTCGTCACCCAACCACTTGTCGTCGCATAAACTTTTGTGTAACTTAAATTTAATTCAGCTTGCGCTAAGTTTGCTTTAGCTAATTGTACATTCGCCAAGGCAGACAATAATATCGCTTGAGCTTTATCCTGCTCCTGATCAGATGCAACTCTTTTTTTAGCGAGCTCTTGCGTGCGTGATGCCGTCACTTGCGCTAATTGTAAATTAGCGACGCTCACATCTAATCTTGCTTTAGCTTGATCAACAGCCACTTGAAATAAGGCTATATCACTATCAAACAAAAGTTCTCCTTGCTTGACATGCTGATTATTTACTACATAAAGATGCTGCACTTGCCCTGTGACTCGAGAAGCAACTTGCACCACATTAGCATTTACATAAGCATCATCGGTTGAAAGATAAAATTGACTATAGATCCAATAAGCAATACTAACAAAGCAAACTAAAACTATACTGGCAATCAACGCTTGTTGTTTAACATTATTTTTTGTCATCACTTTACCTAAAAAAGTTTATACTCAGCAGCCAAAGAGTTTGGTGGGCACGCTGCGCTTTGCCCACCCTACGAAACCTTATCATGCCAGCACGTTTCTAGCTGGCATCCAGAGCGTGGGCAAAACGCAGCGTGCCCACCAAACCCCTCATCGCTGAACAATTAAAAAAAATTCCCTAAAAATTCTGGCACTCGCTCATCTAACCAATATCGCACACGCCAAGGATTCGTACCTATCACAAACCCAAGATGGCCACCTGCATTCGTTACTTCAAGTGTAACACATTCCGCTAATTCATGCGGCTCAGGAATCACATCCGGCGTCATAAATGGGTCATCTTTGGCATGTAACAACAATGTTGGCACCGTAATTTTATTTAAAAATTGCCGGCTACTCGACTGCGAATAATAATCATGCACACCAGAAAATCCATGCAAAGGTGCTGTCACCTTATCATCAAATTCCCACAATGTGGTTAACTCTGTTAACGATGGCATAGCAAACGTAGGAGAGTCTAGTTGAAATTTATGTGTTAACCGTTTGCGTAAACATTTTAAAAAATGTTTTTGATACAAACGTGAAAAACCATGCTGAACTCGATTTGCAGATTTATGCAATTCAAATGGCACCGACACAGCAACTGCAGCAGATAATAAATTTTTTCTCTCTGCCTCTCCTAACCATTTCAACAAAACATTTCCACCCAAAGAAAAACCGACGACTGCTAACGGTGTATCGGGTTCACGCTCACACAATGTCTCTACCAAAAAATTTAAATCACTTGTTTCACCCGAATGATAACTCCGTGATAAACGATTAGGCTCACCACTGCAACCACGAAAATGCATGACAACACCACGCCAATTCTGTTGGTTAATTGCATGCAACATTCCTTGTGCGTAAGAAGATCGCACCGACCCCTCTAAACCATGTAATAATAATACCAAAGGACCCTTTTTTTCCTTATTAATCCAAGCTAAATCTAAAAAATCACCATCAGGCAATTCAAGCCGCTCTTTTTCTATTGGAATATTTAAAGTAGAACGTCGACACAATGCTGGCCACAATGTTTGCAAGTGCGGGCCGGGTAACCACCATGCGGGTTTAAAATCTGCTGTGCGCATTCAATAGATTTCCTATTATTTATGATACGACTGACTCAAGGTATGCACCGCATCTACCAAGACTGCAACATGCTCTGGATTCATATCTTTAATAATACCATGGCCTAAATTAAAAATATGTCCCGAGCCTTGACCATAACTCGCTAAAATTTCAGCTACCGCTGCGTGAATCTCCTCTGGCGAACGATATAAAATTTCTGGATTCATATTTCCTTGCAAAGCCACTTTATGACCTACTTGTTGCCTAGCTTCACTAAGGGAAAGCAACCAATCAATACCCAAAGCATCACAACCTGTTGCTGCCATGATATCTAACCATTTCCCACCACCTTTGGTAAAAAGAATAATGGGAACATCATGTTCATTTTTAAGCTGAGTAATAATTTGCTGTAAATAGCGCAAAGAAAATTCTTTATAGCTCGCGGTATCAAGCAAGCCGCCCCAAGTATCAAACAACATGACGACTTGCACACCGGCTTTAATCTGCGCACTCAAATGCAGACTAATCGATTGCGCTAACACATTAAGTAAGGAATGTAATACTTTCGGTTGCTCTTTTCGCATAGCATGAATCAATGGGAATGATTTATTGGCTTTACCTTCAACCATATAAGCACCCACTGTCCAAGGGCTGCCACAAAAACCGATTAAAGGCACTTTACCCGCTAATTCATGATTAACCATTCGAATAGTATCTAATACATAACGCAAACTTACTTCTGGATCAGGAATACCTAATGCTTGTATTTCTTTCTCAGTCCGCAACGGACGCTCAAATAACGGCCCCTCACCTTCTTGAAAATGTAACCCCAACCCCATAGCATCAGGTATTGTTAAAATATCAGAAAACAAAATTGCTGCATCCAATGGAAAGCGCGCCAGCGGCTGCAACGTCACCTCACAAGCTAGCTCTGGAGTCTTGCATAATTGCAGAAAACTACCGGCTTTTTTACGAATAACTTGATACTCTGGCAAATAACGCCCAGCTTGGCGCATAATCCAAATCGGCGTTTTATCAACCGGCTCACGACGAATTGTTCTTAATAAGCAGTCATTTTTTAACAGTGCCATAGTAAAATTTTATTCCAAAAGAATTAATTTGACGATGCTGACAAAAAACGCTTGAACATGCAAGAAGCGATTGAACGCGGTTTAAGTTATGTGCAAAGCGAAAGCCACGCTTGAATTACAAAGTTTAAACTAACTATTCAACAGCCAAAAAATTTGGTGGGCACGCTGCGCTTTGCCCACCCTACATTTTTTATAATTTTTGTCATTTTTTGTAGGGTGGGCAAAGCGCAGCGTGCCATTTTATATTTATTCTTGTCATTTTTTTGTAGGGTGGGCAAAGCGCAGCGTGCCATTTTATATTTATTCTTGTCATTTTTTTGTAGGGTGGGCAAAGCGCAGCGTGCCATTTTATATTTATTCTTGTCATTTTTTTGTAGGGTGGGCAAAACGCAGCGTGCCCACCGCACTTTTGCTGTTGAATAGTTACAATTTAAGTTAAATACGTCTTTGCAGCAGGATTTATTTACGCTAAGATATGCGCTTCTTAGAAAAGAAAGATTGCGTACGCAATAGCTTTAGGCATTCGCTTCAGTAATAGAAATCAAAATGTCGAGACTATTTCGTGCGCGATTTTTTTTCATCTTATTACTAACTTATTTAGGGAAGCTTAAATTATGAACAAAATTATAGTTGCTACATTGACCGCTCTTTGCATTATTGGCGTTGTTGCTTGCAGCAAAAAAGGCGAAGAAACCAAAACAACTGAAACAACGACAACAACCACACAAGCTCCAGCTGAAGTAGCACAACCAGCAGCTCCAGAAGCAAGCAACACAATGGCTCCTGCAGCTCCTGCGACAACTGAAAACACCGCTGTAACTACCGCACCAGCTGCTACCACAACGGCTCCTGCTGCAACAGCTCCAGAAGCAACAACAACGACCACAACAACAGTCACTACACCAGCTCCAGCTACACATTAATATTGCGAAAATTCGTCATTCCTATGCAAATAGGAATGACGATTTGCAATTATACCAACCCACCCAATCTCACCATCATCACGCTTTTTTTAAATAACCAATAATATCATCAGCAACTGCACGCACTGTGCGCTTGTCGGTTAAAACAGTTAAATCAGCTAATGATGCATAAATCGGCTCACGCTCATCCTGTAATTTTTCTAATACTTCTTGGCGATTTTGTACCCGCAGTAAAGGGCGACGGCTCTCATTCAATGTGCGTGTTTCTTGATGCTTAAGAGAAACTTCCAAATAAATTAAAATACCGCGCTTTTTTAACAGTTCCTGATTTAATGGCTCAACAACTGAGCCGCCACCCGTCGCTAAAACAATGTGCGAAAGTTGAGTTAACTCATCAATAACTGCTGTTTCACGCTCCCGAAAACCCTGCTCACCCTCAACATCAAAAATCCAGCCGATATCAACACCAGTACGTTTTTCGATTTCTTCATCTGTATCATAAAAATCGAGCTCTAACTGCGCAGCCAAGTATCTTCCTACGCTACTCTTCCCAGCACCCATCGGGCCAATTAAAAAAATTTTATTTGACTTCAACATGACCATTTACTTTCCACCTCACTGCGGAATAATTTTAGGCGTTACAAAAATTAACAGTACCCGCTTATTATCTATAGTATCATTTTGCTGAAATAAAAAACCTAATAAAGGAATCTTAGCTAAAAATGGAATAGCTTGCACACCATGCTCACGATTTGACTCATAAACACCGCCTAAAACTACTGTTTCACCATCCCGCACCAAAATACTAGTGCTCAGCTGGCGCGTACTAATCGCTGGAACACCCTGCACAACTAATTTACTGGGTTTGTCTTGATTAATTTGTAATTGTAACAAGACTTTCTTCCCAGGCAAAATCTGCGGCGTCACTTTCAAACTCAATACTGCTTTTTTAAACATAACCATTGTTCCACCATTAGCGCTCTCTTCCTGATAAGGAATCTCTTCTCCTGACTCAATCGCGGCTGTTTGTTGATTAGCTGTAAATAAACGCGGGCTCGAAATAAGCTCGCCATGACCAGAGCTTTCTAATGCATTCAATTGCATTGTTAAAAAAGCACTATCCAATTTTGCCACTAATACATCAGATGTTGCATTTGCAGCAGCACTCCCTAAACCTGAGAAAGTTATACCCTTTTTTTGCGTTGAAAAATGCACACCAATATTACGTTCAAAATCACTGTCAACGCTAGCCAAATGTGCTTCAATCAACACTTGCTGTACCGGCACATCAACTCGGCGAATCAAAAGTGCCATTTGCTGTATCCGATCCACCGTATCTTGAATACAAAGGCTGTTAGTCCGTTTATCAATATGTACTTGGCCTCGACGTGACAACAATGAATGGCCACTCTCCCCAAGTAAATGACTAATATCTTGCGCTCTTGCATAATGAATTTGCCAAACTTGGGTTACCAATGGTGCAACGGTATCTTTTAATTCTTGCATCTTTAATTGATCCGCCTCGTGCTTAACCCAATCATCTTTTAACGTAATAAATGCGACGCTTCCTAACGACACGCTGACTAAACCATGCGAAGCAAGTAACAATTTGAATGTTTCGCGAGCTGAAACATGATGCAAATGCAAGGAAATAATGCCGGCAACTGAGCGGCTCACTATCACATTTTGGCCATCAAACTTCGCTATCATATGCAACACGTCAGCCAAGCTAACATCCTGCAAGTCAATAGAAAAATCTTTTCCATTTCGCTCAGTTGAACTAAAACCATAGACTATTCCATCAATAAATAACGACAAAATAATTCCGACTAAAAAAAATTTAATTATCTTTAACATCAAAAATCCTTATCACAAATAAAACGTAACTACTCAGCAGCCAAAGAGTTTTGGTGGGCACGCTGCGCTTTGCCCACCCTACAAAAGCATCACAATTTTAATATTTTATTGGAAAAAAGGTGGCTGCAATTATAAAAAACGTAGGGTGGGCAAAGCGCAGCGTGCCCACCAAATTCCTTGGCTTTTCACTGAATAGTTACCAACTGCTGACCAAAACTAACAACCACACCTTGCTCATTTATTTGCACAACACGTGCTCGCTCACTTCCAAGATAATCCAATAACTGCACCGAAATTAACTGATGATTAGGCTGTTTTAACCAAGCCCACCAACAGCCTTTTACTTTAGCTGAACCTATAAAATGTAATTGCTTGAAAGAAACCAAAGAAAAACTTGTAGCAGCTTGCGAGATATCACTAATCTCTCGGTCAGGGTTTTTTTCTAACTTAAGAAAAATCTTATTTAACTCTGGAGCAGAAAAAATTTTTCTCTGCTTCAAAGAGAGTGAAAAAGGATAAATACTCAGATTAATATTAAGCTGAACATTAAAATCATTACCTGCCTTTAAAGTAAAACTATCTAATAAAATAAAAAAATCAGCATCTGCTATAAATTCAAAAAAACTTAATACTTGCGACAAGTCACCAGTCAACTTTAAATATGCCGCTGTGTAATTTGCACTGCCAATGTCTTTTGTATCTCCTGACTGAAGCAATAAACCGCGAGATTCCGCAGCGTTAACCAATTTCTCAAAAAACTTATCCCTAGCTCTTTTTCCTACTACTGGAATTATTTTTTGATCCATATTTTTTTTTGCCGCTAAACCATCATGAAGCATTTTTTCTTGTCGTATTTTATTTTCGGCAAGCTTTGCTAATACAAGCTGCTCTTGCACACGATAGCTATGCTGTTGCCGAGTAAAATAAGCAATGTCCAGCCAAGCCGTCGCTATTAAAAAAATGCCGGCACAAATAACAGCAAAAAAAACATGGCGCTTAATCACAACATTTATCATTAACACTAAAACTCCACCACTCGCAACTGAAACTGTATCCCTTCTGGCTTTCTTTTCATTGAATCTAACTTGACAGCACTCATTTTTTTTAGCGCCAATAATTCAGCCATTAAATGATAAATTTCATGACTATCCTCAGCCAGACCTCTCATGACAAGCTGTTTACGTTCAAAAACTATTTCGATTAAATGCACCCCTGGAATCTGGAGACGAAACAGCTCTCGCATTAAAGCAAAGATAATGGTTTGTTTTTTATTTTTGCTTAGTAATATTTCTTCGCCTGAAGAATCATTTCGCCTTGTGGTTTGATTAACTACCTTATTTTGCTGATTATCTAACTGCTGTAATTTTTCACGCATCAACGATGATTGATGAGCCAAATGACTATGTAAAGCAAGAAGAATTAAAACAACAAATCCTAAAATAATAGAATATATGCTGGCAATTAGTTTAAAAATAAACTGTTGCCTAGGCTCTCGCCAAGATAATAAATTAATCTCTACCATAGCGGACAACTCCGCAACGCTAAACCCATGCTCACCAATGAAGGAGCAGTCGAATAATTTAATTTTTCTTTCAAACTACCAGAAAAAAATGACTTTGTTTCAATCATCTCAACTAATATTAAAAGATTTTTTTGCATAAATTCTTCTATCTCTTGCAAATACGGAGCATTACCAACTAAATAAAATAGCTCAATCTGCTCTGAGTGGAATGCTGAAAAACCTAATTGAATTACCTTGCTTATTTCCGCAAAAAAATTCTGTAGCAAACTATCGTCACCATTCTGATAATCTATTTGTTGAGCAAAAATAATATTTAAATCCCGCATTAAAATAATTTGCGCATACCCGCCGTCACACACTAATATTCCTATGGTTTTATTTTTAATTTTCACAAAAGCACTGACAGCTCTTACTATGGCATACACATCGACATCCACTATTTTTACTAACAACCCCGCTTGGTTTACTGCATCAACATAAGGAGACATTAATTCTTTTTTTGCTACAACTAACAAAGCCTGATGTGGCAACTCTTTTTTTAGTCGCAAATAATCAAAACAAACTTTTCCAGTAATTCCAGGTATATATTGCTGAATATGCGTATCAATTTCAGCTTCATATTCTTTTTCATGCAAGGTATCCGGCAACATGATGGTCTGACTAATAACACTCCGATTAGGCAACCCAATTGCTGCAGCACAACCGTGTATGTTTGCTTCCCTAACCAGAGTAGCCATCACTGCTACTAATTGATTAAATTCCATCACTTTTCCATCTATAATGACACCAGAGGGCAACTTAGCATGGTGAACTAGCTCGATTTGTTGCTGGCCTTGCGACCTTTTCATCCGCAACAAACAAATTTGATCAGGACGAATATCTACCCCTATGATTAAACGCTTTTTTAGAGACAGGAATATTTCCAAAAATACCTCCTAGTTATAAATATTTTCTGGTAGCTACTCAGTAGACAAAGTTTGGTGGGCACGCTGCGCTTTGCCCACCCTACATTTTTAATACAATCAAATTGTGGCATACCCCACATTTCACCAAAAATATACACCCCGCCATAAATTCAAAATCGTAGGGTGGGCAAAGCGCAGCGTGCCCACTAAACTTTGAACGCTGAATAGTTACCCTCTGCTGAGAAAACACCGTTAATCTGTTGATTAATTTGACTATTGACAAGATACAAGGGGAGACACGCAAGACACTTAAAAATAAAAAATTTGGCTAATATTATTATCGCTTTTGTAGTAAAATGCTGGCTGTTGAGGGGAGTCGATAATAATAACACCACTATTATCTGATTGCACGTGAAATACTAATAACAACCGAGTGTGATTTATCAATTATGAATTATTTGTTACGACTATTTAAATATTCTTTTTACATTAGCTTATTTTTGGCCAGCGTTTCTGCTATTGGCATTCTGTATTATATAGAATTTGAGCTTCCTAATATTGATGCATTGAACACCGTACAACTCCAAGTGCCATTACAAATTTTTACCCATGATAAAAAATTAATTGCTGCGTATGGTGAAAAACGACGCATCCCCATCCCGTACGAAAAAATTCCACAACAATTAATTGATGCTGTCCTTGCAACAGAAGATCAGCGTTATTTTCAACATCCGGGGATAGACATTCCTGGCCTAATGCGCGCCTCACTCTTACTGATAGCAACGGGCAGAAAAGAACAAGGCGGCAGCACAATTACCATGCAAGTAGCGCGAAGTTTTTATCTTACTCGGCATAAAACTTTTGGTCGTAAGCTACGAGAAATTTTACTTGCTTTAAAGATTGATCACAAACTTACAAAGAAAAAAATTCTAGAACTTTACCTCAATAAAATTTTTCTTGGTAATCGCGCTTATGGTGTAGGAGCAGCAGCGGAAATTTATTATGGAAAACCATTAGATGAATTAACACTTGATCAATATGCTATGTTAGCTGGACTACCTAAAGCACCTTCTGCACTTAACCCTTTAGCTAATCCAGAAGCTGCACTAAAACGCCGTAATCATGTGTTAGCACGCATGTACGAATTACACTATATTGATTCTAAAGCCTATAAAGCTGCGGTGGCTACACCACTCAACGCTCATTATCACGACATTCAAGTCCAAGTAAGAGCACCCTATGCTGCAGAGCTAGTCCGTCAGCAACTTGAACAAATGTATGGTGAGGAAGTTTATACTGACGGCTTTAATGTGTACACCACTCTCGATAGTCGTTTACAAAATGAAGCTAATCTCGCTATTCACGATGGCTTAATAGCATACGACCAACGACACGGTTATCGTGGCGCTGAAAAAAATCTAGGCTTACCTGATTTAACCACTATGGAAGAATGGGAGAAAGAATTAAGTGACATATCTGTCATCAATGGTTTAGAACCTGCTGCTGTCATTGACATGAGCCAAGACTCAATTACAGTTTTACGCGCCAAAGGTACCATGGTAACTATACCTTGGTCTGGACTAAGCTGGGCACGCAAAAGAATTAATGCTGATTATTTGGGCTCTAATCCTAAAAAAGCCAAAGATATTGTAAAACTAGGTGATGTCATTCGCCTTATGCATACCGCAGAAGGCTGGCGTCTCGCGCAACTTCCTCGTGCAAATGCAGGACTCATCGTATTAAACCCAACAAATGGTGAAATTGTAGCGCTCGTCGGAGGCTTTGATTTTCAGCTCAGTAACTTTAATGTTATTACTAATGCTCAACGACAACCAGGCTCTAGCTTCAAACCCTTTATTTATTCTGCTGGCCTAGAAAAAGGCTATACATTAGCTACCATCGTTAATGATGCTCCCATTGTTGTGGAAAATCCTAACGACAATACTTTATGGCGCCCACAAAACACTGACCGCAAATTTTATGGTCCAACACGCTTACACGATGCTCTTATGCTTTCTCGCAACTTAGTCAGCATACGCTTACTCAATATGGTTGGCGTTCCTTATGCCATTGATTACTTGCAACGCTTTGGTTTTAGCAAAGAACAAATGCCTCCTGTGCTTTCTCTGGCTTTAGGCACAGCATCGGTCACGCCATTACAAATGGCGAGTGCATTTTCTGTTTTTGCTAATGGCGGCTACAGAGTAGTTCCTTTTGCAATTGATAGCATAGAAAATTCACAAGGAAAAATCATCTATCAGGCTAAGCCGCTCACTGCCTGTACTAATTGTTATATACCTGACTCAGCACTTACAAAAAAACAATTAGCTGAAAATCCACATGCTCCTCATGTTATTAGCACTGAAAATGCCTTTCTAATGACCTCAGTATTAAAAGATGTTGTTCAGCATGGAACAGCAACTGCTGCAAAAAGCTTAGGACGCCAAGATCTGGCCGGCAAAACAGGAACGTCAAATAATCAAGTTGATGCTTGGTTTGCAGGGTTTAATTCTGATTTTGTTGCTGTAGCATGGACTGGTTTCGATCAAGCTCAATCATTACACGAATATGGCGCACAAGCATCCTTACCTATTTGGATGCAATTCATGCAAGCTGCATTAAAAGGCCGCCCTGAACACACACTAGAGCAACCACCAGGAATAGTGAGTGTTCGCATTGATACAGAGACAGGAAAGCGTGCTTCTGCAAGCGATCCCAATGCTCGCTTTGAATATTTCATGGCTCAACATCTGCCTGATGATGAAGACTCAAATAATAGCTCCAATCAAGATGGCGGTTTACCAAGCGTGCAAGGAGTTTCTGATTCTGATGATAGTGGTGAACCGCTCTTTTAACAGCTGCACTATAGTTATCTAAATCCTAACTTTCTTAATATCGCTTTTTGATCTTGAGACAAGACTGTATCGGCGATACTAAAAGTAGAAAACTCATGCCGTAACGGAAAATTTTTCCGTAAATGATCAAAGTACTCAGGCTGATTTAACAACATTGTTTTCATCAATTGCGAAGTTAGTCGTGGATCATAGACATCCAAAACAATATCTTGCCAATTATTTTTATTAGTTAATAAATCTTCAACTTGGCTTAATCCATGATCATTCGCTAAAGCAGAAACAAAACCATACTTAACAGCGGCTTGATACATCATTTGTATACCACGCAATTTAGCCTGCTCTGAATAACCAGCAATATGCGGAGTTGCAATCAAAGCAGCGGTTAATATTTCTGAATTAATTTTTGGCTCATACTCCCAAACATCTAAACACCAATGTAAATGTTTGCCGTATTGCCGCAAATCATCAAAAGCGACTACCGCACCTCGGCCCGCATTTAACAACACACAACCAGGCTTTTGCCGCATTAAAAAATTTTTTTCAATTAAGTGATAACTTGGATACTGGCCAGTCAATGTTAAGGGCGTATGCACCGAAATCAAATCCAAATTATCTAACTGGTCCCAGCTCGTGCTAACAAAATCTGTCTCATTTTCTGCTCGTAATGGATCATACTGTAATACTTCAAAATCTAATGCTTTAAGCTTGTCTACAATTAAACATCCTACATTCCCAACACCAATAACAGCGGCACGCAATTTTGGCCCAACTAACAAACCTTGTTTTTGCAAAGCTGCCACAACACAAACTACATATTGCGCAACTGCTTCTGCATTATTACCCGTAGCAACACTCCAACAAATTCCAGCTTTATCTAACCATTCTTTATCTAAATGATCTGCGCCTGCCGTCGCACTGCCAACAAATTTTATGGTGGTATCATGCAATAAAGCTTCATCCACGCATGTAATTGAACGCACTAACAAAATATCTGCGTCTAACAAGTCAGCTCGAGTAATCATCCGCCCAGGCTTCAACAACAACTCACCACACGAGCCAAAATAATCAGCAATAGCAGGAATATTTTCATCTGCAACAATTTTCATGCTAAATAAATTCCGATAAATACCGCCATACCCACCCACTGATTATTTAAAAACGCCCGAAAACAAGCCTGAGGAAGATTATTTTTAATTAATAATTGCTGATAAATAAATAATAAACCAACAATAAATAAACTAAGAAAATAAAATTTCCCCAAATTAAAAAGAAAACCACACCAAACAAGTAACAAAATAAAAATTATTTGCAAGCAAGCAATGACTCGAGCACTCGCTCTGCCCCATGCCACAGCGGTTGATTTAACACCTATTTTTATATCATCAGCATAATCTACCATCGCATACATGGTGTCATAAATGACGGGCCAAATAGCGGCAGCAACAAATAAAACCCATGCTTCTTGTGATACTGTCTGGTTAATTGCAGCAAACGCCATCGGCACACCCCAAGCAAATGCCAAACCCAAACCTAATTGTGGTAAATGGGTAAATCGTTTCATAAAAGGATAAAGCACCGCTAACAAAACACCAACAAAGGCCAAATAAAGCGTTAATCGATTAAGCAATAATATTAAAAAAAATGCTGACAATAACAAACAAAAAAATAAAATTAATGCGCCTTTTGTTTTTATTTTTCCCGTGGTCAATGGGCGATTGCGCGTACGCTCCACATGTTTATCAAATTTTTTATCTGCTACATCATTAATAATACATCCAGCTGAGCGCATGATGATAACACCTAAAATAAAAACAACCACAACACCTAAATTAGGTTGGCCATTACCCGCCAACCACAAAGCCCACAGCGTAGGCCAAAGCAATAATAAAATTCCTATTGGCTTATTCAAGCGCATTAACTGAATATAATGCTTAAAAATGTGCATTTATTGCCCTGTCATCCTTTAGTCTCTGCATAAAAGAACCTGTATACTGCAAGCAGTCTGATAATCCATCAAGCAATGCATCTAGCGTCACTTTCATTTATAATGCCCTCATGAAACCACAACTACTTGTAGACTTAATTTTATTTATCGCCATTGTAGAACAAAAAAGTTTTACTTCTGCGGCGAGCCACTTTGGAATGACGAAATCAGTCGTCAGCAAACATCTTACTCGACTAGAAAAAAGCCTAGGCGTTCAACTGCTACGTAGAAGCACACGCAAACTCTCCCTTACCGAAGCTGGCCAAGCACTATACCAACGTTGTGCTCATGTTAAGACGGATCTAGAAGAAGCCGAACAAGCAGCACTCAACACTCATGACACGCCTAACGGAACTCTGCGAGTCAATTGTACATTTAGTTTTGGACATTTGCATTTAGTACCTGCGATAGCTGATTTCATGACACTTTATCCACAAATTAAAATCGAATTATTTTTAGGCAGCCATTATGATGATCTCATCGAACACGGACTGGATTTAGGTATCCGCACTGGAAAACTTGCCGACTCTAATTTAATTGCACGACGATTAACAACACGAAAAATGCGTGTTTGCGCCTCACCTGCTTATTTAAAAAAATATGGCAAACCTGAAGTACCACAAGATCTTTATCAGCATAACTGTTTATTATATCTAAACTCGCCAACGGGTGATGAGTGGCATTTTTCCAATAAAAAAGAACCTATTCTAATCAATATTAAGCGCAATTTTGCTTCCAATAGCAGCCAAAGCCTTGAAGCCGCGGCTGTTGCTGGCATAGGCATCGTCCTGCTTCCCGGCTACATGATGTCTAAACACATAAAACAAGGGAAATTAATTAGCATTCTTGATGAATACTGCCCAACAAACATAGCAATCCATGCGGTTTATCCAGCAACTCGACACTTAGCAACTAAAGTACGTGTATTTATTGATTTTATAACTGAACGATTTCAATCAGAAAACTACTGGACATAATATGCACCCTATTATCATTATTGGCACTGGCCTTGCGGGATATCAATTAGCTCGAGAATTTCGCAAATTTGATACCAACACCTCCATCATGCTCATCACACGTGATGACGGTCTTTTTTATTCTAAGCCCTTACTCTCTACTGCACTGACCAATAAAAAAAATATTGATACATTAACCATGTCTACTGCAGAAACCATGGCAACTCAACTGAATGCAACCATTCTAACAAGACAAGAAGTCATAGCAATTAATCCGATTAAAAAAACTCTGCAACTAACTGACAAAGAATTCATTTTTTCTAAATTAATTTTTGCTTGCGGCGCTGAGGTCATTCGACCCCATTTACAAGGCGATGCTGCACATGAAGTAGTATCAGTGAATCACATCCACGATTATGCAACATTTCAAGAACTGCTATTAAACAAAAAAAATATTACCGTCTTAGGCGCTGGATTAATTGGTTGTGAGTTTGCCAATGACTTAAGCAACGCTGGCTATCAAGTCAACGTAGTTGCTCTAGGAAAATCACCACTTGATTTACTTATCCCCGAAACAATAGGGAAACTATTACAAAAATCATTAGAAGAAAATGGCGTACAATTTCATTTTGACTGCACCGTGAATCATGTCGACAAAGTTGCTGCTGCTGAATCACGCTATAATCTGACTTTATCTAATGGAAAAATAATAGAATCTGAATTGGTTTTATCCGCTATTGGTTTAAGACCTCATATTCATTTAGCAAAAGCAGCGAATATTGCGGTAAATCGCGGTATTCTTGTAAATCGTTATTTAGAAACCAGCCTGCCCGATATTTACGCCTTAGGCGATTGCGCAGAAGTCGAAGGCCATGTTTTACCTTACATCACTCCACTATTAAATTCAGCAAAAGCATTAGCAAAAACCTTAGCTAATGATAGAACAGCAGTAGACTATCCAGCTATGCCGGTTATTGTAAAAACACCCGCACATCCCATCGTCATTTGTCCACCGCCGAAAACGATAACTGGCAACTGGAATATTGCCATTGAAAATAATAATGTTCGCGCACTTTTTTTTGATCATGAAAATCAATTACAAGGTTTCGTCTTAACTAACGAAGCAGTAAAAGAACGAATGACACTCATTAAACAAATTCCGGGACTTTTTTAATAAGGCAATAAACTATGACACTCTACTCAGCAGCAATCACACTGATACTGGTAATGGATCCCTTAGGAAACATCCCTATTTTTATTTCCGTTTTAAATAATGTAGAACCCAAACATCGCAAGCGCATTGTATTGCGAGAAACTTTTTTTGCTTTTGTCATCTTAATGATTTTTTTATTTTATGGAAAATATATTTTAGAAGGCATGCATATTTCGGATCCTGCTATCAGCATTGCTGGCGGCATCATTTTATTTTTAATTGCGCTTAAAATGATTTTTCCAACGGGAGACCCTGAAGGACGCCCAAAACAACTCTCCGAACCATTTATCGTTCCACTTGCTATACCTTTAATTGCTGGGCCTTCTGCCCTAGCAATCGTAATGCTTATGGGCAAACAAGCACCACAACATATCTGGTTATCAGCATTAGCATTGCTAATTGCATGGCTTTGTTGCACCATCGTCTTGGTTTTTGCTGACAACTTACGTAAAATCTTAGGAGAACGTGGATTAATTGCAATTGAGCGCTTAATGGGTATGATACTCACAACCATGGCCGTACAAATGTTTTTAACCGGCGTTGAACAATTTTTTCATTTATCAGCTTGAGGGAATTTATGAGCTATATAGATCACAATGTTTTGCCCGATGAACAACTTTTATATCGAACCAAAAAACATTACATTATCTTTCTTAATCCTTTTGTTTGGTCTTGTGCTGCTACTGTCCTTTTAACCAATAGCAATGAATATGTTGTTAAAGCTGGAATGGTATTTGGCGCAATTGCTTTATTTTTCTGGCTAGGCAAATTATTAGATTATTTTGCTTCAGAATATGCAGTGACCAATAAACGAATCTTAATGCGCGAAGGTTTTTTTGTAAAACATATTAATGAAACGCGAATTGCCACTATTTCTAATGTGAATATCGAACAAAATCTATTTGGACAGTTATTTGGCTTTGGAATTATTATTCTGAAAACTTATGGCGGCAATGATGATCCATTTACTGATATTCCTAAACCATTTTTATTTAAACGCGTGCTGGAAATGCAGCTAGATAGAGTAACTAAATAAAGGTAACCACCATCATTCCCACGAAAACGGGAATGATGGTTAAAATCACTTAAAAAAATACCAACATGTCACCCCAAGAACAATCCCCACCAATGCTAATACACCCATAAACTGCAGCAATGTTAAACCAAAGGTATAAAATCTTTTTAAATCATCTTGCTTGCCATCCTGTTCCATTTTATTACCTCACTTCTTCTTATTTAAAATAATTTTGTTTCATCGCTGCTTTAGCTAAAGCTAAAGTCTCTTCTGCAACAACATTAGCTCTTTCTGTACCTTTGCGCAAAACCTCCAACACTTGCGCAGGGTCTGCTTCATAAACCAGTCTTCGCAAACGAAAAGGTTCGACTAAAGCCACCAATACATCAATCAAGCGTTTTTTACATTCCACATCACCAATACCACCTTGTCGATAACGTTCTTTTGCCTCAGCAACCCATGCAGTATCAGGATTAAATATTTCATGAAAAATCCACAAAGGATTATTCTCTGTATTCCCCGGATCAGTTATCTTTAAACGCTGTGGGTCGGTATACATCGACATCACTTTATTTTTAATTGTGTCAGGATCATCACTTAAATAGATAGCATTATTAAGCGACTTCGACATTTTTAACAAATTGCCATCCGCACTTGGCCCACCCAACCCGACTAAACGACGAGTGCGACCTAATTTCATTTCTGAAATAGGGAACACCCCTCCCTGCGCGACGTAGTCTTTATCTTTTGTGTGGGGATCAACACCACAATACAATTGATTAAATTTACGGGCAATTTCGCGGGTTAATTCTAAATGCGGAGTTTGATCCTCTCCCACAGGCACAATCTCAGGGCGAAAAGTTAAAATGTCAGCCGCATTACTAATGGGATATAACAAAAATCCAAAAGGATAATTATCCCCTAAACCTTTATCGCGAATTTCATCTTTTACTGTGGGATTACGCATCACTCGAGAATAAGGCACCAACATGCTAATAAAAACAGTCAACTCTGCAATAGCAGGAATTTCTGATTGAATAAAAATAGTGCTTTTATTAGGGTCTATCCCTGCTGATAAATAATCTATTGCCACTTCTAATACATTACTCCGAACCTCGGCTGGCCTATCCATACGCGTAGTAAAAGCTTGAATATTTGCAATAATAAAATAACAATCGTACTCGTCCTGCAGAGCAACACGATTTTCAACTGAGCCCACCCAATGACCTAAATGTAAGCGTCCTGTTGGAGTATCTCCCGTTAATATGCGGGGTTTTTTCATACTTATTTGCCCTATCTAATGTAATATAATTACAGTGTATTTTAAAAATTAGTCGCCAAATGATACACGACTTGCCCCGCTTTTTTTGCTTTAATTATTTTCCAGCCTTTGGGTAAGTCAGTTTCTACTATTGGGTCTTTTGCTTCAAGATAAATATAAGCTTGATCCGCCAAGAAAGACTGCGATTGCAGAAAAAAACACGTCGGTAACAATAAATTTTCTTGATAAGGCGGATCAAGAAAAACGATATCAAATGGACGCAATGGCTGTTTTAATGCCTGCGGCACGGTTGCGCAATAAATTTCTACCTGCGTTGTTTTAAAACGCTCACACTCTTTTTGCAAGCTTTGCACAACATGAGACGATTGATCCACCATCACAACTTTTGCTGCACCTCGAGATAAGGCTTCAAAACCCAAAGCACCACTACCCGCAAAAGGATCTAAACAATAAGCCCCATGAGTCACCGACATTAACCAATTAAACAAGGTTTCTCGAACCCGGTCAGGAGTAGGCCGCAACCCTGGCACATGAGGCACTGTCAACTTACGCCCGCGCCACATGCCACCAATAATTCGCACCTCACCTTGAGACATTTTTATACCTATAAAGCCTATCTATGCTACCATTATCCGCAACTTATTTTCAAAGTTGGACTTATAAAAAATGTTTAAGTTATTAAAGCGAAAAAACACCAGTGATACAACTACTATTACCGAAGAAAGTGATAAAAAAGGCTTTTTTTCTCGATTAAAAACCGGGCTTGCCAAAACCAGAACTCATTTTACTAATGGCTTAGCGACTCTTTTCATCGGCAAAAAAACTCTCGACGCCGATACACTTGAGCAAATTGAAACCCAGTTGCTGACCGCTGACCTGGGTGTCGAGGCAACACAACAACTCATCCAACACCTCACGCAAAAATTAAAACGTCAAGAATTAAACAATACGGAGGCTGCTCTCGAATGCCTGCAAGCTGATATGAAAGCCCTGTTACAGCCTTGTCAAATTCCGCTCACCTTAGATGAAGAAAAAAAACCCTTTGTTATCTTAGTGGTCGGTATTAACGGCGCAGGCAAAACAACCACCATTGGTAAATTAGCTAAACACCTACAGGCCGCAGGAAAAAGTGTCATGCTAGCCGCTGGAGATACCTTTCGTGCTGCTGCTATAGAACAATTACAAGTTTGGGGTGAACGAAATCAAATCCCTGTCATTGCACAACAACCGGGGGCGGACACAGCCGCAGTCATTTATGATGCGCTAGAATCAGCAAAAGCACGTGGCATTGATGTTTTAATCGCCGATACCGCGGGTCGTTTGCATACACAAACTAATCTCATGGAAGAACTTAAAAAAGTAAAACGCGTCATGAGCAAGCTTGATAACAGCGCGCCCCACGAAACATTACTGGTACTTGACGCAGGTATCGGGCAAAATGCTCTAAACCAAACAAAGCAATTTCACGAAGCAATTGGACTGACTGGTATTGCGTTGACTAAGCTCGATGGCACAGCAAAAGGCGGAATTATTTTTGCTATCGCTAAACAAACGCAACTCCCGATACGCTTTATTGGTGTAGGCGAAGGCATCGATGATTTAAGATCATTTGATGCAGATGAATTTGTTAATGCATTATTTGAGAGCTCTGAATGATAGAATTTCAAAATGTCAGCAAATGTTATGCGAATGGTTTTGTCGCTCTCGACAAACTTAGCTTTCAACTTGCTAAAGGTGAATTTGCTTTTTTAACCGGTCACTCCGGCGCAGGAAAAAGCACATTATTAAAACTGATTGCCGCACTTGAATTACCCAACCAAGGGGAAATACGGGTTGCCGATAAATACATTAGCAAAATTAAACGCTATCAAATTCCTTATTTACGCCGACAAATAGGTTTAATTTTACAAAACCCCAATTTATTAATGGATAGAACAGTTTTTGATAATATTGCATTACCCTTAGTCGTTGCAGGTTATAGCTATAAAGAAACGCAAAGCCGGGTACGTGCTGTACTTGCTAAAGTTTGTTTACATAATAAAGCAAAATATCTCCCCAACGAACTTTCCTCTGGCGAACAACAACGTGTGGCAATTGCACGAGCTATCGTGACTAAACCAGCTATCTTGTTAGCTGATGAACCAACCGGAAATTTAGATCCAGAATTAGCCGCGGAAATTATGCATTTATTTGAACAATTTAATAACTTAGGCATGACCGTGTTAATTGCAAGTCATGATTTAGCACTGATTAACCGATTAAATCGTCGAGTACTCACTTTATCAGAAGGGAGATTGGCGCATGTTTAATATAAAAAATTATCTTGCTCGACATCTTCAAGCGAGCTTAAATAGCTTAGGCCAACTTAGTCGTACACCTATCGCCAGCTTTATTACGTGTTTTGTCATCGGTATTACATTAACTTTACCAACCATTTTATTTGTTGCCTTAAAAAATGTGGAAAATGTTCGCGGCAATTTTCAACAAACTACACAAATGACGGTATACCTTAAAAAAAATACTACAGAACAACAAACACATGAATTATTACTTACACTACAAAACAAGCCTTTCATCACTAAAGCCTATGCTATCTCGCCGAGTGAAGGATTAAACGAATTACAACAACAAACCGGATTTAAAGGCGCGCTAGAGGAGTTACAAGAAAACCCTTTACCCTGGACCATTGTCATTATTCCTCAAGCAAACAATAGCCCAGCGTTAGAAAGCTTTACTAAAACCTTAGAGCAACTCCCTCTTGTTGATAATGTACAAATGGATATGCTGTGGGTAAAACGGTTAGGAACATTAATTGATTTAGCACAACGCATCGTCATTGCACTCACTTTATTTTTAGGTACTGCATTATTACTCATCGTCAACAATACGATTCGCTCAGCAACACAAAGCAATCAAAAAGAAATTGAAGTCATTCAATTAATTGGCGGAACCGATGCTTTTATTCGCCGACCTTTTCTTTACGCAGGAATTTTTTACGGCTTATTTGGCGGAATTATTGCGAGTCAACTCGTTGATCTTTTTTTACTGTCACTGAATCATCCTGCTAATCATTTAGCTGCCTTGTACCATACTGCTTTTCAACTAACAGGACTCAATGTAACCAATATCCTAGCTTTGTTGAGTGGCAGCATGTTACTTGGGCTCATAGGCTCTTGGTTAGCTGTGACGCGACATTTGCGCTCATAAATTAGCAATGAACCCTTACCTTCGTAAACTAGGCAATACGGGTTCACTAACATAATTTTCATTACTTGGTGCAGCGAAAAGCACAGCCTTATTTTTTGCTATTGGCACACTAATATGACTTTCATTATTTGGTCCCGCCAAAGACACAGCTTTGTTTTTTGCTATTTTCGCAGCAACCTTAACTAACCGTTGCTCTATGTCCGCAGAAAAAATTGCTATTTTTTCTTGGACTTCATGATGTAGTCTTTCTTTCCCTAATTGAACGGCATGAGACAAGATTCCTGATATCATTTTTAAGTAATATAATTTTTTATCTAACCCAGCGCCAGCCACTCGGCAAAATAAAATCTGAGCTTGATAATAAAATGCTGCTGCACGATGGTGATCAAACAATAAAAAATTACCATTTAATTCACTAATAGTAGCTAATGCATCTTTATGCATTCCACACTCTTTCTCTATTACAATACATTCCAACATTATTATTCCTTGTTCTTTTACGTCGTGACAAAAACCAAGTCTTTCTCTCAACATAAGTAACCGATCGATCTTTTTTTCAAAATTAATTCCTTTAGCAGCTAATGGATCATGCAAAAAAAACTGTTGCTTGTACGCAGCAAGACGCAAACCACGCTGCGCTGGATCAGACTCTAAAATAATTTTTTTATAAGCATCTAAAGCTTTCGCTTTATTCCCCAGTGCCACATAAGCTTTGGCACGTTGAAAAGAAAAGCTCAAACGTTGCGCTTTAGTAGCAGAACCTGTTCCACAATATTCAATACACTGGGTAAGATCATTAACTTGTTTACTAAAATTTTTCATCTCTTTATGCAACTCTGCCCGCTGAGCAAGAACCATTATTTTATCACTTACCGCAGGCAGCAACTCTAAACTACACTCAAAGTCAAATAAAGCATCTTGATACAGCCCTGCTTCTATTTCCACTTTAGCAATCTCAAAAAAATCTGCGCCTGAAGGCGTCACACCTTGATTATTGAATGCAATCCACGTATCTTTCAACCATATCAATAACGCGTCATCTTTTTTCATTGTATCTGTAAACTGATTGTAACCAAAATAGCCTTGCGCCCGTAAAGCACGAGATACTACATCAATAGGCTGCGCAATGACTGCGGCATAATGTGATGCAATCGCATTTGTCAATTTTGTTAACTGAACCGTTGCACTCGCTAACCCTTCAACATTTTGTAGCAATAACAACCTATTGTTTCGAGTTATCTCTTCTATAAGATCTGCTTTATAAAGCAAAGCTTTAGTTAAACCGTACCTATCTATCACTGACTGAGATGACGCCAAATCAATAAATTGCTGCAAACATTTAAGGCTTTTTGTATGTTCTTCAGAAGAAAAATATATTTCTGCAAGAGAAAAATAACACTCTAATCGCAGCTCAACGCTCAGCTCAGGAAAACTAAGTGCTTTTTCATAGTAAGTTTTTTCATTATCATTAAAATTAATATCAGCCAATTTATAATAACTCGTAGCACATATTTCTCTTTCTAACTTAGTCACTAAAAAATTAGCTGTACAAATATGCTGATAAAAATAAGCTGCCTCATCTTCTATCCCCATTGCACTCATTTTTTCTGCAAGCTGAAAAAACTGGTGTACATTTTCACTCGTACATTTAAGTTCTATAATAACGAGACAAGCAGGCTTAATTTCAGCTGTGACTAAAGAAATATTTTCACTTTTATTTTGTTGCGGAATTAAATTTAAAATATCCCCATCAATTTTTTCTATTTGTTTCTCAACATAAGGCTCTATAAAATTATAATATTGTTGCATTAGGATCGTATCAGTAATACTCAAAGAATCTAACTGAAAAACAGCACGCAAAAAAGCAGCAAACTCCACAACTCCTGGAATCAACTGCTGACCTAAGTCGTTTTTTTCAACATTTTCTGCCGATACTGCAAGCTCATTTAATTTTTTACCTAACAAGGCAGTAAGATCAGGAACTGCTTTAACAGCTTTCTCTTGAGATAACTCTTTGAATAAACTTCGAATAATTTCAGACGCAACGACCTTATCAGCCTGGTCTAGGCTTAGGTGACTATTCATACTTTCCTCGTTTTGACTACTATTTGTACTTTTTATGTTCTCACATTTTACATGAGTTTGAATTTAAATCAATACCTTGCATTAGCTCTTGCAATAGCCCTGAATAATCAGCTATATTGATTAGCACTCTAAGGTGGAGAGTGCCAAAACTCAGGCAAACCACACCCTAACTGGCTGCTGAAAGTAACTACAACGAGGGCGTTCACAATGACAACTCACTTACAGACTTTAGACCTCCGTCTACCTGTTGGTAGCATAGAAACTTATATTAATTACGTGAACCAAATCCCCATCCTCAGTCAACCCGAAGAACAAGCTCTCGCCATCCGTTTACAAACCCAAAATGATCTTGATGCAGCTAAGCAACTCGTTTTGCCACACCTACGCTATGTAGTTCGTATTGCTAAAAATTACTTAGGTTATGGCTTGTCGCTCAACGATCTCATCCAAGAAGGCAACATTGGGCTAATGAAAGCAGTTAAACGCTTCGACCCCGCTGTAGGTGCTCGACTAGTTACTTTTGCCGGACACTGGATTAAAGCTGAAATTCACGAATTCATTCTCCGCAACTGGCGCATCGTTAAAGTTGCAACAACCAAAGCCCAGCGTAAATTATTTTTTAATCTGCGCAGTATGAAAAAAAATCTCGGTTGGCTCTCTGAAACTGAAGTATCCGATGTCGCCAAAGAATTAAAAGTTAAACGTGAAACCGTACGTGAAATGGAGCTACGCTTAAGTACAAGTGATGCGGCTTTTGATGCCTATGATGATGACGAAGATGATGTTGCGGCTTTTGCTCCTGCTGGTTATTTAGAGGACCATCGCTATAATCCACTCCAACAATTAGAAAGAAATGATTGGGCAAGTCAATCGGGTTCCGCTCTACATGCAGCCCTAACAGAACTTGATGAACGCAGCCAGGAGATTATCCAAGCTCGATGGTTAGACGAAGATAAACTTACCTTACAAGATTTAGCTGATAAATACCAAGTTTCTGCTGAGCGTATTCGACAACTAGAAAAAAATGCGTTACAAAAACTAAAAGCTGCCTTACAAAGCAACGCCTAATTGTTTTAACTCATTCATTAAGCTCAACCGAATCGTTTCTAACTTCGGCATCTTTGCGCCGCGCAATACTTCATAAACATCCGCTAATTTTTTAATTCGCTGCGCCTTAACTAATTTAGTCGCTGCCGTTGAATCAGGCAACTCACGAATCTGACGTAATAATTTTGCTAACTCTTCCCAATTAAAAGCATGAGTAATTTCTCTTGGTGTCATGCGCTTTTTTTCTGATGACTCGGTAAGCTCGGGTGCCTTGGTCATTTCTAAAACCACTGCTTTATAACGCTCAGCTGACTCCATCAATACTTCAAGCTTTTGCTCCATTGTACTTGACGCCAACTCATCTTGATGAGGATAAAATATGACTGACATCTCATGCTCCTTATGATTCATGTTTAATTATCATACAAATGTTTTGTTAGGTTAGCAACCTGGTTTTATCTAAACACCGGTACATCAATGCTTCACTTAAATGCTCAGCTAAAATATGCTTCTTCCCTTCCAAATCAGCAATCGTTCGCGCAACCTTAATAATTCGATGATATACCCGCGCAGAAAGATTAAATTTTTCCATTACCTGCGTTAATAATTTTTTTGTAACATCATCAAGCTGACAATGCAATTCTAATTCTTTTACTGTTAACTCTTTATTACATTTATTTTGTCGGTCTAGTTGCTGCTTACGAGCATACTCTACTTTTGCTGCGACTATTTTACTTTCACTTTTTTCTACTGCATCTTGCGTTAATAACTGCGGAGATAAACTACTCACTTCCACTTGCATATCAATTCTATCTAACAATGGGCCAGATATTTTATTAATATAGCGTTGCACCTGCTCAACACTACAAACACATTCACGTTGTTTATTACCCGCATAACCACAAGGACAAGGATTCATCGTAGCAATTAATTGAAATTGTGCCGGAAATACCGCTTGATAAGCAGCTCGCGAAACAGTAACACGCCCTGACTCCAAAGGTTCACGTAAAGTCTCTAATACAGATCGACCAAACTCCGGTAATTCATCTAAAAATAATACACCATGATGTGCCAGTGAAACTTCGCCTGGTCGTGGCGGGCGACCGCCACCGACTAATGCCACGCTTGAACTACTATGATGCGGCGCACGAAAAGGTAATCTGTTCCAATCCGCATGATTAAAACCATTCATCGTAATTGATTCAATTGCCGCTACATCTAAAGCTTGATGCTCATCCAAAGGAGGTAGAATAGTCGGTAATCGATTAGCCAACATTGTTTTACCGGTTCCCGGTGGCCCAATAAATAAAATGTTATGTCGACCTGCTGCTGCAATTTCAAGCGCACGCTTAGCATGTTTCTGACCATAAACATCGGAGAAATCTAGGATATGTGCTGCTTGCTGCGGAACTTGTTGCATTTTACAAGGCAATAATTTTTGTTCATCTTTCAAATATAAACAAACCTCAACCAAATGCTCCGCAAAAAAAACTTCTGCTGACTTAACAACAGCGGCTTCTTGTTCATTGGCCTGAGGAATAATCAAAGTCCGTTGCTGTCGCTGCGTAGCTAATACCACAGGTAAAACCCCGCGAATTAAACGTAACTCTCCGGATAACGCTAATTCACCAACAAATTCATATTGCGCTAATTTTTCCGCCGGAATTTGACCCGTTGCGGCAAGAATTCCTAACGCAATGGGCAAATCAAAACGCCCCCCTTCTTTCGGCAAATCAGCTGGCGCTAAATTAACGGTAATGCGTCGCGGTGGAAAATCAAAGCCAGTATTAATTAACGCACTACGTACTCGATCGCGACTTTCTTTCACTGCCGCTGCCGGTAAACCCACAATATTAAATCGCGGCAAGCCGCCTGACACATGCGTTTCCACCGTAACTAGTGGCGCATCCATACCTACACTGGCACGGCTATAGACAATAGCGAGAGTCATTTTAATTTTCCTCAGTAAATAAACCGCTTTTCGATGACAAAAATAATATGGGGGAAAAAGGGAGAAGGATTAAATAAGAAGCTCAGGAAACACAAAGAATAAAAAACTCGCTAAGTACATTAACTAGAATTCTACAAAAATTAAAAAAATAATCAACCTTAATTTCAGAATTTTTCAACTAAATTAACAAATGTGTCAAACCAAAAAAATAATGCTACACTGATTATATCCTACTACGATGCTAGAAAAAGAGGAAATATGAAGAGAAATATGGCCAAAACCATCATGCTCGAACTTCTAAACTCTGCTAACATCGCCGTTAACGGAAAAAATGCCTGGGATATCCAAGTTCATAATGAAAATTTTTACTCAAAAGCCCTGCATGAAGGTGCTTTAGGGCTCGGCGAGTCCTATATGGACCAATGGTGGGATTGCCCCGCATTAGATCAATTTTTTGAACGCCTTATTAGCGCTAATATTGAAAGTAAAATTAAAACTAACTTGCGAATAAAATTTAAATTCATTTTATCTAAATTTTTAAACCTACAAACGAAACAACGCTCACGCGAAGTCGGAAGAAAACATTATGACTTAGGTAATGATTTATTTAAAAACATGCTTGATTCTCGCATGAATTACACCTGCGGCTTTTGGCATAACACTGATAACTTAGAAAGCGCCCAGCTCAATAAACTTAACTTGACGTGCCAAAAATTAAATTTAAAACCCGGCATGCGTATTTTAGACATCGGCTGCGGATGGGGAGGCTTAGCAAAATATGCTGCCGAAAATTTTGGCGTAGAAGTCGTCGGAATTACTATTTCACAACAACAGTATGAATACGCTAAAGAAAACTGCCACAACTTACCCATTGAAATTCGCTTACAAGATTATCGCGATCTCAACGAAAAATTTGATCGCATTGTTTCGCTTGGTATGTTTGAACATGTCGGCCACTCAAATTACAAAACATATATGAATATCGTCAATAACTGCTTAAACGACGATGGCATTTTTTTACTTCATACTATCGGCAACAACATAACAACAACACAAGCAAACGAATGGATTAATCAATATATTTTCCCCAACGGGATGCTACCCTCTATTATGCAAATTAGTCTAGCAACTGAAAAATTATTTGTTATGGAAGATTGGCACAACTTCGGTGCTGATTATGATAAAACCTTAATAGCATGGCAAGCTAATTTTATTGAACATTGGGAGCAATTAAAACATCACTACGATGAACGTTTTTTCCGAATGTGGAATTTTTATTTGCTCTCTTCAGCTGCGGCATTTCGAGTAAGAGATATTCAATTATGGCAAATCGTTTTTTCTAAAAAAGGAATTCGTGGAGGGTATCAGATAAAACGATCCTATTTATAATCGATGCTTTTATATTAAATAGAGGGGTGGCACGATGTGATTTCTTTTTCGCGCGCAGCCTGCAAGCACGAAAAGAATCATATCGTGACAGGACCCTAGTCATTTTACTAAAACGACAAACCAACCGGCAGCTCAACTATATTTTCCAGCTGCACAGGCGTACCTAAATTTCGCCAAAAACCCGCATAATATTCGCCTGTTACTTGACCCGCTAAAATTGCTTGCCTAAGTAAATTACCTAAACGAAACTTCCCCGGCTGACATTCAGCAAATAATTCCGGCCGATAAACACCAATATTACTAAACGTAAAAGTTTGTTCTTTATCTAAAAATAAATCATTTCCTACCAAACCAAAATCACCTGCCGGATGAAAATCAGGATTATCTACCATCACCAGATGTGCTAATTTTTTTGGCTGCAAAGACAAATGTTTTAATTCAAAATCAGAAAGCACATCACAACTTAAAACGATGAATGGCTCGCTTCCCAATAACGGCAAAGCCTGAAAAATCCCACCCCCAGCTTCTAATGCTTCTGACTCAGTAGAATAAACAATCGTGACACCATACTTTGAACCATCACCCAAAGCAGCTTTAATTTGCTCTGCCTGATAGCAAACATTAATGACAATATATTTTATTCCCGCACGAACAAGCGCCTGTATAGAATATTCAATTAAATAACGCCCCTGCACCCGCAACAATGCCTTAGGCGTATTGGCAGTTAAATGCTGCATCCGCTCACCTCGGCCCGCAGCTAAAATCATGGCGCGCATGCTTGTTCTTCCCGAGTAAGTTGTAAAAAACTTTGTAACTTAATTAATTCCGGATAACGGGCGCTTATTTTTATTATATAATCCAATGTGCGTGGAATATATTGCAAATAATTCGGATTATGATCACGACGATATTTACGCGAAAACGTTAATAACACTTTTAAATGACGTTGCACACCCATCCAATCAAACCAACGCATAAACTCTGTCTTGCTAACTGACACTGATGCTTTTTCATAATAATACCAAACTAATTTTTCCACTAAATCATCCGGTAAATTTTTATAACAATCACGCAATAATGAAACTAAATCATAAGTGACCGGACCTATAAAAGCATCTTGAAAATCTAAAATTCCTATCTGTGTATCTGGCAACACCATCAGATTTGCAGAATGATAATCTCTATGCATAAATACTTGTGCCTGAGCCGCACCACTTTTTGCTAATAAATCAAAACAAACTGCTAAATCATTCCGTGTTGATAGCGATAGTGTTAAACCCAAATGTTTTTCTAAATACCACTCTTGAAACCAAGCTAATTCTTCACGCATAAAGTGAGCAGTAAACAATGGCAACTGATAATCTGAAACCTGCTTACATTGCGATAATAAAACGAGCGCATCAATGGCTTTACCATATAACACAGCTTGGCTTTCTGCCGTGGCAACCTGTAAAAGCTGATCATCACCAAAATCAGATAATAATAAAAAACCTGCTGCCACATTTTTAGCAATAATCTCGGGAGTCTGGAGACCTTGCGATCGTAAGGCATTCGCAATAGCAATAAACTGCGGACATTTATCACGCTCAGCAGAAGCATCCATTGCAATATAGGTTTTTTCTGCAGAATACACGCGATAATAAAGTCGAAAGCTAGCATCGCCAGCCAACGGAGTTATCGCAAAATCCACAGAGCCAAAATAATCTGACAGCCATGGTTGAATATGAGAAATAGTCATGGAAGAAATTTACTCTATTTATTAAATTATGTCACGAAAGTTTAGTTCCATCCTACCCACCTTTTCGATACACTTGCCACATTTGATTGGGAAAATCTTAGCACTATGCGTTTGTGGCAATCCATTTTATTAATTATCTTAGGGATAGGCTTATTTCCCCTCAGCCTATTTGCTACCAATTCGTCTCTCAACAAGCCCATCGCATTAGATCCTAACAGTGTTGCAAAAGCCTTAGGTTGGATACCAACGAACACCAACCGTTGTGGTGGCTATTATCTAGAATCTGCCATGATTTATCCCCACGACTTAGTCCACACCGATAAACTTTTTATTACCAGCACTCAGGGGACTTTTGCATTCCATGGTACGTCTATTTCACAAGGCAAAGTCACAATTACTCGTGACGGCCAACAAATTACTGCTAATAAAGCTTATTTATACCGTGACCCAGTGACTGACAAACTAAGCGCCATTGACTTGCTCGGCAATGTACGACTATCAGAACCTAACCAACTCGTGATTGGAAAAGACGCCCATTTTGATTTAAAAACTAAAAATAAATCCATCAATCATATTCTTTATCGCGCCACTATTTATGGCGACACACACCCCAAACCCACTCCTGTGAGCTATCGAGAACAACAAAAAGAGCGAAAAATCACGCAAATGAGCGCCTGGGGACAAGCAGAATCATTTTCCCAACAGCAACCAAAAATTTATAATTTCACCGATGCAAGCTATAGCACATGCCCACCAACCAATAGCACCTGGAATTTACAAGCAAAAACGATTGAGCTAAATAAATTAACGGGGCGAGGTTATGCAACCCATGCCCGACTTTATTTTAAAAAATTACCTGTTTTTTATACGCCGTATTTTAACTTCCCTATTGATGCACGACGCAAAACTGGCTTCTTATTTCCTCGTTTTGGGACTTCAACCCTACTAGGGCATTACTTAATGACCCCATTTTATTGGGATCTGGCCCCTAACTATGACACAACAATTACTCCTGGCTATCTTTCTAAACGCGGTTTACAAATTACTAACGTATTCCGTTATTTAACTCCCATACGCACAGGACAAATTAATATTAACGTTTTACCTAGCGATCGATTATTTGCTAACTTTAAAGAAACTTCTTTAGTGCTTTATCAAAATAGCACTAATTCAGCAACCCAATCAGAATTAAGAACATTAGAAAAAACCAGTACAACTCGCAAAGCTATTTCATGGATAGACCATGCTCGCTACAATGACAAATGGACGAGTAACATTAACTACAGCTATGTCGGTGATGATTATTACTTAACTGATTTTAGCGGGAATATTAATGAAATCACCCAAAATCAACTACTACAACAAGCTGATGTTGAATATACTGGACCGCATTGGGATTTCCTCACACGATTGCAAGGCTATCAAACACTGAATCAAATTAATCAATCTTCTGTGCCTGTACCTACATCTTATAGTCGTTTTCCACAAATCGTATTAAGCGGCAATTATCCCGATAAAAAACATGGGCTAGAATATTTTATTAATAATGATATGACTCGCTTTGACATTCGTAACTCCCCTGGTGATAGCTCAAAATTACCTGCTGGTACCCGAATTAACATACAACCAGGAATCAGTCATCCGATTAACTATCCCTATTTTTATATGACACCGCGCTTACAATTAGCTTTTACTCAATATGAAATTGGTAACATTATTAATACACCAAAAACACCATCTCGTAGCCTACCTATTCTTGATATTAATTCAGGACTTTATTTTGATCGCGAAACAGGTTGGCTAGGACATGAGTTTAAACAAACATTGGAACCCCAGGCTTATTACACCTATATTCCGTATAAAAATCAAAGTGAACTGCCCTTATTTGACACGGTTCTTAATACTTTAACGTATGATCAGTTATTCACCTATAATCGTTTTAGTGGCTTAGACCGCATTGGCGACGCTAACCAAGTCAGCTTAGGGGTCACAACGCGCTTAATTGATAGCACTTCTGGATTTGAAAAAGCCAATGCCGGCATAGGGCAAATTTATTATTTTAAAAAACGTGCCGTGACACTTTGCACTACACCCGATAATTGCTCTGCTTTTGAAAATAACCCCAATAATACAAACAACCGCTCACCTCTTTCTGGCGTACTAAAATACAATGTGAACCCCAATTGGAGTGCTACTGCTAACACTATTTACAACGTACAAACTAGCCAGATTGATAACCAAGGCTTCCTACTACAATACAAGCCTGCAGACAGGAAAGTACTTAACCTGGGCTATAACTTTGTCCGCAGCGGCGATATCTTACTCCCTTGGCAACCGGTTAATAGCCCTACAAGCAATTTATCCCAAACCGACGTGTCCTTTTCTTGGCCAATCGCTCGCGATTGGAGTGCTTTAGGCCGCTGGACAGAGGATTGGAACCAAAAACGGTTGCAGAACTTACTCTATGGATTACAATACGACAATTGCTGTTGGGCAATACGTTTTGTTACTGGTCGTACATTTGTTACTCTAAACCCTAATAGTACATTCCAATATAACAACCAATATTATATAGAATTTTCCCTAAAAGGTTTAGGCAACTTAGGCCCTAGAGGCGACTCAAGCTCCTTGCTTGCGAGTAGTATTCCAGGTTATCAATCCAATTTTGGACGAGATTACTAATGAAGACTAGTTTAAAATTAAGCCTATCCTTATTCTGTTGCATTTTTCTTCATGGCAGCATGAGTTATGCAAACAATACGACTCATCATGAGCAGTCTTTAGATCGTATCATTGCTGTCGTCAATGACACTCCGATTACTGAAACAGAATTAAACGACGCTCTTGCTTCACTAAAAAAACAAATGGCAGCCAGCGATACACCGCTTCCCTCTGATGAAGCACTCCATAAACAAATGCTCCAACAATTAGTTGATAAAAAATTACAATTGCAAATGGCAGAAATGGGCGGCATTCAAATTAAAGATGAACAGCTCGACGGCGCCATCGCTCACATTGCTGAAGCAAATAACATGACCAAAGAACAACTCTACGAACAACTACCTAAACAAGGTTTAAACGTAGCAGAATATCGCAAAAATATTCGCGAAGAAATGCTCATCCAACAAGTAGAACAACATGAAATCGGAGCAAAAATTACGATTACTCCTCAAGAAATACGTGATTTCACACGTTCAAAAGCCTATCGCACAAGCAATAATAAAGAATATCATCTCGAAGATTTAATCGTCAGCCTGCCGGATGCTCCTACTTCAGAACAAGTACAAGCAGCAAAAAAACATGCGGATGACATTTTTGCAAAAATTAATCATGGAACTGCTTTTCATACTGCCGCCTTAGCAGAATCATCCGGCGATAAAGCACTACAAGGCGGTGATTTAGGTTGGCGAAAACTACCAGAAGTACCCTCTGCGTTTGTAGAAGCAATAACTCACATGCAAGCCAACGAAGTTGCTGCACCTATTCAAACACCGAATGGATTCCATATTTTACATTTAGCAGAAGTACGTGATAGCGTCGAACAAAATACGCCGTCCGATAAACAAATCGAACAAATTATTTTTCAACGCAAAATGGCCGAAGCCATTCCTTCCTGGATGGCAAAAATGCGCAGCCAAGCTTTTGTTAATATGAATCCTGCGGAATAAAAAAAGCGTGTTAACTATTCCACGCATACTCATTACGCTGGGCGAACCTGCAGGAATAGGCCCTGAAATTACTGCGCAAATTGCTCAACAATCTTGGCATGCTGAATTAATTTGTGTTTGTGATCCTGCGCTTTTACAATCGCGTGCTAGTCAAATCAACCAAGCAATAAAACTTAAATTATTTGATCCAACAGCATTAAGCACCACACACAAACCCGGTACCTTATACTATATTCCAGTAAAGCTACCTGCTCCTTGTGTACCCGGAAAATTATCACTACAAAATACTAGCTATGTTATCGAATGCCTTAAAGTTGCTACTGATTATTGTTTAAATCACTCCGCAGCTTTAGTCACCGGCCCAATACAAAAAAGCATCATGAATGAAGCAGGAATAAATTTCACCGGCCATACCGAATTTTTAGCTCAATACTGTAATACCCAACACCCAGTCATGCTCTTTGTAAGCGATCACATCCGTGTTGCATTAGCGACGACGCACTTACCTTTAAAACAAGTTCCTCAAGCTATTACCGCTCAATTACTCACAACTACTTTAAAAGTTTTACATCATGAATTACAAACTAAATTCCATCTCGCTAATCCAAAAATAATGGTTTGCGGATTAAACCCTCATGCAGGGGAAAATGGTCATTTAGGCGAAGAAGAAATCAACATCATCACACCCGTACTCAATGACTTACGTAAAAATAATTTTGACATTATCGGCCCTCTTCCTGCTGACACTGTCTTTACAGAAAAATATCTTAACAAAAGTGATGCTATTCTTAGTATGTACCATGACCAAGCATTACCTGTTATTAAACACATGAGCTTTGGTCATGCCGTTAATGTCACGCTCGGCTTACCTATCATTCGCACCTCTGTTGATCACGGAACAGCGCTCGACATAGCAGGGACACCTGATGCTGATTCCGGCAGCTTAAGTGCTGCCGTTGCTCTCGCCATCAAAATGCTAAGCAAACCATCTCCCTTAAAGACCAAATAAATGCTATTATCCGTGCAAATACAAATACCGGGGAAAAAATAAAATGCGTCACTTACTCTTCTTATTTTTTATCTGCATATCCACTACGCATGCAGCTAATTTACTGACTATTTATCAACAAGCTATTTCAAACGATGCGATTTTTCAACAAGCGATAGCTCAACGCTATGCTGATAACGAAAACGTTCCGATTAGCTTAGCTAACTTACTACCCAATATTGGTGTAACTGCCACCCCCTCCGTTAACAAATTTGCTACTTCAGGTCCGGCCAGCTTAGGCGTGGGCTCATACTCTAATCGAAGCTTGCAAGTCAACGCGACAGTAACGCAAACAATTTTTAATTTTGCTCAATTTGCTAACCTAGCGGGTGCAAATGCAAGTGCAAAAAAAGCGGATGCCCTTTTAAATGCCGCTGCACAATCGCTTATTTTACGTGTTGCTAATGCTTATTTTACTGTCTTACAAGATGAAGATAATTTACGTTACGCTGATTCCAACAAAAAAGCTTATGCCAAACAACTTGATCAAATTAACCAACAATATAAAGTTGGCATAAAAACAATTACCGATGTTTACACAGCACAAGCAAGCTATGATTCTTCTATCGCGAGCGATATTGCTGCTAACACCCAACTCGCGAATGATAAAGAAAATTTACGCGTCATTACTGGGTATACTTATCCCACGCTAGCAAAGCTCAGCCAACAGTTTCCACTGACGTCACCGCAACCCGCCAATATCGAAAAATGGGTTACCATCGCCAGCCAGCAAAACTGGGGAATAAAAGCAGCACAATATGCCAATGAAGTTGC
The DNA here is from genome assembly GCA_965279285.1 of Gammaproteobacteria bacterium. Taxonomy (GTDB): domain Bacteria; phylum Pseudomonadota; class Gammaproteobacteria; order DSM-16500; family DSM-16500. The sequence goes on along the minus strand of OZ257148.1, from coordinate 817,434 downwards.
ACGCTTTGCTATCAAACAACAATTTGCCGGTCACTTACCAACACTCAATGCAGAAGGCATTTACAATATCACCTCGAGTCGTAATACAGGGGGCACTGGGCCTGCCAGCAATTTACTCCAACCTGCGGGCGCATATCAAAGCCACAATCGCACAGTTGAACTTAATCTTAGCGTACCCATTTTTTCTGGCGGACAAGTTGTGGCACAAACACGACAAGCACAATATAATTATCAAGTTACTTCACAACAACTCACCCAAACCTTACGCAATACTATGAATATAACACGGCAAAATTATCTTGGCGTTATTGCTGGAATCAGTAAAATTCATGCTGATCAAGAAGCAGTTAAGTCAACACAAAGCTCTTTAAACGGGATGGAAGCACAATATCATGCAGGAGTAGCAACTCTTGTTGATGTATTAAATCAACAACGATTACTTTTTCAATCACAACAACAATATGCAGCAGACCGCTATGCCTATATAAAAAATCTGCTTGCATTAAAAGAAGCCGCGGGAACTTTATCACCTGATGATATTATGGCAATCAATGCATGGTTAGAAAAAGAAGACTATACATAAAACTATTCAGCCGTTAATAATTTATATTTTTCTATTAACTGCTCTTTAGATTCTACATAATTTGGATCTAGCGGAATACAATCAACAGGACACACTATCTGACATTGTGGCTCAGAAAAATGTCCTACACACTCAGTACAACGAGCAGGGTCAATTTCATAAATTACTTCACCTTGATAAATAGCTTGATTCGGGCAAGCTGGTTCACATACATCACAATTAATACATTCATCAGTAATAATTAATGCCATGCTACTTACCCAACTTTTTATGCAATGCAGCCACTACGGCTGCCGGCACAAACCGCTGCACTTCGCCACCCAGCGAAGCGATTTCACGCACAAAACTTGATGAAATATAAGTGTAGCTTTCTGCTGGCATTAAAAAAACACTATCAATATCTGCAGCTAATTGCCGATTCATACCCGCCATCTGAAATTCATAATCAAAATCAGAAACAACTCGCAAACCACGCAAAATAATTTTAGCTGTTTGTTGCCGCATAAAATCAATCAACAATGATTCAAAGCCTATCACTTTTACATTGGGACAATGAATAAAAGCTTGCTCTGCTAAATCAATTCGCTCAGCAAGACTAAATAAGGGTTGTTTATTTTTATTCGCCGCGATTGCGACAATAACTTGTTGAAAAATACGTGCTGCACGCTCTACTAAATCAACATGCCCAAGTGTAATCGGATCAAATGTCCCAGGATAAACCGCAATATGACTCATTTAAGAAGCTCCCTCAATCATAACTATTCAGTGATTCAGCAGCCAAGGAGTTTGGTGGGCACGCTGCGCTTTGCCCACCCTACGTTTTTTATAATTGCAACCATCATTTTTCCAATATACTATTAAAATTGTAATGCTTTTGTAGGGTGGGCAAAGCGCAGCGTGCCCACCAAACTCTTTAGCTCAAGATCATATTATATACACTTTGTTTCTCTAGGTCATTAAAAATGAAAACTGAAAAACTTGCTTACCTCAAAGCAATAGGGCTTCAACCTTGGCAATTAAAACAGCCACGAGATACTATTTTGATGCTTATTCGCACCCTAACAAACACCGAAGCAAACCAGGCAAAAGAAGAGCGTTTATTAAACGCCATGCTCGAAGCTATCAATATCAGCAATAATTCCGTTTGTTCTTTCACGCTTGATCCATCCAACTTTGATCATACAGTTTTAACAACACAAATTAATTTAGCAAAACCAAAAATACTCATTGCACTAGGAGAACAAACAACACAAATTTTATTAAACCCTCAAGTTCTCATGAATCAGTTGCGAGAAAAAATCTATACTTACAATGAAACACCGTTGATAGTGACTCAGGATCCCGCTTATTTGCTACAACACCCACGCGAAAAAAATAAAACATTACAAGACTTATATTTCATACAACAACAACTCAAATTACATCTATAAAAATAACTTATTCTGCTAACCTAGTCACAGCAAACAAAGCAATCAATGCGCCCACAGTTAAATACAAACCCGGCGCTGCTTGATAATGCATAACACTCACTAAATAAGTTGCAATAAAAGGTGCTGTGCCGCCAAACAAGGAATAACTCACGTTATAGCACACAGCAATTACGCTATACCTAACGACCGTAGGAATAAGTTCAAAAACTGTCGCGGTTAATGGCCCCTGAAAAATAATCGCTAATAATAAAAAGCTACTTTGTGCGATAATAAAATAAACCATCCCCCCTTGCGTCATTAAATAAAACAAAGGATAACTTAAACCAACAAATCCGATAGCTGCCCACATTAAACATCTTTTCCTACCGAAACAATCAGACAAATAACCACCCATTGGAACCAATAAAGTCGCAATTAAAAATGCACTGGTACTGACGACTGTTGTTTGCTGCAGCGGTAAGCCAAGCACATGTGTTGCATAACTTGGCATAAAAATAAAAATAATATACGTTATCATCGCACTCAACGTATATAAGCCTATAATAATTAAACTTGCTTTTTTATGCCGCAACAAACCTTCACGTAAAGGAAATTTTTTTACTGCCTGCGCTCGCAAAGCAGCTAAAAACATTATCGATTCTGACATTCCTTTTCTTAAAAAATAACCGATAACACCCGCAAACAACCCAAACAAAAATGGCACTCGCCAAGCCCAAGCAAATTGCGGGGCAGCTACGACAAGCGTTGCTGTAAACGAACCCAACAACATCCCTACACCCACCATGGCCCAAATTAAACCGCCAATGAAACCACGATATTTATTGGAAGCTGTTTCTAACACGAATAGCGCTGCACCAGTAGATTCTCCACCGGCTGACAATCCTTGCAACAACCTTAATATGATCAATAAAAATGGGGCAAACAAACCTATCGTTGCATAAGTCGGCAATAATCCCATTAAAAAAGTTGCGAACGACATTAAAAGAATAGACCACACTAATATTTTTTGCCGGCCCACTCGATCACCAAAATGACCAAATAAAATGGCCCCTAATGGCCGCACAAAAAAACCGACAGCAAAAATAGCATACGCTTCCATCATCGCAACTAATGGAAGCTGATGAGGAAAAAATAATTTCGCAATAACTGGCGTTAAATAAGCAAATAAAGAAAAATCATACCACTCTAAAATAGTGCCTATTGATGAAGCAGCGATAAGACGAAACAACGAGTTTTGAGTTGAAGTAATAGTCATAGAATAAAACTAAAATAAATTCATTGCCAACTGCAATTGCTTAGCAAGCGACCCGCGATTTGCCACGATGACACCCAAAGCTTGCTCACCCATTTTTTTACGAAATTCAGGTTGATCTAAAAGCTTAATCACCGCATCCGCTAATTGATTCGCATTTTCCACTTTAAGCATTGCTTGTGCTGCAAATAACATCTCACTAATTTCTGCAAAATTAAATAATGATGGTCCAGTTAAAATGGGTTTACCTAAAGCCGCTGGTTCTAACATATTGTGCCCGCCTACCTCAACAAAACTACCAGCCACAAACGTGACATCAGCAACAGAATACATGAGCAACAACTCACCCATTGTATCTCCAAGATAAACATCTGTTTCAGACGTACAAAGTTGATTTTCACTCCGCCGCGCTACACGAAAACCTTGTTGTGTTGCTAACTCACTCATCGCAGCAAAACGTTCAGGGTGACGAGGCACTAATATTAACAAAGCATTAGGAAATTTTTTACAAACTAATCGATGTGCGGCTAGAATAATTTCTTCTTCACCTTGATGAGTGCTTGCAGCAATCCAAATCAATCTGTCATCGCCTAACTGCGTCCGAAGTGCTGCACTCTTCGCAGCTAAATCTTGCGGAATCTCCAAGTCAAATTTAAGATTTCCAGTAACAACGATACGTTCAGGTGGAATACCTAAGGCAATAAAACGCTCAGCATCTGCACTTGCTTGAACTGCAATCATACTTACCGCTGATAACATTTCTTGCGTCATGCTAGCAATTCGATGATAACCACGAGCTGATTTTTCTGACAACCGTGCATTAGCGATCATTAATGGAATTCCTCGGTTTTTACATTCTGCAAACATATTAGGCCACATTTCTGTTTCCATCACGATCGCTACCGTAGGATTAACTCTACTTAAAAAACGCTCAACTGCATCAGGTAAATCATAAGGAATATACGCTTGCATAACGGTATCACCGAGTGCTGCTTTAATTCTTGCTGCGCCGGTTGGTGTCATATTAGTAATTAATATTGGCAAGTCAGGATAACGTTTTTTTATCGCTTTAATAAAGGGAATAGCCGCAATCGACTCACCTACTGATACAGCATGAATCCAGATACATTGATTAAAAATATAGGGACAATAACCAATTCTTTCTAACCAACGACTACGATAATTCGGATTCTTACGTGAACGCCATAGCAACCGCACAAAAAGAATCGGTACAATTAAATAAAATAAAAAACTATATAAATAACGCAATGGCTTATTCCTCTTTTCTCTAAAAAATCTACGGCTTAACAACATTAGTGGTGGGCACGCTGCGCTTTGCCCACCCTACAAAATATAAATAAAAATGGGGGACACGCTGCACTTTGCTCACCTTACAAAATATAAATAAAGACGTAGGGTGGGCAAAGCGCAGCGTGCCCACCACTCATTATATATCGAACCATTTCTCCGTTTTAGCAATACTTGCATTATTTTGCAATTATCCTAAAATCAACAATTCATCGATTCAAAATAGACTAAAGTATACATTGATTGAAGTGCGCACGTCTAAAGGATATTAAATGCAAAATTTTCTTATAGCACCCTCCTTACTTTCAGCTGATTTTGCTAACCTTGGACAAGAAGCGAGTACCGTCTTAACAGCGGGTGGGGATATATTACATCTAGACGTTATGGATAACCACTATGTGCCTAATTTAACCGTAGGCCCTCTTGTTTGTGCTGCTTTACGTAAACATGGCATTACCGCTCCTATTGACGTACACCTCATGGCCCAACCTGTAGACCAACTCATAGTCGACTTTGCTAAAGCTGGCGCGAGCTATATTACTTTTCATCCTGAAGCTTCTTTACACATTGATCGTAGCCTCGCTCTAATTCGCGAACATTATTGTAAAGCAGGGCTCGCTTTTAACCCTGCTACTCCCTTAAGCTATCTTGACTATGTATTAGACAAAATTGATTTAATTTTAATTATGTCAGTCAACCCAGGCTTTGGAGGTCAGCAATTTATCCCTTCAGCTCTAGAAAAAATAGCACAAGCGCGAGCCCTCATCGATGCCAGCGGGAAAAATATTCGCCTTGCTGTTGACGGAGGAATCAATGCAGATAATATTTGCACAATAGCAAAAGCAGGCGCAGACATGTTTATTGCTGGCTCAGCCATCTTTACACAGCCAAACTATGCAAAAGTTATCCATGAAATGCGCAATGAGCTAAGGAAAGTAACGCCATGAAACCAAAACCGCATGCCGGCTTACACCATGTTGCTTTATTTGTAAAAAATTTTGCTGCTTGTGAAAAATTTTATGTCGATTTACTCGGAATGAAAGTGGTTTGGCGCCCTGACGACAATAATCTCTATCTTTCCTCCGGCAATGACAACCTTGCTTTGCATCGCGCTCCAGCAGATTTTGTGCCGAACAAACATCAACACCTTGATCATACAGGATTTTTTTTAAATGAGCGAAGTGACGTTGATGCTTGGTATCAATATTTAAAGTCTGAAAATGTGACTATCAAGGCCCTTCCAAAGAATCACAGAGACAATACTCGCAGTTTTTATATCGCTGACCCTGATGGTAATACTATTCAGATGATTTATTACCCCCTAACCCCCAGTACTTAACTAAAGCTTAAAGAAAATAATATTTCTTCATTAAAATCAATGACATGTTTTGATTGTGGACATAATTAAGCCACACAAAAGGTCGAAATAAGGGTATAATAGGAAGGTGAAATAACTAAACACGAGGAGAATGCTATGAAACCAAGAGACTTCAGCAACCCAAATACTCCGAAAAAAGACATTACCGCAAATAAGCCAGGCGCTCCCATTACCGATAAAAACAACCTAGGCAAAGATAAAGGCCATCACACTACAACTAATACAATCAAAGGCAAAGTAGTACCAACGGATAAAAATGCGCGAATTCAGCAACCACCCTTAGGCGGCAAATTACCAAAAGATCGCACATAATCTTTCTGTTGTTTTGATTTTAGTCCCTGCGTAAGCGGGGATTTTTTTGTCACCAAAGATAATAAGCAGTGAAACTATCTTTTTTCACCGTCTTTAGATTCTTCCTCATCCCTAATCCACGATACGGGCATACCACCGGGCTGTGGCCTTGTGTTAAAAGGAGTTGGGCTAAACGTTTGTGTTTTACCAGAAGATTGAACTGAAGATGATTCAGTCACTGCTTGTGACTGCGCACCAGGAATCCGAGCATCTTTTTGTGTAAATTCTTTTAGCAAGTCATCAAACTCATAAACACGATAAGTAGCCTGAACCTTAAAATGGATGTCTTCTGAAAGCTTTATTTGGATAAACTGTTCTGCTTCTTGATAATCTCTGAATGTTTCAAGAATCATTTCAGGACCACGGCCAAAGCGCTTTGTCGTCTTATATAACATGAAATCTCACCTCGAAATACGTACGTCATTTTACTACAAGCCGTATTGTCCATGCAATCAGATAATTAGCTACACTCAGCAACGAAAAAGCTTGGTGGGCACGCTGCGCTTTGCCCACCCTACAAAAAATGACAAAAATAAATTATAAAAAATGTAGAGGAGGCAAAGCGCAGCATACCCACCAAACCCCAAAAATTATAAATGTAGGGTGGGCAAAGCGCAGCGTGCCCACCAAACCCTCTGGCTGCTGAATTAGTCACAACAAATTTTATCTTTTCACAACACCTGTTGCTGAAGCAACCAAGACAATATCAGCCGTGCGTTTAGCAAAAATTCCGTTAGTTACCACACCCACTATATTATTCAATTTTTCTTCCAACTCAATAGGATGTAACATTTTAAAATTAAACACATCTAAAATAACATTCCCATTATCTGTCACGAATCCTTCCCGATACACTGGATCGCCTCCCAACTTTACAATTTGTCGTGCCACATAGCTTCTTGCTATGGGAACCACCTCAATTGCAACGGGAAATGCTCCCAGTAAATCAACCTCTTTACTTTGATCAACTATACAAACAAATTTCTTAGCGACTGTAGCAATAATTTTTTCTCGTGTTAAAGCACCACCGCCACCCTTAATCATTTGTTTGTAAGAATTAACCTCATCTGCTCCATCAACATAAAGCCCTAAATCGCCCACAGAATTTAAATCAACAATTGGGATAGACAATTCTCGAAGTTTTTTTTCTGTCATCATTGAGCTTGCAACAGCGGCCTCAATTTTATTTTTTATTGGCCTTAATGCCTCAATAAAATAATTCACCGTAGACCCACTACCCACCCCCAACACGATGCCTGGTTCAATATACTCAAGCGCGGCTTGCGCAACTTGTTTTTTTAATTCTGCTTGGTTCATTGTTTCATCCTTAAAATGAAGTAATTACTCAGCAGCTAGAGAGGTTGGTGGGCACGCTGCGCTTTGCCCACCCTACGTTTTTTATAATTTATGTAGGGTGGGCAAAGCGCAGCGTGCCCACCAACCTCTCTAGCTGCTGAGTAGTTACAAAATTACAGCAACACCAATATAGCTACCTGATTATAATGACATTATCACTGTAACTACAAAAGAATAACAAAAAAAGTTATAATAGCTTAATAGATCATGGAGTTAATAACAATTATGCATGCACATCAGAGCGTTAAAACAAACGCGCCTCAAAGCTTATTATCACGTTTTAACACTTTTCAGCAAACCATTAAAAAAATGATTGCTCTTAACATAGACCAAAAAAGCAAAGCGCATTTATTAGCAGTGACATATCGTGACTGGAATGCTGGTATTATTATGAATCGTGGAATTGAAGGATTCGCAAAATTATGTTCAGAAGCCAAAGAATCCATTACTACTGATAACAAAGCAGTTCCAAAAATCATTAGCTGTAACAGCAGCAACAGCTTAAGTGAACTTATCACCAAACTACTCAACTCAGAAACAGCTTTAAAAAATAGCACGGTATCACAGTTCTTCTTCGACAAAGTTCATCTTAAAGGACTACTGGCACAAGAAACGATTATCTCAGTCAGCGATACTAAATATAATTTTTATGATCTCTTTCGTGAAATAAGCCAACAAGCAGACCAATTACCCGCAGACAGTAAGATTAAAGAAAAACTTCATCGTCTTTTCACACTTGTTGAGACCGATATTAAAAAATTAATTAAAACCTTTCCAACTGAATATCAAACGCTACAATCAAGCCAAACAACAGCCATCAATCCGCCATCAAGCGTTATGCACGCTGCGTCTACACCACCCACCCATACACCTACTTTATTCCCTCCCGAGCAACAGCCTAATTATTTTGATAGCAAAGTAAGTACTTACCTAGACACTCGAAAAACTGATCTTACTGTTGTCAAAAATCACGATGCTGGTCGTAACATAATATCAAAAACAGTTTCTGTAGGAACAACCGTGGATGAAAAAAAATCCATTGATAGCCAATTTACAATTAAAACTGATACAGTAGAAACAAACAGCCGACAAAAAACTATTTTTCAAGAAATGCTAAACGTTCACCTTGCAGCCCATCCCTTAGGCTCCATTGAAACCCGGGTTTATCCACAATTTGAAACAGAAGCTCAATACATTAAATTATGGCAAGATATACTTAAGCACACTTATACAGAATTAACAGCAGAAGATCTTAACGCAATGGTCACACCAAAAAATGCACCCGGTGTAACTCTCAACGGGCCATCTTAATTTAACTTTTTTAAATACTCACTCCATTTTTGTTCTTGCTTAACACCCAGCTCATACAATGTTTGCCAACTAAAAATTCCCGAAGCATGACCATCATCAAACAGCGGCTTAATACCATAATGACCTACTGGCTCTATCGCAACAATATTAACGTCTTGCTTACCTAACACCAACTTTTCATTGCCAACACCATGTCCTCGCACTTCAGCAGAAGGCGAAAAAACACGTAAATATTCACAAGAAAAAACAAAACGCTCACCGGAATTAAATTCCACCTCTAGCGTTTTTGATTTTTGATGCAAAATAATTTTTGTTGGTATCAAATCGCTTGGGATCATAATATATAACGACTTAAATCATCGTCTTTTACCAACTGATCTAAATATTTATTAACATAAGCCCCATCAACCGCAATTGCTTCATTAGCACGGTCTGATGCTTCATACGATATTTCTTCTAATAAACGCTCCATCACCGTATGTAAACGTCGCGCGCCAATATTCTCTGTTCGCTCATTAACATGCCATGCCACCTCTGCAATCCTACGCACACCTTCCGGCAAAAACTGTATCGTCACGCCTTCTGTACCCATTAAAGCAATATATTGCTCGGTTAAAGAAGATGTCGGTTCCGTTAATATGCGAACAAAATCATCAATACTTAATGCCTTAAGCTCAACACGAATCGGTAATCGCCCCTGTAACTCGGGAATTAAATCTGATGGTTTCGCATAATGAAAAGCGCCTGAAGCAATAAATAAAATATGATCCGTACGAACCATGCCATACTTCGTTGTTACTGTTGAGCCTTCAATTAACGGTAATAAATCACGCTGCACACCCTCGCGCGACACATCAGCTCCCGATTGTTCAGAACGCTTGGCGATTTTGTCGATTTCATCTAAAAATACAATACCATTTTGTTCAACACTTTTTAAAGCTCGGGTTTTTAAATCTTCATCGTCAATTAATTTAGTTGCTTCTTCTTCACGAAGAAATTTTTGTGCATCTTTAATTTTTAATTTGCGATTTTTTTTTCGATCAGTAGAAAGATTTTGAAACATACTTTGTAACTGATTTGTCATTTCTTCCATTCCTGGCGGAGCCATAATTTCAACACCAATAGGTGCAGCAGAAACTTCGATTTCAATTTCTTTATCGCTTAATTCACCCGCTCGCAATTTTTTTCGAAATAATTGGCGTGTTGTTGAGTCCACTGGCTCTGTAGGAACCTGAGGCTCACCAACAAAACTTCGTGCCGGGCGCAATAAAGCATCGAGAATACGCTCTTCTGCAGCACGCTCTGCTTCTTTTTGCACTTTCGCCATTTGTTTTTCACGCATCATTTTAACAGCCATATCCACAAGGTCACGAATAATAGACTCTACATCACGGCCAACATAACCCACCTCAGTAAACTTAGTGGCTTCAATTTTAATAAATGGTGCATCGGCTAATTTTGCCAAACGTCGTGCTATTTCTGTTTTACCAACACCCGTCGGCCCTATCATCAAAATATTTTTCGGCATAATTTCATCACGCAAAGGCGAAGATAACTGCATACGCCGCCAACGATTACGTAAGGCAATAGCAACAGCTCGTTTTGCGCCTGGCTGACCGACAATATGTCTATCTAATTCATTTACAATTTCTTTTGGTGTCATATCTGACATAGTATTATTCTCTATTGTTTACTCTTCGAGGGTTTCTATGGTGTAATTCTGATTCGTGTAGATACAGATGGATGCTGCAATTCCTAATGATTTTTCTACGATCGATTTAGCATCTAGCTCGGTATTATCTAGTAGTGCTTGAGCTGCTGATTTTGCATACGGCCCCCCTGATCCAATAGCAATCAAACCATCCTCTGGCTCAATTACATCGCCATTCCCTGTAATAATCAATGATGCCTTCGTATCAGCAACGGCTAATAAAGCCTCTAAGCGTCGTAAAACTCGATCTGTACGCCAATCTTTCGCCATCTCAACCGCAGCTCTGACTAAATTACCTTGATGAGTCTCTAATTTTGCTTCAAAACGTTCAAATAAAGTAAAAGCATCGGCGGTACCACCTGCAAAACCGGCAATAACCTTGTTGTTGTATAAACGTCGCACCTTACGGGCATTGGATTTCATAATCGTATGGCCCATAGTAACCTGTCCGTCACCGCCAATGACAACCACACCTTTACGACGCACTGAGACTATTGTTGTGCCGCGATATTGTTCCAAAGGGACTCCTTTTTTATATCAATAACCCAAAAATATAATATGGGGGAGAAGATAGGGTTTTACAAGGCAATCTGCTCTATCGTGCTTTCAATACCTTTTTGTTGTAACCGTTTCTGCGCTTCTTTTGCTTTTACATTATTCGGAAAAATGCCTAGCCGTAAATAATAACTATCTCCAAGTTGATCAAGCTCAACATCAATTCCCATTAACAAAAGAGAAATCCGCATTTCACCGGCTTCATTTTTGTCCTTAAAATTGCCTATTTTTAGAAAATAGCTTGAAGATTGCGCTTTTTTTACTGGGCTAGCAGGCGCTGCTGCACTCGCAGCAGCAACCGGACTTAAAGCAGGTAATACATGCGGGGCTGAAGCTAAATCAGTAATAGGCGGCTGAACAGGTGTATCTGAACGAGTAACCGGTGCTCGAGCAATCACTGTAGCATCATCGACACGAGTAGCCGTGACCTGCATATGAGGCAATTCATCATAAAAATTAAATTGCACCTCTGCTTGCGCTGCAGCTACTGCCTTTGCTTGTTCTATGGCTGATAATTCCACGGGTTTTTTTGAGCGATGCAAGAACGACTGCAAGTTAGCCCAGGCATGAGAAAACTGAGAACTCTGCGCCAATCCATCACGCAATTTATGCACGTAAACCCAATAACTGCCGATACCAATCACCAGCAAAAGAAAAAGAATAGCAAATAACTCCAAATATCGATTTTTCTTTTTCGATGCTCGGCGCTTAGCATTGTATTTCGCGTAGTCTTTTGGCATATCACATACTTTGAGGTGCCGAAACACCTAGCAAAATTAATCCATTTGCCAACACTTGCTGTGTGGCAACAATCAATGTCAAACGAGCATTACGCAACTCTTTATTTTCAACCAAAAATTGATGCGAATTATAATACGAATGAAACTGCGTCGCTAATTCACGTAAATAATTCGTTAAAATATGTGGCTCATACTGACTTGCTGCACTCACAATGATATCAGAATAACGGGATAAAGTACTTAATAGCTCCAGCTCATGCGGCTCAGTCAGCTGTGCCACATGATTTGATTGCTCATAAGTCCAGTGTTTTTCAGCTAACTGTCTCAACACGCTGGATACTCTAGCATGAGCATATTGGATATAAAAAACCGGGTTTTCATTCGTTTGCGATTTTGCTAAGTCTAAATCAAAATCAACGTGCTGCTCACCTTTGCGCATGACATAAAAAAATCGCGCCGCATCATTACCCACTTCTTCGCGTAACTCACGCAAAGTAACAAATGAACCACTACGAGTAGACATCGATAGCTGCTGTCCGCCACGATAGAGTGAAACAAACTGTAAAAATAAATACGTTAATTTATCCTTAGGAATACCACACGCTTCTAATCCTGCTTTCATGCGCGGAACATAACCATGATGATCTGAACCAAAAATATCTAAAATAAAATCAAAACCACGTTCAAATTTATTCACATGATAGGCTAAATCGTTAACAAAATAAGTCGCTTGCCCATTTGCTCGTAACAACACACGATCTTTGTCATCACCCAATTGTGTCGAACGAAACCAAGTAGCGCCCTCTTGTTGATACACCAAACCCTTTGCTTCTAATGTTGCAATAACATGTTGGACAGCGCCTGTCTCAATGAATTCTCGCTCTGAAAACCACTCGGCATAGTGCACGCCAAATTCAGCTAAATCGCTGCGTATATCAGCTAAAATAGCGTCTAAAGTAAGACGTAATACAGCATAATAATGCTCTTCACCTAGAAAAATCATTGCTCTAGCAATTAAAGCATCAATATAAATATCTTTATCACCACCCAAGGGTTCATCTGCTGGCAAATTAGCAAAAACATCACTGCTGGCGCGCACTAATTGATGTCCATACTGCGCTTGAATAGCCTGAGCTATTGCAACAATATATTGACCTTGATAACCATTGGCGGGAAAAACCGGTGTCTCACCCTCTAATTGCAAATAACGCAACCAAGCACTGACTGTTAAAATATTCATTTGTCGGCCAGCATCATTAACATAATATTCACGATGCACTTGATAACCAACCGCTTCTAATAAATCACTAACTATCGCTCCATAGGCAGCATGACGCCCATGACCCACATGCAATGGCCCGGTTGGATTAGAAGAAACAAACTCCACTAATACTTTTTTACCTTGCCCTATATTGGCTCGACCATAATTTTTTCCCGCTTTTAAGATATCGGCAATAACGCTGTAGAGTGCATTCGATGACAAAAAGAAATTAATAAACCCTGGACCAGCAATCTCTACCTTAGCGATATTATTAGAGGCGGGTAATGCCTGCACAATTAAATTAGCAAGCTCGCGCGGCTTATGCCCACTTTGTTTAGCTAAAACCAAAGCAATATTACAAGCATAATCTCCATGCTGTTTATCTTTTGTCGGGTCAATTTGAATACGTGGCAATTCTACTAAAATTTGGCCGGCACTTTTTAGCGTCGCAATAGCGGATTGGATCAATTGTTCAATATACTGTTTACTCATTATATTTTTCTTTATTAACTTATGAAGGAGGCTATTATCGCTGGTCTTAGCGAAGTTGCAATAAAGAATGGCATATAATCAGCATGAAAATCTATTCAGAAAAACCCGCAGGGGGTGTAGTGGTAATACTTCGGGGGTAGAAGCATAATGACTACCCCTCTGACTTATCTTCCACTTGCTCAGTATAATCACATGGTTTTTTAGGACAAACCAACTCTGTGCCCCGTTTTTTAGTCGTTTTAGTCATCAACAACGGCCATGCGCATTTAGGGCAAGCTTTTGCCACTGGCTCATTCCAAATAGCATATTTGCAGTCCGGATAGCGGCCACAAGAAAAAAAGATTTTCCCATTCCGTGACTTACGCTTCATTATTTTGCCTTGATTACACTCAGGACAGTCAACACCGGTATCAGCTGGCTTATTTAATGATTCGATATGCTTACAATTCGGATAGCTACTGCAACCAATAAACTTGCCATAGCGACCTACCTTATAAACTAAAGCACCACTACAAAGCGGACAAGTGCGGCCTTCGATTGCTTCTGACGCCGCAGCAGCTGCTGTCTTATCTTCATCAACACTGCGTGTATATTTGCACTCCGGGTAGGCTGTACAACCAATAAATCGACTATGTCGACCTAATCGAATTGCAAGTGGCTTACCACACTCAGGACAATTCTCTTCAAGCTGCTCTTGAGTCACATCTTTACGCTGCACTGTTTCTAAAATTTCATCTACTTTATGCTTAAATGGCTGCCAAAATCCTTCCAATAAAGGAACCCATTCCGTTTCTCCGCAGGCAATATCATCTAATTCATTTTCTAATTTAGCAGTAAAATCATAATCAACATATTGCGTAAAATATTGATTAAGAAACTTACTCACTATCCGACCAATATCAGTTGGTCGAAAACGCTTTGCATCTAATGTGACATACTCTCGCGTTTGCAATGTAGAAATAATCGATGCATAAGTCGATGGACGCCCTATACCATATTCTTCCAACGTTTTAATTAATGTTGCTTCAGAATAACGTGGTGGTGGCTCAGTAAAATGTTGGTTGCAAGTTAATTCTTTTAAATCAATTTTTTCACCTTCTTTTAAAGGTGGCAATAATCGATCTTCATCGTTATCTGCTTTGCCATCATCACTGTCTTCTTGATAAACGCGCATAAAACCTGGATCCGTCAACACCGATCCATTAGCACGAAAATAATTATCTTTGCCACATTGCAAATCGACCGTCACCGTATCAATTGTTGCATGGGTCATTTGACATGCTACGGTACGCTTCCAAATTAAATCGTATAATTTAAATTGTTCTACTGAAAGATGCTCTTTTACCATCTCCGGTGTATGCAGCACCGAGGTAGGACGAATCGCTTCATGTGCTTCTTGCGCATTTTTAGCTTTGGTTTTATAAATACGAATTTCATCAGGTAAATTATTTTTACCATAACGCTCGCCAATAAAACGTCGAATTTCTTCAATGGCTTCTGTTGCTAAATTCACCGAGTCGGTACGCATATAAGAAATTAAACCTACAGCACCATGACCGATATCAATACCTTCATATAACTGCTGCGCAGTACGCATCGTGCGTTGCGCAGTAAAACCTAATTTACGTGCTGCTTCCTGTTGCAAAGTAGAAGTAATAAACGGCGCAGCTGGATTACGCTTACGTTGTTTCTTTTCAATTTTAGTAACTAAAAGCTTACCTTTTGCTGCCTTAAGTAAGGCCGCTTTAACTTTTTCTGAATCAACCTCAGTCGTTAAAGTAAATTGTTCTAACTTTTCACCTTTATAAATAATAAGCTTAGCAGTAAAAGGCTGGGCATGTGCTTCTGTTTGCGCGGTAATATCCCAATATTCTTGCGAAATAAATTTTTCAATTTCATCTTCACGCTCAACTATCATACGCAAAGCTGGGCTTTGTACTCGTCCAGCAGAAAGTCCTCGACGAATTTTTCGCCAGAGTAAAGGTGATAAATTAAAACCCACTAAATAATCTAAGGCACGTCGCGCTTGTTGCGCATTCACTAAGTCCATTGAAATAGCGCGTGGCGAGTCTATCGCTACTTGCACCGCTGATTTGGTAATTTCATGAAATACAACACGATGGACTGGTTTTTCTTTTAAGGCTTTTTTTTCCAATAACATTTCATACACATGCCATGAAATTGCCTCACCCTCACGATCCGGATCGGTTGCGAGATATAAAGCGTCGGCTTTCTTCATTGCACTTAATATCGTCGCAAAATGTTTGGCATTTTTTTCTATTGGTTCATACTGCATAGCAAAATTATGCGCGACATCCACTGCGCCTTCTTTGGGTAATAAATCACGAACGTGGCCATATGAAGCCAACACTTCAAAGCCAGGTCCTAAATATTTTTTAATCGTTTTTGCTTTAGCGGGCGACTCTACAATAACTAAATTTTTAGACATAGTTAAACACTTTCCTTAATGCAATACATCAAACGCATCAGCCAAAATCATCTCTTGCAGCAAAGACAAAACTGCTTTCTTTTCTGGTTGATTAAATAAGGCCATTAATACTACCCACTTTATTCTTCCTAAATCAATTTCTCGGGGATCCAAGACTAGCAAACGGTCTAATACGACTTCACGAGTTACACCATCAATAATACCGATATGCTCCAGATTCATAAGAAACCCCACCCCTTCGGTGGTTAAACGCTCAACCTCTTCGGGCACATAATAACGTAAACTTTGCGAAGTCAATTTAGGACCGGTTTGAAAAGCGAGCTGATATTGATTTAATCCATCAAGCCAATCGAGTGCTCGACTGACATCATAACGATCAAAACCCATTTTTTCTAATTCAGTGACTATGGTTTCACTGTCAGTCGACATAATGACACTGCCGCTCATATAATTCTCAAAAAGAAACATCAAAATCTCAAACATAGTCCCCACTTTATGCTAAATAGCTATCGTTTCTGCGTAGTACACACATACCCACCGGGCGTTGCCTGCACGTAACCCTCTAATTCTAAAGATAACAGAATGGAGGAAACTTTGCTCGGCGTCAATCCACTCCGGACAATTATTGTGTCAACAGCGGTTGTTTCAAAACCAATTTGAGCCAATAATTTAGCTGATTTTTCATCAAGTTGGTGAGTTTTTGGCAAGATTATGTTTTTATCCGCTACCGGTGAAAATAAACTTGCCAATGCACCTAATTCCTCAACAATATCATCAGCAGTCTCAACCAATTTAGCTCCCTGCTTTAACAAATAATGGCAACCTCTGGCAAGTGGATTATGGATAGAGCCTGGAATAGCAAAAACTTCTCTACCTTGCTCAAGTGCATCTCGAGCAGTAATCAATGATCCACTTCGAAGAGCAGCTTCAACGACGAGTACACCTATGCTTAAGCCACTAATGACACGATTACGTAGCGGAAAATTACGTGGTTGCGGCAACAAGGATGGGGAGAATTCTGAAACCCAAGCGCCATTCGTTATTATTTGCTCAGCCAATTTGCGATGGGAAACAGGATAAATATGCTGCAATCCTGCACCCATGACAGCAATAGTGCTACCCATTGTTAGAGCACCACGATGACTTGCTGCATCAATGCCTAATGCCATGCCGCTGGTGATCACTAAACCTCGAGCTGCTAACTGTTCTG
The DNA here is from genome assembly GCA_965279285.1 of Gammaproteobacteria bacterium. Taxonomy (GTDB): domain Bacteria; phylum Pseudomonadota; class Gammaproteobacteria; order DSM-16500; family DSM-16500. The sequence goes on along the minus strand of OZ257148.1, from coordinate 800,047 downwards.
CAAACTGCTCCGCAGTTTCACAACCCATCACTGTTGGCGTGCGGGACCCGACCATCGCAATTTGCGGTTTTGCTAATAACTCTAAATTACCTTTGACAAAAAGTAATAAGGGCGCCGCATAAATTTCACGTAACAACGGTGGATAATGCGCGTCTTGAAATGATAATAAATGGCAGGCGGAAGCTTCTAACCAATTTAAATCTTTTTCAGCTGCAGACCAATCAGGGTTTTTTAATATTCGAATTTCTTTCGATGAAAATCCAACGGCTTGCAAATCACTTTCGCTCGCGGCAAATAATTCCGTAATGTTAGGAAATAATTTTAGCCAACGCCGAAAAGTAATCGGGCCGATGCTGGGTAGATGTAATGCAGCTAACCAATGTAAGGGGTTTTGGGGTTTGATAAACATGATAATAACCTTAATGGATAATTAAAAATTTTTGTACCGATTTTTTTCTCTTGTTACAAAATGCCTGAGAAAGTTTCCGCCTTGAGGTAGTTGTTCAACAGCCAGGGAGTTTGGTGGGCACGCTGCGCTTTGCCCACCCTACGAAATCTTGTCATGCCAGCGTGCTTCTAGCTGACATCTAGTAGGGTGGGCAAAGCGCAGCGTGCCCACCAAACTCTCTGGCTGCTGAATAATCACATCTTGAGAGCATTTTATGATTCAGTATGACAGTTTTACTGCTAACGCTTAGGGCTTAAAGAAGAAGGGGGTGAAGAGGGTGGTGGCGTTACAACAACCGCTTGTGCACCAACAGAGTCTTTCTTATCCTGCCCTGATTGTGATGCTGCTGTTGCTGACGGAGCAGAAGTCTGCGTATTTTTTACCTTAAGTGCGTCAAGATATGGCTGTGTTAAGCTTGTTATTAGCTTAAGTTTTTCTTGATCTAATACTGCGGGCACGATGTCTTTTTCAGTCGCTGGAAAACGATGTGCTGCCACTCCAGCTGTTGCTTCACTGCTTCCTTTTTTCGAATCAAGCAGGGGATGATTCATTGCCGTTAAGGTTTCATTTATTGCTGTATCCATAGAATCAAAAAAAGTTGAACGGGTTTTTGCACCTAACCACTTAAACGTACTTTTAGCTTCAATTTTATTAATCGTATCTATCTTAATCGCTTTCAATACCGCAATGATATCCCTAATCGTCTTGACAGGATCTTCTGGCGGTCTAATACAAATTTCATTTAGTATCGCAGCCAAGTATTGTAATGCTACTACTTTAAGTAAATTAGGCCCCTCTTTCGTTTCAGATTTATAATTTAATACTGCAAGCGCATTTTGCAATAGCTTATCTAATACCTGATACGAGTTGGCTCGAACCACCAACATAACTGGATCAGCTGTCTCTGCCTCATTAACTAATTGTATTGCCAAACCATTCCTATACTGGTTAACCGAAGAGAGAAGGTCAGCTGACTGAACGCCTAAAAATGTTTTTGCTAATCGACGGACATTAGTCGCTAATTTTTTTTGATCATCAAAAATGCTTTTTTCATTTTCCTCTAAAATATCAATAAAAATATTTATTCCAGAAAAACCCATGCCAAAAATATAATTTTGTTTTTGTTCGTCAGTTTTAGACTGATTCTTAGCATTAGCATCCAACATGATTTTTTTATTGACAAAATAAACAGGGAAATTTGGCTGCTTTAATTCTGCATCTATTGCTGTATAAACCTCCGCGGTTTTTTTACTTAATCCCTGAATATCAGAAAAACTAAAATCACTTAACGGTTTATGTAGTTGCCTGATAACTGGACTAATCTTATCTACTGCTAAATGATAAGGACCAGCTAGAGCTTTAACCGCTTGATTATCGTTTTTTTCATCAACCAATATTTTGCGCTTAATTGCCTCTTTATACGCATGCTCAAGCAAATTCTTTTTAAACTGCCCAACAACATCTTCTTTTGCTCTTTTTTCATCATATTTGTTGTATACTATATGTTTTTTTGCTGTACCATTTATCTCATACGATAAGACACCATATAACTTATCTTCAGCTTTTTTCCCCTGTTTAAACTCATCAAAATCTCTTTTAGAATGCAGAATAAAGGATTCAATGCGCTCAATGATTCTGCTTTTTTCTGGAACAGCCATAATTTCATTAATCATAAGCTCAAGATATTTTAAATCCATATTTAACAAAGCTGGCACCGGTGAAAACTTACGCACCAGGTCATATACAGCTTGCAAAAACTCATCCTTGCTTAATGTCACACTAAATGGATCTCTACTACCCTTTGCTTGTGCTAAAATCCATTCAACTTTATGCAACAATGCAAAGCTTGGATTTTTTATTTCAAAAGCTTCGTTTTCTTGATCAAAATAAGTTACTTTAAAATTTTTCTTTTCATCATAAAATGATGCGAAAATTTCCTCTAATCGTTTTATTGTTTTTGGATTGCTATTCATCCACATAAAACATGACAAATTCAATGCTTTCACTGCATTTTTTCTTCTTTCTGACAACTCTATCTTAGCATCTTGTGGAGGTCTATCTTTACTCACAACAGCAGATAGCAACGTATTTTTTTTTGCTACGCTCTTAATGCTATTCAAAAATGCGCCTTGAAAATAATTAAGCTCTGCAACTATTTTTACATATGCTTCTTGTATCTTTTCTTTACCAGATGTGGGTACCAGCTTAGCTAACTCTGTAGTATAAGCTCCCCAAAAAATATCCAACACCCCTTGAATCTGCCTTTGATCTTCTAAATCCCACCCGATTTCTTGACCATCAGCTCCATTAGTAAAATTTCCTCGCTTAGAATTAGCTAAGTGCCAAGGGCTATTATGATCATGCTCGTTCAGTGGATTAGTTAAAGGTAATTTGTCCGCAATTTTAATATCTTTTGCTGTTGACGCTACTGAAGAAATTATTGGAATTGGTGTTGATGGGATGTTAGCGCTTTTACTATCAACAGATGGGTTATCTGCTGGAATTATTTTATTAGCAGTTGCTAAATCATCAAAAGCTATTGCTGTTGTAGACAAAAAATCACTGGATATTTTATCTGTAAAGTACCCAAGATCACGCTTAAGATCGTCAAGAACACCAAGAATTCTAGTTTCTGAATCTGAACCATCAGTAATAGGTGTTTCTTTTATCAAAGTTTGTGCTCTTACACCCAACGAAGCAGCACCATCCAAAAATTTAGCAAAAAAATCATTTATCGACGCCTTTAAAACTGCTTGCTGTGCTGGATTTAATTTATTCCACTGCGTTGTTATAGCATCACACAAAATATCGGCATCAAATTCAAGAGAAATGTTTTGAAGATCATGAGCTTGAATCTCATCATCAATCGTTAGTTTTGTGCGTACTAAATCAAGCAATGCTTTTAGCTTAGAATCAAGACCATCGTTTTTCATTGGTGCTGAGCTTGATGTCATATTATAGCTCCTCGTTTATCGGCTATAGTTGCCGTTTATGTCTATTTATATAGTGTAGCATGCAAACATGGTTAGGTGAATTTATTATGAAAATCAAATAATTAGCGAAAGCCACACAGAAACGGTAGGTATTCAGCAGCTAGAGTTTGGTGGGCACGCTGCGCTTTGCCCACCCTACAAAAGCATTAGAATCAAAAAATGACAAAAATAAATTATAAAATGTAGGGTGGGCAAAGCGCAGCGTGCCCACCAAACTCTCTGGCCACAACAAATAAACTAACGCGGCGATATTGTTAAATCTAAATGAACAACAGGCGAATCAAGATCAGCCACAGGCTCTGCATTTACTTTATCAACTAAGAATACATCCATATTAGTTGCATCTATTGCATTAAAAACAGGACTGCTTGGTACCAAATCTGGGATGGTTTTCAGTTTTTTTCTTATCTCATTAATTATTTTAGCTGGGTCACTTCCAATCTTGGAAAAAGAAGAGATATTTATGTCTTTGACAACATGATAAAATCGTTGGGCTAAAGTAGGAGGTTTGCTAAAAAAACCTGTGTTCGGTGGAGTTGCTTTTCTAGTCGCAATCTCTATAATCTCAGATAACACCCGACTTTCATTAAAAGCACTAAGATCTTCTCTGTGCAAAACTGCTTGCATCTCATCCATTTCACTAGAAGAGCCTTTTATTTTATCCCAGAAAGTATTTAACTGACCACTCCAAAAATCGGCATTATTAATAATGCCCGTTAAAAAATGCAATATACCTTTAAGGGCGATCGTCTGTTTATATGTCTTCACATTCTCGCGTTCTTGATCTAACAACCGTTCCGCGTCAACCATCATTTTTGTCAGTTGTTTAACTGGACTTGGTGATGTTTTTGTGTCAGAAACAAGTGCTATTCCATTACTCTTTATATCTGAAGTATTGTTGTGAAAAAATCGCTTAGCCGTAGGTACGAGTCCATCAACCTTTATGTCTAAAACAACATTCATGAAGCATCGTTTAGCTGGCTCCGGCACAGTATCGGGTACTATATCATCTATCTGCCGCTGAAGCTCAGCAATACTTTCAGTGTCCTCTACTCCATAATCAGCCGCTAGTTTTTTATAGGCATCAATATAACTTTTGATATTTTTTTCTAAACCATTACCTGCTAATATTATTTGTACTTTTTCATATGCTTTATTCAACCGCTCATGATTTCTAATCATCTCTGGATAACTAGCCACATCCAAAGCTGCTCTTGCAGTTAATTGATTATCCTGTATTTTTCTAACAACATCACGTAAATTATTCAATGCCGACTCTATCTCCGGCAAATTAAAAGCGATAGTTTCTAATACACGCTCTTTTTTCTTATTTAATTCCCTATAACAGTCTTCGCTTTTAACTGCCAAATTAGTTGCGCAATCAAGATACTCGGCTGTGACTTCACTCATATTACCAAGCAATGTATCTAACTTAGCTATTCGATCTTTTGTAAGCACCTTCAGTGGCAACTCCTGGAGCGCAGGTTGTTGCTTATAAAATTGTCGCCTATCGACAGCAACTTTTTTTTCTGCCTCACCAATTCTAACAGCTTCTCCAAGAATAGCATTTGCCTCTGTCATCAACGCTTCATCTGCTACATTCGCACCAATAGCTACAATCTTATCCCCTGACTCTTTCAAATCTGACGCGGTTTTTTTTAAAAGACTCGCATCGTCATACGCAGTAAAATCGAAATTAATTTTATTATCTAAACAAAGCCCCCTTTCTTTTTTATCTGTAAACTGCAAGTGAGCATAACCAAGATATTTCTCGATAAATTTCATATGCATCTGGTGTTGTAAATCTGATTTTGCAGGATCGGCTTTCTCTTCCAAGGCTTTTATTGCCTTAAAGTCCGCATCTACCATCTGCTTTAAACTATCTCGCCACTGAGTAAATCTTAAAATTAACTGTCTAGCTGCGTCTTTAATCTCACTTATTTTCTGCGTTGTAAAAGTAAACTTATAAAGATCAAAAGCCTTAGTATTTTTTTCCATCTCGCTAAGTAACGCAGCTGTTTCTTGCATTACCTCTAATAGATATTGACTTGCTTTATCTTGTATTTCGCTACTCACTTCTTTCTGTAAGCGTGCACGAGAATACATTGGATCATAAGCGAGAGACAAAGGGCGAGTTGCGTTCTTAAAGTCTCCCAGCTTATTAAATAGCTCATTATATTTTTTGTCTAAGTCAGCATTAATTTTTTCAAACCATGAAGGAAGTTGTTTTTCATCTTGCTTAAAACCGCTTGCTAGCATCGCTGAAAGAGCCTGTTTCTGATCTTGTTTAGAACCACTTGCTGACATAACCATTATCTCGCTCTAGGTCCGTTAAGAAATTGCATATAAGCTGAAGCAGCACTGATATCAGGTGCACTTGGTGAAGCTAACTCTACCGGCTGCGGCGAAAATATGGAGTTAGCACCACCAACCCCTTCTCGTGGTGAAGGCATATATCCTTCTCTTTTTACCTCTTTCCCTGGCGCTGCTAGATTTATACGACCAACCACTTGAAGAGGCTCAAGGTTTAACTTAGAAGAACCCTTTGCTTGTCTTTTATCCCCAGTTACGCTCAACGCTGCTTTTATTACGGAGTCATCAGCATCACCTTCTTGTGATAAGGGCACACTTCCCTCTATCTCCACCTCTTTTTCCGACGCTGCTGGATTCACACTAGCAGGCATTTGAATACGCTCAAGGTTTAACTTAGAAGTGCCATCTACTCGCCTTTTGTCCTCAATCATACTCAACGCTGCTTTTATTGCTGCTACTTTCTCTAAAGTTAAATTTTTTATTCCATCTAATGTTAAATTTTCAGAAAAAACTTTATAAAATGCCTCAGTTGTACTGACAGAACGAATTTTAAACATCTCAAAACCCGGCATTATGCTTGCTGTTTTAGCTCGAACAATCTTATAACAATCCAATAATACTGCTTCACTTGATTTCTGATTTTCTGTAGGTTGAAATTTACCATAAAGTTGTGCAATACCATTAGGCACACTGACTTCTTCAATTTTAGCTCGACTACCCCAGAAAGAAGAAATTTGACCACTCCAAAATGGTACGTTTTTTTCAATTGCTACTCGCCATAACCCTAATAACTCTTGTTGCGCTTGCTCTATTCTTGCCTGCGCTATGGCTTGCTTGTTATCTCTTATTGTGGCATTGGCCGCGTTAAATAATTTATTTAGCTGACTAAAATAACGAGTCGCGAGATTAAGAAACGGTTTTTCTTTATGACTCAGACCAAAACGCTCATCACATAAAGCATAATGATTTTTCAACGCCATCACCTCTTGCTCGAACTCAGCAAGAGAGGGTGCATAATTCTGGCTAGCAGCTTCCAAATCCTCAAACAAGGTTATTCTTTTTAGATCTTTTTCTTTATTGGCTTGATCAAATTTTTGTTTGGTTATGTTTAATAATTTAAACACACCATCAATTCTGGTTTTTAAAACAATCGCCTTGCCATCAGCTTCTTTATAAGCAGCTATACTTTCTGCTTTCAAAGCTATTTTTGTTTGTTCATACTCTTGCACCAAACGTGGTACGTCTGCTCTCTTCACCATACCAAAGTCATTGTTAGCAACAAAACGCTTAACTTCATTGGCTTCAAAAACACGCAATAGCATCTGCTCTTTTCCGTATCGCTCAGTTTCAATTTCTCTCTCAGCAACAAATTTTTTCAACCATGGATCCTCACGTAAATCTTCTCCCCCCTTCACGGTAGCAACAGCGCTTTCTGCTGTCATGGCAGCCAAAAAAACAAGAGGAAAATACATTTTTCTAGGTTGAGGTTTTGTTGGTGGTTTTGAGGCATTGTTATCCGCGAGCAAAAAACCCACAGATTGCTTCTGAGAAGCAGGATCAAACTTAAGTATCGTAGGATATTTAAGACATACTTTATGAATTTTTTCCTTATCGTCTTTGGCTTTTGAAAGATCAAACATTGCTTGCGTAAGTAAATCTTTTCTTTTCGCAGACTCTCGACTCAGCGTATCATAAATTCTTTTTTCACGCTCATATTCATTTTGTTGATGCTTATATTCAGCATCATATTTCATCTGCAATACTGCAAAACTAGCATAAAAAACATTTCGCCATTTTTCATCTTCATATGCCAATTCGTCCCTTTTATCGCGCAGCTTTTTTTCTCTTGCTGCTAATAACTCATTATTCATTGCTATTTCTTCAAGCAACCTATTTTTATCAAGCTTAAAATGATATAACAAACGCTTATACAGATCTTCCTTGCCCACTCGCTGAAGAAGCACGGCATGCGCATAAAACTCTTCGCTTTCTTTGCTATCTAAGTCATGGGCATCACATAATGATTTCTCAAGCTGATCCAGCTCGTTAAGCGCTTGGCCAAGCTCAGCATTTCCAGCTCGTATTGGCTGTTTCCAATCTTCCTTTAACTCATCTTTATTACTTGAAGACTTAATATCAGGCATAACAGGAGCGGATGGGAGCAACATAGGCGATGTTGTACTGGCAGAAGCGCCGGCTGGGTTGGTACCTGAATACATACTTACACACCTCTGGGTTGGATGCTGAGCATCCCTATAATTATAGATTTTACTTTTGGCCCCAATGTATCTTTCTGGCTCAAATGAAACTGTCACTTATGAGAAAATATAAAGCATTTCTTCATGAATATGGCTGTTAATTTAACCCAATTAGCTAATTTTCACAAGCAGAACCCCTAATCACAACAAAGTATCAAAGCAGAAAAGTATAAAATCGCCTCTTTTTTTATCGTAAGACTGCTTTATGATGAATAAACTAATATGGCAAAAAAACTGCCATAATTACTATTTACAATGACATAACGTAACTATTCAGCAGCTAGAGAGTTTGGTGGGCACGCTGCGCTTTGCCCACCCTACAAAAATTATAAAAAAATGTGGTGGTGATCGCTGATCGCTCCCTGACGGTAACTACATAATTAATGTAGGGTGGGCAAAGCGCAGCGTGCCCACCAAACTCTCTAGCTGCTGAATAGTTACACAACAGTTACCGAGATCTGAGCAATGATTCAACCAACGAAAGCAAGGTTCCTGCTATATTTAATCGACATTGCTCATCTAACTCACGCAAACCTGTTGGGCTAGTCACATTGATTTCGGTTAAAAAATCGCCAATCACATCAAGACCGACAAATAATAGCCCTTTCCCTTGCAAAACCGGGCCTACTTGAGCACAAATTAAGCGGTCTCTTTCTGTCAATGGCCTGGCCACGCCGGTTGCGCCAGCTGCTAAGTTCCCCCGCAACTCTCCCTCTGCGGGAATACGCGCCAAGGCATAAGGAACCGGCTCGCCATTGATCATCAAAATTCGTTTATCACCTTGCTTAATGGCTGGAATATAACGTTGCGCCATCATATAAATCGCGCCTGATTGGCTCAAAACTTCAAACACCACGGATGCATTTTCATCGGGATATTTTAACCGAAAAATCGATTGCCCGCCCATTGCTTCTAAAGGTTTACAAACAATATCTTGCTGTTCATGAAAAAATTCCCGCAGCAATTTTATATCACGCGTGACCAATGTATCCGGGCAATACGCTGGAAACCAAGTCGTAAATAGTTTTTCATTACAATCACGCAAAGCTTGTGGCTTATTAAGTACCAGCACTCCTGCTCGTTCAGCATGCTCAAGTAAATGCGTGGTATAGATATATTCCAAATTAAACGGCGGGTCTTTGCGCATCAATATCACATCAAGATCTGCCAACAAAATAGTTTGCGGCGACTCATAACTAAACCATTTTTTTTCATCGCGATAGACAGTGAGTTTACGGCTGCGCCCCTGCACTTTTCCCTGACGTACAAATAAATCTCGTTGTTCAAAATAATGAATCTCCCAACCCTTTGCTTGCGCCTCCCAAAGTATACCTAGCGTAGTATCTTTTTTATAATGAATGGACTCAATAGGGTCCATGACAACACCTAGTTTAATTGTCATTCATCGCTCCTTGTGCGACCGCCTGCATCTCTCTCGCTGCTGCCAGCATGCTTAAACGCGCGATAATTCCATAAACATAAAATCGATTACGGCTATCATCATGTGGAGATTTTTGACAAGGCTCATGACAAGAAGTAGAAAAAGCTAAAGGTTCAAAATGCATCCCGGGTGAATTTAAATTTTCATCGATGCCTCGATCTTTATGCACACGATAAAACCCACCTGCTACCCGCTGCCCCCACATATAAACGACAGGTTCAGCAACGGCATTTTCTGGCCCCCAAGTTTCAAAAGTATAAACACCCTCTTGCATGATCACGCGACTAACAGGCTTGCCACCTTTTGATTTTGACATGCTAACTCGCTGCTTACGATTCAAGGAGCGCACTTCATCAACGCTTTTTACCATCATCACCGCCACACCATAAGTCCCAGCATCTGCTTTAACTACAACATAGGGTTTACAATCAATTTGATATTCAGCATATTTTTTTTGTATTGCTGTTAATAAATCACCGACTTCTGTCACTAAGCGATCTTCACCTTCTGCTTTCATAAAATCAATTTCGCCGCATGGGCGAAACAATGGCGCAATAAACCAAGGATCAATGGCGATCAATTTTGCAAATTCGTCACAGACATTTGCATAATGATAAAAATGTTCTGACTTAGAACGTCGACTCCAACCTAACTCAGAGGGCGGCAATACCGGCTGCTCTAAATCACGCAAAATATCAGGAATACTGTTAGACAAATCATTATTTAATAAAACCACATCTGGCATAAAGCCATCTAAGTATAATTTATTATTCTTGCGCTCTATTGTTTGCACTGTAATTTGTTCACTAGGCTCTTGAAAGTCTGCGACTAATGATCCTACGCGCAGCTCAAAACCTGCGCCAGATAATGTTTGAATTAAATTCTTAATGTTTTCCCAATAAAAAAGATTACGGGTATGATTTTCTGGGACTAGCAGTATTCGTTGCGCATGCGGTAATGCCGTTAAAATAGCTGATTTTGCTGCTGCAATTGAGCACGTTAAAAAATTAACGCTTAAATTATTAAACCCTGCGGGAAATAAATTCATATCGACAGGAGCTAGTTTAAATCCAGCATTACGCAAATCAACTGAGCCATAAACAGGTGCGGGTGTGTTTTGCCACTGCGCTAAAAACCAAGCTTCAATTTCATCTTGCTTACTTAAAATTTGTTTTTCTAATAAATGCAAAGGCCCTGTTAATGGAGTTGCAAGATGAGGATTATGATTATTTTGCATCTAACTTTTCCTTAATATTGTTTATTGTTGTTAAAAACTGAGCTTTATTAACTTCACCCACCAATCGCTGCGATGTCTCATCATGATCTAAGGGATTAAAAAATAATATCGTGGGCGGCGCTACCACATGATAATATTTCATGATAGCTTGATCTATTTTAGTGTTCTCAGTAACATCAACTCGCAAGCGAACAAAATCAGCCATGGTTGCGCGTACATCTGCTTGATTAAATAATTGTTTATCCATCAATACACATGACACACACCATTGTGCATAAAAATCTATTGCGACTAATTTTTTATTTTCGCGTGCTAACTTTATTTGCTGCTCTAATTCGGATTGATTTTTTATTAGTATAAAAAAAGACGGTAATTCCGACTTTCTCGCCAATAGATCTGTTGAGTCACGTTGAAATAATTTAGTTACAATATCATTCACTGGCTCTAAAAGTACAAAAACCCCTGCCAATATAATAGCGCCGCCTATCAGACGAAAAAACATTCGATACGTTTTTTTGTGATAATAAATAATAAAAATTCCTGTTCCTATCAACAAAAACGACCATAAAATTAAAATAATAGTTACCGATACGACTCGCGATAGCATCCAAATCGCGATGGCTAACATTAAAATGCCAAATAATTTTTTTATCAGCTCCATCCAATTGCCCGCTTTAGGCAACCACTTACCTGCTGATGCGCCTATCGCTAGTAAGGGAACTCCCATTCCTATACCCAGCATTAATAATGCTGCGCCACCAAAAAGCATATTGCCTGTTTGTGCAATATACGTTAAAACGCCAACCAAGGGCGCACTCACACAAGGCGACACAATCAATGTTGACAAACAACCCATAAAAAATACGCTTACATAACTCCCACCCGTTAAGCGATTACTCCACTTCGTAGCATGACGATGCCAGTGATTAGGCAGTTGGATTTCATAAAAACCAAATAGCGAAAAAGCCAGCAAAACAAAAATCACGCTAAATAATCCAATAACCCACAATTTTTGAAAAAACACTTGGATACTACTACCTAATACGGCAACCAACATTCCAGCTAAAGCATAAGTGCTTGCCATGCCAACAACATAAGCCAATGATAAACTAAACGCCCGCATTGTTTTTACTTGATGCCGATGCCCGATAATAATACCGGATAAAATTGGAATCATTGGCAACACGCAAGGTGTAAACGCTAATAATAAACCTAACCCTAAAAAACTTAATAAAACAAAAACTACGCCATGCTGGGCAAACAATGTTTGTGCTATGGCTTGATCTGATGCTAATGATTGACTGGACGCAGCGACCGCTTCATATTGCGTTAAACTTTTACCTGCTTGTAAAGTCGACAAATCAACGCGTAAATATTTTTTAATCGGTGCATAACAAAACCCATTACTGGAACATCCTTGATAATCAGCAACAAAAGTAACAACGCCATTGCGTTCTTCCACTAGAGGTAAAGCTACTTTAAGCACACCGGAATAAATAGAATAGCTTGCTCCATCATGACGTTTTTTTTCTACCGCTGCAGGCCACTGAATTTGACCGATCTTAACCTTGTCTGTCGGTAACACGGTGACTTTCACTTTATTCTGATAAAGATAATATCCTGGCGCTATATTCCATTGAAAAAAAAGTTTATTTTGCTCATTAACATAAGCCGAAAAAATAAAAGCTTTGCTGGGTAACAACGGCTGCACAGCCTCAGCAGCATGCCCTAATGACATTAATAGACCCGCTATTAAACCCGCTATTACTTTATTCATGTACTCACTACCCCCACAACACTTGCTTTCATTAACCAGGATAATATAACACTTTGAGGCTTATTTCTGCTTTATCTATTGACTCCAAACCATTTCCCTATATTATTTGGCACTCTCTACTTGAGAGTGCTAAGTTCGCCCCCATATATGTTATGTAGCCCGTATTGTACGGCAAGAATTAAATTTTTTATGATAACCTTTTAGGAGCAAAAGATGACCAGTAAAATGACCCCCTTATATGATCGCGTTGTTGTACTGCCAACTGAAGCAGAAACCAAAACTGCTGGCGGAATCGTTATCCCTGACACAGCTGACAAAGATAAACCCATCAAAGGCACCATTGAATGCGTAGGTAATGGCAAATATGTTGATGGCAAACTATTGCCACTCCAAGTTAAAAAAGGCGACAAGGTTCTGTTTGGCAAATATGCTGGAACCAATGTAAAGCTTGATGGCAAAGAATTCTTAGTCATGCGTGAAGAAGATATTTTAGCTGTAATTGAAGAATAACCCCCGTATTTAAACTTTTTAGAGGAAATAAAAATCATGGCTAAAGACATACGTTTTGCAGATCATGCCCGCCAATCAATGTTAGCGGGTGTTAATGAATTAGCAGATGCTGTACAAATTACAATGGGCCCAAATGGCCGTAACGCGGTAATCGATGCAAGTTTTGGTGCTCCAACGATTACTAAAGACGGCGTATCCGTTGCTAAAGCAATTGAGTTCAAAGATAGATTCAAAAACATGGGTGCACAAATGGTTAAAGAAGTTGCATCACAAACTTCTGATGAAGCGGGTGATGGAACAACAACTGCCACTGTATTAGCACGCCAAATCCTCGTCGAAGGCCTCAAAGCAGTTGTTGCTGGCTTCAACCCTATGGATCTAAAACGCGGTATCGATTTAGCTGTCGTCGCTGCAGCTGCAGAATTAAAAAAATTATCTGCTCCTTGCAAAGACGACAAAGCAATTGCACAAGTAGGTACTATTTCTGCTAATGCTGATGCTTCTATCGGTCGTATTATTGCTGATGCAATGACTAAAGTAGGCAAAGAAGGCGTTATCACTGTTGAAGAAGGTTCTGGTTTAGAAAATGAACTTGATGTTGTAGAAGGTATGCAATTTGATCGTGGTTACCTCTCTCCTTACTTCATCACTAATCAACAAAATATGTCTGCTGATTTAGAAAATCCATCTATCTTAATCGTCGATAAAAAGATTTCCTCAATTCGTGACTTGCTCCCAGTCCTTGAAGGTGTTGCAAAATCAGGTCGCTCATTGTTGATTATTGCTGAAGATGTTGAAGGTGAAGCCTTAGCGACTCTTGTTGTTAACCACATGCGTGGTATTGTTAAAGTTTGCGCGGTAAAAGCACCTGGTTTTGGTGATCGTCGTAAAGAAATGTTACAAGACATTGCTACCTTAACCAAAGCACAAGTTATTTCAGAAGAAGTGGGTCGTACTTTAGAATCAGCATCCTTGAAAGATTTAGGTTCTGCTAAGCGCGTTCATATTGACAAAGACAGCACAACGATTATTGATGGCGCTGGTGACAAAACTGAAATTGAAGGCAGAATTAAACAATTACGTGCTCGCATTCAAGAAACCTCATCTGACTATGATCGTGAAAAACTCCAAGAGCGCGTTGCAAAACTCGCTGGTGGCGTTGCAGTAATTAAAGTTGGCGCTGGTTCTGAGCTTGAAATGAAAGAAAAGAAAGCTCGTGTTGAAGATGCTCTACATGCTACCCGCGCTGCAGTTGAAGAAGGCGTTGTTCCTGGTGGTGGTGTTGCTCTGATTCGCGCACTTCAAGCAATTAAAGCTCTTAAAGGCGGCAATGATGCACAAAATATGGGAATTAAATTGACCTATAAAGCATTAGAAGCACCTTTACGTCAGATAGTAACCAATGCTGGCTATGAAGCATCTGTTATCGTTAACAAAGTATTAGAAGGCAAAGCAAGCTTTGGCTTTAATGCAGCAACAGGTGAATATGGCGACATGTTAGAAATGGGTATTTTAGATCCAACCAAAGTAACTCGTACTGCATTACAGCTTGCGGCATCTATCGCTGGCCTAATGATCACTACTGAATGCATGATTACTGAGCTTCCAAAAGAAGACGGTGACTCTGCATCTGGAATGGGCGCGGGTGGTGGCGGTATGGGTGGCATGGGTGGTATGGGCGGCATGATGTAAGCTGTTTATTCCTCCTTAAAAACCCTGCGCAAGCGGGGTTTTTTTTATCTGCAAAAAGTGAACTGGCCTCAGCTTACCTTCCATTTGTACATTGCCTAATAATTTGCTAATGTAGAAATGACATTCACTTAAGAAAGGATTCCTCTTATGACTTCAGAACCTATTCAATACAATTTTAATATTGGCGATATTTTCAGCGAAGCTTGGAAAAAAACAGATGGACTTAAAGGTAGTTTCTGGGCAGCGTTTGCTTGTATTGCTCTCATTACCGCAGCAACGTTTATGATTTCTTACAGCATTGATGGGTTAATACAACAATACTATCCTATGGGCGATCTAGCTGTGATCACTCATCCGATTGCTCAGATATTACAAATTTTATTTAGCGTATTTTTAAGCACGCCCTTATTCGGTGGCTTATTAATGCTGTCTATCAAGCACTGTGCTGGTGAACCTATTGTTTACTCTTCAGTCTTCCATTATCTCAAGTACTGGAAACAACTTGCAATCTATCCCATCGTTGTTGGACTCATTGGCCTAGTAAGAAGCCTGTTAATTGATAGCAGCTGGGCACAGTTTGGGCTTTCTTTAGTTATGCTTTATATCATCGTGACTTATATTATGTTTGTCCCTTTGGTTGTTGATAAACAATTAAACACTTGGGCAGCCTTAGAAGCATCACGTAAACATATTTGCGCGCACTGGTTTAAAACACTCTGGTTTATCATCCTACTTGGCTTAATTGCTGGGGTAAGCGGTATGTTAATCTTAATTCCGCTCATTTGGACATTACCTATGGTATATAATGGCATTGCTATCTTATACCGTAATATTTTCGTTACAAAAACAGCATAACACCTTCAGATATGCCCGGATTGAATAAGATCCGGGTGTTTTTAAAACTATTCAGCGGCCAGGGAGTTTGGTGGGCACGCTGCGCTTTGCCCACCCTACATTTTTATAATTTATTTTTGTAATGTTTTGATCCTAATGCTTTTGTAGGGTGGGCAAAGCGCAGCGTGCCCACCAAACTCCCTGCTGCTGAATAGTTTTACTTCACAAACCAAATAACGATGCAATCCAACTCGTTAACAATAGATACAATGGACCAATCACATAAGACAACACACCTGTTGCAATCAAAGCCAACAGTATAAAAAAACCATAAGGCTCTATACGATTAAAAAACCAACCCATACGCCCAGGCAACAAATAATATAACGCTCGCCCTCCGTCTAAAGGCGGAATGGGCAAACAATTTAATACGCCTAACACAATATTAATCGAAATCCCTGCCTCACCCATATAAATCAATGGTTCACCCAACCACGGATTTGCGGCTACTAAAATATATCCACACTTAGCAATTCCCGCCCAAAAAACTGCCATTAATAAGTTGGCCAATGGGCCTGCCAAACAAACAATTGGCATCTCTATACGCGGCTTGGCCATATTTCGTGCATTCACAGGAACTGGCTTTGCCCAACCAAAAATAAAACCGCCAACCATCAACATGAGAGCTGGGACGACAATAGTTCCGATTAAATCAATATGCTTAATAGGATTAATCGTTAAACGGCCAGACAACTTAGCAGTACGATCACCAAAAAGATTGGCAACCCAACCATGAGCCACTTCATGTAAAGTAATAGCAAAAATAAGTGGAATTGCCCAAACAGCAATTTTTTGTACAATTGTTAGCTCGGTCATAATAGATAAAAAGTCTTCCCTTCTTTGATTGATACTAACTTTAGCAGCTCTGCTTTGTTGATGCTACATTAGTATGTATACTATCCACGGCCATTAGTAACTGGAAGTCATATTGTGTCATTACTTTTTTATAAAGCTTTTGCCGGCTTTTTGATTTTTATTGTCAGCATCATTGCGGTCATTTATCCGATTCGAGCACGTATTTATCCATCGCATAATCATATTTTAGAGTTAGGTGATGCGTTTGCGAGCGGAATATTTCTGGGAGCAGGCTTGTTTCATATGCTACCCGATGCCATTACCAATTTTACTGAAATTATGCCCAATACGAGCTATCCCATTGCAGAATTATTTTGTGCATTAGGTTTTGTATTGCTACTATTTCTTGAGCGCTTATCTCACTTTTCACCCAACGCAAAGAATGATCACCCCCATTCACTTCCTTATATGCTAGCGCTTATTTTAGTTATACACTCACTCATTGAAGGCGCGGCGCTTGGTGTGAATGTGACACTCGCAGCAACAACTGTTATTTTTATTGCGATTATTGTCCATAAAAGCTCAGAAAGTTTTGCCTTGGCAGTGATTTTAAATCGCAGCTCACTCTCGTTAAAATCTATCATTATCACCGTGCTAATATTTTCGCTCATGACGCCGCTTGGTATAGGCTTAGGCACTTTGCTAACTTCCAAACTACATAGCCAAACAGGATTATTGCTTACTGCAGGATTTAATGCTTTTGCTGCAGGAACTTTTTTATATATGTCGACGCTGCATCATATTAACCATCATCATCGTGCTGATGAATCAGAGAGCTTGCTTGAATTTGTTTTTTTAATAACAGGTTTAATTATCATGGCAGGCATTGCACGCTGGGCATGAAGTAACTCTCAGCACTCAAAGTTGGTGGGCACGCTGCGCTTTGTCCACCCTACGTTTTTGAATTTATGGCGGGGTGTTATATTTTTGGTGAAATGTGGGGTATACCACAATTTGATTGTATTAAAAATGTAGGGTGGGCAAAGCGCAGCGTGCCCACCAAACTTTGAGTGCTGAGTAGTTATGGCATAAAAACAGAAACACTATCATTGTTACTTAAACTAAATTAATCCTAACTCTTTCACTGCATCACGCTCTTTACGCAACTCTTCTAAAGTAAGATTAAATTTTTCTTGCGAAAAAGCATTAAAATCCCAACCAGTAACCACTTTAGACTGACCGCCCTCAGTACGACATGGAAAAGAAAATATTAATCCTTCATCAACACCGTATTCACCTTGCGAACAACGAGCAACAGAATAAACTTCGCCTTGCGGAGTTTCATGAGTCAGATTATAAACGCCTGTTAACGCTGCGTTAGCAGCAGAAGCAGCTGAAGAAGCACCTCGCGCTTTAATAACTTCTGCACCACGATTTTGTACCACACGAATAAAATCATTTTGCAACCAATTCAAATCAACCACTTCAGCAGCCGATTTACCATTAATTTTTGCATGATAAAAATCAGGAAACTGCGTTGATGAATGATTACCCCAAATCGTCATCTGCTTCACCGTCGTAACATCAACACCCGCCTTAATCGCTAATTGTTTACGTGCTCGCAATTCATCTAACGTTGTCATTGCAAAAAAACGCTCTCGTGGAATATCTTTTGCATTATGCATAGCAATCAAACAATTGGTGTTACACGGATTACCTACAACAAATACTTGCACATCTGCCGCGGCATTATCATTAATCGCACGTCCTTGAGTAGTAAAAATTTTTCCATTAATTTTTAATAAATCAGCTCGCTCCATTCCTTCTTTACGGGGAACAGCCCCAACTAACACGGCCCAATTTACATCGCGCATTGCTTCATTGACATCAGAAGTACAAACCACATTTTTTAATAATGGAAATGCACAATCATCCAACTCCATGGCAACACCGCGCAAACTTGGCAAAGCCGGCTCTAACTCTAATAAGTGTAAGTCGATTTCAACATTTGGACCTAGCATTTGTCCTGAGGCAATTCTGAAAATTAGAGCATAACCAATTTGACCAGCTGCACCAGTGATAGCAACCTTTACACGTGTTTTCATGAGCTCAACTCCGAGATAAAAAATAGTGGGCGTATTCTAACGCGAAATGCTGCCTAGTGGAAATTGAAAAATAGCCGTAACTATTCAGCAGCCAGAGAGTTTGGTGGGCACGCTGCGCTTTGCTCACCCTACAAAAATTATAAAAAATGTAGGATGGGCAAAGCGCAGCGTGCCCACCAAACTCTCTGACTGCTGAATAGTTACAAATAACCACTGCTTAGTGTACAATCTCTCAACATGAATTTCACCCGCCCTATTCCATTAAGTCTTTACATCCATCTACCGTGGTGTGTCCGCAAATGCCCCTATTGTGACTTTAACTCACATGAAGCCAAAGATAATTTGCCTGAAGAACTCTATGTCGATGCCCTGTTACGCGAATTAGAACAACAACTGCCACTTATCTGGGGGCGACGACTAGTCAGTATTTTTTTTGGTGGTGGAACACCGAGCTTATTTTCTCCTGGAGCCATTGAAAAAATCCTGGTGGGTGTGAATACCCTACTGAACTTTGGCTCACACATTGAAATTACCCTTGAAGCAAATCCTGGCACTATTGATGAAGCTCGCTTTAAAGGCTTTCGTACAGCAGGAATCAATCGTTTATCCATCGGCATTCAAAGTTTACAAAATGAAAAATTAATTGCTCTTGGACGAATCCATGATAGAGAATATGCTTTAAGGGCAATCGATGCTGCGATTGGAGCTGGGTTTAATAATTTCAATCTTGATTTAATGCATGGCTTACCTGATCAATCCATAGCAGAGGCTCTCAACGATATTCAAGATGCCTTACAATTTAAACCGCCTCATTTATCGTGGTATCAATTAACTATCGAGCCTAATACTTTTTTTTACCATCAGCCGCCGGTGCTACCCCAAGATGACATCTTATGGGAAATTCAAGAACAGGGGAAAAATATTTTAGCTAGTCATGGCTTGAACCAATATGAAATTTCAGCTTATTCACAAGCGCATCATGAATGTATTCATAATAAAAATTATTGGGAGTTTGGTGATTACTTAGGTATTGGAGCAGGTGCGCATAGTAAAATCACTGATGTCGATCAAGGAATGATTATTCGTCAGGCACAAATAAAACATCCAAAAGATTATTTACAATTATTTGGCAAATCTGCAAAAAAAAATCTTACCCCTCAGCATAACGTTAGTGAAAAAGAAGTTGTTTTTGAGTTTATGTTAAATGCATTACGACTCACACAGGGGGTTCCAACAACGTTATTTTCTGAGCGTACGGGGCTAAGCATCGCTAACTTGGAACCGGCATTAAAAATAGCGAAAGAAAAAAATCTCTTAATGAATGATGCAAGTATTTTATGTGCTACAGAGTTGGGGCAGCGATTTTTAAATGATTTGATTGGGATTTTTTTAGAATAATGAACGGTGGGCACGCTGCGCTTTGCCCACCCTACATTTTTATAATTTATTTTTGTCATTTTTTGTAGGGTGGGCAAAGCGCAGCGTGCCCACCACCACTCTCTAACACAAAAACTGCCCGCAATATTTATCAACAAAATGATAAGAAAAACCAAGACTATAAAGATCCGTATTTTGTAAACCGCCACCACCAAAAACTCGGCTTAATGTAAAATCAACTTGCCAATTTTGTGAAAGATCATAATAAGCACCAATCGCAGCGGTTGGACGAAAAAAAGCTGTTGTCGTATTGGCTTTAACAAAGCTACCCTGATACGTTGTTGAAATCAAACCATTAGGCGATGTAACCGTTGTTGTTCCAATATTCGTATTATAGTAAGAAGTAAATGTTCCAGCCATTCCTTGTTTCAAGATAGAAACACCGGCTTTACCAAACACACCAAAACCTGATGAAGCAATCGGCAACATACCTTTAGCAACAAAATCAAAAGCATTAACATTGATTCCTGGTGTTGCTGTAGGTGTTCCAACAGGATTACCTGCCAAGAGTTGTGGCGATGAGGGAACAGTATACGTAGAAGAAGCATAATGAGTAAAACCCATTTCCATCGCAAAATATTCACTCAGATTATATCCCACATATAATCGTCCACCGACACCGGTATTTGAGGGGGTGACAGTCGTACTCGTTATCGTCGGCGGCACAATAGGAACAGGCTGTGGAGCGACGATTGGAAAAGTTCCCGCTTGTAAACTTTTGGGTAAATTATGCGTGTTTGTTCGCCCAACCTGACCACCAACATAAAATCCAGCTGCCGCCGCATACGCGCCTGCTGACATGCTTAACATCAAACAACCCACACTTAACATTTTTATAATTCTATTATTCATCCTATCACCTTCTATATTATTAATTACAAAACGCGGTACAAATCCGCTTAGTCATCACTTGACCACCACAACTTTGATAACAAGCATTAAAATCAGCTGTACAATGGCATGAATTATTACAACGGGTATAACTATGATCAAAACTACTTAATTGTTGCCGCGCTTTTTTACCTGCCGCTTTTTGTTCACGGAGATATTCACTATAACGATAATAAGCCTCTTGATGAGCTTGCAGACGACAATTCTGATCTTGCAATTGACAAATTTGCTGACAACTATTTTTAGTTTGAAAACATTGTGCGGTACACAATTTGCCTGAAGAACTGGGTGCTGGCTTATAAGAATAAGTGGTCTGATAAATAGGCCCACATCCTGACAATAACAATGCCATCAAAACGATGTTTAAAACGAGTAAATATTGCTTCATTTCTCAATCTCCCTATGACTGCTGTTTTATTCCACATTTTTCGTATGCTTATCCTAATCCCTGACCTTATCGCTTTGCAAACTGTAATTCTCTAATAATTCTACCTGAACGTTTACCACGTTCTTCAAATTTAGTCACCAACGGTCTTTGAGTAGAACGTTCCGCAAAATTCCCATGCCCCGCTAAATTAATGTACTCCTCAGCTCCGGATAATACACGAATCATTTCCTCAGCGTAATCCTCCCAATCCGTTGCTAAATGTAGCGTACCGCATAATTTTAATTTTTTAGCTAGCATACTAACAAAATCTGGCTGGATTAAACGGCGCTTATGGTGCTTGCGTTTTTGCCAGGGGTCTGGGAAAAAAATCTGAATCACATCCAAACTTTCCTCTGGAATGCAACGCTCTAATACTTCTACCGCATCAGCGTAATAAATACGAATGTTTTCTACCTGTTGCAACTCCATTCCTAATAACAAACCACCAATGCCAGGTTGATGCATTTCTATACCAATATAATCTTCTTCTGGATGTGATTTTGCCATTGCTAGCAGTGACTGGCCAGAGCCAAAACCAATTTCTAAAATTCGTGGCGCTTCGCGCTGGAAAACTTGAGAAAAATTAATTAAGCCCGCACTTAACTCCAAGCCAAACCGCGGCCAAAGTTTTTGCAGTGCATCACGCTGCCCAACTGTCATTCGACCATCACGTTTTACAAAGCTACGGATTTTCCGCAAAGGAAATTTATTTTCTGTCATGTTTTTCAATCAACTGTTGTTTTAATTCATGTAATTTTTTATCTAAGCCAACAAAGTACATTTCAGGTTCTGCTTTATTTGCCAATTGCTCAACTTGCTGCAAGGCAAAACGTCGTATCTCATGAATCGAGGGCGATTGATAAACACACTGTCCTTGTCGAAAAATAGGCTCTAATAAATCGGCATAATGATCATGCTCAGGAATTTCTACCGATGTCACCAGCCCTAATTCTAAATCATAAATAATATCAGCAATTGCTTGTTTATTACGAAAAAAACGTCGCACTTGCTGTCTACCAGGGTTTGATATTTTCAGCGTTTGTTCCGACAATTTAAGCTTATATTCCCATTGACCTTGTATATTACGTAGCGCAGATAATTTATATACTCCATCTAATGCAGGATGATCATAAGCTGTCACTAAATGCGTTCCGACTCCCCAAACATCTATTTTAGCGCCATTGGCTTTCATTTGAGTAATAACATATTCATCTAAATTATTACTCGCCATAATTTTTGTTTGCTTAAATCCGGCTTCGTCCAATAATGCTCGCGCCTCAATACTTAATGCAGCCATATCACCCGAATCTAAACGAATGCCTTGCAACTCACCTCCTTTAGCTCGTAGCTGCAAACCAACCTGAATCGCATGCCGTACTCCTTGCAAAGTATCATAAGTATCAACTAACAATACACAGTTGTGTGGCATCACTTCTGCATAAGCCGCAAATGCTGATAATTCATCAGGAAAAGCTGAAACCCAGCTATGCGCATGCGTGCCACGCACCGGAATATCATACAAACTACCCGCCAACACATTTGAAGTTGCCTCGCAACCACCGATATAAGCAGCCCGACTTGCTGATAAAGCACCATCCGGCCCCTGTGCTCGTCGTAGACCAAACTCTAACACAGCGTCACCCTGAGCTGCCTGGCATACACGCGCTGCCTTAGTAGCAATTAAAGTCTGAAAGTTGATAATATTCAACAAGATAGATTCCATTAACTGCCCTTGTAGCAAAGGGCCTGTAATCCGCAGCAAAGGCAGCTGTGGCGAAATAATGGTACCCTCTGGAATTGCATCCACATCACAAGTGAAGCGTAAATTACGCAAATACTCTAAAAAATCAGCGGAAAACAATAATTGACCATCCATACGAATACTCGCTAAATAATCGAGATCTTTCGCAGAAAACTGCCAATCTTGTAAAAATTCAATCACCGACCCCAAACCACAAGCCAGCGTATAATGGCCTTGAAAAGGGTTTTTACGGAAGACCTGATGAAAAACTGCTTCACGTTCATGAATATTCAATTTCCAATAACCATAGGCCATCGTTAACTGGTAAAGATCGGTTAATATCGGAGAAATCACTTTTGCCTCTCATCTGAACACATCTGCCCGAAGTCTAACATGCTAATGAGCATGATTAAAATGACGTTTTTTATCTGAAGCATTTGAGCTCCTGAATCAATTAGTGTAATTTATGCTGACTAATCAGCAGCAGGAGCGCGAGTGAGCGTCGTATTTAAAATACCGCTCCAAGCGAAACATCCCTGTTTTAGGCTTGCCATCCATGGCAAGCAAGTCGCTTTATTTTAAATACGACGCTCACTCGCGCTCCTGCTGCTGATTAGTTACAATTTATGCCACACTAACTTCCTATAGTTGAAACGACCTAATGATAGAGCTACATCATCTCAATAAGACTTTTATTACTCCAAAAGGCAGCTTTACAGCACTCGCAGACATCAATATTAGCGTTAAAGCAGGAGAAATATTTGGCATTATTGGCAGAAGCGGTGCGGGAAAAAGCACGTTAATCCGTAGCGTGAATTTATTAGAAAAACCAACACAAGGAAAAGTCTTGGTTGCCAACCAAGAATTAACCGCTCTTACCTTGCCCCAGCTGAGAGCAGCAAGGCGCAAGATTGGCATGATCTTTCAACATTTTAATCTACTGACCACACGTACAGTATATGACAACATTGCTTTTCCACTGGAATTATCTGGTTACACCCGAAAACAAATTGTTGATACGATTACTCCTTTACTTGAGTTAACAGGGCTCACTGCCAAAAAAAATGCTTACCCAGCACAACTCTCCGGCGGCCAAAAACAACGTGTCGCCATTGCCCGCGCGCTGGCATCCAAGCCACATGTTTTATTAAGCGATGAGGCCACCTCGGCTCTTGACCCGGAGACGACTACCTCTATATTAGAACTACTAAAAAACATTCGTGACCAACTCAATCTCACTATTTTATTAATTACCCATGAAATGTCCGTTATCAAAGCGTGCTGTGATCGAGTGGCTATTTTAGAACATGGACATTTAATTGAAGAAAATGAAGTAACAGAATTTTTTTCTCATCCAAAAACAAATATTGCAAAAAAATTCATTGAGTCTTCATTACCGCAACACTTACCTAATCATCTTAAACAGCACTTACTGTCGCAGGAACAAAATAATACTCATCCAGTATTACGTTTTTGGTTTATGGGTAAAGCAGCTACAAAACCCATCATTTCACAACTCATTAACCAATTTAATTTACGCATCAATATTCTTCAAGCCAATGTTGAAAGCATTAAGAATGATACGATGGGTATTATGATTGTTGCAGTCGATGGCGAAAAAGCTAATTTAACCGCTGCGATGCTGTACTTAACTAATATAGGCATACACACTGAGGTCATGGGTCATGTCCCAATCGATATTATCGCTTTTAACTAATGCGACACTAGAAACCATTTATATGGTCATTGCATCGAGTTTTGTTGCAACCTTAATTGGCTTGCCACTTGGCGTCTGTTTATACGCGACACGACCAGGAAATATTCTTGAACATAAAAGTCTGCATCAATTACTTGCGACTATTATCAATATGACTCGCTCGATTCCATTTGTTATTTTAATGGTTGCAATTATTCCTTTCACTCGCACACTGGTTGGCAGCTCAATTGGTACTAATGCTGCAATTGTTCCCTTGAGTCTTTGTGCCATCCCCTTCATTGCTCGCATTGCTGAAAATGCATTTTTAGAGGTCCACAAAGGTTTAATTGAAGCTGCTATTGCAATGGGAGCATCCTCGCAACAAATTATTTTGAAAGTATTAATTCCAGAGTCCCTATCCAGCATCATCAACGGCCTTACCCTGACCATCATCAGCTTGGTTGGATATTCAGCCATGGCGGGTGCTATTGGTGGAGGAGGACTAGGTGATCTCGCAATTCGCTATGGCTATCAGCGCTTTGATGTTGGTATGATGCTGCTTACTATTGTTATTATGATTATTTTAGTTCAAGTCATCCAATTCATTGGGGACAAATTGGCAAAAATCGCTAGTAGCCACCACTCGTCTTAAAAGGAACGCTTTTATATGCAATCTATTTTAAAAAAAATTTACTTGGTTTTATTAAGCGTTATTTTGTTAACAGCTTGTAATTCACAAGATAAAAACAGCATTAAAATCGGCACTATTTCTGGCCCTGAAACTGATCTCATGCAAGTAGCAAAAGAAGTTGCTAAAAATAAATATGGTCTACATCTTGAATTAATTGAATTTACTGATTACATACTACCAAATGCAGCACTGAATGATGGCAGCATTAATGCTAATATTTTCCAACACCAACCCTATCTCGATCAACAAATTAAAGATCGCCACTACAAAATAGTTGCGCTAGCAAAAACATTTGTTTATCCGATGGGTATTTATTCAGTTAAAATAAAAACCCTTACTGCATTACCTATGGGTAGCTCAGTTGCCATACCTAATGATCCGAGCAATGAGGGGCGCGCATTATTATTATTACAAAAAACAGGCCTCATTGAACTAAAAGAAAAAACTGCACTTTATGCAACTCCCTTAGACATCAAAGAAAATCCAAAACAATTAAAATTTAAAGAATTAGACGCCGCTCAACTCACGCGCAGTCTTTCTGATGTTGATATTGCAATTATTAACACTAATTATGCTGTTCCCGCGGGGTTATCACCAACAACCGATGCTATTTTCCTGGAAGACAAGCATTCACCTTATGCTAATTTAATTGTTATCCGCAAAGATGAAGAAAATGATCCGCGCATGAAACAATTAATATCGGCTGTACAATCAAAAGAAGTATTAGATGCAGCAAATAAAATTTTTAATAATCAAGCCATCGCTGCTTGGTAAGCAAACAGGAGATACCCATGCTAAAAAAATTATTCGTCGTTAGTTTATGTTTATCAATAACAAGTTGCGCAAATTACGTATTAGACTCGCAAGAGCTCAAAAATTCTGCGCCATCACGCACGGAGTCTGATACAGAATACCGAATGGGTATGCATTATCTTATCGGTCGCGGTGTAGAACAAAATTATGCTGAAGCAATCACTTTTTTTGAAAAATCCGCTGAACGAAATAATCCTTACGCAGAAGCTGAATTAGGCTATCTCTATTCTGCTGGAAAAGGTGTACCAAAAGATTACCATATCGCTAAATCATGGTATCAAAAAGCAGCGAATCATGACTTAGCCAGCGCACAATTTAATTTAGGTTTAATGTATGAACATGGTCTAGGAACACCTGTCAATCACGCTCTAGCCGAACAATGGTACCAAAAAGCAGCCGCCCATGGATTTGAGCCAGCACGCCGCGCACTAACAGGCCATTAACCGGAGATTAAATGACGATGCCTAACCATGGAACGGGAGGAAAATTTGCACCGCGCAAACGCTTCGGCCAGCATTTTTTACATGACAAAATGGTCATTCAACGTCTAGTCGATGTTATCTCTCCCCAACCTGGCGAACACATTGTTGAAATTGGTCCTGGTCAAGGTGCATTAACTGCGCCTATTTTAAAGCGAATTAACCAACTTGATGCTGTTGAATTAGATCGGGATTTAATTCCAGCATTAAAACTCCGCTGCAAAGAATTAGGCACTCTTAATGTCTATACAGCCGATGCACTAGAATTTGATTTTGCCAGCTTAATTCATGAAAAAAAGCCTTTACGCCTGATTGGTAACTTGCCTTATAACATATCTACACCACTCATCTTTCATTTACTTAAATATATTGAACATATTACTGATATGCACTTTATGCTACAAAAAGAAGTAGTAGACCGACTAGCTGCGGCGGTAGGTGACGATGCTTATGGCCGCTTAGGGATCATGGTTCAATATCACTGCCAAGTCATCGCTCTGTTTGATGTGCCACCTGAAGCATTCTATCCACCACCGCAAGTACAGTCGAGTATAGTAAAATTAATTCCCTACCCAACAATGTCGCATCATGCAAAAAATTATCAGCACTTTGAAAATTTGGTTCGATTGGCTTTTACTCAACGAAGAAAAACCATTCGTAACAGCTTAAAAACATTACTCAATGATGATGACTGGAAATATTTAGCCATTGATCCAAAATTAAGACCTGAACAAATTAGCATGGTAGATTATGTTAAAATGAGCAATACGTTAATTGAGGAAAAAGAGTAACGTCGCTGCGTCGTTAGCGTAAGTATTCCGCGATAAAGGCGTGCGTGAGTGTAGCACTTAAAATACCGCTCCGAGCGAAACATCCCTGTTTTAGGCTTGCCATCTATGGCAAGCAAGTCGCTCTATTTTAAGTGCTACACTCACGCACGGCGACGTTACTCTTTTTCAATTATACTTTTTATTATTTCTTTAAACAGAGAAGTTTATGGCTACTTATGCTATTGGTGACGTTCAAGGATGTTATCCTGCATTACAAAAATTGCTGGAGCAAATTCAGTTTGATTGTAAAAAAGATACATTATGGTTTACGGGCGATCTTGTTAATCGCGGACCACAATCTCTTGAGACTTTACGCTTTATAAAAAATCTAGGGACTCAACAACGCGTTGTGCTGGGTAATCATGATATTCATTTGCTTGCGGTGGCAAATGGAGCACGCGCAGCGATATCTGGTGACACATTACAGCCTATTTTAACTGCACCTGATCGCGATGAGTTGCTCACTTGGTTAAGTCAACAACCGTTGTTACACCATGATGACAAGCTAGGATTTACTATGGTTCATGCTGGAATTGCACCTGAGTGGGATTTAAATATAGCAAAGCAACTTGCTCAAGAGGTAGAAATTATTTTGCAAGATAAAAATAATACTGCCAACTACTCACAACTTTTTGGTGACCATCCAGATCAATGGCATGCAGATTTAACTGGCTTTGATCGATTACGCTGTATTATTAATTATTTCACGCGCATGCGATTTTGCCACCCTGATGGACGCTTAGAATTAAAAACAAAAAATACATTTACACAAAACATTCATCTTGTCCCCTGGTTTAAAGTAAATACTCGTATTAATTATGATTTAAAAATTATTTTTGGTCATTGGGCAGCTTTGCGAGGCATTACTCACACCCCTCATGTTTATGCTTTAGATACGGGTTGCTCTTGGGGTTTTGAATTAAGCGCGATGCGCTTAGATGACGGAAAAATTTTTAATGTATCTTGTACTATTTAATCTGCTAAGGTAACTATTCAGCAGCTAGAGAGTTTGGTGGGCACGCTGCGCTTTGCCCACCCTACGTAGTTTGTCATGCCAGCGTGCTTCTAGCTGGCATCTAGTAGGGTGGGCAAAGCGCAGCGTGCCCACCAAACTCTCTAGCTGCTGAATAGTTATCTGCTAAGTGTGCCTAGGCTTAACGTTAATGTGAATTACTGGTCTTCTTGCTAGCTTTTCTTCTTCTTTTTGAAACTTATCTAATGGCGCCTGCTTACTTTCCTGCTTCTCTTCCTGCATCGTTAGTGGTGAGCTTCCCTCTGCTGTAAATCCTCCTTGCTTAATCATCACAACAGTTGAGCTTTTTTCATTTACAAGATTTAAACCTCTTGCGTTCATTAATGCAACATGAGCATCATGCTCATCAACTGCTGGTGGCTGGTGCAATTTATCAACTAATGTTACAAATCGATCAACCCGCGCCATTCCAGCATCCGTATCTTTATTTGAATTATGCGCAAAATTAATCAATCTACCTGTATTTATCGCGCTATTACCTGCTAATGCGACCAACGTCACTGGCAACAACACAACACTCAATGCTAAAGCAGCAACAAACAGCAGCCCGCCCACTAAGGTTTTAAATGTATTTTCTCCCATCCAATCCAGTAAATTATTAGTTTTTGTTTTAACCCAATTCCAGCTATCACTTACATTTTTTTTAAAGCGATTAAAATAACTTTCCTTCTGATCACCTTGTGTAGCTAAATGATAGGCATTATATCCTTGTCGCGCTGATGTAGCTGCCAACTCAGCTGGCAGGCCCAAAAACATACCCGCAACTGGAACCACAGCCATTACGCCCACTTTAAATACTTCTAGCATTTCTTGTTTAGATTTTTCATCTAATGTTAATAATGTCGGATTAAGTAAAAGTTTTTGTTGATAACACTGCAAAGCATAAGTTAATTTTATTTGCTTAGAAACAATTTCTTTTGCTGACAACTTACTGTCATGTTGATATGAAGCATTTATTTTTTTATTTATTTCTAATAAAAAAGCTTGATAATAAAGCTGTAGTTCATCCTTGCTTTCTGCTTTTTTAAGCAAAGAAAACATTTCATCAAATAAAGATTTTTCTGCTGGATTATAATGTTTAAAGAATTCATCCAAACGACGTTCCGTTTCATATTCCAACTCTGCTAACGTTGTTTGCTGATTCGTACAAAGTTTCACAAAAGTTGTGATCGACGTTTCTTCATCGCTCACAAGAGAAAAAAAAGTATTTGCCTTCGGTCGTCTCTCTTCAATAGGAACATAAATATAAGAATAACTTCCCTCTTTTTCTGCCATAGCAACCCTCCCTCTTAACGAAGAAATGCGCTTAACTCAATACGAAAGATCCCTATTTTTTTTATCCTCAGTGTAACTATTCAGCAGCCAGAGAGGTTGGTGGGCACGCTGCGCTTTGCCCACCCTACGAAATCTTGTCATGCCAGCGTGTTTCTAGCTGGCATCTAGTAGGGTGGGCAAAGCGCAGCGTGCCCACCAACCTCTCTAGCTGCTAAAGAGTTACTCCTCATTCTGCTAAATAATAATAAAATCAGAGAATATACAGCCTCCCTCTATTGTTTATATTATACACTAAATGAAGATAGAGGTGGGCAAATTTTGCATGATTTTTGTTTTACTGGCCTTTTTTCTGCAGGGTAATAAAGCTATAAGCGTATTGATTGACCAAATCAGGCAGACAATTTTCCCGACCTAACTCAATCCAACATGATGGGTCTAATCGCGGGAAGAACGCATCTCCCACAAATTCTTGATGAATCATAGTCAAATATAATCGTTCAATCAGCGGCAACATTTGCTCAAATAAAACCGCCCCACCAATAACAAACATTTCATCCGCAGGTACTGCAACAGCGAATGCCTCATCAATTGAATGAACCACAACACAATCAGGGACGAAAAAATTTTTATCGTGAGTAAGAATGATATTTTTTCTACCAGGTAAAGCTTTACCGATAGATTCATAGGTTTTTCTTCCCATTAAAATAGGTTTGCCCATCGTTAACTTTTTAAAATGTTGCAAGTCAGCAGGTAAGTGCCAAGGTAACTTATTATTGCTTCCTATGACAAAATTTTCCGCCATTGCTACAATTCCACTAATATGCATAATTATCTTCTTATTTTTGCTAATACTGAAAAAAATATCCAAGAAAGCTATCATACTACAATTTTTTTAACAATTTTTTGTAACTACAATAAGCCGTGTTTAATACTCTCACAAAACTAATAAGCTCCACTTTCAATCACACCCTCTCTCCTGGTACCATGCAATATTTGGATGCATATTATGGCCATTACTCCATCACTCCCCAACTATACTGACGTAACGACAGCCTTAGATGCAACAGAAACGCCTTTTCTTGTTGCTCAAGTACATGGCTTTATTTGTGGATTACTTTGTGCCACAAGCGGCAAGACTGACAATTCTTGGCAAAAAAAAGTCCTAGCAGAACATAAAAGCAAAGCTGCTAGAGAAATTTTGCAACAACTCTTTGAAACAAGCTTTCACCTCATTAGCGAGTTTTCATTTGAATTTACCTTACTGCTGCCCGATGATAAAACTGCAATCAATTTACGTACAGAGGCTTTGGGTTCCTGGTGCCAAGGGTATTTAAGCGGATTAAAACATTGTCATGTCCCCATCGAAAACCGTGAGCCCAGTGAAATTACTGATACACTCAATGACATTCTAGAGATTTCTCAGGTAAACTACGATGACTTACAACAGGATGAAGAAAATGAAGCGGCTTATTTTGAATTACTGGAATATATTAGATTAGCTGTACTAATGATCTTTCATGAATTTAAAAATCCCAGCCCTGAGATAGGCTCAGACCAGGATTCTTGGTTACATTAAAACTGCAAGGAGCTATAAAAAGTGATTACAATGTCTGAATTCGCACAACGACGCCAAGCATTAATGCAAAAAGTTCCTGCTAATAGCATTATTATTTTAATGGCTACACCTATCACTTTTCGCAATCATCATCATGAATATCCTTATCGACAAAACAGCGACTTTTATTATCTTACTGGTTTTGAAGAGCCTGAAGCAGCCCTAGTACTTTTACCACAACGCAAAGAAGGCGAATTTGTACTATTTAATCGAGTACGCGATCATAAAGAAGAAATCTGGAATGGCTATCGTTCCGGACAAGAAGGCGCGTGCAAAAATTTTGGCGCTGCACAATCATTTCCTATCAACGAATTATCCAGCAAATTACCCGAGCTTCTAGAAGGTCGAGAAAATATTTATTACTCCCTCAACGAAAATTGCCAAAATGATAAAATCCTATTACACGCCAGAGAAAATATCCGCGCAAAAATTCAAGTAGGCACCGAATTGCCGCAAGCCATCTTTGATATCAAACCTATTTTACATGAAATGCGTGTAGTAAAATCGCAAAGTGAAATCGCACTCATGCGCAAAGCTGCAGAAATTTCTGCTGCCGCTCATCGCCGTGCTATGCAAACCTGCAAACCTGGCATGAATGAATATCAACTTGAAGCAGAAATAACGTATGAATTTCAACGCCATGGCGCGCGCTTTTGCGCATACACTTCCATTGTCGGCAGCGGTGCTAATAGCTGCATTTTACATTACAATAACAATGACCAAATTATTCAAGCGGGTGATATGGTATTAATTGATGCCGGTTGTGAGTACCAATATTACGCTTCCGATGTAACTCGCACTTTTCCTGCAAATGGCCATTTTTCTCCAGAACAAAAAGCGATATACGAAATTGTGTTAGCAGCACAATTAGCTGGAATAGAAGCAATAAAACCTGGATTAGCATGGTCAGCGGTCGATGATATTTGTGTCAAAACAATTACTCAAGGCTTAATCGATCTCGGTTTACTCAAAGGCGAATTAAATTCTCTTATTGAACAAAAAGCTTATTTTCCATTTTATATGCATCGCTCAGGTCATTGGCTAGGACTAGACACTCACGATGCAGGTCGCTATAAAATAGGTGAAAAATGCCGAAAATTAGAGGCTGGCATGGTAAGAACTGTTGAGCCAGGTATTTATATCGCAGCTGATAACTCTAATGTAGATTCTCGTTGGCATAATATTGGCATTCGAATTGAAGATGATATTTTAGTAACAGAAAATGGTTATGATGTTTTAAGTCAGCATGCACCGAAAGCGATTAGTGAAATTGAAAATTTAATGTCGGCATAATTATGCAATATGATGTGATTATTATTGGTGGCGGAATGGTTGGAGCATCACTTGCATGTGCTCTACAGCAACCACAATTACGTATTGCCTTAGTTGATGCAGCCCCTGAGTCAAACACAAATGATCCTCGCTTAATCGCGCTCACGCATGAGAGCTGTTGTTTATTTAAAAACTTAAACATCTGGCCTGCTCTTGTACCGCATGCTGAAGCAATCAAACAACTTCACGTTTCACATCGAGGCCATTTTGGCATAACTCGAATTCAAGCTAAAGAACTTAACTTAGATACACTTGGGCATCTCATTCCAGCAAAATATATTAATGCAGCACTTACTGAAAAACTAAAAAAACTTTCTAACATCACTATCATAAGGCCTGCTACATTAAAGACTCTTAGCCTAGATGATGAATTGACTACACTTACACTGCAAACAGAAAAAAATTCTGACCTTAAATTACAAGGAAAAATAATTATCGGCGCAGATGGTACCCACTCAACCGTACGCCAACTTCTCAACATTCCGATCGAAACAGTGGACTATCAACAAAGTGCTATTGTCACTATAACGCAGCTACAACGCCATCATCACAATATAGCTTATGAGCGCTTTTTAAAGCACGGTGCGATTGCGATGCTACCATTAACCGAACAACGTGCAGCAACTATCTGGACTGACAACAACGAAAACATTGCTGAACTATTACAATTAACCGACGAAGAGTTTCTTTCACAATTACAAAAACAATTTGGCTACCGCTTAGGCCGTCTTAAAAAAATTGCACAACGTCATACTTATCCACTTAAATTAATTTTAGCCAAAGAGTCATACAAAAAAAATATTGTTCTTATCGGTAATGCAGCGCATACTTTACATCCAGTTGCCGCTCAAGGATTAAATGTAGCCTTATTTGAAATTGCAGAATTGGCTGAAAAAATAAATCCTCACTCTATTCATAATGTTAAAGATTGGCTTCCTAATTTAAATCTAGTCACATCAAGCAGAATTAAATTAGCGGATAATTTAACAAAATTATTCTCTAGCGATTTTTTTATGTTAAATTTAACTCGACAACTCGGCATGTTAGGTCTAGATTTTTGTCTGCCAGCTAAAAATTTATTTATGCAAAAAGCCATGGGGCGCACTGGAAAAATTTCCCACTTATTACGAGAGTAGCCATGAAACCTGCAGATACCCGCAATATTGAAAAAATCCTCATTATGCTCACCCAGGAACTGCTGATGGATCAAGGCGAAAAAAATTCTGATCACCCAATCACTTTAGATTGTTCACTACAACATCAGCTTGGTATAGATAGTCTAGGTAAAGCAGAGCTGTTTACCCGAATAGAAAAAAAGTTTAGCCTACAACTATCACAGCACTTGTTTATCGAAGCCGATACACTTAAGGCTATTTTATTAGCTATTATTACCAGCACTCCTCGACAATCTAGGCTATCCGTCAATAAGTAAAGTAACTATTCAGCAGCAAGAGTGCGTGCGAGTGCAGCACTTAAAATGCCGCTCCAAGCGAAACATCCCTGTTTTAGGCTTGCCATCCATGGCAAGCAAGTCACTCTATTTTAAGTGCTGCACTCGCACGCACCCTTGCTGCTGAATAGTTACACAGCCCTGTTGATATAAATCGCAAAATTAAGCGGAAAAAGCTTGCAAAACTCTCTAAAAATGAAATACTTTTCCCTAGTTAATTTTATTATAAAACCAGAAGGTATTTATCATGAGCACAACGATTTCAGCTGTTACTGACAGCTCATTTGAAACTGATGTAATTGAATCCAACATTCCTGTCCTCGTTGACTTTTGGGCACAGTGGTGCGGCCCTTGCAAAGCAATTACGCCTATCCTAGAAGACCTCTCGCAAAAATATACGGGCAAAGTTAAAATTATTAAACTCGACGTTGATAGCAATCCCTCCACCCCGCCTAAATTCGGCGTTAGAGGCATTCCTACACTGATTCTATTTAAAGATGGCCAAGTTATTGCTACTCAAGTCGGCCTATTATCTAAAAATGAATTAATGACTTTTATTGATACTAACATTTGAAATCTTGTGTATTTATCGCTATCACCCCTGCCAAATAACGGGGGTGATATGAAGGTTGCTCACAACCCCCTTCATTTAACACTAGAATTTAAAATAATTTAATGATATGTTTAGCTTTGAATGACCTCGTAACCTATCGAAACACCTCACTGTAAATCCAAACACTGAGTCTTATGTTTAAGCATTTGACCTGTATTTACAGTAAATCCCGAGAGTTTTATGTAATGAACACTAACATCATTTTTTTACAAATGGGCAAAAAATCAATATGAATTTAACCGAACTAAAGAAAAAAAGCGCAGCTGACCTCATCCTCCTTTCCGACGAATATGGCCTTGAAAACATGGCGCGCTCGCGCAAACAAGACATTATCTTCGCGATCCTTAAAGCCCACGCAAAACGGGGTGAAGATATTTATGGTGACGGTGTTTTAGAAATCCTCCAAGATGGTTTTGGCTTTTTACGCTCTGCCGAAGGCTCTTACCTCGCGGGCCCTGATGATATTTACGTTTCACCCAGCCAAATTCGTCGCTTCAACTTGCGGACTGGTGACACGATCTCTGGAAAAATTCGCCCCCCAAAAGAAGGTGAACGTTACTTTGCCCTTCTTAAAGTAGACCATATCAATTTTGATGCCCCTGAAAATGCCAAAAACAAAGTCCTCTTTGAAAACCTAACCCCTTTATTTGCCAATGAACGCTTAAAAATGGAATGCGGCAACGGCAGCACTGAAGATATCACTGCCCGCA
This sequence comes from Gammaproteobacteria bacterium, assembly GCA_965279285.1. GTDB lineage: Bacteria > Pseudomonadota > Gammaproteobacteria > DSM-16500 > DSM-16500. The sequence continues at coordinate 764,551 of OZ257148.1, read as the reverse complement.
TCATTGATTTAGCTGCCCCAATAGGAAAAGGTCAACGTGGCTTGATTGTATCTCCGCCTAAAGCGGGTAAAACCATGATGTTACAAAACATTGCTCACTCCATTTCACAAAATCATCCTGAATGTTACTTAATCGTACTCTTGATCGATGAACGTCCAGAAGAAGTCACAGAAATGACCCGCTCAGTAAAAGGCGAAGTCATTGCCAGCACTTTTGATGAACCAGCTAATCGTCATGTTCAAGTTGCAGAAATGGTAATAGAAAAAGCTAAACGCCTTGTTGAACATAAACGCGATGTTGTTATCTTACTTGACTCTATCACTCGCTTAGCCCGAGCTTACAACACCGTTGTACCAGCTTCTGGAAAAGTTTTAACTGGTGGTGTTGATGCCAATGCATTACAACGTCCGAAGCGCTTTTTTGGTGCTGCACGTAATATCGAGGAAGGTGGCAGCTTAACTATTATTGCAACTGCACTCATTGAAACTGGCTCAAAAATGGATGATGTTATTTATGAAGAATTCAAAGGAACCGGCAATATGGAAATCCACTTGGATCGTCGTATTGCAGAAAGACGCACTTATCCTGCCATTAACATTAATAAATCAGGCACTCGACGCGAAGAATTAATTACCAGTAAAGATGAAATCCAAAAAATGTGGATTTTACGCAAGCTTCTCCATCCTATGGATGATTTAGCAGCGATTGAATTTATTATGGATCGTTTAAAAGCAACTAAAACAAACGAAGATTTCTTTGATTCAATGAAGCGATAAGGGTGTATTAACGTTCCACTATTCAGCAGCTAGAGAGCGCTTGGTGGGCACGCTGCGCTTTGCCCACCCTACATTTTTATAATTTTTTGTAGGGTGGGCAAAGCGCAGCGTGCCCACCAAACTTATTAGCTGAGTAGTTACCACCCTCATTTTTCCCTCCCTTTAGCAGGAGCAAACAATGAATTATTGGTTATTCAAATCTGAACCTGACACCTTTAGCATAGATGACCTCAAGAATCGTCCACAACAAACCGAACACTGGGATGGCGTAAGAAATTACCAAGCACGCAATATGTTACGCGATCAAGTAAAACTAGGCGACCACGTTTTTTTCTACCATTCAAATTGCACACCTCCAGGAATCACCGGCCTCGCAACCATAGTCAAACCAGGGTACCCTGATTTTACTGCATGGAACCAACACTCCCCTTTTTATGATGCGAAAAGTTCTGCCGACCATCCACGGTGGTTTATGGTTGATGTTAAATTTAAAAAAAAATTTCCGCGCTTAATTACTTTGGATGAAATCAAACATCATCCTAACTTACAAACTATGTTCGTTGTTCGCAAAGGCAATCGATTATCAATTACACCAGTAACAGCAGAAGAAGCAAAAATTCTTTTAACCCTGGGTGAGTAAAAATAGATGAACCACATTACCTTAAATAAAGAAAGAAGCATTCACAGCATAAAAACTGCATTAGCTGTTTTAATTGGCTTTGTGCTGACTAAAACTATTCATTTACCCGTAGATCAATGGTTAATTATTACTATCATTGTTGTCATGTGTGCTCAAGTTAATGTCGGTAGTATGATACAAAAATCCACGATGCGTTTTCTTGGCACACTATCAGGATCTATTGTTGCAATGCTGACATTGACACTTGCGGGCACCAATGCCCTTGTTTCAGGAATTGCAATCACCTTGTCAGCCATTTTTTTTAGTTATCTCGCCACCGGCAAAACCAGATTCAGTGAGTCAGGCACACTTGGCGCTGTCACCGTCACTATTATTTTAGTTAGTCAAACCCCTACTCTTACGACAGCTATCGGGCGGTTTTTAGAAATCACTGCTGGTATCTTAATTGCTGCGTTAGTTTCACAGTTTATTCTTCCCACCCACGCCCGCAACTTATTACGGCGCAAACAAACGCAAACGTTGCGGCAATTGCGCTCTTATTATCTTGCCACTTTTTTAATTAATCAAAATAATAATGACGAAAAAAGCTATCAAGAGATTGATGACAACATCATCAAGTCACTCATAGCACAACGCAAACTTGCTAGTGAAGCATTACAAGAACCTTTTGCTAAAAAAACAACGATTGTTATCCAAGCTAACAATTTGTTATGGTGTGAACGAGAAATTCAACGCACTATCTCTTTTATGCATTATGCCTATAAAAGCTCACCGCAAGCAAAAAATATATTTTCTAATATGACTATACTGAATGATTTTCACGATAAAATTTATAGTGCTCTCGATACGATGGCCAACCATCTTGAAAAAAATTCTTACGCACAATTAAGTGTTATTATTCCAACGATAGACCCGATAAAAAATGTCATTTTAACTGAAAAAAACAATCTCAGTATCGATGATGCAACTTATACATATACATTTTTATTTTGTGCAGAAATATTAATAGCACGACTAACTTATTTATCTAAACTGATTGATCCAAGAATATAGCAACCCTTCTACACCGCTATACACTCCTACCGTCATGTAACTATCCAGCAGGACAAAGAGTTTGGTGGGCACGCTGCGCTTTGCCCACCCTACGTTGTTTATAATTTATTTTTGTAGGGTGGGCAAAGCGCAGCGTGCCCACCAAACTCTTTATCTGCTGAATAGTTACACCGTCATCATGCACCATCCCCACAAAAGCAAAAATCCACTGAAAAAATCTCGCCGTCAGTAACCCGTCATCGCAAACAGCGTAATAACGTGGAAATCTCCGGCTAAAAAACAACAATCTAAGGAGAAAAAAATGTTCCGTCATTTAAATTATAAAAAGTTCAGTCTCATTTTATTAAGCAGCCTAATTTTCTATACACCTATTACACATTCTGCTACACCTATCGATTTAAAAAACCAAGATAACACCCTTCTCACCTCTTTCTCTTCTAACGCCGCTCTCACACAAATCAAACAAAAAAGCAGTACAACAGACTTTAACCACACCCAACATTTACGTCTACAACAATTTTATGCTGGTTATCCCGTCTGGGGAGCTGATTTTATTCTGCATATCCCACAAGGCAACATCTCCTCATTAAAGCAGCTCAACACACTGACGGAGAAACTTCCTAGCAATATGGATGGAATAATTTATAAAAATATAGAACAAGATCTAAATAAAGCCCCTAATTACTTACTTAACGATACACAAGAAAAAACAGCATTAGAACAAGCCATTTTATCTTATCAAAAATTGCATGGAACTCACGGAATAATAAGCGACAAAAAAATCGAAACTATTATCTTTATTACTCAGGATAACAAAGCACATTGGGCGTTTTTAATTAGCTTTCATGTCAACATACCCAATACCTCTCCACAAAAACCAACTTATATTTTAGATGCGCTATCATTAACCATTTACAAAACCTGGGATGATTTACACACGCTTGTCGACACTTTCGGTGGTGGCATAGGTGGAAATGAAAAAACAACACAGTTCTTTTATGATGGTCAGGAGAGCCACCAACCAAAATTAAATATTCAACGCGACCCTAACAGTAAAATCTGCTATTTAAGTAACAAAGATGTCGTCGTAAAAAATGCTAATAATACAAATGAAGCCATTCAATTTAGCTGCCCCAGCCCAGATACTAGCCATGGTAATATTTATTGGAATACCATTCATGATGCCATTAATGGCGGCTACTCCCCAAGTAATGATGCTTTATTTGTTGGAAAAATAATTAAAGACATGTACCAACAGTGGTATGGAATACCCGTGCTTTCTGAAAAAGGTGCGGCAATGATGCTCACCATGCTAATTCACTTAAATATTGATAACGCCTACTGGGATGGCGAGCATAAGCGCATGTTTTTCGGTGATGGCATTCATCGATTTTATCCTTTAGTTTCGCTAGATGTGGGTGCACATGAAGTAAGTCACGGCTTTACTCAACAACATTCTAACTTGGTTTACCATGGCCAATCCGGCGCTTTAAACGAAGCTTTTTCTGATATGGCAGGGGAGGCTGCTGAATATTACGCTTATACAACTCACAAAACTAACACACCAAATAATTGGATGGTTGGTGACAGCATCATAAAACAAAAAAATAAAGCGCTACGTTACATGGATGATCCCACAAAAGATTGCGACATCAACTGGCCAGAAAAACCCTGCTCAATTAGTCATTATAAAGATTACAATGACACGCTGAATGTTCATTATAGCAGTGGGATTTTTAACAAATTATTTTATCAGTTAGCAACTAGTGATGGCTGGGACATTCAAAAAGCATTTAATGTGATGGTACAAGCCAATCGATATTATTGGACTGCTACCACTGATTTTACTCATGCAGCATGTGGTGTATTAAAAGCAATAAATGATTATAAATACTCAGCGACCGCTTTTAAAAATGCAGCGGCAAATGTAGGAATTAGTCTTAAAATTTGCTAGCTTTACAGCTATTCAGCAGATGGGGAGGTTTGGTGGGCACGGCCCACCCTACTAGGTGCCAGCTAGAAGCACGCTGGCATGACAGTTTTGTAGGGTGGGCAAAGCGCAGCGTGCCCACCAAACCTCCCCATTTGCTGAATAATAATTTTTATTTAGGATTTTCTAAACTCAACACCCCAGCATTATAATCATAAGCAAACAACTCAGCATATCGCCCCCATTCAATAACGGTATGAAACACACGCTCAGCTTCTTTTTCAGTTAAATAATCCTCAAGCAAAGAAATAAAATTTTCTTCCAATGCGCGATGGCGAGGGTGACGATTTAATTGATGGTGAATATAACGCGCTAGAGGAACATATTTTTTTAAATGTGCAGAAAATATTTTTTTTCGTTCTAAAATATCGGCTTTTACAAAAGCACGCCCTTCATCCGTAATAGTAATATCACCTTTAGATACTTTTGCAAAATTTAAAATTTCTAACAATTCCGTTAATGGAAACAATTCATCAATATCAAGCATTAATGTATCTGCAACCACTGGTAAGTCCATTTTGCCGTTATTTTCGGGTGCATTTAATGTTTCCAACAACCCTGTGACTTCTGACACACTCGCTTCAGGTAGGCGATAACCAATATCAATTGGCGAATGAGCATCTAACAAACTTCCTGGCGTTTGAATTTGCGTTGTCATTAACGTATAAACTCGATCAACTTGATTACGGAATCGTGGATCTAAATCGCTGCGCGGATGCGGCAAGTTAACTTTTAATTCTGCGCGCACTGAACCTGGATTGCTATTAAAAATAATAATTCGATCTGCTAATAATACAGCTTCTTCAATATTATGGGTGACAAACAAAATACCATTAATACCGGTTTTTTTATTTTCCCACAAATCTAATAAATCGCTTTTTAAATTATCGGCAGTTAAAACATCTAATGCAGAAAATGGCTCATCCATTAATAAAATATCTGGATTCACCACTAATGCACGCGCAAAACCCACTCGCTGTCGCATGCCGCCAGACAACTCTTTAGGAAATGCTGATTCAAAACCATCAAGCCCAATCGTATCGATTGCTTTAATCGCCCGCTCACGACGCTCAAGCTTGTCTATACCTAATGCTTCCAATCCAAGCTCAACATTTTGCAACACAGTCAACCACGGCAATAAAGCAAAGCTTTGGAATACCATGGCAATTCCACGCACCGGACCACTAACAGGCTTTCCCCGATACTTAACTGTGCCCTGACTTGGGTGAACTAAGCCGGCAATAATACGCAATAAAGTAGATTTTCCAGAACCTGATTTCCCTAAAATTGCAATAATCTCACCTTCGTTCATACGAAAATCAACATCATGCAATACATGTAATTCTTGCCGATCACCTTGGCGAAAATCTTTTTTTACGCTAACTACTTCAATAATCGGAGTCTGAGTCATAAAATTAATCCAAGTGATATCGCGATTGAGCTAATACAAATAAGGGCCGCCACACTAAACGATTAAAGGTTAAGACTAAAATACACATTACCCCTATGCCTAATGCCGTTTGAGCAAATTCACCTTTTAAGGTATGTTGCGTTATATAAGCCCCCAAACCATCAGCCACTAACTTATCATTTCCCCAACTAACCACTTCTGCTGCAATACTCGCATTCCATGCACCACCCGCTGCCGTAATTGCACCCGTAATAAAATAAGGAAATATACCAGGCAAAATAAGACGTCGCCAACGCAACCACGTATTAAGTCCTAAATTATCGGCCACTTGCAATAATTCTTTTGGCAACACAGATGCGCCAGCAACCACATTAAATAAAATATACCACTGCACCCCCAAAATCATCAAAGGGGTTACCCAAATATTCACACTTAAATTATATTTAACAATTAACACTACAACGATGGGATATAATAAATTGGCAGGAAATGCCGCTAAAAACTGCGCTATCGGCTGAATCATCTGGGCAACACCCGGGCGTAATCCTATCCACACTCCGATGGGAATCCAAAACAACGAGCAAAGTATTATCATAGTTAATACTCGCAACCCAGTAATCAACCCTAACATGACAACATGCGAGACTGTACTAAAAGGAAAATTTTCCCAAATTGAATAAATAAGAAAGCCAATAATGCTCAACACAATTATCCACAATAAATAATCAAAAAAATATCCGACAATGTGTTCATAACTAGAAGAATGATTTCGAACGAGATACTTTTTTGGTTTAGAACGCAACCAAGCTACATTAACCATAAAACTAAAAAAATCAGTCATTTTTCGGCCAAAACTGCGTAATAGTCGAGTGCGATGAAACAAATCAATGACCCAAGAATTAACCGCAACCTCACTCGCTTGTTGCTCAGCTTTAAATTTTTCCGCCCATGCCACTAACGGTCGAAAAAGTAATTGATCATAAACAAGAATAACAATAAACATCGCTAAAATTGCATAAGCAATGGCATGCATATCTTTAGCATTAATAGCCACCGCAATATAAGATCCGATGCCTGGCAACAAAATTTGCTGATTAGAAACAGTTACTGCTTCAGAGGCCACAACAAAAAACCAACCTGCTGACATTGACATCATGGCATTCCACAATAATCCCGGCATAGAAAAAGGCACTTCAATGCGCCAAAAACGTTGCCAAGCAGACAAATGAAATGCTTGAGCTGCTTCTGTTAAATCTGCTGGCACTGAGCGAACGGTTTGATAAAAACCCAGCGCCATATTCCAGGCTTGAGAAGTAAAAATAACAAAAATTGCTGCGCACTCTGGGCCCAACATACTTTGTGGAAATAGCGCAATAAAAGCCACAATAGCAATTGATAAAAATCCCAAGATGGGAATGGATTGTAAAATATCAATAACAGGAATAATAATCCGCTCAGCACGGCGACTTTTCGCTGCCCAAGTAGCAAATGTAAATGTAAAAAGCAAAGAAATCATTAACGCTATTAACATTCTTGATACAGTACGTAAGGCATAACCTGGCAAATAACTGGGATCCAAAGAAATTGCAATTGATTGACCTAACTGATAAGGAGCAATCATTTGTTTCGCTTCCCACGCTAAAGCCATGATAAAACCTAAAGCCAACAACAGTGCAATCATATCCCAATAATTTGGATATAATCTGCTTTTGTAAGTATTCATGAAGGTATTGCGTAAAAAACTCATGCCAAAGATCCATGCCTATACAGTGAAATATCAACTATAGTTTAGTATACCCAAAGCAAATGATATTAACTAGACAATAACCTGCCCCCATCAACCACCATAATGTGTCCAGTCACATAATCTGCATCATTTACTAAATACCACACTGCTTTAGCAATTGCCGAAGGATGCCCATGACGTTGCAATGCAGTACGAGCAATAATTTTATGCTGTATTGCTGATGAAATTTTATTTTCATCTTCTGGCCAAATAATTGCGCCCGGAGAAACACCATTAACACGAATATTCAATGACCCGAGCTCTTTTGCCAACACTTGAGTTAACATAATTAACCCAGCCTTTGAAATATTATAAATAAGGTAATCACGCATTGGGCGTTCGCCATGAATATCCGTAATATTAACAATGCAACCTTTTGTCTCTGCAAGAAAAGGGGCTGCCGCTTGTGACAAAAAGAGAGGCGCCTTGACATTTGTCTGCATGAGATCATCCCAAGCCGTTTCTGTCAGATCTTGTAGTACGGTTTTATAAAACTGAGCAGCATTATTAACCAAAACATCTAATTGTCCCCACGCTGACACCGCTTGAGCAAGCAATAGCTTTAATTCACTCACAACTTGTAAATCACAAGCCATAACAACCGCAGAGTTCTGACGTTTTTGATTAAGCAGCTCACATAACTGCTCAGCCTCTCGCTTCGAAGTATGATAATGCAGAACGACATTCATTCCAGCTGCATGCAGATGCGTGGCAATTTCAGCACCGATTCGTCGTGCAGCACCGGTAATTAAAGCAACCTTAAAAGATTTTTTTTGCATAAATATCCCAATGTTATATTATTCATAATTTAATTCAGCAGCTAAAGAGCTTGGTGGGCACGCTGCGCTTTGCCCACCCTACGTTTTTTATAATTTTTGTAGGGTGGGCAAAGCGCAGCGTGCCCACCGACCTTGGCTACTGAATAGTTATCATTATTCCAACTTTTTAAGATAATCCTACCCAATGAAACGACCCTTACCTAGCCCTGCCGCACAAGCACATAGCAAACAGCTTGCTGACCTAATTCAACAAGAAATTCAGGCTCATGAGTTTATTTCATTTGCACGCTTTATGGAACTTGCTCTCTATGCTCCTGGGCTGGGTTATTATAGCGCTGGAAATTATAAATTGGGGCCAAAGGGTGATTTTCTTACCGCACCCGAAATTTCTCCACTATTTGCCCACTGTCTTGCACAACAATGCCAACAAGTTCTCCAACAACTTGATGGTAGCGATATATTAGAAATAGGTGCTGGCTCAGGCGTGTTAGCCAAAGATCTACTTCTCGAGCTGGAAAGATTAGATTGTTTGCCCGAACACTACTTTATTCTTGAAACTAGCGCTGACCTCCGTGAACGTCAACAGTCACTGCTAAAAATTAGCTGTCCACAACTATTTTCACGCATTATCTGGCTAGACACCCTGCCTCACAAAAAAATAAGGGGAATGATTATCGCCAATGAAGTATTAGACGCCTTGCCCACACACTGCTTTTGCATTGAGAATAATCGCATACGTGAAAAATGTGTCACAGGAAAAAATAATCAATTCACTTGGTTAACTACCGAGCCGACTCTACCTGAGCTCACACATGAGCTTACAGAAATCCAACAAGCATGTCCGTTACCTGAGGGATACGAATCAGAGCTAAATCTCATGTTATCCCCATGGGTCACTGCAATAGCAAATTCAATCGAACAAGGTATTTTATTATTTTTTGATTATGGTTACGGACAAAATGAATATTATCATCCTGATCGCAGACAAGGCACATTAATGTGTTATTACCAACACCAAAAGCATAGCGATCCCTTTCAACTAATCGGATTACAAGATATTACTGCGCATGTCAATTTTACCGCGGTTGCTGATAGCGCACTAAAAGCTGGGCTTACCCTCGGCGGCTATACGACACAAGCTGCATTTTTATTGGCTTGCGGATTGATTGAGCGAGCTCATGCTCTTGACGATACACAGGCAAGCAATGAAATTGCTATATTTAAGCAAAATCAAGCGATTAAAACCTTAACCTTGCCGACACAAATGGGTGAATCTATTAAAGTTATTGGCCTACAAAAAAATATTATCACTCCGTTACTCGGATTTTCATTACACTCGCGATTACGCGATTTGTAGCAAGAGCATAAAACCCGTATAATGATAACTATTCAGCAGCCAGAGAGCTTGGTGGGCAAAGCGCAGCGTGCCCACCAAGCTCTCTGGCTGCTGAATAGTTACGTATAATGAAAGTAATCGCTTAATTACGCTATAAAACCAAGGAAAACTATGACACGCACGGCTATTTTAGAATTACACAAAGATGAATTTAATTTTTCTGCAGGGCATTTTACTATTTTCTCAGCCACGGAACGCGAAGATTTGCATGGCCATAACTATGGCGTCTCTTTGTGTACCGAAGTAAAATTAAATGATAATGGTCTTGCCTTTGATTATCGAATTTATAAGAAAAAAATTCTTTCTCTTTGTGAACAACTTGATCGACGTTTTTTGCTACCACAATATTCTAAATTTTTAACCTTAGAAGATACGGGTGATATGTGGCTAGCATATTTTAATAATGAAAAAATTCCTTTTTTAAAACGTGATGCGCTGATCTTGCCGGTAACCAATGTCACTATTGAAGAATTATCATACTGGTTTTTACAAAAGCTGACGGAAAATATCAGCGAGCTAACTCAACATGGAATTCAATCGATTAAACTCAGTGTATTTAATGGCCCTGGGCAATCGGGCACATCCGTATGGAAAATTTCTTAATAAAATATCTGATAGAGTGAGGTAAAAATTGCACCTACCTCACCATAAAATAATACTTACACTTGTCTTTTTTTTACTTTTTCAACAGAAGAATTTAATAAAGGCAGCTCATCTTCCGCAGATTTATGCATAGGAGCTATTTCAAATAACAATTTTTTAACTCTAGATCCGCCCAAGCAAAAAAAACTTATACCCGCAGTAATAATTTTATATTTTTCAGGGTTCTTAATATCAGCGTGACTACTAATAATCTCATTCCAATCTCGTTGCGATTGATTTGCAACGCTCGACAATAAATCATTTAAAAAATTATATTTAACAGTTCTTCTTGTTCGATGAAAAAAAGCAAAACACCCTTGACTCTCTTTCTCCAATTGATCTCGCTGCTCTTTAATTTTACCTTCAATAGGATCGACTACTTTAGGCAACTTATCCATTGATCCAGAGGCATTTTTAGAAGTTGCCCTACGGTGCCTAGAAACAATGATAGATCGCGCACTCGCACGACGTTCTAGGGTGCCTCTATCGCTTGCTTTCAAATCCGTTGCTGATGATGTTGATGCGGTTGGACTTATTGACTCAGTTAACTTCTCTTTTTTCGAATCCGCTTCAAGCGCTGGAGATCTGTTTGCTGGCATCGTTGTTGTAGGTAAAGCTATACTTTCTGAAACTGGCACATCATTTACATTTGTAGCTGTTAGCTGCGGGCTAGAGACTGACAACGCAGTACCAGATGCTATTGAAACTTTAGAATCAGTCACTACTTTTTCTGATTGAATAAGTGATCGCTTTAATAAAGGTAATGTCAGCTCATAATTTGAATTAATCCTACCAGCTTGATAACCTTCCTCTTCTACTTGCTCAAATTTAATTTCCTCTGGCTTACCTAACACCATACCGTGCTTTGGCTCAATCTTTTTGTCACCTAGACGTAAAGCAGAAAGCAATGCCTTACGATCACTGGATAAAGTTTGTTTATCTTTTCCATAGCAAACTCGATATTCTATCAAGGGCTTTTCGCTTTCGCCTACAGCATCAGAATTTGGTAGTTTTGAATCATGCAGGTGAGGATTATTTAATTGCGCATGATGCCATGGTATTAGCTCCATCTCATCCGGAGATATTGTTTTATATTGTTTAGCATCATATTCTGATATAGCATAAAATGCAGGAAATAAATCTGTTGCTGACGCCTGCTTTTTAAATGCCGCTTTAAGCTTGCGCAATAACACCAGAATTTCATCAGGCTTCTCATGCGTCGGAGAAAATAAAAGCAATTTATTATTTAAACTTGTTAATTGATGTAGCGCTCGAAGAATCAGAAGTCCGCCTTTTACAACACAATATCTTATTTTATTTTTTCCGTGAGGCGGCATTTCTTCCAATAAAAGATCTTTTCCCTGATCATATTCTTCAACATGTTCTTCTTCCATTAAACTTTTCAACGCTATCATTATAAATTTCGACATGCTGATCCTCCTTAAATAATTATTAACATTATAATTTTTTAATGCCTGTCATTATCACAGGCCTTTTACTTTTTTTATGTTTTTTAACATCGAAGCATAAGCAACAAATGCTGTTAGATTTTGCTTTAAACGATCCCTCAAACCACTATCCTTAAGCTCACCACTTTCATTAAACGCCGTATGTGCAGAAGCTAAAGAAAACATATCTGGATACACAAACCCACCACAAGCTTCTAAAGGCACCCGAGTCGCCCATAATCCCCGATTACCACCCACAAGCGAAGGTGATGCAGATAATAATAAGATAGGCTGCCCTACCCAAGGCATCGGAGTTATACGAGAAACCCAATCAATTAAATTCTTTAATGACCCTGGTATAGAAAAATTATACTCTGGCGAAGAAATAACTAACCCATCCGCTTGCTGTAAGCGTTGAATAAAATCTTTAATTCCAGCCGGAAAACCCGTACTATTTTGATCATCGGCATTATAAAGCGGCGCAGAAAATTCATTAAAATCAGCAAGATCTGTACTAATACCCTGGTCTTTTGCCAATTGATCGACTATTTTTATCAGGTTTTTATTTAATGAATCTTGTCGTAATGATGCAGCAAACATAAGTAACTTCATTGTTTTTTTACCTCCAATATGGATAAAAAGTATAACAACTTAGTCATTAACGTCAACCTAAGTCGTCTTAATCTGTGCTTGCTTTTTGCACATATAGCTTTTTTCCAACGTGGGATATACTATTCGCAAAACAACATCCACAATCATGGTGAATAAAAAAATGGCTAATCCATATTTAAGCATAGTAATTCCCGTCTACAATGAAGCAGATAACTTAGAAAATCTCTATTCACGCTTAATCCATACCTTAGACAACTATGGCAAATCATTCGAAATTATTTTAATCAATGATGGCAGTCGTGATGGCACTGAAAACATTTTAAATGCTTTACAAAAAAGACGACCCGACCATCTGCGCATTATTCATCTCAATGGCAACTTTGGCCAACACATGGCAATTACCGCTGGATTTGAGCGCGCGCGTGGCGACATTATTGTAACGCTAGATGCTGATTTACAAAATCCACCCGAGGAAATTCCTAAACTTATCCAAGCAATTGAAGCCGGACATGATTATGTCGGCAGTATCCGCAAAAAAAGACAAGACTCCTGGTTTCGTCGCCATGCTTCGCGATTAAATAATTCCATTCGTGCACGCATCACTGGGATAGTAATGACTGATCAAGGGTGTATGTTAAGAGCTTATAAACGCCATATCGTTGATGCTGTCGTTTCTAGCCGAGAATCCAGTATTTATATTCCAGCACTCGCATATAGCTATGCAAGCAATCCCACTGAAATTGAAGTAGAACACAGCTCACGCTTAGCAGGTGAATCCAAATATAGTTTATATAAATTACTGCGCTTAAATTTTGATTTAATGACTGGTTTTTCATTAGTGCCGCTGCAAATATTTACTCTCTTCGGCATTGTTGTTTCGCTGTGTAGCACTTTATTTGTAATTTATTTAATTTTCCGCCGCATTTTTATTGGTCCAGAAGCAGAGGGCATATTTACTCTATTTGCTATCGCTTATTTTCTTTTTGGCGTAACACTCATGGGCCTAGGAATTGTTGGGGAATACATTGGACGTATTTACAAAGATGTACGTCAACGTCCATTCTTTATTGTGCGCGAAACAATAGAAAAAACAGATGAATAACCTTATCCAAAAAAAATTAGCCATTAAAATCGACGTTGATACTGATCGTGGCACACGGATTGGTGTGCCTAATTTATTAAACTTATTTGCCGAATTAAATATTCCGGCTACTTTTTTATTTTCTTTAGGGCCTGACAATACAGGGCGTGCAATTAAACGTATTTTTCGACCTGGTTTTCTAAAAAAGGTAAGTCGTAGCAGTATAGTTAGCCTTTATGGTATTCGCACACTTTTAAATGGCACACTACTGCCTAGTCCACATATTGGCAAGCGCAACCAAGATATTATACTAGCGACTTATCAAGCAGGTCATGAAGTTGGAATTCATTGTTATGATCATATAAAATGGCAAGATGGTTTAGCAACAATGACAAAAAAACAAGTGATTGCTGAATTAGAAAAAGCGCAACAGGAATTTCAACGTATTTTTGGTTTCCCAGCAAAAACAGCTGGTGCAGCAGGCTGGCAAGCAAATGCACTCAGCTTAGCAGCTTATGATGACGCAACATTTTTTTATGCTAGTGATGCAAGAGGGGCTTATCCTTTTTATCCGCGTATCGGTAATACCACGTTCAAAACTCTGCAAATTCCCACTAATTTACCTACATTGGATGAGTTGCTCGGCCGCCCAGAATTCCCCATAGAAACACTAGCGGATTATTATTTAAATCGCTTTATCAGCTCAACAAGCAACACGTTTACTGCCCATGCTGAAATTGAAGGAATGAAATATTTAACTTGGTTTAAAGAATTTCTCTTAAAAGCAAAAGCACAAAATATCCAATTTATAAAAATCGAAGATATTGCTCAACACGCGCTTGCCAATCCCGATTCAATCCCCGTGTGCGAATTAATTCAAGGTGAAATTGATGGCCGCAGTGGAACGATGGCAGTGCAAATAACTTAAGGTTAACTCAGATGACAATATTTTTATTTTTGGGCTCGCGACGCGGCCATGCAGTTCTCAATAAATTAATCGCTGCTAAAGCAACTATTTGTGGCATTCTTTGCTTAGTAGAAGATCCACACGAGGATCAATATCATCCTAAAGTCAGCGCTATTGCAAAAGAACATTCAATCCCATTATTTTATTCTAACGCGGTTAAATCCGCTGAATATGCTGCGGTTTTACAACAAGTGAAACCTGACATTGCCTTTGCTATTGGCTGGCGTTATTTAATTACCAAAGAAGCCTATTGCATTCCACCTAAAGGTACTTTGATTATTCATGATTCATTATTACCAAAATACCGCGGCTTTGCACCTATGAATTGGGCAATTATTAATGGTGAAACAGAAACTGGCGTCACTTTATTTCATATTGCTGAAGGCGTAGACTGCGGCCCCATCGTCGATCAATTAGCGACAGATATTACTTTACAAGATACCGCTAAAACCGTAGATGAAAAAATAATAAAATTATATGAAGAAATTATTATTAAAAACTTACCTGATTTAATTGCAGGAAATGTTAAGGCTATTGCGCAAGATGAAACAAAAGCGAGTTATTCTTGCAAGCGAACGCCCGAAGATGGTGAAATTAATTGGCAAAAAAGTGCGATACAAATTTATAATCATATTCGTGGATTAACTCATCCTTTTCCGGGTGCTTACACAACACTGCATAGTCAACGCGTATTAATTTGGGCAGCAGAATTACCTAAACAAAAAGATTTTTATGTAGGCAATGTTCCTGGTCGTGTTTTAGGTAAGCGCGATGGCAAGATAGACGTCCTCACTGGTGATGGGGTTTTATGTTTAAGTCATTTGCAGTTTGATGATGAAGAAGAAAAAGCTGCAATTGATATTCCTATCAGTGTAAAGGATACTTTTGGAAAATAGCGGTAACTATTCAGCAGCCAGAGAGTTTGGTGGGCACGCTGCGCTTTGCCCACCCTACATTTTTTATAATTTTTGCAGGGTGGGCAAAGCGCAGCGTGCCCACCAAACTCTCTGGCTGCCGAATAGTCACAAATAGCGGATGGTAAAATGGAAATTATTCAACCGGTTAACCAAGTTGTAAATGTTGCTGACTGGCGTCGCGATGAAGAGTTCGCTCAGTATCCCGAGGGCGCCAGAGATAAAACATTACTTTATTCTCCCACACTAACGCCTTATAGCTTTTTAAGACCAGAACATCGCTATCTTTTTAAGCGCTCTTCTCCGCGTTATCCAGAGCAATTTTGGGCAGAAATTCTTGCTTACCGTCTAGGTGCGCGTATGAATATTGATGTTCCACCTGCTTACGTAGCCTATGATAGC
Source organism: Gammaproteobacteria bacterium (assembly GCA_965279285.1). Taxonomy (GTDB): domain Bacteria; phylum Pseudomonadota; class Gammaproteobacteria; order DSM-16500; family DSM-16500. The sequence goes on along the minus strand of OZ257148.1, from coordinate 748,654 downwards.
AAAGAAAAGCAATCTGGTGCTTTAATTGAATGGTTTTTATATCCATTAGGATCAGCCAATATGGAAGTTTATATTCCTGGTGGCGATTATTGCCAGCAATATATTCCAAACTTTGATCGCAAAAAAGGTAAGCAACATAATTTTGAAACTATCGCCCAAATTTTTACGGATCTCCATAAAAAATATTCGCTCTTTACCGCTGACTGGAAAAATTATTGGGCGAAAACATTTGTCTTTGACGCGTTAATAGGTAATACTGATCGTCATCAAGATAATTGGGCCACGATTGCAACACTTGCGTATGAAGATAATAAAACACCTATCTTAAAAAAAATGCGGCCTTCACCCGTATTTGATAATGGCACTAGCATGGGCCATGAAATTTTTCCTGATAAATTTGCTCACTTCCAAGATAATAATCAACTAAAAAAATATGTGTCCAAAGGCTGGCATCACATGAAGTGGAGTATCGATAATCCACAAATAAGTCATCTTGAAATGCTACAAAAACTGATTAATCAATATCCAGAAACCCGACAAACTATGCTTGATTGTTTAAACCGATTAAAAACCGATACGTTCAAAACGATTCTTAATGAATTAATTGCCTGCGATGTGCCCATTAGATTAAGTACTGAGCGCGCAACTTTTATGTTAAAATTATTTGAATACCGACATCAACATCTATTAACTGAAATAGAGAAGTATAATGCACTTTATTGAACACATCATCGAACCCACCAAGCTTTTGCTGGCATGGCAGCCAGCAGATGAAAATCGCCGTACGCGTTATATAGTAGCGGAACTCAGTCGCGCTGAAAATCAGTCCATTACCCTTAATTATCTTGTTAATACTGACGATTTTCATAAAGCACAAGATAGCGGTTTTGAATCTTATCCTGCATTTCAAGACATTAACAAATGCTATCCAGATGTCTTAGCTGCCTTTATGCGCCGCCTTCCACCCCGCAGTCGTGGCGATTTTTCACAATATTTAGAAGGTATTCGCCTCAAACCAACTGCGCAAATCAGCGACTTTGCTTTGCTCGGTTATTCGGGCGCAAAATTACTGTCTGATGGTTTTTCTATTATTCATCCATTTAATCATGTCGATGGCAATTGTGAATTATTACTAGAAGCAGCAGGATTTCGACATTTAAAAAAAGATCAAGCTATTGAAATTAAAATAGGTGAGTTAGCAACTTTCTCTAAAGCATTCCACAATATTACCCGAGAAAAAGCGATTCAAATTACTGTCGATGACAAACAGATTGGTTATGTTAATCGTGGCCTTATACCCACCTTTACTGATTGGATCGATAACAAAAGAATTGCTGATGCCTGGATTGAAAAAATCAATGATACGCATGAAAAACCCAGCGTCTATGTTTATGTGAAAATTTGTGCGGCAAGATAATTCAGCAGCTAGAGCTTCGTGGGCACACTGCGCTTTGCCCACCCTACATTATTTATTGTATTTTTGTAATCGATGATGTCGTGGGTGGTGGAAATTATAAAAAATGTAGGGTGGGCAAAGCGCAGCGTGCCCACCAAACTCTAACCGCTGAATAGTTACACACAGGCTATAATTAAAGCAAATTATCTGCCGGCCCATAGATAGCAATTTTATTATTTTGATGATAAGCCCAATAACGATCCCCGTATGAAAAATGCCACCATTCCGTGGGATAATTAACAAAGCCATGTGAGCGCATAAGATCAAGCAATAGCGAGCGATTATTCCGAACACTTTTGCTGATGAGCTGACAATCGGTTAAGCAGAGCTCGGGGTTAACTGTAACCCAATCTTTGGCAGTCATGCCCATATCAAGAAGATCATTAGTTTCTGTTAGAATTTCAATATCAATAGCAGCGCCCGTATTATGTGGCGGAATATTTTTTGAGCCATCAAAATTTGTTACCGGTGAAACTAAGCGTGTGGTTTCGTGGAAAAGCTCCTCAGCCGTAGCCTGCGGGTAACGCGCGCGCACACGCTGATATTCTTGATCAAAAAGCATTCCCTGTACTTCTAAGCTACGGAAACCTTCGTACAAACGAAAACGCCAACCTTTAGGTAAATCTTTTTGTGCTTGGCATAATTTTTCAAAAACAGATTTTCTCATTTTAGTGTAGCAGGGAGCAGTTAATTCACATTCAGGTGGTGGACCGTAAAGGAGTTCATTAGAATTTTTTACATCAATTAAGGGCTCGTTGCATTCTACAATAGGGATGGAAAGGATTTCGGGATCAGCGATGTAAATTATTTTTTTCATTCAAATCATTCCGTATATAATTAAATATTTTTTTAAGAGCAATCTACAAGCCTGACAGGATCCAAGAAGGCGAAATTTCCCGGGAGGATCCGCACAAACTATAACATAACTACAAAAAATGTAATATTACTAGAAAAAAAACCAATAGCATAGCCTATCTACAAACAATATAATTGTTATGTACGTGATATATAATATAGTTAACAGCGCAAGGGGAATGCTGCAATAGAGCCAAAAACTAGCTAGACTAAAGACATACGCCGAATTAATTAAAAAAGGCCAATATGTAACTTACGGAAGGCGGGAGAAATCAACATGACAACACAAACTAAAACCAAACAACACCAAACTATTTCGCATAAAAAAATATTTAAAATCGCAGCTCAGATGGAAAAAGAAAAATTGCCCAGTATTTTTATAGTAACTGCTATAAAAACAGCCTTAGAATTTGAAGGCGTTGCTGATTTATTAAATCTATGGTCTGAAGAAAATGAACAAAACGAAAAAGAAGAAATCATCTCTGACATTCAAGACATGATTGATGCTTGCAATCAACAAGAAATATAGGAAGAAATGTATGTCAAATTTAGTGATCTAGACGCTATTGCTAATAATATTAAATACATAACAACTGGATGCAACCACACCAAGAGTCATTTTTTAGCTTTAAATTGTTTTACATTCTGCGCCTTCCAGAGTAACCCAGGATGTAAATTAAGCTTTTTCTGCAACTCAGTATCTGATGTTATTAATGATGACTCAATTTCACCCTCGTCTAACAAAAGATCAAAGAATTTTTTTTCATTTTCATTGAATGGCAAAAGATGTGACAAAATATCTTGGCATTCAGTGACAAGACGCTCGACAAATGAAGTCTGTTGTAAATCATTTTGATTAAGCACAGGAATCAATTTATTTTGAAGCTCTGCACTATCAAAACCAATATTTTCAATTTTAATCGTTCTCCAATCATGCCTATTCATACCGCCATAAATAACAAATGCTAAACGTAACCGTGCCATATCAATTTTTTGATCTAACTTTGGATCAACCAACAAGCGATGCACATCATATAAATCTCTGCTTGCACGTCTAGACATTAGAGCCGCTAATTTTCCAGCAGCCAGTTCATGTATATCAAGCAATGGTATATTTTTTGCTTGGTATTGCCCTACCAAGCACGAATCCTTAACCGTTATAGGCCAAAAAACTACACGATACAAATAAGATAAATCGATCTCTAAATTACCACCAGGTTGGACTACACTTACATAATTCAAACGCCATTTACCACCAGCATGCTCAGTCGCAACACGCTTTATAGTAAATCCAGAACGCTCACATAAACCAATTAAAATTGCCTCTAACTCCTTACGTTCTTCAATCATAATATTGCGATCAACAGAACCGATATAATTGAGATCAATATCAACCGATAGACGTGACAAATTAAAATAAAATAGATTAAGTGCCGTACCGCCTTTCAAAGCTAATCGCTGTTTTAAAAAAGTATTATCAAACAACTCATTTAATAACTCGATTAATCGAATAACTTTTTCTAACATCTCCGCACGGAAGCCCGCTGTTTTTGCAATGTTTTGCAAATCTTCTTGACGCAAATTCATTATTATTCCTTCCAAGTTTGTTCAATAATTTCTATAGGGATGATTAAATTCCAACGGGAATTAAATTTACTGGATGACTTTTGCTGTTTATCAACATAATGTGGCTGTTTGGGGCGGCGCGTTTCTAATCGCGTAAGGTGGGACTCTTTGACACGTAATTCCGTTTGATGCTGCTCAAGGTAAAAACCAACCAGCGCTATTGTCGTCACGTTATCAAGTAGTAAAGCATACTCTATCACTTTGTCTAAATCAAAATATTCTACTGATTCTAATGAGCGCCAAACTTCCTCCCACCCCCCGCTCAGATCTGGTCGATCAAGCATATCAACTAAGATTCGCTCAAACCCTGTTACACGCAACTGACAACCTCGATGTAAAATCGTTTTCACACCAAAGAACTCCTGATTTTTTTTTCTCAGCGACTTTGGAAATAATACCAGGCGAAATGCATCCTCACGAAAAAGGATGTCAGTAGACCGAGAGTGGGTTAATACACAAAACTGATGCGTGACAGAATAACTCTTACCATAGAAAGCCAAAGCACTGTGATAGCCAATCACTGCATCGTCAACTAATTTGGCAGCGACGAGATAGGGGTCAGCTACATAAGATTCTGATGAAGCCCCTGATGGCACTACCGCAAATAGCCCTCTGCGGACTCGCACCAAATTTCCCGCCTTAACATGATAAGATAACAGCGCCTCTTGCGTTCTCTCGCTTGCATGTTCCTCCTTCTCCAAGAACTGAGCATATTCTTGGCTAGTAAATACGGGGTACTTACTGAAGAAATCCCATGGCTTCATAGTTAACTCACTTGATAAAAATGCACGAAATACATAGTAATACTATGGGTTTTGTGCATTTTTGTCAAGCAGGTGATCGCGGCAATGCTACCCCAGCCGGGTAATAATAAAATAAATTAGCTTCAAAAAGAGATATAATATGAGAATAACCATGCCTTTTGGTGAAATGAACATGAAAAGTCTCATAAAAATTGCATTACTTACACTGTTATCATATTTGCCTCTTTCAAGTATTGCACAGGAGAAATTTGAAATGAGCCAAAGTAAAAGCTATTTTTATATAGAAAAAATCATAGCAGACTCAACATCAAAGCTAGGCATCCCTGAGGCAAAGGTTAGCATTACATCAACCAAAGAAGGCTCCGTTCAAGCTGTCATTACTTACAAAGGCAACGAAGAAAAAATACTCTTCACCAGAGACGAAATTGAAAATGCCAGCAAAGGGATTTTTTCTTCTGACACCCAAAGAAAAATCAACGAAACGATATCACAATTGCCGCCTCGAATTAACCCGCCACTCAAACCGAGAAACTAAAAATGAACGAACAAAACAATGCTCCGGACAAAGAAAAACATAAAGAAACACTATACCAATATATATATGAAAACTTTTCGTCAGTTTATAGGGAACATACAAGAATTCTATCTAGCACTTGCAGACAACTAGCATTAGGCGAAGGAGGTCTATGCTGGCTATTCAAGTCATTTACCTATGGTCAGTGCATATCATATCAAGTGAATATTGTTTTAGTCTTACTTGTGCTATTTTTTTTATTTGATGCTGCACAGTATTTAATATCAAGTGTTTTATATAAAAATAAGGCTGAAGAATACAATGAAAAAATTAGCAAAAATGAAATAAAAAATGTATCACAGCTGATTGAATCACCCAGCATAAACAAGCCAGGCAGTGTGTGCTTTATAATTAAACTTTCTATCTTGTTTTTTGAATCAATATATTTAATATTTTTAATTTTAAAAATATAAATCGTTACAAGGTTGGCTGAAATAGAAGGGCGGAAAATATAGTTCGAACACCTCTTGAGAAAAGTCCATATCAGCTGAAACAACAGCAGAGAGATTGTAATTGGCGGATGGGATATGGATTACTCCTTGTATTAAAAATTTTATTCGTTTCTCGCAGGGATATTACCAATATTGGACTTATTTTAACCTGATAGTTTTTCCAACTTGCTAATCAACACACCACTCCCTACAAAACTCAAGCCCACATTACCACCATGAAAGAACAACATCCTAACCACCAGAAAAAGAAACCCAATTCAATCAAAGTAACCCAACCCCACCAACAATTCCCACTGCTCTATCCTTATTTCTAAGTAGATTACCCTTACCAAACAATGCTATCATACGACAAATTGTCACTTTATAAAGATGAGGATCAGAAAATTATTAAGTTGTTAAAAGGGATCGTAAAACATTTTAGGAAGAAAACGTCTCCCGCTAAATCCACAATTCAGCCGACTATTATTCCCCGCGCAGAACATACTATTTCCCGTAAGGATATTAATCATAATGCCCTTAAGGTATTGTATAGACTACATAATTCCGGCTTTGACGCTTACCTCGTCGGTGGCTGCGTGCGCGATCTGCTCTTAAATCGAGCACCGAAAGATTTTGATATCGCCACTAATGCACATCCTGATGAAGTCCGTAAACTGTTCAGAAATTGCCGCCTTATCGGCAAACGTTTCCGCCTCGCCCATATTGTCTTTGGCAAAGAAATTATTGAAGTAGCCACCTTCCGCACTCATCATGAAAATGCTGAACATGAGCAACATGCCAAAACACATCAAGGCATGATAGTGCGAGACAATGTCTACGGCCTTATCGAAGACGATGCTTGTCGACGTGACTTCACCATCAACGGTCTTTACTATAATATTGCTGATTACTCAGTTGTCGATTATGTCAATGGAATGCAAGACATTCACACCCAAACTATCAGAATGATAGGTGAACCGACGGCACGCTTTCATGAAGACCCAGTTCGCTTATTACGTGCAATTCGCTTTATTGGCAAACTCAATCTCAACATTGCCCCCGACACAGAAAGACCTATTTTAGAGCTGCATCATTTACTCCAAAAAGTTTCCCCTGCTCGGCTTTATTTAGAGCTCGCAAAACTATTTCATGAAGGCGCTATACTTCCCACATTTCGATTATTACGCAAATATCAACTACTGGCTGAGCTATTGCCCGCAAGTCATACCTATCTAAACAATACTGATAATTTAAAATTTCTCGAGGCTGGATTAAAAAATACCGATGATCGCGTGAAAGAGAAAAAAACTGTTTCACCCGCTTTTATCTTTGCCATTTTTTTATGGCCATCAGCTAAACATTATTTACTCGAAGGACAAGATACTAACATACCACCTTATGTCTTACATGAAAAAGCGGTACATCTAGCCTCAAAAGACTTGACAGAAAGACTCGCTATTCCTCGAGCATTACAAGCTATTATACGCGAAATCTGCTTACTGCAATTTCGTTTTACACAACGGCATGGCGCACGCGCACATCGCTTACTTGCACATCCACGGTTTCGCGCTGCGTATGATTTACTCTTATTACGCGGGCAAACCGGTGAACCCGTACAAGAACTCGGTCAATGGTGGACTTTGTTTTATGATGCGGATGATCAGCAACGAGAAGTTTTACTAAAAGGGATAGGTAAATCCACAATACAATCTAACAAGAAAAAACGCAAAAAAAGAACCATCAAGAAAAAAATAACTACAGCACCACCATCGCAGTAATTATTCCGCAGTGAGGAAGTTTGGTGGGCACGCTGCGCTTTGCCCACCCTACGAAATCTTGTCATGCCAGCGTGCTTCTAGCTGGCATTTAGTAGGGTGGGCAAAGCGCAGCGTGCCCACCAAACTTCCTCACTGCGGAATAATTACCCCATCACAAGAATAAAAACTTACACAACTAACTTTTCCCACAGCTTAAAAAATTCTGGGCAAGCTTTACTTACACATTCTGCCCCAGCAATTTTTATGCCGGCAACTCGTAAACCCATAACAGCAAACGCCATAGCAATTCGATGATCATTAAAACTATCTATCATCGCAGCCTGTGGAATTCCGGGATAAACTTTAATCCAATCACTGCCTGACTCTACTTTAATTTTTAATCTTTCCAATCCTTGATGCATTGCCATAATACGATCCGACTCTTTTAACCGAGCATGTGCAATATTCGTCATTGTTGTCGGTGTTTTAGCAAACGGTGCAATTGCAGCCAATGTCATAAATGTATCAGAAAAATGACGCATATCAACATTGATACCTTGCAACTCTGTAACGCCTTTCACAGTTAAACTCTGAGATGTTTCACTTATTTTGCAACCCATTTTTTCCAATATAGTAAGAAATGCCACATCTCCTTGCTTAGAGCTAGCTCTATCGATAGCTTGAATACTCACCTCTCCGCCAGTCACCGCTGCTGCTGCAAAAAAATAAGCTGCCGTCGATAGATCTGGTTCAACAGTATAATCGCGCGCATGATAACGCTGAGGAATAGGCACATAAAAACGTGCACTATGCATACGCCTAGCCAACACACCAAATTCTGACATCATTGCACAAGTCATATCAACATAAGGCTCACTCACTAAGCTCTCTGTTTTTAATAACATCGGTATTTTTGCAAAAGGCGCTAACATTAACAATGCTGAAACAAATTGACCGTTCTCCGAGCTATCAATAGTGAGTTCCCCACCCTGCAAACCTTCTGCCCCTATTATTTCAAAAGGCATAGTCTTAGCGCTCTCTGGATTAATAACCATACCCTGCATCTGCAATATCTTTAACAAAGTCAAAATAGGCTGACTAGACAGCTGAATAGAACCGCTAAATTGATAAACTCCTGATGTTGCAGCACAAGCCACTAGTAAAAATTGTGCGGCTGTCTCAGCATCGCCACACCATACAGCCGCTTGTTTTTTTGGAAAAGCACCACCCACACCACCCACAATACAAGAACGAGTTTCTTTATCTAACATGACTGTTACACCCAACTCATGCAATGCTTCAATAAAGACACACGTATCATCACTAATTAAAATATTGAATAATTCTGATACTCCATCAGCCAATGCGGCCAATAACAGGGCACGATGAGTAATACTTTTAGACCCAGGAATAAAAATGGTGGCTTGAATAGGTTTTTTTACTACTTGAATTGATTGCATAGTATCTATGGTATTATCCTACTTACAATTCTAATTTAAAGATTATAACGTAATAAAAATAATTATGCCGCAATGAAAATAACGATTTTATAAGTGAGACAACAATGGCTAAAAAAATACTTAACTTTGCTGAAGTACAAAAATTACATCGCGCGGGGAATAATGCTGAAGCAACAGCAGGTTATTTACAACTTCTCAAACAACAACCCAACAATGTTGAGATATTGCATGCTCTTGCCATTTTATTCGCTCAAGAAGATAAATTCGCTGAAGCGAAAACCTACCTACAAACAGCTATTCAATTACAACCCAAAAATCCAGTACTTTATCTGCATCTTGCTAATGTTTACAAGTATGAAGGCTTGTTTAGCGAAGCACGCGAAATTTTACAACACATCATTGAAAATGACCCCAATTGCATTTCAGCTTATAATAATTTAGGCATTATTTATCACGCAGAAGGCCGCTTTCCAGAAGCCATTCAAGCATATCGTTTAGCGCTCGACAAACAACCCGATTACATCGATGCCCATTACAATCTCGGCCTTGCTTTAATCAAAAATAATGAACTAGATGCCACAGTCAAACTTTATGAAAATTTATTAGAACACGCACCTAAACATTTTGCAGCACGATTTCATTTAGCCTGCACTCTTATGCGCTTAGAAAAAATCAGCCAAGCTGAAGCCCATTTTTTAATTATTGAAAAAGAACATCCTTACCATGTTGAAACCCAATCCAACTTAGCCACTTGCTTTTTAAAACAAGGCGCCTTAATCGAAGCAAAAAAACATTACTTAGCTGCACTAGAACTTGCGCCTACCGACACACAGATTTTATTTAATCTTGGCGTCATCAATACTCAACTCGACAATACTGACGGCGCCATCCAGAATTATCAACAAGCGCTACAAATCAATCCTGATTATTTTGAAGCGCACAATAATTTGGGTGGATTATTTTTAGCAAAACAACATCCTGGCCTTGCATTACCGCATTTTCAAGCTGCATTACGCTTACAGCCAGAAAATCAAGCTATTCGTTATACTGTTGATGCACTCACTAAAAATCAACGCTTATTAACGGCACCTCCCGAGTATATTTCCACCTTATTTGATGCTTATGCTGACCACTATGATGCACACCTCGTTAAAGCATTAGATTATCAAGTACCGATTTTATTATTTGATGCCATTAAAAAAATCTCGACATTGCCTAATGCAAGTTGGGAAATTTTAGATTTGGGTTGTGGCACAGGACTCTGCGGAATTCCCTTTAAGTCTGCTGCAAAAAAATTAACTGGCGTTGATCTTTCAACAAAAATGCTACACGAGGCACAACAAAAAAATATTTATGACGAATTAAAAGCTGAAGATGTAATTCTATTTTTAAAAAAGCAACAATCGCATTATCATTTAATATTAGCTGGAGATGTATTGGTATACAGCGGAGATCTAGAACCACTTTTTACAGCTGTTTATTCAACCTTATATCCCAATGGTTTTTTTGTTTTTAATGCGGAAATAAGCACTGATCATGATTTTCAAGTCAATCAATCAGGTCGCTTTGCGCATCATAAAAATTATCTTGATAACTTAGCAAAAAAACATCAGCTAAATCTCGCTTTTTATGCCAGCTCTGTTACTCGCCTACAAAATAATGCGCCAGTTTATGGCCATATTTATGTGTTACAACGATTATAACTTAAGCATCATTAGCCAACGTACATCGCATAATCTAAACAGGTTTCAACAGGTCTCTCATTGAGACTAAGCTCACCTGTATACAATTTTTCTGCGCCCCACTCACTCCACGAACCATCATAAACCGCATGATTTTCATGTCCCATTAAGTCAAGGACAAAACTTAAGATAGGCGCCGTCATTCCCGACCCACACGAGGCAATAATAGGATGATCCAAGGAAATGCTCACATCAGACATTTGACGACGAATTTTATCTAAGGTCCGCAAAGTTCCATCTTTTTCTAACATGGTGAAATAGGGAAAAGAAAAACTACCCGGAATATGACCTGCTCGCACACCAGAACGCCCCTCTTTGCCACCACAAAATCTAACTGGATGACGCACATCAATAATTTGTTCTACTGGATGATGACAATTATTTTTTATCTGCTCAAGTGTGCGCAAATACTGCGGCTGTATCGTTGCTGTGTATTGCCGAGAAGAAACTGCTGCTGGCCCTGCTATCATTTTGCCACCCATGTTTTCCCAAGCCTTAAATCCACCGTCCAAAATATAAAGTAAATTAGGATTATGCCCAAACATTTTCAACATCCATAAGACCCGACAAGCACTATGGACACTGCTATTATCATAAATAAATATTTTGAAATCATTACGCAAACCAAGTGCACTGAGTTTTTCACTAATGCTTTTTTCATCAAGAATTAATTGATTAGGTACGGTAGCAGTGGGATCAACAAAATCAGTTAAATCAAAAAACTGTGCATCAACAATATGCTGGTTAAGAAACTCTTGCTTTGCATCCCGATTATCAGAAGGATGATGCCAGCTAGCATCTAAAATTAAAAATGATTTTTGGCTTTTGCGAAATTTATCTAGCTGTGCTGCATTAACTAACCAAGGCATACCAATAACCCTCGTAAAAAAGATAATAATACACAATTTTGCCGGTTTTTTCATCAAAATTTGGAAGTGTTTGCGGTTAAATAACCAACAAACCAGATAATCGTTTATCATAACAAAAATTTAGAATAAAATGCCTCGAATACATAACTATTCAGCAGCCAAGTTTGGTGGGCACGCTGCGCTTTGCCCGCCCTACATTTTTATAATTTATTCTTTGTAATTTTTTGTAGGGTGGGCAAAGCGCAGCGTGCCCACCAAACTTGACTGCTGAATAGTTACCCAAATACAAAACCCTTGAGGCAACAACACTATGCAAGATAATACAGCAGATGAAAAAACAGTCACAACTCATTTAGTCCACGCTTTAATTCAAGAAAAACGCTCGGAACGACGCTGGAAAAATATTCGTTTTTTTATCGCCATGTTAATCATTGTTACCTTAGCCTGGTTTTGTTTTAACGAAAGCTCTCCAAAAGCAATCGATGGCGAAAAAAACAAAGGCTATATAGCACTCATTCGCTTAAATGGCATGATAGCACCTGGCGAAAATTTTTCTGCCACTGAAGTTTTGCCCGCACTGAAAGAAGCCTTTGATGACACCAATGCAAAAGGTATCATTCTTGATATTAACTCAGGCGGAGGAACACCCGTACAAGCATCCATTATTCACGATGCTATTTTAGATTTAAAAAAGAAGCATCACAAAAAAGTCATTGTTGTGGGCGAAGACTTAATGGCTTCAGGCGCTTATTATGTTGCTGTTTCTGCAGATAAAATTTATGTGAACCCCAATACTATCACTGGCTCAATTGGTGTGATCATGAAAGGCTTTGGCTTTCCCGAGTTAATTAAAAAATACGGGATAGAACGCCGTGTTTATACTGCCGGGCTAAATAAAGATCGTCTCGATCCATTTTTACCGCAAAGCAAAGAAGATAATGCAAAAATTCAAACTGTGATTCAAGAAGTTCACGCCAATTTTATTCGCGCTGTATCAGCAGGTCGCAAAGGAAAACTACATGGTACTGATGCAGAATTATTTTCTGGTGATTTTTGGTCAGGTGAATCCGCATTGAAACTAGGCTTGGTCGATGCACTAGGAAACTTATCTGATGCAATGGCAAATGAATTTCATGTCAGCAATTATAAAGATTACAGCGATACCGGCTCAGTGCTTAAATCATTAGTCAGCCAATTTGGCACATCCCTGGGAATGGGATTAGCAAATAATGAAGTAAAAGTACTAGAAAAAATCTAGTACTCAAGCTTCAGACTGGTAATTAAACGTCGACAACGTTCCTCTAGGCTCAACAGGCACTGCGAGTGGCGTTGTCCAAATAGGAACAATAGTTCCATTCTCCGTTAAAAAACGTGAAATATTAGCGGGAGAACCAAAATAATAAATACCGCTATTGTCTGCTGCTGAAGCAAATATTTTTTGCGTTGCTGAAACATTCGCATGAGATGAATCAAATGTTCGAACATAAAGATTACTCGCATGTAAATCCTTGCCTAAAAAGCCAGATGAACCATGCGTTTCAACATTTAAATTATTGACACAACCAGCAAGACCAACGCAAGCGTGATCATATACTTTCACATCAAGACTGCCACTACGCACCGAATAAAGATAAACACGACTGCGATCATTTGCTGTCACTTTTCTTAAACTGACTAATCCTGCTACTTGCGTTAAGCTCGCGTCTTTACTGTAAATCGTCAACATAGAACTATCAGCTCCGACAATATTCACTTGGCCATTACCTACATTGGAAATCGAACGAATTCCAACTCGACCTGCCACATTAATTGTTCCACAACCATTGACATTAATATTGACACACGGCGTAAAAGCACCCAAGACAATAATGCTAGCACAACCACTTGCATTAGCTTCCGTAAGCCGCATATTCCCGCGCAATAAAACACGACTGCGGTTACCCGCTTCAATAATTAAACCATTGCTTACAACATCCTTACCCGTCACCGTATTGTTGCCGTAGCTACTTAATCGACGCAGATTATTAATTCCTATTCGGATAATCAATTTGTCAGACTCGCTTAAGCATTCTTTATTAAAATTTGTTTTTTGCTCACACTCTGGTTTAGGATGAATAAACAATGTTTGATCATGAATTTCAATTGCTACCTGCCGTTTAGCTGCGGCCGTTCCCGAGAAACCAATACTAGGCTCTCGTTGATGACCAATAATTTGAATTCTATAGTTTCCATTAATTTTAATTTGCGTGAAATTAGCCATATGAGATGGCTTAATCACCATCGCTTGCGCAACAGGATCAAAAATAGTTTGATGAGTAATAGGATCTTTATCAACGACAAAATACCAAGGATCTGCCTGCGCAGTCCATAGATTAGGATTAAGATTAATCTGTTGCATCCAAGCTTCGCGGGTATAGTTTTGGCTAATTTGCGCTTGATAATATTCTTGATGTGAGCAACCTAACAAACTTAGAGTAAAATTTAAGATAATTGCAAATAAACTTAAGTTTTTCATAGCATCCTTGTGAAAAGTCGGCAAACTAAATAACCATTTAACAATGAAAAAGCGCATGAAGTAATTATTCAGCAGACAAAGAGCTTGGTGGGCACGCTGCGCTTTGCCCACCCTACGTAGTTTGTCATGCCAGCGTGCTTCTAGCTGGCATCCAGGGTGGGCAAAGCGCAGCGTGCCCACCAGACTCTTTGCCTGCTGAATAGCTACACAAATCTAGCATAATACGCAAAAAAAAGAAATTACTCACCTCAGTGCTTGTCCCAATTTAATTAATGCTTTTCGCAAATCATCAAGACCATAAATAATTGCATAAAATGCAACATCATCCCGAGGAATAGAAAGAATATCAACACTCACTGGCATGAGCTCTTGAAACTTCAAATCTAACTCATGCAATTGTGGCTCAAAATCTTCCACGCCTTCCTTTAATTTTTTTAACTCAAACACTGTTGATAAAGCCACAAAAAATATTTTTATTTTATCTGCACAAACAAATACTGATTCACGCATTTCTTTACGCACTTCTTCATCAAAATGACAACGCACAGCATGATGAAGTGAAAACAATATTTCCACAATATGCAAAAGCTTCATTAAAAAATACTGATAACCTTCTCTTAACCCAAGATCAAAACCACTCTCATATACCCAGCTTGGCAAATTCTGTAACAATAACTCCATGCGCATTTTTTTCAAGTTAAGCGTTCGCTCATCTTTTTCAAAAATAGAATTAATTATCTCAGCAAAATACTCTTCAGCTGCGCGTAATATTGGCAATACCAAACAGCGAAACTCGGTATCTGCTTGTCGAGGCAAAATAAATAAATTCGCTAATATGCCCACCATAGCGCCTAAACCAGCATCGCCTAAGCGCGCATAAACCATATGGTGTGGTGGCAAAATTAACGACAATAAAACAATAATAATGATCAATACGCCGAGTCGCCTCAAGCCTTGATAAACTAAATTCCCCACTGGCGCTAACATCACAAAAATAGCCGTAATGGGAATAATAAAATCATGTGACAGCGCTAAATACCACTCCATCACCGCGGCTAACAACAGCGCACTCATGATACTAATAGAACGTCTAACTATTCGTGTTTTTTGCGTTAAATTCATCTTTGATACTCAACAACTCTTCATTTAGTGCATTTAAATCGCGAATAAAAAATAAAAAAAACATGGGGTCTGCTGTTATAAATTGCAAAGTACTATGAAAAATAATCTCAAATGCTTGGATAGCCGGCGCTAATGTTATGCGCTCACATACCTTTAATTTAGCGGTATTTTGGTACTTAACTACATTAATTAAATCCAAAATCATCGTTGAAATAACTTGGCTTATTATTTTTAATTCCGAATGACAAACTTCAAATGTTGCATGATCAACTAACCGATATTTTAACAAATCAAGGGAAAACATAATTTCATAAAGATGCTCTAACCGCGAAATAAACTCTTCTGATACTGACTGCTGAGCAAACAACTCTTCCTGATATCGACGTCGCAACTGACAAAAAATCTTCATTAAAACTTCAGTTTGTTGGATTATCTTTTTCTCATGTGCTGTACGATAATTAAAATAATCTTTTTCGATATAAGCAGAAAAAATAATAATATGCAGCCCCTCTAGTACTAATAAATACTCAATAAGAAGTTTATTGTATGATTTAAAAAGCATGAGATACGGCACCCACTAAATACTTTTATTATTAGCTTCTTATCATACCTTTTTAATTGTGAAAATGTATAGAAATCGTTATTCTTTACCCAAACAAAAGGATACCTATACGTTATGCAAAAAAACTTTCTCAAAATATTGCCTCAATATCTTGTTCCTCAACATGCATTCACTCGCCTACTCGGCTGGATGTGTGAATGCCGCTGGATTCCACTAAAAAACTGGATGATTAACACCTTTATCCATAAATATAATGTCAATATGCAAGAAGCCATTATTGAAAATCCCGCTGATTATCCCAATTTTAATTTATTCTTTACTCGCCATTTAAAACCCGGCTTAAGACCCATTGCTCAAGGTCAAACTCAAATTGCTTGCCCTGTCGATGGCAGTGTCAGCCAAATCGGCAAGATTTATCAAGATGCTATTTTTCAAGCAAAAGGCTTTCATTATAGCTTGCTTACACTTTTAGGTGGGGCTGATACTTATGCACAACTCTTCACTAATGGAAACTTTGCGACTCTTTATCTTGCCCCCAAAGATTATCATCGCATTCATATGCCTCTTGCCGGCTCACTCCGAGAAACACTCTATATTCCTGGCAGCTTGTTTTCAGTAAACCCGATCACTACCGCCACCATACCCAATCTTTTTGCCCGTAATGAGCGATTAATTTGTATTTTTGATACCGAAGCTGGACCTTTAGCCATGATTTTAGTGGGTGCTATGTTAGTTGGAAGCATACATACAACATGGGATACAAGCCCACGCACCCCACAGATCACCAAAAAAACCTACAGCGATGTTAAATTAAATAAAGGCGATGAATTAGGTTATTTTCAACTAGGCTCAACTGTGATCACCTTATTTAGCGAAAATAAAATACAATGGAATGCTGCGATTCAAGCAGAAGAAACAATAAAAATGGGGCAATTATTGGCTGATATTGTCTAGCTATTTAGCAGTATGCCTGGATCCCGCGTACAAGCCGGCTTTGTTGCATAAATCAATTTTTGCGTAGAATCGTCGTTGCGAGGAGCGTTTTTTGCGACGAAGCAATCCATTTTTTAAATAAACTCTAGCAGAATAGCCTAAAAGCTGGATTGCTTCGCCTGCAAAAAACACAGGCTCGCAACGACGAGGCTGATTTATGCAACAAAGCTGGCTTGCCTGTGGGATCCAGATGAGCCGCTGAATAGTCATAAAAAAGGGCAATCTTTCGACTGCCCTACGGCCCTTCCCAGGTTTCCTTTCCCCTTCTATCAATCCTTGATAGACTATCCCTTTCAAATAACTTCCCTTACCAAATCCCTGTGTCATCCGTGAACAGCCTTCATCATAACAAAAGAAATTGCCTATGCCATAAACCGATTCACTAGCGAATTAAACTCTAATCGGCTTAAAAGGTTTTTTTGTAAAAAATTGTCTTTATATTCAATGTGCTATGTAAACATGGGTGAGCAAAGAAAGCTCACGAATGATTAATCTCCCACATTAAGTGTCAGCTTTATCTTGCAGTGCGATAGGGATTTAAGACTGATTTAGCGATTTTTTTTCATTTTCTTAAACATAAAAACACTTATATTATGGAAAGTAGAGCCGACATAAGCACCAATAATAGCAGCACCAAAAATCATAAATGCGACATAAATAGGCAATAATCCGACCGCCAAAAAGTGCCAATTTTTTGCCCAATGACTAAACTGAACAGTCATAGATGAGATCGAAATAGGCAAAAAATTATCATAAATCAAAATATGGCAAATCAAATAAATAGAGGCCACCAAACAAAGAATACCACCTAAATTAAAGGGCGATTTTTTGTTAATTTTACTATTTAATGCTGACACATTTATGTTCATTTAGATTTACTCTAGATACTTAAAAGGATAAGCGCAAGCTCTAATAAGAGCTCACTTTAACTTACACTATTCTATAGAGATTTTCTTAACAAAAGCTTAAGATTTTGAAAAATATCAATGAATTTTGGTACAAAAAATGGGCTTTTTTATAAAATATGGAAAAGGTTCAGCGTCCATGCAACATAAGGTAGCTATTCAGCGACAAGGGCACGAGTAAGTGTCGTATTTAAAATACCGCTCCAAGCAAAACATCCCTGTTTTAGGCTTGCCATCCATGGCAAGCAAGTCGCTCTATTTTAAATACGACACTTACTCGCGCCCTTGTCGCTGAATAGTTGCAACACATAAGACGCTGAATAATTAATTAAACAACAACTTCTTTTTTATAGCGCTCAACGCTCGCTAAAATTTCTGCCTTAGCGGCATCTAAATCTTGCCAACCATCTACCTTAACCCACTTACCTTTTTCTAAATCTTTGTAATGAGAGAAAAAATGAGCGATAGAGTCAAGAAACTCCTGCCCTAAGTCTTGTGCTTTTACAATGTGCGTATAAAGTTTAGTTAGCTTATCAACAGGTACCGCGAGTATCTTAACGTCTTTACCAGACTCGTCTGTCATGCACAACACACCAACGGGCCGACAACGAATAACAACACCGGGTGTTAAAGGGTAAGGACAAACCACTAGCACATCCACTGGATCACCATCTTCTGATAAGGTGTGCGGCACAAAGCCATAATCACAAGGATAATGCATGCTGGTTGCAAAAAACCGATCAACAGTAACAACTCCCGTACTTTTATCTACTTCATATTTAACTGGGTTACTATGTGCAGGAATTTCAATAACTACATTAATTTCATCTGGCACTTTTCCTGACTCTACAAGCTTTAATCCCATATTTTTTTCCTTTATTTAGTTTGAATAGTGACACTGATGTTTTTCTTCCGTGGGTAATATCGGTTGCTGGCATTGACAACACTGTAACGCTCCGCTGGATTTTAATGCCGAATTAAGCGCTACACGGCCATCAAAGACAAAGCAATCGCCATGATAGTGCTCACCGCCCACTTGGCTAAAATAGTTGAGGATTCCACCATCTAGCTGGTAAACATCTTTAAAACCTGCTTTTGTTAAATATACCGCTGCTTTTTCACAACGAATACCGCCAGTACAAAACATAACAATAGGTTTATCTTTTGCTAGTAATTGCGATTTTACCGGAAACTCGCCAAAATCTTTCAATCCTAAATTAATTGCGCCAGCAAAAGTACCAAATTGAACCTCATAATCATTACGCGTATCTAAGATTGCAATATCTTTATTATCATCCAACCAACGCTTAAACTCTTGCGGACTAATAGCAGGAGCACGAGAAGATTCCAAACCTAAATCTGGCTGTCCCATCGTGATAATTTCTTTTTTGAGCTTAACTTTTATGCGTTTAAACGGCTGATCTACAGAAAAACTTTCTCTAAAAGTGATGTCGGCAAAACGGTCATCTGCTAACAAATAATTTTTAAAATCCACAATATTTGCTTGAGATCCAGCAAGACTAAGATTGATACCCTCTAAACTTAAAAGAATAGTCCCTCGCAATCCCAAAGCCTGACATTTTTCTAGCAAAGCTATTCTTAGCGTTACTAAATCGCTTAACGAGATAAATTTATAACCGGCAATATTATGAATATTTTGCATAGCATTCTACTTTCTGGAGTGTGCCAAATTTACTCGAAAAATAGCTGGGCGTCAATTTATGTCTGCGAGAATAAGCCATCACTGGCTCGTTTTGATTGAGAAAAGTCCTCAAAATAGTTATGCTGCTTTACAGTAACTATTCAACAGCTAGAGAGTTTGGTGGGCACGCTGCGCTTTGCCCACCCTACATTTTTTATATTTTTTTGTAGGGCGGGCAAAGCGCAGCGTGCCCACCAAACTCTCTAGCTGCTGAATAGGTAACGTTTTTATCTTTATCGAGGAGCGACTCAGGATGAGCTGTTTATTTTGCCGAATTGCACAAAACGAGATACCGGCCAAAATCGTCTATCGAGATGATCTTGTCATCGCATTTGAGGACCTGAATCCCCAAGCACCACAACATATTCTGATTATTCCACAGAAACATATTGCTACCCTGAATGAACTTCATGCTGAAGATAATGAGATTATTGGCCATATGGTTCACACAGCGAAAATGCTGGCAAAACAACTTAACATTGCTGACGATGGTTATCGTCTGGTGATGAATTGTAATGCGGGGGGCGGCCAAACTGTATTTCATATTCATTTACATTTGTTAGGTGGACGCCAAATGACTTGGCCACCAGGCTAATCTATAGGTATACAACAATGGAAAATCTTTTTAAAAAAATTATTGAATCACTCGGCGAAGACCCTCATCGTCAAGGGCTGATCGATACTCCAAAACGAGCAGCAAAAGCCATGGAGTTTATGACACAGGGATATCATTATTCTCTAGAAAACATTGTTAATGATGCTTTATTTGAGTCTGATAATGATGAAATGATTATTGTTAAAAACATTGAGCTGTATTCACTCTGTGAACATCACTTACTACCTTTTATTGGAAAATGTCATGTTGCCTATATTCCAAAAGGTAAAATCCTTGGTTTATCTAAAATCGCGCGCATTGTCGATATGTTTGCTCGACGCCTACAAGTCCAAGAAAATCTTACCAAACAAATTGCTCAAACCATGATGGATGTAACAAAAGCATCAGGCGTTGGCGTTATTATTGAAGCAAAACATCTGTGTATGATGATGCGCGGAGTCGAAAAACAAAATTCAATAATGACAACTTCTGTGATGCTAGGCGGGTTTAGAGAGGATAGACGTACACGGGGTGAGTTTTTGAGCTTGGTTAATAAAATCTAAATTATGTGGTAGGCACACTCTGTGATCTGCCCACCACACAAATTATTTTCGCATTAAGATTCTGCACTCACTTCTTTCATGCTTAATCGAATACGGCCTTGTCTATCAATTTCTAGCACCTTAACTTTAACTTCTTGGCCTTCACTCAGCTTATCACTAACATTAGCAATACGCTCATTAGCAATTTGTGATATATGCACTAACCCTTGCTTGCCAGGAAGAATATTCACAATTGCACCAAAATCCATTAACTTTACAACAACACCTTCATAAATACTGCCAACTAATACTTCTGCAGTCAGCATTTCAATGCGTCGCTTAGCTTCTTCGCATGCAGCTAAATCAGCTGCTGCAATTTTTACTTCACCATCATCAGTAATATCAATGACTGTACCGGTTTCTTCAGTTAATGCACGGATAGTTACACCGCCTTTACCGATAATTTCGCGAATTTTATCGACTGGTACACGCATAGATACAATACGTGGGGCATAAGCAGACATTTCTATGCGTGGCGTTTGCAAAGCATTATTCATGATACCTAAAATATGCACTCGACCTGCATTCGCTTGTTCTAAAGCATCACGCATAATCGTTTCAGTTATGCCATCAATTTTGATATCCATTTGTAATGCAGTCACACCATTTAATGTTCCTGCTACTTTAAAATCCATATCGCCTAAATGATCTTCGTCACCTAAGATATCTGTTAATACAGCATATCTTTCGCCTTCTTTCACTAAACCCATTGCTATACCAGCCACATGAGTACGAATAGGTACACCAGCATCCATTAAAGCTAAGCTACTGCCACATACACTCGCCATGGAACTAGAACCATTCGATTCGGTAATTTCAGAAACAACACGCATGACATAATTAAATTCTTTTTGTGCTGGCAATACTGCAACTACACCGCGACGAGCTAAGTTACCATGTCCAATTTCGCGTCGTTTTGGGCTACCAACAAAACCAACTTCACCTACAGAATAAGGAGGGAAGTTATAATGCAACATGAAAGTCTCTTTCTTCTCACCTAATATTGAATCAATCGTTTGTGCATCACGCTCGGTACCCAGCGTTGCAACTACAAGAGCTTGCGTTTCACCGCGGGTAAATAAAGCTGAGCCATGTGCTCGAGGCAATAAACCAACTTGAATGCTAATAGGGCGTACTGTTTTAGTATCACGACCATCTATACGTGGATGACCCGCTAAGATACGGCCACGAACTACCTTGCTTTCTAAATGACTAAACACATACTTGATATCACTGGCAAGAGTCACTTCGTCTTCTTTACCTGCATTTTCTGCTAAGACTTGCTCCATAACTCGATCACGTAGATCCGCTATCGCATCCTGACGTTCTTGTTTGTCTTTAATTTGATAAGCTGTAGTCAAATCAGCTTCTGCTAATTCAACAACACGTTTTTCTACTATTGCATTCATTTCTGGAGCTTCCCAGTCCCATGCTGGCTTGCCCGCTTCGCGTGCTAACTCAATAATTGCTTTAATCGCAGTTTGCATTTCACGATGTGCAAACATCACTGCACCCAACATCACTGTTTCAGACAGCTCTTTTGCTTCTGATTCCACCATCAATACGGCATGCTCTGTCCCAGCAACAACCATATCTAATTTTGAGGTGTTAAGCTGAGTCTGGGTAGGATTTAAAATATAATTGCCATCTTCACTATACCCCACACGAGCAGCACCTAAAGGGCCTTTAAAAGGCATTCCGGATAGTGCCAACGCAGCTGAAGCTCCCAGCATAGCTGGAATATCTGGATCAATTTGTGGATTGACTGATAATACAGTTGCTATCACTTGAACTTCTTGATTAAAACCTTTTGGAAACAACGGTCGTACAGATCGATCAATTAAACGGGAAACTAGAGTTTCGTTCTCACTTGGCCGACTTTCACGCTTGATATAACCACCGGGTATACGGCCTGCAGCATAAGTCCGTATTTGATAATTAACTGTCATTGGGAAGAAATTACGTTCCTCAGAACCTCCTTGCTGACCAACGGCTGTGACCAAAACCATTGTGTCATCCATGGTGACTAATACCGCACCTGTTGCTTGCCTTGCCATTATGCCGGTTTCAATTGTTACTGTGTGCTCACCATAGCGGAACGTTTTTTTTACTGGTTTCACGTAAGATATCCTGTATTCATTTATATTGTGTGAACTAGCTTAAATTAACCGCGTAATTCTAATTTTTGAATCAGCTCGCGATAAGCTTTTGGATTCACTTTTTTGAAATAACGCATCAATTTACGACGCTTACTCACTAATCTATTTAAGCCATATCCCGTATGCTTATCATTTTTATTACTTTTAAGATGTTCTGTTAAGTAACTGATTCTTGCAGATAATAAAGCAATTTGCACCGCTGAAGAGCCGGTATCATTTGCAGCAATCTGATTGTTTTTTACGATCTGCGCAGTCGCAGCAGTTGATAATGCCATGAAAAATAACTCCAAATTTCAAATATATATTTAACCTAATTTAACGAGCCACGTATTGTAGCGGGGAGATAGAGCGGCGACAAGAGTTTTATTTTATCATTTTTAAGCGCGGTTGTTTAGCTGGTCGTCAGCTCAGACTGCTTCCTCTTGCTGTACAGAAGGCGCCATTGAAGTTATTGATGGCAGATGAAGAAGGCGCTTAGGAGCAATTCGCCCATCTTCTTGAACTTGACCAATTCCAACAAATTCATTCTGTTCAGAAAAGAGTCGCACCAAGCCACTGCGTGGCGCATGCGGGAGCATAACCGGGCTACCTGCGCGAATATAAAACAACGCTGAAGCAGATATTCTTACGATAGGAAAATGCTGGATTGATGTTTCCAAAGGCAAAAGATAATCTAATAAAGCATCAGCTCCCTGACTTTTAGCAACCTCTTCTAATTCAGCCAGTGTCACCATCGCTGACTCTTGATAAGGTGTAACAGCTGTCCGGCGTAAACCGATGACATGTGCCCCACAAGCCAATTCTTCGCCTATATCTTCAACCAGAGTACGAATATAAGTCCCTTTACTGCAGTGCACAAAGAAAGAGCAAGAATTTTTATCCCCGCTTTCTGTCCCCCATAAAGGCTCTATGAGTTTTAAAGCAAAAATAGTGACCGGCCTTGGCTGGCGCTCTACCTCTATTCCTTGTCGCGCTAGTTGATATAGTCGTTTTCCTTGGTGCTTTAAAGCAGAAAACATAGGAGGAATTTGCTCTATTTCACCTAAAAATTTTGATAATATCTGTTGGATTTTTTCGTCAGTAAGATGCTGAATAGAGCGTGTCTCTATCACTTCACCTTCTGCATCGCCAGTTGTGGTTTTCTCACCAAACTTAGCTACAACATAATAATATTTATCTGATTCAAGCAAATATTGCGATAGTTTGGTCGCTTCACCAAAACAAAGAGGCAACATACCTGTTGCCGATGGATCTAAGCTTCCAGTATGCCCTGCTTTTTTTGCACCAAACAAACACTTCACTTTTTGTAATGCATCATTCGAAGTGTAACCTGGCGGTTTATCCAATAGCAGAATACCATTGATTATTTTATTTTTTGTCTTCATCAGAGGAAGTATCTTTCAAAGCATGATTAATTAATGAGGCAATTCGATTACCACGCACAGTTGAATCATCATATACAAATTTTAAATCTGGAGTGATTCGCAACTTAACTGCATGAGCTAACGCGTAACGAAATGCTTTTGATGCACCATTTAAAACAATAAGTGTTTCTTTTACTTTTTCATCTTCTAACATACTAACAAAAATTCGCGCATGAGAAAGATCATGCGCAACCTCAACACCAGTAATCGTCACCATACCAATATGTAAATCGCTCGAAGCTCGCTGCACAATCTTTGCAAGCTCCGTTTGAATTAAATCATTAATTCGTTGTTTCCGATTATAGCGTTTTTGAGGCATTAGAGTGCTCGTTTAACTTCAACTTTTTCAAATACTTCAATCTGGTCACCCGCTCTGACGTCATTATAATTTTTTACGCCAATTCCGCATTCCATACCATTTCGTACTTCAGCGACATCTTCTTTAAAGCGACGCAAGGATTCTAAGTATCCTTCATAGACGACAATATTGTCGCGTAAAACTCGAATCGGATTATTTCGACGCACAACACCTTCAATTACCATACACCCAGCAATTGCACCAATCTTTGATGAGCGGAACACATCTCGAACCTGTGCTAAACCAACAATTTTTTCTTGAATTTCAGGAGCCAGGAACCCACTCAACGCTCGTTTAACTTCATCAATAACATCATAAATAATGCTATGATAATGCAAGTCAACACTTTCAACTTCAATCAATTTTCGCGCTTCGTTATTTGCTCTTACATTAAAGCCAATCACAACAGCATCTGAAGCAACAGCTAAGTTAACATCAGATTCATTAATGCCACCCACACCACTCGATACTATTTTTACCTTAACTTCTGCGGTGGAAAGATCAGCTAGTGCTTGTGATAAAGCTTCTGCAGAACCTTGAACGTCCGCTTTCAAAACAATATTTAAAACACGTTCACTTTTTTCATCGCCCATGCGCTGCAAAATATTTTCTAACTTACTTGCATTTTGTTTTGCTAATTTTACATCCCTGAATTTGCCTTGACGGAACAACGCAACTTCTCTTGCCCGCTTTTCATCATTAATAACAACAAACTCATCACCCGCATTAGGTGTGCTGGATAAGCCCAAAATTTCCACCGGAATACTTGGACCTGCTGCGTCAACCAAACGACCATTTTCATCAAATAAAGCACGCACGCGCCCATATTCAAATCCAGCTAAAACTAAATCACCCTTACGCAATGTTCCTTGTTGAACTAATAAACTAGCAACAGCACCACGACCTTTATCTAATCGTGATTCAATTACCACACCACGACCGGGGCAGTTAATAACAGCAGTCAATTCGAGAATTTCTGCCTGAACTAAAATAGAATCTAACAACTGATCAATATTTTCACCCGTCTTAGCAGAGATAGGCACAAAAATACTTTCGCCGCCCCACTCTTCTGGAATTAAACCGTGTTTAGATAATTCATTTTTTACACGATCTAAATCCGCTTCAGGTTTATCAATTTTATTAACTGCGACAACAATAGGAACATTAGCCGCTTTAGCATGATTAATTGCTTCAATAGTTTGTGGCATAGCACCGTCATCAGCTGCTACCACTAACACAACGATATCCGTTAGTTTTGCACCTCGTGCTCGCATTGCTGTAAATGCTGCGTGACCTGGTGTATCTAAAAAAGTAATAACACCTTTTTGCGTCTCAACATGATAAGCACCAATATGCTGAGTAATTCCACCGGCTTCAGAAGCCGTTACTTTTGTTCGACGGATATAATCGAGTAATGATGTTTTACCATGATCAACATGGCCCATAATCGTTACAACAGGTGCACGTGAAGATGTTTCACCTTGAATTTCAGTATCTTTTGTTAATGATTCTTCTAATGCAAAGGCGCTAATTAGCTTGGGTTTATGCCCCATTTCTTCGACAACCAGCGCAGCAGTCTCTTGATCAATAACTTGATTGATCGTTGCCATCGCACCCATTTTCATCATGGTTTTAATCACTTCTGCGACTTTAACTGACATCTTTTGCGCTAAATCTGCAACCGTAATCGTTTCAGGAATACCCACTTCATGTATGGTAGGCACTGTAGGTTTGGTAAATGCCTGTACCTGTACTTGCTGAAATCTTTTACCCTTTCCGCCTCTACGACGTCGATGACCTAAACCATCTTCATCTTCACTTAAAGCCAAGCGTAAATTTCCGCCGCGTGCTAATGCTGCTCCATAGCCGCCTGTTTCACTTCTGCCACTCGCATTACCGCCACCTAAACTGCGAGCTTTCTTTTTCTTTTTTGCGCGCTCATCTTCGGATTCAACAGCAACATGTGGATGTTTATCTTTATGACGCTTAGGCGCTGCTTTATCCGCCTCTTTTTCTTTAGTAACAACGGGGATAGGTTCTGGTGCTATGGCTTCATTCAATGTAGAAACAGTTTTTGAAGTAGATTCTTCAACTATCGCTGTAACTTGTTCCTCAACATAAGGAAGATCTACCGCTTTTTCTTCAACAACTGGGGCTGCTATCGCTTGAGCAGTCTGTGCTTGCTCTGGATGAGGCTGCTCTTCTTCTGCAAGAGGACGCTTAATAAAAGTTCGTTTTTTACGAACTTGAACGCTAATCGTTTTACGTGCACCTTGTGTGCTAGCGACTTTAATTTCGCTCGTTTTTGCACGTCGTAAAATAATTTTTTCTGGAGCAGCTGCTTCTGATTTTGCTCCATGATGTTGCTGCAAATAACGCAACAACTTTTGCTTCACTTCTTCAGAAATAAAACCATCAGCAACAACAGTTGTTATACCAGCATCTTTACACTGAGCAAGCAAGCGATCAACAGAAACGCCAATACGTTCTGCAAATTGCTTTACAGATTCACCTTGATTTTCAACTTTTTTAACTGTGCTTTTACTATTTGGCGCAGCTGTATTTCCCATTGTGCCTCCACACTCACGTTTAGGAGTGATCCGAATCACTAAACCACGGTTTGCGAGCTGTCATAATTAATTTAGCAGCTTTCTCTTCGTCTATTTCTCCGATGTCTAACAAATCATCAATGGACTGTTCAGCAAGATCTTCTTGCGTCACAATGCCATGCTTTGCTAATACATAAGCTAAATGCCTGTCCATCCCTTCCATTATCAACAAGTCTTCTGCTGGTTCTGCATGTTCCAGGACTTGTTCTTCTGCTATCGCCTTTGTCAACAACGCCGCCTTAGCACGCTCGCGCAATGCATTCACTAACTCTTCATCAAAACCATCAATATCCAGCATTTCTTGAATCGGTACATAGGCAATTTCCTCTAATGTGGAAAACCCTTCTTCCGCTAAAATCTGCGCAATATCATCATCAACATCTAACTTTTCTTTAAATAACCCGAGTACTGTTTGTGCTTCAGCTGTGGATTTTGCTGCCGCTTGCTCTTCGGTCATAACATTTAATTTCCAAGCAGTAAGCTCACTTGCTAAACGAACGTTTTGTCCGTTACGACCTATCGCTTGAGCCAGCTGGTCTTCTTTTACTGCAATATCGATTGTATGACTATCTTCATCTACAATGATAGAAGCAACTTCAGCAGGAGACATCGCGTTAATAACTAATTGTGCAGGATTATCATCCCACAAAATAATATCGACTCGCTCACCACCAAGCTCGCCCGATACCGCCTGTACACGTGAACCACGCATACCAACGCAAGCGCCAATTGGATCAATGCGTTTGTCATTAGTTTTTACCGCAATTTTTGCACGCGAACCAGGATCACGAGCAGCCGCTTTAATTTCAATGACTTCTTCGCCAATTTCTGGCACTTCAATTTTAAATAACTCAACTAACATTTCTGGTCGAGTGCGACTAACGACCATTTGCGGACCCTTCAGGTCACTGCGAATTTCGTATAAATAAGCACGAATTCGATCATTAATACGCACAGCTTCGTGTGGAATCATTTCTGAACGTGGCAAAATAGCTTCCGCGTTATTACCCAAATCTAATAAAATATTATCTCGCGTTACTTTTTTCACAACACCATTGACCAAGTGACCTAAGCGATCTCTAAATGCGTTTGCTACTTGTGCACGCTCTGCTTCAAGAACTTTTTGGATAATCACTTGCTTAGCTTTTTGTGCTGCTATCCGACCAAACTCAACAGAGTCCATTGCTTCCTGTAGAACATCACCGATTTTGGCGTCAGACTTACGCGCACGTGCTTCTGCTAATGTTAATAACGATACACCGCCATCGCTCTCACCATCATCATCTTGCGCCTCATCAATAACTAACCAACGTCTTATTGTGCTGTAATCACCGGTTTTTCTATCGATAGTGACTTTCACATCAATTTCTTCACCCGCACGCTTCTTAGTTGCCATTTCCAACGCAGCTTCTATTGCTTGGAAAATAACATCGGGGTCCACGCCTTTTTCGTTGGATACTGCATCAACAACTAACAATATTTCTTTGTTCATAGCGTCAGCCTCTCCCCACACCGTTATCTGCAA
Source organism: Gammaproteobacteria bacterium (assembly GCA_965279285.1). Classification (GTDB taxonomy): domain Bacteria; phylum Pseudomonadota; class Gammaproteobacteria; order DSM-16500; family DSM-16500. The sequence continues at coordinate 720,049 of OZ257148.1, read as the reverse complement.
TTACATTCGCCTTTCCTATATTAGAAAAAGGCACCATAATCTCAACGTCATTAACCAAAATGCTAATATTTGTCCCTTCCACCTGCAAAAGTAACCCTGTTACTTTGCGCTTTCCATCAATCGGCACACTGAACGTTGCTTTAATCTTACTACCTATAAACTTTTTATAATGCTCAATTTCAAATAACGGCCGATCTAATCCCGGCGAAGAGACTTCAAGGGTATAACGCCCTTGGATAGGATCTTCAACATCAAGCATAGCGCTTACTTGTCGACTTACTCGGGAACAATCATCAACCGTAATACCATTTTCACTATCTATATAAATACGCAACAATGCATTACGGCCATTACTTTGCAGCTCTGAACCCACGAACTCATAGCCCATTGCTGTTACCAATGAGGCTAATCGATCACGTAATGTAATTTCGCTATTTCCCATAAAAACCGTATCATTCACATGTAAAAAATGGGCTCAAGGCCCATAACTTATCCTAAAAAATAAAAAAACCCCATCAGGGGTTATTTTATTTTAAACTTATTCTTGGTAGCGGGGGCTGGATTTGAACCAACGACCTTCGGGTTATGAGCCCGACGAGCTACCAGGCTGCTCCACCCCGCAATAACGGCGCTATTCTAATCAAAACACTACCAAGACACAAGGTTTATTAAGAAATAATTTTTAGGCGCTAATTAAAACAGGCATACTACTAACCCCCAACAACCGCTAACTGTTCAGCTTTTTTTATTACAGCGGTTAATTGCTCTACATCAACCTGGCCAGGAATAAAAGTAACAGCTGTAACAGGTGAGCTACTGGTAACATCGGACTTCGCAACAAAGATAGCAGGAGTACCTATCAACTGTAAGCCTTGAGCCAACTTATAATTTGCTTTAAGTTGCTTAGCAACAGCATCACTCTTCATATCAGCTTTAAGCTTATTTATATTTAAGCCTACGCCTTCAGCGATCTTTAAAATATCATTTTCGGTTAACACCCGACGAGCATCCATGAGTGCTTTATGCAACTCAAAATATTTTCCCTGCATATTTGCGGCTAATGCTGCTTTTGAAGCAACTTCAGACGCTGGTCCACGGATTGGAAATTCTTTAAAGACGATTCGAACATCTGGATTAGCTTTGACAATGGCATCAACAACCGGCGCCATCTCAGTACAATGCGGGCACTGATAATCAAAAAATTCTACTACTATAACCTTGCCTTTTGGATTGCCAATCGCTGGATCTTGCGCTTCATGAAATAAATCTTGGGCGAATTTTGGTGCAAATTGCTGGGTTTTTTCCATTGTTTTGCGCGCCTGATCCATTTGCTGCTGCTGATACGTTTGCAATGCTTGAACCACAACAGTAGGATTTTTTACTAAATACTCATGCACAACATTTTCAACTTCTTTTTTTTGTGCGCCGCTCATATCGCTAGCCGCAGCAAAAACAGCCGCCGTGCCAAATACAACCGTACTTACTAGAGCTAGGGCTTTTAATATATAATTCGCTTTCACTGAGCATCCTCCTGGACTTTATGATAATGAAGATTGACAGTAAATGAGGCACTATCGGATGTCAAGCAGAGTGTGAGAGCGCGACAAAAGCACGCGTGAGTGAGCACTTTAAAATACCGCTCCAAGCGAAACATCCCTGTTTTAGGCTTGCCATCCATGGCAAGCAAGTCGCTCTATTTTAAAGTGCTCACTCACGCGTGCTTTTGTCGCGCTCTCACACTCCGCCTTTAATTTATAGCCTTATTATCATTACTGGTGCGGGCAAAGAGCTTGGTGGGCACGCTGCGCTTTGCCCACCCTACGTTTTTTATAAATGTAACCGCCGTTTTTCCAATATAATATTATAGTGAAATGCTTTCGTAGGGGGGGCAAAGCGCAGCGTGCCCACCAAACCCTCTAACTACTGAATAGTTATCATTACCTGATTCAAATCATTTATCTCTATTTTCACTAGGAACTTAATCCCATCAATTCCTTAACTTTTTTTCACAACAGCCCTGGATCAATTCTCTACGCTTTTCTGCAAGTTTGCTTGCTATTTCTTTTCCTGGTAACCCTGCTTGAACGTACTCAGAGACATTAATTTTTTTGGCCGCTTCCAAACAATAAATTAATTTTGTTGACCATTCTTGAAAGCCTGCTATTTCACCAGGCAAACAACTTGCCTTACAAGCCAACAAAAAACTTTTAAACCGCTCTTCTCGCCTAAAAGCATCGGTGACTTGAAATAAAGATAACATTTTTTCTGCTGAGTCAGCTGCTTGGCAATCTTTAAAATAGCGGACCAACAACTCGGCAAGCTCACGGTAATCACTCGGAACACGATAGCGCTCACAAAACGCACCGATATAATCCAATGTTTGATGATGTAATAACGCAGCAAAACGAATTCGAGGATCTGTTGTGAGCTCAACAGCATTAATTAAAGCATCTAATGCAAAAATATGCTGTGTTTTTTCACTGCCATGAGATCGATTTAACGATTGCTCTTTTTCCGCAAATAAAAATAATATTGATGCTGCGCCGCAATCTTCTAGTACTTGAAAAAATTTTTCTGGATTTTTTTCACCTAATGCTCGCTCCAACTCTTTCCAAACTCGCTCTGCCACTAAAGCATCTACTTCACCTGCGCTCACCATCTCGCGCATCAAATCCATAGTTTCAGGCGCAACCGTAAAACCCAACTCAGCAAATCGTGCAGCAAACCGTGCTACACGTAAAATTCGCACTGGATCTTCAGAAAATGCTGCGGAAACATGGCGAAGAAGTTTTTTTTGTAAATCAATTTTTCCATGATAAGGATCGTCGTTAACATCCGCTGCCGAAAATGATTCAATAACGCCATGATCGTTGAGCGGTATTGCCATTGCGTTAATAGTGATATCTCGACGCTTTAAATCTTCTTCTAAAGAAACCTGCGGAGAAACATCAAAAGCAAAACCTGTATAACCTTTGCTGACCTTACGCTCTACGCGCGCCAAAGCATATTCTTCTTTCGTTTTGGGATGCAAAAATACGGGAAAATCCTTACCAACCTGCTTAAACCCTAAACTTAACATTTCTTCAACTGTCGCGCCCACGACAACATAATCTCGCTCTTTAATGGGCAAGTTTAACAACTCATCTCGAACAGCGCCGCCTACTAGATATATTTTCATGATATACTTTTCAATTTTATTTGCTAAAGTATACCATAATCTTTTTTAGAGATCTTATGAAAAAATCCCATACCAAACCAGGCAAGCTTGACGGCACAGAACGTGAGGGGCTATTAATTGCCTATTTTGGCGCTCATGCGGAAATTGAGGATGAATTTGGAAAAATAATTTATTGCCATGTCCGAAAAAATCTAGAAAATGTTATCACTGGCGATAAAATTTTATGGCAGACCGAGCATGACGGCTCTGGGGTTATTGTTGGCTGCTTACCCAGAAAATCTTTACTTGCTCATCCTGGTAAACATGGAAAATCTAAACCTATCGCAGCCAATATAGATACAATCATTATTGTTTCGGCGCCTGCTACTTTTTCTACTCACCTACTTGACCGCTACTTAATTGCGGCAGAAAATTTAAAAATTCCACCATTAATTGTGTTAAACAAAACAGATACTCTAACTGAAAAAAATAAAATAGAAATTGAAACACAACTAGCCACGTATGGAAAAATAAATTACCCCATCATTCAATCCAGTATTTTTACAAAAAACGGTTTAATCGAATTAGAAAAATTTTTAGAAAACAAAACCTGCGCCTTAGTTGGAACATCTGGCGTCGGAAAATCTTCTCTCATCTCACGTTTTGTTCCCAACCAAACCATTGCTGTAGGAGAAACCTCTATCAAAGGTATCGGCAAACACACAACGACGGCAACTCACCTCTATCATACCGCCAAAGGCGGGAAATTAATTGATTCCCCAGGAGTGCGAGAATTTGGATTATGGAATGCAACACCACAAGAGTTATTCGATGGTTTTGTAGAGTTTAAACCTTATGTAGGATCATGTAAATTTCGCGATTGCAGGCATTTAAAGGAGCCCGCATGTGCTTTAAAACAAGCTGCGGCAGACAATAAAATAAGCCTACAACGACTGGAAAGTTATCAAAAAATGATCTTGGGGTAAAAACCATAAAAATCAATCTACATAAACAAACTTAATAAATAATTTTTTACTTTCAGTACTTTTATGCCTTCCGTCATCCACTCTCTTCGTAAGTTTTTCACTATTTGCACAGCTGGTAAAGTATACTTCTTACTTAAATCATATAAATGTTTACTGATATCATGACTTGAATTCTTCACCTCAATAAGCTGCTCAATCACGCCATCTTTAACCAATGCAAAATCAACTTCCTGACCATCTTTAGTTCTTAAATAATGTAATGCATAGTTTTCCGCAAGATAATCAATTTTCGCATAAACGTGCTTTAGTAAACTTACAGCAACAAAATTTTCGAGTTGTGCACCCTCATCGCCTTTTACTAAACCATTATCAAAAAAATATATTTTAGGTTCTTTCAACAAACTACGTGCAATATTTTTATGATACGGCGTGACGCGAAAAACAATATAAAGTGCCTCAAGTATTTCAATGTATTTTTTTACTGTATTGGGTGAAACAGCTGCATCTTCTGCTAAAGATTGATAAGAAACAGGTGAACCTACCTTAGCTCTTAATAATTCAAAAATCGCACGAATTGCATTTATATTCTGTATTTTGTCAAACTCAAAAACATCGGTTGAAAGCATACTATTGCTATATTGCAAACGCCAACGATTAGCCTCAATCAAATCATCCACTAAATAAGGCTCAGGAAAACCACTCTTATTAATCAACCCTTCCATATCCACTGGCATAGCTAATTGATTAAGCTCTGAGGGAGACAACGGTAAAAGTCGATGTAAAAAATACCGACCCGCCAAAGAGTCGCCTATTTTGTCAAAAATATCGAGGCGCGCACTGCCAGTGACTAAAATAGATTGATGATCTAGCTTCGTATCATAAATCCCTTTTAAATAATTTTTCCAATTTGGCATTTTATGTAATTCATCTAAAATCAATAAATCTGTACTCTCAAGCCAAGATTGATTTTGCATCATTTCTCTGTCTGTGACTTGATCATAATTAAGATACAATGAATTTTTAAACTCTTTCGCAACAGCTTTGGCGATAAATGTTTTGCCAACTTGGCGCGGACCAGCTACCAAAACCATTTTTTTAGCTAAGTCTTTGACAATATAAGGGATTTGTATTCTATTCATCCGACTATTCTGCGGCATTTTGCGGAAAAGTCAAGACTATTCCGCAAAATGTTGCGGAATAGTCGGAATTTTTGCGACTAAAGAGCAAACCGCACATTCTGCCGCAAATGCTCTTTATTTAACGTTCCCACTATCACACTACTTACACCTGGCTCACTAAAAATAAAATTCATTGCTACTTGCACAGGATCATCCACTGACAATTTTTGTAGATGTCCGCTCATCAATGCTTTTTTAATAAAAACACCTTTATTTTTTTTATAGGCATGAGCAAGCACAGGCTGTTCCTCAGGTTGCAGAGGATTATACATCGCCATCACGACATCAGCATGATCCACAGTCAGCAAACCACCTTCCACTGTTTTCGTCGACATACCAAATGCACGAATTTTTCCCGCTTTTTTTATTTCCGCTAATACCGAAAAAATATCGTACTCTTCAATAATTTTTTTATCTTCACCGTTAGAATGCACCAACATAATGTCAATACAATCGGTCTGTAAACGCTGCAAACTACGATCGATACTTTGTCGCACCGCTGCCGGCGAAAAATCAAAATAAGATTCGCCATTAATAAACTCTTCACCTACCTTGCCACAAATTATCCATTCATCACGAGTGCCTCGTAATAATTTACCCAAGCGCTCTTCGCTAGTACCATAAGCTGGCGCTGTATCTAATAAATTAATTCCTAGAGATTGCGCACAAGATAATAATTCTAAGATTTCACCATCCGTCGGCAACTCAAAACTAGTGGGATAACGCACACCTTGGTTACGACCAAACTTAACCGTCCCCAACCCTATCGAACTAACAAAAATATCTGTATCAGCTAGCTTCACTTGTTTAATCATAATATTTCATCCCAAATAGGTGCTGCAACAGCAGGCGTCGGCCAGACATGCAGTGCCTCGACTTGTGCTGGTGTTGCTTCAAGAATAGAATTTTTTATTTTCACAATAATTTCTTCTGCTAACTTTGGCGCAAAAGCTAACTTGGTTGGCCAAGCTACCATGATATTTCCTACTTCTGCTACATAGCAACTATCAGGACGCCTACCATCTGCTTGCCGTGCTTCTGCACGATCAACAAAAAAGGTAGCAAACTCCGCCTTAGAAAAATCTAACCAAGGAAAAAGTTCTTTTAATTCGTTACGCACCAATTGAATTTGCTCAGCTGAACTTTTTTTCACGCCCTCTTCCGCAATTTGACCGCCCAAATACCAAATGCTTTTACCATCATACGCTTTATGCGTTGTAATGGTAACTCGCGGCGTAGCACCTAGCCCCAAGCAATGACCATAAAGACTATAAGAAAAATCCGTTTTAACCACAACCATCTGCAAAGGTCGGCGTTGCATTTGTACCGCGGGATGAGATAATTTTTTGCTAACAATTTCATTCCCATTACCCGCAGTAAAAATAAAACGCTTAGCCTGAAGCAATACCGGCGCAAAACCATCAGCCTGAATTTCTATTGAATTAAGCTGATCATTAGCATCGAAATGTAAATTATTTTCGGTCAGCGAATCCACTTTATAAATATTATCTTGATAAACTTTTGCTAGCTCACGCACCAATTCATTAACATCAACCACCATTTCATCCAAAGCATAAACATGGCCTTTAAATTGTGTATTTTTAAAAATAGCGGGGAAATTTTCTTTAGATAGTGCTTGCACATTACCTTTTAAAACTAAACCAGAAAAAAATCCCGCTAACTTTGAACTTAAACTGCCAGTAGACCAAAGATACTGATACTGGGAAAGCACTGATACGCGACTAAGATCAATAACACCTTTACCGTGCAAACATTCACTCCACACCCCTGGCATATCAGCGATAGATTGCGTAGCTGTTGTCATTGCGCCATGCAACGCATATTTCATTCCACCATGAATAATGCCTTGTGATAGTCGTGTTTGACCCGCGCCCAGTGCCTTTGTCTCAAGTAGAATGGCAGCGTAACCTAATTGACGTAAACGATTAAGCAACCATAAGCCGGCTACACCTCCACCGATAATAGCAATATCAACTTCTGCTTTGGCTATTTCTTTCATTTTACTTCCTCATACTTAATTACTACTTACATTGGTGGGCACGCTACGCTTTGCCCACCCTACATTTTTTTATGCGATGCACTCAAAGGCTGGAATGCGGGGATATGTGTCTGTGCATGACCTAAAATAAGCGCATGAATATCCGCTGTACCCTCATACGTTTTTACTGTTTCCAGATTTAACATATGCCGAATGACTTGAAACTCTTCCATAATACCATTACCACCGTGCATATCACGCGCCTCGCGTGCAATATCTAGCGCAACTAATGTTGAATTACGCTTAATAAGTGAAATCATTGGCGATGCTTCACGACCTTCTTCTTTTAAACGACCCACACGCAAACAAGCCTGTAACCCTAAAGTAATTTGCGTCTGCATATTGGCTAATTTAAATTGAATTAATTGATTTGCTGCTAGCGGTTCATTAAATTGCTTTCTATCTAACACATATTGTCGAGCTGCATGCCAGCAAAACTCTGCTGCACCTAAAGCACCCCATGCAATGCCATATCTTGCATTATCCAAACAACCTAAAGGACCAGATAATCCATCAGCATCAGGTAATTCATTTTCATACGGAACAAAAACATCATCCATCACTATCTCGCCAGTAACAGAAACCCGTAAACTCATTTTACCATGCATCACTGGTGCAGATAATCCTTCCATCTCTTTTTCTAAAATAAAACCGCGAATGCGACCTTTATCATTCTTTGCCCACACAACAAAAACATCAGCTATCGGTGAGTTAGTAATCCACATTTTTGTGCCTTTTAGACGATAACCACCTTCAACTGTTTTCGCTCTCGCATCCATATCGCCAGGATCTGATCCATGATTAGGCTCAGTCAAACCAAAACAACCTATCCATTCACCTTGTGCCATTTTCGGTAAATATTTTTCTTTTTGCGCTGCACTACCATACGCATAAATAGCATGCATCGCTAAACTAGATTGCACGCTTAATGCGGAACGATATCCTGAATCAACTCGCTCTATTTCACGAATTAATAATCCATAGGCAACATAACCAATTCCCGCACAACCATAGCCTTTAATCGTCGCACCTAAAAATCCTTGCTGCCCCATTTCACGCATAATTTCGCGATCAAAATGCTCATTATGAAATGCCTCGACAACGCGTGGCTGCAATTTATCTTGAGCATAAGCGTGCGCTGCATCGCGAATCAAACGCTCTTCTTCTGTTAACTGATCGGAAAAAAGCAAAGGATCATCCCACAAAAAATTATTTTTAGGTTTTGTCATTTTTTCTTCCTTTAAGTTGAGTAACTACTCAGTAGCCAGGGAGTTTGGTGGGCACGCTGCGCTTTGCCCACCCTACAAAATAAGTTAATGCAATAAATCAACCCATGTTAACCATGGTATCAAAGCGCGAATTTCAACTTTATTAGGAAATGTTGTTTCTCGCTTACAGTTCTTAACTAGCTGAATTGCTTTTATGTTATCAAACATAGGCATAAAATGTTGAAATGACGAAGCAGGACTTTGGTCTGACATTTTTACTTCAAATAGATGTAAAGGTTTGTCATTTATACAAACCAAAAAATCTAACTCTCTGCCATCCTTAGTTCTCACATAATGTAAGTTTGTTGTAATGCCTTGAGTATCTTCCAAATAATGCAACTCTTTTAGTAATGACAGCGCAACAATATTTTCAAGCCTAGCGCCCTCGTCTTCAACTCGCGCAATATCAAAAAAATAATACTTAGGTTCTTTTAATAATGAGCGTGCAATATTTTTATGATATGGAGTGACACGAAAAATAATATATAAATTCTCTAATAGCTGAAGCCAACGCTTCACAGTATTAATGTCACGCTCTAAGTCTCTTGCTAAATTTGCATAAGAAACACCTGAGCCAACACGCGATTTTAATAAATAAATCAATGTTTCAATTGACTGTATATCTTTGACAGCTTGAATATTCAGCAAATCTTGCCGCAAGATAATATCAATATGACTTTTGCGCCAACGTTTATAATAAACAGCATTTCCTTTTAAAAAAGGCTCTGGAAACCCGCTACAATTCCATAAAATATCAAACGCTTCTATTGCAGATAATGTAGAGTCCAAGCGAACGATTTCTTTAAGGTCTAAAGGATACAGTCTAAATTGGAAGTACCTACCCGCCAAAGAATCACCCACCTTGCGGTAAGTATCTAATTTTGCACTTCCCGTCACGATAATTTGCGGGTTAAGCCCCTCTTTATCGTACACACCTTTAATCCAGCGCTTCCACTCTTTCATTTTATGTAATTCATCAAAAATAATAAGGGGCTTATTGCGATCCCAACTTTTATTCTTTAACAAAATACGGTCTTCACTTGCATCATAATTAAAATAATCAAATGCTGAATAAAGCTGTTTTGATAAGGTCGTTTTGCCGGACTGACGGGGGCCCGTCAGCAAGACAATCTTGTCTGATAATGATAGCTTGATGTCTTTATCTAGATATCTCTTCATGCGACTATTGTGACACCTATTCCATAATAGTCAAGACCATTCTGGAATGAACATTATAATAGCCTATATCGCTCAAGGCTTGACCACCTAAAGCAACTCATTAATACCGGACTTTGGCCATTTCTAGCTTCTGGATTTACCTCAGAAATATTCTCATTGATCAAATAAGTATAAAAACTTCCTAGAATTACAAGCATCACCTTGATTGATTTCTGGGATAGAATGTATTCATCTTTTCTCGGTTTTCTTCCTTTACTAGTTTCTGTTTTACTAATAGTTGAAATAAATGGTCGCCAATCGGGATTTGGTATTCTCTTACCATCTTTTGTAATAAATCTTACTACTGTTTTTGTCCCAATCCATGACTTCAATGGCTTCTGACAAAATTTTATGAAACTTTCAATATCTTCACGTTTTAATTTAAAAAATGAACCAAAAATAGGGCTGGGAACTATTTTTTTGTCATTTTCTAAATCCAAAAAGTATCATTTTTCCAATCGGCTTGAAACCCCATTAACTCAAATGGTACATAATCTGAATATTTTTCAAATAAATGATAAAGACGACCTTTCCATTTAGAGTCAGATGAAATAGCTTCATTTAATTTGTGAATTACAAAAGCCTGCATATGAAATGAGTTTGGCTTAGAATTTAAATTTCCAAAAGCATCAAGATGTTTTGGAGAGTATACAAACCATCTATTCCACAATCGAGAATGGTGAGCACATAAGTTTCTAGTATACCTAAGGGGTTCTAATGCAGATTCAACAACTCGTGGGTGGTAACCAAAAACTTCACTCACCATTTTTTTGTCTTTTAATTCCGATAAATTTCGAAATAAACTGGTACATTTCCCAAAAGATAAACATTCCATAATCATCCAACTTGGTGGATGACGAGGGTCATTATATTTTCTGTAATAATGACTTATAAAATCTTCTTTTTTGTTGTCACAGATTTCATTAACTTCTTTTATAAAATATTGATGGGGGCTAAGTTTTTTCTTTTTTTTATCTGTTTTTTTAACCGTACTCCAAACATCAGAAAATGGTTTGAAATAAGCAGAAAGTCTATAATAGCCAACTGTTGCTAAGCAATGATACGCTGTTTTAGCATCATTTATAATCAGGCCGCGCCCAACCAAAAGATCAATTTGTTCATTGATTAATAAGGATTTTTTATCAAACTTCTTTTTTTGCTGTTCCATAAAAAGATAACCCGCCTTGGTGCGCATCGTTGAGAGGCGTGGCGGGTTTGGATATAAGTATTATAGGCCAAACGTACCGCCAAAACAATATGTATTAAAAGATTTTATCAACCATTCCTTCACACTCAGTATAGCTAAATCTAGTCTAAAAACATCATGATTTTTTGTTTGTGTAAATAGCCTATAATTAATATTATAGGCGTTACATAAGAACAGCTGAAATTTCTTTTGATTGGAGGTGAGAAGCTATTAACGCAGAAAATTCACCGATAGACATTTGTTTTGATATTTTCACAGTGGCTTTCCTGTTCGGCGGGGACGTTGGCGATATAGTACAGCATTAAATTATCTAAATAAACTTTATAAACCTTAATCCAAACGAAAGATAAGCCCACCAACCTAAGCAACTTCACATCACACGCCTCTCAACGGAATACGATCCTTTATCAACGCATCCAAAACCTCCGGCTCGGCCAGCGTACTAACATCACCCAAATTTTCCAACTCATTACTCGCAATTTTTCGCAACAATCGCCGCATAATTTTTCCTGAGCGCGTTTTCGGTAAAGCATCAGTAAATTAAATATAATCTGGCTTTGCAATCCAACCAATCTTTTCACTCACCTGCTGAATTAATATTTTTTTTAATTTTTCACTCGGCTTAATGCTGGCTAACAGCGTTACAAAAGCATAAATACTTTCACCCTTAATTGCATCAGGAACAGCAACAACCGCAGCTTCAGAAACTTGTGCGACAGATACTAGAGCACTTTCAATTTCTTCTGTCCCTATGCGATGACCCGAAACTTTTATCACATCATCACTACGCCCATTAATCCAATAATAACCTTGCTCATCATAATGAGCATTATCACCACTTAAATAATTTCCTGGAAAAGGTTGAAAATAAGTTTCTTGAAACCGTTTTTTATCGCCATAAACTCCTTTCATCATTCCTGGCCATGGCTGAGTAATAACTAACTTTCCCATTTGATTAGCCGGCAAATTATTTCCCCGCTCATCAACAACAGCAGGAACTACACCAAAGAATGGCCATGCCGCAGAGCCTGGCGTAAATGCTGTTACACCAGGAATTGGTGAAATTAAAATACCGCCCGTTTCTGTTTGCCACCACGTATCCACAACCGAACAACGTTTATGACCGACCATCGCATAATACCATTCACTCACTTCTGGATTAATGGGTTCACCCACCGTACCCAGTATTCGCAAACTAGTGCGCTGAGTTGTCTCTAACCATTGATTACCCTCATGCCGTAAAGCACGGATTAAAGTAGGGGCCGTATAAAAAATATTAACTTGATATTTATCGATAATTTCCCAACATCGCGCAGGCGTAGGAAAATGCGCAACGCCCTCAAACATAACCGATGTTGCACCATTACATAAAGGGCCATAAACGCCATAAGAGTGCCCAGTGATCCAACCTACATCCGCTGTACACCAATAAACATCGCCATCATGATAATTAAAAATATAACGATGTGTCATTATCAATACTTCATCTCAACGTTTAAACCAAGTAATAAATTTTTCTGCCTGCTCTGCCCAAAAGCCTTTAGGATTACGCAAAGAGCAGTTATATTTTTCTCGGTATTGTGTTTCGGTAAAATAATATTGATCAAAAACTTCTGATGGCACAGAATGAGTTACGATATCAGTCATGGGAAAATCCTTTTTTCTCTATTTTTAATATATTATCTCTATCTGGAAAGGGTCAAGTACTCATTTGGCTATCACGCAATATAAGGGCGGTACATGAAAAAAAGAATAACCATCGGCTGGCGCGAATGGCTTAGCTTGCCAGAACTAGCAATTGACAAAATAAAAGCCAAAGTTGATACGGGGGCGCGCACATCGGCATTACATGCTTTTTCCTTAAAACCCTTTAAAGAAGGTGATCAAGACAAAATTACTTTTGATATCCACCCCCAGCAAAGCGACACCAATGAAGTTGTTAGTTGCACCGCTGACATTATTGATAGACGTTGGGTAACAGACTCTGGTGGCCATAAAGAAGAACGTTATGTAATATGCACACCTATTACCTTGGGGGAAGAAACTTGGCCTATAGAGATTACCTTAACAGAACGTGATACCATGCTCTTCCGCATGCTATTAGGAAGAAGCGCGATTCGTAAGCGTTATAAAGTTGATCCAGCAAAATCATTTACAAAAACAAAAAAGGTTTCACTATGAAGATTGGCATTTTATCCCGAAAACAAGATTTATACTCCACTCGCCGCTTAGCTGAAGCAGCTAAACAACGCGGCCATCAAGCAGACGTCATTGATACACTACGTTGTTATATGAATATCACTTCATCGCGTCCAACAATACACTTTAAAGGCGCTGAGCTAGATCATTATGATGCTGTCATTCCTCGCATAGGAGCCTCTGCTACATTTTATGGCGCTGCCGTTGTTCGTCAACTCGAAATGATGGGCGTATTTTGCTTAAATGATTCCGTGGCTATCACGCGTGCACGCGACAAATTACGCTCTTTGCAGCTACTCTCAAAAAAAGGCATCGGCCTACCCATCACTGGCTTTGCGCACTCTGTCGATGAAATTCAAGACCTGATTAAAATGGTCGGCGGCCCACCACTAGTCGTGAAATTTTTAGAGGGCACCCAAGGTATCGGTGTCGTCCTTGTTGAAACCAGCAAAGCCGCGCGCAGCGTAATTGAAGCTTTTTTTGGTTTAAAAGTGAATATCCTCGTACAGGAATATATTAAAGAATCAGCTGGCGCTGATATTCGTTGTTTTGTCGTAGGCGGAAAAGTGGTAGCTGCAATGAAACGCCAAGCGAACCCCGAAGAATTTAGATCTAACTTACATCGTGGTGGCAAAGCAGCAGCAGAAAACATTACAGAAGAAGAACGACATATGGCAATCCGCGCTTCGCATATCATTGGCTTGAATGTAGCAGGAGTCGATATTGTTCGCTCTAATCGCGGACCTCTCATCATGGAAGTAAACGCATCTCCTGGTCTTGAAGGCATAGAAAAAGCGACTAAAATTGACGTTGCCAGCACTATTATTCGATTCATCGAAGACAATATTGAAGCGGAAAAATCCCGTGAAAAAAAGGGCTAATTACTGTAAAAATGATTTAAAATCAGTAGCCATTTGCTGCAAATCAAGCTGATTTAAAAACAAGGAATAGCACATCCAGGCAGTTAACGCGGCAATATCTTGAAAAGGCGCAGGCACATACTTCGGCGGCGTAACAACGCCTTCTTCAACTAAATCAGCCAGTATATGCACATCTTCTAATGTAGTTTTTCCCAAAAATAATAATGGAATTTGGGTAACCAAACCTTTTTGAACAGCAAGACGAATATAGTTATAAATTAAAATAAATCCTTTGCTATACGATAAATCTTTAGTGAAAGGACCACCATCCGGAACACTGCCACGAAATACGCGACTAGTCGCAATATAACTATCATGCTCTTCAAATCCTTGCTTTCGATAAAAATTATAGACTTCTAAAAAATTTGCGCCCTCTTCAGCCATATTAACGGCAATAATTCGATTCGTTAACCGCCTCAAACGTCCAGGATAAGAAGTAAAAGTAAAAACTTCGGTAATAATCGCCAAACCTTCTTGAGTAATCGTTGATGAAGGCGGCCCTTTACTCAAAAAAGTACAATACGGTTGTGCCATTCCATTTAATGTTGTCCCTAAATGCACCCAACCTTCATGCACTTCAAATATCCGCACTTCTCGTTCACTAAAATTCATTCCTTTATGAATTTTAATTCGATCAGCACCTGCTGCTGCATCTGCTAAAATCCCATCGCTTAATTGCACATGCGGCGTTTTATCACCAAAATAGTGTGTAAACCGCTTTGTTAAAAAAGCAACAGTCTCTTCACTGGTATAAGTTTTTTCATCCGCATGGGTTTTTACTTGGTTTTTAATACTTTTCAACGTATTACTTATCAACGTCGCCAAATCTTTTAACGTCGGCGCCCCAATATGAAAAGCATCCTCAGAACTACCATACAACTCTTGCGAAACTTCCGTAAATTTAGGAGTTCCTCTTGCCATCAACATCTGCACTACAGCGCTATACTCATAACACATACGCATCATGATTGTTCCTACCCCACTATACTGGCCTAGCTTACGTCGAATTTTTCGCTCTATTTCATGAAATTCTTCTATTTTTTCCAATGGATCAAATTGTAGAGGATTGCGCTCTTGATAATATTCTGCCGTAATTTGTGGTAATTCTTTGGCTTTATGCTTGAAGAAAAGTTTCTCAATACTCGCATCCCATTTCAAAGCATCTAAAATACGGATTGGTTTTTGTGCGGCTACAATAGCCTCGGAAAGCTCACGAATAACTTTCTGATATTCCGTTGCCATACTCATTACTCTTCCAATTGTGTTATTAATCATAGTACCAAGAAGAGCAGCATAGGAGCAACAAAGATACCACGTGGTATTTATGCGTAACTATTCAGCAGTCAGAGCTTGGTGGGCACGCTGCGCTTTGCCCACCCTACGAAATCTTGTCATGCCAGCACGCTTCTAGCTGGCATCTAGCAGGGTAGGCAAAGCGCAGCGTGTCCACCAAGCTCTGACTGCTGAGTAATTACGCCTTACCCCGCAAACTTTGACAATTTAGTAAAAATGAATGACAATACCACCCAATCTAGATCATTACTTGATCACGATAAACCGGGCCAACGAAACACCAGCATTACTTTTTAGGCCCACTCACTATAATTAATATATACAAAGGTGCTTATGAAAATAAAACACTTACTTTATTTTTTTGCATTTTTAAGTATTTCTGGCTGGGGACCGTTTTCCTTTCTTTTCAATGACAATAACCAATCCTTTGGCAGCTCAAGCTGGATAGAACGAGAAGCGCAAATTATTGCAGCAAAAGCGGATAATCTTGATCCTAAAGTTCTTAAGTTAGCACTGAAAGCATTTGTTACTGCACGCCAGCAAGGACTCGATCACAAACAGCTATTGACCATTATTGACTACTCCAAACCGTCTGATGAACGTCGTCTATGGGTAATTAATGTCAAAAAAGCTTCTGTTTTATACAATACATGGGTAGCGCATGGAAAAAATAGTGGCGGAGCCTATTCTACCTCTTTTTCAAATCGTCCAGGCAGTTTACAATCCAGTTACGGAGTTTTCTTAACCAACCAATCGCCTTATATTGGGGAAAATGGCTACTCTCTACGCCTTACTGGATTAGAACCTGGAATAAACGACAATGCATACAGCCGAGCCATTGTTTTTCATGGTGCCTGGTATGCTGATCCAGATGTGGTTAAACAATATGGTCAACTGGGTAGAAGCTGGGGCTGTCCTGCCGTAAAAGTAGATGTAGCAAAACCGTTAATTGATACTATTAAGGAAAAAACTATTGTATTTGCGTACACAAACAATAGAAGTTGGATTAGAAATTCTCCTTATCTAAATGGCTAAAGGACACTTGATACTTATGGAAACACGCACCTTATTTAAGCAACTACTTATTCTTGCCTGTGCAACTTGCCTCACTACCACAGTAGCTGCTAGAACCTTCAATCTTCCCGTAGAAAATGAATCAATTATTGGTAATATTCAACATACTTCTGGAGCAGGAAAAAATACTCCGGCCGTTGCCTATAACTATAACCTCGGCCAAAATGCACTTATTGCTGCCAATGCTGGGGTCGTTGAAAATGGCAATCTTCCTGCTCGAGCCATTACCATCCCCACCCAATACATGCTCCCACCTATGCCTCGCAATGGTATCATCATCAATCTAGCAGAAATGCGCATGTACTATTACCCAAGAGGTAGTAACATCGTGATGACATTTCCTATTGGTATAGGCAAAATTGGCAAAATGATCCCCATTGAACGCACCGCAATTACCCGCAAAAAAATCAATCCTACCTGGACACCACCACAAGATATTCGTGATTTTAATCATGAGCAAGGCGTAGAGCTACCACCAACAGTAGGGCCAGGACCTGATAATCCACTAGGCCCATATGCGATTTATTTACAAATTCCAACTTATCTTATTCATAGTACTATTTTCCCAGACAGTATTGGTCGACGTGCTAGCTTTGGTTGTATCCGGATGAATGAAGATGATATTAAAGAATTTTTTCCTTCCGTTGCTCCTGGAACACCGGTTGCTATCGTTAACATGCCAAACAAAGTTGGTTGGCAAAATAACAGTCTCTTTCTAGAAGCTCATCCTCCCTTAGAAGAACACGTAAACGATAGTAATCTAGCGACCGTGGTAACTTACATTGAAAATACCACAGCACAAAAACAAGCTTTGGTTAACTGGCAATTAGTTTCTTACTTAACCGATCAGCCTGATGGCTTACCACACGAAGTTGGCGTAAAAATATAATAAGCTTGGTGGGCACGCTGCGCTTTGCCCACCCTACAAAAAATGACAAAAATAAATTATTGTAGGGTGGGCAAAGCGCAGCGTGCCCACCAACTCTATTAAAGGAAAGAAGTACCTACTGTCAACGCAGGCAAGCCCAGATGTTTCGCAATTGTTTGACCAATATCAGCAAATGTTTTACGAATTCCGATGGGGCCACCTTTTACACCCGGGCCAAAAGCTAAAATAGGAATATGCTCACGCGTATGATCAGAGCCTGGCTGTGTTGGATCGCAACCATGATCAGCAGTAATAATAGCCAAATCGCCCGGACGCATCATTTTTTCAAACTCAGGTAATCGCGCATCGAACTCTTCTAATGCTTTTGCATAACCTATGACATCACGTCGATGACCATAGAGCATGTCAAAATCAACCAAGTTGACAAACACCAAGCTTCCATCAGGTGCCACAGCAGATTCTTTTATAAAAGCGTCAAATAACGCCATATTACCATCACCTTTAACGCTTTTAGTGATTCCTTGATGCGCATAAATATCAGAAACTTTACCAACAGAAATAACTTCATGTCCTGCTGCAACAATTTTATCTAGCAAAGTTGGCTCAGGAGGTGGAACAGAATAATCAGAGCGGTTGGCCGTTCGATGATAATGACCAGGAGTGCCAGTAAATGGACGAGCAATCACTCGACCCACATTATATTCATTAACTAATTCACGCGCGATTAAACAAAGCTCATTAAGACGATCTAAACCAAAACTTTCTTCATGAGCAGCAATTTGAAAAACACTATCGGCAGATGTGTAAACAATGGGTTTACCGGTTCTTTGATGTTCTTCACCTAACTCTGCAATAATTTCTGTGCCTGAAGCATGCTTGTTTCCTAACACCCCAGGCAATTTTCCGCGCACAATTAATTCTTCTAATAAACTATCAGGAAAGCTCGGATACTCAGGCGGAAAATATCCCCAATCAAATAATACGGGAACACCAGCAAGCTCCCAATGACCGCTTGGGGTATCTTTACCAAGACTCACTTCTTCAGCACAGCCATAAGCAGCATGGATAGGAATATTGACAGGTAATCCAGGAACTGGCTTGCCTGAGCTAATCTCTGCGGCAGCATTTAAACCTAAACGACTTAAATTAGCTAATTGCAAAGGACCCTGGCGCACCCCAGTTTTATCCGCTTTACCTGCCATACAGTATTCTGCAATATGCGCCAATGTATTAGCATCAGCGTCACCATATTTTACTGCATCTTTACTCGCGCCTATCCCAAACGAATCCATGAGTATGATAAACGCACGTGGCATATGAAAATTCCTACTATTTAATTATTTACTGAAACAGGAATTTCTCGCAACTTTTCTGAAGTACCAGAATAACCATTAACCTGTGATTTACAGTAAGTTTCTTTCATCATCCAGGCAATAAGCAAACCAATGATGAACGCAACCGGCATAATCATCATAGCATTTAAGAAATCATGTGCAGAATAAATAGGTACGTCATTCACAACTTTATGATCCCAATGCAACTCCATCACCCAACCAAAGAAAGGCTGAAAAATAGCTCCACTCAGCATAATACTCACCGAAGCAATACTCATTGCAGTACTCGTCAATGCGAGAGGATTTAACTCAGCAATAGCAGGATAACTTAACACTTGAGAGCTAGTGACAAAACCAATCAAAAAGAATAAGCCTATTAATGCCCCTAATGATAAATCAGGTACATACATCAGCATTAACATCACAATTAAAGACAGAATAGCACCAATAATCATCGGCAATATCCGGCGGCCAATACGATCAGAGAACCAACCAAAAGCTGGGGCTCCAAAGATGACGCCGACAAAAAACATTGTCGTAGCATAAGAAGCTTGGGCTGCCGTAAGTTGATGCACTTCTACTAAATAATGAATACCAAACAAGGCACCTAAAAGAAATACTGGTAAATTTAATAATGAAGTATAAATTCCACCTAGCCAATTATTTTTGTTTAGCAAAACCAACCCTAAACTACGCCACAAACTAAGATGTTGAGCATTGTCTTTTTCTTTAGCGCCGTTTTCATTAAATGTAGGTGGGTGATCTTGAACAAAAAATAAAATAGCAAGGCCAACAAAAAGGCCTAAGCTCGCATCAATCAAAACTGCATTACGCCAGCCCATATAACGACTTAAGATTTCCATCGGTGTTTGTGCAACAAGACCGCCTAGCATTGCCATTGTCACCACCATTCCGGTAACAAATGCCATTTTTTGTGGTGGAAACCAACGAGTTGCAAGGCGCACGCAACTTAAAAAACAAAATGCAGCTCCCCAACCCACCAATGCTCGACCCACTGCTGCAATAAAATAATCCTGAGCAATAGCAAAAATAAAAGTACCCACTGTACACAAAACAACAGCAGCTAAGAGCAACTTTTTCGTACTATAGCGATCTAACAAAATTCCAGCTGGAAAAAGAAATAAGGCATTTGCATAAAAATACATCGAAGAAAGCTGACCCAATTGCGGCGCTGTCAAATGAAATGACTGCATTAGCTGGACATCAATCGCATTAAAAAGATTAAGCTGAATAAATTCATAGAAGAAAAAAAGTGATGCTGTTAAGACGACTAACCAACCTTGAGCGGTATGATCTGGAACAGTGTTTTTCTGCTGTATAGCCACGACTTTGTTACCTCCAGTTTTGTATGCTTTAATTGGTCAGCTTTGTACCATAATTAAGCTAAAAAAGCCAGGGGATTTTTGCTCTATCGGCTCTGTACTTATGATCACATAACTATTCAGCAGCGAGGGAGTTTGGTGGGCACGCTACGCTTTGCCCACCCTACGTTTTTTATAATTGTAACCGCCGTTTTTCCAATAGAATATTATAGTGGAATGCTTTTGTAGGGTGGGCAAAGCGTAGCGTGCCCACCAAACTCCCTCGCTGCTGAATAGTTATGAAATCACAAACAATCAACTAGCTGACTCGCACCTAAACGAAAGTTATCAGCTTGCACCCAATCATCGCCCATTATTTCCGCTGCTAAATTTATATATTGCGTAGCATCAGCTACTGTTCGTACACCGCCAGAAGCTTTAAAGCCAAACGAACGGTTTAGCTTTTTTGACATCTCTTTAATGGTTAACAACATCACTTGTGCTGCCTCTAACGTTGCGCCAACAGCAATTTTTCCTGTTGATGTTTTTAAAAAATCTGCCCCTGCTAATAAAACTCGACGACTTATATCAGCAACTTTAACTAAATCATTTAATGCGCCCGTTTCTAAAATAACCTTTAATAAAACATCTGCCCCACAGTGTGTCTTGCATTGTTGAACAAATTGAACAGCATGCTCCACATCGCCGGCTAAATATTGCTGATAAGGAAAAACAACATCAATTTCATTTGCTCCGTCACTGATCGCTTGCTGTATTAAAAAAAGAACTTTATCGAGTGGATCGTTGCCTGAAGGAAAATTAACTACTGTTGCGATCTTAATTGGTCTGTTGTTAACAAAACTCACCACCTGTTTTACAAATTGCGGATAAACACACAAGGCAGCGACATGACTCAGCGGTGATATTGCTTTAGCACACATTGATGTAATCGCTGCTTCATCATCCGCCTCATTGAGGCTGGTTAAATCAATCAGCGATAAAATTTTTTCTGAGCTCACTTTATTAAACACGACTTATCTCTTTAATAAATGCTGGAATTAATTTTACTAACTTACGTGCAGCCACTTCACCAAACTGCAGAGTACCATCATGAGTAACTTTTTCAGCACTCATTCCTACCGCTAAATTAGTAATTGCAGATAAACCAACAACTTTTAAACCGCAATGTCGAGCAACAATAACTTCAGGCACAACTGACATGCCCACACAATCTGCGCCTAGCGTGCGATATGCTCGAATTTCTGCCGGAGTTTCAAATGAAGGGCCAAGTAAAGAAAGATAAACACCCTGACTTAAATTAAAATCCAATTGTTTTCCTACTCTCATTAAAGTTTCACGCAAATCTGAATCATAAGCATTTTCCAAACTCACAAAACGTGGGCCAATTGATTCATCATTAGGGCCCAGCAGAGGATTACCCGGCTGGAAATTTAAATGATCATTAATCACCATAACTTCTCCTGGACCAACTTCAGGGCGTAATGATCCAGCCGCACCCGTCACAATTAAGGTGTCTGCACTGAGGTGTTTGACAATTCTAACAAAAGTACGAATACCCTCAAACGGTACACCTTCATACAAATGCAAACGACCTTTCATACAAACTACTGGCACATCATCTAAATAACCCATAATCAATAGTGACGCATGACCCGCAACACCGCCCGAGTGCAATCCTGGAATGGCTTGATAAGGAACTGTAATCGTATTCGTTAATCGTTCAGCTATTCCGCCCAAACCTGAGCCTAAAATAATTCCTACTTTAGCATTAAAGCTAGGCGCATATTTACGGATGGCATCCATCGTTTCTTGCATAGTCACAGTCATCGCCCTAATCCTTACTAATTTAAAAAAAATAATTATAAAAAATTTGGTGGGCACGCTGCGCTTTGCCCACCGTACTAGACGCCAGCTAGAAGCACGCTGGCATGACAAACTATGTAGGGTGGGCAAAGCGCAGCGTGCCCACCAAACTTCTTCATCGCTGAATAGTTACAAAATCTTACCCAAAAACATGGCGCAAAATATAAAAGAATAACGTTGCTAACCCTGCTGATGCAGGAATAGTAATAATCCATGAAAGAAAAATATTACGAATAACATTTAAATTTAATGCATCAATACCACGCGCTAAACCAACACCAAAAACAGCGCCCACCAAAGTTTGTGTTGCTGAAACAGGAATACCCGTGCTAGTAGAAACAACAACTGTGCTTGCAGCAGCTAATGTGGCTGCGAAAGCTCGGCTTGGTGTTAATGTAGTAATGGCTGTACCTACTGTCGCTATTACTTTGCGCCCATACATAAACAAACCCAAAATAACACCTAAACAACCCATTAATAACATACCATTTAAAACAGTAGCATCATTAATTGCTTGACCTTTCATCACCAAGGTTACCACCCCAGAAACAGGGCCAACTGCAATTGCTACATCATTAGAACCATGCGCAAACACCATTGCGCAAGCAGTAAATGCCATTAAAACACTAAACATATTTTCAATATAAAGATACTGAGTATGACGGTTTAATTTTACTTTAAGTTGTACATGCTTCATCGCATATAAACCTATACAAAATATCGCGATCGCTGATAAAAGAACAATAACAATGCTAGAGGTTGCAGTACGATACAGATGAAAATGATCCATACCTTTTAGCACCGTCATTAAAGAAAGCACGATCCCAACTAAAAATAAATAAATTGGCACATATCTTTTTGCTGCGCGAAAAGGATTTTCTGCACCCAATATACTTCTTTTAATCGAAATAAATAATAAAAAAGCAATAATGCCAGCAATTGTTGGTGAAGAAATCCAACTAATCGCTATATAAATAACTGTTTGCCAATGGATAGCATCGATGCCTAACATGATTGCGCCTACACCCACTAAGCCGCCAATAATGGCATTCGTAATTGAAACCGGCATACCAAGAAAGCTTGCGAAAGTAATCCACACAGCACCCGCAAATAAAACCGACAACATGCCATAGACTAATAATTGCGGCGTGTTATTTAAAGCATGAACATCGATAATTCCGCCACGAATTGTTTCAGTGACCCCACCCCCACCTAACAACGCACCGGCAATTTCAAAGACAATCGCAATAATTAATGCTTGCTGCACGGTAATGGCTTTGGAGCCCATTGCCGTACTCATGATATTGGCAAGATCATTTGCTCCGATCCCCCAAGTCATCCAGAGACCAACAACACAAGCAAGTACAATAAAAATTAAACCATATTCCATGGGAAAATTATCTCATCTGGCAACTAAAATTTGTAAATTACCACCGACTGCACGAGCATTATCTGCTAACTCGCCAACCCATTCGATAATTTGATAAAGAAACATCACTTTAACAGGAGGAAGTTCATCCTCTAAAGTAAACATGATTTGTCGCAAATGAATTTGCAGCTCATCCGTTTCATGTTCAATACGCGACAATTTAGCTATCATATTATCGACATGCTTAACTTCATTGCCACTAAAACCTGTTTCTAATAATTCATCCAACTCATGAATCGCTGTATCTGCCTGCTTAGACGCTTCAATACTACGCTGTAAAAATTCCATAAATGCTGGCTTAATGGGATCAGGAAATATCATTCTCCGCCCCATGACCACACCCGCAATATCTTTGGCTTTATTAGCCAAACGATCTTGTACATTTAATAATTCTAACAAATCACTGCGGGACACAGAGGTAAATAAATTATTTGGTAAATGCAAACGTAACTCGCGCTTCATTACATCAGCTTGATTTTCATGCCGAACAATTTCAAGTTGTAATTTTTCGACAACAGACCAATCCTCAGCGAAAGCTGCTGCAAAAAAAGCGCTTAACTCTTGTACGCACAAACAAACCTTAGACATATGCTCTTCTAATGGCTTAATCGGCGAGCGGCCAAACATATTTAAAAATGGTGTGGTTGGCATACGCCTAAACTCCTTATTTTACAGCCATAAACACGTGTGCTACATCCAGCATACGGTTTGAGAAACCCCACTCATTATCGTACCAAGAAAGTACTTTCACTAAACTACCAATCACTTTTGTTTCACTCAAATCCACAATTGACGATGCTGGATTATGATTAAAATCACATGAAACCAAGGGTTCAGAGTTCACTAACAAAATTCCTTTTAATGCTCCTGCAGCAGCAGTGCTTAAAACTTTATTGACTTCTTCTACCGTCGTATCTCTTTTAACAAGCAAAGTAAAATCAACAACAGAAACATTAATTGTGGGTACACGAATAGAAAAACCATCTAACTTGCCATTCAATTCAGGCAAAACCAACCCAACAGCTGCTGCTGCACCTGTTTTAGTCGGTATCATTGAGTGAGTCGCTGAACGTGCACGCCGCAAATCTGAGTGATACACATCAATTAATACTTGATCATTAGTATAAGAGTGCACTGTATTCATTAAACCACTCACAATACCTAAGCTCTCATGTAATACTTTCGCTAACGGAGCTAAACAATTTGTTGTGCATGATGCATTTGAAATAATAACATCAGATGGCTTTAACGTTTTTTCATTCACACCATAAACAACTGTTGCATCAACACCGGTTCCTGGCGCTGAAATAATGACTTTCTTTGCGCCTGCTTCAATGTGAGCATACGCTTTTTCTTTGCTGGTAAAAAATCCTGTGCATTCCAACACAACATCAACATTCATTTCACGCCAAGGTAATTTTTTTGGATCACGTTCTGCAACCACGCGAATCTTATCACCGTTAACAATTAAATCATTTCCATCAACTAACACTTCGCCTGGAAATTTTCCGTGCGTCGTGTCATAACGAGTTAAGTGCGCGTTAGTTTTAACATCACCTAAATCATTAATTGCTACAATTTGCATGTCTGCATATTTTTTATTTTCATAATGTGCACGTAAAATATTGCGACCAATTCTACCGTAACCATTTATTGCAACTCTAATAGTCATATACTGCTCTCTCCTGTCTGTTCTTTGCTTTTGCAAACAAGTCATTAGCAACTGCAACAACCTGCTCAACCGTAAAACCAAATTCTTTAAATACTTCTTTTGCCGGTGCCGATAAGCCAAATTGATCTAAACCAATAACTCTGCCATGACAACCAACAAACTGATACCAATAATTCGTTGATCCCGCCTCTATTGCAATTCTTATCCCAACTCTTTTTGGCAACACCGCTTCTTGATAAGCTTCATCTTGCGCAAGAAATACATTCGTTGCAGGCATAGAAACCACCCGTGCTAAATGACCCAATGCCTGTAATTGTTTTGCTGCATCCACAGCCAATCCTACTTCTGAACCCGTGGCAATTAAGATTAATTCTGGCGCTCCTTCACAGTCAAATAAAACATAGCCGCCACGCTCAATATGCTCAATCGCTTGCTGGCTACGTGCTTGATAAGGTAGGTTTTGCCTAGATAACAACAAACAACTAGGACCTTGATGTTCAATCGCTTTTTTCCATGCAACCATTGTCTCTACCGTGTCACAAGGACGCCAAACTGTCAGCTGCGGAATTAAACGTAGGCTTGCTGCATGCTCAACTGCTTGATGTGTAGGACCATCTTCTCCTAAGCCAATCGAATCATGAGTATAAACAAATATGACTCGCTGCTTCATTAACGCTGCAAGCCGTACCGCATTACGTGCGTAATCAGAAAAAGTTAAAAACGTTCCGCCAAAAGGCAACACTCCTCCCGCCAACGCCATACCATTCATAATAGCCGACATACCAAATTCTCGGACACCATAATGAATATATTGACCCTCAGGACAATTAAAAGAAAATACTTGCATTTTTTTCCAGTCAGTTAAGTTTGACCCCGTTAAATCTGCAGATCCTCCCATTAACTCAGGTAAAACAGCTGTTAATTGCTCTAAACACAAATGTGAAGCTTTCCGAGTAGCGATAGATTCTTGCTTCTCAACCAACTCTCGAATTATTTTTTGTGTGACGTCTAACCACGCATCAGGAAGACGGCCTTGCATACGTCGCAATAGTTCTTGTGCTAATGCTGGATAAGCCTGGTGATAAGCAGAAAATAATTCATTCCAATGATGCTCGCGTTTTTTTCCAGCTGCACGCGCATCCCAAGCAGCAGAATAGGCTGGCGGAATTTCAAAAGCGGCGTAAGGCCATTGCAGCATTTGACGAGCAGCTGCTATTTCTGCTTCGCCTAAGGCTTCGCCATGAACCTTAGCAGTGCCTGCCCTATTCGGTGAACCAAAACCAATTACTGTTTTACAACAAATTAAAGTCGGTCGACGAGTGTCTGCTCGAGCATCAATAATCGCTTGCCGAATAGCTTCTGGATTGTGACCATCAATATTGGGAATAACTTGCCAACCATAACTTTCAAATCGCAGCGGTGTATTATCAGTAAACCATCCGCGCACATCACCATCAATTGAAATACCATTATCATCGTAAAAAACAATTAATTTACCTAAACCTAATGTTCCTGCGAGTGAGCATACTTCATGAGAAATACCCTCCATTAAACAACCATCACCAACAAAAACATAGGTTGTATGATCAATAAGCGGAAAATTTTCACGATTAAATAATTTAGCCAAATGCTTTTCAACAATGGCCATGCCGACTGCATTTGCCAAACCTTGACCCAAAGGCCCGGTGGTTGTTTCGACTCCAGGAGCTTCATGCAACTCTGGATGCCCGGGTGTTTTAGAATGTAATTGACGAAAATTCTTTAAATCCTCAATCGTCAGCGAGTAACCGGTTAAATGTAATAACGAATACAAAAGCATGGATCCATGCCCATTCGAAAGCACAAAACGATCACGATTTAGCCAGTGAGGATTTGCTGGATTATGCTGCAAAAAGTCGGCCCATAAAACCTGAGCGATATCCGCCATACCCATAGGCATTCCTGGATGGCCTGAGTTAGCTTTTTGTACTGCATCCATACTTAACGCACGAATAGCATTCGCAAGCTCTTGACGCGTAGGCATACAAAGCCTCTCCTCATCACAAAATTACCGCATGTTACATCATTTTATTCGCTTAGGCATTAAGAAAACTGCTCGGCGAGATTGGTGGGCACGCTACGCTTTGCCCACCCTACATTATTTATTGTATTTTTGTAATCGATGATGTCGTGGGTGGTGGAAATTATAAAAATGTAGGGTGGGGTGCCCACCAACCTCTATGGCGTCTGAGTAGTTGCTAAGAACTCAGAACAAGCTCATGTAAATTGTAAAACAAAGGATTTACCATTATAGTGGAACGAGCTGATAGTAGTAGCAACCTTTGCAAGGAACACTTAATGAAAACGCTGCTAAACAAAGATTATTCATGGCGATTACCTTTTTTAATTGCGCTTATTTTTGGTCTTATCGGCGCCTCTATTGAGGGATATCTATCCTGCTTAGCCATTCAACATTCAAGCTCTTCAACTGCAGCCATTGAATATATTTTTTTGCCTTTCAGTTTTTTATTTGATGCTCTTTTCTACGGCGTCTTTGGTTTCCTACTGGGAATCATTGTTCACGGAATTAACAAAAGAAAATATATCTACTCTATTGTAGCAACTCTCATTATCATTCCCGCTAGCATTTATTTAGTCAGCGATAAAATTCAACTTTACCAAACTTTTAACAAAGTTCATGAAATCGCCAAAATAAAAGATACAGACTTACTCAAACAAGAGCTCTTAAGTAATACAGCAGCCTACTCCGACCGCTATGGAATTTATATTATTGCGGCTATCGCACAAAACCCGTATGCCAGCGCAGAATTACTCGACAAAATTGCTCATCTTGATAATCCACAGCTAAATGATCGCCTTGGATCAACTGTAAACTTAACACCCGGAAATAATAAAGGGCTTGCTGCAATACGACTTGTAGTACTCAACCCCAACGTCAGCATTGCAACACTCGACTATTTATCCGATTCAAAAAATTATTATTTATTAGGCGATATCGCTGCCAACAACAAAGTTTCTGCTGATTTATTACGCAAGCTGTATAAAAAATCAAAAGAAAGCTCCGAAGGATATTTGATACTCTACGGACTAAGATACAACCATAATACACCCCCAGAAATAGCCCAAGAAATTACCAAGCAAGATGCAAGCAATCCGCCTAACAAATAATCGGCAATAAAGTGTATTTGGAGTAAAAAAAACACTCCAAAATTAAAAACCCCTGCTTTATTATTCACCCCCTTAAGCTCACACAAAAACAACGTGAAACTTGCATAAAAAGTCGTTATTATCCCGGGTCTTTATATAATCAGAACTTAAGGGCACATATTATGGACAGAGAGTACCTTTTTACATCAGAATCCGTCTCTGAAGGTCATCCCGATAAAGTTGCAGATCAAATTTCTGATGCTGTTTTAGACGCCATTATTTCACAAGATAAAAACTCCCGCGTTGCCTGTGAAACCTATGTTAAAACCGGCATGGTGCTAGTTGGTGGCGAAATTACAACCTCTGCCTGGGTTGATGTCGAACAAATTACTCGCAATGTAGTTCGTGATATTGGTTATGATAGTTCTGAAATGGGTTTTGATTGGGAATCATGCGCTGTCATGTCCGCAATCGGCAAACAGTCTGTTGATATTGCGCAAGGCGTAGACCGAGAAAAAGATGAAAATCAAGGTGCTGGCGATCAAGGTCTTATGTTTGGTTATGCAACGAATGAAACCACAGTCTTAATGCCTGCACCTATTTACTTTGCACATCAATTAGTAAGACGCCAAGCACAGTTACGCAAAGAAGATGTACTCTCCTGGTTACGTCCTGATGCAAAAAGCCAGATTACTTTTCATTATGTCAATGGCAAACCTGTCGGCATTAAAAATGTTGTGCTTTCAACCCAACATCATCCCGATGTGAGCTATGATGAACTTGTTGAAGCAGTCATCGAAGAAATTATTAAACCCGTATTACCCGAAGAATGGATTAGCCAAGATACTCAATTTTATGTCAACCCTACTGGCCGTTTTGTCATTGGCGGCCCCTTAGGTGACTGTGGATTAACCGGTCGAAAAATTATTGTTGATACCTACGGCGGCATGGCACGGCATGGTGGAGGCTGCTTCTCTGGCAAAGATCCTTCCAAAGTGGATCGCTCAGGAGCTTATGCTTGTCGTTATGTAGCAAAAAACTTAGTTGCTGCAGGCATTGCGGAGCGTTGTGAAATTCAAGTTTCTTATGCGATAGGGATTGCTGAACCAACCTCAATCTATGTTGAAACATTTGGTACCGGTAAAATTCCAGATCATGAAATTACTGGGCTTATCTATGAAAATTTTGATCTTCGTCCTTATGGCATTATCAAAATGCTTAACTTACTCCAGCCAATTTACCGTCCAACCGCCACCTACGGTCATTTTGGTCGCGAAGAGTTAGATTTGCCTTGGGAAAAAACTGACCGAGCAGAAACACTCC
This sequence comes from Gammaproteobacteria bacterium, assembly GCA_965279285.1. Classification (GTDB taxonomy): domain Bacteria; phylum Pseudomonadota; class Gammaproteobacteria; order DSM-16500; family DSM-16500. The sequence goes on along the minus strand of OZ257148.1, from coordinate 690,490 downwards.
GTAAAGCAGCAAAAATTTAATCTAGGGAGAAAACAATGACAACAGAAACACTAACAAAAACCAATGACTACAAAGTAGCTGACATGGGACTCGCCGGCTGGGGTCGCAAAGAAATTCAAATTGCTGAAACTGAAATGCCTGGCCTCATGATGTTACGCCAAATACATGCTGCCAAAAAACCGTTAAAAGGCGCACGCATTGCTGGCAGCTTACACATGACTATTCAAACAGCTGTCCTAATTGAAACCTTAACTGCATTAGGCGCAGAAGTTCGCTGGTCTTCTTGTAATATTTTTTCTACACAAGATCACGCTGCGGCTGCTATTGCAGCAACCGGTGTACCTGTCTTTGCCTGGAAAGGTGAGACTGAAGAAGAATACATGTGGTGCTTAGAAAAAACCATTCATGGCCCAAATTGGGTTCCAAATATTTTACTGGATGATGGTGGTGATCTTACTTTATTAATGCACCAAAAATACCCTGATTTATTAAAAAATGTAAAAGGCGTCTCTGAAGAAACAACAACGGGTGTTCATCGACTTTATGAAATGCATAAAAAAGGCCAACTAAAAATTCCAGCCATTAATGTTAATGACTCTGTTACAAAATCTAAATTTGATAACCTGTATGGTTGCCGTGAATCTCTCATTGATGGAATTAAACGTGCTACTGATACAATGATTGCTGGAAAAATTGCGGTTGTTTGTGGTTATGGCGATGTTGGCAAAGGCTCAGCACAATCATTACGTGCCTTTGGAGCAACGGTATTAATTACTGAAATCGACCCCATCTGCGCATTACAAGCAGCAATGGAAGGCTATCGCGTTGTCACGATGGAAGAAGCCGCGCCTATCGCTGATATTTTTGTCACCGCAACAGGCAATGAAAAAGTCATTACCCATGACCACATGACCCAAATGAAAGATCAAGCTATTGTCTGTAATATTGGGCATTTTGACTCAGAAATTGATATTGCTTCTTTGCGCAAATACACCTGGGAAAATGTTAAACCTCAAGTTGATCATGTTATTTTTCCTAATGGCAAACGCATTTTAATTTTAGCCGAAGGTCGATTGGTTAATCTAGGTTGTGCAACAGGTCATCCTAGCTTTGTTATGTCAATTTCATTTACTAACCAAGTATTAGCGCAGCTTGAACTCTGGGAGCACACAGAAAAATATCCTTTAGGTGTTTATGTATTACCGAAACGCCTGGATGAAATGGCAGCTAGATTACACATCAATAAGCTGGGTGTGCAGTTGACTACTTTAAGTAAACAACAAGCGGATTATCTGGGGATTCCTATCGATGGGCCTTATAAACCAGATCATTACCGCTATTAATCTCTCTCTAAATAAGGTGGGCACGCTGCGCTTTGCCCACCCTACATTTTTTATAATTTCCGCCACAACATCATCGATTACAAAAATACAATAAACAATGTAGGGTGGGCAAAGCGCAGCGTGCCCACCAAACCAAACTTCATCATACTTGAATGTATAAAATAAAATAATTTTATGAAAGAATAAGCAAAGCGAATAATGCTATCAACGCACCAAAGGGATCAAAATGCAAAATCAAGCCATTCAAAACCAATACCTTATTAATTTTTCCACAAAAACCAATGAACAGATGGCTTTTGCTTTAAAAGATCAACCACAGCTTCCTTATTTTATTGATATATTTAGTCGCAAAGAAAGCCACCATCTTCTTTTAGAAAATGCATTTTCAAACAAAATACTCCCATCGCTACTAGACGCTATCGCTTTACAACTTAAGTCCAACACGACACCCATAAAACTTCAAGAAGCTGAGGTGATTTATCTTGCGACTGAAAGCTTTAATTTACTTGCAGAAAAAAAAGCCATCCTGTCTCCTGTTCAACAACTCATTCAACAAACAAATGCTACTAATAAAAAAATAATTTTTGCTTTATCCGACATGACTTTATTACACGACAACAACGCACAACAACCTTTAAATGACTTAAACCAACTACTCCAAACCAAACTGCTCGATGATAATTGGCGTTTTCTCGTGTTCACCACGCCAGAACAAACTATCACAAGTAGCAACAAAACACTTTTTTCTACTATTCGCCTAGATGAACCAAGCAACAATGAAACTCTAGCTATACTCAAAACCTTTTGTTCTCAGTTGGAAAGTTATCATCAAATTATAATTCCAGAAGAAATCTTTTCTTACGCCCTATCATTAGCTGCGCATTATCTAGGTGGCAAATCACCGCTTGAAAAAGCATTAGAGCTATTAGATAGCAGCGCAGCACATACCAGCGCCCAAATACAAGCAGAACAAACTTCGCCGCTACATTTAACAACAGCAGCACTCGCAGAAACAGTTTCAAAGTGGTGTCACATTCCGCTCTCACACTTACATCATAATAAATTCAAACTTTCGCAACTTCTACCTTACTTACAACAAAAAATACTTGGCCAAAATTTTGCTCTTAACACTATAGGTTTATTGCTACAAACAACATGCATCCCATTAAATAAAAACAGCAGAACTCTTTGTAACTTACTCTTGGCCGGGCCTAATGGCGTTGGTAAAAAAGAATTTGCTATTGCTCTAGCAGAATATCTATTCACAAACCAAGCAGCCTTATTACATATATTACCTTTACAAAAACACCAAACTTATTCTCTAGCAAATGTCTCCACCCTCTCACACAACACTAAAGCACAATATCTTAGTCTACTCACAGCAATACAAAATAAACCCTATGCCATCATTTATTTTGATAATATTAATGAAAGTTCTGCCGAATTTATCGAATTGTTTAAAGATATTTTTACTCAGGGTTACACGTATGATGAACAAGGAAATTTTTATGACTTCCGGCATACCATCATTCTACTGAATACCACATTAGGCGCCGACCAAATCAACAACCTCACTATACATCACAAAAAAAACCATCAAACCCAAGCCACGGATCTCATGCAGTTGGTATTAAATGAACCCGCCAATCAAACCGACACTGAGCAAAGCCTATCTGAAGATGAAATAACGCAACAAATTTTGCCTTGCCTAACCAGCTGTTTTTCCGCCGAAATACTGAGTCACCTTCATATCATTCCATTCGTTCCACTAGAACAAACAACACTAGAAACAATTATCAGCCAAAAAATAATGGCTTTAGCAAAATCACTTGAAAAAGATTTCGGCATTACCTTAGTCTATGCTACTGAAGTCATTAAATTTTTATCCCACGAAATTATGAAACAAAAAAGCAATGCTCATACTCTCAATAAGCAATTTGAATATTATATTTATTCAAAAATAGCTAATGAAGTTTTAGCTAGAATTAATGATGCAAACAAGCCAAAACGCTTAGCGCTATTATTAAATGATTCAGGACAATTATTACGTTGTGAATTCATAAAAACGAATGAATCCGCTACACAAATATTATGCTAATCTCCAGACAACGCGCTACGCTTTTTAATATGCTGATATGCTTGACCATCATAGCCATGGCAACTCAATGCAGCTTGTTTTTTATTCATTACAAAACCTCAACTTTATTAGATACACTCGTCCAAAGCTCACTTGCCACACAAATATGGCATAAAGCCATATTACTGCCGATTATTGGCTTTATTTTAGTTCAACTAAGCTCTAACTTTTTATTTATTGTCGGCGTATGGTTTATTGCAACTGCTTGTGGTGATTTTTTTAAATTTTCTCAACAAACTATTTATTATTTTGGTTTATTGATCTGGCTCAGCGCATGCACTGCATGCATAACCTTTAATAATCTTTATTTTTTTGATTCTTTTTTTTCGACAATCATACGTTCTTGCGGCTGGTACAATCATTTTTATAATAAAATAGTGTTTTTAATCACCGCATCAATTTTAGCTATTACTACATTTATTGCTTACTATCATTTCTTCATCAGCAAACAACATAAATTTTGCGCTTGGCTATTTCTCACCCTCATCAGCACTTCGTTTGCATTGTGGATACCAACTTATTTTAATCCTACTCTTCACTTAAATTCCTTCACCCACAATCAACCAAATATTATCCTTATTGGCTTAGACTCGGTGCGACCTGATTTTGTTAATTATTTTAATCAACGGTCGATACACACGCCCAATATAGATCACTTTTTACAAACAGCGACTGTTTTTTCTAATGCTTATACCCCACTGGCAAGAACTTTTCCTGCCTGGATGAGTATCTTAACCGCACAATATCCAAAAAATAATCATGCACGTAGCAATCTAGCTGATCCGGCGTTAATTATTCCACAAGAAACACTGGCAAAAAAACTGCGGGTAGCTGGTTATCAAACTTTTTATGCCACTGATGAAAAACGCTTTAGTAATATTATTCCTGAATATGGTTTTGATCATATTCTCGGCCCTAAAATGGGAATTAATGATTTCTTAATTGGTGGGTTGAGTGATTTTCCTTTAACTAATTTACTCATTAACACCCCCTTAGGTAGATTATTTTTCCCTTATAATTATGCTAATCGTGCTGCAGCTATTACCTATGAACCCAGCTCGTTTTTACGCCTCGTTCAATTAGGATTAGAAAAAAAGAAAAACGACAAACCTCTTTTTTTAGCAATTCATTTTTGTGTTTCACATTGGCCATTTACTTGGGCGCATGATAAACAAACAATGAATGCGCTACTCGATCAACGCTATCTAAACAGTGTAGAAGAGGTTGACAAACAGTTAGGTAAGCTATTACAGCTATTAAAAGCACAGGGACTATTAGAAAATTCACTGCTAGTACTACTCTCCGACCATGGAACATCATTAGGTCTTATGGGTGATCGCATTATTGAAGAAAAAAATTATACCGGGGAACAAGAAAAGTTAAAGTGGCTACCTATTTTTAAGTCACTAACCGAACAAAAAAACCGCGTCAATACTGCTTACGGACAAGGAACAGATGTGCTTAGCTTAACCCAACATCATGTGTTAATGGCTTTTAAAGGTATTGGAATAAAAACTGCAAATCAACAAATCAATAGTATGAGCTCATTGCTTGATATCACTCCTACTATTTTGGATTATTTAAATTTACCGCCCCTACTCCAGAGTGACGGCTATTCTTTTAAAAACTGTCTTGAAAAAAAATGTGTTGCCAGCATAAACAAACCAAGTCGGCCTTTATTTATTGAAACTGGTTACAGTATTACTGAAATTGAAACCGATAAAATTTCTATTGAAAAAACCGTTAAGCAAAGTATATCTACTTATCAAATTAATCCGCTTACTGGCTTACTCTATGTTAGCTCGGCAACGGAAAAGCTCATCAATAAAAATAAGCAGCGTGCTATTTTAATGGGTGATTGGTTATTAGCAAAATATCCGGATAATCTTAAATACAAATTAGCGCCGAAACCTGGGACGATTAATGGTCTTATCCTAGCGCCAGTAAAAATTCCAGCTTTTTTTGTCCTCGTTAATATCAAAACAGGTGTATGGACAATAAAAACACCTGAGGAAATACGACAACTTACCACACAAAAAAAGCTATTAGCGCGGTTTAATGCGTTTTACAGATCAGAAATATCCCAACTGAACAATTAGGTATTTTTAATGAAGCTGATTTACCTATAAATACCACTGCAATCGCTAAGGCGTTATTCACTATTCAGCGGCCAGAGCTTGGTGGGCACGCCGCGCTTTGCCCATCCTACATTTTTTATAATTGTAACCGCCGTTTTTCCAATATAATATTAAAATTGAAATGCTTTTGTAGGGTGGGCAAAGCGCAGCGTGCCCACCAAACTCTTTGGCTGCTGAATAGTTACGTAAATAGTAAAGATATCTTTTTTACTGTATATTAATTTTTTTATGACCTCAAGGAAGAAATCATGACTACCACTAGACCCTCTACCGACACAACCACACCACTAGATCAGAAATCCACGGCTACTCTCTCAAATATAGTAGGTAACCTAGCTTAGGTTACATTACATTTTATTAAAAAACGATGCCATTCTTTCTTTATCTTTTCTTATTTCTCTCATATGTTTTTTTGTTTTATCGCGCAGTTCGTCTTTAGCAATTGCCATCGATCCATCTAGTTTTTTTGTTTTTAAAAACCGCCAGCATTTTTCAGTTGGATTTAACTCAGGAGAGTATGCTGGTAAAATTTCTATTTGCAGGAATTTTTTGTTTTCCTGTTCAAATTGTTTAACAAGACCAGCAGTATGCGTTGGAGCACCATCAACTACGAGAATAATAAATCGATTTGAAAACTGTTTCATCAATTTCTTTAAAAAACGAATAAATATTTTTGCTGTAAATCTTTCTTTCTCTTTAGTTAATTCAAAACATAATCTTCCTTGTTGATTAACAGCCGCAGTGATACCAATATTTTGTCCACGTTTTCCAGATACACGTACAATGGGCTTTTTATTTGGAAGAGCCCATGTTTTTCCTACGTAAGGTATCAATGAAATAATAGATTCATCCGCATAAAACAACAAAGCATGCTTCTTTTTGGTTATTTTTAAAATCTCAGGAAATCGTTTATTTTTCCATTCTCGCAATGCTTTTGGATCTTGCTCCAGTGCTCTTCGTTCAGGGAATTTTAATTCAAGTCCCAAATTTTTCATTAATCGTGGCATATGTTTTGGATGATATTCGATTTTAAATTTATGTTTTATTAAGTGACGAATACGAGGGCCAGACCATAAATCTGTTGAGTAACCTAACTCGGATGCTGGTCTTCTAATTGACGATAATAATTTTTTGAATTGATCTTCTGTTAAATATGAATCGGGGCCGGGTGATTTCGTTGATTTTAAACCACGGTTACCATTTTTCTTTTCTTTATTTATCCAGCGATAAACAGCTTGACGAGTGACCCCAAAAGAATCAGCAATATCATCTACAGGGATATTTTTTCGATGCAACTTGATTGCAGAAAATCTGAAATGTTCCAAAACTTCATGTGATATTGTTCTTCCGTCCATCAATAAATGATACGGGATTAAATCAGTTATGTCAACAATTTGTAACCTAAGCTATGTTACCTACTATACTTCTCAAACATACAATCCAGATGATTTTCCAGATGAAATTCTTATCGAAAGCAACGAAGCTGCTAAACCAACAAATCATGGTCAAAGTTTTGAAGCGAGCGAGCATAGCGACATTGGTAACTATTCTCTTCATAAATTTATTCAATCCATTCCAGATGAAAAAAATACGAGTGAATTTAAAGCTGTATTAAATGCATGTTTAAAAATCTCTGCTAATCCACATAAAATAAAAACATATGATCCACAACTCGGTAAAGCAGTAGAGATGCCTCTTTATGAAATAACATTACCGGGCGGGAATTCAAGCATTTTGGTAGGAGATGTGGTGGCTCTCGCGGGAGATTTTTTTAGTACAGATGATTATGAGCCCATCGGTTTTGGAGCAACGACAGCAGACAATAAAGGAGGAGAAGATGAATGTACAAAACGCTTTAAAAATGCGTATGCAAATCTCTTTAATCCTGATAAAAATAAACAACAAATTGTTACTGACATAGTGGCTCATATACGACAAGAAGCAGAAGAACACCATGAGCATTTTAGTTTTAGTGTTAAGTTAATCAAAAAGAAAGTGCACGAAAAAACGAGCAACATTATTTATGGTTTAGAAAGAGCAGACGAAAAAACACTGAAAGGCATTTGGCACAGCCCCTATTTCGATTTAGCGTTAAAGAATTTTGATCACTTTGGCGATGAGGCAAAAAAAGCCTATATTGCAGGACATAAGCTCGCACTAAAAAAAGCAAGTGCAGCAGGTAATGAAGCAAATGCGGCGAAAAAGCAAGAGCTTTTAAAAGAAGCTTTACTTTTAGAGATGTTCGCTTGTCATTTCTTAACAGATTTATTTGCGGCAGGGCATCTAAGAACGCCACGAAAAGAATTATTGAATCATATCATGGGTAAAGATTTATCTCATATGCCTGATTTAAAAGCTGTTCCTTATGCGGATTTAGTGACAGCTGGCTTTTTTGCGAAGAAAATGCATGATGAAGATGGTAAAAATGGCGTATATGTAAAGATAGATAAATCCCCCAAAACGAAACAAAAAGATGAAAAAGGATCTGCGTTTACAGCTTCAGGCGATGGAAACTTTTTTAAATTAGGCACTAACAATGAGTACGCTTTGCGAGCCTGTGAGACGGTCATGTTGGCTTTAGGCGATTTGCTTCTTGCCTATCAGCAAAAAACCAACGAAACCATACTAGATAAAGACTTACCATCTTATCTTCCGTATCCGGATGTTGCTAAAAACGTTAGTCATCGCAAATATCCTTTGTTTTCAATTCAAAGTGGGCAAGTCGTCTGCAGAGGTAATGTGTCAAAAGGTATTAAAGAGTTGATTGTTGACACTATTCCTTGTATCCCAACCAATGTTGGTTTAATTGCCTGTCGATTATTTAATGTGAAGGTTAAACCTGCTGCTACAGCTGCGGCAACTACTGCTGCAGGTGCCGCACAAGCGGTTAAGACGTATGTAAAAGAAGAAATCGCGGATCTTCATAGCAAATTAAAAGAGCATCATATTTCATGTAATATTATGTAATCAAGGAAAGAATCCATGTCTGCAAGCCATGATAGTAAAATGTCCCCGCAAAATTCTTTTAAGCTCTTTACCGAAAAAGAGATCGAAGATTTTCTCGCGATGGAAAACTGGAATGACTATCATGGCAAGATTGAGACTTTAGAAGCAGACACTATTCTATTTCAACAAAAAATAGAGAAGCTTTTAAACCTAGCATCAAAAACGATTAATTGTTTGATGCAAGAAGATATAAAAGCTTATGCACAAATAAAAGGAGTAGCAGGGCTTGCTACAAAAGAAGCGGTGCTTCCCGAAATGTCAGTAGAAGTAGTTGATGTAAAAGATCCTTCTCAAAGCTATAAATTAGAAGTCCTCAATCGAAGCAGTGATAAACTCGTTAATTTTGCAGATTGGTATCAAGAAAAATATTTACTTTATCATTTTTGTTTTTTAGTGAACACTTATCTCCAGTATAAAAAAACTAAGCCAACATTAGAGCTAGATATAAAGCCAGAACAATTTTACTTGGCGTTAGAAAGTGAGATGAGGCTAGCATTAAATGCCTATCAAGTGCGCAAAGAATCCCAGCAGTTACTTTTAATAGAAGACGTTAATAAAAGAAGAAGTGAACTTGAAAAACGAGTCACAGAGATAATTAACCAAATTATCGCTAATGATTTTTATGAAAATTATATTCCTTGTGGTTGGATAGGTGAAAATGGTCATGCGCTCTACTTAGCGCTTTTCTTTTTTAAAAAAAATAATGAAATTATCATTCGCATTGATAACTCTGGACGAGAAGAAACAACCATTTTAGGCCGCGTAAAATGGAATGAAACTGTGCAAAGACAGCCATTGATCGATTATTTAGCCGATGCGATCAGTCAACAGATAGAAAAAAACGGTGAGATAGCAAAGCCTGTTATTTATAATACACATCAACCTAAAAAATATCATTTTGACATCCCTCAGAATGATTATGAGTTTTTGCAAAAACAAAAATACCAAAATTGTGTTGTGGAAGGATATAGACGAGGAATGTGGTATCGACTTTTTGGTATCTATAATACCCAGGATGATGCTTTCTATCATTGGCTATTAAGAAAATCTGAAGAATATGCTGCAGTATCGCATGTTGTTAAAGAAGATGGTCTAAAACAAAAGCAAATCATAGAGCGGGATCTAAGAGGTAATCAAAACTTAAATCAAAGACTGTTGAAGCACTCAGCTGATGAAACGCTATCTTTGATCGAAAAAATCAAAACCGGGTGGAATGAGAATAATAAAGAACACCAAGCTGACTTGGCACTGTACATTGCAAGCACCGCAACAGAGCATATGGACGATGAAAAATCATTTGATTTAGAAAGTGATGTACATCAGTTTCTAAAGAGCGAGTCACGCGTCATGTTGCTGCTGGGAAGTTCGGGGTTAGGTAAGACATTATTTGGTTATTATCTGGCGCAACAATTATGGAAGACGTATCAATCGGAGTTATCCTCCTCTCAATCCATTCCTTTATTTATTTCTCTCGCGAGATTAAAGCAGCCCAATACCGAAGCGGTTGAAGAAACGTTAGAAGCAATGGGATTTGAAAAGAAAAATTTCCCCTCTTTAAAAAAACTACCTTTTTTATTTATCTTAGATGGTGCGGATGAAATAAATATTCGTAGCAATTTGTATAGCAGCAATAAGCTTGATACCTGGCCCAACGCTAAGGTGATATTTACATGTCGCTTAGAATATTTAATGCAGTCAGTCTGTGAGTATCGTCATTGGTTTCAACCGAGCTCGCACCGTATCAAAAGAACGATACCGGAGACCGTCGTCGAACGTTTTATGGCACCTTTTTCACTCATTCAAATTGAAAATTATTTAAAAAAATATATCGAACAAAACAAAGAGAATTTAAGCGAAAACTGGCGTGATTGGAAACAGTATTGGCATTATTTCAATGAAATACCTGGCTTATTAAAACTCATTGAATCTCCCTATTTATTGTACATTGCATCCAGCGTCTTACCCGACTTAGTCAAGCAACAAAACCTAGATGCTAAGTCACAAGATAAGCAAGAGATAACACGTCTTTCATTGTATGATGCGTTTGTTAAACATTATTTTCTTCGTCATATTGCAAAACAACCTAAATTGAGTGAGTTTGCGCGTGCCCACAGTAAGATCGAGCAAATTTTATTAGAATATAATCAGCAGATCGCAATTAATTTATACAAAATAGATAAATATTCTATTGCATTTCAATCTGAAGAAATCAAAGCACATACGCATAGCGATTTATCAACCGTTCCATCCGTTGTGAGCCCCTGGGGCAAATTTTTTAGCGAAGATTCCAAAAATCCGGAAATTCAATTGAAATTATTAGCATCTCCCATTAAGAAAACGGGGGATAATCATTATTCTTTTTTGCATCCTTCGTTACAGGATTATTTGGTGGCACGAGAATTATTTGATCAGCTGGTAGTTATCATGCCGCCTCTACAATCTACTGCTACTGCTTCAATGGATAGTAAGCAAATAGAAGGTAGCATAACAGCTGAAACATTTTCCGAAGAAAAAATGACACAACAGATTTTGCAAGCGTCCCCACCTTTTGCAAAGTTAACGTTTAATATGAAAGACAAATTACTGCGCTATGAACGCCAAGTATTAGATTTTATGGTTGAAAGACTGGCTCGAGAACCAAAACAAAAAGCTGTTCTATGGGCAATCGTTGAACATTCAAAACAAGATGCAACTGTTGCAAAAGCCGCTGCCAATGCCATAACGATTTTAAATGCAGCAGGCGTAAACTTTGCAAGCAGAGATTTACGCAAAATTAACATTCCGGGCGCTGATTTGAGCTCTGGCATTTTAGATCATACCCAGCTCCAAGGTGCCAATATGACGGAAGTCAACTTACAAGGCGCTTGGCTACGTGAAGCAAATTTGAGTGGAGCTCAATTAAAAGATATTCATTTTGGTGAGTTGCCGTTGCTTCTGTTAAAAGATGATTGTTACTCCATTCAGTATTCTCCTAATGGTCTTTGGTTAGCAGTGGCAAGTGGTGAGGAAATCATTGTATACAGTGCTCAAAGCAGAGAATGTATTCAAACGCTAATAGGACATAAGGGCTATGTACGTAGTGTTGCTTGGGACCACGAGAGCAAGCGCCTGGCATCAGGAAGTCAAGATAGGACGGTGCGCCTATGGGAAGCATCGAATGGCAAAGAATTACGGGTGCTGCAAGGGCATACGGGTTCAGTAAGAAGTGTTGCCTGGGACCATGAGAGCAAGTGCCTGGCATCAGGAAGTGGGGATAACACGGTGCGCCTATGGGAAGCGTCGAGTGGTAAAGCATTACGGGTGCTGCAAGGGCATACGGATTCAGTAACCAGTGTTGCCTGGGACCATGAGAGCAAGCGTCTGGCATCAGGAAGTGGGGATAAGACGGTGCGCCTATGGGAAGCGTCGAGTGGCAAAGCATTACGGGTGCTGCAAGGGCATGCGGGTTACGTATACAGTGTTGCCTGGGACCATGAGAGTAAGCGCCTGGCATCAGGAGGTTATGGCACGGTGCGCCTATGGGAAGCGTCGAGTGGTAAAGCATTATGGGTGCTGCAAGGGCATACGAGTTTAGTAAGCAGTGTTGCCTGGGACCATGAGAGTAAACGACTGGCATCAGGAAGTAATGATAATACAGTGCGCCTATGGGAAGCGTCGAGTGGCAAAGCATTACGGGTGCTGCAAGGGCATACGAGTTTCGTAGCCAGTGTTGCTTGGGACCATGAGAGCAAGCGCCTGGCATCAGGAAGTTTGGATAACACGGTGCGCCTATGGGAAGCGTCGAGTGGCAAAGAATTATGGGTGCTGCAAGGGCATACGAATTCAGTAACCAGTGTTGCCTGGGACCACGAGAGCAAGCGCCTGGCATCAGGAAGTTGGGATGAGACAGTGCGACTATGGGAAGCGTCGAGTGGCAAAGAATTACGGGTACTGCAAGGGCATACGCATTCACTAACCAGTGTTGCCTGGGACCGTGAGAGCAAGCGCCTGGCATCAGGAGGTTGGGATAATACGGTGCGCCTATGGGAAGCGTCAAGTGGCAAAGAATTACGGGTGCTGCAAGGGCATACGAATTCAGTAAACAGTGTTGCCTGGGACCATGAGAGCAAGCGCCTGGTATCAGGAAGTGATGATAAGACGGTGCGCCTATGGGAAGCATCGAGTGGCAAAGCATTACGGGTGCTGCAAGGGCATAGGGGCCCAGTACACAGTATTGCCTGGGACCATGAGAGCAAGCGCCTGGCATCAGGAAGTAGTGATTACACGGTGCGCCTATGGGAAGCGTCGAGTGGCAAAGCATTACGGGTGCTGCAAGGGCATACGGAGTTAGTAAACAGTGTTGCCTGGGACCATGAGAGCAAGCGCCTGGCATCAGGAAGTTATGATAAGACGGTGCGAATATGGGAGGCGTCGAGCGGCAAAGAATTACGGGTGCTGCAAGGGCATACTAATTGGGTAAAAAGTGTCGCTTGGGACCACGAGAGCAAGCGCCTGGCATCAGGAAGTGATGATAAAACGGTGCGAATATGGGAAGTGGCGACAGGAAATTTATTAGGTTGCTTACAACTTCCGCATGAAGTTAACCATTGCGCCTGGGCAACATCAACCTCTGGTCAAGAACGTTTAGCGGTAGCTTTTGGTAGTGGTATTGCTTGTTTTACATTATCAATCGGCAATAATTCCTTTAAAGCCGTGCTCAATTGGTTGGCTATACCAGGCATCCCATTATTTGCCCCTCAAGTGAATATTACCGGTGCAATAGGCTTAAGTGCATCCAACCAATTATTACTTGAACAACACAATGCGATCGGTAAACCTTCCATCATGACCAACACAACATTCATTGATAGTAAAGATGCAAAAGACAGCAAACAAGCCGTAACTGCATCACAATCAACTTCAACAGCCACTGCTGCAACAGGTACGGCGGCCAGTTCAACAGGCAATAATGCGCATGCGCTTTTTGCGAAAGCAACTCCCAAGCCTCCGCTTCCACCAAAACCACAATTTTTACCTAACACCGGGGCAAAAAAATAAGATAAGTATTGAGATACCTTTAATAAAAAGGAACGAACCTATGTCTGCAAGCCCTGATAGTAAAATTTCCCCACACAATTCTTTTAAGCTCTTTACCGAAAAAGAGATTGAAGATTTTCTCGCGCTGAAAAACTCGAATGACAGGCGATAGTTTTTTAAGCCAATAACCGAAATGGTAAGAAAATGCTATAAAAGCTTCGGAGCAAACGAAGAAAAAATAATTGATGAGATCTTAGAAATGAAACAGCCACCAAAAAGATAAAAGAATTTTTCAGGCTCATCTGTTATGCCATCTTGCAAGCCTGTCCCCCGCAAAAGCAGGGATGACGGGCTAGCCATTTTTTTTATGACTAAGGAGTAATCGCCGCTGCCAAACTTGTTCCAGTACATGTCACCACAATACTCTTATTCGACGTGAGCAATCCTTTTAGTTTGGCACAATCTGAAGCCGGTACCGCAGTAAAATTCACAGTAAAGTTAGTTGCACCACTTGCTATACTTGTTGAACCACCCCATGGAGAAGCAGGCATTTCATTACCAGGTAAATAAACTTTAAGGTTTGCACTAGATATGCCGCTGAATGTTCCGCCCGCTTGAATATAACTCACCGCAGCACCAACATACCCTGTCAGTATATCTACTCCCGAAGCAACTCGTTGATTACTAGCCGCTGATTGGTAATAGCGAATCGACATAACAATAACCATGGCAGCAATAGCCATCACTAACATAATTTCTAAAAGGGTAACACCTAAGATGGATTTAAAAGTTCGTTTCATAGCAGGAATTTTCCTTATCAATAACTTGTGAAGTTTTACTTCAAGCGCCTCTTCCATTTCTAACAGAACGTATTTCATTGAATTAGCTTTGTCTGTAAGTAAATTAAGGTTACTATTTCTAACTTTTGTAAGCAAGAATAATCAACATTCTCTCTGTCTCTTAAGGTAACTCTATGTTAAACACAGCCGCTGCTATCCTAGAAACCATAGAAATCAATCCAGATACTCCGCCTGTTGCGACCATTATTTGGCTGCATGGCTTAGGCGCTGATGCTAATGATTTTGTACCCATCATTCCGGAATTAAAGTTACCTAAAAATCTCCCGCTACGTTTTGTCTTTCCTAATGCGCCCATGCAGCCGGTCACCATTAATAATGGTTACGTTATGCGCTCATGGTACGATATTGTTTCAATTGACGCCAAAAATCATGCGGATCAAGCTGGAATAAGCACCTCAATACAACACATCACTCAACTCATTGAGCGCGAACAAAAGGCAGGCATGCCTGCTGAGCGAATTTTTTTAGCTGGGTTTTCCCAAGGCGCTGTTATCGCGCTATCTACAGGGATAACTTACGCAAAACGCTTAGGTGGAATTTTGGCTCTATCTGGCTACTTACCATTGGCTGAGCAAGTCATGGCAGCAGCAACGACAGAAAATAAATCTATTCCAATATTCCTAGCTCATGGTACGCAAGATAACGTTGTGCCTTATTTTCTTGGTGAAGCGACGTTGGCTGTGCTTACCAAAAACAATTATCGTGTTGAATGGCATAACTATGCAATGGGTCATTCAGTTTGCGCAGAGGAGTTGCAAGATATTCAGAAGTGGCTGTGTCAAATTGTAATGAAGTGAGTGTTAGTGGCGAAGGAGTTGGTGGGCACGCTGCGCTTTGCCCACCCTACAGTTTTATATGATTTAATTAAAAATATACGTTACACCCAGTGTATAAAGATCTAGATTACCCACTCGGCTATTGCCTCTTGATCTATTCCACTGCATATCCAATTGCAAATTAGGCATAAAACTATAATCACCACCCACACCAAAATAAGCACCTGTTGCTGTTTGCGTACCAGCATTAATTGATAAGCCATTTTGTGAAACAAATGTAGGATTAGTCACAGTTAAATGACTTGTGATTCGCGTAACACCGAGTTTCGCAAAAAACTCAAAACCAGAATCAACGACGGGCAATATCGCTTTAGCCGCTAAATAATAAGATTTGTTTGTGTCTTGAGCAACAGGAGTGCCTACATATTTAATCTTGCTTTTTGCATAAGCATTATAACCTAGTTCCGTACCAAAATAAGGCATAAACTTATAACCTACGCTCGCATTCCAACCAGCACCTGGACTAGTAGAGCTCGCATTACTACCGATATTTTGATTACTTGTTCGAGTGAAACCACCGTTAGCTTCAAGATACCAACCTATAGGTAATGGCATAGCCGCCATCGCTGAAGTGACTGCACTCATACCGCCAATCGCTACTATCATCAAGCTTAATAATTTAATTTTCTTCACAGTGTCTCCTTTTACTTAGATAATTATGCAAGCAGGTGTAGTTACTGAGAGATGAGGGTTTGGTGGGCACGCTGCGCTTTGCCCACCCTACATTTTTTATGCTTTGTAGGGTGGGCAAAGCGTAGCGTGCCCACCGCCACCCTCGCCACTAGGTAGTTACTGCCCGTTTCAGATCTTACACTAACACGAAGACAATAATAAAAATTATTTTTCTCCTCGAGCTTCATAAGGCTTAAATATTTCATTTAATTGACTTGTAACACGAATAAAAGTGGTACGTTTAGATAACTCTTTTAATCGCTGCGCACCCACATAAGTACAAGTTGAACGAATTCCACCTAATATATCTAAGATCGTATTTTTAACAGGGCCACGATAAGGTACATTTACTGAACGACCTTCACTTGCTCGGTACTCTGCCACACTGCCATGATAGCGTTCCATTGCTTCGGTTGAGCTCATGCCATAAAAGCGTTTAAACTTTTTCCCTTGTTCTTCAATAACTTCACCCAAGCATTCATCATGGCCAGAAAACATCCCGCCAAGCATAATAAAATCAGCGCCTGCTGCAAATGCTTTAGCAATATCGCCTGGTGTAGTGCAACCACCATCAGCACAAACATGTCCGCCCAACCCGTGTGCCGCATCGGCGCATTCTATAATCGCTGATAGCTGTGGATAACCCACCCCTGTTTTTTCTCTTGTCGTACAAACAGATCCTGGGCCAATACCAATTTTTACAATATCAGCACCAGACAAAATAAGCTCTTCAACCATTTCACCCGTCACTACATTACCTGCCATAATAATAGCTGCGGGATATTTATTGCGTATCGTTGTCAAACAATTAACAAAACGCTCGGTATAGCCATTAGCAACATCAAGACAAATCATTCCTACAGGTACTTTTTCCATCAGTTGATCAAGTCTTTTTAACTCAGCATCTGTAATACCCATGCTGACAAAACAAGAAGCAATAATCGCCGGATGTTCTTCCGCAAACTGTTGCCATTGTTCTAATGTTAAAAATTTATCCATGGCGGTCAACAGATGATGGTCTGCCAAAGCAACAGCCATAGGAAAAGTACCGGTATGATCCATATTAGCAGCAATAATAGGTACACCCTTCCAACGAGCACTGGAGTTACGGAACCGAAATTCCCGCTCTAAACTAACTTCTGATCGTGACGTTAAAACACTGCGTTTTGGCCGAATCAATACATCTTTAAAATCTAATTTAATATCATATTCTATGCGCATAACTTATCCTTAAAATTTATAACTACAGATTTTATGTGGCTATTCAGCAACAAGGGCACACGGGAGTGTAGCACTTAAAATACCGCTCCAAGCGAAACATCCCTGTTTTAGGCTTGCCATCCATGGCAAGCAAGTCGCTCTATTTTAAGTGCTACACTCCCGTGCGCCCTTGTTGCTGAATAGTCACTATATAATACGCTAAACTTGCTGCTTGCTTTAATTAAACTAATTCAGCACATTTTCGCAAACGTGCGTAATAAAAACCATCCATTTCATGCATACCAGGTAAAATTTGTCTGCCAACCGTGCGTGCGAGCCCCCAGGATACGGCCAATTTTTCCTCAACTGCATCAGGGTGCTGCGTTAAAAAAGTTTGTACTAATAATTCATTTTCTTCAGGGAAAAGTGAGCAAGTAACATACAATAGAAGACCGCCTGGTTTTAACGTAGGCCAAACATTCGTTAATAATCGCTCTTGTTCCGCAACTAATTTTTTAATATCAGACGCTCGTCGTAATAATTTAATATCTGGATGTCGACGAATAACACCACTGGCTGAACAAGGTACATCCAACAAAATTCGATCAAATAATTTTTCGTCCCACCAACTCTTCAACTCACCGATATCAGCAGCGATGCAATGAGCAGATAACGTTAAACGCCGTAAATTTTCACTCAATGCCTCTAAACGACGCTGATCATGATCAACAGCAACGAGCTCTGCAAGATCTGGCTGCATTTCTAATATATGCGCTGTTTTGCCGCCCGGGGCAGCGCAAGCATCTAATACGCGCTGATTAGGTTCTAACATGAGCTGTTCTGCCGCCAATTGTGCAGCAGCATCTTGAACAGAAAGATGTCCAGCATTAAATCCCGGCAATTCATAAACATCAATAGGATCAACTAAAACAAAACCCGCTTGCGTTTCTGGAATGATAACTACTTTTTTATCTTCTGACAGCGTTGCTAAATAAGCAGCACGAGAATTAAATTTTTGATTTACCCGCAATGTAAAAGGTGGGTGCTGATTGTTCGTTGCTAAAATAGCTTGCCAATTTTCAGGCCAAGCGTGTTTTATTTTTTCTATCATCCATAAAGGATGAGAATATTCTGCAACAAGATTAGATTTTATTTTTGCATTTAATTCATCGGCTACACGCTGATATTGTCTTAATACACCATTCACTAAATTTTTTGCCCATTCTTTTTTTAATGCTTTAGTAGCGGCAACGGTTTCACCTACAGCAGCATAATCAGGAATCCGCATATCAATCAACTGATACAAACCAACCAAAATTAAAATATAAATATCCTGATCTTTTGCTTTTAATGGTTTTTGTAATAACAACTTTGCTAAAGCATCCAAACGAAAATACCAACGACAAACGCCATAAGATACTGCTTGAATAAAGCCTTTATCCCGCACATCGCTCACTTTAGTTGAAGATGCAAGCGTAGCTAGTGCATCTGAGAGAGAGTATCCATCTTGTACCACGTCAAAAATAATCTGAGTCGCCAACGCACGTGCATTCATTGTGTTATCCAAAAATTTGATTGACAAAAAAATCGTCTCTACGAGCATTCATGATCTCTGTCGTAGACAATACACGCCCACCGGGCATTTGGATTTTTTGCAGCCGCAATATTCCATCACCTGTTGCTACATCTATACCATCACGCGAAATAGATACAATTTTTCCCGGCTGCTCTACACAAACTATTTTTATGACTTGCGCTTGCCAGATTCGCAAAACTTGTCCTGCAATGTTAGTTTCAGCAATTGGCCACGGATTAAATGCACGAATTTTACAATTTATTTCATCTGCCGACAGAGCCCAATCTATTTTTGCTTCTTCTTTTAAAATTTTATGCGCATAACTTGCCTGCGCATTATCTTGCTGTTGGGGTTGTAATTTATTTGCAGCTAAAGTTTTCAGCAATGCTTCAGCGCCTAATTTCGCTAGTTTATCATACAGACTTAAGCTCGTATCATTTTCATCTATGCAACACTCAATGTGATTTAACATCGGGCCGGTATCTAACCCAGCATCCATTTGCATAATGGTTATTCCCGTTTTTTTATCACCCGCCAAAATAGCACGCTGAATAGGAGCAGCCCCACGCCAATGAGGTAACAATGAAGCATGAATATTAATACAACCCAATCGCGGCATAGTTAATACATCCGCTGGTAAAATTAAACCGTAAGCCACGACCACCATTAAATCAGCGGCTAAGCTAGCAATCATGGCTTGTTCTTTAGGATCTCGTAAAGTTTCAGGCTGACAAACAGTTAATTGATGCTGTAATGCAAGTTGCTTCACTGCACTTGGAGTTAACTTCCGTCCACGTCCTGCGGGTCGATCCGGCTGAGTATAAACTGCCTTGATGTTATGTGGTGAATCCAGTAATGCTTGCAATATGGTTGCAGAAAATTCGGGAGTTCCCGCAAAAATTAAATTTAAGGCATTTGGCGATTTCATTTATAATGTTCTTCGTCGATTTTTTGCTAATTTTTTTCGAACTCGATCTTGTTTTAAGCGCGACAAATGATCCAAAAATAAAATGCCGTCCAAATGATCTATCTCATGTTGAATACAGATTGAAAGTAAGTCCGTCGCATCTAATTCAAAAGTTTGACCTTGACGATCTAGTGCGCGTAAACGAATTTTTGCTGAGCGCTCTACTTTATCGTAGACACTGGGAAAAGAAAGACAACCTTCAAACTCAAATTGAGTACCTTCTCTAGCGATTATTTCTGGATTAATCACACATAATGGTTCTTGATGATTTTCTGAAAGATCAATCACGATTATTCGTTGTTGAATATTGACTTGAGTAGCAGCCAAGCCGACTCCACCTTGCTCGTACATCGTCTCAAACATATCATCAATCACTTTTTGCAGTTGCGCATTAAAATCAACGACTGGATGAGCTTTTTTGCGTAACAAAGGGTCTGGATATTGTAAAACACTTAACAAAGCCATGGATCAAGTTCTCATATGATTTGTAATTACTTGCTGGTGGGCACGCTGCGCTTTGCCCACCCTACAATATCTAATAACGTAGGGTGGGCAAAGCGCAGCGTGCCCACCAACCTCTTTAACTACCAAGCAGTTACCTATGATTTCAGAAATAATACTAAATAGTTGCCAGATTATAACAATTATTTAAATATCGACAACCTTCACGATAAACTTGCAAGGCATTATTTTGTTCGCCCAACTGAACCAACAAATTACCATACTCAATATAAGCAGCAGGAATAGGCGCTGTTTTTAAACTTGATTCAAAATACTGTTTAGCCTTACCCCATATTTTACAACTAATACTTAACCGCGCTAACGTTAAAAATAGCA
Organism: Gammaproteobacteria bacterium; assembly: GCA_965279285.1. GTDB lineage: Bacteria > Pseudomonadota > Gammaproteobacteria > DSM-16500 > DSM-16500. The sequence goes on along the minus strand of OZ257148.1, from coordinate 669,902 downwards.
TACTCTGCGGGCCATATTGCTTAAGCCAACCTTCAGCGATTTTTAATTGCTTTACTGGATTTGTATTCAATAAACCATATTTCTCTACTAACTCTGGTGACCACTGGTGTTTAAGTACAGCAATAATCAGCTCTTCAATTTCTGTTTGCATTTCAGAAAAACGAGACAACTGCTGCACATAACTTAAAACAATCGTACTATTTTTTTGTAAAGTACGTGACAAAGTACGCCATAAATCTTTAACTGCGTTAACAGTAGGCACTTTAACAGTAGCAACAAATAATTCTTGATAAACCTTAACCTCCAAAAGTGTCATTTGCTCTTGGGTAATTAATTTTTCTTTATACAAAATAGGAATTAACTTTAATAAATTTTTCCAATCACCCAACTGAACATAAACCCGCTCAAGCAATTTTAAAACTAATTTTTGCTTAGGCGCTTGATGGTGCAATTGATTAAGTGTACTTAACGCTTGCTCTAATTTCCCCTGACTGAGCTGAAACTGCGCCTGAATTAATCCTACAGCGACATGAGTCTGAGGAGAAATATCATAAGCCTTGCGCAAATAGACATCTTGTTTATCATAAGCATTACGCTCATGAGCTGCTTTAGCTGCACCTAAAAAATTAATTAACGGTGCTTCCGCTTGATCAACACCTTCCATAAATAAATTTTCTGCTGTTTTCCAATTTGCTTCTATTAACTCAATCAAACCTCGATTAGTTTTATTATAAGCTTTATGTTTGCGACGCATACTCAACCAAACTTTCCAAGCAGTCCAAGAAGAATCAACGCTATTAAAAAAATGATGCAATAAATACAGCCCAAATAAAATTAAAATAAAACCAGAGACTGCAAACCAAAGTGGCATTTCAACTGTCCAATGCTGATAAGCAAATAACACATAACCCGGATCTTCCGCAATTTTAAGGCCAACAAAAACTGCCGCAAATAAAATTACCAAAAAAAATATTAAACGCTTCATGGGTCCATCCTTTAAAAGAGTATTTGTGTAACTATTCAGTGATCACGGTTGGTGGGCACGTCGCAAAAAGCGCTCCTTTGCCCACCCTACGACTTTTGTCATGCCAGCGTACTTCTAGCTGGCATCTAGCGTGGGCAAAGCGTGCCCACCAAACTCTAACCGCTGAACAGTTACATCCGTAATTATTTTTTTACAACAAAGTAATCACGAAAAGTCTGCAGTGACGCCGTCAATTGCGATATCACTGGATTAACATTAATTTTCTGTAACTGACTTAAATTAGTCAACATACTCTGCGTCAAAGGATCAACAACAAAGTATTTTGCCACCCACTCCGAAGCCTGACCTAAGCTTGATTGATAAATCTCGGGCTGTCTATGCAACACTGCCCACATCGCTTTTGCAAAAATCGCATGTAAGTTTTGCAATAAAAAATCTTTTTGTTCTGGTGTCACCAAAGGCAACGTATTTGCTGTGTTATATCTCACAATAATAATTTTTTGTAAGGCTTGCCATGTTTCTTGTAAGCCACGTTTCCACCACACTTGATTCAGATCAACAGGCACTGCTGTAGCAGCTAGTCCTGCTTGCTTAACTAACATCGGCAACCGATCTATTTGCTGATCCATTGCTAATAAACGCATATAAAGCCCGGTATAATCAACTTGTGGTAAAGCCTGCAAACTAGCAATATCAGCAGCCAATGCTTGACGAACAACATCCAAACGCGAATCACTTAAATCATGAATTTGATTATCTGCGGCTTGAAGTAGCTGAATAGCATCCGGAATATTATGTTCATACTGTAATCTTGCCTCTGCTAATTTCACATAATATTGCGCTTCTAGCGTTTGACTAATATTCTTATCTCCGACAAACGACTGACGTAAACTGGTAATGGACTCTGTTAAAGTTGCTGCTGATTGCTGTGTTTCTTGCTGAAAGCTAGTCATTTTATCTTGTATATTATTGATATGACTCTCCGCTACAGAAATATTATTTTGCAATTGCTTACCTATCATTGATACATGATAAAAAGCAAAACAAAACAATATAATCAAAGCTATCACTGAAAATGTTGAAAAGAAAATTCCAATCATTGCCCATGGAATTGGTCGACGCTTGGTTTTAACTGTACTTTCCATATTATTTTCCATTTTCATTCTTCCTTATTGATTTAATCACAGCCAAAATACATTCATGACTTGCATTTACTGCCACTTTAATTTTTGTAAAACCACACAGTCGCGCCTGTCCTGCCATCCGTTCACTCACAACAATAACAGGAACAGTTAATAAATCAGCTTCACTCTCTTTTGTCATCAAAGCAACTAAATTTTGTAAGCTTTCATTTGACGCACAAACTATTATATCAATTAAATGCGCGCGAAATAAATGCGCATAGCGAGCAACATTTAACTGCGGCAAAATACGCTGGTAAGCAATAAGGGACTTTACTTTAGCCCCACGCTGACTTAAGGTCTCTGCTAGTAATCTTCGCCCACCTACGCCAGAAATAATAGCTATTTCTTTATTTAAAACCTGCTGAAACTCAGGCAAATTCAACAAACCCTCGCTACGACTATCATTTTCAGGGAAAATCGTTACTGGTAAATTGTTTTCTTTTAAAGCCTGAGCTGTACCAGCACCCATAGCAGCGACTTTAACTTGATTAGGCCACAAAGACCAAAGAGCATGAATAATTGGCGCGCTTTGAATAACAGCCTGAGGACTAATAAAAATTAGCCAATCATATTGTTCTAATTCACGAATTTGCTGCTTAAATAAAGCAATATCCGGCGGACAAACTATTTCTATCGTTGGTAAATAAACGGGGTTACCGCCCAAAGCTTGAATTTTTTGACAAAGAATCTCTCCTTGCGGCCGAGGACGGGTAACTAAAACATGTAAGTCTTGCAAAAGCATTAAAGAATATCCTGCAATATTTTTTCTGCGCCTAACTTTAATAATTCATCTGCTACTGTTAAACCGAGAGCGTCTGGATCTTGTAGAGACCCTTCTTGCTGTGCACGCAAAATAAGAGTTCCATCTATTTTTCCTACCAAACCTTGCAGTTTTATTTTATCACCATTAATTTCTGCATAAGATGCTATCGGTACCTGACAACCCCCACCAAGTCTTCGGCATAATGCCCGCTCCGCTAACACACTTAAATGTGTTTTAAGATGATTTAATGGCCCAATAAGTGCTTGAGTATGCTCATCATCTACTCGGCACTCTATACCCAACACACCCTGACCCGCGGCAGGTAGCGATTTTTCTAAACTAATATACGTACTAATTCTATCCGCTAAATTTAAACGAATTAAACCTGCTGCTGCTAAAATAATGGCAGTAAACTCATTGTTATCTAATTTACATAATCGAGTGTTAACGTTACCCCGCAAATTAAGCAAGGTTAAATCTGGGCGCCACGCGCGCAATTGACTTTGTCTACGTAAGCTAGAAGTACCAACGATCGCACCTAAAGGTAAATCTTCTAACGAAGAAAATTGATTTGAAACACACACATCACGCGACTCTTCGCGCTCACACATAGCAGAAATACATAACTCTGCAGGTAATATCATTGGAACATCTTTCATTGAATGCACAGCGATATCCGCTCGTCCATCTAAAAGAGCTGCCTCCAATTCTTTAACGAATAATCCTTTTCCTCCCACTAAAAACAAGGGAGTTTCTAGCATTTTATCCGCTTCCGTGGTCAAACCCAGCAAGCTAACCGTTAGCCACGGATGAATCATCTCTAATTGATTTTTTACCCATATCGCCTGCCAAAGCGCTAAAGGGCTTTCACGAGTTGCAATAGTTAAATGATTTTTTATCGTCATATCAGCCGTCAATAGTCAGTACACTTAATCATGAAATTAATTTAATTATTGTTCACGTAGCAAAAAAATTGCGATGAAATCTGTGTGTAAATATTTTATCATTATAGCTATTCAATAACAGGGGTACATATACACAGTATTTAAAATACTACACTTATAAACACCCCAGCGATATATTAACTATTTATGCTTTTTTTTACGTCTGCCGAAAGGTCTGCCTGCTGAATTTGCCTTGCTGTCTGCTTTAACACTAGGCGCCTTACCAAACAAACTATTTCTACCTTTTTCCCTATCCGGGTCGATATGCGGCACACTGCCTACATACAACTCAGGAATATCATCATCTTCATCTTTATTTACCTTACCAACGTTGGACGACTCCGCTACGCTTGATGTCTTAGGCACCGATCCCGAGGGAATTAGCTTATTTTTCAGATTTTTTTTCTGCCCATTAGTTTCTGTCGGTGGCACGGTGCTTGCTTTTGCACATCCTGCTGCCCAATTTGAAGATGGATTACTTGTGGTTGCAGAAGCCATTAATGAAGATGACGGAAGAGGTTGAGCTATTGGAGCTTTTTCATCCTTACTGTCTTTAGCTAATTGAGGTGATGAAGAAGACACAGCTATTACTGCCGGGCTTACGGCTGTTGTTGTACTAGCTTCTGTGATTACTGTTTTTGTCGCCGCTACCGCTGTTGCTTTGTTCTCAGCAGCAGAACAAGGAGTAGCTAGACTTCTCGCCAGATCTAATAATTTATTCACTATTGCTGCATTTGGATCTACCGTAGCAACCTTAGCAGCTGCCTTTGTATCTGCTGCTGTCGATGCCTTTAACTCAGGTATAGCATATTGCTCAAAATCTTGAAAAGTATCTAAGCCTAAAGTTTTTGCGCGTGGATCTTTAGCTAACACATTCTCCTGAAAATATTTTTCACACGTCTCAAGACCAGCTCCCGTTAAAATATCCATCTCTTGCTGTTCTATCGACTTACTTGCTAATAATGACAACCAAGATGCGGAAGGCTTTGCAGCTGCTTTTATCTTCCTCTCTAAATCAACTAAATTCTGCTTATATATTACATCTTGATTAATCAGTGAAATAATATAAGCACGAATAAAGCGCAGCATTTCGACTGAGTGCAATGTTTTATCAGACCTAAGCCGAAAAATATCAAGTGTTCTCCCCGCCGCATTTAAAAAACTATCATTCTTCTGCACCTCAGATTCCTGCTTAAAAAAGCTGTGAATTAATTTTATTGACTGGTCGAGCGTACTCAATGCCTCAACTTCGCGTAATACATTGCCACATAATTGAAACTTTTTAACAACTTCAGGGTTCGATTTGGCTATTTGATCAAGCTTATCATCAGTTAAGCCCCACTTATCTTTACGAGAAAAAAGATATGACCCCACAATTGCACGCGCTACTTCTTTAATTCTGTCTTGGCTTCGCATTACTATATTCACTCCTCTCACTCTATTTTTTCTTACAATATTTCTAATCATTTGATTTTTCTGACTAAAATAAACCCACTCTCGCTCTCAAGTATATATCAACCTTTTTAAAAATGGCTTTTAATTTTTTAACCACATTAAGCCCTAGGCGAGAACAGCAAGAAATGCTAACGTAATATAAGATAAAAACTAAAGGATTAGTCTTATGCATAAAATATTACCTTTGCAAGATCAGGTGATTTATCGCGAAATGATGAGTCATCCGGCCCTTTTTGCCCACTCCCTGCCCAAAAAAGTGGCTATTATTGGTGATGAAAATCATGAAATCCTATTAGAAGTACTAAAACATCACAATATCACCTATGTTTGCCATATTGCTCAGCAACCCACTCTGCATATTTTAACTGACAAACGCGTTGACGTTTTGATTGGTGAGCCAGAGCCATGGCTTAAAGCAACAGCTTCTGCATCCCTCGATATTTTAATTATTGCTAAGAATGCTAATCCCGATCTTTTTGATCATTATTTTAATTTATTAAACTCAGACGGTATGCTCATCCAACAAGGTGGTTCATTATTTGAACCAAGCGCTTTAAAAACATTACAAACCAAATTAAAGTTAACGGGCTATTCAGATATTCACTTTCTTAGTTTTCCACAGCCGCATTTTTCATCAGGCTGGCGAACCAGTGCTATTGCGAAAAAAGTAGGAAATATTCGCCGTCCGCGAGAAAAAGATGTCTTTAATAAAGTTTTCGCAACACGTTATTATAATTTTGACATTCATAAAGCAGCTCTAGTTTTACCTGAATTTTTACGCGAAGAATTGGAATCTTCTTTTGAGTAAACGAGTCACTATTCAGCCAAGGTCGGTCGGCACGCTGCGCTTTGTCTACCCTACGGTTTTTATAATTTTTGTAGGGTGGGCAAAGCGCAGCGTGCCCACCGACCTTGGCTACTGAATAGTCACATAAACGATCTTATAAGGAATAAGCAATGAAAAAACCCGATTTTTTAAATGATTTAAGCCAGAAACTTTGCGATGCCTTACCGTCAAGCTTATTAAACATAAAAAAAGATTTAGAAAAAAACTTTCACACCGTATTACTCAGCACTTTTAATAAATTAGATTTAGTCACACGCGAAGAATTTGATGCACAGACTAAAGTGCTTGCACGTACTCGCAAAAAAATTGCTGAATTAGAAGCCGAAATCCAGCGCTTAGAACAAGAAATGGCAGACAAAAATTAATATGCCAAACAAACTCCCACACTTTGAAAAGAAAGATGCTGAAATTGTGCAGCGCGATGCTCTTTACTCGGGAAATTTCTTAAATATTTTCCGTTATCATCTTCGCCACCGCTTATTCGATGGCGGCTGGAGCGACGTTTTTACCCGCGAAGTACTAGAGCGCTACTCAGCAGCTGCTATTTTGCCTTATGATCCTGTCCAAGATCGCGTCATCTTAATTGAACAATTTCGCCCCGGCACTCTGACACACGAAAAAAATCCTTGGCAAATAGAAATTCCGGCTGGGGTGCTCGACAACAACCAAAACCCCGAACAAGTTGCCTACAGCGAAGCTGAAGAAGAAGCTGGCTGCATGATTACTGAGCTCTACCCTATCTATAATTTCTTTGTCAGCCCTGGTGGCAGCAATGAATATTTAAATTTATATTGCGGTAGAGCTAATTTAACTCATATTGAAGGGACTCATGGACTAAAACAAGAACATGAAGATATTTTGGTCCACAATCTCAGCTACGAGCAAGCTATAAAAAAACTCGCTGCGGGCGAAATACAAACAACCCCAGCCATTATTTCACTACTTTGGCTACAATTAAACCGGGAGAAGTTACGTAATTTATGGAAATAAAATAGTCGAAGCTTGGTGGGCACGCTGCGCTTTGCCCACCCTACAAATTTTATAAAAACAAATTATAAAGAATGTAGGGTGGGCAAAGCGCAGCGTGCCCACCAAACCACTGAATAGTTACAATAAATTAAATAATTTCCTGCTTTACTTCCAACCCACAACACTATATTTTTTCTTAACCGGAATTATGAGCGAGCTTAATCAATGAAATCTCAAACTTACAATGCTGAATCGATTGAAGTCTTAAGCGGACTCGAGCCAGTTCAACGTCGACCAGGCATGTACACTGATACAACCAACCCTAATCATTTGGCAAGAGAAGCTATTGATAATAGCGTAGATGAAGCAATGGAAGGCCATGCTTCAGCATTACAAGTCACGCTTTACAAAGATGGATCACTTGAAGTGACAGACAATGGCCGCGGTATGCCAGTTGACATGCATAAAGAAGAAAAATTAACAGGTGTAGAATTAATTCTAACAAAATTACACAGTGGTGCAAAATTCTCCAATAAACAATATCGTTTTTCCGGTGGCTTACATGGCGTGGGCATCTCGGTCGTTAATGCCTTATCCAAACATTTGATAGTCACTATTAAACGTGATGGTAATATTTATCGCATTGAATTCAAAAATGGTGACCGCAGCTCACCACTAAAAACAATAGGCACCGTTAATAAACGTGAAACAGGGACCAGTATTCGTTTTTATCCTGATGGAAAATACTTTGACTCAGCTAAATTTGCCGTTGCTAAATTAAAATATACTTTACGATCAAAAGCTGTACTTTGCCCAGGCTTACATGTTTCCTTTTATGATGAAAATACCGGCGAGACTGAAGAGTGGCACTACGAAGACGGTGTTAGTCATTATTTATTAGAAAGTATCGGTGATGCAGAACGCATACCCGATGAACCTTTCATTGGATCATTTGTGGGTAATACTGAAGCCATTGATTGGGCTGCTATTTGGTTACCTGAAGCCGGTGAAGTATTAAGCGAAAGCTATGTTAATCTTATCCCAACACCACAAGGCGGTACCCACCTAAATGGTTTTCGTTTAGGTTTATTAGAAGCACTGCGAGAATTTTGTGAATTTCGCAATCTTTTACCGCGTGGAATTAAACTTGCACCGGAAGATGTTTGGGATCGTTGTGCACATATCATTTCAGTAAAAATGCAAGACCCTCAGTTTGCTGGGCAAACCAAAGAACGTTTATCTTCTCGCGAATGCGCCAGCTTTGTTTCTGGTGTAGTGAAAGATGCTTTTAGCCTTTGGCTCAACCAGCATGTAACCCTAGGCGAAGCCTTAGCTAACCTTGCCATAAGCAGTGCTCAACGCCGTATGAAAGCAGCACAAACCGTTGTACGAAAAAAAGTAACTGCCGGCCCAGCATTGCCAGGAAAATTGGTCGATTGCACCTTACAAGATATTAAACGCTGTGAATTATTTTTAGTAGAAGGTGACTCTGCGGGTGGGTCTGCCAAACAAGCACGAAGTCGTGAATTTCAAGCGATCATGCCATTACGCGGTAAGATATTAAATACCTGGGAAGTTGACTCTAGCCAAGTTTTAGCCTCACAAGAGGTTCATGATATCTCGATTGCCATCGGCATTGAACCCGGTAGCAGTGACTTATCCGGTTTACGTTATGGAAAAATTTGTATACTAGCCGATGCTGATTCTGATGGTTCACACATCGCTACTTTACTTTGTGCATTATTCGTAAAACATTTTTTACCCTTAGTGCAAGCAGGACACGTTTTTGTAGCAATGCCGCCGCTGTTTCGTATTGATCACGGTAAAGATGTTTATTACGCGCTAGACGAAGACGAGAAAAAAGGCATCTTAGATCGCATTGCCGCCGAGAAAAAATCAGGCAAAGTAAACGTCATTCGTTTCAAAGGTCTAGGTGAAATGAATCCACTTCAATTAAGAGAAACGACTATGGATCCTAACACCCGACGCTTAGTTCAACTCACCATCGAAACTGGCGACAAAACTGACGACATGCTTGATATGTTATTAGCAAAAAAACGGGCTGCTGACCGAAAAAGTTGGTTAGAAAGAAAAGGCCACTTGGACGTAACATAACATCCCTGCATCTCGATGATAATAGAGGCTATTAAGCAATGAATACTTTTAATATTGAGCAAATACCACTTAAAGATTTTACTGAAAAATCATACCTTGAATATTCAATGTACGTTATTTTAGATCGTGCCTTACCCCACATCGGCGACGGACTTAAACCAGTTCAACGACGAATTATTTATGCCATGTCGGAACTCGGCCTCAAAGCAAGCGCAAAATTTAAAAAATCAGCACGTACCGTCGGTGATGTGTTAGGTAAATTCCATCCACACGGGGACATGGCCTGTTATGAAGCCATGGTATTAATGGCACAACCTTTTTCTTATCGCTATCCATTAGTTGAAGGTCAAGGTAACTGGGGATCGCCTGATGATCCTAAATCTTTTGCTGCTATGCGTTATACAGAATCACGCTTATCACCTTATTCCGAAACATTATTGTCTGAACTCGGAGATGGCACTGTTGAATGGACACCTAATTTTGACGGTACTCTTCTCGAACCTTCGCTATTACCTGCCCGTTTACCCAATGTCTTATTAAATGGCACGACAGGTATCGCTGTTGGTATGGCAACAGATATACCACCACATAATTTACGTGAAGTAGTCAATGCACTCACTCATTTATTAGATAATCCAAAAGCCAGCCTTGAAGATGTGATCCAACATATTCCTGCCCCTGATTATCCAACCGAAGCAGAAATTATTACTCCACGCCATGAATTATTAAACATGTATCGAACAGGTAATGGTTCTCTGCGTATGCGTGCGGTATACACCGTAGAAAATGATGAAATCATCATTACTGCACTACCGCATCAAGTTTCTGGCGGAAAAATTTTAGAACAAATCGCTGAACAAATGCAAAATAAAAAATTACCTTTGGTTTCAGATTTACGTGATGAATCTGATCATGAAAACCCAACGCGATTAGTGATTATCCCTCGCTCTAATCGCGTTGACATAGAACCACTCATGAATCATTTATTTGCAACAACTGATTTAGAGCGCAGCTACCGTATCAACATAAACGTCATCGGCTTAAATGGTCGACCACAAGTTAAAAACTTATTAACAGTTTTAAATGAATGGTTAGAGTATCGCACTGAAACAGTGAAGCTTCGTTTACAATACCGCTTAGAAAAAGTAGATCAGCGCCTGCATATTTTAGCTGGGCTATTAATTACATTTTTAAATTTAGATGAAGTCATACACATTATTCGACACGAAGATCATCCTAAAGCCGTATTAATAAAACGTTTTGCTCTCAGCGAAATCCAAGTTGAAGCGGTTCTTGATACAAAACTACGTCACTTAGCTCGCTTAGAAGAAATGCAAATTAAAGGCGAACAAGATGAATTGATGAAAGAAAAGCATGAAATCGAACAAATTCTAGGATCAAATACCCGCTTAAAAAAATTAATCCGCAAAGAATTAGTAGCTGATGCGCAAAAATACGGTGATGCTCGTCGATCGCCTATTATGGTACGCAAAGAAGCGCAAGCTATGCTTGAAACAGAAATACTCCCAACCGAACCCGTCACTGTTGTATTATCAGCTATGGGCTGGGTACGTGCAGCAAAAGGACATGACGTTGACCCAAGCAGTTTAACTTACAAAGCCGGCGATACTTTTTTATCTGCTGCACGAGGACGTAGTAATCAACCAGCCATCTTTTTAGATTCATCCGGTAGAGCTTACTCTTTACCAGCTCACACATTACCATCTGCACGCGGGCAAGGTGAACCTTTGACTGGCAAATTAAATCCGACTGATAACGCTCAATTTCTTGCTGTATTACTCGGTGACCCAAGTCAAAAATATTTATTGGCATCCGATGCAGGCTACGGATTTATTACCACCTTAGAAGATTTATATGGAAAAAATCGTGCTGGCAAAGCAGCATTAAGTTGCCCCAAAGGATCAAAAGCACTCGCACCAAAACTCATTACTAATAACGATACTGACTTACTTGCAGCAGTAACCAACACCGGTCACCTATTAATTTTTGCTCTTAAAGATTTACCTGCATTAACGAAAGGCAAAGGAAATAAAATATTAGGCGTACCAAGTAACAAAGTATTAACAAGAGAAGAATTTATTGCTGATGTTGCAGTCTTACAATCCACACAAACTTTAGTTATTAAGGTAGGCAATAAACAACTTAAATTAAAGCCCAGTGATTGGAAGCATTATTTAGGTGAACGTGGACGACGTGGTAATAAACTGCCGCGTGCATTTCAACGAGTAGATATGCTTGCGATATTAGAGTAACTATTCAGCAGCGAGAGAGCTTGGTGGGCACGCTGCGCTTTGCCCACCCTACGAAATCTTGTCATGCCAGCGTGTGCTTCTAGCTGGCATCTAGTAGGGTGGGCAAAGCGCAGCGTGCCCACCAAATATTAAACGACTAACGCAACTTACTTAATGCAATTTGTTCAGCAATTTGATTAGTTGCAACATTTTCAAACTTAGATTTTATAAAAATAGGCATAAGAGTATTATAAATATCACTCACTTGCTGTTCTGCTTTAGCAACACTACCATGATCATAAACAGCCGCAACATTAATTAGCCCCCCCGCATTTGCAACAAAATCAGGCGCATATAAAATGCCGCGCTCATGTAGCAAAGCACCATACTTATAATGCGCCAACTGATTATTTGCAGAGCCAGCCACTATTTTAACTCGTAATTGCTTAATCGTAGTTAAATTTAAAATTTTACCTAACGCACAGGGCGCAAACACATCCGCTTCGATACTATAAATTTCATCGACAGAACAAACTGTCACACCAAATTCATCAACACAACGTTGTAATGCTGCAGTGTTAACATCACACATCGTCAACCGTGCGCCGAGTTTATGTAATTCCTTCGCCAAATAATATCCAACATGACCAGCGCCTTGAAGAGCAACATGAACTCCCTCAAGCGTATCACGGCCTAATTGAAATTTAACCGCCGCCTCTATACTACGACGCACACCAAACGCAGTCGTAGGAGAAGGGTCACCACCAGCACCGGATGCAGAAGTACAAGTTACATAAGGTGTACGCTCAGCAATTATATCCATATCAGATTCATTCGTACCACTGTCCATCGCTGTAATATAACGACCACCTAAATCATTAATAAAGTCGCCAAAAGCATGCAACATAGCTCGCCGATCTTTAATTATTTTCGGTTTAATAATAACAGCCTTAGCACCGCCATGGGGAAGGTTACTAATGGCAGCTTTGTAGCTCATCATATAACCCAAACGCAATACATCTTCTATTGCAGCATCAACACTATCATAATGAACAAAGCGACATCCGCCAATGGCGGAGCCCAACTTTAAGTTATGAATTGCAACAATTGCTCTAAGACCCGTAGCGGGATCAAATTTAATATGTAATTGACCATAATTTAAAAGTTCAGCATAACGAAATAAACTATCTGTCCCACTGCGCGGACTTTTTTTGCTGGATTTTTTTTGCGGAAACATGGTAATTCCTTTTAACGCCTATCATCCTGATGATCGTGAAAAACACATGACTATTGCTATATCGACATTTCACAATTCTATTTATTTATATACCAGATGATCTTGCTTTCTTTTTCAATTGTTGCACTGCACGAATTTGCGCGATCGCTTCAGCTAACTCTGACGTGGCTTTAGCAATATCAATCTCAGAACCTTTTTCACCCAACATGCGCTCTGCACGTTCTTTTGCTTCTAACGCCACTGCTTCATCAATATCTGCTGCACGTAATGCAGTATCAGCCAAAACAGTGACAACAAAAGGTTGAACTTCTAGCATTCCGCCAGAAATATAAAAAATTTCTTCATGCCGATTCGCATTGATCGTTCGAACATTACCCGACTTTAATGAAGTGATCAGCGGAGCATGGCCAGGTGCAATGCCAAGCTCACCCATCTCTCCCGTCACAAAAATCATTTCTGCTTCGCCAGAAAATATTTCTTGTTCTGCACTGACAATATCAAGTCGTAACGTTACTGAACTCATAATAAAGTTTTCGCCTTTTCTACTGCTTCATCAATACTACCGACCATATAAAATGCTTGCTCAGGTAAATGATCATAGTCACCATTAATAATGCCTTTAAATCCACGGATAGTTTCTTTCAAAGGCACATATTTTCCAGGCGAACCTGTGAAAACTTCCGCAACAAAGAAGGGTTGTGATAAGAAACGTTGAATTTTACGCGCGCGGGTTACCGTTAATCGATCATCTTCTGATAATTCATCCATACCTAAAATAGCAATAATATCTTTCAATTCTTTATAACGTTGCAATGTTTGTTGCACTGCCTGAGCTACATCATAATGTTCCTGACCAACGACTAATGGATCTAATTGACGACTGGTAGAATCAAGAGGGTCAATTGCTGGATAAATACCTAATTCAGCAATTTGTCGGGATAATACAACTGTTGCATCCAAGTGAGCAAACGTGGTTGCTGGTGATGGATCGGTTAAATCATCTGCTGGTACATAAACAGCTTGTACTGAAGTAATAGAGCCTTTTTTCGTTGACGTAATACGTTCTTGCAATGTTCCCATTTCTTCAGCCAATGTTGGCTGATAACCCACAGCTGAAGGAATACGGCCTAATAAAGCAGAAACTTCTACACCAGCTAAGGTATAACGATAAATATTATCAATGAAAAGTAACACGTCACGACCTTCATCACGGAAACTTTCTGCAATAGTTAAACCTGTTAATGCAACTCGTAAACGATTACCAGGTGGCTCATTCATCTGACCATACACCAGCGATACTTTATCAAGTACATTTGACTCTTTCATTTCAAGATAAAAATCATTACCTTCACGAGTTCGTTCACCAACACCCGCAAATACTGAATAACCGCTATGCTCAATAGCAATATTACGAATAAGTTCCATCATGTTAACTGTTTTACCAACACCAGCACCGCCAAATAAACCGACTTTTCCGCCTTTTGCAAATGGACAAACTAGGTCTATGACTTTAATGCCTGTTTCTAGTAATTCGTTAGTGGCTGCTTGCTCCGCAAAACTAGGTGGTGCTCTATGGATTGGTAATTTTTCCGCATCAATAGTGCCAACACCATCAATAGGATCACCTAATACATTCATAATTCTGCCTAAGGTAGGTTTGCCTACAGGAACCATGATCGGTTTCCCTGTATTCGACACATCTAATCCACGGCTCAAACCATCTGTTGTACCCATTGCGATCGTTCGCACTACACCATCACCCAATTGCTGCTGCACTTCAAGCATCAAATTTCTATCATTTAGCTTAAGTGCATCATAAATATTAGGAACTGCATCACGTGGAAATTCCACGTCAACAACCGCACCGATGATTTCCGCAACTTTACCAACGCTCATTAGAACCACCTCAAAATAAATTTAATCTTTAAACGACTGCTGCTCCAGCAACAATCTCTGACAACTCTCGGGTAATCGCCCCTTGTCGCACTTTGTGATACACGGTCTGCAAATCACTAATCAAGTCTGCTGCATTATCTGTTGCACTTTTCATCGCAAACATTCGAGCGGCTTGTTCACACGCAATATTTTCAATCACACCACGATAAACTTGTGATTCGATATACCGAGTTAATAGTTTTCCCAATAACTCTTTTGCATTATCTGGTTCGTAGATATAGTCCCAATAGTGCTGTAACTTCGCATCAACTGAAGGAACAACAGGCAATAAACGCTGTACCTGCGGAAATTGCTTCATTGTATTAACAAACTCATTGGAGCATATATATAAAGCATCGATGCGCTTTTCAACAAAAGCATCTAGCATCACTTTTACTACGCCAATCAAATCCGCCAAAGCAGGCGCATCGCCCAGATGATCCGCTTGACCTAGTACTTTACCGCCAACCCGTTTAAAAAATGCTTCGGCTTTGGTACCAATCAAACACAAATTAATATCCACACCAGTCGCTTTCCATTCTTTAATGTTACTTATTGCTGTACGCAATAAATTAGTATTTAAACCACCACAAAGTCCACGATCACTTGTGACAATAATAATACCAACACTCTTAACTTCACGTTCTTGCAAAAAAGCATGACGATATTCTGGGTGCCCTGTTGCCAAATGCCCAATAACATCCATTATTTTTTTAGCATAAGGCTTAGCGCGACGCATGCGGTCTTGTGCTTTACGCATTTTACTCGCCGCCACCATTTCCATCGCACGCGTAATTTTCTGCGTGTTCTTGATGCTATGTATCTTGGTGCGAATCTCTTTCGCTACTGCCATAATACGAATCCTACATCACAAACGTTTTTTTAAATGCTTCGACAAGCTGCTTCAACTCTGCGGCAACTTCATTACTGTAATCACCTGTTTTATTAATCTTATCCATCAAATCAGCATGACTTGAGCGTAAGCTAGAACGCAATCCACTTTCAAACTCTGCAATCTTATTGAGTGGTACATTATCTAAATAGCCTTGATCTGTTGCATACATAATTAAAGCCATTTCAGCAATTGACAAAGGTTGATATTGTTTTTGTTTCATGACTTCAGTAATACGTTGACCGCGCTCTAACTGCTTACGTGTTGCCTCATCTAAATCGGACATAAACTGTGAGAATGCTGCTAATTCACGATATTGCGCCATGGCAATTCGCACACCACCCGCTAATTTTTTAATAATCTTAGTTTGCGCTGCACCACCCACACGTGAGACGGATAAGCCCGCATTAATTGCTGGACGAATCCCAGAGTTAAATAAATCTGTTTCTAAGAAAATCTGTCCGTCAGTAATCGAAATAACGTTAGTTGAAACGAATGCCGATACGTCACCTGCTTGCGTTTCAATAATAGGTAAAGCAGTTAATGAACCCGTTTTACCTTTTACTTTTCCATCCGTCATTTGTTCAACGTAAGCTTCGTTTACTCTTGAAGCACGCTCAAGTAAACGTGAATGAATATAAAATACATCGCCAGGATAAGCTTCACGGCCTGGAGGACGACGTAATAATAATGACACTTGACGATAGGCCCATGCTTGCTTGGTTAAATCATCAAACACAATTAATGCATCTTCGCCTTTATCACGAAAATATTCGCCCATTGCACAACCTGAATAAGGTGCAATAAATTGCAATGCCGCTGCTTCTGCAGCAGAAGCAACAACTACAATGGTATGCGCCATTGCGCCATGTTCTTCTAATTTACGTACGACTGTTGCAACAGATGATGCTTTTTGACCAATCGCTACATAAATACACTTAACCCCAGTGCCACGTTGATTGATGATAGTATCAATCGCCACAGCTGTTTTACCTGTTTGACGATCACCAATAATCAATTCTCTTTGTCCACGACCAATCGGCACCATGAAATCGATTGATTTCAAGCCCGTTTGTAACGGTTGCGATACCGGTTGGCGAGCAATAACACCAGGAGCTACTTTTTCGACTGGAGAAGTTTGGGTAGCAAGAATCGGGCCTTTTCCATCAATTGGATTACCCAATGCATCAACGACACGGCCTAATAATGCTTCACCAACAGGCACTTCTAAAATACGTCCGGTACATTTTACGACTTGTCCTTCCGATAAATTTTCTGATCGACCTAATACAACAGCACCCACACAATCACGTTCAAGATTAAGCGCCATTCCATAAGTACCGTCGGCAAACTCAACCATCTCTCCTTGCATCACGTCATCTAAACCATGAACGCGAACAATACCGTCTTTTAAACTAACAATAGTACCTTCAGTACGAACCTGCGCTCGAATATCAAATTTTTCTATTCGTTGCTTGATCAGTTCACTAATTTCAGATGGGCTTAATTGTGTTTGTTGCATAGGTCATTACCTTTAAGAAATTCTCTAAATAAATTCAATCAGTCGGTTTAGTTTGCCACGCACACTGCCATCAATAACATGATCGCCTGCTCGGATAATTGCACCACCCAATAGGCTAGGATCTATTGCACAGGCTAGTGTGACTTGTAGTTTTAAGCGCTTTTCTAACACTTGCTTTAAACGCGCTTTTTGCTGCTCAGTAAACTCAACAGCAGAGGTAACATCGACAGTTACTTGCTTTGCATGCTCTTCACCATGTTGCTTAAATTGTTTCGCTATTTCGGGCAACACCGCAAAGCGTTTGTGTTCAGCCAAGAGATGAATAAAGTTGTCTTGTTCTTTAACCAAATCAGAGCCTAAGACATTACAAAACAAATCAGCGAGCTGATTTGTTTCTACTTCCGGACTCGCCATAAATTGAACGAGCTGTGGATCAGTAGCAACTATTGCGGCTTTATTCAACACGGACTGCCATTCAGGCACCGTATTTTTTGCTAAAGCATGCTCAAATGCTGCTAAAGCATAAGGTCGCGCTATCGATGTAAAGTTTGCAGTCATTTTATATTTCCGAAACGATCTC
The DNA here is from genome assembly GCA_965279285.1 of Gammaproteobacteria bacterium. Classification (GTDB taxonomy): domain Bacteria; phylum Pseudomonadota; class Gammaproteobacteria; order DSM-16500; family DSM-16500. Next base: position 652,222 of record OZ257148.1, on the reverse strand, counting down.
ATCTAATAAGCCAGCATGTGTTGATGCATCTAAATTACGATTAATAATTTTTTCTGCTCCAGCCATCGCTAGGGTTGCCAATTGTTTTCGTAACCCTTCTTTTGCTTGATTAACCTCACGCGCAATTTCATCTTGAGCTAACAAAAGAATACGGTCAGATTCAACACGCGCGCTTTCTTTTGATTCATCAACAATTTGCGCAAAACGTTTATGCGCTTGATCAACAATACGTGATGCTTCAAGTTTAGCGTTGTGAATGATAGACAATGCTTCACTTTCAGCATGCTCTAATTCTCTCTTGCTACGATCTGCAGCTTCTAAACCAGCCGCGATTTTTTTCTCGCGTTCAGCCATTGCTGTCGTAATCGGTGGCCACACATACTTCATGGTAAACCATACCAAGATAGCAAATGTAATCAATTGGCCGATCAGAGTTGCATTAATCTCCATTCTATTTCCTCACTATTTTGAAACTTTAACTAACCGCTGGTTTTGCAGCATCAATCACCGCTGATAAAAAAGGATTATTGGTAAAGAACAATAACAATCCTAATACGATAGAAATTACGGCAAATGCGTCAACTAAACCTGCCATAATTAAAACGCGCACCATTAACATACCTGATAATTCAGGTTGACGAGCTACGCCTTCAACAAACTTTCCGCCCAAAATACCAAACCCAATAGCGGTACCGAGTGATGCTAAACCAACTAACAATCCAGCAGCAACAGCTTTAAAACCTTGCACTTGTGCAATTAGACTCGCGATTTCCATCTTACCTCCTAGTTAAAATAATTAATGCGTATCATGCGCCATACTAAGATAAGCGACTGACAGCATCATAAATATAAATGCTTGAATGGTGATAATTAAAATATGAAAAATTGCCCAAATACTTCCAGGCAACCACTGCGCCCAAAATGGCATTTGTGCAATTAAAATAAAAATTAATTCTCCGGCAAACATATTTCCGAACAACCGCAATGCTAATGAAAACGGTTTGACAAATTCTTCGATCACCCGAAATAAAACATTTAATGGAAACAGATACGGACCAAAAGGTTGCGTCAGAATTTCCTTAGGCAAATGCCAACCCTTAACAGTGACATTATAAAATATAATTAAAATAAAGACTGAAATCGACATTGCAAAAGTCATATTTGGATCAGCTGTAGCCACCACTTTCATATTATGAATCCCAACTAACTCACCTAATCCAGGTAAAAAATCTACTGGCAATAGATCAAGGGTGTTCATCAAAAATATCCATAAAAACAAGGTGAGAGCTAAAGGCGCAACTAAAGGGCTTTTTCCATGAAAAGTATCTTTTACTGAACCATGAACAAACTCAATCGCCATCTCAACAAAATTTTGTAATTTACCCGGAACACCTTGCGTCATCCGAACTGCAACGTAACGAAATGTGCAAGCTATAATCAATGCGGTAATCAATCCAACCACAAAGGTATCTAGATTAATAGTCCAGAACCCATTACCTGTCATAGTGTAATCAGTTAAATTAAACTGTAAATGTTCTAAATGATGCTGAATATATGATTCAGAGGAATTGCTCATGCTTTGCCACCCCCTGACGAAAGTAATGAACTAACTGAAGCCACCCAAAAAGCGCCAATAGCACCTAATAGGCCTATCACGCCATATAAACTATCCATAGAAAAATATTTAACCGCTAATAAAAAGAGTAAGGCACTTACAAATAGCTTGCCGATTTCGCCAGCAAAAAAAGCCACCATAAACCGAGTTGCCGCTCGCGCAGCAGCATGCGCCGATACACGCCAAAGGAAAATCAAGGTCGGCAACCAATAAGCTAATCCGCCTATCAGCACTGAATACCCTCGCTGTATCCCTTGTAAAAACCCGATCACCAATGCTAGCCCCGCTATTATGATTAGCTGCCAAAAAAGTATCTTAAACAGTTGTTTTCGTACTGCGTCCTGTATTTTTGTCATAAAAGTTAAAGGACCCGGGAAAATTGCGCCGAGTATAATGATTTTTTGTGAGAGAGGCAATTTTTTTATTTTTAAGTTTATTCAGCGGTTAAAGTGTGTGCGAACGTAGTGTTTAAAATACCGCTCCAGGCGAAACATCCCTGTTTTAGGCTTGCCATCCATGGCAAGCAAGTCGCTTTATTTTAAACACTACGTTCGCACACACTTTAGCCGCTGAATAGCTACTCGAAAAAAAGCATAAAAAAATCAGCAGCTTGGTGGGCACGCCGCGCTTTGCCCACCCTACAAAAAATAACAAAAATAAACTATAAAAAACGTAGGGTGGGCAAAGCACAGCGTGCCCACCAAACTCTGGCTGCTGAATAGTTACAAACAATTTAGATAAATTTAACTAATCCTGATCGGGCTTGGCGCCAATGGTGACGACATTAAAATATTCTCCGCAGAAAACTCCTCTCCTCGCGCATTTCCTGAACTAAACAAAGTAAAAGAGCTCGTTGCTAAATTTTTTAATGACTTTGCCGCCTTACTTGAGTGTAAATTCTCGTTTTTCCTTGTCTTATCGTGATCAGCTTCTGGCACCGCAACATGCAGTAACATCGCCAAACCAATGCAAAACACCGCCATTCCAGCTAAAAAAGTAAATATACTCACGCCCCCAATAGGGGCAAAAGCAAAACTAGCAACAATAACAACAAGCCCAACAACAACAGCCAACGCCCCCAACAGGCCACATGCAAGGCGGTGCTCTTGCCGAAAAATAGCTGGACCCTCGACCTCTCTGCGCAAATTTACAGCGGAAGCTAACAAAGCACTGCGGTATTCGCTGTCACATGGAAAACTAACAACATTAACAGCTGCCTGAATAGCACTGACAAGCGCTACCATTTTTTCTTTTCTATTTAAGTAATGAACACGAGAAAGATCAAACCAAGTACATCTAGACGCCATCACATCTTTTGATAGCTGTATTGCATCAACAAAAACAGCACGAATACGTTGATGCGCTTCCAAATTCTGATCTAAGAAAATCCCTAAACTAACCAAATGCTCCATTAGCTTTAAAAAATCATCTTTTACTGTCTTATTGAATGCATCGGTTTGCTTTTTCACTAAAGCATGAAATTTAGCTTCATAAAATTTGCTTAATAAGTCTTTTTGCTCCTGACAATGTTGCTCTTGAATACCTTTTAATTTTTGCAATAACTTTTTATAAGAAGAAGGCGATACTCGCACAGCTTGCGGCGTGTGATTTTGATCGCTAGTTATATTAGAACCGCCACACCGATTATTTGCCATGTTTTTCCAACATTATGAAACCACTTTTCTCTTTATAAAACGACAAATCAATGCCGACTCCTGCTTTAATTAAAATATTCCAGCAAATTGTCCAACTCACTTAAATTATTATAACGAATAACCAACTTACCCTTACCTTTAGTATTACACTGAATTGCTACCATCAGCTTCAATCTACTGGATAAATCTTGCTGTAATCGCTTAACATCAGGGTCTATTGTTTTAGGTATAGCAGGTAACTTGGGTAACTGTAAACGCCGAACTAATTCTTCCGTCTCTCTGACAGACAAGCCTTTATCAACTATCATTTGCGCAGCATCCACTTGCGCCACTGCTGTCAACGTTAATAGTGCGCGCGCATGGCCCATTTCAATATCGCCATGTTCCAACATAACCTTTACTTCCTCTGCCAATAGAAGCAAGCGCAACAAGTTAGTTACTGTAGCACGCGATTTACCTACCGCCTCAGCAACTTGTTGATGCGTCATCGAAAATTCTTCTAATAACCGCTGTAAAGCCAAGGCTTCTTCAATAGGATTTAAGCTCTCACGTTGAATATTTTCGATTAAAGCAATTGCAACAGCAGCTTCATCAGGAATTTCGCGGATAATTGCAGGAATTTCAGTTAAACCAGCCATTTGGCTAGCACGCCAGCGCCGCTCACCTGCGACTATTTCATATCTTCCACCTAAAATAGGTCGAACCACGATAGGTTGAATAATTCCTTGAGAACGAATCGAGCTCGCTAAATCTTCTAATGCATCTGGATCCATGCCACGTCGTGGCTGATATTTGCCTCTTTGAATTTGATCCACAGCCAAACGGCAAAGCTTTTCTTTATGTGCCTCACTGGAAATAACAGTCTCTTCGGCAAGATTTAATGAAGAGCCTACTAGAAGGGCATCTAAAGATTTACCCAAGCCGCGTTTTTTTACCATGTCTAAAAATCCTTAATCTAAGCTAATTCGTATTTATAAGGTTTTGAGGCTTGACCCCTTACACTTCTATCCACATATTAATCAATCATGAAAACAATCGCTAGGATTAATCACATACTAGGACATGCTTTTTTTTGCTAGGCCTAACTCAAACAGCCAAACCCACTATTGATTTTCAACACTCTAAAACTATCTCGATAAAAAAATTCATACTCTAAAGCTATAACATGCTGGTACAATTACGATCATTTTGTATCTGCGATTGAAAATAAAATCGTTGCATATTATTAACGGTAACTATTCAGCAGCCAGAGAGCGTGCGAGTGCAGCACTTAAAATAGAGCGACTTGCTTGCCATGGATGGCAAGCCTAAAACAGGGATGTTTCGCTTGGAGCGGCATTTTAAGTGCTGCACTCGCACGCTCTCTGGCTGCTGAATAGTTATTATTTAACTCTAAATTGAGCATTCTTCATGATAAATAAAGACAATATTGCCCATGTAATTAAAGATCCGGTTCACGGAACCATGCAGTTTACAACATTAGAAAATAACTGGATCAAGCCTTTCATTGATAGCCCCACATTTCAACGGCTACGACATATAAAACAACTTGGCATGGGGGACTTGATTTTCCCAGGCGCGGTGCATACTCGCTTTAATCATAGTCTTGGATGTTCATACGTTGCGAGTCAAATTGCTCATCGCGTTGGATTATCAGAAGAAGAGCGCCAATTAGTCATTATTGCATGCTTGCTTCACGACGTCGGGCACGGACCTTTCTCACATGCTTTTGAAGATGTATTTCATGCTAAGCGTATTCGTCATGAAGATTGGACGCCGTTCTTTTTAGCTGATTATCGCAACCAAACATTTTTTTCTCACTTTAACCAATCTAATCCACGACATCAGCTAAGCGATGAAAAGTTCAAACTCATCGAAGATATGATCATGCATAAATCCCATCGCAAACGGGTACTGGCCGATATTGTTTCCTCCCAGCTTGATGCAGATCGATTAGATTATTTATTAAGAGATAGTCATTTTTGCGGTGTAAGCTATGGCGAATTCGATTTTCGCTGGATGTTAAACTGCATGACCATAGTCAACTCACCACAAGGCGAAAGCTTGGGGATTACTCACAAAGGCATCGGTGTAGTTGAGCATTACTTAGTTGCGCGACGATTAATGACACGCAACATTTATCATAATCAAAAAAAATTATCGATTGAAGCTTATTTAATTCAACTTTTACGTAATCTCGCCGAAAACCTCGATACTTACGCTCCTTATGCTAAAATAAAAGCAACACCCTTAGGTGAGTTTTTGTTGAAAGTAAACACCTTTAATCAAACAATAAAATCCGAACCTAATTTTGAAAAAAACAAACAATTGTTTCTGAAAAAAAATTACCTGCATTATAAAGAACTTTGCGATTATGATATTTTCATGATTATAAAATTATTATCAGAAATGAATGACAACCAACCTGCGGTCAATATTGCAAAACGTATTCAACAACGCCAGATGCCTAAAATAGTACGGCTTGACCATCGAAACCTCAATCTCATAGAACCCTTAGTTCAAGAGTTCAGAGCAACTAACAAATCATCATTTCAAGATTGGCAGATCTCTCTCATACAAACGCCTCATCAATCCTATAAAATTGAAGCCGATCCTATTCTCGTCATTAATGAACGAGAAGTAGTAAAACCCATTAATGAAATGTCTTTAATGATTAATGCCATCTCTGACAAATATGAACACACGGCATTTCTGTGCATAGACAAAGAAATTTTTAATGACGCTCGGGTTACTCAATTCATTGAAAAAATTAATAATATCGCTATAGAGACAGCTAATTAACAACAATTAGTTCAGGGTAACTCATCAGCAGTCAGGGAGTGTGTGAGTGCAGCACTTAAAATGCCGCTCCAAGCGAAACATCCCTGTTTTAGGCTTGCCATCCATGGCAAGCAAGTCGCTCTATTTTAAGTGCTGCACTCACACACTCCCTGACTGCTGATGAGTTACAGCTCAAGCGCACAGGCATAGAACTTAAAACAACGCAAAAAACCAACCAATTCCATCAAATTCATGTATAATTCCACCGTTATACAATCCCAGGACCCTTATGACGCTCAGTATTGTTATTCTCGCCGCCGGACAAGGTAAACGCATGTGCTCCCGTCTACACAAAGTATTGCATCAACTTGCGGGAACAAGCTTACTTGAGCGCGTTATTGCTACCGCAACCACGCTAAACCCAACTCAAATACCGATTGTCATCCATGGTCACCAAGGTATCCAGATACAGCAAGCCCTGTCCCACCTTGCTATTGCCTGGGTCGAACAAAAAGAACAATTAGGAACTGGGCATGCCGTACTCCAGGCTCTGCCTAACATTCCGCAGCAAAATCGTGTCCTCGTTTTATATGGTGATGTCCCTCTTGTTACTGCTGAAACATTACAACAATTAATTACCACAACACCAGCCGATGCAATTGGACTAATTACTGCATTTTTCCCTCAGCCTACAGGATTGGGGAGAATCATTCGCAACCAACAACACCAAATCACCCAAATTGTTGAAGAAAAAGATGCAAACGCAACTGAGCGTGCCATCCACGAAATAAATTCTGGAATTTATTTAATCCCTGCAACTTATTTACAACGCTGGCTACCACATTTGACTAATAACAACCAACAACAAGAATTTTATCTCACTGAAATTATTACTAAAGCAGCACAAGAACACATTCCTATTTACGACATACAGCCCCTACAATACCAAGAGGTTTGTGGCATCAATGATTGCATACAACTCGCCACATTAGAGCGTTTTCACCAACAACAATGTGCTGAAAAATTAATGAAGCAAGGCGTCACTTTATTAGATCCGCAGCGTTTTGATTTGCGTGGAGAGCTCAAAGTAGGAACGGATTGTACCATTGACATTAATGTCATCATCGAAGGTAAAGTGACCTTAGGCAATCACTGTAAAATTGGTGCAAACTCTATTTTACGCAACACTATTATTGCTGATCATGTAGAAATTAAGGCAAATTGCTTTATTGATGGCGCCATCATTGCAGACCACTGCATTATTGGACCTTTCGCTCATTTACGTCCAGAAACAGAATTAGCTAATCATGTTAAAATCGGTAACTTTGTTGAAATTAAAAAATCACGTGTAAATCAAGGCAGCAAAATTAATCACTTAAGTTACATCGGCGATAGTGAGATAGGCAAAGAAGTTAACATCGGTGCCGGTGTGATTACCTGTAATTATGATGGCGTAAATAAACATAAAACTATTATCGATGATCATGCTTTTATTGGCTCAAATTCACAATTAATTGCTCCTGTTAAAGTTGGCACAGGAGCTACCATCGGTGCGGGCTCGACAATTTATCGCGACGCACCGGCTAATCAACTAACTTTATGTCGTGCCGAACAACGCAGCATTCCTGCTTGGCAACGACCCAAGAAAAAAGCAAAGGAGTCTTAACTATGTGCGGTATTGTCGGCGCAGCTTCACAACGTAATATTGAAACGATACTCCTGGAAGGCTTAAAACGACTAGAATATCGCGGTTATGATTCTGCTGGTATTGCCGTCATCAATGCTAATCAACAAATTGATCGCCTACGCACGAAAGGCAAAGTCCGCGAACTTGAAGCATTACTGAGTCTTTCACCTATTCCTGGCAAAACTGGCATTGCTCATACTCGCTGGGCCACTCACGGAGTTCCTTCGGAAGTGAATGCCCATCCATTAATGTCTGGTAATGAAATTGCTGTAGTGCACAATGGTATTATTGAAAATCACGACACACTCCGTACCTTTTTAACCGGAAAAGGCTATCAATTTAGCTCTGATACTGATACTGAAACAGTCGCTCACTTGCTGCATTTTCATTTCGCAGAAAGTAATGATTTACTCATGGCAACCCAAAAAACAATTAGCAAGCTAGAGGGTGCATATGCTCTAGGAATTACATCATCACACCAACCTGGCCGTTTACTTGCTGTCCGCAGTGGCAGTCCTCTTGTCATCGGCAAAGGAATCGGCGAAAACTTTTTTGCCTCTGACACCATCGCTCTCACGCCAGTCACACAAGAATTTATTTATTTAGAAGAAGGTGATATTGCTGACTTAACACATAACACTCTTAAAATTTATGATAACATCGGCACGCTTGTTGAACGCAAAACAACTAAATTAGAATTTTCTCAAGACACCAGCGATCGTGGTGATTATCGCCACTTTATGTGTAAAGAAATTTTTGAACAACCGCGTGCAATCACCGCCAACCTAGAAGGCCGTACTGGGAAAAACAATATTCTTGAGGCCGCATTTGGTTTAACAGCAAAAAAATTATTTAAACGTGTAGAACATATTCAATTCGTTGCCTGTGGTACTAGCTATCACGCTGCGATGGTTGCTCGCTATTGGTTAGAATCACTCGCAGGCATCCCTTGTTCAGTAGAAATCGCTAGTGAATTTCGTTATCGCAAACCAGTAGTGCCAAAAAATAGTTTATTTGTAACACTCTCTCAATCAGGTGAAACAGCCGATACCTTAGCAGCATTACGATTAGCAAAAAAAATTGGCTTTATTAGCTCACTTGCTATTTGTAATGTGCCAGAAAGCTCTTTGGTTCGTGAATCTGATTTAAATTTTATGACACGCGCAGGCGTAGAAATCGGCGTTGCCTCTACAAAAGCTTTCACCGCGCAACTAACTGCTTTACTGATGTTAACTATCGCGGTTGGCCGCCATCATCATCTTACTGCTGAAACAGAACAACACTTAGTAAGTCAGTTACATCAACTTCCTCAAGTCGTTGCAGATACCTTAAAATTAAATCCGCAAATCATGCGTCTTGCAGCGCATTTTATTGATAAAGAACACGCATTATTTTTAGGACGTGGCGCTTTATATCCCATCGCATTAGAAGGCGCATTAAAATTAAAAGAAATTTCTTACATTCACGCTGAAGGTTATCCCGCTGGCGAATTAAAACATGGACCACTTGCATTAGTTGATAAAAATATGCCAGTCATTGCAATTGCACCCCACGATGAATTATTAGAAAAAATTAAATCCAATCTTCATGAAGTCAGTGCGCGCGGTGGTGAATTATTTATTTTAACCGATAGTACCACTGGCGTAAAAGAAACAGGCAAAGGTATACACGTCATTGAACTACCCATAATGGATCCTATTCTTGCACCGATTGCTTACACCATTCCTTTACAATTATTGGCGTATCATGTGGCCGTATTAAAAGGCACAGATGTGGATCAACCAAGAAACTTAGCAAAATCAGTAACCGTAGAATAAGTGCCCCGTCATTGTGAGCGACATGGCTATTCGTAGGGTGGGCAAAAGGCCGCAGGCCTGTGCCCACCGTAACTATTCAGGAGAGAGGGCATACGCGTGTATAGCACTTAAAATACCGCTCCAAGCGAAACATCCCTGTTTTAGGCTTGCCATCCATGGCAAGCAAGTCGCTCTATTTTAAGTGCTATACACGCGTATGCCCTCTCTCCTGAATAGTTACAGCACACTTCGCGATCAACCCTGGCCCTTGATAAATCAACCCGGTATAAAGCTGCACTAAGCTTGCACCTGCAGCTATTTTTGCTTGTGCATCCATACTATTAAAAATACCTCCACAGGCAATAATAGGAATTTTATTTTTTAACAAGGAGTGTAATTGCGCCACAACCGTAGTCGATCTAGCAGTTAAAGGTTTACCACTTAAACCACCGGTTTCTTTTGCGAGCATTGTATTTTTAACACCAACTCTATTTAAAGTCGTATTTGTTGCAATAACACCATCAATTTTTTCCGCTAAAAAAATATCCGCCATTTTCTCTAACTCTAATAATGTTAAATCTGGCGCTACTTTTACTACGAGTGGAATATATTTTTTTAAATTCGCAGATTGTAAAGCTTGTTCTTTTTTTAAAGATTGCAATAAAACCTGCAACAATTCGCCATGCTGCAAATCACGCAACCCTTCTGTATTTGGTGAGGAAATATTAATTGTCACATAACTTGCATACGGTGCCACAGCACGAAAAAGATAAAGATAATCATCCACCGCATTTTCTAAAGTAGTATCACGATTTTTACCTATGTTAATTCCTAATATCCCTTGATATCGAATTGACTTTAGTCGCTCAACTAAATAATCGACGCCTTTATTACTAAATCCCATCCGATTAATAAGCGCCTCATCTTGTATAAGACGAAATAAACGTGGCTGCGGATTACCGATTTGTGGGTAACGCGTTACCGTACCTACTTCTAAAAAACCAAAACCCAAATCGGCCAACGCATCGATATAATCGCCATTTTTATCTAAACCAGCAGCCAAGCCAACTGCGTTAACAAATTGCAAACCCATCACTGCACTGGGTGCTGAATAGGTTGAAATAAATTTTTTTATTAATCTTAGTGAATGCGCCAAACGCAATAACTTAAGCGTAACTGCATGCGCAGTTTCTGGAGGAAAGATAAATAGTAATTTTTTAATTAACGAATAAAACATAAAATCCTTAGTCGCTATTTAGCAGCCAAAGAGTTTGGTGGGCACGCTGCGCTTTGCCCACCCTACAAAAATAAATTATAAAAGCCGTAGGGTGGGCAAAGCGCAGCGTGTCCACCAAACTTTTCTTACAACCCTTAAGCAATCGCCACAAAACTCGCAATCAACCACTTTGTTCCTGCTGTTTGAAATCGCACTTGTATCCGCGCATGTTCACCATAACCTTCGCATTGCAAGATAATTCCTTCACCAAACACATGATGCGTAACTCGTTGTCCCATATTTAAATTACCAACGGATTTTTGCGTTAAGCTTGTCGCAAGTGGCGTTGCTGTTTGTGGCCTACTGACTTTAGTTTTTAACCGTGCTTCATTTAACAACTCGGCTGGAATTTCACTTAAAAACCGCGATGGTCGATGACGCGCCTCTTTACCATGCAAGCGTCTTACTTCCGCATGAGTAATAAATAATTTTTCCATAGCGCGGGTAATACCGACATAACACAAACGTCGCTCTTCCTCTAAACCTTTTGGATCTTCCATAGTCATATAATGAGGAAATAAACCTTCTTCACAACCACATAAAAATACCAATGGAAACTCTAATCCTTTTGCTGAGTGCAACGTCATTAACTGCACACTCTCTTCAAATTTATTTGCCTGGCCTTCACCGGATTCTAGCGCTGAATAAGCTAAAAAAGCCGAGATTTTTGGCATATCAGGATCTGCCGCATCTGATTCAAATTGCCGTGCTGCATTCACTAATTCTTCTAAGTTTTCTAAACGCGCCAATGCCTTTTCGCCTTTTTCTTTACGAAAATGCTCAATCAAGCCACTGTTATGAATAATATGCTCGGTTTGTTCATACAAAGGTAAGTATTGCGTATCATCAGCCAAACCTTCGATTAATTTTATAAATAATTCTAATGCTTTCGCTGCGCGTGGTGGAAAATGATTTGCCTCAAGTAACTTTGTTGCCGAAACCCATAACGAAAGCTGATGTTGTTGAGTATATTCACGTAAAGCAACTAAAGTACGATCACCAATGCCGCGCGTAGGCGTATTAACGATACGCTCAAATGCTGCATCATCATTGCGATTAGCAATTAAACGTAAATAAGCCAAAGCATCACGAATTTCTGCTCGTTCAAAGAAACGTAAACCACCATACACTCGATAAGGTAAACCAAATTGAATTAATGCTTCTTCTATAACTCGTGATTGCGCATTAGAACGATACAAAATGGCTGCATCACTTAAACTTTTTCCTGATCGTTGCCAATCACGAATCCGATTAACAATAAAATGCGCCTCATCCAAATCATTAAACGCAGAATAAACATGAATGAGCTCACCCTCACCACCTGCTGTCCAAAGATTTTTACCTAAACGATCCGAATTATTTTCAATCAACGCATTTGCTGCTTTTAAAATCGTGCCCGTAGATCGATAGTTTTGCTCTAAACGTACTGTCATTGCTTGAGGAAAATCATCAGCAAAACGCTGCAAATTCTCAACTTTAGCGCCGCGCCAACCATAAATAGATTGATCATCATCGCCGACTATCATGACATGCGTATTTTTACCCGCCAATAAACGAATCCAAGCATACTGAATCGCGTTGGTATCCTGAAACTCATCCACTAAAATACAACGAAAACGCTCTTGATAATGCGTTAAAATCTCGGGTTTAGTTAACAATAATTTATGCGTTTTTAATAACAAATCAGCAAAATCAATTAAACCCGAACGTTGACAGGTCTCTTCATAAGTACGATAAATTTGTAATAATGTACGAGCAGCAATATCACCATAGTCCGGGACCTGATGCGACTCTAAACCTTCATCTTTCTTACCATTAATATAATATTGTGCTTGTTTCGGGGGCCATCGATCTTCATCTAAATTTAATGCTGCGATCGTACGCCGCACCATGCGATATTGATCATCTGAATCTAAGATTTGAAAACTTTCAGGTAAATCAGCCTCACGCCAATGCATGCGTAATAAACGATGTGCTAAGCTATGAAAAGTCCCCACCCACATACTGCGAGCAGAAGGTCCGAGTAAGTTTTCAATTCGAGTCCGCATTTCATGTGCGGCTTTATTGGTAAAAGTCACAGCCAAAATGTTATATGGCGACAGGCTCTCTTGCTCAACTAAATAAGCAATGCGGTGAGTTAAAACCCGAGTCTTTCCACTGCCAGCACCAGCTAATATCAACTGATGACCCAAAGGAGCAGCAACAGCTTGGCGCTGAGCATCATTTAACGAATCTAAAATAGTCTGGTTTTTCATAGTGGGCCATTATTCTATATATACGAAAGCAAGCAAGGATGATATCTTAGGCTGCTTATTAAACAAAGTAAAACCCGACTCCTTATGGCCAAGATTCACTATCAAGACGCTAAATTCCTCTTAAGTGTCGCTAAACTGACCCAACTCCCACACGATCAAGGTATTGAAGTAGCGATCGTAGGCCGCTCTAATGCCGGAAAATCGAGCGTGCTTAATCAACTAACGCAAAATAAAAGTCTCGCACGCGTCAGCAAAACACCCGGCCGAACCCAAATGATTAACCTTTTTGGCTTAGATGACTCTCGTCGCTTAGCTGATTTGCCAGGTTATGGCTATGCGAAAGTGCCACCCTCAATGAAACAAAATTGGCAAAAATTGTTAGACGAGTATCTCCGCACTCGGTTGTGCCTTAAGGGCTTGATTTTAGTAATGGATATCCGCCATCCACTCAAAGAATTTGATCGCCAACTACTACTTTGGTGTGCTGCTTGCGATTTGCCTGTGCATGTTTTATTAAATAAATGTGATAAATTAAGCTCTGGAGCAACGAAAAAAACTTATTTTGCCGTGCAAAAAGAATTAAAAGACTTTAAAAACCCGATCAGTTTACAAGCTTTTTCAGCGCTTCGCTCAGTCGGAATTAAAGAGCTTCTTGATAAAATGAATGAATGGTTTAATAGCTAGTATATAACTACTTAGCAGCCAAAGAGTTTGGTGGACACGCTGCGCTTTGTCCACCCTACAAAAGCTTTGTCATGCCAGCGCGCTTCTAGCTGGCATCCAGAGTTGTAGGGTGGGCAAAGCGCAGCGTGCCCACCAAACTCTTTAGCTGCTGAAGTAGTTACGCTAGTGTCCAACCAAACAAAAGCTGCTCAAGAACCCGCCTTATGGGACATTATTCCTACAATCTGCTCCTGGTTTGCAACACCACACTTGCCACATTATATTCACCCAAGAAGCAGAGCCGGTAGTTTCCTCATAAATCCAACCTTGTATTGTATAATTTGAATCAAGATATACGCTTTCATATACAATGCCTTTCACTGTATCACTTTTATTTTTTTCAGTACGACTTGTTGCTATATTAATATAAGGTGAGTATCCGCTAGCACAGCGACGATTTGTTGTGTATATACCGACATAGCCATTTAAATTACCCGATCCCCCCGAAGCAAGCAAATAAGAGGAAGGAGAAGCAATCCCCGCCGGCTCACTACCGCAAGCATTAAGCGCATGAAACGCCCCACCCGGGTTAACAAGTCCAGTTGACGCACCCTTTGGATAACACCAGATAGTCCAAATAAAAGTATTTGCTGTCCCAGGGGGAGTACCTGGCCAAGTAACGTAACTAAGCGCATGAGTTTTATAACGAATTTTATACCTATCGGATGCTGGAGGACCCCATGTTTCGGTAAGACAAAGTGGATAATAGCCTGGAAAATCTACTACAGCATTAGCTGGCGTAATTTCAAAATAATAGTCTGTATTACTAGGACAGAATTCCCACTGATTTGAATCAAGATAAACCTGTGAATCACCTACACCAAATACTGCATAGTGTCGATTAAGTACAAAAGGTTTAGCACTCGCTGGCGTAACAGTGTGGAGTTGTACCGCTGTACTATCCGCATAACTATTTTTTATTAAAGCAACAGAGAAAAATAAGATTACTGATACTGAAAGTATGTACAAAAATTTCCATTTTGAGATCTTTCTTTTCATACCAACATCCTTTTGCTTTTGTAATACAAACAACTGTTAATTAAGTATACCTCGCTTATTACAAAACAGATATATTGCCATGAACAAACATCTTTAAATTTTAAACAAACTATTTAAGCCCGCTCAAATGCAAAACTAATGACTTCACTGATCGCATTCATCTTCAATGCCAACATAATTAATCTATCCACCCCCAGCGCGACACCAGCACAATCTGGAAAGCCATGCTCTAAAGCTGCAATAAAATATTCATCAACGGGCACCGGACTTATCCCAGACTCCTGACGAAATTCTAAATCTTGCTCAAACCGTTTTCGTTGTTCTTTTGCATCTTGTAATTCATGAAAACCGTTCGCTAACTCAACACCTTTAAAATAAACTTCAAATCGTGATGCCACTGGCGGTTGCTCAGGACGAATTTTTGCTAACGCTGCCTGACTAACTGGAAAATCATACAAAAACACCGGCACATCTTTACCAATATGAGGCTCTATGCAATGTGTTAATAACAAATCCAACCAAAAATTACGCTGCGTTTCTGCTGTCGCTGCAAATGAAAGATTTTGTTGCTGCGCACAAGCGGCTAACTCAGCTGACGTTGCTAAATGAGGATTAATTCCTAAAAATTTTTCAAATGCCGCAGCATAACTTAAACGCTCTGCAGCTTTTACTTTTAAAACTAATTGTAATAACTCATCCATTTCATTCATTAAAGCATGATGATCAAAGCCAGGACGATACCACTCCAGCATAGTAAATTCTGGATTATGATAGCGGCCGATCTCTCCTTGCCGAAATGCTTTACTGAGTTGAAAAATAGAGCCGCTGCCAGCAGCTAGTAATCGTTTCATAGCATACTCAGGCGATGTTTGAAGATAAACTATTTCTTCATCATGCGCACCGATAGGCTTAAAAACAGCTGGAATACCAATAACATGTGGATCTGTTACCGTTGCATGAGACAAAGATGGCGTATCAACTTCTAAAACATGGCGCTGTCGAAAAAATTCTCGAATTTGAGCAATAATTTCAGCTCGCAAACGCAAATGAACCATTGAAGAAGAAGGGCGCCAATCCACTTTTGTTTGAACAGTCTTATTCTTTAGATCGAGAGACATATTCACCTGAACGAGTATCTACTTTAATCACTTCGCCCTGCTGAATAAACAAAGGAACACGAACTACAGCACCAGTTTCTAATTTTGCTGGTTTACCGCCACCACCTGAAGTATCCCCACGCACACCTGGATCAGTTTCCACAATCTTTAAATTAACAAAAGTAGCTGATACAACACCTAACGGCAGACCATTCCATAATGTTAAGACACAGTTATCTTGATCTCTCAACCATAGTTTAGTATCTCCCACTTGCGTTTCATTCATGACATATTGCTCAAATGTGTCACCACACATAAAGTGCCATTGTTCCCCATCCGTATAAAGAAACTGTGCTTCAATATCAGCCACATCCGCTGCTTCAATTGAATCGCCGGATTTATAAGTTCGCTCCACAACACGGCCCGTTTTTAAATTACGGTATTTAATTCGATTAAATGCCTGGCCTTTGCCTGGCTTGACGAATTCATTTTCAACAATTGCACAAGGGTCATTATCAATCATCACCTTCATGCCACCGCGAATTTCATTTGTTGTATAAGATGCCATCATTAATTCCTCAAGAAATGAGAGTATCATAATCGCTTATGAAAAATAATCAATCTAACAAAAACCAAACCGAACACTGTAACTACTCAGCATCAAAAGGGTTTGGTGGGCACGCTGCGCTTTGCCCACCCTACATTTTGTCGTGCCAGCATGCTTCTAGCTGGCATCCAGAGTTGTAGGGTGGGCAAAGCGCAGCGTGCCCACCAAATCCTTTTCGCGCTGAATAGTTACCGAACACTTGCCACCCCTCTTATTAGCTTGTATCTTACACAAACATTTCTTATTTTAAAAAAACATGACCCATCCACACTCTACAAACTGGCAACAAGCTTTATCACTTGCAATTACCGATCCTGAAGAATTACTGCAGCTGCTTGAGCTCGATAACAGTTTATTAGCGGCAGCAAACGCTGCTGCAAAGCTTTTTCCGCTCAAAGTCCCTCGCGGTTTTCTGCAGCGGATAAAAAAAGGTGATATCAATGATCCATTATTACGCCAGATCTTACCCTTAGACTTAGAGCTTGACCAAACTCCCGGATATGAAACCGACCCTCTACAAGAAGCTGCCGCAAATCCGGTCCCCGGCTTATTACACAAATATCATGGCCGAGTACTTTTAACTCTTGTCGGTACTTGTGGCGTCAATTGCCGCTTTTGTTTTCGCCGCCATTTCCCTTATGAAAAAAACAATCCAGGCTCCCTCGGATGGGAAAAAGCACTTGATTATATTGCCAATGATCCTAGCATTGCTGAAGTATTATTAAGTGGTGGCGACCCTTTAGTTGCTAGTGATGCATTACTACAAAGCTTTTCAACTAAATTAGCGATGATTCCGCACGTTAGACGCTTACGCATTCATAGTCGAATGCCTATTATGCTTCCAGAGAGAATTTCTCCGTCATTTATCCAATGGATAACCGAACTACCTTTTAAAACAATTTTAGTAGTACATACAAATCATCCTCAAGAAATTAATTGCTCGATTAAAGAAGCAATGCAAGCACTTCTCAAAGCGGGTGTTACTCTACTTAACCAATCGGTCTTATTAAAAGGCATCAATGATAATGTTGAGACACTGGTTGAATTAAGCGAAGCATTATTTGCTTCTGGAATTCAACCTTACTATTTACATATTCTAGATAAAGTACAAGGCACAGCACATTTTGATTTAAACTTAGAAACGGCACGGAAATTACATCTAGGAATGTCACAACGTTTATCTGGCTATCTTGTACCAAAACTGGTGTCAGAACAGCCTGGATTTCCAGCAAAATCTTTAATTATTTAAAGCCAACTCGTCTCACAGTAAGAAAGTTATCAACTATTCATTAATTCTGCAAAAGTTGCTCAGTTACACGTGCTTTTCTAGTTAATACTTACTCAATTTTTTATGACAGAATTAACCAATTGATTAATAATGTTTTTTTATAAATTTTTACTTTTTTGTTAGCTCTTACCAAAAGATGCGATATGCTTGTACATAGTTGTCTCAGACTTAATCACAACGTTATCCACAGAAATTGTGGATAACTTAACAGTGCAATTCAAGCAGAAGGTGGTGCTCATGAAAACTCCCGTCCTCATTGTCGGCGCTGGCCCCACCGGACTGACAATGGCAGTTGAACTAAAAAGACACGGCATACCTTTTCGAATCATCGATAAACAAACAAAACCGGTTATCACCTCTAATGCTTTAGCTGCACAAACTCGCACGCTCGAGCTATGGGATGATGAAGGCTTACTCCCAACAGTCTTGAACAAAGGCGCTGCAGTCAGAGGCATTAATATTTATTCACTAGGAGAAAAAATCCTCCATTTAGATCTGGATAATACCATCCTAGAAACACCATACCCTTTTGTTTTAGGTATTGCGCAACATCAAACTGAAGCAATGCTATTAGAACACTTAACACAGCACAACATTCAAGTTGAAATGAATGTAGAGCTCACTACTTTTACGGAAAAACCTAACGAAATTATTGCCACATTACGCCACTCCTCTGGAGAAATTGAACACGTCAACACACAATGGCTAATAGCTTGTGACGGAGCACATAGTGCGATACGCACACAATGTAATATGGCTTTTTCAGGACAAGACCTTGCACAACATTTTATTTTAGCTGACCTAAAAATAACGACTGAGTTGCTGCATAATGAGCTACATATTTTCTTCTCTGCTGATGGGCCACTGCTTTTCATTCGCTTTAATGAAGATACTTTTCGCATCATCGCTGATGTTTCTAAAGATGCTCGTTTTACTACAAATCAACCACCTTCGTTTGCGCAAATTCAAGAGCTTATTCATCAACGTTATCCTTATCCGATCCAATTAGCTGAGCCTATTTGGACATCTAGTTTTTGGATTCATGAGAGGATAATGTCATCTTTCAAAGTAAATAATATTTTCTTTGCTGGAGATGCTGCCCACATTCATTCTCCTGTCGGTGGCCAGGGAATGAATACGGGTATTCAAGACGCATATAATCTTGCCTGGAAACTAGCCTTAGTTATTAATAACAAAGCGTATCCTGCTATTCTCGAAAGTTATCAAGCAGAAAGATATCCTTTTGCAAAAAGCATTTTGCGCGGCACGACTTTTTTAACTCGCTTTATTACCTTACATAATAAATGGCTCTGTAAATTACGTAACGTTATTCTTACTTATGTCTTAAAATCAAAACACTGGCGCAAAAAAATCTTTTCTACGATGACTCAGCTCAATATTCATTATAAAAATAGCGCTTTAATAACAGATGTTTTAAATAACGAACCAGGGCCCAAGGCTGGAACTCGAATGCTAAGCCTGCCAAGAGATAATAATATTGAATTAATTAATTTTGTTCGTGGGCCACAACATAGCTTACTTATTTTTTTAAATTCAGAAACAGAATTGGCGCCTTGCTTACAACTAAAAGAAACTATCGAAAAAAACTATCCGGGATTAATGCAATTTATCTTAATTTCTACGCGCGATAAATTAACCGGTTGGAATGAAACAATAATAGAAGATAAAGAGGGAAAAATTCATCAACAGTATCAAGCGAAACAGCCAATGCTATATTTAATCCGACCCGATAAATACATTGGTTTTCGCAGCACTCTAGAACAAGCGAATGAGCTAATGACGTATCTAAAAACCCATTTTATCAAAAGCTAGATAGCAATAGGCCCAGACTAGCTGGGCCTACCTACACACTTACCTAAAAAGTCAGCATGCTTTATTTCACAAAAAGATATTACTCAACTACAGTAACATTTTCTGCTTGCGGACCTTTTTGTCCTTGCGTAACGGTGAACTCTACGCGTTGTCCTTCTTCTAGAGACTTGTAGCCATCCCCAGTAATAGCACGAAAATGAACGAATACATCTTCGCCTTTATCACGTTGAATGAAACCAAAACCCTTGCTATTGTTGAACCACTTAACGGTTCCTTTTTCACGTACTGACATAACTGTATTAACCTTTATTTAATTTAAAAAATGACGCCGTGGAACTGACTACACAAGATAGACTTCTAAGCGTCTGGCCTAGACTACCAGAAAATTTTGCTTTCGTCCTCTATTTATTCAACTTTAATTCATATTTTATGCCTGCACAAAAAAAGACCGTATTTGACAGCAAGCGTAATTAAGCACATAGTTGATTAATAGCGCTATTCTTTCTCAAAAGGACTTCAGTATGGCTGAAAAATGGGAAAATAATTTACAAAATAGCTTAATAAAACAACTTGGAAATCGGCGCGGTAAAGATTTATTCAAGCACTATGCGCAGGCTTTCCCTAATAGCTACCTAGATGAATATACAGAAAATATTGCCATAACTGACATTTTAGAGCTGGAACAACTTTCACCAGACCATCCGCTTGAAATGGTTCTTTATCAAGCTAACGATAAAGAATACCCTATCCATATTCGACTCTATCAATTCCAAAAACCCATCCCGCTATCTGACATCTTGCCCATACTAGAAAACATGAATTTACGCACCTATTGCGAGCGCTCTTACGCAATAAAGAGCCCGAAACACACAACATGGATCAGTGATTTTAGCGTTACCTACTCACATTCGATTAATCCTGATCTCAAAGCAATGACTAATTTGTTTGAAGATACTCTTGTACAAACCCAACTAGGAAACAATGAAAATGATGCATTTAATAAACTAGCCTTAGGTGCCGAACTTTCTTGGCGAGAAATAACTGTCATCAGAGCTTACGCTAAATATTTACAACAGCTTGGTTTTCGATTTTCCCAAGCTTATATTGAACAAACAACCGTACACCACTCACAAATTACCAAAAAATTAATTCAGCTTTTTAATGCCATGCATAATCCTACGCAAAAAAAACGCGAAAGCGAGGTAGAGAAGCTCAACCTTCAAATTAAACAAGATCTAGAAAATATAGCCAGCCTTGAAGAAGATCGAATTTTACGCCGACTTTGGGATGTCATTAATGCAACGCTTAGAACGAATTATTTTCAAACCCAAAAAAATGGCCAGCCCAAAGAATATCTATCGTTAAAGTTAAATTCAGCCGCCATCCCAGAGCTGCCATTACCACAACCGCTTTATGAAATTTTTGTGTATTCCCCACGTTTCGAAGCAATTCATTTACGTGGCGGAAAAGTTGCTCGCGGGGGTATTCGTTGGTCAGATCGTCGTGAAGATTTTCGTACCGAAGTACTAGGCTTAATGAAGGCACAAAAAGTAAAAAACTCCGTTATTGTGCCAACAGGAGCAAAAGGAGGATTTGTTTTAAAAAAACTTCCTCATGATGCTAATCGAGAATTTATTAAAAAAGAAGTTATCGCCTGTTACACTTTTTTTATTAGTGGATTACTTGATCTCACTGACAATATAAAAAATGAAAAAATCATCTCTCCTCCCAATGTAGTTTGCTACGATGATGCTGATACTTATCTTGTCGTTGCAGCAGACAAAGGCACAGCTACCTTTTCAGACACTGCAAACCGTATCTCAGCTGTTTATGATTTTTGGCTTGGCGACGCTTTTGCTTCTGGTGGATCAGCGGGTTACGATCACAAAAAAATGGGAATTACTGCACGAGGTGCATGGGAATCCATTAAACGTCATTTTCGAGAACTTAACCTAGACATCACCAAACAAACTTTTACTGTCGTCGGCATTGGTGATATGAGCGGCGATGTATTTGGCAATGGAGCACTCTACACTGACAATATAAAATTAGTTGCAGCATTTGATCATCGCGATATTTTTATCGACCCAGGTCCTAATCCAACAATCACCTATACAGAAAGACTGCGTTTATTTAATTTACCCAATTCTTCCTGGCAAGACTTTAATAGCAAATTAATTTCACCCGGCGGCGGAATCTTCAAACGTTCAAGCAAATCAATTACGCTAACTCCTGAGATAAAAAAAGCCTTAGATATTAAAGAAAATTCGCTTACGCCGAATGACTTAATTCAAGCTATTTTACGTGCGCCAGTCGATCTTTTATTTAATGGTGGAATTGGTACCTATGTAAAAGCAAGCACGGAATCTGATGCTCAAGTCGGGGATAAAACCAATGATTATTGTCGAATTAATGGTGCAGAATTACGCTGTCGAATCGTAGGTGAGGGTGGCAACTTAGGCTTCACTCAACTAGGCCGCATTGAGTATGCTTTGCAAGGCGGACTAATTAATACCGACTTTATTGATAATTCAGCTGGCGTTGATTGTTCCGACCATGAAGTCAATATTAAAATTTTACTTAACCCCGAAGTGGCCAAGAAAAAATTAACTGAAAAAAATCGCAACCAATTACTGAAAAAAATGACCAATGCCGTTGCTAAACTAGTTTTGAGTGACAACTATAATCAAGCACTGGTCATGAGCTTTTCTGCTATTAACTCTGCAAAATATACTAGTCTTTACGAAAGTTTTATTAAAGATCTTGAAACATCTGGCTCCATCAACCGTGCAATTGAGTTTTTACCCGATGAAAAAAAACTTGCTGAACGTCAAACAAAAGGACTAGGCTTTACTCGTCCGGAACTTGCTGTACTACTAGCTTATGCAAAAATTCATATTAAAAACGAACTATTAAAATCTAGTCTTCCTGAAGAGCCTTTTTTTACTGATATTATTCAAACTGCTTTTCCAGTTCTACTATGGAAAGAATACCAAAAGCCGTTAGAAAATCACAAACTCCGCAGAGAAATTATTGCGACTCAGCTTAGCAACCAAGCTGTTAACAATATGGGCATTACCTTTGCTTATCGTTTACAAGCTGAAACTGGCGCAACCATTGCTGAAATTATTCGTGCCTATGTCGTCGCCACTCTAGCATTTCAAACGCTTAACTTTACCAGCTTAATTGAATCTCTTGACTACAAAATACCGGTCGATGTCCAATATGAATTACTTCACCACACCCGACGCTTAATTAATTTAACCACTCGATGGTTCTTAAAAAACAATCGACTGGCTGGTGATTTAAATAAAACAATTGAACATTACTCACAAAACATTAAGCGCCTAGAAAAAATAGTTCCCAGATTAATGACCGGGGTAACAAAAGATTATTTAGTCACACTGACCGAACAATTTGTCCACTCTGGTTTGAGCAAAGCTCAAGCGGAAGCCATCGCTATTTCACGAGTTATGTATACTGCGTTAAATATCATTGAAGTAGCAACACTAAACTCTCTGGATTTGATTAAAGCTGCCACTATGTATTTTGAAATTGGTAATAAATTTAATCTGGTTTGGTTTCGCGATCAAATTGCTAATGACCAACGCGATACACATTGGAATGTTCTTGCTCGACTCTCCTTGCGTGATGAATTAGATACCTTACAAAAAAAATTAACTGTGACTATTATGCATAGCAATAAAAAAGAATCGAATGCAATCAAGCTTATTGAGCAATGGCGTAAAGATCATGCTAGAGGAATGGAAGGCTGGGAAAAAATCATTCATTTGCTCGTCACTAATAATAATATTGATTATGTTATTTTCTTTATTGCTCTACGTGAATTAGCTGATTTACTGCAAGCAAATATCCAGATAAATTAACTGAGGCTAGCACTTGAATAAAGTTCAACTAAGAGATTTGCTTAATGAAAAACGCAAAGCGCTCGGCGATAATGCTCGCAATAAAGCAGCACAATTAGCGACTGAGCTACTCATCAAAAGCCCTTTTTTTTCTACCAGTCAAAATATCGCCTGCTATCTTCCACGATTAGAAGAATTTGATTGTACTCCTATTATTCAAACTATTTGGGCTGCGCAAAAAAAATGTTATTTGCCTATTCTTTCTACTGACAAAGAAGGCTATCTCGAATTTGCTGCCTATCAACAAACTGATATTCTCCACTTAAATCGCTATCGAATTTTAGAACCCTTACCAACAAAGACCTTAGCTGCGAATGAGCTTGATCTTGTTATTCTTCCGCTACTTGGCTTTGATCTAGTCGGTCATCGACTTGGCGCAGGGGGCGGGTATTATGATCGAACCTTCGCCTCTTCTGATCAAAAAACAGGCAGAACTCCCTTGCTGATGGGATTGGCTTACTCATTTCAATGTGTAAGCAAGCTACCCTTTGACAGCTGGGATGTTTCCATTGATGGCGTCATTACGGAAAAAGAAATTATCTTGTTTAATCAATAGATTAACCGAATATCTCAGCAAAGAGGTAACTACTCAGCAGCCAGAGAGTTTGGTGGGCACGCTGCGCTTTGCCCACCCTACAAAGCTTTGTCATGCCAGCATGCTTCTAGCTGGCATCCAGAGTTGTAGGGTGGGCAAAGCGCAGCGTGCCCACCAAACTCTCTGGCTGCTGAATAGTTACAGCAAAGATGACTCCAAAACCAAAATCCGCTATCCTTAGCCTTCTGTTTTCTTTAGATAGCAACCATGACATCATTCACTCAACAAGCAGAACAACAAAAACTACAGCAGCATCATCAAATAATTGCAAAACAGCAGATGAAAGAATGGTTTGCTAGTGATCCAGAACGATTTTCTAAATTATCATTACAAATCGATGGCATTCTACTCGATTACTCAAAAAATCTCATCACCACCGAAACCATGACTTTGCTTTGCAATATGGCAAAAGAAAAACAATTACCTGAAAAAATAACAGCCCTTTTTTCAGGAGCTCCTGTTAATTTTACTGAGCAACGCCCAGCATTACATACCGCATTACGTGATATACATTCACCCTCGTTACTAGTCAACGGCAAAAATGTTTTATCGGATGTGCGTGAAACACTGGCGAAAATGGGAGAGTTTGTCAAAAAAATCCATAGCCATGAGTGGCTAGGAACAACAGGAAAACCCATTACGGATATCGTCAATATTGGTATTGGTGGATCACATCTTGGCCCCATGATGACAACGCAAGCATTAAAAGAATGCTCTGCTTATCAATTACGTTGTCATTTTATTTCTAACATTGATGTTTTACATATCCAAACAGTCTTAGACTCGATTAACCCAGAAACAACATTATTCATTATTTCCTCAAAATCATTTACCACCCTAGAAACCATTACTAACACGCAAACAATACAAACTTGGCTACAGGCCAAACTTGGCAATCAAATTCAAAATCATTTTGTTGCCGTTACCGCAAAACCAGAAAAAGCTATCCAATTTGGCATTCCCGAAGCACAAATTTTTAGTTTTTGGGATTGGGTAGGGGGACGTTATTCTATTTGGTCATCCATTGGTTTACCGCTAGCACTCATGATCGGGATGGAAAATTTTATTGAATTTTTAACCGGCGCATACAGCATGGATCAACATTTTTTACATGCGCCATTTGAAAAAAACATGCCTGTTATCTTAGCTTTGGTGGGCATCTGGTATATTAATTTCTTTAACGCAACTCAGCATGCCATTATACCTTATACTCAACAATTAAATGGCTTTCCTGAATATTTGCAGCAACTCGATATGGAAAGCAACGGTAAACAAGCTAATTATCCTACTGGCCCGGTTATTTTTGGTAAACATGGTTTTGATGGACAACACTCTTTTTTCCAATTATTACATCAAGGCCATCATTTAATTCCTGTTGATTTTATTTTGGTAGGTCAACAAGAACAAGACATGTTAATTGCAAGCGCTTTAACTCAAGCACAAGCTCTGATGCAAGGTAAAACTTATGAAGTAGCGCTTGCGGAACTGTTAGCGCATGGTATTACTGAAAACGAAGCAAAAAAATTAGCGCCACATAAAACCATTCCGGGCAATCGGCCTAGCAATGTTATTTTTATTGATAAAATTACTCCCTCTACTTTAGGCGCCTTACTCGCGCTGTATGAACATAAAACGTATGTACAAAGTGTTATTTGGGGAATCAATTCTTTTGATCAATGGGGTGTTGAGCTAGGGAAGCAACTGTTAACGCAATTATTAAATGATTTACAACACGATGTCATCACCAATCATCATGATGCCTCAACCTATGGTCTTATTAATCACTATAAAAAAATAAGAAAACTGCCATGAAAAACGCCTTTTATTTTTGTACATTTTTACTATTTATTTTAATCTGCTTAAATAGTTGCGGCCAAGCCGGTAGGCTCTATTTACCATCAAAGGATGATGTTGCGCATGCAAGCTCAAACCATTAACTTTACTAAAATGCACGGCTTAGGGAATGACTTTATTGTCATTGATGCTATTCATCAAAAAATTAATATTACCGATCTTACAATCCCTACTTTAAGCCATCGTTATACGGGTATTGGCTTCGATCAGCTATTATGGTTAAGTTCTTCAACTAAGGCTGATTTTTCTTGTCGCTTTTTTAATGCTGATGGGAGTGAAGCAGAACAATGTGGTAATGGCGTACGTTGTATCGCTCGCTATATTCACGAAAACAAATTGTTAAATAAAAATAAATTCTGGATTGAAACTAAAGCGAGTTTAGTCGAAGTATTAATAAAAGATTATGCTGAAATCGAAGTTAAATTAGGCATTCCTATTATTGAGGAAAATATTCAGCTCTCCTTACAAAATAATATGATTTACCCTCTTTCAATACTTTCTCTCGGAAACCCGCATGCCATTTTACTCGTTGAGACACTAGAAAATTTTCCCATCACCACAATAGGATCACAAATCGCAACTCATCAATCCTTTGCTCATGGAATTAATGTTGGTTTCGTCCAAATAAAAAATTCTCATCATATTATCTTGCGAACCTACGAACGTGGCGTAGGGGAAACTCTTGCTTGTGGGAGCAATGCTTGCGCGGCAGTAGTGTCTGGAATTCTCAATCAGCAGCTAGCTCCGGACGTTACGGTTGAGCTGCCTTTAGGAACTTTGCAAATTCAATGGGCTGGACCTGGAATGCCAGTCATAATGACTGGCCCTGCAGAAAAAGTCTTTGATGGGGTTTTGGATTGCTTCGCTATCACTCGCAATGACGAGCTTTTGTAGGGTGGGCAAAGCGCAGCGTGCCCACCAACCTTGGCCACTGAATTGTCATCTAAATAACCGGAACTAAACTCACTTTTCGTTCAACATTATCTTTCTTTAAAAACACACCTTCTTTGTTGATAGAGACAACAACAGAACCATCTGGCGGCAAGATATCACCAACTGAAACATTATATAATTTATTTTGTGCACCGATAACAGCTGTCCATCTGTGCATCTGCATAGAGACCGAAATAACAACATAGGCTGCTTGTGGAACACCTTGTAGAGGAGGCATTTGTACTTGAACAGGTGGTTGAGTTGTTGGACCACCTTCCGTAACTAGCTTATTAGCATAGTCTGACGCTGAGGGTGTAGCAGCAAGCGGAGCTTGTTTAATAAATAAATCACCAATATTTCTCTCTGCTGTCGCAGTAGCTAATTTAGCCGCAGAAATTGCTTGGTTTGTTTCTGCAATGTCTTTTTGCAGCTTTAACATCTGTAATTCATTTATCGTTGAAAGATATTGTTGTTGCTGTTCTTGTTGTTTTTTCAGCGCATCGTTATTAACAGCTACCAAACCTTTAAGCGGTTGCACTTGCTGTATCACTGATGGCGGCTGCTGAGGCGCAGGAGCTGTCATCCCGGGTGCTGCTGTAGTAGTAGCATTAGTAACACTAGCAGGAGAAGGCGGCGCCACTTTGCTCGCTGTTTGTTGCTGCACAGCTGGCGCTTGTGGCGTGATAGTGTTGCTGTTACCAAATAAACCTATTACTTGGTAAATCAAAAAAACTAAAATCAAAACAAATAATCCCGCAGTTATTTTTTGTTTATTCGTAAAATTAGAGCTTATTCCGGTTTCAGCCACAGCTTAATCTCCTAATGCTTGAAGTACGATAGAACCAGACACTGTTCCATTTCCCATTGTCATGCTCACTTTGTTTAACACAAATGGTAAATTTTTTAATTGTAACCCAACCAAATTAAACACTTCCGGTGATACCCCATCAAAATTAATCGTTAATGGTAAATCAAGATAGCTTTTTTTATTAATAACCGTTCCCACAGTAAGATTATTACCTGGCATAACATCTGCTAAACGATCAACCAAAGTAGCAACTGCCTCGTCTAATTTATAAATATCTTGCGGCACTGGTCGATTAGATGAAGTTTCTTGCCAAATCAAATAAAAACCTTCTGGCTGCACATCAACGCTCGCTTTATTTTGTTTAGCCCACGCAAATAATAAATCTGTTTTTGCTCCGCTGGAACGAATACCTACTTTATAAGATCCTTTGACATATTCAAGCGAACCCGGAGTCCACCCAGGAATAGCATATAGCATTTTAATTCGATCATAAATATTTCGTGTTTCAATCACAGGGTCAGGCGATGTCAATGAATCAAGATAGATTTGATAAGGATTTACATAGCTCACAAACACGGTTGGTATTTCTTTTTTATGTGAAGAAATAAAAACCCATGCCATCCACAACAATCCAGCACCAATAAGAATAACTAAAAAATTACGGATGGGTAAAACCCCAATCCCTTGGTTTCTTAATACATTATCAACCGGTTGTAATTGAAAATTCTTTACTTTGGGTAGCTTTGGAAATACTGGCTCATCTAATACTTGAAAAGACCGAATAGATGAAGAATCAAAAGAAAACTTTCCTTCTTCTATAACATTACTAATCGGAACATCGCCATAGATATAAATATCAAAACTACTCTGCTGAGTTCTAAAAATAACTAGCTCATCAGGAATTGTATCAATCGGAAAACTACCATCTAGGTAAACGCTACCTGATTTTACAATGACAAGAATAGCTTCTTGGGTATTCGGTATCGCCTCACAATAAACTAAATCTAATGGCCGTTTAAAATAATGCCAAACTGTTTCACCTAATAAATAACCCGACTCAGGAGAAAATGCAACTTCATACTGTTCTACATTTTTTCTATGCAGGGTGATGTATTCACCATAATTAGTGCTTAATAACAAAACCTCTCGCTTTAATAAGCTGGGTTTTTTTGCGCTAATTACATCACGATAGGACGGTATAACAAAGCGCTCACCATCTTCTCGAGTGATATATGGCATTACGAATATCCAGGTAAAATAATAGGAGTAATCAATACTATTGTTTCAACATTGGATTGTTGTGATGCCTTGCCTCCTAAATCTTGTGAGGTAAATAACTGCATCGCACCTGCTTGATTCGTTACCTGTCTAAACCCAGATAAAATAAGAGTATCATTACTATTAACTACAGCACGTTGATTAAATTGTTTTTGGTTTAATTGCGGAACCTGAATAATAGGAGCCGTAGAGGTCGATGCTGCGGTGCCATTACCTTGAGATGAAATGCTCTGAATAGAAATTAAATTCGATAAATCCGCATTTATTTGCATATATACTTTATTATTCATAATCTTAGGTAAAATATACAGCGTTAAGCCTGTGACTACATTGCCAGGGGTAATTTGTGAAGTAACTGTATTATTATTGATGGTTGTCGACGAGCCACCTGTTAATGCTGTTGTTTGTACACTCGCTAAATAGCCTGTTTGTGAAGTAATACGAACAACAGAGACCTGATTATTTAAACAAACGACTCTAGGCTGAGTCACAACGCTGACTTTACCTTGTTGAGTTAACGCATTGATAATAGCCGTAACACCTGTTGAGTTACCTGGATTAAATGTCCCTAACTGTGGCAATCCTGGAGCTGCACCAGGGCTACTAAAAGGAGTTGTGCCAACCAATGGTGAAATACTACTTAATGGCGACCCATAATTTGCTTGTAAAAAGAATTGCTGACTTAACATTTGTTTTACAGCTGCCCAATTGATACCAAAATTGAATGCGCTATTTAATTGAACATCAAGTACTTCTACTTTAACTAATACCTGCTTTGATAAATTTTGATTAAGATTTTGGATATATTTCCCAATAAGACTAACATTGGTTGGTTTATCACGAATAGTCACTGTTGTCGTTGACTCTGAAACCATCACTTTTCCTTCCGGTGATAGCATGTCTTTAATCGATGTTTTTAAATCTTCCCAAACTGATAACTTACCTTTTAAATTACTATATTCTTGGGAAGTATTATCATCAACAATTCCTGACGTTGTTACAGAACCAGTAGAGCTCGGAGCTCCCCCTGATGCAGCAGCGGCCGCAGGAGAGCCACTTGCAGAACTTGATTTTCCCATTTGATAATCAGATGATCCTGGCATAAATGCGACATCAAAGGTTTTGGTCACGAAAGCTTGCCAATACACACGATTACTACTAATGGTATAAACATACCCAGTCTTTGCCGCCAAAAGGTCTAAAGCCCCTTTAACCGTGCCGGAAAAATTAACTGAAACGGTAGCTGCTTGATCTAGTCCCACTTGATAATTAGTTAAAATATCTTTTCCACCACCACTGGCAACCGTTCTACTATAGTAAGAAAAAGGCAGTTGATCACCACGCAAAATAATTTTGTTTTTTAACCAACCGGGTTGTTTTGCTAAACTAATCGGTGTTCTATCGACATACATCCCTTCATTAACCATCAAAGTAGGGGGCAGCTTCCCTGATTCATTTGATACATGTCTAGCATCACTCACTTTTTGTGCGGCATCCGCTATATTTGCTTCCGTTTGATTAAATTGAGGGTTATTACAGCCGGAAAGTAATACTGCAGCACTAAAAAAAAAGCAAAATAATCGTTTCACAAACATTACGTAGTCCTCGGAACAACAGTCATAGTACGGTTAGACATATATAGTACGGCTTGCAATGGAAAAGGCTTTAATAACTTTTCAATAACATTAGGTAAGCTAGTCCCAGTAACCCGGCCATCAAAATTGTAATCATAAGATGCTTTCCAAACCACTTTCCAATGATAACGATCCATGATTCGTTCAATATTTTCTTTTAAAGAACCGCTGACACTAATAGCATAAATAGCGGCAGGCCTACCTAAGCTAGCAAATTGATTAGGAAAACCAGATCCGCTATAAGCAGTTGGCGGCACTAAAGGAGCAGGGCGATATGTGGTTACATGTTTTATTGGTGCTCGACAAGTCGATTTAGGTTGCGGAGAGGCAGCCTGAAAAAAAGGTTCGCTAGGCGCAACTGCTGAAGGTTGAGCTACTTGCCAACCTGCCATGGCTATTGACGGCAAGACAAATAAAAATGCACATAACTGTTTGACGAGGCACTTCATTCTTTACTCCCTTAACCTGATGCCCTAATATTGTTTTTTAGTATATGCGATTTATTTTAAATGTGTAAGTAGTAGATTTATTTTATTAGATCAAAATTGAGGTGATAGTATCAATTATTGATAGATTTGAAATGTAGAACCGGTTTTTTCTGTCGGCGTTGGGCTTCCGGGAACACATCGCGTTACCGCTATTACACTGCCTAAATTTTTTGTGTCTGTTTGATTGGCTTGAGGAATATGTGCAACACCTTTTTCCGTTGTTACCGAGAGACAAACACGCCAATACTTATTATTTGCTCCGCCTTGTATATTAGTAGTACTACAGTCATCACTTGTGCCGCCTGAGCCAGTAGTGTTGTCACAAACATTACTACTACTATTGCTGCTTAGAAATGGGCCTACAGCATAAGCAATATAACTACTAATAGGATAGACATTGGGTGCCGCTTGATTAGTCATATCCGCTAAACCACTTAATGAAACTGGAACAACAAATATTTGTGGCGTCATCCCTACAGGGCAGGTTGGTGTAGGTACACATTGTCCACTGCTATACACACTACCAAAATTAATTGCGCGTGCGTTATTTAAATTCTGCCCCGGAGGCGGAACACTCGCAGCAGCTAAACAAATGGCACCACTAACACATGCGCCAGAAATCGGTGGAATAGAATTTGAACTTTGCGGCAACACCGTACCTGAAGGTAGTTGCGCTGCAATGACTTGTGCGGTTGCTGTTAAATTTTCACTCTCGCCCGCTACCAGTGTTGCTTCAACAAAGAAAATATTAGTAATCGCATTAAAACCTATTTTATACACCCCATTATTAAAAGGACTTATCCATGCTGAACTTGGACCCGTACCAGCAGCAAGATAACCACCACTTATTAATTCATTAGTGGAATTAAGTGCTACCCAAACATTACCCGTTGTGACTGGCCAACGACCTTTTTGATTATAAAATGATAACGCAGAATTCAAGATTTGTTGCATTTGCATAACCACTTTGTCGCGCTGTTGTTGATGATACTGCTGAGTAGAAAAATTAATAAACATCGCCAGTAATGAAGCAGCAATAACTAACACCAACATCATTTCAAGCAGCGTAAATCCTTTTCCACTGAGTCGATATTTCATCATGTTATCCGCCACATAAATAATTATTGGATGATGCTTGGCCTGTCATTGCTCCATACATATCATTAGTATAATACAAATTCGTAAATGCTTTAACTGTCGGCATAAAAGGGGCCAAACTAGAAGTAGAGCTTCGTGAAGCAGTACTCGGTAAACTTTCCCAAATAATAAAAGATCCTGGCGTAGCTGATAAACAGGGCGTAGTGGCTGAGCTAGAGCTGCATGTTGCACCTAGTCTTCCTTTATAAACTGCTGGGTCTAATGTGCTAGCTAATTTCATTGCAATATGTGACTGCCAAATATAAATAGTTCCTACAGATGAAGAAAACGTAACACGAGTTGCTGTATTTGCATTAGTACTATCACCACCAACCCAAGCATAAAACGTTGCATCCGGTGTTCGACTCGGGGTTGCAGCGGAAACATTATTAAACTGCACACTAAAACCATTATCCCCATATGAGGCATCAACAAGTGAATTAGACAACGGTTTCCACTGTGAAAGATAACCACTATCCACTAATGAATTATTACCTACAGCAACTGTAAGAAGTGTATAGGGACTAGAAGGTGGAGGAATATGACTAGGATCTAATGTCCCATAAGAACCACTCAAGACTGGGTTACCTAATGAATCAGAAGGATTGCGGCAGTTAGCTTGATAATACATTGCCAATCCTTGAAATAGTTGGTCAACACTAGCTTGTATTTGTCGCACTTCATTATCGCGCTTATAGCTGTTAAATTGACGTATGCTTAACATAAGAACAACAGCTGCTAACATGAGTACCAGCATGGTTTCAATTAATGTTATACCACTTTGTTTTCTCACTTATTGCCCCATTGCCATACCAGTTAAATAAATTCCTCTGATAATAGTAATAATTAGATAGGCTCCTAGACCCAACATAACACCACCAATAATTTTGGCAATGAGTTTTAATGTCTTTGCTGTTTTTTCAGAACCATGCACGCCCATTCGAATTAAGCCGTGCTCAAATCCTTTCACTTCAGCCATAACCCGTAAGCGCATAATATCCGAGTTATCGATAAGACCCGTTGCTAGCACATCAGCAACATTACCTTTTCCTTTTCCAAGTAAATGTTCCATTGTGACCAAGTGAGATGCTAAATAAGGATTAGCTTGATATTGCATAACTTTAATTGCACTTTTAAACACAACACCATTTGCAACTAATAAGCCCAATGTTTCCATTAATCTTGCCGCAGCAAATTGACGATATAAATTAAAGGGCGGAAACTTATCTAAAAATGGTCTTAACTCGCCTGTGTAGTTGCCCATCAAACGTCGAAAAACCACAATAACAACAACCAATGCAATTAAAACTAACCACCACCATGTTTCAATAATTTCTGCCATCGCCACCAACTGACGCCCTGCATCTGGCCACTCAGCAATGGGTTTTAACGCTTTAAATTGAATAAATACGGAATTATCTAAATATATTATTACACCACAAGCAAGCAAAATAACCATCAACGGATAGCTGATAGCACTAATCAATGCGCCCATACTACTACTCGTTTGACCTAAGGTTTTAATTGCTGATTTTAATGTTTCAGCTAATGCTCCACCTTCTTCTCCTACACGAATTATTTCTATCACATTCATTGCAAACCACTCACGCATACCATCCGCTAGAGGACGACCTTCTGAAACTTTTTGCGCAATAGAAAGTGCAACTTCTTTAGTTAATCCTGTTGTAACTTGAGCTAACATTTCAATAGCACGATTTGCTGGAATACCATCATTTATCAACACATAAAAATCTTCTAAAAAAGCAAGTTGCGCTTTATTACCAAATTGGCTACGCCTAATCCATAACATAATTGATGATGCAAATGACTTGGTACTATCTATATCAACAAAATTCATAAATTAGCCTATCCATTTTATTATGTGTACTTATAACTAACCGCTTTAGTTGCAGCACTAATCGGACCAACTACTTTTTCTGCATCAAAGGGATCGCAAATACCATCTTTAATCAACTCGATAGCTCGGCCACGAAAATCAACCCAACCATTTTCTTTTAAATATTTTTCCCAATTCAAGGTGTCGCATTTTTGAATAAAATGACGACCTTCTTCATCAAGCCATATGACCTCAGCAACAACAGTTCTACCCGTTACCCCTGATCGACCACACGTTACACAACCTGGGCCACGTGCTTTTGCTCCATCAATAACACTTAAACCTAAGACCTCTTCCCATTCAGCAAGATTTTCTTGATGTCGTGGTGAGTTTCTCAATGGTAAAGCGCAATCTTGGCAAATTTTAGGAATTAATCTTTGACAAATTAGACAACGCAACACACTGCTGTCACTCAATAAGACGGGGGAAACTCCCATGTCAACTAAGCGCGTAATAATTGCCGTTGCTCTATTCGTATGAAGTGTTGTTAAAACCAAGTGACCCGTGATAGATGCACGCACCATCA
This sequence comes from Gammaproteobacteria bacterium, assembly GCA_965279285.1. Classification (GTDB taxonomy): domain Bacteria; phylum Pseudomonadota; class Gammaproteobacteria; order DSM-16500; family DSM-16500. The sequence continues at coordinate 617,534 of OZ257148.1, read as the reverse complement.
CATGAGCGGTATCTTCATCGCGCATTTCTCCCAGAATAATGATATCTGGATCCATACGTAAAGCCGCGCGCCCCATACTAGCAAAACTTCTATCTTCTTTTTCGGTATTAACTGGAACTTGCGTCGCTTCTTCTACTACTTTTTCTACGGGATCTTCAATCGAATAGAGTTTTTGACTTGGATCAACCATTTCCATACACGCTGCTAGCGTTGTCGTTTTACCTGAGCCTGTTGGCCCGGCAACAATGATTGCACCGAAAGGTAATTTCAAGGCCATTTTTATGATATCAACTTGCTTATCGGTATAACCTAAGTCAATTAAAGTATGTGTACGCTCTTGGCCCGTCGCCAAAATACGCATTACCATATCAAAACCGCCATGAGCAGGAACACTCGCTAAACGTAAACGAATATCTCTACCGTGAATTTTTAATGGCATTGATGCATCTTGCGGAATTAAAGGATTAAAATGTGATGTGGCATGATCAGTTTCTTTGTTAAAAGCAACAGAAGCAATTTCTCTCCCTAATTTTTCTGACCATTCTGCATAAAGCCGTAATTCACCATGTTGGCGCATTCGAATTTTAGTGTATGTTTGACGAACTTGAATATGGATATCACTTACACCTTGACTAACAGCTTCATAAACAAGATCACGTAAATGTTTTTGTTGATCACTAAACGCAACATTAATTTCACCCTTTTGTTTTAATACTTCTTCTTCATGACCACCGCTCGCCAACATCAAACTAACAAAAGAAGGTACTGCAGCAAAAACAAGGCCGGGGTGAATACCTTTACTTAACATGAGTGATTTACAATTTTGAACTGTGCGCGAAGTGGGGTCTGATGATAAAATGGTTGCGCTTTTTAACACAACAATATTGCCTTGCTCTTTGCACCAAGCAAGCATTTCTTCTAATACTTTATCTTTAGCATCCAAATCATTTTGGCTGCCAATAATTTTAGTTAACGTTGCAGCCGTATATTGTTCCAGCAATGCCATTTGTTCCTTGCTGATAGTCTGATCATTAATATCACTCATTTCACTCATTGTTTTCGCCTCACAAAGTAGGGGACGCGATTAAAAAGCAAAGTGTGTAAATAAAAAACCGGTCATATTAAATTAAGTATACCTTATTTGCGGGATATTGCAGGTATAAATTTAAGTTTTTCTTGCGAAAACATAGGGTTAGTTCTGGCGTCTTGATCAATTGACTGGGGTCCTGTCACGATATGATTTTTTTTCGTGCTCGCAAGCTGAAATATCCCCACGAAATTACCATACCCTTGCCAGCTCAGTTTCAATAATTGTTGGCAAGTATTGGTAGTTAATCTCTAGCTCTTTAAATTTGTCAAATTCCACAATTAACTGCCCTAAATAAAAATATGAAAATACTTTTTTATTCCTTACGGTATTTGACTGAAATGTTTTCTGAAAACCTTGGCTATGCCCGACTACTCCTATAATTCATAACGTAATTTGAGCAATTGCAACTAATAGCATAAGAATACTCCATCTATATATGCAGCGTGTTTCTATGTTTCTGCTACCTAGCCCATATCTCGGGTTCTTAATATCTCTAAAACTTTCTTCTATTTGCATGCTTTTTTTATAACTATTAAGAACTTCTGTTGTTCCATATTCCTTGGGTAAGTTTGTTGCTAGTACCCAAGGCTCTTTGGCTAAACACTGATAGTCTCCGTTTGCTGAGTTATAGTTTCTAGGAAGCCTCGCTGGTTTTTTTCTTTTGCTTAACAGAAAACCTTGTTTGGTAATAACGCGACAAGCTCGTGGCTGTTTTTTAGTAATATAAGCATCTTGATAACATTTATTGAAACGATGTCTATGAATCACACATGAGAGAAACCACAGTTTAAATGACACTTCCGAACCATCATTTGATATGCGGCGTATTGTCGTTATCAATAAGCAAATCACCCGTAGGTTCAGGTGGGTTGCCATAATCTTGGTCTAATTGTTGCATCGCGGAACCATGGAAAGTTTGCTTTGCAGTTTCAATAAGAGCAGAAGGCCATAAACCACCTGTTGTTGTTACTACATCACTAGCTTTATTTTTGAATTTTTGTAACATTCCTTCAGGTTTTTCTAGTGTGTCTTCATTTTCGCTTGCGTATGCTGATCCGACCACAACGTCACTCGCGGCTGTTATGATTTTTCCGAATAAGCTGGAACTGGCAGCAGCTTTTCTTGCGGCTTGTTCTGCAGCCAGTTCTGCTCGAGCGATCTGCTCTAATGCATCATCTGCGGCAGATGAAGACAAGGATGGTGCGTTAGATTGGCTCGCCGCGTGTTTTAAGGATTGTTCTCTGGCTATTTCTTCTCTTGCTATTCTTTCTAAAGCTTGTGCTTCTGCTGCCTTTGCCTCTGCATTTTGTTGATAAGCAATTTCTCGTGTTAATTGATCAGCACGACCATTCGAATTTTTCAATTCAATTCGTTTTTGAGATAAATCTTTTTCTAGCGTTTTAACTTTTTGCTCAGCCAATGTTTGCTCTTTTAACAACTTGTCATGTTGGTTATTCGCCTCTTCAATAAGATGTTTTAACTCTTCTTCTTTTTGTTTGAGTGAATCATAAAGTTCTTCCTCTTGTTTAATACATTTTTGTTTTTCTGCCATTTCTTTTTCTTTGCTCTGGGATTGTCCGAGATATCGTATGTAGTTATCTTTAGTTAATTTGATAGCAGAGACTAAGGTCAGAGACTGATTATCTAGCTTTCTCACTTCCCCTTCGAGTGATTCTTTTTGTCCTGCCAGCTTCATTCTTCCAATTCTGGCTTCTTCTACCATTCGCTCGTGTTGCCTTATTTCTTCGTTGTTAGCTAATATTTGTCGGGGCGGATGGTTTTTACAATTGTGAATACCATTTACGCAGTATTCTCCATCTATCACATAGCGCGCCACAGGTTTTGCACTGCTTACTATGCCATCAAGTCTATTGATTTCATTTTGCAACTCTTGAATTTGCTCACGCTTTTTACTTCTTTGCACTTCTACACTTTTTAATTCAAATTCCTTTTTAGAATAAATTTCTTTTGCTTCTTGTGTATTTTTTGAAATATGTTGAAGCTCTTTTGCTAGTTTAACATGCTCCATTTTCAAATACTCAATTGACTTGAGCTTTACTTCACCCTCACTTTTTTTCTTACTATGGGCTTGTTTTAAATCAAATAACTTGGTGCTTAATTCTCGAAGTTGTTGGCTTATTTGTGAATTTTTCTGAAATTGCTGCTTAATATCTTCCCTAAGCACACCCTCTTGTTGTTGCAAGGTACGAATGCGTCCTTTAAGGGTAAGCAATTCCTGTTGTTTCGCGGAAGTTGAAAAGAAACTATGCATAATGATTTTTCCTTAATGAATATTGGCTAGCTATCATAAAAATAAACCACTACCAAAACTAAGCAACCACATCCCCTTATATAACCTTTTTTCGCGGTTGAAGCTGCTTAGCCTCTTAAAATAAATCAGTGCTTTGCCCGCGTTGGTGATGTTGGGTTACTTTCTGCAGCGGCAGTAGATGCAGCAGCACCTTGTGACGAATTTTGTTGATTCGCTTGCAAACGTATCCTAGCTTTTATTTGCTCTAATTTAGCCAGCTGTTCTGCATTTAAGTTGTCGCGTTTAGGTGTTTGGCTGTTATCAGCTGCACCTGTATTAGCGCTTACAAAAAAAGTAGCCACCGGAGGCGTTGCTTTGTTTTTTAATAAAAGCTCAATTGCTTCAATTCGCTCTGGGGCATTTTCCACAAAGGGATCATATTCTAGCGCTTGCCGATAATCTTGTAAGGCTTTGTTATATAACGTGTCCTGACGCAAAGAAATTTTTTCTTTTTGCGCAGATACATCATAAAATTGTGCGCGTGATAGATAAAATTCTACACTCGCCAAAAGAACCGCCTCACTTTCCAACGCTTGATAACCTTGATTAACAGCACTCATTTTACTATCAAGCAGTTTGGCGGAGTCCTCTATGGTTTTTAATTGTTGAACAAATGCGTTACGTCTTTTCTCTTTTGCTTGTTTTAGATTCTCTTGTTCTTCTTTTTCACGTTTAAGCTTTTCCTCTTCTGCTTGTTTCTTTAATTCATGCTCTACTTTTTCTTGTTTTTCACGGGCTTGAATATCAGCTTGAAGTTTTAACTTGCCAATTTCTTCGTGCGCACCAGCATGATTTTGTACGGCTGCTTTTTGTAACCAATTACTAGCTTGCTTTTCATCTTTAACTACCCCTTTACCTTGTAAAAAACATATTCCTAAATTAAATTGCGCCTCTGCATTATTTTGCAATGCTGCTTTGCTAAACCATTCGACTGCTTCTTTTTCATCCTGAGCAATCCCGTTAGCCTTTAAGTAACACTCTCCCAAATTATTTTGGGCAACAGCATTATTTTGTAAGGCTGCTTTACGAAACCATCCAACCGCTTGTATTTCGTCCTTAACAATTCCCTTACCTTTTAAATAGCACTCTCCTAAACTTACTTGGGCACCCATATGGTTTAATTCTGCTGCTTTGTTAAATAATTCGACCGCTTGTTTTTTGTCTTGGACAATATTTTCGCCTTTTAAATAACGAACCCCTAAATGATACTGCATCTCAGCAAGATCAATTCCATGATGCAAAATTTGTGTTAATGAGGGATGGGTTTTTAATGCTTGATATAAAACTGCCGCTTCTTGTGCGGTAATGGCTGTATTACGTATATCTAATTCGATCAAAGATTTATTGGCTTGCAAATATTCCAGTAATTCGGGTACATCCTTATCGGTTAATTGCATATTCTGCAAATTCAATTTTTTAACTGAGAGATTATTCTTTAAAGTCGCTAATATTGCTTGGATATCGCCCAGCTGCAAAGCACGCGATCCAGAATCCCACAATTCGATAGATCGACCTTTTTCAGAGGCACTGATGAAGCGGCCAGGCAACACTGCCAGCGTACGAACATGACCCTCAGGGCTATTTAAGGTCGCCAAACAGTTACCTTTGCTATCCCACATCTTAATAGATTCATCATAAGAACCACTGAGAAAACGGCCGTCTGGAAGCTCCGCCAACCCCCCAACACCGCTCCCATGACCCTTTAGTGTAGCGCAACAGTTAGCTTGAGCGTCCCACACTTTGATATCGCCATCCTCCGACCCACTGAGAAAACGACCATCTGACAACACCGCTAATGCCCAAACAGTAGTTTTATGGTTTTTCAGTGTAGAGAGACAATTACCTTGAGCGTCCCACAGCTTGATGGACTTATCCCCAGAGCCACTAAGAAAACGGCCATCGGGTAATACCGCCAATGAACGAACAGCTCCCTCATGTCCTTCCAAAGTGTCGAGGCATTCGCCCCTAGCACTCCAAACCTTGATCGTATTATCTAACGAACCACTGAGGAAACGCCCATTAGGGAATACAGCCAATGCGCCAATAGAGCCCGTATGGCCTTTTAGAGTAGCAACACATTTACCTTGCTGTGCATCCCATATTTTGATGGATTTATCAGAAGAACCACTGATGAAACGGCCACCGGGCAATACTGCCAGCACATAAACATAAGAATCATGACCTTGCAGTGTAGTGAGATAATTACCTTGAGCATCCCACAGCTTAATAGAAGTATCGTAAGAACCGCTCAAGAAACGACCATCCGGCAGCACCGCCAGTGCACGAACAATCGCCGTATGTCCGTGCAAAGTTGCGAGAGGCTGTGGAAAAGGCTTGGCTTTTTCGTCAACAACAAAATAGGGCGATAAATCGAGGAATTCTGGTTTGGTATCTTTAACAGAATGAATAATGGCATTGCTATTAAAGAAAGTAGATGCTTTTCCTGCTTGCTTGACAATAGGTGTAGCTAGAGCAGGTTGCGGAACCAATTGCGCAGATGGTTGTTTTCGATCTTGTGCTGGTAAGCTTTGTGTGGGTACTTGTAGTGGCGATGATTTTTGAATAATTTTCTCTATATCAACATGCAGTATTTTTATTACAGGAACTCGCGCTTTTAATCCCTCAAATAATTTTTCAGCACCATCATAGTAAATGTCTGTATTGCGAATATCTAATTCTATTAAAGATGGGTTGGCCAAAATATATGCAATTAATTTCGGCACATCCTCATTAGTTAGCTTCACATTTTGCAAATTCAGTTTTTTAAGGAATAAATTGCTTTTTAAAGCAGCTAATACGACTTCTATATCATTAAACCGCAAAGCCCGGGAGCCTGTGGCAACGTTGGCTTTTTCGTCCACCATGTAATAGGTGGACAAATCTAGTAACTCTTGCATGGTGTCGTTAAGAGATAAAATAAGCGTATTATCATTAAAAAGAGTTTTTGCAACTTCCGTTAAAGGGCTAATTGGCTGACTTTTCTGGTCTTTCCCCAAACTATTTCCGGGGTCATTTTTTTGCGAAACATGGCTTTTTAATCTGTTTGGATTTAATTCCCCGCTGCTTGCGGCGGAGAGATTTATTAATTTTTCATCTATTTGGGCAGATTGCTGGATGATTTCCGCCATAGCAAGATGCAATATTTTTATTGGAGGGACATGTGCTTTCAAAGCCTTAAATAATTTTTCGGCGCCTTGTGAAGTAATGTCTGTGTTACGAACATCCAATTCCATTAATGATCGATTGACCAGGATAAGGTTAATTAATTCCAGTACGTCCGCATCGGTTAGTTGTACATTCTGCAAATTCAATTTTTTAATGGATGAGCTGTTCTTCATAGCCACTAACAAGGGATGGATATCCTTAAACTGCAAAGACCTTGAGCCTGAATCCCACAACTTGAAGGGAGTGTTTAAAGAGCTGCTAATAAAGCGATTATTGGGTAATACCGCCAAAAAAGTCTCTTCTCCATGCCCTGTCAGCTTAGCAAGGCAACTGCCCATGTAACTCCATACCTTGATATATTTATCGTCAGAAACACTGAGAAAGCGGCCGTCTGGTAGCACTGCTAGCGCAGAAACAGTACCTTCATGGCCTTTTATTGTAGAAAGACAGTTACCTTTGCTATCCCACAGTCTGATGGTTTTATCGGCAGAGCCGCTGAGAAAGCCGCCATTCGGTAGTGCCGCCAACGTCCTAACAGCGCCCTCATGCCCCGTTAGTACGGCCAGAAACTTGCCCTTCGTATCCCACAGCTTGATGGTTTTACCAAAAGATCCACTGATGAAGCGGCCATCGGGTAGTGCTGCCAACGCGCATACAGTTTCATTATGTCCCTTTTCAAAAATACCCCTCTTTATGGTGACAAGACAGTTGCCTTTGTTATCCCATAGTTTAATCGCCTTATCCATAGAGCCACTAATAAAACGACCATCAGGCAATACCGCCAGCGCACACACGGGCCCAGTATGTTCTTTTAGGGTAGCAAGACATTTGCCTGCGCTATCCCAAATCTTGATGGTGTTATCCGCAGAGCCACTGAGAAAACGGCCATCCGATAGCACCGCCAGTGCGTAAATTTCCCCACTATGTCCTATCAAATTGACAAAAGAACTGCCTTTGATATCCCATAGCCTGATCGAACTATCAGAAGTGCCACTAATTAAGCGGCCATCGGGTAACGCAGCCAGGGGGGGGGAAGTGCCAGGCTTAAGCCCTTTAAGAGTAACAAGCATAGATAAAGATGGAACAGCTATTTCATCGAAAACTTTTTCCTGAGAAAAGTCAAGTTCAGTAGTCTTTTCACTTTTAATTTCAGCTATACGGTCACTGTTAGCCGTTACTCTGGCCAACGCCCGGGCTTTATTAAATGTGGCATTAGCGTCGTTAGGATTAAACTTTAGGGCGGTCTCAAAAGAGAGTATAGCTTCGGCATAACGGCCAAGCTGATTAAGCGCGAAGCCTTTGTTGTTGTGAGTCTTAGCTTTGGCAAAAACATTGTTGGGTTCAAGCTTTAAAACGGTATCGAAAGAAATTAAGGCTTCGGCAGGGCGACGACACCTGACAAGCGCTATGCCTTTGTAGTTGTAAGTCTTGGCATCATTGGGGTTCAGCTTTAAAGCAGCATCCAAAGAAACTAAGGCATCGGCAGGGCTGCCAAGCTGGATAAGCGCCGCGCCTTTATGACTGTGGACAAAAGCATTATTGGGGTCAAGTTTTAAGGCAACCTCATATTGAGAAAGCGCTTCGGTGTATTGGCCAAGTCTGAAATATTTGTTGCCTTCATCAACGAAGGTTTGTGAATTTTGGGCTTTTTGATCCTTAGGCTTATAAGCTTGCATTAAAATAGCTCCTTGTGAGTCATAGAAACGCTGATACACCACGACCTTTAGTAACGCGTTATTTTACATAAAATTGTATAGGGCGTCTATAAGGGGTTGTGTCGCGATTAATATCATTGGTAGCCACTTTGGTAGACAAAAACATCTGGAACCTGGGTTTACCAGGATCTTATCAGTTGGTTTGTTGAATCCTGCTGGGATATTAGCCCAGCCGCATACGCGGCCGGATTATTGCGACGTTATTTCAACAAATTACACACTGAGACTTCGGGCGGTGTGCGATATATCGCATAAGCTCTGCAAGCAAGATGTTTTTGTCGACATAAGATTTGAAAGCCGATGAGAAAAAGGTGTAAGCGCCACGACGGAGCTCCGGAGGAGTGAGCCACGCCCGTAATAAATATCGACCGAAGAACCAGAAAGAGAAAAATCAATAGAACCTCCCCTCAGTACCAGATAAAAATTATTTTTACCAACGCGCAACGAGAGACTTCGGGTGAACTTCTCATTCGGTTTGTGATCCTGAAGATAATACAAGCCTTGACTAAATCTCTGCGCATCATTTGCGGGCGCATAGAACAACACACAAGATAAAACACCATCTTCAAATAGCGTGCATTTGTTGTAATTATAGTTCCATTGAACTACTGCTTGAGCATAAGCATTATACGTTTCTAGTAGCGTGTTATTACGAAAATGCATACCCTTCTCAATACGTTTAGGTTGGCTTTTATCGAATTCTGCTCTAAATGTTTCGATGGCTGCTAACGTTGCTGGACTCAATATCAACTTATTATTAACATCGTTACCAAGATTAAACTGTTCAACTGTGATGGCTGCGATAGCGGGTGCTAATAAGTTCTGCATGTGATCTTTCGCTTGTTTGTTTTGCTTTTCATCTGCTTCTTTATCTTCTGCAAACTTTTGCTTACGTTGCTTCTCCATCTCTTCTATAGCAGTTTTTTCACTGCCATACACTTTTTCGAAAAACGGTTTTATCGCAAGGCACATTTCAGGATCGCCTGCGCCATAAGCCAATTGGAATATCGTGTTATCTATCAATTCTCGACCAGAGTTATCAATGATTTGCTTGGTTACAAAATTTATTAGCGTAGGATCAAGCTTTAGGATGGTTGTCACTTTATCTTCATTCGGTTCTACAACAACATAATGTGACAGCACTTTTGACATACGCTCATCGAGGGCAGCTTTTGTGTCGTTATATAAAAATCTAGATGTACATGCGAGGCTTGCAACATCTTTATTGTCTTTAGAAAAAGAGGTAATCAATTGAGTAAGAGCAACGGCTTTCGGCCAGTTTTTAAGGGGTGCTGCATTGGCTAGTTGTTTGTGTTCGCGCTGTTTGGTCACAGGTAGTCCTGCGGTTTTTTTGTCTAGTCTAAACATTGTTAACCTCACATAGAACACAGATCCGTGCAAATTATATACGACAAATGCGCAATAAGATACTAGAAGAACGCCTAAAAGAACACCAAAAGAGCGCAAAAGGTGCATAAAGAATGGAGTGCTAAAGCAAAGGATGTGCTTATTAACTCATTGAATTAATTGAAAGTATTAATTTCTAAAGGAATGTTGTGGAGCAGATGGAAGATTTTTAAGGCTGTTTAATTATAAAGCGAATGGCCAAAGTCCAGATTAAGTAATCGATGTTTTTATATTAAATAGCGGGGTGGCGCGATGTGATTTCTTTTTCGCGCGCAGCTTGCGAGCACGAAAAAAAATCATATCGTGCCAGGACCCCAGTCAATATAAAAGCGTTTAAACGTCTAAATTTACCACATCTAATGCATTCGTTTCGATAAAATCACGCCGAGGCTCAACTTGATCACCCATTAACGTAGTAAACATTTTATCCGCCATAAAGGCATCTTCTATTCTGACTTGTAACATACGTCGCGTTTCAGGATTCATTGTTGTGTCCCAAAGTTGCTCTGGGTTCATTTCGCCTAATCCTTTATAACGTGAAATAACTTGGCCTTTTTTCGCTTCTAAAATCAACCAATCATATGCCTCTGCAAACGAAGTAATATGTTGTTGTTTATCGCCACGTTTAATATAAGCGTCGTCATGCAATAAGTCTTTTAACTGGTTACCTAGCTCTGTCATATGACGATATTCTGTTGAGGTAAATAAATCCTTATTAATCAACATATTACTCTCAACGCCGTGATGTTGAATACGAACATTAAAGAGTAATTTCGCTTTATCTGCATCATGCATAGCCTCAATAACATAATGAGTAATTGAGGTTTTAGATGTATTTAGCCTTTCCTCGATTACTTTCGCTAGTGTCGCTAATTGTTGAGGATCTGCTAACTGCGCTTCAGTTATCAACGGTAAATAAATTAATGCTGATAAAAACTCTTTTGGATAGCGCTGAGATAAACGATGAATATTGGTAGTTACAGCGTGATACTCTGCAATTAACTTTTCTAAGGCTAGGCCTGAAATCGGCGGACTACTCGCACTGACATGCAAAGATGTACCCTCTAGTGCCGCTCGAATTAATGACTGCTCAAGCGCTTCGCTATCTTTCATGTAGTATTCTTGTTTGCCTTTTTTCACTTTAAATAAGGGTGGTTGAGCGATATAAATATGTCCTCGTTCAATCAATTCTGGCATTTGCCGATAAAAAAACGTTAATAATAAGGTTCGAATATGTGATCCATCCACATCCGCGTCAGTCATAATAACAATACTATGATAACGAACCTTATCAGGATTATATTCTTCGCGACCGATGCCACAACCTAAGGCAGTAATTAAAGTAACGACTTCAGCAGAAGCCAACATTTTATCAAAACGCGCTTTTTCAACGTTTAAAATCTTACCCTTTAATGGTAAAACTGCTTGGCCTTTACGATCGCGCGCTTGCTTAGCTGATCCACCCGCTGAATCTCCCTCAACAAGGAATAATTCACACTTACTAGGGTCTTCTTCTTGGCAATCAGCCAATTTACCTGGCAAGCCTGCCATATCTAAAGCACCTTTACGGCGCGTCATTTCTCGAGCTTTTCTTGCTGCTTCACGGGCTCTCGCTGCATCAATCACTTTATTAACAATCGCTTTGGCTTCTTGTGGACATTCTAATAAATATTCTTGTAATTTTTCTGATAGCACCGATTCAACTATGCTTTTGATTTCTGAAGAAACTAATTTATCTTTAGTTTGTGAAGAAAATTTTGGATCTGGCATTTTTACTGACAAAATTGCAGTTAAGCCTTCTCTAGAATCATCGCCGGTTGTTTCTACTTTAGTCTTTTTCAAATAACCTTCTTTTTCAATATAGGTATTCAAGACTCGAGTCAAAGCACCGCGAAATCCGGCCAAGTGTGTGCCACCATCTTTTTGCGGAATGTTATTAGTATAACAATAAACATTTTCGTTAAACGTATCATTCCACTGCAAAGCACCCTCAACAATGACATGATCTTTTTCTGCAGAAAAATAGAAAGGCTTTGAATTTACTACAGTTTTATTGGCATTAAGGTCAGTAACAAACGCTGTGATTCCACCTTCATATTGGAATACTTCTGATTTACCTGTACGTTCATCGCTTAACTGAATACGCACACCCGAATTTAAGAATGAAAGCTCGCGTAATCGTTTTGCAAGAATGTCATAAGAAAATTTAATATTATGAAAAATTTCTGCGCTAGGTTTAAAGCGAATCTCTGTGCCATGCTCATCTGTTGTTCCCGTCTCTTTTAGGGGAGCACGCGGATCACCATTACAATAACTCTGTTCATACAGTTTGCCATTTAATCGAATAGTGAGCTTAAGATCTTCCGATAAAGCATTGACTACAGACACACCAACGCCATGTAATCCACCCGATATCTTATAAGAATCATTATCGAATTTCCCGCCGGCATGTAATACCGTCATAATAACTTCTGCAGCGGAACGGCCTTCCCCTTCATGGAAATCAACAGGAATTCCTCGACCGTTGTCTTTAACAGAAACTGTTTCATCCATATGAATAACAATATCTATTCTGTCACAATGTCCAGCAAGCGCCTCATCGATTGAGTTATCGACCAACTCAAAGACCATATGATGTAAGCCAGTACCATCATCTGTATCACCAATATACATACCAGGACGTTTGCGTACTGCATCCAATCCTTTTAAAACCTTTATGCTCGTTGAATCATAGCTAGCAGATGAATTCACTCTTATTACTCCACAATGCTAAACTTAAAATGTAACTTCCAATGCTGAAAGCTACTCCACATTATCTTCAAAATTATTCGGTAAGCGCAGTTACTGAATAATTATCTTTTGTCCATTCTGTTTGTTTAAGACAACCATGTTCCACGTGAAACAATTTCGTTGGCTTGGCACCTAAACAATTCTTAAATACGTTATGCTCTACCGCAGTAACAAAAATTTGTGCTTCTTGTCGAGAAAGCAGGGCAAGCAAACTAAATCTACTTTTCATATCAAGCTCTGACGGTAAGTCATCTACTAAGTAAATTGGCTTTCTATTTTTACTACGAAACAAGAGAGCACCTTGCGCAAGCATCATAGCACAAACGAACAATTTTTGCTGTCCTCTAGATAAAATATCTTTGGCAGGGAACTGGTTTACCACCACATTTAAATTGGCTCTGTGAGGCCCAAATTGCGTATAACCTAATTGTAAATCTCGACCCAAGGAAGCTATTAGAATTTGTTGGTAATCTTGGTCAATCTCCCATCCAGGGTAATACTCAATTTTTAAATCTGTTAATATTAAAAGCTCAGCAACCATCTCTATTAATAAAGGCAAAAGCTCTTGCACATAAGCAACTCGCAACTGATGCAGCGCCATAGCTCGGATAAACAGTTCGCTATTCCAAAATTCTAACTCCTTTTTAGAAACTCTAGCTGCTAATGCCGCATTACGTTGTTTCAGCACATGTTTGTATTGTCGCCAAGCGGGCAAAAAATCAGGTGTATGATAAAAAGCTCCCCAATCTATATATTTCCTGCGAAACCCAGGACCTGCATCAAGCAAATTATAACAATTTGAATTAATGAGCTGCACGGGAAGCAGGCTAGCAATTTCTGCCATGCCTTTTACATTTTCACCAGCTAGCCGCGCAGAAAGTCCTCCATGCAAGCGCCGCTGAATACCAACAGGGATAGCTTGACCGGTAGGAGTGAAAACATTTGAATAAATAGCCAACTGGCTGGCGAGGTTGCGAATCAGGGGGCTAATCGTCGCACTTCGAAAAGATCGCCCCAAGCTCAAATAATAAATTGATTCTAAGATACTTGTCTTACCGCTGCCATTATCACCATAAATAATATTAAAGCCATTAACAACAGGCTCAAATAAAATAGATTCAATATTTCTAAAGTCTGAAATCTCTAGTTTAATCAAAGGCATAATGACATCACGCCATTAAAGACGCATCGGCATAACAACATATAAACTATATAAGCTTTCGTCTTTATCTGCAGAGTCGATTAAAACACCGCCATTAGGGTCAGTGAATGACCAGCGGATTTTTTCTGACGCAAGTGTTGAAACAACATCCAATAAATAAGATACGTTAAAGCCCATTTCTAAAGAAATACCTTCATATTCTAATTGGATTTGTTCTTCTGCCTCTTCTTGCTCAGGATTATTTGCGACAATTTTTAATGTATTTTGGTCTAAATGAAATCGTATCCCTCTAAATTTTTCGTTAGAAAGAATAGATGCCCGAGTAAGCGCATGTTTTAAAGCCTCACGGCTAGCTAAAGCCGTATGCTCAACACTGCGGGGGATCAATTTATTATAATCCGGATACTGAGCATTAATTAGCTTAGAAGTAAAAACAAAAGCGCTGGACGTCACTTGAAAATGGTTCTCTCCCAAGCTAAGACTAACCACATCTTCATTATTCGTATCCAAAAGCCGCATCAACTCTAAAATACTTTTCCGGGGAATAATAATCTTAGTTGCTGGACCTTGATGGACTACATCACTCATTGAACTAAAAGCTAAGCGATGACCATCGGTCGCTACGCACTTTATAACCCCTTGATTAATATCGAATAAAACTCCATTTAAATAATGTCGTACATCTTGCTGACCCATAGCAAAATGAATTTTACCAATTAATTTTTTCAACTTAGCCTGGCTAACAGAAAATTCCGTCGTAAAAACTCTATCTTCAATCCGCGGAAATTCATCAGCAGGGAGAGTTATCAAAACAAAACGACTTTTGTTGGAACGTAAAATAACGTGATCGCCTTCTAATATTAATTCAATCTTGGCTTCTTCGGGCAAGGCACGACAAATATCAAGTAATTTTCTTGCTGAAACAGTAATAGAGCCGCCCTCTATAACTTCTTCGACAACAGCATTACCTATCAATTCAATCTCTAGGTCTGTTGCGGTTAAAGACAAGGTCGTGCCGGTTACCGATAACAACACATTCGATAAAATAGGCATGGTTTGTCGTCTTTCAACAACACCACTAATCATTTGCAGAGGCTTCAATAAGGCATCACGTTGGATAATGACTTTCATAGTGCGATCAGTTCCTTTAAGTTAAGAAGGAGTCAGCGGTAATATTCAAACAAACCATCAAAAGCGTCTAAAATCGCCGATCGCCTTCGATTATGTGGTTAAAATCCTTAATAAGTTGGTAAAATCTTCCTCTATTCCTTGGCTTGTTTGCTTAAGGCCAGCAATAACCCGACAAGCATGCAAGACCGTGGTATGATCTCTGCCACCAAAAGCATCACCAATTTCAGGCAAGCTATGATTGGTTAACTCTTTCGCTAAAGCCATTGCCACTTGTCGAGGCCGCGCAACAGAACGACTGCGACGTTTTGATAATAAATCAGCAATCTTAATCTTGTAATATTCAGCAACTGTTTTCTGTATATTTTCGATAGTAATCAACTTATCTTGTAAAGCCAACAAATCTCGCAAGGCATCTTTTACAAAATCTAAAGTGATTGCTTTGCCGGTAAAGTGTGCATTTGCAATAATCCGTTTCAATGCGCCCTCTAACTCTCTCACATTAGAGCGAATCCGTTTTGCTACAAAAAAAGCGACTTCATACGGTAAAACAATATGCGCTAACTCCGCCTTACTCATTAAAATAGCTACCCGAGTCTCTAACTCTGGGGGCTCTACAGCTACAGTCAAACCCCAGCCAAAACGAGATTTTAAGCGCTCTTCAACACCGTTTATTTCTTTGGGGTAACGATCACAAGTTAATATTACCTGCTGTTGACCTTCTAGTAAGGCATTAAATGTATGAAAAAACTCTTCTTGCGAACGATCTTTACCCGCAAAAAATTGAATATCATCGATAAATAAAGCATCAACTGTTCGATAATAACGCTTAAATTCATTCATCGCATTATTTTGTAATGCTTTAACCATATCAGCAACAAAACGTTCAGAGTGTAAATAAAGAACTTTTGCATTGGGATTGTTACGCATAATTTGATTGCCAATAGCATGCAATAAATGCGTTTTCCCTAAACCTACACCACCGTATAGATAAAGCGGGTTATAAGCAATCGCAGGATTTTCCGCTACTTGAATTGAAGCCGCTTTTGCTAATTGATTCGATTTACCTTCAACAAAATTATCAAACGTATAATTAGGATTAATATTACTTTGATAATTTGGCACATCGGCAATAGGAATCGACTTGCGTGAAGTAACTATCGCTGGGGGCGTGACAACTTGCTGCGTCTTATTTGCTGCTGCTCCAAAAGCCTGATCTGAACGTATACTACCAATCTCTAAATGCAGAGTAGGCGGATTAGCATCACTAAACTGTGCTACAAGCTCACGAATTTGGCCAATAAATCGCTGATTGATCCAATCCGCCACAAATCGATTTGGGGCAAACAGTATCAATCGATTACTGCTATCATGCTCAACCTGTAGTGGACTGATCCAAGTATTAAACTCTTGCATAGGAACACGTTCCCGCAAGCAGTCCAAACATTTTTCCCAAAGCGTAACGCTCACCAACTCTCTCCCATACCCAAACACCGAAATAACCAGCCTGCCCGAACATTCTCTATCAAAATTGCGATAGGGAACGCAGTATAGCACTAACGGGGGTTGTAGCTGCAATAAAATGACTGGGGTCCTGTCACGATATATTTTTTTTCGTGCTCGCAAGCTGCGCGCGAAAAAGAAAATACATCGTACACCCCTCTGTTTAATATATAAGCATTCATTGTTTGGTTAAATTAAATGGGTTATTCTTTTTTAGGGTCTAATTTGGTATCTTTGCGGTATTATCTTTCAAACAAAAGCAGAAGAGATCATGGTAAGCTCGGCTTCACAAATAGACGTTAAAGCAAATAGCTTGCAAACACACCGATCAACAGCAAGTACAAGTGCTGCAGCAACAGCTCAAAATACAACAAGTTCAATTAGAGCAGCACTTGAGAGAGCAAGCATTCAACTACCGCCGCTATTTATAAAAATATGTAATGATGTAGCACACCAACACTTAATTCCTTGTCTTGATGATACATAGCTAAGAGCTTTTGGAAAAACTTCACGTTTTGTTAAAAACCTAGTACAGGCTCAATTAAGACAAAGAAGAATAGAAAAATTTTTCACGCATATTCATAGCGGCGAAAAAACTAAGGTAGAGAGAATGCTAGACTCTAGCCCCTGTTTAGCATCAGATGAATGGAGAGCAGAAAAAAAAACTATCACCAACAAAGCAGGTCAGCGGATTGTCGTTGAAGGAAAAACAGGATATGAATATGCATTAGGTGAAGATGATCATGAAATAGCAAAAATGCTTAAAACCTGCATAATTAAAACCGAAGGTAAACAAAAAGCAGATGCGCTATTCAATGCACAGTTTGCTGAAGGATGGGAAAAGTCACAAGAAAAACGATGGCGCTTAGCTTTTATCCGACTAGAAACATTAACTCACACTATTCGAGATGCCAAGCAAGACGATATTACATCATCAGGCGCACCCGATTACAATTTAACAATCAAAAAAGGATCTGCTGTTGCTATAGCGGATGCTCAGTTTATAATTTCATTAAATGCAATACTGGAAGAGCCGGTGACAATAGGGCTACACTTTAATCCTAATCTATTTCAAAAAGCGCTAGATATATATCATACTCATTATGCGAACCATTTTGGCAATAGCCGCCAAGACCCACGAGCCATACTATTCTGGCGACGAGGAGCCGGATATGATCAACGCTTGATGCCGGCAAATTATGGCCAAATGTTTTGTGGTGATGGCCTCTACAAAAACATTGAAACCCTAGAAAAAGGAGAGCCACAACATTGTTCGCTAAGCTTAATGGTGTATCAACAAACAGATAATAGCCAGGTTTCGTTGGATCTCTATCCTCTTGAGGATTCTAACAACAGTGGGTTAGGGTTTGATTTTGCAGTGAATGGCTCTAAACAGCCAAAAAGCACATGCGAGCCCGGTCGAATGTCTACCGCTTTTTTGACATTTACAACAATCAAAAACCAGCAACGCGATAAACTTAAACCAGAAAACCAACCACCAACAAAACCTACATCCAACACGATTTCATAGGTTAAAAAGCGAATACCGCTTTTATATTAAATAGCGGGGTGGCACGATGTATTTTCTTTTTCGCGCGCAGCCTGCGAGCACGAAAAAAAAATATATCGTGACAGGACCCCAGTCATTTATTACATAGCAAAACTCACAATTTCGTATTATTCTGCTTAACTATCCAATTGTGCATACCAAAGGCTAAAACGATGACAAACCAAACAACTAATCCCATTATTCTTATTGATGGCTCATCTTATTTATACCGTGCATTTCATGCTATGCCTGCGCTAACCAACTCTCATGGGGAACCTACGGGCGCAATCTATGGTGTCATTAATATGTTGCGCAGTTTATTAAAAGAATATAATCCGGAACATATCGCCGTAGTATTTGATGCTAAAGGTAAAACTTTTCGTGATGAGTTGTACGATAAATATAAAGCGAATCGCACTGAAATGCCGGAAGATTTAATTAAACAAATTGAACCCATCCATCAAATCATTAAGGCAATGGGCTTACCTATCATCATGGAAGACGGCGTAGAAGCTGACGATGTTATTGGCACCTTGGCACAAACAGCAACTAAAAAAAACTTACATACACTGATATCCACTGGCGATAAAGATTTAGCACAGTTAGTTAATCAACACGTCACCTTAATAAACACCATGACCAATAGCCAATTAAATCCGCTGTCAGTACAAGAAAAATTTGGTATTCCACCCGAGCTTATTATTGATTATTTAGCCCTAGTCGGTGACACAGCAGATAATATTCCTGGTGTTCCTCAAGTCGGCCCAAAGACAGCGGTCAAATGGTTATTACAGTATGGCTCACTTGACAACATCGTCACCAATGCAGAAAAAATTGCTGGCAAAGTTGGAGAAAACTTACGTGCTTCATTGCAACAACTGCCTTTAGCAAAACAATTAGCTACCATTAAACTTGATGTCACCTTAGCTTTCGATTTATCTGAATTAAACCGCAAAAATCCTGATAATGATGCATTAATAGAATTATATAAAAAATTAGAATTCAAAACTTGGTTAAACGAATTACTCGCTCATCAACCAGCCGAAGAGAATAATAAATATAAAAACTATGACGTTATCTACACAGAATCACAGCTCCATGAATGGATAAAAAAATTAACGGCCGCAACATTATTTGCATTTGATACCGAAACAACTAGTTTAATTTATATGGATGCTGAAATCGTAGGAATTTCTTTTGCTTGCGAAGCAGAAAAGGCCGCCTATATTCCTTTAGCACATGACTATATCGATGCCCCACAACAACTTGATCGAGATTACGTACTTGCACAGTTAAAACCACTATTAGAAAACCCTCAAATAAAAAAAATTGGCCAAAATATTAAATATGATATGGAGGTTTTAGCTAATCACCATATTTATTTACAAGGTGTTGCCTTTGATACTATGCTGGAATCTTATATTCTCGATAGCTCAAGCAACACGCATGATATGGATTCTCTCGCACTAAAACATTTAGGCTGGCGAACTATTCGCTATGAAGATGTCGCTGGCAAAGGCGCCAAACAAATCCCTTTCAATCAAGTTAGTATTGAAAAAGCGGCTCCCTATGCTGCAGAAGATGCTGATATCACATTACGCTTACATCAACATTTATGGCCCAAATTAGAAAAAGCAGCCGGGTTAAAACATATTTTCACCGCCATAGAAATGCCTCTCGTTCCAGTGTTAGTCAGTATAGAGCGCAATGGCGTTTTAATTGATGGAAAAAAATTACAATTACAAAGCGTTGAGCTAGAAAAACGCTTAAAAGAATTAGAACAAGAAGCTTATTTACTTGCTGGGGAAGAATTTAATATTAGCTCACCTAAGCAATTACAAGAAATTTTATTTACAAAACTAGCTATTCCCATTTTACAAAAAACGCCCACGGGACAAGCCTCTACAGCTGAATCTGTTTTACACGAATTAGCATTAGAATATCCTTTACCAAAAATTATTATCGAATATCGAGGGTTAAGTAAATTAATTTCAACTTATACAAAAAAATTACCTGAACAAATCAATTTACAAACCGGACGCGTTCATACTTCATATAATCAAACTGGTGCTGCAACAGGTCGCTTATCTTCATCTGACCCCAATTTACAAAACATACCAGTGCGAACTCACGAAGGTCGACGCATTCGACAAGCATTCATTGCAACACCCGGATACAAAATTATAACGGCGGATTATTCACAAATTGAGCTACGCATTATGGCTCATATTTCAAATGATAAAAATTTATTAAACGCTTTTGAAAACAATTTAGATATTCATGAAGCAACTGCGGCTGAAGTATTGGGCATCCCCATTTCTACCGTCACTTTCGAACAACGCCGTAGTGCAAAAGCCATTAATTTCGGCTTAATTTATGGTATGTCAGCATTTGGACTAGCAAAACAACTCGACATTTCACGTCAAGAAGCTCAGGATTATATTAATACTTATTTTACTCGCTATCCTGGGGTGCACGAATACATGGAACAAACAAGAGCTGCTGCACACAAAAATGGTTATGTAGAAACATTATGGGGACGACGCTTATATCTACCCGACATAAACTCTAGTCAAATGATGCGACAAAAATATGCTGAACGTGCAGCAATTAACGCTCCTTTACAGGGAAGTGCAGCTGATATCATCAAGCTTGCTATGATACACACACAAGCATGGCTACAAGAAAGCAAAATTGATGCGCGAATGATTATGCAAGTACACGATGAATTAGTTTTTGAAGTCGCAGAAAAAGATGTCACCATCGCAATGGAAAAAATTCGTGAACATATGATGAATGCAGTATCAATCAAAGTTCCACTACTCGTTTCAATTGGTGCGGGAGATAATTGGGATGAGGCCTCTAAAGCATGAACCATTTAAATTCTAGTATCTTATTAGGATTTGATTTTGGCACTAAACGTATTGGTGTTGCTGTCGGCCAAATGGTTACTAGAACAGCGCGTCCCTTGACCGTCATTCCAGCTATCAATGGCCATCCCCAACTATCAATGCTCACTAAAATAATTAATGAATGGCATCCCAATGCTCTCGTAGTAGGCATCCCACTCAATATGGATGGAACAGAACAACCGCTCACAGTGGCTGCTCGTACTTTTGCTGATTTATTACGTCAAACCTTTCAATTACCAGTACATGAAATCGATGAGCGCCTCACCACCAAAGCCGCGCGCGAAAATATATTCAAAGAAGGTGGATATAAAGCATTACAAAATGGACAGGTTGACAGTGTTGCTGCACAATTGATCTTAGAAAATTGGTTAACTCATACGGATGTATAAAAATGAATTTATTAACGCCTCGCTTAGCTTATTTTTGGGCATTTATTACCACATTGCTGTTGTTTTCCTTTGCGCTTTATTTACAATTTGTTGACGGTATTGCCCCCTGTCCGCTCTGCATATTACAACGCCTAGACTTAGGAATAATCGCATTGCTTTTTTTCTTTGGTGCCATTTTACCTCTAAAAAAATGGGGAAATGTTCTTTTTGGTGGCTTAAGTTTTTTATTATCCATCGGCGGAATATTATTAGCAGGAAGGCAAATCTGGATTCAACACTTGCCACCCAATCAAACAGCCGATTGTGGTGTTAGCTTGCAGTATATGCTGCAAGTGTTACCTTTAGACGAAGTTTTAAAAAAAATATTTGCTGGATCTGCTGAATGCTCCTTAGTGGATTGGTCATTTTTCAACTTTAGCATGGCGCAATGGTCTTTACTCTGGTTTGTTATTTTTGCTATTTTTGCTCTATGGCAAATGTTTAGATCATACAGATGAACGTAACTGTTCCGTGACGAGGGAGCGTGCGAGAGTCGTAGTTAAAATACCGCTCCGAGCTAAACATCCCTGTTTTGGGCTTGCCATCCATGGCAAGCAAGTCGCTTTATTTTAACTACGACTCTCGCACGCTCCCTCGTCACGGAACAGTTACGTTAGAACTTAGCCATCGCATCTTGTAGGGTAATAAGTATATAATTAATAACTATTCAGCAAGCAAGGGATGCATGGCCATGAAAATAATTCATTTTTTTCACCTGGGGTTAGTTTCATTAAGTTTCTTCATTGCGTCTCCATTATTGCACGCACAAAACGACGTTGCTCAAACTCTAAGTATTACAACTAATCTCACGGCTATTGTGGGCGACCCTGTCTGGTTACTCGAACTCCGAGATATGGAGTCAGGCCAAGTATTGCCTTATCTTTTCGATGTAAAAAATAAAGATAACTTTTGGGTAGCTTATTCAAAAGAACACCGTTATCAAGTTAAAGCTTCCGTCTTAAAGTTTGGGCCGTATGCCACAGTCAATAATTTTTGTTATTTAGAAAATGGTGTTATGACAGGAAAATCCATGACTATTCATATCACCGGCAAACTAAGCCCTGGATTACGCAGAGCGCGTTGTCATGTAACTAAATTTAATCAGCCCGCTTTTATTACTACAACCAACCCTCTTCCTAAATAAGGAAAATACATGTTGCTAGATAATATTCTTAATGCTGTAGGCAAAACTCCATTGGTTCACCTTAAACAAGTTGCTCATGATCTCGCCTGCGATGTTTATGGTAAATGCGAGTTTTTAAATCCTGGCGGCTCAGTCAAAGATCGTATTGCGGTACATATGATAGAAGAGGCTGAAAAATCAGGACGGATTAAACCCGGCGATACTTTAATTGAAGCCACATCAGGTAATACCGGTATTGGAATAGCAATGGCCGGTGCCGTAAAAGGCTATAAAATTATTATCACGATGCCAGAAAAAATGAGTAAAGAAAAACAAGTCGTCTTAGAAGCACTCGGTGCAAAAATTTATCGAACTCCAACCGAAGCTGCTCATGATCATCCTGATAGCCATATTTCTCTTGCCAAAAAATTACAACATGAAATACCTAATTCCCATATTTTAGATCAGTATGCTAATCCAGATAATCCTGCCATTCATTATTCCCATACTGCCCAAGAAATTATTGATGATGTCGGACCTAACTTGGCCATGGTCGTTATTTCAGTAGGAACTGGCGGCACAATCACAGGCGTAGCTCGTAAAATTAAAGAATATAATCGCGATATTCAAATTATCGGTGTCGATCCCGTTGGATCTATTCTAGGTGGTGGCACAGAAATCAAACCTTATTTAGTGGAAGGTATCGGTTATGATTTTATTCCTCGTGTCCTAGACAACACTCTCGTCGATCAATATATAAAAGTGAATGATAAAGATTCTTTTTTAATGGCAAGAAAATTAATTCGTGAAGAAGGTTTACTCATTGGTGGATCGTCTGGCTCTGCCACTTATGGCGCACTTCAAGCAGCAAAAGTCTTAAAAAAAGGGCAAAAATGCGTGGTTATCTTGCCGGACAGTATTCGAAATTATATGAGTAAATTTGTTGATGATGGCTGGATGAAGGCTAATCATTTTTTGTAACTATTCAGCAGCTAGAGAGCTTGGTGGGCACGCTGCGCTTTGCCCACCCTACGAAATATCTTGTCATGCCAGCGTGCTTCTAGCTGGCATCTAGTAGGGTGGGCAAAGCGCAGCGTGCCCACCAAGCTCTCTAGCTGCTGAATAGTTACCATTTTTGTAAATTCCATTATGCACAAAAGGATACGAATGAAAAAATCAACTCAAGACTTAGCAACTCGCGTCATTCATGCAGGGCAAGAACCCGATCCTAACACCGGCGCGGTAATGACTCCAATTTATGCAACATCAACCTATGCACAAAAAAGTCCTGGAAAACATCAAGGTTATGAATATTCTCGCACCAAAAACCCAACTCGTTGTGCTTATGAAAAATGCATTGCTAATTTAGAAAGCGGCGTTGCTGGTTTTGCCTTTGCTTCTGGTATGGCAGCTATTGCAACCGTGTTAGAAATTTTACAGCCTGGCGATCACATTATTGCCATGGATGATCTCTATGGTGGAACTTACCGATTATTAGAAAAAGTCCGAAAACGTTCTGCTGGTCTTCATGTATCATTCATTGATCTTTCTAATCCAGAAAAAATTGCTGCTGAAATCCGTCCTAACACGAAAATGATTTGGCTAGAAACCCCCAGCAATCCCATGTTAAAACTGGTCGACCTCGATAAGGTCGCAGCTATTGCCAAAAAATATAAGCTTATTTCCGTTGTTGATAATACTTTTGCTACACCCATGCTACAACGACCGATTGAGCATGGATTTGATATTGTTGTGCACTCTGCAACTAAATATCTTAATGGTCATTCTGATATGATTGGTGGGATCGCTGTCGTTGGAGAAAACCAAACACTGATTGAACAAATTGAATTTTTACAAAATGCGATCGGTGCAATTGCTGGTCCATTTGATAGTTTTTTAGCAATGCGTGGCGTAAAAACCCTGGCGGTACGGATGGAACGACATTGCAATAATGCCCTAGAGCTAGCTTCCTGGTTAGAGCATCACCCTAAGATCGCACGTGTCATTTACCCTGGTTTATCAAGCCACCCTCAACACCAACTCGCTAAACAGCAAATGGCTCACTTTGGCGGCATGATTACAGTCGAACTAAAAGCCAACTTAGCGGAAACTATCCGCGTATTAGAACATTGTGAGATATTTACTTTAGCAGAAAGCTTAGGTGGTGTGGAAAGTCTTATTGAGCACCCTGCAATTATGACTCACGCCAGTATTCCTGTAGAACAACGGCAATTATTGGGAATTAAAGATGGTTTAATTCGTATCTCGGTTGGAATAGAGGCGGTTGAAGACTTGCGTTTAGATTTAGGTAAAGCCTTAGATTTTTAAATTCGATTAACTATTCATGATCAATAATACGCCCAGCAGGTCTTGTTGTCGTTGATACCGATCGCTGTTTAACAAAAAACTTTTCTCTGAGCCAGTTGATAAGAAACAAAACCAAGCCAATAATTGCGCCCAAAATGAGCAGATAAGAAAATAAAATAATTCCAGCGACAAAAATAACTAGAATAATTCCTAAAAATATAAACGGCATAATCTTATTGATTAAACTACGCATAGTAATTAAAACCCTTCCCACAACTTTTTAGGCTGCATTAACCGAGTCCCTATATCACGTAAAAAATAAATTAATTCATATTTTTTTACTTCTTTAAGCTGTGATTTAGACAACAATGGATGCTCTTTATCGAATTTTATAAGCAATTGGTCTATTTCACTGACATAATTTTGAAGAATTTTGCCACTCACAGGAGCCTCCTCCGCATTTTTGCTGTAGTATATCATATATATTGGTAGAACTACGCAAAGAGATTAATGATGGAGCAAAAATGGAACAGTACAGAAAAAATTTTGTTATCGCCGCTTACAGTTTACTTGTTCTACTCTGTTTCAGTGAACAAGCCTTAGCTAAAAAACATCGTTATCACGCCGAACCCCAAGTCACCGCTGTTTATGGAACCAGTGCCTTGGCTAATCAAATTAATCGAATTGTCGCCAATATTAATCCTAATTTAAACGTTGGAATGCAAATTAAATCAATGCGCCATGGCGATTTACTCTATAGTCGTAATGCTAATAACTACTATGTTCCAGCGAGTATTTTAAAAATTTTTACCGCTGAATCCGCATTACTCTACCTAGGTGCTGGATATAAATTTCCAACCGTTTTTGTCACCGATGCAACAGCCATTAGAAACGGTGTATTACAAGGTAATCTTTATTTAATTCATAGCGGCGATCCAACGTTGACATATTTTGATTTAGCAGCGCTCATTTCTACTCTTAAAGAAAAGCAAATTAATCAAATTACCGGCAATGTCTACATTGATACCAGTGCTTATGATCAAGCTATTTATGGTCCCGGTTGGATTTCAAATGATACGCGTTTTTGCTATGCCGCTCCTATTAGCGCTAGCATCATTAACCATAATTGTATGGTACTTCGAACTGCCCCAGCACGAAAAACTTCTCCTAAAAAAGCCTATGTCATCGGTGGTAAACGCCATTATTTTTCCGGAATACCAACTCAAGGTATCAATGCTGTGGTAAGCAGTATTGTTAGCTATAACAGATCACTGATTCAAAGCTTATTCCAACGCGATGGCATCCAAATCAAAGGCGATATTTTACCTGGCGTTGCGCCAGAAAAACTGCCTATCGTCGCGTCACATGAATCGAAAGATCTAAAAGATTTAGTGAGTGTTATGTTAAAAAAATCTGACAATATTATTGCTGGATCATTATTTAAAAAAATGGGAGAAATGTATGCGAAACAGCCTGGTTCTTGGGAAAATGGCAGCGCCGCAGTAAAGCTTATCTTAAAACAAAACATTGGTGTCAATACTGCTGGCATTCATGTTTTAGATGGCTCAGGACTCTCACGTGACAATCAAATCGCGCCCGCACAAATGATGCAAGTACTGGATTTTGCTTATCATAATAGCGCCACTAATTATGATTTTATTTCTGCATTACCTATTGCTGGCGTTGATGGAACCTTAAAAAATCGAATGCAAAATATCAGAACTAAAGTGCGAGCAAAAACTGGCTCAATGAATGGAGTCGTTGCTTTAGCCGGTTATGTTATCAGCAAAGAGAAAGAGCCGCTTGCTTGTGTTATTATAATTAACAGTAATTTAGGCATGGGATGGCGCTACAAAGAAATGGAAAATAAAATTATGACCGTATTAACTAATTATTCACGCGAGGGATAATTCGTAACTGCTCAGCAGTCAGAGAGTTTGGTGGGCACGCTGCGCTTTGCCCACCCTACTAGATGCCAGCTAAAAGCACGCTGGCATGACAAGATTGCGTAGGGTGGGCAAAGCGCAGCGTGCCCACCAAACTCTCTGACTGCTGAATAGTTACCACTAATGCATAAAAAAAACTAATCCGCCAATCAAAATAGCGCTAACAAAACCAAACCAAAAATAAACAAACGCCACATTATTGGACTGCCGGTTTTTTTCTACAGTACGTTTAAAACGTAAATGCTCTTGCTCTATCCGTTTCTCTGCTAACACATCATAAACTAAACCAGGAATTTCTGGCAATTTTTCTGACCAATATGGAATATTTTCACGTACTCGACGAAAAAAAGCTTTTACGCCAACTTGTTTTTTCAACCATTTCTCTAAAAACGGCGCCGCTGTCGTCCATAAATCTAAATCAGGATAAATCTGTCGGCCAACTCCCTCAATATTTAACAATGTTTTTTGTAATAAAATTAATTGTGGCTGGATATTAATATTAAACCGTCGCGCAGTTTGAAATAAGCGTAATAGTAACTGCCCAAAAGAAATATCCTTTAAGGGCCGCTCAAAAATAGGCTCGCACACAGCGCGAATAGCGCCCTCGAACTGATCAATCCGTGTATCCGGCGGTAACCAACCAGAAGCAACATGTAACTCAGCCACGCGTTGATAATCACGCTTAAAAAAAGCCAACATGTTTTCGGCTAAATACCGTTGATCTTTGGTATTCAATGAACCAACAATACCAAAATCAACAGCAATATATTGTGGATTTTCTTTATTTTCAGTTGCTACAAATATATTGCCTGGATGCATATCGGCATGAAAAAAACTGTCCCTAAAAACTTGGGTGAAAAATATTTCCACACCACGTTCTGCTAGTTTTTTCATATTCATGCCGGCTTCTTTCAACGCAGCGACATTATGCACGGGAATTCCATAAA
This sequence comes from Gammaproteobacteria bacterium, assembly GCA_965279285.1. GTDB lineage: Bacteria > Pseudomonadota > Gammaproteobacteria > DSM-16500 > DSM-16500. The sequence goes on along the minus strand of OZ257148.1, from coordinate 590,051 downwards.
TGCGTTCCATTACCAAAACACTGGAGCGACATAAGGACCAATAAATTTGCGGAACATAAAGCTCGGTGGAACCTAAAAAATTACGCCGCAATTGCGATGCATTTGCTGCCTCACGCATTAAATCTAATTCGTCATAAAGTGTATGGGTAATTTCTTCTGCGATTTGTTTTGGCTTAAAACGTCGACCGGCAGCCCAATAGCGATCAGCTAAATGAGCAAATGTCACTAATAAATCAATATCTCTATCCATCATTTTTTTTATTTGTGGTCGTAATACCTTAACGACAGCAGATTGACCATCCAGTAATTTAACCGCATGCACTTGCGCGATTGAAGCAGATGCAAGTGGCTGATCATCAAACTCTAAAAACAGATCCGATATTTTGGCATTTAATGCTAATTCAATTATTTTTTTTGCTTGCGATGAAGGGAACGGTGGTACTTGATCTTGTAATTTAGATAGCTCATCGGCAATATCATCCGGCAACAAATCTCGACGAGTAGATAATAGCTGTCCGGCTTTAATAAAAATAGGGCCCAAATCTTCCAGTGCTAAGCGCAATCTCTCTCCACGCGTTAATTTATTTTTTAACACCCAATACATTGGGTTAGCATATTTTAAAAAGCTTAGCGGATAAAACCATGGCATCGCAAAAACCAATGCATCCAAATTATAACGAATTAAAATATAATTAATTCGTAATAAGCGAAAAAATCGAGAACTATACTTCATGTTTTTCCCTTTCTAGCATTCGCTATTCGCATTCTTAGCCGAGCTATTTTTGCTTCTAAGCGATCAACATCCATACGCAATAGATCAATATCCGCAAAAAAATCTTGCAAGGCTTCAGCTGGCGGAAAAATAAGAGCTTCTTCATGCACATACTCATTAGTATTTTGCCACAATGACTCTTTGATCTGATGAGTCAATTTTTTAAACCCTCGCGCCAACTTTCCCACTTGATGTGCGGGAATATCGCCTACTATTTTTGACACTTGCTCTTCCCAATCAACCTCAAGCTCATCAAAAAGATCGATAATTTGCTGCCCTAATTCTAAATCGCCCTCTATCGAAACATCTTCGGCAAAAAACTGCTGTCGATTTTCTTTAGCAAGTGACATATGCAATAGAGACAATGGCGTACCTTTGATTAATACATCGGGATTTTCGTTTTTATTCGGCTGAAAAATAATTTTTCCTTGTTGAATTACAAAATTAATTTTGCTTTCGGTTTGAGTTTTAAGCTCAATTGCAATGTGTTTTCCTTCCAAAGCAAACAACCGTGCGTGAGATTCATCATCTAACGCGAGATATTTATTCAGCGCTTTTTCTATCATTTGATAAATAAGAGCTTTCATTAATATTTAAATCCTTTATGTAATGCAACAATACCAAAATTTAAATTATGATAAACAACATCTTCAAACTCTGTGGCTTGCATTAACTCTTTTAATTTTTCTTGATCTGGATGCATACGGATAGATTCGACTAAATACTGATAACTCGCTTCATCACCCGTGATCCAGGCTCCCACTTTAGGAATAAAATTAAATGAATATTTATCATATAAAGTATTTAGCCAAGGAAGAACTGGTTTTGAAAACTCTAATACCAATAATTTACCACCTGGTTTTAATACACGATACATTGAGCGTAATGCTGCTGATTTATCCGTTACATTACGCAAACCAAAGGCGATAGTAATGCAATCAAAAAAATCGTCTGGAAAAGGTAAAGATTCAGCATCTGCTTGCACGTATTGGATATTCCCAACCAAGCCTTCATCAATTAAACGCTCACGTCCACGCTGTAACATTTTTTCATTAATATCAGCTAAAACAACTAATCCTGATTTCCCAACACACTTTGAGAACGCTTTAGCTAAGTCACCCGTTCCACCAGCAAGATCTAAAATCCGCTGGCCTGAGCGTGCATTGCTTTGGGCAATGGTAAATTTTTTCCATAGACGATGCAGACCCATCGACATGACATCATTCATTAAATCATATTTACCAGCAACAGAATGAAAGACGTCAGCAACTTTATGTTTTTTTTCTTGGCGCGGCACTTCGGAAAATCCGAAATGGGTTGTGTTTTGCTTATCATCTATTTTAGGCATATGAGAATCACCGGTTAGATTTGTTTCATTTCAATTTCTTCATCAACACGTCTTAACATTTCACCTGCCAAAGTAAGATAAGCAATGGCGCCAGGAGATTTTTCATCATACTGCACTATCGAAACACCATGGCTAGGTGCTTCAGCTAAACGCACATTACGTGGAATGACCGTGCGATATACACGGCCAGGAAAATGCTGTAATAACTGTGCAGAAACATCTAAAGCTAGACGATTACGCCCATCATACATGGTGCGTAATAAACCTTCGATATGCAGAGTTGGATTAATTGTTGTTTGAATTTGTTCTACCGTATTTAATAAACCGGTCAATCCTTCTAAAGCATAATATTCGCATTGCACAGGAATTAGAACAGAATTTGCTGCAGCTAAAGCATTCACAGTTAAAATATTTAACGAGGGCGGGCAATCAATCAAAACATAATCATATTGATCAACCACTTGGCTCAACACTTGTTTTAATCGTAACTCACGTTGCGCCGCTTGCATTAACTGTACTTCTGCCACAATTAGTTCATTATGAGCAGGTAAAATATCGTATTTACCAACGGTCTTAATTAAGGCCTTGCTGATATCAACTTCATTGAGTAATACTTCTTTTGCGGAAACTTTATAATCCGCTTTATTCACGCCACTTCCCACACTTGCATTACCTTGAGGATCTAAATCAATCAACATGATCTTACGTTTCATCAACGCAAACGCTGCTGCTAAGTTAATACTCGTCGTGGTTTTAGCAACTCCGCCTTTTTGATTTACTACCGCAATTATTTTACCCACGCCGCATCTCCTTAACTTCGGAATCTCTTACGCTCTTTCAATACACACTAAGTGTCTTTCTGCATTCAAACCATTAACTCTTAAACCATGAACACTAAAAACACGAAATTCACGTGGCACTTGTTGAATCTCTACTTCTGGATAAATGCCTTTCATTGCTAAAAAATGCCCCTCTTGCGCTAACAAATGAGCTGTGGTGGCTATCATCTCTTTAAGCGATGAAAATGCGCGAGTAATAACACTATCAAAACCCTGCGCAGGATGAAAATCTTCTACTCTGGAATGTACCACTTTAACATTTTTTATGTTTAACTCTAATATAACCTGATTTAAAAACAGCGTTTTTTTATTATTACTATCTAACAATACAAAGTTTTTATCTGGTCTTGTCAATGCTAAAGGGATTCCTGGTAATCCTGCACCTGTTCCAACATCAATAATATGTTGTCCATGTAAAAAATGAATAACCGATAAGCTATCTAAAACATGTAACATCACCATATCATGTGGATCACGAATAGCCGTTAAGTTATGCACGGCATTCCATTTCGTAATTAAATGCAAATATCCCAATAATTGTTCTTGTGTTTCAACAGTTAAACTATGTTGATTATCTGTTAATGCTTGTTGTAAACAATCTTTTAAATCAAGCATATGTTTTCACTTTTTTAATATAAACCAACAATAAAGAAATGGCTGCCGGTGTCACACCAGGAACTCGTGCCGCCATTCCAATTGTCATTGGTTTAGCCGCATGCAGTTTTTGTTTAACTTCAGTTGATAATCCATTGACTTTATTATAATCCATATTAGTTGGAATTCGCGTTTCTTCATTACGCAATTGTCGTGCAATTTCATCTTGCTGACGATCAATATAGCCAGCATATTTAATTTGGATCTCGATTTGTTCAGCAACTTTATCATCGATGACGCCCGGGCCAATACCTGACACAGACATTAAGTCAGCATATGCTACTTCAGGTCGACGTAATAAATCGGTTAAGCGGTATTCACGAGCAAGCTCTTGTTTTAACAAATCCTGTACAGCAACGCCCAATTCAGTTTGTGGTCGTACCCATGTTGCATGCAAACGTTCTTGCTCTAAAGTAATCGCGTCGCTTTTTGTCACAAACTTTTTCCATCGTATCTCATCAACCAGCCCTAATTCAAAACCTTTCGGTGTTAAACGTAAATCAGCATTATCTTCGCGTAACAATAAACGATATTCTGCTCTACTCGTAAACATTCGATACGGCTCTGACGTCCCACGCGTAATCAAATCATCAATGAGCACCCCGATATAGGCTTCATCACGGCGCGGGGTCCATGATTCTTTATCTTGTGCTTGCAATGCAGCATTCATTCCCGCAATCAAGCCTTGAGCTGCAGCTTCTTCATAACCTGTCGTGCCATTAATTTGACCCGCAAAAAATAATCCCGCAATCACTTTAGTTTCTAATGAAGGTTTTAAATCACGCGGATCAAAATAATCGTATTCAATGGCATAACCAGGCCGAGTAATGTGCGCATTTTCAAAACCACGCATGCTGCGAACAAACTCAATTTGAATTTCAAAAGGTAAGCTGGTTGAAATACCATTCGGATAAATTTCAAAGGTTGTTAAACCTTCTGGCTCAACAAAAATTTGATGTGAATCTTTATCAGCAAAACGAACAACTTTGTCTTCAATCGATGGGCAATAACGTGGGCCTATGCCTTCGATAATACCCGCATACATCGGTGATTGAGACAGGCCAGCACGAATTAAGTCATGAGTATGTTGATTCGTGTGTGTTATGTAACAAGGAATTTGCTGAGGATGATCATAAACACTACCTAAAAATGAAAATACTGGGGTTGGTGTATCACCTGCTTGTTGCTCCATCACACTAAAATCAACACTACGGCTATCAATACGCGGTGGAGTACCCGTTTTTAAACGGCCTATACGTAAAGGTAATTCACGTAAACGAGCAGCTAATGTTTGCGCTGGCGGATCTCCGGCACGGCCACCAGCATAATTATTCATCCCAATATGAATTTTTCCCGCAAGAAAAGTACCCGCGGTTAATACCACGGTTGTCGCTTTGAAAGTCAAACCGGCTTGAGTAACAACACCTACCGCTCTATCGTTTTCAATCAGGATATCATCGACAGGTTGTTGAAAAATAAGTAAATTTTCTTGTGTTTCCAACATGTAACGAATGGCTTGCTTATAGAGAATTCGATCTGCTTGGGCGCGAGTAGCACGTACTGCGGGACCTTTGCTGGCATTGAGAGTACGAAACTGAATACCGCCTTTATCTATGGCTAAAGCCATCGCCCCGCCTAAGGCATCAATTTCTTTGACTAAATGACCTTTGCCAATTCCACCAATCGCTGGGTTACAAGACATTTGACCTAAAGTTTCAATATTATGGGTCAATAATAAGGTTTTAGCACCCATACGCGCGGCAGCAAGCGCGGCTTCAGTACCCGCATGGCCACCACCGACAACGATAACATCAAACTTTTGCTTCAAATCCAACATATTGTTGCCAAGGGTAGTAAAAATAGGCCATTTTACTGGAAATCAAAAAATATACAATGTTTAGATTAGCAGAGTACTCTTTAACAATAATCATTCAAAAGCTAAAAAGTTTGGTGGGCACACTGCGCTTTGCCCACCCTACATTTTTATAATTTATTTTTGGGTGGGTAAAAAGCGCAGTGTGCCCACCGTTTTTTTAATGCTTTTGTAGGGTGGGCAAAGCGCAGCGTGCCCACCAAACTCTTTGACTGCTGAGTAAGTTACCTTAATTACACCTAAAATTTAGCAAGCAAAGAAGCCACCTCTTCATCTTCTGTCTGAGAAAAATTTTCATACCAAGCACCTACTGCATAAAAATTCTTTGGTTGTAGCGGACAAATAATTTTATTAACTAATAATGCAATTTCTTCACACGTGGATGATGCAGCAACAGGGACAGCAACAATAATCTTTGTGGGTTTATATTGATGTAATGCTTTAATAGCAACTCGCATAGTAGCGCCTGTGGCAATTCCATCATCAACTAATATAATTATTTTATTGTTTAGTTTTGGCAACGGTTTATTGCCACGATATTTTATATTACGTCGTTGTAGTTCTAGCTTTTCAGCTTTTTGTATTTGCTCTATTTGTGTGGCGGATAAATTAAAATTTTTTACAATCTCGTCATTAAAAACAAGATTATCATCCATCGCTATTGCACCAAATGCTAACTCTTCTTGAGAAGGGACGCCTAATTTTCTCACCACAAATATATCAAGCGGAACTGATAAAGCTATTGCGACCTCATAAGCAACCGGAACACCGCCGCGAGGTAATGCTAAAACAATAACATCAGGATTGTTTTTATATTCCAAAAGTTGTTGAGCCAGATAGTGGCCTGCTGCATAACGATCAGGAAATTTTTCTAATCGTCTTTTCATAATTAATTATTTCCCAATACAAAAGCTAGAAAAAATTTTCCCTAATAAATCATCTGCGGTAAATTCACCGGTAATCTCATTTAATGCTAACTGCGTTAAACGTAAATCTTCCGCGACTAGTTCACCGGCTTTATGATTTTTCAGTTGTGCATATGCACTTAATAAAAATTCATGTGCGCGCATTAGTGCATCAACATGCCGTCGACGTGCAGAAAATATTCCCTCCGCATTTGACTGAAATCCAACTTGTTTTTTAATTGCTTGTTTTAATAATTCAATTCCATCTCCTGTTTTCGCGGAAAGAAAGATTTCTATCGACATTCCCTCTTTTAAAACAGAATGATGATCTAGCATTTTATCAATTTTATTGAATACTTTAATAACGACAGCATGTTCAGGAAGTTGGGGTAATATATTTAATAACTCTATATTATTTTCTTTATTAACATCAACTATAAATAATATGATATCCGCGCGCGCAATTTCATCACGTGCTCGTCGTATACCTTCTTGTTCAACTGGATCACTACTTTCCCTTAATCCTGCGGTATCAATCACATGTATCGGCATACCATCAATTTGGATCTGTTCTCTCAACACATCGCGTGTTGTTCCAGGGATATCAGTAACTATCGCACTCTCTTTACCACTCAAGACATTCAGTAAACTTGATTTACCTACATTAGGCTCACCAGCAATAACAACTGTAATACCTTCTCGTAATAAAGCTCCTTGACTTGCTTGTGATTGAACTAACTCTAGCGCAGATAAAATAGCTGTTAATTGCGTGATGATTTGTTCATCCGCTAAAAAATCAATTTCTTCTTCAACAAAATCAATTGCTGCTTCGATATACATTCTTAATTTTATAATATCTTCCACTAAACTATGAATTTTTTTAGAAAATTCGCCTTGTAAAGAACGCACCGCTGAGCGTGCTGCTTGAGTTGATGCTGCATCAATTAAATCCGCAATTGCCTCTGCTTGAGCAAGATCTAATTTATCGTTTAAAAATGCTCGTTCAGAAAATTCCCCTGGGCGAGCCATACGTGCACCTAATTCTATGATGCGTTTAATAATACTATCAACTACATAAGGACCACCATGGCCGTGCAACTCTAAAACGTCTTCGCCAGTAAATGAATGTGGGCTAGAAAAAAATAAAGCAAGACCTTCATCAATCGCTAAACCCGTAGAATCAAAAAAAGTTGCAAAATGAGCGTAACGTGGTTGTGGAATTTTATTTAGTAGCGCTAAGGTAATAGCTTGAACGCGAGGACCAGATACTCGCACAATGGCAATACCTCCTCGTCCAGGAGGTGTTGCCAAAGCAACGATAGTATCCATGGCATGCACTTTATCTATTCGCTTTTTTTGGCTCAGTTTTATTCATGCTGCGCATAATGTACCATTGTTGTAAAAAAGACAGCATATTATTCACAAACCAATACAACATAAGACCGGCAGGGAAATTTAAAAACATAATCGTAAAAACAACAGGCATAAACATCATGACTTTTGCTTGCATAGGATCAGGTGGTGGTGGATTTAATCGTTGTTGTAAGAACATAGAAATACCCATAATAACGGGCAATACATAAAATGGATCTTTTAATGAAAGATCATGAATCCATAAGATCCAAGGAGCTTGGCGTAATTGAACGCTCTCGATTAACACCCAATAAAGACCAATAAATACCGGTATTTGTACTAATATCGGCAAACAGCCGCTCATGGGATTTACTTTTTCTTTTTTATACAGCTCTATAGTCGCTTGAGTAAACTTTTGTTTATCATCGCCAAATTTTTCTTTCAATTGTGTAATTTTAGGCTGAAGCTTTTTCATTGCGCTCATTGAGCGATAACTTTTTGCCGATAAATGATAAAACATAAGTTTAATAACTAAGGTAACAAGAACAATTGACCATCCCCAATTACCGATAATATTGTAAATATGTTGCATCATCCAAAAAATAGCAGCTGATATAACCCATAACCAACCATAATCAATTGTCAAAGGTAAGCCAGGAGCTACTTTTTCTAACTGGGTAGCTATCGAAGGCCCCGCATAGAATTTAGATTGCGTTATGAAGCTCTGAGATGGGTTAACTGCTATTTTTGGACCTATCATTCCAATGATATACATCCCATCGTTTGCAACTCGAGAAAAATATTGTGATTTTGTGTTTTTATCAGGCACCCAAGCACTGACAAAATAATGTTGAATCATTGCCGCCCAACCACCATTTACTGTTTGGTTAAGATTATTGGATTGCATATCTTTAAAGCTAACTTTTTGATAAGGCTTTTCTGGGCTAGAAATTGCCGCACCAAAATAAGTGGCAAAATTAACTAAACCTTGCTTGCTTGCCGGTGGATTATTTTTCCGCATTAATTGCAAATAAAGATTACCATCCCATGCTTGAGGAGAGTGATTATCAATTTGATAAGCCATATCTATTTCATATTCATCACGATGAAATGTAAATGTTTTAATTATTTTTAAACCTTGTAGGTTTTGCCAAAATAATTTAACTGTTAATTTTTTTTCATTATTACCAAGAGCATATTCCGATTTTTCAAATTTATATATTGCTTGATTTTGCGTAGTATCAGGCCCTATGGTACTTAACAAACCACTTTGAGCTATATAACGATTATCTATCGTATTATTTAATAATAAAAATGGATTTGGTGAATGTAATTCTTCTGGATATTTTAATAAATTAACCTGAACTATATCACCACCAATAGGATCTATTTTAACTAACAATAAATCAGTTTTTACTGTTATGAGTTGTTGATTTTCTTTCGTTATGGATTGTGGTATTGGTTGGTTTACTGTGGAATTCGTTTGTAAAGTACTGGCTACTGTTGGAATATAATTATTGTTGGATGTACTAACAGAAGTAATAGTTGTTGGAACAGATTGAACATGTTCCTTAGTCCATTCTTGATATATAAAAAAGATAATTGCTATTAAAGCTGCATATAAAGCAAATCGGATATTATCAATCATATTAGTTGGCTTCTTGATTTTTTTTTGGAACAGGATCCATACCGCCTTCATGCCATGGATGACAACGTAAAATTCGTTTCATCGCAAAATAGCATCCATGAAAACAGCCATGGGATTGAATAGCTTCTATCGCATAAACAGAACAAGAGGGATAAAATCGACAACAATGACCTATTAATGAGCTCAATAAAAATTGATAGCCTTTAATTAAGAGGATAATAATTTTAGATATTGAGTAATAAGTTTTTCCCACAAGTTATCTAACCCTTTACGTAGCTCTACTTTGTTTAATGTATCGCATCCTTGACGGGCTATGACAACGATGTCTAAACATTTCAATTTTTCTTGATTAGCACGAAAACTTTCACGTATAGCACGTTTAATGCGATTTCTTATTACTGCATGAGCTGCAACACGTTTTCCCACCATTAAACCTAATCTTGCATGTGTTGCTTTACTTGGTTTAAATAAGATTAGTAAATGTTTATGACTAATTTTGAATGGTTGATCAAGTGTTTCTTTATAATCTACTTTATTAACTAGTTTATGACTTCTAGGAAAACGCAAGCTAGTTCTCGAATAGTTTGATAACACTTTTATGGAGTCAATCTATCACGGCCTTTAGCACGACGTCTGCTTAATACCGCACGGCCATTTTTGGTTGCCATACGAGCACGAAAACCATGGGTTCTTTTTTTCTTAATAACGCTAGGCTGGAAAGTTCTTTTCATAGGGACATCTACCAAATATTTATTACAAGTTTAGAGGGTGGTTATGATAGGTAGCAATTGGGTAGATGTCAAATGTATTTTCTCTTTAAAACAAAAGAGAAAGACCTATCGATCCTATTCCTAAATTGCCCGTATTATTATTTCCTCGTGCTTGCGCATATTGAAGAATAGTTGAGATTCCGGGAGTGAAATAATATTGAGCACCTAATCCATAATATAAACCAGTCGATGTTTTGTTACTGGTATCAAAAGTAGCAAGATTAACTAATGCCGCTGATTGATTAATAGAACCAATAGTTGAACTAATACCTGCAATTCCGAGCTTAGCAAAAACTTCTAAGCCTATGTTTTGTATAGGTAATATTAATTTACTCGTTACATCAACAGCATAATGATTATCATAGGCCATGGTTTGTGAAAGAGAATTTTTAAGGCGAGTGGGCATATAGCGTGTATAACCTACTTCTAATGCAACAAAACGATTAAATTTATATCCTCCAGCAAAATTCCAGGCTTTACCTGCTGTGTAAGTTTTAGACGTTCTAGGGTAATTTTTTCCATAAGCTGTTGTATATCCGATATTACCGTCGGCGTACCAACCCGTGGCTAAGGAACAAAGAGCAAATGTTGGAGAAATAGTTGTATAAAGAAATCCAGCAAGAAGTAAGATTTTTATTTTTTTGTTTTGCATTTATTCCTCCATGAACGTTATTTAAGTAATTCTGGTAGTTATCATCAGTGAAAATGTTAAGCATTGCAAGTAGTTCTTTGGTGGGGTTTTTGAGTTTAGGTCCTTGCTTATATACAGAATTATTTTATATATTCCTTATTTAGTAGCTTTTCTTTATAGGGAAGGGAAAATCTGTGGAAAGTTGAATATTTTAAATTAAAATCATAGTCTTGTGAGTGTATAAACTTGTGGAAAAAGCAGTTATTCGATGTGGTTAAATCGGTATGAAAAAGGATAACTTGGGCTTGAGGTGTTTTACACCTACTTGTACACAGTCAATCCCGAGGAATTAAGCGTGGTTATGAACAGGATATAAATTAAAAAAAGAAGTGTGTTAGACTTGTTTTTGGTTAAATATTAAACTTATTTTAGTTTTGGACTTAAGAAATGCAAAAAATGAATCTCACAATGTGGCTGAATAAAATTAAATCAATACATAGTGAAGCGATGGCTTTTGATTTGCTGAGAGTAAAGCAAGTTGCTGAGCAGCTTAAAGTCTTAAAGCCAAATTATTTAGTTGTGACTGTAGCAGGGACTAATGGTAAAGGATCAACGGTTGCAGGGTTGGAAGCAGTTTATGTAGAGTCTGGTTATAAAGTAGGTACTTTTACCTCACCATTTTTATTTTCTTTTAATGAGCAAATTCGACTTTCTGGTTTTGCTGTTTCTGAAGATCTTATTTGTTCGGCATTTGAGAAAATTGATTTAGCGAGAAAAACAATAACGTTAACACTGTTTGAATTTACAGCATTAGCTGCTTTAGTTATTTTTTGTGATGCTCAGTTAGATATTGCTATTTTAGAAGTGGGCTTAGGTGGTCGCTTAGATGCAGTTAATATTATTGATGCTGATATAAGTGTTATCAGCAGTATTGATTTGGATCATGTTGATATTTTAGGTAATACACGAGAAAAAATCGCTTTAGAAAAAGCCGGAATATTTCGTTCTGGACACGCTGCAGTTTGTGGAGATGTTAATCCACCACAGACTTTATTTGATGAAGCAAAAAAATTAAATGTGAAATTATATTGTCAAAACAAACAATATGGTTTTAAAGAAAATGGTTTAACGTGGGATTGGTGGAGTGAAGAAAGTAGAATAGAAAATTTTCCATCAACACCACTACTTTTAATAAATATGGCAACTGTTTTAATGGTGGTGGAGTTATTACAATTAAGATTATCGGTTAGCCGTTTAACCATTGAAAATGCATTTAAAAATGTGCGTTTATCTGGGCGAATTCAAGTTCTACCAGGGGATGTGACAGTTATTTATGATGTTTCACATAATCCTGCAGCAATCACAATGTTAGCCAATTATTTACAAGATCATCCTGTTGTTGGAAAAACGTATGCGGTATTTTCTATGTTAAAAGATAAAGATATCGCACAGACACTTTTGGTGATTAAAAATAAAATTGATGAGTGGTATGTTGGGCCATTACAGTGTGAACGAGCTACGACTTTAGATAGGTTAACGCAATATTTTCTTGGTGCAGGGATTGAAAATGTATTGTGGTTTAATTCTATATTAGAAGCGAATAAAGCAGTAAAAAAACAAGCGCATTTCGGTGATCGAGTTGTCATTTTTGGATCTTTTCATACAATTGCAGAAGCAGTACGATCTTCTAAAGACATTGCAACTTTAAAAGCGCGTGCGTGATCATTTACGTTGTGTACTCTTAAGTATTCAACCGAATGTTTGGCCAAAAAAAGTGAAGCTGTGAGTGTTTCTATATCACGCTCGGCAAAAATTTTAGTGGTATAAAGATTTAAAAAACTTTTCCGTGAATGACCAACAAGTAAATTAACACCTAAATTTTTGAATTGTTGAATATGCTGAATTAATTCCACGGATTGTTCCGCGGTTTTTCCATAACCAATGCCAACATCAAAAATGATGCGCTCTCTATGAATACCATTTTTTTCCAGTTTAATAATTTGCTCTTCTCCCCATTGCAAAACTGTCGGTATCGGATCTTGTTGAATGGGGATAGTTTGAGTTTGTTGTGCGACAGGAATGCCTAAGTGATGCATAAAAATCACTTGGCAGGTGTGATGTTTTAGAACATCTATCATTTTAGGGTCGGCAAAGCCGCTGATATCATTAATCCAATCGGCACCTAGCTTTAACGCTTTTTCTGCTACATCGGCATGACGTGTATCGATGCTGATGTGGGGTGGGATAAGCATGTGAGGACGTTGATGGAGAATCGCTTTTAATACGGGTTCTAATCTTTTCCATTCGGTAGTTGAATCGATCGGTGTGGCTTTAGGTCCAGTGGCTTCTGCACCGATATCCAAAATTTCGGCACCTGAAGCAACGAGTTGGCTAGCATATTCTGTTATCTCAGCAATATTTAAAAATTTTCCGCCATCAGAAAATGAATCAGGCGTAATATTTATAATACCAACTAATGCCGGAGTATCGATACGTTGTAAAACTTGTTGAGTATGTAATGGCGCTTCCCCTGTAAAACGCGATCCCCACGGCGCAGAAATTTCTGTCGCAGTCATTTTCTGATGAGGTCCTGGCAAAGGATATATCCATCGAGGAGCAACATCGGTGAGCGGCCAGAGAGCAAAAGGACGTTGGTGTAAATACTCATGGGGAATGTGGAGCTTTTTATCATAAAGAATTAAATCATCCCAAGCTAAGATATCAATATCAATGATACGAGGCCCCCAGTTTTTTTCTGGTTGACGGCCGACTAATTGTTCAATTTTTTTTGTTTGATCTAACAGTTCATGCGGTGAAAGCTTGGTTTCACAACGTAATGCAACATTTAGATAAGGCGTATTCCAATGAGTTGGCGCAGCATCGGGTAATAAAGCATCCGAAATATAAAGTGGTGAAACTTGCTTGATAGTTAAATCAGGTAATTGTTGCAATAAAGATAAAGCGCGTCGTAGTTGCTTAAGACGATCGCCTAAATTAGAACCTAGACCAAGGATGACCATAATTAATTCTCATTATCACCATATTGAAATGTCACTTTGCCAGGTAAGTTGACTACCGAAAGATTTTTATGTACCGAAATTTGAATAGTTGCAGTGGGCACAATTTTTTTTACGAGATTATAAATATGGGCGCCTAAATGTTCGACTAAATGAAATTCACGTTGTTCTGTTTCATTGATGACGGTGTTAATGATATTAGCATAGCAATAAGTATCAACAATATTATCAGTTACACAAGCTTGGGGTGGTTTCGGAAGAGAGAGTAAAACATCAATTAACGTTTTTTGTTTTATTGCTCGTTCTTCAGCAGACCAGCCTAGGTTTAAATTAAGCTCGACACCGTAAAGGTTAAGATTAGCTGTTTTTTTTGAGTTCATTTCTTATGTCAAAGCATCCATTATTAATTCTTGAGCAATATGGGATAAATTTACTGTTTTTGCAACTTGTTCTTTTACTATCTTATTCAGCAGCCAGGGAGCGTGCGCGTGTAGCACTTAAAATAAAGCGACTTGCTTGCCATGGATGGCAAGCATAAAACAGGGATGTTTCACTTGGAGCGGTATTTTAAGTGCTACACGCGCATGCTCCCTAGCTGCTGAATAATTACACGATCAATGACATAAGCTAATAAAATTTGCTATAATTAGTACAGATGTAGTACTATATACAGCAGAAACCAGCTGGCGGGAAAAATATGTTACGTATCAGTAAGTTAACGGATTATGCCACCGTTATTATGAGTTATCTGGCATTATATCCTGAGCAAATAATAAGCGCCGCTCATATTGCTAAGGCTCTACACTTAGGTACTCCGACAGTAAGCAAGATTTTAAAAATTCTCTGTGAGGCCAGCTTGGTGAAATCACATCGGGGTACCGAGGGCGGTTATCAGCTTGCGCGCTTAGCTAAAGACATTACCTTGGCTGATATTGTTTCAGCCATTGAAGGTAAGTTGGCGATGACAGAGTGTTGTGCGAGTAAAAGTTTATGTGCTTTAGATGCACTTTGTGGCATCAAAGGTAACTGGCAAATTATTAATAAAGTAATTTTAACGGCGTTGTCGTGTTTATCTTTAGCGGATATGGCTAAACCGATTTCACAAGAACGGCTAACATTAAATGGGATCCCGATTACACATGGCTAACCAATATATTAAACAAGTAGTTAATAAAAATTACGAATACGGTTTTGTCACCGCAATCGAATCAGATACTTTTGCGCCAGGATTATCCGAAGATGTTATCCGTAAAATTTCAAAATTAAAAAATGAACCTGATTTTATGTTGCAATGGCGGTTGCGTGCTTACCAACATTGGCTAACGATGACACCTCCAGAGTGGGCGCATTTAAATTTTCCAGCAATCGATTATCAAAAGATGATTTATTACTCGGCACCAAAAGCAAAAACGGATGGGCCAAAAAGTTTAGATGAGGTCGATCCAAAATTATTAGAAACATATAAAAAATTAGGCATTCCACTGCATGAGCAAGGGCGTTTAGCAGGGGTTGCTGTTGATGCAGTTTTTGATAGTGTGTCAGTAGCTACAACGTATAAAGAAAAATTAAGTGAAGTGGGCGTAATTTTTTGTTCTTTTTCTGAGGCAGTAAAAAATCATCCCGCGCTTGTCGAGCAATACTTAGGAACGGTGGTTCCTTATCGCGATAATTTTTTTGCGACACTTAATTCGGCTGTTTTTAGTGATGGATCATTTGTTTATATTCCTAAAGGGGTGCGTTGCCCAATGGAGTTGTCCACGTATTTTCGGATTAATGCAGCGAATACGGGACAGTTTGAACGAACATTAATTGTCGCTGATGAGGGAAGTTATGTCAGTTACCTTGAAGGCTGTACCGCACCGATGCGCGATGAAAATCAATTACATGCTGCGGTAGTTGAATTGGTTGCTTTGGATAATGCACAAATAAAATATTCAACCGTGCAAAATTGGTATCCTGGTGATGCAGAGGGGCGTGGTGGTATTTATAACTTTGTCACCAAGCGTGGCGCATGTCGAGGAGTGAGAGCAAAAATCTCTTGGACTCAAATTGAAACGGGTTCAGCTATTACGTGGAAGTATCCTAGTGTCATTTTACAAGGCGATCATTCCGTTGGAGAATTTTATTCTGTCGCTTTGACAAATAATTTGCAGCAAGCCGATACAGGAACCAAAATGATCCATATAGGAAAAAACACTCGGAGTACTATTATTTCCAAAGGTATTTCTGCTGGTAAAGGTCAGAATACATATCGTGGTTTAGTTCGAATATTACCTACAGCAACAAATGCTCGAAATTACACACAGTGCGATTCTTTATTATTAAGCGATCAATGTGGTGCACACACTTTTCCATATATTGAAGTGAAAAATCCTACTGCTCAAGTTGAACATGAAGCAAGTACTTCAAAAATTGGTGAAGATCAATTGTTTTATTGTCGCCAACGCGGCATTCGTCAAGAGGATGCGGTTTCTATGATTGTTAACGGTTTTTGTAAGCAAGTTTTTAATGAGTTGCCAATGGAGTTTGCGGTCGAGGCACAAAAACTATTAGAAGTGAGTTTAGAGGGGAGTGTAGGCTAATGCTAAACATTAAAAATTTACAAGCAACTATTTTAGATGATAAGCAAGGCGTAAAAAAAATATTGCGTGGAATTAATTTAACGATTAAGCCAGGTGAAGTGCACGCAATCATGGGCCCCAATGGTTCGGGTAAAAGCACATTGGCTAATGTGTTGGCTGGCCGAGATGATTATCAGGTTGCTGATGGTGAAGTCATTTTTAAGGACCGCGATTTACTTGCTATGGAGCCAGAGCAACGTGCAGCGGAGGGAGTTTTTTTAGCTTTTCAATACCCAGTCGAAATCCCTGGCGTTAATAATATGTATTTTTTACGCACGGCATTAAATAGTGTGCGTAAACATCATAATTTATCTTCTTTAGATGCGATGGATTTTTTAACCTTAGTAAAAAAGAAGATGAAAGAAGTCGGCATGGATGAAAAGTTTTTAAGTCGAGCAGTCAATGAAGGTTTTTCTGGTGGCGAAAAAAAGCGAAATGAAATTTTACAAATGCTGATGCTTGAACCGCAACTAGCTATTTTAGATGAAACAGATTCTGGTTTAGATATTGATGCCTTGCAAATGGTGGCAAAGGGTGTGAACAGTTTACGCAGCCCAGATCGTAGTTTTATCGTAGTAACACATTATCAGCGCTTATTGGATTATATTGTTCCCGATATTGTGCATGTGATGGTTAATGGCAAAATCATTAAGTCAGGTGATAAAGAGTTGGCATTAGAGTTAGAAAAAAAGGGTTATGGTTGGCTCGAGAGTCAGGAGAATGTATGAGCGCAGTTATGACTAAGCAGCCTTGGTTGCAGACATTTCAAAAACAGCAGTTGCAGCATTTTATGCAGCGTGGTTTGCCAACACGTAAAGAAGAGGCGTGGAAATATACCTCGGTGCCAGCTAATTTATTTGATCAATTAGCTGTTGCTTCACAAGCAAGTGTTGTTGTGGATGTTGCTCAGTCAAGTGTTTTTGATAAAGCTAATTTATTCATTGAAGATCAAATTTTACTGGTTTTTGTTAATGGTGTTTTTTCCGCAAGTTTGTCGCAAATTAATAATTTGCCTGAGGGCGTTACTTTAATTCCTCTATCTCAAGCCTTAGTTCAAGAAAATAAGCAGTTAAAAATCCATTTGCTAAAAGAGTTTTCTGATAAGCAGTATCCTTTTGCAGTATTAAATAGCGCATTAATGACTGAGGGTTTGTTTTTACACATACCGAAGAACGTGCAGTTATCGGCGCCAATTCATAGCGTTTTTATAACAACGCAACAAAACAATATTCAAATACAGCCCCGAAATATCATCGTTGTTGATGAAGGTGCGACAGTTTCAGTGATTGAAGAATATATTTCTGATGCAAAAGATACTTTAACAAATGTAGTTACTGAAATAATAGCTGAACGAAACTCACAGCTTGATTTTTATAAAATCCAAACGGAAAGTTTAAGCGCTACACATATTAGCAATATATTTATTCAGCAAATGCAAGATAGCCGCGTTAATATTTTTACTTTAGCAAATGGTTCACGGTTATCGCGCGAGGATATCGTTGTAAAGCAAGCCCAAGCAGGCGCAGAAAGTAATTTATTGGGGTTATATACCATGCAGCATGATGATCAGCATACGGACCATCACTTATCTGTTGCTCATGCTGCTGAGCATGGGATTAGCTCGATGTTATACAAAGGAATTTTAGCGAAGAAATCACGCGCAGTTTTTAATGGCAAAGTTTATGTGCATCCAGGAGCCCAACATATTAATGCTTTGCAAGCTAATCATAATATCTTGTTATCGCCTAATGCAGAGGTTAATACGAAGCCAGAATTAGAAATTTATGCTGATAATGTGAAATGTGCTCATGGCGCAACAGTTGGGCAGCTTGATGCGGAAATTTTATTTTATTGCCGTTCTCGAGGGATAGATAAAGCAACGGCAATCATGCTATTGCTAAATGGTTTTGCCGATGAAGTGATTAGCAAAATTAAAAACACGTTTATACGTCAGTATATTCAGCAGCGAGTAGGTGTTTATGTGGAATTATAAACAAGATTTTCCAATTTTAAGTCAAGAAATTCATGGTAAACCGTTAGTGTTTCTTGATTCGGCGGCGAGCAGCCAAAAACCGCAGGCCGTAATTGACGCTATTTCTAATTATTATAGTCATGATCATGCGAATGTGCATCGTGGTGTTTACGAATTAAGTGCGCGAGCAACGAAGCAGTTTGAATCAGCGCGAGAAAAAATTAAGAATTTTATTAATGCTCAAGCAGCGCACGAAATTATTTTTGTTAAAGGTACGACGGAAGGTATTAATTTAGTTGCTAGTAGCTATGGTCAACAATATGTAAAGCCAGGAGATGAAATAATTGTTAGTACGATGGAGCATCACGCTAATATTGTGCCATGGCAATTATTGTGCGAAAGAAATGGAGCAACATTAAGAATCATTCCTGTTTTTGATAATGGTGAATTAGATTTAGACGCTTATAAACAGCTATTTTCATCACGAACTAAAATGGTTGCTGTGACTCATGCTTCTAATGTATTAGGAACTATTAATCCAATAAAAGAGATGATTACAATTGCACATCAGCATGGTGTTCCAGTGCTGGTAGATGGAGCGCAAGCTTTTCATCATTTACCTTTAGATATGCAAGAGCTGGATTGTGATTTTTATTTATTTTCTTCTCATAAAGCGTACGGCCCTACGGGCGTAGGAGTGCTGTATGGAAAAGAAAAATGGTTAAATGCGATGCCGCCTTATCAAGGCGGTGGTGATATGATAGAGCAAGTCTCTTTTACACGGTCGACTTATAATGTATTGCCGTATAAGTTTGAGGCGGGAACACCCAATATAGCAGATGTCATTGGTTTTGCAGCAGCAGTTGATTATTTGACTAAAATAGGTATGCAAAATATTTTTAAGCATGAACAGGAAATAGTAGCTTATGCAATAGAAAAATTATTATTGATCCCGGGATTAAAATTAATTGGTAATGCAAAAAGCAGGGTAGGGGTTATTTCTTTTGTATTAGAAAATATTCATTCGCATGATATCGGCACCGTGTTAGATCATGAAGGAGTTGCCGTGCGCACCGGCCATCATTGTGCAATGCCATTGATGCAACGCTTTAATATTCCAGCGTGTACTAGAGCTTCTTTTGGAATTTATAATGATAAACAGGACGTTGATGTTTTAGTAAAAGGTTTGTTAGCGGTGCAAGCTTTGTTTGTATAATAAAGTAACTACTCAGCAGTTATGGAGTTTGGTGGGCACGCTGCGCTTTGCCCACCCTACATTTTTTATAATTTTTTGTAGGGTGGGCAAAGCGCAGCGTGCCCACCAAACTCCATAACTGCTGAATAGCTACATAAAAAAGTTAAAAGTGGAGTCTATGTCTGATTTAAGAGAGTTATATCAAGAAGTCATTATTGATCATGGTAGGCATCCAAGAAATTTTGGTGCATTTCCTGAAGCAAATCATCATAAAGAGGGTTTTAATCCTTTATGTGGTGACAAAATTATTTTACATGTTTTTGAGATTGATGGTGTAGTAAAAAAAATGATGTTTGAGGGTGTAGGTTGTGCCATTTCAATGGCTTCAGCATCATTAATGACAGAAGTATTGATGGGTAAAACGTTGATAGAAGTAGAGGAAATGTTTTCTGCTTTTCACCAGCTAGTGACTCATACTCATGCAGCTGACGAGTTGCAAGAAAAGCTGGGAAAGTTGGCAGTATTAGGTGGTGTTGCAGAATTTCCTGTGCGAGTAAAATGTGCTACTTTAGCTTGGCACACATTGAAAGCGGCTTTAAATAATGTGTCTGCAAAAGTTACTACGGAGGATAATTTATGAAAGAAATTATTACCATCACCGATGCTGCTGCTGAGCATATTAAATCGATGTTGGATAAAAATAACAATGGAATTGGTTTTCGATTATCGATAAAAAAAACTGGTTGTTCTGGATATGCTTATGTTCCTGACATTATTGAAAAAAAACATGAACAGGATCTTTCTTTTATCGCCGCGAATGGATTACCTGTATTTGTCGATCCGAGTTGTTTAGAATTTGTAAGAGATTTAATAATTGATTATATCAATGAAAATAATATGGGCATTAAACAAAAGCGTTTAGTATTTATTAATCCAAATGAGAAAAACCGTTGCGGTTGCGGTGAAAGTTTTACAATTGAATAACCTTTGCTAAAGCTCATTATATAGAGAAAGTATTATGTTAAATCAAGATACAATTGAAGTGAATCGAGATCTCGATGCTTTGTTAATTCCAACGGGAGTTAAAATTCAAATTAAGCAGGGCTCTCTTGTTGTGATTACACAAGCGTTAGGTAATTCTTATACGGTTTATGTGAATGGTAATCTTGCTCGTGTTGCTGGAAAAGATGGTGATGCTTTAAATATGATAGTTTTAGATGAGCCAGATGTAAATGCAATGGATGGTTCATTAGAGGATAAAATTTGGGAAAGTTTAAAGACCTGTTATGACCCTGAAATTCCAGTTAATATTGTTGATTTAGGTCTGGTGTATGAATGCAATATTTCACAAGATGAAACGGGACAAGGCCAACGGATCGATATAAAGATGACGTTAACAGCACCGGGATGCGGCATGGGACCGGTGTTGGTTGCTGATATTAATCAAAAGTTGCAGCAATTGCAGGGGGTTTCTGCTGTTACCGTTGATTTGGTTTTTGATCCACCTTGGGATCGTAATATGATGACAGATGTTGCCAAATTACAATTGGGAATGTTATAAGGCCAGCGGTGGTTACGAATTATTTTTTGTTGAGGAGTTACTATGTCAGTTCAAGATATAATTAAAAAACAAATTGAAGAAAATGCGATTGTTCTTTATATGAAAGGTACAGCACAATTTCCTCAGTGTGGATTTTCATCGCGTGCAGTGAGTATTTTGGCAGCCTGTGGCGCACAAACTTTTTTAGCTGTGAATGTATTAGAAGAACCAGAAATACGACAAGGCATCAAAGATTTTTCTAATTGGCCAACAATCCCTCAGCTCTATATAAAAGGCACTTTTATTGGTGGCAGCGATATTATGACAGAAATGCATGAGAGCGGCGAGCTACAGGAAATCATAGACAAATTGTAATTACTTTAATCGTTATCTCTACCCGTAATATTTCTGCCGGAAATTTTTTTCCACCAGTTTAAACGGGGAAGATACAGTAAAAGATAAATCAAAATGGATGTGGTGAAGCTAATCATATACATACCATAAGCAACAGCAAGACCCAAAGCTGCCGTAGACCACAATGTTGCGGCAGTGGTTAGTCCGCTCACATATTTGTCTTGGCGAAAAATGACTCCAGCGCCTAAAAATCCAATTCCAGTAGCGACTTGTGCTGAAATACGAGTAGGATCAGCGCCCGGAATACTCATGGAGATAATACCAAAAATACAAGAACCTAAGGAAATAGCGCCATAAGTTCGAATTCCTGCTGATATTCCGTGTCTTTCTCTTTCCCAGCCAATAAATGCGCCCAGTAAAAAAGCAATTAGCACACGAGCCATGATTTCCATATCAAGTTGTAATGAGAATGCATCCATATCAAGTCCTGAATTAAGTCTCGGTAAAAGCCTATCGTATCTGTTTTAAGTTTGTTTGCGAAGTACTTGTTTTATGATAGTTTGCTTATTGGTAACTATTTAGTAGCCAGGGAGTTTGGTGGGCACGCTGCGCTTTGCCCACCCTACAAAAATAGATTATAAAAATGTAGGGTGGGCAAAGCGCAGCGTGCCCACCAAACTCCCTGCTTGCTGAATAGTTGCGTTTATTGCACAACTAGACAATTAACGCAGCATAAAATGATGGGAAACAATGAGAAATTATTCTTTTTTTGATCAAGTTTGCCTTGGAATTGATCAGGCGATTCGTGCTATTGCAGGAAAAACAAAAACCAGTGGCAGAGCAAACCCAGCAGCTGACATAGGTAATCCTCAACTTACGATTGAGCAGAGCCACTATGCTGCAAGATTAATGCGAGTCAATCACTCAGGCGAAGTGTGTGCTCAAGCCTTATATCATGCTCAAGGTTTAACGTCACGTCAGGCAAATATTAAGGCAAAGATGCAACATGCAGCAATTGAAGAGGGCGATCATTTGGCTTGGTGTAGTGCTCGTTTAACAGAATTAGGCAGCCACACGAGTTATTTGAATCCATTATGGTATGCAGGGTCATTTATGATCGGTTTAACGGCGGGATTAATTGGTGATAAATGGAATTTAGGTTTTCTCTCTGAAACTGAGCACCAAGTTGTCCGGCACTTGGAAAGTCATTTAAAAAAGCTACCTGCAGATGATTTAAAAAGCCAAAAGATTTTGCAACAAATGAGCTTTGATGAAGCACAACATCGCGATGAAGCAATTCAAGCAGGTGCTGTTCCTTTGCCCAAGGGCATAAAAAAGCTTATGCAATTTTCATCAACAATCATGGTTAATGTTGCTTTTTGGATTTAATCGTAACTATTCAACGGCTAGAGTTTGGTGGGCACGCTGCGCTTTGCCCACCCTACAAAAAATTATAAAAATGTAGGGTGGGCAAAGCGCAGCGTGCCCACCAAACTCTAGCCGTTGTTCACAAAATTAGATTGCTTTATACAATGCAATTAACGCAGTTATTTGAATTAACCATATAGTCCAAACGATATGCATAAAGTAAGGAAACCAGTGGCGCTTAACTAAGAAATAGATAAGTGCTGGAATGAGTGATATAGCGATGGGAATGACGAGAAGAGCAAGTAATTTACGGATTAAATCCCCCGCTGGCCCACCGGAAAAAACTTGCGTTAATAAGTCAGAAATCCAGTTTTGAGCTAAAACAATCCATTGTAATAGTTGTTGAGAATAAGTCATAGAATAAATAATGGCTAAGCTTAACAGTAATAATGCGATGATTTGTCTTATCATTTTTTCATTCCTTTGCTAGTTAAAATTTTAATAATGACCACGATAACATATCTATTTTTTTGACTCAATGAAAGTTAAGTTCTCAGGCCGATGCCTTTGTTCATCAGAGTTAAACACCAATAAACAAGACCAAAAAACAAAATAAGGATGAGGGAAAAACCAAAGTAAATATTGACATCAGAGACTCCGAGCATGCCATAGCGAAAAGTATCCACGATATTAAGTACCGGGTTGAATATAGAAATAGTTTGCCAAAGCGGTGGTAGTTGTTTAATAGAATAAAATACACCGCCTAAATAAGTTAACGGTGTAAGAATGAATGTTGGAATAAAAGAAACATCATCAAATTTTTTCGCAAAAATAGCGTTAATTAAACCACCAACAGAAAAAACCATGGCTGCGAGTATGGCCATGAAAATAACAATGGTAAAATTATGAATGTGTAAGTGGGTGAAAAACAAAGAAACCAAAATGACAACAATGCCAACGAGTAATCCACGCAATGTTCCACCAATCATAAAGCCAAATAAAATAATATAATTTGGCATGGGTGACACCAACATTTCTTCAATGCTTTTACTAAATTTAGCGCCAAAAAATGAAGAGGAAGTGTTGGCATAGGCATTTGTCATAATTGACATCATTGTTAGGCCAGGAACAATGTATTGCATATAGGTATAGCCATCAATGTTATTAATTTGCGAGCCGATCATTTTTCCAAAAATAATAAAATATAAGGCGATAGTAATGACAGGAGGTAAAATGGTTTGTGACCAAATTCTCATGAAACGAACGATCTCTCTTCTAAGAATAGTTTTTAATGCGGTTAACTGACTTTCGATGGGGATGCTCATTGTTCTTTTGCCTTATTTTCTGTGACTAAACGGACAAATAACTCTTCCAGACGATTGGTTTTATTGCGCATACCGATGATAATTAAATTTTCACGTTTAAAGCTATCAAATAATGTATTGATGGGTTGTGACTTGTGAACTTCAACTTCTAATGTCGTTTCATCGGCAATACGAAAATGATAACCGGGTAAATTAAAGTGAGCATGGATTGGTGTTGCTAAATCAAAAATAATCGTTTGGACATGTAGCTGATTGATAAGCGATTTCATATTGCTGTTTTCAATGATTTTACCATGATCAATGATAGCAACAGTTTTGCAAAGTTTTTCAGCTTCTTCTAAATAGTGGGTGGTTAAAATGATGGTGGTTCCCGCTTCATTGAGCTCAGTTAAAAACGCCCATAAGCTATGTCTAAGCTCAATGTCCACGCCGGCAGTCGGTTCATCAAGAATTAATAATCTAGGCTCGCTCATAAGAGCACGTGCTATCATTAAACGTCGTTTCATTCCGCCTGATAAACGCATTGCCGATTGATTATGTTTATTCGCAATGCCTAGCTTTTCTAAATAATGGTGAGCGCGGTTAATGGCAATTTTTCGTGGTATGCCATAATATCCCGCTTGATTAATGAGGATGTCAGAAACCTTTTCAAAAGGATTAAAGTTAATTTCTTGTGGTACAACGCCAATACATGCTTTGGCTTCTTCCCATTGTTTATCAATGTCATAACCAAAAACGGTGACATTACCTGATGTTTTGTTAACGAGAGAACATAAGATACCGATAGTAGTTGATTTCCCAGCGCCATTTTGTCCTAAAAGGGCAAAAAAATCGCCTTCCTTTACTGCAAAAGTAATTCCTTTTAAGGCCACTACTTTTTTGTTGTAGATTTTTTTTAAATTATTAACTGAGAGTGCGAGCATAATTTTTCCGGTAATTTTTCTAATAATGATTGTAGCGCGAGTCCGCGATGACTGATACGATTTTTTACTAAGAGTGATAATTCAGCTGCACTACAGTTATGTTGTCGATCAAAAAAAACAGGATCATAACCGAAGCCTTGCTCACCTGTTGGCGTTGTTAAAATTTCTCCAGACCAGGTTCCAGTACAAATTAAGGGGGTAGGATCATCTGGGTGCGCAAGATAAACAAGAGTGCAGTGGTATGCAGCTCCTCGTTGAGCGAAAGGAATATCACGTAACTCCAATAATAATTTTTCAATATTCTTTTTTGCTTCCGCTTTTAGTCCGGCATAGCGAGCAGAATAAATTCCAGGGCGGCCATTCAGTGCTTGTACAATGAGCCCAGAGTCATCAGCAATCGCAGGTAATCCGGTTTTTTTAGCGGCATGGCGAGCTTTTAATAAGGCATTTTCTACAAATGTGAGCCCTGTTTCTTCTATATCTTCTACATTTAAGCTAGCTTGCGGAATAATTTCGATAGCTAAATCTTTTGTGAGATCTTGCATTTCATGAATTTTTCCCGAGTTATTGCTGGCAAAGACAATTTTCATATTTTTCCTGTTAATGTAATGTGAGGTTTGAGCCTAGGATGAATAATGGATTAACGATAAGAAGAGTTAGCAAATGCAAACCGATTAAAGCAGGTAATGGCGTAATATCAATACCACCCACTAAAGGAATTATTTTTTGTAAAGGCTTTAGTATAGGGGAAGCAATAAGTGTTAATACTCGGTTAAGTGGCGAATAACCTGGCTTGATCCAGCTGAGTAAAGTGAGCGCTAATATGCTATAAAAAAAGCTATTAAATAAAAAATGTAATATATCAGCGATAGATAGTATTACTATGCCCAGAGGATGAGCGATTCCAGCGTATATTAGGTTAAGAAGAATAAATTTTATTATTTCTAATGCGAACATAAATAATAGCGTAGAAAATTCAATATTAAAGGCATTAGGCAAGATTTTTTTTAATGGGTTAATAATGGCTTGAGTTAATTTTATTACTGTTTGAGAAATAGGATTAAAATAGTCAGCGCGCAGCTTGACTAAAATCAAACGGAGCATTAATACAAAAAGGTATAAGTCAAACACGGTATTAATTAAAAATATTCCAGCATCATTTAATGGATTAGACATTATGATTTTCCTAAAGTTTCCCCAAGTTTTTGTGCGCGGTCATTTGCGGCATGGAGTGCTTTTAAAAATAAGAGACGTAGATTTTCTTTTTCGAATACTTGAATCGCAGCTTCAGTTGTTCCGCCTGGTGATGTGACCATCTGTCTTAATTGTATAATATCTTCCTGACTTTCCAGCGCCATACGTGTAGCACCATACGCGGTTTGTAGCGTCAGTAGTTTTGCGATATCAGCGGGTAAACCTAACTCTTGTGCCGCATCCTGTAGGGCTTCAATAATTAAAAAGAAATAAGCAGGACCAGAGCCTGACAAGGCAGTAACAGCATTCATAAGATTTTCATCTTCCAGCCAAACTGTAATGCCTAGAGCGCACAAAATGGCTTCAGCAATTTGACGTTGTTGACTTGAAACAGCGGCATTTGCATAAAGTGCAGAAGCTCCGCAATTAATGAGTGCAGGTGTATTTGGCATAGCACGCACAATGGCTAGTGGTTTAGTTAACCATTGCTGGATACTTGTTGTCGTAATACCCGCAGCAATAGAAAGTAGCAAAGGTTGATATACCTGTAGTGAGGAAGCTAATTCGCTGATGACGTGTTGAAATATTTGTGGTTTAACAGCCAGGATAACCACGTTTGCTGTTTTTAATGATTCGCTATTTTTGTTAGTGGTGTTAATTTGGTATAAAGATTGTAAATGCGCTAATTTTTTTGCATCTGGATCGGTAATCCAGAGGTTTTTTGGTTCATAACCTTTTTTAATGAGTCCTCCTAATAAGGCAGTTCCCATGTTACCTGCACCAATAATAGTAATGTGCTGTGTGGTCATGATTGTTATTTTTCCGGTAATATTTATGCAGAGGACATCATAACAAAATGTTTAGGTATAAAGCTAATCTGTGAATAGAGAGAAGAAATGAATGGTGGGCACGCTGCGCTTTGCCCACCCTACTAGATGCCAGCTAGAAACACGCTGGCATGACAAGATTTCGTAAGGTGGGCAAAGTGCAGCGTGCCCACCGGCAAAAGGGTTTTTAAATCGCTTTTTCTGCAACTGGTTTAGTTGCTTCAGTATTATTTTCAGCGGTTGCTGCTGTGTTGTTATTTTTTAGCACTTCAAACAAAATATCATAGTAATTGTGAGCACTCCATGCGTACCAACCCGCAGCGCCTGAATCTTTAACCGCTTTTAATTGTGCTTGAATATATTCTACTTTTTTACTATGAGAGAGTGGATAGTGATAGTTAGATAGCTCGATATAGGCGATTAATTTAACTGGTATTTTTTCATCAAACATATCTTGAATCGCAGTGAGAGATTCATAAACAGTCTTATAAGGTGTAGCAGCGTGTTCTTTGAAAGGAACATAATGCGATGGATAAACCATAGGGCATATCGTATCGACAGTTTGTGAAAAAAGCGCGATATTTTGACCAATATGCGGTTCTTCGCCATAACTAGAAATTCCAAAAACATCCATTTGAAGAGGAATATTTTGTGGTGCGAGTTGATCTTTATACCAACGAACTATTTTATTAATATTTTTAGAGTGCTCAGGTGAAGAGCCACTACGTGTATTATAGCGAATATAATCCAATTGGATTTCTTTTGCGCCATATTTGATCGCAGTTGTAACTAATTTATATTTTCGTTTCCAGTAATCTTCAGAAGCAATTTGCTCTGGAGTACCGCCACCAGGAAACATTTCTATTCTGACAACATAGCGAATATTGTTTTGTGCTAATAAAGCGATATTTTTTTCATAGAGCTTGCCGGGAGACTCTAAGTCAACGACAAATGTAGAGATTCCGGCTTTTTTTGCATTATCAATCAAATAGTTTATAAGTTTGGTATTCTCTAAAGTACTTTGGGTAATATAAATTCCGCGGATGCTGTCGGCCATGACTATGCTGTTAAAAAATACTAATATTGCCAAGATGATTATTTTTTTCATATTGCCACTCCCGCTATTTTGGTTAGTATTCTTGTATTTTACACCAGAAAAAGATAATTTTCTCATGGTATACTTACCTAGCTAGGGGCGCCAAAAAGTAACTATTGAGGAAAGAAAAAGCGTGAAGTCGAGAGCTTAAAATAAAACGACTTGCTTGCCATGGATGGCAAGCCTAAAACAGGGATGTTTCGCTTGGAGCGGTATTTTAAGCTCTCCACTTCACGCTTTTTCGTTGTTTAATAGTTGCTAAAAATGCTTTTACCCACTCTAATCAGTGTTGATCCTTCAGCAATCGCTGCTTCTATATCATCAGACATTCCCATTGACAGCGTGTCTAAAGTAAAACCAGCGGCTAAGAGTTCCGTGTAGATTAATTTTAGCTTGTGAAGCTCTGCTCTTTGTTCAGGTAAATGATCTTTTTTTGCGGGGATTGCCATGAGGCCGCGAAGTTTTAATTTAGGTAATGATAAACAGTATTCCGCTAGAGAATAAACGTGATTTTTGTTTATTCCTGATTTTGTGGCTTCATTGCTGATATTGATTTCTAAGCAAATATTTAAAGGTGCTAATTCGGCAGGCCGTTGGTCATTGAGTCGTTTCGCAACTTTTAATGATGCAACACTATGAACCCAAGAAAAATGTTCAGCAATTTTTTTAGTTTTGTTGCTTTGGAGTGGGCCGATGAAGTGCCATTGTATCGCGGCATTATTTAGTAAGGTTATTTTGGGTAAGGCTTCTTGTAAATAGCTTTCTCCAAATTCAAGTTGTCCTGCAGCAATCGCTTGTTGAATATGAGCTATCGATTGGTTTTTGCTAACAGCGATTAAACGAATATCGCTTGGATTTCTATGGTAATAAATAGCTAATGTAGATAATTGTTTTTTTATGTTGGAAATATTTTTTTGGATATTTAGCATTTTTATCCATTAGTTATAGACCCTGATTATAAAACTTTTGGGCCTGCGTTTTGAATAGCATCCGTCACAGTAAATTTTTTGAAATTTTCAATAAAATTTTCTGTTAGTAAGCGCGCATAGCGATTGTAGTCAGCAAGATTAGTCCATGTTTTACGTGGATCTAAAAGTTTGCTATCAACGCCAGGGGCTGCTTTAGGAATTGCTAATTCAAAGCCTGGAATGAGATCACAAGGCGCATTATGTAAATCACCATTTACAATAGCTGTTACAATAGCTCGCGTTGTTGGAATAGAAAATCGTTGACCACCTTCACCATAAGCACCACCAGTCCAGCCAGTATTAACCAAATAAACTTGTGCTCCTGATTTATCTAAACGCTTCATTAATAAGTCAGCATACACTTGCGCTGAGCGTGGGAAAAAAGGTGCGCCAAAGCAAGTACTAAAGGTTTGCTTGATGCCCGTGCCTTGACCCACTTCAGTGCTGCCAACAAGCGCAGTATAACCACTAAGAAAATAATAAGCGGCTTGTTCTTTGCTGAGTTTAGCAACAGGGGGAAGCACACCATATAAATCGCAGGTAAGAAAAATAACGGCGTTAGGCTGCCCTGCTTTATTAGCAAGAACACGTGGAGAAATATGTTCGAGAGGATAAGCTGCGCGAGTATTTTGTGTCAGAGTCACATTGCTGTAATCAGGTTCTTTAGTAACGGGATCAAGAACAACATTTTCCATAATAGCCGGATGACGAATAGCATCCCAGATCATGGGTTCTCTTTCGCGGGATAAATCAATACACTTAGCGTAACAACCACCTTCAAAATTAAATACACCTAAGTCACCCCAACCGTGTTCATCATCACCAATTAAAAAGCGCTCAGGATCTGCTGATAACGTTGTTTTTCCTGTTCCAGATAGGCCAAAAAATAATGCAGTCTTGCCATCGTGACCTACATTTGCTGAGCAATGCATGGGAAGAACATCTTGTTCAGGTAAAATAAAGTTGAGCACAGAAAACATGGCTTTTTTCATTTCACCAGCATAATAAGTTCCGCAAATAAGTATACAGCGGAGATCAAAATTTAAGATAACAGCCGCATCACTATTCACCCCGTCGCGTTGAGGATCTGTTTTAAGCCCAGGAACGCAAAGAATAGTCCATTGTCCGGGTTGATCTGTTGTGGGTGGGTTTGGGGGTTGAATGAATAAGTCTTGAGTAAAAAGATTATGCCATGCTAACTCGGTCATGACTTTTACATTAAGAGAAAATTTTTCTTCTGCGCCTACTTGTAAGTAAGAAATAAATGTAGAATCTTTTTTGTTCAGATATTCTTGTGCTCGTGCCCATAGCGCATGGAATTTTTCGGGGGCAATACTTTGATTAATGGTATTCCAGTCAACGGTTTTTTCAGTGAGCGGGCTTTTGACAATAAAGCGATCTTTCGGCGAACGGCCAGTGCGAGCCCCTGTAGAGACAGTTAAGGCTTGGTTTGCAGCTAGCACACCTTCTTTTCTTTCTAAGGCTAAGTCAACAAGTTCAGCAGCGGTAAGATTGATGTATGTTTTTGTCATAAGTAAGATCGCTTCACAATAAAAAAGTGGCTATTGTACCTAAAGATCTCAAAAAGTGCTACGCCTATGCACGCCCTGTTGGGGAATAGTTGTTTTTTTGCCTGTTTATTTGTCAATTCTCTGGCATAATCCAAGATTCAAAATTTAAAACTAAAACCGTAGAGATTATTGATGATGACAGACTTAGATAAAGTGATTGCTCAAGCGTTTGCTAGTGAAGGTAAGCAAGATGATGTTAACAAAGTTTATTTAACTTTGCTGAGAACCGTATTTTTTCTGCCGGTCCAAAAGCAGGAAACATCCATCACGGCTGCTGCAATTACTGAGCAAGAAGCAGAACCTTTTAAGCCTTTATTTGCTAAGGTAGAAGATAATTATTTTATGTTGGTATTTGACACGCTTGAGCGTTTGCAAACATGGGCAAGTGATCAGCTGGATTTTATTGATTACGTAGAAATTTCTGGCCGAGATATGGTGGCTGGAATCAATGAGCAGGTTTTTCTGTGTTTGAATTATGGAACAGAGTTTTACAAGGAATTTTCTCCGGATGAAGTGCAACGCCTAAAAATGGTGGTTTCACGTATTCATAAAATGAAAGGAAATAATTAAATTAACGTATTTTCATACGCATTCCAGCCCGCAAGACGGTATTTTTCTGCAACCGCAATGCGGTCAGTTGCTTGCAGAATTCCTCGGCCAACAATAATGATATCGTTACCATTTTCGATAATGGCTTTTTCCGGCGTAATATATTGCTGACCTAGCGTGTCATGTGATTCGTTGAATTGAATCCCGGGGGTCATGTATATCCACTGTGGCTCAGGGGATAATTTTTTTTGCGTGATAAAACCAATGACGAATTCTTCATGTTGCTTAGCCATTGCTAATGTTTTTTGTGTGTATTCGGGTGTAAATAAATTAGCGCTTGAGCTCATTTCAGCAAGTAATAATAGCCCGCGGTTTTTCGCTAGTCCTGCTTCAGCCAAACCTTGAATAACGCCCGGGCCTGGTAAAGTATGTGCATTAATCATATGTGCCCAATCGGCAATGTGATAAATGCCAGCAGTATATTGAAGTTTAACGGTGTTGCCTATGTCAGCAAACTTTCTATCTTCAAAAAGTAAAAATTGTTGCTGTTTAGCTATATTTTCTAGATGTTTAGTAAAGCTAGGAGTAAAGTCACTCAAAATATCAATGTGAGTTTTCAGTAAGCAAATTTTTGGCCCGATAGTTTCTGCCAGTTGTAAAAGCTCAGCACAAGATTTCACATCTGCAGATAAAGCAAGATTAGATTGTTTATGTTGCATTAGCTGAAATAACTCTTTTGCAAGTGTATTTTTGCAATAATTTGCTCTTTCAAGATAGCTTAATTTCATTTAGGCAAGCTCGCTAATTAATTTTTTTACAATAATAATTTCATCATCTTTTAGTAAAGTCGATGAGTGTAGCTCGGTTAAAATTTCTTTTAATGTAAGAGCCGCAGAAATATTAATTTGCTTTTTTTGCAAATTTTCTTTGCCGCCTTGTTCACGATTAACGAGTACAACCGCATCCTGAATTTGTAAGCCCGCAGCAGTAAGATCATCGACTGTTTCTAGGATGCTAGCGCCGCTGGTAATCACATCTTCAATAATTAAGCAGCGTTGACCAGCGCGGAAAGAACCTTCAATTTGCTGCTTGGTGCCGTAATCTTTTTTTTCTTTGCGTCGCATAATCATGGGAATATTTTGTTGGATGGAGATACAGGTTGCGATAGGCAATGCTGTGTAAGGTACGCCGCAAATTAAATCAAACTGTTGAGAGGAAATTTGTTCCCAAAGAACTGTCGCAACTAATTTAAGCACTTGTGGATGAGAAACAATTTGTCGAAGATCGAGATAAATACTCGAAGTTTTCCCGCTTTTTAAGACAAACTCACCAAACTTAACTGCGCCTATTTGGAAAAGAGAGTGGATAAGCTGAGTTTTTTGCATGGCTTGTGACCTCAATGGTTGGTTATTTTTGTTAATTATATAGTAATCATGTTGGAGAGCAATATGAGAATGTTGGGAACTATTCAGCAGCAAGGGAACGTGCAAGTGTAGCACTTAAAATAGAGCGACTTGCTTGCCATGGATGGCAAGCCTAAAACAGGGATGTTTCGCTTGGAGCGGTATTTTAAGTGCTACACTTGCACGTTCCCTTGCTGTTGAATAGTTACGAATGTTGCTTTCTGCAGAAACGCGAAGGTTTTTGAAAAAGAAATCATTTCCAGGTAGTATGACGCCTACTGCTATTTTAATTTTAGGGATCTTCATGAAAAGTTTATTGTATCAGTCTGACCTAATTTCAGTCAAAGAGTTGACTTTAGAGCAGATACAGCAAGTTTTAGCATTAGCTAGTTATTACAAAAATTTTTCGACCGATAATGCATTGCAGGGAAAAATAATCGCTCATTGTTTTTTTGAATCATCAACTAGAACAAGATTGTCATTTGAATCAGCTACTTTTAGATTGGGTGGACAAGTGATTGGGTTCTCGAGTGATGAAGCATTATCTATTCAAAAAGGTGAAACGTTGGCGGATACGGTGCAAGTAGTTTCAAGTTATGCAGATGCATTGGTTATTCGTCATTCACGTGAAGGCGCAGCGCGACTAGCAGCAGAAGTATCAAACAAACCTGTTATTAATGCAGGTGATGGTTCAAATCAACATCCTACTCAAACATTACTTGATTTATTTAGTATGCAAGAATCTCAAGGGCGTTTAGATGGCCTGTCAATTGCTTTAGTTGGTGATTTAAAATATGGCCGGACTATTCATTCTTTAACCGAAGCGTGTGAAATGTTTAATATTCGGCTTTATCTCGTATCACCAGAGAGTTTAGTTTTACCCGAGTCGATTTGTGATCGACTAAAAAAACGGGGAGTTCGATTTTCATTTCATCAAACAATGGATGAAGTGATTTCTAAAGTTGATATTTTATATATGACGCGGATTCAACAAGAGCGATTTAGTAAAACAGAATATCAATTAGTTAAAGATGCTTATATATTAACTCCTGCGCACTTAAAAAAAGCTAAATCTAATTTAAAAATTTTACATCCGCTACCGCGAGTTAATGAAATTGATATGACTGTTGATAAACTAGAATATGCTTATTATTTTCAGCAAGCAGCGAACGGTGTTTTTGTTCGACAAGCATTATTAACATTATTGTTAACTGAATCTATTGCACAGGAGAAACTATCTTGAATACCACACTTTCTGTGTCTGCCATTAACAATGGTACGGTGATTGATCATATTAAGCCGGGTAATGCGCTGCGGATTATTCATTTTTTAAAATTAATTGAAAACGGCAATCAAATTACTTTGGGTATTAATCTTCCCAGCAAAAGCTTGGGTCGTAAAGATCTCATAAAAATAGAAGGCTTAGAGTTAACAACAATGCAGGCAAATGAAGTCATGATTTTTTCGCCGGAAGCGACCATTAATATAGTAAAAAACTTTGCAGTTACACAAAAATGTAAGACGCATTTTCCTGAAAGCGTAACAGATATTTTTATTTGTCCAAATGCGATGTGTATTTCACAAGAAAAAAACATTGAAAGTATTTTTAATATAACTGAGCAAGGGCGACGAGTTGATTTAACTTGTCATTATTGTGAAAAAACATTTGAGCGTGATCATGTGAAGGTGAAAATTTAATTATGTTAACTATAAATAATGCTCAAACAATCGATGGACAAGTTAAGACGTTGACTATTCCTGGCCCTAAGACAGTAGCGATTGATGCCAGCGGCTTAACTCTCCTTCCTGGTTTGGTTGATCCGCATGTGCATTTTCGTACTCCAGGCTATGAACATAAAGAAGATTGGCGGACGGCAGCCAGAGCCGCAATTGCTGGAGGATATACTACTGTTTTTGATATGCCCAACACTTTGCCGCCGACAGTAACAGCAGAGTTATTGCGGGAGAAAAAAGTGATTATTGATGCGCAATTAAAAGAAGTGGGTATTCCTTTACGCTATCAATTATTTTTTGGTGCTGATAAGCAGCATATTAATGAAATTCCTAAGGTGCATTCAGAAGTAGTAGGAATTAAAGTTTTTATGGGCTGCAGTACGGGTGGTTTGGTGATTGATGATGATGAAAGTTTGCATGCTATTTTTGCAATAGCCGCTCAACAGAATATGTTGGTTGCGGTTCATGCAGAAGATGAATGCATGATGAATCAAAATAAAAAAACCTATGCGGGAATAAAAGATTATACTGTGCATTCAAAAATTCGTAATATTGATGCAGCAGTCATTGCCGTTGAAAAAGCCATTGCGTTAGTTCGGCAATATGGAACACGGCTGTATATTTTACATGTCAGCTCAGCACCCGAGATTCAATTAATTAAACAGGCGAAACAAGCAGGATTACCAGTGTTTGCAGAAACAACGCCACATCATTTATTTCTTAATGATGGTGCTTATGCAACATTAAAAGGGAAAGCGCAGGTTAATCCGCCATTGCGGAGTATTGAACATCAAGCAGCCTTATTTCAAGCAATACATGAGGGTGTGATTGATACATTAGGCACAGATCATGCCCCGCATACAATAGCGGAAAAAGCGCAGGCTTATGGTGATTGTCCATCCGGTATGCCAGGCATCGAGCTTGCTTTGAAGCTATTATTAAACGCGCATCATGAGCAACAATTAAGTTTGGCTGCAATAGTGAAGTTAACTTCAAAGCGGGCTAAAGAGATTTTTCATTTACCAGAAACCAGCGATGTTGTTTTAGTTGATCTAAACAAGCAGACATTAATTGAAGACCAGCAGATGAAAACCAAGTGTGCTTGGTCGCCTTATTCAGGTTTGCGTTTAATTGGCGCGCCGATTTATACCGTCTTACAAGGGAATTTGTTTAGCTGCTAGAAAAGAAAAAATTAGTTGAACAATTAAAAGAAGTTATATTTCCAAAAATCTCAACGCGCTTGGAAATCGTAACCTTTTTATTGGGTTTCTAAAGCTTTGCTATTCACGATTTCTCGCCATGATCGTACTGGTAACTGTTTATCTTTATAATCAATTAAGCATTGCAAAATAATTTGTGCAATCTGCACATTGGTAATTAAAGGCAAATGATGATCTATCGCCATTCGTCGAATAGCATAGCCATCTGAATGTGCTTTTAAAGCAATATTACTTGGTATATTAACCACAATATCTACTTTTCGATTGGTGATAATAGTTCGAATGTTTGGTTCACCTTTTTCACTTGTTTTATAAACAAAATACGATGCTACACCTTGTTTAGAAAGAAACGAGTGTGTGCCACTGGTAGTATAAATTTCCCAACCTAACTCATCTAGCTCTTTTAAATAAGGTAAAAATTTTAATTTATGCGCATCATCAATTGAAACTAAGATACGTTTACCATTTACCTGCTGTTCGGTAGATAGCCATGCTCGCCAATAAGCGTCATAAAGATTTTCACCTAAACAGGCTACTTCACCCGTGGAAGCCATTTCAACGTGAGCAACGGGATCAGCGCCTTTTAAACGATGATAAGAAAACTGTGGCACCTTAACGCCGACATAATCTAATTCCAGTGTTTCGTAAGCACCAAGATTAAGAAGACCTAGCATACTTTTAGTCGCAATATCGATAAAATTGTGATTTGTAGTTTTTGATACAAAGGGAAATGAACGTGATGCACGCAAGTTACATTCTATCACTTTGATGTTGTTGTTTTTTGCAATAAATTGAATGTTGAATGGCCCGGTTATTTTTAATGCTTGTGCAATTTGACGGGTAATTTTTTTAACGCGGCGAATAGTCTCTAAATATAAGCGTTGTGGTGGTAATACTATGGTGGCATCGCCTGAATGAATCCCTGCATTCTCAATATGTTCTGCAATAGCTTCTATGATCACAACACCATGATCAGCGACACCATCTAATTCTAATTCGCGTGCATCCAAAATAAATTTTGAAATTACGACGGGATGTTCTGATGAGATTAATGCCGCATTTTTTAAGTATTCTTCTAAGGTGGTATCATCGTGGGCAACATTCATTGCTGCGCCAGAGAGTATGTATGATGGTCGTATGAGTACAGGATAACCGACTTCACGAGCAAATTCTTTTGCATTGCTTAAGTTGCTTACTGTTGTCCAAAGTGGTTGATCAATATCAAGCTCGTTAAGCAAAGCAGAAAATTTTTGTCTATCTTCTGCTTGATCAATGGATTGTGCAGTCGTGCCTAGCAATGGATAGCCAGCAGTTGCGAGTGGCAATGCTAAATTATTTGCTGTTTGTCCGCCAACAGAAACAATGATGCCATGTGGATTTTCAAAATCCGCGATATCTTGTACACGTTCGAATGAAAGTTGTTCGAGATAGAGTCGATCAGACTCATCATAATCAGTCGAAACAGTTTCAGGATTTGAATTAATTAAAATTGATTTTTGGTTAATATTTCTTAAGGTGCGTAATGTATTGACTGCACACCAATCAAACTCAACTGAAGAACCAATAGTATAAGGCCCCGAGCCCAGCACTAAAATAGGTTGCTCTACACTGGGTAAAATATCATGCTCACAAGCATGATATGTCATATAAAGATAATTTGTTTGGGCCGCAAACTCACCCGCTAAGGTATCAATTTGTTTAACATAGGGAATGATATTTTCTGCAAGACGCATTTTTCGGATAGCTTGTTCTGATTGTTGTGTCAGTAAACTAAGCGCGCGATCAGAAAAGCCAGATTTTTTTGCTTTACTTAGCAATGTTGGCGTTAAAGATTCTTTAGTTAGAGTGTTTTCAATTTGGGAAATACTCCAAATATGATGTAAGAACCAGCGATCAATTTTACTGAGGGCATAGGCTTCATCAATGGTTTTTCCCGCTAGAAAAAAAGCATATAATGCAAAAAGGCGGCGATCAGTTGGAAATTGAATTTCTTGTGCTGGATTTTTATTAGTATAGATATAATCACTTAAGCAAGAGGCCCCGATATTCAGCATGCCCACCGCTTTTTGTAATGCTTCTGGAAAAGAGCGGCCGATACTCATGACTTCGCCGACACTTTTCATCTCAGTACCAATTGTACGATCGGCTGATTTTAATTTCTGTGTATCCCAGCGTGGAATTTTTACTACGACGTAATCCAATGCTGGCTCGAAGAAGGCGCATGTTTTTTGCGTCACTCCATTCGTGATTTCGTGCAATAAAAAACCTAAAGCTAATTTTGCCGCAACAAAAGCCAAAGGATAACCCGTTGCTTTGGAAGCGAGCGCACTTGAGCGCGATAAACGAGCATTGACTTCAATGACACGATAATCACCGTTTTCAGGATTAACCGCATATTGAATATTACATTCGCCAATGATATTAAAAAGCTGTGCTACATGAAGCGCTATATTGCGTAAGTGTTGGTGTTCTCGATTATTAAGTGTTTGAGCGGGTGCAACGACGATACTTTCGCCGGTATGAATACCCATAGGATCTAGATTTTCCATATTACAAATAGTGAGTGCATTGCCTGCACGATCACGAATAATTTCATATTCAAACTCTTTCCAGCCGAGTAAGTATTCTTCAATTAATATTTGTGGTACTACAGCGAGAACTTCTTGAGCGCGACGAGTGAGTTCATCTGCGGATTGAATTTTTCCTGAGCCTAATCCGCCCAAGGAAAATGCAGAGCGCATCATGATGGGGTAGCCGATTTTTTCTGCTGCGGCTAAGGCTTCTTTGACATTAATGGCACTGTAACTTAGAGGAGACTTCACATCGATAGAGAGTAATTTTTGTTTGAATAATTCACGATCTTCTGTTTCTCGAATGGAGTGAGCACTGGTTCCTAGAATTTCGATGTGATTTTTTTTCAGCGTTCCTGTTTCTTCAAGCAGCAATCCTAGATTGAGCGCCGTTTGTCCGCCAAAACCTAATAAAATACCTTCAGGTTTTTCTTTTTCAATAATTTGTGTGACAGCGCTTAGGTTTAAAGGCTCAAGATAAACTTCGTCTGCCATTTGCGCATCGGTTTGTACGGTAGCAATATTGGGATTGATTAAAACAGTTTTAATACCTTGTTCTTTGAGAGCTTTAATTGCTTGAGAGCCTGAGTAATCAAACTCACCTGCTTGACCAATTCGCAGGCCGCCAGAACCTAGGATTAAAACTTTTTTACCTTTAAACATGTGCCACCATTTATTTGTGATTATTTACAAGATCGTAAAATTTTTTGAATAGCCAGGTTGTATCCATTGGGCCTGGTGCTGCTTCTGGATGAAATTGAACAGAGAAAAAAGGTAAGATTTTATGCTCAATTCCTTCAACACTCTGGTCATTTAAATTTCGAAATGAAACTTGCCAGCCTGTTGGGAGAGTAGTTTCATCAACTGCATAACTATGATTTTGTGAAGTGAGAAAACTACGCTGAGTTCCTACTTGTAAACAAGGTTGATTATGCGAGCGATGACCAAAGGGTAATTTATAAGTCGATGCGCCAATTGCAAGTGCCATTAATTGCGTACCTAAGCAAATTCCAAAAATCGGTTTTTGCTTTGTTAAGACTTTTTTTAAGATATTAATTGTTGTAGTGCAATGAACGGGATCACCGGGACCATTGGAAATAAATACTCCATCAAAGGGTTCTTCAGTAAAATCGTAATCGTAGGGAACTTGTTTGATTCGGAATGAAAATTCTTTCAAGCTACGAATAATATTTTCTTTGATGCCACAATCAATAACGATAATTAATTTTTCGCCTGTGCCGTAGTAGAGAGGCTCTTTGAGTGAAACATGTTTTACCCAGTCAATATCAGCAAATGATTCAAATTGTTTTGGTTTTTTATTGAGTGGGGTGATTGCACCAGGAATAACGCCGTGGGTTCTTAAGCGTTTGGTGATGGCTCTGGTGTCGGCTTCAATAAGATAAGGGATTTTTTGATCAATTAACAGTTGCAACAAAGAATACTCTGCGCTATGGCTGGAGTAAAAAGGTGCTAACTCAGACATGACCACGCCTTTAACATGGACTTCTTTTGATTCCCAGTCAGTTTTATTGCCTACACCATAATTTCCAATGAGAGGATAAGTAAATACTAAGATTTGACCGGCATAAGAGGGGTCAGTCAGTGATTCAACATAACCGACCATTCCTGTATTAAATACCACTTCGCCAAAATGTGTTTCTTGTAAATCGGTAGAGGACTGACCATTAAATGTTTCGCCAGTTTCTAATATCAGTTGAGCAGGAGCGGTGACCATAAGGAAGTACTCAGTTTTCCGGATTTTCGACTGTGAAAAAAGCACTTAATTATCCACAGGGCCGGAGTTGATTTTTAGCATAGAAGGGGGTTAATTGTAAACTAATTTTAATTCTCAATCGATATTCAGCAGAAAAAATAGTTACTTGAAAGCTTGCATATCGTTATACTAAAAATCTATTTCTTATAGGATGATATTGGCATGACTCTTTTCTTTCGTCGATTAACTATTTTATCTTTATTTTTAATGAGTGCAGTTTTTCAAACAGAATCCAGTTTTGCAGCAGAAGCAACAGCCCCCTCTACTTCTGCTCCAGTAGTTGCTGCACAAGTTGTTTGGGTAAAGGGGATGGTACAGGCTATTTCCACCGATCAAAAAACACGAGAATTACATCGCCGTGATTTAGTTCATGAGCAAGATATTTTATCGACAGAGGCGGGCGGCAGTGGTCAAATAGTTTTTTCTGATGGCACCTTATTTACACTGAATGAAAGTACTAAATTTAAAATTGATCAATATCGCTATGTGAAGGGCGATGCAAAACAAGAAAAGTATGTAGTGAGTGTTTTAAAAGGTGGATTTCGTACTGTTACTGGGCTTATTTCAAAAGATGCACCTGATTCCTATAAAGTACAAACACCTGTTGCAACTATTGGGGTACGAGGAACGGAAATTGTGGGTTATATTGATTTAAAAGGCCATTCTGCTTTTGCTGTTCCTAAAGGTTTAGCTGATTTTAAAAATGAGAAAGGGACATTTGTATTAGGAAAAGAACGGTTATATGCGATTTATCAAACAGAACCGTTTGAAATCTCAAGCACGAATCAGTTGGCGAAAGTGAATGCTGTGCGTCCTGAGTATACGGCTAAGCCTTCTGATCTTCTAAAAGATATCCCTCAAATAGAGCAGGTAAAACCTTCTCCAGAGTTAATAAGACAATCAATAAAAACATCGGTTGCTGCAGTTAATCCGCCACTGTCTACCAATCCTGCAGCGCCAACTGGAGTAGTGGGAACAACGCCTAGCGCAGCACCTAATGCTCCGACTGGAACTGTTGGAAGTTTTTGTGTTCAATAATACATATTGGTTGTCACTAAATAATTAATGTAGGGTGGGCAAAGCGCAGCGTGCCCACCAAACTCTTTAGCTGCTGAATAGTTACTTTGAGGTATGAATAAACACTCCATCCCATTCAGCGGGTGGAGAATTGAGCTTAAAATTAGTGATACGATTTAAATATAAGGTATAAAGTTTTGTTTCAGGATGAAGCATACTAAGTTGGATGAATATTTCTTCAGCTTGCTGCCATTGTTGAAGAAAATAATAATCAAGCGCTTGCTGGCTTAGATCTAATTCTTGTTTTAATGTGGGTGTTAGTTCTTCGTGTTTACAAATAGCTTCATAGATGGCAACGCCGGTTTTTTTACCTTTTACTTTCACTTTATCAAGTTGCCGAAAAACAAAATCTTTTTGCCCTTGTTGTGTATTTTGGGTGACGATAAGATTAACGCCATAAAACTTAGTTAATCCTTCAGCACGGGATGCTAAGTTAACTGCATCACCTAGCACAGTATAATTGCGTCGAAACTTAGAGCCCATGTCACCAACACTCATGATGCCAGTATTTAAACCAATGCCAATATTAATTTCTGGCCAGTCACGGAGGGCAAACTCAGCATGCAATTTTTTT
Organism: Gammaproteobacteria bacterium; assembly: GCA_965279285.1. Classification (GTDB taxonomy): domain Bacteria; phylum Pseudomonadota; class Gammaproteobacteria; order DSM-16500; family DSM-16500. The sequence goes on along the minus strand of OZ257148.1, from coordinate 548,386 downwards.
ACGGCTATTTGCATTTCTAGCGCCGCAGTAATAGCGTGTTGAGCATGCAACTCATCTTTAAGTGGTGCGCCCCAAAAAGCCATAATCATATCACCCACATACTTATCAATGGTGCCATGATGAGTAAATATAATTTCTGTCATCGGAGTAAAAAAAGCATTTAATAAATCTTTTAATTGTGTTGCGGACAAAGGTTCTGAAATAGTAGTAAAACTGCGGATATCCGCAAATAAAACGGTCATTTCTCTGTCTTCACCGAGTAGGCCGTAATTTTTTCCTGACGTTTTAAGCATTTGATCAATGTGTTTTTCTGGGACGTATTGGCCAAACATTTCTTTTATTTGTTCTCGACGTCGCGTTTCAAATAAATAGCCATACAAAATATTTATAATGGCAATAATAATAGGTAAGAGGATAGGAATAAGAATAATAATAATTAAGCCGGTTTTATTCCAAACCCAGTTGTTGATAAAAATGAGCATGGCAGGAATAAAAATAATTAAAACTCCTAGCATTCGCGGACCAAAATAGGGAAGAATAAAAACCCACAACAGGCCTAAAGTCAGTGTTAAAAATACTTCAGCACCTAATGCCCACTCTGGTCGAAAAGAAAATGAATTGGTTAAAATGCCGTAAGCGATGGATGCTTGAACTTCAATACCTGGATACACGCTTTGAATTGCAGTTGCATGAATATCACCTAAGCCTGTTGCCGAAGAACCGACAAAAACAATTTTTCCTTGGAGAGCATTGGTGGGGATTTTATCATGTAAAATTTGGGTGGCAGAAAAAAAAGGTAATGTATAACTAGGTCCAACAAATGGAATCATAGCCTGAGCATTCGTATCAGTAGGGATGAGATGATCTCCTACTTGAATGCCTTCTAGGCGAGTTGAATCATTGTATTTTCCAGTCACCCAATTAACTGGCGCAAATAAAAATAAATGTACTGCATCGAGTGCAAGTGATGGATAGAGACCGTCTTGATAGCGTATAAATAAGGGTACTCGTCGAATAACACCATCTGGGTCAGGAAAGACATTAATAAATGCCGAGTTTTTTGCGGTCAATTGTAATTCTTTAATATTGCTAATATAGCCAGGCATGGAGACAAAGCCTAAATGTTTTTCAGTAGGAGTACGAAGAGTGAGTAAAGGTGGAGATATTGTGCCTTGGGTAGAGTTGCGTGGAATAAAGGTAATTCCTAGAGTGACATCAATATCTTTTAGGCTGTCAGCTAATTTTTTATCTTCATCAAATAAAGGTTCTATTTTTTTTAATAGTGAATCTAGCTCTATTGTTTTTAATGATTGTTTTTCTAGTTTATCCAGCATGCTACTAACGATATTATCTTCTTTTTCGGCAAAAAGAATATCAAAGGCGAGCACAACCGCGCCATCAGCTTTTAAGTGTTGAACTAAATCGGCTAGTTTTGAGCGCGACCATGGCCAACGGCCTTCTTTACTAAGGCTATCATCATCAATATCAACGATCACTACTGGGCTGTTGGTAATAGGGGCTTGAGTAAAAACTTTCGTTCTTAATTGTAAATCGTAGGAAATATTTTCAAATCGGCCTAAAGTGGAGCGTATTGGGGCAAAAGTAGTGAGCTGAATCCATGTGGCAAATGCCAGGATTAACAGGCTGATAAATATAGGTATGTGTTTGTTCATTAAGTTATATTATAGAGTATATTTTAGCTCGAGGTGTAGTTATAATACGCGAATAATTAAATTGTATAGGGACTAAAAATGTTTAAAAAAGGGATTATTATAAGAAATACAATCATTTTTTTATCGCTGTTGGTTTGTGGTCAAGAGATTTTAGCTGCAGTTCCTACGCCTAAATCAGAAGTTCCAAGCAGTGTTAATCCCAGTGTTATTGGTCCTTATGTGCAACCAGTGACGTCGCCAACCCCTGAAGCACTTCAGCCATTAAATCGTCCTAGCGCTCAACCTCCTAGTGCTTTAGGGCCGGAAGCAAGCAAATTAAAATTTAAGCTCACAAAAATTATTTTAGAAGGTAATCATGTTTATTCTGATAAAGTTTTGCTTTCTCTTTATCAAGATAAATTAAATAAAACAATTACGGTGGCACAATTACAAGATATTGTTCAAAGCTTAACAAATTATTATCGCAATAATGGTTATATTTTATCGCGCGCAGTCATTCCTCCTCAACATGTAAAAAGTGGTGTTGTACAGATTAGAATTATTGAAGGTTATATTGATCGTGCGAATGTTATTGGAACTCCAAAAGGTTCTCGAGCATTAGTTGCGGCTTATGGAAACAGAATTACTCAGTCTAGGCCTTTACAAATTAAAGACATGGAGTATGAATTATTTCTTGCAAATGAAGTTCCTGGCGGGCAAACACGAGCTATTTTGGAGCCGTCAAAAACTGAAACCGGAGCATCAGATCTGAATTTATCAACGCAGTCGCAATTAGTTAATGCGTATTTATCATATGATAATTATGGTACACGTTATATTGGCCCGCAAGAATATACAGCAAATATTCAAGGAAATTCGCTATTTCTTTCTGGGGATGTAACGCGTATTACCTATGTAAATACAGTTCAAAGTAATGAATTAAAGTATAAAGATTTAAATTATGAAATGCCTCTGGGCACAAAAGGCTGGCGGGTAGCTTTTGACGGTAACCAAGCTCAGACTAATCCGCAATTTACTTTGGCACCCTTGGATGTCGTAGGTAATGCAACTAACTATAATGCAGTTGTGCGTTATCCGGCTATTCGTTCACGATCAGCTAATTTGACGCTTGAAGGTGCTTATAATTATTTAAATAGTAGAACAACCCAGTTCAATGGATTATTTTTGTTATATAGCGATCGCGTGCGATCACTAAGAATCGGCGGGACTTATAATTTTGCTGATCGTTTTTTAGGTTCAAATGTCATATCAGCTAGTTTGATTCAAGGTATTCCAGTTTTGGGCGGCACTACAAATGCTGAGTCATTTACGACGTCGCGTTTTGGCGCAACAACGAAGTATACGCGGGTAACTTTACAAGCAACACGGCTACAACAATTATTTTGGAAATTTTCACTGTATGGTTTAGTGAAGGGACAATATGCATTTCAGCCCTTGCTGGCATCAGAACAATTTGGTTTTGGTGGTAGTCAATTAGGTCGGGGTTACGATCCAGCAGAAATCATTGGTGACAGAGGCGCAGCCGGTAGTTTAGAGCTGCGTTTAAGTGTTGCTCCTAGCCGTTGGTTTTTACAAGCCGCTCAGATTTATGTTTTTTATGATGCGGGTGAAAGTTGGAATTTAAGAAACGTGCAAGGGCCCACAACAAAACAAGATGCAACATCGACGGGTGCCGGAATTCGTTTTAGCATGTCGAAGTTTGTTTCAGGAAATCTAATGTGGACTCAGCCATTGTCGAAAAAAGTAGCTGCTTTAGAACAGATTGGTAATGGTAGTTTGCCACGGGTGTTTTTTAGTATTAGTGCTTCAGTATAATAAATTGATGTACTTAAAAAAGTACCGAGGGTCGGAATCGAACCGACACGGTGTTGCCACCACCGGATTTTGAGTCCGGCGCGTCTACCAGTTCCACCACCCCGGCAAATAAAACAGCCAGCAGTATAACAGAGAATTAGATCATTTCAAGCGGATCTACATCGAGTGACCAGCGGACTTTTTGTTTTCCGCGAATTTTTTCAATTTCGGGTAATAGATTTTTTAAGAAATCTTGTAGTGTAGGGCGATGTTTAGCTTGTAATAAAAGCTGCGTACGATGTTGACCAGCGCGTTTAGGCATGGGTGCAGAAATAGGCCCTAAAAGTTGGATAGCTGAGCTATTTAAATTAGCTAGATTTTTTATTTCTTTTAAAAAATCATGTGCTTGATTAGGATCATGGGCCTCTGCACGAAATAAGGCAAAAAATTGGAAAGGTGGAAGTAAAGCAAGCTTACGTTCTTGGAGTAACGAGAGCGCAAATTGATGATACGTTTCGTGAATAAGTTGATGAAGTAGCGGATGGTCGGGGTGATGCGTTTGAATTACCACAGTGCCTTTTTTTTCAGCGCGTCCTGCGCGCCCTGAAACTTGCAGTATCAATTGCCCCATTCGTTCTAGTGCACGAAAATCAGAGCTAAAAAATCCACTATCCGCATCGACAATCGCAACTAAAGTCACATTAGGAAAATGATGACCTTTAGCTAACATTTGAGTACCAATAAGAATTTGATATTCACCCGCTTGAATTTTTGTTAATAGTTTTTCTATCGATCCTTTTCGTTGCGTACTGTCTCTATCGATACGAGCAATCGGTGTGAGTGGAAAATGTTTTTGTAAAATAGTTTCGAGTCTTTCTGTTCCTAGACCAATCGGCGTAAGATTTTTTTCTCGACATGCTTCACAACATGTTGGAATAGCGCGTCGACTATCACAATGGTGGCAATGTAAATACGAAGGCGTTTGATGAAAAGTCATTCGCGCATCACAGCGTTTACAAACAACAAGCCAACCGCAACTATGACACATAAGAACCGGTGAAAATCCACGACGATTTAAAAACAACATGACTTGATTGCCATTATCAATATGTTGTTTTATTGTGGTTAGCAAACTAGGTGATAAGCCTTGTTCTAAAGGGGTTTTACGGATATCTAAAATTTTAAACTCAGGAAGTACAGCATTGCCTGCGCGTTTATGTAAATGTAAATGTTGGTAGGTGCCACGCAAAGCATTTTGTAATGTTTCAAGAGCAGGTGTTGCAGTTCCTAAAATAATAGGGATTTTTTTAAAATGTGCGCGCATAATAGCTAAATCGCGAGCATGATAACGCAAACCCTCTTGTTGCTTAAAAGATAAATCATGTTCTTCATCGATGACAATTAAACCCAAATTAGCAAAAGGAGAAAATATCGCTGAGCGCGTACCAATAACAATTTTTGCATCGCCATTTTTTGCGGCAAGCCAAGCATTTAAACGTTCTTTTTCACTTAAGCCAGAGTGTAGAGCAACAATAGGCACGGAAAAGCGTGCTTGAAAACGTTGAATAGTTTGTGGCGTTAAACCAATTTCAGGAACTAATACTAAAGCTTGTTGACCGAGTGGTAAGATATCAGCAATAGCTTGTAAATAAATTTCTGTTTTGCCACTGCCAGTAATTCCATTTAATAAAAAAACTTGAAATTGTTGGTTAGCTGCTTGAATCGCTTTAAGTGCAAAAGATTGTTCTGAATTAAGTTCTTGAGCAGCTTGTAATATATTTTGAGTAATGGCTTGAGTAGGATTATAGGGCGCGACATAATTTTTATTGAGTAATACCTTAAGCAGAGAGGCAGGAAACTGTTGCAAGCGAAGTTGTTTTGCGGTTAAGCCCTCGGGATGCAATTTAAGGAATTTAAGTAATTCAATTTGTCGGGGTGAACGACTTAGCGTTTCCAAATCGAGAGTAAGACCCTCGGTAGTTAATTGATAATAACTCTCTTGGTTATAATGTGCTGGTTTGCCTAGGCGCAATAAGCGTGGTAAAGCATGAAAAATAACTTCACCCAGTGGAAAGTGATAATAATCTGCTGCCCAGCGACAAAGTTGCAAGATGTCTTCTGTGATAACGGGTTCTTGATCAATTATTGCAATAATTGGTTTTAATTTGGCCTGAAATAAACTTTCCTCGGTGGGTGTTTCCACCAGCATACCCACTAATTCTCTATTTTGAAAAGGTACACGAACGCGGATTCCAGGCGTAAGTGATTCTGGGCTGGGGGCCGAGTGTGTATAATCAAAGAGTTGCCTTAAAGGAACAGGCACAGCAATTCGCAAGGTTTTCATGCCCAGAATGTAATGCAAATAGGCAGGTGAGACAAGTGGTCTTCTCAGTTTGTTGCAGAATATGTTAAGATGTTTATAAGCTAGTCATATTGTAATAACTATTAGGAGAATTGCTAAATGGCTCAACATTATTTACGTCCAGAAGAAATTGAACAAGTTTTGCAACAGTTAACTAAAGCTCAAACTAATAGTGTATTACCCGAAGATCAGTTAAGTGAAATAATTAAAGCTGCAAAACAAATGATTCCTTCTAATAAAGAGGGCAAAGGATTGGAATTAGAAGTTGCACAGTCGTTAAAAATGCTAATGCAAATTGTTGCTGATCCGCAATTTCAAGAAAAATATAGTAAAGAATTTTTAACCGATTTTTGTGAAAAATTATTTAAATGTATAAGAGAGTGTGGAAACAGCGTAGATAAAAAAAATCTTCCGGTCAATGCGTTAAAAATGGTATTAGACACGATGAAGATGTTAAAAAATAATCCTGAGCTAGAAAAAAAACTAGGCAAAGATTTTTTACCTAATTTAACAACGCTAGCGTTAAAATTTATTGAAGATCCTGATAGCTTAAGCAAAGCAGAAATGAATGAGTTAAATTCAGGTCTTGATCTAGTTTTTAAAGAATTAAAGCCACAATTATCGAAAAAATTAAATGCAAGTGATCAAGAAGATAAGAGTGAAAGAGTAAAACGCATGGCAGTTTATGATGATGCTGGAAATATTATTAATTTGCTAGATGTATTTGTTCCAGGGTCAAAAGCGGGTCTTACTCTTTCTGGGATTGTTGTTAGTGGTGCAAGAGATAGTTTAGAAGAAGCACTAGAAGGCATGGGGGCCATTATTCATCCTAGCCTTGCTGATAAAGCTTATAAAGGGCCTGGGTTTGTCTAAGTCGGTAGCCTACGTTTAAGTATTACGTTTGTACGCTCCCTATCGACTGAGAGTTGCGAAGCACTATTTTGTAAGCAGCAAAGGAAGTGAATTATGCATCGTGTGCTCGTACTAGGCGCAGGTAAAATTGGTTCCTTGATTTCAGTATTACTGGCTGCTGCAAATGATTATCAGGTTTATCTTGCGGATATCAATATTGATCATCCCATGTTAACTCAGTTAGCAGACAAAACGCCGCACTTTGAGCTTATTAAATTAAATGCGGAAATGCCGGCAGAAATTATCAATTTTTTGCAAAAAAATACCATCACTACAATTGTTTCTGCATTACCTTATTTTTGTAACATTGCGATTATTAAAATAGCCAAAGAATTAAATATCAATTATTTTGATTTGACAGAAGATACAGCCACAGCGAAAGCAGCAATAGAATCCTCACAACAAATAAGCAGCGTCTTTGTTCCTCAATGTGGTTTAGCACCAGGATTTATTAGTATTGTTGCGAATCATTTAATGCAGCATTTTTCTACTTTAGATATTGTTAAAATGCGCGTAGGAGCATTACCACTGAATATCAGTAATTCATTACAATATTCTTTAACATGGTCTACCGATGGGTTGATTAATGAGTATGGGAATCATTGTCATGGAATTGAGAATGGCGAAGAAGTTACCTTGTTACCATTAGATGATGTCGAACAAATAAAAATTGATGGCTTGACTTATGAAGCATTCAATACTTCAGGTGGAGTCGGTACTTTAACGATGAGTTATTTAGGTAAGGTCAAACAACTGACTTATAAAACAATCCGTTATCCTGGTCATGGTGAAAAAATACGTTTTTTAATGAATGACTTAAAGCTTAATGATGATAGAACGACACTAAAGAAAATTTTAGAGAATTGTTTACCTAAGACTATTCAAGATGTTGTTTTAGTGTATGTGTCAGTGACAGGTATGCAAAATAATATTTATACCGAAGAAAATTATGTTAAAAAGTTTTATCCGAAAAAAATTAATGGCCAGCTATGGTCAGCTATTCAATTAACAACCGCTTCAGCATTATGTGCTGTATTAGATCTAGTGCTCACTCATCCAGAAAAATATCGTGGTTTAGTTAAGCAAGAACAATTTTCTTTGGATGATCTATTAGAGAATCGATTTGGTGAATACTATCGTCAGCCCAAGGAAAAAATATGAGTTTATTAGAATCGCTTAATTTAAGTGATAAAAATTTTGGTGCCTGCTCAGACGCGCACAGCTGGGCAACGACGACGAGCGAAGGACAAATTATTTCTTATAATCCTACGAATGGCAACGCTATTGCTGCTGTTTATAATTGTTCAGCTCTGGATTATGAGCAAGTCATTCAGCAAGCACAAACCGCTTTTTTAACTTGGCGAAATTTACCAGCCCCTAAGCGCGGTGAAATTGTGCGCTTAATTGGCGATGAATTACGAAAAAATAAAGACAGTTTAGGCAGCTTAGTTTCATTAGAAATGGGAAAATCAAAACAAGAAGGCGACGGTGAGGTTCAAGAAATGATAGATATAGCTGATTTAGCCGTAGGCCAGTCGCGTATGTTATATGGTAAGACAATGCACTCTGAACGACCAGAGCATCGCATGTATGAGCAATGGCATCCATTAGGCGTTGTCGGAGTGATTACAGCCTTTAATTTTCCTGTTGCTGTATGGGCTTGGAATGCATTTATTGCAGCGATAGCGGGTAATGTCGTGGTGTGGAAGCCATCACCAAAAACACCGCTGTGTGCTATTGCGGTACAAAAAATTTGTAACAGAGTTATGGAAAAGCAAGGCTTACCAGCGGGTATATTCTCATTATTTATTTCCGATAAAAATGATTTAGTAAAACAGTTTGTTAATGATAAACGCGTTGAATTAATTTCTTTTACTGGCTCTACTGTAGTTGGAAGAGACGTCAGTCAAATGGTTGCTAAGCGTTTGGGTAAAACATTATTAGAATTAAGCGGGAATAATGCAGTTATTGTCGATGAAACAGCGAATTTAGCTTTAGCTGTTCCAGCAATTACTTTTAGTGCAGTAGGTACTGCTGGTCAGCGTTGTACGAGTACGCGGCGTTTGTTTATTCATGAAAGTATTTATAACAAATTAATTTCTTCATTAGTTAAAGCATATGAAAAGGTGACAATAGGTGATCCTTTAGATAAAAAAAATCTGATGGGGCCTTTGATAGATCAAGCGGCTGTCACTCATTATTTAGCCACAATAGATGAAGTTAAAACGGTGGGCGGAAAAATTTTATTTGGCGGTAAAGCACTAATGCAGCCGGGCTATTTTGTAGAGCCGACATTAGTAGAAGCAAATAATGAATGGGATGTTGTGCAACGTGAAACGTTTGGGCCCATTCTATATATTATGAAATTTAAAACATTAGCAGATGCGATAGCAATGCAAAATCATTCGCAGCATGGATTATCTTCTGCTTTATTTACACAAAATTTGCAACATGCAGAAATATTTCTTTCTGCATGTGGCAGTGATTGTGGTATAGCGAATATTAATATCGGTACATCGGGAGCTGAGATTGGTGGTGCATTTGGTGGAGAAAAAGACACGGGCGGTGGTCGAGAAGCGGGCTCAGATGCGTGGAAAGCGTATATGCGTAGACAAACAAATACGATTAACTGGAGCGAGACGTTGCCACTTGCTCAAGGGATTAAGTTTGAGATTGGATGAGCTGGTGAGCTAGTTCTTGAAAAAAAATTTTATCCCATAGCTCAATGCTTTGTAAATCAGTGATGAAGGGAATTATATCTTGTTTAGCATTATTAAAATCAGTTTCGCTGATTTTATTGTTTAATAATTTTAGCAAATCAATTTTGGTAAATTCTTTATTTTTATCCCAGACATTGCTTTGAATAAGCCGCTCACGAAGATGAATTAAGTTAACGGGTATTTTTTGTGATAAATACCAAATAAAGTCATACCAGTCTCGTCCCTTTACTCGCTTTACCCAGGGTCTGCATAAAATAGCATGAATTTTTCCAGCGAAAAGATCAGGTAGGCTTAAAGTTTTAACACTGAAAGGTAGTGGCATTAATAATGTTTTTACTTCAGTAGTAAATTTTCCAGGTGGTAATGTGTCAACTTCCATTTTAATTTTAATAGTATCCATGTGGTGAATGCGTTTAGTGATAGTATCTGGAGCATTAATTTCAATTAATTGATTTTTTGTATCTGCTTTTATAAATGCGGATTCTATGTTGCTTGCTATATTTTTATTTTTTTTTGTAAAGGTAACATCAAATCCAAATGCATTTAGTTCATCAGTTATAGCTTTGTTATAATAATCTAGCTCAAAAGTTTTATCGTTTTTTAGTAAGGTGAAATCTAAATCTTCCGAAAAACGATTTAAGTTATGTAAGATTCTTAACGCGGATCCACCATAAAAAGCCGCCTTTTCATAAAATTTTGATCGCCATAAAGCTAATAAAGCTAGCTCTTGAATGATTTCTTTGAGCGCATTTATAAAATCCCTTTCTGATTTACAGTTGTATTTTTTTAGCATTTGTTCGATGGCTGTATGCATTATTTTTTCTCTTGTATGATTAAATTAATAAGCAGTTGGATTTTTGTGCTTTTGTAAATTTTATTAATTTCAATTAAATGACCTATATTAAATTGTTTTATTCCATACTCATCTAAACGTAAGTCTTGAAATAGATAGTTTCCCATGTCGTTTATATTTATAATTTTTATTTTTTTATCGATGAGGTAAATTTGATCACAAAGGGATTTTTCAGGTGTTGTAATTAAAAATTGTCTTTTGGGCGCTATTGAGTGTAGTTCAAGGCCAATTGAATATTTATCATTAGCCAAATAATGATAAATATAGTTGCCGGTAGGACCAACGAATTTTTTGTTTCTTTTATTAGTAATGCTGGTGATTGTAGAGACTCTTTCTGGTATAAGTCCATAGAAAGAGAGCGCATAAGTAAGAGAAATAGCAGATGGCCCATAAATAAGGTTTGCTAATATTTCTTTTGAGTGTGGAGTTTGTGCTATTTTTTCTCCAAAGGTATATAAGCCCTTTTTTACTCGAATTAAGTCTCCTGATTTAAGCCAAGCACTTATTTTTTCTCTGGGTCTTGAGTATTTGTGTAGCGCATTAATTAGAAATAAGTAGTCTATCTCTTCTCTTTCAGCAATTTTTCTTAAGGTATGTATGTCCATTAAGAAGTCTCCAGTATGTCGATTATTATCCGACATACTGGGTGATTTGTCAATAAATTTAACCGGTATGTCGGTTATTATCCGATATACTGGTTAATTTTCAAAAAAATATAACATATAACGTAACTATTCAGCAGTTAGAGAGGTTGGTGGGCACGCTGCGTTGCCCACCCTACAGCTCTGGATGCCAGCTAGAAGCGCGCTGGCATGACAAAATCGTAGGGTGGGCAAAGCGTAGCGTGCCCACCAATCTCTTATGAGTTTTCCGCTTTTTTGAGAATAAGGTCATTAAATAAGGTTTTTAACCCCGGAGAATATTCCCAGTTTTTCATAAAACGTAATATTTCTTTATTAAATGCACGCTTAAATAAAACAGTATTTTTATATTCTTTCATTCCATCTAAATCAATGATGATGGGTTTTTCATGCTGAATTAAAATATTCGTCATTTTTAAATCGCCATGGATTAAATTTAATTCTGCCATGTCATTAAACAAAGTTAAAATTCTATTTGCCACTTGTGCGTAGATTGGATTTTCAACTTGATGACGAGAAAAGAATTCTCCCGCATGCTGTCCTTTAATATATTCCATAATAAAGTAAGATTTACCACGCAAGCCGATAAATGTTTTTTCAATAAAAGCTACAGGCCTTGCTGTTGCAATCCCCATTAATCTAAGATAGTGGGAAAACCCCCACGATTTTGCTGCGCGTGAAGGACGAAGACAGCGGCGCAACCAATGAAATGGATTTTTAATATTATAACGTTTAATAATTAGTGTGCGTTGATCTATCTTAACTCGAGCGATAGTAGCACTTCTGCCTGACTTTAGGATATCAACGTCTTTGTTGGCTGTCATAAAAAGCTCTGGATTTTTTAACAGCTGTAAAAAATTATCTGATAGATATTCTCGATCATAAACAGTTAATTGAGTTAAACTTTCGGTACGTGAGAATGCGGTACAATTGCGGATGATTTTTTTCTTATACTGTGACCAGCGTTTTAATGTCCATTTTGCAATGGTTTGCTGTAATAATTCAAGATCATTTGGCCGAACTATCCAGCTACGTGAGTCAGCGTATAAATCAAATAATTCTTTTTGTAGCTGTTGGGTTCCTGCGCCTAATTGAGTGAAAAATAAACCTAAGTGTTCGATGCTTTCTTTTTTACTGAGTGGTCCCGCAACTTGTTTAATGCTGCCACCATCTAATGTATAAATAGTTTTAGCAGTAATGAGGAAATTTTTTAAATGAAGATCTTCTTGGATAATGCCAAGCACATGTTGCGTCGCGAGCTCAATCGTTACTGCACGTAATAATGGAATAAGTTCATTTAAGTCAGTTTTAGTTTCCCATAAAACATCGAGATTACAAGAATCAAGTACGCGATCAAAGATCAGAATATGGATTTGTTTTTTATGATCTGTTCCTTGAAAAACTAAATTAGGTGTCGGTACATTGGCATTGATAAGTGTAGTAATTCCAGTTAGATCACGATGCTGATGTTTTTTCGCTTTTCTGCCGCCAAAAAATAATTTGGCTACGATAGGTTTATTATCCCACTCACCAAAGATGACTATGCGTTTTCCTGGGATGACACGAATGACTTTTTCACATAAAAGAGACTTATTACTGTCATGAAGTTTTAATTCAAAGGGCACCGGAATAGTGCGCGCTGATTTCTTCAATTGTTTTAATGACACATCTTTCATGATGTTAATTTGCCTGTTCTCTGTATAACTTGTCGCCACGTTGTTTCACCTTATGCCAAAAAATGGCTTCCTTGTTTAAGACGTCGTGTAATGGTTTATTACGATATTCTTTCATGAAACGTAATAAATCTCGCGGAGTAAGTCCACTATTTTTGCTAGAAAAATATAAGCCTGCTAAATCTTTAATAATCCAGCGTAGCGGTGTTCGCTTGCGTATTTGTGCTCTATGCAAGTCTATCAGATAAAGTTTATTTGTCTTGTTCTCTAATGGTAATAAAAAATGACAGAGATAAAAATCACGGTGATTAATGCCCTGCTGGTGTAAAGTCCGTGCGATACGGGCTACTTCACGAATTAACTGGTGTTTTAAGCGTGCAGGCGGCGGATTTTTTTGCCAGCTTGCTGTTAGGTGTTCTAAACTGATGTGGGCAGGTAATTCTTCAGTGATTAAAAATGACTGTATTTTTGCTGGATTAATGCCACGAATTCCATACGCTACCATTTTTTGTGTTGCAATATTGAGTTTGTGTAATAACTGTAATGCGAGCCACTCATTTTTTGCACTGTAGACCGGAGGGCGTAGTTGACAAAAATTTTTTATGATTTCTTTCCAGCCAATGCCAAAATGTTGTTTGATAAAATAATATTTTTCACCTAGCTTGACGCGTTGGGTGCGGCGATTTTCAAGCTCACGAAAAGTTTCACCGCGTAAGGCCATAATCTGGTCGAAATAATCACGGCCAGGTGTTAAAAAATTTTTAATAGCGTTAGTTAAAATTAAAGTCATTGATTTTTGGCTAGTGATTCAATAATAGTGGTTGCCTGTTCTGCCAGGCTAAAAATATCGGCTTGTTTTGCATAAGCTATACCGTTGTTACGCCAAATAATGGCTTCTGGAGATAATAACATGTTCTCTAGAGTAAGATTAAATTCTTTTTGTTGAAAAGGCGAGGAGAGTACTTTTCCAGCATGAGCATCATTTATATAGTGGGCATAACCGCAAACGTCAGTAGTCAAAACAGGAAGCCCAGAGATAATAGCTTCTAATAATACAGTGCCGGTATTTTCATTGTAGGCTGGATGTAAAAGTAAGTCAGCGCTTAATAAAAAATTGGCTACATCATTTCTTCCACCTAAAAAATGGGTGCGGTGGGTGATGCTATGATATTCAGCGAGTTTTTTAAATGGTTGTTCATGATCTTTGCCGATAATAAATAATTGGCAACGATTTTTTAATGCTGTAGGCAGAGCAGCGAGGCCAAGAATAATTCGATCTAAGCCTTTAGTCTTAAATCCTGAGCCGACCATGAGCAAGAGAAATTCATCGTCTTTAATGTTATATGTCTTGCGTGTTTGTTGCCTGATTGCCAAGGCATGGGGAGGTGCTATTCTATCTTTAGCTATCCCGGGTGGTAATAAATGTAAGCGGGAGATAGCTGTTTTATAACAAGCAATGAATTCTGGTTGTTGTTGTGCGGAGATTAAGAGGATATGCGTTTTGGCTTTTTCAGCAAACACAGCTTGTTCATAAGCGAGTAAATGGCGATAACGAGGGGTCAAGCGATAAAAAAAACTTTTTTGTTTTGTTTTTGCTTGATAACAGGTATCAGCTGCATAATAAACATCAAGCCCAGGCATTTTATTAAAACCAACAATAAGGTCGTAGCCTTGTTGCGCAAAGTAAGGTTTTAGTTGAGCAACAAAATGGCGGGCACGAGTATGATTTTGCCAGCCTAGCGTCGGTATAACGGTAATATTAAAATCAGGATGAAAATCGCCCTCCCAGCGCATAGTGTAAACATCAACAGTATGGCCTCGACGAAGACATTCTTCTGCAATGCGAATAAAGTCGCGTTGTAATCCGCCAAAAGGAAAATATCTGAAGAGGCAAAAAGCAAATTTCATGGCTCTCGGTTCTGTGATTCGTTATAATTAATTATCTTTTATAGAGGCTTTTATGCATGCGCACTCTAATTCTGGTGTTCTGTTGCTTGTTCTTTTCTGTTTGTGTGGCAGCTTATCACAGAGATAGCAATCCAGAAAGCTGGCGTGGAAAAAATGTACAAGAATTGGTGGCAGCCTATGGTATGCCCTTGTTTAAAAGTCCTGCGCCTAAGGGTAATACTTATTATATGTATGGTGCTCGCCGTTCTGTTCCGGGCGATTATAAAGTTATTTGTCCTTTGCGAGCACCAAAGCGTATTAACTCAGGTTATGCGAGTTTAGTTGCATATGAAGTGGATGGTACAGGCGTTATTCTTAAGGTTAAAACGGAAATAAAAGGGCAATTATAAAGCAAAAGCAACTCAGAGAGTTTGGTGGGCACGCTGCGCTTTGCCCACCCTATATTTTTATAATTTTTTGTAGGGTGGGCAAAGCGCAGCGTGCCCACCAAACTCTCTGACTGCTGAATAGTTACACAAAATCGCTAAATAAATCTTCAATAATGCCTGTGTAAATGCTGCTTCGCCTGGGGTGGTGCAAATAATCTCACAAAATAGTTCTAATTTTGGCCTTGATCCTTGCTTTGATATCTGTTATATTTTTGTCCATATCATTTATCGACAAAAGGTATCGACTATGAAAAAAATAACGTTAGGATTCTTTGCCACATTGATTATTACCCACAGTGTTTGGGCAGAAAATACACTACCAGCTGAGCTAGCCAACGTAGATAATGTTAATTCAGAAATGAATTTCACCGCTTCTGAAAACGAATCGGTTGCGCTTTCTAAAACGATGAAGATTGCCGCTGAGACTCAACATGAAGCAGATCAAAATGCAAAATATTCTGTTGAATTACATTACCCACAGATTCAAGGTACTGAGTTAAGCAATGAAGCAAAATTATTTAATACGGAAATAATGCGTTTGGTAAGTGAAGAAGTCGATCAATTTAAGAAAAATTTAGCTTTAGATAAAGCGCATATGAAAACCTTACCAGAAAATGCGCGACAAAACTCATTAAAAATGGATTATGACATTGACGTCATCAAGCCAAAAAGCGGCACTGTTGTTAGCGTGCGTCTATCGGTGGAGGGTATGCAAGCGGGTAGAGCGCATCCTTACCATAATAATCGAGTGGTTAATTTTAATCTTACCACCGGGAAAGCTTTATCATTAAATGAATTATTTAAAAAAGATTCTAAGTTTTTGCAGCGCTTGGCTGAATATAGCAATAAATCACTAACTCATAAATTAAAAAGCGATAATTGGATGATTGCTCAAGGTACGAAAGCCGATGAGAAAAATTTTAAAAATTGGAATTTGCAAGCAGATAGTATTTTAATAACCTTTGATGAATATCAAGTTGCGCCGTATGTTTATGGCAAACAAGAAGTGGAAGTTCCTTATAGTGAGTTGAAAAAGATTTTGTCGAGTAAGGCGCCTATTTCAGCTTGTGCGCAAGATGTTGCAAATTGTCAGGTAGGTTAGTTTTTTTTGATTCTGTAATTATTCAGTAGCCAGAATCGAGTTGGTGGGCACGCTGCGCTTTGCCCACCCTACAAAAGCTTGTCTTGCCAGCGTGCTTTTAGCTGGCATCCAAGCTCTGGTTACATTAATTAACAACATTAATCTGCTGCATTGTTGTTTCGATCCATTCTTTTACTTCTTTCATTACTTCATCGGGCTTACGGTCTTTTGTTTCAATTAACGGACCAATGACAACTTGAATGGTCCCTGGTGTTTTAATAAATTTGCCTTTCGCCCAGTAGCATCCAGCATTGTGTGCAACTGGAATAACGGGATATCCGCTTTGCACCGCAAGTTTAGCGCCACCTAGTCGATAAGTACCAATTTCTCCTGGTTTAGTTCGTGTTCCTTCTGGGAAAACTAAAATCCAGCGACCTAACGCTAAAAATCTACGGCCTTTTTGAAAAATTTGTTCTAAAGCAGATGATTTATCACTACGGTTAATTGCAATAGGATCTATTGCTAATAATCCCCAGCCAAAAAAGGGAATCCACATCAGTTCACGTTTTACAATAATAGCCGCTTGATGAAATAAGCTGGGTAAAAAAAATGTTTCCCAAGTGGATTGATGTTTGCTTAAAACAATACCATTTCTATCTTGCGGAATATTTTCTAATCCTTCGACATCATATTTGAGGAGACAAATATGTTTTAATAAAAATACCATGGTATCTGTCCAGCCGGTTACCATCGCAAAACGAACGCGCAAGGGAAAAATAAGTGCTAAGAGACAAAGAAAGCTATAAGGGATAATAATAATAATTAATAAAAATAAAAAAATAACGGCGCGAATAAACAAAATAGATTGTGCACATAAAGATTTTTTTTTCATAAACGTTACCTTGGTTGTTCTGTTGTAACAGTAATAATAAATTGTGCTGCAGCAGCGAGATCTTGAAAGGCAGGGATTTTTTTATTGAATTTAATAAATGTTTTTTCGCCATTACCCGTTAAGACTAAGAGAGGTTTGCAACCCGCTGCGCATGCAACTTCGATATCTGCTACTGAATCACCAATAAAATAAGTTTGACTGAAGTCGATGGGATATTTTTTGCTTATTTGGTGTAACATTCCGGGCTGAGGTTTGCGGCAAACGCAGTGATCATCCGGATGATGAGGACAAAAGAAAATTTCATCAATATAACCGCCAAGCTCAGCCAGCTCGCGAATTAATTTTTCATGGATATGACTTAAGGTCTCCAGATCATAATAACCACGAGAAATTCCAGATTGGTTAGTGGCAATTAAAACATGAAATCCAGCACGATTGAGGTCGCTGATGGCTTGCAAACTTCCAGGGATAGCTTGCCATTCATCTGGGCTTTTTATGTATTCGTGTGAGTCATGGTTAATGACGCCGTCACGGTCGAGTATAATAAATTTCATTGTAATAATGCGATATCCGCTACATGTAAAAATAATTCACGTAATTTTTTTAAGAGTAACAATCGGTTTTCTCTACGAGCCTTGTCCTCAGTCATTACCATAACATGATCAAAGAAGTCGTCAACAGGTGTTCTTAAGTTGGCGAGCTGTGCGAGCATGAGTTGATATTGTTCTGGTTGAGAAGTTGCAGTGCTTGAGTAGCCAGCAATATTTTTTGTTTGAGTTGCAACGGCGTCAGCTAATTTATTTTCAGCTTCATTTTCAAACAAGGTGGTTTCAAGTGTGTTAGCAAAGGGTTCATTAGCGGATTTGGCTAGAATATTGCTAACACGTTTGTTTGCGGCACTTAAAGCTTCTGCTTCCGGTAGTTTTTGAAATGCGACTACGGCTTGAATACGACAATGAATATCATAAGGCTTGGTTATATTGAGCGACATGACTGATGCAATCGTGTTGGCAGTAATATTTTGTTCTAGATACCAGGGTTTTAAGCGTTCTAAAATAAACTGTAAAGTGTCTTGAGTGGCGGATTTATTTTCTAACATATTAAACTGTTTACTAGCAAAAGTGATGAGATCAGTGAGATCTAAATTCAATTGTTTTTCAATTAAAATACGAATAATACCTAATGCAGCTCGACGTAAACCAAAAGGATCTTTATCGCCTGAGGGAGCTTGGTTAATTCCAAAAACGCCAACTAGGGTATCGATACGATCAGCGAGTGCGAGTATGCAAGCGAACATTGTCTCAGGTAAAGTGTCGCCAGAAAACCGGGGTTGGTATTGTTGTTTGATCGCTAGAGCAACTTCGTTTGTTTCGCCATCATTTAAAGCATAATAAGAGCCAGCAATACCTTGAAGCTCGGGAAATTCTCCGACTAAATCTGTCGTTAAGTCACTTTTTGCTAATAGTGCTGCTCGCTCTATGATTTGGGGCTCGACATTAAGTTGTTTGGCTATCATGACACTGAGTTTTTGTATGCGCAGTGTTTTATCGAACAAAGTACCTAATTTATTTTGAAAAATGATAGTTTTTAATTTTTCAACGCGTGCAGCCAAAGTTATTTTTTTATCGGTCGTATAAAAGAATGCAGCATCAGATAAACGTGCGCGCAGAACTCTTTCGTTGCCGGCAATGACGCGAGTTTCATCTTTACATTCGATATTGCTAATAGTGATAAAGTGAGGCAGTAATTTATTTTCTGAATTAAAAACGGGAAAATAGCGTTGATGATCTTGCATAGCAGAAATAAGAGCTTCAGTGGGAACTTGCAAAAAACTTTTATCAAAGCTGCCGCAAATAGCCTTAGGCCATTCAACTAAGCTAGTGACTTCATCAAGTAGTGCTTCATTGCGCGGTTTTAGCGTAGTCGCCTTGAGTTGATTTTTTAATGCGGTTATTTGTTGAAAAATAATTTCTTTTCGTTCAGCAAAATCAACAATAACAAAGCCTTTTTTCATTGCTGCTATGTAGTTGTCGGGGTGGGTGATCGTGATTTTTTCAGGATGTAAAAAAAGATGACCAGACGTTGTATTGCCAGTTTTGCAACCTAATATTTCTGCTGCAATAATATTGTTTCCATAGAGTAAAATGACTGAGTGAACCGGGCGAATAAATTTATAAGAATGATTACCCCAGCGCATAGGTTTAGAAATGGGGAGTGATGATAGTGCTTCTTCTATGATGGCTGGCAATAATTCAGTGACGGTTTTGCCTTTGATGTCTTGTTTGCAACCAACAAAATTACCAGGCAATGTTATTAGCTCTGCCACATCGATGCCACATGAGCGAGCAAAGCCAACACAGGCTGGGTTTGGTTTTCCTGCGGCGTCATAAGCTTTATCTAGTGCGGGCCCTTTGCGCTCAATTATTTTATCCGCTTGTTGGGCAGAAAGTTGTTTGATTAAAATAGCTAAACGGCGCGGTGTTGCAAAATAGTTTGTGGTAGTAAAGTCTAGATCGGCTTTTTTTAAGCGTTCTTTGACGCCTGAATAAAAAGCTTCTGCTAAGAATTGTAATGATTTTGGTGGTAACTCTTCGGTATGAATTTCAATGAGTAGATCAGCTGCTGGCATGATTTTTCCCCTGTAATAACGGAAAACCTAAGGCTTCGCGGGCAGCATAATACGCTTCAGCAACAGCTTTAGTTAAGCGACGAATTTTTAAAATATAGTGTTGACGTTCAGTGACGGAAATAGCGCGTCTTGCATCAAGTAAATTAAAAGTATGTGAGGCTTTTAATGCCATTTCATAGGCAGCTAAGGGGATGTTTGCTTCAATAAGCTGTAGGCTCTCTTGTTCATAAAAATTAAATTGTTTAAAGAGCATCTCAATGTTAGCAAATTCAAAATTGTATTTAGACATTTCAACTTCATTTTGATGAAACACATCACCATAAGTCACAATACCATTTGCTGTTTTGCACCAGGCTAAATCATAAATATTATCTACACCTTGTAAGGGCATGGCTAAACGCTCTAGGCCATAAGTAATTTCACCCGTGATGGGTTTGCATTCTAAGCCACCCACTTGTTGAAAATAAGTAAATTGTGTGACTTCCATCCCATTAAGCCAAACTTCCCAGCCTAATCCCCAGGCGCCTAGCGTGGGTGATTCCCAGTTGTCTTCGACAAAACGAATATCGTCGATCAAGGGATCAATGCCTAATGTTTTTAGTGACTCTAAATAAAGTCCTTGAATATTATCTGGTGAAGGTTTGAGAGCAACTTGAAATTGATAATAATGTTGTACTCGATTTGGATTTTCTCCATAGCGGCCATCAGTAGGACGACGGCTCGGTTGCACATAAGCAGCTCGCCAAGGCTCAGGCCCAATGGCACGTAAAAAAGTAGCAGGATGGAAGGTGCCCGCACCGACTTCTATATCTAATGGTTGGACGATGACACAACCTTGATTTCCCCAAAAGGCTTGTAAAGCTGCAATCATTCCTTGCAATGTTTTTACATCATACGTTGAATTTTTCATATTCTGTGTCTGCTTAACGGGTTTATGGGGATTGCTGTTTAATATTATTGTAATGGTTGATGACAGGATGCATCCATCCAAATCATAAAAACGTAGGGTGGGCAAAGCGCAGCGTGCCCACCAACAATCTTTTTTACAAAGCTGGATTATAACAGATTTATCATCCTAAGCTACTCGCCATCAATTGATATTCTATTACTTATATGCTTACATACTCTTATACTTTCATTCTTAAAATCAGAGGTTCATACGGTGCAAAACCCATTATTAATCCAAGGCGCATTACCCACCTTTAGCAGTATTCTACCAGAACATATTGAACCAGCTGTTAAGCAGGTCATCGCAGAAAATCGAGCTGAGCTGCAGACACTGTTAGCATCAGGAAACGCATTGAGTTGGGATCAATTAATTCTTGCATTGGAAGCCATGTCAGATAAATTAGCCAAAGTATGGTCGCCAGTTTCACATTTACATGCAGTGTTAGAAACGGAAGCATTGCGCGCAGCGTATAATGCGTGCTTACCACTCATTACAGAATATCACACCGAGTTAATGCAAAATGAAATCTTATATAAAGCACTGGAATCAATCGCAGAGCGTCCTGAATATGATCAGCTGAATTCAGTACAGCGTAAAATATTAGATAATGAATTACGTGATTTTCGTTTAGCCGGCGTGGGGTTGCCCGCAGAGAAAAAAACGCGCTTTGCTGAATTACAAAAAACATTAACCACGTTAACAACACAATTTGCAGAAAATATTTTAGATGCAACAAATGCTTGGTCATTATTGGTAACAGACGTTAAAGAATTAGCTGGATTACCTGAAGCAAACCTGAAAATTGCCGAACAAAATGCTCAACAACATGGAGAAAAAGGTTGGAGTTTAACGTTAGATTATCCTTGTTATGCTGCAGCAATAAAATATTTAAGCAATCGTGATTTGCGGTTTAAAATGTATCAAGCTTATTCAACTCGTGCATCAGATCAAGGCCCGAATGCGGGGCGATGGGATAATTCGCAAGTCATCGAAGATATTTTAGCAGTGCGTCATGAGTTAGCAACGTTGTTAGGATTTAAAAGTTTTGCTGAATATTCTCTTGCGACCAAGATGGCAAAAAAACCTGAGCAAGTATTAGGATTTTTAGAAGATTTAGTTTCGCGCTCAAAAAAATATGGTGAGCGAGATGTCGAGCAGTTAACTGAGTTTGCTCAATCGATTGATCAGTTAGAGCGTTTAGAGCCTTGGGATTTATCTTATTACGCAGAAAAATTACGCCAAAAAAATTATGCTCTTTCGCAAGAAGAGGTTCGTCCTTATTTTCCAGCCCCAAAAGTGTTAAGTGGCATGTTTGAAGTGATGAATAAATTATTTGGTTTAAAGATAGTTGAGCAAACAAATGTAGATACGTGGCATTCAGACGTACAATTTTTTGCGGTGTATGATGAAAGTGATGTATTGCGTGGATTTTTTTATACGGATCTTTATGCGCGACGACATAAGCGTGATGGTGCATGGATGGATGATGCGCGAGTACGTCGACGTTTAGAAAATGGGGAAATTCAATTACCGGTGGCTTATTTAACCTGTAATTTTACTCGCCCTGTTGATGGCAAGCCATCGTATTTGACGCATGATGAAGTTCAAACAGTGTTTCATGAATTTGGACATTGCTTGCATCACATGTTAACAAAAGTAGATTATTCTTCGGTATCGGGTATTAATGGTGTGCCTTGGGATGCAGTTGAATTTCCGAGTCAATTTTTAGAAAGTTGGTGTTGGGATAAAGAATCATTACAATTAGTTTCTCAGCATGAAATAACAGGCGAGCCAATTCCTGATGATTTATATCGTAAATTAATTGCAGCAAAAAACTTCCAGCCAGGCTTACATATTTTGCGGCAACTTGAGTTTGCTTTATTTGATTTTCGTTTGCATCTGCAATTTGATCCAACACTAGGCCCGCAAGCACAAAGCGTTTTGAATGATGTAAGAAAAAAAGTTGCGGTTTTAGCGACAGCGCCATTTAATCGTTTTCAGCATAGTTTTTCGCATATTTTTGCTGGGGGGTATGCAGCGGGTTATTATAGTTATGAGTGGGCACAAGTTTTATCGACGGATGCATTTTCTCGCTTTGAAGAGGAAGGTGTTTTTAATGCAAAAGTGGGTCGGGAATTTATGCGGGCTATTTTGGAGCAAGGTGGGACGAAAGAGCCGATGGAGTTGTTTGTTGCTTTTAGGGGGAGAGAGCCAAAGATTGATGCTTTGTTGCGGCAGAGTGGTTTGGTGTAGGTGGTTGAGAGGATAATGGGTTTGCTCGTTAGGATTTTTTGCAGTATTGTTTGAAGCGGGTCCCGGTGGCACAGATGGATAGCGCAGCCCCCTCCTAAGGGGCAGGTCGGCGGTTCGAATCCGCCCTGGGACGCCATTGAAAAATAAGGGATTTTTGAATCTACCGTAAAATTTTAGCCTGGATTTTCAAGAGTGATATAGCCGTGGGTATAGCCAAATAAGTTGTTACTATAGATTCTAAAGTTAAACCTGTAAGATTCTAGCCTATCTGTATGCCGAATTAATTATCTTAAGGTTACACAAAACAACTTGTGTCTTATGAGCAGCCACTAATAAAATAAGCGCCGTATATCAAATGTCGATCCATTTACTGTTCATTTTTTAATTTTACAATAACCCGCTTTTCATACTCAACGACCTGTATCAGATATTTATAATTTTCTCATATAACACGCTTAGCTTTTTAAAACGTTTTTGTGCATCGGTAAATAAACGTGGGTTCTTTTTCATAACTAATTTATAGGGTCTTGAGCCTTCTATTATTGATAAATCCACAGGTAATTCAAGTTGATTAAAAACACCAGCAATGTGATCACGACCATCAGCAGCAAGCGGCCATACTCGTTCAATTTCTTTTGGAGACTGTAAAAATTCGTTCGCAATTTTACAGCGTTCACAGCGGCATGATAGCGGTACTCTCATTGTCCAATCACCCGATGAGCGTAAGCCTTGAGCTAATTCTGTATTTAAACTATTGAGTACCTTTTCTTTTAGTTTTATATAACCTGATTGCGTAAAATGAGCATTGGCTATGGTATTTTGCAACACAAAAATTGTTTCTGCTAATTCAGCTTCAGGATATAGCTTAGGATTTTCTAAAGCATAATCTATAAATTGGTGGTGGCCGTTATAATCTTGCTGCAAGAGGTAACTTCTAAGTAATTGATTGAAGTATGTTACTCGTTTAAAAATAGTTTTTGCTTCTTGCGAAGGGCGTTCTTGATAAGCTCGCTTATTATTTGCGGTAATTGCTTCTATTTGATGTTGAATGAATAAGCTATTCACCTGAGTGTCAATATTTTGGCTTATTAAATTCAGAACGATTTCATCAATATTCTGCAACAAGGATGGCTCTTTCTTATGGCCGTACTCTGTGAGGCGATCCTGTTCAATCCATTGTTGTAATTGTTTAAGGCACCAATCTACACCGTATGCTTCTTGCCATTGAGCAATATTATGAGTTGCATCAGGGGTGAAATCTTTTAATAGAAATTTTGATAACAGCATAAAAGCTACTTCATGATCACGCACGTAGCAAGCAAGTTTGGTAAGTAAATTTAGAAATTCTTTTTTTAACTCATAGCGTTGGGATTTTAATAAGGAATGTGTACGTTTAAGTATTGTTTTAACTTGTTCTTCATTGTCCCTACACTCAGTTAACTGAGTTAATTGCATTAATGCCTGTTCAGAATTTAATTTAAAATTAAAAACGATTTGATCTTCTTGTCGCCAAAGAATAATTGCTGCACGCCTATACCAATAATCCGCGGTATTACCATAATTTCCCATCCAGCCTTCCATTTCAATTTGATCAGGCTCACAGTTTTCTAATTCTTGAGTAGAACACACCTCATCTTCGGACACATGGTAGTTTCCATAAGCTAATGCATTTCCATTTTCATCAAACCAATTTGAAAAGCTCATATCCTCATCAATTAATTCAATGTGTTCAGGTGAATCATCGTCGCCATCTGTTTGCCAAGATTGATGAATTTCAGTTAATACCAGATGAGGTACGAGGTTTAATTCATATGCTGCTGTCTTTAAGGCAAGGGCGGTACTCTGATCATTTCCTTTCAGCAAAGGCCAACGCAAACTGTGTTCACTGTAACTGTGATCCAGTAAATATACTAATGAGGTGGGGGCAGAATCTTCTAATCCATTGGAAAAGTACTCTTTCAGCGCAGCAACTAGTGCAGGATTATGATGTTTTTTTGATATTAATGCCTTACTCTTAGATTTGGACTCTAATACTAAATTATAAGTCAAAGCAATGCGATAACCTTGCTTCACTAATTTTACCTCATGTTGACAATCTGCATAGAAAGCGGCGCATTTGAGGGATTGAGGCATAATGGATTCTGATTCAAAACAAGCACTATGTTGTTTGTGCCGCACAATTAAATCGCCGCCAATATGCGGTGAGGGTAAAATAATAACGAGTGTTGCAACCATTCCATCAAGTTTTTCAGAGTCTTGATGCGGTTTAAAAAATTGGCTTGGCCCATAAATAAGCAAGTTATGAAGGTGAGGTCTTAAAATTGTATCTTCTGCTAAACCTAGCTGTTCACGCATACAATTAAGCATTTGGTTTAACTTTTTTTGATTTATTCGAATAGAAATTTTATCACCAGAAATTTCAGATGTATCTCGGATTGTTTTATCTAATAATGTTTGTTCTCGCAAACCAAATTTTGCAGATTCAGCAACCTTGAGTAATGATTCGATATCAGGCATTTCAATAGGGAATTGAATAGAACCTACCCCAGCAATGCTTATGCTGAGATCGCTGCAATCGAGCACGTCTTCAACATAAAATTTTTCAGAAAAAGATTGGGGCTGCTTGGTAGAATGACTTAATGCGCTGACAATAGAATCTAACAACAAGTTACACCCCCTAAAATAGATAAACTTTCAACGTAAAACAAAAAGTGGCAGTATCTTGTGCGATAGTTATCACAGGATTCATAGCAGGTTTATATTCTTTGGTTGTTTTGAGATAAATCGTTCTATCTAATGTTTGCCATAACATTTTAAGTTCAGATAAATTCAAAACTCTATTACGTGAACAATTTGGGCTTGCAGTAAAATCTTTTGGTTTAAGCATTCTTGCTGGATTGCTTTCGATTGAATGACGAGTTAATCCATAATCTAACATCAAATTTAAAGTAGTGAGTGCTTTGCGGGTTTCTTCTTTAATTCCTTTTCTTGCCATTGTATCAAGAGTAGAAGCTAAGTGTGCGCGTGTAACATCTTTTGCAAATAAATTTCCTAATTTTTTTCGAAGATGTAACCGCCAGCGGTCTTCATGGCGTTTAATCCAAGTGGGAGTGATTTCACCTGCTAATTTTATGAATTCAATCCAATCGCTAAAAAGTTTTTGCATAGTAATTGCAGAAGTATTCTCGGCTTGCTTTGCTGCTCTTGCATGTCGTGGGTCAATGCCTTGAGAAACTTGATCATGTAATTCAGGTAATCTGGCGCGAGCTTCTTTTAGAGAAATATCTTTGAGCGAACTTAAGGTCATGGGAATGAGTCTGCGATCATTTGGCAGGCTAAATGAGAAAAGCCAGCTTTTAGCGCCGCTTGGACGAATGCGCAGGAATAAGCCTCCTCCATCGTGAAGTTTGTACTCCTTCTTTCGAGGTGGAGCATTTTCAATTTTTTTTGCGGTTAATTTAGTCATTATTCTGTATCCATGTAATTGTGCAATGGCCGTTGCACAATTTGGGAGTCAGTGACTCCCAAATCTTAGTAGCCAGTTGTTAGGAAATTCCTAATAGCTAAATTTTACTCAATCTTCTCGATCTTGCTTGTAATTCAGTTACCCGGAATTTCCGGGCAAATTGATATAACTCGTTGTTTTTAAATAATAATTAAATTGTGCAATGCCCGTTGCACAATTTAATTTATAGGTTCGATGCTTAACTCTGCTTCAATTTCTTCAATGCTAGGCAAGCTGCCCTTTAGATTATCTGGTAATGATTGCGTAAGTTTGGTTTCCCATTCGGCAACAGTAATTGGACGTTTGGTATCACCTAATGCATATTCAACTAAGACCCGATTTTTTTCACGTACTAATAACAATCCAATCGTAGGTTTGTCATCAGGGTGGCATAGTAAATTGTCTACAGCATGCATATACATACCTAATTGCACACCGTCCCCAGGTTCGAAAGCGCGAGCCTTTAATTCCAGCACTACATAACGACGCAATTTTAAATGATAAAAAAGCAAATCAAGGTAATAATCTTGATCGCCTAGCTCTAAATGTACTTGCCGACCGACAAAGGCAAATCCTTGTCCAAGCTCAAGCAGAAATTTTTGAACATGTTCAATTAGACCATTTTCAAGTTCTCTTTCACGGCGAGGAGCATCGGTGCCAAGAAAATCAAAGAGGTAAGGGTCTTTAAATATTTGACTGGCATGATCAGAATCAAGAGGGGGTAGTGTTGCTGGAAAATTATTTTGTGCTTTACCGGTTCGTAAATGGGCTTGAACTTCAATTTGCATGCCTAAAATACTATACGACCATCCATATTCATATGTTTTAATGGCGTACCAAAGACGATCCTCATGGGTTTTGAGTTTATGTAATAAAGTGATGTTCTGGCGCCATGATAATTGTGCAGCATGGCGTTGCACAATTTCAGGATTAGGCCATGCAGCAGCAAATGCTCTCATATATTTAAGATTACGCGGGGAAAAACCTTTCATTTCTGGAAATTGTTCGCGTAAGTCAAAAGCTAGGCGATCAATAATTTTTGCCCCCCACCCTTGAGCTTGCTGTTTTTCAAGTATGCGTTGCCCTATACCCCAATAAAGCATGATCATTCCGGTATTGCTGGCTATAATAATGCGCAGACGTTCAGTCTCAATCATTTGCTTTAGTTCAGTTAGCCAATCAGAATAACCTTCTGGCAATTCCACTTTAGGAGGAGCTACGGGAAACATTACAGTACGATCAACTCGACCCCGTTGTTTACGTTCTGTTTTAGTTGGAGCAGGTGTTTTTATGTCTGAGCTCATGAGCTACTCTTTTTTGGCTTGATTTTAGGGTGCCTACATAAGTGCCTAAAAATGATTGGATTTGCGCGCATTCTATTGGGCAACACCAAACAAAGCAATAGAATAAACAGCTTATTTTTAATGTATTTTTACAAGAAGGCGAACTCAAAACCTAGCGCCTCCTAAGGGGCAGGTCGGCGGTTCAATCTGTCCTAGAACGCCACCTATATTCAGCCCAATTTGTATTACCTAAAAATACATAATCGATAAAACCATTTCTTGCTTCTTCTAAAGCATCACGGAGTTTTATGTTTTGTAATAGCCGGGGGTTAGTATGCTAATGCAGATCACAGTTCTCTCATTGATTTTGTATATCGCAATCAGAAGGCTTAATATTTATATCGAATATTGGTTTTTTATTTTTATCGCTGTATATGAAAGACAAACTGTATCTTATTGTTGAAATTGTAATGCTTCAGATGGAATCGGACACTTGACCAAATAGCTAAGAGACAAGTAATGTCTCAAACTAAATGCAGGAAGTTATGTCTGATAAGCAACCCCGTCGTCGTTTCGATGCTGATTTTAAGGTCGCAATTGTTCGAAAACATCTCATTGATAAAATTCCCGTCTCACAACTCTGTGATGAATATCAAGTTAAACCGTGTTCATTTTACAAATGGCAACAAGAATTATTTGAAAATGGGACGGCAGCATTTAATGTCAGTCAGTCACCGAAAGAAAATCAACGTGACAAAGAAGTAATAGAAAAACTCGAGAAAAAGTTAGCGCAAAAAATGAAGTTCTCGCTGAACTAATGCAAGAGCATCTATCACTAAAAAAAGAATATGGGGAGATTTAACTAATCATTGGCTGCCAAGAAAAGTGCGTGATGAAATAGTTGATTTCATCACGTACTGGGCGGCACAATGCGAGCTTCCAGTAAATAATTTGTTGGAAGGGTTAAGTATACTCCCTGGTCGACTTTATGATTGGCGTAAGCGTTATCAACAGGAAAATAAACATAATGGATCACAGCCAAAAAATCACTGGTTATTGGGTTGGGAGAAAATGAAGATTCAAGAATATTCGATGCAACATCCACTTGAAGGTTATCGGCGGCTCGCTTATATGATGATAGATGAAGACGTTGTAGCAGCGAGTCCAAGTAGTGTTTATCGAGCATTAAAATCAGCGAATCTACTCATTCAGCAAGAAGGAAAACCCAGCAAAAAAGGCACTGGTTTCGATCAACCACAACATCCACATGAACATTGGCACGTTGATATTTCATACATAAATATTGCATGTACTTTTTATTATTTATGAAGCATTCTTGATGGATACAGTCGTTACATTGCACACTGGGAATTGCGATAGCAGATGAAAGAATCGGATATAGAAATTATTTTGCAGCGGGCAAAAGAAAAATTCTCTGAAGCGAAGCCGCGAATAATTACAGATAATGGCCCTCAGTTTATTGCAAATGATTTTAAAGAATTTATCCCTATCATGGAAATGACGCATGCAAAAACATCGCCATATTATCCTCAAAGTAATGGCAAAATCGAGAGATGGCATCGCACTCTAAAATCCGAGTGTGTTCACAAGGTGTTTTTAAGCTCGCTAGAACACGCAAATGCTCTGATGAAGAATTACATCAGCAATTACAATGAAAATCGCCTACATAGTGCAATTGGTTATGTAACGCCATTGAGCAAGTTGTTAGGAAATGAAATACATATTTATGCTGAACGAAAATATAAATTAAGTTGCGCACAGAAAAATAGATTATTTGTTTTTAATAAAATGGCACAAATCGAGAGTGAAAAAGTTGAGAATCATGTAATTTTAGGCTAAGTTAACAATAGGTGCTGTTGAGGCAATCTGGGTTAATAAATACAGTGAGCTTTTACAGCGGGTTTGTCTCTTGAGTTTTGAGGCATGTGTCCGATTTCTGCTGAGCCAATACATAGGGCCATATACATGATGGATGATAAAGATGAAAAAGACGCCAAAGAAGTAGTTAAGAAACGACTTCGTGTCGTTAAGGCTATAGAAAAAGCTGTTCTTGAACCACCTAAAGAACGTGAACTTGACACTGATGTGAAATATATGGAATTGGTTATTGACTACTTCCGAGGTGGTGGAGACTTTTACATTCAGGATAACGATGGTCGTTCATTATTATTTTTACTGATCACGTTTTTTCACTACAACGAAGATTTAATTGTGGAGTGGTTAAGCGAAAAACATACTCTAACTCTAAATGCTGCTATACAAGATGGCGACGAATCTTATTCAAACCGTTCCATTATTCATTACACATATGTTGAAGATAAGAAGACCATTTTCAAATATCTTCTGACCAGAAAAGATGTTGATTTAAATGCAACTTGTACCCAGATATGGGATATAGACAACCGACTATATTATACTGTCGACAAAATAGCATGCTCTACAACTTTTTTTAGAAGCGATAGCTTATATGGCGTAGATCTAGAAACTGCAACCATTATGCATTTTGCAGTCGTTAAAAAAGATATGGAAAGTATTGATAAATTATGCCAAACCAAAAGAGTAGATGTTAATGCTAAAGCTCACTTATTAGTTGACAGGAGCTTTATAGAATATGAAAAAGATGAAGATAAACCATTTCAACCTGGTTTGGAAAAACTCACAGAAGGAGTATGGGCTCCAAATTCTATTGATTCAAGTGATGAGGGAACTCTTTTAGTTACTTACAGAGTTACTGATGTAACACCTATACAGTTGGCGGCTATATTAGGATATCAACCAATTTTGAAACATCTAATTTTAAATAAAGCTGATTTTACTTTTGCAGACAGCACAGGAACAACGCCTTTCTTATCTGCAGCAGAATTTGGACATTTAGATTGTATTAGCTATTTAGCAGATATCCCATCAATTAATCTTCAACAATGTAATTATTCTGAAATGAATGCAATTGCTCTAGCTGCATGTAATAATCATCTTGCAGTAGTAAAATATTTGCATGAAGAAAAAAGAGTATCTTTAGAAGAAAAAGATCAAAATGGACATACTGCCTTATATTGGAGTGGAAAATATAATGCTGTTGGTACTTTTAAATATCTATTAGGACAAGGTGTTAAAGTTACAGCTGATGTATATAAAGAGGCTAGTAAATCATTAAAAGCATTTTTAGATTATAAACCCGGCAGAAAAACTTCTTCTGTTTTAGAACGCTGTCAACATGGACGAATTTCACCCGATCAAATAGAAAGATTATGGCTTGATTATGAAGACACCACGGATGATGATAGTAGTGATGATGAAGACATTGAGCAGTGCGAAAAAATATTAGCAAAAGAAGCCATTGTAGTAAGAAAAGAAGACGAAAAAAAATTTGAAGCGCACAACAAAAAAGTAGCTCACTTCAACACAGCAAGAACTGAAGGAAAATTAAATTACGCGGAACATAAAGATATGCGTTTTGTAACATATCGGGGATTACATTTTGATCCTAAATATTTTGACAAAAACAAAAGGAAAGCGTTTTATCAAGGATACATTCTTAAACCTCACCTACCGGAAGATACCCTTAGTTATGCAACCGCGAAACTAGTGGAGCAAAAAGAAAAACAGAAAAATAAAAAAATTATGACTTCTGAAGAGATTGTCGCAAGCGATGCTCATAAAGAAGTAACCGCTTATCTACAAAAATTAAAAGAAACACCCAACAAAAAACCACGACCGAATGATAAAAGAAAAACAGAATACGCAAGACTAATACAAGATTACATTCTTTTTTATGCCACTGTAATTGGTCGAGGAGGAATAAAAACAGATTTTGCTTTTTCTTATCCTTACAATCCTTTAATTTCTACTTCATTTTTACCTGCAGTATCTTTTGAATATGCCAGTGGTATGCACTCACCAAAAGAGCATCGATTAAACCCACACTATCGTCGCTCAACAGGCAAAGCAAAACATCCCATTGTAGGCGTAGTTTATAGCTATGCTATTGATCTTCAATATGCTTTTGAAAATTCAGTCACTATTTTAGACTGGAATCATAAGAAATCTATTGGCATAAAAGGTTACTATCAATATCACTGCGAAGTAATATTTGAGTCAATTATTCCCCAACAATACATGGTTAAGCGTACACTGCTTAAACTGCCAGATTACTCATTAGATAAAAAAGATACCCCTCCCAGATTAAATTATACTGTAAAATATAATAAGAAATTCACTATTAATCAAAATGCGGTTCGTGATTTAAAAACACCCGTGGGATCCGATGCAAATATTCATGATAAAAATTCAAAAATTAACAATCTTATTGGGCATGTAATTGAAAGAGAAAGTGAAGTATTAAGCAATGCTCTCACAGAGTATCTTTATAATAAAAATTTATACCCATGCTATCCATTTAAAGATAAAACTTTAAGCACAAGACCTATGAAGCCAGGAAAAATAGGTGATAAATGGAGCGATCAAAAAATCCCCACTGCCGACACTGCAAGAAAAAACTCTTCAAAAATCCACAAAAGATTAACTCTACCAGATATTGATCAAGCTATGCTGCCCTTGGGTAAAGAAAAGAAAAAAGAAAGTAAAAATAGTGCTTTATCACAAACCAGCCAAACTTCTACCCCTACAAAATTGCTCTCTGCAAAAGCTGATGAAGAGGTTACAAAAAAACTTAATTTTGATTCCCCACTACCAAAAAACAATGCTAACAAACCTGAAACACCAACAGCTACCGCAATCAAAGCAACTGTAAAAAATACAAATCAACAATTGTCAAAAACAGATTTCAAACCAAACCGAGTCAGAAAAGAACTTGCTGACTTGGCAATGGTTAAACATAAATTATCGGCTATCTTGCAAAAAGCCAACTGTGAAATTGAACCCGCTTTCAGTGAAGGAGACTGTATATATGATGCTATAGCACTGGGAATTAATATTTGCTATCCAGATATACCAAAAAAAGATATCAAATCACTTCGAACACTCTGCAAAATATTCATTGATAAATTAGAAGAAAACGACGCACTTAAACAATCACTAAAAAATGAGCATAAAGACGAGTATGAAAAACACTTAAAAACCATGGCATACAGTTTACCTGAATTAGAGGAAATATTTAAAAAGAAAGAAATAATTTTAGAAAAATTAACAAAAATAGATGCGGAATTGAGTAAAACAAAAACTGATGCATTAAAGCGAAAAAAAGAAGAAACACAACAAGAGTTGCGTAATTTAAATTGCCCACCTGATAATATTGCGCGATGGGGAACTCCAGAAATCGAAGCCTATATTATCTGTAAAGAATTAAAAGTAAAACTTCATTTCATACGCTTACATGACGATGGGAATACAATTTACCATCAACTAGTGGATGAAAATGGTGCGACTTCTGCCGTTGAAAAAGATATTGGCTACGCTGACCCGAAAATAATTTACGTTGTTAATTATAAACAACACTTTGCGCCAATGCTACCAAACAAAAAACCAGTTGCTGCTCTAACTGCAGCAGCACCACTACCTGCTCCAACAAACACCGCAGGTACAAAAAGTGCAAACCAACAACCAACACAATTAGTAGCACGCCGTACTGGCAACAATGACATGATAATGCTTTCTACCGATAGTAAAGATTCCAAAACAGAAGGTTACAAAGAAATTGATGTGCCACACGATGGCAGTTGTAGTTTTTATAGTGTGGTATTAAGTGCACTATTGCCCGCCGTCAATAATCAACAACAGTTCAATGCGATTTATATAAGATTATTTGGTATTGATTCACAATTAGAAGCAGGACGAATGGCGCAGCTTCTCATTTTCTTAAAAGGCTACGATGGAACATCTAAATATATCTCTAATAGTTTATTAAAAAAATTAATCGATGGCGAAGAAAAACAATCTGCCACTACTAATGGTAGACTACGAAAGATTTTGGGTGATTACATAGCTCATAATAGAAATGCTTCCTTTGTTACCACAAGTCATGATGAAAAACAGCTTGGTACGCTAGACGATTATTTGAAGCGCAACTTAAGTAAAAAAGATGGATTTGCTGGAACATTAGAAATCGCAGCATTAGCTAATATGCTTAATGTACGTATAGCAGTTTTCCAAGAAACCAAGCTAGGTTTAACTTATGCAAGCTCGTACGGAGAAAACGCTACCAATATATTTTATTTGATTTATATCCATACAGAAGGCAAGGAATATAAAGCAACTCAACGTCATTACCATTACTTAATAAAACCAGAGATACTATTGCAATTAAAAGCTCAGCCTCAACCAGCAGCGCCTGTTCATAAGCCAGTGACAACTGCTACTCACATAGCTACCACCACATCTGCATTTAGCAGCACTATGCATGCACCTGTTTCTGGATTAATGGCCACCATGGGTTATTTGGCCCCCAAAACTGCATCATCAAAACCAACAAACGCTTTGCCCTCTCCTGCAAATAGTAGTGCAACTGTTGCAAATGCTAATATCCCTTTTAAGCCTAGTGCAACAAACATTTTTACTAAAAAATAGCCTTCATTAAAGCTTAGCTCTAATAGCAGTTGATGGTAAATT
The DNA here is from genome assembly GCA_965279285.1 of Gammaproteobacteria bacterium. Classification (GTDB taxonomy): domain Bacteria; phylum Pseudomonadota; class Gammaproteobacteria; order DSM-16500; family DSM-16500. Next base: position 514,245 of record OZ257148.1, on the reverse strand, counting down.
ATTTAGTTGAAATGGAGGAGGTTTTATTCCTAGCATCTCTCTCCAATATTGTGCGGTGAAAATTTGATCAGAATCGATTTCCTCAAATATTTTTAAAATAATTTATTGAATTTTAATTGCCAGTGCAATAGGTAAACAGATTATCTTTATCTGCCCTCGGCCACACAACCTCCAAAATAAAACAAACAAAAATCAGGCTTCAATATATCAAACAATATGTTTCATTTATTTACTTAATAGACAACAAAAATCCTCCACTGGCATTTAACAGCTAACTCAACAAGTATAGCCACCTACAACAAATTAAGTGGCTAAGAAAAAACCGCCATTTGAAACTGAAACATCATTTTATTTTAAATTTATACAATCCCCTGGAGACAATTCAAATGAATAAACGTAGCTTTACCGAGCAAGAAGCAGCAACATATATTGCAATGAGCAGAATATATTTACGGAAGAACCGAAGCGCTGGCCCACGCAAAAACAGAACACCAGGCCCCAATTTTATTAAATTAGGGAGAAGCGTTAGATATTTAAAAGAAGACTTAGACTTTTGGCTAGAAACATATCGAGTTAAACGTTTCACACCTGAGTAACAATATTTTATTTTTGTAAAAACTTCACATTCACCAACTTAGCAACTGCATCTGCTTTATGTTCTGGTGCAAGATGTGCATAACGTAGCGTCGTTTTAATATCAGAATGATTTAATAATTCTTTCACTGTATCCACAATAAATATTATTGCGATCACATGGGCTGCAGATGATGACGAGGACGTGGCAGCGAATGCAATTATATAGACGAGCAGATTGTTCCATCGGTATGTATGCCGATGAAACATAGACTGTGCGCCAAGCATGGCGCAGCTCTAGGCGGTGCAAGTCCGCTGCACGCCGTGGAGATCGGAAGTGCGAGTCTAGGCAAGGGTGTTCACCGGGAGGTGGAATCTGAAGGAAGCCGATGACGTAATAAAGTGATGACGAACAGAAACTGGATATAAGGCTGTTTAAACGGGGTAATCTGGCATGTGACAGAGAAGCCCAATAATCGACCGCAAGTGTAAGCAGTAGATCCAGCATAACTTTATGAAAGAGTTGCGTCTTACCTTGGGAGATCTCATGAACTGTTTGTTGAATACAAACTATTAACAAAGGAATTTGTTGAGATGGTGAGTGAGAAGTCAGCAGAAGGCATAGTACGTAAGTTTTTTTTTACGGAAGGCCTGAATAAGTTAAACAGTGTAAAGATCAAATAACTTTTCTGAAATGGAGTTGTAGAAAGTGATGAATGATGAAAGTAGTTTCACGACATCTGCCAAAATGGATACGAATGCCCAGCGTATGGGAGCTAGATTATCTGAGGAACAACAAATCAAGAAAGCGTTATTTGAAGATAACTCACTGACGAGTGGCTTGATGGAAAAGATTTGTGATCGTAAGAATCTTAACCTGGCATATAAACGTGTGAAAGCAAATAAAGGAGCGCCTGGCGTAGACGGAATGACAGTCGACGATCTGGGAAAATTTATTGCCGAACACAAAGAAAGATTACTTGAATCATTGTTGTGTGGGAGCTATCAACCGCAACCCGTGCGTGAGGTAGAAATACCAAAGCCAGGGGGAGGAATAAGGCAGCTAGGTATTCCGACAGTGGTGGATAGACTAGTACAACAAACGATATTGCAAGTACTGCAACCGATATTTGAAACGAAATTTTCTACAAGTAGTTTTGGATTCCGGCCAGGGAGAAGTGCACATCAAGCGATAAAACAAGCACAAGCGCATGTGCAAAGTGGAAATCGAGTGGTGGTAGACCTTGATCTTGAGAAGTTCTTTGATCGAGTCAATCACGACATATTGATGTCAAAACTTGCAAAAGTAATCGAAGACAAAAGGGTTCTGAGGATTATCCGTGCATTCTTGAATGCAGGGATAATGCGACAAGGTGTGTGTATAGAACGAGTAGAAGGGACCCCACAAGGGGGTCCGCTATCACCGTTATTATCAAACATCATGTTGGATGAGCTGGATAAAGAGTTGGAGAAACGAAACCACAAATTCTGCCGCTATGCAGATGACTGCAATGTTTACGTCAAAACATTGCGAGCAGGAGAGAGAGTGATGGAATCGTTAAAACAATTTCTAACAAGCAAACTAAATCTCAAGGTAAACGAAGGGAAAAGCAGTGTATCGAAAGTGACAGAAAGACAATTTCTGGGGTTTAGAATACTGCAAAACGGCAAGATTAATCTATCCAAGAAAAGCGAGGCAAGAGTGAAAGATGCGATACGCCTGATCACGAAACGCAGTCGAGGAAGAAGTTTAGAATGTGTTATATCAGAACTAAACAAGAAACTCGTCGGATGGATAAATTATTTCAAGCTGATAGACAGACCTGAGCAACTAAGAGATCTTGATAGCTGGATACGCCGCAAACTAAGATGCTATCGATTAAAGCAACGCAAGAAGTATTACTCGATAGTTAAATTTCTGATTGAGCTTGGGTCGAATGTGCAGAGCGCATATAACACGGCGAGTTCAGGAAAAGGTTGGTGGCGACTATCAGCAACTCCGGCGCTTCATCAGGCATTGTCAAATGCATGGTTTGAGAAACAAGGATTAATCAATCTGGAACAACGAGCGATGTCGTTAAAGATTTAACTTAAACCGCCGTATGCGACATCGCACGTGCGGTGGTGTGAGAGGACGGGATCGTGAGATCCCTCCTACTCGATTATTCGCAATAACCAAAGATAATGTCTCCGGGTCGCGTATGGTGTGGGTAACAGTTTGACTTGCAGGTCTTTGTGACTGTTCCCCTTGTGTCTATCGGCGACCCAACTCTCTAGTTATGAAATTCCACTAAATTTACCACACGCTGTTAAACCTATCCTGATTATTAGTTAACTATACTATGGTCTATTTTTGAATGGTGGGATTAGACGGCTTTTTGCATAACTAAAAATTCTTCGCGGGGTTTACGCGGGTTTGAAATACTGCCTACAGAGGGTATTCTTGCTGCATTTTCAGAGCGGACAGCTACTTCAAGGCCTGCTAATTCATAGCAAATCAGCGCTGATAGAAGTTACTGCTACGGTGTATTCTAAGGATCACCTCTCCCGCTTGCGGGAGAGGGTTTCCAGCGTGGCAGGTATGTGTGGCATTTACTTAACATTATATTTTTTGTATTAATGGTTATTTTTATTTCGTGCATTATGGCTGAAGGTTGTAAGTTACGCAAAGAGCAGTAGCTAACAGTATAGGTTATGATAAGCTAACTTTCTCTTTCACGAAGATATTTTTCATAAGTCGGGGTGCAGCTATCAAAATAAGAGTCACACCCTTTTTTAGTTTTTAGCTTTTCAAATATCCAGCCATAGGTTATCCATGTCTTTCCATCGAGTACTTTTTTTTCTAGATCAACAAAATGTCCGCCTAGACAAACATATTTTTCGTCTTTCATTAACTTAAGCCATTTGTTAAATCTTTTTTGATAGCCTGTAATGGTCCAGTTAGCGCGCATTTCATAGTTATGCTTTATATAATCCTCTTTACTTTTTAGATCTTGGTCTGGCAAAACATCAATTTGCAGATAAGCAACATTTTTTTTCCATCCCAATTCATCTGAGGAGTGTCCAGTGTCGGATAGTGTTACCATCACATGCTTTCGAGGGAAGCATTGCCAATAATTATATGGGCCAGTCGTGCCTTCTTCTGAGGTAAATTTTTTTGGTTTGAGACCCCAGGCGAATTCTCCTAAATCATTTTCACTTAGAATGCCATAATCATCAGTGAGCAAAGAATAAGGATATTTTTGTTTGGCAATTTTAGGTGCGGCATAAGCTATATTTATGAAAGGAATAATTATTGTAGTAAAAAAAATAAAAAATCGTATCATGTATTATCCTTCTAATAATTGTTTATAATATTCACGCAAATCTAATATTCCTTTAGGCATTTTTTTGCCCAGTTTTTCTATATCATCCCAGTAGGATTTATATTCAATAACAGCCTCTTCCCAGGTGACTTCTTGCTTTAATCTGACCGAGAGCAAATGTCGTTTTTGAAATAACCAGCGAATGCCCATGCAAATATTTGTGCTTGGGTCTAATATTTTTTTCCAAGGTGCTCGTATAAGGTAATTATGTAGTTCGCCTTTCGTATCTTGAAGAGCTACAAAAGATTGGTGTAGCAATTGCATTAATCCATGTGCGTGGGGATTTTCAGGAGGATTTTTTCTAAAACCAGACTCGGTAGCTATCAATGCTTTTATGTAGTTAGCATCTAATAAATCGGAGGGTTTAAATATATCATTTCAAAAATGAGTCCATCCTCGGATAAAGCAGTCATAAGTGTCTGCATCAGCAAATTTTAAGATACCTGCGCTGGGTGGTCCTGGTAGATCATTAAAATATTTTTGAGTGATATATTGAATTTCATCGTATGAAAGTTCTTCTTTATGCGAGGGATTAAACGCACAATGTTCACGTACTTTTTTAGTGCCATGTAATATATGCTTTTTAACAAAATGTTTTCCTATCGAACAACGTCTCCACACATGACTTTTGTTGTCATTTTTTGTATGTGTTATATCTTCGTGAACATTAATAAAATCATTTTGATTATTCATCTCAAATCCTTTAAAAAATGTGAAGCCTTTAATAGCTACATTGTATTTAATTTTTTTTGTCTTGACCAGGGGTTATAATTTTTATTTCGCAAAAATCCATAACCGAGCTGAGTTTCGCGGCGGACTTAGTTGTTTAGCGCTATCAAAGAATTATATTGCCGCTAGAGGAGTTAATTTAAAAGATATTCGGTATATACCAGAGCCTTCACCAGGACATCCTGGTTCATCTATTTTAATACTTCTTTCACCAAAAAAACTACCATCCCCGTTTGACGTAATAAACTCAGATAAAACAGACTTGACTTTGCTGCCATCGTTGCAATTAAAGAAGTGATCAGCCTTCAATTCCCAACGATTATTAATCCAGTGGTAGTCAATATACTTGGGGGATCCGGGGGGAGCATATAAATTAGGTGTATGAGCAATGCAGGCAGATGCTTCGCAAACAGTGAAGAAATCTTCTTTTTGTTTCCATGGGCGATTATTGCCATTCAGATGCCCATTGAATGTTTGTTTTGATCGATCTAGGTCTCTGGTGTAAGAACCATATAAAGGAACAGGCTCGGCGCGATTAGCAGCAATTGCAGGTGATACAATTGCGCAGAGCATTATGCTAAAAATTAAAAATTTAATCATTGTAGCTCCTTATGTAATCGCTAGCGTAAAATTTCAATTAATTTTTTGAGGCCTTGTAAAAAGGGCATAACATGAATATTTTCATGATATTCTTCGTGATCACCACCGTATAATAAATAGCATTTTGCAATTTTATAGTCAGTGGAAAATGCTTTAAGTCCATTTAAATCTGAACGATTAATGTTACGTGAACGCTTTATTTCAAATGCAAATAATCCACGCTCTCCATAAACAATAAAATCAACTTCAACATCATTGCTGGTTCGCCAAAAAAATAATTTATAGCCTAGCCTATAATAATCATTAACAGCGCGTAAATGTGCTAAAAATAAAGTCTCAAGCGCAGAGCCATCGATTTCTTCTGGAGAATCTAAAGGTCCTTTTGGTCGAATAGCTCTATAAACACCCGGATCAAAAAGATAAAATTTTGGACTTGAAATTAAGCGGCGTTTGGCTCGCTTAGTAAAAACAGGTAACCAGTATCCAATCAGCAAATCTTCTAAAATTGTAAAATAGTTGTTAACTAATTTTCTATCAATAGCAGTTTCGCGTGCAACTTCAGACATATTGACCACTTGTCCTTGAGAGAAGCTAGCTGTTTCTAAAAATCGTGCGAATTGATTTAAGTTTCGCAGTAATCCTTCTTGTAAGATTTCTTCGCGCAAGTAGGTAGTGATATAAGTTTCAAGATAATGTGATGGATCAGATACATGATAAATTGAAGGTAGTAAGCCAAAGTTTAATGCTGAGTCTAAAGAAAAATCGGTACCTAATTCATAGCATGTTAGTGGATGCATAGTATAATTCAGGGCTCGGCCTGCGAGTAAGTTGACGCCCTTGCGTCTTAGGCTTCGTGCGCTGGATCCTGTTAAGATAAATCGATAGCCATATGTTTCAATTAAGCGATGTACTTCGTTTAGTAATTCAGGAATTTTTTGCACTTCATCAACTACGATATATTGTTTAAACCCTGGTGGAATTCTTTCTTCTAATCTGGCAGGGTTAGCTAAGAAATCGTTATAAATGTTGGTATTCAGTAGATCAAAATATAAAATGTCATTCAGGTGTGTTTTTATCCATGAAGTTTTACCTGTTCCTCTGGGTCCAAATAAAAAAATGCTGCTAGGTGTGTCAATATCAATATTGATGAGCCTGCGGTAAGTCTTTTTGTTTTTCATGAGGTCTTTTTGATTCTAAGGTTATGGTAGGGTCTTAATAGGATAGTGGTTTTTATGTAATTTGGCAATAGAAATGCCAAATTTCAATGTAATTTGGCATTTCTATTGCCAAATTACATAAAGAAACAGATCGAATTTGTACCGATTACTGATGAAATTATGCTTTTAAGATCAATAGGATAGGGGATGGCTGCATTAATTAGTAGCTACTCAGTGGCTAGGGTTTAGTGGGCACGCTGCGCTTTGCCCACCCTACATTTTTTATAATTGTAACCGCCGTTTTTCCAATATAATATTTAGTTGGAATGCTTTTGTAGGGTGGGCAAAGCGCAGCGTGCCCACCAAACTCCCTAACTACTGAATAGTTACCTTCCCCGCAATAAAGTCATTTATCGAGCGAGCAATATCTTCCGGATATTGATAAATCATCGCATGCCCGCCACTCTGCCAGCGTTTTAATTTTGCATGAGGAATAGCACAAGCAAGAATAGCGCTATTGATGGGTGGAATAACTTCATCAGCACCACCATTTAAAATTAACACCGGTAAAGATAGTTTTGCAATTTTATTAGCAGTCACATTATCATCAAGCCAGTTTGTAACTAGAGTCCGTTGTTGTGAGATAACAGTAACTGCATTAATTTCTACATAATCTTGTGGTTGAAATCGATTGAATGCTAACGCTAATCCCATTGATAATCGTTCTGATGCAGGGAAAAATAATTTTATTGCTACAAGATATCTTTCTAATTTATTGATAGGCATATTTAGCATAGCTTCTTCTATTGTGCGAGTGGGTCGCACAGCTTGTTTGCCGGCAATAACGGTATTGATTAAAATTAACTGACCAAGCTCTTTTGGATGTAAAACGGCGAGTTGCTGCGCTATCATGCCACCCATCGAAATTCCTAGTACAGCCGGTTTTTTTAAATGTAATTGCTGAATTAATTGATAGGTGTCGTTCGCTAAATCTTTACTTTCAGCATGATTGGAGTTAACAAAAGATCTACCGACATTACGATTATTAAAAATAATAAGTTGATGTTGCTTTGCTAAAGCAATAAGAAATTGGCGATTCCAGCTGGAGATATCAGTAACATAGCCAGGGATAAGTACGATAGGACTACCACTACCAAAGCAATAATATTCTAAATAACCGTTTTGAATAGAAATATAATGCGGCTTTAATGTTGTAACAAAATCTTGTTTGTGCAGATGCTGATAAGCACTGTATCCTGATAAAAGAATTATCAGGAACAGCGCTAGCCATTTTTTACAGCAAATTATTTTATTAAATAACATTAAGCTCCATGATTTTTTAATAAGTTTTTAGTGGATTTTGATAAGGTAAATGCGAAGTAAGTTTTGAGGTTAGTGAACGTTTATAAGGCGCATGATGTTATTAGAAGAAAGGGTGTTGAAAGTCAAGCCAGCAGAGTAAAAAATAGTCAAAACAAATCAGAGAGACCCCATCCTCTTTCGAGTGCTTGGTCTCTCTAATTTTAGCAGTGGCTACTTACTACCAGCCCATCCCGCTTTTTTGCTGCAATCATCAGATTCAGCTTTGTGAGCTTTTTCCCACTCAGTAATGGTGGCTTTTTCTGTAGCAGGCATTACTTTGCTCATGCAGGTGCAATAGCCTTCAACAACAGCAGGTGTTTGGCCTTCGCTTGCATTGTCAGTGATGCATTGTTTAACTGCAGGTGCTTGATCAGCAGCATAAACAGCACTAACGCCTAATACGGTAAAAAACACAGCAAAAATTAAAGCAGATATTTTTTTCATACACTTTCCTTCCTTTTTAAAGTGATAATAAAGAGTGAGCCGACTGTTTTCATGCTCTAACTTTTTGTACTCAGTGAATACTAAAAGTTAGTGGTAAGTCTTGCATAAGGATAGTCTCAATGTCAAACAGCTTGTGTTGGCTTTAGCTTTTATTTTTGATTGGCACCATAATTATTCAGCAACAAGAGCACGCGCGAGTGTAGTACTTAAAATAAAGCGACTTGCTTGCCATGGATGGCAAGCCTAAAACAGGGATGTTTTGCTCGGAGCGGTATTTTAAGTACTACACTCGCGCGTGCTCTTGTTGCTGAATAATTATGGCACCATTTTTTTTACTTCAAGCAAATGAATACGTCGATTATCGCTGTGTAAAATTTTAAAACGATGATTTTCTATTTTAATTGTTTCACCACGCTTAGGTAAGTGGCCAAATCCTTTTAACAAAATCCCACCGATCGTATCAAACTCTTCGTCACTGATCTCAGTTTTAAAATAGTCATTAAAGTCTTCAATAGGTGTTGCAGCTTTTACTGTATAAACGCCATCAGCATGTTTTTTTATATCGTCTTCTTCATCTGTATCATATTCATCTTCGATATCACCAACAATTTGTTCTAGTACGTCTTCAATAGTGACTAGCCCAGCAACATGGCCATATTCATCAATGACGATAGCCATATGATTGCGATTGATGCGAAATTCGCGGAGTAAAATATCCAGACGCTTGCTTTGCGGCACAAAGATAGCAGGGCGTAATATATCATTGACAGAGAATGCTTGTTTTTCGCGATTAAAAAAATATTTTAATACATCTTTTGCTAGCAAAATACCAACAACATCATCGCTTTCATCATCAATAATAGGAAAGCGTGAGTGGGCAGATTCAATCAGTATCGGCAATAGGCTATCTAACGTGCTGTTGTGATTGACTACCGTCATTTGTGATTTAGGAATCATGACTTCACGCACTTGCATTTCTGAGACTTGTAGTACACTTTCAATCATGCTTAACATGTCAGCACTTAAAATATTATGTTCTTCTGCATCGCGTAAAACTTCCATGAGCTGTGCACGATTTTTCGGTTCACGAATGAGCATATCACTTAAACGTTCAAACCATGAGCGCGTTTTGTTTTCTTTGGCATTGGAATTTTCTGCCATATAATTACCCTTCACAAAGTTGATAAGGATTAGGAAAGCCTAATAAATTTAAGATGTCAATCTCTTTAGTTTCCATGATAGTAGCATCTTCTTCTACAATATGGTCATAGCCGAGTAAATGTAAAGTGCCATGAATAACCATGTGTGCCCAGTGCGCTTTTTCTAATTTATTTTGTTCGATAGCTTCTTGCATAACAATGTCTTGGCAAATAACAATGTCACCTAAATAGAGGATACCATCATTAAGCTGATGTAATGAATCATAAGGAAAAGCCAATACATTGGTTGGCCCCATTTTTTGACGATAGGTGGAATTTAATTGTTGCATTTCTTGAGTGTCAACAATGCGAATAGTGAGCTCAATTTGAGTTAAGGGATATTTTTGCTGTGCTGCTTCAGTGAGCGCAGCAATAGCCCACCGCTTTAATAAATTGCTGCTCGGTGTTTTTTTTGCAACAGCATATTGAATCACAATCTGATGCATAAAAAAATTAACCTTGTTTTTTTGTGATGTCATGTCGTTCATAAGCTTCAACTATGCTTTGTACGAGAGGGTGACGAACGATATCGCTAGCAGCAAATTGAGTAAAGCTAATTCCTGGGACGCCGTTTAATACTTCTATAGCATGAACTAATCCTGAATCACGGCGATTACTTAAATCAATTTGAGTAATGTCGCCGGTGATAATAGCTTTTGAGTTAAAGCCTATACGAGTTAAAAACATTTTCATTTGTTCGCTAGTCGTGTTTTGTCCTTCGTCAAGAATGATAAAAGCATCATTCAGTGATCTTCCGCGCATATAAGCTAAGGGAGCGAGCTCAATAATGTCGCGCTCAATAAGTAAAGCAACATGTTCCATGCCCAGCATTTCATAAAGAGCATCATATAATGGTCGTAGATAGGGATGAACTTTTTGGGCAAGATCGCCGGGCAAAAAGCCAAGCTTTTCGCCGGCTTCAACGATAGGGCGAGCAAGAACAATTCGGCTAACGCGTTCAGTTTCTAGGGCATTCACAGCACATGCGACCGCCAAATAAGTTTTGCCTGTACCAGCAGGGCCAATACCGAAGTTAATATCATTATCAAAAATACTTTTTATATATTTTATTTGGTTTTCGCCGCGTGCTTTAATAGCGCCGCCACGTTTAGTGCGGACTTCCATAGTTTTATCCTGAGGCAGTGAATGGAGTGACTTGTTACGTATAGTTTGTAAGTAAAGATGAATTTGTTTGGGTAATAAAACAGGATGCTTAAATGCTTCAAGGTAAAGTTCATGCAAGATAGTGATGGTTTTTTCGACCGCTTCTTTGATGCCGCTGATTGAAAAAGTATATCCCCGTTGCTTAATATCAACTTCAAGCCGTTCCTCAATCATGCGGATATGTTCATCCTGTTTGCCGCATAAACTTAATAGGCGTTTATTGTCTTCTGGCGCCAGAACCAGTGTTTGTGCAAAACGTATAGTTTCCAAGGTTAGTTAATACCTCTTATGTTTAAGTCTTACTTACAGTATAGCTGAGATTTGGCCATATTTTACAACTATTGTAATTATTCAGCGGCGAGGGCGCGCGTGGGTGGAGCACTTAAAATACCGCTCCAAGCGAAACATCCCTGTTTTAGGCTTGCCATCCATGGCAAGCAAGTCGCTTTATTTTAAGTGCTCCACCCACGCGCGCCCTCGCCGCTGAATAATTATCAACTATTTACTATTGGTAAAAAGAAGAGTGTTTATCAATAGTTACACACTTCTCCACGTAATGAATATGACATAGCATCAGTAATTTTCATGGTAACTAAGCGGCCAATTAAGTCAGCATCACCGATGAAATTAACAACGCGATTATTTTCTGTTCGCCCAGATAGTTTGCTAGGGTCTTTTTTTGAAGGACCTGTGACGAGTATGGTTTCTGTTGTTCCCACCATTTTTTCACTGATGGCTTTTGTATTAAGCATAATGCGATTTTGTAAAATAGCTAAACGCTGCTTTTTTACTTCCATGGAAACATTATCCGCTAATTGTGCAGCAGGTGTGCCAGGGCGAGGGCTGTAAATAAAACTAAAGCTATTATCAAAGCCAATTTCATGAATAAGATTCATAGTATCTTCAAATTCTGCGTTGGTTTCGCCGGGAAAACCAATAATGAAATCAGATGAAACGCTGATGTTGGGCCGCGCTTTACGAAGGCGGCGGATTTTTGATTTGTATTCTAGCGTAGTATAACCACGTTTCATTGCTGCTAAAACTCGATCAGAGCCGCTTTGTACTGGTAGGTGTAAATGGTTTGCTAGTTGAGGAACTTCAGCATAGGCTTGAATTAAATTGTTAGAAAAGGCAACTGGATGAGATGTTGTAAATCGAATGCGTAATACGCCTTCGATGGTGGAAGTCAGTTGAATGAGTGTTGCTAAATCAGCAATCTCACCTTCATGAGTAGAGCCACGATAGTCGTTAACGTTTTGGCCGAGTAAATGAATTTCTCTTACGCCTTGTTCCGCGAGTTTAACGATTTCTGCTAAGACATCATCCAGTGGGCGACTGATTTCTTCACCGCGAGTGTAAGGTACGACACAAAAACTACAATATTTGCTGCAACCTTCCATGATGGAGACATAGGCACTAATACCCTCAGCGCGCGGTTCTGGTAAGCGATCAAATTTTTCAATTTCAGGGAAGGTGATATCGACCACAGATTTACGTTTTAGCCGAGTTTCATTGACCATGTCGCCTAAGCGATGCAGTGTTTGTGGTCCAAAGATAAGGTCGACAAAGGGAGCTCGTTTTAAGATGGCAGCGCCTTCTTGGCTGGCGACGCACCCACCTACTCCTATGATAATATTGGGATTTTTTTCTTTTAATTCGCGAAAACGACCGAGTTCAGAAAAAACTCTTTCTTGTGCTCTTTCACGGATAGAGCAGGTGTTCATGAGTAATACATCCGCTTCTTCTGGATTTTGAGTTTTCTCCAACTGATGAGATGCGCGCAAAACATCAGCCATTTTTGATGAATCATATTCATTCATCTGGCAGCCATGGGTTTGGATGTAGACTTTACTCATAGTAATAAAACCTCGTTTAAAAACTGACCGGGTATCATATTCGATTCGTGAGCGATAACCAAGAGGGTTTAACAAGTATTCAGTTCTGGTATGATTCATCAATGAATGAAGAATTGCGACAGCGGGCAGATAAATTACACTTAGCCGATATTAAGCGGCATCTATTTCTATGTTGTGATCAGACTAAGCCTAAGTGTTGTAATTATGCCGAAGGTATTGAGGCCTGGACGTATTTGAAAAGTCGGCTTGAAGAGCTGCAGTTAACTGGGCAGGGCGGTATCTTTCGTTCCAAGGTTGATTGTTTGCGCGTTTGTCGTATGGGGCCTGTTGCTGTAGTTTATCCTGAGGGCATATGGTATCACTCCTGCCGGCCGTCCGTTTTAGAACGCATAATCCAAGAACATTTGATTGGTGGCCAACCAGTAAAAGAGTATATGATAATTTAATTATGCCTATTTCCCGACTATTTCAGCAACTTCCTCTTAGCTCAGGGTCTGTTATCCAGCTTAGCGATCAAGCTGCGCATCATTTAGCGCGGGTTTTACGTGCTTCTATTCATGATGAAATTATTTTGTTTAATGGTCAGGGCGGCGAATATCAAAGTTCTATTACGTATATTGATAAAAAGAAAGTAATGGTAACCGTGGGAAAATTTAATCCACGCGAAGCCGAATCAAGTTTACAGCTTTGTTTGGCGCAAGGTATTTCGCGCGGTGAAAAAATGGATTACACCATTCAAAAAGCCGTGGAATTAGGGGTTAAAAAAATTATTCCGCTATTTACTGAGCGTTGTAATGTTAAGCTGGATCAAGAGCGACGTGAAAAACGTCAGCAGCACTGGCAAGCTATCGCAATTGGGGCGTGTGAACAAAGTGGTCGTAATCAAGTGCCTGAGGTGATGGTGCCGCAGCTATTTGATCATTGGATTCAGTCTGTTATTGCAGAATGGTGTTTTGTTTTATCGCCTTCTGCGACAGGACAATTGTCAGATCATCGTGTTGCGAAAGATGCGCGGGTAGTCTTATTGATAGGGCCTGAAGGTGGTTTAAGTGAAAAAGAGATTGCGGTCGCTTCTCAAAAGCAATTTTTCCCTCTGAGTTTAGGTCCACGAATCTTACGTACCGAAACAGCGGCTGTTGCAGCAATTACAGCGTTGCAATGTTGCTTTGGTGATATGCGTTAAAAACGTAACTATTCAGCAGTGAGGGTGTTTGGTGGGCACGCTGCGCTTTGCCCATCCTACAAAAGCTCTAGATGCCAGCTAGAAGCGCGCTGGCATGACAAAGCCGTAGGGTGGGCAAAGCGCAGCGTGCCCACCAAGCTCTAGCCGCTGAATAGTTACGTGAGTAGTGACTTAAAACGGAAGTTGTAGAATTTTATAGACATTCGGACTTTTTCGCATATAATTACCGCTCCTTTTTGTATGACTTTATTTATACATAGATATGAAACAGGTATTTTTTTATGGCAGATGATGCAGATCACGCTAGCGATTATATAGACCATATGCTTGCTAGTGTTTTAAGTAATAGACAAGCAAATTTTACGCCTAAATTAGGCTCTAAAGTTTGTGTCGAGTGTGACGAAAGCATCCCTGATGCACGGCGTAAACTTGGGTTTAGGCTTTGTATAGAGTGTGCTGCGGAAAGTGAGCGGCGCGAATCGCTGTTTGCAAAATAAACCCCTCAAAAAAATTATCTCATTTTCAAGGATGAGCACATGGATATAAATGAAAGCTGTACGTTACGTAGTAACGTTGAAGAAGTGATGCGGCACTATTTTGCAAATTTAAATGGTGAAGAGCCTCGACAAGTTTATGATTTTTTCTTAGACGAAATCGAAGAGCCTTTATTACATTCAGTAATGAAATTTGTTAATGAAAATCAATCTGAAGCAGCGCGAATTTTAGGTGTGTCACGCGGTACTTTGCGGACTAAGTTGAAAAAATTTGGCATGCTTTAAGTCGATATTGCAGTAGTGGTGTTGTAGAGTAAGCGCGTTAGGTTTGTTGGTGAAGAGGGTGTTTCGCTGTTTTGCCAAGAGATATAGCGCGTTTATTTTGCTTCAATCGCCAGATTATGGTTAAAATTAGCCCCGCCCTCAAGAGAAACATTTTTGGCCTTTCCCTGTATTTTTGTGCTATCTTTTTCTACTCTTTACTTTTTTTCCTTCCTGTTTTTATTCAAGCCGTCCTTACAAAAGAGCCATAATTTTACCAAAAGAACGCATGTGTACCATTAATGGCCCAATATAGGCAATTTCTTCACAACATTCGAGGCAGAGAGGAGTATGATGTAATTATAACGATAATTTTAGAGGAGTGACTGCTATGAGAAAGCTACGCCCTTTTTTTGCACAAACGTTATCTTATGCATTACTGGCTTTACTTACATCATGCGCAGCAAATCAAATAACCATGCAAAATAATACAGATTATGCTTCTCGATTACCTCAACATATTGATACCAATGGCAAGCGAACGGTTTTAGTGGATCCTAATGTTCACGCTTGGGGTGCTTATGATGCAGATGGTCATTTAGTTCGTGCTGGGATTGCAACAGCAGGCGCAGCGGTTTGTCCTCCCGATGGTAATGAGGCAGATTGTCGGACTGGTTTTGGTAAATTTCATATTACTTCTTTAGGTGATGAAGGTTGTTTTTCTTCTATCTACCCTAAACCTACGGGTGGAGGATTAATGCCTTACTGTATGCATTTTAATAATGGCCAGGCATTACATGGCTCTCCTGATAGCATCGTTGTTGAAGCTAACTTAAGCCATGGTTGCGTTAGAATGCGGATCCCTGATGCGGAATGGATGAGAAATAATTTCGCTCAGATTGGGACTCCAGTGATTGTTAAGCCATATAGTAGTTGAGGTAAAGCGTAACTCTTCCGCTGTTAGGGAGCGTGGGAGTGTAGTACTTAAAATACCGCTCCAAGAAGTACTACACTCCCACGCTCCCTAACAGCGGAAGAGTTACGCTTTATCCTTTTTCGTTTATTAGTGGTCTTTTGTTTTATGCAAAAAAGAGGTATAGTCTGTCAATCTATTTAATCATGAAAATAGCAATAAAGTAGGCACTTCCATGAGTCAATCAGCTAAAATCAAAGTCGCGGTTCTTTACGGTGGTCGTTCAGGTGAGCATGAAGTTTCATTATTGTCAGCTGCAAATGTCCTTCAATATCTTGATAGAGAGAGCTTTGACGTTATTCCTATTGGAATAGATAAACAAGGTGTTTGGTTTGTAGGCGATGATGTTTTTAAAAAAGAAATCAATGGCTCAGCAGTTTTAGAGTTATTACCTGATGCAGAAAGAATGTTATTTAATCCGGATGGCATTAGTCGTAATATCCAAGCGATTCAAGCTAAACAATGTATTGCCAATGTATCAAAATCAGAAAGATTATTTGATGTTATTTTTCCTGTGATTCATGGTGTTATGTGTGAAGATGGAACCGCGCAGGGATTAATGGAGTTAGCAGATGTTCCTTATGTAGGTTGTGGTGTTTTAGCGTCAGCTGTGGGAATGGATAAAGACGTATCAAAACGTTTAATTATGAATGCAGGTATGCGTGTAGCGCCCTATGTTGTCATAAAGCAAGGCGAGTGGAATTTAGATTCTGAGCGATTATGTCATTTAGTTGCAACACAGTTGAAATATCCTTTGTTTGTCAAACCAGCGAATGCGGGCTCAAGCGTGGGTGTTGAAAAAATAAAGCAACCAGAAGAATTACGTCATGCAATTAATCGTGCATTTCGTTTTGATACTAAAATATTAGTTGAGCAAGGAATTAATGCGCGAGAAATCGAAGTGGGTGTTTTAGAATCGCTTGATTACGGCAGTGATCCTATAGTCAGTGTTGTTGGAGAAATCTGTCCTAGCCATGAATTTTATTCTTATGCAGCTAAATATTTAGATGAAAAAGGTGCCGAAGCATTTATTCCGGCATTATTATCGGATGAGTTACAAGAAAAAGCGCGAGAGTTTGCTAAGCGAATATTTGAAGTCTTGGATTGTGAAGGTATGGCGCGGGTTGATCTTTTTCTTGATAAAGAAACTAATGAATTTTATTTTAATGAAATTAATACGATACCTGGTTTTACGGCGATTAGCATGTATCCGAAATTAATGGCGGCATCGGGGATTGCTTATCCTGAGTTGTTGACGCATTTAATTAAGTTAGCAGTAAAGCGGCATGCACGCAAAGCTCAGTTATGTAGAGAGTATGCTGAGTAGTATTAATTATTTTTGATCTTAGGTGTTACGTCTCTTGCTGGTTCGCCTGCTAATATGACATCTAGGCAGTAGTGAATACGTCGTGAAAATGATCCTTGCAAATTTAACGCATCTTTTGCTATCAATGCATTTTTAATGCTGATTAAGTAATCTTTTATTTCGCTTGGGTTTTTCCCTGGTAATGCATCTGCGATTTCTCTGGCTTCTGCTACATGTTTTCGTCCTACGTGAAAATAGTACCAACAACACCAGCCTGCTTTATCAGCATAATCTTGAAAGAGGTTTTGAATTTTTTCAACGATTTCTCTGCCGCCGAGATTAGAGTAAGAGGCAGGAAACCGAAATTGTTTGTTAAAGAGAGAGACTTCTTTTTGGGTTCCTGTTGTTATTTTTAGATCTAATTCTTTTTTTTGCGCCATGAGCTTCTCTACATCTTTATTAAGAGCACTAGTTTTATGAGTTAAAAATCGATGATACTCAAACCATGTTTGGCCGTATTCTATTATTTTAGGCTCTAAAAGATGAGCGCCAGGTATGGAGAGTCTTTTGGTTTTCTTTTCTTTTTTAATTAATGCAGCATAGGAATAAGTAGCCAAAATAGTTTTGGCTTGTTCGGTTAATTTTTGGTATGCAAGTTGGTTTTGCGGTTTGTTTTGTTCTTCGATTAAATTATTCAAAGTATCGTGAAGTTTATTGATATCTAACAAATGATGATATGTTCTGTATAGATTATCAATTTCCAGAGTATCTGCTTGTAGAGTAATGTCTTTGTAGCTAGGAATAAGTTCTTCAGCTCTTTTTCGTAATGTTATTAATATACGCTCTTTTGGCGAGGTTGCTGGGGCTTGTAGCGCATCAATTTCTACATTAATTAATTTTATGAGATCATTTTTTCTCACATTGGGGTCTTTTGATTTTTCTAGTTCTTGGCAAAGAGGTGTTTGTGTTGTTTTTTCAAAGTCAGCTAAAGAAATATCCGCAATACATTGATTAATGGAGTCTTCAATTATTTGCTCAGTAGATTGGCCATCGTTAATGAAAATAAAAGTATACGCTGAGAATGCTTTTTTTAATTCTTCGCGAGTTTTTTCTATATAAAATTTTAAAGCGAGATGTTCTTTAATACTTTCTTTTTTACGTAAATGATAAAGAATTCTTTCTTTTTCTGCTAAGGGAGCTTCTCTTAGATGGCTTTTTAATTTGTTGTCACATTTTTTTTTAATTAAATCAGTAATGGTATCTTTGGTAGAAAGAATTGCGACGTGAGGATCATTAATTTTTTCTAGTGGTTCTAAAATAAGTTGCAACGCTTTTTCTTGTGCAGAGGTTGTCGATAAGTGACCCACTTCAGTTTTGATTAAAGCTAAATTATCGTAAAGTGCTTTTTTAGCTTTATCACCGTCTTTGGGTATTGCTCGCCATACTAATTGTAGTGCCTTAAATAGGTTAATATCAGAAGTTAATTGAATGCTTCGATCCTTGATTAACGATAACCCTTCACAGGCATTCACATGGCCAGGATGGGATTCTAAGATTTTTCGAATTTGTTCAAAGGCGCTGATCTTTACTGCGGGTTTTTCTTCGAGTTCAATTGTTGGTAGAGAAGATGGCTGAGGTAATTCTTTCTGTTCTAAATGAGTAGTTGTTGGTTCGGGTGCTTGTGCAAGTGCACTTACATCGTTGGCTTTTTTTTCAGTAACTTTAATAGAGCTTGCTGGTTTATCTAAATGTAATTCATGAGAATAACGCGTTGATAAACGCTTGTAGCTATTAACTAGGCTGATTCTATGAGTTAGTGCATTTGCAGTTTTGGGGCTAAGGTAATGATAAATTGGCGTTATGGATTTATGGTCATTTTCATGTTCTATCACCGATGTCATCTCGGTAAAAATTTTATTTAATTCGCTGTAAATGTAGTTGAGTACGGCATCCTTATGTTCTATAGCAAGTAATTCTTGAGTGCGTTGGTGTTTATTTCGGTAATATGTTTCAGTGCTGATAGCTCTACGTGAAAGTTTTTCTTCTAATAGGGTAATGATTGAATTGAGATTGGATTCTTCCTCGGCAGTGGTTAGTAAATATCCTTGCTTAAGGATAGATTTTAAATCTGCTAACCATTTATGCATGTTTCACCCCTGCTCGTTTTGTTGTAACTTACTCTAAGTTTTATGTTTAATCTGATAGAGAGGGTTTGTAAGCTAAGAGTTAGCTTAGACTAGCATCCCTAATTTAGGGGCTATTGTCTATTATTTGATAAATGTATACAAGACCATAAAAAGAAAACTTACTGTTTCCATTTGTTTACTAATCAAAAGTATTGTAACTACTCATCAGCTAAAGTTTGGTGGGCACGCTGCGCTTTGGCCCACCCTACTAGATGCCAGCTAGAAGCACGCTGGCATGACAAGATTTTGTAGGGTGGGCAAAGCGCAGCGTGCCCACCAAACTTTTAATCTGCATCACTTGGGACAACAAAAGGTAAGCTACCAACGGTGAAAATTTTCATTGCATTTGTTCTGCCGTGTACACCGATTAAATCGCCTTTGGTAATCACAACTAAGTCACCGTCTTGAAGTATATTCCGTTTTTTTAACTCTTCTGCTGCTGCTTGATTAAGAATACGACGATCAATAGGTGTCGCATCAAACGGAATAGGGAAGACATCACGATATAAAGTCATGCGTCGTTGAGTTGTTGCATGACGACTTAAAGCGTAAATAGGAATATTTGATTTAACTCGCGACATCCATAGTGGTGTTGTGCCTGATTCGGTTAAAGCAATAATGGCTTTTACCTCAAGATGATTTGCAGTGTACATGGTGGCCATTGCGATAGCTTCATCGACATAGCGAAAGTTGGGGTCGATACCCTGTCGTGCTGCTTTGTTAGTTAATGTTTTTTCAGCGCTAATGCAAATACGATGCATTGCCGCAACAGCTTTGTCGGGATATTTTCCTACGGCTGTTTCACCTGAAAGCATGACTGCGTCGGTGCCATCCAACACAGCATTCGCAACGTCAGAAACTTCAGCTCGAGTAGGGATTGTGTTGTAAGTCATGGATTCTAGCATTTGCGTTGCAGTAATAACGGGTTTTTTGAGTGCTCGTGCTGTACGAATAATCAGTTTTTGCACGCTGGGTAATTCTGCATCACCAAGCTCTACACCTAGATCACCCCGTGCAACCATAACAGCATCTGATGCGATAATAATTTCTTTAATGTTGGTGACGGCTTCAGCGCGTTCAATTTTAGAAATAATGCCGGCATTTCCTCCCGCAGCTTGTAAAAGAAAGCGTGCTTCTTTTACATCATCAGCATTTCGGGGGAAAGAAATAGCAATATAATCAGCTTCTAAGCGCACTGCTTCTTTAATGTCAATTCGATCTTTATCAGTGAGCGCAGCTGCAGAAAGCCCGCCACCTAATCGATTAATCCCTTTGTTATTAGAAAGTTCACCACCGACAGTGACTTTACAATAAATGCGCGTGGCTTCTGTTCTTTCGACTTCCATGACAATACGGCCATCGTCTAATAGCAAAGTATCCCCAGCATGGACATCGCTAGGTAAGCTTTTGTAGTCAAGGCTAACAGTGTGTTCCGTCCCTTCATCATCACCAAGTGTGGTGTCGAGGATGAAAGCTTGGCCTTCTTGGAGTTGAATTTTTTTGTTTTTAAAGCGCGCAATACGAATTTTAGGACCCTGCAGATCGATCAAAATAGCAACAATTTTACCCAGCTCCGCAGCAATACTCCGTACCATAGCAATTCTATTTTCATGCATTTCCATAGAGCCATGAGAAAAATTACTGC
Organism: Gammaproteobacteria bacterium; assembly: GCA_965279285.1. Lineage (GTDB taxonomy): Bacteria > Pseudomonadota > Gammaproteobacteria > DSM-16500 > DSM-16500. The sequence continues at coordinate 493,748 of OZ257148.1, read as the reverse complement.
GAAACACATCGGCACCTGCGCTGATAACGCGTTTTAGCACTTCTCTATCGTCTACCGCAGGTCCTAGCGTTACTACAATTTTGGTTCGTCTTAAAGTGCTCATTAATTTTGTTTATCCTTTCGTGCTCGTAATTCAAGGGCGGTAATTGCAGGTAGTTCTTCTCCTTCTAAGAAGGATAGAAAGGCTCCGCCTCCGGTGGATATGTAATCAATCTTATCAGCTACACCGTATTCCTCAATAGCTGCGAGTGTATCGCCTCCCCCAGCAACTGAAAAAGCAGCACTTTCAGCAATGGCTTTTGCAATTGCTCGGGTTCCTGCAGAAAATTGTTCTACTTCAAAGGCTCCTACTGGCCCATTCCATAATATAGTTTTTGCTTTTTTAATAATAGCGGCAAATTCTTTTGCAGTATCAGGACCAATATCTAAGATTTTTTCATTATCATAGACTTGTGAAACCAGGCGGACAGAACTTTCAGTGTCTTGTGCGAGTTTTTCACCAACAATAACATCGGTTGGAATAGGAATAGCGGCATTGCGGTTTTTTGCGTCGAGAGTAAGACGTTCAGCAATGTCGATTAAGTCGGCTTCGTATAACGATTTTCCGACAAAATAGCCTTCGGCCGCAATAAAAGTATTGGCAATACCACCGCCAACAATTAAAGTGTCAACTTTTTTTACTAATGATTCAAGTAGGGCTAACTTAGTTGATACTTTGGAGCCGCCGACAATGGCAACAATAGGGTGCTTGGGTTTTTCAAGAATTTTATTCAGTGCTTGTAGTTCGCCGATTAATAAAGGTCCAGCACAAGCAATCGGTGCAAACTCAATGACTCCGCAGGTTGAAGCTTCTGCACGGTGAGCAGTGGCAAAAGCATCCATTACAAAAATATCGCATAGTTTTGCTATTTTTTGCGCTAAAATAGAGTTGTTTTCTTTTTCGCCTTCGTTAAAGCGCACATTTTCTAGCATGACGACGGGAGTATTTTCAGGTATGTTGATTCCTTTCACCCAGTTTTGAAGTAAAGGCACTTCTTTTTTAAGCAGCTTGGATAATTTTGCTGCGACGGGTGCTAGAGAAAATTGTTCGTCAAACACGCCTTCAACTGGGCGACCCAAATGCGAGGCAATGATCACTTGAGCTCCTGATTTTAAAGCAGCTTTTATTGTTGGAATTGCGGCACGAATGCGAATGTCACTCGTGATTTCTCCATTTTTTATGGGAACATTTAAGTCCTCGCGTATGAGTACACGTTTCCCTTTGAGTTTTAGATCGGACATTTTTATTATAGACATTGCTTGCTGAGCTCCTCATAAGATTCATTTTGAGTGAATTTATTGTATAACGATAGGAAATACAAGGACTTAATATTATGTCAGCTAAAGTCTTGCGGCAATTCTTACAAATGGAGGCTGCAAGTGGAATTATTTTATTTATTATGGCAATTGCTGCGCTTGTTATTTGTAACTCTGCGCTTGCCGGTTGGTATCAACAAATTTTTGCAATGCCATTGATTAATCAGCCCTTATTGTTTTGGATTAATGAAGGATTAATGCCGTTTTTTTTCTTATTAGTTGGGTTGGAATTAAAGCGTGAGTTAGTTCAGGGGAAGTTATCAAGGTTATCACAGACTATTTTGCCTTTAATGTCTGCTGCTGGCGGTATGTTAATTCCGGCTTTAATTTATATTACCTTGAATTTATCTAATGATTTGGCGCTTCAGGGATGGGGTGTGCCTATTGCTACCGATATCGCTTTTGCGTTGGGGGTGTTATCGTTATTTGGAAAACGCGTACCCATCAGCTTAAAATTATTTTTAATGATGCTCGCAGTTATTGACGATATTGGCGCTATTTTGGTGATTGCTATTTTTTATACGCATGCTGTATCCGGGTTGTTTTTATTTTTTGCTGGATTAGTTATGCTCGTTATTGTAATGATGAATTTTTTTGGAATTAGAAAGCTTCCAGCTTATTTAGTGCTAGGGGTTTGTTTGTGGTTTTGTATTTTACACTCAGGTGTGCATGCAACGGTAGCGGGAGTGTTATTAGCTATGGTCATTCCGGTTAACCAAGTTCATGCAGAAACAATATCGCCCTTAAAGCATTTGGAAGAAAAGCTGCATCCATGGGTCGCCTATATGATTTTACCTTTGTTTGCTTTTGCTAATACCAATCTCTCTTTTGCGGGATTAAATTTCTCAATGTTAGGTAGTTCTGTCGTGCTTGGAATTGTGTTGGGTCTTTTTTTTGGGAAACAAATAGGCGTATTATTTTTTATGTGGATAACCGTTAAATTTCGTTGGGCCTCTTTGCCTAGCTCAGCAAGCTGGCTAGAATTATATGGTGTAGCGCTTTTATGTGGCGTGGGTTTTACGATGAGTTTATTTCTTGGTACGCTCGCTTTTCAAGATAATAATCTATTGCTTGCGCAGATGCGTTTAGGTGTTTTGATTGCGTCAGTTCTTGCTAGTTTGGCGGGATCAGCAATATTAAGATATGCTTTATGGAAAAGGGTGCCATTGCAGTGAAAAAAATATTAGTGACAGGTGGGGCAGGATTTATTGGCTCACATACCGTTGATTTAATGTTAGAAAAAAATTATCAGGTTTGTGTATATGATAACTTTTCTACGGGAAAATTAACTTATTTGAATGCTTTCCACTCCCATCTTCGCGTTGTGCAAGCAGACATCCTGGATTCTGTGACGTTGACGAAAGAAGTGCAAGGGCATGATGCAGTGTTACATCTCGCCGCTCTTCCTTCAGTACCGAAATCGATTGAAGATCCGATTCATTCTTTAAAAGTAAATACATTAGGATTTTTGCAAGTACTACAAGCGATTCGTGTAGCTAATAGAGCAATTCGTTTGGTTTATGCATCCAGTGCAGCCGTGTATGGTGATGCGCAGACTTTGCCTTGTAGTGATGAAATCGTTTTGCCTGATATTTTTTTATCGCCGTATGCCTTAGAAAAAGCGAATAATGAACATTATGCCAGCCTGTTTGCGCGATTGTTTGGGATAAAAAGTTTAGGATTGCGCTATTTTAATGTGTATGGCCCACGTCAAGATCCAAGTTCGCCTTATTCGGGCGTCATTTCAAAATTTATTTCAGCCTATCGCGAACAGCAGCAAATTACTATTTTTGGTGATGGTCTGCAATCGCGTGATTTTATTCAGGTAAAAGATATTGCTCGTGCCAATTTATTGGCAATAGAAAGTGATTATAACGGGGTTTTGAATATTGGAACCGGTGTGTCAGAGACATTATTGAGTTTAATTAAGTATATAGAAGCTGCAGGAGGCTATGCTGCAAATGTACAGCGATTAGAGGCGCGTACAGGCGATATTCGTGAATCTTGTGCCTTAGTGCAAAAAGCCGCTCAAAATATACAATTTCGTTATGAGATTGGATTGGCGCAAGGGGTGAAAGAAATATAATTTTCGGTTATTATGCGTTGCTAGCCATGTATTATCGGAGTCAGTGATGCAAAGCCCAAAAAACGATCAACCTCAGCCCTGTTGCCTTTATCAATGCTATGAAGTGTCACGTGCGGATTTGCCACTGTCTTGTCCTGGAAGTCATATGCGTTTGTGGGATGCTCATCCACGTGTTTTTTACCCATAGAAGAGTCTGGCCGTGTTGTTTGTCCTTATTGTAGCGCGGAGTATATTTTAAAAAATGAATAATAGAATTCTCGTTATTGGCCCAACGTGGGTTGGTGACATGGTGATGGCGCAGTCTTTGTTTAAATTATTGAAGTCCAATTCTCCTGACGTTGAAATTGATGTGTTAGCACCGGCATGGAGCTTGCCTTTATTAGCTCGAATGCCAGAAGTTTCTGCGTCACATATTATGCCTTTAGGGCATGGTCAGCTTGGATTGCGTGAACGTTATCGTATAGGTAAAAGTTTGCGAGAAAAAAAATATACTCAGGCAATTGTGTTACCTAATTCTTTTAAATCAGCATTAATTCCTTTTTTTGCTAACATTCCTCAACGGACGGGTTGGCGGCGGGAGTTGCGTGGTTTAATTTTAAATGATGTGCGGACATTAGATAAAAAAAAATATCCGTTAATGATAGAACAATTCATGGCATTGGGATTACCAAAAAATGCGCCATTACCTCTTGTTCATCCGTTGCCAAAATTAGCAATTTCTTTAACTGCGCAATCTGCAACATTGCAAAAATATCAATTAAGCAATCCAGTTCGCCCCGTGCTTGCGATTTGTCCCGGAGCTGAATTTGGCCCAGCTAAACGCTGGCCAGAAAATTATTATGCCGACGTTGCTAACCAAAAATTAAATGCGGGTTGGGACGTGTGGATATTTGGTTCGCCCAAAGATGTTCCCGTGGCAGAAACTATTATGAATCTTACTCAGCAGCGTTGTATTAGTTTTGCAGGAAAAACGCGCTTAGAAGAGGCAGTTGATTTATTGGCCTTAGCAGCAGCTGTTGTCAGTAATGATTCAGGATTAATGCATATTGCAGCTGCATTAGACAAACCATTGGTTGCGGTTTATGGCCCAACAAGCGCGGCCTTTACTCCACCATTGAATAAATCGGCAAAAGTATTAACATTGCAGCTTGAATGTCAGCCTTGCTTTCAGCGCGAATGTCCGCTTAAACATCATCGCTGTATGAAAGAGTTAACACCACAAGGTGTTATTAATACCTTAGCTGAAGTGGTGAGATAAATGCGCGTTTTAGTGGTAAAAATGTCTTCGATGGGCGATGTTATTCATACACTACCTGCTTTAACGGATGCGACGAAAGTAATCCCGAATATTTCATTTGATTGGGTGGTGGAAGAAAATTTTCAAGAAATTCCTCGTTGGCATGCGCAAGTAAAAAATATTATACCTATTGCTTTGCGTCGTTGGCGAAAAAATATTTTTTCAGCAACAACATTATCAGAAATGCAAGAATTCAGAAAAAAATTACGTGAAAATACCTACGATTTAATTATTGACGCGCAAGGATTATTTAAAAGCGCTATTGTTTCTTGCTTAGCGCGTGGTGTACTAGCGGGTCCCGATTATTCTTGTGCACGAGATCCGCTAGCAGCATTTTTATATCAACAAAAACATTTTGCCGGGAAAGTAAAAGAAGTTCACGCTGTGACACGCGCACGACAATTGTTTAGTAAAGCATTGGCCTATGAGATGCCAGATACCGTAGCAGATTATGGTGTTGATCGGGAAAGTTTTGCCAAACCAAGCGATACTGACTTTTTAGTGTTTTTGCATGGGACTACGTGGACTACTAAACATTGGCCTGAAGCTTATTGGATTGAATTAGCCGCTATTGCGGCAAAGCAAAATTTTAAAATTAAACTACCTTGGGGTAGTGTTGCTGAGCACGAACGTGCACAACGAATTGCTGCTAGTTGTCCCGCAGCTGAAGTGTTGCCAAAATTAAATTTGCAAGGAATTGCTAGTGTGTTAGCAGGAGCAAAAGCCATTGTTGCTGTTGATACCGGCCTAGGTCATTTGGCCGCAGCGTTGGATGTACCAACTGTTTCTTTATATGGTCCAACCAATCCGGTATTAACTGGCGCTATGGGTCGCTCACAAAAATTATTAAAAACGGATTTTTCTTGTTCCCCTTGCTTAAGTCGAGAATGTATTTTTCCACAAGCAAAATCTTATGCTGTGCAGCCGCCATGTTTTTCTACATTACCTCCGTCATTAGTTTGGGCCGAGCTTGAAAAGCTTTTATAAAAATTAAGTAACTACAGCAGCCAGAAAGTTTGGTGGGCACGCTGCGCTTTGCCCACCCTACAAAAATAAATTATAAAAAGCGTAGGGTGGGCAAAGCGCAGCGTGCCCACCAAACTTTCTGGCTGCTGAATAATCACCTATTAGTTTTTATAACAACCAATATTAGCTACAGGCGGGGTAACAACAGGTTCACTCGGATGTCTTTCTACATATTCTTCCCATGACTCGCCTTTGTAGTCATCAGCATTGGTAGAGGATGTAGGTGGCGGAGTAACTTGAGATATTGGTCTATACTCATCCCCTTTTGATGAGGGGTCTTCAGATAATAGAGTGCTAGATGAGCTTGAGGACGGAGCGTCTTTGTATTGGTGAACGGTTTTACTGCGATTATTCATGGTAATGGTTTTATTGGGTGGTGAAGCTGAGATTTGAATCCGACTATTTTGTCTTACGCCTTCAGCAGTAATATTGTTTGAGGTTGGGAAGTGGTTGCCATAACCGACATAAGATAAGTTGCGGGTATAGCGTTTAGGTAGATTGCGACCACCAAAGTTTTCATTGGGGTTGCTGATATTATCATTACCAATTCCATGTGCCCATAAATAAGCAGAGACTTGTTCTGCTCTATCCTCTGAAAGTTTGCGTTCAAATTTGGAGGAATAATAACCATTGGTGTTGCCAGAAATCATAATGTCATTGCGTGGATAGCGATTTAATACAGCAACAACGCTATTTAATGCTGCAGGGGCGCCAGGTAAAAATTCAGCGGTATTGACTTCAAACAAGCTATCAGAAGGAATTTCAATCGTTACACTCTCTCCTAGCGTATAAACTTTTCCATCAACGTGTGTAATTCCACCCGCGGTAAAAGGAAGAGAAGTGACATAGTAACCCAATGCGCCGCCTGCTAGGCCCGCAAAAAGCATTTCAGCTTTAGATGCACCCACTAAAGCAGCAGTACCTGCGCCCGCACCTGTTCCAATCAGTGTACCAGTGGGGCTGCCAGTAAATTCATTACTAGGGCTAAATGGATTAACTGAGCAACTGCAAAGTACTACTAATAAGAAAGCCGTTGTGACACAGAGAGCAATATTGTGTTTCTCAAACATTCTTTCACCCTTATAAGAACGTATTTGGAATTCCTGCGCTCCATATTACTCTTATTTCGGCGCGTTCTTCAATCGTAAAGATGGTGGAATAGACTTTATTTTTTGCGCAATAATTAATGTTGCTCTATACTGAGGTAACTATTCAGCTGAAGAGCTTGGTGGGCACGCTGCGCTTTGCCCACCCTACATTTTTATAATTTATTTTTGTAGGGTGAGCAAAGCGCAGCGTGCCCACCAAGCTCTTATTGCTAAATAGTTACATACTGAGAAAATGGAAAGTTTATTTAAAGGAGATTTAAATGGAGATTGGTTTACAATCACGTTCTTATACCACTTGGCAGTTGATAAAAGCTTACTGGCAGTCTCCTGATCGAATATTTGCATATTTAATGCTATCACTTGCTCTGCTAATGACAGTTAGCATGGTAGGTATGGATGTACTTTTTAATAAATGGTACAACCATTTTTATGATGCTCTACAAGATTACAATAAACGTATAGCAATTGATTTGCTTATTATTTTTATGTTTATTGCTGCAGTGAATATTATTATAGCGGTGTATCGTTATTACGTGCAGTCTTATCTAGGGTTACGTTGGCGAAAATGGCTTACACGTCAATTTATTAATCGATGGTTAGAAAAACGCAGTTATTATTATCTTGAAAATTTTGATGAGCTCACTGATAACCCTGATCAGCGTATTCAAGAAGATGTGGGCTCTATCGTAACGATGTCTTTAGATTTGACGATAGGCATGGTGAGTTCTATTACCACTATTGCTGCTTTTGTTTATATTCTTTGGACGTTATCAGGAATTTTAACAGTCCCGTTAGGGATGTTAGGTAGTTATCATCTTCCAGGCTATTTGGTCTGGGTTGCGCTGTTTTATGCATTAATCGGAACATATTGTACGCTTAAGATTGGTCGTCCGCTCGTTTCTTTGAATTTTAATCAACAAAAATTAGAAGCTAATTTTCGTTTTGCTGCAATTGATTTGCGTTCGCATGCAGAGCATGTTGCTTTGTATCGTGGAGAGCCGCATGAAAGAACAGTTTTAAATAAGTTGGTTGATGGTTTTTTAAATAATTGGTATATGATTATTTTGCGACAAAAATTATTGTTGTGGTTTACTGCGGGGTATAATCAAGTATCAGTAATGTTACCTTTAGTCGTGGCGTTGCCTAATTATTTTGGCAAGGTATTTAAACTAGGTGGTTTGATTCAAACGTTACAAGCGTTTGGACATATTCAAGAAGCTCTATCATTTATTGTTAATTCTTATACGCGTATTGCTGAATGGCAGGCAGTGGCACGACGGTTAGTTTCTTTTCTCAATCATATTTATGAAGTTGAAAAACATGCGACGGATAAAAATAAATTTTCTTTTATTGGCTGTGCTGAAAATAAAATTATTACGAAAAATTTAAATATTTATACGCCTAAAAATGAGACTTTATTAAAAGATGTTAATTTAGATTTAGTACATGGCGAACATTATTTAATTAAAGGCCCTTCGGGTGTGGGAAAAAGTACTTTAATACGAACCATTTCTGGAATCTGGCCATACGGATCAGGCGAAATTGCCTTACCTAAAAAACAAAAAATTATGTATTTGCCACAAAAGCCTTATATGCCGATAGGGACATTAGAAGAAGCTCTATTATTTCCAGATGATATCAGTTCATTGCCTGAGGCGACGTTGATTCAATTACTGAATGATGTCAAATTACCAGAATTAGTTGGTCAACTGCATTACGCAACCATGTGGTCTGAGCATTTATCTCCTGGTGAGCTGCAACGAGTTGCATTTATCCGCGTACTGATTAATAAACCAGACTGGGTATTTTTAGATGAAACGACATCTGCTTTAGATATTGCGAGTGAAAAATTTCTTTATACGTTGTTGAAGACACGGTTACCCAACTGCTCAATTGTCAGTGTGGGTCATCGACCTAGTTTAGAGGAGCATCATGCGCATTACATCGATTTAACTGAAAATAGTGTGATGCGTGTAGTGGGTGATGTTGATAGTGCTCTTGTATAGTGAGGGTATTTTATTTTTGACAACGCGGGCAATAAACAGTTGCTCGCTGTCCTAGGCGAACATTGATTAGTTCTGTTTTACAACTTTTACAAGGCAATCCTTCGCGACCATAAACTTTTAGTTGTAATTTGAAATATCCTGGCTTGCCGTTGCTGTCAACAAAATCTTTTAACGATGTGCCGCCTTTTTTTATTGCGAAACGTAGAATTTTTTTTATTTGCGTAACAAGCTCATGGTATTTTTTTTGCGAAATGTTTTTTGCTGGGCTGGTGGGGTTAATTCCAGCGGCAAAAAGTGCTTCTGCAGCATATATATTTCCAACACCGACCACGATTTTGCTATCCATAATTAACGACTTGATGGGCATCTTTTTGGTTTGACCACATTGAGATAAATATTTTCCAGTAAAATTTTTCTCCAGCGGTTCAGGTCCGAGATTAATGAGTAAAGGGTGTAAAGCTGGATTTTCTTCTGTCCATAAACAGGCGCCAAAACGTCTGGGGTCGGTGTAGCGTAAGATGGTTTGGTTTGTAAAGAGAAAATCAAGATGATCATGTTTTTTAGGCGGTACAGCTTGAGTTAGGATGCGTAAGCTTCCTGACATACCTAAATGCAAAATAACGGTGCCTTTATTTGTGTATAGTAAGATATACTTGCCGCGTCGTTTAGCTGTATGGATGGTTTCATCAGCTAAAAATGCAGAGAGTTGAGCTGGCACGGGCCAGCGTAACTGATGGTTTCTGACGATGATTTTACTGACTTTTTTAGTTTCAATGTGAGGTTGAATACCGCGTAGGGTTGTTTCAACTTCTGGTAATTCAGGCATAGATCCCTAGCTAACTGTGTTTAATTTATGCTATTATACGGTTCAATTAATATTATAGGCAATACTATGGGCGATTATCTGTTTGGCATTTTAAATTTACCTTGGTGGGGTACTGTCGTTGTTACTCTTATTTTAACCCAGATTACGATTCTTGGGGTCACGATTTATTTACACCGTTGCCAAGCTCACCGCGCGCTCGATTTGCATCCTATTGTGAGTCATTTTTTCCGTTTTTGGTTGTGGATGACAACAGGTATGGTAACTAAGCAATGGGCTTCAGTGCATCGTAAGCATCATGCTAAGGTAGAAACAGATGAAGATCCGCATAGCCCTGTTGCTAAAGGCATCAAAAAAGTCTTTTTTGAAGGCGCTGAGCTTTATAAAAAAGAAAGTAAAAATAAAGAAACGCTTGAGCGTTATGGAGCAGGGACTCCAGATGATTGGATGGAGAGGAATGTTTATTCAGCCCATAGTGCAATGGGTATTACTATCATGTTGATTATTGATTTATTATTATTTGGCGTTGTTGGTCTTACGGTTTGGGCTGTACAGATGGCCTGGATTCCATTTTTTGCTGCTGGTGTTGTTAATGGCGTGGCGCATTATTGGGGTTATCGTAACTTTGAAGTAGCGGATGCCTCACGTAATATTACGCCTTGGGGAATCTTTATTGGTGGTGAAGAATTGCATAATAATCATCATACTTATGGCACCTCAGCGAAGTTTTCTGTGAAGTGGTATGAGATTGATATTGGTTGGTTTGTTATCTGTTCGTTGCAGTTGCTTGGTTTAGCAAAGCCTAAGCGGGTTCCGCCAACAGCGGGCATGTTTGAGGGTAAAACAGCCGTTGATATTGATACTCTAAAAGCTGTGTTATCTCATCGCTTTCAGGTGTTAGCTCATTATAGTCAAGATGTGATTATGCCTGTTTTGCGTGAAGAGCGCCGTCGTGCAGGTTTGGTGGGTAGTGCTATGTTAAAGCGAGTACGTAACTTATTGATTCGTGATGTCTCATTGATTGATTCCTCATCGAAGCAAGCATTGGATGTTGTGCTTAAGAAGCACCGTTCATTGCAAGTGGTTTATCAATTCCGGTTAAAGTTGCAGGAGATTTGGGTTAAGAGTACAGCGACTCAAAAGGAGCTGTTGGAATCCTTGCAAGAATGGTGTCGTCAAGCTGAAGCAACTGGTGTTGATGCTTTGCGTGACTTTGTTCGTCATCTGAAAGCTTATATGCCGCAAAGAATATAGGATAGTAGGCATAAAAAAACCCGCCGATGGCGGGTTTTTAATAAGTACTTTACTTTTTTAGAGCTTGCCTTCTTCAAACATAACATGCATACCTGTCTTTTCGGTTGCTGTGTTGTATGCTCTAGGATCAAAATATTTCTTTTTCAACTTTTCCGTTGTGGTACGCTTGTTTTTAGTCGTCGTACGAAAAGTGCTGGTTTTTTTGCCAGCTTTTGTTGTTCCAGTCGATACCATTTTAATTTTTTCACGCATGATCAAATACCTTTGTTAATCTTGATGTTTTCAAGAACTTTTTCAATGCCCAATTTATCAATTGTACGCATTCCTTTAGCACTAACGCGTAATCGAATGAAGCGTTTTTCGCCTTCTAACCAAAAACGATGTTCTTGGAGATTAGGAATAAAACGTCTTTTTGTTTTATTATTAGCATGGGAGACATTATTCCCCGCCATAGGACGTTTTCCGGTAACTTGACAGACTCTTGGCATACAGTTTTCTCCAAACAAATAGATTTGCGCTTAGGCAGGTCGGGATTTATATCAGAAAGAGCTAGTGGATGCAAGGATTGGATAAATATAGTGGCTATTCAGCAGCAAGGGAGTGTGGAAGTGCATTGCTTAAAATGCCGCTCTAAGCGAAACATCCCTGTTTTAGGCTTGCCATCCATGGCAAGCAAGTCGCTTTATTTTAAGCAATGCACTTCCACACTCCCTTGCTGCTGAATAGTTATTATTTTTATAATAGCCCAGTTTCGGCAAACGAAATATTTTCGGTATCGCCGATCACAATGTGATCAATGATTTTAATATCAACCAAGGCTAGAGCTTGTTTCAGTAATTGAGTGACTTCGCGATCAGCTTGACTGGGCTTGGGGTTGCCTGAGGGATGGTTGTGGGCAAGGATGATTTTGGCTGCATTGTGAGCAAGGCAGCGTTTGACCACTTCTCTGGGATAGATGCTGGCCTCAGTGAGAGTGCCATGAAATAATTCTTCAAAACCAAGTATATGATGATGATTATTAAGGAATAAACAAGCAAAGACTTCATGTGGGTAGTGCCTGAGGCGATTGGCAAAAAAAAGTTTAGTTGTCTGGCTATTGTTTAAAGAAGTTCCCATTTCTAAGTTTTCTTCAAGATAGCGGCGACCTAATTCAATGGCTGCTTTGAGTATGGCATATTTGGCTTTGCCCAAACCACGTTTTTGGTAAAACAGGTTGGGTTCAATGCTAAAGATTTTTTTTAAGCTGCCAAATTCGGTGAGTAACTCACGGGCAAGATCAAGAGCTGTTTTGCCACGAATACCTGTGCGCAAAAAGATAGCAATTAATTCGGCATCGGTGAGATATTTTGCGCCTAAAGTGAGTAATTTTTCTCTAGGTCTTTCGGTGATAGGCCATTTGTTGATTGTCATACAGCTTGTTTATCCTTTAATATAGGTGCGTCTGGGGTTTAGGTGGTATTGCAAATGAAACAGTTTTTTATGGGTAAACACATTCTCTTAGGGGTGACGGGTGGAATAGCGGCTTATAAAAGCGCAGATTTAGTACGACGTCTGCGTGAAGTGGGGGCGGAAGTGCGGGTGGTGATGACGGAGGGGGCTAAGCAATTTATTACACCATTGACGATGCAGGCAGTTTCAGGCAACCCAGTGCACGATGATTTATTTGATTTAGAAGCTGAAGCAGCGATGGGGCATATAGAATTGGCGCGATGGGCTGATTTGATCTTGATAGCACCAGCAACGGCGGATTTTATGGCACAGTTGAATCATGGCGAAGCACGAGACTTATTGACGACGCTTTGTTTAGCGAGCAAGGCGCCAATTGCAATTGCACCGGCTATGAATCAAGGGATGTGGAAGAATAAAGCCACTCAGGAAAACTTGCAAGCATTACAAAAAAAAGCGATAGCTATTTTTGGGCCAGGAGAGGGTGATCAGGCGTGTGGTGATGTGGGTCCAGGTCGGATGTTAGAGCCTTTAGAGTTAGTTGAGAGAGCTGCGGAAATATTTGCAACAGGGCGGTTAGCAGGAAAGTCGGTATTGATTACCATGGGCCCCACGCGCGAAGCAATTGATCCAGTACGTTATATTAGTAATGCAAGCTCGGGAAAAATGGGCCATGCCATGGCAGCCGCAGCGCTTGAAGCAGGAGCGCGAGTGACTGTAGTGAGTGGGCCAGTTAATTTGCCGAGACTTTCACGAGTAAAATATATTGATGTTATGAGTGCAGAAGAGATGTTTGCTGCCGTAATGGCGAATAGTGATGATAACCATATTTTTATTGGTGTTGCTGCAGTGGCTGATTATCGTTGTAAAAAACCAGCGTTACAAAAAATAAAAAAAACGGCAAATGAATTTCTTACGTTGGAATTAGAGCGTAATCCAGATATTTTAGCGAGTGTTTCGCAGTTAAAACAGCGACCTTTTGTGGTGGGCTTTGCTGCAGAGACAGAAAATTTATTAGATTATGCACAAGCAAAGTTAGTTAATAAACAGTTAGATATGTTAGTGGCTAATTTAGTTGAGGATAGTATTGATCAAGAAGAAAATAGTGTGACGGTTTTATTGAAGGACGATAAAAAAGAATTTCCCCGTATGTCGAAGACAAAATTAGCGCGAGAGTTGGTAGAGTTAATTGCGCGAATGTACAAGCCGGTAGGATAGGGGGCTTATTAAATGGTAACTATTCAGCAGTCAGAGAGTTTGGTGGGCACGCTGCGCTTTGCCCACCCTACAAAAAATTATAAAAATGTAGGGTGGGCAAAGCGCAGCGTGCCCACCAAACTCTCTGACTGCTGAATAGTTACTATTAAATTGCTATTTGAATAGTTATAGGAGAGTTAACATGCAAAAAGAACGTATAGAGCCGATTTTTCATGAGCAGGCTGATTTGTCAGGAAAAAATATTCAATTAAAAATTTTAGATATTCGCTTAGGAACAGAATTTCCTTTGCCGCGTTATGAGACGCAAGATTCAGCGGGGTTGGATTTACGCGCCTGTTTAAATGAGGATTTATTGCTGAGCCCCGGTGAGACGGTATTAATTCCAACAGGGATTTCAATTTATATTGGCGACCCTAATTTAGCCGCAGTTATTTTGCCGCGTTCGGGTTTAGGTCATAAGCATGGTATTGTTTTGGGTAATTTGGTGGGTTTAATTGATGCGGATTATCAAGGGCCGTTAATGATTTCTTGCTGGAACCGTGGTCAAGATTCGTATACTATTGCGCCAGGTGATCGTATTGCACAATTAGTTTTTTTACCCATCGCTCGCGTTAACTTCCAGATTGTTAATGAGTTTCGTGCTACTGCGCGTGGCACTGGCGGTTTTGGTCATTCAGGAAATAATTAAATCATGTTAGATCAACAGATCATGGCTCCGCTTTCTTCCGCTATTTTTCGAGCTTACGATATTCGAGGAATTGTTGGTGTTACGTTGACGGAAGAGAGTGTTTATAGCATCGGGCAAGTTCTTGGTACCCTGGCTTTAGAGCAGGGTGAAAAATCCATGGTCATTGGTCGAGATGGGCGCTTATCCGGGCCCGCTTTAATTAAGGCATTATCACGCGGCATTTTATCTACGGGTTGTGATGTGATTGATATTGGTGTCGCTCCTACGCCATTGCTTTATTACACGACTTTTGTTTTAGAGACGCGTTCAGCCGTGATGCTAACAGGCAGTCATAATCCGCCGGAATACAATGGTTTAAAAATTGTGATTGGGGGTGAGACCTTAGCTGAGCAAGCAATTAAAAATATTTATCAACGTGCAGTAAATGATGATGTTCGAATTGGCAAAGGTCATTATCAACAAATCGACATTATTGAGCGCTATTTAACGCAAGTTGTTGAGAATGTAAAATTAAATCGACCATTAAAAATAGTAGTTGATTGCGGTAATGGTGTTGCCGGCAGTGTTGCCCCTGAATTATTTCGCCGTATGGGATGTGAAGTGATAGAGTTGTTTTGTCAGGTTGATGGAAACTTCCCTAATCATCATCCTGATCCTAGCCAGCTAGAAAATCTTTTGGATTTAATTCAGTTAGTAAAAGAAAAAAATGCAGATATCGGTTTAGCATTTGATGGTGATGGCGATCGTCTTGGTGTGGTGACGAGTGCAGGCGAGGTTATTTGGCCAGATCGACAATTAATTTTATATGCGCAATCTATTTTAAAAAAACAACCCGGCGCAAAAATTATTTATGATGTGAAATGCACGGATCATTTGGAAAAAATTATTTTAGCTTTAGGCGGTGAGCCTATTATGTGGAAGACCGGTCATTCATTAATAAAGAAAAAGTTAGCTGAAACCAACGCAGCAATTGCTGGTGAAATGAGCGGCCATATTTTTTTCAATGATTTATGGTATGGTTTTGATGATGCTTTATATGCGGGCGCGCGGTTATTGCAAATTTTGGCAGAGTCGTCAAGTACGAGTGCAGCTTTGTTTAATGATATTCCTAATAGTATTAATACTCCGGAAATAAAGGTTGCTGTTTCTGACGAAGAAAAATTTTTGTTAATGGATCAAATTATTTCTTTGGCTAATTTTTCTGAAGCCATTATCAATACAATTGATGGATTGCGAGTGAATTTTGCCGATGGTTGGGGATTGGTAAGACTTTCTAACACATCGCCTTGTTTGGTTTTGCGATTTGAGGCAAAAACCGAAGCGGCGATTGCAAAAATACAAAAATTATTTCGTGAACATCTTTTAGCTATTAAATCTGATTTGGTACTATCCTTTTGAGTTTGTCAATTTATGATGTTGTTGTTGCTGGCGGTGGTATTGTCGGGTTAACAGCAGCTTTGGCGTTAGCGCAAACAAGACAATTAAAAATTGCGGTTGTTGATTCAAATGCATTTTCTTTTGCTTGGAATAAGAGCGAGTATGATGCAAGAGTGAGTGCGGTGTCACTGGCCACAAAAAATATTTTTCAAACTTTGCAGGTTTGGGAGTCAATAGTTCAAAAGCGTGTAAGTCCTTATACTCATATGCAGGTATGGGATGCGGAAGAAAATGGAGAAATTCATTTTGATTGTGCAGACGTTAATGAAAGTGCGTTAGGATTTATAGTCGAAGATAATGTGATGCGTACTAGTTTGTTGGAACGATTGCGGGATTTTGCAAATGTTGAGTTCATTGCCGAACAAAAAATATCATCAATCAGGCGTGAAGAAAAAATCCATCAGCGAGAGCCGCTGTGGACTATTCAGTTTGTATCTGCTGCTAGGGAAATAAAGGCTAAATTATTAATCGGTGCAGATGGGGCAAATTCATTAATTCGCGAGCAGGCGGGGATAGAGTTAAAATCCTGGGATTATGAGCATACTGCTTTGATTGCTACGGTTGATACTGAGTTTTCTCATCAGCGTACAGCATGGCAGCGGTTTTTAACAACGGGGCCATTAGCTTTTTTGCCGCTAGTCGATGAGCATGCGTGTTCTATTGTGTGGTCTACTTCATCAGCGCATGCGCAAGAATTATTAGCTTTAAATGAGAGTGAGTTTTGTCAGGCTTTAGAGGCGGCATTTAAAAGTAAATTGGGCGCAATCAAAAAAACCACAGCACGTTATCACTTCCCTTTACGTATGCGCCATGCAAAAAATTATGTTCAGTCTGGTTTAGCATTAATTGGCGATGCTGCGCATACGATACATCCGCTAGCAGGTCAGGGAGTTAATTTAGGTTTGTTAG
Source organism: Gammaproteobacteria bacterium (assembly GCA_965279285.1). Lineage (GTDB taxonomy): Bacteria > Pseudomonadota > Gammaproteobacteria > DSM-16500 > DSM-16500. Next base: position 477,093 of record OZ257148.1, on the reverse strand, counting down.
ATGCGGTTTTTTTGGCGGAAGTTGTTTATGATGCTATTAAGAAAAATCGTGATTATACGAGCTTAGCAACATTGCGTCGTTATGAACGCGAGCGTAAGAGTGATAATGCGGTAATGTTAGCTGGTGTTGAAGTATTAAAAAAATTATTTTCCAGTAAGAATAATTCTATTCAGCAATTACGAACCTGGGGGTTGATGATGACTAATCGTACGCGCTTGCTGAAGAATTTTTTTATTAATTATGCGTTAGGTTATCGTGGGGATTTTTCTAAATTTGTTAAGTAATTATGGTATCGTAATCTGTTCGAGCGAGTTGATCTAACAATGCATCTCGCTGCGGCAACTTAATTTTCATATGCTCAGCATCAACTGTTGAGTCCTCAGAAAATATTTGCAGCACTTTTATCCTGGTTTATTAAAATCCGTTGGCAAGAACCAATAGCGATTTATGCTAAAAATCTTTGCCAGCTGGACAGAGCTACATCAATTACGCAGGACGATTTGTCGGCTCAGGCCGATGGTTCCCGTTGTTGCAGCGTAAGTGTTCTGTGGTACTGCTGTTTTTGATTGATATGAGATCCGAAACTAGCCGAGACGGGGTGGCCAGCCGGCTTGCACGTCCAGCCGGTAGAGGGAGACAGCCTATAGCATAATCAACACCAAGCTCCTCAAGAGAATAAAGAGGGGCAGAGCTGATATACCTTTGACGAGCTGCGTCCCATGCATCCACAGTAGTTGACTCCCGTGGTGCTCGACCATTTTTTAATTTCTCAACATTTTCATAAAGGCCAGCACCACAAAAACCGTGAGCATAGCCAAGTGACATCATGCTCTGATAGTAGCCAATGCTGCGCCATAAGAACATCATTTCAGGGCTGCGATCGCTTCTGCCAGTCTCTACTAATGAGCCACCGTATTCTTCAAAAGCTTTTAACTGAGGATCTGGGTTATAGTAACGACCTGTTGTTACCACCCTATTCCGTACTGTTTGCAGTGATGCTTTAAATTCAACAATGGCTGCTGCAATGGTGCTTCCTTCTCTTAGCGTTAACTTAAAGTCTGGGGCGCTTGCTTCTCTTAGCGTTAAATTAAAGTCCGAGCCTGATGACTGGATATCACCTGGCTTTGATTCCAAAATCGCTTGGGTGAGTTTTTTTCGTGCCACTAAAACGTCTGCCCATCTTTCATTTTCTTCTTTTTCCCACCCAGATGCATACTGCGCATCGTACTGAGCCTGGATTTTTCTTACATTTTCGATTCTTTGTTTTTCATCTGCTACTGCCAACAAGCTACCTGTCATCGCTGTTATGGCATAATCATGGTTTTCCCCAAAAGCCACTTGCAGCGCGCTTTTGCCATCAATAGAGATACGTTGACCTGCTCTGTTGGTAGTGATTTTATCCTTATCCTCTTTTGGTTTATATTCTGCAAAAGCTAGCCAGGGCCTCTTATTCGACATTTCTTGTATTTCTTCTGAGTCGCTACGACTTGTATGTTTTCGCGTTGACGTGATATCAAACACCGCTTTTCTGAGGGCTTTGTCTTCGCACCAGTTGCAACTTCCGTCTTTCGTATCAAATGAAAAATGCGATTCAAATTTTAAGGGCTGTTGTTTTTCATTTACTAAATAGTGTTTCTGCTGGTTTTCTTTGTAGTAGTAAAATGCTCTACCGTCCTTTTCTTTGTATAAATATAAATGATATTCGTCTGATGATCGGTAATTAAGACGGCTATCAATCACTGGACTGCGCATTAAGAACAGATCACTGACTCTGCCTCTCAGTGTCAGGTCAATCATTTTTCTTATCGCTTTTTGCTTTCTCTGTTCTAACTCAAGCCGTGAGAATTGGCTTGCATTAAATGAGAACTGACTAAAGGCAGATAACTCTTTGGAATCAAGCATGGGGAGCAGGTGACGCTGCATAGGATCCTTGGTTTTTTTGAAGAAAGGGTGGTTGCTATTGGCGTTTTTAATAGTTGCAGCTGCTGCAATAGCGACTGCTCCGGCTGGTGTACCTGCAGCGGTGTTCGGTGTTGTTGCGGATCCTTGCGCTTTGATGTCTTCTTGGGAGTCTTTATTATCTTTGGGGCGTGCATGGCTCATGATGGTTCTCATCCTCGTTTGGAATATGATTGCGTAATATTATCACATCCGCTTTCAAAAAAGATTAACTTAATGTTAAGGAAATTCAATACATTGATTATTCAGGAAAAACCAGAAATGACCAAAATCCAGATTAAAAGATTAACATTTATTATATAAACTGTCATTTAATGACAGTTTCATTCAAAACAATTGCTCTTTTTCGTGAATATGCTATATTATTTGCATGAAACTGTCATTTTTTGCCAGTATAGGTACAAATGAAAAAAAATTTAGAAAGTATTTTAAGAGCCTACCCCCACCCCTATATAACAGATGGAGAATTAGAGGGGTTATTGGCGGGAGCGAGTGCCGATAGCCGGCATAGCAAAGTAAAGCGATTGTTGGCGCAAGATAAGCTCTTGCGCATTCGCAGAGGTTTGTATTGCTTAACTGACCAATTAGATTATTTTATGAAGCCTCATCCTTTTGAGTTGGCGCAATATATTTACGGGCCATCTTATATTAGTTTTGAGTCTGCGCTTAGTTTTCATCAGTTAATTCCAGAGAGGGTTTATACTATAACCAGCGTGACTGGCAAGCGTTCGAAAGAATATCAAACACCGCTAGGATTGTTTAGCTATTTTCATTTATCTCTTGAAAATTTATATACTGAAGTAGAGCTTATTACAGAAAATAATTATCGTTTTTTCATGGCAAAGCCTTGGAAAGCGATTTGTGATTATATTTTTTGTTATAAAAAAGATTGGGATAGTTTGGAGCCTTTGTTAAAAAGTTTGCGTATCAATTATGAGAGCTTACCTTTATTGCGAAATGAAGAAATTGAGTTATTAAAAGATTATTATCAGAGTGTGCGAATAAATATTTTTTTAAAAGGGATTAGAAAAGATGTGCGGTTTTAAATAATAAAATGTAGGGTGGGCAAAGCGCAGCGTGCCCACCAAACTCCCTGGCTGCTGAATAGTTACATAATAATAAAAGGGTTCAATATGAGCGTTGAAATTATTCAGAAAAAATTATTAGACTATCAATGCCAAACTGTTTTGGATCAAGAGAATGCGCTTAAAGAGATTGCGCAGGAAATTGCGCTCATGGCACTTTCACGTTCGGGTTTTTTTCGGATAGCTGCTTTTCAAGGCGGAACTTGCCTTCGAATTTTATATGGCTTAGAAAGGTTTTCTGAGGATTTGGATTTTATTTTAGAAAAGCCAGATAAAAATTTTAACTGGGATATTTATATTAAAAGTATGAGCGTAGAGTTTAGTGCTTATGGTTATACCTTAGAAGTTTTGAATAAAAAAAAATTAGATAAGGTAGTTAAATCTGCATTTTTAAAGGCTGATTCAACCGGCGGTATTTTGTTATTAAAAGATGCACGCAGTAATCGACCTAAGATACAAATTAAATTAGAGATTGATACTAGCCCACCTAAAGGTTCGACAGCAGAGATTAAGTATTTAGACTTTCCGCTGCCTTATAGTATTAGAGCTCAAGATGTGTCAAGTTTATTTGCGGGGAAATGCCATGCTTTGCTTTGTCGAGAATATGTTAAAGGAAGAGATTGGTATGACTTTATTTGGTATGTGTCACGAGGTGCGGCAATTAATTTCACTCTATTGACTGAAGCTATTGCGCAAGTGGGCCCATGGGAAGGGAGGAGTATTAAAGCTACGACTGATTGGTTGGTTGAGCGGTTAATCGTGAAAATTAAGCAGATTGATTGGGGTGCTGCAAAAACCGATGTAGCGCGTTTTTTGAGGCCAAGAGAGTTATCTACATTAGATCTTTGGTCTAAAGATTTTTTTCTTTCTCGAGTTGAGAAGTTATCTCAGTATTTAATAAAGCAGGGGTAAATGTAGCTATCCAGCGGCGAGAGCTTGGTGGGCACGCTGCGCTTTGCCCACCCTACAAAAGCATTACAATACAAAAAAAATTATAAAAACCGTAGGGTGGGCAAAGCGCAGCGTGCCCACCAAGCTCTAGTCGCTGAATAGTTACGACAGACTTTCCTATTGCTACCAGAAATAACAAACCGGTATACTTCAGTGCTCTACTCTAAGCTAATTCTATTTAGGACGACTCTCCATGGCAAAAAGGACGCCGCTGTATGAATGTCACTTGCAAGCGAATGCCAAGATTGTAGACTTTGCTGGATGGGATATGCCTTTGCATTATGGGTCGCAAATTCAAGAACATCATGTGGTGCGAAAATCAGCAGGTGTTTTCGATGTATCTCATATGACGATTGTTGATTTGCATGGGGCTGATGTAGCGGTTTATTTGCGCAAATTGCTTGCAAACAATATCGATAAGTTAACCCCAGGAAAAGCCTTATATACCTGCATGTTAAACGAATATGGCGGCATAATCGACGATTTAATCATGTATAAGTTACAAGATGACGCTTACCGTTTAGTGGTAAATTCAGCGACTCATGATAAAGATTTAGCCTGGTTAGCTCTGCAAGCCCAAGGGTATAATCTGATATTAAAAGAACGTACCGAGTTTGCTATGCTGGCAATCCAGGGTCCTGCTATTTTACAAAAAATTTCCGCTATTTTTCCTATTGAGCAAGCTGCAGCTATTCAAGCGTTAAAACCTTTCCATTTCTTAAGCTTGGGTGATTGGTTTATTGCACGTACAGGCTATACGGGAGAGGATGGTTTTGAGATTATATTACCAGCTAACTCGGCTCCGGCTTTTTGGCAAACATTAGTCGCAGCAGAAATTCTACCTTGTGGTTTAGGCGCACGAGATACTTTGCGTCTTGAAGCAGGATTAAATTTGTATGGCGCTGATATGGATGAAACGGTAACTCCTTTAGAATCAAATTTAGAATGGACTGTTGCTTGGGAACCTAAAGAACGTCATTTTATAGGTCGTGGCGCATTGGAAAAACAACGTTTGGCGGGTGTGCGACAATGTTTAGTGGGTTTGGTCTTGGAAACACAGGGAGTGTTGCGCAATCATCAAAAAGTGTTGGTTGATGGAGTGGGGGCAGGTGAAATCACGAGTGGTAGTTTTTCACCGACGCTTAATAAAGGTATTGCATTAGCACGCGTTCCTGTTGGAGTGGGAGCAGAATGTATGATAGAAATGCGTGGAAAATTAGTTGCAGCGCAAGTGATTAAACCGCCATTTGTGCGTCAGGGTAAAAAAACGTTCTCAGTTATAACGGAGCAATAAAGATGAGCAGTGTGCCTAAAAATTTAAAGTATTCAAAAACTCATGAATGGATTCGTAAGGATGATGATGTATATACCGTTGGAATTACTGATCATGCACAATGTATGTTAGGTGATTTAGTGTATATAGAATTACCAGAAATAGAATCTAGTTTTGAAATAGGTCAAGAGTGCGCTGTGATTGAATCAGTTAAAGCAGCAGCAGATATTTATTGTCCGGTTTCCGGCGAAGTAATTGAGATCAATGAGTTGTTGATTGAGAACCCACAGTTAGTCAATCAAGATCCTTATGGAAAAGGTTGGCTGTTTCGGATACGACCGTTTGAAGCAGATACGCAAGATTTATTAAATCACGAACAATATGCTAAACAGGTTGCATCAGAAGCACATTAATCAGAATGAGGTGCTTGTATGCCATTTATTCCGCACACTGCGCAAGATGTTACGGCGATGCTTGCAACAATAGGAGTCGCTACTCTTGATGAGTTATTTGCTGAAATTCCTAAAAATTTACGCATTAAAGAGTTGCCAGATATTCCAGAAAGTTTAACGGAAATGGAGCTGAGTCGTTTAATGCGTGAAAGAGCGGCATTAGACAGTGATACATTATGTTTTATTGGTGCGGGCGCTTATGAGCATCATATTCCTGCTGCAGTTTGGGAAATCACTGGCCGAGGGGAATTTTTAACAGCGTATACACCTTACCAAGCTGAAGCAAGTCAAGGTACTTTGCAGTTGTTATATGAATTTCAAACCATGATGGCAAGTTTAATGGCTTTGGACGTTTCTAATGCTTCATTGTATGAAGGCGCAACGGCTTTAGCTGAAGCTGTTTTAATGGCAATGCGTGCAAATAAAAAAAGTAAAGCAGCAAGAATTTTGATTCCAACAACAGTACATCCCTTATATCGCAAAGTAGTAAAAACCATAGTAAAACAGCAAGCAATAGAGATTGTCGAAATTCCTTTTTGTGAAAAAACAGGCTGTATCACACTAGAAAGTTTAGAACAATATACACAATTAGATATTACGGCATTCGTTATTCCACAGCCTAATTTTTTTGGTGCGTTAGAAAATGTGGATGCATTGACAAATTGGGCGCATGCAAAAAATGCATTTGTTATTGGCGTAGTTAATCCATTGGCAATGGCGTTATTAAAACCTCCTGGCCATTGGGGTGAAAAAGGTGCGGATATTGCGTGCGGTGAAGGTCAGCCTTTAGGTGTGCCGATGGCGTCAGGCGGTCCTTATTATGGATTTTTATGTTGCAAAAAAGAATGGGTGCGGCAAATGCCGGGGCGTATTGTTGGTAGAACAGTTGATTTAGAAGGAAAGCAGGGATTTGTTTTAACATTGCAAGCGCGTGAACAACATATACGCCGTGCTAAAGCGACTTCAAATATTTGCACCAATCAAGGTTTACTCGTTACGGCTAGTACAATTTATATGAGCTTAATGGGGCCAAAAGGATTGCGTCAGATTGCTTTAGCAAGTCATCATAATTTACTGGAGTTAAAGGATCAATTAACTGCAATTGCAGGTGTTAAAGTATTATTTGATGGCCCTGTATTTCATGAATTAGTGCTTTGTTTACCTTTATCAGCGGATCTAGTTTTGTCAGCATTAGCGGAAAGAAAAATACAAGGCGGTTTTAATTTACATGAAGAGTATCCTGAGTTGTCAAATAATTGCATTTTAATTTGCGCAACTGAAACCAAGTCAGCGCTTGATATAAAAAGATTTGCTCAAGCATTACAAGAAATATTAGTTATTTCCTAACAGGAAGCGATTTTATGTCAGAACTTATTTTCGAACAATCGCAAGTCGGTCGTTGTGCTACAGCACAAATTCCATCAATCACGAATAAAAAAATGCTTATTCCCACACAATTTTTAAGGCAGGATGAGCCGTTATTGCCGCAGGTGTCAGAGCTTCAAGTGGTGCGGCATTATACGCGGTTATCGCGGAAAAATTTTTCAATTGATACGCAATTTTATCCTCTAGGTTCTTGTACCATGAAATATAATCCGCGTGGTATTCATCGCTTAGCGATGTTAGAAGGTTTTTTAAATCGCCATCCATTATCACTTGCGGTAAATAGCCAAGGTTTCATGGCCTGTGCTTATGATTTGCAGGAAATTTTAAAAGTTGTGACAGGAATGCGTGCTGTTTCATTAACGCCAATGGCAGGTGCGCAAGGTGAATTTGCTGGTGTCGCAATGATAAAGGCTTATCATGATGCACGTAATGATTTTGCGCGGAATGAAATTTTAGTTCCTGATGCAGCTCATGGCACCAACCCTGCAACAGCGTCTCAATGTGGTTATAAAGTCCGAGAAATTCCTACTGATGCTGAAGGAAATGTTAACATCGCAGAATTACGTGCAGCAGTAGGTCCTCATACTGCGGGTATTATGTTAACGAACCCTTCGACTTTAGGTGTCTTTGAACAAAAAATTCAAGAGATAGCGCAGATAGTTCATGATGCGGGTGGTTTGCTTTATTATGATGGCGCAAATCTGAATGCTATTTTAGGTAAAGTACGCCCTGGTGATATGGGTTTTGATGTCATGCATATTAATTTACATAAAACGTTTGCTACACCGCATGGTGGTGGCGGCCCAGGTGGTGGACCCGTCGCAGTAGGTGAGCGTTTGGTACCATTTTTACCAACACCGATGGTTAAAAAAACGGGGAATGTCTATAGCTGGACTACAGAGCAAGATTATCCGCAAAGCATGGGCCGATTGTCAGCATTTATGGGAAATGCAGGTATTATTGTGCGAGCATTTATGTATGCACGCTTGCTAGGTAAAAATGGTATGCATAGAGTGGCTGAGTTTGCGACATTAAATGCAAACTATATTTTAGCTAAACTAAAAAAAGCAGGATTTACTCTGGCTTATCCCACGCGATTAGCGAGTCATGAATTTATTATTACCTTAAAAAATGAGGTGAAAGAGTTTGGTATAAGCGCGCTTGATGTGGCAAAGCGTTTATTGGATTATGGTTTTCATGCGCCGACCATGTATTTTCCTTTGCTAGTTCCAGAATGTTTGTTGATCGAGCCTACTGAGACAGAGAGTAAAGAAATATTAGATGCTTTTGTCGCAACATTAATAAAAATTTTACACGAAGCAAAAACGAATCCAGATTTATTATTGAATGCTCCGCATAATTTACCTGTGCGGCGACTCGATGAAGTTAAAGCGGCGCGAGAGTTAGATTTAGTTTATTTTCCTAATGAAAGGTTATAAAAAATATGGCTATACGTATTATCGTTAATGGCGCAAATGGTAAAATGGGGCAGTTAGCAGTAAAGACATTACAAGATTGCCCTGAATTTATTTTAGTTGGACTATTGGGCCGCAAAGATGATCTTGCTGCAGAAATTAAGCAATCTCAAGCACAAATAGTAGTTGATCTTACTACGGCAGAAACAGCATTTAAGAATGCACAAACGATTATTACACAAGGTGCGCACCCTGTCATTGGTACAAGTGGGCTGTTACAGGATCAAGTGAGTCAGTTGCAAGAAATATGTTTAAAAAAACAATTAGGTGGAATTATTGTCCCTAATTTTTCGCTTGGCGCAGTGCTCACAATGAAATATGCGCAAGATATTGTAAAATATTATCCCGATGTTGAAATTATTGAAATGCATCATAATGGTAAATTAGATAGTCCTTCTGGTACCGCAGTACGCACAGCAGAATTGCTGGCAGCAGCTCGGACTACGTCTCCGTCTATTCCGGTGAATACTCGAGCAGTGATTGCTGGTGCTCGTGGCGCAACATATAAAAATATTCCTATCCATGCTATTCGCTTACCTGGCTTGGTCGCGCAACAACAAATTATTTTTGGTGGGGTAGGTGAAACGATCACTCTTCGTCACGATAGTATTGATCGTCAATGCTTTATGCCAGGGATAGTGTTGGCTTGTCAAAAAGTTAGCTTGTTGAAAGAGTTAATTTATGGATTGGAACATATTCTATAAAAATTAGTTAGGGTAATTCTTCAGCAGCTAGAGAGTTTGGTGGGCACGCTGCGCTTTGCCCACCCTACAAAATCTTGTCATGCCAGCGTGCCCACCAGGCTCTCTAGCTGCTGAATAGTTACAATAGTCGCTTGCTGAAGAGCTAAGTTTTTGAAAGAATGCGATATATATAATTTATAGCGCAGGGCGGATGTTACGTGATAGATGAAGAAGGTTTTAGGCATGGCGTTGGTATCATATTAGTAAATTCGCGACGTCAGTTATTTTTAGCGAAACGGGTTGGTAAAGATGCGTGGCAATTTCCTCAAGGCGGGATGATGGAAAATGAAACTCCTGAGCAATCGATGTTTCGCGAGCTAAAAGAAGAAGTGGGGCTTAAGGCTGAGGATGTAAAAATTTTGGCGGCATCAAAGCGGTGGTTACGTTATCGCTTGCCAAAACGGCTTATTCGGCATTATTCCTTGCCTTTGTGCATAGGACAAAAGCAAAAATGGTTCTTGTTGCGTTTAGTGGATGATAATGCAACGATTGACTTATCAGTAACAGAAAAACCCGAATTTGATTCTTGGGCCTGGGTCTCTTATTGGCATCCTCTTAGCCAAGTTGTCGCTTTTAAGCGCAGAGTTTACAATATGGCGATGAGAGAATTTGCCCCTATGGTGCTTTCAAAGCGTTTTTGGGAACTCTAGTTATATGCTTAAGACTTTGCGACACATTATCCAGCAGGTAGCAGGTGCTCATGATTTTAAAGAGGCACTTAACATCATGGTTAAGTGCATTGCTCAAGCTTTGCATTCCCAATCGTGTTCTATTTTTCTTTTTGATCGCCGTACGAATGAATATATTTTAACAGCAACAATCGGTTTAAATCCTCAAGCAGTCACCAAAGTTAAAATTCCATTAAATCAGGGTTTAATTGGTTTAGTGGGTGAAAGAGAAGAGCCAGTTAATTTAGATAATGCTATTAAGCATCCGCGATTTTTACCCGTCGAATTAGTTGAAGAAGAAGCATTTAAGGCCTTTTTAGGTGCGCCAATTATTTATCATCGCCAAGTCTTGGGCATTATTACTGTGCAACGTCATGACTCGCAGCGTTACGATGAATCTGAAGAAGCTTGTTTGGTTACGCTTGCTGCGCAGTTGGCTGCTACGATTGCGCATGCAGAGGCTACGGGGGCCATTGATAAATTATTAAATGTTCAGCCTAAAAAAGCCGGTGACATGGTTTATTCTGGCATACCGAGCTCTCCTGGTGTGGGGATAGGTGCGGGAATTGTTATTTATCCTGTTTGGGATTTGGAAGTAGTTCCTGATCGTCAGCCAGATGATATAGAAGAAGAAGTTGAATTATTAAAGGTAGCATTAGCCGCAGGTCAAGAAGATTTTCGTGTGTTGGCAGAGCGTCTCTATCCTAATTTGCCGCCAGAAGAGCGTATTTTGTTTGATGTTTATCAGCGAATTTTAGATAGCTCTGATTTAGGTAATGAAATAATTCAGGTGATTCGGTGTGGTAATTGGGCGCAAGGTGCTTTAAGACAGGTTATTCAAAAACATGTGCAAACCTTAGAAAATTTAGAAAATGAATATTTGCGTGAACGCGCAGTTGATATTAAAGATTTAGGTAATCGCGTTTTTGCTTATTTGCAAAATAATAATCGCTTACTTCCACAGTATAGTGAAAATACCATTTTAATTGGTGAGCAGCTAACGGCGTCTGACTTGGCTGAAGTGCCTCAAGGTTGTTTAGTAGGTATTATTGCTGGCAAAGGCTCAAGCAGTTCTCATGTAGCTATTTTAGCTCGAGCGATGGGAATCCCGACGATTATGGGAGTGAATGATATTCCTATCTATGATTTGCAGGATAAAAATATTATTGTTGATGGCTATTATGGGCAAATTTATATTTCTCCTACCGCAGAAATGTTAGAAGAATTTGAGCAGCTAGCTGAAGAGGAGCGTCAACTGGATGTCATGTTTGAAACTCTGCGTGATAAGCCAGCAGAAACGAAAGATGGGCATGTCATTTCACTGATGGTGAATACGGGTTTAGGAGCTGATGTAAGTTTATCATTAGCGGCTGGCGCAGAAGGAGTTGGGCTATATAGAACTGAAACGCCTTTTTTAATGCGCGATCGTTTTCCTTCTGGCGAAGAACAACGAGTATTGTATAGACAGTTATTAGCGTCATTTTCTCCTCGCCCCGTCACAATGCGGACTTTGGATGTGGGGGGCGACAAACCGCTTTCTTATTTTCCAGTGAAAGAAGAAAATCCTTTTTTAGGTTGGCGTGGGATACGAATTACTTTAGATCATCCAGAAATATTTTTAACTCAAGTGCGGGCGATGATGCGGGCGAGTGAAGGTTATAAAAATTTACGCATTATGTTGCCGATGATTACGGATGTGAGTGAAGTTGATGAAGCTTTGCGTTTATTAAAAAAGGCTTATTCTGATATTACTAAGGAAGGTATGAAAATTGTTATGCCGCAAGTCGGCGTTATGATTGAAGTTCCTTCGGCGGTTTATCAAGCCCGCGCGCTGGCTAAAAGAGTGGATTTCTTGTCAATAGGGAGTAATGACTTAACGCAATATTTACTCGCGGTCGATCGAAACAATGCTCGGGTAGCTAATTTATTTGATTGTATGCATCCAGCAGTTTTACAAGCATTAAGTCAGGTGGTGAAGGCGAGTCATCAAGAAGGAAAGCCAGTTAGCCTTTGTGGGGAAATTGCTGGTGATCCTTTGGCAACCCCGTTATTGTTAGCAATGGGTTTTGATTCTTTAAGCATGAGTGCGCCGTTATTAGGGCGGATTAAATGGGTTTTACAAAAGTTTACTCTTAAGCAAGCGAATAAATTATTGCGAGAAGTTCTTAAGATGGAAAGCCCGGTAATGATACGTTGTCATATGGAGTTGGCGTTAGAGAAATTTGGGTTGGGTGACTTAGTCCGTGCAAGAAAGAGGAAGTCAGTATGATTATTTATCCAAAAATAGATCCTGTTGCCTTGCAATTAGGTCCTTTGTCAGTGCATTGGTACGGACTGATGTATCTTTTGGGTTTTATGTTGTGCTGGGGTTTTTTAGTAAGACGGTTAAAGCTAAATGCACCGAATACTCCTCAGGGTTTAACGACGACGGAATTATCCGATATTTTCTTTTATGCGGCACTGGGTATTATTATTGGCGGACGTTTAGGTTATATGGTGTTTTATGATAGTCAGACGCTGATCATGCAGCCATTGAGCTTGTTTGAAATTTGGAAAGGCGGCATGTCTTTTCATGGTGGAGTGATAGGAGTCATAGTTGCAATAGTGAGTTATGCCATTAAAACAAAAAGATCTTTTATTGCGATCATGGATTTTATTATTCCAGTCATTCCATTGGGTTTAGCTGCGGGACGCATTGGAAATTTTATTAATGGCGAACTATGGGGGCGAGTCAGTGATGTGCCCTGGGCTATGGTATTTCCAAATGCGGGTGATTTACCAAGACACCCATCACAGCTGTATGAGTTTTTTTTCGAAGGCATCGTGTTGTTTATTATTTTGTGGTTTTTTTCGCGCAAGTCACGACCGCGCTGGGCTATATCAGGTTTATTTCTTTTTTGTTATGGTATAGGTCGTTTCTGGATAGAGTTTTATCGCGAGCCTGATGTACAAATTGGTTTTGTTGCTTTTGGTTGGCTGACTAAAGGGCAAATGTTATGTTTACCAATGATACTAGTGGGAATCGCACTCGTGTGTTGGGCGTATTTAAATAAAAAGATGGGAAAAACAGTATGCAGCAATATTTAGATTTTTTGCGCCATATTCGTCATTCGGGTGTTGAAAAGACAGATCGCACAGGAACTGGCACATTAAGTGTTTTTGGTTATCAAATGCGTTTTGATTTAACCCGAGGGTTTCCTTTGGTAACAACAAAAAAATTAGCATTACGCAGCATTATTCATGAGTTATTGTGGTTTTTGCGCGGAGAAACAAACATTCGTTATTTGCAGGAAAATAACGTGACTATTTGGGATGAATGGGCTGATTCGCAGGGTGATTTAGGGCCTATTTATGGAGCACAGTGGCGAGCTTGGAAGGCTGCTGACAACCAGGTGATTGATCAAATGCAAGATGTAGTTAAGCAAATTAAAAGTAATCCAGATTCACGCCGTCTAATTGTTAATGCATGGAATGTCGGAGAGTTAGCAAAAATGAAGTTACCTCCCTGCCATTTATTATTTCAATTTTACGTTCATGATGGAAAATTATCTTGCCAACTTTATCAACGGTCTGCTGATTCATTCCTGGGGGTGCCATTTAATATCGCCTCTTATTCTTTGTTGACGCATATGGTTGCTCAGCAGTGTAATTTAGGTGTTGGGGAATTTGTTTGGAGTGGAGGTGACTGTCATATTTATTCTAATCATTTAGAGCAAGTTGATTTGCAGTTATCCCGCAGCTGTTTTTCGCTGCCGCAATTAAAGATAAAGCGTAGGCCTGATAGTTTGTTTGATTATTGCTATGATGATTTTGAAATATTAAATTATGAATGTCATCCTGTTATTAAGGGTGAAGTTGCTGTTTAGGTGATTGTTATAGATTTGGTGGGCACGCTGCGCTTTGCCCACCCTACAAAATCTAAATGTAGGGTGGGCAAAGCGGCAGCGTGCCCACCGGCTTCTTTGCTGCTGAATGGTTACCCATTTAATTTTTAAGGAGAAAATGATGAAAGCACAATTTTTAGTAATAGGTATTGCTTTAGTTGGATTATTACCAGGATGCGCAGCTGTCGCGGGTGCTCAGCAAGATAAAATCGCCAATGCACAACAGACAAAATCGTCAAGGAGTGGTGGAGTTAGTATGAGTCTGCCAGCAGCAACATCCACTGGTTTACGTCCACCGCCAAGTAGCGCAGTGCAACAACAAACCGGTAAAATGTTGAGCCCAATAGTGCAGTAAGCAAAGGAATTATTATGCGGTCTATAGCGATAATTAGACGGATGTTTTTATTGCTGAGCCTAAGTGGCTTGTTTAATGTCGTCTTAGCAATGACCTGTAACCCAGTGCAGGTTAAAATGCAAAATAAAAGCATTATCTTATTGGGCCCAGAAAAATCAGAAAATCCACAGATCTATTTTTTTAAAAATTCGAGTAAGCAGGCAATTTGGATTGATCATCCTACTCATCGATCGATGAGCGCAGGTTGGTCATCTTATTTGCGCGTAGATCATTGGTCAGCTTTTTTATTAACACGAAAAGATTTTGAAATAACATGTTCGGTTATTGAGCCGGGGAAAGTTGAAAATCTAAGCTGTGTACAAGCTCTTTTGGTTTGCTCCCCTAGTAAGGTGGTGTTTAAAAATCCTCCTAAAGATACCTATTGGTTAGTAGAAGATAAGCCTTGGGAGGAGTTAATAAAAGTGGTAGAAAAACATGCTTTAATTAAATAATTGGAGCTATTTAAGACGTATCACAAAGGGCGTTTGGTGGGCGCGCTGCGTTTCCACCCTACGTAGTTTGTCATGCCAGCGTGCTTTTAGCTGGCATCTAGGGTGGGTAGTAGAAAGTGCAATGTGTCCACCATTTTTTTCAGATTGTAATGTTTTTGTAGGGTGGGCAAAGCGCAGCGTGCCCACCAAACGCCCTTGCTGCCGAATAGTTACCCTATCACTTTATTCGCACCCTTGTTCACGATAAACCGAGTTGAGTCTGCCTAAGTCAGCTCGCTGTTGTTGAGCCAGTCTTTCGCTGTAGCTTGCTCCAGCGAGTAAAATTTTGTTTTTCATTTGGCTGCATAAGTTTTTCTGTGTCGTTCTTTTATTGCTTTCCAGAAAGGTACAGCTGCATAAGCTAATGATCAGGCAGCTTAGTAGGGTATTTTTAAACATAGTTAACATAGGTCATACACTCCGTGAGAATAATTATTTTTTCTAAAGGTCATCCATGCTTGAATAGATGGAAAAAGTTAGCTATCCAGAGTATCGTATAACAAATGAAATTAATCAAACGATGGTAGAAAAATGGTAAAAAAAATAAAGCACAAGGATCAGTTTGCTGAGCGAGAAGCGCAAAAATATGAGCATCCTATTCCCAGCCGAGAGTTTATTCTCGATTTGCTCACGGAGAAAGGTCAGCCCGTTACTTATCGACAGTTGATTGAAGAGTTGAAATTAGAAGGTGAGGAGCAAAAAGAAGCTCTGCGTCGACGCTTGTTGGCAATGGCAAGAGATGGCCAGCTGCATCAAAATCGTCGTGGTGCGTATGGGCCGATCGGTAAGTTGGAGCTCATTGCGGGTAGAGTGATTGGCCATAAAGACGGTTTTGGTTTTGTTGTTCCTGATGAAGGAGGCGATGACCTCTTTTTAAATGGTCGGCAAATGCGTTCCGTATTTCATGGCGATCGAGTTTTAGTTCGTGTGGCGGGGCTTGATAATCGCAACAGACCTGAGGGTGTGATAGTTGAAGTATTAGAGAGGAATACTAAGGAAATTGTTGGCCGCCTTGTTTCTCAAGATCATGTCACGTTTATTGAGCCAACGAATCAGCGGATTTCTCAAGAGATTCTCATCCCGGAGGATTGTCTCAACAATGCTCAGCACGGACAGATGGTGGTGGTTGAGGTGACTGAGCAGCCTACTTTTCATAATCGTCCTTTAGGTAAAGTAGTTGAAATTTTAGGTGAGCATATGGCACCTGGAATGGAAATTGATGTTGCTATTCGCAATCATGGTTTGCCCTATGAATGGTCTGCAGAAGTTTTAAAAGAAGTAGAAGATTATACAACAGAAGTTGCAGAGGACGCGCTCAAAGGCCGTAAAGATTTGCGCGCTTTAGCTTTTGTCACAATAGACGGCGAAGATGCAAAAGATTTTGATGATGCAGTTTACTGTGTTAAAACTCCAGCTGGCGGTTGGACGTTATATGTGGCAATTGCAGATGTAAGTTACTATGTAAAACCTCGGACCGCTTTAGATGAAGAAGCATTAAATCGTGGTAATTCAGTTTATTTTCCTGAACGCGTGATACCGATGTTACCAGAAGTTTTATCAAATGGATTATGTTCTTTACGACCGGATGTTAATCGTTTAACAATGGTTTGTGAGATGTCGATTAGCCCAACAGGAAAAATTACTGATTATCATTTTTATGAAGCCGTAATAAAATCTCATGCACGTTTGACCTATAATAAAGTGTATGCGATGGTTGAACAAAATGATGCTGATTTACAAGCAGAATATCGGACGTTATTGCCTGATATTCAACAATTGTTTGCCTTATATCGCGTGTTATATAAAGCGCGAGAAAAGCGCGGTACGATAGATTTTGATTTACCAGAAACTAAAATTGTTTTTGGTTCAAATCGCAAAATTGAGCGGATAGTTCCCTTAGTACGCAATGATGCACATCGCTTAATTGAAGAATGTATGTTGTGCGCCAATATCTGTGCTGCGCGTTTTCTACTTAAAAATGAATGTCCTGGTTTGTATCGTGTGCACGAAGGCCCTAATCAAATAAAGTTAAATGATTTGCGGCGTTTTTTAGGGGAAATGGCGTTATCGTTACCCGGTGGTGAAGATCCTACACCGAAAGATTATGCGCAACTTTTAAGTTCAGTTGCTGATCGCCCAGATGTTCATTTAATTCAAACAGTATTATTGCGTTCTCTTAGTCAGGCGCGCTATAGCTCAGAAAATAAAGGTCATTTTGGTTTGGCTTATGATGCGTATGCTCATTTTACCTCGCCTATACGACGTTATCCTGATTTGCTGGTGCATCGTGCAATACGTAAAGTTTTGCAGCGCCAATACAAAGCGGGTGAAGTGGATCCGCATTTAGAAACATTAGGCGAACATTGTTCTATGACAGAGCGACGTGCTGATGATGCAACGCGTGAAGCGGTTGATTGGTTGAAATGCGAATTTATGTTGGATAAAGTCGGCGAAGAATTTCCGGCTATTATTGCTGGCGTAACGAGTTTTGGATTTTTTGTTGAGTTAGTTGATATTTATGTTGAAGGATTAGTGCATATCAGCACGCTGCCAGGTGACTACTATCATTTTGATGCAATGCATCATGAATTATCGGGTGAACGTTCAGGTCGACGTTTTCGTTTAGGTGATGCAGTTCGAGTGTTGGTGGCTCGTGTCGATTTAGATGAACGACAAATTGATTTTGTTTTGGTTGAGAATGAAGGTGACGAATTAACACAGAAAAAAACTAAGAAAAAATCTAAAGTAAAATCAAAAATGAAATCAAAAAAAAAGTGATGTAACTACTCAGTGGCATGCCTGGATCCCGCGGACAAGCCAAAGTTTCAACGTCCCGCGGCTTGTCCGCGGGATCCAGACATGTCGCTGAATAGTTACGAAAAATGTTGTGGCTTTCAGAGCTGTGATCATAACTCCTGAAGAGAAAGACGATGAAAGAACAAAAGCTATCTATCTTTGGTTTACATGCAGTTGAATCCTTAGTGCAAAAAAATCCTGAGCGAATTAAATGCTTATATGTTTTGCAAGATCGGACGGATAAAAAAATTCAAGCTGTGCTTGAGTTAGCTAATCAGCAAAAAATAAAAATAGAATATCTTGCGCGTAGTCAATTAGATCGTATGACAAATGAAGCAAACCATCAAGGGTTGCTTGCCGTTTGCGAACCAGCACGACATTACTCAGAAAAAGATTTAGATGAGTTATTAGATAATTTAAATGAACCGCCGTTTTTATTAATTCTTGATGGTGTTCAAGATCCACATAATTTAGGCGCTATATTACGTACTGCTGATGCAGCAGGTGTTCATGCAGTGATTGCGCCGAAAGATAAGGCGGTTGGTATTACTGCGACAGTTTCAAAAGTTGCAAGTGGTGCAGCAGAAGTGATTCCCTTTATTCAGGTTACTAATTTGGCACGAACCATCGCATTTTTAAAAGAAAGAAATATTTGGATTTATGGTGCTGCTGGTGAAGCAGAAAAAAGTTTATTTGAAATTAATTTTAAAGGATCTATTGCGTTTGTTTTGGGAGCAGAAGGTTCTGGTTTAAGGCGTTTAACGCGTGATTGTTGTGATGGGTTAATAAAAATCCCTATGAGTGGTAGTGTTTCGAGTTTAAATGTGTCGGTTGCTACTGGTGTATTTTTATTTGAGGCAGTCAGGCAAAGATGTTTTTAGCTAGACAGTAATGTACGTAGCATTGTCATACATTGTCATACCAGTTTTGTAGGGTGGGCAAAGCGCAGCGTGCCCACCGTTATTAACGCGATTGATTGTTGTTTTTGTTAGTTGGTGTAGATGGTTCTTTTGGTTCAGCAGTTGATTGTGGTGTTGTAAATAGTTTGAACGGTGGACACGCTGCGCTTTGTCCACCCTACATTTTGTGTTAAGTTAATGCCTATGAGCTATTGGCATGACCCAGCGAAGCGCGCTGACACCATTAAACTTCCTTTAAAAACTCAGAATTTTTCAACCATTTTTTATCTGGATAATAAGCAACGATTAATGTTTTATTTTTAATGGTATTAATTAATGGTTTTACCAAATGTTCATCGATTGCCATGCATCCCCAGCTGCGACCTAATGCTCCGCGTACTTTTGCAATTTCTTGGCTAACATAGCGAGCACCATGAAATACAATATCACGAGCATAAGCATTATCATTCACTCCGCGTTCCAAGCCTTCCATACGTAAAGAATAGCCGTTATGTCCTTCATAAGTTTCACTCGTAACAAAGACACCTAAGCTAGATTTTAAGCTAGTGGGTTGATTTGAAAATGATGTTGAATTGACGCCACCGCTATTTTTTCCATGAGCAACGTAGGTGTTAAATAAAATTTTATTTGTTTTTAAATTAACAACCCATAAGCGACGTTGATTAGATGGTTTTGAATAATCAACAATAGTTAATAATTGTTTATCATCTAAGCCTTTTTTTCTCGCTTTAAGGTAAGCAGTTAATCCTAACTTTAAAACGAGAGGATCCAAGTTATCGGCTTGAGAAAGAATAACTTTTGTTTCTTTATCTAACCATTGTTTTGAGCCCGTCGCTTCTTCGTTTGCTGAGATAGCCGCTGTTGAGTGAAAATAAAAAGGCCCCCAGGCACCAATGTTTAATATGATAAAAATAAATAATAATAAATGTCTTATTTTCATGGTTGTCATCATCTCTCGTTCAGTTATTTTTGTAAGGATATCGTTGTGATAATCCTGAAAGTACCCACGTGCTGCGTTTATGTGAGGTGTTGCGTGTTGATAAAGCTAGTTTGCTGAGAGGTGTGGTTAGAAAATGTAGATTCTTTATTTTATCCCTAAATCTGCACTTTTTAATCAACCCCAATTTTGCGATGAGCAATTGTTACCCATAAAGCAGATATTTGTCAAACAATTGCTATATCTAATTTAAAAACATGAATAAAACCAGCAGGTTAAAATTTCTTTTTTACCTTGTTTGGCAGAGAATTTTTGTCTTACCCAGGAAAAATTTCAAATCACGCCTATACTTATTGTTGAGTCAGCTAAGGTCTAAAGGGTTTGGTGGGCACGCTGCGCTTTGCCTACCCTACAAAAATTTACAAAATAAATTATAAAAATGTAGGGTGGGCAAAGCGCAGCGTGCCCACCTGCTGAATAGTTGCGATCGAAATTTTTTCAATCCATCTGCTAATATTAATATTATCTTAAGGTATCGTTGTATATAATACAGACACTATTAGAATTTGGAGTATGGCGGTGATAAGAATTAATCGGAGTTACTATTCTTTCCTTGAATATTTGATGCGGAAAAGATTCCCATTCGCGGAGAAATTTTACCAATATTTTTGTCCAGAAGACTATGCTTGGTCTAAATTAAATGGTGATTATTTTTACAGCAGGGGGCGCTGGGACCTAGATGCTTTCCCTGAAGTGCCTGCATCAGTTCCTTGGGTGCGTCTGTGGCAAGTATTAGGTGGTTTACAACCTATAGTCGATGTCGGCAAAGATTTTATCGATACTTTTAAGCCTTACAAATCTATTTATCATATTAAGCGGGATTTCATGCAACCTATTAGCGGTATTGGAAATATTGCTAAAGGTATAGTGAACTTGATAGGTGCGCCGATATATTTTGTTTTCGAGCTTGTTAATTGGAATATTGTATCAAGTACTCCTTTAAATTTGTATACGGCTGCTTGGTTCGGCGTTCGTGCTCTTTCTTGGTTATTAGAGGGTGCTTTTAGTTTAGCTCGCGGAATTACACAAATAGCAGCAACGCCGCTAACATGGTTCATTAAAATGCCTGTTAGAGAGCTCGTAACATTAATAAAAGGCGCTCCTAAAATGGAGGAAAATAAGGGCATACAACGTTTGGTAGCAGATGGTAAGCGGGCAATTGAGGAAATAAAAGCGCTCGAGTCTACTGTAGCAGTAGGTGAGAAAAATCTTGATGATCGAGCAAAAGAGCTAAAAATTGGTGCAACAAAAGAGCAAAAAATGGGTCCATCAGATGATGGGTGGCAGCTCTTGCCCGTGCCACCAAGTCATGTTATTGCTTGTAAAAAAATGAGTAATGCAAACAACAGGTTAGATTTTATACGTCATGAGTTGCATCGAAAGTCTATGAAAGTTAGGAATAGAGGGCAGCTCGTATCTTTCACTAGCGATCAAGAGCGTAGGTTTTTTCAAGCCCAGTGTTTTTTTGAAGAGTATGATCAATGTATACCTACTGTTGATGGTAGTAGAGTAGCAGCGGCATCACAATATATGGGATTATTTAGTGCAGATGTTGGTGAGCAGAGGATGGTTTTACAATCAGACCCAATACAAGCTTGTAAGCGCCAAAGCCCAGCTTAGAAAAAAATAAAGAACTATTTAGTAGTAACATACCTGGATCTCGCGGACAAGCAGCGGGACGTTGGGATAATAAAACGCGAGATCCAGACGCGCTGCTTTTAAGTTAATTACACATTAAACCTAAAATGCATCACATCACCATCTTTTACAATATATTCTTTTCCTTCTAAGCGCCATTTTCCCGCTTCTTTTGCGCCAGGCTCACCATTGTATTTAATAAAATCATCATAGCTAATCACTTCTGCACGAATAAACCCTTTTTCAAAATCAGTATGAATAACACCGGCAGATTGTGGTGCTGTTGATCCGATAGGAATAGTCCATGCACGCACTTCTTTTACGCCCGCGGTAAAATACATTTCCAAACCTAGCAGTTTATATCCAGCATGAATGACGCGATTTAATCCAGGTTCATCAAGACCAAGTGATGTGAGAAACTCCATTTTTTCTTCATCATCTAATTCAGCAATTTCTGATTCAATCGCCGCGCAAACGGCCACAACATCCGCATTTTCTTGTTCAGCAATTGCTTTTACTTGGGTAAGAAAAGGATTGTTAGTAAAACCAGTTTCAGCAACATTCGCAATATATAATGTCGGTTTTAAAGTGAGTAATGGATAAGGCTTAAGACGATCTTTTTCCTCTTTAGTAAAATTGAGTGATCGAGCCGGTTGTCCTTCATTTAGTTTTATTTTAATTCGTTCTAAGAGTGCAATATCCGCGATAATATTTTTATCGCCGCCTTTTGCTTGTTTTTGTAAGCGTTGAATAGTGCGTTCCACGGATTCTAAATCCGCTAAAGCTAATTCAGTATTAATCACTTCAATATCATCTTTTGGTGAAATTTTTCCAGCAACGTGGACGACATCCGTATTTTCAAAGCAACGTACAACATGCGCAATGGCATCTGCTTCACGAATATTCGCTAAAAATTTATTTCCTAAACCTTCTCCTTGGGCCGCACCTTTTACAATGCCAGCAATATCAACAAATTCCATAGTGGTTGGTAATATACGCTCGGGTTTTACAATCGCTGCCAATTTTTCTAGACGTGGATCAGGAACAGGGACAATGCCAACATTGGGTTCTATCGTGCAAAAAGGATAGTTGGATGCATCAACACCTGCTTTAGTTAAGCAGTTAAATAAAGTGGATTTGCCTACGTTGGGTAAGCCGACAATGCCGCATTTGATGCCCATAAAAGAGTTCCTATTTTGTGTGTAATTGGTTCATTGCTATTTGAAAATCGCCCTTGAGCACTAAAGGTAAAATGCGTTCTGCATCGTGCATGGCGGTATCGATTAGTCCGCGTTCTGATTTTTTGGGTGGATGGAGCACATAGTCGATGACTTCATTACTGTGCGTTGGGCGACCAACGCCAATGCGTAAGCGATGAAATTGGGTTGTATTAAGGTGGCGAATGATATCACGCAAGCCATTATGACCACCATGGCCACCGTCAAACTTCAAGCGAATTTCACCAACGGGTAAATCAATTTCATCATGGGCAACAAGAACTGCATGCGCTGGAATTTTATAGTAATTCATAATGGATTTAACGCAGATTCCGCTAAGATTCATAAAGGTAGTTGGAATAAGTAAATGAATATCATGGCTTAATAAAGTAGCTTGTGTATGTAGGCCATGATATTTTTTTTCATTTTTAAGCGTAAGATGTAATGAGTGAACAAGGTTTGATACAAACCAAGCACCTGCATTATGACGAGTTTGTTCGTACTCTTGTCCAGGATTTCCCAGGCCAACAATAAGTTGTATGCCTGCTGTCATGGAGTACCTCATTGTTTGTTAATTTTGCCTTTCCCTTCTTTTTAAAAAAGGGAAAGGCTGATGGAGTAACTCAGCTTGATATTATTCTTTATCACCTTCAGCTGCTGGTGCTTCTTCTGTGGCAGCATCAGTGCTTTCAGCGCTTGTTTCTTCTTCTACCACAGCGACTTCTTCTTCAATAACGCGTGGGATATGCATAGAAGCAACAGGTAGATCATGACCTTCAACGCCATGAGCAAATGCAACTAATGTGACGCCTTTAGGTAGCTTAAGATCAGACAAATGAATTATTTGGTTGAGCTTTAATGCCGAAAGATCAGCTTCGATATGTTCAGGTAAGTCAGCAGGTAAGCATGAAACTTCAACGTCAGCAATAATGTGTGAGATAACGCCGCCTTCTTTTAACCCCGGAGCATCTTCTTCACCCATAAAATGGATTGGAACATGCATATGAAGTTTTTGGTCAGCTCTAACACGTAAAAAATCAATGTGATGAATACGTGGTTTTGCAGGGTCACGCTGTATGGCTTTTAAAATCACTTTTTCCAATTTTTTCCCTACTTTTAAGGTTAAAATATGGGAATAAAAAGCTTCATGAGAAAGAGCAACAGAGACTTTATCGTGGTTTAATGTCAGCGACATAGCGTCTTCGCCTGCACCGTAAACAACAGCTGGAATTTGATTAGCATGACGTAAGCGGCGGCTCGCACCTTTCCCTATGTCCATGCGTATTTCAGCGTCTAATTCAAATTTGTGGGTTGTAGCCATGTGTTTCTCCAAAAAATAATGTTTAAAGCACTCCATCGCCTTGCGACCAGGGATGGAAAGAGCCGCATATTGTACACGAATTTTTGGGTGTGGCTAGTGATGTGTAGTTATTCAGTGGCTGGAGTTTGGTGGGCACGCTGCGCTTTGCCCACCCTACATTATTTATTGTATTTTTGTAATCGATGATGTCGTGGGTGGTGGAAATTATAAAAAATGTAGGGTGGGCAAAGCGCAGCGTGCCCACCAAACTCTGAATAATTAGGCCTTTTGTATTAAGCCTGGAATGACTTAGTCTAAAAACATCCGACTGAGTGATCCTGAGCCACTAATTCGACGAATAGCTTCCGCAATCATTTGGCTGAGAGAGATAGAATGAATGCGATGACATGATTTTGCATCGTTTCGCAGTGGAATTGTATCGGTGACTATCAGTTCATCAATAGGTGATGATTCAATGTTTTGAATCGCATTGCCTGATAGAACTGGGTGGGTGATATACGCAACTACTTTAGCGGCGCCATGCAGTTTTAAAGCTTCAGCAGCTTTACCAAGGGTGCCGGCAGTATCAACAATATCATCAACAATAATGCATTCACGGTCTTTTACATCCCCAATAATGTGCATAACTTGTGCTTCATTGGGTTGGGGGCGGCGTTTATCAATAATAGCAAGGTCTGCTCCAGGCAAGCGTTTCGCGATCGCGCGAGCACGGATCACGCCGCCCACGTCGGGTGAGACTACCATGATGTTTTTATAGGACTTTTTATGAATGTCTTCTAGCATAATCGGTGTGCTATAAAGGTTGTCGACCGGCATGTAAAAAAAGCCTTGGATTTGATCAGCATGCAGATCAACCGTCACTAACCGACTGATCCCGACCGAAGCCATCATGTCAGCAACAATTTTTGCGGTAATAGGTACGCGAGCTGAGCGAACACGTCGATCTTGGCGAGCATAGCCAAAATACGGCACTACAGCAGTAATTTTTGCTGCTGATGCGCGGCGTAATGCGTCTGCCATGATAATAAGCTCCATCAAGGAGTCATTCGATGGTGCACAAGTGGATTGGATAATAAAAATATCGCGTCCGCGAACATTTTCTTGAATTTCTACGAGAGTTTCACCGTCACTAAATGTACCAACAGTGGCTTTGCCTAAGGGCAAGTTTAAGTGTTCAACAATATTTTGGGCCAGATCTTTGCTAGCGTTACCACTGAAAATCATTATTTCAGGCACGATTATCTCTCACTTGATTGACTATTGGGTACGTGAATGGCTGGGGTGCTAGGATTCGAACCTAGGAATGCCGAGATCAAAACCCGGTGCCTTACCACTTGGCGACACCCCAAATTTATAACTTTGAGGCCGCTATTTTGCTGATTGAAGGAGTGGGTGTCAATGGGAATTTAAAACTTCCACTCATTAATAATAATTTTTACATTTAAGCTGGAGTTAAAAAGGAAAATTTTACTGGGAACATCGATGTGTTGTGTTGATGTGTAACGTAAAAACTGAATTCGCCAGCCATCTTGTTGTAATTCACTCAAGTGATGAGAGGCGTCAAAATGTGTTTTCGCAGGAAGGCTAGGTACAGGAATACCTCGTATCCAATAGTAAAGATGCGATAGGGGCAAATTCCAATGTGCTTGTTCAGCTAACAAAAGCTCTGGGGTAGCGGCGGTATAGGTTTTTCCATCAGAGCTTGTCAGTTTAACCTGGCCTGGCTGGCCTGTTAGTTTAAGAGCCCCGGCTCCTAACGGCCCAAACAACCTAATAGAGTAGTGATGGTTGGATGCTTGTTGCCAATTAATATTAGCGCTTATGTTATTTTTGTTAGCTATATCGCGTATGGCTATTACGCCACTTAAGTCCCAGGCTTGGATATTCGCGGGTGTTTGGATGTTTTCAGTTTGGGGGTGGTTTGTTTTTTCGCTGGGCACAGTGGCGCAGCTGGTTAGCCAGAAAATGATAATACTCATGGTAAGTATTTTGATGATGCGCATTAAAAAAGTATAAACCAACTTTTCTTTTAAAAACAGGGGATAATGACTCTCTAGTCAGTATTAATGATGGAAGACTGTTTGTTGTTTTCATTTTTAATTGTAGGCGTTCCTTTATTAATGGGGACTAACTTTCCTACCGGGATGACATTTGAAGAAGGCGTAGTGGTCTCTGCTACTGCGCTGGTTGAGCTATTGTTGACACCACTATTTAATGGCGCTTGAGCTTCCTGATTACTACTAGATGGGGCGCTGCCTAGGCTGCCATTTGAGAGTGATGCTGGTGAGTTATCAGGATTGCTTATGTTAGAAGAAGGTAACATTTGAGTATTCGTTGGCGTGGAATTACGTAAATCAGTTTGGTGTGAGCTTGAAAAGAAAAACCCACCATCTTTTGTGCAGGCGCTTAATGCGATAACTAAACCAGAAGTGAAAATAAATTTTGTTAATAAATGCATAGCTGCCTCTTAGTTGCTTTTAGTGGGTGGCTGTAACTACTCAGCGATGAGGGCGCGCGTGAGTGCGGTGTTTAAAATAAAGCGACTTGCTTGCCATGGATGGCAAGCCTAAAACAGGGATGTTTCGCTTGGAGCGGTATTTTAAACACCGCACTCACGCGCGCCCTCATCGCTGAGTAGTTACGGGTGATTGTATTAGCGGAGATAATAGGCTGAATTTACATGAAATTCAATCTTAGTTGTGTGTAAGCAGGCATTGTAACGGTTCAGCAGCAAGGGCGTGTAGAAGCGCAGCACTTAAAATAAAGCGACTTGCTTGCCATGGACGGCAAGCCTAAAACAGGGATGTTTCGCTTGGAGCGGCATTTTAAGTGCTGCGCTTCTACACGCCTTTGTTGCTGAATCGTTACTATATAGCCTATTTACCTTTTGATTAAAGCTATAAACTAAGCGAGCAAGTGAAACGGCGGTTTCTTTTCAGGTGGTTTTCGCTTAAAATAGCCGCAATCTTGTTTACGTCAGCGTGTGAGAAATTAGAAGTCTATGGCTATTATTGTTTGCGGAATCAGTCACAAAACAGCCCCTATTGCGCTGAGAGAACAGGTTATTTTTCCTGCTGATCAGCAATCAGTTTATTTGCATGATTTGACTATGAATGAAAATATTCGAGAAGCGGTTTTATTATCTACGTGTAATCGTTCAGAGATTTATTGCGAAGCGGATAATGTTGATCAAGTGATTGATTGGTTTTGTCGTCAGCATCCCATAGCAAAAGCGAAGTTAGAGCCGGCATTATATATTTATACTCATCAAGCAGCTGTGCAGCATATGATGCGTGTAGCTTGTGGTTTAGATTCGATGGTGATGGGTGAGCCACAAATTCTTGGGCAAATGAAAGATGCTTTTTCTGAAGGTTGTGCTGCGGGTAGTGTTGGAACGTTGCTCAATCGTTTATTTCAGCAAATTTTTTCTGTGGCAAAAGAGGTGCGAACGAATACATCCATTGGTGCTTGCCCTGTTTCAATATCTTCATCTGCGATTAATTTAATTAAACAATCGGTAGCGTTGCCCATTGATGCAGCAACGGTATTATTGCTTGGAGCAGGAGATACGATTCAGCTTGTTTTACGTTATTTAAAAGCATTAATGCCTCAGCGTATCTTAATGGTTAATCGCAATTTGGAAAATGCTCAGGCTTTGGCAGAGCAATATCAACTTGAAGTTATACCGTTTCCTGATTTAGCTCGTGCAATACAGCAAGCAGATATTATGATTACTGCAACAGGTAGTACTCAGCCGATTGTGTCAAGATCATTGTTATTACAGCGCACCAAATCGCTTTGTATAGTTGATATTGCTGTACCACGCGATGTGGAAGAAGATGTTGGTTTGTTGCCAGCGGTGCAGCTTTATTCTATTGATGATTTAAAAACAATTATCCAGCACAATCAGCATGGACGTGAACACGCTGCTGAAAAAGCAGAAGAAATGATAGCAACAAAAAGTCAGGATTTTATGGCGTGGTTACAGTCGCTCGATGCAGTTGCAACAACAATTAGTCATTATAGAAAACAAATTGAAGAATTGTGTCGCACAGAGTTAGTAAAATTTCGTCGTCAATTGCAGCGTGGAGATGATCCTGCTGACGTATTAACAAATTTCGCTCATTCGTTGACAAATAAATTGTTACATCATCCCAGCGTTCAGTTGCGCCAAGCCGGATTTGAAGGACGTTTTGATCTTTTGGAATTAGCTAGACAATTGTTTGCCATCCCTGAATCCCAAGCTGAGTTAATATGAAACCTTCTCTTTTAAAAAAATTACAGGCTCTAGTAGAGCGCCATGAAGAATTAAGCGCTTTGCTTTCTGATGCGAGTGTTATTAGTAATCAAAATCAGTTCCGTGAGTATTCAAAAGAATATGCGCAACTTGAGGCGGTAGTGCAAACATTTAAACGCCATGAAAAATGTTTAAGTGATATAGATGGTGCTAAAGAATTGCTTAATGAATCTGATCTTGAATTACAACAATTGGCGAAACAAGAATTAAAGCAAGCCGAAGAGCAGTTAGAGCAACATGAGCAAGCTTTACAATTATTATTGTTGCCACGTGATCCGCACGATGAGAGTAATATTTTTCTTGAAGTGCGAGCTGGGGCAGGCGGTGATGAGGCAGCAATTTTTGCGGGTGATTTGGCGCGTATGTATACCCGTTATGCAGAAGCACAGGGGTGGCAAGTTGAATTAATGAATTCAAATGCGAGTGAGCAAGGTGGTTATAAAGAAATTATTTTGCGGATCATTGGCCAGGGTGCTTACTCGCGCTTTAAATTTGAATCAGGTGTGCATCGTGTGCAGCGTGTGCCAGCCACCGAGGCGCAAGGCAGGGTACATACATCAACTTGCACGATTGCCATTTTACCCGAGGTTGATGAAATTGAAGATATTGATATTAATCCTAGTGATTTACGTATTGATACTTTTCGCGCATCAGGGGCGGGTGGTCAGCACGTACAAAAAACGGATTCAGCGATACGAATTATTCATTTGCCTACAGGTGTGGTGGTTGAATGTCAGGATGAGCGTTCGCAACATAAAAATCGTGCGCGTGCGATGTCATTATTAAAATCTAAATTGTTATCTGCTGAGCAAGAAAAACAACGCAAACATACGGCAGATACGCGGAGAGATTTAGTTGGTACAGGCGACCGCTCTGAGCGTATTCGTACATATAATTTTCCTCAAGGCCGCTTAACAGATCATCGAATTAATTTAACCTTGTATCAGTTATCCAGCATTATGGAAGGTGATCTTTCTGCTGTTGTTAGTGCATTAGTCCATGAGCATCAAGCTGATCTTTTGGCTGAAATAGGCGATTAATGCAAACAACAATCGCTATTGTGTTATCAGAAGCGATAAAAAAACTTTCCCCAACAAGTGACTCTGCGCGCCTGGATGCAGAAATTTTATTAGCATTTGTTATTAACGTCACTCGCGGTTATTTATATGCATGGCCAGAAAAAGAATTAACTCTTTTGCAACAAAATAATTTCAACGATTTAGTGAGACGTCGAATGCAGGGCGAGCCTGTTCCTTATATCGTGGGTCGGCAAGAGTTTTGGTCTTTAGATTTTAATGTTACGACGGATACGTTAATTCCTCGTCCTGAGACTGAGCTGCTTGTAGAGCTGGCTTTGCAAAAAGTGTCAGGTGTACAAATTAATATTGCTGACTTAGGAACAGGTTCTGGAGTGATTGGTATTGCACTGGCTCATGAGCGACCAGAATGGATTGTGTATGCTACAGATCAAAGTGCTGAGGCATTAGCGGTCGCGCAATCAAATGCTCACCATTTAGCGGTAAATAACATTTTTTTTTCTCAGGGTAATTGGTGTGATGCCTTACCCAGCGTGCTGCTTGATGCTATAATTAGTAATCCGCCTTATATTGCTGAAAGCGACAAACACCTTGCGCAGGGAGGTTTATCTTTTGAGCCGCAAGCTGCATTAGTAGCGGGCCAAGACGGTTTAGATGCTATTCGTAACATTGCTCAGCAAGCTTCTCGTTACTTAAAGCGGGGTGGATTGCTGATGTTGGAGCATGGATATGATCAGTCTCTTGCTGTTAGAGAAATATTAGAGCATTTAGGTTATCAAGAAATAACGTCATACTGTGATTTTGCAGGAATAGAGCGCGTAACTATCGGAAAGCATTGCTTAGGGTGAAACTTTTTGATATATCTGTTCAACTTATTTCCGCGCAGGTATAGACTATTTAAGGATGAATAGGAGGAATGCATATGGCTGATATATTAGAACCTAGTTTAGAAATGCTTGGTATTAATCCCTACAAGCAAAAAAAGAGTGAAGACTATATGAGTGGTCACATGCGTGAGCACTTTACCAAAATATTGACTCTATTGCGTAAGCAAATTAGGGAAGAGGCAGATCGCACAGTGCATCATATGAAAGATGATGCGGTAAATTATGCCGATCCTAATGATAGAGCAAGTCAGGAAGAAGAATTTCGCTTGGAGCTGCGTGCTCGGGACAGAGAGCGCAGATTACTGAAAAAAATCGAAGAATCTTTACAACAGCTCACCAATAAAGAGTATGGCTATTGCGAAGTCTGTGGTATTGAAATCGGTTTGCGCCGATTAGAAGCACGGCCTACCGCCACATTATGCATTGATTGTAAAATGCTAGATGAAATTAAAGAAAAGCAGCAAGGGTAAGTATTTTTATCGCCACCCCGACAGTTTTGGCGGGGTGACTTGCTTGCAGAATAATAACTATTCAGTAGCTAGAGAGCTTGGTGGGCACGCTGCGCTTTGCCCACCCTACAAAAGCATTCCACTATTATATTGGAAAAACGGCAGTTACAATTATAAAAAACGTAGGGTGGGCAAAGCGCAGCGTGCCCAACAAGCTCTTTGTCCGCTGAATAGTTACGTTATACTGTTATAAATATAAAGCAAAATGTTTAATAACAATTTATAATGTGCTGAGTAGCATTTATTGCTGCTTAAAAGGTGTTTATCTATGGCCGCTGCACCGCAACAGAACCAAGCTCCCGATGGCTCCATGGGCATCGTATGGGGTATAGCCGCAATTTTTGCAACGGTTGGCGTTGTTTGGGCTTTGTATAAAAAACACATGGTTGCTGCTTATTTAAAGCTCAAGTTGCTAGAAATCAGTTTAATTAGTTATTTTACCAACACACTGGATGATGTTCATTCAGTTATTCTTATTACCGATCCTTCAACAGTATCTCTTCAAGACTTAATGCAGATAGGCGGAGCTGTTGGTAATTATTTGCGTATTCCTTTTGTTGTTCTTATCGTGATTTTGGCAGCGCTCGTTTATTTTGGTAACTCAACTCGTGTTTTTAAACGTGCTTATCAAATGCGTGATCTCGCTCAGCTGGAAAAAATAAATTGGCCACAAATTACACCAGTTGTTAATCTTGATTTAATTAATACGGATATCGATAAAGGGCCGTGGGCTATGGCTCTTACACCGATGCAGTTTTGTAAGCGCTATAATTTAATTGATGAGCGGCGGCGACCAGCTAAAGAAGGCGCTATGCGTAAAGAACGAGATCAGCTTGAAGCGGTCTTGAGGCGGGGTGCTGCCACTCGAATTTTTACGGTGCAGCTTGGCCAACTCTGGCAAGGCTTGGATAAATTACCTCTGCATGTGCGTGCTTTGTTTGCGGCATTTGCTGCTCGAATCAATAGTGATGGCAAAGCTTGCGCGGATTTATTAGCAAAAATTAGCGCCTCATCTGCAACAAAGCTGGATTTTACGGGGACGGATGAGCTTTGTAAAAAATATAGCTCAACTAAGTTGGTACAAGAGATTATGCAATCTCATGCTTATATTCTGACGATGATGGCAGCAATGTTGGCAGCGGCTCGTCAGGATGGTGTACAAGCTTCGGCTGATTTTTTATGGTTAAAACCCATAGATCGTCGTATGTGGTATATGCTTAACACAGTAGGAAGGCAAACGCCTTTTGTTGAAGTGGCGGGTCCTTTTTCACACTGGGCTGCTGAAAAAGCAATGAGCAAGAAATTAATCATTCCTTTTGTGGAAGAAGCGACTAATGCGTTAGAGGTTGCTCTAAGCGAAATTATCTATCGACCTGATGAGAAGAGTGACTAATATGCATCAACGTGGCTTAGATGAACAACATGAGTTACCGCCGCAATTACTTTTGCGTGATACGCGTACGATGGGTATGCGCATTAGGGATTTCTTTAAAGATCCTATTAACAGTGCGCTATTGCTGATTTTTTTCGCGGCTTTTTCTTTTGTTTTTTCTGCAATAACTGAGCTTTTTACGCTTATTGCTATTTTTATTTTTCTTTATGCTTATACCCGCGAGTCAAAACTGCCTTTTCGAATGCCATTGCGATCAAGAGCGCCGGATTATAATGATCCGCTGCCTGGTACGACTAAACCACGCAAAGCCAGAGGAATTAGTTTTTTTGGCAACACAAAATCAACTAGCGAAGAGCTATGGTTTAATAATGATGACTTGCGTACCCACGTACTTATTTTTGGCTCAACAGGTAGTGGTAAAACTGAAGCGCTGGTTTCTCTAGCATTTAATGCCTTGGTTCAAGGTAGTGGGTTTTTATATGTCGATGGAAAAGGTGATAATAGTTTATTTGCAAAAGTCTTTTCTATGGCGCGTTTTATGGGACGCGAAGATGATTTATTACTGATTAACTTCATGACCGGTGCGCGCGATATTGTTGGCGCACAAGAAAAACGTTTATCAAATACGATGAATCCTTTTTGTAATGGCTCATCAGGAATGTTGTCGAATTTGATTGTTAGCTTAATGGATTCGTCTAGTCAGTCATCTGATGGTGATATGTGGAAAGGTCGTGCAATTGTTTTCGTTGAAGCGTTAATGAAAGTATTGGTCTATATGCGAGATCAAGGCAAGATTTTATTAGATGCAAATACCATTCGTAATTATTTTGATTTAACTCGTTTAGAGGCTATTTCATTAGATAAAATGTTTATTCGTGATAATCAAGAGCCGGTTAGTTTAGCGGATGCTCCTGATGTTGTGCTTGAGCCGATGAATAACTATCTTATTACCTTGCCAGGGTTTGATCGTACGAAAAAAGGCAAGCAAAGTTCTACGGTATTTGAGCAGCACGGTTTTATTACGATGCAGTTAACTAAAGTGTTTGGTTCTTTAGCTGATACGTATGGGCATATTATTCGAACAAACTTATCTGAAGTTGATGTAAAAGATGTTGTATTAAATCGACGAATTTTAGTTGTGCTTTTACCCGCGTTAGAAAAATCGCCAGATGAATTATCAAACTTAGGTAAAGTTATTATTGCATCTTTAAAGGCAATGATGGCAGCAGGGTTGGGTGACTCTGTGGAAGGAACATATAAAGAAGTTATAACGCGCAAGCCGACTAATGCTGCAACTCCCTATATGTGTATTTTAGATGAATATGGATATTATGCGGTAAAAGGTTTTGCGGTTGTGCCAGCACAAGCTCGATCATTAGGATTCTCGGTTGTTTTTGCGGGACAAGATTTGCCTGCTTTTCAAAAAGCATCTAAAGAAGAGGCAGCGTCGATTGGTGCTAACACCAACATCAAAATTTGTATGAAATTAGAAGATCCACATGAAACCTGGGAGTTTTTCTCTAAAACAGCCGGTGAAGCTTATGTAACAAAGGTGGATTCGTTTCAAACAAATGCACAAAGTTTCTTAAATAATTATATGGATAGTCGTAGTGCTTCCTCAGAAAAAAGAGCGCGTATTGATTTGCAAGATCTAAAAGACCAGCGCGAAGGTGAGGCACACATATTTTTTAAATCAAAAATTATTCGGGCCAAAATGTTTTTTGCTAATCCTCCGCCTGTATTACGTATGCGGCTTAATCATTTTTTAAAAGTTGAGCCACCCATCGGGCGTATTTTGTTGGATTTGGAAGCGCGTTTAGAGATGTTTGCGCATGTTATGGATAGTGATCAAGCTGAATTTGAGGCGCAGCATGATGAAGTGGAAGAAATTAATTTAATCGCTGGAAAAATGCGAGAAAACGAAGATGTAAATCCGATAGAACGAGGTGTAGCAGCTTTACTAGCATTCCATAATAAAGATGCAGATACCGTTGTAGAAGAAGAGCCTGAAATTGTAGAAGATGATGGTAAATTAAATATTTTTAGCAAAGTGCATTTATCACAAAAGATTTATAATATTGTTGGTGCAGCTGATTTTGAAAGATTCAGTGCGCCATTGCTTAATAAAGCATTTATTAAGGATAAGGTAGGCTTGTTGGAAAGAGTATTAGGTCGATCTGGATCACAGTCGAATACGATTACTCAGGAAGTGGTTAAAGATATTTTAGTAGCAACAGATTATCCACCTTTTTATCAGGGAATTATGTTAGATACGGATTCAGTGGTTGCAGCGGCGCGAGAATTAGCTGATTATGTTATAAGTTTGCAACAGTCATCGAGTGAATAATATTATGGAATTAAGGCGCACATTTTTTTTCTTATTGTTTTTGCCATTCTTTTTATTTTTACAAAGTTGTGCCTCTTCGAATGTAGCAAGAGAGGCGAATGATAATACGGTGGTAGGGTATCAGCGAGCATCAGCTTCTATTGATAATATGGGTAAAGGCAGCATGGCAGATACTTTTGGAAACTCCACACAAACAACGAAAGGTGTGGTATTTGGTGGTGCAGTAGGTGCTGTAGCAGGTAGTTTGATATCAGGGGTTGGCTTGCTTCCTGGTTTGGCAGAGGGTGCCGTTATTGGTGGCGCTTATGGCGCATATATTGATGCTAATACAACACTGATGGATAGATTAGAGAATCGAGGTGTTAAAGTCATTGTGCTAGGCGACCAAGTTATGTTGGTAATGCATTCTAGTCAATTATTTAATGCAATGACACCGGTGATACGTGCGGGAGAGTATTCTACCCTCGATTTAATAGCGGAATATATTAATGGTTACACCACAATGACTGTAAAAATTGCTGCTTATACAAATAATGTCGGTGATAATTCAGTTAATTATGCTTTATCAAAAGAACAGGCAGCTAGCGTGGTGCGTTATTTATGGCAGCGTGGTGTTAATACGCGTATGTTAACAGCAGCAGGTATGGGCGGCACTCATGTAGTAGAGCCTGGCTGTCCTACTTGGGAAGGATGGAATTATCGGGTTGAGATAACCATGGAAAAATTACCTACCGAAAATACACTGGGTTAACTGGAGAAAAAAATGATTGCTCATCGTAGTCAGTCCGCTAGCTTTCAGAGTGATTTTTATAGAAATAAATATCGACAGTTGTTAATTACATTTATTTTGTCGATTATAGTTATGTTGGGTTTAATTCTTGCCATAATGTATGTCATTTTTATCCAACCTCAACCAAATTATTATGCGAGCACATTGACTGGTCAAGTTATCCCAATGATCCCAAGGACGTAGGTTAATCATGAGCGCTGACTTTTATCGTACCCAGTATTATAAAATTATTATTGCTTTAGGGATAAGCATTATTTTAATGCTTATGCTCGCAGCTTTTGTTTTGTATCAAGTCACTCATCGTCCTTTACCGGATTTTTCTGCGGTTAATCCTGATGGAAAAATATTAACGCTGGTATCAAATAATGAGCCTAATTATTTGCCTAGTACGGTCACGCAATGGGCAAACAAAGCGGCTGTTGCAGCATATACTTTTGACTTTGCTCATCATGAGCAACAGCTTGCTGCTTTACGACCCTATTTTACTGAGGCGGGATGGAATAATTATCTTACTTTAATGACAGGAGTCATTAATTCTATTGTTCAAAATCAAGTATTTGTCAGCAGTGTTGTGATAGGCGCTCCTGTTATTGCCAATGCAGGTGATCTTACGGGTAATGGTTATAGTTGGCAGATACAAATGCCTTTTTTGGTTACCATTCTTACTGCTGAGGTTCCAACGTCTAAGCGTTACACGGTAACATTAACTATCGTGAAAGTACCAACAACAGAAAATCCAGCTGGAATGGGGATCGATCAATTTGTGATGTCTTAGCACAATCGTTAAGGAAGCTGATTCAATTATGAGTACTGACAATCCAATAATCGAAGATGATCCAATTGTTTTGGTTTATTTGCGTAATGAATTTTATAAAAAAAAGTTTTACGCACTGCTAGCTATTTTTATGCTTAACCTTTTTGCTATTGGTATTTTAGCTGGAATGTTGACGTATTTGGTAAAAAATCCACCTCACCCTTTATATTTTGTAGCAGACAATGTCGCTCGTTTAGTAAAAGAAATACCTGTTCAGGATCCTAATTTATCGATTGAAGAAGTGACGGCATGGGCAGCCGAGGCTGTTCAGTTAGCATACACTTATGATTATGTTAATTATCGATCCCAGCTCCAAAATGCACAAAAATATTTTACTGATTTTGGTTGGCGTAGTTATATGAATGGATTATCAAAATCAAATAACCTGGTTGCTTTAACTAAGCGGTCATTAATACAAATCGCAACCATTGTGCAGCGTCCTCAGCTTGTCGTGCAAGGGCATATGGGTACAGTCTATGCTTATCAATTTAAAGTGCCGGTGTTGATGACTTACTGGTACCCCCCTTATGACGACAAAGCGAAAATTTTTAACCCATTATTAGTCACGGTTACTATTCAACGACGAAATTTATTTGAGAGTTACAAAGGATTGGGTGTTGCACAAATGAATGCAGAGTTGATTACCTCAGGTGCGCTCGGAAGCTAGCATGATGGCACTATACAATTGACTTGCTCTATTATATAGTTCAAGGCAACTGCAAATTTATTGAGGGTGGAAATGGCTGAAGAAGAGCTGCAGGTGATCCGCCTAAAAACAGATTTTTATCAAGATGGTTTTTCCAAAATATTTGTGGCAATTGCTCTGGTAATCACGACTATTATTGGACTAGCTGCTTTGGCTTTGTATTTGTTTTTTTCTAAGCCTGCGCCTATTTATTTTGCAACGGATCAAGATTATAGGGTGTTGCCACCAGTTCCTGTTGAGCAGCCTTATCTTAATGACTCTGATTTATTTCAGTGGGTAAGTCGTGCTATTCCTGCGGCTTTTACTTATGATTTTCTTAATTATGATAATGAGCGACGCATCGTTTCGCAGTATTTTACGCCAAATGGATGGTCAAATTTGAATGGGCAGCTAAATAATTACCATGCCGATTTTAATTCTTTACAAAATTTAAGAACATTTATTAGTGCAGAAATTACAGCAGCGCCCACCATATTAAATCAAGGTTTGGCTGAGGGAAAATATACTTGGAATGTAAAAATTCCAATGAATCTAACTTATAGTAATGGTACAAGGGTTCGTTCTTTAGTCATAGTTGCTAAAGTTGTTAGGATATCAACTTTAGATAATTTGTATGGAGTAGCAATAGATAGTATGAGTA
The DNA here is from genome assembly GCA_965279285.1 of Gammaproteobacteria bacterium. Lineage (GTDB taxonomy): Bacteria > Pseudomonadota > Gammaproteobacteria > DSM-16500 > DSM-16500. Next base: position 440,023 of record OZ257148.1, on the reverse strand, counting down.
TTACAGCGATGGAAGGGAGTCAGGCAAATAAGAATGGATAATGGACAACGATGGCAAAAAATTTTCTTTATTATGCTTATTTTATTAAGTATGTCGCGTTTCGTCTGCGCACAAGATCCTGTTGCGCCAGCGCCAGGTGATTTGGCTCAATTTCAACAGTGGCTGAAAAAAAATGGGCAGTCTGTGCCGGGTATTGCACCGCTTAAAATAAAATCAAAGCCTGTTATTGTTCCTTTAATGGTAAATAATGATTCTCAGGTTATAACTCCACCGCTCACAATGAAGCAATCCCAAGACATTATGTTGAAATCAGCTCCTGATGCTCCTCCGCCGGCCCCGGATGCTGATGCAGCATTTAATTTGATGTTGCAAAAAAATGCGCCATTAACGCCAGAGCAAGTGGTTAGATTAAGGCAGTATATTGATCGGTCACAACGTGCGGCATCTATCCCTGCTAATATTCCTCCCAAGCCAGTTTCTACAACGTTAATGGTGAATCTTGCGCCAGGTACAACCCCACCTGCTATTCGACTTGCTCAAGGTTATATTAGCTCATTAGTTTTTGTTGATTCGACGGGAACTCCTTGGCCTATTGCTTCATATGATGTGGGCGATGGTAAAGCAACAACGATACAGTGGGATGGCAAAAGTAATATCATGTTGATTCAAGCCATTTCTCCCTATAGCGATAGTAATTTGGTAATACGATTAACGGGATTAGCAACACCGATAACCTTGGAGCTTGTTTCAGGCCAAAGAGTTGTCGATTATCGTGCTGATATTCACGTGCCTGGAATAGGCCCGAATACGAAGGATTTGCCTACAGGAGTTAATTTACCTAACAGCGCAAACCAATTGTTATTGAATATATTAGATGGCGTTGCACCGCCGAATAGTAAAACATTGGCTGTAACTGGGGGAGATTGTCAGGCTTGGTTATTTGGCGATAAGATGTATTTGCGTACGCGTCTTACTGTGCTTTCTCCGGGTTGGATGGGGAAAATGGTGAGCCCTGATGGAATGAATGCTTATGAAATACAAAGAACGTCGTCGGTATTGGTCTCTCAATATGGTGAACCGATTGAACTGAAAATTGAGGGATTTTAATGGCTTTTAAATTTCCTAAATTACCTGGGTTTGGTACGGTAGACGCAAAGTCCCGAGTTTTTTTTATTTTTGCGGCTATTTTAGCGGTATGTGTACTGGTCTATGTTTTAGTAAAAATATTTGGTGGCAGTCTAGAGGCGGCAGGTCCATCTCGAGTTGCTAATCCTGCGGCGAATTTACAATCGGTGCCCGGTAGTAAATTAACGCCGGAATATTATCAAGCGTTAAAACAAGCTAATCTTCAGGCCACTCAGCAAGCGCAAGCAACAGGCGGTAGCTCTGTTCCCACCTTGGTGAATGTTCCAGGACAGGAATTTGGTGGTGGTAATTGCACGGTTATGTGCCCAGGTGATGAGGAGGCAAATGTAGCAAATGATTTAAGTGGTTTGGTAAAAGAGGGGAAGCTTTCGCAAGAAGAGGCTGATAAGTTAAATGCTTTAGCAAAAAATAATGTTTCAGTTGATGAATATGCTGCTGCGTTGGATGAGTTAGTGCGTCAAGGAAAGCTAACACCAGAGCAAGCACGTAAACTTTTAGAAAAATATAAGCTTCAGCATGGTAATGCTTTACTTACTGATAGTGCAAAATCATTGGATGCTTTGATTAAATCAGGTCAGTTACCAATTGCTGTTGCCAATGATTTATTGGCTTTACAAAAAGCACATGTCTCGCCTGCAGATTATGCAGCGCAATTAGATCGATTAGCAAAAGAAGGAAAAATTTCTCCTGCGTTAGCAGCACAATTACTTGCACAATATACTCAGCAACAACAAAAAGAAAAGGCAAAAGCCGGTGCTTTTCGCTTAAATCAGATGGCAAAGAAGGGGGAAATTACTCAAGCAGTTGCCGATGAGTTAGCGGATTTACAAGATAAAAATACTTCTATCGATGATTATGCAGCGGAGTTACAAAAATTAGTTGCGGCAGGAAAGCTAACTCCAGAAGCGGCAGCAAGATTATTAGATCAATACAAAAAGCAGCGTGCAGGGTTAACAGCTACTGCTGGAATAGATGGAATGATTGCGCAAAAAGAAGCGGCATGTGACAACGAAATGAATAGCCTTGTGAAAGAAGGGAAATTACCCGCCGAGGTTGCTACCGTCCTAACTCAATTACGACAAAAAAATGTTCCAGTTGAAGAATATTTGAAAGCATTAGATGGTTTGGTTAAACAACAAAAATTATCAGCAGCAGATTCACAAAAGCTAGGGGAGTGTTATAAGGGATTGTTTGCTCTCAGAGAAGAAGCAAAACGATTAAAAGATTTGCAGCTTAATAATGCTTCTGCAAGTTCTTATGCCGATGAGTTAAAGCGCGCTGTTCAAGCAGGGCTGATGACACCAGAAATGGCAGCTAAACTATTGCAAGAGTATCAGTCTGCTATGTCAGCTCTTACAGCAGGGCCTGTTGCTCAAACGAATCTTCCGACGGTTGATGATTTTGCTAAGCTGCAACAACAATTAGCACAGCAACAATCTGGTCAGTTTACTCCGGCTGTAGCGACTGGCCAGAGTAATGATCAGTTTGCCGCTGCTGAAGAAGCCGCGCGTGCGCAAGCAATGCAAGAAAGAGAGCAAAGAATTCAAGATATGGAAAGTGCCATGTCAGGTCAGGCGCAACAGCTATTAACTGCATGGCAACCCCCATCGATGCAACATAAAGCAGGTGCTCCAGATGAGAAAAAGACGGGATCTCTTATCCCATCACTGCCTGGCGCAGCTAACAAAGCGAGCCCAAATAGCAATAATCCGAACTCTTTAGCGCCCGCAGGTCCTCCATTACTGAAAACAGGGACCATTGCGTTTGCGGTGCTTGATACGGGTGTTAATAGTGATTACCCTGATACCCCTGTCATGGCAACTATTGTTTCCGGCCCTATGAAAGGTGCTAAATTATTAGGAAAAGTACAAGTAGGACAAGGGCCTGGGTTAAATAAAGTGAGCTTACAATTTAACTTAATGGATATGGAAGGCTGGCCTACGACGAAGACAATAAATGCTTTTGCAATTGATCCTGATACGGCTCGTACCGTCATGGCGAGTCATGTAGATAACCATTATTTTGAGCGGTATGGCGCGATAATGGCATCATCATTTTTAAGTGGTTATGCGAGTGCATTGACGACCGCAGGCTCTACGGCGACAACAGGTATTTTTGGCACCAGCACAGCTTATCCTTCATTGAGTCCTGCTGCTAAATTAGCAGTTGGTTTAGGGCAAATTGGTACTAATTTAACAAGCGCAGCGCAAAGTTATATGAACAGGCCATTGACTGTTACTGTTGATGCGGGAGTTGGCTTGGGTATCTTATTTATGTCTGATGTGGCACAATAAAAAACTTAAAATATAGGTATATACTTAAGGTAATAGTAAAATTATAAAGTCTTTCAGCTGATGAGGTAGCGCAGGTGAGTCAAAGAAATGAAAGATATGAGGATCAGGATGAGGGAGAGTATCACTTTTCTGATGAGCATAACTCATATGAGGTTGATACTGAGACGGCAAAAGTAGCTGATGCTACTACAAAAAAGTCATCCTCTTTTGGCGGTTTTACTCGATCACGTAGAGCAATGATTGCTTTAGCTGTTTTTTTTGCTTTAATGTTTGTTGTGTATAAAATGCTAGTTCCCTCAACATCTGTGTTGCCTATTACCAGCGCACCTCGTTCGACTACAACAACTGTGACACAAACACAACAATCCATACCCCCGTCTTCACCCGCTGTTCAAGCTCCTGTGGCGGTTAACGTTCCTGTTCTTGCTCCTACTAATACTGCTCCAGTAACACAAGTTGCTACACAAGCTCCTGCTACTCCTTCTGTGCAAGCAGCACCTGTTGCAACTGAGCAACAAGCTGTTGCTGGTACTCAAGATAAGCTGGGTGCTATAGAGCAGCAAGTTTCTAAGTTAGCCAATCAATTACAAATTGAGTATCCGCAAAAAATGACGGATTATGAAAATCAAACAGCGAGTACGCAAGCGAAGTTACAAGAATTAAATACGCGTGTTGCCAATATTGAGGCAGCACTGACTCAGATTACTCAATTGTTACAAAGTTCAGCAAAGCAGCAAGCGCCGACAATAACTATACCTCGTTCATCGGGTCGATCAGCGGAGTCTAATAAGCAGCTTTATTCGGTACAAGCTATTATCCCAGGCCGCGCTTGGTTAAAATCAGACTCAGGTGAAACAGTGACAGTTGCAGAAGGCGATATTTTAAGAGATTACGGGCGAGTAACAAAGATTGATCCATATGATGGAGTTGTTGATATTGATACGGGAAGTAAAGTAATTAGTTTGTCATATGGATCGGGAGGCGATTAAGCGATGAATTTGTTTTACAGGGCTAGTCATTTTACTCGCGCAATATTTTTTAAAACAATAACCCAGTTGGGATTATTTGTTAGTTTATGTTATGCCAATGTTGTTTATGCGGCTAATAGTGGTAGTGGCTCAGGTCTTAATATTCCTACGCTCTCTGATGCTTTAACTAATCTCTCATTGAATATTCCTGCTGTTATGCAAATGGTAACAGCATTTGCTTATATTGCGGGGTTATTTTTTGTGGTCGAAGGGATAATAGAGCTTAGACGAGTCGGTGAATCACGGACGATGATGTCTCAAGAGCATGGATTTAAAAAACCGTTGGTACGCTTGATTATTGGCGGTTTTTTGATTTATTTACCCTCTGCAGTTCAAACAGGGATAGCGACTTTGTGGGAGGTTCCTTATCCTACCGCGTATATAGCGAACGCAGGTAGCGCATCAGCGTGGCAAGTCGTGATTAATAATAGTTTTACCATATTACAGTTGATTGGTGTTATCGCATTTATTCGTGGCCTGATTATTCTGGCGCAAATAGGTGGACATGGCCAGCCAGTTTTTTGGCGAGGAATGACGCATATTATAGGTGGAATATTGTGTATTAACATGTATGATACTGTAACAATGGTAGAAAATACTTTAGGCTTAGGTGGTCTTTTTAGTAGTATTAGTTAGAGGGTAATTAACAAGGAGGATTTTTATGTTGAGCGTCAAAACAAAAAAAGTTTTAAAGTTTGTTGGATTGTCTGCGTTTTTTTTATGTTTAGGTACGTTGGCTCATGCTGCAGCTGGATCAGGTGGAGTGGGTATAGGTAAGGTTGCAAGCTCAGTGCAAAAAAACTTTGCTGCAATTGCGCAGCTAATTACAGCAGGCTCTTATATTGCAGGATTAGGTTTTGGTGTGGGCGCAGTTGTTAAATTCAAAGCACATAAAGATAACCCACAACAAGTACAGCTTAGCCAGCCTATTGCATTATTGTTCGTTGCTGCAGCATTAATGTTTATTCCATCCGTATTTAAATCAGTTGGTACAACTTTGTATTCTGGCGGTGGCGCTGTCGCGGGTGTTTCAGGTATCACTACTATTTCAACTACATAATTTTTAAAAAATATGTATGAGTTACCGCTAGCAGTTAATCTCAATGGATGGCGTCTTTTCTCAAGACGCCGTGAGGATAAGGCTTTTCAGCCAATTGCTAAAAGAATCTATGAGCGCGATGGATATATTTGCCAGTATTGTGGTTTTCAGGCAAAAGAATATCAAGAAGTTGTTAATCTCGATGGTGATTACAATTATAATAAATTAAATAATTTAATCACTGCTTGCTGTTTTTGTTCTCAATGTTTATTTATTGAATCATCGGGCTTGGATGATGTTGGCGGTGGCCAGTTAATTTATTTACCTGAAATGAGCCAGGCTGATTTAAATAGTTTTTGTCATGTATTGTTTTGTGCAATGGGTAACGGCACAGGTTATCAGGATAGTGCTCAAGCAATTTATCGTAGCTTTAAGTTTCGTAGTCAACCGATCGAAAATAAATTTGGATCAGGGACGAGTAATCCCACTGTTTTTGGTCAGCTCATTTTAGAGTATCAACAAAATAACCCAGATAAGTATATTGATATATTGAAAGATTTACGGTTGTTGCCAGCGTATACAAAATTTAAAGTGCAGCTCGATGCATGGGCAAAAGCAGCATTAGAAGAGTTAGCAGCAGAGGAGCAGCAACGCTAACACCAGATCAGCAAACAGACCATAAAAGGAAAGACTATGCGCAGTTTCATGGACCCTTTATTAGAAGGTATCGATTCAGTTTTAGCCTGGTTTAGTACCGAGCTTAAACAAACAACGGAATCATACTGTGATCTGGAAACCGCAGAGGATACTAATACCATTGTTGCGCGTGATGGTTCATTAGTTTCTGTTATTCGAGTCCATGGTGTTACTAAACTGATTGGTACGGAAGAATTTGAATCCATTCACAATGGGCTAACGCAAAGTTTGCGTGCAACATTAAAAAGAGCTGGGCATGTTGTTCAAGTTTATTTTTGTTACGATAAAGGTGCAGTAAAACCTGATATCGAAGATATTTTATCTCCTGCAAAAGCAACCGCAAAACGTTTGCAACTTAATTTAGAAGATTTATTTAATGAGCGTATTGATTATATTTCTAAGTTTTGTGCGCATGAAGAATTATATTTTGTTTTATGGACCAGGCCTTATTCTTTAACGGGTGAGCAGCAGCAACGAGCTGTTAAAGATAAATTAAAATTTATTCGTGATGGCAAGGTCACTCCATTTTTTAATGGTCAAAACTTAATTGCTTCTGTGCCGGATTTGCGTGAAGCTCATTCTTCCTTTGTCCGATCATTAGTCACAGATTTAACTGGCCTCAGTGTATCGGTACAGTTATTAGAAGTCCATGATGCGGTATATGCTATGCGTTATTCAGCAGACCCTGAGTTTACTGCAAAAGATTGGCGAGCCGTTTTGCCAGGCGATAAAGTTCCAATCCGAGAAGTTCACAGCATGGGGCACGAAATTTCGGGGCTAATGTATCCCCCTTTAGCGCGACAAATTTTTCCTCGAGATGCTGAGAATGTTGATTTACGGACGTTGCGAGCGGGTGATCGAGTTTATACGCCATTATTTATTGATTTGTTTCCGCAAGAAATAAAACCGTTTATGAGCTTATTTTCGCGCACATTGCCAACCCAGGTGCCATGGCGAATTTCATTTTTAATTGAGGCTGGTGGCTATGAAACACTTAAATTTAAGTCACTCATGGCAGCTATATTAAGCTGGACTGCTGCGCATAATGGTTTAGTTAATGATGCAACGCGATTATTGCAAGATATTGAAGTGAATAGCGATGATGCCGTAGTAAAGTTACAAGTTAGTTTGGCAACGTGGGCGCCAGAAGATAATATTCGTCTCTTACGTACTCGAGTAGCAGAACTATCTAAAGCAGTACAAGGCTGGGGTTCATGTGAAGTGTCAGAAGTTTGTGGTGACGTATTTGCTGGGGTTGCATCCAGTATTTTAGGGTTTAATGCCTCAAGTGTTGCAACACCATCTGTAGCTCCATTGTCTGATGTAGTTTATATGTTGCCATTTACTCGCCCTGCCTCTGCTTGGCGGCATGGTGCAGTGTTGTTGAGGTCTCCCGATGGTAAACCATGGCCTTATCAGCCGGGTTCGTCACAGCAAACAACATGGATTGATTTAATGTATGCTCGCCCTGGTTCGGGTAAGTCGGTGCTTTCTAACTCAATGAATTTAGCGCTTTGTTTATCTGGTGGAATACAGCGATTGCCGCGAATTGCTATCGTTGATATTGGGCCTTCAAGTAGTGGATTAATTTCCTTATTAAAAGAAGCATTGCCTGCGCAACATCGACATTTAGTTGCTTATCATCGTTTGCGCATGACACCAGATTATTCAATTAACCCTTTTGATACTCAGCTAGGTAGTCGTTATCCTACAGCGCAAGAACGCGGTTTTTTAGTTAATTTTATTACATTATTATCAACGCCATTAGGAGCTGAGCGGCCTTATGATGGTATCTCAGATATGGCTGGGTTGGTAATAGATGAGCTTTATAAGTATTTAGCCGATGATGCAAAACCACATCCGTATACCAAAGATATTGAACCGTTAGTTGACGATATATTAGGTGAAATTGGTTTTGTTATGGATGAACGTACTACATGGTGGGAAATAACAGATGCCTTGTTTTTAGCGGGTTTCCAACATGAAGCATTGCTTGCGCAACGTTATGCTATGCCATTATTAGCGGATGCTGCAGCTATTGTTCGTACTCAAGTTGTTGAAGATCTCTATGGACAAGTGAAAGCGCCAACGGGCGAGCCTTTGATTCAAGCATTTAGTCGAATGATATCAGGTGCGGTGAGAGAGTATCCGATTTTATCTAGTGTAACAAAATTTGATATTGGTGATGCGCGTGTGGTGTCATTAGATTTGGATGAAGTTGCAAAAAGTGGTGGCGATGCAGCAGAGCGTCAAACAGCAGTCATGTATATGTTAGCGCGTTATGTGTTAGGTCGTAGTTATTATTTAACAGAAGATATGCTGAATGATTTCACTGAAGCTTATCGCGATTATCATCGAGCTCGCATTTCAGAAATTCGTGAAGACCCTAAACGTTTGGTTTATGATGAATTTCATCGAACGTCAAAAGCACGGGCAGTGCGAGAACAAGTTATTTTAGATATGCGTGAAGGACGAAAGTGGAATGTTCAAATTGCGCTAATTTCACAATCATTAGATGATTTTGATCCGGTCATGGTTGAATTTGCAACATCGATTTTTATTATGGATGCCGGTCCTGAGCAATCCATAAAACGCTCAACAGAAATTTTTGGTTTGTCAGAAACAGCACGTGTGGCACTGAAGACTCGAGTGCATGGTCCGCGAGAGGGCGGTGCTACTTTTTTAGCGCAGTTTGCGACAAAAGCTGGGATGAATACGCAGTTGCTAACGAGTACATTAGGTCCGGTTGAGTTATGGGCTTTTAGTACGACAGCAGAAGATGCACGTGTGCGAAATAAGTTATATCAAAAAATTGGACCAGCAGAAGCAAGACGCGTGCTTGCAAATATATTTCCTTCGGGTTCATTAAAGGCATTGGTTGAGTCGCGGCTAGAGAAAATAAAAGAAGTGCAAGGCATGATAGAAGAAGCTAATCCTTTGAGTATTGCTGATCAATTGGTCGAGGAGATTTTGCAAGCATACGCAATTAATCCTGATGTAAAGAGTTTGTCAAAGTAGTTGTTGCTTTATTGCCTGTTGAAATCGTTGAGCCGTTATGCTTGCTATCAACAATGCTAGTTGAGTTAAAAAGCATAAGAGAGGGTTCAATTGTTAATTGAATAGTAGGTGATTGCTTGATGCTATCATGAACTGATTGTAATAAGGCAGAGAGGGTTGCAGATTTTTTTTCAGTAAGTGCTTGTTTTTCTTTTAGCAGCTTTTCCTGCATTTTTTCACATAAAAGCTTAAGAAAGCTATTTTCATCCATATCATAATTATTGAGCGAGCAACATGTTAGCAGGTCGAGAAAATGTTTCTCAATATCAGACACGATGTCTAGTATATATTTTTCGATGGGCAATAAAATTTTTTGAGTATAACGATCTCGGATAGATTGAATTAATTGTCTAAGTTGGTCAATTTTATTTATAGCTAGGTAAGAGAGAATATTTTTTAAATCATATTTTATGATGGCTCTTGCGCGCAATTCAAAAAATGAGAGTGTTGGTGTATCAGGGAATTCATCAAAAGTATCATCGTTTTTTTGCAGCTTGATAAGAGAGCTATCATCTCTTGAGGTAATATTATTCGCGGGCATTACTTGGGGTAAGCTCGGGTTTTTTGCTATTTTTATCATGCCTATCAGTTCTGTTTTAAATAATCCAAGATCTAGTATCATAATGGCGTGATTGATTTCATTGCAAATTTCATTGAGAGCGGTGGTGTAATTAATGATGCTTTTTGCAGTTAAATAATCAAGCTGTTGAAAGTTATCTTGCAAGTGTAAAACAATTTTATTGGATTTGGGGAATAGCTGAATTTGTTTCTTTAAGTAATTAAAAATATATTTATTTTTTTCATGATCTTGATGTGGCAAGGTAACAGCATAGGGGAGAATTAAAGATTTTAATTTTTTATTATCAATACCAAGAAATTCATTAGTTTTGGCTAGTAAAAAGCCAATTTCACGAATAAAAAGAGTATGTTGAGTGTCAGTATTTAATGTGTCGATGAGAGTGGGATTACTTTTTTTGGCGGCGTTCCATGTTTTTTCGAACAGAGAAGATTTTGTGTCTCTGAAGATTGTTGCTACCATTGTTTTCTGCATTAAAAAAGATTGCTGATATAAAGCGATTAACATTTTTTGCAAAGTTTCTACGTCAGCTTTTTTTCCAATGAATTCATGCCAAAAATAAATATTAGCTATGTGGTAATTTAGCCAGTCAAGATGTGCGGAAGTCATAAAGTTGTTTTTAGTGGTGAATGGCTTGTTGTCGTTGCTTTTTTTGTCGATTGTAGTGGCGCCAGTTGGGGGCGGCATACTTTTTTCTTCTGAATAAGATGTTATTTGTGTAAGGCTAGGTACGGACATTCTTCTAGTTCCACGATAAACTATAGAAGTTAGTTGATCTTTATAAATCGTTAGCTCAGGAAGATGGTGCTCAAGATGAGTGGGATTTGAAATAATCTTTTTAATTACATTATCAAAATTTATTTTTATATTGTTGATATGAGTTTTATTTTCGTGTTCGTCCATGGCTTTTTCTATCGTTTCCGCGCTTTCTATGAATTGACAAGCCAGAGCATATTCAGTTTCTTTGTTGAAATTATGAAAGTCTTTTTGTTGCAGAATGTCGATAAAAAACAAATAAAGCGCGTATATAAACGCTTTGTTTTCTTTTAATAATGGCGATATCTTAGTTAAGATTGTATCTTGATAGGCAAGGTGATAAGTAATATAACTTAAGCTTTCTTGTTGCTCTTTTGCTTCATCAGCATAGCGACTATTTTCCATTTTAAGATCAGTCACGGAAAATGAGGCATCAGTCATTAATGATGAAGCTTCATCTATAAGGGTTTTAAGTGGTAAGTGAGGAATTGATCTTTTAAGCGCAATGAGTTTTATTATTTTGAGTCGATTTGCTTCAGTTGAAGATGGAATTAAGGCAATTTCTTGCAAAGATATATCAATTTGCAAAGCTGCAACTTTATTATCGATTTGTTCGCTGATTTTTGTTTTAATGCTTGTTGATGGCTCTAACAGAATATCTTCTCTTTTGCTGATCAGTTGTTTTTGGGTTTGTTCGATTAAAATTTTTGTGACAGCATAAGGTCTTAGGCCTGGTTGTGTTTGATGATTTTCAAAAGATTTGTCTAGTAATCCTAATTTGATTGCAATATATATAACAGCGTGTGCGCAATTATGCTTAATTAAGTTGTAGTTTTGCGGGTCCCAGTTTTTATCTTTTTTCCATTCCCTTAATAAGCCAAGAGGATTATTTATTGGGTGGGAAAGAGTAATTTCATGATGATCACCATAAAATGCGCTGTGTCTGCGTAAGGTCTTATCTGCTTTAAATATATCAACCACTGCTCCAGCTTCATAGCTTATATAGCAATCGCCGAGTTGAATCGCAACATGGCCAAAAGGTGTTAGTAGCGTACCAGAAAAATAGTGTAGCTTAACCGGAAGGTAGTGAGTTGCAATAAAAGCGCTCTGCTCCCAATCTTGTTTTTTTTGTCTCACATGCATATTTTTTCTCGTTCTTTTGTAATAAAGTTTCTGGTAATTATAGTTGTGCTAAGTTAAGTGGTGAAAATAGGTTTCACGGCTTTTTGATCAGCAGCTTGTGAAATTAACCGCCAGCTTTGTGTAGACATGGTAGTTAGCCATAGTTTTAACGGCTCTGGAACTTGCTCAGCCAGAGCATTTATGTTTGTGATGGGATCGCGCGCGCCTTTTTGTAAGTGTTGTTGTGTTGCTTCTAATGCAGCATTTCCTAGGTCAGAAGAGCTGGTGATTCTTCCGACGTAAGTATTTAATTGGCGTAATTTTAAAAACATTTGATAGAGATAATTGTCTTGATTGTCGTTTGCATGAGTCAGTAAAGTGTTTAGCATTTGTAGTTTTGGGCTGGCATGGGTGATGTTTTCAAAAGCCGTATTTTCATGAATAGTTTGTAACATCTGTAATAAAGGGGATTGATCGCTGGTTAGAGATTCTAGCATAGAGTTGAGTTCGGTTAAATTTTTTGGGGTATAGAGTTTAATATTTGCAAGCTGGCTTTCCCAGATATCAATGTAGTTAGAAAGATATTGCGCTTGTAATTGTTCCGCAACTATTTTTGCATCTTGATTGGTAGTAATAATTCCAGTTACCCAGTTACCGCGTGTTGCTTCATTTGCAGCAATACTTATTTCGCCCGCTAAAATTGTTTTAATACCCGATGCAGTAAAGATATTGGGGATTTGATTGCTTAATTCTTTGCTGATGAAAACAGAGGCATTTTTTGTGTCTGTTCCTAATTTAATTGGACTATCGGCATTATTGTTATTCATGTTTTTTAAAATAAGATAAGCCAGCTCTTTTGGCGGCAGGCTAGCAAGTTGATGACGAACAGTTGTAATTAAAGCTTCATTGAGTTCTTGTGTGTTAGAGGTTGAAGAAACAGCAATTTGAATATGATTTATTAGCTGTTCTTCGGCTTGGGTATTTAAAGAAGCGACAGCCAAGGTTTTAATTGCGCTGAGAATAAAGTTAGGCTGCAGATTTTTTTTATCTGCGAGCATGAGATAAGCTTTTAATATCGTATAAGTTTGTGCAGCGTTTTTTTCAGTTGCTGTGCTTAGATAGGCTTCAAAAATATTTTTAACATTGGGTAAAACTAGCGTTTGTAATGTTTTGAGATAAACATCTCGTGCATTTTGTTCTGATTTTTTTGAATAAAAAGCGAGGTGATTTGCAAGACGTGATATTTTTCCTTGTGAATTTTCACTCGCTGCTTGTAAAGCATTAAGTAAAGGCAAGGCATTGATTAAGCGTTCACCGGGCTCCGCATTTTCCTGTAAATGCAGTTGGTACTGTGTCAAATTGTTTTGAATAGCATAGGTTTGTTGAAGGCTTTGTTTAAAGTCATAGCCTAGTAGTAAGGTTGCTCCTAGGATGGCTAATGCTGAGGCAGCGTAGGCGCTTAGACGTTGCCATGGTTTTGCTGCTATTGTGTGGGTGAGATTGGGTTCGCCGCTGTGGAATAAAGCTTGCAATATAAGTTGGCGGATAAAGTAAGGTTTACTTGGCGTTTCAGTTGTTTGTAAGATTTGCAATGCATGGTGTTGATTAGCATTAATAGTGATGGCTTGAGTTGACTCATTGTTGCTTGTTTGAATAGCGCTAGTAAAAAAAACTCCATTTAAATTGAGCTGAGGTAAAGCAAGTGCTTTTGTAAATTGAATGAGCTGTTCTTTAATGCGTTCCATTTGTAATGGAAAATCTTTAATAAGGGTGCGTGCTGCAGGGTTTCTTTCTTTATGTAAGCGCCACAGTAATTGTTTGTTTAAGCGCTTGATGATGGCGTTAAATCGATGAGTCAAAAGGTCGCTGATTTTTTCGCCTATATGTAAATTAGGTAGCGTCAGCCCCCAGTGTTGTGCTAATTCATCAGTGCTACTATCGTTAAAAAAATCAAGAAAACCGGGTAATAAGTCGCATTTCGTAATAATGAAATAATAGGGCAGCTGTTTACCAAACTTATCTGATAGTTCTTTAATTCGTTGTCGAATGTTGGTGACTAATACTTTTTGTTGTGCGGTGGATTGCTGCATGATTTCTGGCAAATTCAGTGCAATAACGACTCCTCGCAATGAGTCGGTTTTGCTGCGCGTAAAAATTAAAGTAAGTAAGTTATACCAAAGCATATTAGATAAAGAGCCACGTGCAGGAATTTTTTGTGGTTTTTCTTGTGAATAAATATAGCTGCTAGGAATGTCGACTAATACAAGGTCGCGAGTTGCCCACCAATCGCAGGCTTCAGAGGGTGGAATGGCTGTTATTGTTTCTGATTTAAATTGTTTAGACAAGGTGAAATGAATGTGAGAGTTGGCTAATAATGTAGTTTTCCCTGAATTTTGTGGGCCAATTAATAAATACCAAGGTAGGTTGGCTAAGTTTACATTCATGCCTTGTTTGTGAATGATGGTTTTTTTTAAAAAATCGATCGCGCCTTGAAAACGACCTTGTAACGATTGTAATTTTTTTAGTGTTTCCGGTGTGGTAGCGGGTGTTATGTTTTGGTTAGGGATGGGTGTTGAATAAACAAGAGATAGGATTAACCAACCTAAAAATAATACCATGATGATGCCGAAACGTTTTTCTGGACCGGCTAAGGGATAGTGACCGGCGATGGAGATGCTGGATCCAAGTGACCAGATAAGAACAGAAAAAAGAATGAGCGCGCCTAATGAGACTAGCTCAAGAGTGGACAGCTTATGGGTGAGTTGTTTCATAAGGTATTGATTTTCCAATAATAGTATCTAAAAAATATCCCAGTCCGATGAATAATCCCATGATAATAATGAGAGTTGTGATTGCAATGAGCCAAAGTGGCATTTTTTTAATTATTTTTTTTTCTTGTAGTGAGGAGCTTACTTTAATAGTGAAGGGGGAGAGTGCTTTGATGAAGTCACCTCGATAAGCTCGAATCCGTTTATATAGCGCATCAGTAATTTGTTCTAATTGGTTTTGACTAAATTCCGTTGATCGATAGCTACCTTTGTAGCCAAGATTAAGGCAAAGATACATTAATTCCATGACTTCAATATAGATAGCGGGTTCTTTAATAATGCGATCGAGCAAAATAAAAAAACGATCTTGTTGGATAGGTTCTTGACTAAGGGTTGTGAGTAAACTAAAGCTTTCCCATAGGCCTTGAGCACCCCAGGGTGTATTTTCAATAAGGTCATCCAGTGTAGCGCAGAGGGCATAACGGCAAACGAGAATATATTCGGTTGTATAGCCTTGTGCTTTGATAGTGTCTTGGTAAGTATTAACTTCTTGAGTTAATTCTTGGTGTAACTTGCTTAAGTCGCGATAAGATTTTAATAATTTTATTTTACCAATAATAGAAAATAAATAAGCAGCAGCGTCAACCAAAGGATTGATGCCGGATTTAGGGTGATGAGTAATGAATTTGCCAGGTAATACCATTTGTTGTTGAATGGGTACATCAAGGGCAATAGAGCTGGTGGAATTATTCCTATTTGAGCTGGTTATCATTATTTTAGTTCCTCATGCTATCTTTTCCCTCGCTGCGTAAGAGGAAAGTTAGAAGATTATACATGGGGGGGTTGAGGCTGTCATGTAACTTAAATAGATCCGTCATTCCCGCGAAAGCGGGAATCTTATGAGCAGAGTTGCTTTAGGTGAAGATCCCTGCTTCCGCTGGGATGACGAGCAATGACGCTAAATTAGTCGAGCATTCCATAAATTTTTAGCTTTTTGCGCAGTGTGCCACGACTTAAGCCTAACAAAATTGCAGCGCGTGATTGATTGTCTTTTGTGTATTCCATAACTGCTTCTAATAAAGGAACTTCAACTTCAGCAAGAACTAATTCGTAAAGGTTATTAGGAGCTTGGCCTTTGAGGGTTTGAAAATAGTTTTCTAAAGCTTGTCTTACACTATCGTGTAATGGTTGGTTTTTATGCGCCACAGTGAAAGGTGACAGTGCTTTATCAGCAGTGGTTGTATCTAAAGTGTTGTTGGTAGCCATTGGTTTTCTCTCAATTTAGTGTTTCAAATAAAACGGTTCAAAATTCTTCAGTGTCATATTATAGCAATTGTTCTTTGTTCGATCAATTACTCATTTTGAGTTTATTTGCGAATCCCCTCTATGCATATCCACTCTTCTTTTATCATGGGTTTTCCCATATTAAACCAAGGGTTATACGCATTTATGACCGATTCCGCCTGTTCAGTCAAGATACCGGATAGCAAAATTTTACCATTTGGGTTAACTAAAGAAGCAAATAACGGCGCAAAATCTACTAAAGGTTGGGCTAGTATATTGGCGATGAGTATGTCTACTGGTTCTTTGTTAAAGTCATTGGGTAAAAGTCTCTCTAATGCAGGGAAATTTAAGTGGTTTCGTTCCGCATTATAAAGGGTCGCTTCCAGCGCTTGAGGATCATGATCGATTGCAAATACCTTTTTAGCTCCTAATTTTAAAGCAGCAATCGACAAAATACCAGAGCCACAACCATAATCAATGATTTTTTCTTGAGCATGGATATTTTTATCTAGCCACTCTAAACAAAGTGCGGTGGTTGCGTGGGTGCCTGTACCAAAAGCCAAGCCTGGGTCAAGGATAACATTGATAGCAGCAGGCTCTGGAGGGGTTAGCCAGCTAGGGCAAATCCAGAGTCGATCGCCAAACTTGAGAGGCTTAAAGCTCTCTAAGCAACGTCGAGTCCAGTCTTCATCTGCAACACGATGTAACTCAAACTTTTTTAACAGTCCTGTTTCTCGTTGTTGTTCGAGATAGGTTCCGATGGGCTCCATGGGTTCTTCGCTATCAAATAAGCCAATAACAATGACGTCTTGCCAGATGGGGCTGGTGTTTGGAGCCGGTTCATAAATTGGTTGGTTGCCCGCATCCCTGAGAGTGACGGCTTGAGCGCCGAGTAAAACCAGGCGATCACTCATTTGGTGGGCATTGGTAGCTGTGGTGGTGATGTGAAATTCAAGCCATTCCATTGAGGGTCTCTTTTATAAGTTTAGCCAATGTTCTAAAAAGTGAATGTTAACCCCACCATGTTGGAATTCGCTGCCACGCAGTAATTCTTGATGTAACGGTAAGTTAGTTTTGATGCCATCAATGACGGTTTCCTCTAAAGCGGTTCGCATTCTAGCAAGCGCAAGCTCCCGCGTTTCGCCATGAGCAATAATCTTTGCTATGAGCGAATCATAATAAGGAGGAACTTTGTAACTGCTATATATGTGGGAATCGACACGGATACCTGGCCCACCGGGTGCATGAAAGTGGGTGATAATGCCAGGAGAAGGCACAAAGCTGCGCGGATCTTCAGCGTTGATGCGGCATTCGATAGCATGACCTTTAATTTGGATGTCAGATTGCTTGAGAGAAAGTTTTTGTCCATCAGCAATTTTTAATTGTTCTTTGACAATATCAACTCCGGTGATCATCTCTGTCACGGGATGCTCAACTTGGACACGTGTATTCATTTCAATGAAATAAAATTCATTGTTTTCATATAAAAATTCAAATGTGCCAGCACCTCGATATTTCATGTCACGACAAGCTTGTGCGCAGCGTTCGCCAATTTTTTCGCGTTGTGCGGCACTGATGCCTGGAGCAGGTGCTTCTTCAATAATTTTTTGATGCCGGCGTTGAATAGAGCAGTCACGTTCACCCAGGTGAACGGCATTGCCTTGTCCATCGCCGAGAATTTGGATTTCAACGTGGCGTGGAGTTTGTAGATATTTTTCCATATAAACTTTGTCATTATTGAATGCAGTGCGAGCTTCATTTTGTGTCATGGCAATTGCATTTAATAGATGAGACTCCGTGTTAACGACACGCATGCCTCGACCGCCACCACCACCGGCTGCTTTGATGATAATAGGGTAGCCAATTTCACGTGCCATGCGGATGGTGTTTGCATCGTCATCGCCAATGGGATCGCTAGACCCAGGAACGCAGGGGATGCCGAGTTGTTTCATCGCTTGGATTGCTGCAACTTTATCGCCCATGGTTCTAATTGTATCAGCGCGTGGACCAATGAAGATAAAGCCGCTTTTTTCTACTTGTTCAGCAAAATCAGCATTTTCAGCAAGAAAACCATAGCCCGGATGAATTGCAACCGCATCAGTAATTTCAGCAGCGCTGATAATAGCAGGAATACTGAGGTAGCTTTGTGTAGCAGGGTGTGGGCCAATGCAGACAGATTCATCCGCTAAGCGTACGTGCATGAGATCTCGGTCAGCGTCAGAATGAACAGCGACTGTTCTAATATTAAGCTCTTTGCAGGCGCGTAGGATGCGGAGTGCAATTTCTCCGCGATTGGCTATAACAACTTTATTTAACATGTTTTTGTCACCCCAGTATTATTCAATGACAAATAAAGGTTGATTAAATTCAACCGGCAGGCCGTTTTCTACTAACTTAGCGGTAATGGTGCCATCTTTGTCGGCTTCAATTTGATTAAACATTTTCATGGCTTCAATTAAACAAATAATGTCGCCGCGTTTAACGGTTTGGCCTATTTCAACAAATGATTTGGCGCCAGGTGTGGGCGAGAGGTAAACCGTTCCTACCATAGGGGATTTAAGCACGTGCTTATTTGCCGTGACGGCAGATTCTTTTGGGGTAGGTGCAGCTGCTGGTGCTTGAGGCTCAGCATAATAAGTTGCTTGAGCAGGAGGAGCCATAGCCGGCATTGCCATGCGGCTGCTTGCTAGACTGATGCGGATGGACTCGCCTTCTTCTTGAATTTCAAGCTCTGCTATTCCGCTTTCTTTTACGACTTCAATGAGTTTTTTAATTTTTCGTATGTCCACAGCCATAGAGTAAATGCTCCAAAAAATGTTAAAGATGGCACGTATTAATTGTTTGATTATCCAGGCAGAGCATTCTGCCCGAAGTTAGATATTTTGTCTAGATAGAAGAAATTGCCTGCAAGATGCCTGCAAGATATCGGCTAGTTGGTAACTATTTAGTAGCTAGAGAGCTTGGTGGGCACGCTGCGCTTTGGCTGTCCTAGATGCGATGCCAGCTAGAAGCATGCTGGCATGACAAGCTCTTGGTTTCTAATTATGTACTAACATGAGCGGAAAATTTGCTGCGCAATAGCCCTATGAGCGGTGGTAATAGAGAGACAATAATAATCATAATAATGACAGTTGAAAAGTGGTCTTTAACAAAAGGAAGGTTCCCAAACAAATAGCTGGTGTATAATAAACTGCCAATCCAAAGCACAGCGCTGATAATGTTGTAAGTACAAAAACGTTGGAATTGCATAGAGGCACAGCCAGCAACAAAGGGGGCGAAGGTTCGAATAATAGGGATGAATCGGGCAATAATAATCGTTTTTCCACCATGACGTGCATAAAAAGCATGTGCTTGGGTTAGATAGTTTTTGTTAAATAACCACGAGCTGGATGAAAAAAACATTCTGGTTCCAAGAAAGCGGCCAATAAAATAGTTAAGAGTATTGCCGACAATGGAAGCAAAGACTAAAAGTAAAAATAAAATATGAATGTTAAAGTGAGTATTGGTATTAGCAGCAACTGTTCCAGCAGCAAAGAGTAGCGAATCCCCCGGCAGGAAAGGGGTGATAACGAATCCAGTTTCACAAAAAATAATAGTAAAAAGTAATGCGTACGCCCAGGCGCCATGGTCGCCGACAAAAGCAAATAATTGTTGATCTAAGTGCAGCACAAAATTAAGTAGCTGATGTATTGTTTCCATGAGAGTCTCGTGTTAAATAAATATCAAAACGGTTGCTGCTTCCCGCTATTGAAAAAGTAGGAGTTATACCCTCGATTGGCGGCGCTAAACGCGGCCTTTTTACCACAACCCGTTCGCTCGCACAAGCTAGCGCCGCGCTAAGCAAAAGATTTGCATCAAGATCATTTCCGAGAACGTCGTGGAAAATGCGCATATCTTGCTTAGATAATGCAGATTTTTTGCTTGTTGGAAACATGGGGTCTAAGTAGATAATTTCTGCGGTTTGGGGGTGTCGTAACCACTCGATGGCATTCGCTTGAATGAGGTGAAGGCGGTTTAAAATCTGGCCTGTTTCATGATCATAATTAGCTCGTTGGATTGCATCCTCAAGTAGTGCAAAAATAATAGGCGAGCGTTCAAGAGCTGTCACTTCAAACCCCAGTGCGGCAAGAATAAAGCTATCTCTGGCTAATCCAGCAGTTGCATCAATAATTTTGCGAGGTGATTTGTTTTTTAAACCTAAAGCGCGAGCGAGCATTTCTTTACGTAAACTGGCTTGTTTTCGGCGATGTTGAATTTTTTTATCAAGAAAATCAATGAATAATGGTCGTGCTTTAACGTTAGTTTTTTGTAAGCCTAGATAATTAGCATTTAAAACAAGTAAATATTCATAAGGATCTGTACTTTTGTCTGCTAAGGGTAGGCTAAGGCGGTTTGCTAGGCTTTGAGCTTGGGGTTGCAAGTCTGATGTCTGGGCAAAAACAGCAACTGATGGTGTAAACATGAGCACTTTTCTCTTAAGTTAAGGTATAATCCGCCGGCGATCAGCTAATGCCATGCACTCGAGGATATTATGACAATTCATTTAGTTAAGCGCTATTTTCCGAAAACACGTTTACGTCGTATGCGTTCTAGTGTTTTTTCACGGCGTTTGATGGCTGAAAATAGTTTAACTACGCATGATTTAATTTACCCGGTTTTTATAGTTGAGGGTCAGAATCAGCGTGTTGCTATCGAATCAATGCCTGGGGTAGAGCGTATAAGTATTGATATCTTGTTACAAGAATTAGTTGAATATATTGATTTAGGAATTCAAGCAATAGCGCTATTTCCAGTGATTGGTGTCGAAAAAAAATCATTGTATGCTGAGGCTGCTTATCAAGATGATGGTTTAGTGCAGCGTGCTGTGCGAGAAATAAAAAAAGCGTTTCCTGCGCTGGGGGTGATAACCGATGTGGCGCTGGACCCTTATACGGTGCATGGTCAAGATGGTGTAATTGACCATCATGGTTACGTTATGAATGATGAAACAACGGCTATTTTAGTTAAGCAAGCATTATCACATGCAGAGGCAGGGGCTGATATCGTTGCGCCTTCTGATATGATGGATGGACGAATTGGTGCTATTCGTGATGCTTTAGAAGCAGCAAAATTTGTGAATACAAAAATTCTGGCTTACTCAGCAAAATATGCTTCGAATTTTTATGGGCCATTTCGTGATGCGGTCGGTTCTTCGGCGTCATTAGGTAAGGCAGATAAATATCAATATCAAATGGATATGAGTAATGCTGATGAAGCATTGCATGAGATTGCCGCAGATCTGCAAGAGGGGGCGGATATTGTCATGATAAAACCCGGGATGCCGTATTTAGATATTGTTTATCAAGTGAAGCAAACTTTTCGCGTGCCTACATTTGTTTATCAAGTGAGTGGGGAATACGCGATGTTAAAAGCAGCAGCGCAGCGCGGCTGGTTAGATGAGCGGAAGGTGGTGACAGAGTCATTGATGGCGATGAAACGTGCGGGAGCTGATGCGATTTTAACTTATTTTGCGGTAGAGGTAGCTCGATGGTTAAAGAACAGCTAAAAAAAGTTTATTTGCATTTAGGGCATTACTTTGCAGAAATAGGGGCACCATTATTTTTGACCGAGTGGGGTCGAAAAGCGAGTTGGTGCGTGTTGAGCTTGTTGATCATAATGAGCTTTATGAGTTTGGTCACAGCGTTTAGTCATTGGCATCAAGATTATATGATAACAAGAGCTGAGCCGATATTAATTAAAGAGAATGTGGCTGGAGCCGGAGACAATGCTATGCAGCTCATCGCGCAACTTCCTAATGAACATTTATTTGGTAGTAATGCGATAGCGCAGGGAGCTGTGCCTATTACGAGTTTGCAATTGCGTTTAATTGGTATTATTCAATCTGAGTCAGAAGGTGCTTCACGAATTATTATTTCTGCAGCGGGTCAAGGTGGAAAAGTCTATGCAGTCGGAGATAGTTTACCTGCAGGAATTAGGGTGCATGCAATTGTTGATGATGGCGTTATTTTAGAAAACGGTGAACATTTGGAAAAATTACCGCTGCAGCGTCGACATTTGTCATTTCAAGGATTGCCGAAATCGTTGTTAGAACAGCGGGAAGAGTTATGAAATTAAAAGTGATAGTAGTGTTAGTGTTGGCAATCATGTTGCAAGCATGTGCGTCCCCTAAAATGAGTGAAGAAATGGCGGCGGCAAAAATTAAATTTAATGCGGGCGATTATAAAACCTCATTTCATGAGTTGCTGCCCATTGCCGTGTATGGCAATAAGCAAGCACAGTATGCTGTTGGATATATGTATTATTATGGTATTGGTACGGCTCAAGACGCGGAGTCAGGATTATTTTGGATGAAAAAATCGGCCGCGCAAAATTACCCACCGGCAGATCATGCATTAAGTTTAATTGTTGAGAAGCAGGGAGTTAATTAAGCCGGTTTGGTGGGCACGCCGCGCTTTGCCCACACCCTACTAGATGCCAGCTAGAAACACGCTGGCATGACAAGATTTCGTAGGGTGGGTAAAGCGCAGCGTGCCCACCAAATAGTTACCTTGTTAATGTAAAACAATAGTTGCATCTACAACGCCTATCGAACCATTCGGTGTCGCGGTCATTTGAACTACATTAAGTTCTTTTCTCTGTAATAAATCGCTCAACCACTTCATTAGAATATCAAAATTAACTTTTTGAAAAACAAGTTGCACAGAATTATTTTCAGTTTGGCTGAGTTGGGTTAGATTGCTAGCAAGTGGCGATTGTTTTGTTTCATTTTGTAGAGTGCTCAACAAGGTAGCAGAAGTTTGGGTAGGAAGATTTTTGGTAGCAAGCTTTTCGGTATTGCGAATTTGAGTGTCGATGGTTTGCATCGAGACTAATAAATGTTGTTGTTGGCTTATTTCTTCACGTAATGAATTATTATAATGACTGATAGGTGCTAATAAAGTTACGTAGAGAAAAAATAAAAAAATAATGAATCCTGCTGCGGTTAAGTATTGTTTTTCACGTAATTTTAAGTTAATCCACCATTCTTTCATGTTGTACCTGCTTTGATAATAAGAGTTGAGTTGACTTGATTTCCCGCAGTTGCGGAATTTTGCTGTTTGGTTGCATAGCCTTTTACGTTCAACTCATGGATTAAGTTATCAATCACATCAAAAGCAGGAGCAGAAACTTCAAGTGTGAGTTGGCCGTCACGATAATCAAGATTTCGCAAACGCAGCCCTTTGTTTTTGCTGAGTGTGGCGCCGAAGTCGGCCAATAACAGCAAAAAATTATTTTTTTGACTAAGATTTTTTATAGTTTTTAGTTTTTTTTCTAGTCGTTCGCGTAGAGCCGTTAATGTTTTTGCATCTGGGAAATGATGATAGTAAATGGCGTCAATTTTTTTGTTTGTTTGATTAGCTTGATGATGGAGAATGAAAAATGAGATCCAGTTACTGATAAACAAGAGCAGCACCCATAGCGCAACGACATAAGCTACCCACCGCCAGACATTTTTGGTGTGGCCTATTTTTTTTCTTGAAAGATAGGGTTTTTGTAGCAAATTAATATAAGGTTGCTGTTGAATTTCTAAGGCTATTTTTTCTAAAAATGACTTTTTAGTGAGGGTGAGTGAGTGATGCTCAGTTTTGGCTGTTGAATTTTCTTTAAGCGTTTCTTTCAAGCTAGTTGAGTTAGTGGAAAGGCCAGAGTAAGGGCCGGTGCGTATAATATGGATATTGTCATAAGAATATAAGTAAGTGGTATTTTCATCCCAAGGTAAAGTTAAGGCGGCAGGGATAATTGCAATAGGCTCTAGTTGAGCTTCTTTCAATGCGTGTATCCATTGTTGAATTTTTGTTTTCGTGACGATTGCGACAGGTAAGGTACTGTCTGGTTGATGTTCTCCTGTTGCAAAATGTAGATTACCAATATCATCAATTAATTGATCTTCGAGCGCATAGGGAAGAGCTTGTAATAGTTTTTGGCGACTTAATTTTGGCAGGGTTACTTGAGTGAGTAATACATCGCCTGTTGGAATAACAACAATAATTTCCTGATCTTGCGCTAGCTGAGTGAGCTCACTGAGCGCCCCATTTAAAACGGTATGGGAGATTTGTTGGTGCTCTGAAACAGAGGTCCAGTCTGCACGTGATAAATCAGCCGGGTGCAATAGTATGACAATACGTTTTTTTTGTGTCATAGGGTACCTTTGCTTTGCCATAAAATTGAAATAGTCGGTTGCGAGTTCTTTGTTTCGCGTTGCATTAAAGTATAAAGAATAAATATCTGATCGCCTATCGATACTTGTGTTTTAACTAAGAAATAAGTGCTGGTAACGGTGAGATTGTCGGCATTAAACGCATTATTTTTGACAACGTCAAAATTCATAAATTTTTGTACCGTAGGATAAGGTGATTTTTTTATCGCGGCAATTATGGTTTGAGCAGACTCTATGGTTAAGCTGGGGCTTAGGCTCATTAAAACGGGTGGAGTGGCAGTATTAATATTAATTGGTGTTGTGCTTGGTAAGGCAATAATGTGTGGTAACAGTTTATTAAATAATACGGGCGTCATGCCTGAAACTAAGCGGAGCTCGCTCATGCTGCTCATAAGGCGGTGAGGAGCGCGATAAGATGGGATTAATTTAGCGTAATTATTTTGATAAAAGTTGGCTTGATTGCTAGCTGAAATCCAATCGACTGTCGCAGAGATGAGGTTCTGAATGTCTTGGTCTTTCATTGCGGGCATGATGGTTTTAATGAGGCGTTTGAAAGAAGTTTGATAATTTGTGTCAGCTAAATTATTTAAATTAAAAAACCCCTGTGCATCGTAAATGGTGCTTTCTATAATGGCGTTATTTATTTTTTTGCTGGGTGAGCGCAGAGGAATTTTGTCGATGAGATGGTCTGTTTTTTGTTCTTTGTTATTATTTAAGAGTTGATCAGCGGCCCATAAAATAGAGCCCTGGGCGTAAAGATACGCTTGATTTGAGTTAAGGAATAATTCTGCTCGCCGAGTGTCTTGTTGTAGGCGAGTTAATATGGCGATGCTGGCTGTTGCAACCAGTGCTACAACAAATAGCGCGACGATAATTGCGGCACCTTGTTGTTTTGTTTTGCATGGTAGGATTGTGGGCATAAATTTTTTCATCAGTTAATTAAGGTATTGGGTATAAGATAAAGTTGGGTAATTTTCCCCATATTTTTTAGTTTAATGGTGATACGCACAGCTTTAGGTAGGTTATCGTTGTTTGACTTTGTTATGGGCCAAGAGCCATGAAAATTTCTTTGTTGATCAAGATACTCAAAACTGAGTTCTGTGATGTTATCTAATAATTTTCTTTCATAAGTGGGTGTGTCTTGGGTTGTGTCAAGCTCAGACCAGCTTGCGCGAATGAGTGTATGGTCGCGATAAAAATAATGCACACGTTGTAAGGTACTGCGTGCTTGTTCTCCTGCTGGATTAGTCATTCCAGCATGAGTTAATGTGATAGCGGAGCGTTCTCCTATTACAGCAGGCTCAGTTGTGCCGCTGCTGTTGGTGATGGGGCGATCAAGTGTTTGTTCGAAGTCACGAGAAATAATAATAAGCGCCATTTGTATCTGGTTAAAGCGAGTTGTATTTTTTTCAGTGACAGACTGAGTGGTCAATACGGTATGTAAGGTACTGACCATGATCATTGCAATGATAGTAAATACGAATAAGGCGACAAGAATTTCTAATAAAGTAAATCCTTGGGAGCGGTTAAAAATAGGGTTAGTTCGCATAAATATAACTTGTTAGGTTAATGAGATGTTGATGATTGGGCTGTTTAAAAACGCGGACTTGAATTTCTTGTATGTGTTTATTGGGTGTGGGTAATGAATTAGCTTCCCAAGACCATGGTTGGTTAAGTATTACAATATTTTTTTCCAGATGATCGGGTATGTTTGTGATGCCGGCACGTATTTCATTAATAATTTCGGTTCCGATCCAAGCCGCAATGGTTTTATTTTGTATGTAAGTTGTGTCACGTATATTTTGAGCGGTTACTTTGATGATC
This sequence comes from Gammaproteobacteria bacterium, assembly GCA_965279285.1. Classification (GTDB taxonomy): domain Bacteria; phylum Pseudomonadota; class Gammaproteobacteria; order DSM-16500; family DSM-16500. The sequence continues at coordinate 414,235 of OZ257148.1, read as the reverse complement.
GCAGTAAGTGCAATGGCTAAAATAGCTAAGGCAATTAAAACTTCGATTAAAGTAAAGCCTAGTTCGAGTCTTGGTTTAACGTTATTTTTATTTAACATGGATTTCTCCTGCTTCATTACCGATGATGGAATAAAGCGGTTTTTCTGCGGGTTTTCCTGCTTCAATAACAAAGGCAGAAGTGTCGCCATTGCTGGAAATAATTAAGTGGGGTTTTCCATCTGCAGGCATTGTTTTATTATTTAGAATAAGCTGGAGCTGAGTATTTGCAAGAATGGGGTGTGGCTGAAAAATTTTATGAGTGAGGTTTTGCCATGTGTGAGTATTCTCATTGTATTCATAAAATTGAAAAGTATGTGAGGTAAAAGCTAGGCCAATAGTAGTTGAGCGTACAAGCGCTTCTTCTTCGCTGAGGGTAATGAGCCGCGCTAAATTTTGGGTGAATGTTTCTAATTGTTTATTGTAATTGAAATGGATGGTCAGCATAGCTATCGAGGAAACGATACTAATGATGACAATGACGATCAAAATTTCAATCAGCGTAAAGCCTTGCACACCAGCGTGTGGTTTATTGTTTATGCTTGGAGTTTTTGGTTTTACATTATTTTTCGTCAAGATTGCTAATCTCATTGTCGCCATCTTTATTTTTTGGACCGTAACTAAAAATTTTTAATTTTTCTTCATCATTAAGATATTGGTAAGCGTGTCCCCATGGATCTAAAGGAAGTTTTTGTAAGTAACCATCGGATTTCCAGTTTTGTGGGACTGGTTCATTGGTGGGTTTGGTGATCAATGCTTGTAATCCTTGGTCTGTGCTGGGGTAGTAACCATTGTCTAATTTATACAGGTCCATGGCGCTCTGAATGGCGGCAATATCTTGCTTGGCTTTAACCATGCGGGCTTGCTCAGGGCGGCTCATAATTTTAGGCACAACAATAGCAGCCAATATGCCCAAAATTACAACAACAACCATTACTTCGATCAAGGTAAATCCAGCTAATTTTTTCATAAATAATAACCCATTAGTGATGGAGAAAAAGGTGACATTATACTTTCAATCCTGAGTTTATATATATATAATTTAAGGCAGGAAGTGTTAACTGGTTAATGTTTTATCTATTACAGCCAGCTTCTGATTTAAGGTTTAGTTTAACTAATATAATCAAAGAGATACTGGGGGGATGGGTATGTCTAAACACAGTAAAAGAGTAGAAAGTTTATCTGATATAGACGAATTTGTTTCGGAAACGCTGACTTCTTCACAAGTTTCCGCAGCTGAGCGTGCAAAAATTGAAGTAAAGACAGCAATGGTATTAGGTAGCAAGGGTAGGGATGTTGTTAGTCTGGGGTTGACTGTTGGTGCACTCAATAACACTCTTAGCTCGATTTATGAAAAGTTTGCTAAGCCATTAGTATTAGATTCCGCTAAAACCACAACTTTTGGAAGAAAGCCCGGCTCGGGTAGTTAAAGCGTTCGGTTTTAGGAGATATACATGTTCGACCGGCTAGAAAAGCCATTTTTAACTGTTGAGACGACCGGCGAAGCCTATCAACCTATTCGTTTAATGTACCGAGTGCTGAAACAAGATTCATTGGTTCAAGCATTTGAACGGTTATCTTGCATAGAAAAAAATTCTTTGCCTAATTCTTGGAATTGGTTCTGGAAGGATGAGTGCGAAGATTTAAATTTTGAGTCGGTCTCTACCTTTCGCAAAAATACAGCTAAGCCGGTGCGCTTAGCGACGATTTCTCTTCGTGAAAATAAACTTTATATCAGCTTAACTTCATTTAAACGTGCTTGTTTGGCGGTGCCGTTTTTTCATAAAATGATTGCTCAAGATGTGGCTATTATTGAGCATGCCGATTTTATCAATAAAGTATTTGCTTTGGATGAGCGCTTGCCGCATGGATTTGCTGAAATATTTAAAGACGATGAATTGGATCGTATTCTTGATCAACGGATAACGGATTATCAGAAGGTCAAAGAAAAATGTGAGCATGCATCAACAGCAGAAGAAGCGTTTACGATTCTTTCGGAATTTACTAAGCTAGAATCTAAAAAGCGCTTACCTTACGCTGAGCGTTATACTTATACTTTTGAACCAGGTGAAGACGCAGATATTGTTTTTTTATCATTCTACATATTTTTGCGCGGCCGCGAATTAGTGGCAATCAAGCGTTGGTTTGGTCAGACGGGTTATACCTTGGCAGATGCAGCGGATGAAACTGTTTCGCAGGTGTTTGGTGAAATGGGGATTGATATTATTGATTAGTTGTTTTGATCTAAGTGCGTTGTTGTCCTGGGCGCATTGTCATCCTGGGGTAGATGTCATCCTGAGCGTAGCGAAGGATCTCGCATAGGTATAGAAGATCCTTCGAGCAAAAAACGCTCTCAGGATGACAATTGCGGCAAGTGCTCTCAGAATGACATAGTCTTATCGATTTTCTAATTCTTCCCAGCGTTGATAAGCTTGAGTTAATTGAATTTCTATTTCTGCTAGCTTGTTCATAGTGCCTGTAATTTTCTCCGGGCTTTGTTGGTAAAAATCAGCACTGTGAGTTAATTCAAGTAATGTGGTTTGTTCTGATTCTAATGCAGTAATTTTTTTTGGTAATTCGCTTAGCTCGGCTTTTTCTTTAAAGCTAAGTTTATCAGTTTTTGTTTTTTCTTTTTCAATCGGCAATTTTTTTTGTTCGGCTTTTTTTTGTATTATTGTAGTTGTTGCTTTTGATTGTTGTAACCAATCATTATAACCACCAATAAATTCTTGAATTTCGCCATCGCCATTAAAAACTAAAGTACTCGTCACCACATTATCTAAAAAAGTACGGTCATGGCTAACAATTAACAGAGTGCCTTGATAATTGTTAAGCAGTTCTTCTAGTAATTCCAGCGTTTCAATATCAAGATCATTAGTTGGTTCGTCAAGTACTAATAAATTAGCGGGTTGACTAAATAGGCGTGCTAGTAATAAGCGATTACATTCACCGCCTGATAAGGCTTTAACCGGTGTGCGTGCACGTTGGGGTGTAAATAAAAAATCGGCCAAATAACTCATGATATGTAGTTTTTTCCCGTTGACCTCTAAGAAATCAGTGCCTTGAACAACATTATCAATCACTGTTTTTTCAGGATCAAGCGCTTGTCTTAATTGATCAAAGTAAGCGATATCAAGCTTGGTTCCTTGAGCGACAGTGCCGGTTTGAGGAGTTAATTTACCTAATAATATATTGAGCAGAGTACTTTTGCCTATTCCATTGGGCCCTAGTAAACCTATGCGATCACCGCGTAAAATACGAATCGAAAAGTTTTTCACAATGAATTTATCATTAAATTGCTGAGAAATATTTTTTGCTTCAACTACCAGGCGTCCAGATTTTTGTGCTTCATTAACATCAAAGCTGGCTTTGCCTTGAATCTCTCTGCGTTTACTACGTTCTAAGCGTAAATCTTCGAGTGCGCGTACGCGTCCTTCATTACGAGTGCGTCGAGCTTTGATGCCTTGACGTATCCAACGTTCTTCCTGGGCGAGTTTTTTATCAAATTCAGCGTTGAGCTGTGATTCAGCATGTAACATTTCTTCTTTGCGCCGTAAAAAATTGGTGTAATCTCCGGGCCAAGAAGTGAGTTGACCACGATCTAATTCTATAATTCGGGTGGCAAGACGTTGGAGTAATGAGCGGTCATGAGTAATAAAAATAAGACCAATATTGCTGGCAATCAACTGTTCTTCTAGCCATTGAATGGCACTCACGTCGAGATGGTTAGTGGGTTCATCAAGCAATAAAAGTTCAGGGGTGATAACGAGCGCTTTTGCTAGCGCAACTCGACGTTGCCAACCACCTGATAATTCTGCAACTCGTCGATCAGCTGGTAATTCTAGGCGAGTTAATACAGTTTGGATGTTTTGTTCAAATTGCCATGCATTTTTAGTATCGATTTGTTGTTGTAATTTTTCTAGTTTATCAAAATCTTCAGCTTTAAAATTTTGAGTTAACGTATGGTATTCTGCGAGTAATTTGCCGGTTTCAGCTAATCCTTCGGCAACAAATTCATAGACAGTCAGTGGTGTATCTCTTGGTAATTCTTGCTCTAAGCGTGCCATGCGTAAATGATTTTTGCGCCAGACGGTTCCGCTATCGGGAAGTAATTGACCGTCAATAATTTTTAATAATGAAGATTTTCCTGCACCATTCCGGCCTATTAAACATACGCGTTCACCAGTGGTAATTTGTAACTTCGCATGGTCAAGTAGTGAATCTAAGCCATAAGCAAGGCAGACATTGTCTAGTGTAATAAGGTTGGTCATTTTTAATTTATATCCGATGGTGTGGAGTGTATTCTAATCTTTATAAAGTTGATTGGAAAGGTGAAAATGCAGCAATAATCGTCGTTATTTAGCTGGCCGGGAGTGCGGAGGAGTGCATAGTTTAAAATGCCGCTCCGAGCTAAACATCCCTGTTTTATGCTTGCCATCCATGGCAAGCAAGTCGCTTTATTTTAAACTATGCACTCCTCCGCACTCCCGACCAGCTAAATAATTATTTTTATATTAAGCAATTAGTTGATCAAGTTGAAAAATGGGTAACAATACGGCGAGGACGATGAATAAAACGGTTGCGCCCATAATAAGGATCAGTAAGGGTTCAAAGAGAGTCAGCGTGGTTTCAATGAGGTTGGTGATTTCATTGTCTTGATTGTTGGCTGCGCGTTCTAGCATATTTTCTAGTTGTCCGCTGGCTTCGCCGCTAGCAATGAGGTGCAAGCTCATGGGAGGAAAGTAACGGGTTTGTTTTAATGATAAATTGATTGTTGAGCCTTCGCGTACATGTTTAGCGGCTTCTTCTATCGCTTTGCGGATGGGAATATTGGTTATTAATTTAGATGCAATAGACATGGCTTCTAATATAGGAACGCCAGCAGTAGAAAGAATGGCAAAAGTACGTGAAAAACGTGCTGTATTAATTATTTTAATGGAATTGCCGATGATGGGTATAAGCAATAATTTTTTATGTACTTTTTCTTTAAAAAAAAGATTATTTTTTAAATAATGTCGAAAAGAAAAAATAGCTATAGTGAGTGCAATGATAAAATAAATCCCTGTGTTGCCAATACCATTACTTAATGAAATCAGAATTTGGGTCATTGTAGGAAGTGTTTGGCCTATATTGCTGTACACAGAAATCATGCGCGGTACAACGTACTCCAAAAGAAATCCGACAATCCCGATAGAAACGAGAATCATAATACTAGGATAAATTAAAGCATTTTGAATTTTTTGCCGTAAATTAAATTGTTGTTCAGTATAATCCGCTAAGCGTTGCAATATTTTGTCTAAATGACCAGATTTTTCGCCAGCACTGATGGTCGCGCAATAGAGCGCTGAAAATGCAGCGGGAAAATCTTGTAGAGCTGAGGCGAGCGAGTATCCTTCTTTTACTTTGCTGCGTATTGATAGCATTAAACCCTTGGTTTTAGATTTTTCTGATTGTTCCGCAACAGTGTTAAGTACTTCTTCAACAGGTAGGCCAGCGGAAAGTAATGTTGCAAGTTGACGGGTAATTAAAGTTAATTCTTTATTAGAAATAGTTTCTTTTTGAAATAATTTAAATCGTTTAACCAGGTGTGGGTGATTTTTCTTTTGCGCGGAATGGATGTTCAGTGTTATTAAATTTTTATCGCGGAGTAATTGACGAGCATGTTTTTCTGACTCAGCTTCTATAATGCCTTTGCGTTTTTCACCTTTTGGGTTGATTGCATTGTAATGAAAAGCTGCCATTGTTTACTCCTCGCTGGTCACACGCAATACTTCTTCGAGTGACGTGTCACCCATGAGTACACGTTTAAGTCCATCTTGTCGAATGCTGGTAAATTGAGTGCGTACGTATTGTCTTAGTACTTGTTCAGATTTTCGTGTATGAATCAGAGTTTGCAAATTATCATCCATTACAATCACTTCATAAATACCAGTGCGATTATTGTAGCCGCTATTGCGACAATGAGAGCAACCCACTGGGCGATAAATAATGGGTATCTCAGTAGAGGTGGAGCAGCTGGAAAGTATAGCATATTCAGCCTCTGTGGCTGCTTTACCTTTTTTGCAATGTTTGCAAAGTAAGCGTAACAAACGTTGTGCTATTACGCCAATTAAGCTGGATGAAAGTAAAAAGGGTTCAATACCCATATCATCAAGTCGAGTGATTGCACCAATAGCACTGTTAGTATGTAAAGTTGATAAAACTAAGTGGCCAGTTAAGCTTGCTTGGATAGCAATTTGAGCGGTTTCTAGATCACGAATTTCACCAATCATAACAACATCTGGATCTTGTCGTAAGATTGCTCGCAATCCTTTGGCAAAAGTCATATTTATTTTTGCATTGACTTGGGTCTGACCGATACCAGACAAATCAAATTCAATGGGATCTTCGACCGTAAGAATATTGCGCGTATGATTGTTAAGCGCTGTGAGTGCAGCATAGAGTGTTGTTGTTTTTCCTGAGCCGGTGGGACCGGTGACAAGAATTATTCCATGTGGGATGGCAATTAATTTTTTCATTAATTGTAATGAATTAGCATCCATTCCGAGTTGAGCTAAGTCTAAGCGCGCAGTTTGTTTATCGAGTAAGCGCAAAACAATACGTTCGCCATGACTGGTTGGCATTGTTGATACACGTACATCGACTGCGCGTCCAGCAATTCGTAAAGTGATTCGACCATCTTGTGGCAAACGTTTTTCAGCGATGTCGAGCTTGGCCATGATTTTAATTCTGGAAGTAATTAATGGCGCTAGCACGCGTTGGGGTTCGAGTATTTCGCGCAGAATACCATCAATTCGAAAGCGAACAGTAATGCGTTCTTCAAAAGTTTCAATATGTACATCTGAGGCGCTTTCTTTAATGGCTTCACTTAATACGGCATTCAGTAAACGAATAATAGGCGCGTCATCTTGGGTTTCTAATAAATCTTCTGGTTTGGGTAACTCTAGCATTAAGTCGCTTAAGTTAAGAGAGTCTCCTAAATCTTCTGCTAGCTGCATAGCCGTGTTTGCGTCTGTTTCATAATGTTTAATTAATAATTTATTAAATGTTTCTTCATTAACAGCTTCGAGTGTTATAGGCATATTTAAGTAACGTTGTAATTCAGCTAAGATGGTGATGCTGGGTGTTGCGCAATAAATTATTTTTGCACAATCATTGGCAATACCAGTAAATAAAACCTTATGTCGTTTGGAAAACATAAAAGGAATTTGATTTAAAGATTCATCTAGCATAAAAATTAAGACTCGAATGGAGGGGGAATGGTGACATTGTTTTTTAAAGGCGGCAAAACAAAGTCTAATTTTGAATCTTTATTTATATTGACGTTAGCTGGTTGATTCATTTGATAGTCGCGCGCAAAATTATATTTTGTGTTAGTAATAGATTGTGCATCTTCTTCAGTATGTAAGATGATAGGTTTGATAAAAACAATCAAATTTCTTTTTTGGTATTGGCTGACATTTTGTTTAAACAAATTGCCTAAAATAGGGAGGTCTCCCAAGATGGGCACCTTGTTAACGGTCTCTGTCATCGTGTTACTAATCAAGCCACCGACAACTAAAATATCTTGGCTATTAATGATAACAGAGTTTTGAATTTTGCTCGTGTTGATAGAGGGGTTTAATCCAGGATTGAGTGGGTTTTGCAGTGTATCATTGGTTAGGTCAACTGACAGGCGCACAGAATTACCCAAGTTAATTTGTGGAATCACAGATAATTTTAACACGACGTCTTTACGACTAATTGTGTTGAATGGTGTAACCGTTGCAGTAGTGCCAGTAGTTGAGTATGAACCATTTTGTTCAGCAATATTTTGTCCTACAGCTAATGTAGCTTTGTGATTGTCGAGAACGACAACCGACGGCGTTGATAAAATATTTACACCATTTTTACTTTGTAAAGCAAGCAATACCGCTCGAATTGAGGTGCCGGGAATAATGCCAATTGTACCCGCGCCTAATGGCGGAAAGCTGACGATAGGTGAAGCACCAATCGTACTGGGGTTTGGATCTAGATCAGTTTGACGTGATCCCCATAAGATCCCTAGATTTTTTAAATCGTCCATGTTGATTTCCACTATAACTGCTTCGACTAATACTTGCGCGGGACGTATATCTAATTTTGAAATAATAGTGCGTAATGCTGCCATGAGAGAAGACGGTGCAGTAATAATAATAGAATTGGTGCTGAGCTCTGCTTGAATGCTAGTAAAATTATTGGCAGAAGATTTTGTTGTTACTGCGGTATTTGTATTCGGTGTGTTAGCGGTAGCTGTATTTGAGATATCAACTTCTTCGCCATTGCTGTCTTTACCCTGAATATTTCTAGCGATTTTTCCTAATACGGGAGCAAAACTTTTTGCTTGAAGATATTTTAAATAAATAACTTCAGTATTACCTTGTCCGCCGGTTGTTGGGGAATCAAGGTGGGTTACTAATATTTTCATGCGTGCACGTGCAGCTTGGTTGCCACTTAGTAAAATACTATTAGTGCGCTCATCGGCGGCAATGGAAACTTGAGGTGTGTCACCAGCTGCTCGTCCAGCATTTTGTAAATTATTGAGTACATTGGTGACTTGTGCGGCAGAGGCGCGGTGCAAGGTAACCACATCAATATTATTATGTGAAGCTCGATCGACATTATGAATCACATCAATAATGCGGGCTAAATTTCCAGCTCGGCCTAGTAAGATTAAAATATTTCCTGGGGCGTAGCTTGAAACATTGCTCCATTGAGGGAGCATAGGGCGGATAACAGGCATAATTTGGGCGGCAGAAACATTCTCTAGTGGGATGACGCGGATTACTACTTCATCGCCTTTTCCTGGCGCGGCTGCGCTTGCAACGCGAGTTGCATATTCATTGCTTTCCATATTAGGGACAATTTTAATAATATTGCCGCTGGGAATTGCGGAGTAGCCAAGCAATCCTAGTACTGAAAGAAAAATGTCATAAACTTGATCAGGTTTAATGGGTTTGCTGGAAATTAAAGAAATTTTACCATTGACTCGTGGATCAACGACAAAGTTCTTGCCTGTTTCTAGTGAAACTTCATTGATTACGCTGAGAATGTCAGCATCTTGGAGGTTCCATAGGCGTTGTATGTTGGCTGGGTGGGTTTTTTTTGTTTCCGGAGCGACAGGAATGACGGTTGAAACCGGGGGCGTCTCCTGAGCAAAGCTATTGAATATTAAAGAAAAAAATAAAATTAAGGTAAAAATTTGTTTCATATGTATCTCATCATTTTTTTTTGAATGGCGGTCATTGTACCCTGTTTGATCCTTGACTAAAAATGTTTCTGCTTTAAATGTGGATGTTTGGTGGGCACACTGCGCTTTGCCCACCCTACGTTTTTGAATTTATGCTGGGGTGTTATATTTTTTGGGAAAGTATTAAAAATGTAGGGTGGGCAAAGCGCAGCGTGCCCACCGTTCACTTAAGCCCGTTGCTTCAATTCTTCCTCAAGTTCATCTAGCAACAGCAGTTTCTCTGCATCAGTCGCATGTAAATCACGAAGCTCCTTAATTTGCTGCAAGGCAAGTGCGGGAGTTAAACGCTTTTCTCCCCTAAAATCAGTAATAGTTGACTCATCGCTAGAGTGGGCGCGTTGTAGATAATGATTAAACTCTTCCTTTTGTTGTTGGTTTAAATGTTCTGGAAAATTACGGCCAATAATGCGCATGGCTAAAGTATATAGCCTCGGATTTTGAATGCCAGCGGTGAGTAAGGATTTATTTTCTACCGAGGCACGTAAAAATTGTTTACAGAAAGTTTCTTCTTGAGGCGACCAGAAACCATTTAGATAAAGACTGGCATCAATATCCGTATCAGGCAGTGATGGATATTTAAAGTTACGGTGATGCTCAGCTAATACGTTAAATATTTCCGGATGATCGTGTAACCATTGTTGATTTTTTTCAGCGAGCGCCAAACATTCAGCTTTAGTGTGCTGAGTAAAGCGTTCTTTGAGTGGTAAGATAAATCCAGGCTCACCAAGTTTTTTTTGCAAGACAAAACTATTTTTTAGAATGGTTTCTTTGGTTTCCAGGCTAAAATCTTTATCATCTAAGCGTAACCACAGGAGTTGGTTGCTGTAATGATGATGAACTCCTAACGAAAGCACAATACTTTGAAAATTTTTGTTGGCACCAAATTTTCCTAATACCATGAGAGCACATTCATTACCGAGTTTTTGTAGACGATCTTGATCGGTTTTTTTGTTGAAATAACCACAGACATAATCCCACATTTCACGCTCTTGTAAGAGTACTCGCGCCATCGCCAGTGTCGCTTCGACGTCGACCATAGCATGATGAGATCGTCCGGCAACAAATTGATTGGCTTGGTTGAGTGCCTCTAGTTTGAGAGAGACTTTTCCTTCCAGCATTGGCCATTTCAAAACAGCTTGTTTAAATAAATAATACATAACAGTCATTGGATAAATATCCAGACGACTACATTGATTGGCAAATTGATGTGTGTAAGGAGATAATAAGTTACGGTAAAAAGTAAATCGCAAAAATTCATCATCAAATGAGAGAGTGTTATATCCTAGGCTAATAGTGCCAGGCGTGTTGATCCACGCGTGAATTTGTTTGGCAGCATCATGTTCAGAAATGCCGTTAGCAATATCTTTTAGGCGCATATGATGTGTAAGCATAGCGTAAGGTGAAGGAATCACATCAGGATTTAATTTTACTTTTAATTCATAGCGCTCTATTTCTTGAAAACTTAAATCAGTGCGGATAGCTGCAAAATGCAGTATTTGATCAAATGCTTTATTTAAACCAGTGGTTTCAAGATCGTAAAATAGATAAGTTTGCAATGATAGATCCTTGTTATGATGAATAGTTATCACAATGGCTATAGGAGGATTATCCTATTAAAATTAAGAAAAAATTGCTATGAAAGAATGAATTCATAATTGACCTATTTTTTAAATGGCCTAGAATAGCTTCAATAAAGTAGTCACTATTCGGCAGCCAGAGAGTTTGGTGGGCACGCTGCGCTTTGCCCATCCTACTAGATGCCAGCTAGAAGCACGCTGGCATGACAAGATTTCGTAGGGTGGGCAAAGCGCAGCGTGCCCACCAAACTTTAAGTGGACAAGTTCAGTCTTTCAACTGCGGGTGTAGTTCAATGGTAGAACGGGAGCTTCCCAAGCTCTTAGCGTGGGTTCGATTCCCATCACCCGCTCCAGTATTCATGTTTACAAACAGAGGAAAAAACAGATGGCCAAAATCTTAAAACTTATCAGTATTGTCTTTGGGGTCGGATTATTGCTGGTGATAGTGAGCTTTGTCTGTTTGGTTATGTTTGTCAGCCCTAATTGGTTGAAGCCAGTTCTTGCTGAGCAAGTGAAAAAAAATACCGGTCGAGAATTGACGATTGATGGCGATTTATCATGGACATTTTATCCTTATTTAGGCGTTAAAGTTGGGCATGCGGTGTTGAATAATCCGGTGGACTTTAAGCAAACAGCTACTTTTGCGGAAATAACGAGTGCGACAGTGGGAGTAAAATTAATGCCATTGTTGCAGGGTCAAATTGAATCAAATGGCATTACTCTCTATGGAGCAAAAATAAATTTAATTAAAAATCAAAGTGGTAAAAACAATTGGGCTTTAACGACAATTGATGCTTCTAAAATTACAGATCATGAGAGTGTAGCATCCAATAAAAAAAGTGGTATGGCTTTTGGTTTAGCAATTTCTGCATTTGATGTGGTTGATAGCAGCATTGTCTGGATTGATGAGCAAGCTAAAAGATCAGCAACTATTAATAATTTTGCATTTCATGCTACAAAAATTAATTTAATTGATGCTTTTCCTGTTGCGGTTGAATTTAAGTTTGCGACAAAAAATCCAGCGGTTTTTGGGAATGTTAATTTAAAGACCCAGCTAGCTTTTAGTTTAAATAAACAAATATATTCCTTGCGTAATTTGCATGTTGATTTACAGCTTGCTCAGTCAAGCAAGTCTGTGAATCTAAGTTTAGACGGTAATTTAGCAGTGGATTTAGCGCAAGATAAATTGCAATCTTCTGATTTGAAGGGAAAAATAGCTAATCTTGATCTCATTGGTAAAGTTAATATTGTGCACTTGATGTCGACTCCTGAAATGCAAGGCCATTTTTATATTCCTATTTTTGATTTAAAAGATTTTATTCGAGAGATCGGCTATGACAGCGCAAACTTGCAAGTAGCAAAAAATGTCATGGGAAATCTCGACTTTATTGCTTCTGCTAAACTAGCGGATGTGTCAGGTAATTTTAAAGTTGAACAATTACAAGCAGCAAAAATAAAAATTAATAAAGTTGAGATGAAAATGCATTACGTCAATGGAGTGTTAGACTTGGCTCCTGTGACGGGTAATTTGTATCAAGGTACTTTAGAGGCATTGCTGGCAGTCAACTTTAATAATCCAGCTCCGCAATATATGTTAAAAGCAAAATTGTTGAATGTGGAGGCTGAGCCCCTGCTGCAAGATTTGAGTGAGGCAGAACAAAAAATAAAAATGTTAGGTGCAGGCAATATTGATTTAAGTGTTAGTAGTAGTGGTAAGGAAAATAAAGCACTAATGCAAAATTTAAATGGCACTGGGCATATCGCATTTAATAATGGCGCATTATCAGGCATAGATATTGGTTATTTAATAGATAGCGCCAGCGCTATTGCAACGCAAAATGCAGCGAAGTTAACAAGTAGCGATAAAACAAATTTTGGTAATTTAACGGGTTCTTTCGTCATTCATAATGGTATTTTAACTAATGACGATTTAGTGCTTAATTCGCCGCGTTTTGATACGAAAGGCAAGGGGACGATTAATTTAATTGATCAAACAATTGATTATTCATTACAGGCTGCTGTTAAAGACAGTCAAATTAGTGCAATTAAAAATCTCTCTGGTTTAACGATTCCAATTCAGATTACAGGGAATTTAAGCAATCCTCGTGTACGTTTAGATACTGTCGATTTATTGAAAGGTGTTGCTGTACAGCAGATTGAAAAGCATAAAGAACAGATTAAAAAGAAGATTCAAGAGCAGTTACCTGGAAAAGCGGGTGAGTTGTTGCAAAATTTATTGCAATAAAAAAGGTAGCTATTTAGCAGCCAGAGAGTTTGGTGGGCACGTTGCGCTTTGCCCACCGTACTAGATGCCAGCTAGAAGAGCGCTGGCATGACAAGATTTCGTAGGGTGGGCAAAGCGCAACGTGCCCACCAAACTCTCTGGCTGCTGAATAGTTACATAAAAAAACGGGAGATAAAAATGCTAAGAGTTATTACCGCTAATTTAAATGGTATACGTTCAGCGGCTAAAAAAGGTTTTTTCCCTTGGATGATAAAACAAGATGCGGACTTTATTTGTGTGCAAGAAATCAAAGCGCAGCAAGAGCATTTGGTGAGTGAGGCATTAAATCCGCTGGGTTATCATAGCTATTTTCATTTCGCCGATAAAAAAGGTTACAGTGGTGTCGGTATTTATTCAAAGCAAAAAGCAGAGACGGTAGTGACGGGTTTAGGCTGGCCAGATGCGGATCAAGAAGGACGTTATATTCAAGCGAAGTTCGGTGATATTCATATTGCTTCTTTATATCTCCCCTCGGGGTCAAGTGGTGAGCATCGTCAAGAAATTAAATTTGATTTCCTTAAGCGTTATGCAGAGTACTTAAATAAATTGCGGCAACAAAATTCAAAATTCATTATCTGTGGTGATTGGAATATTGCGCATACTAAGATGGATATAAAAAATTGGCGCGGTAATCAAAAGAACTCTGGTTTTTTGCCCGAAGAGCGGGCATGGATGGATGAATTATTTGGTGCTATGGGATTTGTCGATGCATTTCGTGTGGTTAATCAAGAGCCAGAGCAATATACATGGTGGTCTAATCGAGGGCAGGCTTGGGCTAAAAATGTGGGTTGGCGGATAGATTATCAAGTTATTAGTCCTGAATTAAAAATGGCTGTTAAGTCAGCTTCAATTTATAAAGATGAGCGTTTTTCTGATCATGCGCCGCTTGTAGTTGATTATTTACGCTCTAAGCTTTAAGGTATTCTTAAGCCCAGTTCTTTATACTATAGGATATGGTTATTATCGGCTGAATTTAAGGAGTGAATCATGAGTCAAATAATTGCGCAATTAATGAAGGTTGCTTTGCCTGATGGGCGTAATATCGATGTTCATGGAGTCAGTGGCCCAGAGCATTTCAAAGATTTTTTAGATAATATTCAAAGTCTTATCAAGCCTCAGCCTGAGGTTAAGCAGCAAAAATTATTCCTGTTTTTTGCTTCACGCTCACCCGTAGATCAGGGAGCTCGGGAGCGAAAGACTTATGCTTTGTATCAAAATGGCGATCATATGGCGTTTTATATCCTTGAACAAAAAGCTAAGGGTATCGTAGTTTCTCATTGTGCGCCGGGTAATGAGCGGGCCATTACTCCAGAAATTAAGCCATTGATTGATGCATTAAAGCCATTAGTGATTCATGATGTAGGCCATCAAAAAGGTATTTATTTTAACCAAGACCAAGATCTTTTGCGGCCTGAATCAGGTGAGTCAGTAGAGAGTTATATTCAGCGCTTTGCTATTGAAAGTGTTAGACAAATTGAACAGTTACAAAAACAACAGCAAAAACCCCCAGCAGGTTTGCGTCAGACACAGGGATAAAATATTTTATTTGCTTACAGAATTAAAAAAATCAGCAGCCCATTCGAGTGTTTGTTCGACGATGGTTTTTTTAATTAAACAACTGGTATAAATCATTTCAATTAAATTAGCATTATTATAGTTTTTCCTGTTTTAGTTTTAAAAAAAAGTTCTTTGATTTCATGTCGAGTATAACAGGATAATTTTTCTTTTATCTTATTAAAATGCATTTCTGCAGTTCGAGAGGAAATGTTTAATTTGTTTCCCGTCTCTTTCATGGTCATGCCTTTGCAGACATAAGCTAAGGTATATATTTCTTTATTGGAGAGCCTATGTTCTTCTTTTTTGGGTATATTTTTTAAAACATAAAATTCATTTCTTAGGTTTTCAAAATAATTTTCTATATCAGCGTGATGGATAAGTTCGTTATGCTCTGTGATATCTGTCATAAAACCATGTAATTCAATTAATTTATCAGCAACAAAAATTCCTTCACCTTGGTCAAAAATAGTTTTTTCAGTGTTGAGTGGCGTGATTATATTGTAAATAACTTGATAAGGTTGTCTTAAAGAAAGTGCATGTTGAACACTGTCCCAGACCCTTTCTGTTTCACTTGGTTTTATTAATTGGCCAAGAGTAAGTTGATTGTTTAGTAACGAGCTGCTTGTGCATTCAACAACTTCATTACACATACCTTGTATGGAGTAGATATTCCAATCGCGATTATTTTGACATCGATAGGAAAGTGTAGGCGCGCAAGGGATTTTTTTAGAAGTGTTATGTTCTTTATTTTGATAGAAGATCATAATGAAATCTCCTTGCATAAAGAAGCTGGAGTTTTCCATCCATGAAGATTATTTATCTATTTTCTTACATTATTAATCCTTTATTTCTTGCTTGTCAACGGGGTTAATTGCTATAAATTGTAACTACTCAGCGATAAGGGTGCGCGTGAGTGCAATGTTTAAAATGCCGCTCCAAGCAAAACATCCCTGTTTTAGGCTTGCCATCCATGGCAAGCAAGTCGCTTTATTTTAAACATCGCACTCACGCGCACCCTTATCGCTGAGTAGTTGCTATAGACTATCTATTTAAGGAAATGCACATGCAACTTTTACATACGGATAAAGCACCTGCTGCAATTGGTCCTTACTCTCAGGCTATTATTCATCAAGGTCTGTTATATTCTTCCGGACAGATTGCGTTGTCTCCTGAGACAGGTGAATTAGTGAGTGATGATGTTCGAGAACAAATGCAGCAGTGCTTAAAGAATTTAGCTTTTGTTTTGCAAGCGGGTGGCGCGAGTGTAAAGACAATATTGAAAGTGGTTATTTTTCTAAAAAATATGGATGATTTTGTGATTGTTAATGAAGTTTATACTGCTTGGGTGGGTGATCATCGCCCTGCACGTTCTACAGTTGCGGTAGCCGGGTTGCCGCGTGGTGCGTTGGTTGAAATAGAGTGTATTGCGAGTTGTTTGTGAGTGGTGGACACTACTCAGCAGCCAAGTTTGGTGGGCACGCTGCGCTTTGCCCACCCTACGAAATCTTGTCATGCCAGCGCGCTTCTAGCTGGCATCTAGTAGGGTGGGCAAAGCGCAGCGTGCCCACCAAACTTGGCTGCTGAATAGTGATTTTTTAAATTTCTAGCGCTTGTTTTTGTGCCGCAATTAATTCAGCAATACCTGATTTGGCTAATGTTAATAAAGTATCTAACTCTACTTGTTGAAAAGTTTCTTTTTCTGCTGTGCCTTGAATTTCAATAAATCCGCCGCTTTCTGTCATGACGACATTCATATCTGTTTCAGCATTGGAGTCTTCAGCATAATCTAAATCAATAACTGGAGTTCCTTGGTAAATACCAACAGAGACTGAGCCAACTAATTGTTTAAATGGATTCTTTTTTAATTTTTTTTGCGTGATTAAAATTTGCAAAGCATCATATAAGGCAACACAAGCTCCTGTAATGGCTGCTGTTCGTGTGCCACCATCTGCTTGAATGACATCGCAATCTACGGTAATCATATTTTCACCCATTGCAGTAAGATCAACGGCTGCTCGTAATGAGCGGGCGATGAGGCGTTGAATTTCTTGGGTACGGCCAGATTGTTTGCCTTTTGAAGCTTCGCGTGGCATTCGGTCGTGAGTTGAGCGTGGTAGCATGCCGTATTCAGCTGTTACCCAGCCTTTACCGGTATCTTTTAAAAAGGGTGGTACGCCTGAGCTTAAGCTGGCGGTGCAGAGTACTTTTGTATCGCCAAATTCAACGAGTACGGATCCCTCAGCATGCTTTGTATAAGCACGAGTAATACGAATGGGGCGTAATTGATGGGGCTCTCTTTTGCTTGGGCGCATGCTAACCTCGCGTGTTTTGGGGTGGATAATCGTTGCGTAGTATATACTGTTAACAGAGTTTTACTAGACTAAGCCCTTGTTTTCGTTGCAATATAGGGAGCTAGGCGCCGGCCTTGGGTAGGAAGTAGTAAAATTGCAAAGGAGACCCTTATTATGATTCAAAGTATGACAGCATTTGCAAGATCACAAGGGCAGGGAGCATGGGGTAGTGCGGTATGTGAATTGCGTTCGATTAATCATCGTTATTTAGAAATGAGCGTGCGCATGCCAGAAGCGCTGCATGAATTAGAAGCGTTGATGCGTGAGCGAGTTCGTCATCATATTAAACGTGGCAAGATTGAATGTCAGATTCGCTATCAGCCAGGTGATAATGGCGGTAGTGAGATTACGATTAACTTGCATCTTGCCGAGCAGTTATGTCGTGCAACAGAAACAGTAGGGTTGATGTTAAAGCAGGCTGCGCCAGTTAATCCAGTTGATATTTTGCATTGGCCGGGCATATTAAAAGTTGCTGAGGTGGATTTAGAAATTATTCAAGATGCAATATTACAATTACTTGAGAGTGGTTTGATTGATTTAGTTGAGGCACGTGCGCGTGAAGGTGCTGAGTTAAAAGTACTATTTTTGCAGCGTTTAGAGACGATGAAGAGTGAATTAAGCAAAGTTCGAGAACGATTGCCAGCTTTAATTAAGGGTCAGCGCGAGCGATTAATGGCGCGTTTTGCTGATGCTAAAATTGAATTAGATGCAGCAAGATTAGAGCAGGAAATTGTAATATTTGCGCAAAAGACGGATGTGAGTGAAGAGTTAGAGCGAATTGATACGCATATTTCAGAAGTGAGGCGGGTATTAAAAGCAGGCGGTGTCGTTGGCAGACGTTTAGATTTTTTAATGCAAGAATTAAATCGCGAAGCCAATACCTTGGGAGCAAAATCAGTTGATGTGGAAACAACGCGAGCTTCAGTTGAGTTGAAAGTGTTGATTGAGCAGATACGTGAGCAAGTGCAGAATGTGGAGTAGGTGAGTGCACTGCCATCTGAGGCTGTCATTCTGAGAGCGCTTTTTGCTCGAAGGATCTTGCTGGGTATTGACTAGATCCTTCGCTACGCTGAGGATGACAAACTTACTGAGGATGGTAGACTAGTGAGGATGGCTGCGGTGCACTCAAGACGGCAAAGTAGTTAAAGACCTCACTGTTTCTACTATTTTAGCAGCTTCAATTTTTGATTTAGGATGAAAAAACGTATCACGAAATTTTTTCCAAGCAAACAGTGTGCCAGCAGAGCAAAGTCCAAGAATGACTCCAGATAACCCTTTAAAAAATGCAGCGATATAATTTCTATGGCCATTGATGATGGGGCTATTTGCATAAAACTCTGTTCGTTCAAGTAGTTTAGGTTGTAGTGTGGTAACAAAATTATTATTGCAGTCATGATTTAATGCTACTTCACGGATTAAACCTTGTATGTCTTTTATGACAGTTGAGTATTGCTCAGCTTTGATAGCGCCTTTGCGAGTGGTGCAAGTTTCGGGTTGGTTAGATAATCTATTTTTTTCTGAAACAATTGCAGTAATGACTTTTGTTTCAACGTCTTTTATATAATCACTGTCAAATAGTTGTAAAATAAAATCAAGACGAGTGTGTAGACTTTTCCTGTCATTGAGTAATTGGTTGTTAATGGCTTCGTGGATGATGCTCCATTGTAGTGAGTTAAATGGATAGACTTGTTGTGACTTGGTTTTTAAATATTTTAACCAGTATAGCTTGTGTAAAATAGGCCATGCTGTACATGCGGGTGAAGATTCATCACAGAGTTGAATAATTTTAGTTAAAGAAAGTTTTTCATTTAACATCCATTCGCTGATGTTTTCATTACTGATTTCTTCTAATTCGTGTTGATTAAGTTTTGATAATTCCGTTATATTAATTAGTCCATGGGATATAAGCTTATTTAAGCCATCTGCATTTTTTGGCCATTTTACGTTATGAACGACAGCGGCCATTAATGATTTAAGAGTTTTGTTTTGTGGGTCGCCGCCTAAGAATGCTTCAATGTGGGGAATATTTAAGATTCTTATACAAAGCTGTAATGAATCATCGGTGATTTTAAGTTGGTTGTTAGATTCTTGATAAGGTTGTAATAACTCATTGATAAGACCCCGCGCCAAATACCCGGCTTGTTCTCTGTTTTCAGCAATATGTGATAAGTATTTTAATGTTGTAATTACTCTGTCAATTTTACTGTGATGAAAATTATTTTTTTCATCCATTTCATGGTGTCCAGGATTGTTTACACTTTGATACAATGATGTTATTTCAATCCAGTCGAGGTGGTATTCTTCGGCTAATTTAGGGTTTTGATCGTATAATGGTATGAGTTTTTCAAAAAATTCCCAAGACAGGTCTCTCAGTTCTAGCTTTCTATATAACTCAGCAAGGGGAAGGTAGTTTCTGACACGATATGCAGCATCATTTTTGTCATCTTCAGTTCGAGCTAACATGCATTGTACGACTGGATTTTCTGTTAGCGCATTAGTTACAAAACGAGTTTTGGCTTCGGTAATTAATAATGTTTTGAGTTGAGGGAGAGCGATGATGTCTGTGTAAATTCTACTACACAAGTTAGATAGTGATGTTTCATCCAATAATTCGTTACATAAAAAAGTGGCTGCAGCAACATCTTTTTTTACGCCTAATCCTTGATAAAAGTGGCGCGCTAGGTAGTATCGAGCGTCAAGATCATTATAAGTTTTTTGCAGATATTTCCATCCAGCTATTGCATCTCGAGCATCGAATAGAGGGCTGCCATCATCATTAAAAGTTTCGATATATTTTTTTAGACAAGAATTAAGTAATGAATGGTCTTTTTTATCGATAGCAATTTTAACGAGTGCTGACCAGCTAAGGGGATGATTGGTGGAAAGTGCTTTTTGGAAGCAGTTGATGGCTAGATCAGTTTTCGATTCTTGTAAGTAAGCTTGGCCTAGCTCATAAAAATGGTTTTCTGTGTCTGGTTTTTTTTCCGTAATGACTCGAGTAACAGTTTTTTGTGGTTGATTCTTTAATCCATTGCATAGCATTTTGTAAGCATTTAATCTTTCTGCAGATTCTGGGTTGTCTAAAATGATACTTAATATAGTGCTAGAGTGGTTAGTGTCGTGTGAAGTAATTAATTCTGATAAAATTTCACCAGAAAATCTTGCGGCAGCTTTTGGGTTTTTTAAGAGAAGTTCACAGGCGGCTTTTTGTTTTTTGGCAAGCATTTGTAATGAGAGATCGCTTGTAGCATTTAATTTTTTGTCATCATTGCAAAACAAGGGTATTAGCGCGGGAGTCAATCCGGCTAGATCTCCCCATTGATAGGCTTCTAATTTTTCGCATAAGTCGCTATCGTGCCAAAAAGCTAAAACAATGCTGGCGTGGCATTTTTTTAAAAATGCCAAGAAATCGGGCTTGGCTATATTGATAAGTTCTTTTATTTTTTTAAAAGTTTTAGGTGATGGATCTAATGGTTGTTTTTGTATAGCTAATAAGCCTCGATAGGCTTTTAGTGCGGATTTTAATGTTGGATTGGTAATGCTTTGTGAATTATTATGTAAGGTTGCTAAGTTAAATAGTTGTTCGCCAGTTAGTAGGTCCTCTATGTCATCTTTTTGAAAAAGAATATCACAAGCAATTTTTTGATATGTAGCCAGGTTGTATAAATTAGTGGATCCTAACTCGATAAAGTCTTTTTGACCACAATGCTGGAGAAATTGAGAAGCAAGCTCAGGGAATTTCCAGGCTAAAAATGACCACTGGAGTAAGGGTAATTTTTTTCTTATATTTTCATTGCGCCAAGCGACTAAAACAAAATTGCTTGTGCTCTGTGTTAAAAAGCTATCTAAATCTATAGCTGTTTCTTTTATAAGTAGAGCAGCTTCTTCTGCAGGAATATTTTCTTGGTGTTGAAGTGTTAGAAGTTTATGATAGGTATTTAATTTATTTTTTAAAGTAACAGTTTGGTCTATTAGTCGCAGAAGATCTGGGTGGCGTTGATGTGTTGTTAATAGTTTGGAGAGGTCCTCTCCGGATAGTTTTGCTGCATTAGGTGTTTGCAAAATTAATATAAATGTTGATTTTTCTTTTTTTGCTAAAAAATAGAGAAAGCTTGGGAGAAGTTCAGAAAGGTATTTTTCATTTTTACAAAGCTCATGGGCAATGGCAACGTGTACTTCGCCAATAGAAGACCATTGATCTGGCGCGAGTTTTTGACGAGTCGTTTCGTCATGCCACAGAGTAAGTGCTAAATTGTTATTCTTTTTGCAAAGCTCAACTAGTTCATCAGGCGTTAAATTAACAATATCAAGTGTTGACAACAGACCTATTGTTTTTATGGGGACTAGTGCAGTTGATGGGCCTGCTGCTGTGTCAGAGGTGAGTGATAAGACGATTTCTTCACCTTCAGCATTGCTGCGAGTTTTGTCGTATTGTTCGCGAACTGCTGGGTCTCTTCCTAGGATTTCGTAAGCAGCATTAATCGTAGCCATATTGATCGGAACACTTTTTTCATCTTTGGTATCATGATCTTTGATATCAGCGTGATAGCTCAATGATAATTTATGATAAGCTTTTTGGATTTCTGCGTGGCTTGCGGTGTTTTTTACGCCGAGAATTGCATAATAATCAACGTAATCTGCTGATGTAGAAGTTCTATTTTTGGAGTCTTGCATCGTTATGTATGCCTCAGTATAGGAGATTTTTGGGTAATATTAACACACCTTTTCTCTGAGGGAAATAAGAACTTTATGTGATGTGCAGAGTTGAGTACACTGTCATCCTGAGAGTGTTTTTTTCTCGAAGGATCTTGCCATGTGCCGACGAGATGCTTCGCTACGCTCAGGATGACAATGTACTTTTGCAATAATGACTATTAAAATCAGAATGCTTTTGTAGGGTGGGCAAAGCGTAGCGTGCCCACCAAACTCTCTAGCTACTGAATAGTTACATGAGGACTATTCTCAGAATAATGGCTCTTTGTTTTTAGAGGAGAGTTCTTCTAGTCGTTTTTTGTATGAGTTTTCGTGATCCCCTTGTCTCTTTCTTGCTTTTGCAATGGCTTGTTCTTTTTTTTCTGCGCTGATATTTAGATTATTGACAATGCTAATCGTGTCATTAAGATGTTCTTCAAGTTGAAGTTTACATAAAGCTTCTTTTATACGAATTCCAGTTAACCTCGTAAATGCAGGAATAATTTTTTGACAGCGTTTATCGTTAGTAGAAAAACCTAAAAATTCTACATGAAAAATACTTTCAGGAAGTCTAGAAAATGCTCTAAACACGGACTCTAAAGCAAGAGGAGTTGGTCGAAAGTGCCCTGATCCAAAATCAACTTCTTTTATTAAGCCATCTTGTATTTTAAGTAATCCTGCGCCAAGTGCTTCTGGTTCAGTACCCCCAATAAGTGTGGGGTGTGGTCGGTGTATATCCATGGGTCGAGTAGAAATATAAATAACTCCTTGAGTGTTGATGGCATACATAATTTCAACTCCAGGTTTAGAGGTAAGATTCAGTTTATATAAGCCATCATTTTCTAAGAAAAGTTCTTCGATGCGTATACCAACATGTATATAGGTATACACTGGGATACCTGTTTGGGGAGTATTTGCGGGGAGAGGTAGGTGTCCATAATATTTAGTCGCATTTGAATGTGTGACATCATTTTCTAAAGAGCCTGGATTAACGCTAAATCGAGGAAGGCTTAAGCTATGCATATCAATATCCTATTTTAAATGTAAGCAGGCAATTGAGTATTTTCAATCGATGCTAGCGTTAATATTTCTTTAGCATTTTCCATAGTTAGATCAAATGTACCTGTATAGCTTCCTGAGCGAATAGTTAAAATATAATGATCAGGTTGTGAAGTTGCTTGTAGTTGGCATGAGCGGAATAATTTAAATATGCTCCATGGGCCATCAAAAGATTTTGTCATCGATTGGTCATCAAAATCATTAAAGCTGAATTTCACTTGGTCTTGATCAATGTGCGGCCAGATAAAGGTTATTGCTTCTGGTGGCCCATGGCGATAGGTGAGTGTTTGCCCGCTGAGTTCGAGTTTAATGCTAGCTGCATTAGCAGTTAGGTTGATGGGTTGCAGTGTAAATTTAATCGATAATGATTCAGCATTGGTTGGAAAATAAAATTCAATGGCTTCTGAAAGTTTTTCAATTTTAGAAATATTTAAATTAGCATCATCTAATGAATGTCCATTAACACGATTCCAGGTGAATGGTTTAGTGTTTGAAACTAAAAAATCTTTTAAGTATGTTTGAAAAAAGGTGTTAAGTGTCCCTTTTTTGCCATAAAATCCAGAGAAATCACTCATTCTAGCTTGTATAGGTGCATTGCTATTAAACGGATAATAGGTTTGTAATGATTGATATTTATTTAAGACAGTTGTTTGCCATGCGGTATTTATATATTGGCGAGAATTTTTTAAAATAATTAACCAGCTATTGTCAGCGATGGTATATAGCCAATTATTTAGCGGAGCCGGCTCTTGCGCGGCAAGTTGATAGAGCGTCGAGATGGGGTTAGTTGTGTCCCCGCGCATGATTGCTTGCGCTGATAAAAAAGAAGCTTTTGGTATATCACTTGATTGATTTATTTTATTTAGATAATTGTTTAAGTTATTCAGCGTGTTCATAACAGATTGGAGTGTTAAGCTTGGATCTTTTATTGTTCCGGTCGTTACATTATTAATAGCAGAAAATTCTTGTTGTATATCAAGATTGCCCTCAGCAATATTAAAATTAGTGTTTTGATTTAACGTGATAAAAAATAAGATAAAAGGTGAGCTAGGTGCGGTAATAGCATTAAGTTCATTTACTCCCTGCTCTAATGAGGTGAATGGTGCAATTTTTAGATTAGTTATAAGGTTTTTCCACTCGTTCATATAGGCATGCGTATAAAGCGCATTTACATTTTTTATTAATGTTAGCTGTGCGGCTGTTGAGTTGCTTGGGGTGTTGGGTGTAATAAGCAAAGCATTTTGAAAAGTATTTTTAGTTAAGGGAATTAAGTTTTTAGCATAGATATTTATATAGCCATTTTTAGTGAAGAATGCGGGAACAATGTGCGGGTAATTAACAAACACGGTTTTTGCTTGATTTCCTAAGAGGTAGGTAAAATCTAAAGTAGGAAGATTAGAGTTATCGCATTGTTCTTTGAGGGTTTGAAAAATATTTTGATCTAAAGGAAAATTTTGTAAAATATCCTTTGTGCTAGCAACTAGGTTGTTGTTCAGATTAAAAGGATTGATTGGCATTTTTAAAATAAAATTTAAGTAAAACTGAAGATCAGGTTGATTGCTTGCGTTATTGTGCAGCCAATCATACACAATAGCATTTTTAAACCATGTTGATGGATATTTTTTGGGATCGCCTAAAAACAAGTATGCTTTATAAGCGCTATAAAGTGTGTCAGGATTGTTTTTTTCGGCAGTTAAAATTGTTTCTAATCTTTCATATAATCGCGGAATAAATACCACTTTTAAAACATGATTGAGTGTTTCATCCATGGTTGTTTTTAGCTGTGGCGTAGAGTATTGATCAAGTGTCAGTAGTTCTTTTCTATCCTTTTCAAGGGTTATAATGTTTTTTAATGGCGCAAGCAGGGGCAATATTGCTGTTAAAGACAAGTTTTTATCTTTGAGCTGCAAGCTATTGTTTGAAAATGTTTGTAAATTGTTTTTGATCGATAAGAGGTTTTGTTTGTCGTTGAAATAGGCTTGTTTCAGTAACAGTATGCTGATTATAGTGATTAATGAAGCAATGACATATTTGGCATTCGTAGCCCAGATTAAAAAGCGCTTTTTTATGCGACTACGATCAATAAGATCTGCATCAGGAATAATAATATGTTGAAATAAATTTTGGATAAAATAACTTTTATCTTTGTTTTTATAGCTAGAATTTACTAAAGGAAGTAGTTGAAATTGAGTTTCTAGTTCGGCACCTAGTAAGTCAAATATACGGGTGCTGTCTTGTTGGCTACTGGTAAAAAATATACCGCGTAAATTTACAATTCGGTAAAGTTGGTCTGGTCCAAAAACAAATTCCACTTTTTCTAATAGCAGAGGTTTAAGTAAAAGCATTTGTTGTGGATAAAAACAAATTAATTGACGCGACTGTAGATCTTGCTCTTTGTTTAATAGCGAAATAATTTGATTATCCAATTTTGTTAATAATGCATCATACTCGACTGATATTTGTTGAGAAATTGATTCTTTGCTGGTGTCATTGATGCAAATAGGTAGTCCAAAGACTTGTTCACGTTCGACTGGGGTGTGGTTGTTAAAATATTCTGAGAACCCTTTTATCTGGTCACATTTGGTGAATACGGCATAGACCGGATATTTTGTTTTTAATTGGAGATATAAGTCTAACAGGTACTTTCTTAATCCTTGAATTCTTTTTGTTGATTCAGGTGTTTCTTCTAAGACCATCGCAATGTCAGTCGCAACAATAACCCCGTTTATAGGTTTGCCGCTTTTATATTTTTTTAGTATTTTTAGCATTTGCAGCCAAGCCATTTTGTTGATTTCAGCATCCCAGTCTTCATCGACATTGAGTCTTGATATTTCCAGGAAAATGGCTTTATCTGTAACTAACCAGCTAAGCGTGTTCTTTTTTTCAGCCCATTTTTTAAAATGTTTTAATAGCGGAATGTTTAATCCGGAGTGTTTAAGCAGTGTTGATTTGCCACTGCCAGGAGCACCAATAATTAGGTACCAGGGTAAGTCATAGGATGAACGAAAGGTTTTTCCTTTTAAGAATTTAGTTTTTTTTATTTCAGCCAGCAAAGTACTAATATCTTTTTGAAAGGCAGAGGTGGCTATTTGAGTTTTTAATCGAGCGATTTTTTCAGGTGTTTTTGCTTTCTTTTTATAAATAAAGAGAGCGAGTGTAGCAATAAACTCAAGGATGAAAAAAAGAATAATTAGATAAATTCTATGTGATTTTAATTTTAGTGGTATCCAGCCTTTGAATACAAGATAAGGCCCGCCAAACCAAATTAATAGTGATGCTATGCCAAGTAGTATTAAAAAAATAGTGCTATATAAAAGTAGTTTTTTCATTTTAATTATTCCTGTTACACGTTAAGTGTCGCTACTATTCAGTGAATTCTTTTCTTCGGCTGTGTTGCTGAGTAAAAAGTAAGTGCTTATGGTGTTGGCTTGGTGGATTATAGGGTCCGTTATGGCGTTTAGTTTTTCTCGAGCTACTGCAGTGCAGATAAATAAGATGGTTAAAACAGTCAATGTTAATATAAGTGTCGACCGCATGCCGCGAAACTTATTTTTAACTAAGTTGATGTTAGTTTCGGGAAAAAGGTGTTTGTCTATATTTTCTGTGGGATTGTGCGTGTTGATTTCGCGGTATATATTGGCGATAATTTCATTTCTTTTGGCTTTATTGTCATAGTATTTTCCTTCAAAGCCGAGTGATAAGATTAAATAAGCTAGCTCTAAAAATTCAAGATTGTTTTTTGAGTTATTTAGCATATTATCAATAATGATATAAAATCTCTCTCCCCCGCATGTTTCATTATGAGCTATAGCTAGTAAGCTTTGTTGTGTCCACGCACTATTTGCTCCCCAACTCATGCTTAGAACAGCCTCATCAAGCGCGGTGCATAAACAATAGCGTGCGGCTAATATAATTCGTGATGAATAATTTAAAGATTGCATTTTTTTTTCAAAGCTGTGTATTTGCAGCAGGATTTGAGAGCGCAGTTTTAATATATCAGAGCAATTTTCAGTTTTTTTAATAGTAACTAATAAAGATAATAATGGCATGGTGGTTGAAATTAGATTGATGCTTGAATTTGCCGATAATGTAGGTGTGTTTGAATAAATGGGCGGCAAATAGGTAATGTCGTGTTGCTCTGCAATGATGCTCATTCGGTTGTTCCTCTAACAGCCCAAAATTGCAGCTCTAATCCTGGAAAATCATTACCAATTTGTATGGCAAATGCACCGGATGAGGCCATTTCTTTCCAATACTCATGTTGTTTATCTAAAATAAAATAAATAAATCCGGTATTAAAAGGTATTTGTCGCGGCACGACTATAATCGGTTGTAAATTAATGCCTGGCAATGCTCGATTAATTAATGATTGAATCATTTCAACAGGAGCAATTTTTGTTTGTGCTATGAGTTGAGTACGTAATGTATCTGGAGCTACGTCAGCACTGATGGCAAGTATAAAATCAGCTTTATCCAACAATGTTCTATCCGTAATAGAAGAAAGCCATATACCATATTTTTGTTGCTCAAGCTTAAGTTGGACTGCGCCATGCTCTAATACCACACTTAGGGCTCTTCTGATTTCATTAATAATTGGCGTAAAGCTTTTTTGCAATTCATCGTGAAAATATTCTGGAATTTGAATAGGACGTCTGCTTTTGCTGGTGAAAGTTGCTAGTTCACCCATTAATTGGATTAGGTAACAAAATAAGGTTTCTGGATGTATACCTTGTTTATTAGTTAAAAATTGACATAAAGTTTCAGCTCGATTTATTAATTGCAGCAACATGAAATCAGAGACCTCTGAAACACCAGCGCGGTTGATATCAGTGATATATTCAACAATCTTATCGCCTCTATAGTGTAGCAGTCCTAGTAACTCAGATAGAAAGTTAACAAAAAAGCTGATGGCATGCACATCCAAGCAAGGAGGGCAAAAATTGGGCTCAAGTAATATTTGTTTGCTGTTGGATATTTTTTTAATTTTAGCGATTTTTAAATAAGTGTAGCCGCCCTTGTTTTCATTGCCTAATAAAAACCGTAGTGCTAATTGGCCAACTTGAATTTTTGTGGAAATGCCTGATCCTACATTGGTATCTGTTATGTCAATGGTGTTGCATTGATATCGATATAATTCTTGATTTGGATTGGTAGGATTTATGCTTTGTATTGACTCTAGTTGGTTAAGTGGCAAGGCAAGATAAATACACATGTCAGTTAAATTGGCAGGGATATCAATAGGACTGGGGGCGCACTGGTGTTCTGGGATATCGAATGCTGTCCCATCGGGTAGTATGCCTTTACATTGTGTGATACCGAATTTACCTAGTGCTAATAATTGTTCGTCTATCTTTAATGCGGTGATACCCCAGTTGGAAAGGCCGCTGATATTTGGACGTTGCGTTACCAAATGTTTGGTGTGGCGTTCTTGTTGTTGAAAATGCTGCGGCTGAATGAATAAACCTTCAGACCATATAACTTTAGAATTGACCGACATTTTATTATTTTCTCCTATAATTTTAATATAATATTGCGTTGGCCTAATTTAAGAGTAATTTTCATATTTTTAATTTTTTTTATGGCAAGCTCACGATGCCATTGTGCATTGTCAATGTCGCGGTAAGCTGCGAGGATGCCAATATATTCAGCGTTGGGAAGTATTTCTTGGGTTATAACCAATCGTTGGCTTGGTTTTATTTCAATTTGTTCGCGGTGTAGTAGATCATTACCTAGTGTTTTGTTGGGTTTATCATAGAGAGGAAAAAAGTCAGCATTTTTAAACCCGGTTATTGATTTTAGTTGATACATAGTTAAGACGAGTGGTGATGGTCTGTTATTGATGTCGGGGTTGAGTTGCGAATCAGCGATGCATATAGTTGTGAGGGTAGAGTTATGAGCTGAGCTGCAAGCAGATAACATAATGATGAAAGTGAAGTAAATAAAAATTAAATTACGTTTGATTTTAAACATTTTAATTTCCTAGATTTTCTGAATGAGTATATAAGAATGCTAGCGGATCGTTTTCAGTTGTATGCGGTGCGTTGAGAAAAGATGTTTGTAAATTTGAGCCAGTATTTGTTTTATTTTCTATGTCATTAGTAAAATAGTGAGTATTGAGATCGCCTAACGGAATGGAGTGATTTGTTGTTTCTTTTTCAGCATCAACAATAAGCGTGCAATGATAATCATCGAGCAGGATTTCTTGATTAGATGATAATAAGAATTTTTTTTCTCCGTCGATGAGTTGGTAGCCGTGCTCTGAGAAGCTTATTGTTAGTGTAGTGACTTCAATAGGCATAACAGCCGCAGTTGCTTTGGTTATTTGATTTGCAGAACTATCGGTGTCGGTTTTTTTAGGCAGCCAGCTATTATCTAATGGTTTATCATTTTTATTTCGTGGCGCAATTTTTATGGTGATGCTCATATGCAAAGCCTTAGCAACTATTAAATTGGGTTTTTCATTTCCTACAATTAAATTTAAGTTAGGATGGAAAATTTAATGCTAGCATTTTGTAACTATTTAGTAGCTAGGGAGTTTGGTGGGCACGCTGCGCTTTGCCCACCCTACAAAAAATTACAAAAATAGATTATAAAAAATGTAGGGTGGGCAAAGCGCAGCGTGCCCACCAAACTCCCTAGCTGCTGAATAATTACAGCATTTTTAACACAGAACACTTCTTAAATAAAGCATTTCAATTAATTAGAGTAAGTGTTAATTAATTCTTATTTAAAAGTTTATGTTGCTTGCTTATTTTTAATTATTAGCAGATGATTGTTCCCGCTCAATGTGTGGCTAATATTAGTTTTATTTAGATCATAGTTGGCATTTAAAATTGATTTCTGAGCAACAGAGGCATTTTAAAACGGGTAGAATCCAAATTTCTTTCATCGTTTCTGATAGGGAGCATTTGAAAATGGCAATATACATGCAAATAGATGGTATCAAGGGTAATGTAACAGCAACTGGTCATGAGGGCTGGATCGAATTAACTAGCTTTGTTTCTGGTGTTGGTCGAAACATTTCGGGGACTAGCCCTGGTAAGCAAAGTAATCGTGAATCAGCTGCTCCTTCATTTAGTGAAATTTCTGTGACAAAAGATACCGATGAAACATCGCCACTTTTGTTTGCAGAGGCCTGTGTTGGTAAATCAAAAACAGTTACAATTCATTTTTGTGAAACAGGTGATACAGCGTTGCTCACGTATTTAGAGTTTGATTTAAGTGATGTATTAATTAGTGGTTTTTCAGTGAATGCCGGTGGCAGTGGCCATCCATCTGAGTCACTATCGCTTAATTTCAGTAAAATCATTATGAAATACACGCCATTTGATGATACTCATACAGCTGGTAGTCCAATACCTGCGGGATATGATTTAGCACTTGGAACTAAAATTTAATGGTTTTTATTTAGAGAGCAGAAATTATTTTTTGTTCTCTAAATTTATTTTTTATCCAATCAAAACGGTAGGGCAGCCTAATAAAATAGAGCCGCCATGTCCGCAATTGTCGCCTAATCTGGCGGCAGGTTTGCCACTGATTAAAACTGTCGTGCTCCCCATTGCAATGGTATCTGGCGGACCAACACAGACAGCCATATCACCGACGCAAGCAGCGGGCATTTTGCTAATAAGTACAGTGGGGCAACCAGGCCCTGTAATAGGACCACCCACATGTGGAATTGCAACTGGCCCAGCCATAGTAACCATTGGACAAAGGTGCATATCAGTTAATCGTGCAGCAGGTGTTCCCATTAAATATCTCCATTACCACCATTAGCTATGTTAATTCCTTGTTGCAAATAGCGCTGGTAATTTTCTTTTATTGGATTTGTTTTGTTAAATGCCGCTGCTAGCATGATAGCACCGGCAACCGCATAAGAAGCAAGATAATCAGGCGCTATGACTGGCAGGTTATCAGGTGGTGTTATGCTACCATTACTCCAAAAAATAGCAGTAGCGAGCCAGCTAGATGCAGTTTTATAATTTAATTTTTTTGCGATGGCTTCTGCAGTTCTTCTTAGTATTTCATCGGGTTGATAAACCCACTTTTCAGCAATATCCAAGGCGGCAAGTGCATCTTCGTTAGCAGTGTTAATTTCTGTTTGTGAAGAACATAAATAAGCCCACCAAATAGCTTCGCGGACAGGCAATGCCTTTGCTAAAAATTTAATGGCATCAGGATAAAAATTATTTTTTAACAATAGTTCTAAATAATCAGCAGAAGTGATTTTGTTAGTAATAAGCAGTTTTGCTTCGTCGCTTAATTTGCAATCCTGACAAACAAGAGCTGCTTGTGCTAATTTAATTTTAACCGGCTGTTTGGTTTCATTCATGATCACGAATGCTCCATTAGTTAATCATCGTGACGGCGCCCTTTAAGGTTAACATTCCCGTTCCGTCCATTTCAGACATCACGCCTTCTAATTTTAAGCTTGTGTCAGCTTTTATATTAATTTGCATCCCCTGTAATGTTACGCCGCTGGGGTCTAGCTTAATACTATTTTGCCCTACTTGGATTGTGATGCTGCTTGTATCAATTTTAATGCTATTCTCACCCACGGCAAGTTCAATAGCTTGGCCCGCATTTATCGTGCATTTACCTGCTGTTATATTGCTAGTCTGGTTTCCTTGATCAATCGTTAGTGAATCATTGCCGGTATTAATTTCAACAGTGCGATTGCCTTTTTTGATGGTGGAAGATGCATTTCCTTCAGATATTACAATGGTTCGATCTTTCGCAATAGTGGTTGCTTGGTTATTTTTAACGTCTAAGGTATCGTCATTTTCAACCAAACGAGTAAAGTCTTTTTGGGCATGCAGATAAAATAATTCTTCACCTTTTTTATCTTCAAGGCGCATCTCATTGGCATCGTCGGGACCGCCATCTTTGGAGGAGTGTGATTTGATTCCAAGTTGAGTGCTATTCGCTGGCAATGTGTAAGGCGGCATTTGATTTGCGTTATACACACTACCTATAATTAACGGTTGATCAGGATCGCCATTAAGAAATGACACTACGACTTCTTGGCCAACTCTAGGAATAAAAATAGTTCCCCACTGGTTGCCCGCCATGGTTTGTGCTACACGAATCCAGCATGAGCTTTTATCATCGTTTTGACCTAATCTATCCCAGATAAATTGAACTTTTATGCGTCCGTATTCGTCGGTGAATATTTCCTCACCTGCTGGTCCAACAGTAACCGCTGTTTGTAAGCCATAGATGCGTGGTTTTGGGGTCGTTGTTTCTTTGCGATAGGTGGTTGATTTAGGAATGCAGAGAAATTGATTATCATATCCTTGTCCTGCATTACTATTAGGGGTGTGTGTAGTATCAAATGCTTGATGGGTTACTTGTATTAAGACATAAGATTTTTGTTCATTTTGAAAGTGAGTATTTTGAGGAATAGTAAGATCAAATGTGCTTCCTGATGTAAAGGTGATGTATGAGCTTGATCCTTCAATCACTTCATATTTTGCATCTTCAGCTTGCATAGATGTTGATGACTGATCATCTCGAGTGCGAGCAATATCATAACTACCTAGATAGGAATAGCATTCATAATTTTTTAGTTCAGGAATATCAATAATAGTCGATGCTGACTTTTGTAATTTTGTGCTCGGCCGTTCAAAATCATAGGCAGAAAAAGTGTGCTGTCCGCTGCCAAAATCATGATGGTATTCCCATTTTGAGATACAGTCATCAGCAAAACTTCCTGCAGCATAATTTATTTCGTCCGCGAGTGGTGTGAATGCAGTTGTTGCATCTGCTAAAACTAGAGTATGTTTATTTTTAGCATGGGTGAAGTAATAAAAAATGCCTTCTTCTTCCATGAGGCGAGAAATAAAGTTAAATGCAGTTTCTTGATATTGTACACAATAGTTGCGAATTTGCAGTGTTTGTTGAATTTTATCAGTAGTATAATCAGCAAAATTAAAGCGTGCAAAAACATCGGTGATAATATCTTTTGCTGTTTTGTTTTGATAAATGCGGCAATCGCTAGTGCGAGTTAAAAACCATAACCAAGGGACGATTTCAGCGCGATAATTTCTGCCAAGAAAAGATTGCGTCGGTGGGCCAATGTGAAAGCGATTAATTATTCCGTGAAAATAGCGTGGAGTCGGGCCTTTAGAGATGAGAATGCTAACTGGTTTGCCAATAAGCTGGGTGGGAGTAATGCTGATATTGTTGGAAAACATTTCGAGTTGAAAATTAAATAATGTTGATATTGCCTCGGTGCCGTTGAGGCTAGTTAAAATGAGTTCATTGTCAGCTAATGGAGTGCTAATTTGGAGTAAGTGATTGGTTTGGGTGTTGTTGGAGCTCACTGCTATTTCCTATTATAATGGTTGGAAGCTGCCACAAAATTTATAGTAGTTATTTAACCATTTTTCACATTCAATCCACCAATCATCAATTTCTTTTTGGGTTTTTGGTTTAAAAGGTCGAGTGGGTGGAAGGTCTATTGAAGTAGAATGGTATACGGTCTTAAGCGGAATGGATTCCTTTTGTTGTTCAGTAAGCCATATAAGCCATGTAATCGATTCTATGTTAAAATTTGCTTTTTGTAGCGGTCCACGAACAACAATTTCACCGTCATTTAACCAGGCTATTGTATTTTTATTTGTGGGAATCTTAATAACAGCTCCAACGGGCACTTTATTTTTCTTTGCTTTTATTGCTGCGTGAGTGAGTGGGTCAATGTTGCCAAGAGTGATGGATTGTGCGACTTTTTCGATGTCTGAAGAGGGTAGCCATGATGTTTTACTGTTTGATCCCATGGTTGCTTGTGGATAGTCATTCGGACCTTCTGAGATGAGTTCTCCTGTTTGTCTTAAGCGATCCCAGCAAAAGTGGTTACCACTAAATCCACGATATAGAACTGCTTCTTCTTTAAGCCATTGCTTATAAAAAGTTTCAAAATTTATTCTAACGCTATCATCACGAAAGCAATAAATGGTTTTATTAGCTGAATCTTCGACTATTTCCATAGATAGGCTGGCCGAGTGACTAATGTGAAAGTTGCTATTATTAGGGCCTTCGCAGATACGGAAAAAGCCGCCATATATTGAAGGCTCTACTAGGATTTCTCTTTTCTGTGGGTTTAGTCGAGAAGATAAACGTAAAAAAATTTTTTTATTAGCTTTGTTAAATAAATTGCGCAACATTTCATTGGCTCCACAGATCAGTAAAAATTTTTAAAATAAATACTACATCTAGTCAAATCAAACAATAATTTTGTCGTTAAAAAATAATAAGAACAAAATTATTGTATTTATATAACACTGCTTAACACAGATAGGTCATAAATTAGATGGTCGTGAATAAATAAAAATTTTACCTGCTGAATAAGCACTTGACTCGAGAGTAATTATGCACGAGCATGCACAATAATTATTACAAAACAGCGTAAGCGCCAAGGAATTAAAGTTGATGGCGGGATCAATTGAAACAATTAATATTGCAGCGACTTTGCTTCCGATTGCAGGAAGTAATCCAGCCGGCGTGGATTTACGCGCAGATGTTTCTCCTACTTCTCTTTATTATCAAATTAAAGATGCACGCAATTTAGCAAGAACCGCAGAACGTCAGCAAATGCAAGGCACAGTTAATCAAGCACCTGATGAGGGTTGGCAAAAAGTATTTGTACTTGCGTCTGATATTCTTGCTACAAAAAGCAAAGATCTCGAAATATGTGCTTGGTATATTGAAGCATTATTGCGTAAATTTGGCTTTGCTGGGTTGCGTGATGGATTTAAATTAGCTCGTGAGTTGTGTGAAAAATATTGGGATCAACTTTATCCGCTTGTTGAAGGCGATGATTTGTCATCTAAGCTGTTCCCTTTTACGGGGCTAAATGGTGATGATTCTGATGGCGCACTCATCATGCCTATTACCAATGTTTTGTTAACGCAAGGGAAGACAGTCGGGCCTTTTGCGCAATGGCATTATAAGCAAGCGCTTGAGATAAGTCATGTTACTAATGTGGATAAGCAAGCAAAGCGAATCTCATCAGGTGGCGTAGCATTAAAAGATATTCAGCTTGCAGTCACTGAAACTGCTCCTGAATTTTTTCGTATTCTCTATGCAGATCTACAGGCGGCACGGAGTGAGTTTGATCAGCTAACTCATTGTTTGGATGAAAAATGTGGTGCTGATTCTCCGCCATCTTCAAAAATTCGTGCCACACTTTCAGAATGTCTTGATTCAGTAAAATTTTTAGCTGGGCCAGCGTTAACAACGGCGCTACAGGCGTCAGATAATGTTAACTTAGATGGTGCAGAGCAAGTCGGTAGTGCTGATCAACTTCAGCCAACAAATATAATGACACGTGACAAAGCATTTGATGTTTTAGAAAGTATTTCTAGTTATTTTAAAGAGGCTGAGCCTCATTCGCCGGTTTCATATTTAATACAAAAAGCAATTCGCTGGGGCAGGTTACCTTTGCCGGAGTTATGGGAAGAGCTTATAAGAGACGATACTATGCGCAAACAACTATTTACCATATCAGGAATAGAAATAAGCAATGCAGTAAAGTAAATTATAGGCAAAAAAATTAATCATTTAAGGAGAAAAATATGGCGAGTGTACATGATAAATTAGAGCGAGTTCGTAAGCCACGTGTTCATATTACTTATCAAGTTGAGACAGAAGGAGCTGTGGTTCAAAAAGAACTACCTTTTGTTGTTGGCGTGTTGGGTGATTTTTCTGGTAATCCAACGACACCACAAAAAGCGTTAAAAGATAAGAAATTTGTACAAATTGATCGTGATAATTTTAATGATATTATGTTACATATAAAACCTGAATTAAATATTAATGTTGAAAACACTTTGTTAGGTGATGGTAGTCAGCTTCCAGTTTCACTTTCATTTCAGTCAATTACTGATTTCGAACCAGCAAGCATAGTCTCTCAAATACCACCATTAAGACAGCTTTTGCAAGCACGTAATCAATTACGTGATTTGTTAACCAAAGCAGATCGTTCAGAGGAATTAGAGAACATTCTTGAGATGATACTTAAAAATAAAGATGATCTTGCTAAATTGTCTACT
The DNA here is from genome assembly GCA_965279285.1 of Gammaproteobacteria bacterium. Taxonomy (GTDB): domain Bacteria; phylum Pseudomonadota; class Gammaproteobacteria; order DSM-16500; family DSM-16500. The sequence continues at coordinate 378,359 of OZ257148.1, read as the reverse complement.
GAGCTTGGCATTGAGGCACCTCAAGCTACAGAATCAACATCAAATTAATTAAGGAACCGTCTTATGAGTACAGACACCATTGAAAGTTCAACGCAGGTTGCTACCGAGTCAGTTAGTTTGCTTGAGCAAGCTGTTACAGTTACGAAACAAACAAGCCGTGATCAAACTATTTCTCTATTAAAAACATTAGTTGAAGAAACACAAAAAGGGAATGTTACATGGAATAAAAATTTATTAATCAGTATTACCAATGCTATTACTAAACTTGATCAGGTCATATCAAGCCAGCTTGCAACTGTTTTGCATACAAAGCAATTTAATGAGTTGGAAGGAAGTTGGCGTGGGCTGCATTATCTTGTAATGAATTCTGAGACAGGTTCTAGTCTAAAAATTAAGGTGTTTAATGCAACAAAAAGTGAGTTATATAAAGATCTTGATAAAGCTGTTGAGTTTGATCAAAGTCAGTTATTTAAAAAAATATATGAAAGTGAATTTGGTACCCCAGGTGGTGAGCCGTATGGTGTTTTAGTAGGCGATTATTATTTTACTAATCATCCAAACGATATTGATATGTTGACTAAAATATCGAGTGTAGCGGCGGGTGCATTTTGTCCTTTTATATCAGCAGCGGGTCCTGAATTATTTGGTTTTGACTCGTGGACTGAGTTATCAAAGCCACGTGATTTAGAAAAGATTTTTGAAGGTATCGAGTACGCAAAATGGAAAAGTTATCGCGAATCAGAGGACAGCCGTTTTCTTACTCTTGTGATGCCCAAAGTTCTGACACGATTACCGTATGGAAAGGCAACATTGCCAATTGATGAGTTTAATTTTGAAGAATCGCATTTGGATGCTGCGGGTCAATCTACACAGATGAATCATGATGATTACTGTTGGTCAAATGCGGCGTATACTTTAGCAGCACGTCTTACTAATGCATTTTCTATTTATGGCTGGTGTACTGCTATTCGCGGTGCAGAAGGCGGCGGGAAAGTAGAGGGCTTGCCTTTGCATGTTTTTACTAGTGATGATGGTGATCCAGATATGCAATGTCCAACCGAAATTGGTATTACTGATCGCCGTGAAGCTGAGTTGAGTAAATTAGGATTTTTACCTGTTTGTCATTATAAAAATACGGATTACGCAGTATTTTTTGGTGCGCAAACAACGCAAAAACCCAATAAATATGACCGTCCTGAAGCAACAGCAAATGCGGCTATTTCTGCAAGATTACCTTATATGATGGCGACTTCTCGCTTTGCTCATTATCTTAAGATTATGGGACGTGACAAGATTGGTTCTTTTATGGAAGCCAGTGATGTGGAGTCATGGTTAAACCGTTGGATAACGAACTATGTCAATGGTAATGCAGACTCAGGCCAAGAGATGAAGGCGAAATATCCTTTAGCAGAAGCAAAGATACAAGTGACAGAAATTCCAGGTGCGCCCGGTTCTTATAATGCTATTGCATGGTTAAGACCTTGGCTGCAAATGGAGGAGCTAACAGCTTCATTGCGTATGGTAGCTAAAATTCCTAAGCTAGGTTAGTCGCTTGAAAAATGAATTAGCATCTACTCTGGGATCTTCTGTATTCCAGAGTGATGTTAATCTTCTTATTCAAAAAGAAATTGCCGAAATTGATTTTTTATTAAATCAGCTGGTTAATGCTGTCATTCATCATCCTAGTTTTCAACGATTAGAAGCATCATGGCGTGGGTTATTTTATTTGGTAACTGAAGCCTCTGGCGTAGAGTTATTAAAAATTCGATTATTAGATGTTAATTGGAAGTTGATCAGTAATGATTTAAAGCAAGCATTTGAATTTGACCAGAGTCAATTATTTAAAAAAATTTATACCAATGAATTTGATCAACCTGGTGGAGAGCCTTTTGGATTATTGATAGGGGATTATTATGTTAGCCATCATCCGCATGAGAGCGCTGGTCAGATGGAAACATTAAGTTTAATCTCATCAGTTGCTGCAGCTGCTTTTGCACCATTCGTTACTGCGGCTAACGCGAGTTTTTTCGATCTTGATAGTTTTGCTGGGTTGCATGCTTCACTTAATCTCGAGCGTAGCTTTAAACAAAATACCTATATACAATGGAAAAAATTGCGTGAAAGTGAAGATTCGCGGTTTTTGGGTATTACTTTGCCACGTGTATTAATGCGTTTACCTTATAGTATTAATGATGCTAATCGAGTAGATGAATTCTGTTTTCAAGAAGTAGTTGACACAACGGAAGATTATTTGTGGGGAAATCCGGCATACTGTTTTGCAAGCATTGCAGTCCGTTCATTTAACGATACAGGCCTTTTTACCGAAATACGTGGAACAGAAAAAGGTGTCATTAATAAAGGCCTCGTTACGGGTTTGCCGAGGGTCTCTAATTATGCATCAGCTACTGAAGCTTCAATTACAAGCAAGCAAGAAAAAGAGTTAAGTCAATTAGGTTTTATTGCATTATCGCAATGTCAATATACCGAATTTTCAGCATTTTATAGCTGTCGCTCAGTGCAGCAGCCGCAAGTGTATGATAAAGAAATAGCGAGTATAAACGCTGAGATGTCATCCATGTTACACTATATGCTTTGTGTATCGCGATTTGCGCATTATATAAAAATAATAGTAAGAAACAAATTAGGTACTTTTAAAAATGTGACGGAATGTGAAACTTTTTTGCAAAATTGGTTAATGAGCTATACAGCTATCACTGATAGTATGTCGGCAGCAAGTAAAGCAAAGTATCCATTACGTGAAGCAAAAGTTAAAGTATATGAGCATACAAAGAAGCCTGGTAGTTTTTATAGTGTTATACAGTTACGTCCTCATTATCAATCAGATAGACTCGATGCAACGATGACACTGTCGACTGAGTTAAGTATAAAGGGAGTTGAGTAAAGAAGATGAAAAATTCAACGCCACCTTTTATTTTTTCATTTTTAGACCATTTGGTAGGAGATGTGACAAAGGATACATTTAAGGTTGGTCATCAAGCGTTAAAACAGCTTTGCGCAAATATTTCTCGTGATCTTGAGAATTTATTAAATACTAAATTACGTTGTGTAGGCTGGCCGAAGCAATATGATGAATTAGATAAGTCCCCTTTAAACTATGGGATTACTGATTTTATGGGAATTGAAGTTGATACAGAAAGTTTTTATGAACAGCTTTGTCGATTCATAGAAAATGCAATAAGTGTATTTGAAAAAAGATTGGGTAATGTCACTGTATCTTATGATAATAAACAAGAGCTCTATGCTCGATGTATTAAGCTTAAAATTGACGGGGTATTAAAAATTTCAGCTTATTCAGAAGCCATCGCATTTGATGTTATGTTAAATCGAGTGAATCAACAAAGCTCTGTTAAAATTGAAATGATTTAAAGCGAGGAACAAAATTATGCTTGATAAGTTGCTGCCATATTATAATCAAGAGCTAACCTATATTCGTAAGCTAGCGATCGAGTTTTCCAAAAAATATCCTAAAATTGCGAGTCATTTACATTTAGGTCCAGGGGTGATTGAAGACCCTCATGTTAGTCGATTAATAGAATCGTTTGCTTTTTTAACTTCGAGTATACGTCATAAATTAGATGATGATTTTCCTGAGTTTACTGAAACCTTATTAAATATTTTATATCCGCACTATCTCGATCCTATGCCATCATTTTCAATTATGCAATTTAAGTGCCAGCCAGAATTAACTGCGGGTTATACGATTCCTAAAAACACATTGCTTGAAACAACGCCGGAATATAGTAATTTTTGTCAATTTACCACGGCGTATCCTATAACGCTGTGGCCTATTACAGTTAAACAGGCGAGTCTTAAGGGTCTGCCCTTAAATGCGCCGGTTAACTTAGATTATAGTAAAGCTATTTCTACTATTCGTTTAACGTTAACATGCGATAGTGAAAAGATGACTTTTTCAAAGTTAGCACCTGATAGTTTGCGTTTTTATCTTAATATTAGCCCGCAATATATTCATTTGTTACGCGAATTAATTTTAAATAATACCATTGGGCTGGCTATTGTTAGTTCGGCGAGTGATGTAGAGCCAGTTTTCCTTAATAAATCGCATATTAAAGCGGTAGGATTTGATAAAGATGAAGGATTATTGCCTTATCCAACGGCTTCATTAGTAGGGTATCGCTTACTCAGCGAGTTCTTTTCATTTCCAGAAAAATTTTTATTTTTTGATTTAGTCGGGTTAAAAGAAAAAATAGCAGCAAATTTTGGTAGAGAAATAACAATAATTTTTTACTTAGATCGTTTTGTAAAGCAGTTAGAGAATAATCTTAGTAAGATGGCATTCCAGTTAGGGTGTACTCCCCTCGTTAATTTATTTCAAAAAACAGCTGAGCCGATACGTTTGTCGCATGAGCAGACTGAGTATAGAGTGATTCCTGATGCGCGCAGATCAAAAACGTTGGAAGTTCATTCGATAAAAGAGGTTGTTGCTTTAGCTGAAGATAGCGCAATTCAATATAAGCCATTTTATGGCATACAACACGCAGTTTCTACCAATCATTTCTGGCGAGGCACGCGAAGATTGCAATCAGAAGCTGAGTCAACTTCGCATTTATCCTCTGATATTTATTTATCTTTTACTGATTTAGAAAATAATTTTATTGATAAGAGTGATCATATAATAAGTGTTAGCACGCTCTGTACTAATGGTAATTGGCCTAGCTTGCTTCCTTTTGGGAATAATGAACCCTATTTACAGTTAAGCTCTGCTAAAGCGCCGCTTGTATCTATGAATTGCTTAATGCCATTTACGTCAACACAAAAATTAAAAAATGAGAAAAAGTTAGTTTGGAAGCTTATTTCTCATTTATCCTTAAATTATCTGTCACTGACAGATAATGAAAAAGGTAAGGATGCGTTAAAAGAAATTTTAACTCTGTATAACTATAAAAATAATGCGGAATTAAATAATATTATTAATAGCATAACGAAGGTTGAGAGTCGTCATATAGCTGCACGCAGTCCTGCGGGCTTTCAAACAGCTTTATGTCAAGGGATTGAAATTACCATCAAGATTGATGAGTCACAGTATGCAGTTAATGAATTATATTTATTTTCACAAGTATTAGAAAATTTTTTAGCGAGTTATGCTTCGATTAATTCATTTACTAAATTAATTATAACATCAGTACAAAAGGAAGGAATTTTATATCAATGGCCTCCACGAGCGGGAAACAAAGTACTCCTCTAGAAAAATTGTTTAATAAGCCAGACTGTTTTGATTTTTATCAGGCAGTAAGAATGCTTAGCCTTTCTGGCGTTGAAGAAAAAACATCTTATGCATTACAGCATATGATGATAGGCGGTGAGAGTTCGCCTGATTTAGAATTTATTCGCTTTAAAACTTCTACGAATAGTAATTTTCCTCTTGGCTTAATTGAGTCAGTTAAAGAGCATGATGGTTATTCAGAAACAACAAAAATACTTGAAATGGTTGTTTCATTCATGGGGTTAACTGGCCCAATGGGTATTTTGCCGCAGCACTATAGTGAGCTAGTTGCTAAAACAGTGGCAGAAGGTAATCCAGCCTTAAAAGATTTTTTTGATTTATTTAATCATCGTTTAATATCATTGCTATATTTGGCGTGGGATAAATATAATCATTTCACAGGTTATGAGCGCGCAAAAAAATTAAAAACAATGCTTGATCCGGTTACTGAGTTATTAATGAATTTTTCGGGCATTGGTATGCCGGCATTACAAAATCGTTTAGGTTTTGATGATGAAATAAGTGTCCATTACGCGGGAATTTTTTCACGACAAATTCGTTCTGCTGAGACGTTAGAGCATATTTTAACTGCATACTTTCAATTGCCGATACAAGTCTTACAACTGCAAGGAAAGTGGTTGTACTTGGCAAAATCGGAGCGTTCAACCGTGACGAATCAGCAGTCTGAGTATATTTATAATAAGTTAGGGGTGAATTTTGTTTTGGGTGAGCGTTATTGGAACGCTCAAAATATGTTTAGGGTTTATATCGGACCCGTAAACTATACTGTTTTTAAAAGCATATTACCTAGTGGTAAATTATTAAAATCATTAGTTGAGATGATTCGATTTTATTGTGGTCTTGAATTAGATTTTGATATTCAAGTTGAGTTGATCGCAAGTGAAACTCCGCCTTTACAACTTAACTGTTTGAATCCGCCGAGTTTAGGATGGAATACTTGGATTAAAAATAAGGTATTTAATGTTAATCCTAATCAGCTTGTGCTTTCTTCGGATAAAAGTTTTTTGTAATAATGATTGGTAAAGTTGGATTTATGTTTGCGGTGATTAATGCTATTAATAAAAAAATAAATTAAAAGGCTATTTTTATGAGTTTTTCCTCTGCTAATCTTGATAAAACGACTGTAGTTACCGTTTCTCGTGTTTTAGCAGCTGAATTAGATTCAGTAGCAAAGAACGATGTCGATGAAAAAACAACAATCGAAAAATTTGATTGCGATGGCGATGATTCATCTGATGATGAAGAATCCTCGCGCCTTGTTTCTGGGTACAAGTTGCAGGATTCATGGCAGAGGTTTAAACAAAAAAATGGGTCTGTAGTAGAAAAAAAAGAAGTACCGACTGATGCGTTATTTTCTTTTGTTTTACATGCGGAAGGATTAAAGCAGCTTTATTCATTGGCAGTTAATACACAATATAAATTAGATAAAAAGCAGCTCTTAAAAAATGATAATTATGATCAAACATTGTTATTAGTTAAACAGTCTATTTCTCAAGCGTGCTTGGAGACGGTTTTAACTATATTAAATGAATTTTTGATGAGTCGAGATGGGCAGCTTTTACTAGAGGATGAAAAAAATGACATCATTAAAAGAATAAGAGGGTTGATAGAAAAACCTATAGAGTTAATTAGTCAGCAGATGGTAATTAAGTTGCGAAAACATATTATATTGCAGTCGAATTGTGGTATGGATGGATTGTTAACCGCCATTAAAAGCCAGATGGAATTGCAATTAAATCAAGTTTTAACCATGTTGTGTGGAGCCGTTGATGTTCCGACATTAGGTTTAACCTTTAGAGCGCCGCTTGAGTTTACTGAAGCTAATATAAATAATAATTGGAATAGTTTGCTTAAGTTGCGAGATCTTGCGTATGAAAAAGCGCTTAGTATATTAAAAGACTTTAAAATAGAATCAAGTATGCGGTGTTCTCCCGCAAAAGAGTTGATACGTCAGGTGGGGTCAAATCATTATGTAAATTTGCAAGATAAGGTTAAGGTTCTCATTAGCCAAGGTAGTGGTAATGCATTTGTTAGGACCCCCCTTAATGATCATAAAACCGAGCTTGGTAAGGAATATTTGCGAGATATAATTAGGTATAATAGGGAAGGTCATGATGCATGGACATGGGGGATGACTAAAGAAGTGAGTGGGCTAAGGCATTTCCTAATTATAAATGCAGGACGATTAAAAGAATACATTGGTTTTCTTTATACTCAAAATTTTCGCCTTGGGCTCGCCAAAAGCTGCCAGCAATTTTTCAGAAAAACGCTAAATTCAAGCCATACCTTTGCTAATATTAATCCGAATACGTTTTTTTCTAATCTTAGGGTGGCTAATCGTTCACAACGGCGAGCGATGAAAAACTACAGTTCGTGTGTTATTTCAAGTGGCTTGGTAAATAAAACGACTATTTCTGTAGTGCATCGCGAATGGAAATTTATTTGTGGCCAAGCGTTAGAACAACAGATGTTAACCAATGCTATGAGTCGACAAGATGAAGTAACTAGTCTTGGTAACTACGATAGTATTGGCGTAGCTATTGGAAAAATTAAAGATATTTTTAAAAAATATAAAACAAAAATAACGGATGCTGATATCGCGAAAGCAATACGCTCGGTATTTAAAGGAGAGTTGCCTGATATTGTACAAAATAAAAGTTTAACTCGCCTAGAGAAGGAGATTATTTCAAATTTATTAGGAGGGCTTACTTATTTATTTTTTGGTTGTGAGGCAGTTAGAAACCCCGCTATTATTATCATCAATCAGATGATGCTTGATTTAATCATTAATGAGCAATTCACCTGGGATCGTATGTTGGTTGGAAAGAAAATGATGCCGATGGCGCCGAAATGTGCTACCGCTGTTGCGCGTCAAGTTAATGACGATTTTCGATCGTACATGCCATATCCTTATATTTATCACGGCACAACAAGTGTGCCAACAGAAAAGGCGGAAGAAGAAAGAAAAAAATTAGCCTCTGGTGAAAAAATCAGTAAAAAAGAGCATTTAATTAAACTTGAAGCCGCCATTGTAAAGCATTGGTTAGTCTGGAAAAAAATTCCTATACCAAAAACGGCAGCAGAGTGTATTGCTATTCTTCAAAAAACAATTCAACAGAATTTACTCCTTTGGTTTGGCGCGGCTGTCAGCAAACAGTCTGATCAGTCGCAATCCGAGGCTAATCTAGCAGCTAAGCTTGCTATAGCCAATGCCGGAGGTGATGACACAAATTTAGCGGAACATGGAGGAAATAGAGCTTACTTGTATAGCGTTACAGACATTATTGTTTTGTTGCAAAATGTGCGTGAGGAAAATTTATCTTATAAAGATGATAAAAATGAAAGCTACCCAGTGAAGGGTGAGGAAAAGTTTGCGGTGACGCGCGAAAATAAAGTGGGAATATTAATAACAAACCCCTATCATAAAGATAATTTTTTTGGTTCATTAAATGACGATATAAAATCGGTAATAGGCACTCATGAAGTTGCAAAGAAAAATAATCGGTGGAGAGCTATGCCAAGGTTAGTCATTATTCCGGTACTTTCAGGTGGGCATTGGTACAATATAATGACTAGTATTTCGTATGCCACATGTGAAGTAAAGATTATGTGGGATAATCCTTTTGGGCATCTTCCAGAAGATGCAGTATTATTTGCTGAGCTCAGAGCTCATGTCATGTTAGTCGCTAGAGACCTTATTCGCTTGCAAAACAATAATCCTCAGTTTGAATTTGCTTATGGAAAAGTTAGCTATGCTTATAAGCAAGGTGATCAACAAGGATATGGTAAAAATAGTTATGATTGTGGGCCTATTATATTGAGTAATATAAGAGACTATGTAAAAGAAAATTATTTTGATGAAAAATTTTCTGTGGAAAAAAGCAAGCATACATTATTGTTAGTGGATAAACCTGGGCATGAAAATCAAATGCAGTTTATTAGGGAAAATGATAGAAGAGTTTTTTCTAGGGGTGTGCAAGCTGCGCCTCAGCAAGTTGCATTAAATGCTGTAGAAAAAAATAAATTTAAACCTTAATGTAAAAATTTTTGTAAAATTACAGCTTCATTAATTAAAATGAGTAGAATGCGCCATAATATACAGCAGACATTCACCATAATTATTGTAAGAGATTGTCTCTTTGTAAATGCAATTAATTTAATGATGCTGTATGTGAGTTAATATAGCTGCATGATTTATAGATAATATTTTTTTATTCGTTATTAATTATAGGTAATAGTAATAACCCTTTCCGCTTGAAAATTATTCGCAAACTAACAAATAAACCATTTTTTGCTCTACACTAGCGTCTTGCTGTTGTCCTTGAAGAAGTGCTGATTTCACAAGTTATGACATTATATTAGCGTTCCATCAGCTCGACATTAAAGTGTCTAATTTTCCTTAATTTTAGTGCTTTTATTACAGTGTTTTAACGAGTATTTTAAGAATTCATTTTAAGGTAAATATTTTATTAGGTATATTTGCATTAAGTTTTTTTACTGTGTCAAGGAGAGTTAATGGATAATCGTAATGATTCAATAACAGATGGCAAAGAACAGGTATCAGATGTATCAGGCGTGCGAGATGATGAAGAGGTGCCATCTAATTATCCATATCAGGAATCATTAGCGAATGATGAAGCTGTAGGTGCTAAATCTGTAGATGCTAAGTCTACAGATGCTGAATCTTCAAGCACAGTATCTCCAAGCACTGCTGTAGCATTAGAAATAACAAGTAGCCCAGCAACATTAGCAACGATCCCGTCACAGCAAAAATCTCGTTCTGAAATTTTTTTAGAACAGCTTAAATTGCTGACCCCAGCTTATGGACCTTATTTATGGCCATTATCATTATTTGTGTGTTTAATGATTGATGAAAATACTCGCCGTAACTCGCCACAGACTCTTTTTGGTTATGATGGGGGAGATTTATTTTTAGGAAAAGATTTGTCGAATTTTTTTCGCAGCAAAAACTTAGCAATGAATCCATTTTTAATTTCATCAGGTCTTGCGACGGTATCCATGGATGAGGCGGGTTATTGGTATCCTACAGCCATTGCGGGGGCGGCATATAGTGCATTTGAGGTGATAAGTATATATGACGAGTACAAGACGAAAAAATCAAACACACCCGCTCCTGCAGCTACACAAGCTAATCAAACAAGTCATTTAAAAAAAGCATTAAATTTGGGTTTTAATTTATACAGGCATTATGCAGCTATTCGATTGCTAGAGTATTTAATGGGAAAAATAGTTGATTTAACTCGCCATCGCAATAACTACACTCAATGTTCCGATCGAGATTTTATTTATCTTAATTATTTAGCCGATTATGTTTGTACATTATGTGGAAGCTGGAGTACTGCTCCCAGTTTGGCCGCGTTAAATAATGGTGATACCTGTTTTTCCGCGCTTTTATCAATAACGCAAAATGCAGATACGATTAATGCTGGATTAAAACAAATAGGAAAATCTTCTGCAATAACACAGTTAGATTTAGCACAAACAAGTTGGTTAAATTGGCGGTTAACACAGCTCGTCAGCTTTTTTGAAAATGTTAATTTAGCGAGTCCGCGAGGATTAAAATACGCTAATTTTTCTGCAAATTTACCTATCAATTATATTGATACTTTGTTGATTGCTAGTTTAAGTGCATTTATACGCAATAAAAATATGACTAAATTGGTGTTTAATCAGCTCAACGCTGGTGAGCTGCTCGTGTCTTTAATGGATGCAATAGGCGATAATTCAGCAATCCAAGAGCTTGAATTGCAGTATCAAGCGCTTACGGCTGATCATATACAAAGACTTATGCAAAGTGATGGTGCAAAAAATTGGACTTCATTAAACGTTGCTTATAATTTAATTACGGAGCTATATGGAAATTTTTCAGCAAATTTCGCATTAAAAAGATTTAATTTAGCCGGAAATCCAATCAGCGGCAATAATTTCACCCGTACAGCAGCAAGCTTGCAAGTGTTGCCACTTGAATCGTTGGATTTGTCAGCAATGGAAATAAGCTCTGAAACCGCAGGTAATTTATTACCACTTTTTAGTAATACGACTTTGCGTGAGTTTGTCGCACAAAGTGCATTAATCGACGATGATGGGTTTTTCACTTTAAGTAATGGTTTTGCCGTGAGCCTCTTGCAGTCGTTGAATTTAGCAAATAACGCAATGACGGATCTTTCATTTCAAGCTAATGTGGCATTTCCAGACTCTTTATCTAGTCTTGATTTATCGAACACTCAAGTAGGTGAAAATTCATTAATTGTTTTGTTTAACAGTTTATTTGATTTGAAGACACGCACGCTCAACTTGTCATTTATTCCATTTTCGAGTAATGCGATAATCGCGTTAGCATTATTTATAGTGCAAAACACGGTGATCGATTTAAATTTATCAAATTGTAAAATTACCGATGATTTATTGTTGAGCTTTAAGCAGGCCATAACAAACTTGGCGTCGTTGAAGAAAATTAATTTAAGCAATAATCCATTTAGTTCGACGGGTGCAAAATATTTATTTGATGTTATGCGCAATCAAACAGACGCTGAAATTGACGTGTCATATACGTCAGTTTCTGATGCGGCACTTGATTACATAGTTAGTGAAAATTTAATGTTTCGTGGTTTAAGCTTTGATTCATGTCAGCTTACTGAGCAATGTCTTGGCTCAGCTCAGCAAGTTTTACTGGATGGTCGTGTTCATCGTTTATCTATGGAAAATAATAATTTAGGTGACATTTGTTTAACGGGCATATCATCGGTGCTTACTGACTATCCATTGTCACTGGATGCACCAATAATAAGTAACGATTTCAAAGGTGATACGGTGCTATCACATTCTAAAAGTAAAACGCCGAGATTAAATTACCTTAATTTGCGCAATACCGGCATGAGTCAATCTACTAATATTTTATTTAGACAATTACAACCGGTGAGCTCTTTAAATTTTGGTGGATTAGAGCTAGATAATGCAACTTTATCGAATAATTCATTAAGTCGGCCTACAGCTGCTATAGATACGGGTTTAGGATTTTTATTTGCGATTGCAGCATTTACTTATTTGATAAGAATTATTTTGGATTTTTATCATATCAAAGATCAAGTGGGGGCTTGTAATCGCAATAGGTTGTTTTCACAGTCAGCGTCTCCTCATAGTGAAAATGCTAACAGTGAAGTAAAAAAATATAGTCAGAGTGGTAGCGGAGATGCCAAAGGTGAACCTTTTATTAATCCGTTTAGTAAGTAAGCCAACGTCAAATAATTAATAACGTAATTATTCACTCGCGCGCTCATTTGTCACTGAATAATTACCTAATAACAGAGAATCATTATGCACCCAAGAAAAGACATCGTACAATTCCCATTTTACATCGTAAGTGGCAGAAATACGGGTATATTAGATACTACTTTTAGTAAGGCCAACACAGAGCTATGGCCAGGCCGTACATTGGGTAGCGCTGAGTTACTTTGTGTGGCGAACATAAGTAGTGGAAATATATTTGTCCGTGATCGGGTATTTAAGATACCTTTTGGCAATGATTTTTTTAACTTAGCCTGGATTTATAATTCAAAAGCGGCATCAACAGAAAAATGGCGTATTGGAGTTCGTAAAATCATCTCCGTCGATGCTAATCAATTAGTGATGCTCGAAGAAGATGGTAGTCATATCATTTATCCATTTCAACAAGTCGATCGTGCTTACTGTGCAGCAATTTATAATAATGGTCAGCCATTTATAACGAACAGAACAGATGGTTGCTGGGTCTGGTATCATCCTGGGCAGCAGATATCAGAAGTTTTTGATAAAAATTATAATTTAATTGAGCACTATAATTTAAATGGTTATAAGCTTGGGTTTCATTATAATTCAGCTAATCAGTTAGACCAAGTGAATCTAGAGGATGGGAAAAGTTATAATCTAGCCTATAATGGTGATCAAGTTGATTTTAGTCATTATGATCCCGCTACAAAAAAGACATCCAAGCTAGCTTTGTTTACGTTTTCTAAGAGTTATTTACAGTCAACAACGATTTATTCTTTAGATGATGGCTCGCAATATACCAATCAGTATCAATATGCAGCTGCAGGTAACAATGATTTATCAAGTATTTCTCAATCAGATACCACTTATTTATCTATACAGTATTGTCAACGTCAACAACTGTCATTTCCTAATTTTTTTCAGACATACAAGCATGGAAAACAAGCTGATTCTGCTGAAACTACAGTTCAGTATGACAAGCCTGATCCATTGAATGTTCGATCAAAAACAAAAGATTTTATTTATATTGGCATAGGCTCAATTGGTCGTTGGTTTCAGCTGGATAAAAATGGTTATGTAAAAAATTATTATGTTGATTGTGATTTTACGCATCCGCATGTGCGTGAAATGTATAATTATGTGTTTTCTGATGTGGGTCAGATTGAAAAAATTACTTATCCTGATCAATCAAGCCAGACTTATACTTATAGTCCAGGACCAAAAACGCTGTTTAGCCAAATTGATCGTGATAATAAAAAAACAATATATTATTTGAGTACTGGAAAAAAACAACGGTTGCCAACAGTAACGGCTACCGTATTAAATAGCGATATTACACTATATGAACGTTATATTTATCAACGCCAAGAAGCTGTGTCGCCTAAATTGATATTTACTGCGCAGTTACGTTTTAAAGTTTCACCCGAAGGACGAGTCACGGAGTACTGTTATGATCCTCTTGTTCCACAAATGCTTTTACATATTAAAAGATATGCCGGTGCTGTATACTTTGAAAATAATAACCCCCCACAAATGCCGTATAGTTTGGCGTTAATTAAAGAGTGGGCTCAAGCACAAGCATTAAATACGATTAAATTAACGGATGTCGCTGTATCTGCAGCAGGTGTTCCGTTTTCAACACGTGATTACGCTGTCATTGATGAAAAAGGCAAGGGAGTTATTGACAGTCGTTCTGGATATCATAATGTAAGTCGTAACTTATATGGTGATATTGATGTAACTATTGTTGCACGAGATGTAAAAAAACCGCTTGATGGTGAGCTAAAAGAATCTCGGTCATTTGATGGTTTATCGCGATTTTTACAGCATAAAGATGCAGCAGGGCAGGTGACTCAACAGGTGTTTGCTGATGCAAAAGGGTCGCAAATTGTTAAGCTTCCTAGTGGCACAGTTAAAACTATTTTTCAGAATGAAGCGGGTGTTGTCAATGAAGTGATACAAAATTTCTCTGACTATTCGGGTAATAAAGTTGATTTGCATGTTAATACAATGCGTAACTTTTCTCATCCTTGTGTTGAAGATACAGGGAGTGTGAGTCGCTATAATAATACTTTAGCGGCTCAGTCAGATGTTAAGGATGCCGTTGTGATCAGCAGTAAAGTTGCTGCACTTCCCGATAATCGTGGCTTAATTCATTGGACAGTGAGTGCAGCAGGCGCGATTGTTCAACATGATGTTGATCGTATTAATAGGTTTAAGAAAATAACCGCATTTAATAATAAACTAAATCCAGAGAGTTATTATTTAGGCTATCCTAAGTTTGTTCCGCCGGCATTAATTGAATCTAAGCATATTAAACCTGATGCAGCCAATGATCGAGTAGCGTATGAGTTTTATGATAGCGTCGGCCGTATTATTTGTAGTGTTGATGGCGAAAATTTTTTGCTGGAATATGTTTATGATACTTTAGGCCGTTCATTGGGGACAGTTCAATATAGCGATAAAATTGATAACACCGTGTTGCAAGGGTTGCAAAAAGATGCAATAACGACTCTCAAGAATAAAACAGTTGATCCGACTAAAGATCGTTTTAAGCAAAAATTTTATGACAATGATGGCTTGTTAATTGGTGAAAAAAATGCTGCGGGTTATGTTACAGAGTATAGTTATGATGCCGCCAATAATCTTAAACAAAAAATTATTTACTTTAATTCGGTTGATAAAAAAAATCCGGTAAATAAGTATGCAACATTAGCAGCAACGCGCCCGCAGCCAGATAGAGTGAATGATATTGTTAATCAATATTTTTTTGATGGACGTGGGCAAAAAACAAGTGAGCTAGATTCGGCAGGATTTTTAACAACATTTATTTATACCAGTGATGGTTTATTACTAACAAAGACGCGTTACGCTGACAAGCCTGTTTTAGACAGTAAAACGGGTGCACCTATGCTCCCGTCTGCAGCTAGTCCTAATGCCAAAAATAATTTAATCTTAAATTATGAGTACGATAAACTTTGTCGAGAAACTAAATGCATTGATTCGCGTGGTCGTGTTGAAGAAAAAAGCTATGACACCGAGGGTAATATAGTTATTCATACTATACGTGATATTGCTTCTCAAGCTGTGAAAGGCGATTACTGTCGCCAAGTTCGTAAACAATATGATGGAATGAATCGTGTCATTGCTGAATGTAATCCCTTGGTTAGTCTGAGTATAATTCAGATTGAGCAAGACCAAAAATTAACTCCGGCTGAAAAAGCATCGGCAATTCAGCTTATATGGAACAATCAAGCGCAGCACACGGCTTATGATTTATTAAGTAATAAGATTTGGCAAACTGATACACTAGGCAATAAGACGTATTATTATTACGACGCAGATAAGAATTTGCGTTTTGTAGTGGATGGTACAGGCGCGGTTACTGAGAAAACTTATAATTCATTCAATGACGTTGCTCTCAGCAAAAAATATTATACTCGGCTTAGCTCAGACGTTAAAAATAAATTAACCGGCGGTGATGAGAAATTAATGCCGGCATTAACCACGAGTGCGCAAGATATTATTGAATCATTTGAATATGATAAGCGCGGCAGCAAGACGAGTAAGATAGATACTGATCAAAATAAAACAAGCTATGTTTTTGATGCTTATGCTCAGCTTCAGCAGGAGATTATTCCTGTAGATACTATGAATAGTTTAACTAATAATATTGAATATGATTTACGTGGTAATGAAGTTAAAAAAACCACCGTGGGTGGTAACTTGCAAGTTAGCAAGTTGCGTATCTATAGTCATCCATTAAATAAGTTGACGTTAGAAGTTGATGACCCTAATGGGTTGCAAAGTAAGCGCGCATATCAATATGATACGCAAGGTAATTTAAGTTCATTTTATGATAATGGTGCTCATACTGCTTATAATCAATATGATGCATTTGGCCGCCCACTGCAGATTACAGATGCAGAGCAGCGAGTTACTTATATCGCTTATGATGATAGTGCTCGTACTGAAGCTAGGCGTTTTGCAGATGATAAACCAAATATAATCACCTCTAAGAATGTTTTTAATGAGGTAGTGCAGCAAGCCAATGGTTTAAATGCAATGACCCAGTTTAATCATGATGGTATGGGCAATGTTACGACGACAATTTTTCCTATTCCTCAGGCTCAATCGCAACAAGTATTTGATACGGAAAATCATCTTCAATCAACAATAAGTATCGCACAATTAGTTAATGAGTTTAAGCGTGATGCAAATGGCAATGTGGTGAGTTTAGTTGAAGATAAATTGGGTAAGCAATATCAGACAACGTATCAACGTGATGCTTTTGCGCGAGTTGAGAATCAAGTTGATCCATTAAAAATAGTGACCCAAAGTGTTTATGATCACCAAGATAATGAAGTGAGTCGCCTTGAGGATTCCGTAACACTTGCAAAACTTACTTCGCAAACATTTAATAAAATTAAAGGGAAATTAAGTTACGCTGAGGGTGATGTTAAAGTTCCTAATCAATATTTTAAAGCGATTAACCGAGATGGCATTAATCGTGAAATTGGCGCTGTCATTGATCCTGATACTAAGTATACGAAGCAATTAAATTTAACCACTGCTCAGTCGCTGGATAATCTTAATCGAGTAGTATCAAGTATTGATGAAAACGGTAACGTTACTCGCTCATTTTATGATAAACAAAATCGTTTGCGTTTTACAGTTAATCCATTGGGTGGTGTCAAGGAAACTGTTTATGACTTAACGGGTAAGGTGACTCAACAGCGTGATTATATGACTCCGGTTGATACAAAACAGTTATCAGATCAGTCAACGCTAGCTGATATAGTTGCGTTAGCTAAGAGATCGCTTAATGATAAGGCAAGTTATTTTTATTATGATTATCGTGGTCTTGAGTGTTTTCGTTTAGATGTTTTGACAATGCCAGATAACACAACATCACAGGTTAGCGTGCATCAAACTAATTATGATGCTGCTTTATGTGCTGGCTCAGTCATTGATTATGCAGCTGCTTTGTCAGTAACAAATATAGACCAACTTAGTGTTGCACAAATTGGTCAGCAACTTGTCAAAGATTCTACAAATGATCGTGTGCTTTATTTTGTTCGTGATGCGATGGGGCAAGTTCGTTTTAGTCTTGATTCTTTAGGTTATGTTGCTGAGTCGCAATTCGATCTTAGCGGCAACTGTATTGCGAAAACATCTTATGCGGTTCCTGTGGCAAATCCGGCTGCAGTCGCTCTTCTTCCTGATAATCAAGTGCGTGCTAATTTAACGCCTGATATTAAGCGCGATAGCACGACTTGGTATACTTATGATAATTTTAATCGGGTGCGCTTCACGGTTAATCCTGAGGGCTTGGTCAATGAAGTCACTTATAATTATTATGGTGATCAGCTGTCTAGCTGTAATTATAATCAATTACTAACAGTATTTTCTAGTTATGCTGATTTATGTAACAAATTAAATAGTTATACTTATGATCAGACGAAAGATCGATTAACTGCTTATACCTATGATACTTTGCGGCGGAAAAAGTCAATTACACATCCTGATGGCTCGCTAGTGCAATTTTCTGCAAATATCGTGGGTTTAAATTTAACGACCGCCGATGAAGAGCTGTCAATTACCACCTATCAATATGATGCGGCAAAACGTTGTACTGCTGATATTGCGCCATCAACAACTAATTTATTTAATAGCAGTATTAATCCTGCTGTTACGGCGGCTTCAATTTACGAAGCTACGGGTCGTTTGCAGACTTTGATTGAGGCGAAGGGAGCGCCGCAAGCACGACAATATAGTTATAGCTACGATGCTTGCAACTATCCTACTGTATGTAAACTTGAAACAGTTACTGCAGGATTAAAAGATCAAAAAACGCCAAATCTTTTTAATAAAAAAGTTTATGATGCTTTGCATCAAGTTGTAGCTTTACAAAAGAAATCCGCAGAATGGGAGTTTTGTTTATACAATAATGCGGGACAAAAAACCCATAAAATCAACCAGTTAGGATATGTCACGGAATTTACCCGTAATGCATTTGGTGAAATAAAAGCAAAACGTCAGTATGCAACACCTATGCCGATTATCATGGATGGATCAGCTAATGATGCGCGGGTCAAAGGTATTGCGCGATCTGATCTTAAATTGGTGCAAACATCTCAAGATATAGTTACCTTGTATGAAATGAATCAACGGGGTTGTAAAGTCAAAGAATCGATAGTCTTGCCGATTACGCGTGACCAAAAATTACAAGATTCTGTGACAGTAAGCTCAACAGAGTTTCAATATGATGCAAATAAAAAATGTATTTATCGCGCAGTTAATTTATCGGCATCTGTTAGCAATCCTCGTAAATCCGAAACTTATTTTATCTATGACCGAGCACAACAACAAACAGCTAAAATTCATGCAGATAATCGTTTATTTATCTCGCTTCGTAATAGCTTTGGTGAAATTAATAATAAGCAAGCATTTTATAATCCATTAAGTGTTAAGCCGCAAGTCACTTGGACCTTGCAAGATGCGATGAGTGTTAATGTATTAATCCCTTCTTCGCTCGATCGTCAATCTAGCATGATTTATGATATGAATGGGCGAATTGTAACAACAAGTAAAAATGCTATTCGTCAATTGATGGTCAATACCGCGGCCATGAATGCAAAAGATGTAAAACAACAGCCGATATTTATTATTCAAGATGATGCAAAAAATAAAACGGTAGTTAAAGCGTATCAGCGTAATAAACGGGGTGATATTGTCGTTACTACACGGGAGAATAATACTCAAACATATCGTTGGTATGATGAGCGAGCGAGTCTTGTGGCGATTACGGGTATTCCGCGTAATTATCAAGGTAAATCAACCTATCCATTATCTGTTTATCAAGTTGATTCTCTCAAACAAACGACGGATCAGCGAAGCTACAACAAAGGTTACACAAATCCAAGTTTACAATTACCTAAAAATATGCAGATTGATAATAGCGATCAGTTGGTTACTCATGCTTTTGATTTGCAGGGGCGTAACTTTAAAACTACTCTGGATCCTGTGGGTCTTTCGATCACACAACAAAAGAAATTTAATGCAAATGATAAACCTATTTATGAGCAGGATGCGAATAATAATTTCACTTTTTATTATTATGATGAAATAGGGCGATGTCGTTTAACGCTGTTTCCTGACGGTTCAGCAATTGAAAATACTTATGATGCTTATGATAACATTCATATGACTAGACATTACGCTATGAGCATTGTGTTGCCGCAGAATCCTGAGGTGCTTGATTATATCCAAGCATTAGCTTTATTTAAACCATCAAGCAATGATCAAGTCAGCTATCATTATTATGATGCAGCGAATCGATTGCGCTTTAAGGTAGCTCTTAATCAAGATGATAATAATGTGTTGCAAGGGTATGTGGCAGAAATTAATTATAATGGTGGTACTCATCCCATTCAACAAACTGCCTATAATGCGCAAATTGCTATAAATAATGTTGACAGCGATACAATTAACACCATTACGCTTGCGGTGAGTAAGGTTGCTAATGCTAAACTGGATAGATCTACTTGGTATATTCGCGATAATGCTGGTCGAGTTCGTTTTAAAATAGATGCACAAGGTCGAGTGATAGAGCAGCAATACGGCTTTAACCATAAAGAATGTATTGTACAAACGCAATACGCAACCCCAGTGATTAATCCAGCGCAGTATGCTAATTATGCGGTTGAAGATTTTGTTAAAGTTATTAAAAGCGCAGTCAATGATCGTACTCATTATAAAGTATATAATGAATCTGGAAAAATTATTTATACAGTGAGCCCTAACGGCAATGTAACTCGCTATGCTTATGATGCAATGCTGTGTGAAATAGGCCGTACTCATTTCGCAAAAGCGATCCCTGCACCACAAAGCTATTCTGCATTATTGGTTACGCTTGCTAATATTCAGCCTGATCCAGCGAATGATCAGACAGTGGTTAACCAATATGATACTGCAGGAAATTTAATAAATTCATATGATGAAGAAGGTTATTCTGAGGCGTATACAATTGATCTGTTTAATAATCAAGATTCCAAAACCAATCGCAATGGCCAGACAGCAATAAAACTATTTGATAAAGCGAATCGACATTATCGTAGTGAATCTGCTGCATTTAATTATACTGTTGTTAGTTTTGATGCAACAAAAAAGCAACTCATTCCAACAACAACACGCGGCAAGTTTATCGAAGAGAAGCAGCTTGATGGTGCTGGTAATGAAAAAGTGATTACTTTAGGGAAAGATACCCCTGATGTACGTAGTGTATCCCTTAATTATAATTTCATGAAAAAAATGGTATCGCGCTTAAACACAATGCAAGTTGACAGTGGTGATACAAAAAAACCAGATTTTATTAATCGCCCTGAAATAACAGCGAATATCGTTACGCAAATGTTTTATGACGCGAAACAAAATTTGGTTGCTGAGCAGTTAGAGAGTGGCAATTGGAAGTTTTATATTTATGATGCCCGTGGTTTTAAACGCTTTGAAATATTGCAGGGCAGTAGTAATAATCAACAGCAAGGTTTAGTCGTTGAGTTCCAAAATAATGCTTTTGGCGAAGTTAAAACGCAAATAAGTTATGCGACAGCTATCAGTATTGATTTTGCGTCATTTAAAAAGATCCCAGTAGTTGCGATGCAGGCGACAGACTTCAAAATAAGCTTGGATGCCAATAATGATCGAACACTTCATTTTGAATACAGTACTACCGGCAAGCGTACGCGTATTGTTAAAGATCAAATGCTTACAGTTGTTAATAGTCAGCCTCAGTTGGCTAAAGCAGTACGCATATCAGATATGAAAGATGAAAAGACATCTTTGCAAACGGATAATTTAAATTTAGTCCTATTGGCGCCAGAAACCGTTATTCAATACAATAATTTTGATGAAATGTTTTTGGTAAGCAACCGTATTGATCAAACCTTATGGCTAGAAACACGACAATGGCGCGACAATAATGGTGAATTGATTGCGGAAATGAATCAAGATGGTACGCCTAATCGCTATATAAAAGATACTTTTGACCGGATACAACAAAAGCGTGAGCATTTTAATCCTTTAAAATCTAAACCGGATATGAATGCTACTGCAGCACAAATTGATGCGGCAATTACCGTTGATTCTGCTGATCGTACAACTTATTTTAGTTATAATCGACGGAATGATTTGTTAACAGAAACAGTCTTACAAGTGACAGTGCAGCAGGGTGCACTAGATGCAAAAAATTTACCTTATATGCAAAATGTAGTTAGTGATTTGAAGCGCAGCTATGATTATACCCCTACTCAAAAGCGTTATAAGGTTACCAATGAAGCCGGTAATAGTAGTTATGATTATTTTAATGAGCTAGATATTAATGTTGCTCATACTGATGCGCCACGCTTGTTAACTGCGAATGCAACAGCCTTATCAATACCACTACAGCAAACGTGGGTAGATATTCACAGTAAACCTGCTATGACAGCTCAGTATGCTAATGGCACAACGAGCTCAAATGGTATGACATTTGTTGCTCCTGTTAGTGATCCGATTAATGATGTTGTTCAGATCATTGCTCGGAATAGTTGTGGTTTAGAAATAATTCGTCAAGACGGCGCAAAAAATTTATTTGCAACCACCTATGCATTATCCAGCAAGCCTGTGCGTCAATGGCACATGACAACAATGTATGCTGCAAATTCATTTTTAACCTCGCAGCTTGATGAGAAAGCGAATTCAACAAGTAAATCTTTAAAAGGCAGTGCCATCGCGCCGATTAAAGTGACATATACTGATGAAATACGCTGTTTATTTGATATATTTGATCGAGTAGCTGAAAAACGCACTTTACGTGATGCTAATCAACATCAGACTACGTTATATCAATATAATGCTTTTGATGAAAACACAGCAGAAGATGATGGCAGCAATACGTGGCCATTAAAACGGAGCTTTAATCAAGCAGGCAGTCGTTGGCGGACTAATGAAGACAATGGCATTCCGACATTGACAATTGGTGACTTAAGCAATCGACCGATTTATAAATTACAGACGCCCTCTGCTCCATCAACTTTTATGCAAATTGCTTATGCAGATTTAAAAAATACGGCTAATTTAAGTGATGTTGAGAAGACTATTACGCTTTACTCAGCAGATACACATACCTCAACGCTGACAAAACCACCATTAGTTCAGCTTCCTGTGTCGAATAATTTACCTTTGCAAACATGTGTTAGCACTATAAATAAAAATGGTAGTTATCAGACAATTTTAAGTTGGCCAGCAGTGCATGTGACGAATGTAATGCCTACCGTAGCAACCGCTGTTGATAATATGCCACGCATGACTTTGCAGGCTGAGGGTGGCAATAAAGGACCGATTGCTTTTGATATTGTCACACAAAATGGTATTAGTTCGGTTGATATTAGTTTGTTACCCGCGGATATTTATAATGCTGTATGGAGTTTTACTTCTCTTACTGGTGATTATAAGGCGCCGAGTAATATTGTTTATTCTTTCGGTCAACGATTGCAATGTAATACTTTGAGTAGTACTAACAGTATTAATGTGACAGTGCAGCCTGATCAGGCGACAGGGCGTGTTTATCTTGGGGGAAATGTTTCGAATGTTAAAAGTGTTAATCTTGTAATTGATGGTACACAAGGCAGTAATATGCCTGTGCAACAAGATGCTAAGACTAAACAGTTGTATGTTGATTGCAGTGCTTTGTCATCAGGCGAGTATGTTTTTGTGCCAATTGATGGTAATGCTACCGCTATGCAAAAAACGGTTCCTTTTACTATTTATACCTCAATTCCTAATAAAACTTTATTAACACAAACGTTTAATTTTACTGCTACATTAAGTGTAGATAGCTCTAATCCACAACAAATCGCGATTCAATTAACTGCACCAAGCCGATTTGTGCAGTCGGTATTAAATATTGTGAGTTATTACACCGATGATAATAAAGTTGAAAAAACTTTTACCGGTGTTGCAACTTATGACTCATCTAGCCAGCAGTACATTGCTGATGTGGGCAACAACATTGACACAATTGAAGCATTAACATTGGTTATTCCTTTTACGGCAAAAAAACAATTGATTGTTTATAATAATGTATTACCTAGCAGTAATCCACCGACAAAATTGCACCAAGCATTAAAAAAGACGCTGTTAGTGCATGAAAATAAGCCTAAAATCGTTGCTAGTGTGTTAGCAGATAAAAAAGGTAATGCAGAACATTTTGAATGTATACATGCTGATGCGCCAGCAGCAGAGGAGAGTTTTGAGCACGTTACTCATCATGATGTAAAAGAATCAGTGTCAACGAATAAGAGTTTATTACAAGATAAAAAATCTTCAGCACAAATGACTTATGTATTTCCCGAGCAAACGATTCTTTGTATTCAAGATCCGATTAATGTAATTACTACACCGGTTGACATCAGTTTTCTTGATATGAGTCAGGACTTACAAGCTACGCAAAAACAATTAATTAATGTAGGTTTTGATTTGCAAGGATTTTCCTATTATAACGTGACGGACATGTTGCCGGGTTATTATCCCTTTAATTATGTTATTTTACCTAGCAGTCAACCGCTGATTAATTCGAATAAAAGTCAATTTATGCTTAGCGGTAATGGTATGGTCTTTGCTAACAGTGTTCCGCTTTTAAAGCTTGCGGCAGAACAGGCTGTTTCGCATAAGTTTACTCGCGATCGTTGGGAAAATATTATTGCTGAGGTAGATAGTTTAGGTAATAAAATATCCCGTCAATTTAATTTTCGTAATCAAGAAATTAAAATGATTAAACCTCCTGTGAATAGTGTATTATCACCCGCTATACTGCATGGTTATAATATGACGGGCGCGCCAATTGGAGTCATTAATGCTAAAGGTTATACGAGTATTCGTGTACTTAATAGTGCTGATCAAGAGCTAAGCTCAATATTGCCTGATGGCGTACATACGCGCGATACACAATGGAATTTGTTAAGTCAGCCTCTACGTTATGATGAGCCAAGCGGCCGTTATACGATGGTGACGTATAATCAGGCTAATTTTATTTTACAAACGACCATGCCTCATCCGGCAAATCCAGCTCAAGCTGTTAAAATTATATTTGAAGTGAATGAGATGGGTCATAAAATCAGTGAAACTAATGAGAATAATCATACGACTCAGTACGGTTATGATGCAAATGCATTTTTAATTAATGAGTTTAATGCCGCATATTCCACAAAAATGCAAAACGATCGTAATGGTCAAATGCTGCAGCGAACTTATTCTAATGGTTGGTCACAAAAATGGACGCGTGATTTTTTTGGTAATGCTCTCTCACAAGTTGATTTAGGTGGTGCGCGGATCACTTATCAATTAAATGGGAAAAATGAAATATTTAAACAACAAATAACAGGTGGACAACGCACGGGTAGTGCAAAAATAGTTACACAACGAGAAAATGTGGTTATTCAAGATTGGCGTGGCACCTATGTTACCTTGCCTGCAAATGTTTACACTCCGCAAACCTTTGCAACACCCGATCAAAGTTTGGAATTTGAGCGTAAAAATGGCTATTTAACGAAAGTCACTGATAATGCAAATCAACAATATATTAATTTTGAATATGATACTGAGGGCAGCATTACCTTACTTGATGTGCGCTCACTTGATAATACGCCTTTACGTCGGATTAGTTCTCAATTTGATAGTTGGCGTCGCATTGTGCATTCATTTGATACTTATCTCACAGTTGATTTTACTTATGACTTAAATGACAACATTGAGCGGATGCAAAGTGTATTTGTTAATCCTGATACACAAAAAACGGAATTTAATGATGCAAAAAATATTTATGATACCGCAGATCGTCAATTAATTGATGGTAGTTTCGGTATGTTGATGAGTTACGATACAAAAACAGGTTTACGTACTACTCAAACTGTAAATGGTCAATCAACTAATCTGACCTATAAAGCGGGCAATTTAGCCAGCACAAGTGGTGCATTGACTTCTACGCGCATACCTGATGCCATGGGTAATGAAAGTAGTTATGATGATAGTACTATGACACGTACAGTCATAGGCCGAGATGAAAAAGAACGCGTTGTAAGTAATCAATTAATTGTAAAAGGTAAATATACTACGGTTACTCAAAGTAATTTTGCGGGTAATCCGACTGCGCAGCCGGCGGCGGAACATATTGATTATCCAACGAGTTTAATGCGGGTGTCAGCGCAGTCCAATTCTGCTGATGAAAAAGATCAAAAAGAAATGTTAACCGCCACATCAATCAACGATGACAATCAATATAACGTGGTTTTATTTGAAAAACCCCAGCTATCATCGATGATTGTTAATCGTCATGCTTATTACAATACATCAGCGCAAAGTAATAATCTCTATGATGCTAATCGTAATTTATGTGGCATACAAAACTTTAATGACAGTACGAGTTTAGCGAATGATCCTTATCAAAGTGCTCTGACTATTTTGACATCGATTTGGAATGGTTTTCCCTTAGCGCGAACGACAGTGCCGCTTAATATGGCAAATAAAAAATCGACCACCGCGCGTGAAAATTTAAATTTTACTACCACGCAATTTCATTCGCTTGCTACTTATACAATTAACCGTGATGCATTAGCGAGCCAAATTGATGGTAAGTTAAAGCCTAATTTTTTACAAACAAATACGAGTCAAGGTGGAAAATCGGTTTATGTTTATGATATCAATAATAATTCGTATGTTAAAACTGCAGTACAATCGGGCCAATCAGCCAAACAGTTGACTCTTTCAACTGTGGCACGAGCGGTGAGTCAATCCTATCCTGCTACTTCACCTGATACGTTAACGATTATGGGTGAAGGCCAGACGATTGCCGATGTAATGCAAAATGATAGCAGTAGTGGGTTTACTGCGGATCAAGTTGCAGCAATGAATGGTATGAATCCCGATCAAAAGTTAGTGCAAAACATGCCGGTTCGAATGCCGCAATATATCAGTAGTAGTAATCGAGTTGGGCAAGCAACGAATTTTGATATATTTACTGCGGCATTAAGCGCAGGTTTTATGCCTTATGTTGAAACTCGATTTAAAGAAGAGAGATCAAATCCATTCAGAGAATTATTAAATATTGTTCTTGTTGGTGCAGCCACTTTTGCGGGCATTAGTCTTGGTATTGGGCCGGTGTTAACTGCTATTTTTAGTGATGTGTTGGGCGGTGCATTTGCAGCTGGGATTAGTGCGGGTGTTGGTGCAGCTGCGGGTAATGCATTGGGTCAAGAGCTGGCGGTGGATTTTGGTTTGCAAGATAAATTTCGCTTAAAATCAGCGGTAGAAGCAGGCTTTCTTGCGGGAGTGGGTGGAGGAATTAGAGCGGCGCAATTTACACCCACACAAACGGTTGCAACACTTGCAGCAGCAGATGCGGGGATGCAAGTTGCGGAAATAAGATTAGGTATTAGACAGAAATTTAATTTTAATGAAGTAGGCTCGACAATTATTAATGCGACGATGAATGGATTATTAATTTCAAACCCAAATCAAACTTGGAGTGAATACGTTGCGCAATCGTTATTTAAAAATACGGCGACGGTTTTAGCGTCGAATGCATTGTATGGTGGTTCGCCGGATATAAGTAATATTGCAGCGCAGATTTTGGGATCGTCGGTAGTTGATGTAGCAGCGCGTGGGATTAATAGTGTGAAAGATCAGATGGAGGTGAGAAGAAGAGCAGCGATGCGGCCTATTTTTGATCCTAGGGCGCATGATTTTGATGATCAGGATTTTGTGGTGCCGGTGAAGGCGGAAGCGAAATCAAATAGGCCAATATCAACTACAGTGAGAGGTAGGCCGCAATTAAATTCACCGTCTGTTACAGCTAGAAATACTGCGACAATGAAACGATCAGCGTTAACATTGTTTAGTGATACAAAAATAAATACTTCAAATAATAGATCTGTTGGTCAATCGTATTTAACTAGTCCTGAGCGTGTTGCGCATTATCAAGATGAGATATTTAATCACTCTGTGTTGATGGAGTCATCTAATAATAGTACAACATGGACGCGAGTCATGGGTGGTTTGCAGGCTGCGGGTGGTTTGGTAGAAGCTCTGGGAGGCATCGCGTTTGGAGTGTTAACTGCTGAGACAGGTATAGGAGCACTTGCGGGGGCTGCAATTTATTTACAAGGAATAGATAATTATCAGGCTGGATTTAGGACTGCTGTATCGGGGGCGCAACAAGCTACTAACTTTGAAAATATTTTGCAGAGTTATGGGGTGTCTGATAGTACAGCACTTATGGCAGAGATGGGGATGGGGTTGTTGAGTGCTAATCCGAGTAGTTTGGCTAGGGTTGCTATAAATCCGGAAAGAGTTGTGGGTTCGCTGTTGAGTAGTGCTAATATATTTGCACAAACGGTAACTGTTAATACAGTATTTGTGGGTGATATAGGGTTGTTCTCTCAAGTGGTAAAGGGGGTAAATCTTGATGAGAAAACAGTACGCTTTACTGAGCTCGTGTCTAGAGGATCTAAGACTGATGTCCGTATACTTCTTAGAAGTGGGGAATTAAATTTACCAATTGAGCAAGCGAATAAACTTTTATATACACTTGGTAATGGAAGAATGGATGGTGTTACACTTAAGTTAATGAATAATGGGAATATTAGACTTCTTGCTGAAAGAGCGGGATATTCAAATGGCTATCAACGTATGTCTTTTGAGGTTAATCAGCTAGGACAAACAAATAAAGTTGTACAAACTGCGTTTGATGATGCAAATAAATTGGTGCCACAAAGACCAGGCGAAATTAAAAATAACTTATATGATGTGAAAAAATGGAACAGAGTGATTTATTGAAAATTTTAGAAGGTGATATTTCTCATATTAATTCAGTTAATGTGGAGGATATCGCATTATATGAGGTGCGAGTTACCGTTGAACCATGTCATGTGCGAAAGATGTTATATGATTATTTAGCAGGTAAAATAAATGCCCGCAATTTAACTAAATGGGCGATGTTTATATGCCTGCGAGCAGAGTATGGCACTCCTTATTATCTAGATGATGATATGGTTGATAATTACGAAGATATGTTTTACGTGATTCAGAAGCTATCTACCCCCGAGATAGATGGTGAGATAAATGAGGCTAGTGTTAAGTTATATCTTGCGGAGCTTGATAAGTATCCTGATCATCTACCCTAAAATTTTAGGTAGCTTTCTGCTTAAAAAATAAATTTTAATGAATGTTAATTAGGGAGGTGTTCATATGAGCAGTATTAGCGCTTCAGCTGAGAAGTTATGACTAAATCTGGTGGTTAAAGTAATGAATAAATTTTTATTATAGGCGAACCTCTTGATGAATTTAAATCGTTAGAAGAGTTTTTTACATTAGGAAATCCAGCTGGTGAGTTATAGATGAGGGTTGAAAAAAATATTTTTTAAGGGCCTGGAGGCAGTTTCTTGGTTGTAAATACAAGGTATGAAGTAGTTATACAGAAGTGAACAATTGCTCATCTGGATGAAGCTGTTCCTCAAAAAAATATTTACATAGGTGGTACACAGCAAGGCTTCATTGAGAAGCCGCGGTTAAATTCTGGAATTAGAGTAATAAATAAATTTTCGTTACAAGAGAAGCTCTTATGGAACATCCAAGAAAAAAGATAGAAAGTTTAATTTTTCAAATAATTCTTTTGCTTGAACTTGGGGAGGAGAATTACTGGCTGAAGTATTTTAAATACATTTTAACAAATTTGGATAGTAAAAATAACCAAAAAGAGGCTGTAGCTTTATTAGATCAGGCGTTTAAGGGGGGTATGGGGTCGTTTTCAGATGTAGTGCTTCATAAAAATGGCATTCCATTAATTGAAGAAAATAATAAGCTTGAGATTTTAAAAGATGAATTGTTTGATGCAAGTGAATGTTTTTTAAAAAATCAATTGTAAATAGCAGAGGTAATATTTTCAAAGTCAATATTTATTAAAGAAGTACAAGAATGAAACCATCTCTATATAATTATCGCTGTGGATGTTGTGAGTTTGTTTTCAAATCACCTGAGTTAACTGAAACATATGGTGTGTTTATAATGCATAGTAATAAGGTGGATGACTCTGTATATTTACATTCATTTGATGATAAAGTTTTTAATGAGGTTGATAACTTGTTTAAAGAAAATGAAATAATTAAAAATACTAATCGTTTAAATGATAGTGATTTTTTTCAATCAGTTTTTAGTATTAGCTGTGATTTGGCAAAAGATGGAAGCCAATATCAAATTGATGCCTTTCCAGGTTGTCCTAGCTGTGGCTCAAGGAATATGGCGTCATGGAGTCGAACAACTCCAACCGAGTTTGTTGCAAAAGATATTCTGCCTGTTAAACATGAATGCTGGAATAAATTAACAGGCGAAGAAAAAAAATATTTATTTAATGAAGCTGTTAAAGCCTATTTAAAGAAAGAATAAATAAGATTATAAATTATGTGGAGTATCAAGGCCGAGTAAATGTTTAGGAAAAGCAGAGCTTGTAGATTTAGCTATGCATCCGATTGATACATCGGTTGCGCTGGGTACACTGGGTTGGGATGTATTAAATGCATATACCAAAGTAAATTATGGAATAGCGTTAGCAGACTCAATGGAAAGAAATGCAATACGGATGCAGTCTATAAAAAATGGATTGGTTGAGATGAGTCATGCGGATGGACCTGCGTTGACGAAAATGATTATGCGCGAGCTTACTGTGGGGATTTTTAGTGCCGGGGTGGGTTCAGGTGTTGGGAGAGCGGCGGTGTTTGCAAGGGGTGTGACTGTTGGTAGACGGGTGGCGAGCGAAGTGGGGATGTTTGCTAAATCCTCAGAGGGTATGATGCAGCTAGTAACAAAGCATCCACTTACTGGTTTGTCTCCTGATAACGTTGTAAGATTAGTAGCAGAGTTGGGCTCAAAGACACCAAAAGACTAGCTAATATTATGGTCTGGACTTGGTAGAGGTGGTGAAGGTATTAAGTTATCACAAGAGTTTGCTCGTTCCAATGGAGGAATTACTCTGGAGATGACTGATCTTGCAACCTTTTAGTGGACACTAAGAAAAGAAACCTCCTGTTGTTGATCCCATTTTTTTTCAAAATTCATTGGTGAACAGTACCCTAAGGTGGAATGTAACCGTTGACGGTTATAAAAAACTTCCACATATTCAAAAATGCTTTGCTTTGCCTGTTCGCGCGTAACGTAATGTTCAAAATATGTATGCTCTGTTTTAAGTGTATGGAAAAAACTTTCCATGGCTGCATTATCATAACAATTGCCTGCGCCACTCATGCTAACGACCATAGAGTGGACCTTAAGCTGTTTTTGGAAATCTTTACTAGTGTACTGGCTGCCCTTATCGGAATGGTGCATTAACCCCTCTGTGGGCTTCCTATGGATAACGGCCTGATTTAAAGCGCTCAACACTAAATCAACCGTCATTCTTTCACTCATAGCAAGCCCCACTATGCGACGAGAAAATAAGTCCAACACAGCAGCTACATACAACCATCCTTCTGCGGTTGCAATGTATGTTATGTCGGTTACCCAGCGCAGATTAGGCATCTCAGCAGTAAAATTTTGCCGCAACAAATTTGGAGCAGCTGTTGCTTTGGGGTTTTGCTGTGTTGTTATTTTATATCGCTTTTTCATTTTAGCTTGCAAGCCTATCTTCTTCATCAGGCGTGCCACACGTTTACGTGAACAAACTTCATTTTGATGTCCTAATGCAGCATGAATACGTGGGCTACCATAGGTTTGGCGGCTATCCTTGTGTATTACTTTAATTTCCGTTAACAAGCGCATATTTTCCTTAGCTCGATTTGATAATCCTACTTTAATAAATCTATAGTATCCACTACGCGACACGCTAAATACGCTGGACATCCTCTTTAAACTGAACTCAGTTGCATGCTGCTGCATAAACTGATATTTCATTTTCGCGGTGACGAGAAGATGCCCAATGCTTTTTTTAAAATATCTCTTTCTTCACGAGCAATTGCTAGCTCTTTACGTAAATTGATTACTTCCGTATCTGATGGTTTTACAAACCCTTTACCTGGAAAAACCTCAGCACCATCCTTTTTATGACTTCTTACCCAGGTGACCAAAGTTCCATCTGGAATACCTAATTCGGCACTAATTTGCTTAGATGTGCGATCGCTTTCTAAAAAAAGTCTTATCGCATTTAACTTAAATTCTTTATCATACGCTCTTGATTTACGTCGACTCATTGTGCACCTCTAAAAGTTACAAAGATTATACTCTTTGTTTCTCTTCGACGTGTCTACTAAATGGTAGCAAGATCAGACTCCTGGTGGTAGCTGGTTAAAAGAGATGGATTTATTTTCTCCCGACTCACCTTTTTCACGCGAAGAAATACTTCAAATATGGTCTGATGTTTCTATTGAAATGATTAAACAAGCGAGTGGTCAAGTAAGGTCTGTTGTTGGTGTAGTTAGGCCAATTAGTATTTATAGACAAGAACAATCTGCGTTATTAGAGAATAGAAATATTTTAGGCCTTGATGAAATAAATTTAAAATCAAGATATGCTTTTAGTAATTATTAAGAGAGGTTGAAAGATGTTTACATGGCTAAATAAAGAAGGAGTTAAAAGTGACAAAGGATTTGTTGTTCAATCTGTAGGAAGATTTGTAATTGAATATAGAGAAGGTTCTAGATGTATATCGATCGAAGTTGATAATGGACGTTTACCTGATGGAAGATTTTGTGAAATAGTAAGTTTAGAAGCATTTTCTAAGTGGGATGATGGGGTTTTAATTCCAGCGGAACGACAAAAAGAAATATTAAAAAATTTTACTGATGCAATGAGTTTTCAAAATATTGGGGTGGTTGTTGAATAATCAGTGCTTGATTTAGTTGATGTAGCAGCGCGTGGGAAGATCAGATAGGGGCGAAAAGAAGAGCAGCGATGCGGTCCATTTTTGATCCTAGAATGTATGGCTTTAATGATCAGGACTTTAAGGTTGTAAATTATGTAGAAACTTATGGGAGAAAGGTAAGATTCCTTCCCAAATTAGTATAAATACTTTAAGGCATACAATATTATACCGTTGTTTGGAGTGTGGTGCTTATTGGGAAGAGCATGAGCGGTTTTCTGCTGTGATTTCTTATGAAGATGTAAAAAAGTATTATCCTGATGTAGCACATTAAAATGAATAAAAAAATTGTAGAAAATAAAAATTTAGCGCAATCATTGATAGATGTAAGTGGTGGTAAGATGTCGTTACATGAGTTTATCAAAATATTTTTAGAAAGTGAATTAATTGTACCAAGCGCAGTTGAAACACAAGAAGGTGACTTTATTGTTCCTTTGTTTTTTAAAAAGGAAGGACAAAGTATGCTATCAGTATTTGCCTCGCCATTTTTTTTGGAAATGTATAAAAATAATGTAAAAAAGTGTTTTATTATGAAAGGAAAAGAAGTTTTGATGCGCCTGCCACCAAATGTTGGCTTGGTAATTAATCCTGGCTGTTCTGAGGGGTTTGATGTTTCACCTGCTGGTGCTCAGGATATAGTTAAAGACTTTTTAACAGATGATAAAAAGTAGTTTCAGAAAATGCTTCTAATTAGTGTAATAAGATTTTTATTGTTTGATCAGTATATCCAGTTTTTCAGTTTATATGTAAAAATTAGATTTTAGCTGGATATAATGCTAATGAGTGGTCAATGGTTTATTTAAATAAAGGTGATATTGTTTATGGTGGGTTGCCTGGACAGACATCTTATTATACTTCTGAACGAACCTTATTAGCAGCAAGATACGCTCGAGAAGCGTTATTTGAGAGCTTGTAAGTTAGATCTAATCCCGTGCTTGGTTATACCCTTGGTGGGCATATATGAGTTATCACAGAATATACGTATTCCAGGCGGTGTAGTTAACGCTAGTTTGAATTTTGGGATTGGTAAGGGCGATCAATTTTTTTATAAATAATTTTAATGAGTCGCTTAGATTAATTAGTAAAATTGAGCTTGAGGAGGATCATCAATATGTGTCAATCAATAGACTGCGTCCTTAAATTTTCTGAGACTGAAGGCAACGTTATTCTTAGTGTTTCAAAGTCTGAATTAATGAATAAAGTTATTTGGATGAATGATAACTTATCAGCTGACTTAAGAAAAAAAATTCAATCTGATGTTGAAGGATTGGTATATCAAAAAACAAAAGATAAGCCACATGATCCAGGCAGTGAATGCTTTATTTGTAACAAGTGTAAGGTGGTTATAGTATTTCCTTTAAGAGCTGCTCGATAAAATGAGAGTAGTAAAAAAAACACAGTCACAGGCCGAGATGAGAAAGAACGCGTTGTGAGTAATCAATTAATTGTGAAAGGTAAATATACCACGGTTACTCAAAGTAATTTTGCTGGTAATCCGACTGCGCAGCCGGTGTCGGAACATATTGATTATCCAACGAGCTTATCTCGGTTGTCGGCGCAAGCAAATTCTGTCGATCAAAAAGAAGTTCTAACCGCCGCATCTATCAATGATGATAATCAATACAATGTGGTTTTATTTGAAAAGCCACAGTTATCATCGATGATTGTTAATCGTCATGCTTATTACAATACATCAGCGCAAAGTAATAACCTCTATGATGCTAATCGTAATTTATGTGGCATACAAAACTTTAATGATAGTACGAGTTTAGCGAATGATCCTTATCAAAGTGCTCTGACTATTTTGACATCGATTTGGAATGGTTTTCCCTTAGCGCGAACGACAGTGCCGCTTAATATGGCAAATAAAAAATCGACCACCGCGCGTGAAAATTTAAATTTTACTACCACGCAATTTCATTCGCTGGCTACTTACACGATTAACCGTGATGCATTAGCAAGTCAAATTGATGGTAAGTTGAAACCTAATTTTTTACAAACGAATACGAGCCAAGGTGGTAAATCAGTTTATGTTAATGACATTAATAGTAATTCGTATGTTAAAACTGCCGTGCAATCGGGTCAATCAGCAAAACAATTGACTCTTTCAACTGTAGCGCGAGCAGTGAGTCAATCATACCCTGCGGCTTCACCTGATACGTTAACGATTATGGGTGAAGGCCAGACGATTGCAGATGTAATGCAAAATGATAGCAGTAGTGGATTTACTGCGGGTCAAGTTGCAGCAATGAATGGTATGAATCCCGATCAAAAGTTAGTGCAAAACATGCCGGTTCGAATGCCGCAATATATCAGTAGTAGTAATCGAGTTGGGCAAGTAACGAATTTTGATATATTTACTGCAGCATTAAGCGCAGGTTTTATGCCTTATGTTGAAACTCGATTTAAAGAAGAGAGATCAAATCCATTCAGGGAATTATTAAATATTGTTCTTGTTGGCGCAGCCACTTTTGCGGGCATTAGCCTTGGTATTGGGCCGGTGTTAACAGCTATATTTAGTGATGTGTTGGGCGGTGCATTTGCAGCTGGGATTAGTGCGGGTGTTGGTGCAGCTGCGGGTAATGCATTGGGTCAAGAGCTGGCGGTGGATTTTGGTTTGCAAGATAAATTTCGCTTAAAATCAGCGGTAGAAGCAGGCTTTCTTGCGGGAGTGGGTGGAGGAATTAGAGCGGCGCAATTTACACCCACACAAACGGTTGCAACACTTGCAGCAGCAGATGCGGGGATGCAAGTTGCGGAAATAAGATTAGGTATTAGACAGAAATTTAATTTTAATGAAGTAGGCTCGACAATTATTAATGCGACGATGAATGGATTATTAATTTCAAACCCAAATCAAACTTGGAGTGAATACGTTGCGCAATCGTTATTTAAAAATACGGCGGCAGTGTTAGCGATGAATGCATTGTATGGTGGTTCGCCGGATATAAGTAATATGGCAGCGCAGATTTTGGGATCGTCGGTAGTTGATGTAGCGGCGAGAGGGATTAATAGTGTGAAAGATCAGATGGAGATGAGAAGAAGGGCAGCGATGCGGCCTATTTTTGATCCTAGAGCGCATGATTTTGATGATCAGGATTTTGTGGTGCCGGTGAAGGCGGAGGTTAAATCAAGTCGATCTGTGAGCCCGATGGTTGGTGCGTCTTCTGTTAGTCGTTCAGCATTAGCAAAAGCGGTACAGCAAGCGATAGGATTAAATGTGCGTGATAGTAAAACAGCAACACCTAGATCATCATCAACGTGGAGCCGTGTTCAAAATATACTGGCAAATGTAGCAGATGCAGCAACTGTTGTAGCGGATTTTGGAACAATAAATAAAAACGTTATGCGGTATGCAGATGCGATTGTTGAGGGTGTTGATGCAGGAAAGGCAGATCTTGCAAATTTAGTTATGCATCCGATTGATACCTTAGTTGCTCTAGATACATTGGGTTGGGACTTATTAAACGCATATACAAAAGCAAATTATGGAATAGCATCAGCAGGCTCAATGGAAAGAAATGCAATGCGGATGCAGTCTATAAAAAATGGATTGGTTGAGATGAGTCATGCAGATGGACCTGCGTTGACGAAAATGATTATGCGTGAGCTTACTGTGGGGATTTTTAGTGCTGGGGTAGGTTCGGGTGTTGGGAGAGCGGCGGTGTTTGCAAGGGGTGCGGCTGTTGGTAGGGGGGTGGTGAGTGAAGGGGGGATGTTTGCTCAGATTTCAAAGTTAGCTGATATTCAAACATTAGATCACTCGGCAATAAAATTTACTCAGGCCTCAGTTAATGATGTTGATGCGCTAACACAGAGTATGAAAATAAATGGATGGAAAGGTGCTCCAATTGATGTAGTAAGGCTTTCCAGAGGCGTCTTGGTGTCAATGGATAATACAAGATTATTAGCTGCGAGTCGAGCTAACATTCCAGTTAAAGCTATAATACATGAGGGTAGTCAGCCGTTAAGTATCAAGCTTGCTGAAAGATTTACTACTAAGAAGGGCGGGGTACCATCAACTTGGGAAGAAGCTGCTTTATATAGAATTAATAAGCAAAACTATCTCTATCGTGATAAGTATCCAAGTGGGTCAGGTATAACAGGAGCAATAAACTAATGATAAAAATTATTCACAGTGATGAAAAGCCTATTTGGGTTGTGTATCCATCAGCTTATCTTGATTTAGTTTTCAAAGGTAATGATGAATTTCTCCCTTGGTATTTAATGGATGAAAAGCAGTTAATTATTCGATATAGGGGGTTGCAAGAGCGATATCCCACAAGATTTTTGTTTCCTTTTGCACGCGATGATGATAGCGATGATGTAGCGTGTTGGGAAAAAGACAAGCCTGGCAAAATTATTTTGATACATGATTTTGCATCACAAGGCTATGAAAATAAAATGGAATTTGATTCATTTGAAAGTTGGTACCAGTTTGTCACTAGCTAATAGTCAGGAAAGCTAAGCAGTTTGCATTAATTAAAAAAACTTATAAAACATAGGAAAATTTAAAAATGAATAGTAATAAGCATATCCCCGTCCCCGCTAACCAAGCGCAAGTCGTTGTAGCAGTCCCTTCCGTACCATCAACCGATACAGTCGGAGTTGATAGCAAATCCGCTCCTCTACGACGAGCTGTGAAGGTTCCCAAAGAATTGCCATTATATAGTCTCCAAAAAATTAAAATAAAAATCTTCCAAAACCAAATTAAAAATTTAGTAGAAGGAAACGGCCTTTATAGTAAATTACTTAATGATTTAAAAAAGTTTCAAGAAGAGCATTGCCCAAACTGTTCTAATCTATTTTCTAGATTTTATAGCAAAGAATTATTTGATCTTATTTTTGAGGATAATGTTCGCAATGAAATAATTAGAAATGAATTTTTAACTCTAATGCAAAATTTAGTTTCACTAAAAAATGTTTTACCACAAGACAAAGATACAATCTTATATCAATTAAGCTACGAAGTATTAATGCGTGGAATAGTGTTAGCACAAGATATCATGAGTTCTCAGCAGAATTGGCGACATAATTTGATGAAAACAGATATCAATAATCGAAAAGAAAAGATAGTTGCACTTTCTGCTGCTATACAAGCATCAACTATGTTTATTCAAAGCAATGGGCAAGTTGACAATCGAGCTTTAATTACAGCAATAAATGAAATGCGTCAAGAGGTAGAGGGTCCGGCTATTTTTCAAAAAGAAAACCGATTGTGGTGTGGGTTTTTGGGCGCATTGAGTATGCTAGCAGGTTTTTGCTTGTTTGCAGTTGCGGCTGTAACCGTTCCTTTTGTTATTCCACTTATTCTAATGACAGCGGCAAGTATTTCCTTAGTTTTTACGGGGTTTAAACTGCTGGATCATGCACTAAACCAAGATAAAAATCACTCATTAGCAAGAAGAGTTGAGACTGCAAATTCTCGTGAAACAGCAGGTTCCGTACAGCGCTTGGTAAATTACAACCCTGCTCTATTTAGTAAAAAAATCCCTAGTATTGATTTAGCACCTATATCATCTGGGCAAGCGAGGACTAGGACGAACCGTGCTGGAGCATAAAGTGCAATATCAGAGTAAAAAAAAGTAATTTTTCTATGCAAAAAGAGGAAAGTTTAAAAATGATAAGTAGCCAAGTTGTTTCAGTCACCGTTAAGCCTGCCGCATCATCAAATGATGTATTAGGCGAAGATAATAAATCAGCATTTTCCTGCTCAACCAAGAGGGTTTCCAAAAAAACGCCCTTAGATTATTACCAACAGAAAAAAATAAAATATTTAGAGAGTGAGATACAAAAGCTAACACAAAGAAATAAATCTTATAATGATTTAGTGAATGAATTAAAGAATTTTCAAGAAGAGCACTGTCAAGCTCATGCGAGCTTGCTTAACGGATTTTATACTCAAAAACAGTTTAATCTTATTTATGAGAAAAATGGTTATAATGAAAGAATTGAACTTGAATTTTTAGCTTTAATGCGGCATTTAGTAACTTTAAAAAACGCGTTACCGCAGGATAGAAATTCCTTGTTTTATCATGTGTCTCGTGATGTATTATTGCATAGCATAGTCTTAGCTCAAGATATTATGAATTCAAATGAACAATGCAGTCTTGGTTTAAAATTTTCGGCTGAATTAAGTAGAAAAGAAAAGATAATATCACTTACTGCCGCTATACAGATGTCGACTGAATATATTCAAAACCCAGGAGGGCAGTTTAATAGTTATGTATTAATTACCGCAACGGATAAAATGCGCAGAGCAGTAGAAGGTCCAGATATTTTTCAAAACGAGCATCGATTACGGTGTGGGTTAGTGGGCGCACTGGGGATGCTATATGCCTTAAGTTTATTTGTTGTTAATGCTATATTTATTTCTGTGTCTATTGTATTACCTGTTTTAGTTATTCCTTTCCTTTGTCTGATGGCCATGCAAATTCCGTTGTTCAGTATTAGTATTAATATGCTTAATCATGCTTTAAGACCTGATAAAAGTTGTTCTCTTGCGAGAAGACTGGAAATTCAAAGTTCATGTGATACAGCCGATGCAATGAAACATTTGGCTCATAGCAATTTTACTGTCTTTAGTAAAAGAGGTAATGGCGTTTCTTCGGGAGTTGTGTCTTCTGAGCAAATTTGTTCTTTGACAAAGCATCCTTTTGCAGCACGAAATGCAATATATAGGCGTAGGGTAGGGGCTTGATTTTAAACATGTAATATTTGGAGGCGCATGTCTACTAAACCCGAAGTGAGTCAATATTATCAATTTTCTGTACCAAAATTAATGGTTGGTGTTGTCTGTTTTTTTATCCAAGTTTTTATATTGCTAAATACTTTATTAGCTAATTACACAAAGAATATTCTTGCATTATATATAAAATATTGTATATTATAGTTATGAGACCGATAAAGTGGCTAGGTAATACACACGATACCATCAAAGAGTATCCGGCGAATGTGCGCGGATAAATAGGCTTGAGTTTAGATATGAGCAGGGTGTCAGAATGAAACAACATACTATAAAAGGAAGTGTTTTTGATGATTTAGGATTTAATGCAGTAGAAGCATCTAATTTAAAAATTCGTGCTGTTCTTATGCGTGCTATTGAAGAAGAGTTAGATAAAAAAAATCTTACTCAATTACAAGCTTCAAAGTTATTGCATGTGTCTCAACCAAGAATTAGTGATCTTAAGCGCGGAAAAATACATCTATTTACTATTGATGTGTTAGTTAATATGTTAGTCAAGCTAGGTAAGCCGGTTCACTTGGTAATCGATGATCGTATTGCAGCATAATTTAGTCTGACACCTCACCGATTTTTAACTTTCCTCATCCCCGCAAATATGGCATCACTGATTTGTTCCGGAAAATTTTTAGGTAACATCCTAGTTACCCGCGTTATTACATTTTCCATATTATCAAATACATCATCGATAATATCTTGCATGATAGTTTCAGAAAATTGACACTGAGCAGCGGTTGATAACCAATGACGTATCTGTATATTATTCCAATAGTAATGCTTATTTTTACCTTTCACTGACATTGCCATTTTTAATCCTTGCCATTCAATTTGTCGTTTAGCGGCAAGAGGATAAGCTGATATTACATCATATAATGGCGTAAGTTGATAACGGCCTTGTGGTTTGATAAAAATACTGAAATTTTTTGCATGCCCATCGATAGCGCCCATCACCCAAAACAAAAATACCGCTTTCATGAATTGCTTTCTATCTTGTAATGCTTCTTGTGAGCCAAGTAATAAATTCATGATCGCCTGTATGCTTGGGCCACCATCGTATTCGTATTTTAACCCAGGATCTATTCCTAATGCTTGGCATAAGTCTTCTTGTGGTAACCGAATTAGCCATTTGTCATCTTCGGCCCAGCGTCGATCAAAGCGAGTTACGACTAATGTTTTTACATCATTAAAAGAGACAACACGTGCATCATTGACTGGTAAATGATAGGCAGATAAAATTTTGAGACAAAGCCATTCATTTTCTACACTGTCTGATAAATCGATGCCAGAATGTTTTATATGGCCTATTGGTAATTTTATTATATGACTAGTTGGTGTTGAGTTGTGTGGTAAATACCATTTGTTTTGCTGAAATAATAACGCTGTTTTTTCTTGTGCGCCGGCAATTGAGATGCGGAAGTCAGTTTCACGATCCATGCCTAGTGGTGCTGTTTTATAATGCTTTAATAATGTCGCTATTTGTTTGTTGCTGATTGGATTGGTCTGAATTGTTTTGATATTTTTAATTTTTGTTTGTGTTAATAATTGCAAAGCACCAATGCAATCCACGCCAATATGTGATAATAAATCAAAGCAATTGTCTGATGGCACGTTGAAACGAGTTTGGATGCGTTTGCGAATAAGGTCATTGTCGGGCAATAAATTATTAAAGTACCTCTCAACCACTTGCCCAGTGTAAGGAGTTTCTGTGAGTGGCATGGAGAGACTAATTGGACGCGTGCCTTTCCAATTTAGCCAGTCGTTGTCATAAGTAAATACAAGTGTACCATTTGCTTCCCGAGCGAGCATTCCAACGCGAATCCCATTCATGTAAACATAGAGAGTTTGATACCGCTTTTTTCGTGCCATTTACCAGCTCTCTTTTATTTTATTTGTAGTCGATTTTTTGGGTTTAATCACCATTTCAAGGTCGAGTGCGGCGAGTACACGAAATAAGGTTTCAAGTCGTGTTCCGGGAACGCCTTTTTCAATACTAGAAAAGGTGCTTTGTTCAATTTTAAAGATACTCCCAGCCTCTGTTTGGCTAATATTTTTTATTTTTCTCTGTCGTTTTATAGCGTTGCCGAGAGATTGGGGTGAGTGAATTAATTGTTCCATAAAGCACCTTTTATGAGGGAGGTATAATTTTATTATATATGAGTAAGGCTATAAAATCAAACTATAGCTGAAAAGCCATAAATACACAATATAGCTGTTCAGCTATAAAAAATATATTTAAGATCGTTTAGATAATCAATTTGTTATTTTATAATAGGGGCGGAGTTATTTTTTAAAAATTAATTCATTTCACTGTATGACTACTGAATTCCCTCTTTCTGTTTGTGTTGTTAACTTAATGTAATATTTTTGATTATGTGAGCAAATGAAAAATTTGCGCTGCATATTTATATGGGAAGATATTATGTGGGCAAGAAAAATATTTTTTTTAATTAGCGTTGCTTTTTTAATCCCAGGCTGCGCTAACCCACATTACAGTCAAACAGAAGCAAACATTGCGGACATTACTCAAAAAACGATTAATGCGCGAGAAAAGTCAAATATAACAAAAAAAACTGCTGCCGCATTAATTGTTAATGAGGGAATGTATGTTGATTCCACGCCAATTAATTTAATAAAGCAGCCTGGTTGGTTAAAGAATAAGATTATTATACGTGGCGATCAGTTAGATTTTTCTTATTACAGCAAAATAGCTGCAGAGGGCGGCGGGAAAAATATATTAACCACGTATCAGTCTGGATTAAATTCAACAGCGAAAATTTCAGTAAATTATACTGGCACTGTTAAAGGGGCTTTGGATTTTTTGGCAACAAAAACAGGTTATGTTTATACCATTAGTGATAATCAAATTTATTGGCAAGAGTTTATAACTAAAACGTTTGATATAGCGTTTATGCCTGGAAAAGCTGATTATCAACTAGGTAAATCAAGTGGCTCGGGAGGTACTTCATCATCCAATGCTGGAAGCTCAACATCAGCAGGCGCAGCAACAACGGCAGGTATTGTTGATGACAATACGTCGCAAGAATACAGTAATTTAAAAGGTAATTTATCAGTATGGAATGATTTAAAAACATCGATTAAGGAAATGCTATCACCAGATGGAAAGGTAGGTGTTTCAGAATCGACTACGACAATAACGGTTCGTGATAAACCAAGCAATGTGAAGCTTATTGGTAATTATATTCAAAATCTTAATCAAAATTTATCAAGACAGGTGTTAGTGAAAATCGAAATTGTTGATATTTCGTTAAATAGCGCATTTAATTTTGGGATTAATTGGGATGTTGTGGGTGAAGTATTAAAGCAAAAGTTTCTCCTTAAGGCAAATTATGGTGTGCCGGTGAGTGTTAAACCATTTCATAGTTCGGGCGCTTCTGGGTTACCGCAATTTGGCGTAAA
Organism: Gammaproteobacteria bacterium; assembly: GCA_965279285.1. GTDB lineage: Bacteria > Pseudomonadota > Gammaproteobacteria > DSM-16500 > DSM-16500. Next base: position 335,732 of record OZ257148.1, on the reverse strand, counting down.
AAAAATCGGCGAAGAAGATGACACCGGTGTGACTGCGATTATTAATGCTTTATCTCAGCAAGGTAAAGTATCTGTAGTCACTCAGCCGCGGGTGGTGTGTTTAAATAACCAGGTTTCCGTTGTTCGGATTGTTTCGCAGGAGGGTTATATTGCTAGTGTGCAAACGACAGCTTTAGCGGGCGGTACTGGGTCAGCAAGTAATCCCGTCGTGTCACAAATTACACCTGGAAATGTTGTTAGTGGTTTGACATTGTATGTTTTACCCAAGATTTTAAATAATAAAGTGTATTTACAGGTTAATGCTGATTTATCTCTTTTGATGGGAATTGATAGAATTTCCTCTCAGGGGACAGGGGATCCTGATAACTCTCCGTCGACGGCTCCTATGATTCAAACGCCAGAATTAAGTCAGAAACAATTTAATCAGCGAGCACTTATAGAGAGTAATGAGACATTGGTTTTGTCGGGATTTAGACAAGTGACGAATCAAGTGGGTGCGATGCAGTTGTTGAATTCTCAAGATTTAGGCGGAAAGGCATCGCGGCAGTTGAATGTGGAGACGGTGGTGTTGATTACGCCAGTTATTTTATCGGGGATTGGGTAGAAACGTAACTATTTAGTAGTCAAGGTTGGTGGGCACGCTGCGCTTTGCCCACCCTACAAAATAATTAATGTAGGGTGGGCAAAGCGCAGCGTGCCCACCAACCTTGACTACTAAGTAGTTACAATAAAACAATTTATATTTTAACCAGAAAATGTCATTTTAATTTCCTCAATTAAACATTTTGGTATTAGCCACGTGCCAACTCGTTCACTGGCTTGTTGGGTCTCTAATTCTTCTGCATGACTTGTAATTAAATAATTATGTGAACTTATATCCAGTTGCATCAGTAGGTCTAATCCATTGTAGTGCTTGTTTTTTAACTCATAATCAATAAAATAAACGGCTTTATTATTTTCAGCAGGATTGTCTTTGTACCAGTTAATTAGATCGGTAGATCGCAAAAAATGGATGGATTTTTTTTGCATTAATTCCGCATGATATCGCCATAAGTTATGTATGGCAGGACTATCGCTTAATACGATCAGCAGATGATTTTGTGGGATAGTAATATTGCTTGGAAACCATGTCGGTTGAGCCGTCATCGGAAAAGTAAGAGTAACAGTTGTGCCTGTATTCAGACATGATGATAGTTTTAATTGTCCATGTATACTTTCGATATAATTTTTTGCACTATATAAGCCAATACCTTCGCCATTGTGCTTAAGACTCTTTCCAGCCAGGGCATTATTAATTTGATCTGCTGGAATTCCGTGCCCTGTATCAGAAATTTCAAGTTTAATCGATGTGTTATCGCTGGAAAGATGGATAGTAATGGCACGTTCATTTTTAAGTGATTCATAGGCATTATTAAGCAGGTTAGAGATCATTCTTTTGATATCATTTGGAGCTGCTAAAATCCAAATGGATTTAGTATTTTCACTCGTGGTAAATTGTATGTTACAAGGATTGCTGTTCCATTCTTGTTTTTTTTGTGCAAGACTGGTTTCAATAATGGAGAACAATAATAAATAACGTGAGATATTTCCATCATCATATTTTATTGCATTAAGATTATTTTTTTCTTGCGATGGGTCGCGATAGCGAGAGAGTAAGTTATTTGCAATATCTCGTATGCTTTGGATCGCATCACGCAATGCTTTAGTTTGAGGTTCTTGTAGATTTGGTAGTGATGAGTTAAGGCTCATTTCCATGGCGGCAAGAGGTGAGCGTATATCATGCGCAACATGCGCAGATAATTTGGCAATTTCACGCATTTTTTCAGATTCAATTAGCGATTCTTGGCTGATTTTTAAGGATTGAATCATGGAGTTAAAAGTTAAAGCGAGCTTGGTAATTTCATCTTTGCTATTTTCAATCGGAACTTGGAGATTTAAGTTTTTTGAAAGTATAATTTTGTTAGCAATGTTGTTGATTCTTTTAATTCGTGTAACTAATTTTTTTGTAATAATTTTTGAAAAAATAGTGCTAAGCAGTAATGTGAAGAGAAAGGAAAAGAAAGCATTAACTTTTAAAGTCAAAAGATTTTCAATTATTGGCTTTTTTGAGGCTTTATTTTTTAAGCAATAAAAATAATTTTTAGGTATTTTAACGTTTTTATTTGCTGATTCGTCTAAATTTTTCACACGGTTGAATGTGTTGCTTATGGTTTCAGAAAATATCTGATACCTTTCAAAATATTCATCTTTCATGTCTTTTTTAAAAAATAAATATACGGTGGTTGTTGTTAAGATGCAGGTTGATAAAGATATTGCTAGTATGATCAAAAAAATTTTAGTTGGAAAATTCATTTTTATTTTGTTCCCACTCCCCCTTAGGCCTTTGCTTAGCTCAGTACAAAATCGTTATATCACTCATTTTGCTAAGCTTTCAATGGTAGTCCAGTAATATTTTTCTCTGCCTAGCAATACTGCAGGATCATATAAGTACTGTCCCCAAGCCCGCGCTTCAAATTCCCAGCTCTCTCTGCCTATCCCAAAAAATGGAATTTTCTTTCTTTGAGTAATACTGTGAAGTAAAGCTTCAGCATCTTTCACATCATCATGTAATTCGGTAAATGCTTTCAGTGATCGATCAGTATGAAGAATAAGATAAAAAAATGTCCCCTGTTTGCTTTTTCCCATCAAGCTTCCATGTTTATCAATTAAATAATATTCATTAATTTCATATCGATCACACCATTGTTGAAAAAATTTAACAAAAATCGGGTCTGAAAGCGGCAATCGATAATCTACTTCAAGATGGGTTAATATTCCTCGAGTAAAGCTGCAAAAATATTCATGTGTTAACGTATAAATATGGTTTTGTATTTCTTCGGTTAGCGTGGGGCTGTCTTTTCTAATAAAACGATCGATAATGTTGTCATTAAATGCGGCAATTACATTGCATAATTCAGGTTCTCCCGTTAAAAGAATTTTTTTAATAGGGGTATTTTTTAATTGTTGACAGAGCTCAATTCCATTCATTCCTGGCATATTATAGTCAGCAATTAACACACTAATCAGCTTATTTTTATGCGGATCTTTTTGTAGCTCATGGAGTGCAGGGACGTCACAGTTTACTAAGGCATGGTTGGCTGTGTCGTAATATTCATGTTCATTATAGCCGCGTAAAAATGAAGTTTCAGAGAGTTGTGAGCTTTGGTTATTAAAATATTTTTTACACTCAAGAGGGTTGTTAAATGTTTTTACTGTGTGATCGGTGCAAAATATTTTTGCCGCAGCTTTTAGAAATAATCTGTCATCGTCGATCCAGGCAATAGTCGATGGAAAATAAAATATAGGTAAAGTCATCATCTTTTAATTTCCAATATTGTCTACTGTTCTGGTTTGTTTCCGATATTCCATTACTACTCCTAAAAATTTATGGTCTGGTGTCAGCATCATGGTCTTATATCCGCTGACGATGGGTTTTAGATAAGGAGACTCTTCGTCAAAAACGATTTGTTTTAAAGTGGGAGTGACTTGCCCCTCTTTGTAAACAATTACAAAATCGCGATGTATGGGTCTGACCTCTGGATCAATAAAAAGAGTCGTGCCTGGCGCTAAGTCAGTCCAGCCACTCTCTTCAACAATCAATGCATATGCGTTTGCACTGTAATGTTGCTCTGTTGTAACGGTGGTATAGTTTTTCCTGTTTTGGTCGTACCAGTGGATGGCTTTTTCCCATGATAATATTGGAATTTGTTTATATGTATTTATCATGGTTGTTTCTTTTGCTTGTGTCGCTTTATCTCCAATGAGCTGGCTCAGTGTCACTGAGAAATAATGTGAAAGTGGCAACAAGGTTGCTACCGTGGGATTGGGATTGTCACTGTTGCGGATTTTTTTGATGGTGCTTGCGGGCAGTCCCGTCCGTCTAGCTAGCTCATTGGCGTTAATCTTGTGTTCTGTCATTAGCTGATTTAGGTTTTGGCGGAGTTGTATTAGCATTTTTTAGTTTCATCCATAAAAGTGAAATCATCCAAAGTGTCGGCATTATATAGCCATGAAATGCAAAAATCAAACAAAAATGAACAAACAATGAAGTTATTATGATGTCGCAAGACAATTTGATGCCGATTTATGGATTTTTTAAGGCTGTAGGGTAGCGGTTAGGAGTTCGTTTTATGTATAACATATTGAATAAATTAGAGTAATTTCTGTTGAGGCACTGTGCTTATATGATTGTTCAAAAGGTTTTTATAAAAAATGTGGCAATGGGCTGAATAAGATTTAAATAAATAGTATAATGCTCAATAGAATGAACATTAATCAGCATTACTGATCAAAGTATTGACCATTATGGGTAGAGAGAAGCAAATTATTCTTCCTTCTTTACGGCGAGTTTTAACCGAGCTGGGTGAAAATATTCGTTTAGTTAGGTTGCGTCGAAGGTTTTCAGCAGCATTAATTGCTGAGCGTGCTGGAATTGCTCGTAATACATTACGAGCCATAGAAAAGGGTGATCCCAGCGTTACATTTGGTGCTTATGCTAATGTATTATTTTGTTTAGGTATTGAAAAAGATTTGGGGCTTGTTGCTCGTGATGATTTATTCGGTCGAAAGCTTCAAGATGCGGGGTTAACAGTAAAAAGAAGAGCGCCTCGGCAGCAACGTGATAAAAGGTAATATTCAGTAGGCAAAGAGTTTGGTGGGCACGCTGCGCTTTGCCCACCCTACAAAAAATTAAAAAAATAAATAATATAAAATGTAGGGTGGGCAAAGGAGCGCTTTTTGCAACGTGCCCACCAACCTTGGCCGCTTAATAGTTACCATAAAAAGCAAAAATAGTTACACCTTCATGAATAATTATTAAAACTTACTGAGACTCAATAAATTTATCTAGTGCTTTTATCATCTCCCCATAAAACGGATTAAATGACAATCGTTGCATAACATAATGCTCAAGATTATAAGCGGTAACTTCTCCTAGATAAGTATTCGTTCCTGCCTTGCATTGTATCCATTGTGGTGATTGCTCTGGATAATGTAGGCAATTTTTATAACTGCCATGCAGACCATAAATAGGATCGCTGCTCGATAAGATGAGTGAGGTGTGTGCTAAGTCGATTATTTTTTCTTTTGGTAAAGAGCTGTTAATCTGGGTGATGCGTCGATCAAGAGCAGGAGATAAATCCTGTGTTGAATACCAAAATAAATGACTGATCGTGTTTTTATTTTCTGCCATTAAATCCAATGCAGCGCTGGCTTTCACTGTCATATCATCAGCACTTTGTAAAATAAATAATGGCAGTGTGAGTTTTTCTGTGCGCATTTTATCGGTGACTTTGCTAATTAATAATTGTGTTTGATAAATAGAATTTAAAGTGATGGATTCATATCTGACGGGTGAAGATTCAGAATATTTTTCCCACCATTGTAATACAGGTAGTGTTAGACTTAAAAAATAAAGTGGTTTCACTAAAGCAATGATCGCAGAATTAACTTGCAGTGATGGAGCAAATAAAACCAGTGCTTTATAATGCGATGGATTTTGCAAAGCTTGATTGATCGCAAGCAAACCACCTAAGGAAAAACCACCTAGCCACACATTGTTGACTGCAACAGCAAGTTGTTTGCTAGCAAAATCCGTGGCAGCAATCCAATCTTGATAATGCACTTTTAACAAATCTCCTGGTACTGTGCCATGGCCTGGTAATAAAATAACGTAAACAACAAAACAGCGTTGTTGAAAATGCTTGCCTAACACTTGCATAGAATAAGGTGAATCAAGTAAGCCATGAATTAATACAATACCGTTAGAGTATTTGCCATTAGGTTCTTTTTTACAAAGTGTTGTATTAGGTAATAAAATCATGGGTGAATTTTTAAGAATAATATCATCGGTGTTGTTAGCTCCGGCTTGTGTGCGGGCTTGTTTAACCATTATTTGAGTGGTTTTTACATATTCAGCAAAAGTGAGGTTGTTAGAAAAAATAAAATGATTATTGAATCCTGTTGTTTGTAATGTAAGATTATTTTTGTTGGGATTGTATTGTGAAAAAATGGCATATAAACAAATTAAAAAAATAATTAAGCTATAAGATGCTAAGCGTATTTTGTGCATGAGTGTGTTCTTAGTTAGATAACGTTAATGAATCGTGTGAATGTTATTATGTCTGGATCCTGCGGACAAACCGGCGTTGTTGCATAAATCACATTCGTCGTTGCGAGCCTGCGCTTTTTGCAGGCGAAGCAATCCAGCTTTTAGGCTATTCTGCTAGAGCTTGTTTAAAAAATGGATTGCTTCGTCGCAAAAAACGCTCCTCGCAACGACGAGGTTGATTTATGCAACAACGCCGGCTTGTCCGCGGGATCTAGACATGCTGCTGAATAGTTATGCGGATATCTGGCGTTAATTACCGCCTCCACCATTCAGTCGTACATTATCTTGAGCAGCTTGAGCTTTCTTCAAGTCATCAGCATCTTTTTTATCTTTTTGTTTTCTACCAGAATCTTCAGCCGCTTTTCCTGATTCACCGCCACCCTTCATTGCGCCACCTGAAGCTTGTGCAGCACCACTAACACCACTTTGAATTTGACCCAGTGCTTCACCTTCACCATGCGATACGGGTTGACCACCAATCCAGGTAGTAATTTTATTGGGTATTTCAAAAATAAGTGCAAAGCATTTATTAACCGCTATTGTAATTAATGAAGTATATGCAGCGATAAAAAGTATTTCTTCAAATAGTCCTGGTGCTTGAATAATGTCTTCGGTGATAGGTAAAAAACCAGCATTAATCATATTTAAAACGACATCAGATAAAAAGATAGCTAGCATTAATCCAGTTATCATCAAGCTGGGTCGTAAAAATAAATTTAATAGCATGTTAACGGAATGTTCGGCTTTTCCTAATATCTCATGCTGCCCTGTCGGGCTTAGTATTCCTAAGGCAATGATGGGCCCAGCTACCATGGCTTCAATAGTCGCAATCAACCAACCGATTGCTGAGACAGTAAAGATAATGTAAGGAACAAGGGGAATATAGATGCCCAATAAAGCACCTAAAGAATAAAGGCTGGTGATAAGAGCAAAAAAGATAGGTCCTAAAAAGAATAATGATATTCTAAATGCTTCGCCAGCTGGGTTACTTGTTAAGCCAAAGCCGAGCGCTATAAAATTAATGTCTGTTAATGCAGTAATAAGCACAATGATAGTGAGGATAGTAGCATAAAGCACTTGAGCTAAAATCATTAAAGCATACCCAAAAGTAGCGATATCTTTCATTACATTAGTTTTAAACGTACCAGTGCCTGCACCGCCTTTAATACAGGTTTGGAAAGTAGCTAATAAACTACTTTGAGTGTTACTAGTGATTGAGCCAAACTGCGGCGTGACTTGACCTGCACCACTTTGATCGTTTTTTTGTGAGCCGCCGACAAAAAGTCCGGCTGCTTGAAAGTTGGTTCTATAGCTTTTTAAGCTATAAGCGGATGTGCCTTCTGCTGCTGTTCGAGGATCGGGTGCTGTAATGGTAAAGCTAAGTTTGTCCACCGCATCTTGTAATCGGTGTCCTCCCGCGCTTGTCATTGCATAATAATTAGCGCCCGCAGTAATCCAACCTTGGTCAAGAGCGGTTGCTAAGCGGCCATTGATAGGTTGATTGGTGCTGGCATTCATGATCGCAGTTGTCATTGCAGACGTAATGCCCGTGATATATTGGTTGATAGAAACGCCGACAAAATCATTCTTTTTTGTCAGTAATGCAATGTTGTTGATGGCATAGAGAGGAAAATAATCTGTGACAACATAAGGATTAATGTTGGTTTCATCATTGACTGCCGAATACCAAAAAAAAGCAGGCTCACATGGGACATTTTGAGATGGTGATTTTGTTTGGTCTGAAAAGTTAGAGCAACATTGATTAAGCGGAATTGATTTAGAGGTGCAATAGGCTTGGATCCATGTTGGCACAGCAGAAAGATTGTTGTTAATGGTGGGTAGAATAAGCGGATTAGGATTGCTGCGTCCTGTTGGTGTCGTTTTATAAAATGTCATGTATTCATGATCAGCATCGACAAATTGTTTTGCTAACGGGCCTAAGACCGCCAAAATCGTGGTAAAAGCAGCTTGTTGGCCTTTTGCTCCTGCGCAGGCTAAGGCATTTGTAGCTTGATCGTCGGCTGATTTGGATGAATCATTTGCGGCAGTACAAAAAGGTGTGCTGTTATTGTAAGTTAAGGTTCCACAGGCACCGTTAGGTCCTATTTTATAATCAATGGTAGCTCCGTCGCTGCTGACACTGGCAGCGTTGTAGCTGCTTTGGCTGGCGCCAGCAGGTACAATATTGTACATATCACTGCTGGATGAGCCGCAAAATTCATTAGTATTAGGGCTGCTTTGTGTTGAGCAATAGTAGTAAGGGTTTCCTGATCTATTATCTGTGGTGATGCCATAAGCTTCCGTCGATTTTCGTTTAGCGCTTTCTTGACAGACGAGTGCTTGGAATAAGATTCCCATTTGGCTTTGAATGCTTATTTTTGAAATATTTCCCGAGTCAGTGCCGATCGAGATACCTTGGTAGGGGCTGCCGGCGATATTGATATAACTTAATACGACTCCCCATAATTTATCTGCGGCGCCGACGCCTTGTAAGATGATCCACATAATAATGAGCTGGATAGCACAATAGCCAGTTTGGGTGGGAAAAAGCCCAACTATCCCGAGTACCATACGAATAGGCACCCATAAGCCGCTCCATTTTTTCCCCATGAATTCGCCTTCATGAGCCGTGGCTAATACGCCAATGATAGTGACGTAAACAACTAATAAAGTGCCCAGAACCAGCGCCATGGTATTTAAATTAGAAAAAATAAGGCTAGGTAAAACAGGAAGTGGATCACTGCCGCCAACGGTGGCTACACTAAAAAGATTACCCACCGCACCGAAAATATGGGAAAGATAAAAGACAGATTGATCATTTGTGGCCAGTTGAAAAACATTCATGATGTAGGTTCCTCTGGCTTATTGATTTTGCCATTGCGCCATTCTTGAAAAGTACAGCCCAATTTGCGATGTTTAATTTGAAAATACCAAAAATGAAAACGAAAAGCTTGTGTAGCCAATAAGAGCGTTACAGCTAGCCCTAAAAAGAAACCGGAAATAATGTGGTAATAAATAAGTAAGTAACAGTCAACAAAAAAAGCAATGATACTGAGCAAAAGAAAGCTAAGCGCATAGATAAAATACGTTTGACCTCGGGTTTTAACATCAGCTTCTGTGAGTTCAAGACGTTGCATTGCCTGTTCAAAGGTTTCCTCCCGCTCAGGTTTTGCGGGGGTGAATAATGCTTTTAAAATGTCCCAGATGGTTTTGGTTTGATCTTTAATCGCATCATAACCGATCCATTCTCTTGGGTTTAAAAAAGTTTTACGGGAGACTTTTAGGACATCTTTTATTGCCATAACGTGCGACCGCCTGTGCATAAATCAGTTCTTTTACCTTAGCATTTACCCAGAAAAAAAACAATCAGCGGGCTGTGGTAAAATAGAGGGTAAGTGGTACACTATTCTTTCGTTATTTTAGCCAGGATGAATTCATCAATGCCAAATCTAGATCTTGATGCCGCACATGAGTTTTGGAAAAATTACAATGATCCGATGATTTATCGTGTGATTGCCATGATGGAAGCAGTGGAAGGTTGGACACTTGATGGTGACCCAACATTAGAAGAAGCTATCCAAGCGATTGGTAGTGAGATGGATAAATTAACGCGCTTTGAGTTAGGTAAAGAGGAACAATTTGTTAAGCTGACTGCACATTTAAAGACGTCACGTATTTTGCGTATCTTACAAGCGATTGATACGATAGAGCCTGGTTCAGCATCAAAAGTACTTATGTTTGCTGAAGAAAATAATACTCCCGATAATATGTTAGCCGGATTATTTTTGCGTCGAAATATTGTTTTTGAACGTTTACGTTTGTTGTCACGTGTATTTTCAGCTGAGCGATTTGCAATTGTGTTAAAAGCATTGGAGCAAGAACATGTATAAATCGATTATATCGCTTACTCTCGCAATCAGTTGTTTGCTTGCCGAAGAGATTTTTGCGCAGCCAGCCATTATTCAGCCACCTAAAAATAAATCTTCAGCGACGATTACACCGCCAGCTATTCCTCAAGTTGAAGTGAAAAGTCCAGATGATTTTAAAGCGCAAGTTAAAGCGATGGATCAGCAAACGGCGGATGAATTAAGTAAAAAAGTGGCGGGTCTTATCTCACCAAAAACATCGGCAAATACGCAACAAAATGATGCGAATAAGCCATCTTATGAACCCCCGGCATCTGCGCAAAGCAAGCCAACGAGTCCGCCATCTGCTCCCGTTGCGCCTAGCGCAGAAGAATATGCACCGCCATTTCCTAGTGAAGAGCCCGCTTCAGGTAGCGAAGCGGCATCGTCTGCAGCACCGTCGACTGCCACGCAGCCAGCGCAAGGTTATACTGGGTTTGGTCAGGGCTCTACAACTGGATCGTCGAGTGGTAGCACCAATTCACAATCGAGCGGTGGATGGAATATTAAATATTAAATATTAATCTAAGGATAGAATCATGCGGATAAAAAAAATAATTTTAACCAGTCGTGCTTTATTTATAAGTGCAATGCTAAGTGGATTGCCAATAACAACGCAAGCGGCCATAACGCAAGGTACAGCATCATCACCTGGGGGAGGAAGTGACACTTACTTTTTAAATTTAATTGAGCAGCATACATCAGCCATTTTAACGAATGTGAATAACTTACCATCGTATCTTGCAGCATTAACTAAATTAGCGTTGAGTTTGTTAGCAAATGATGACAGTGCTGAGTCGGCAAATTTACAGGCCAGTTTTGGAGCGTTAACAAATAATTACGCGGCTAATGATGTCTTGCAACAAAAAATTCAAAAACAATTATTGACGGATTTTTTTGGACCGAATGTGACAACGACCACAGTTCCTTATGCGAATGATATGACTTTTCAAACCTTTGTTGGGCAACCGTATTTTAATCCAGATCCTCGTAATGTAGGCGGCGTAAAAATTGATTATGCTTATAATTATTTAAAAAATGTGGCTGGATTAAATATGCAGCATGCTGTTCCTGATCCAGGTTGGTCAGGCAAGCCAGGCGCTAAGCTGAATTATCAAAATTTTTATTCAGCTATTTCAGCAGTGCAAACTTATAATGCGTATGTATTGAGTCAAGTTTATGCGGAAGCAGAAAATAATAATCAAGCTGCATCGACTCAAGCGGCGTTAATTAAGTTAGCGAGTGATTCAGCTTGGTTTAGTAAGATTGCTACTGAAAACATCGGTATCGTTTTACGCCAAATTTTAATGTATAACTCGCAGATGTATATTGTCATGACGCAAATATTGCAGGCGCAAAAGCAAATGGTGGCAACGCAGGCGATGAATAATACTTTGCTTATTTTGGGTAATACGTTTACTGAAAGTCAGTTGTTGAATAAAGCGACAGGGACGAATGCGATGCCTTAGTGGTGCTGCCTACTGACTCGTCATTGCGGCGAGAGCATCGTCACCTGCGGCGAGAGCCCCGTCATTGCGAGCGACAGCGAAGCAATCCAGGTGTTATAGCGCAGAAAAACCTGGATTGCTTCGCTGTCGCTCGCAATGACGGGGCTCTCGCCGCAATGACAAGTCAGTATGCCTGGAATAACAGTACGCCGAATGACAGCTAGGCATCATATTTTTCTATCAGATTTTATAACTTGGCGCACGAGGCCGAGGAGCATTCGGTAATTCTCCAGCCTCTTTTAATAATTGATGCACGCCATTTGTTAAAGTTGTTTTTGCTGAATTTAAATCCTGTAGTCGTGCAGCCAATGCTTTGCTGTCATCTTTTAATTTATCGATTTCTTCTATATTTTTTTGTGCAATAGCGTGTAATGCTGGGCTAGCATCGCCAGCGAGAGAGAGAGCAACCCGAGGTTCAATTCCACTCAGTGTTGTTTTAAATTGTTGGCTTAGTTCTCTTATATGAGTAGCCATTTCTTGTACGGGGATGCTATTGTCCTCAGCGCTTTTATAGCTATCTTCAGCTTTTTTTGCTTGCTCTATAGCATTTTTTAATTTTTCTTTTGCTTTTGCAAGAGCATCAGGGTTAGCAGCGTCTTTTTCCTCTTTTTTAGCGGCTTTAACTAAGTCATCAGCTTTTGTTTTTTTGCCTAGAGCATCATCGATGATCGCTTTTGCTGCGGTATAAGGTTTTTCTAATCTTCTTTGTTGTTTCTCAATTTCTTTTAAAGCATCTTGTAATTTTTTAATATTACTTTGATCAACGTTGATTTGATCTTCATTTTTAGCATGTAGTGGTTTGTCGTCGATATTTTTAAGCGCAGCTTTTTGTTTTATGAGGCTCTGTTCATTTTGTTCGCGAACAAGATCACTGGGTGACTTGAGTTCGCGAGCGTGGTCTTCACGTGCTTTTTCACCTTTAATTTTTTCTTTTTCTTTCAGACTAGTAACAGCGTCATTATGGTTTTTTAGCTGTGTTTCAAATGTGCTTAGTCGTTCAACAATATTATGATCAGCTTTCCACATGCTAGACGCATTATCTTTAGCATTTGCTTTTAATGCCGATAAAACAGTAGGATCAATTTGAATATGGACTTGGCGCCGATTGTCTCTGCCAGCGCTATCATCTTTGTCTGAAGCAGCTTTTAGTATGCTTTCGAGTACGCTTAAGTAAGCTGCTACATTGTCGGGCGTGATTTTTTTTGGATCTTGGAAAGTGGGGTTAATAGGATCCGTGCCCGCGTGTCTTAATAAATCTATTGCATGTTTCATTGCTGTTTCGAATGCTTTAACAACAACTGTAATGTCTTTATCCGTTACGCCTGAATTTAGGGTTGCAGAATAGGTTGTTTTACCGTCTTTTTCTACTTTATCAAGAAAAATAGTGATTCCTTCTAAGCCTTCGCGCTTGTAAATACCTTTTTCAAGGCCGTTATAACCAACAAAGCCATCTAAGTCTTGAAAGAGTTCATTGTCGGCTCTGGTTGTATTGATGGGTTTAAAAAACTGTAATGTACTACCTTTATTTTCGGTATATTTAGCCATTTCCATGCTAACTTTTTGGCTGTAAGCGGTATCGTGACCTGCTTTAATGGCTTCAGCTTGTTTTTCTATGTGTTGTTTTAGTTTTGTGCTTTTAAGCGTGTTGAATTCGGTGCTTAAGTCAGGAGCAATGTCTTTAAGCTCATGTTGAGCCGTTTTAAAAGCATCATTTAATTTGCTGATGTTATTTGTTCCTTGCATCCAATCAATGTGTTGTTCTTGTAGGGTTACGCCAAGCGCAGCAAAAGATTGTTTAATTTTTTCTTGTGCTTCTGCATCAGCGGGGTATTTGCTTAATAAGTTGTTTTGTATGTCCTTAACATCTTTTTGTAAGCTTGAGTCATCAAAGTTAAATTTTTGGTCAGCATAAGGTTTGTTAGTAACAGAAAATTGCGCGGCTACTGAATTAAGTGAGGCAATACTTTTGTTGAGCTTTTCAAAGCTAAGAGTGAATTGTTTTTCGTCTTCCGCGGTTTTTTCAGCAGCTTTTTTTAGTTCGGGGAGTTCTTCACGGATTGTTTCTAGTGTTTTTCCGAAAGTGTTGAGGATAACCTGTTTATCGTCGAGAGGAGAGTTGAGGTCGACAAGATTGCCTTTTGTTTCTAGTAGAGCGGTGCCTAAGGTGGGGTTTTGGAGGAATTTCTTTTTGGTGACATCGGTTATAATTTGCGTAACATTGTCAGTCATGTCTATATGAAGAAATTCATCAATCAGCCTATTGGGGGCAATAGAGATCCCTAAAGGAGCACTTGTAATGGCGAGTGCATCTTGTGGGCTGTCATTTTTTAGGGCATTTAGTTTGGTATCAAGTATAGCTATGTTTGCATCGGTAGGAGGTGGGCCCCCAAATGTGCCATTATTTGTCATCCATTTTAATTTGATATATTGAATAGCATTTTCAGCCGATTGAAATTCAATGGGTTTTGTTTCATAGCTTGCTACTTTTTCATCGTCATGATTAGCGGGTCTAATTAATTCATTGATTTCATCAGCCGTTAATTGAACTTTGGCAGCATATGAATTAACAAATTGGCCATTAGGCTGATTTGCGCCAGAAAAAAAGATATTTTTGTCAGATTTTGACTCATAAGGTGTTTCATCAGCTTTTTGAGCAGCGGCTTCCGCTTTTTGGGTCGTTAACCAGCTATCACCAGTTCCCTTTTGAAGTTCAATCTTTGCATTTGTAAGCTTAGATATAGCAACATTTTTTTTCGTTTCATCAATAAATTTATCTAAGCCTTTGATAGTGGTAATAGGTTTACCTGATAGCATGAGAACACCCCAAATAATTATCTAATGATCATAAGCGCTATTATAACTCACTTTTTTAGCAAAGAGATGCTATTTTTTGCTTTAAACTTATTTTTTGTCTAGTTAAGAAACCCTTAAGCTTTTTTCATGATAATGAATAGTTATCTTATTGAAAATCAAATTGTTTTTGGCCCTGAGGGAAATGTGGGTTCTTGGTGGGATATTCGATATTTTTTAGTCAAAATCGATTATAATAGTAGTTAGTGTTATAGCCTTAATAAAACGAGGGGTTTGCAACATGCCTATAAGCTCAAAAATTACTGGAGAGTCCGCAACTGTGATTAGCGTCAGTAATGATGCGAAACATGAGCTGCGTGATAAGTTGATTCGTGAGTTGAAAGCTGTGTTTGGTGAAGAAAAAAGTGAATCTGCTGTTGCAGTAAAAACTATTTATCCGCATATTTTTCTTGGCTACCCCAGAAGTGTCCCTTCAGCAACAGCTGCTGCTGATAATAACTCTGTGGTTGAGCAGCCAATGCCGCAACTACGATTAGATGAAAAAGATTTTGTTGAAAATAAAAGTAACCGAGATGTGTTACAAAGAAAAATAACTACCTGGTTAACTGCCATGGATAGCGGTGGTTTTTTGACGGGTAAAAAAACAGAGCAAAATAAAGAGATAGTAGAAAAAATTATAAATGGAATTTTTCCTTCGTTATCTGCGTCTAGTGATGTGAAAAATAAAAGCTCTTCAGTAGTAACAGATTCTAATGTAGTAATTACTCAGTCTGCTGTTAAAGCTAATACATCAAAAGCTCTTGTCAAAGCATTTAATCAATATATTGGTGATAAAAAATCACTTAAAAATATTGATATCGGTTATCTATCATCCCTTATAGAGAAAGAGTTGGGAAAAGATGAAAAGAAAAAGAACCAGCGAGAAGGTTATCTTGCTTTTTTAGGAGCAGCTCTTTCTTTGCAAGGCAACAAAGGTGAAGATGGTAAGAGAGAAGCAGAAAATGCTCTTAAAAAGTTAAGACTTAAGGGGGTTGATTATCAGCTACTGCCTAAATCTACAGAAGAGGAGGGCGGTTTAAATCTAGCAAGAGCCCAACTTTTAACGTTAATTTTGGCTGATGCAAAGGACTTAAAGATAGCAGGCAATGAAAATTTAATTTCTATTATACGCAGTAAAGGCAACCAAACGGAGAACGATGCAAGCCTTATGTTTAGGATTTGCCGTGAGTTAGGGATGACTCCAGATGCAATGGCGAAAGAAACTAATAAAGGTAAGTCAGTAGAGGAGGTAATAACGGAAAAATTTAATCCCCCGGTTTCTAAGCCTGACGAATCGATGCGGGTTGAAGTATTAACTGCTCCAGCTAGTGATAGATTCACTGCGATTTTGAAAGATAGTAAGCACACTGCAGTACAAGTAGCGACACAAATGGTTCAGGCGTATGGAAAAGGTAAAACTAATCTTTTAATAGACGGGTATAAGAATCTTACAAATTTAATCGGTGATGCTAAAAATACGTTGCTTCACGATTTGGTAGCGGGTAGTAAGAATGAAATTTTAGGAAATGCGCGACAGCATGTTTTAAGCTTTAGAGATGAATTTTTAAGATTTAGTGGAATTCAAGGGCGGTTGGATGAAGATGCTCAGCAAGCAGCCGCTGAGGTAAGAGTTGCATGTGAACAAGCTCTTGTACATCTTGAAAAGACAATTGATGCAATAGACTCGTTGCTGTTGGTAGAGCGAGATTTGCAGGCTGCAATAATTCAAGGTGAGATGTTGTTCAAGGATGGAATGTTTAAGCCAGGCTTGGCTAGTAATAATATTTTAGAAGCAGAAAGATTATTAAGTACAGTGATAGGTCGTGTGGATTCTGTTGTTGGCCACCTTGATGGTATCGAAATAGAAAGTGTAAGTGTTTTAAAAGATAATGCATTAAATCTTATGCATTTAATTCGTCATCAGTTTGATGAAGATAATAAAAAAGCTGACGCTCTTCGGCAAGAGTATCAAAGCTTAATTTCAAAGATAGCAGATGTTAACGAATCTGTGCTTGTAGTCCAAGATTCATCGTTGATTAATGATGAGTTACAGAGAATTGAAAAATCAGCCCAGAAATTTACAGATAAAAATAACGAATTAAGTAGATTAAAAGGTAAGTTGAGTTTAACACAAGAAAGTGCGCTTGTATTAGATGAGCTTGCGATGGATAGTAAAAGAGGACTTACTGGCTTAGCAGACTCAGTCACTAAGACAGAACAAGTAATTCCAATTATAGGGAGTTTGTTTTTAGCAGTTCATCAAGCAAAAAAACTTACAGCTTCTTCTTGGTATAGAAGCCAAGAAGGAAAAAGTGATGCAGAGCAAATGTTAAAAAAATTATCTGTAGCCATCAACCCTATAGAGATGGGGTCATTTACTACAGGGGGATCGTTTTTTGATGCTTCAGCTGTTAATGCTCTCGTGACAACAGCTAAAGAGTTAATAAAGACTATTGGAGAAGGACTTAGTTTAAGTGCTGAAGCAACCAGACGTGCAGCGCAAAAAAATAATGCTGATAGCTATATTGCGGCCTTTTTAGCAACAACGAAAGAAATCAATTCGACGCAAGTTAGAGACGGTGTTTCTAAGGCGAATGAGTTGGATAGATTGACTAGGTCTCATAAAGATTTTTCCGAAGATATTTCACTACTTAGGGGAACAGTAGAAGAATCAGAAATACAAAGTTCTGGCCTAGATCAGGCACGAGCTGGCGCACAAAGTGCTCTTGATGCGTTATCAGCAAGAATCTCTGATCTATCTATTGTTGTTAGTCAAGAAGCAGATGAAAAAGCTAAGCAAATAACACAAGATCAGGCAGCGCTTTTTGCAAAACATGCTGGTGAAATTAATAATATAATTAAACAGGTGCATGAGCTTGATGATTCTTCGATAGTTACCAGAGCTGGTTTGTCTGTCGCACTAAAAACATATGCTACTCTTCAAAGCCAATGGGCTCGGTTAAAGAAAAATTTATTTGCGGATAAGGCTGATAATAAAGTTAATCCAGGTCAATGGCTTCAATTAGAGGATCTTGGGAATGCTGCAGATTCTAGTTTTATTGCAGGACATACAAGTGTAACTAAAAAACAAGAAGCGTTGCTTGCAGAAGAAGAAAAGAGGCAAGAAGAAATAAAACAAGCAGAAGAAGCAAGAAGAGTAGCTGCAGAATTAGCGATAAGGCTAGGCGAAGAAAAAGCAGCCGCAGAATTAGCAAGAAAGCGAGAAGAAGAAAGAACAACAGAAGAAATAAGACGAGTAGGTGTGCTAGAAAGAGATCTGGCAGTTGAATTTGGAGTTAAAGATCAAACAAAAAACACTGCGCAACAACGAGTGAATGCTAGGCAGGCGGAATTTGCTCGTTTAGATGGAGAATTTAAGCAATTAAGTGCTGAGATAAAACCAGCTGAAAATAAGTTGCTAGCAGCGCGTGGCGAATTCGAAAAAGCCGATGCAGAAGCAAAAAGACTACGGACAGCTTTAGCCGCACAACAACAAGCAGTCTTATCTGCTAATGCTGAAGTAGGTGCTGCTCGAAACGCAGAGAATGCAGCAGACCTCAAGGCCGTTGCTGATCAAAAAGCGGCTGATCAATTAAGATTTGCGGCGCAAGTAAAAACCGCCATGGAAAAAAAGACAGATATAGTTCCTGCAGAAAAAGTAACTTTTTATGCAGATAAAGCCGTTTTAATACCACAAAAATATTCTGCTCAGGTATTAGAAAAAGCGTTAGGAAATTATTGCCATGGTGAGAAAGCATATAAATTTAGCTTTGAAGAAGAAAAATTTGCTACTGATAAAAAGCATAAACAAACTAGAATAAGTCAGATGAAGAGTCATGATGTCGCTATTTATGCGACAGGTGATCCACCTTCGGGTTTAAAATATGTAATTAAAAACACCGCTAACGATTTAGAAGAAGGAACTATTACCAAAGGTGATGGTAAAGGGCAGCTAAGTGCTGCGCATTTTGATTCAATATTAGCGCGATTTCCTCCTGATTCTCTGGTGCCTCCATTGAATGAAGCAGGTATAGAGGCTTTTGTTAAAATGGCCAATGAGCTAGCGGTAGTTCATCAATCTGCAGATAATAGTTTGGAAGCAATATCTCGTGCGACAGTTGTTTTATCTCCGCAAGAAGAAAAAGCAATGATAAAGTTTAAATTAACTGATCCGTTGCAAGGTGAAAATAGCTGTCGTTTGAATTTTCTTCCCCTGCATGCTTTTAGTGGTGCAGCAAGAAGACCCGCTGAAGATGAGGTTGCTGTATTTGTTGAGCGCTTAGTAAAAGATAAGAATGATCAGGAAATTTTAGTTTCAGAATTAGTGCGATTACCCACCTCTTTAACTTTAGTGGGTATGGTTGGTCAGGAGGCTTATAATTATTCGAAGATTTCACAAATAGGCGTATTGTTACAGCTTTTTGATAGCTGGCGTAATAACTCTTATGCACATAGGGTTGATCGTCGAAAGGTGACGGTTGAAAGTTTAAAAGAGTTTTTAGAGGCAGCTAAAAAAGACCGTGGTTTTCTTGCTAAGATGTGTCCTGAAGGCCAAGCAGATGCGTTAAATGAAGAGCTGCAGAAATTTTTTAAGCAAGACAATGGCATGTGGGCACTATCAGCTAAACGTCTAGTGCATGGTTCATTAAGTGGTTTAGCCGAAAAAATTTATACTACGTATAGAGAAAAAACATTAGGCAGTAATGGTTTACCAGCGGATTCTTATATTGCTTTAGCTTGTGCAGAGCTGCATGGGTTTGATGCAATGACTCGTGTTGAAATTGATAATGGAACAACAGATGATTTTTCTCGTGGGCATACATTTCAAAATGTAAAAGATGAAACACATTTGTTTGCTTTAAAATTAGAAGCGGCGCGAATTAATCTGCATAGAGCAGAAGCTGGATTACCACAAATTTTATTTGCTGATAAAAGTGGATACGATATTTCGACTATTAATAGTTTGGCAAGTGCATTAGTTAAGCCAATCCAAGATTCGAAGGCATATAACAGTCAGATTGCTAAATATGCGGAATACCTTGTTACTCCAACCTATACGCAAAAATTTAAAAAATGGCGAGATTCTAGTAGTCCTGATCATTTGCAAAGAGTGGATTCGCGATTAAAGTCAGATAAATGGAAACCTGAATCAAAAGACAGTAAGGATGCGCGACAAGGAGCTTTAAAACCCGGCAGCGCAGCAGCGCTAACTGCTCAGGCTGATGCCGCTGCTCAAGTAGCATTAGCCTCTAAGCAAGCGGCGGAAGACAGTATTCAGGCATTAGAAGCCGCAGAAGAGAGAGCTAATAAGCTTGCCGCTAATGCGGTGGTATCAGCTGAAGCCGCCTTAGAGAGTGCTGAAGTCATTTTGCGAAGAGCGGATATAGCTTTTCGGCTTGCAGAAAGTAATCTTAAGGATGCTAAGACTGCTGCTGCCAATGCTGAACAGCAATTGAGTGATGCAAACACACAGTTAGTTGCGGCCAGTGCTGCAGCTGTGCCGCAGCCTGTTGTGGTTATTGCTCCAGAGCCAGAGCTTGCAGTTGTGCTACCACCACCTGCTACGGCTTTTATCCCAGACTCTGCATCTGTGTCTATACCACCATCACCTTCCAACAATGCTGAGTCAGCAATAATATCGCCGTCAGTTTCCTTTGGTCTTGATCCAGGTGCTGATGATTTGACTCCTCCAAGTGAGAGTAAATATGGGCCGCCCCTTGAAGATTTAGCAGCCGCAGCGGCACCTTTGTCTGCTTCGTCATCACCCAGTTTTGTCCCAGTGAAACAAACAGTAGAAAATTACGAAGTGGAAGATTACAAAAATCTCATATCAAAACAAAAAGAAGCGGTTGATTTGGGAATGAAAAAATTTGATGCGTCTCTTTTAGCGCATAAAAGTGAAGCCAAGTCTTTGGAGAAGACAGCAGCTCTAAAATTAGCAAAAGAGGCGCTATTAGGTAGCATAAAAGAATATATTGCTACCCTTGCTGGTGAAAAAATACCGCTTATTAGTATTGAAGAACAGGGAGAGCGAATACGGAAGGCATTGGAAGGTCAGCCTCCTTCTGCAGAAGAACAGGCTCGGTCATTAGCAGCTTTAGCTGCTTTTGAAAAGGAGAGAGCTGTTTTATTTGAAAATGAACAAGCTAGATTGACCACTTATTTTTTAGCAAATAAATTTAGCAATGAAGACATTGAGCTGAGTTCAGTGCCTTTTGATTCAGGTAAAATTGTTAATAGAAATGCGAGAGCATACGAAGAGGGAATTAAAAAACAAAAGTTGGCTATTGAAAAGTATGAGGCAGTATTGCTCATTGCACAGAAGGAAAGCCCATCTACTAATGACACTTTATCGGCTTTATTTTTGGCAGATATGAGTCGTCAAGCAGCAAAGACGGAAGTTGCCTCATTGAAAAAAAATCTTATTGCAGCAGCAAACCGTTGTATAGCTGATTTTCAGGATGATTTAGATAAAGCATCAGTTGATTTTAGCTTATCGGACACTGGTGAAAATCACGCTGAAATGGAGGAAGCAAGGCAGAGGTTAGAACAAACTAGGAGTAACTTGGCAAAGTCTTTTATAGAATTTGGTTTTAACAAGGATGATTTAATTGCATCCGGGATTTGGTTTCCTGAAACATTCTCTGCTATTGCCCCTGTCGAGGCAAAAATGGCAGCATATAAAATACAAGATGCTGGAGGGATGCATAAAGACGATCCTGCATTAAAAGTTGATCTCATTTTAGCGGTAGATAATTGTATGAGGGCTCTTAGACGTAATGTTCTGAATGCGACAGCGTTTCACCCGCAGGCGTCCAAAGAGGATCAAACAAAATATAATCGGGCATTTATCATATATGAACAAGTTCAAGATATGTTGAGCTCACACTTCATTAGGCTTGGTTTTAATGCAGATAGTTTTGCTAAAGATGAACTTGGTCAGCAGCTTCGGCTGGTGTTTCGTTTTATTCAGACACCTGATAGTTTAAATTTCCAAGCGACTGCTCCTGTTGATCCTGTACCGATTGCTTCTTCCTCAGCGCCAGCACGTTTGGCATCGGTATTCACGGTATCGTCACGCGAATCTAAAGTGAATGAAGCTAATTCACAGTCTGCTGTTGGTGCAGAGCCTCACACCAAAATGCGAGTTTTTCGCGGAGAGTTGCCAAGTCAACGTGCTGCTCGTTTAGCAGCAGCAAAAGAAAGTGTGAGTCATGATAAGAAGGAACCGGTGGCTAGTAGTGGAAACGCACGGACAAGAAAAGGGGGTCCATGATTAATACGTTTGGTGGGCACGCTGCGCTTTGCCCACCCTACAAAAAATTACAGACTAAATCCCTAATTCTTTATCTTCCCGAGTTTCGTAGGGTGGGCAAAGCGCAGCGTGCCCACCAAACTCTTTGAGTATTGAGCAGTTGCCAACTAAATCCCTAATTCTTTATCTTCTCGAGTCATCGTCTCAGCAATAATTTTATAAGACCGTTCAGAAATAATTCCCGCATCAAATTTTGCTTTGGCGTCTTGCTCCATGGTTTGTCCTTTTTCTCGCACCATTTTACGCACCATAGCTGTAATATTAATTGGATCTACTTCAAGCAAAGTATCCCGTAATTTTTCATCAAAAATTAAATATTCTCTTAACGCAACACGTTTACCATCCACAGTAGGTAGTAATCGCTGTGAAATCACTAAGCGTATTGTTTCGATGATATCAATGGTTCTTCCTGCTCGTTCGTCAGCGGGAAAGCTAGTCACTAGACGACGGACAGTTTCTGATACGCCATTACTATGTAGCGTAGTATAAACGGGATGTCCTGTCATTGCTGCTTCCATGACAGAGCTAATTGTCTCGGGATCGCGTGCTTCACCAACTAAAATTAGTCGTGGCTTTCTGCGTAATGCATTACGTACACCTGCAGCAAAGCTGGGTAAGTGTCGAGGAATTTCCGACTGACTTACAATGGCCGATTCTGTTTGTACACTATCATAAACAAATTCAATCGGTGCTTCATAGGTTAAGATTTTACGATTGCTATTTACATCTTCAGCAATGCTGCGAATAATCGCTGCTAATAAAGTACTTTTACCTGAGCCAGTTGCACCTGTTACATAAACTACACCTTGCTCTGGCGCTAATGCAGCTATTATCTCTGGCGGTAAATTCATGCTTGCTAATGTCGGTGGATCGGTTGGAATGGTTCGCGCGGTAATTTGAATGCCATCGTGTCCTTCTACCTGGCAGCCGGTACCATTAATTCGAAATCGAAATCGATCACTGCGATTAGGGCGAATTTCATAATGTGTATCTAAATCTTTTCCTGACATGATTTGAGCAGTACCGTTAGGCCCATACATTGCATTAATGAGTTCACCTACTTCGGTATTGGATAGGTTTCGCCGTGTGATTTTTAATAAGCGACCGTAAATTTCTGCAAAGACAGGCTCACCCGTTTGAAAAGTAATATCTGAGGCACCTAAGTTAACGCAATGAATTAAGACATCATTCGTTGTTTCAATCGTCAGGCGAATCGGTTCATGAGGCATTAAGTATTCATTGGTCATTTTGTTGTACCACGATAGCTTTCCAGCGTTTGCTTTCTGTTTGTAATCGAGACGGCTCAGTAATACGTAATACTTGATCATTGATGCGCATATCACTGCCATCACCTGTGACACCTAGCTCTGTGCGTGAAACATACGGCGCATTAATCATGTGTTCTTGTAATAATTTACGATATAAAATCATGCCTTGATAGTCACGTTTTAAACGCGCAAGATTTTGTTGGAAAATATTGTAAGATTGAATAACGCCTTTTTCCCAGCCTGCTTTGATTGCTTTTACCCAAATTACGCGCTCTTCTTTATTTTTAGGCAGTAAAAATTTACTTGGAATTTCTGGTTTTGAATAACGCATCCATAAGTAATCACGCCAGTTAGGCGGTGTGGTTACAAAACGAGCTTGTTGAATAATCTTATATGTTTTATCCGCTACCCGTATGGTATTAGGGTCTGCTAAATTAAGACTGTTATCGCCTTGGGCTAATACGGGAGGTAATATGCCGTGACTTAACATCATGCCATTAAAGTTAAATAACGTTTCTAAATGCCATTTGTCTTTTTCTAAGCGTGCATTAATTTGATCTGAAGTCGCAGCAAGGCCACCTTGAGCTGCTAAACCCATTGCAGTGTCTTCTAGTGCTTTAACACGGATACTGCTCATGCCAGCTTCGGTAGCGCCAAAATGGTTTTCTTCTTCTTGAATATTTTCAAGTGAGTGAATGTTGGTTGGATCGATATCTTGATGATGACTAAAGCATGCAGAGAGTAAGCTTGCCGTCGCAATGAGGGTGATAATCAGCTTTACTTTCATGGCGATTCAATCCACATAGTATGAGTTAATAACCGCAATTAATTTTTGGCATACCGTAATTCAACAACTCGACTTTCTGGATAAACAACTACTGCTGCCCGTCTGCCACATTGATAACCTACATCTCTTAAAATGTCGGCTAACATCATATTTCTATCATACACAGAGACCAACACAGGAATGCCTGGCGCTGTCCCCAATACGCGTACACGATAATTAGCGGCATTAGCAAGTTGTTTTACTAAGGGCTCGACTGGGCCAGACCAATCTACACTGGTTAAGCCGCCCATGCCATAACTATCCGGGCTGGGTGAAGGTGCTAAATCAGGTAAAGGATGAGCAGCTTGCGCAGTTTCTGAGAGACTGACAATGGAACGGCTTACTGAATAAGATGCTTCAGCAAGTGATCTCTCAGTGCTATTTGTTTTTGGGCTAGGCGGCGTTTGCGTGACGCAAGCACTGAGCGAAAAAAGTAAGCATAATAAGGAAGCATATCTGATTGTCATAATACAGTAGTTTCCTGAATCCATTTGAGAGTCTAGTAAAGAATTGAAGCAAGATGAAGGAGGGATGTCAAGATAAAAATCCCTATTTTGGCTTAGTTTGCGCGTAGTTGACGAGAAAATGTTTTTGTTAAAGATAAAAATTGATCATAAAAAGAAAGTGACTATTGTAAACCTAGTTTACAGTCAATTTTATAGGCAAGGATGGCTATTCAGTAGCTAAGGAGTTTGGTGGGCACGTTGCGCTTTGCCCACCCTACATTAATTTATTTTTGTAATTTTTTGTAGGGTGGGCAAAGCGCAGCGTGCCCACCAACCTTGGCAAGAATAAGCTATAGATGATAGTATGTTGTAACTATTTAAGATAAATTCTATCTATTCGTTTTCTCGGAGAGAGGTTCATGGCACATTGGCGTGATTCGGCAAGAAATGTCCGGCTTTGGATTGTGGATTCTCGAGCGACGTTTCCATTGTTGATTTTTTTACTGCATATTCGGCTGTGGACATTTGTTTTAGCGATCGCTACCATCGTATTTTTTAGTATTTTAGAACGTTATGGTTTTACAGTCGCTGTTTTTTTGCGGTTTATTCGTTCGTTTATTGCTGGCCCGAGAAAAATTGCACAACCTTGGTGGAAGAGGTAGTTAGATGAATATGTCAGAACTCATGGGAAAAATAGCACGTACAATGGGCGGTCGATTTAGTTTGAATGGTCGTCCGATGACGATCGAGGAAGTTTTTTCTCCGACGGGGTTGCTACCAGGCATAGCACGACGAGCAGATCAATTGTCATCTTTGTGTTTGGGTTATGGGTTAGGTTTAACATTTGAAGAAGCAGAGGGCTCGATTCTTGGTGTGAAAATTTTGTTTGATGATATTACGCCTAATGCATTACGTGTTCTTTGTATGACAGATGTGCTCAATGAATTAATGCAAGCAACACCTAGTGGTGATATGACGACATTGGATCAATTAATGTATGATTAAAAAATGGGTAATTACTCAGCAGTCAAGATTGGTGGGCACGCTGCGCTTTGCCCACCCTACATTTTTATAATTTATTTTTGTCATTTTTTGTAGGGTGGGCAAAGCGCAGCGTGCCCACCAAGCTTATCTGCTGAATAGCTACAAAAATGGGTAGATGAAAAAATTTATTCTGTTTTTGTTTCACGAAGAAATAAATTGCGCATTGCATCTTGTGGTGTGAGTAAACCTTGCAAAATTTTTAAAGTATATTCGACGATAGGCATTTCAATGCTATGTTGGTGAGCTAAGGTAACAACTTGTTCTGCGTTTCGCTTGCCTTCAACAACTTGTTTAATTTCTTGTTCAGCATCAGCGACACTTTTACCTTTTCCTAGTGCAATTCCAAAACGTCGATTACGTGATTGATTATCAGTGCATGTTAGAACTAAGTCACCCATGCCGGCTAAGCCGATAAATGTGTCTTGTTTGCCACCGAGAGCAGTGCCTAGGCGAATGATTTCTGCTAATCCTCGAGTGATTAAGGCGCTGCGAGCATTGCTGCCAAACCCCATGCCATCAGAAATACCGACAGCAATAGCTAATACATTTTTAACTACACCACAAATTTCTACACCAGTCATATCAGTGCTTAAATAAGTGCGAAAATAGTGATGATTAAAACGTAAAACTAAATTTTCCGTAAAATTTTTATCTTCACTCGCAATAACAACCGCGGTGGGCAATCCCATAGCAACTTCACCTGCAAAAGAAGGGCCAGATAAAACAGCATAAGCATGTTGTTTGCCTAAAGTTTGCAGTGCGAGAGTATGTAAAAGTTGGCCGGTTTTTAAATCCATACCTTTGGTGGCCCAGACAATTCTTTTTGGGGTAGTTAGCAGTGGTTTTAATTGCATTAATGTGCTGTGAAACCCGACAGAAGGAACAGCAATAAGAATATCGTCAGTTTGCTCTAGTGCTTTTGCGAGATCAGCGATAGGTTTTAGTGTAGCAGGAAATGGATGCTCAGGTAGATAGCGTGAGTTTACTCGATCATTTGCTAAGGTATTTATTTGCTCGGGATTATACGACCACAAGCGCACATCTTGCCCGCTTTTTGCAAGATGTAATGCAAGTGCAGTTCCCCATGATCCGGCACCTATAACAGTGATAGCTTGAGAGGGGATGTTATTCATAATGTGTATAGTCTAGTGGCATTCTGTTTATAAAATTCCCGCTTGCGCGGGAATAGTATTGTTGTATTAATGCATTTTTTCACTATCATCCGCGCTTTTGGGTTGTTTTTTTTGTTCTTCTAAATGTTGCGCATAAAGAATATCAAAATTAACTGGCGCAAGAATTAATTGTGGGAAACCGCCGCGCATTACAACGTCTGAAATAACTTCACGTGCATAAGGGAATAAAATATTAGGGCAGAAGCTACCAAGCATATGTTGTAATTGATCGGCTGGTAGTCCAGACATAAAGAAAATACCTGACTGTTGTACTTCAATAACAAAAGCAGTTTTTTTGTTAGAGCTCACTGTTGCAGTGACTGATAAAATAATTTCATGTACGTTGTCTTGAATTTTATTGCTTTTCGTTTCGAGGTTAAGTTGTACTTCAGGGTTCCACTCTTCTAAAAAAGTATGAGGTGTGTTAGGTGCTTCAAAAGAAAGATCTTTAACATAGATGCGTTGAATTTCAAATTGTGGTTCGTTTTCTGCTGTAGGATTAACAGGTTTTGTTTCGCGTGGTTTGATGGTTGACATAGAATTCCTTAGTTCTTTAAGTTAGTAATTGATCGAGTTTGCCAGCTTTTGCTAAAGCAGATAAATCATCATATCCGCCTATTGCTTGATCGTTGATAAAAATTTGTGGGACTGTCCGTCGACCGCTGAGTTGTACCATTTCTGCGAGTTTGTCGGGGAGTAAGTCGACACGAATTTCTTCAAATGATGCATTTTTTGTTGCTAATAACTGTTTGGCCCAGACGCAGTAAGGACAGTTATCTTTGGTGTACATAATTATTTTAGCCATATTTTATCCTTTTATTAAGGGTAACTCAGCTGTTTGCCAAGCGCGAATGCCGCCGGCTAAGATAAATACGTCAAACCCCTCTTTTACTAGTATGGTGGCGCCGCGCTGAGATTCAAGGCCGGCAGCACAGATTAATACGATGGGTTGAGATTTAAATTTTTCTATTTTTTTCATTTTGTTTGCCAAGTCTTTTAGAGGTAAAGAAATAGCGTCAACAATATGACCGGTAGTGAAAGCGTCTGTTTGACGGATGTCGACTATTACGGCGTTTTTATGATTAATTAAATGAGTAAGTTGGGCGGGGGAAATTTGATTGCTGCCGCGTTTTAAGCGTAAAAACTCGACAATTAGCAGTATAATCAAGATGATAGAGAAAGCTAAAGCTAAAGCTAAAGCAAGCGTGGTATGGCGTTGGATGAATAAAATTATGTCTTGCATAGGAGTAAAGATACCTTTCAAATCAGCGGATTATACACAGGATGGGAGTTAAAGTGTAGCCTCTCGTCGTCAGGAACTATTCAACAGCCAGAGAGCGTGCGAGTGCAGCACTTAAAATGCCGCTCCAAGCAAAACATCCCTGTTTTAGGCTTGCCATCCATGGCAAGCAAGTCGCTTTATTTTAAGTGCTGCACTCGCACGCTCTCTGGCTGTTAAATAGTTACCGTCGTTATGTCTTTTTATTCATCACTGCTCTAGCACAACACCAGACATCAACTCTACTGGCACCTGCTTCAACGAGTAAACGTGCTAATTCAGTGACTGTCGACCCTGTAGTGACAACATCATCTAATATGGCGATATGTTGGTTTAAAAATAATTTATTAACCGTAAAAGCATTCTTTACATTTTCTTGGCGTTTTTCACCTTCTAGCATGGCTTGAGGAGCGGTGTATTTGTGGCGTTGACAAGCTGTTATTTCCAGCGGGATTTTTAATGCTTGGTGAAGAGGGCGGGCAATTTCTAGGGCTTGATTAAATCCTCGTTTTTTTAAGCGTTTAATATGTAAAGGTACGGGAATAATAAGATCAGGTAATGGTGAGTTGAGATACCAGCAATGGCGAATTTTTTTTGCTAATAATTCCCCAAAGAGTTGAGCATTTAATAAAGCATGATTAAATTTTAAATTTAAAATGAGACGTTTGATATTGCTTTGATAAGAAAAAAGCGCATAGCTTTTAGTAAAGGGTGGTGGGTGGTCTACACAGTCTTGACATACACTGTTCTCAGTACACATTATCATTTCGCACGCGCATCTTTGACAAGAATGCGCTAAAATAGGCAATTCATCGTGACAGAGCTCACAAAGATCCTGTTTTCGTGTTGAGGGATGATGACAAAGCAGGCAAGTAAAAGGTAATAACCCGTAATAGAGTTTTTTTAAATAATGAATAATATGCATAATGTTTTTTCCAATTTATCTTCTGCTGGCTATGCCGAGGCATCAGTGCTTGCAGAGTTAGTCAGTGAAAATATGATTTCTCAGTTAGAGTTAGTGAAATTAAAACCTAAAGTGATAGTGGACTTGGGATGTGGGCCGGGGAATGGCTCGATAGCATTAGCACGGCATTATCCTGAGGCTTTTGTCGTGGGAGTAGATAGCGCGGATTCAATGCTGACAGCTCGGCAAATTAATCCTATTTGTGCAGATGCGTTAAGATTACCGCTGCAAGATCATTCTGTCGATTTAATTTTTGCAAATTTATTATTGCCTTGGTGTGCTGATTGGGAAGCGTTTTTTCGCGAATGTAAGCGCGTGTTATGTGCAGAAGGATTGTTAGTTTTTAGTTGTTTTGGTTTGGATACCTTGCGTGAATTATCTAACTCTATTGTCATACGAAAAGATATGCATGAAATTGGTGATAGCTTGGTGCGAGCTAAGTTTTCTGATCCCGTGATGGATGTAGAATACTTAACGATGACTTATCGTGAAGCAGCAACAATGAAGCATGAATTACACATGACGGGTATGATTGTTGATGATGATATCAAGTTAGAAAAAAATGTAGAACAGGTTTATGCGCTGACATATGAAATTATTTATGGCCACGCCTGGCGACCAGATTTAGCTGCGGATTGTGTTGCAGATGAAGATGGTATTGTGCGAATACCACTGACACATTTAAGGCGACGTAGTTAATTAGGGTAATTATTCAGCACTCAAAGTTTGGTGGGCACGCTGCGCTTTGCCCACCCTACGTTTTTGAATTTATGGCGAGGTGTTATATTTTTTGGGAAATGTGGGTATCTCACAACTTGATTGTATTAAAAATGTAGGGTGGGCAAAGCGCAGCGTGCCCACCAAATTTTGAGCGCTGAGTAGCTACTAATAGAGAACCATTGGGAATTATTATGACACAAGCTATTTTTATTGGAATTGATGGTGGTGGTACTAAGTCCAAGATTCGAGTTGAAGATCATACGGGGCGTTTGTTAGGCCAATCGGTGGGTGGTCCTGCCAATATTCGTTTATCTGTTGATGATACTTGGCAATCTATTTATCGTGCATTAGATGAGGCTTTAAGCCCCATCGGGATTTCATTGCATAATACACATTATCAATTTCACGCTGTCATGGGGTTGGCGGGTTGTGAGGCCACTTCTGCTTATGAAGAATTTATGCGTCGTCAACATCCCTTTACTACTCTGCAGGTTATTTCTGATGCTCACATTGCTTGCCTTGGTGCGCATGAGGGAAAAGATGGCGCAATTATTATTGTAGGAACGGGTGTTGTGGGTTATCAAATTGAAGCAGGAAAAAATAGTCGTGTGGGTGGTTGGGGTTTTCCGCATGATGATGAGGGTGGGGGTGCGTGGTTGGGTTTAGAGGCTGCACGTCTTACGTTTCAGTGGTTAGATCATCGAATAGAAAAGTCGGCGTTAGTTGAAGATATTTTTAATTTTTTTGATCATAACCGTGAACAATTTATTCTTTGGGCAAATCGAGCAACGTCAACTGAGTTTGCGCGTTTAGCGCCGATTGTGATTAATCATAGTCAGCAAGAAGAAATAGTAGCAGTGCGATTGATGAAAAAAGCTGCGCATGAAATTGATCGTATTGCTGTTGGGTTAGGAAAAATACGTGCAGATAAAGAGTTATTGTTACCATGTTCTTTGATGGGAGGCATTGCGCCATTTATTGAAACATGGTTAAGTGAAGAATTGCGAGCGAGCTTAGTACCACGGAAAGCAGATGCAACAGTGGGAGCTATTTTAATGGCGCGGTAAACTGTTCAGTGATGGAGGAGTTCGGTGGGCACGCTGCGCTTTGCCCACCCTACAAAAAATTATAAAAATGTAGGGTGGGCAAAGCGCAGCGTGCCCACCAAACTCTCTCATCACCGAACAGTTGCATAGCACGTTATAATCAAGCTAAACATCGGAGATTTTGATGGAAAAAAAAGAATATTGTATTTTGTCAGGTGCTAGTATTCATACACCACAAGGTATTTTAATTGATTCTGCGATTGTTATTAAAAATAAAATCATACACGCACTTATTTCAAAAACTGCAATTAACGCATACCCTTCAGCAGAAATTATAGAATTTCCTTCAGCGTATCATATTGTTCCTGGGTTTATTGATATGCATATTCACGGCGCATGTGGTAAAGATGTGATGGATGCAAGTTTTGCTGCATTAACTGAGATTGGCCAAGCTTTAGCAGCAGAAGGCACGACGGCTTATCTTGCTACTACAATGACAGCACCTATCGATGAAATTGATAATGTCTTATCTCATGTGCGTAAATATTGTGATCGGCAACAAGAAGTTGTTGCTGCAGAAGTATTGGGTGTTCATTTAGAAGGACCCTTTTTATCGCCAGATAAAGTCGGAGCGCAACGTAGTGATTTTATTTTAGATCCAGATATTCGGCAAGTTGAGCATTGGCAAAAAATATCAAATAATATTATTAAACTTGTTACGCTTGCTCCTGAATTAGCGAATAGTCTTGAGTTTATTGATTATCTTAAGCAACATAATATTCTTGCTAGCATAGGGCATAGTGATGCTACTTTTTCTGAGGCCATGAATGCAATTGCTGCAGGGTGTACGCATGTGACGCATTTGTTTAATGCGATGCGTGGAATACATCAACGTGAGCCTGGTGTAGTAACAGCAGCATTATTGTCTGAAACCGTCATGGCAGAGCTCATTGTGGACGGCGTTCATCTTCATCCAGCTATCGTCCAGTTAATTTTAAAAATAAAAAGTAGTGATAAATTGGTATTAGTAACAGATGCGATGCGCGCGCAATGTTTGGGTGATGGTCGATATGATTTGGGTGGGCAGGTTGTTACGGTGAAAAATAATATTGCTCGTTTAGCGGATGGGACATTGGCGGGGAGCACCTTAACAATGTCTGCTGCAGTAAAAAATATGCTGCAATTTACTGCTTGTGATTTTTCTGATGTGATAAAAATGTCGGCGGAGAATCCAGCTAAAGCATTGGGTGTTTATCATAGGAAGGGTAGTTTGGCTGAGGGTAAGGATGCTGATATTGTGGTGTTGGATGAAAGGTTAAATATTATGTTGACTCTTTGTATGGGGAGTTTAGCAAAGCCGAGATGATTTATTTTTACACAGCAATCTTATCTTTTGATTGGTGTAAAAATTTGCACCAAGGCCTTTTTGGTTTTATACTGTAGCAACTTTTACAAAATAATGAGTAACTATTTAGCAGATAATCGCATGTTCGGTGGGCACGCTGCGCTTTGCCCACCCTACGAAATCTTGTCATGCCAGCGTGTTTCTAGCTGGCATCTAGTAGCGTGCCCACCGAACGCGCGATTACCTGCTGAATAGCTAGAATAATGACAAATAAAGTGGGCTCGAGGAGTGCAACATGAATTCTGACCAAAAATCAACCAGATTATCGCCTTTAATATCAACCACAACAGCTGCTTCAGCTTTGCCTCTGACAGCCTCGATGATAGTTGCGGTGCCGGCTATTTCAATTCCTTCTCAAGCAGCCGATGCTGTAGTTTCTTCAAGTGAAGCGGTTGTATCACCGGCTACTCCTGTTTTGTCTCCGTTATCTTCTGAAGCAACTGCTGTGTCAAACGCGACTTCTACAAATATTTCTACTTCAGCAATGACTACGCTGACTATTTCTCGTTATCAGCCTCCCTTGAGTAAATTAGTTGGTTTAGAAGTTAAGAGCAGTAGTTTTCTAAAGATATTTGATGATCCAGAGCCATTTGGAGGCGACTATTTAAATAGTCTAGCTTTAGATCCTCGCATTATTAATCCAACAAAAGAGGGGATTAATGTTGGCGGTTCTAGCGCCGCGAGTGTAGGCAGTATGTCAACAGTTACTCCATTAACAAGCGCTTCTTTAGCTGTAGCAACAGTGCCTAAGCAATCGACTTGCCCTCAAACTTATTCTGTTAGTTTTGTGCCGTCTGATGGGTTGATGGTATTAGACAAAGTTTTTCCATCGTTTCAGCATATTTCATTTTGTTTAAAGTCTAAGGATACGCAAGTTAAAATTTTAGATTTTGGTTTTAATATGCGTGTAGTAGATTCACTAAGTGCGGGAGATGCTAAAAGTTATAATGATCCTGCTGATGATTCGGAAGCGCGACTGCTACTTTGGTATCAAGGCAAAATTAATCCGCGCTTTTCTCGTATTGTGGATCCGGGTGTGCGTTTTTCAGGTTCAATGTTAAATAATGAAAATTTACAATTGATTTCTGTAGTATTGCGTCCTACTGACAATGCAAAAAATGATAATCAGGTGATGAATACATGCCGCAATCAAAATGGCTCTGAGCATGTGGAATTAGTTAAAGATTATTCTTATGATTTAAATTTTGTTGTTGATGTTGGGTCAAACATAGCTGATTTTGTTTTTGATGAAAAGTATACAAAAGAGATGTTTCAGATTTCGTCAAGAAATAGGGTTAATAGTACAATTAAGTTAGATTTTTTTGATAAATTGTACTTATCGGCAGTAGAAGCTAGGCTGCTTGATTCAGAGTCTATTCGGGCAGATCGTGCAAGTTCGGATTATTTATTTGAGTACTTTTATAAAAAATATCAATATTATTATCAGTATTTATCTGGTTCACTACAACCAAGCGTGCAGAAATTTTTAACATTTATCTCTGAACAAAGAAAATTAAAAAAATATAATTTTAATGAGATAATTGAAAAAAATACTGCTTTAATGACGAGCCTGCCTCGCCTGGCTCTACGAGATCAGAGTGAGCTGGCTAAATTTCGTTTTTTTACAGTCATGTTCGATATTTATATGCATATGCTATCTTTAAAAGAAAAAAATACCCAAGATAGTCGTAATGATTGTTATGTATTGGTTAAGGGTATAAAAGCCAGGATTAATTCATTGTTTTCAGCGTATCCGCAAGGTTTAGTTCATGAGATGAATGCAGTTATAAAAGATTTTGACGACTGTGTTCTTCAGGTGTTGCGAGTTGATTATAGAGATGCAGTTCGGTGGAGCGAAAAAGAAGATCATAGCAGGGTGTTTGAGTCTTTACAGGAGGCGTTGGAAGCGACAAAATATTTTTTTGTTACACAACGAGCTAGCTTTTATGCAAATGAGATTTTGCGATGTCAGGCAGTAACTTATTTTACTATTGTGGATAAGGCTGTTAGGGGGAGGGGAGCAGAAAGGCCTATACGTTTGTCAACGGTGCTGAAAATGTTAGAAAGTATAACTAACAAGGAGGAGCAAGATCATAGTAATTTATCGGCCATACGGTCAGTATATTCAACGGGGGGTCTTGACTTTATACCTTTAAACGTTGGCGTGCAGTTAGGTTCTGGTGCTGTTGCCATTGATGAGGCAACAAGAAAAGATTTTTTAGAAACTGCTTATAACTATTTGGTTTGTATTGATAGAGATGGGCAATCTAGTATTAGTAAGTTTAATGTGGCTGCTCAATCAGATGAACCTTTTTCTTATTCATGGGAGCAGGAAAGTTTAGCAACATTACCAATTAAGAAAAAAGATAAAAAATCTATTGTAGCGCAGGCGTTAGAAGCGCCGAAGAAAAATGCAAACTTAGAAAATACTAATAGTGAGAGTAGTAAACAAACTGATGTTAATGAGAAAACAAAAAACAAGCCGCGCAAAAAACCCGCAATGTTACCAGCTGCTGTTGATGAAAAATTATTAGCTCAGCAAGAGGTTGATGAGTTAAATAAATTAAAGTTTGAAAATGATAAGCTTATAAGAGAAACAGCTACTGCTTTGTCTGAGATAGCACAAACAATGCAAGGTATTGAAGAGGGAAGCTCAAAAATTAAAGATACCTTTGTGGAGAAAAAGGCGGGTTATGTTCAGAGAAAAGAAGCCATTAACAAAAACTATCGATCTTATTTGCAATTAAAAGAAAGCAGTAAAACCGTTGATTTGTGTAAAGAATTGAATAATTTGTTGCAGGGAAATTTGACAGTAATTAATCATCTTCTTACTGATTTACAGCGTACGTTAGAGAAACATCAAGCTAAAAAGAAGGATGAAAAACAGCAACAAGCAGCGAGTCTTCCTGTTGATTCTAAATCAACTGTTGCTGTGAAAAACAATAATACGACAAAAAAGCCAAATAAACTGCAGCAGCAACGAGCGGAGCAAGCGCAGCATCGTGAAGCTCATAAGAAAAAATTAGCAGATCAGAGAAAACAAGCACAGGCTTCTTCAGCGTCATCATCCAGCGCCACGAAAAATGTGGCCATGACTAGTCCGGCTAAAAAATCTGCTATTAGTGTGGTCCCTTTAAAGCAGCCCTCTCTTGCTGTGGCAACGCGTGTCGTTTCAGCCAGTGTAGTGCAAAATTTTAAAAATGATGAAGACGCTAAAGTTAAAGCATTTGGTGTTGTTGAAAACGCCGTAAATACAGCTGTTTCTCATCGTTTACTAGTAAAGCCCGGCGAGTTGACAGCGCGCCAGCGTTTAGGTTTGCAACAAAAGCATGTAGGGTTAGCTTTTGAAAGTTTTATGTCAATAAAGAAATGTTTATTGCAATTTGAAGCTGATATATTGCCGACTAATTCCTCTGCTGCAACGTATAAAAAAATCAGGCATCGTGCTTTGCTTTATTATATTTTAACATTTTCTGAAAGTTGTAAAAAGTATAAGCTGCTGGGTGGGGGTTCGAGTGCTGAAATAAATACAGAAGAGTTGATAGTTTTACGTAATATGATGGTTCATCATGGCGCAGGCTGGAGTGAAGAAGACTCGGTGTTGAAAACAGCAGAAATGCTTTGCAATAAAATGCCTGCTGAATTTAATAAAATGTATCAGCAAACAACAACACATTCGGTTAATCGGGTGTTGAAGTTAAGGCAGCAAAAACAATTACTGGAGTTTTTTGGTTTAGAGCAAGAGCTTGAGAAAAAAGCAGAAGAAAAGGGCGCAACAACCTTGTTAGCGAATACTCCCTTGTATCTTGATCTTGCTGGGTTACATTACCACAAAGTGATGGATGAGGTATCAATAAAAAAATGTAGTGATGATTTATTTAAGCTATGGTTGCCTGAGATCCATGAGATCATGGCGAGGATTCGTAAGGTTTATCCTGATATATACTTCCAGCTGAGTAACATTAAAAGGTTACAAACAGACTATCCTTGCCATGTAGAGGCATTGACCATGTTAATGACCTCGTGTGGTGAGTTATTTTTTTATGCGAAGAATAAAGCGATATTACCAGCAGGAATCAATGCGAATGCTGAAACTATTTTTTATGAGTTTGTCTTTTTATGTAAAGAGATACGTAATGAAGTAGCTCACGGTAAAGTTTCAGATAATACGATACGAAGAGTTTTACATGGGTGTGATTTGGTGAAAAAGTTTTTTGAGTTATCGCCTGCTTTGTTGGTGAGCGGGGATAGTAAGATGACGGCAGTAGCTGTGTCTGCTGCTGGCTTAGGCGCTGCTGCTGTGGCTCCATCAGTGTATGGTTTGCAAGCGGGCATGCCAGGATTGTTTGCAGCTGCGTCAAATACAGTAATCACTGCACCAACAGTCACTGTTGATAATAAGCATTCAATATAGAGTAGCCTCGCTACGCTCTCCGTAGTGATGGCTTTTTTTTGCGTTTGATTAATTCTTTTTTCCGTAAAACGCGAGTCACATTTTTGGTTCGTCGTAGTTTTCTCAAGATTCGTGCAAGATGTACGCGGCCGCGGGTTGTGATGGTTGTGTTGATAGAAAAATACCGACCATCAAATTCTTCAGCATTAATGCTTTCAATATTAGATTCATTCTGTGCAATAACCAGTGCGAGATCGGCTAAGCTGCCACGTTGATTAATAATATCGATACGTAAATCCACGGGAAAATCACCATGTACTTTCTCTTCCCAACGCAGAGGAATAAGTTTATCCGGTTGTTGGCGATAACTTTCTAGCATTGCGCAATCTTCAATGTGTACCATAATGCCATGGCCTGGGTTGATAAAGCCGCAAATATGATCGCCTGGGATCGGCCGGCAGCAGCGCGCATAAGTGAGTACTACGCCTTCCGTTCCCTTGATGGCCAGTGCATGATGATGTTCGTGCTCTTTAAATTCAACGATATTTTCTAATTTTGCTAATTGCTTCGCGACTAAAAGTGAAGTGCGATTTCCCATACCAACTTCTTCGTATAAATGATGCAAGGAATCAAGTCTAGAATTTTTTACAAAAATATCTAAATGATCGGGAGGAATTTCTGAAAGTTTTAAACCGAAGGTGTTGAGTGATTTTTCAATTAACCGTTTACCTAATTCTGCTGATTCATCGCGGTGTTGTTTTTTGAGAAAATGTTTAATGTTACTACGCGCTTTGCCTGAGACAACAAAGTTTAACCAGGCAGGATTGGGTCGTGCCCCTGGTGCAGTAATAATTTCAATTTGTTGGCCGCTGGTAAGCGGTGTGCTGAGCGGTGCTAAACGTTTGTCGAGTTTTGCTGCTACGCAGGTGTTGCCGATGTCAGAGTGAATTGCATAAGCAAAATCAACTGCTGTTGCTCCAGCGGGTAATTCCATGATGCTACCTTTGGGTGTAAACACGTAGACTTCATCGGGAAATAAATCAATTTTAACATTCTCAATAAATTCAATGGAATTTTTTGAGCTGCGATCCATTTCTAAAACACCTTTCAGCCAATCTTTCGCACGTACTTGCGCATCTTGAAAAACAGTTTTTTCTGTTTTATATAGCCAGTGCGCTGAGATGCCATATTCAGCCATTTTATGCATTTCTTCAGTGCGGATTTGCACTTCGATTGGTACACCATAAGGCCCAAATAAAGTGGTATGCAGAGATTGATAACCATTGCTTTTGGGGATGGCGATATAATCATTAAAACGTTGAGTCAATGGTTTGTAAAGATTATGCAGTATGCCTAGCACGCGGTAGCAAGTATCGATTTTATCGACGATGACGCGAAATCCATACATGTCCATAACTTCAGAAAAAGGTAAATGCTTGTCATGCATTTTTTTATAAATACTGTAAACATGTTTTTCACGACCAGAAATAGAGCGGAAAGGAATGTTGGCTTTTTTAAAGTGATAACGGATTTCTTTATCGATTAATTCTATAATTTCTTTGCGGTTACCTAGCGAGGTGGTCACGGCATCTTTTAAAATTCGATAGCGTAAAGGGTAAAGTGCGGCAAAACCTAAATCTTCAAATTCGATTCTTAAAGCATGCATTCCTAGACGATTGGCAATGGGGGCAAAAATTTCTAAGGTTTCTAAAGCAATACGCCGACGTTTGGCAGGGGGTAGGCAACCCAGAGTGCGCATATTGTGTAGCCGGTCAGCAAGTTTAACTAAAATGACGCGAATATCTCGGGCCATGGCCATGACCATTTTGCGGAAATTTTCAGCCTGAGCTTGGGCGCGACTCTCAAATTCAATTTGAGTTAGTTTGGTGACACCATCGACCAAATCAGCCACTTCTTTGCCAAACTCTTGAATTATATCAATTTTTTCTATAGGGGTGTCTTCAATAACATCATGCAAAATAGCAGCAATTATTGTTTGGGGATCCATGCGCATTTCGGCCAGGATCAAGGCTACTTCAAGAGGGTGGGTAATGTAAGGTTCGCCGGTGTGTCGTTGTTGTCCTTCATGGGCTTTTTTCCCCATTAAATAGGCTTTTTCAATAGTGCTGACTTCAGGCTCGGTAAGATAGGCCTGTAGCTCGTTACATAGTGTTATAAATTCATTCATTATTTAATTATGAACTAATAACCGCGGTTTATTAAGAAATTTTGTAATTATTTTAACGATGTATTTGTGGTTGGATGTCTGAAATAGGTTGGGAAAAGGTGTTTGCAGGCTCTTTGTTGTGATGCCCCAGTTAATGCTGGGGCACACAAAAAAGCTTATTCTAAATCAGATGATGAAGGACCTGGAGTTGATGTTTCCGTTGATGAGCCAAAGTGGTTGGCATTGTCTAATCCACCTTCGGTAGGTGTTTCATCTTGATGAAACAAAGAAACTTTATCCACTTCATAAGCGTCGCTGAAATCAGTGTGGCCATTGGCAATTTCACGTAAGGCAACAACGGTTGCTTTGTCATTTTCCCATGGCACAGTCGGGTCAACACTGCCACGCATGAGCTGACGAGCTCGCTTAGATGCTAGCATGACGAGAGCAAAGCGGTTTTCTACATGATCAAGACAATCTTCTACGGTAACTCGTGCCATTTGCTCACCTCAATACTTTGTTAATCAGGGGGTATATTTTACTCATTTTTTGAAAATTAGCTATTAAATATTATGTAATCTCTTTGTCTAAGCGCTGCAATAAATCAGAAATAAGCCCACTATAGCGCATAACTTGTGCTTTTTGGTTTAAGCGGCCTGCTAGAACAATGGTTTTTAAATCATTTACCGCAGTAGCAAAATCATCATTGAGTACGACATAGTCATATTCACGAATATGTGTAGTGGCCGCCTTAGAATCCCCCAGCCGTTGTTTGATGATTTCTGGGCTATCTTGATTGCGCGCAGTGAGTCGATTTGAAAGTGCTTCAACGGTAGGGGGAAGAATAAAAATGGAAATACACTCGGGAAATAATTTTTGAATTTGCTGACAACCTTGCCAATCAATTTCTAAAATGACATCAAAGCCTTCGTTTAAGGTTTTATTGACCCATGTTCGAGAAGTGCCATAAGCATGATTAAAAATAATAGCATGTTCTAAAAATTCATTTTTGTCAGTCATGTGGCTAAATTCGGTAGCAGTGATGAAGTAATAATTTACTCCATGTATTTCTGCTGGGCGCTTGGGTCGTGTGGTATGTGAGATAGAAACAGTAATTCCAGGCAACGATTCTACGAGGGCTTTTACTAAGGTTGTCTTGCCTGCACCAGAGGGTGCAGAGATGACATAAAGATTGCCTATCATAAGTTTTTCCTAGTGAGTTTCAGCAGGTGATGTGCCGTAATTTTTTATGATGCGTTCTATCATCAAGGTTGTTGAAACATCTTTTAATACACCGAGTACTCTTGCTTTTCCACCATAAGCGAGCACAATTTCAGCGCCAACAATTTGATCGGGTGTATAGTCTCCGCCTTTGACTAAAATGTCGGGTTGTAATTTTCTTAGTAAACGCTCAGGGGTATCATCAGCAAATGGCACCACCCAATCAACTACACCCAGGCCAGCTAATACGGCTAAACGTTGTTCTGTATTATTAATTGGACGTCCAGGGCCTTTTAAGCGGGTAATTGAATCATCTTCATTCACTGC
The DNA here is from genome assembly GCA_965279285.1 of Gammaproteobacteria bacterium. Taxonomy (GTDB): domain Bacteria; phylum Pseudomonadota; class Gammaproteobacteria; order DSM-16500; family DSM-16500. The sequence continues at coordinate 295,728 of OZ257148.1, read as the reverse complement.
AACAATAAGATAATCACCCAGTTGTTTTGCTTGTTGTAAATATTTCACATGACCGGCATGTAAGATATCAAAGCAGCCATTGGTGAAAACAATTTTTTTGCCTTTTGCTCTAGCATCACTGATCGCTAATAAGAGCTGTTCTTCATTAACAACGCCAGAAGAGGGTGCAGTTGTGTTAGCGAGCGCGACTTGTAATTCAGGTGCGCTCACAGTTGCAGCGCCTAACTTAGCAACCGCTAAACTAGCGGCTAGATTGGCAAATGCCATTGCATCAGGTAAGGCGGCTCCTGCTGAAATACTTGCACCAAGTACAGCAATTACCGTGTCACCCGCGCCCGTGACATCAAATACTTCTCGAGCATGAGCGGGTAAATGAATTTCTTCTAACTCTTTTTGGATGAGCGTCATGCCACGTTCACCGCGAGTTAGTAGCACAGCATTAATTTGATGGTGAGTTAAAAAAGTTCGTGCTTTGTCTATAATTTCTTTTTCAGTTTGGCAGGCACCCATGATGGTTTCAAATTCTTTTAAGTTGGGTGTAATCAGTGTAGCACCATTATAAATGCTAAAATCAGCACCTTTTGGGTCAACTAAAATAGGAATATTTGCTGCGCGCGCTAATTGAATTAATTGTTGTGCGCACGCTAATGTTCCTTTGTTGTAATCAGAGAGAATAATTAAATTAACTGTGGATAAGCATTGTTTGTAATGATTAATGAGTTCATCAGGCGCATAACTTGGAAGTTTTTCTTCAAAATCTAAACGCAGTAATTGCTGATGGCGACTAATGACTCTTAATTTAGTCGTCGTGCTGGCAGTGGGTGATTTGATGATGTGGTGAGTGACATGGGCTGCTGATAGTTGCTCTGCTAAGGTTTGTGCTGCCGTGTCATTTCCACAAATGCCAATGAGAGTCACTTTAGCGCCTAATGCCGCAAGATTAAGAGCAACATTTGCTGCGCCGCCTGGTCGATCATCTGTTTGTTTGATATTAACCACCGGTACAGGCGCTTCGGGTGAAATGCGGGCTGCGTCACCAAACCAATAGCGGTCTAGCATAATATCACCGATGACCAATACGGAACTATTTGAAAAATCAGGCAATTTTTTTTGCATAACGTAAGTAAAACCTTTGGGAAGTTGAAAAAAAGTGCATCATTCTAGCATGAAGTAAAGCGTTGAGAAAGAATTATGGTATTCTGCGGTCCGAGTTTATAAAAATGATAGGTTGAAAATAGTATGTTTAATCGAAAAGTTGATGCTATCAGCATTTTTATGTTGAGTTTAATGTTATTTATTATCGGTTTAAATTCGCAGGAAATTATTGGTTTTGAAGCGCGATTTTATTTATTTGCCTTAGAAATGTGGCGTTATGGCGCGAGTTGGTTTCCAACAACGTATCATCAGCCATATCCAGATTATCCAGCAGCATCGACTTATTTAATTTATTTGTTGTCTATGTTATTTGGTCATATTAATAAACTAACTGCTGTTTTACCTAGCGCGGTTGCTTCTGCTATGACTGTGGCAGTCACTTATTTAATTGCTGCACGTCAGAGTCGACTCTGGGGTTGGGCAGCGAGTTTTTTTCTGTTGTTTACCGTGACGTTTGTGGCAGAGGCAAGAACAATTTCGTTGGACCAATATGTGACACTCATGACAGCACTTTGTTTTTATGTCATGCAAGAGCAACAATTAAAATCAGTCAATCAAGCTTCGCTGTTATGGAAAATTGGACCTTTGTTGATTTTATCTTTTGCTTTTCGTGGACCAATTGGTTTAGTGATACCGACGGGCGTGTTGTGTGTGAGTTGTTTGGTGGAAAAAAATTATAGTTTGTTTTGGCGCATAGGCTTTTTTGCCAGTATTTTATTGCTTATTTGTTCGTTGAGTTTATTGGCACTCGCTTTTCAGTCGGGTGGTATGGGTTTTGTGCAAGATGTGTTGCGTATGGAAGTATTAGGCAGAATTAATGATGTGAAGACATTACCTCTTACTTTTTATTTTACGGAAAGTTTAGGCGCTTATGCTATTGCTTATCCGCTTGCTGTTTTGGTAGCTATTGTTTGTTTAAGTAAAAAACCACAAGAAAAATTATTGCTTCAATGCATAGCCTGGGCCTTGATTATTTTGCTTGGTTTAAGTGTTCCAGTCGATAAAAAAGTTCGTTATATTTTACCTGCTGCTCCGGCGTTTGCATTGATTTGCGGTTATTTGTTTGTCTCAGCGCAAAACAATATTAATTTATTACGGTTAAAAAAAATAACAAATTTATTTTGTTTCATTTTTCCTTTAGCGGCCTTGGCCGCTATTATTGTGCTTTATCGGCAGCATGTACAAATAGCTGAAATTCATTATGTTGGTTTATTTGTGTTGTTGAGTTTAATTCAGTTAGTGATTTTGTTTATGCGAAAAAATCCCCTGATTGTGTTGGGATTGGCTGCTGTTACTTTTGTGAGCTTGCATATTTTAGTGATTGAAAAAATCAATTTATCCTTGAATAAAACCCGTGATTTTGTGTTGCAAGTCGAGTCTCAACGGCAAAAAACACAAGCAGCATTGGTTTTTTATCACGAAGGCATGGATGGTTTGCCGATTAAATATTTAGTTGATATGACAGACGGTACGCAGCCAACTTATATTGATCAAGAAAATGAGTTATTAAAATTAGCGCCACATACTTTTGTTATTGTGAGCACGGAAAATTATTCGCGTATTTCTTTTGCTGTGATCAAAACATTTCATGTTATTTTTCATGGAAAAATTGGCCATAATGCGGTGTTTGTGTTGGAAAAGGTAATGTAAGTGTTTGAGTAACTATTCGGTAGCCAGGGTTTGGTGGGCACGCTGCGCTTTGCCCACCCTACAAAAGCTACAAATGTAGGGTGGGCAAAGCGCAGCGTGCCCACCAAACTCTAGCTATTGAATAGCTATGCTTAGTAAAATCTTTTTTCCCCTGGTGGTCGAGTTTTAAAACGCTTGTATTGCCATACATATTGATCGGCATGCGCGCGAATAGAATGTTCTAGCGTAGCATTTAATTTTGTTGCATCAGCTACTAAATCCTCAGAGGGAAAATCACTAATCGGCGGCCCTAAGATGACTTCATATTTAAAATTATCTTCGCGACGATAAAAACTGATTGGAATTACTGCAGCTCCACTTAAATGAACTATTCGTGATACGGATGTTAATGATGCGGTTTGAATACCAAAAAAAGGCGCAAAAACACTGCCTTTTTCACCGCCATCAATATCATAGGCATACCAAATAGGCATATTATTATTAAGCGCTCTTAGTAACTGACGGACACGGTGGCGAGGAATGTAATTGACATAATGTTGTTGTCGAAAACGTTGGTGAATAAAAGAAATAAGCGGTTTTTTGTGAGGTCGATACATCACGCCAAAAGTATATTTCATTCCTAGTAGGCGACCGATCATTTCTAAACAAGTAAAATGAGGGCCAACTAAAATAATTCCTTTGCCTTTTTTAAGCGCTGCTTCGACATGTTCAAAGCCAGTGATAGTATATAAACATTTTATTTTGCTATCAGAAAGCCACCATGCCATGGCTGCTTCAATGAGACCGACACCTAAAGAAGCAAAGTTTTTTTTCATGAGCTCTTGTTGCTGTTGAGAGTTTAATTCGGGCAAGCATAATTCGATATTGAGTTTTGTAATTTGTTTTAGCTTGGAAGGAAAGCTATATAAAATTTTTCCCAAGCCTTGGCCAATGCGAATTTGCCAGCGATGGGGCAGATGAGTGATTAACCATAATATTCCTATTCCTATCCAGGCAGGCCAGTAAATAGGGCTATAGAGTGCGCGAGGTGGCGATATTTTTTTGTCGGTCGTTGTCATGATATAATAAAACAATTAAATTAAGGTGAGTCTATAGTACCAAGTGGAGCGCTGATGAGTAAGCTTATTCAAGAAAAAAAAGGCATTCATTGTTATGTATCAGGGCAGGTGCAAGGAGTATGGTATCGCGCTACAGCACAAAAACAGGCAAATTCCTTAGGTATTACTGGTTGGGCTAAAAATTTACCGGATGGTCGGGTAGAAGTGTTAGCATTTGGAGAGGCAGAACCCATGCAAGCATTTTATACTTGGTTAAAAGTAGGGCCGGAGTTGGCAAAGGTAACAGATGTAAGCTATGAAGAAGTGCCTCATGAGGTGCATGATAGATTTGGGGTTAAGTAATGAGTAAGCTAACATTTAAAAAAGCTATCCTTGCAATTGCAAGGATTTAAGCTTCTACCATTTCAAAATCATCTTTAGTTGCGCCGCATTCAGGACACTGCCAGCTTAATGGCACATCATCCCAGCGTGTTCCAGGCTCAATACCATCTTCAGGCCAACCTTTTGCTTCATCGTAAATAAAGCCACAAAGTAAGCACATGTATCGTTTTAATTTCATATTTGCTTCTCCCGTGTCATATGGCCGCATAACTTACCATTCTTGATTGAAATTGCAACACTATTCGCAATTATTTGGTATTATGGCGATCCCTTTTCTTTTTAAAGAATGAATGTGATGAATTATAATCAAAATTTGTTTCAAAGAGCAGTTAAGCTTATTCCTGGTGGGGTGAATTCTCCTGTGCGTGCATTTGCGGGTGTGGGTGGAACACCGGTTTTTATTAAATCAGCGCATGGAGCTTATGTTGTTGATGCTAATGAACAAAAATATATTGATTATGTTGGATCATGGGGCCCAATGATCGTGGGGCATGCTCATCCTGATGTTGTTGCAGCGGTAAAACAACGTTTGGAATTAGGTTTAAGTTTTGGCGCACCCACCGAAGTAGAAATAGAATTAGCAGAAAAAATTTGTGAAATTATGCCTTCGATTGAATCGGTGCGGATGGTGAGCTCAGGAACAGAAGCAACGATGAGCGCTATTCGTTTAGCCCGTGGTTTTACGGGTCGAAATAAAATTATTAAATTTGCGGGTTGTTATCATGGTCACGCAGATTCTTTGTTAGTGCAGGCAGGCTCAGGAATTTTAACCTTGGGTGTGCCTAGCTCAGCGGGTGTACCCGATAGTATAGTTCAGCATACTTTAGTTGCTGACTTTAATCGTTTAGATACAGTAGCGGCTTTATTTGAAAAATATAAAGATGATATCGCGGGTGTGATTGTTGAGCCTGTTGCAGGCAATATGAATTGTGTTTTACCACAAGCCGATTTTTTAACTGGCTTGCGTCAATTGTGTGATCGTTATCAGAGTTTATTAATTTTTGATGAAGTCATGACAGGATTTCGAGTAGCTTTAGGTGGAGCACAAGCGCATTTTGCAATTAAACCAGATATCACAACCTTAGGAAAAATCATTGGTGGTGGTATGCCAGTGGGCGCATTTGGCGGTCGTAAAGAAATCATGGATTGTCTTGCGCCAGTAGGATCTGTTTATCAAGCTGGAACATTATCCGGTAATCCAGTGGCAATGACAGCAGGTCTTGCTACTCTCAAGTTGATTGCTCAGCCTGATTTTTATTCCAAGTTAAATACGACTACCCAATCTTTGCTGCAAGGATTAGAAGAAAGAGCTAGAGCAGCGCGGATTCCATTTATGACGCATCAAATTGGTAGTATGTTTGGTTTATTTTTTACGGATAAAAATATTGCTACGTTTGCTGATGTGAAACAATCGAATGTAGAGCAATTTAAACGATTTTTTCATCAGATGTTAGCAGCAGGTGTTTATTTAGCACCTTCAGCATATGAAGCTGGGTTTGTTTCTGCGGCTCATGGTGATGTGGAAATTGAGCAGACGTTATTGGCGGCTGAAAAAGCGTTTGCGGAATGTGTTTTGAATTGTGTTTAATGTGTGTGTGTTTTTGTATTGGTGGGCACGCTGCGCTTTGCCCACCCTACTAGATGCCAGCTAGAAGCACGCTGGCATGACAAGATTTCGTAGGGGGTGGGCAAAGCGCAGCGTGCCCACCAACACTCATTAAAACGGTTTAACAATCGCCAACACAATAATAAAAATAAGCAAGATAACCGGCGCCTCATTAATCCAGCGATAAAAAATATGTGTATGTTGATTATTATTTTTTTTGAAATCGAAAAGTAATTTCCCAAGATAAACATGATAAATAAGTAATAAAAACACAAGTCCTAATTTGAGCTCTAGCCATGGCATTGATAAATAAATTAGCGGTGCTGGAGCGATTAATGCAATGCCAAAGGCAATAGTAAGGATAGCGCCTGGTGTCATGATGCCATAAAATAGCTTTCTTTCCATGATTTTGAAACGTTGATTGCTAATTTCATCGGTGCTCATGGCGTGATAAACAAATAAACGTGGCAGATAAAATAATCCAGCAAACCAAGTGACCATAAAGATAAGATGAAAAGCTTTAATCCAAAGCATATTGATTCCTGCAAATATGTTATAGTTAGCAATTATAGCGCAATTGATTTAGGTGGCAATATGAGTGAACCAGTGATTTTTACCAATAATGCAGCGACTAAGGTCTGGGAGCTGATACAAGAAGAAGAAAATTTTAACTTAAAACTCCGTGTGTATGTGACCGGTGGTGGATGTTCGGGTTTTCAGTATGGGTTTACATTTGATGAAGTTGTAAATGTAGATGATACGGTTGTAACTAAGCAGTTAGAAAAAAATGAGACTGAAAACCCTGTTGTACAACTATTAATAGACCCTATGAGTTTTCAATATTTGGTGGGTTCAGAAATTGATTATAAAGAGGATATTGAGGGCGCACAGTTTATTATTCGTAATCCCAATGCGAAAACAACATGTGGCTGTGGATCATCTTTTTCTACCTAAACAGTAACTATTCAGCGATGAGGGCGCCTGTGGGTGTATTTTTTATATACAGCTATAGATCGTTAGTGCCATTAGATCTGATTTTATAAATGAAAATAACTTTTTTCTATATTTTTTAAATAGTTAGCTGGCTATTTGTTGCTTTGTTTTGCCCTTTTTGATGATTTTGTTATTGTAATTGGGGTCCAACCCTTTGCTTTTGCTGGTCGGTTCTGGTATAAATTTGCCCTTGTATATAAAACGAAGGTTAATAAGAGCATGGAAATAGTCATGAAGAACAATCCTAAGACAGAGGTGTTTTCTCGAGCGTTTCATCCCTGGATGATTTGTAGCGTAGGTATGCTGTTTTATTGCTTTAACTATTTTCTCCGTGTATCTCCTAGTGTTATGCAGAATGATTTGATGCAAAGTTTGCATATTACTGCTTCACAATTTGGTACTTTGGCGGGTTTTTACTATTTTATTTATACCCCAATGCAAGTGCCGGCGGGTATGATTTATGATCGCTTTGGCGCTCGGATTGTCCAATTTATCGCTTGTTTGACAGCTACCTTGGGCGTAGGTATGTTTATTGCGGCAGATAGCCTTACTATGGCTTATGCAGGCCGTTTTATGATTGGTCTCGGTACCGCGTTTGCTTATATTGGCGTTTTAAAATTAGCTTCTGTTTGGTTGCCAGCGAATCGTTTTGCAACGGTTGCGGGGTTAACAACCGCATTTGGTATGCTTTCAGCTATTTTTTCAGTTAAGTACTTAACCGCATTTGTTCAAGTCGTGGGTTATAAAAGTGCATTGCATACGGCATTAATTGTTGGTGTTGTTTTGAGTTTTGGTATTTTATTATTTTTACGATCCAAACCTAAAATTGTTTTAGCGAATGTAAAAGTACATCGATCACCCGCGAACTTGAAAGAAATGTTTGCTGCTTTGTGGTCGGTATTAAAAAGCCCACAAATGTGGTTGATTGGTGTGATAGGTTGTTTGTTTTATCTTCCTGCTTCAGTATTTTTAGATGTCTGGGGTATTCCTTATCTAAAGGCTGTTTATCAAATTACGCCAGAACAAGCTGCTTCTGCGGTGAGCATGGCTTTCATTGGTTGGATTATTGCTGGTCCAACGATTGGGGCCTTGTCTGATAAAATTAAGCGTCGCCGTATGCCACTGATTATTTGCGCATTGATGGCAAGTATATTATTAAGCGTTATCTTTTATGTCCCTGGGCTTTCTTTGCCGGTGTTGTATGGTTTGTTTTTCTTTGTGGGTGTATTTTGTGGCGCACATCCATTGTGTTTTGCGATTGGTAAAGAGAATTGTCCTAATGAAATTTCTGGAACCGCTGTTGCAGTGACTAATACGCTTATTATGTGTGGCGGCATGATCTTTCATCCCTTGGTGGGTAAAATGTTAGATAATCACGCAGTGAATGTGGTGGTGACAAATGGTATTCCTGTTTATTCTGCTAGTGATTATAATTATGCGTTAACAGTAGTGCCTGTTGGATTAGCTCTTTCGATTATCTTATCTTTCTTTTTACGTGAGACGTATTGCCAATCTCATGCTTTTCCAGCTGAACCAACTGCGGAAGGTTCACTGCCTGGTGGTTTGGCATTGGAAGGGGAAGCGTAATTCAGTTGAGTGAGTTGGGATCAATGGGTTGCCCATTGGTCCTGATTACGAGTTAGAGTCTTGTGTCTGTAAGCGAGTGTCCCCATAGTTGGGAAAGACCCCTACTTTTTTATTTACATTTCAGTTCTAATAAATAATGCTTTAGCAGTTTTTAATTCTTTTTAATTTTTCATAAAAACCGATTTAAACCGATCTATTTCTCTATATAATTTGTCCTAACTTCTATAAGAAAACCTATGCAACAGACTACTGATTATTTTTTGAAGTGTATGGGAGTGAAATAGGACGCTGTTCTTTCTTTAAGACAGATTAATATCTAATTAAAGGGGGGGTACAAGTTGTACCCCCCTTTTAAGTAATTGAAAGATTAACATCGTTAGGATTGTTGGGCCCAATGGAGACTAAATAATGAGCAAAGAGTTGCAGGCAGAAAATCATATTATAGTTTTTAAAAATCAACAAATACGTCGAGTGTTTCATGAGAATGCATGGTGGTTTGTGATAACTGATATAGTTGCAGTTTTGGCCGAGACTGCGAATCCAACACAATACGTAAAGAGAATGAGAAGTCGCGATAAAGAGCTATCTAAAGCGTGGGGGCAGGTTGTTGTCCCTCTTTTGGTTGAGACAGAAGGAGGTGCTCAAAAACTTAATTGTGCTAACACAGAAGGTTTATTTCGTATCATTCAATCAATTCCTTCTACCAAAGCTGAGCCATTTAAAAGATGGTTGGCAAAAGTAGGCTATGAACGTGTGCAAGAAATAGAAGATCCAGAATTAGCTTCTCAGCGTGCGCGAGAGATATACAAAGCGAAAGGCTATGACGATGCTTGGATTGAAAAAAGAATGCGAGGTATTCAGGTGCGTGCTGAATTAACCGATGAATGGAAGAAGCGTGATGTTGGTGATAGCCAAGAATATGCCATTCTGACTGCTGAAATTTCAAAGGCTACTTTTGGTATGACACCTGTAGAGTATAAACAGCTTAAGGGGCTGGATCGTGAAAATTTACGTGACCATATGAATGATTTGGAGCTAATTTTCACAATGCTTGGTGAAGCATCTACGACAGAAATTGCGCGTAAAGATAATGCGCAAGGATTGTGTTCGTAGGTGAGTGCCCCCGTAATTGGGAAAGACCCTTATATTTTTACGGCAAATCTGGTGGCCAGACCTGGAATCGAACCAGGGACACAAGGATTTTCAGTCCTTTGCTCTACCAACTGAGCTATCTGGCCAATATGATGAGCTTTGTCGCAGAAAGGCGTTATTAAACCGATTACAGGATCGAGAGTCAAGTAAATATTTTATTTTACCGACGGTACATAGCCAGCTGGAGCTTCGCTGCCATTCCCAAATAAAAAATTTTCCATTTCTTTAGCGAGAAATTCGCGTGATTTAGACTCTAACATGCTCAGGCGATATTCATTAATTAACATCGTCTGGTGAGTTAACCACTGTTGCCAGGCTTCTTTAGAGACTTGAGCAAAGATTTTTTTGCCTAATTCGCCAGGATACGTTTGTGAATCTAAGCCTTCCGCTTGTTTTTTTAGTTTGATGCATTCAATCATGCGAGTCATTGCTTATACTCCTCAGTAATTTTTTTATCGGGGCAGGTAAGCCGATGGCTTGTGAATTATGTAAGTTATACCAAATTTGTTGTTCACTATCCATGAGCTTAAGCTGATTAGTTTTAGTGATGATTAATGCCGGCAAAATATCTAAATGGAAATGGCTAAACGTGTGACGAAAGCCTATTTTTAATTGAACGTCTTTTACTACAAGTTTTAATTGCTGTTGGCAAAATGTTTTGATTTCTTTTGTGTTAGCATGCGCCGAGATTTCTGGTGGGCTCCACAATCCTCCCCATATTCCTGTTGGTGGACGTTTTTCGAGTAAGATCTCTTGGTCTTTTTGAATAAAAAGTAAGGTTGCTTGTCGTATGGGTAATGTCTTTTTTGGTTTAGAACGAGGTAATGTTTTTTCAACGCCTAATGCGTGTGCTTGGCAGTGGCTTTGTAAAGGGCACTGTTGGCATAAGGGTTTGCCACGCACACAGATTGTTGCCCCCAAGTCCATCATGGCTTGAGCATAGTCTGCTGTGCGTTGTTTGGGGGTGTGATAATCAGCAATTTTCCATAATAAATCATGGGTTTTTTTTTCGCCGGGCCATTCTGAAATATTATAGAAGCGAGTTAGTACTCGTTTTACATTACCATCTAAAATAGCAGCAGTTTGTTCGAAAGCAATTGATACAATAGCTCCCGCCGTTGATCGACCAATGCCAGGTAGTGTTTCTAGTGCGGCGGTTTCGTTGGGAAACTGGCCATTAAAATCATGAATTACAATTTTTGCTGCACGATGTAAGTTGCGTGCGCGAGTGTAATAACCTAAGCCTGTCCAAAGATGTAAAACCGCATCTTCTTTAGCCGCTGCTAGTTTGTCTAGCGATGGAAAAGACTGCATAAATTTTTCATAATACGGAATAACAGTTGTGACTTGAGTTTGTTGCAGCATGATTTCAGAAATCCAAACACGATAAGGTGTTTTGTTTTCTTGCCAGGGTAAATGTTTGCGTCCGTGTTGATCAAACCAGTTTAAAATAAGGCGCAGGAATTTTTTTGCGGATATTTGCTCCATTGAATTTGCTGTTCCACGTCAACTTAATTTTTGCTCGTCATTACCACTTTTATGAGAATGACGAGTTCGCATTATAAAAAACTATTTTTAGGCCGTTTTTATGCTCGTACAGCGTCTTTAGAGCCTACCATTTGAACCATCTCTTTCACATTCACAATAGATGCATAGGTTGTTTGTAAAGCTGCCATAAACGCATTATGTACATTTTGAGCGGTAATAATAGTGTTATTAAACTCTAGATTTTTGGTAGTGCAAGCATCGTAAAGCACGCTGCAGCTAAAACCTAAGTCATACGCAGCTCTTGCTGTTGCATCGATAGCTAAATGAGTCGTCATGCCCGCAATAACAACATGGTTGATTTTATTTTTAACGAGTTGGCTAAGTAGAGATGTGTCTTTAAAACTATTGGGGTAATGTTTTTTAATAATAGTTTCATTTTTTAATGGCATAACATCTTCATGAAACTCGACACCTTTGGTGCAAGGTAATAAAATTTTAGCATCAGCGCGGGTGGAAATATGTTGAAGATGATAAATAGGTAGCTTATTGTTGCGATAGACTTGTAGAATTTCTTTAGCCCTTTGGCTGGTCTCTATGCTGCGTTCAAGTGGCATTTTGCCGTTAGGGAAATAGTCGTTCTGAATTTCGATGACGAGTAAAGCTGTATTCATTGTGAGTTCCTTTCAACCAAATAATCTCTTATTAAAACATTTTTAGCGAATTTAGCAATAGCTTAGGAGTGAAAATTGAGTAAAGTTATAAAGTTATTAGCTACTCTTGATCTAAATGTTATCATTTCGGGTGTAGAGCCGACTAATTTAACAAAATTGTCAAAGTTAGAAGTTTTTAAAACGATTGATTCAACGAACAGTTATCTTTTAGAAAAATCAAAAATTGATAATTCTTCTGGCCAGATTTGTTTTGCAGAAGAGCAAACGCATGGTAGAGGACGTCGTGATCGAGCTTGGTTTTCTCCAGCGAGTGGTAATATTTATTGCTCGATTCTTTGGGATTTTGGTCAAAGCGATATATCAGGTTTAAGTTTAGTTGTTGGCATAATTCTTTTGCAAGCATTACAACGGTACGGTATTGACGATGCCATTATGCTGAAATGGCCGAATGATTTGATTTATCAAAATCGAAAATTAGGCGGAATTTTATTAGAATGCAGAGGCACGTGTGTTGTGATTGGTATTGGTATTAATCTTAGTTTGCCGGAACAAAGAGACCAGGATTTAATCGCAAATTCGGTTGATCTTGCTGAAATAAGTCAAAAGCCGGTAGAAAGAAATATGTTGGCTGGAATATTAGTAAATGAGTTGCTGTTTACTTTGCCACAATTTGCAGAACATGGGTTTAGTATTTTTTTAGCTAAGTGGCAAACTTATGATGCTCTAATGAATAAAGAAGTTTTTGTTCATACACCCGAAAAGATTTTTTTTGGGAAAATGCAGGGAATTAATGAGCGTGGAGAGTTGTTATTGCTTGATGAACAGCAACAATTAAAAAGTTTTTGTTATGGTGAGGTGACGGTGAGAGCGGCGTAAGATAACCGAAGTAACTATTCAACAGCCAGAGAGCGCGTGAACGCAATGTTTAAAATAAAGCGACTTGCTTGCCATGGATGGCAAGCCTAAAACATGGATGTTTCGCTCGGAGCGGTATTTTAAACATTGCGTTCACGCGCTCTCTGGCTGTTGAATAGTTACGCCCTTCCTTCGCGCTATTAAAACCTTATTTCTTACCAATTTTTGTTTCTTTCCCAGCAAGTAAATTTTGAATATTTTGGTAGTGACGAAAAATGAGTAAAGCACTGATGAAAATTACGATCACAGCATAAGTCCAATTAGTGAGATACCATGTGTAGACGGGCGCAAGTATTGCCGTCACTAAAGCTGCTAAAGAGGAGTAACGAAAAAGCCAGGCCACGGTTAGCCAGGTTACAATTAATGCTAAGCCGATTGGGTAATTTAATGCAACTAAGCAACCAAAAGCAGTTGCTACGCCTTTGCCGCCTTGAAAACGAAAAAAAACTGGGAATAAATGACCTAAAAAAGCAGCCAGTGTGACCAAGGCTAAACCAAGCGTGTTTAATCCATACCACTTAGCAATTAATACAGGAATGACGCCTTTTAAGACATCACCGGCTAAAGTAATAATAGCGGCTTTTTTTCCACCGATTCGTAATACATTTGTTGCCCCAGGATTTTTTGAGCCGTGCATGCGAGGGTCGGCTAAGCCTAACCACTTACAAACAATCACGGCTGAGGAAATTGATCCGAATAAATAAGAAGCGAGGATCGCCAAAACAATATCAAAGTGATAAGGTATCATAGTATGCCTTTAAGATTTAAAGTGTATTTTACAGTAATGGTATAGAGTAATATAGTTTTAATTATGTAATAGGAAGGCTTCTTATGTCGCAAGGCGCTAATAATTTAATTTGGATTGATTGTGAAATGACCGGTTTGAATCCGGCAAAAGAACGATTGATTGAAATTGCAACGATAGTAACAGATTCACAGTTAAATGTTTTAGAAGAAGGCCCGGTTTTTGCAATTCATCAGACAGATAGTTTATTAAATAATATGGATGGATGGAATACCAAGCAGCATAATGCGTCAGGTTTAGTCTCGAGAGTTAAAGCGAGTGTAGTGACAGAGGCGGAAGCAGAGCAAGAAACAATTAACTTTTTACGCCAATATGTTTCTGCGGGAAAATCCCCGATGTGTGGCAATAGCGTTTATCTCGACCGTCGTTTTCTCGAGCTTTATATGCCAGCATTAGAGCGATATTTTCATTATCGTGTGATTGATGTAAGTACGCTAAAAGAATTGGCTTTACGTTGGGCGCCGCGAGTTTATGCGGGAGTTGAAAAAGAGTCTAAGCATTTAGCGTTAGATGATATTCGCGAATCTATCGAAGAGTTACGTTATTATCGAAAAAATTTGTTTATTCAGTCGTAAATAGGCTTCGAATAGCTTGGTTAGTAAGGGAATAAATATGGCAACGGTTGGAACTTGGTGGATGTGGTTAGGTTTTGCTATTTTTATTATGTTTGCTATTGTTGTTGATATTATTGCAATGGGAGGCAAAGAATCGTCAATCACCTCTATTCGAAAAGCATTATTTTGGGTTTTGGTGTGGATGTCTTTGGCGCTGTTGTTTAATGTTGGATTGTGGTGGTATTTAGGTGGAATGGGCGCGCCGGAGTTGGCTACGTTTGCCAATCAAAAAGCATTAGAATTTTTTACGGGTTATTTAATTGAGCAATCATTATCGATAGATAATTTATTTGTTTTCATTTTAATATTTAATTATTTCCAAGTGCCGCCACGTTACCAGCGCCGAGTTCTGTTGTTGGGTGTTCTGGGTGCGATGATAATGCGTTTAATCATGATCTTGTCGGGAACCTGGTTAGTCATGCGTTTTCATTGGATATTATATATTTTTGGGTTTTTTTTGGTGGCAACCGGGCTCAAAATTCTTTGGACGCAAGATTCAGCGGATAGCTTAGAAAAAAATGGAATGTTAAATTTTTTGCGTAGACATATGCGAGTGACTACGGAGTTTCATGGTGAAAAATTTATTATTAAGAAAAATTTAATGTGGTATGTTACGCCTTTATTTCTAACATTAATCTTAATAGAAATGAGCGACTTAGTTTTTGCGCTTGATAGCATCCCCGCAATTTTTGCTATTACTCATGATCCTTTTATCATTTTTACCGCCAATTTTTTTGCCATTATGGGTTTGCGTGCTCTTTATTTTGTATTGGCGCGTTTAGCTGATAAGTTTTATTTACTTAAATATGGGATTGCAGTTGTGCTCATATTGGTTGGCATGAAAATGTTAATAGCACACTGGATAAATGTTCCTATTCAAGTAACATTATTTGCTGTGGTGCTGGTATTAGGGTTGACCATGCTATTAAGTTTATTTCGACCACCAAGGAAAGCGTAATGGAAAAATTACAACTTTCAGCTTTTGCAAAATATCTACAGCCTAGACCGCGAGATTTTGATAAAGGGAAGGCGGGACATGTGTTAATTGTTGGTGGCAATAAGGGGTTTATGGGCGCCGTGTGTCTTGCTGGAGAAGCTGCGTTACGAGTGCGCTGGCTTGGTGAGCGTGGCAACACACCAAGAGCATGCGCAGATAGTGAGTGTGTTGCGTCCGGAAATCATGAGTCATGGTGTGAGTCATGCTGCAGATTTAGAGCCGTTATTACATAAAGCAGATGTGGTGATTGTAGGGCCTGGTCTAGGTCAAACTGCGTGGTCGATAGATTTGTTAACTGCGGTATTGGATTGTAATAAGTCTTTAGTAGTGGATGCAGATGCATTAAATTTATTAACAAAACGGCCAGTAAAAAAAACGCATTGGATTTTGACACCTCATCCAGGAGAGGCAGCTAGATTATTAAATGTGACAATAGCGGATATACAACAGGATCGAGTTGCAAGTATACAAAAACTGCAAAATAAATTTGATGGAGTTTGTGTATTAAAAGGCAGTCATACATTAACTATAGGCAAAGAGTCAGCGCTGTCGATATGTGAAGCAGGAAATCCCGGGATGGCAACAGCAGGGATGGGTGATGTGTTAAGTGGTGTAGTAGGTGGTTTGTTGGGACAAGGAATTCCTTTGGATGTTGCTGCACAACTGGGTGTTTTGGTTCATGCTCTAGCTGGTGATCAAGCTGCAAAATTGGGAGAGCGGGGAATGATAGCGTCAGATTTGTTTTTGTATCTGCGTGAAGTATTAAAAGAAGGGCAGCGTTTAAATGATTTTTTAGAGTAAATCGTAGTTATTCAGTATGAATAACTACGGTAAATCTTTATTTGTTTTTGTGGAGGCCGGCTTTTTTTTTGCTAAGTAAGTTTCCATTAATTCTATCGGCATGGGTTTTGCAATGTAATAACCTTGCATTTCATCGCATCCTTCCGTCATTAACAAATCATATTGTTCTTTTGTTTCTACTCCTTCAGCAACTGCTTTGATTCCAAGTTTATTTGCCATTGAAATCATTGCAGAAACGATGACTTCATCATCTTTATTATCAATCATTTTATGAATAAATGAGCGATCAATTTTAATTTTATCAATTCCATAACGAGTCATGTAGGATAAAGAAGAAAAGCCAGTGCCAAAATCATCAATAACTATGCTAACGCCAGCTGCTTTGATTTTTTTTAAGATAGCGATCGTGTTTTCATGGTCATGCATAAATAAACCTTCGGTAATTTCCAACGATAATAGCGCTGGTGGAAAGTCAGATTCTTTTAGTGCGCGCAAAACATTTTCCATAAAGTTGGAGTTTTTAAATTGATAGGGCGAAAGATTAATTGAGAGCTTAAGGTCGGGATAGCCATTAGTTCGCCAGAGGTTGACTTGCTTGCAGGCTGTGCGCAACACCCATTCGCTTAATGGAAAAATAAGGCCCGATTCTTCAGCAAGAGGAATAATGGTATTTGGCATGACTAGACCGTATTCGCTGCTTTGCCAGCGAACCAGCGCTTCTACGCTAATGATAGTTTGATCAGCTAAATTAATACAAGGTTGGTAATAGAGTTGCAATTCGTTTTTTGCCATTGCTTGGTTGAGAGCACTAAGTTGTTTTGATTTTTTTTGTGATAACTCTGTGGCTTCAGGTAAGAAAAATTGATAGTGGTTACCACCCGCTTGTTTAACACGCAGTAAGGCTTGATCAGCACTTCTAATGAGTGCTTCAACATCTTTGCCATCATTTGGATAAAGACCGACGCCAATACTACCAGTAATAAAAATTTCACGCCCATTGATAGTGATAGATCGTAATAAGCCACTTAATATTTTTTGTGCTATTTGTCCTATCACTTCAAGTTTTTCGGCATTTTTAATAACAATAGCGAATTCATCGCCACCAATGCGTGCAATCATATCAGCACTTCGAATCGTGTTTTTTAAGCGTTCTGCTACGATTTTTAATAAAGTGTCGCCTGCTTCATAACTCATGCCAGCATTAATATTTCGTAATGCATCGAGATCAAGTAGTAAAAGAGCAAAGGGTTGTTTGTTTTCCGTTGAAGTAGAGATTAGCTCATTTAAATGCTGATTAAGTAGGGTGCGGTTGCATAATCCAGTTAATAATTCATGACCTTTAATGACGGGCAAATGGTCGGCAGAATTATCCATAGCAATATCATTTTGAAATTGAATAACAAAATAAAGTGGTTTGTTTTCTTTATCATGAACAAAAGAGAAGGTTACCATGGCCCACATTGTTTCATTATTTTTAGTAAAAAAACGCTGCATTGCTTGGTAAGATTTAATTTCACCTTTGAGCATCGATCTGATTTTTTGAATATTGATTTTAAAATCTTCGGGATGAATGAGTTTGCGAATAGATTTTTTTAATAATTCATCTTCGTGAAAACCTAATATCTGACAAAGCGCATAATTTACTTTTAAGCAATGTCCATGCTTAGACAGCAATGCCATGCCATTTTCAGAGTAATCAAATGCGGAGCGAAAGCAGGTTTCGTCTTGCAGTAATTCTGAGTAGGATTCGATAAATTTTTCTTCGGACTCAAGCCCTTTTTGCGAATAAATAAAAATGGCAATCACAAGAACCGCAAGAACACCGGTGACTTCAATTCGGTATGGAATATGCATATACCAACAAATAACGGCTACCAGGCAGAAGACGGTAAATAAGATATCTGCGATGGTTAACATCCGAGCTTTCTTTCCTATATCGGTTTTTTTACCCATAAGAAATTCCTCGCGACCATTAGCGTTATTATCTCATCAATTTAGGCGATAAAAAAGGCAAAAATTAGTCCTAATTGGGGTTTAAGGTTAGTAATGGCGCATTTTTTTAGTGTTATTAAGCGCTTGTGGTTTAGGGAAGAGGCGGTGAAAAAAAATAGATATGTTTTTGTTGTGTATATCTAAACCAGCAGTTATTGTTGTATTGATTAAAAAATCAGCACATCTTTTGGTGGGTGCCTATGCGCTGAAGAAAGAATACTTTATAATGGGTAACTATTCAGCAGGTATGTTTGGTGGGCACGCTGCGCTTTGCCCACCCTACAAGAATAATTAATGTGATTTGGTGGGCACGCTGCGCTTTGCCTACCCTACAAAAATAATTATGGATTTTATCGTTTTTGAGAGAAAAATAGTTATGCTTAAACATATTGCAACACAGGCTATCGGTATTTTTGATAGTGGTATTGGAGGGCTGACTGTTGCTCATGCTATTGTGAAAGAGTTACCAAAAGAAAATATTATTTATTTTGGCGATACAGCGCATTTGCCTTATGGGGATAAATCAGCAGCGACGATCCAAGCTTATTCCGTTAAAATAGCTCATATGTTAATACAGCAAAAATGTAAATTAATTTTAATTGCTTGCAACTCTGCATCAACAGCGGCTTATGAATTAATAAAAGAATATGTCGGTAGCCATGCTATTGTCATGAATGTAATCGATCCGTTAATTCATCATTTACGTGATCATTATGCATATAAAAAAATTGGTTTAATTGCAACACGACAAACCGTTAATTCCAATGTTTATAAAAAAAAGATTGATGAATTAAATCGCGACATACTGCTTACTTCTCATGCGACTAATTTGCTTGCTTCAGCGATTGAAGAATTTCAAAATAATGCGGTGATTGATAGTTTATTAAATGAATATTTACCGTTTTTTGCTGATAAAGAAATAGATGCGATGATTCTGGCGTGCACGCATTATCCCGTGATAAAAAATAAAATTATTGCTTATTTTGACCATAAAGTTAAGATCATTGATCCTTCTGATATTATTGCCAGAGAAGTTAAGGCTAAATTAGAATCGAATGATTTGCTGAATGATGGCGGAGTTTCTACTAAGCATTTTTATGTTTCAGATTATACCGAATCTTTTGCTGCGGGAACAAAAATATTTTTTCAAGATGATATTGCTCTTGAGCATTATCCTCTGTGGGACTAGTAAGTTATAAGGATTTTTGATGAATTACCGTCATATTTTTCACGCAGGTAATTTTGCAGATGTTTTTAAGCATATTTTATTGATGTTATTAACACAGTCTTTTTTACGCAAAGAAACACCATTTTGTTATCTTGATACTCATGCTGGGGTGGGTCGTTATGATTTACAGTCTGAGAAGACGCAAAAAAGCAAAGAATATGAAAATGGGATTCAAAAATTATTAACAGCATCAAATGCACCACTAAGCATTAGAGAATATCTTGCGCTTATTCCCAAAAATGGCTGTTTTTATCCTGGCTCACCAGAAATTGTACGTCATTTTTTACGTCAACAAGATCGAATGGTTTTATGTGAGTTACATCCGGAAGATTACCTTAATTTGAAAAAAAACTTCGCGCATTACAAAAATATTGGTGTCCATCATCAGGATGCTTATCAAGGGTTAAAAGCTTTTTTGCCACCAAAAGAAAAGCGAGGTTTAATTCTTATTGATCCTCCTTATGAAGATGCACAAGAATTTTCGCGATTAGTGGCTGGTTTGTCAAAAGCATTGCAACATTTTGCTAACGGTGTTTATGCTATTTGGTATCCAATAAAAAATCGGCAAGCTGTCGATTATTTTTTGGCGACATTAAAAAATACTATTTCAAAACCAATTTTGAATTGTGAGTTAAGTATTTATGCCGAAGATATTGTAACGTCTTTAAGTGGTTGTGGTATGGCTATTATTAATCCGCCCTTTCAGTTTGACCAACAGCTGCAAGAAATAATGCCTTGGCTGTGGCAAACGTTGAGCATTCATAAGCAAGGGCGTTATCAAATAAAAACACTTTAAAAATCAGTGCGTTAGCAAATGTGTATAAATTCTGCTACAATAATCCTTAGTTCTTAGTAGAAATATTCTTACCTCTGCTGGGATACACGAGGAGGTACGTTATGAAAAAATTCTTAATGTTAATTCTTTTGAGTATGACGGTTGCACTCACTGCGGGCTGTACTTATGATCAGCGTAAAGATGCTGGAATGGTTGCTGGTGGTGTTGTCGGTGGCGTTGCAGGTAGTGCTCTTACTGGAGGTAGTCCAGCAGGTGCTATTGTTGGCGCTGTGGGTGGTGCCTATGTTGGTAGACAGATTACCAACTAATTGGTGGTAATCGATCCCTATCAAAACACAGCAGCGGTTATTCGTTTGTGAGTTTCCGTATGCTGTGTTTTTTTTCATGATATTTTATTCCTACGTAGACAGGAATACTGCTAAAAAATAACAAACTACCAAAAAATACGATATGTTGTCCTGCTCCTATGATGGTCCAAAATGCATAAGTGCCGGCGACGATGGCAATCATGACCGATGGCCATAACTTTTCTCCCTTGAATAGATGGCGATCTTTAATAAAAATCATTAATTCAGCCATCGTAGTGAAAAAATAAGGGATTAAGCCAGCTAAAGTAGCTAATAGGGTGATAAATTCAAATTGTTTAATTAAGCCTTTATCCAACGTCATCATCAACAAACAGCTTATTAATAAACTAGTAAAAATAAGGCCATTGATGGGTGTGCCATTTTTAGTTTCTTTCGCAAAAAATTGTGGGAAGAGTTTATCGCGTGAAGCAGCTAAAGGAATTTGTGCTTGTAATAAAGTCCAACCATTCAGTGCACCAAAGCAAGAAACAATAGCGCCTACAGCAATTAATGATGCACCAAAATCGCCATAGCGACCAAAAAGAATTCTAGCAGTATCAGCAAAAGGCGCTTTTGATAAAGCTAATTGATCCGCTGGAATTTGTCCCATGACAGCGAGTGTACCTAAGATATAAATACCTGCGGCAAGAAGCGTGCCAATAATGGTAGCACGTGGAATATTACGCTTAGGATTAATGACATCTTCAGCAGGCACAGTGGCTGATTCTAAGCCGACGAAAGCCCAAAAAGTTAACGTTGCTGCACCACTTAATGCAGCTAAATTAGATTGACCAGTGGTATTAAAGTGCGGAATGAATTGTGGATGAATAGAAAATATTCCCATGATACAAATAATGAGTAAAGGCGTGAATTTTAAAATAGTGGTCAATAGCTGAGTAATGCCAGCCCATTGAACGCCAATAATATTAATGATTGTTACAAACCAGAGTGCGCTGATGCTGACTAGAAAAGCATACAGATGGTTTTCATGTAAGATAGGAAAAAAAACGCCTAAATAACCCGTGAATGCGACAGCAATAGCAGAGTTACCTATCCAAACAGCAATCCAATAATTATACGCCATTTGAAAACCAACAAATTCACCAAAGGCCTCACGACTATATGCGTAAGGTCCGCCAATTCTTGGCATGATCATGCCGAGCTTAGCAAAGACGAGTGCAAGAGCCAGTGCGCCACAAGCAGTAAACACCCAAGCTAGTAAACTAATACTGCCATAATTGGCTAGCTCAGTGGGAAGATAGTAAATGCCTGAACCCACCATGTTGCCGGCAACAAGAGCAGTTAACATCCATGGTCCAAGTGCCCGCTTATGTTGCGGATGAGGTTGTTTGGTCATGATTGTGGGTTTCTCTTAATTTGAATTGAGATGATTATAACCATGCATCAGGGGGGATTGAAAGAGTAGCTTATTGTAAAAACGAAACTATACTCAGCAGCTAGAAGTTTGGTGGGCACGCTGCGCTTTGCCCACCCTACGAAGCCTTATCATGCCAGCGCGCTTCTAGCTGGCATCCAGAGTTGTAGGGTGGGCAAAGCGCAGCGTGCCCACCAAACTTCTGGTTGTTGAGTGGCTATCTATTTACCTTCTAAAATTAGCATTATCTTTATTTTTAAAAGAAATTTTTGCTGTTGGTTTAAAGCTAGATGGTTTGCTTTCTGTCGCTTTAGAATCAGAGCGAAAACGTTTAGGTTTAGCAGCTGCGCCACCAAAGCTTCTATCTTCTGATTTTGAATACGACTTAGATCGACCAGCTGAACGATCATCAGATTTGAATCGGTTAGAATTTTCTTTGTTATCTGATGTGCGGGTATCTGATTTGAAACGGCCCGCAGTAGCGCCACGCTCTGGTCGTGCATCTGATTTAAATCGATTAGGGGCGCTAGAATCACGTCTGCTATTTGAACGTGTGTCTGGTTTAAATCGACTGGTGGTGCTTGCGTCACGTCGGTTATCTCTACCTTCAAAACGGGTGTCAGATTTAAAACGACTTGGTGTGCTTTCATTGCGTCGATCTGATTTAAATCGATTTGGAGTTTCCGTATCGTGTCTGCTACCACGGCTATCTGATCGAGTCTCTTTAAAACGATCAGCAGTGCCTGTATCGCGTCTGCTACCTCTGCTGTCTGAGCGCGTATCTGTTTTAAAACGGTCAGTCGCGCTAGCGTCACGTCGGTTGCCTCTGTTATCTGAGCGTGTATCTGATTTAAAGCGATCCGCTGTTCCTGAGTCACGTCGATCTGATCGAGCATCTGGTTTAAATCGACTTGATGTTCCACCTGCATCGCGTCGATTGTCGCTACCTGATCGAGCATCTGATTTAAAACGGCTTGGACCCGCATCACGTTTGTCATAGCTATCTCGCGCTTCAGATTTAAAGCGTCCTGGTTTTGCGGAACTATATTTTAGACCATCGTTATTTGATCGTGAGCTTGATTTAAAACTTTTTGATTTATTATCTTTTCCATAGCGATCATCGCTACGACTGGATCTTTCTGGTGCGCCCGATTTAAAGCTCCGTTTTTTGCTAGATCCGCCGTTATCACTAAAACCTTTTGCACGCTTGGTGGGTTCGAGTCCTGGAATAGTGCTAGCAGAAAGTTTCTGGCCAATGTAGCGTTCAATATTCGACAAGTGTCTAGCATCGCTAGATAACGCTAATGAGATTGCAATTCCTTCTTTACCTGCGCGGCCTGTGCGTCCAATACGATGAACATAATCTTCAGAAAAACGTGGTAAATCAAAGTTGATAACATGAGTGATGTCAGAAATATCAATACCGCGTGATGCAACATCCGTAGCAACAACAAACTGCACTTTACCACGACGTAATTGTTCAACTGTTTTGTTACGCATATTTTGTTTTAAGTCACCATGTAAAGGTAATGCAGGGTAATCATTATCACAGAGTTCTTTTGCTAATCGGTCAGCATTAATTTTGGTGGCAGAAAAAATAATGGCTTTAAATATATTTTCATTCGCTAACATATGCATTAATAAACGCATTTTATGTTGTGGATTATCTGCATAATATAATTCTTGCTTAATTTTCGTTGGTGTTAGTTTTTCATTAGCTAAATCAATTCGCACAGGATCAATTAATAAATTCCGTACCACTTGAGATAATTTACCATCGACAGTAGCACTAAATAATAATGTTTGTCGTGTTTTTGGTGTTTTGTTTGCAATAGCGCTGACTTCATCAATAAAACCCATATCTAACATACGATCAGCTTCATCAAGAATTAACATTTCAATGCAAGATAAATCAACACGACCTCGTTCTATATGGTCGAGTAGGCGTCCTGGTGTTGCAACAATAATATCAACTTGGCGTGATAGAGCTTTTAATTGTTTGTGGTAAGGCATGCCACCGAGTAAGCTGACAATATTAGGTTGTAAGTACTTACCGTAACGAGCTACAGCATCGTTAATTTGAGTTGCAAGTTCACGAGTAGGGGTAAGAATTAATATTCTTGGCTTGCCTTTAGAAGGCGAGCTTGCTAATCGATCTAGTGCGGGTAAAACAAACGCCGCGGTTTTGCCGGTTCCTGTTTGTGCGGAAGCAACTATGTCTTTTCCGCTAATAATATAGGGAATAGAGCGAGATTGAATAGTGGTTGGAGTAGTGTATCCGCAAGTAGTAATGGCTTTTAAAACGTGAGCATTTAAATTTAACTGTTCGAAAGTTGACATGGATGTCCTCAAAAAATATGCGAGCTTAGCAGGGCACTTTTCGTATATTTTCAAGGAAAAAGACCGTGGTTCTAGCTGGCGGTTAGTGTGTATCATCGCCAATCTAAACCTGGGATAGTCTCAGGAAGTCGTCTTGCTCATAAGGAGTTGGTAATGATTTTAATGTTTCAAGCGCACATGATTACAGTTTGAGCAGGAAATAGCAAGCAGTATTTATAGTTCGGCCGATAAGCAGAACTATTCAGCAGTCAACGTGCAGAGGAGCGTAACACTTAAAATGCCGCTCCAGGTGAAACATCCCTGTTTTAGGCTTGCCATCCATGGCAAGCAAGTCGCTTTATTTTAAGTGTTACGCTCCTCTGCACGTTGACTGCTGAATAGTTACGCCTGGCTAAAAAGTAGCCACAGCATAGCGGCTATTTGTGTTAAGCTAGATCATCCCCTGCTTACCTAACCGCCATTTTACGGCGGCGATGGTAAAAGGCACTATTTCATTATTGGCATGCTCACGGATCGCTCTGGCTGCTTCATTAAGTGTTGCGCCTGAGCCAGTATAGTCATCGAATAATAAAATGACGCCTGTTGGTAGTGGTTTGCTGATGCTGGTATGTAAGCGATGATTGACATTATGTAAGCGTTGATCGTTGTTAAGGAGCTCTCCTTGTCTTGCACTGGGTAATTCTTTCCAGGAAAAAAAATCCAGTAAGACGGGAATTTTTAAAAATTGCGCAAGAGTGATGGTGATGACATCTCTCGCTTGCCAAGTACGAGAAGGCAGCGGAATAATACAGCCAAATTGATAGTGTTGTGTTAAGTCAGCAAAACATTTTTTTATTAATTGCATCAGTGATTCACTGATTCCATTTTGTGCTGTTGTGCGTTCGCGCATGAATTGGATAAAAGAAGGTGAGCGTACTTTTCCATCTAAAATAGCGATTCCAGAAGAAGTGGAATGAATTTTTTTCGAGAGTGAGATAGGAATAGTCCGTCGTTCTAACCATGATGCAATAGTAATCTGTGCATCTTTACAATTAAGTGGAGTAAATGCGGTGTTAGTGCAGACATTGCATTTGTTACATTTATCTTTTCCATCATCGCCTAACGCTTTTCGTAAGACTAACATTAAGCATTTTTTGGTTTGTTCAGCATAGCGTTGCATGTTTTGTAGTTCTTTGATGCGGGTGTCGCGTTGTACAGCATAGCGCACAAGATCTGGTCGGCCTGGTTTATGTGTGAGTTGATAAACTTGGGTGCCATCTTTGCTTAGCTTAGTTAAAAATTTTTGTTCGAGTAATTCACTGAGAATAATAGTGAGTCGGGTAGGATGTAATCCGGTTAATCTTTTTATCGACATAAGATTAAGTAAAATTTTTGTAGCAACCAATGTATTGATGACAGTTTGGAAGTCAATGAGTGTGGGCTGTGAAGATTCAATAAAATAACGTTGAATTTTAGTGTCCGCTGGATCATATAATAAAATTCCATCAGCAGGGAGTCCATCACGGCCTGCACGTCCTACTTCTTGATAATAGGCAGTGATTGATCCGGGAAAATCAAAGTGAATGATAAAACGTAAGTTTGCTTTATCAATCCCCATGCCGAGGGCATTCGTTGCGGAAATAATTTGATATTGATCGGAGATGAAGTCATGTTGAATTTTTTGTTTTAGTTGCGCATCCATTCCGGCATGATAAGCTATTGTATGCATGCCTTGACCGCGTAAGTATTCTGCGACTAATTCCGTATTTTCTCGAGTGGCGCAATAAATTAAACCGGATCCAGCAAGTGTTTCGAGTAAATGAGAAATGTTAGCTAGTTTATCAGCGATACCAGAAGTGGGAATTACTGTTAAAGTAATATTTGAACGCAGCATACTTTCGCGGTGAATAATAATTTCTTTTGTATCAACAGATAATTGTTGTTTGATATCGGCTTCAGTTTTTTCATCAGCCGTTGCAGTGAGGGCTAATATTTTTAAATCATGATGTTTTTTTATGACTGCATCCACTAAGCGAATAATCTGTCGATAACTGGGTCGGAAGTCATGTCCCCAGCTTGAAATGCAATGAGCCTCATCAACAACTAATAATTTAATAGGTAAGTTTAATAAAAACTGTAATCGATCAACGTGATCAAGTTGCTCGGGAGCAATAAATAAAATTCGAATTTTTCCATCTAATGCAGCTTGTCTTGCTAGGTGATTTTCATGATGACTTTGATCAGTGTTGATACTGGTCGCTGCAATTCCAAAACGATTTTTTAATTGTGATAATTGATCGCGCATGAGAGCAAGTAGTGGGGAAATGACGAGTGTAATGCCATCTAACAAGGTTGCAGGTAATTGATAAAGTAATGATTTACCATGTCCTGTGGGCTGAATGCAAAGCAATCGACCATGAGTTAAAAGTGTTTCGATGGCTTCACGTTGGCCTGGCCGAAAAGAGTTAAAATGAAAATGGTTTTGTAATGTTTCTGTTAGTTGCAAGGTAAGATCTTTTTGCATCTTGAAAAATATCCTTATAATGACAACGGCAGTAACGATGTATTGCTAGCATGGTAGTGCTAAGGTTGAGAGCGATAACGCCAAAACTTTGGCAGAAAATAACAGCAGGCGCCGACACCAATGACGCATAGCACACCACCAGAGACAATAGACGCTGTTACTCCAAAAGCAGCAGCGACCAGTCCTGTTTCGGTATCTGATAATTTGGGGCCGCTTAAGTAACTAATCATTTCAATTCCAGATAAGCGTCCACGAAAATGATTAGGAATAGTTTCATTCCACATAATGGATCGAAAGACACCGCTTAATCCATCAAAAGCACCTGCTAGCACAAGGAAAAATAATGCCAACATAAAATTTTGGGTCAGCCCAAATCCTATCATTGAAACACCCCAGAGTGAGGCTACGATAGCGATAGCTGCGCCATGTCGTTTAATGTGATGTACCCAGCCAGTAAAAAGAGACATTATCAAAGCGCCAACAGCAGGTGCAGAATAAAGTAATCCTAAAGTCTGTGCCCCACCATAAGACTCAGCGATAGCAGGAAATAGCGCGTTGGGCATACCAAATACCATCGCAATAAAGTCAACGAGGTAAGTACCAATGAGTTCCTGTCTGGAAATAGCATATTTTAAGCCAGTTTTAAGTGATTTCCAGGTGGATTCATCTATTGTTGGAATCGGTTTGGGAATATTTCGCATCATTAACAATAAAATAAGTGAAAGAAGAAAGGTGGCAAAATCCACCAAAAATGTTGTCACTATACCAAAGTTAGCAATAATGAGCCCCCCAATTGCGGGCCCTCCTATCATGCAGAGACTGTTTTTTAGGCCATTAATAGCACCTACTGCCGGTAAATCTTTTTTAGCAACGATTTGTTGAGTGATGCTATCAAGTGCTGGACGATGGAGGCCGGTGACAGCAGACATAATGGCTGAGACAATAAAAATGACCCAAATATGAGGCGCAGCTTGTATTGCATTGATTGCAAGCAATATACAACCAACAGCAAGTATTGATTCCGTGGTAATCAGCAACATTCGTCGATGATGGCGATCAGCAAAGACCCCCCCTAGTAAAGCAGTCACTACGAGTGGGGCTAATTGTAAAAAGCTTAATAAGCCTATCATAAGGGTAGAGTGGGTGAGCTGATAAATTTGATAAGGAAGAGCTACCCGGGTAATCATCGTGCCTAAAAATGATACCAGTTGACCTAGGGCTAATAAGCCATAGTTACGGTTTTGAAAAATAATTGATAGGTTTATGAGGTATTTCATAGCAGCTTTATGTATAGTTGTTGGCTAGATGATGAAACATTAGGTATTATTAGGAACAAAATGTCAATTAATATCTTAAACTACGTCTTTTGTGGGGGGGCTGGAGCTTTTTTCCGTGTTGGCTCACAAAAGGCGATGAAAAAATGATCAAAATTAAGACTTTGTTAATATTTACAGCATACAATAGAGTAACTATTTAGTAATAAAGAGGTTGGTGGGCACGCTGCGCTTTGCCCACCCTACATTTTATAATTGATTTTTGTCATTTTTTGTAGGGTGGGCAAAGCGTTAGCGTGCCCACCAACCCCTTTAGCTGAATAGCTAGACAATAAATGCATCACAATAATCTCTAAGCTTAGAGGCGAGGATAATTATGCAAGGTTCGGCACAAGTTAAATTGATTGCTATCACAGGGTTAGCATTATTTGCGATGTTTTTTGGGGCTGGAAATATCATTTTTCCCTTAAAGTTGGGTAGTATCTCTGGTCAGCATACCTGGGCGGCATTACTTGCATTTTTAGTGTCGGGAGTTGGTGTACCTTTTTTAGGTTTATTTGCTGTTTCCTTATATGAAGGTGATTATTGGCAGTTTTTTCAACGGTTTGGTAAGGTGTTTGCCTTTCTTATTGTGACGTTTTTAATTTTGATTATTGGCCCACTTTTTGCGGGTCCGCGGACTGAGATTGTTACTTATAGCACGGTCTTGCCTGTATTACCTGAGCTCTTAAAAAATCCTTATATTTTCAATTTGCTATACTTTTCTATTGCTTTTGTCTTAGTTTATAACCAAAAGCATGTAGTTGATGTGATTGGTTGGGTATTGTCACCCGTTAAAATTATGGCTTTTTCAATTTTGGTGATTTTAGGGGTCTATTTTACTAAGGCACCAATAATGGAAGTGCAAGCGACAGCTTTGCAGACGTTTAACACGGGTTTCACTATGGGTTATGGAACCATGGATTTGCTGCCTACTTTTTTCTTTTGTGCAGTTGCTTACAATAATATTGTTAATAAATGTCAGATGGTCGGTGTAACAGCTAAGCGATCGATTATAAAAATTACTTTGTTGTCGTGTATTGTTGGCGCGATATTAATCGGGACAATTTATGCGGGGCTTATTTTTACGGCTGCAGCGCATGCGAATGAATTGCAAAATATTCCTACTGAAGCATTAATTGGTAAAATTTCTAATCTTGTTTTAGGTCGTTATGGCTCAGCATTTGTGGCAGTTTGTGTTTCATTTGCTTGTTTGGCAACAGCCGCGGCAGTCATTGAAGTAACGACTGAATTTTTTCATCAGACCGTTTTTCGCGGTAAATGTTCAAGATTAGTTTGCGTATTAGTCTGCTTAGCGATTATGTATGTTATGGCTATCTTAGGTTTTGATGGCATTATGAAAATCGCTATGCCAATTTTAACTGTGATTTATCCAGTGTTAATCGTGCTTTGTGTGGTAAATATTATTTATAAATTTGCGCCAAAAAAAAGTCTAGCGTTGGGCTTGGTGGCATCTAAAGTACAGGAAGTTTAATAAGTCTAAGGATTGGTTTGTCGTGTTTTTGTCATGCCAGCGTGCTTCTAGTTTTGTAGGGTGGGCAAAGCGCAGCGTGCCCACCGTTCAATGGTGCGCCAAGCATTGCGCACACTTAAGCCGCCGTATAGATGGTTATTATGGTTTGAACGGTGGGCACGCTGCGCTTTGCCCACCCTACAAAACTAGAGGCGCGCTGGCACGGCAAGCTAAGGTTGGTGTTGAGCAGGGAGTGTCGTCGCTGTAACATCATAAGGTCGTATATTTCGTTCTGTGGTACTAATAAACTGTAACGCTGGGACACTATAATGTTTATTCGGTCTGGGAGTGGCGTTGGTTGGTGTGGATTCAAGGACATTATCATCTTCTTCTTGTCCTGATCCTTCTTGAATTGCTTGTTCAATTGGTTTAAATCTATTTAAGTTTAGTCTTTCTGAAGAACTATTAAATAACTTACGAGTACATGGTTTCTTAGAGGTTCTATCTTCTTTAGAGGTAGGAGTTGCGTTACCCATTTTATTTTTTTGATCAATGCTTAAAAGCTGTAAAGAGAATACTGTTGATCGTTGAGGAGAGGGGGGGGTGCTTCTTGGTGTTGTGATGGTGTTTGGTGATGTAGGGCTTGGGGTCGTACTAAGCGAAGATGCTTCGTTTAGTGGTGAAGGTGTAAAGGGAGGCGGGGTGATTTTCCCACTTCCAGGTATTGTTGTGTCATCAGTTAAGTTATTCGAAGAATAGCTTTGTTTAATAATATCAATGCTAGCCGAGCAAGGCAGATCAGCAGCTGATGAGCTTTTATGCAGAGGCACATGAGGAATATCGTTGGTATGTATAGGTGCTGGGATTAGTGTTGTTATAGGTATAGGTGCTGGAACTACTGTTATCACAGGTGTAGGAACAGGCTCATTGTTAGGCGTAGATAAATAATTTTTTAGGCTATACCAGGCGTTAACAAAAAAATCACGGATGTTATCTTTTTTCCCATAAACTCTTCTTCCTAGCCCACCAAAGATACTGCCAGCAGCGACAACGAAAATAGCTGCTGCTATTAGAGGGATACCGGTGGGTAGGTAGGCAATGAGAAACATGCCAAGTAAGACGCCGCAAACGGTTAAGACAGTATGAATTTTGCTTTTTTTGAGTGCTGTATTAGCTTGTTCAAGCTTGAGTTTTGCGACGCTTAATTCGTTGTGTTGTTGTAATAAATCAGGATCGACTTTAAGAGTGAGTATGGCTTGTATTAGAGTAGGTTTGCGTGCGTCTAGTTGTGTATTAAGTTGATTTCGTTCAGTAGTAAAAGCGGCTTTTTTAGTTGAATCTTTTTCGGTTTTTATTTTTTCTTCTAGTCGATTAATTTTTTCATGTAATTCATTATGTAATAATTGTAAGCGAATATATCGATCCCAATCTTTTGTTGGGATAGTATGTTTTTCAATTGCGGTTTCTATTTCAGTTAAGCGCGCATTATTTTTCTTTAATAGTTCATTATTTTTGTCAATTTCTAAGCCGGCGAGCGCTACTTCATTGACAGGGTCGAGAGAAAAACCAACTAAATTGAGGATAACAGACATTCCGCCAGTCAAAATAAATGCAGCTAAGTTGATCGCAAACCAGATTGCGGCATTTGCCATCCGATACCAGCGATTGTCCTTTTTTAAGGAATTGATAGTAAGCTGAGTCCAATGTAGATGCTCTTCGCCTTTGCTTGGATTAAGAACGTTTTTAACCACAACGCCAATATCAATGACCAGCTCAAGCCCATAGGAAAGACCGGCAATAGCAATTAATCGCGCTCTTGCGGCGCTTACTAAAGCTCGGCCAATAAGTAAGAAAACACGAGCAGAGCGTACATAAAATAAGCGTACAGAGGTGAACCATCCTAGTCCCGCATACCAGCTTTGGGTGCGTTTAATATTCCATTCGTCGAGCTTGTTTACTTCGGCTGTTTGTTGTTCTTTTGTGAGGCTTTCATCCGCTTTTATAGCATAGGTTTGGGCTTTCCAGTGATCCGCGGTTACTTCTTGATTGCCGTGAGAATAAACCTCAGCTAGCTGCTTTGCGATAGCAAATTTAGTTTTTTTGGCTTTGGGGACACCTGATAAATCAAGATGATACAAAAGTTCAGCTTCATCTGTTGATAAGCGTAAGCTTAGATGCGGTAAGTCTATGCTTGAGCCAGCAGAAAGCAGGCTGCGTGTTAGGCTTGTCTCTTCTTTAGCTTGGTTAGCAGTATTCGTCATCAGCACTCTCGTTATGTTTTGTTATTTAATTATTATGATATATGCAAAGATAGTATAAGGATATATTTATTAAGGCTTCCTTAAGGCATCCTTTAATTCTTGAGTTATTGTAGGCTTAAATAGATGTTTATGTCTACAGGAGGGGGGCTAGAATAGCAAAAAATTAGAACTAAATTTAACCAAAAAGGCGTTATATGAATGAAATTACAGCAGAAGATTTGGTTCAGCTACAAAAACAGCAAGAAAAGTACTTATTATTGGATGTGCGCGAGCCATTTGAGCATAATATATGCAATATTGGGGGTAAATTGATCCCGATGGGTGAGTTGGCTGATCGTATAGCTGAGCTTGATTCGCAGCAGCATATTATCATCTATTGCAAGCATGGTAGTCGAGGTCTGCGGGCAATGGCTTTTTTGGCGTCGCAAGGCTTTGATCATGTAAGTAATTTAGCGGGTGGAATAATGGCTTGGATAGAGAGAATTGACCCTACATTGGCAAAATATTAGGGCTGCGGGCGTTTTTTGAGCGGCAAGAATGAAAGCGCGTGTGAGCGCGATGTTTAAAATAAAGCGACTTGCTTGCCATGGGTGGCAAGCCTAAAACAAGGATGTTTAGCTTGGAGCGATATTTTAAACATCGCGCTCACACGCGCTTTCATTCTTGCTGTCGAATCGACAACGACCATTGTCATTTAAGTCCGTATCGGTATAGGATACGCCTTCCAAAATAAATTTTTCGAGAGGGCTCACCATGTTGATTCAACCAAAAATTAGAGGTTTTATTTGCACGACAGCACATCCTGAGGGATGCTCAAAAATGGTTGAAGAACAAATTAATTATGTCAAAGCGCAGGGAAAATTTTCTGGTGCTAAAAATGTGTTAGTGATTGGCGCATCGACTGGGTATGGCTTAGCAAGTCGGATTGCAGCTACATTTGGTGCCGGTGCTCGCACGATAGGTGTATTTTATGAAAAAGAAGCGGACGATAAGCGGACTGCTTCTACGGGTTGGTATAATTCTGCGGGATTTGAAAAGTTAGCACATGCTGAAAATTATTATGCGAAGAGTATCAATGGTGATGCTTTTTCACATGAAATTAAACAACGAACTGCCGATTTAATTCGTCAGGATTTGGGTCAGGTTGATTTAATTATTTATAGTTTAGCTTCACCACGTCGTGTACATCCTGATACAGGTCATATTTATTCATCGGTGTTGAAACCTATTGGTAAAGCTTATACTAGCAAAACAGTAGATGCTTTTCGTGGTGAAGTAAAAGAAATTACTATTGAACCAGCAACAGAAGAAGATATTGCAAATACTATCGCAGTAATGGGTGGTGACGATTGGGAAATGTGGATTGACTTTTTAAATAAAGAAAATCTTTTAGCGGATGGAATCACGACGGTTGCTTATTCGTATATTGGGCCAGAGTTAACTTATCCTATTTACAAAGAAGGTACCATCGGTAAAGCAAAAGATCATTTAAAAATGACAGCGGATAAATTAAATAAAAAATTACAAGCGCGTCATGGTCATGCATTAATTTCGGTAAATAAAGCGTTGGTGACACAAGCGAGTGCAGCAATACCTGTTGTGCCTTTATATATTTCTTTATTATATAAAATAATGAAAGAAGCTGGCACACATGAAGGTTGTATTGAGCAAATTTATCGTTTATTTAAAAATCATTTAGCTAATATTCAGCAACATTCAGTTAATGAATTTGTTCGTCTTGATGATTTAGAAATGAAAAAAGACATACAAGAAAAAATTGCTGCTATTTGGCCAACAATTTCTTCAGAAAATTTAAAGCAATTGACAGATGTGGATGGTTACTGTGATGAGTTTTATCGTTTGTTTGGGTTTAATTTATCAGGTATTGATTACACAAGCGATGTTAATCCTGATGTTAAAATTGAATCGATAAACAAGGAGCATGATCATGCGCAGTAAAATAGCCATTTTGCTATGTATAGGGCTATTTCCTTGTTTGAGTTATTCGATGTTGCTGCCACAGGATTTTCCAGCAGGATTTCTTTATAATAAGCAAGCAATTGATCCGCTTTGTTTAGAGCAGGCACAATATAGCAAAGGCCTTGTTTCATTAGGAACTTGTGGCATACAAGCGAATAGTGAAAATAAAGTGTCAGGTGAAAATAAGCAATTAGTCGACAAAGGTTTTGTTGGTTTTAATTATGTTTGGCAATCGTCTTCTGAGCCTGAGCAAAAATCCAATGCGTATAGCTATTACAAAGTATTTAATGCGGGAAAAAATACTTATATTGTTTATTTGCTAAGTAGCGGCGGTGGCAGCGGACAGTTTTCTTCTTTGTTTCAAGTGCAGCGGCAAGGCGATAATTTAACCGTGACGACTCTTGTGAGTGGTGATCGATGTAATAACGGTATTTCTGCAGTTGAGAAAAAAGATCAGTTATTAACGTATCGCGTTAATTTAACTGCTTTTGATTATCTTGATTTAGTTAATCAAAACCCGCATCAGTTAGCTGCGTATGATGATTTAGGCGCTTGTGCTACGTGTTGCCAGGGCGCAGCTGTTTATGAGCTTGATTTGAATAAAGACACAGAGCAAAAATTAGCCTATGTTGATATCGGTGATGTTGATCAAGCAGGAATGCAAGGTAAGTATCATGGTTGTTTTAATAATGTAATTGATGCTTATAGAAAACAAGGAAAGTTAAAGTTAGATTTATCAGCAGTGCAGGAATTAGTAAAAACATTTAATACGCAGTGTGTTAAGTAGTTTTTGTAGGGTGGGCAAAGCGCAGCGTGCCCACCAAGCTCTTTGGCTACTGAGTAATTACAATGAAGGGTAATATTAAATTTATTTAAAGAGGAAAGTTTCATGATTACATTACAGACCAATTATGGTGATATTAGTTTAGAATTAGATTTTGAAAATACCCCAAAAACAGCAGAAAATTTTTTAACCTACGTTAAAAATGGTTTTTATGATGGAACAATTTTCCATCGTATTATTAATGGTTTCATGGTGCAAGGCGGTGGTTTTGATGCAGAAATGCAGCAGAAAAAAACAGCTGCAACGATTGAAAATGAAGCCGACAAAGGCCAATTAAATAAGCGTTATACTGTTGCAATGGCGCGCACATCGGATCCGCATTCAGCAAGCTCACAGTTTTTTATTAATGTCGCTGATAATGATTTTTTAAATTTTAAATCTAAATCCAGTGACGGTTGGGGTTATTGTGTATTTGGTAAAGTGGTTGCTGGAATGGATGTTATTGATAAAATTAAAATGGTAGCAACGACTGGGCGATCAGGCCATCAAGATGTGCCGGTGAATAATGTTGTTATTGAAAAAGCGGTTGTCAGCGAGTAGTGTTTTTTTGTAGCTATTCAGTAGCCAAAGAGCTTGGTGGGCACGCTGCGCTTTGCCCACCCTACATTTGTATAATTTATTTTTGTAGGGTGGGCAAAGCGCAGCGTGCCCACCAAGCTCTTTGGCTGCTGAATAGTTACGTTTTTTTACTGAAATTAAAAATGAAAAGGCTAGGTATTTAAAGTACCTAGCCTCTTAGATATGCTCTTATAAAGAGCCTGTTGTCACTTTTTATTTTAGCGTGAACATCCACAACCAACATAGTGGTGATGATGGCGCCAATGTTTAACATACTTTTTATAGAGTTTTTCGTACTTGATAGTTGAGAATTGACAATTACCTAAAATAGGCATGCCTGTGGTGATAACAGGGCTATTCATGTCACAAGAACTATCATGACGAGCGTATGGACTTGCGCTTGCGCAACTACCAGAAACCCATTTACCACTCCAGACCGTACGCCATTTATGACAGCCTGTTCTTTCTACTAACTTACAACAAACATAAGTAGGTAGTGGTTTATTACTGGTTAAGGTTGTACAAGTTGCAGTTGCTTGTCGCATAAATCCACGAGTGTAATTATCTCCATCGGAATAATAATTAAAAGAACGACCTTCTGCATTTGCGTTGAGAGAAACAAGAGAAACAGCACACACCATCGCTACACATGTTAGTACGCTTTTTGCTTTTATTGGTGCTTTCATGTAAAACCCCTCCTCATTGTTATTAAGATTTTTCTTTTTACAACGTATCTCAAAAATAGAGGACATTATAAAAAGAGCCAAACAATAAATCAGAGAATCTGTAACTTATGGGTAATTATAGCACATTTTTTATTGGGGTTTTAGGCTTGTTTTTGGGTCGTTGATTTAATAGGGGTTTTTGTTTTGTCTTTGTAAGTCGTTGATTTTATGAAAATCTGCTGATGCTTACAGGGATGGGCGTTTGCGGGGAGTGTATTGTCATCCTGAGCGTAGTGAAGGATCTCACAATAGACATAGGAAAGCTGTTTCAAACAAAAATACTCTCAGCATGGCAGTCTTAACTCTTTATTGCCGTGTTTGTTGTTTTGACATCAACTTGAGCTGAGGACGAACTAGGTGCTTGTATTGCCGCCGATGTAAATAATGTCATAGGGGGCGGTGAGTTTGTCACGGTGGTGTTTGTTGCTGTGGGTGTTGTTTGTTTTAATGTGATAGTGATAGCGTCAATTTGTTGATTTTCACAATATAGCTTATATCTTTCTGCAATACAGGATAAAAAAAGGAGAGAAACATTACTTTTTAAGTGTTGAAATTGTTTTTGATCAACATAAATATGGGTTTCAGTTAATGCTTGCGATAATGACGTAGGGTTTTCTTTATGTTTATCATGTTGTTTTGTGATACTGACGATACCAGGAAGTATTATTTTCATGTTGCCATTTATTTCAAAGAAATAATTAACTGTGTCCCACATCAGATTATTTTCTGGTGTGGCAGCACTATCTCCAAATGCTTTGTAATCAGCGAGTGTAGCAACAGCTGGGAGTTTGCTTTTTTCTAAATATTGTTGAGCTCTTTGTAGTTGATTTTGACTGGAATCAATATGATAAATTCGATTCATTTGTTTATGAAAGGAGCCGCTGCGAGGAAGGAATAAAAGAATGACTCCTTGTTGGTCGACGTATATTTCCCCCGCCATTTCAACTATTTTTGTTGCATTTTCAGATTTAATGTTTGCTTTTGTGAAACATGCACCATGTTGAGTTTTATTTGTTTCAGAGCGTAAAGCTAAGAAGTGTCCATGTATAGTTTTGACGACAGTGTAGAATCCCGCAGGAAGAAGGGCTGTTGTTTTATTTTGCTTTGAGTCGTTATTAAAAACGCTATAGCCTACAGGAGATTTTTCGTCAGCGACAAAACCAAAAAAACTTCCTGAGCTTGGATGTTTGGGGCGAAAGTTAGTAAAAACACTTTCTAAGTGTTCACGCTCAAGAGCAATAGCATCTTCTTTTTTCATAAGATCGCTGGAGATGTAGGAAAACATAAAATAAAAAGCCTCGTTTTACGCTGTGGTTTTCTGGTTTTTGATTTATGCACTGAAGTATAGTCCATGATTTGAAAATTGCTTGGTTTTAGCGGGGGAAAAGTGAAAATATTTATTTTTTATTAATCAAGGCGTTGCGTGGTTTTTAAAAAATAACGTAACTATTCAGCAGTGTGCCTGGATCCCGCGGACAAGCCGCGGGATCCAGGCACACTGCTGAATAGCTGCTAGGGCTGATAAATGTTGTTAGTGTCGTATGAGTATTCTGCCGGCTTTTTTAAGCAGCTAGCGGGTGTTATTTTTTTGTGAAGCTCTTCGTATCCTCTTTAATTTGAGGCGTTTCTTTAGCATTGTCAGATGCTGATGTAGGTTTTTGTTTATAAGGCGGTGTCTGTTGTTTTACAAACAAGACTCCAGGCTTATTACCTATTAGCTTTCCTTCACCAATAGCTTCTATAGTGGAGGTGCCAGAAACAGGCACTTTGTGGTCAAAGTAAGTTGCAGTTTTCCCTGCGAATAGAGTTTCTTTGAGGTTAAATCCGGGTATTTGTTCTTGAGTGTGGATGATAACGTTATCAAATTGACTTAATCGTAATGCAGCAGGTTCTGAAATAAAAGGTAAAATATAATGAAGTTGTAAGTTGATAAGCGCTTGGTTTTTAGCTAGTGCTTTAGTATAGCCATTTAGTTGGTTTTTTACATCATTGCCTGAATAGCTAGCATCAATAAGAACAATATGTTGTAAATTAAATGTTTTATCATCACATTTAAAACCATTTATTTCTATCGTTGCAATAATTAATTTTGGTGGAAACAAAAGATATTTTTCAGCTAATTTTGCTACCCAGTGATCGCTTTTACTTTTGTCAGAATGCAGAGCTAATATGTATTCTCTTTTGTCTTTTGGTAAAGAAAGTAAATAACGATTAAATTTATTAACAGCACACTTTAAACCAAATAAAAAATGTTCATGAGGAATATGTTGAATAGAGCTGACGACTTGTTTGGCAAGGCCTTGTTCTTGAGTTTTATGCATCGCAATCCATTGTTTTGCTAATGCGGGATCGGGTGGGTTCGCCACGGGTGCTTGAGCATTTTTTAAGGGGAGGCTTACTGGTGGGAGAGGCTTTTTTTTGATGCGAGCTAACTCGGTTTTTTGTCGCCATTTACCAACTGCTTTGATAAGTGTTTTATTGGATTTTTTCATTTGATATTGTCGGATAAAATCAGCAACATGTTTAGGTGCCATGTCGAGAGGACTTTTTCCTTCGCTATTTTTTTTATCAAAATCGCCGCCAAAATCAATAAATAATTTTAATCCCTTTGCTTGGATGTTGTTTTGCGTAACATAACGATGTAAAGCAGTTTCTTTTTGCTCGTCGATAATATGATTAGGATCAGCACCTAAGCGAAGTATTAAATCTAGTTTGTCAAAAGGGTAGTATGTATTGTCTATATTATTCCCAATAAGGGATTCTAGTAGTGTGCCTTTTATATCTCTAAATAGTGGCTGTTTTTGATTAAAATCAAGTTTAGCTTCTTTAATGATAGCTAATAATGTTTTACCTTTTTCGTCAGTTGCCATGAGCTCATCGTTTGATGTTAGAGAGTTATATAGCGTTGCTATGACTGCTTGTGGGTTACCGGTTTTTATTACGGCGAGAATTTCTTCATAGTTTTCTAACTCACTGATTTTTCTCGATCGCATCTGTCTATCTCCAAAAAAATGTACCTGATTTAACATATTATAGCATGTTAAGTGGAAGTGGCGTGGCTAAGCTGTGGTGAAATGTATACCGTTCTTACTTAAGATAGTTAAAGTTTTATTGACAGCTAGAAAGCCGCTGACTACACTGCGAGTCTATGATTCACCAGGGGTGCTTTAAGTTAAATTAAAGCTGAGAAACACCCTTATAACCTGCTCTGGGTAATGCCTGCGGAGGGAGAGTGAGCAACACGTCGATGATATTTCAGTTGATTCATTTGTTGCTCGTCCTGGATTAAATTTTTAGGAGAGAAGTAATGAATGCTCGTGCTTTAAGACTTTGTTTAGTAACAAACTTGCAAAAACAACCGTTTAGTTTATATAAGCCTTTAATCTTGAAAGCGATACACGGTGGAATTACCTCTGTGCAGTTACGTGAAAAAACGCAGGATTTATCTGCATTTCGACAGCTAGCCCTGCAATTAAAAGCCACTTTGCGTCCTTTTAACATACCGCTTATTATTAATGATCATGTTGAAATTGCACAAGAGATTGATGCGGATGGTGTGCATATTGGGCAATCTGATCTTTCACCAGATGAGGCACGAAAAATATTGGGTCCCAAAAAAATAATTGGCTGGTCAGTTGAGTCACTAAAAGAATTAATAATAGCTAATCAATTAACGAGCATAGATTATATTGCTGCTAGTGCTGTATTTCAAAGTAAAACCAAGCCGGATTGTAAAACATATTGGGGGCTAGATGGACTGCGGAAAATAGTTGCACTGTCTAAACATCCGGTTATGGCAATTGGTGGAATTAAGCTAGATAATATCAGCATGATTATGGATAGTGGTGCATGTGGCGCTGCCGTAATCGGTGCCATTCATGATCATGACCCGCGCAAATCAGCAGCAGCTTTGATAGCTGAAATTGACGATTCCCTTGATAAAAAGAGTACTTTATGTTTGAAGAGATAAAAAATGCTGTTGCAAAAATAAAAGCAGAAAAACCATTAATATTAAATATCACTAATGATGTGACGATGGATTTTATTGCTAATGGATTATTGAGTTTAGGCGCATCACCGGTAATGAGTAAAGCGCAACAAGAAGTTGAGGAGTTGTTACAATTAGCTAGCTCAGTCGTGATTAATCTTGGAACCTTGGATGAAAAATTTATTGCGTTGTGTGAATACGTTTGTCGTGTAGCAAATCAATTAAAAAAGCCTATTATTTTAGATCCTGTTGGTGCAGGAGCAAGTCACTATCGTACTAGTACAAGTCGACATTTAATTGATCGTTATCAAATTGCGATCATTAGAGGCAATGCAAGTGAAATTATGTCTTTATCTGATGCCTCGGTGAAAACCAAAGGTGTGGATAGTGCGACGCAAAGTGAGTTTGCTATTGAGAGTGCACAACAACTTTCTGTTCGTTGTGATGCCGCTGTTGTTGTGAGCGGAAAGCTCGATATTATTGTTGATGCTCATCATATCCGTGAGCTTGCCTATGGTTCGCCACTGATGCCGCAGATTACTGGAACGGGATGTTTGCTTTCTGCTGTTGTTGGTGCTTTTCATGCGGTGGAAAAAAATAGATTTGCTGCGGGTGTGTTAGCGACCGCTTTTTATGGTGTTTGTGGAGAAATAGCTGAAAAATCAGCACAAGGGCCGGCGTCATTTAAAGTTAAATTTCTTGATGAATTAAATTTAATTCCAGAAGAATTATCTTATGAAAAAGCATAAACAATGTGTATTAACCATTGCTGGTTCTGATTCATCGGGCGGTGCAGGAATACAAGCGGATATAAAAGTTATTTCTGCTCTGGGTTGTTATGCAGCATCTGTTATTACCGCATTAACTGCACAAAATACTTTAGGTGTGCAAGCGATTTGTGAAATTACTCCGGAATTTGTGCAGCAGCAATTAGATAGTGTTTTTAGTGATTTGAATATTCAAGCTGTTAAGATTGGTATGTTGCATAATGAAAAAATTATTTCCGTAGTGTCAGCGGCGTTACAAAAATTTAAGCCTAATATTGTTATTTTAGATCCTGTGATGATGGCTAAAAATGGTTGTGAGCTTATTGATTTAGCAACTATTCCTATATTAAAAAACATGCTGTTTCCGTATGTGACTCTTATTACACCTAATTTAAGTGAGGCTGAGTTATTGCTTGGTAAAAAAATTAATACCGCCGCAGAACAAGAACTAGCAGCGATAGAAATGGGAAATCAGTTTAAAATTAATGTGCTTATTAAAGGCGGCCATTTTGATGGCGAGCAGTCATCCGATGTTGTTTATTTATATAAAGATAAGGTTTGTCATTGGTTTCATGCGCAAAGAATTCATTCTAACAATACCCATGGGACAGGATGTAGTTTATCTTCTGCTATCGCGTCTTATCTTGCTAAAGGTCTTGAATTAAAAGATGCGATTGATCACGCAAAAAAATATTTAACCAAAGCAATCGCAAGTGGTACAACGCTGCAAGTGGGTCATGGGTGTGGGCCTGTGGATCATTTTTATTTTTTCGAGGATCGTTATCTCTTAATCTAGCCTTAATATTTAATAGATGTGGTGTTGGGGGTGTGCTAATGGGCTATATTCCATTATAAAGCATATCTCGTATCAAGTTCTATGTGGATTAGACATGGTGACAAAAATAAAAAGCTTAGCTCGGGTAGTATAATACTTTGCTTCATGCTCTTGGCATGTAGCTCCCCATTGTATGCTACGGTGTCAGGCCCTTACGTAGGTGGGCACGCTGCGCTTTGCCCACCCTACAGAAAATCACAAAAATAAATTATTGTAGGGTGGGCAAAGCGCAGCGTGCCCACCAAACGTGTTTGTAAGTGATTAATTTAACCATTCATTACAAAATTTTAATCAATCTGGAATTTTAAATGAAAACACAAACCGAGTTTTCCAAAAAAGTCATTGCTCTTATTCAATCAGTTCCAAAAGGAAAAGTTGCAACGTATGGATTAATTGCGCAATTAGCAGGAAACCCTCGTGGTTCTCGCGGAGTAGGCTGGTTACTTCATTCTTGCACTAAAAGTCATAAATTACCTTGGCAACGGATTATAAAATCAAATGGACAACTTTCTTTTCCTATTTTTAGTAATGCTTATTCTCGGCAAAAAAATCTTTTAGCAAGAGAGGGAGTTGTTATTTTTAAGGGGCGCGTTGATTTAAAAAAATATCAATGGGATTTATAGGATGTCGGGTTTGAATTAGGGCGAATTTTATTACATTTTGGGATGATTGTGATCGTACATATGGACAGTATGTTATGCATCTATACGTATCAGCTAATTGCACTTTTGAATGCATAACAAAACAAGGTGTATAGCGCCACGCTTACGCATTCATGCAAACAAAATCCCGGCACCAATTGTCCACTTGATGTCTCACGGCGCAGTACGATACTATCTACGCTCCTAACTAATGCTAAGCAGGAGCGTTTCCCATGCCCATTACCGATATTTTGTCTTCCGTCTATGCCGTGGCGAAAGCAGTGTATGAACAGGTCGAATTGGTGAAAGCCAATCAAGCGCAATGTAAACGCATCGCTGAAAGAATAGAAGTAATTGTCAAAGCGGTCAAAAAATTAGATGGAATAAAAGACGGCGAACAATATCGCCCGGGATTGGTAGCGTTAAAAACCTGTTTAGATAATTGTTTGGTGTTTGTAAAAAACTTTTCCCAGGATAAGAGTTGGTTTAAGCAGGTGTTAAAAGCCGGTACCGATGAAAAAAAATTCGCGTTGTTAAATGATGAATTAGAAAAAACCATCACACAATTAAATTTAGGTTTAAATGCGCAGCAGATTATTAATCGCGAACACGATAGGGCGGATCAAAAACACGATTATCACGCGCTGCAAAAACAACAAGACGTGATCATTCAATTAAATCAAAAAGCGAATGGTGCATTACAAAAATTGCAGTTGCAGCAGCAAGAAGGTAATGCCATTTTGGCGCAGCAATTGGCGTCGATGAGAATGCAAATTGCCGCGGTCTTTGCTCACGGTCCGGTTAAAAAGAAAACGCCGATCGATGCGAATTTAATGGTGCCGTATTATGAAATTGCCTTTGATGAAAAGTTGGCCGAAGGCTCATTTGGTAAAGTGTATTTAGGGCAGTGGTGTCAACAAAGCGTGGCGATTAAAACACTGGAAGGCAAACTTAGTGCCGAGGATATGCATGAATTTACCCGTGAAGTAAATATTTTAAGTCGCTTAAGGCATAAAAATGTGGTGCAGTTGTACGGTGCGTGTATTGAAGCTGAACGCCCTTGTTTAGTGATGGAGCATTTAGAAAAAGGTTCGTTGTATCGGGTATTGCATGGCAGTGTGGCTAAGACTGCGGCAGAAAAAACTGAAAAAGTGGAACCCTTAACCCCAGAACAACAAAAACAATTTGCTCTGGAATTGGCGCGCGGTTTATTTTATTTGCACAATCAAAATATTTTACATTGTGATTTAAAAAG
Organism: Gammaproteobacteria bacterium; assembly: GCA_965279285.1. GTDB lineage: Bacteria > Pseudomonadota > Gammaproteobacteria > DSM-16500 > DSM-16500. The sequence goes on along the minus strand of OZ257148.1, from coordinate 252,633 downwards.
CGCCAACATTTTAGTGGGTGCGAATAATGAAATTAAAATTGCCGATTTTGGATTATCTAAAACTAAAGCAGCCAGCATTGCGTCGCTTAATAAAACCAGTCAAGCCATTCAATGGCTAGCGCCCGAATGTTTTAAACGCGATACGGTTTATACCAAAGCGGCGGATGTGTATAGCTACGGTGTCATTCTGTGTGAAATTGTTACCGGTAAAAAACCGTTCGCCGATTGCAAAGACGATGTGGCGAAATTAGTGCAAGCTGGTAAACGGGAGCCGTTACCGAAAGAAATGCCTGCCGTTTACCGTACACTGATTCAACAGTGTTGGCAGCAGGATCCGATACAGCGTCCGAACCTATCCACCATCATCGAACAACTTGAAGCTTATCAACCAGAAGCGGCATTAAGCGCCGAACAACATTATCAACACGGGCTACAACACGAAACCAAAAAAGATTACCCCAAGGCTTATAAAAGTTATCAAGCCTCAGCGGATAAAGGTTATTTCAAAGCCCATACCAATTTAGGTTTTTTCTTTTTAACTGGTAAAGGTGGCGCACCTATCGACAAACCCAAAGCCCTGCAGTGTTTTTCTACTGCAGCAGCAAGTGGCCATGCCCGTGCCATGATGAATCTCGCCACTATGTTGGAAAGTGGTGATGGTGTACCAGTAGATAGCAATAAAGCGCTCACATGGTACGAGCAAGCACATAAATCAGGGGATCAGACAGCACTGCTTAAAAGTCAAAAATTACAAAGCAAATTATTAGCGACGCAACCGGCATCGACAGCTGCTGCAACTGCTGCGCAACATCAAGTGCCAAATAATCCTGTTGATCAAAAGACGGCGGCGGTGATGAAGTTGAAGAGGTAATAAAAAATACTTTTATTAACTTAAGGAGCGAATTATATGCAAGGTTTTAAAGATCAAAAATCCACTGCTGCTGTCGATGCCACATTCGAAGCCACTTGTGACATTACTTTAAGCGGGCATAGCGAAGGTTTTAATGCTCTGGCAGTGTTGCCGGATGGCCGTCTAGCGAGCGGATCATTTGATAAAGTGATTATGCTGTGGGACTTAAAGCGTGGCGAGCGCGAAGACATTCCAAAAGATTGCCCCCCTAAACTTGCTTCCTTAATTAAATTTTGTTGGGACGGCGATCAAGCTAAACGTCCAACCGCTGCGCGTATTGTAGAATTTTTACGATCAGATGAAAAAGAATTTACTTCTGCCAGTAATATTTCTGGTTCAGCAACAGCTGCTGCAGATACTGCATCAACAGCTGCGTCACCCAGTTATCAAAGTAATTTAAATTCGCAATCTTTTAATTCAGCGGCAGTGAGTTATCAGGGGAACTTAAATTCACCGCCACCAGTAACGCTTAGTAAGAAATAATTGGAATTAAATTTAAACTTTACTTTTAAGGAAAAATCTATGAAAGCTTATCTATCCAGTTTTTTTAGTACAACAGTGACAAGCACTGATACGAAAGATCAAAAATCACCTATGCCTTCACCTTCTGCAATGGCCACAATAACAGCAGGTAATACCAATTATCAGAAAGAAGCATTTTCTTCACCTGCTGCAACAACAGTAAGCAATACTAGCAATCAGAAAAAATCACCTATTGATGAAGAAGAATTATCCGTTTCTTATTTAACTAGTTTATTTACTATAACAGCGACAACCACTGATACGAAAGATCAAAAATCACCCATACCTTCTGCAGGGGCCACAATAACAGCAGGCAATACCAATTATCAGAAAGAAGCATTTTCTTCACCTGCAGCAATAACAGTAAGCAATACTAGCAATCAGAAAAAATCACCTATTGATGAAGAAGAATTATTCATTTCAACTTTTTTCAAAATAGCAGCAAGTGATGCAAAAGATCAAAAAGCATCATCTTCTGAAGGAGTTGTTAAGTCACAAATTTTCAACTTGCAAAACCAGCTTGATCAGATCAAAAAAGATAGTAAGCTGACTATCTTAGATCTTTCTCGGCAAATAGTAGTTGATGCTAAATTGGATCAAACTTTAAAAGGACATAGTGAAAAAGTTCTTGCTCTCACCGTTTTACCCGATGGCCGTCTGGCGAGTGGGTCAGATGATAAAACTATCAAGTTGTGGGACGTAACGCGTGGCGAGTGTGTGCAGACCTTAAGCGGACATAGCTATTCTGTGAGTGCCCTCACGTTGTTATCGGATGGGCGGCTGGCGAGTGGGTCATGGGAGAAGACTATCAAGTTGTGGGATGTAAAGCGTGGGGAATGTGTGCAAACCTTAAGTGAGAGCAGTTATGTTAATGCTCTCACGCTGTTGTCGGATGGCCGCCTGGCAAGCGGGTTATATGATAATACTATCAAGCTGTGGAACGTAAAGAATGGTCAATGTGAACAGACCTTAAGCGGGCATAGCGAGAGTGTTACTGCCCTCACGCTGTTGTCGGATGGCCGTCTAGCGAGTGGGTCTAGAGATAAGAGCATCAAGCTGTGGGATGTGAGAAGTGGTCAGTGTGTGAAAACTTGGAAAAGTTATGTTTCTACTCTCACCACGTTAGCAAATGGCTGGCTTGCTAGTGCGTATTATCAGGATATTCAACTTTGGGATCTTGAGACAGGTAAATGTATCCATACTTTTCAATCTAGTAGCAACATTAATGCGCTTGCCGTTTTACCCGATGGCCGTCTGGCGAGTGGGTCAGATGATAAAACTATCAAGTTGCAAACGTTTAATCCTTTGACATTTAAACAAATAGAGCCATTGTTGCAAGCACTTCCTGGCACTAGCGTGAAACAACTCAATTTGCAAAATACACAATTGCATGATGGTGATGTGGCAAATTTAATTACTTTGTTAATAAAGACTGCACTGACAGAGGTGGATATTCGCCAAACAGCAATCACGCCAAGTGGAGCATCGATTTTGATTGAAGGCTTAGCGCAGCATCCCACCTTGCAACCAGTGCAACACGAGGTGACACCGAAGATTTTACAGCTGCAAAAACTGATAAAAAACAAAATATTGCTACGGAAATCAATGTCATATGATGAGATGACAAAATATATGACTTTACTCCATCAAGTGGCTGATCAAGGATTATTATCAGCGCAACATTTATTAGGACAGTATTATGAAGCTGGCATTGGAGTTCCGAAAAATAATCAATTAGCCATTTTCTGGTATCGTAGTTCCGCACAAAAAGGACATAAAAAATCTGAGCTAAGTCTCGCAAGTTTGCAAGAACGCATGCTCGAGCAATATAAAATTTCTATGCCATATATTTTAGATGCTAAAGCAACGTTAGCAACAATTACTAATAGCAAAGCCACTAAAATTGATCTTTCCGATCAGTTATTTTGGGATAGACAATCAAAGGCTAAACAACTGTATGAAATAAAAGGTCATGGCAAAGAGGGTATCAAAGTGGTTACTGCGTTGCCAGAAGGTTTGGCCAGTGTATCGGCAAGCGGTGTTATTAAGATATGGGAAATTACTGCGAGTAATTATAGTCGCTGCAGTCACACGCTAAAACACGACAATGCCACTGCATTGATAGCATTGCCCGATCAGTGTTTAGCCAGTGGTGCGAATGATGGCAGCATTAAAATTTGGGATTTAAAAAAAGAAGCAGCTGAAGCATCTGTTCATAACTTAGTGGCACATAAAAAAACCGTGACAGCTTTAATCACATTGCCTGATGATCGTTTAGCGAGTTGTTCAGTGGATGGCACTATAAAAATTTGGGATGCTAAAAATGGTAATTGTCTGCGCACGCTTAAAGAAATCAATGAGTATGATGGTATAACAGAAACATTTGTGGCATTAGCTGCATTACCTGATGGTCGTTTAGCCAGTGCTTCTACCAATCACATCAAGCTCTGGGATATCACTACTGGCGCGTGTGTTGAAAAACTAGATAATATTCAAACGGTTTGTGTTTTGACAGCGCTACCGGATGGTCGTTTAGCCAGTGCCTCTGAGAAAGAAATTAGGTTATGGAATATCATCACAAAACGATTCATAACAATAGCTACACCTGCTGATGAGAAAATTCAATCACTCGCTGTTATGGCAGACGGTTGTTTAGCAACGGGTTCTACCTCGTCTTCTCTGATAGGCAAAGGCATGGTGAGATTATGGGATTGTAATAGCAATACCTGCGTAGCTTTTTTTGCAGCACATTCCGATGCGGTAAGTAGTTTAACAGTATTGCCAAAAAATAGGTTAGCCAGTGTTGCAGGCACTAAAAAATGGATAGGAGAATCTTTCATAAGAGTTTGGGATGTGGGTTTGCACCGTTTAAATATAAAAGAATTGGAGCAATTTTTACAGGCATTGCAAGTTAATAAAACTGTACAACAACTTAATTTGCAAAATACTGAATTAACGGATAAAGATGTTTCGCTATTAGATGAATTACTGATTGCGAATACGACTTTAACGCAGCTTGATTTGCGTCGCACGCATCTTTCTGCTCAAAGTATTCAGCAATTAGAAACCAGAGCTAAAACACGTGCGAGAAAAACAGAGATTTTATCGAGTAAACTAATAACCGCGCTGGATAGTAAAGGGCTTGATAGTAAAAGTGTGATGCTAACTTCTAATGTGACTGCAAGTGCTAATGTGTCTTCTCTTCTTTCAACGTCTTCTTTAACAAATTCTTCTGATAAATCAATAGCATCTACAGCATCTGTAAAAGCAGAAAATTCTGGCGATAGCAAACAAGATAAAATTATTACCACCACAACATCTGTAGTATCGTCATCATATGCCATCAACTATGCGGAATTAACCAAAGGCAAAAAATTAGGTCAAGGTGGATTCGGTGTCGTCTATCAAGGCGTTTGGCGTTTTAGTGACGTGGCGATTAAAGAATTATTAGTGGGTAATCCTTCTCACGATGCGTTAGAAGAATTAAAAGTCGAAGCACAAGTTATGGCAAAATTACGCGCGCCGAATATTGTACAATTTTATGGTGCATGTTTAGTGAATCCCCATTATTGCATCGTAATGGAATATATGCCAAAAGGTGCTTTGTTTAATGTACTCCACAGCAAAGAGAATATTCCCTGGGAAATGCGTTATCGTCTAGTCACCGAAATTGCCTGTGGTTTAGCTTTTTTGCATGCAGAAAATATCGAGCATCGTGATCTGAAAAGTTTAAATGTATTGTTAGATGAAAACTCGCATGCCAAGCTCACCGATTTTGGCTTATCTAAAATCAAAACAGAAACGAAAACGACCACCAAAGGTAATAGCGGTGGCACACCCGCTTGGATGGCGCCAGAACTTTATAAACGTGGCGCAAAATACACACCTAAAGCAGATATTTACAGTTTAGGAATGACATTCTGGGAAATTGCCGCACGTAAAATTCCATTTGCGGATGCCGCGGATGTCAGCTTGATCAAAGATTGGGTAAAAGACGGTGAGCGTGAAAACATGCCTAATGACTGCCCACCTAAACTTGCCTCCTTAATTAAATTTTGTTGGGACGGCGATCAAAATAAACGCCCAACTGCTGCGCGTATTGTGGAATTTTTACGATCAGATGAAAAAGAATTTACTTCTGTTAGTGTTACTTCTGGATCAGCAACAGCTGCTGCAGGTACTGCAACAGCATCATCTGGTTATCAAAATAATTTAAATTCACAGTCGCCAAACTCGGCAGTAAGTTATCAGGGGAATTTGGATTCAGGATCGCCGGTAGCGTTAACGAAGAAATAAAGGGTAGCTGCAAATGATCATTGGATTGATAGCGAAGTAATTGGCTATTACTAATATTTTGAAGGTGTTTTAGCTAGTTCATTAATAACTTGAATTAACCTAAGGAGTTTTTATGCCAAAAAAAAAGAAAGCCTCGGTGAGAAAAAACAAAATAAGTTGTAAGCACAACACTTCTGAGTCTGCTGCATCAAAAGTAGCTGAAGATAAAAAAAGTGAAGTAAAGCAACGCTTACAAATAGCTGCAGCAGTCAATCAAGATTTATTATTTAACGCAGTATTTTATGGTTTTGTGGATAAAGCTAGATTAGCAATAAGAGAAGGAGCTGATGTAAATGTGATATGTGGTGATTATTTCACTTTGATACACCGTCATACATTACTTTATATAGCTTGTTATAAAGGTAACAGTGCAATAGTCCAGTTATTGTTGGACCATAAAGCTAACGTTAACCAGCCAATAGATGATGGTTCAACGCCATTATTCGTTGCGTGCCAAAGAAACCATGAGTCAATTGTGCAATTACTATTAAACAATGGTGCGTTAGTAAATGTTTATGATAAAGACGGTGAGTCACCTCTGTTTGTTGCTAGTGGAGTTGGAGCAATAAAAGTTATTGATATTTTACTAACTAACGGGGCTAATGTTAATATGAGAAATAATAATGCCAGAGGCGCAACATCACTTTTTATTGCTTGCCAAACTGGCAAAGCAGAAACGGTAGAGTTTTTATTGGCAAAAGGTGCGGATATTCATCAGTTAAGAAATGATGGGGTTTCTGTGCAGAAAATCGCAGCTGCTTTTAATCATACACATATCGTTGAATTGTTAAAGAAAGAAGAAAATAAAGTGGTAGCTTCGATTAATTTACCGGATAGCAAACAAACCGCCATAGATAAATTGGTTACGCAGGTGCGGGTGGTTTCGCTACAAGATAAAACTACAGATGATAAAAAAGCGCAAATTCATAGTGCTACAACTCAATCTTCTTTAACGGCAGCTAGCCAAGCACTTTTATTAGTAAAAAATTCAGCTATATTTACTGAGCCAGAGCAAATAACAGATATTTCTAACAACAATAATCCTATTCATAATTCAGTACCAAGTTTGAATCCAAAGTAATTGTATTCTATGCATCCAGTAAATGCTTGTTAATAATAAAATTAACTAGGAGTGTTTGATGGTGGCGCTGCAGCTCGGGGTAATTTAAACTCACAGCTGCAAAAATCATCAGCAGGTTATCAAGAGAATTTAATTCTATAATTTCTTTTTTTATTCAACATGTTAATAGCAATTTCTTTTGTTTTATAATACCTGATATCGACATATATGTCGATATCAGGTATTATAAAAAAGGAGGTTAAGATGACGCAATATAATCCTAAGCAAAGTGTAGAGCTATTTCATTTACTTTTTTTATGTCAGCTAGGTCGAAAAATTGATAAAAAGCTGTATGCCTTAAAAGGTGGGTGCAATATGCGTTTTTATTTTAAGAGTATAAGGTATTCTGAAGATATGGATATTGATATTCAAATTGTTAGCAAAGATACATTACTTAAGAATGTTAATAAGCTTCTGAGCTCTGTCCCATTCAAGAATATTTTGCAAGCTCAAGGCCTGGAGATATTAAGCGTAAGTACTCCAAAACAAACATTCACAACTCAGAGGTGGAAGGTTGAATTAAAATCAAAATATACTGCGCTACCTTTACATACTAAAGTAGAATTTTCGCGGCGTGAATTTACAGATGAATCAGTTTATGAGTCGATTGATTCGCAAATAATAAGGCAGTACTCACTTTCTCCGTTTATGGCAAATCATTATTCTCTGCAGAGCATGTTTCAACAAAAAATTCGTGCATTAGCATTGCGAAATGAAACCCAATCTAGGGATATTTTTGACTTATATTTTCTTCTTAGTTTGGGTAATCGTTTTGAATTAGATAATAATACTATTGCTATATTGGAAGATGCAAAATTTAAAGCAAAAGGAATAGCTTTTGAAGACTTTAAAGGGCAAGTCGTAGCTTATTTGCCAGGTGATCAACAGAAGGAATACGATGATGTATTGGTGTGGGACGCTATTGTCAAAACTATTATAACATCGATGGATGATTATAAGTATGAAGTTAATTGATGTTTATACAAGATTAAAACAATTAAATTTACCTGTTATTCAAACTAATGATGCCGCAGCTTATCTTGATATTAGTGTTAATCATGCAAATAAATTGTTATCTAGAATTTCTAAAACAAATCAACTTATTCATATTAAGCATGGTGTTTGGGCATTTTCTGATATTGACACATTAGTGTTGCCTGGTTTTTTGGCTTCGCCTTTTCCTTCGTACGTATCTTTACAAACCGCCCTGTATTTTCATAACATGATTTCACAGATACCAAGTGTTATTTATGCAGTGTCAGTAGGAAGGGCAAAAGTTTATAGAACTCCAATGGCAACAGTTTCAATGCATCATATACATCCCTCATTTTATTTTGGATATGAAGAAAAAGGTGTAAATGGACTGTTAAAAATTGCATCGCCTGAAAAAGCATTGCTAGATATTTTTTACTTAAGCCAAGCGAAAACTAGGTTATTTAAAACATTACCAGAAGTGGAGTTGACTAAAAATTTTAAAATAGCGGTTGCAAATAAAATGATAGCAAAAATTACCTCTATTCGAAAACGAACCTTTGTGCAGCGTAGTTTTTCGGAGTTTATTGATAATATTAGTGTTAATGCTAGCTTACCAAGGCGTGATTAGATCACGGTAACCGCTTTTTGTTTGGCTATTATTTTTTTAACCTGAATTACTATATCTTGTAATAATGTTTTTTTAGCCGCAGACAGTCGCCAGTATAATCCAATGGATCGCATAGGTTTTGGTGCGCCAAACGGAATATATGAGATGTCCGCATTTAATTGCTGAGCGAGTTTTGGCATGAGAGTGACTCCATTGCCAGCAGCCACCATATGGCGTAAGGTCTCTAAGCTGGTAGCGCGAAAATTTTGTGTTTCTGAGGCATTCATTTTGTGACACAAGGCCAGTGTTTGCTCGCGCATACAGTGACCTTCTTCGAGCAGTAGCACGTTTTGGTTGCTCAAATCATTTTGTTTAATGGTTTTTCGTTTTGCTAAAGGATGTGTGCTGGGCACGGCAAGTAAGAATTCTTCTGCAAACAATAATGAAGTGGCGAAGCTTGTTTCTGTCACTGGGTGTGCTAAAAATGCGGCATCTAATTTTCCTGTTTTTAATTTTTCAATCAGTACAGATGTTTGTTCTTCCGTTAGATAAAAAGAAATTTTTGGAAATTTCTTAGCTAGGGATGGAATAATTAATGGCAATAGATACGGCGCCAAGGTTGGTATAATCCCAATTTTTAATTCACCGCTATACGGATCTTTTGCTAATTTCGCAAGATCACGCATTTCTTCAACTTGATTGAGTATTTGTCGCGCCCGTTCTGTGATGGCGATACCTGTCTCTGTTAGTAAGACAGATTTGTTGGTACGTTCCAGTAATTTTACGCCTAAAGTTTCTTCCAGCTTCTTAATTTGCATGCTAAGCGCGGGTTGGCTAACAAAGCAAGCATCGGCTGCTTTGCCAAAGTGGCGGTGGTCACTTAAGGCTACTAAGTATTGTAGGTCGCGCGTATTCATATTGTGTTGTCTCTGTATATGATAAGAATAAATTATCGATATTATAATAACAATATATTATAATTATCAATTGATTTCGAGTATTTTAAGTTTTTAGACAATGAAATCAGGAGAGATCAATATGTTAACGATAGGTGAAATGTTTCCGGAATTTACTGTTAAGGCAGTTATATTTTCAGATATCACAGATGCTTTTGTTGAGATTAATAATAAAACGCATCAAGATAAATGGCGAGTCTTTTTCTTTTGGCCTAAAGATTTTACTTTTATCTGTCCAACCGAAATTGCTGAGTTTGGGCGATTAAATGCTGATTTTTCTGATCGTGATGCTGTATTGTTAGGTGGCAGTACTGACTCTGAATTTGTTCATTTGGCGTGGAGACAGCACAAGCAAGAATTAATGGATTTACCTTTCCCCATGTTAGCGGATGTTAAGCGTGAGTTATCACAGGCACTAGGCATTTTAGATAAAAACGAAGGTGTTGCTCAGCGTGCAACTTTTATTGTTGATCCGCAGGGAATTATTCGGTTCGTGATGGTGACCGATCTTAATGTGGGCCGCAATCCTAGAGAAGTATTACGTGTACTCGATGCTCTGCAAACAGATGAGCTCTGTCCTTGTAATTGGCAGAAAGGCGAAAAAACATTAGAAACTGCTTAATTTAAAAAAATATCTTGGAGATTAATATGAGTATTGAACAATTAAAAAATCAGTTATTAGAAAGTGCAAAAGATATTAAGTTGAATTTATCAACTATTTTAACGGAGGAAGGTTCACCTGATTTAATTAAAAATCAAATAGGTGGTATTGCTCTTGCCTCAGCCTATGCAATAAAAAATTCAAGTATGATAGAATCAATTTTATCTGAAGTAAGCATTTATCTTACTGAGCAGGAAATTGATGCAGCAAAATCTGCGGCGACCATCATGGCGATGAATAATATTTATTATCGATTTATCCATTTAGTGAATGATAAATCATTTTCTACGCTGCCGGCTAAGCTGCGAATGAATGTTATTGGCAATCCAGGCATTGATAAAGTTAATTTCGAGCTAAATTGTTTAGCCGTGTCAGCAATCAATGGATGTGGTATGTGTATCGAAGCACATACACATGAGTTAACAAAAGCGGGAGTTAGCAAGTTAGCGATTCAATCGAGTATACGCATCGCGGCTGTCTTAAATGCGACTGCGATGGGGATAGATATTGCAGGCCTATGATTGCTGAATCCCTTTTGTGTAGGAGTCTAAATAGTTATGCTAAAAGATAAAATTGTATTTATTACTGGTGCTTCGAGTGGTATTGGCACTGCCTGTGCTAATTATTTTGCTAAAGCGGGTGCAAAGTTATTATTGTGCGCGCGTCGCATAGATGTCCTTAGTAATATTGCAGCCCAGCTACAGAGTGAATATGGAGTTGATGTTCATGTCTTTAAATTAGATGTGCGTTATCACGCAGAGGTAAAAGAAGCACTAAAGGCATTGCCTGAACAATGGCGAACAGTTGATGTGTTGGTTAACAATGCAGGGTTAGCAGCTGGGCTGGATACAATACAAGAGGGAAATGTTCAAGATTGGGAAGATATGATTGATACCAATGTTAAAGGCTTGCTTTATGTAACAAGAGAAATTTTGCCGCACATGGTGGATAGGAATTCAGGTCATGTTATTAATATTGGTTCAATAGCTGGTCATCAGATTTATCCAAAAGGAGCGGTGTATTGTGCTACTAAGTATGCCGTTAATGTATTATCAAACGGCTTACGTCTGGATTTGTTCGGCACAAAAGTCAGAGTAAGCACTGTCGATCCAGGTGCTGTTGAAACAAACTTTAGCGCAGTGCGGTTTAAAGGCGATACCAAGCGTGCTGCTGCTGTTTATGAGGGTATGGATGCTCTTACACCCAATGATGTTGCCGATGCAGTTCTGTATTGCGCAACCCGTCCTCCACATATCAACATTAGTGAAGTCATTATCATGCCAACTGATCAGGCGTCGGCTACTATGGTTTCTCGTAGAGTTGATAGGTCCCCTTGTTAAGCAAGCACAAACGAGTTTCGAGTTAGTTAGGTCATGGTTAGTCAAAGAATATCAGCTGTTTGGAGCCCAGCTGCAGGGAAAAATGGTGGTTCCAGAGATTGCTCTTCGTGAAGCAATAATTAACGCGTTAATACATAGAAAATATTGGATTGCTGGTGCTACCAAAATTGCTCTTTATGATAATAGGTTAGAAATATTTAATCCAGGAAATTTCCCGGGACTTTTTGACTTAAATCGTTTGGGGGATGGAACAACTTTTTTACGAAATCCAAATCTTGCTCGAATTGCGAGGCGATTCGGTTTGGTAGAGAAGTTAGGTACAGGTATTCGAGCTATAATCGAAAGCTGTCGCAAGGCGGGTCTTAGAAAGCCAGAATATATTGAAGGTGCGGACAGTGTTAAGGTGGTTTTTCATTTTCTTCCAGAGGAAAATATTTTTTCTGCGGATAAAGAAAAAATACTAAAACTGTTTAACATGAGGAATGAAGTTAAGCTTAGTGATGTTGCAATGTATTTAAATGTTTCTCGAAATACAGCTACTCGCAAATTAAATCAATTAATTGAGTCAGGCAAGATAGTAAGGCATGGCAAGGGACCTGCGGTGCAATATATTCTAATTAAAAAATCCGCATCAAATAAGAAGTAACGCCAAATTTTAGTTTTTATAAGTACGGTATCTTTATGCCAAGCATCAAATGAGCCAAGAGTGTTTAGCCGAACTTTTATCTACAAAGCAAGCTAATATGTCACGCATGGAGCGCTGTACCGATATGTACATTTCAACACTGCGCAGCTCAGCCGCTTGATTATTGTGTGGCGCTGCGTAAAGTCAGCGATATTAGGGCATTTTTTTTGTGATGCAACTTTCATAAAAAGTAATGGTACTTCTGAAAAATTCACGCCGCATATGGGGCAAATATCCCACTTTGGCCCCCATCGCTGATGTTTGATGCAAGAGCCAATCCGCACATTGCCATGTAAAAAAAATATTTCCGGTAATTTGGCTATATGGTGATTGCGAACCCAAGCATCAAATAAAAAAGGGTCCCAGTTGAAAGTAAAAACAGCATCTTTTTCGCGTAATGAAAGTAACAATCTATCGTAGTCTGTTGTGGTAGTGGGTAAGGACAATGACGAAAAATATTTATTAATTTGTTCTTCTAATGCATTACGAAGCACATCATCTTTAATGTTGGAGTATATGGACTCAAAATTCTGATTGGGGTCAATGCCCGCATTATTCAGTAAGGTAGTGAGTTCAAGGGTTTTAGTGAAATCATCCATCAGTGGAAGATGTTTGCTGGTTGTTTCGCCATTTGGAAAAGCAGCTCTGCTAGCTCCTGCTCCAAGCAGAACTACATGTCGTCGAGGGTTCTCGGGATTTTGTATTAAGGCTTCTTTTTTCATTAATAGCCCCATAGTTTTTTTAATAGTGTGCTGGTGGTTCGAGGCTGAAAGTTAGGCCGCTTCGCTTTGGTGCTTATGCGTATGCACTTTCTTCTTATTTTTAAGCAAAATATTTTGGATTGTTTGCGGTTCCCGCTGGAGCAGCAGTAAGAGCACTCTAGCTGGGCCGTGGGGGTGTCTACTTCCTTGTTCCCAATGTTGCAGGGTGCGAATGCTGAATCCATAGCAATCAGCAAATTCTTGTCGAGTGAGGCTAAGGTTCTTTCTAATTGTTTTCACGTCAATGTCATCTGGTATTTCTACCTTATGAACTCGAACACGCGTTTTTTGTCCGTGCATGTGCTTAATGGATTCTTCTAAACCTTCGATAATCTCATTACCGATATTTCGCTTCTTAGTCATGTGACTTTCTCCTCTTTACCTTGCACTCCGCTTTTAAACGACTTGTTAAATCAATCATTCGGGCTTTTTGCTCATTTGTTAAATTTTCTTGCTCGCCCTTACCGTAAACGGTTAGTAAAAATATAGGTGCTGTTTCGTTATAAAAATAATATATGACCCGTAGACCACCTCGTTTTCCTTTGCCTTTGCCGCCCCAGCGTAATTTCCTAATACCGCCTGTTCCTGTTATCTCTTCTCCGGCTTCAGGATTTCTAGCCAAGAAATCGATTAACTCATCTCTTTCCTCCAGCTTGATGGATTTCCCGACTTGGGACAAGAACGGGGGAAACTCTATTACAGTTGCCATCTTCTTATTCATATTATGCCCCATTGGGGCAGTTTATTCAACTGGCGACAGCAATATACATGGTTGAAAGCGGGATGTATAGGCGAGGTAGTATTGGTTAAATCGGGTTACAAAACGGTTACATTTCATTGATAGCGTATCAGAGAAGGGTCGGGCATGGCTTGTAATCTATTGATTCTATTAGTGGGCCCACTAGGACTTGAACCTAGGACCAAAGGATTATGAGTCCTCTGCTCTAACCAACTGAGCTATGGGCCCCCTTTTAATAACGCAGGAGTCTGTTCCTTTGCAGACGCAATAATATCTCGAACTGCAGAATTTTTCTAGTCTTTCTATCAATCCTGTTCTTCCAAGAAACTACGCAACTGCTCCGAACGCGAAGGATGGCGCAGCTTACGCAAGGCTTTCGCTTCAATCTGTCGAATACGTTCACGAGTCACATCAAACTGTTTGCCTACTTCCTCTAGCGTATGATCAGTATTCATATTAATACCAAAACGCATGCGCAATACTTTCGCTTCTCGCGGTGTTAAAGTATTGAGGATTTTTTGCGTCGCTTCTGATAGCCCGCTACCCGTCGCACAATCAATCGGCGATTCTTGATTAACATCTTCAATAAAATCACCTAAATGTGAATCTTCATCATCACCAATCGGTGTTTCCATCGAGATAGGTTCTTTAGCAATTTTTAATACTTTACGGATTTTGTCTTCCGGTAAATCCATACGTTTGCTGAGTTCTTCTGGTGTAGGCTCTAAACCTGTTTCTTGTAAAATTTGACGAGAAATCCGGTTTAATTTGTTAATCGTTTCTATCATGTGCACCGGTATGCGGATCGTGCGTGCTTGATCAGCAATCGAACGAGTGATCGCTTGTCGAATCCACCATGTTGCATAAGTTGAAAACTTATAACCACGTTGATATTCAAATTTATCAACCGCTTTCATTAAACCAATATTACCTTCTTGGATGAGGTCAAGAAATTGTAAGCCACGGTTGGTATATTTTTTTGCGATGGAAATAACTAAACGTAAATTTGCTTCAACCATTTCTTTTTTCGCGCGACGTGCTTTGGCTTCACCTATCGACATTCGACGATTAACTTCTTTAATTTCAGAAATCGTCATTTTCATTTGTTCTTCTAAGCTCAATAATTTTTTTTGTGAGCGTTGAATTTCAGGAATAAAAATTTTGATGTCGTTGTAATAAGCTTTGCCTTCGTGAGCGCTCATCCATTCTAAATTGGTTTCGTTATTTAAAAATGAATTGATGAAAACTTTACGTGGTAATTTACCTTTAGTAACGCAGAGACTCATAATTAAGCGTTCTTGTGAACGAATTTCATCGAGTAAACCGCGCATTTTACGTGAAAGTTTATTAAATTGACGTGTTGCAAATTTGATGTCCATGAAACATTTTGCTAACGCAGCACGGCGCTCTAATGTTTTTTTGTGCTTAGCACCTAATCGTTTTTCTGAAGCAATAATTTCATTGTAAAGAGTGCGTAACTCTGCAAATCGTTCTTTTGCTACTTCTGGATCAGGTCCGGTTTCTTCTTCTAAAAAGTCACCGCCGCCTTCAACACCTTCTTCCTCTTCTTCTAAGATCGGAGTCTCTTCTTTTGCTTCAATGGGTTCTTCAACAGCAATAAAGTCAGGGGCAGCATAGCCACTGATAAGGTCGGAAAGACGCATGTCGCCTTTTTCGACACGATCATAATCATTTAATACTTCAGCAATCATTTGTGGCTGATTAGCGAGCGTGGTTAGCATTTGGTTCATGCCTTCCTCGATACGCTTCGCAATGGCAATTTCACCTTCACGCGACAGTAACTCAACACTACCCATTTCACGCATATACATCCGTACAGGATCAGTTGTACGGCCAAATTCACTATCGACAGAGGCAAGAGCACTTGCAACCTCTTCTTCAGCAATTTCATCAGTGGCTGCTTCGTTATCAGCCAGGAGTAACTCTTCCATGTCAGGAGCGGTTTCTGCAACTTTAATTCCCATATCATTGATCATGCTAATGATGTCTTCAATCTGCTCAGGATCAGCTATGTCAGGGGGGAGGTGATCGTTCACTTCAGCATAAGTTAAGTAACCCTGTTCTTTTCCACGGGCAATCAATTCTTTTAAACGGGAACGTTGTTGCTCTTGGTCCATAGTGCTCTACACCTGTCAGAAAGAAATTAATCTAACATTATACCCATTGTTTGGGTTTTGAACTAGCCCGCAAAGATTTTTTTTTGTTCTCGAAAACAAGAGATTTTTGTGTGGTATTTGTGCTATTTTTTTTCAATCAGGCTTTGTAAATGGAGCCTGTCTGCTTGTGAAAGGTCTCCTTGGTTGGCTTTTACTAACAAACGTTCAATAGCTTGTTCATTGCTGAGTTTTTTTAAGCAAATAATAGCGCCTAAAAATTCACTTTCTATGCCGACGTCTGGGATCATATGTTCAAGTTGTGCCAGTTTAGCTAACAAAGTGGCCTCAGGATGTTCTCGCCAATATTCACGAAATGAACCCGCATTGCTGAGCGATTCTTGTTGTGCCATTTTAAGTAAATCAGTCAATAAATCAAAGCCTTTCATTTCTAAATGCGGAAGAGGCTCTGGAACTGTTTTAGCCAATTCAGGGTTTTGGATTAACAACATTAATGCCAATTTTAAGGGTGAGGGTGGTCGGGCTTTTTTGAGTACGGATGAGTATGGGGAGTAGGGTTTGGCGGGCGAATGCTGAGGCTCTGCTGTCATTCTTGCCCGTTTAAATAATTCATCCAGTAACATTTTTTTAAATACGGTATCCGGCAAAGGTTGTAATTCTTCTGTCGCTAATTTTACAAATCGAGCTCGGCCATCGATGCTGCTAAGATCGGCTTGATTGGCGATAGTTTGGAAGAAAAAATTAGCAATAGTGTGTGCATTTGCCATGCGTTGCTCAAAAGCTTCTTTGCCTTCTTGACGGATTAAGCTGTCAGGATCTTCGCCATCCGGTAAAAAGAGGAAACGTACTTGTAGGCCATCACTCATCAACGGCAGCATAACGCTTAGCGCCCTGGTTGCTGCGGTGCGCCCCGCATTGTCGCCATCAAAACAAAAAACAATTTCTGCTGTATGGCGAAAAAGGCGTTGTAAATGGTGGCTTGTGGTTGCAGTCCCCAGAGTGGCAACCGCATAGGTAATTCCATTTTGAAATAGTGCAATGACGTCCATATAGCCTTCAACAATGAGGACGCGCGTGAGTTGGCGATTCATTTTTAATGCTTGGTAAAGCCCATACAGCTCATGGCCTTTTTGGAAAATAGGGGTTTCAGGTGAGTTAAGATACTTGGGCTCACCTTTGTCGATGATGCGCCCGCCAAAACCAATAACTCGCCCACGGCGGTCTTGAATCGGAAACATAATGCGTTCACGAAAGCGGTCATAATAACCGCCATCTTCTTTTTTTATTAGCATACCGGTATCAAATAGTTGTTGTTTAAGCTCCGGTGTTTTACCAAAGACGCGTAATATTTGATCCCAGCCTGGTGGGGCATAGCCGACGCCAAAATCTTTGGCTATTGTTCCTGATAATCCACGTTGCTTTAAGTATTCAATGGCGATTTGATCTTCGCGAAGATTTTTTTGATAACATGTCGCAACGTCATCCAGCAAGTCATACAGTGGTAGATGTGAAGAAGTTTTTTCGGGAGCACGTGCTGTGCGGGGGACTTCTAATCCTACTTGCTTAGCTAATGATTCTATCGCTTCAGGGAAGGAAAGATGGTCATATTGCATCATGAAGTCAATTGCATTGCCATGCGCACCACAGCCAAAGCAGTGGTAAAATTGTTTATTTTGGCTTACAGAGAAAGAAGCTGATTTTTCTGTATGAAAAGGACAGCAAGCAAAAAAATTGGTTCCGGATTTTTTTCGTAAAGGAATGCGGCCATCAATGAGATCGACAATCTCAATGCGATTAAGTAAGAGTTGAATAAATTCCCGTGGAATTTGATTAGCCATGAACAGCACACCTCTGGTATTGCATTTAACCTCACACAGCAATTGATTTAACTGCCTAGCTTAGATTAAAGAGGTAAGTTAACCCTTAGCTGGACAGTTTAGTTTTTACCATATTACTGATGATACCCACATCTGCTCGACCCTGCACTTTGGGTTTGAGTATTGCCATGACTTTCCCCATGTCTTTTGCGGAGCTTGCATTCGCTTCAGTGATGCTGGTGTTGACTAGGGCTTCAATTTCAGCAGATGAAAGTTGGGCGGGTAGATAGTGCTGAATGACAACGATTTCTTTTGCTTCTTTTTCAGCTAAATCAGGACGGCTGCCAGCTTCGAATTCTTTGATCGAATCACGACGCTGCTTAACCATTTTGTCCAGAATGGCAAGAATTTGCTCATCAGTTAGCTCTATGCGTTCGTCAACTTCACGTTGTTTAATCGCAGCTAATATCAGGCGAATTGTCGCCAAACGCTCTTTATCTTGACTGCGCATGGCGGTTTTCATGTCTTCTTGGATCTGTCCTTTAATTGCGGACGTAGTCATACGAGTCTACACTCCCAATTAATGGCGTCTTCTATCTTTATCCTGGGTGGTTTTTTCCCGGAGGATTTTCTTTTGGAAGCGTTTAACAGCAGATGCTTTTTTACGCTTACGTTTCCAGGTTGGTTTTTCATAGAATTCGTGACGACGTAAATCAGCTAAAATGCTGGCTTTTTCGCACATACGTTTGAATCGGCGTAAGCTTACTTCAAAATTTTCATTTTCTTTCACTCGTACACTTGGCATATTTGCTGCTTTGCTCCATCATAGGATTTAATTAAAGGATGGCAGATTCTAATGGTAATTTTAAAGAAATGCAAAGTATCTTGGCAAATATGCGGATATTAGGTATCGAAACCTCGTGTGATGAGACCGGGGTGGCAATTTATGATTCTGAGCAGGGCTTGCTAGCGCACGCTTTATATACTCAAATTGAGATGCATCGTGAGTATGGTGGGGTGGTGCCAGAGTTGGCGTCGCGCGACCATATTCGTAAAACAATCCCGATGATAGAGGAAGTCATGGCTAAGGCTAAGTTGACTGCGCAGGATATTCACGGGATTGCTTATACAGCAGGGCCAGGATTAGTGGGGGCTTTGTTGGTTGGGGCTTTGATTGGACGCAGTATGGCTTATGCATGGAATGTGCCAGCAGTGGCGGTGCATCATATGGAGGGTCATTTAATGGCGCCTATGTTGGAGCCAAGTCCCCCGGCTTTTCCTTTTATTGCTTTGTTGGTGTCGGGCGGCCATACCCAATTGGTACAGGTGGAAGGTTTTGGAAAATATGCGGTATTAGGTGAAACGGTTGATGATGCGGTAGGTGAAGCCTTTGATAAGACCGCGCGCTTGTTAGGCATGGGTTATCCTGGGGGTGCAAGTTTAGCGGCTTTAGCAGAACAGGGTGATCCGAAACGGTTTCATTTTCCGCGTCCTATGATTGATCGGCCTGGCTTGGAATTTAGTTTTAGTGGTTTGAAAACATTTGCAGCGAATGCGATAGCGAAGTTGCAATTAGATGATCAAACACGAGCAGATATTGCAAGAGCATTTGAAGATGCTGTAGTGGACACCTTAGTCATTAAATGTCGTCGAGCTTTGCAAGCGACAGGTATGCAGCGTTTAGTGATAGCTGGAGGAGTCGGAGCGAATAAAGCATTGCGCGCAAGGTTACAAGCAATGGTAGCAGAGCAGCAAGCCGAAGTTTATTTTCCACGCTTAGAATTTTGTACCGATAATGGTGCCATGATTGCATATGTAGGATGTCAACGATTGTTGGCAGGGCAACAGGAAGAGTTGGCGGTTAAGGTGTATCCGCGGTGGGAGTTGGGGTGATTTGTTGTTAAGTTAGGTAACTATTCAGTGGCGAGGGCGCGCGTGCGTGTAGCACTTAAAATAAAGCGACTTGCTTGCCATGGATGGCAAGCCTAAAACAGGGATGTTTCGCTTGGAGCGGTATTTTAAGTGCTACACGCACGTGTGCCCTCGCCGCTGAATAGTTGCTAAGCTAGAGTTAAAATAATTTTTCCAAAACTGGTATTACTTTCCATCTGTCGATGTGCAGCTTGTGCTTCTTGTAATGGAAAGACAGAGTCAATAATGGGTTTTAATTTTCCGCTAGCAAAGAGTGGTAGCCAACGATGAATAAAATGCTGCGTCATTACGCGTTTTTCAGCAATCGAACGTGCTCGCATAATTAAACCTTTAATTTGTAAACGTTGTCTTAGTACGCGCTCTAAATTAATTTCTGCTGTTGTGCCACCCATTAAGCCAACACAAACTAGCCGACCTTGCATGCTTAAACTTTGTAAATTTTCAGCAAAATAACTGGCGCCAATAAAGTCGATAATGACATTGACGCCTTTGTTTTGTGTTAGTTGTTTTAGTTGTTCGGCAAAATTTTCTTCTTTATAGTTGATGATTGCTGCGGGGTGTAAAGTAATATCTAGTTTAGTTTTCTTTTCATTTGATCCGACTGTTGCGTAAATCTGTGCTTGTACTTGCTGTGCTAATTGAATGGCTGCAGTACCCACACCGCTACCGCCTGCATGAATTAAAATATTTTCTCCGGTTTGTAAATCACCTAAAGTAAATAATGCCTCGCTGGCTGTTAAAAAAGCTTCAGGAATAGCGGCTGCTTCAATATAAGAAAGATTGCTAGGAATTGGCATCGCAACTTTGTGATCGATTAAGCAATATTCTGCATAGGCGCCGCCACCCACTAATCCGCAAATGCGATCGCCTATTTTGTGATGAGTGACTTGTGATCCTAGTGCAGTGATTTCGCCAGCAATTTCTAAGCCTAAAATAGTTGATTCACCGGCGGGCGGAGAATATTTTCCACGTCGTTGCAAAAGATCAGCACGATTTAAAGCGGCTGCTTGGACTCGAACGAGGAGTTGTTCGGGGCCTGGGCTGGGGGTGGGTATGTCAGCTAAGGTGAGTACTTCTGGGCCGCCTGTATTGTTGTAGATGATTGCGTGCATGGGGTGTCCTGTTTATTTGTTGTAATGGATTTTATTTGTTAAAACGATTAATGCAATTGATTTTTTATTTTTTGAGCAGACAAGCTTTAATGGCAATAAATATTATACCCATTCACATTCTGTGTTGGCGGGTAAAAAATCCCATGGTATTTGGGGTTGTAAAAGATGAGGATAGCATTGCTATCATTTGCTAGCATATGCTATCATAGTTGAAGATAGCTTAAAATTTTGAGGGTGGGTAGTTATTATGGCGAATATAAGTATTAGAAAATTAGATAAAATTGCTTATGAGCAGCTTCGTATGCGCGCAGTAAGGCATGGTTGGTCGATGGAAGAAGAGGCGCGACAGATAATATATCAGGCAGTATCAGCACCCGAACGTGTGAGTAGTGTATTTAAAAAACATTTTGGTCTCAAAAATGGCGTTGACTTAGGCGCACTCAATCAACGTAAACCTCATGAACCCATGGATTTTAATGAATGATATTACTAGATACTAATATTATTTCGGAAATGATGAAAAAGTCTCCCTCAAAAAACGTAGTGAAATGGATTGATGAGCAGGAAGTCACGCATTTATTTGTTAGTGCAATTACCATAGCAGAAATTTCTTATGGAATTAGCGTGTTGCCTAAGGGGAGTCGTCGTCATTTAATAGAAAATGCGTTTAATAAAACAATGCAAGAAAGTTTTAAACATCGAATTCTTTTTTTTGATGAAGCATCAGCGTATCGATATGGCAAGTTAATGGGGCATAGAAAAGAATTAGGGCGACCACTTAGTATCTTAGATGGGCAAATAGCTGCTATAGCGTTTGTGCATGGGGCGGTTGTTGCAACGCGTAATGTTCGTGATTTTGTTCATTGTGATTTGGATTTGGTTGATCCATTTGAGTGAGGAGAGTTACAGGTACATGAGATAGACCAGTCGCACCTGAAAATTCTTTAACAGAGCGCGAAACGAATAGCATCTTAAAGCTATTTGATAAAGAAATACCGCCATCTGGGCAAATTTAAAGCAATTATGGGTAAACAGCTTGGTGAGAATAAAATGACTGACTGGATACCGGGAGCCTGTACAGCCAATGGGATTACATACACTGCTACCTCCAGACCAGTGGCGACAAGCCTCCGGTTGTTCTCTTGCAAGGTTGCACAGATTGCGGGTGCTGGCCATACAGCTCCGTACGACCAGCCAGAGCATTTTTTGGCAATCGTTCAAACTTTTTTACGTTTATATATTATCCAGCTCAAAAAGGAAGTAAGTTATGATAACCATCCATGATGACATAGATAAAACAGTTAAAAATAAAAAAAAGGAAAGTCGTCCTGAACCGAAAATTCATTCATGGCGTCTTTGCCCCGCGGGAAAACATTTTGTCAAAGAGCACATTGTCCATACAAAACCAAGCAAAGAACATCCAGAAGGAACTACCAAAAAAATACATGATCACTGCGCGATAAATCCATCAAAAAAGGACATTCTAACCTTTGATGAAATTCAAATAATAACAAAAAAATATTTCCCTCATTTAAGCGGCCCACCTAAAACAGGTGTGTTGAAAGGATATGCTGGTGCAGACAAATTTGATGCTGAAATTCGTGGCTGGGTTCGCTATTGGAATGATATTTTTTCTTTTCCCAGCCCTCTTGAACCTGATCTGGTAAAAGCTTTAATTGCCTCAGAATCAAGCTTTCACCCAGAATATGACATTCCTTCTGGTCAAGGCGACGGTCGAGCTCGCGGATTAATGCAAGTAACAGACTACACTATGCATATTTTAAGTAACCTTCATGGAGAGTTACATGACCACCTCCTTCATTTTGATCATCCAAAATTACTTGATCCATCTACAAACATTTGCGCCGGAGTTCGCTGGTTATTTAGATGCTTTGTAATAGCAAGATCGCAACTAGGAGATGATACAACCTGGGTAGATGCAGCAATCCAATACAAAGGAAAACTTGGGATAACACCTCCTCCCAGAGAGGTAGAAATATTTTTACATCATTATTCATACTTCATATAGAGGACGATTGCATGAAAAAATGTTTTCCAATACTCTTCTTGATAATACCCTTAAAACTATTTGCCATTAATCCAGAGAGTCTGAAAAAATATCCTTATCAGCTACTCACTCACGACTACAGCATCTTAAATGAAGCCAATTTAAAACGGTATACCATAGATAGGAATGTAGAACCATTTAGAGGAAAATTTAATGGGCAGGATTATTGGCAATGTTTCCCTACAAAAAATATGGTTGCATGGTATGAAAAAGAAGACGATGATCCTTATGATAAAACAAAAAGAGGCGTTGCACATCTCACTGTCAACACTACTCACAACGTCATATATGATTATGTACCCAGAAGGAGTTTTTCCCCTGCCTATGCCAAAACAAAAGTGTCTGTCTGGAGAAATATCATAAAAGGTCAGCAACATGCCTGTATTGGCGGGATCTATGTAAGCACACACAAGAAAATAAAAGATGGAAAAGAAATCACGGAGCATGGCTGGATATTTGAAAATCTGAAATCAAAAAAAGGATGTGACTCTTATTTTTCAAAATGGTGCCAGTAATTTATGGCTTTTTTATTTCAAATAACAATGCCGAAGAATGTTTCAACTTTTTGAACCGGTCGAAATTTTCGGTCAGTTCACTTACTACTTTTGTTTGGTAATAAAAAAGCCATTAATAACTTTACAGAAATTAATGGCTTTAATTCTGATAACTATTTGTAATAGTTATTTTTACTTAATACTTACACTAAATTACTTTACGTTTCTAGATTACTAAAAATCAAAACGGAATATCATCATCAAAACTATCCGCCGCTGCCGCACTACTCGTTGGCATCGCAGTTTCTGATTCTTCACCACGCGCCATCGGTGCTGATGTGTCCGCATTATTGTTACTACCACCTCCTTTGCTATCTAACATTTGCATGCTATCAGCAATGATTTCGGTGGTGTAACGATCTTGTCCTGAGGTTTTATCTTGCCATTTGCGGGTTTGCAAACGTCCTTCAAGATAGATCTTTGATCCTTTGCGCAAATATTCGCCAGCAATTTCGCCGAGTCGATTAAACATAACGACACGGTGCCATTCTGTACGTTCTACTGGTTCGCCAGATTGTTTATCTTTCCAAGATTCTGAAGTTGCCACGGTAATCGTTGCAACCGCTGCACCGTTAGGGGTGTAACGCACTTCAGGGTCTTTACCCAAATTTCCAATAATAATTACTTTATTAACGCCTCTCGCCATAACGGATGTCTCCTAGTTTCAGTTTCATTCCCATAGTAACCCAAATAAGCACTATGATCACGCAGAACAAATACACGATATTTAAATTCCATTGCCCATATAGCCAGCCACCTAAGGTGCCCCCAACAAAAATTCCTAAAAATTGTGCGCAGGAATAAATGCCCAGAGCGGTGCCTTTTTTGGAAGGAGGTGCTGCTTTAGAAATAAGCGAAGGTAAAAATGCTTCGAGTAATGAAAATGCGGTAAGGAATAATAACAAACTGATCGCAGAAAGAAAAATATTTTTTGCAAATAACCACCATAAAAATTCAGCAATGCCTAAGGTAATGATTGCAGTAATAAAATAAAATTTGAGTTGTTGCTTTTTTTCCGCGCGCAGAATAAAAAAGATGCTGATAACAAATGCGCTGAGCATTAAAGGAACATAAAGCCACCATTGTTGGTGGCTGGATAATCCTGCTGATTGGTCAAGGCTAATGGGTACGACAACAAAAGTGGCAGTAAAAATAGCGTGTAAAAAGAAGATACTAAAATACAGCTGAATAAGCAGCGGTTGTTTTAACATATTGAAAAATTGAGAAAAATCGGGCTCAGCAGTGTATTGAAAATGCAGTGTGGTCGGTGCGGGCACTAGAGTAAATAAGATAATAATCGCTGTAATACTCATTCCTGCAGCAAGCCAAAACAAGCCTGGAATAGATAACCAGTCAGCCAAGAGGGGGCCTAGCATCATGGCTAGGGTAAACGACATGCCAATGGTAATGCCGGTAATAGCCATCGCTTTTGTGCGTTGTTCCTCGCGGGTTAAATCAGCAATCATTGCCATAATTGTGCTGCCTACCGCCCCTGCACCTTGCAAGGCTCGACCTACAATCATCATCGCCATCGAATGAGATAGGGCAGCGATGATACTGCCGATAAAAAAAAGAATGAGTCCTAAAGTGATGACTTTTCGTCTGCCAAGACGGTCAGAGAGCATGCCAAAGGGAATTTGTAATAGGGCTTGTGTTAGGCCATAGACGCCAAGAGCGATGCCAATTAAAAACGGTGTTGCACCTGAGAGTTGGTGAGCATACAGGCTAAAGAGGGGTAGCACCATAAAAAGGCCTAGCATGCGCAGTGACATAATGATGGCGAGTGAGCAAGAGGCGCGGCGTTCGATTGAGGTCATCTTAAGTGCAGTCATAGTTAGCTTTCTTATTTTTTAATTTTTTGGATTATACGCGTAATGGGACGGAAACTGTAGTTGCTGTGATGAAATAGTGTATAATGGGCGCCCTGGTTGATGTGGCTTGCTGAGGTGTGGTGGACACGCTGCGCTTTGTCCACCCTACAATAATAAATTGGCGAACACTCCGCGTTTTAGGTGCCCTACAAATTATAAAAAATGTAGGGTGGGCAAAGCGCAGCGTGCCCACCGTTCATAAGTGATGAAATAAACAATGAAAAAAATCCAAATTCGTGGTGCGCGTACGCACAATCTAAAAAATCTGAGCCTTACTATTCCGCGTGATCAGCTAACTGTTATTACTGGTTTATCAGGTTCAGGAAAATCGTCATTAGCTTTTGATACTCTGTATGCCGAAGGCCAACGTCGTTATGTTGAATCACTATCAGCCTATGCACGACAATTTTTATCGATGATGGAAAAACCCGATGTCGATCATATTGAGGGGCTATCGCCAGCTATTTCCATCGAACAAAAATCCACATCGCATAATCCACGCTCTACTGTTGGTACGATTACTGAAATACATGATTATTTACGTTTATTGTATGCAAAAGTGGGGCAACCAAAATGTCCTGAGCATGGTCATACATTAGAGGCGCAAACAATCAGCCAAATGGTAGATTTGGTTCTCACTTTTCCTGAAGACACTAAAATCATGATTTTAGCTCCGGTTGTGCGCGAGCGCAAAGGTGAGCATATTGAATTGTTACAACAATTACGTAGTCAAGGTTATGTGCGTGCACGCATTGATGGACAGATGCTTGAGCTTGATCATCCACCCAAATTAGATTTACGTAAAAAACATACGATAGAAGTTGTGATTGATCGATTAAAAGTACGTCCTGATGCACGTTTACGATTAGCAGAATCGTTTGAAACAGCATTACGTTTAGCAGAAGGAATGGCGATAGTTGGTTTTCTTGACGAAGAGCCTAAGCAAAAAAAAGAAATCACGTTTTCATCAAAATTTGCTTGTCCTGATTGTGGTTATAGTATTACTGAGTTAGCACCACGCTTATTTTCATTTAATAATCCAGTGGGTGCTTGCTCGACCTGTGATGGTTTAGGTGTAAAACAAGATTTTGATCCTGATTTAGTGGTGAAACATCCCAAGTTGAGTTTAGAGGAAGGTGCAATACGGGGTTGGGACAAGCGGAATTCTTATTATTTTCAAATGTTATCGAGTTTAGCAAAACACTTTGGTTTTGCTCTGGATAAATCATTTAGTAGTTTACCCAAAAAAATCCAAAATATTATTTTATATGGTTCAGATGAATTAATTAAGTTTCAATATAAAAATGATAATGGTCGTGGTTTTACTAAAAAAGATAGTTTTGAAGGTGTTATTCCGAATATGGTGCGCCGTTATCGGGAAACAGAATCAGAAATGGTACGTGAGGAATTAAGCAAATATTTAGCGCAAAAGAAATGTGATAGCTGTCATGGTGAGCGTTTGTGTTTAGCTGCGCGTTATGTTTTTGTAGCAGGTATGCGTTTACCTGAATTAATTGCTAAGCCGATTAGTCAGACAAAAATATTTTTTGAAAAATTAAAATTAAGCGGTTATCGCGCCGAAATTGCCGATAAAATTCAAAAAGAATTAATTAGCCGACTCAATTTTTTAGTAAATGTAGGCTTGGATTATTTAAGTTTAGATCGTACTGCCGATACGTTATCTGGCGGAGAAGCACAGCGAATTCGACTAGCGAGTCAAATCGGTGCAGGCTTGGTTGGGGTAATGTATATTTTGGATGAGCCCTCGATAGGTTTGC
The DNA here is from genome assembly GCA_965279285.1 of Gammaproteobacteria bacterium. Classification (GTDB taxonomy): domain Bacteria; phylum Pseudomonadota; class Gammaproteobacteria; order DSM-16500; family DSM-16500. The sequence goes on along the minus strand of OZ257148.1, from coordinate 225,755 downwards.
ATCAGCGAGATAATGAAAAATTATTAGGAACTTTGCACGAGCTGCGTGACCGAGGTAATACCGTTATTGTAGTTGAACATGATGAAGAAGCGATCTTAAGCGCAGATCATGTTGTTGATTTAGGCCCAGGTGCAGGAATTCATGGCGGTAGCATTGTTGCTGAAGGTAAGCCAGCCGATATTTTAAAAAATAAAAATTCGTTAACCGGTCAGTATTTATCAGGCGTACGCAAAATTGCAATACCGCAAAAGCGCATTAAGTTTAATCCTAAGCGGGTAATTGCCTTAAAAAATGCGCATGGAAATAATTTACAAAATGTAAATATTGAAATTCCTTTAGGGTTGTTGACGTGTATTACCGGTGTATCAGGTTCAGGAAAATCAACATTAATGAATGATACTTTGGGACCTTTAGCCGCGCGCGAATTAAATGGTGCGACATTACGTGAAGCCGCACCCTACTCAGAAATCGAAGGTTTAGAGCAGCTTGATAAATTTGTTGATATTGATCAGAGCCCGATTGGTCGTACACCGCGTTCAAATGCAGCAACGTATACAGGATTATTTACGACAATAAGAGAATTATTTGCGGGCACACAAGAAGCACGGTCACGTGGTTATCAACCTGGTCGGTTTAGTTTTAATGTTAAAGGTGGACGTTGTGAAGCATGTGAGGGTGATGGTGTTATTAAAGTTGAAATGCATTTCTTAGCGGATGTGTATGTGACGTGTGATGTTTGTCAAGGTAAGCGTTATAATCGTGAAACCTTGGAAGTCATGTATAAAGGAAAAAATATTCAACAAATATTAGCAATGACAGTAGAAGATGCGCGCGAATTTTTTGATGCAATTCCGTCTGTGGCACGTAAATTACAAACATTGATTGATGTTGGTTTAACGTATGTTTGTTTGGGACAAAGCGCAACAACATTATCCGGTGGTGAAGCACAACGAGTAAAATTAGCCAAAGAATTATCTCGACGTGATACAGGGAAAACACTTTATATTTTAGATGAGCCGACAACGGGTTTGCATTTTTATGATATTGAACAATTATTAAAAGTGCTACATCGTTTGCGTGATGATGGTAATACGATTGTTATTATCGAGCATAATTTAGATGTGATAAAAACAGCGGATTGGATCATTGATTTAGGCCCAGAAGGTGGTGATAAAGGCGGACAAGTTATTGCAAAAGGTACACCCGAAGATGTAGTAAAAGTAGCTGGATCTTATACCGGAAAATTTTTGAAAAAAATATTAAAGAGTGGGCTATGACAGAGTTTGGTGTAGGAGAGACGACTTTTGTTATTCCTGGCCCGGCTGGGGATTTAGAAGTGTTAACTGCTACACCAAAACCAGAGCAAAAAGTTATTCCTCCGATTGCTATTATCTGCCATCCGCATCCTTTATTTGCTGGTACGATGAATAATAAAGTGGTGACGACTTTATTCAGGGTATCTCAAGATTTAGGTTTGCGTACGGTGCGATTTAATTTTCGTGGTGTGGGTAAAAGTGCAGGAACGTTTGATCAAGGTCATGGTGAGCTTGAGGATTTATTTGCTGTTGTGGCTTGGGTGAAAAAAACATTACCTGATGCACCGATATGGTTAGCAGGATTTTCATTTGGTGCTTATATTGCAGCGAAAGCTGCTATACAAATGCCAGTTGAGAGGTTGGTTTGTGTTGCACCGCCTGTGATTAATTTTAAAATGGAAAATTTTCCGTCGATTACTTGTCCTTGGATAGTTGTGCAGGGGGATCAAGATGATGTGGTATTGCCGGAAGCTGTTTTTCAGTGGGCGGCGAATATGCAACCTGCGCCGGTGGTGATGAAAATAATAGGGGCAGGGCATTTTTTTCATGGGAAATTATTAGAGCTGCGAGAAAGGTTGGTTGGGTTGTTGCGAGAAGATCCTGAGCGTAGCTTGTCATCCTGAATGTAGTTTTGTAGGGTGGGCAAAGCGCAGCGTGCCCACCGTTCTTTAACGCGATTGATTGTTGTTTTTTTTAGTTGGTGTAGATGATTCTTTTGGCTCAGCAGTTGATTGTGGCGTTGTAAATGGTTTGAACGGTGGGCACGCTGCGCTTTGCCCACCCTACAAAAGCTTAGGATAGACATTTTTTATAAACCAAAACCGAATTCATCCCCCAACTCATAGGCAAAGATGTTTCTTGAATTAACTCAAAATGTTCAAGCGGTAATCGTTTAGTTAAAACAATCAAACGTGCGCCTGCTTTTAGTGTTTTTAATTTAGCAACAAGAGATTCCCACAATTCATGGCTAAATGCAGTCGCATTAATTAAAATAATATCACCATCAGAAAAATCGGCAGTTAAAATGTCAGCTTGAATAAATTCGATGTGTTCTAAAACGCCAGAAAAATATTCTTTCGCTTCTGGGAATTGCTTTAGCTTTGCTAATAATGTTTTTGTGCATTCATGTAGGCCTGGTAATAATTCGATACCACAGCATTTCTGCCAATCATTCAGTAATGCGGCGCAAAATACACCTTTGCCAGCGCCTGAGCCTAAATCATAAAATACTTCACCTGGTTTTGGGTCAGCAATGGCTAGGCTGACAGCGATGCTAGGAAAAGTAATTTCACCATAAGTGAAAGAAGAATCTTCGGTTTCTAATTTTTGTCGCTCAGCGAGGGAAATCTCCATACCATTAACGTTTTGATACAGTTTATCGAGAATTTTTAGTCCGCAGCGGATACGTTTGGGGTAAGTGTTTTTGCAGCGGCGTATTTTTTGACGGATGAGAGTTATGATGAAAAGTGTTGAGAAAAGAGCTGCCAGTAGGGAAAAAATAAGAATTAGATTCACGGTGACTCCTGTCAGTGTTATCAGTAAAAAATTTTGTACGTTAATAACATTGTAGCTATTCAGCGGTGGTGAGGGAGTTGGTGGGCACGCTGCGCTTTGCCCACCCTACATGCGATGCCAGCTAGAAGCGCGCTGGCATGACAAACTACGTAGGGTGGGCAAAGCGCAGCGTGCCCACCAAACCCTGGCCGCTCTATGGCCACAACATTTAGCTTTTATCATCACTCTTGGATAATGATGGCCTTCGACTTGGTAGAGGATATTTTTCCTCTGCACTGCTATGTTGCCCGTGGTTAAACAGTGATGATTTCTCATTTGTTACAGGATGAGAAGCTACACTCCCTGTGCTTTTTGGTGATGAAGGCTCTGAGCTTGCTTGAGAGACACTAGCAGAGCGAGAGCGTGGTGGACTTGAGTGATCAACACTTGTTTTTCTTGATCGGCTAGATTCTGTATACACGGTTTTTGCAACAGATGTTTGTGCGATCGCTATTTTTTCCTGTTGTTTCATTTCAATATCAAATAGTCGGACGTGTTTAGTCATCTCTTTAAAGAGTCGATGCTTTTCATTACTTAAAATTTCTTTTAAAGCTGCGACTTGTTTTGGGTCGGTTTCGTAAGGAACTCCAGGTTGAGCTTCAAAATCGGTAAAGTCATATATTTTAACTTTATTTTCCATTGCTTCAGAAACTAAAAGCAAAGCTTTAATAAATTCAGGATGATGTTTGCGACCGCGTAAAGCCAGCTCACGATCGATAGGTTGCGCTAAAATACTTTGTAATTGAGTATAAGCCCAGGTTAAAAAATCAGCATTGGGTAATTTAATTATATTTTTATCAGTTTTATTTTTTGGGCTAATGGAGACTTGGGTTTTTGCTGTATAGTCTTCATATAATTTTGTGGCTATTCCACTTAAAGTGGTCGTAGTAAATGTTTTTTTAATGAAAGTGCCACCAGATTGAGTTGCTTTTTCTAAGCAAGCTTTTAAACTCTTGAGAGAGACATCTTGTGGGTTGCTCATGTTATCTTGTAAATCATCTACGTAATTTTCTTGAAAAAAGGTTATATAATAATTTTTTATTGCTTCTGCTTGTCTTTTTTTATAATCATCGTCGCTCTCATCGCCGCTCTCATTTTGCTTTCGCTTTAGAGTAGTAATTTTCAATCGCACTGCTTCTGGAAGCGTTATTTCTCCATTAGTAAAATTTGTCAATAGACTTTCTGTCAGAATAACAGCGATTCGTAGTTTTTCCGGCTCACCATGATGACTGCCTAGATTTTTTGTATTATAGATAGTTCCTCTAGGGCTTTCTTTAAGGGTGATTTGCCATCCGCTCGTGGGACTTGCAGCGTCCTTGTAGTTGTTGTCATCGATAGGGTTAGGATAGAACATAGCTTGTTCTGTGGTAACAAGTCGAATAGGTGTAGGGCTTGAGTCTGGGTCTACTTTTTTCTGTGAGGGAATACTTGATACTCCACTCGCAACATCTGCTGATGTTTTCTCAGCAAGAGAGGGCGCTTTTTTCACAAGTTGAGTATATGCATCTTCTGGGCTGGTGCAAGGAGTTGCAATAGGTTCGAGACGAACCGCTGGGCGATGCTTACTACCCTCAGTTGGCACGTAAAAATCAGGGTGTTTTTTTGTTGAGATATCTTTGCTGGTATGTTGCTCTTTTGCAAGCGCTAAATTATTTTTGATGTTAGTTATTAATTTTTCAGCACGGATAGAAGCCATGCTTGGTTGTGGGCTATATTTATGATCTTTTTGGTCTGTTGGTGGCGTTGAACTTCGAGAGCTGCTTGATGATGCAGAGCTGCTTTTAACTTTAAGGCGAGCTAGTTCTTCGAGTTCTGTCAACTGTTTTTCAATAATTTTAACTAAGGTTTCTTGTTTTTTATTTATAGCCAGTTCACTCGTTTTAAGTGTAGCTTGTAGTCTTTGAATGAGAAGGCTATCTTCTTCTCGATGAGGAGTTATTTTAATAGGATGTTTCGTGCTGCTAGTAGCATTTGTTGTTTTTTGGTTAGGGTTGGCATTTATTCCTTTGATATTAGTCAACAGTGTCACTCTTTCTTCCTGTGACAATTTATTTTTGTAGAGACTGATAATTGTTTTGTAGGCATTATCACAATGTATAGCAAGGTTTGCTTCGGCAATACTTCTAGAGCTTATTGGTTCAAGAGCATGGTTTATGCTTTTAAGGCTGTTGTCTAATTGTAATCTAGCATCTTGATCAGCTGAATTTTTTAGAATGCCATTAAGCTCCTCGAGATAAGTTTGGTATTTTTTTGCAATCTCAAGAATGCTAAGATTTTCCCAGTTTTCTAACAGGAGTCCACGAATCCCCTCTTGCATGAGTGGTTCGCTTAATACCGCATCTTGTACTCTTTTAATTTCAGACATTAAATAAGTTTGATCTACCGACTTATCACCTGCTCTGCCGCGAAAATGAAATATTTTACTTCCTGTAATAAGATCTGCTCGGCCATGTGCAACATCATAATTTTTAAGAAAGTAAAAAGGATTTTTACGAATGAGATCTTCTAGTTTTTTCTGGCCTTTTTCGCTAAGTTTTGCGTTATAGTAAAAAAAGCTTCGTTGATTAGAAATGGTAAAGCATTTACTGAGTTCAATATCATTTGCAAAGGCACGCAATGATTGTAAGCCTTCATGCATCATATCAATGAGGAATGGTTTAATATCTTTTTTAGGACTAAAGTCGGGTTTACCTTGAGGAGGTGGGATGCCTAGCCACTCAGCAAAATCATTAATCAGCTCGATAGGGATAGGTAGCGTTGGATTGTTAAGCATTGCAATTTGATTATCTACATCAGCTTCTATGTCGCTTATTGTCGCGTGATTAGCGCTTGCTCTAATGGCATCTGCCATTTTTTTATCGACTCTGATATTTTCATTATAGTCGCCACGCAAGTGATTTGTAGGCAATGATTTTTTAGATTTCCACGTTTTAAATGAAAGATAATAAAAAAGGCCGCGAGTAAGACGAGTAATGTCATCCGCATAATGATGGGGGTCTATCGTTGGGCTGAGTTTTTCATAACCTTTGGCGTGATCAATAATACCAAACTGGATTTGGCCATTGTTATCGATAAATATACCAACATTTCCACTGTGGTGATCTTTATAGCGCGCACCCCATGAGGCTACCATGCCTTCATAAAAACCAGGAACTTTATAACCGCGATCTAATACATCGCCGAGTTTTTGCCGTGGTCCCTTTAAATCAGGATGCTGTTTTAGCCACTCTTTATCAACCGTGACCATTTTGTTTCTTAAGGGGCTGTCTGCTTTTAAGCGGTATGGCTTTCCATTCGTGAGTGCATCTACGAGTTGGTTTATTTCTTTGCTGCTCGCTGCTTTTCGTTCTTTATGGCCGGCTAATTTAAATAATTCGATAAAATTAGGTAGCGCGAGCGATGCTATTCCTAGTTTACCCGTATGGGTTCTGACTAGTTTAGTGTTAGCCGTGATACCAGGTGCTAGTAACGTTCTAGCGCTTCCTGTCATAACCTCAGTTAAGTTGTGTAAAGCATCTTCTTCGGTTTTATGAAAAATACGTTCAGAGCTGCATATTTTTCCCGTGTTATCGCGAAAAAGTGTTATATACCAGCCGTCGTATTCACTGGGATCTTGTCCACCTTCTTTGGGCGCAAAATAAAAATAATCTTTCATATCCGAGCTTAATTTTTTAAATATGTTTTCGGCTGAAGTTTGATTAGCATCTAAGTCGAGCACAGCAAGTTCATTATTGAGTACGCCTGGGCTTTCTTTTACTTTGGGTAAGGTATTTTGTTTTTGATTAAGACTAAAAAGGCTATTGATTAATGGGTTCCATAAGGTAGCGTTTTTTAGGCTGGGATCACGGCTTTTATCGTTAAATTTTTCTTTTAAGTTCTTTTCAAGTCGTTCGTAGAGAGTATCGAGCGATATTTTTTTATTATCATCATCGTGAATAGAAAGATTTAATTTAAATGTTGTTATGATTCTGCTGATAAAGTCATATTGATCTTTGTCAAAAAGTTTTTTTGAAATAGTGATCAAGGTATCATAAGTGTCTTGTCTTATTTCTAACTCTGTTCTTTTATCTTCTGCGGAAGTTTTTCGGCCTAAGATTTCATTTCTTAAAATAGAACCGATAGTGGGTTTGGTTAATGTATCGAGCACGTTCTTATCTTTGATAAGAGCATCATTTTTTTTGATGACGTCTGCTAAATATTGAGTTTGCTCTTTTCCAGTTGTGGGTTCTTCATAAACGTGCATTTTATGCAGTAATTGAATTTGGCTTTCGCTTTGTTTATCAGGATCAATTGAGAAAGTAATTTCATTGAATATGCTGACTGCATTGCGATAAGCACCGTCGCAGAGCTGGCGTAAAATATTTCTTTCTGCTTTATCGTTTAAGTTATAACCGCCTTCTGAACGTTGCTTTGTTGCGTTAGTTAGAGATGAGATTAATTCTTGCATCTCTTGTCTAGCTAAATTAAATTTTTCGGTTTGAGGTATGTTTGCGGCTTCAACTCTTTTAGCGAGATGCTCAAACATTTGTAATCGGGACGTTAAGCACCGAACAGTATTCAGTAGACGGATTTTTTGTGGTAACTCACCTTTTTCTGGTTTGGTACTTAATTTAATATCATTAAATAAAATCGCATTGATGCCTGATTGCATGTCTGGGTCATCATGCAGAGCTTGCTTGACGAGCGTTTTTATTTTTTTCTCTGCATCATCAGGAATATTCTTGCCACGAAATCTTATCTTACTGCGAACAGAAAAAGTAGGATGATCTTTGATAAGTTTAATAATATCATCTTGAGTGTAATCAGTGCCATCGAGCCTGACGTAATTGCTGATTTTGTAAGTATATGCGATTTCTCTTATTGAATTTTGTCGTGCTAAGAGACGTTCTTTTTTAAAGCTTATCATTTCTTTTATCGCTAGCTTAAAATCTTTTTTTGCTGGATCAGTCAGCGTGAGACCATTTTTTTCTGCCCATTCGATAAATTGTGGTAGTTTAAATCGTGATGCGAGTAGATAGGTGGCTCTTTCTATCCGGCTGAAAAGTAAGTCTTGCGGATATTCATTAATGTCTTGATCGAAATCTTCAACAAATGCCTTCGCTATTCGTATATTATCGGGATATGCAAGCACATAAGCGGAATAATTTTTACGCAGGGTTGAGCTGTGTAGATGTACTGCGCGAGAAAATCCCCCACCTTTTTCAACTTTTTGTGTAACGCCACCACCCGCGCCTAGGTCAATAAAGGTAAATGTTTTTTGTTCTTTTCCATCTCTTTCAATGATAGATACACCGCCATTTTCAGTGTGTACTGAGTAGTTCCCTAGCCACACAGGTTTGACAATTCTACCGAGGCCCGGAATATTTTGTTTATTGACAAGAATTTCTACCCCAGGTTGAAAATCAGGGGTTCCACCTAGCATTTCAACGTTGATGATTGGACCATTGGCAGGGCCACTTCCTCTCTTGGGAATGACAGACTCGGAGCTTGGTTTAGAGACGGTGTCTGGTTTTTTAATTCCTAGTTTAGCATCGGCAGCTTCTTGATCGGCGGCAAATTTTGCTAAGTGTGCTGCAGTATGTACGTCTTCCCAGCCATCGAAAAATAAAGAAGAAACACCTATTTCTTCAGGCTGCGGGTCACTGGGGTCAAGCGCATTAGGCATGACTGACAGTGTTACGGTAGAGATAGTATCTGGATCTATTTTGTTAAGAGTGTCGTCGTGTGTTTGTAAGATATCAAGCATCGCAGGGGTAAAGTTGGGATCGCTTGCGTTTATGAGTTTGTTTTTTCCGGCTTCGAAGGGTAGGGCTATAAAATGCCCAGCTTCTTCTTTTGATAAGTCGGTACGGTTATAGTCGTCGTCTTTGCATCCGTAAAAGAAAAAGTGATTCTCTTGTTTTACTAGAACAGGCGCGCCATTGTTTCTTTTTGAGATTTTAATTAATAGCTCATCAGAAATTTTTTCATCTTTTTTTAATTCGATTAAAACAACGTTAGCTCTATTAATAGGCTGTAAAACGTAGCTAACAAAAAACTCTTCCATTATTTCTGCAAATTGAATTTCTGCTTGATCTGGCGTGTCGTCAGTCTGTTTACTTTTACTGGAAAATAAATCAGTTGGCTGTTTAAGAATATCTTTTTGTGTATGCAATATGCCATTCTTGTCTTGATAAACAGCAACACGTATGCCACCACCAACACCAGAATAGTTTGCGCCTCCTGCTTTACCAGAAATAAAGCGGAAATTGTCATTGTTGGCACCAAATACATCACGCAGAGTGGTTTTATTGTGATGGATTGTTGTGCTATCTGCTTTGATTAATGGGCGGTCAAAAATGTTTTCATTTTTATGGACGTCATTAATGTGAGGGCGGTCACTTTGTTTTTCAGGGATGTTGCATATTTGTCGGGCAAGGGTGGCCCAGTTTTGTTTTTCTGCGCGGTGGTTAGGATTTGTTAATGCAGGACGAATTGTCTTTGTATAATAATCATTGAAAGTTTTTTTGTAGATCTCTTTTTGTAAGGGCTCTTCATTAAAAAGTTTGCTAATGTCTCTTGCAGCATTTCTTTCTGCAATAGCGATGTCTCTTAAGGCTGCTCTTTTTTGACGGATGATGGATGAGTTGTTGGCTAGTTTTTCATTGGTATTATATCTCTTTTGATGATTAACTAATGTGGCTCTGGCACTTGCTGTTGTCGTTGCTAGTTCTTTTTTGATAACATCAATTTGTTGGTCTCTTGCTGCTTGCTCTTTTGCAGATTTTGCAGCCCATGTTTGATACTCAAGATAAGTTTCGTTCAATTGTTTATACTCATCTTTTGTGCCGATTGAAAACTCAGCCATAGCTGTTTTTATAAAAGCCATTTGTTCTGTTGGGCTCAGCATAAAAACAATATCTTCGATGACTTGATAAGCAGCCTTTCTCTTAGCTTCGGTGGTGGATAAAGCTGGATTTTTTTTAGCGTCTTTACTCTCTGCTTTTTCAACTGGGGCAGTGAGTTGTTCAATTAACATTGCGCCTAAAGTATGTGGAGCAGGGATTGCATCTGGTTTAATATCTTTAAGGTCGAGCTTAGTTGGTTGAACCTTTGTTGGGCGGTTTATTTTTGTATCGATAGCTGAGCGTGTTTGTGTATTGCTGGAAATTGGATTTTTTTGGTCTGAACCGTTTTTAGCAAGGATAGTGCCTGATACTGATCTTTTATGGCCTACAAAAGAGCGGCTTGTGCTCTCTGGATCATCATTATCGTCATCATTGTCTGAGTCATTAGCAGCATTCGATGATGGTTTTTTTTCATCTATATTAGCGTTAGGTACACTCTGTAGAATGAGTGGTTTTGTGTCATCATCGCTATCATCATGGTCGGTTGCTATGGTAGTTGTAGCAGGCTGTTGTTTTGCTTCACCAGGTTCATCGTCTGAATCATTACCTGAGCTATCATTCTCACTATTTGAATTGTTTAGATCATCTTCTTGATCATCTGAAAAAAGTTGCGAGACTTTAGTTTGGTTTTTTTTAGTGTTTGCTTTTGTACTCATATGTTGACGATAGCTTTTGATGGCATTGGTAAACATTGCTTGAACAGCTTGGTTTTGCTCTGGCGTGGAAACGGTTATTGCAACACCAGCACCTGTTGTAACAACATTTCTTGCTATTAGGCTTAATAGATTAGCAGTTAAGCTGCTGGCGAGTGCAGTTGCTTTTTTACTATCAGAATTAAGTTCGTTTGAATTAATGGCGATGTTAGTAAAAAGTAAATTAAGAAGATCTTCTCCAGCGGCAGCACTGCTGTCATCATCATTATCAAGTAAGGCTGTCAGTACGCTACTGTCTTCTGATGAAGCGGTGTTCGTTTTTTGTAATTGAAATTCTGATTCAGGATAATGTTTTTTAACTTCTAAAGTAATGCAGGTTATTAAATTCTTATTATTTTTTATCAAGTTGGCATTCGCGTTTCCAACCGCTTCATTTGCCGCTTCTAAGCAATCAACAACCTTGTATCGTGTTCCGCTCATAGTGTATGCCCTGCAATCAGTTAACAGATCTAGTTATTTTGCGTCATGTTACTTACATTATATCTTATTTGCCTACTTATAACCCATAGTTGTTAGTGTAATCTCATTTTCTTAATGTTTTCTTAACGCTTAGGACCTAAATGAGAATAGTTCTCATTTCGATTGACAAGAATGTGTTGGGTGTAGGACACTAGTCTACAACAAATGAGGTAGAAAACCAGAGATGATGCAGCTTAGCCACATGAAAGTTGGGGAACGAGGTCGGATTATTCGTCTGCACGCAGGTGAAAAAATGTATCGTAATAAATTGATTTCAATGGGATTAATTCCTGGCACAGAGTTTACTCTGACGCGGATTGCGCCCCTAGGGGACCCGGTTGAGCTTACCGTGCGTGGTTTCGCTCTAAGTTTACGCAAAAGTGAAGCGGGAATCTTAGAAATTGAAAAGGTGGCCTTATGAAATGGTTCTCTAAAGCTTGTTGTAGTAACGCAACGGGTGAAAATAACCATAAAAAACTGACTATCGGCTTGGTAGGTAATCCTAACTGCGGTAAAACAACTCTATTCAATGCCTTAACTAACGGTTGTCAATGCGTTGGTAATTGGCCGGGGGTGACGGTAGAGCGTAAAAGCGGTTTTTTTACTGAACAACAACAAATGATAGAAGTGGTGGATTTACCTGGAACTTATTCTTTAAATGTAGTTTCAGATTCAGCCGTGGATGAGCGTATTGCGTGTGAATATATTTTAAATCGCCATGTTGATGTGATTGTTAATATTTTAGATGCCAGTAATTTAGAGCGGCATTTATATTTAACTTTGCAATTATTAGATATGCGCGTCCCAATGATTGTTGCTGTTAATATGATGGATATTGCTGATCAACGTCAAATTAAAATTGATTTAAAAAAACTAGAAAAAAAATTAGGTTGTTCCGTTATTCCATTAGCTGCAAATAAAAACCAAGGTATTGTTGAGCTTAAGCAAGCTATTTACACTCACCCCATGTTGTCTTCGCCATTAACGACACAAACCATTCTTACTGAAAAAAATAGTTTAACTCAAGCAGCGATTGCTGAGCTTACAACTAAAACAGAATCTGATTTTTTAGCAATGCGCTTATTAGAGGGTGACTTATTTGCGCAAGAAAAAATAACACCCGATATCAAGGCGCAAGTATTAAATTGGCAAGCACGCATACAGTCAGAAACAGGTGAAGATGCGGATATTGTGTTAGCAGACGCGCGTTATAATTATATTCAAACATTGATTGCTGATTGTATTGTTAAAAATAGCGTGAATACGCCAACAGTCACAGCACGAATAGATAAAATAGTTTTAAACCGAGTATTAGGGATTCCAATTTTTTTAGCGGTCATGTACTTAATGTTTTTCTTTGCTATCAATATTGGTGGCGCATTCCAGGATTTTTTTGATATTAGCGGCAATACGATTTTTGTTGGTGGAGTAAATTATTTACTAACACAGCTTAGTGTTCCCGCATGGTTAACAGCGTTAATTGCCAATGGAATTGGTAAAGGGATTAATACCACGATTACTTTTATCCCCGTGATTGGTGCAATGTTCTTATTTCTCGCCCTGTTAGAAGATTCTGGTTATATGGCGCGTGCTGCATTTGTCGTCGACCGCTTGATGCGTGTGCTTGGTTTGCCAGGCAAATCATTTGTACCGATGGTAGTAGGTTTTGGCTGTAATGTGCCTGGCGTGATGGCTGCGCGTACTTTAGAGAATAAACGTGATCGTATACTCACTGTTATGATGAGTCCATTTATGTCATGCGGTGCGCGGTTAGCGATTTATGCTGTTTTTGTTGCAGCATTTTTTCCCATCGGTGGGCAAAATATTATTTTTGTTTTGTATCTTATCGGTATTTTGATGGCAATGTTAACTGGATTTTTACTGCGAAAAACGCTGTTAAAAGGTGAGTCGGCGCCATTGATTATGGAATTGCCGCCATATCATATTCCACATTTTCGCACGCTGAGTTTGCATGCTTGGCAGCGTTTAAAAGGTTTTGTTTTGCGCGCTGGAAAATTAATTGTGCCGATTTGCATTTTGTTGGGCACATTAAATAGTTTAAATGTTGAAGGTACTTTAAATAGTGGCGATGGTGATGTGCATTCCATCTTGTCGGTTTTAGGTTTATGGATTACACCTATTTTTAGTCCAATGGGAATTCAAATGGATAATTGGCCAGCTGCTGTTAGTTTGTTGACTGGTGTGTTAGCAAAAGAAGTTGTCGTTGGGACATTGAATACTTTGTATAGTCAATTAGGTCATTTATCAGTAATACAAGCAGATACCTATAGTTTTTGGGGCGGATTGCAGAGTGCTTTTGTTTCGATTCCCGCGAATCTTGTGCAGCTTGGAAGTTCGTTAAGCCATCCTGTTTTAGCAAAAGCGTCGGTGCATAATTTATCGCAAAGTGTTTATGGTCTAATGTATCAGCATTTTGATGGTCAAGTGGGAGCAATGGCGTATTTATTATTTGTGTTGTTGTATTTTCCTTGCATTTCTACGACAGCGGCGATGGTGCGAGAGGTGAGTCGTGTTTGGACAGTTTTTTCAGTGTTGTGGACGACAGGCGTTGCTTATTGTGTGGCGGTTGGTTTTTATCAGGCTGCTACGTTTGTGCGTCATCCTTTTAGTTCCAGTTTGTGGTTGATCACTCTAATTAGCGTTGTGGGGCTCGCTATATTCAGTATTCGTGCTTATGCTGCTTATGAAGAACGAGGTGTTTATGAATTTGCTTGAAATTAAAAATTATTTACAACAAGTGAAAATAGCCAGTCTTGCGCAGTTATGTGCTTATTTTAAATGTGATTCTGAATTGTTGCGTAATATGTTGCATCATTGGTTGCGCAAAGGTTGTATCCGTAAATTTTCTAAAACGTCTGTTTGCGGTAGTGCTTGTAATAAATGTCATCTTCCGGTGACGGAAATTTATGAGTGGGTTTTGTTGTAGCTATTAGTAGCTAAAGAGCTTGGTGGGCACGCTGCGCTTTGCTCACCCTATATTTTTTAATGCTTTTGTAGGGTGGGCAAAGCGCAGCGTGCCCACCAAACTCTGGGATTCACTTTCGTCACCATAGTAGTTCCTGATATAATAATACTGTCATCTTAAAAAGGTACGCTATCCATGGACCAACCTACATTAATCAAGCCTATTCCTGCGCAAATTGTTAATGAAGGCGCAAATTTCGGCCCTCTTTATCTTGCTGATTTTATTGGCTCTCCTGATTCTGTGAGTGGTAAGGTGCGCTTTCAAGCAGAGCTTTCTACGGGACGTCCTTTGCCCATGGGGTTGATTTGTACCTCTGATGGTATATTGCAAGGCATTCCAGCAATAAAGACTCAAGGTAGTTATGAGATCTTAGTTGTTGCAGAGAATGATGTCGGTGCTACTTTTACCACACAATTTGCTTTGACGATAAGGCCAAGTTTAGTGACTGATGCAAATGAATTATTTGGTGGTTTTAAAACTAAAATTTGGGAAGCTTTAATTAATAATCTTCCGGTACCTGATATGGGTGATTTGCTTAACCGGCCGATTAGCCCAGCGGAATTATTTTATTTATTACAGCGTTTTGCTGTATTAACTATTTGGGATGTTTACAATTTAGAAATGCCATCAGAAAAAAAATTATTAACATTACCCGGCATGAGTGAACATTATGTTATTTATGATCGTGGTAGTTGTATTGTGGGTGCACCGAAAGATTTATTTTCTTATGAAAGAACATTAGAGGATGCCTTGCAAACATCGCGTGTTATGGCGCGTGAAGTTTATCAACGCGATTGGACTGTTGAGCTATCTGGCTTTAATAAAATGATTCGCTCTGCTTGGGTTGAAATGCAAATTTTAGGCGATAAAAATGGTAAACACTTAGATATTTTGCGCTATGAACCGACAGCAAGTGATCAGAAAATTTATCTTGAAAAATCTAAAGGTCTGGGTGCGGCAGGGATGGGGATGTGAGGTTTTGAAATAAAAGATTAATCTCTTGCCAGGGTAGAGCAGTAATATTTTTGTTAATCCTGTAACGTTGTGGAGTGCGGCAAATAATAAAAGCTTCTTTTGTTTCTGGATATTCTTGCATAAATTTTATTATATGTTTTGCATCGGTGTGGTTAGGCTTGTCAGTCCATTTTACTTCAATGGGTATGTAGTTATGTGTGACATCTAAAACATAATCTATTTCAGGGCCGGTTGTATCGCGCCAGTATTTTACTTTGATTTGTGGAGATGAGAGTTGGCTATGGTAGATTAGTTCATTGCCAACAAGGAAAAACAGTGTAAATCCGGTTTAGTGAGGTGATTTTGCTGGTGAGAAGGGATGTTTGAAGTCATTGCTATCGTTTTTATAGAGATCGGTGGCAGATGGTGCTGAGTCAGCACGGGCTGATCTAGAGGGCCAGTTGTGGGTAGCTGTTTGGTTTGTTGTTAGCTTGTTATCGTTATCTAATTTAAAAGGAAGTGCTCCTGCAGGCACACTAGGTAGGAAATCTTGGATTGTCATTGTGCTTGTTGTTGGTCTGATAACAGTTGCGTTTGTTGGTTCGTTGGTGGGTGGCCCTTCGATGGTAACTGTCGTTCTTTCTCCTTGAGAGTGATTTTGGATAGGGGAAACCAACGTATTATTTAATGCGACCGTTGTTTCTTTAAATATATCTATACTGTTTTTAATATCACTGATAAGTTTTTTTGTTGATTCTTTAATTTCTTTCCAACCTGTATCGATGGCGGTAATAGTGTTCCATACAAAAACAAAAGGTGTTGTAATAGCAGCTATAGTAAGACCCAATAAGCCACCAATTGATCCAGTGATAATCATGCTCATGGTCGATGGGCGTCCATAAGCTACATCTATACCCACAATAAAAAAAACACCTGCTACTGTTAGTTTCGCAAGATGAGCAAGTACTCCTATTGTTCCGCCAAAAATTGCAGCTGTTAGACGATCAAAAAAAGTAATAAGACCTTGAGTTAATTTTGAATTAATTGCTAGAGCGGGAGGTTGTTGCGGTCTTGCTGTTTGTTGGAAGCTCTGTCTTTGTGGTTGAGCATTTCCAGCGCTAATGCTAACAGTTTTAGATGTGTTCTCTCCCTCATTTACACCCCAAAGATCATCTTCAGGGCTGGGTGGACAAGTCAAAGCTGGAGCCACTGGTGATGGGTTAGGCTGTGCTGCGCTCAACATGATCTAAATACTCCTTGAACGGTATTTTAAATGCTACACTTATTTTAGCGGTTTGCTTTAACACATACCAGCTATTATTAGCCCCTATAATAGCAACACTTGTTTCGATCTATCATCTTCGCTTACAATCACGCCTCTTAAAAGAGAGTTTATCGTAAGGAATCTATGCGCAAAAAGATGGTAGCAGGAAATTGGAAAATGTTTGGTACCCGTTCTCAGGTGCAAACATTGCTTACAGGAATTAAATCAGGCGCATCGCATTATCCACACATTGATATGGTCGTTTTTCCGAGCTATGTACATTTATCGCAAGCAGAAGAAATACTAAAAAATTCAAGCATTTATCTCGGAGCGCAAAATTTATACACCGGCGAAACAGGCGCATTTACCGGTGAAATATCAGCGCCTATGTTAGCTGATAGTGGTTGTCGCTACGTATTAGTCGGCCACTCAGAGCGACGCAATATTTTTCAAGAAAATTTAGATTTAATTGCCGCTAAGTTTAATGCAGCTCTGCAATTTGGTTTAACTCCCATTTTGTGTGTGGGCGAAACCCTAGCACAACGTGAAAAAGATGAAACCCGCAGTGTCATTAAACGTCAGTTGCTTTCCGTGATTGAGACGACTGGTATTCAGGTTTTTGATACAGCAATAATCGCATACGAACCCGTCTGGGCCATCGGTACAGGGTTAAGCGCAACCCCCTTGCAAGCACAAGAAGTACACGAATTTATCCGTTCAGAGCTAGCAGAGTTGCAAGTTGATGTTGCAAATCGCACACGAATACTTTACGGCGGCAGTGTTAAAGCGGATAATGCAGCTGGCTTGTTTGCAATGCCAGATATAGATGGCGGTTTAGTAGGTGGAGCATCGTTAGATGCGAAGAGTTTCCTGGCCATTTGCCAGGCAGCGTAATGTTCTGAGGGTGAGTAATGTATCAATTTATTTTAGCTATTCATGTTTTTGCAGCCATTGCTGTTATTTTGTTGGTACTAGTCCAGCAAGGAAAAGGAGCAACCATGGGCGCTGCTTTTGGTAGTGGAGCATCGCAAACCGTATTTGGTAGTCGCGGTTCTGGATCTTTTCTTTTAAGAGTGACGATAGGTTTAGTTGTTGTTTTTTTTGCAACCAGCATCACTTTGAATTATATTGCAGGTCGCTTGGTTAAACAGAGTGTAGCAATAGAGTTACCTGGTTCAAGTTTAGGAGTTGATCAACAGGCGCCCCAACCTGTTTCTCCTGCAAGTATACCGGGCGGTCATGCGCGGTAAAATGTAAAACAGTAAAGAAATGTCGAAGTGGTGGAATTGGTAGACACGCCATCTTGAGGGGGTGGTAACGCAAGTTGTGAGGGTTCGAGTCCCTCCTTCGACACCAAATGATGTAAAATCGAAAAGCTCGGGTTCACCTTACATCGAGAGGAGCTGAAACACTGTGTTACAAAATTATTTACCGATATTAATTTTTTTACTGATAGGTGGTGTGCTCGGTATCGTCGCACTTCTTATTGGATATGCTTTAGGTCCTCAGCGTCCTGATGCAGCCAAAAATTCTCCTTACGAATGCGGCTTTGACGCATTTGATGATGCACGCTTACCATTTGATGTGCGCTATTATCTTGTTGCTATCTTGTTTATTATTTTTGATTTAGAAACGGCTTTTTTAGTTCCTTGGGCTGTTGCCTTTCGCAAAATAGGTTGGTTTGGTATGACAGCAATGGGTATTTTTTTAGGGCTACTTGTAATTGGTTTTATTTATGAGTGGAAAAAAGGGGCTTTAGAATGGGAATAGAAAATCTAAAAACCCAGGGGTTTTTAGTCAGCACAGTAGAAAAGGTAGTTAACTGGGCGCAATCAGGTTCTTTATGGCCAATGTCTTTTGGTCTTGCATGTTGTGCAGTAGAGATGATGCACGCTGCTGCTTCTCGTTATGATTTGGATCGTTTTGGTGTTTTATTTCGTGCGAGCCCACGTCAAAGTGATTTAATGATAGTTGCTGGTACCTTATGCAATAAAATGGCGCCCGCATTGCGTAAAGTATATGATCAAATGGCTGAGCCACGCTGGGTTATTTCGATGGGTTCTTGTGCGAATGGGGGTGGTTATTATCATTACTCGTATGCTGTCGTTCGTGGTTGTGATCGAATTGTTCCTGTTGATGTTTATGTTCCTGGCTGTCCACCAACTGCAGAAGCACTGCTATATGGTGTGATTCAGTTGAGAAATAAAATTAATCGTAAAAAAATTATTGAACGGTAAGGTATATAGTAATGTCTTCTATTGAAACCTTGTCAGTTAAAATTAATGAAAAATTTTCGCATTTAGTGCATTCATCGTGTGTTGCATTTAATGAATTAACCTTAGATGTTGCGCCACATCATTTGCTTGAGTTGAGTTTAGCCTTACGTGACGATGAAAACTTTGTATTTAATCAATTAATCGATGTATGTGGAGTTGATTATTTACAATATGGTATTTCAGAGTGGGAAACAGAAAATAGCACGGCAACAGGATTTGAGCGCGGCGTTGAAGTTAATGCATTTAAAACGGCTAACACAACTGAAAAATCACGTTTTGCATCTGTCTATCATTTATTATCATTAAAAAATAATCAGCGTTTGCGCATTAAAGTATTTTTAGATTCACTCCATCCTGTGGTTCCGAGCGTTGTCGATATTTGGCCGGCTGCAAATTGGTTTGAGCGTGAGGCGTTTGATTTGTTCGGTATCCACTACGCGAATCACCCTGATTTGCGGCGTATTTTGACGGATTATGGCTTCATTGGTCATCCGTTTCGAAAAGATTTTCCGCTTATTGGTAATGTCGAAGCACGTTATGATGCAATCTTAAAGCAAGTTGTTTATGAGCCTGTGAGTATTACGGCGCGAGTTTTAGAGCCGAAAGTTATTCGTGATGATAATCGGTATGCAGTAGGAGAAAAACCAAGTGAATAAAGTGCCTGAAATTCGTAATTACACTTTTAACTTTGGTCCTCAACATCCTGCTGCACATGGTGTATTGCGTTTAATTTTAGAAGTGGATGGCGAAACTGTCGTTCGCGCAGATCCACATATTGGTTTATTGCATCGCGCAACGGAAAAGTTAGCTGAAAGTAAACCCTATAATCATTCTATTGGTTATATGGATCGTTTAGACTATGTTTCGATGATGTGTAATGAGCATGGTTATGTATTAGCTATCGAAAAATTACTCCAAATTGAAGCGCCCATTCGTGCGCAATATATTCGTGTTATGTTTGATGAAATGACACGGATTTTAAATCATTTATTATGGTTAGCAAGTCATGGATTAGATAATGGCGCGATGACAGTTTTTTTATATTGTTTTCGTGAGCGAGAAGATTTATTGGATTGTTATGAAGCGGTATCAGGTTCGCGCATGCATGCTACTTATTATCGACCCGGTGGTGTTTATCGTGATTTGCCAGAAAAAATGCCGCAATATAAACCATCGCGTTGGCATGATGCAGCTCAAGTCGCTAAGCTCAACGAAAATCGACAGGGGTCATTATTAGATTTTATCGCCGATTTTGCAGAAAATTTTCCAAATCGTATTAATGAATATGAAACTTTATTAACGGATAATCGGATTTGGAAACAACGTACCGTTGATATTGGGATTATTTCACCGGAACGTGCTATCGCCTTGGGTTTAAGCGGGCCGATGTTACGTGGCTCAGGTATTGCTTGGGATTTGCGCCGCAAACAACCGTATGAAGTTTATGATCAATTAGATTTTAAAATTCCTGTTGGCGTAAATGGTGATTGCTATGATCGTTATTTAGTGCGCATAGAAGAAATGCGCCAATCTACACAAATTATTCGGCAATGTGTTGAATGGTTACGAAAAAATCCTGGGCCAGTGATGTTAGCCAATAATAAAATCACACCGCCATCACGTGTTGATATGAAATTAAAAATGGAATCGATGATACATCATTTTAAATTGATGACAGAAGGTTATTGTTTGCCAGTAGGCGAAGCTTATGCAGCGATAGAGCATCCTAAGGGTGAGTTTGGTGTGTACTTGGTTTCTGATGGCGCAAACAAACCGTATCGTTTAAAAATACGTGCTGCTGGTTTTCCACATTTGGCGGCGCTTGATGAATTAGTTCGTGGTCACATGATTTCTGATGTGGTTTCTGTATTGTCGAGTATCGATATTGTTTTTGGGGAGATTGATCGTTAATGTCACATTGTCATACTCAGAGTTTATTATCAGCAAAAGTTCAGCAAGAAATTACTGAGTGGCTGCAACGTTATCCCGTTGATCAAAAGCGTTCGGCCATTTTGCAAGCTTTACGTTTAGCACAAGAACAAAATCAAGGTTATTTGACTGAGCCATTAATGAATGCAGTGGCTGATTATTTAGGTTTAGCTTACATTCAGGTTTTTGAAGTTGCGACGTTTTACTCGATGTATCATTTAGAGCCGGTAGGGCGACACGTTATTAATATCTGTACGAATATTTCTTGCATGTTATCAGGCGCAGAAGAAATGCTTGAGCACTTTAAACAACGCTTGCAGATTAATCTTGGTGAAACAACGGCAGATGGAAGATTTACTTTAAAAGAGGAAGAATGTTTGGCTGCTTGTGTTAAAGCGCCGATGTGTCAGATCGGTAAAAAATATTATGAAAATTTAACACCTGAAAAAATTGATAGCATATTAAATGAATTGAAATGATAGATGTTAAGTAGCTATTTAGCGACAAGAGCGCTTGTGAGCATAGCACTTAAAATAAAGCGACTTGCTTGCCATGGATGGCAAGCCTAAAACAGGGATGTTTCGCTTGGAGCGGTATTTTAAGTGCTATGCTCACAAGCGCTCTTGTCGCTAAATAGTTACAACGTTAAAACTTAAATTGATAAGTTGGAGTAATTTTTGTGGCGAATGAAGTTTGTTATCGCACATTACATTTAGATCAGCCATGGACCATGACCACTTACGAGAGTGTCGGTGGTTATGAGCAATGGAAAAAAATATTACGTGAAAAAACACCGCCTGAACAAATTATTGAAGCATTAAAATTATCTGCATTGCGTGGTCGAGGTGGTGCTGGTTTTCCAGCGGGTTTAAAGTGGAGTTTTATTCGTCGTGATGTGCCCGGACAAAAATATGTATTGTGTAATGCTGACGAAAGCGAGCCGGGAACTTGTAAAGATCGCGATATTTTACGTTTTAATCCGCATCAATTAATCGAAGGGATTACTATCGCTGCTTATTCTATGGGTGCCAGTGTTGCTTATTGTTATTTGCGCGGCGAGTTTTGTGGTGAGCCGTTTGAGCGAGTTGAAGCTGCATTAAGAGAAGCATATGCAGCAGGATTATTAGGAAAAAATATTTTAGGTTCAGGTTTTGACTTTGATTTATATACACACTTAGGTGCAGGCGCTTATATTTGCGGCGAAGAAACCGCAATGATGGAGTCCTTAGAGGGCAAGCGTGGTTATCCACGGTTTAAACCACCTTTTCCAGCAGTACGTGGTTTATATGGCAAACCGACAACAATTAATAATGTGGAAACATTTGCTTCAGTGCCAGTGATTTTACAACATGGCGCTGAATGGTTTTTAAAATTGGGCAAGCCAAATAATGGTGGTTGTAAAATTTTTAGTGTTTCAGGTCATGTCAATAATCCGGGTAATTTTGAAGTTCCATTAGGCACACCGTTTAAAGATTTATTAGCGATGGCGGGTGGTGTGCGTCATGGGCATCAATTAAAGGCGGTTATTCCAGGTGGTTCATCTATGCCTATATTACCAGCGGATGTCATGATGTCTTTAGATATGGATTTTGATTCAATTCAAAAAGCGGGCTCAGGTTTAGGGTCAGGTGCTGTCATCGTGATGGATGAAACAGTGTGCATGGTGAAAATGTTATTACGCATTGCTAAATTTTATATGCATGAATCCTGTGGACAATGCACACCTTGTCGTGAAGGAACAGGTTGGTTATATCGTTTAGTGCATCGCATTGAGCATGGTGAAGGCACATTAGAAGATATTGAAAATTTACGTCGTACCGCAAAAAATATTGAAGGACGAACCATTTGTGCATTTGGTGAAGCAGCAGCATGGCCGGTGGGCGGAATGTTAAAACATTTTTATGACGAATTTGTTTACCATGTAAAACATGGTAAGTGCATGGGGTATTAGATGTCTGACA
This sequence comes from Gammaproteobacteria bacterium, assembly GCA_965279285.1. Classification (GTDB taxonomy): domain Bacteria; phylum Pseudomonadota; class Gammaproteobacteria; order DSM-16500; family DSM-16500. The sequence goes on along the minus strand of OZ257148.1, from coordinate 203,456 downwards.
TTGAAATTGAAATAGACGGCAAAAAATGCCAAGCAAAACCGAATGCCATGGTCATTCAAGTTGCTGATGAGGCAGGAATTTATATTCCGCGCTTTTGTTATCATAAGCATTTATCGATCGCAGCTAATTGTCGTATGTGTTTAGTTGAAGTAGAAAAAGCGCCAAAACCCATGCCTGCTTGTGCCACTCCCGTGATGCCTGGAATGAAAGTTTTTACGCGTTCAACAAAAGCAATGGCTGCTCAAAAAGCGGTGATGGAATTTTTATTAATTAATCACCCGCTGGATTGTCCTATCTGCGATCAAGGCGGTGAGTGTGAACTGCAAGATTTAAGCATGGGCTATGGTTCGTCACGTTCTGCTTATTTAGAAGGTAAGCGCAGTGTTAAAGATCAAGACTTAGGTCCGCTTGTTGCAACAGATATGACGCGTTGTATTCTTTGTACGCGCTGTGTTCGTTTTGGTGATGAAGTGGCAGGATTAAAAGAACTGGGTGTGGTTAATCGTGGTGAAGGCGATAGAATTGAAGTAGCCAATAATCAACCTTTATATTCTGAGATATCCGGTAATATTATTGATCTTTGTCCTGTTGGTGCATTGACATCAAAACCTTTTCGTTTTACTGCACGAGCATGGGAATTAGAGCAACGTCCTTCGATTGCTGCGCATGATTGCTTAGGATCTAATATTAATGTGCATACGCGTAATGGCACGGTTATGCGTGTGGTACCACGAGAAAATAATGCGATTAATTTTGCTTGGCTTTCTGATCGTGATCGATTTAGTTATCAAGGTTTATATCATGCTGACCGATTAACTCAGCCATTAATTCGTGTGGCGGGAAAATTACAAGCAACAGACTGGGAGACCGCATTAAATTTTGCGGTGGGTCAGTTACAAAAAACCTTGAGTGCGCAGGGTGTAGAACAGTTGGGTGCTCTCGCTTCTCCTAGCTCAACGACAGAAGAGTTTTATTTATTGCAAAAATTAATGCGCATGATAGGTAGTCATCATATCGATCATCGTTTACGTCAAGTAGACTTGAGTGATCAAGATATTTGTCCGACATCCACGGCAACTTATGCAGAGCTGGATGATGCGGATGCTATTTTATTAGTCGGATCGCATATTCAAAAAGAACAGCCCATTGCTGCAGTGCGGGTACGTAAAGCAGTGTTAGCCGGTGCAACAGCATTTGCTGTCAATATGTTAGATTATGATTTTCATTTTTCTGTCACAGAAAAAATAATTGTTGCGCCAGATGAATTTTCACTTACCTTAGCTCAAATTGCTAAGGCATTAGGTGTAAAAGATGAAACTCTAGTTGATGTCGAAATAAATCCTTCGGCAATGTCTATTGCAAAACAGCTAAGCACAAAGAAAAATATTAAAATTGTTGTGGGTGCCTTAGCATTTAATCATCCTCAAGCAAGAATGATACGTCATTTAGTGCGGTTGATTGCGCATCAACTTCCAGCAACAAAAATTATTTTTATGACGGAAGGTTCCAATGCAGCTGGTGCATGGTTAGCAGGTGCAGTGCCGAAAGCAAAAGGATTGAATGCACAATCTATGTTAGAGGCAAAATTAAAAGCCTATATTTTATTAAATGTTGAGCCTGATCTTGATTGCGCTAATCCAGTCGCAGCTGTTGCTGCCTTACAATCAGCCGAATGTGTGATTGCTTTATCTGTATTTAATAATCCAATATTGGAGCAGTGTGCACAAGTGATTTTTCCGGTGGCGCCGCATACAGAAACAGCAGGAAGTTTTATTAATGCAGCAGGTGAATGGCAAGCATTTACGGGTGTTGCGACAGCGTTCGGTGAGTCGCGTCCAGCATGGAAAGTATTGCGCGTGCTAGCGAATTGGTTGCAGTTGGCTGAATTTGAGTATCAGTCTGCTGAGGAGATTACAAAAGAAGCTAAACAGTTGACGATGCTTACAGGTGATGAACCGTCACTCTTTAGAAAATTTGCAAAGACGACACAAGATGCGCTGAGTTTAATGCGAATTGCAGAATTTCCACTGTATTCTGGCGATCCTCTGGTTCGACGCGCAGAAGCATTACAAGCAACGCAATTTATTATTGAAGGTGAGTCCGCCGCTGTTCGCGTTCATCCAGAGACAGCAAAAAAATTAATGTGTACAGAAGGACAATTAGTTGACGTGATACAAGCCACTCATCGTGTGCGATTACCACTGTATTGTGATGAGCGGGTACCTTTGCGTGGAGCGTTGATTGCTCATGGGTTATCAGCAACAAGCGGTTTAAGCGCGTTGTTTGGTTCTATTCAGATTGTGAAAGTAGAAACGGTATAAAACCATGGATGAAATCATTTTAGTCGTGGCAATTATAGCAAAAATCATCGGCATTATTTTAGTGTTGTTGGTTTCGGTTGCCTATCTGACGTTTTTTGAACGCAAGGTGATTAGTTATATGCAATGCCGGATTGGCCCAAATCGTGTTGGCCCCTTTGGTTTGTTACAACCGATTGCAGATGTAGTGAAATTATTAAATAAAGAAATTATTTTGCCGACGGAAGCAAATCGATTTTTATTTATTATTGCACCTTTAGTGAGTTTAGGAACGTCATTAGCTGCGTGGGCTGTTATTCCATTTAATCAAATAGCTGTATTAGCAGATATTAATGCCGGTGTATTGTATGTGCTTTCTTTGTCTTCTCTTGGCGTGTACGGTGTTTTAATTGCAGGTTGGGCATCTAATTCTAAGTATGCGATGTTTGGTGCATTACGTGCAGCAGCACAATCTATTTCATATGAAATTGCGATGGGTTTTGCGTTAATCGGTGTGATGATGGCGGCTAATTCCTTAAATTTAACGGCTATTGTTAATGCGCAGCAGGGCAATATGTTGCATTGGTATTGGTTGCCTTTATTCCCCTTATTTATTGTTTATTGGATCTCAGGTGTTGCGGAAACAAATCGTGCGCCTTTTGATGTTGCTGAAGGCGAGTCAGAAATTGTTGCTGGTTTTCATGTGGAATATTCGGGTGCGGCATTTGCATTATTTTTTCTAGCTGAATATGCAAACATGATTTTAATTTCAGCATTGGCAACGATTATGTTTATGGGTGGTTGGTTATCACCATTTCAAGGTATTGCTTATCTTGATGCAGCAACAGCGTGGATACCAGGATTTTTTTGGTTTTTGATGAAATTAAGTTTTTTTGTATTTTGTTATTTATGGTTTAGAGCAACATTTCCGCGTTATCGATATGATCAAATTATGCGGTTAGGTTGGAAAATTTTGATTCCAGTGACCATCGTCTGGATCGTAATTATTGCTTTGGCGGTACAGTTTCATGTTAAGCCATGGTTTGTGTAGTTATTCAGCAGCATGGATCCCGCGGTTTAGCAACCACCGCCAACGTCCCGCGGCTTGTCCGCGGGATCCAGGCGTGCTACTGAATAGTTACTAGTTTGTTTAAATTGGGAACTGATAAATGCAGCGATTATTACAGTTAATTAAAAGCTTTTCTCTCTGGGACTTATTGGCAGGTCTAAAGCTAACGGGCCGCTATTTCTTTGCGCCGAAAGTGACTATTCAGTATCCCGAAGAAAAAACACCGATGTCACCGCGTTTTCGTGGCATTCATGCTCAGCGCCGTTATCCCAATGGGGAAGAACGTTGTATTGCTTGTAAATTATGTGAAGCAGTTTGCCCAGCATTAGCCATTAACATTGAGGCTGAGCCGCGCGATGATGGTTCTCGACGCACAACCTTATATGAAATTGATTTATTTAAATGTATTTATTGCGGACTTTGTGAAGAAGCTTGCCCTGTTGATGCGATCGTTTTAACTCGCCAACACGATTATCACTTTGAAGATCGTGGGGAAAACATTTTAACCAAAGAAAAATTATTGGCTATCGGTGATAAATACGAAGCAGAAATTGCTGCCGATCGTGCTGCTGACGCGAGGTACCGATAATCATGGCAATGACTTTTTTACACTTAATCTTTTATGCCTTTGCTAGTGTTGCTGTGTTTGCTGCGACCATGGTAGTTTTAACGAATAATCCCGTGCGTAGTGTATTGTTTTTGATTTTAACCTTTTTTGCTACAGCGGGCATTTGGATGATATTGCATGCTGAATTTTTAGCGCTGATTTTAGTTTTAGTTTATGTTGGTGCCGTGATGACGTTATTTTTATTTGTTGTCATGATGTTGAGTATTCATTTAGATAGTATTCGCGAGGGGTTTGTTCGTTACTTACCATTCGGCATTATTTTAGTTGCGCTATTGTTAACGATTAGTGTGATTGCTGTGGGCCCTGAACATTTTGGTTTGTTGCAAATGCCATCTCCGGGGATAAAGCCAACGACATACAATAATATTGTTGAGTTGGGCTTGGTGTTGTATACCGATTATGTTTATCCATTTGAAATTGCTGGCGTACTGTTGTTGACGGCTATTGTTGCTGCTATTAGCTTAACTCATCGAGCGCCCAAGCAACGTCGTAGTCAAAATGTAAGTCAACAAATTAATGTTAACCCACGAGATCGTTTACGGTTGCTTGATCTGCCTTCCGAAAAATCCACTCATTCATCAGGAGCAGCGGAATAATATGGTTTCTTTAGCAGAATTTCTCATTTTTTCGGCGATTTTATTTGTGCTCGGCATGGCAGGTATTATTTTAAATCGTAAAAATATTATTACTTTGCTGATGTCGATAGAATTAATGCTGTTATCAGTCAATACTAATTTTATCGCTTTTTCTTATTTTCGCGATAACACCGTTGGCCAGATTTTTGTTTTTTTTATTTTAACCGTCGCTGCTGCTGAGGCTGCCATTGGTTTAGCAATCATGGTGTTATTATTCCGGCAGAAAAAAACGATTGCTGTGGCTGAACTCGACATATTAAAAGGATAAACCGTGAATCATTTGCTATCGATTGCACTTGCTATCATTTTGTTACCCTTAGTTGGATCATTAATTACCGGCTTATTGGGTAAACAAATCGGTCGTCGTGCAACGCACTGGGTTGCGATTACTCTAGTGGGTATTGCTTTTTTACTCGCGAGTTATATTTTTGCTGAAATTGTTTTGTGGAATCAACCCACCGTCGAGGGTGTGTTGTATCGATGGCTTACATCAGGATTATTTCATATCGATGTTTCTTTATTAGTTGATCGCTTGAGTGCCTTAATGATTTTTGTGGTGACTTTTGTGTCGCTGATGGTGCATATCTATACCATTGGTTATATGCGAGATGATCCAGGGTATCATCGTTTTTTTAGTTATGTTTCTTTATTTACTTTTTCGATGCTGGTTTTAGTCTTAGCTAATAATTTTGCGTTATTATTTTTTGGTTGGGAAGGGGTTGGATTAGTTTCGTATTTATTAATTGGTTTTTGGTTTAATCGTGAACCCGCGGTTTTTGGTAGTTTAAAAGCATTTTTAGTAAATCGAGTGGGGGATTTTGCTTTTATTTTAGCGATTGCGGGTGTGTTAATGTATTTTGGTGATTTAAATTATCAGTCTGTATTCGCACACATTCCCGATGTTTTGCCTAAGACCATGCAATTATTTCCACATATGACAGTATCGGTGATTTCTGTTATTTGTGTTTTATTATTTATTGGCGCAATGGGCAAGTCAGCACAAGTGCCTTTGCATGTGTGGTTGCCCGAATCAATGGAAGGTCCGACGCCTATTTCTGCATTGATCCATGCAGCTACCATGGTGACGGCGGGTATTTATATGGTCGCGCGGATGTCGCCTTTATTTGAATACTCTCCCGTCACTTTAAGTTTAATTTTGGTCGTTGGTGCAACGACCTGTTTTTTCATGGGAATTTTGGCGGTATTTCATCATGATATTAAACGTGTTATTGCGTATTCGACTTTGTCGCAATTAGGTTATATGACGGTGGCCTTAGGTGCGTCAGCGTATGATGCGGCTATTTTTCATTTATTGACGCATGCGTTTTTTAAAGCGCTACTCTTTTTGGCGGCAGGTTCTGTAATTATTAGCTTACACCATGAACAAGATATGCGAAAAATGGGTGGACTCGCAACTTATCTGCCGGTGACTTATTTAACTTTTATTATTGGTGCGATTTCACTCGCTGCTTTACCGCCATTTTCGGGATTTTATTCTAAGGATGCAATTATTGAAGCAGTACACTTATCAGCGCTGCCAGGCGCACATTTTGCTTATTTTTGTGTATTAGCGGGTGCTTTTATTACACCACTTTATATTTTTCGAGCGGTATTTTTAACTTTTCATGGTAAGCCGCGTATGAGTTTAGAAGCTCAGGCTGCAATTAAAGAATCACCATGGGTGGTATTAATTCCATTAATTTTATTAGCTATTCCTAGCATGATAGCGGGCGGCATATTTATTGGGCCGATGCTATTTAAACAACCGCATTTATTAGGCAATAGTATTTTTGTTTTACCAGCACATGCTGTTTTAACGACGATGGCTTTGCATTTTCATGGTGCCGTCTTGATGGCTTTAGAAGCAGCACATTCGCCGGCTTTATGGCTTGCTTTGGCGGGTATAGTTGTCGCTTGGTATTTTAATTTATTTTCTCCGCAGACAGCGGAAGCATTAAAAAAGCGTTTTGCATTTTTGTACTGGGTGATGGTTAAAAAATATGGTTTTGATGATTTTAATCAAATCATTTTTGTCCGTGGTAGTCGTTACTTAGGCCATCTTTTTTATGATTATATTGATTTGAAATTAATTGACGGCGTGTTTGTGAATGGATCAGGTAAGGCGATTCAATGGTTTTCACGTACGGCACGACGTATTCAGACAGGTTACCTCTATCATTATGCACTTGTGATGGTAGTAGGGTTGGTAGGTTTTCTTGGTTGGCTATTGCTAGGATTTTAATTTATGTTTTTGCATCTTCCTTTGCTGAGTATTTTAATTTGGTTACCTGTGGTCGGTGCTGTCATGGTATTGATGACTGGCGGTGATAAAAATGCTCGTTGTGCGCAGATTATTGCGGTTATTATTAGTTTGGCAAATTTATTATTGTGTGTGCCATTTTATCTTGGTTTTGATCCCAATAGTTTTGCGATGCAATTCCAAGAAAATTATTTATGGATTCGTGCGTATGAGATTCATTATGCAATAGGTGTTGATGGTATTTCATTAGCCATGATTATTTTGACTAATTTTACCGGCTTATTAGTTATTATTGCGGGCTGTAATGCGATTAAAGTGCGAATCGCACAATATATGGCAGCGTTTTTAACGATGCAAGGTATGATGATTGGTGTTTTCGCGGCGACCGATGCGATTTTGTTTTATGTGTTTTGGGAAGGAATGTTAATTCCAATGTATCTCAGCATAGGGATGTGGGGTAGCGCAAATCGTTCTTATGCATCGATAAAATTCTTTTTGTATACGTTTTTAGGCTCTATTTTAATGTTAATTGCGTTGCTGTATTTATATACGCAATCAGGCACATTTGAAATTCTTAAATATTACAGTTTAAACTTAAGTTTGCAGCAGCAGGATTTATTATTTTTTGCTTTCTTTTTAGCTTTTGCGGTAAAAGTGCCGATGTGGCCAGTGCATACTTGGTTGCCTGATGCGCATACTGAAGCGCCTTCGGGTGGGTCGGTGGTGTTAGCGGCATTAATGTTAAAATTGGGTATTTATGGTTTTTTACGTTTTAGTATGCCCATAGCGCCGGAAGCATGTGATCAAATGCAATGGTTTATGATTATTCTTTCTTTAGTCGCGATTGTTTATATTGGCTTAGTGGCTGTTGTGCAATCAGATATGAAAAAGCTGATTGCTTATTCTTCGATTGCGCATATGGGGTTTGCGACTTTAGGTTGTTTTATGGTGTACGACATTGTGCGTCATATGAATACTTTGCAAGATGCATACATGAGTCTTGAGGGTGCAGTGATTCAAATGATTGCGCATGCTTTTGGTTCTGGGGCCATGTTTTTAGGTGTGGGAATTATGGCGGATCGTATGTCGAATCATAGCCGTTTGATTAAAGATTATGGCGGCTTAGCAAAATCAATGCCCATCTTTGCGGCGTTTTTTATGTTATTTGCGATGTCGAATGTGGGCTTGCCGGGAACAGCCGGTTTTGTCGGTGAATTTATGGTGATTATGAGTGCGTTTCAAGCACATTTTTGGGTGGCTTTTTTTGCGGCTTTAACCTTAATTCTTGCTGCCTCCTATACTTTATGGATGTATAAGCGAGTATTTTTTGGTCCAGTGGTGAGTGCAGAAGTTGCAGCAATGCAAGATTTGAATTGGATTGAAATGATTAATTATACTTTGTTAGCCGTGGGTGTCTTTTTTCTTGGGCTGTATCCAGAGCCAGTGTTAAAAGTGCTGCACGTGACGATAGGCCATTTATTGCAAATTAGCTTGCCGAATATGACGGGAAATTTATGAATTTTACCCTACCGATTTTTTCTATCGCTCTGCCAGAAATTTTTGTTTTATGCATGCTGAGTTTAATTTTAGTGGTGGATGTATTTTTAGCATCACGATTTCGCATAGTAACTTATATTTTAGTGCAAGCAACATTAGTCATCACATTTTTATTGGCGATCGCTCAGTATCGTGATTATCCTAATCCAATAGTGACTTTTTCCGGACATTATGTCTTAGATAAAATGGCAGTGTTAATTAAATTGTTTATATTAGTAACGAGTTTTTTTGCTTTTGTTTATGCGCGAGTCTATTTAAAGGAACGTCAAATTCCGCGCAATGATTATTATTTATTGGGTTTATTAGCTGTGCTAGGCATGCAAATTATGGCCTCGGCGTATAGCTTTTTAACGATTTATTTAGGCTTAGAATTATTGTCTTTGGCATTATATGCCATGGTTGCGTTATATAAAAATTCTCAAAATGCGATTGAAGCAGCAATGAAATATTTTGTCTTGGGTTCTTTTGCATCCGGTATATTTTTATATGGCATTACCATGGTCTATGGTGCAACAGGGACGATAGAGATTTCAGTGCTTCCTACCGTTATTACTGGTTTATCACATGCGGATAATGTGATTATTTTGTTTGGTTTAATTTTTGTGTTGGTTGGATTGATTTTTAAGTTTGGTGCTGTGCCATTTCATATGTGGGTGCCAGATGTGTATGCTGGGGCTGCGACGCCGACTACATTATTTATTGCGAGTGCGCCCAAAATTGCTGCGTTTGGTATTACGATGCGAATTTTAGTTGAAGCTTTTCCAGCATTTCAAATTCAATGGGAACAATTTTTAATTGTAGTTGCGGTGTTATCGATGTTTTTTGGCAATGTCTTGGCGATTGCACAGACCAATATTAAGCGTATGTTAGCTTATTCTTCAATTGCGCATATTGGTTATATGTTATTAGGTATTATTGCTGGGCCTGATTCTCCACAGGGTTATTCTGCGGCGATGTTTTATATTGCGACTTATGTTCTGGTGGCGGCAGGTGCTTTTGCTATCATTGGATTGATGAGTAAAAATGGTATTGAGTTGGATAAGTTAGATGACTATCGTGGTTTAAATACACGGAATCCATGGTTAGCTTTTATGATGTTATTGCTAATGTTTTCAATGGCGGGCGTGCCGCCCACCGTTGGTTTTTTTGCAAAGTTAGGTTTGCTTGAAGCTTTAGTTGCAGCGCATTATGTTGGGTTAGCAGCTTTTGCATTATTATTTGCGATTATTGGCGCATATTATTATTTGCGCGTGATTATGTATATGTATTTTGAAGAGCCGCGAGAGACTTTGTTAGAAACACAAATTACTATTCCTGCTGGGATTTTAACGGCTATTTCTATTAATAGTTTTGCTGCACTTGCTTTGGGCTTGTTTCCAAGTTCTTTGATTGATCTTTGTCGGATTTCGTTGTCGTAGGTTGGTGTGTTGTCATCCCTGAGTGTCTATTGTCATCCTTCGCTGCGCTCAGGATGACAATAGACACTACTCAGCCTACCATAGCCTTTTATTACACATACTGTATAATAATTAGATACTACTGCCATAAAAAAACGAGGTCTAAATGCCATTCTCTCCCGCCGAGTATAAAAATATACCTATAATAATCAGAGCGTTAAAAGAGGATGAGGCTGGTCAAATTGAGCTCATCGGCGACTTAACTAATGAAGAACTATTATATATTATATATCCAGATAGCAAAACTGAAGTAGGTTCGCTTGTATTGTCGGATATATTAGACAATATCAGTCTTAAGGCGCGTGCTTGTTTGATACAGGGACTATGCATACTAAATTTAGAACTGAGCAATCAAAACTTAAGTAATACAGTAGATAAGATCTCGCCTGATCTAGGTCTATCTTTAGATTTGAAAAGCGATACCAAAGATCAGAAGTCCGTTATATCAGGCAAAACACGTATTTTAGATAAAATGATAGTTGCTTATGCTTGTGCTCCTGACTTCCAGATTTAGTGCGGGATTTTCATATCCAATAATTTGAGTAACTGAGCAAGCTCAGTGGATACGGGACTAAGTACCTTACGCTCCTTGCCGCTTAGCGGATCACGCAAGCAAACCTCTTGCACTCTCCACAGTAAATCACGCGCTTTTCGCAATGAGTAGCCGGTTTTAATTTCAATATATTTGCCGATCATTAGTGCCATAAAGCAAATTAATACATGTGATTTGATTGCATCATGCGTATGATGAAAAATAGGTCGTGCACGCAGATCACTTTTGGACATGCGAAACGCTTGTTCTACGCGCCACAAACTATGGTAATGAGAAATAATATCTTTCTCAGTGCAAATATCTTTTGGAATGTTGGTGCAGTAACCTTTCACTCCAAGCAGTAATTCAGTTTTTTGCTTAAGTTTTTCATCAAACAGATAGCTAGCGTTTTCTTTTTTTATAAATTTAATTCGTCGTCCAGATTCATTTTTTGAAATGAATAATTTTGCTCTTTCGATTTGCTTTTTTATTTCACGGCTATCTTTTTTATAACGGGCTTCCGAGTAAGAGCAAATAAGATCGTAACTGTCGTCAGGATAAGATATTCGTATCGTTGCTCCATCTTGCCTAGGTAAAGTGTTAGAAATTGTTTCTAACAGCGTGTATTTCGCATTAGATAATCGCGCGCCAACAATGTATTGATATCCTGCATTTTCTAACTCTTTTCTGTTATTCTGAGAAAGCATTGCAGCATCCGCAACAATAATAGGCTTCTCTGTAGAATATTTCTTTTGAAATGCTTCTACCACAGAAAGCATCGTGTGGCCTTCAAACGTATTTCCTTTGAATGTCTCGTACAATAGTGGAAACCCCTGTTCTGTCACGAGTAATCCAATCACAATTTGTGGTTGTTTTGATTTATCATCTTTTGAAAATCCACGGGCTTGCAAATCATTATCTGGTTTGTGTGTTTCAAAATAGAGTGTAGTAACATCGTAAAGCAGTAAAGAAAAAGAAGAATGAAATAATTTTGCAGTATTAATCGCTGCTAACTCAACCATCTCTCTTTGATTTAATAATTTTGGCAAACATTCGTAAAGATAATGCGTATAAGATATCTGAAAATATTGCTCAATCAGTTGAATGCTGCGGAGCTTTGAGCATGGCTCGATAATTCTCATGATTGCTAAATCCAAGTAGAGCGCATCTAAATCTCCCAAGCCACATCGCTTTGCAAGCGTTAACAAAATATCACGTGCAAACTGATGCGACATATTGGTTATTTCAATTTGGTTGAAGTAGACCACCTCAGAGACAGGTTCGTTAAATAAGGGTATTTGAGGTTCATTTTCGACAATATATTGCTCAGCAGAAGCTTGCAATATTTCTAATTCATCATGATTTTTTGCACTTCCAATATGTTTAGCGATTCTTCTTGTATTTTTTTCATACCAAACAACTTGTACTGCCGTGGCACCCGATGAAGTGCGCACAGTTCTTATACGATATTTTGACATTTGCATAACATTCAAAAGTAATTGGAGAGCGTCATGTTACTACATTAGTGCGGGATTTCGCACTAATAACACCTTAGAAGCCGCGCCGTTACTGAGTCGGGTTTTTTTTATGCAGGAAAATCTGAAAGTCGGGAAACTCTTCAATTTTCATTTTAGCAATATAATTTCATTATTTTTTCGCCTTGCTTCAAAATAAGATTGGTTTTAAAAGTTAAATTGATATTGTTTTATACAAAATATTTTTTTAGGGCGAGCGGAGTTATTCGATTGCAGAAGATTTATTTAATTTTCAATAAATTATATTTTCATTCCATTAAAAATCTCAACTGAGGTGTTTTTTGAAATTGTAATTCATACCAAACATCGGTTATCCATGGGTTAAATAAATTTTCTTTAATAAATTTTAATGTCGCTGCACTTCCATTCTCTTTTACATATTTTTTTAGACGTTTTGTAAATTGTGACAACGCATTCATCGCATGCCCCAGACGCATTAAAAGATGAAATCCTTGCATTGCATTCCAGTTATGTGAAAATAAATGCTTGTACTGATAGCCGCGATTCTTCTCTGTATTAATAGAATCTTCAATGGCTTCTTTTTTTCGTGCGCCTAAATTTAATAATTCATGAACTTTATCAATAGATATTGGTATACTAGAGATCCATGTGTGTTCAGAATATTTTATTTCGATTTCTCCAGTCGATTGTTTCACTTTTTCTCGACGTTCTAAACAAGATACTAAGTTTATCATCAGCTCCCAATCATACCCATAAGGTATGTTATTAACCCAATAAAATTCTTGCCGTCTGCCGAGATAATATCGTTGGCCAGGTATCATTGATTTTGTTCTTCTTTTCTTATTCAGTAATTTCGCAAAATGCTTTAGTTTTGTCTTTGAAAACTTAATCACATACTCCCAATGATATCTATGTAAAATACCCATAACACTCTGTGTTGCATAGAGTGCATCCATAAATACAATGAATTTCAGCCTAGAAAAATGCTTCTTCAATCTTTCTGCTAACCGTTCGAATGCGGTTAATTCGCAATCTTGCTTACTTTGTGAATTAATTAACTGGTTATTATTCATTGATAAATACTCGGTTAACAAAGGAATGCTTAACCCATTTTTTAATGTAATATTAGCTTCAATCGTATAGACATATTGTTGCTCTGTTTTACTTTCTTTACTGCCAACCATTCGCTGTAACCAATGTGAATCATGAAGCAAGCCATTGCGGAAGAGCTTTTGGCAACCATCGATAGTAATAGGAAGACATTTATGAATCAGCAAAGTTTTAAACTTCTTTGATTTAATCAATTGTTTGATCAATGCAATATGCGCACACTCTATTGCATTGACATTGATTTTTTCTAATAAACGAGATAATGTATCTGCGTGAGGAATCGAGTCTAACTCGGGGAATATTTTTTGTAATTGAAGATTGATGGCAGCGCCTGTTAACTCTCTATTCATTTCACGTCGAGAACTTAAACGAAATACAAATGCTAATAAGCCAAAAAGCATCAGCACAGCTATTTTATGTTTGATGCTTTTTGGTCGCCTAGGATCAGGTATGCGTGCTAACCTTTGGAGTAGTGTTGGTATCACTCGTCTCCAGACTTGTATTTGATCTGAAAGGACATCTTGGCGAACTGTTTGTTCTTCTTCAAGTGTTTGATAGGATCGTTTATTATTAATTGCTTGAGTTCGATGAATGATGCTCGCCCCAGTAGTTTTGATTGTTGAGCGGATTTGTTTTTGGGAGTATGAAATTTTTGCTTTTGTATCAGCACGATAAATACGATGTGTAATAGGTGATTTTGTATTAGTTAGCATGAGTAATCCTTTATCATTTGGTGATTTTTGGTATTATATTACATCATTCTGCATCGCGACAAAAATATTTGGGCTTTATTCTAAGTTGTTGATTATTAATAGGCTTTATACTCATGCGTCAGGGCTGAGAAAGACCTTTTTTAATAGTAAAAGAAACTTATTATGAAGAACGTCTACAAAATGAAGTTGAGTCTTCTACAAAATTTGCAGACTCCTCTTTGATAGATTGCATTGTTAGTTATGCAGTCAGATTGCGTTAATGTGAGTTTATTAGTTACTAACGAGCTCTGATGCGGAAAGTAAACGTAGGCCAATTATTCGCTGCAACCAATGTGAATTATGAGCAGGCCACTCCAAATTAAATGAGTATCCTATTTTTTTGTAATTATGTAATTAAGGAATGAACTGATGTCTGCAAGCCATGATAGTAAAACTTCCCCGCAAAATTCTTTTAAGCTCTTTACCGAAAAAGAGATCGAAGATTTTCTCGTGAACGAAGATTGGAATGATTATCATGGCAAAATTGAGACTTTAGAAGCAGACACTGTTCTATTTCAACAAAAAATAGAAAAACTTTTAAGCCTAGCACCAAAAACAATTAATCGTTTGATGCAAGAAGACATAAAAGCCTATGCCCAAATAAAAGGAGTGGCAGGGCTTGGAGCAAAAGAAACTGCGCTTCCCATGAAACAAGTAGAGGTGGTTGATGAAAAAGATCCTTCACAAACTTACGACTTAAAAGTCCCCGATCTAAATAGCGATAAACTCGTTAATTTTGCAGATTGGCATCAAGAAAAATATTTACTTTATCATTTTTGTTTTTTATTGAATGGTTATATCTATTATAAAAAAACTAAATCAACCTTAGATCTAGCTATTGAAAAAGAAGAGCTTTATTTAACATTAGAAGAAGAAATGAGACTAGCATTAAATGCTTATCAAGTACGTAAAGAATCCCAGCGGTTACTTTTAATAGAAGATGTTACTAAAAGAAAAAATGATCTTGAAAAACTAGTCGCAGAAATAATTAGCCAAATTATCACTAATGACTTTCATGAAAATTATATCCCCTGCGGCTGGATAGGTGATAAAGGCCATGCACTCTATCTAGCGATTTTCTTTTTAAAAGAAAGCAATGAGATTGTCATTCGTATTGATAACTCCGGACGAGAAGAAGCAACAATTTTAGGTGGTATAAAAGTAAATCAAGCTGCACAAAAAAAACAATTGATCAATTATTTAGTGGATGCAATTAGCCAATTGATAGAAACAAACGGTGAGCTAGCAAAAGCTGTTATTTATAATACGCAACAGTCTAAAAAATACAATTTTGCGATTCTTCAGAATAATTATGATCTTTTGCCAAAACAAAAAATCCCAAATTATGTTGTGGAGGGATATAGACGAGGAATGTGGTATCGGCTTTTGGGTAAGTATGGCACCAAGGAAGATGCTTTGTATCATTGGTTATTAAGGAAGTCTGAAGAATATGCCGTAGTATCGCACGATGTTAAACAAGAAGGTGCAAAGCAAATACAACTCAGAGAGCGAGACCGAAGAGACAATCAAAAATTAAATCAAAGACTGTTGATGCGCTACAATGTCTCTTCCATGGCTAGTGAAGAAAAGTCATCTTTGATCGAAAAAATCAAAACCTGGCGTGAACGCATAATGAATGATAAAGAACGCCAAGCTGATTTGGCACTGTACATTGCAAGCACCGTGACAGAGCGTGTAGACGATGAAAAATTATTTGATTTAGAAGAGGATGTGCGTACATTTCTAAAGAGCGAGTCGCGTGTCATGCTGCTGTTGGGAAGTTCAGGGCTAGGAAAGACATTATTTGGTTATTATTTGGAGCAACAATTATGGAAGGCGTATAAATCGGAGTTATCTGCTTCCTCTCAACCAATTCCTTTATTTATTTCACTAGCAAGATTAAAGCATCCCAATACCGAAGCGATTGAAGAGACATTAAAAGCAATAGGATTTGAAGAAAAAGAATTTACTTCCTTAAAAAAACTGCCTTTTCTGTTTATCTTAGATGGTGCGGATGAAATAAATGTTCGTAGCAATTTGTACAGTAGCAATAAGCTTGATGCCTGGTCCAACGCTAAGCTTATGTTTACGTGTCGGTTAGAATATTTAATGCAGCCAGTCTGTGAGTATCGTAATTGGTTTCAGCCGAGCAGTTCCCACCTTCACCATATTAAAAAACCAATATCTGAGATTGTCGTCGAACGTTTTATGGCACCTTTTTCACTCGATCAAATTGAAAATTATTTAAAAAAATATATCGAACAGAACAAAGAAAATTTAAGCGAAAACTGGAGTGACTGGAAACAGTACTGGCATTATTTTAATAAAATGCCTGGCTTATTAAAGCTCATTGAATCTCCCTATTTATTGTATATTGCGTCGAGCGCCTTACCGGAATTAGGCAAGCAACAGAACCTAGAAGCTAAGTCGCAAGAGAAGCAAGAAATAACGCGTCTCTCAGTGTATGATGCGTTTGTTAAGTATTACTTTCTTCGCCATATTGAAAAATCAAAGCAACATGAATTGAGCAACGTTTTTAAGGATAATCAAAGCAATATCGAGGAAACTTTATTAAAATACAATCAGCAGATTGCAATTAAACTGTATGAAATAGATCAGGTTTCTATTGCATTTCAACCTGAAAAAGTTAAAGCATTCTCGTATACTCGTTTATTAACTGTTCTATCAGCTATCAGTCCTTGGGCTGAATTTTTTGGCCAAGACTCGAAGATACAATCAAAATTATTAGCATCTCCTATTAAGAAAACGGGGGATAATCATTATGCCTTTTTACATCCTTCGTTACGAGATTATTTTATTGCGCGAGAATTATTTGATCAGTTGGTAGCTATCATGCCATCTTTACAATCTGTCTCTACAGCTTCAGGGGATAATAAGCAGATTGAAAGTCACATAGCTAATAAAACACTTTCCGAAGAAAAAGTGACACAGCAGATTTTACAATCGAACCCTAATTTTAAAAAGTTAACACTCAATGTTAAAGACAAATTATTGCGTTATGAACGACAAGTGTTAGATTTTATAGTTGAAAGACTGGCTCGCGAACCAGAAAAAAAAGCTGTTCTATGGGCAATCATTGAACGTTCCAAACAAGATGCAGAAGTTGCAAAAGCCGCTGCCAATGCCATAACGATTTTAAATGCAGCAGGTATAAGCTTTGCAAGCAGAAATTTACGTAAAATTAACATTCCAGGTGCTGATCTCAGCTCTAGCATTTTAGATAATACCCAGCTCCAAGGTGCCAATTTGACTCAAGTCAATTTACAAGGTTCTTGGTTATGTCATGCAAATTTGAGTGGAGCTCAATTAAAAGATGTTAATTTTGGTGAGTTGCCGTTGCTTTCGTTAGAAGGTAAGTGCCGCTCCGTTCAGTATTCTCCCAATGGCCGTTGGTTAGCGATGACTAGTGGTAACGATATTATTGTATACGATGCTCAAAGCAGAGAATGTATTCAAATGTTAAAAGGACATACGGATGAAGTGAGAAGTGTCGCCTGGGATCACGAGAGTAGATGCCTGGCATCAGGAAGTAGTGATAAAACGGCGCGCCTATGGGATACGTCGAGTGGCAAAGAATTATGGATGTTGGAAGGGCATAAGGATTATGTGACAAGTGTCGCCTGGGATCACGAGAGTAAACGCTTGGTATCAGGGAGTGATGATAACACAGTGCGCCTATGGGAAACGTCGAGTGGGAAACAATTACGGGTGCTGCAAGGGCATACGGATGGAGTGAGAAGTGTCGCCTGGGATCACGAGAGCAAGCGCCTGGCATCAGGAAGTGATGATAAAACGGTGCGCCTATGGGAAGCGTCGAGTGGTAAAGAATTACGGGTGTTGCAAGGGCATACAAATTTTGTGACAAGTGTCGCCTGGGACCACAAGAGCACGCGCCTGGCATCAGGAAGTTGGGATAAAACACTGCGTCTATGGGAAGCGTCAAGTGGGAAAGAATTACGGGTGCTGCAAGGGCATACGAATGGGGTGAATAGTATCGCCTGGGACCACGAGAGCAAGCGCCTGGCATCAGGAAGTGCTGATAAAACGGCGCGCTTATGGGAAGCTTCGAGTGGCAAAGAATTACGGGTACTGCAAGGGCATACGAGTTATGTAAATAGTGTTGCCTGGAATCCCGAGAGCAAGCGCTTAGCATCAGGAAGTGGGGATAACACGGTGCGTCTATGGGAAGTGTCGAGTGGCAAAGAATTACGGATGCTGCATGTGCATACGAATTGGGTGAGAAGTGTCGCCTGGGACCACGAGAGCAAGCGCCTGGCATCAGGAAGTAAGGATAAAATGATACGCCTATGGGAAGCGTCGAGTGGAAAAGAATTACGTGTGCTGCAAGGGCATACGGAGTGTGTGACAAGTGTCGCCTGGGACCACGAGAGCAAGTGCCTGGCATCAGGAAGTGATGATTACACGGTGCGCCTATGGGAAGCGTCGAGTGGCAAAGAATTACGAGTGCTGCAAGGACATACGAATAGTGTGATAAGTGTCGCCTGGGACCACGAGAGCAAGCGCCTGGCATCAGGAAGTTATGATAAAACAGTGCGCCTATGCGAAGCGTCGAGTGGCAGAGAATTACGATTGCTGCAAGGACATACGGATTGGGTGAGAAGTGTTACCTGGGACCGCGAGAGCAAGCGTCTAGCATCAGGAAGTGATGATAATACGGTACGTCTATGGGAAGCGTCGAATGGCAAAGAATTACGAGTGCTGCAAGGACATACGAGTGGAGTGACAAGTGTCGCCTGGGACGGCGAGAGTAAACGCCTGGCATCAGGAAGTACGGATAAAACTGTGCGCCTATGGGAAGCGTCAAGTGGCAAAGAATTACGAGTGCTGCAAGGGCATACGAGTTTTGTGAATAGTGTCGCCTGGGATCCCGAGAGCAAGTACCTCGCATCAGGAAGTGATGATAAAACGGTACGAATATGGGAAGTGGCGACAGGAAACTCATTAGGATGCATACAATTCCCATATAGCGTTCAATGCTGCGCCTGGGCCACATCCAGCCCTGATCAAGAACGTTTAGCAGTAGCTTTTGGTAGCGGTATTGCTTGTTTTACGTTATTAATTGGCCGCAATTCTTTCAAAGCAGAGCTTAATTGGTTAGCAATACAAGGCATCCCCACACATGCCCCTCAAGTGAATATCACGGGTGTGGTAGGATTAAGTGTATCAAACCAGTTGTTACTGGAACAACACAATGCGATAGGTAAACCTGCCGTCAGGGCCACCACGGCATCCATTGATAGTAAAGATGCAAAAGACAGCAAGCAAGTTGTGACTACACCAAGATCCACTTCAACAGCCACTGCTGCAACCGCTACAGCAGCGAGTTCAGCAGACGGTAATTCGCGTGCGCTTTTTGCGGTGGATACTAAAAGCTTTGTAATAATGCCAGTGAATAATAATATGATGCCTAAAACAACAGCTGGTTTTAATGTAGACGATGATGACAGTAAGAAAGTAGATAGTAAAGATGTCAAAGCAGTAGTAGGTAATACAGTACAGCTACCTCCCATAGTACCTATTCACTCGCTATCAGAATCAAAAAAACTTGCAATAGGTAACAGTGATTTTAAATCAGTGGTTGAAAGCGGTGCTCTCTTAATTGATAAGAGTTTACTAATTAAGGAAATAATTGATGATAAAACAACAGTAAAATTAATTATTCGCGCTCGGCGTTTTGGTAAAACACTTAATATGTCTATGTTGAAATATTTTTTTGAAATATCAAAAGATAATACTGCTTTATTTCGCGATAAACTAATCTTAAAGGAAGGAGAGTTGTATAAAAAATTCCAAGGGGCACACCCAGTTTTATATATTACCTTCAAAGATATTAATGACACTGATTTCGATACTGCGAAGCAAGCTATTAAGTATTTGTTGGCTGAAATATATAAAGAACATAAAAAAATACTTTTTGAAGGTATTCTTAAAATGGATTTAGATGAACAAAAGGAATATCAAGCGATTATTGACAGGACAGAAGATGATGTAGTGGCATGTAAGGCGTTAAAGAAATTAACTCAACACTTATGTAATCATTATAATAAAAAAGTAATTTTATTAATGGATGAATATGATACGCCTATATATGCCAGCCATACAAATGGCTATTATACTAAAATGGCAGACTATATCAGAAAAATATTAAGTCCTTTGCTTAAAGATAATAATTATCTTGAGCAAGCAGTATTAACAGGGGTTTTGCGGGTAGCAAAAGAAAGCATATTTTCTGGATTAAACAATATAAGAATTTACAGTGTATTATCTGATAGCTATGCTAATTATTTTGGCTTTACTGCTAACGAAGTCAAAACTTTATTAGGCGAAAATGCAACAGCTAGTATGTTGAATCTTGTAGAAGATTGGTATGGTGGTTATCAAATTGGTTCACACCGATTATTTAATCCATGGTCTATAGTACATTTTATAGAAGATAACCAACGTTTTCTATCTGTGGGTGATCAACCTAAAGTTTATAAACCATACTGGTTAGATACCTCTGAAAATATCATTGTAGAAGATTTATTTAAGAAGCCAGAACCGCCAATCATCAGCAATTTTAAAATTTTGTTAGAAAACAAATCGATTACAGAAGTTATAAATGAACATACAGTGTTTTCAGATCTTGATAAGCATACACAGGCGCTTTGGAGCTTTCTGTTATTGACTGGTTATTTATCAATGAAAACGGATATTCAACTTTCCGATAATAAAAAACAATTACTCATTCCCAATAGAGAATTATATGATTTTTATGTGCGTTTGATTAATCCTTTTATAGGGAATCAAAAAATAACATTTGATTTTAAAAGGTTAAGCATAGATGATAAAGATGATTTAAAATTGACTGAGTCATCACAAGTGATTCCATCAATTATAAGTAATAGTTCGTTAGTCTCACTAACTAATGCGATGCCAGTAGATGATAAAAGTAGTTTTTTGCGTAAAAGTAATCCAAGGGCGTCTGGACAAATAGCTCAATTTGATGCAATGAAGGCAATCGAATTTTTTAATGCTAAACTTTATGATAATGCACTTGTAAGTTGCAATGAAGCGTTAAAATACGATCCTGAAAATGTAGACTATTATAAAATAAAAATAGATATATTATTCGCAACTAAACAACATGATGAAATTACTATATGCTATGATGAGCAATTGAAGCGTACTCCGGCTAACTATAATCTTCATCAAGGAAAATGCGAGGCATTAATTAAATTACGTAGAATTGACGAGGCGGTTACTTACTGGGATAAAATGATTGCACAAAATCCTAAAAATGGAGTTTTGTATTTATGTAAAGGTAATACATTAATGAGGCTTCTTAGGTTTAAAGATGCTTTGATAAGTTATGACTTAGCATTAGGTTTAAGATTACAGGAAGCAGTGATTTATTCGCTGAAAGGTACTTGTCACTTTAAATTAGGAGAGTACCAAAAATCAATTGAATATTATGATAAAGTTTTAATGTTAAATACTACCGATTCTCTTGCTCACTATAATAAAGGCAATGCATTGTTTAGACTGAGACAATTTAGCAAGGCTCTTATTTGTCAAACTACCGCATTACGATTCTCGCCAGACCACCCTGATTTTATTACTGCTAAAGCACTCTTATATTTTATTATGAACGAATATGCGCAGGCTGAGCAAGTAGGTAGGGTGCTTATGAGTATGCCAGTACTCCCATTGATTTTCATTAATGATAGAGCGAATATTCTTTATCGACTTGGCAGATTTTCTGAGGCAGCTGAGTTCTTTAATAAGTTTCTATCAGTTAATATTGATCCAGCTATATCAGATTATTGGGCTGTAGCTAAAGCAGTATGTTCGACCTATCTTACACCTCAAGAAGGTCAATTATTATTGGCAAGGTTTGCTTCAAAAAAAGTTCCTTTGTCACCATCATTATTTAATATTTTGAATCCTGGCCAAGTTAATAGAAAAGATAGTAAGCAAACTGCAGCAAATTCTACCGCTACCGCTAGTATGAATACTGATCATCGAATAGCGTCAAATGCAATTGTGATGAGTGCTCAAAAAGATTTGCAAGAAACCACACCATCTAAAACATATAATCCAAATGATTTTCCTGATGAGATTACTATTGAATCTCAAGAAGTCGCTAAACCAACAAATCATGGACAAAGCTTTGAAGCGAGCGAGCATAGCGACATTGGTAATTATTCTCTTTATAAATTTATCCAATCAATTCCAGATGAAAAAAATACTAGTGAATTTAAAAATGCATTAAATGCCTGTTTAAAAGCTTCTGCTAATCCAAATAAGACAAAAATATATGATCCACAACAAGGTAAGGCAGTAGAGATCCCTCTTTATGAAGTAACCTTGCCAGGTGGAAATTCAAGCATCTTGGTAGGTGACGTGGTAGCCCTCGCTGGGGATTTTTTTAGTACTGATGATTATGAGCCCATAGGTTTTGGAGCAACTACAGCAGACAGTAAAGTCGGAGAAGATGAATGTACAAAACGCTTTAAAAATGCGTATTCGAATCTTTTTAATCCTGATAAAAACAAGCAACAGATGGTTACCGAAATAGTGGCTCATCTACGACAAGAAGCAGAAGAACATCATGAGCATTTTAGTTTTAGTGTTAAGTTAAGCAAAAAGAAATTACATGAAAAAACTAGCAATATTATGTATAAGTTAAAAAAAGCAGATGAAAAATCACTTAAAGGCATTTGGCACAGTCCCGATTTCGATTTAGCATTAAAGAATTTTGATAACTTTGGAGATGAGGCAAAAAAAACGTATATTACAGGACATAAACTTGCAATACAACAAGCAAGCGAAGCTGGTAATGCAGCAAATCCGGCAAAAAAACAAGAGCTTTTAAAGCAAGCGTTACTTTTAGAAATGTTCGCTTGTCATTTTTTAACAGATTTATTTGCGGCGGGACATTTAAGGACGCCACGAAAAGAATTATTAAATCATATAATGGGTAAGGACTTATCTCATACGCCTGATTTAAAAACCGTTCCTTATGCAGATTTAGTTACAGCAGGCTTTTTTGCGAAGAAAATGCATGATGAGGATGGTAAGAATGGAGTATATGTAAAAATAAATAAATCCGCTAAAACTAAACAGAAAGATGAAAAAGGGTTTATTGCTTCAGGCGATGGCAACTTTTTCAAGATAGGCACTAATGATGAATATGCTTTGCGAGTATGCGAGACGGTTGTGCTGGCGCTAGGTGATTTATTTCTTGCATTTCAGCAAAGAATGAACGAGACAATATTAGATAAAGACTTGCTATCTTATCTTCCATATCCTGATGCGGCTAAAAACGTACGCAAATATCCTTTATTTTCGATTCAACAGGGACAGGTAGTCTGCAGGGGGGATACGAAGAAAGATCTCAAAGGGTTCATTACTGAAACTATTCCATGTATCCCAACAAATATTGGTTTAGTTGCCTGTCGATTATTTAATGTGAAGGTTAAGCCTGCTGCAACCGCTGTTGCAAGTGCAGCAGAATCGGTTAAGACATTTGCAAAAGAAGAAATCGCGGATCTTCATACTAAATTAAAAGATCATCATATTTCTTGTAACATTATGTAATTAAGGAAAGAATCCATGTTACCAAGCTATTATAGTAAAATTTCCCTGCAAAAAACTTTTGCGCAAATAAAATGTGTAGCAGTATGTCAATGAATCGAAAACATAAAAGCTCAGCCCCCTCATTTTATGATGGCACAGATTTTAAGAGAGCTGTGACAGAAAAGCATTTTATTGATAAAACACTTTTTATCAAAGATGTTGTTGATGATGGAAGAGCAGCAAGATTAATTCTTCGCCCTCGACATTTTTCTAAGTCATTGAATATGTCCATGCTTAAGTACTTTTTTGAAAAAACCGAGGAAGATAATTCTGAATTATTTAAGCCATTAAAAATTTGGAAAGCCAAAGGCAATTATTATTCAGAGCAAGGCAAATATCCAGTGATTCATTTTAGTTTAAATTATGAAGCTTCTAGCTATGATAAGGCTAAAAAATATATTATAAAAGAATTGTCTAGTCAATATAAACTATATAAGAAAGGAATATTTAATGCTCATCTTAAGGAAGATTTAGATGAACAGAAAGTTTATCAATCTATTATTGAACGTACTGCAGAAGATGAGATTATTGATGATTCACTAAGAAAATTAACTGAACATTTATCTAAGCTGTATAAGAAACAAGTTATTATTCTTATCGATGAGTATGATAAATTGATTTTTAGTTGTAGCCAAAATGGCTATATTGATCAAATTACACAATTAATTCGAAATTTATTACGTCCCGCGCTAAAAGGTAATCAATGGTTAAAATGGGCTTTTTTAACAGGCGTTTCTCAAATTAAAAATACGATGTTTGCTGGACCACTTAATATTGTACATCCACATAATATTTTGTCAGAGAATTATGCCAGCCATTTTGGTTTTTCACAGGAAGAAGTTGAAGAGTTATTTTTAAAAGGGGGGGTAAGAAAGGAAGAATTAAAATCATTAATGCAATCAATTAAACAATTGTATAATGGTTACTTAATCGGCTCTCAGGTTATTTTTAATCCTTACTCTATTATTTGTTATTTTTATGATCATAAGTCAATAGATAAAGGTATCTTTTATTCTTATTGGACTGAGATATTAAGCTTGGAAAATCAAGGATTAGTTGAAAGATTACATGTGTTAGATAGCACTATCAAGCAAGAAATTAGTACATTACTTTTGAGAAAACCTATACAGAAATCAATTATTGATATTGAAGCAAGCATGAATGATCATCGAAATGATGCCTCAATTTGGTCATTTTTGTTACTTAATGGCTATTTATCATATAAACCTAGAGATGATCGGCAATATGACTTAGTTATTCCTAATGAGGAAATGTTTGTTTTTTTTAAAGAATTGATGGATCAGTGGTCAGAGAATAATAAGTCTATACAGCATTCATCAGCTGCTAAATATGATAGCACAGATCAGATGCGGGATATAAAATTAAGTGTTGATAATAAACAAGATTCAGATGGTATTCAACATTTAACGATAGTTCTGCCAAGTGATACAAATGGTCAAGTTGCTAATACTACTAAGGAACTTTTTATGCAAACGACACTTATTCCTTTATTAAGAACAAAAGATTTTAAACCAGCTGCTAGTGATTCTTCACAAGCAATACTATCGCCAAAGACTATTTTACAGCAAACAAACAGTGATGGTACATCAGCACTTCCTGTTGCTGTCGTAGCGTCGCCTACTGCACCCACAAATTTTATCGAATCACCTCGCCAAATCTTTCAATGCGGCTGGAATTGTTTTGATCTCGCAGTTGGTTTAGATACAGTATTAAACATTGATGCAAAAGATGCTAAGACGCGGGCACACGCTACCCGAGATAAACTAGTGGCGTTTGCATTAGATGAAAAAAACATTTCCGAATTTCGTCGCTTACTGGCTCCAGAGATTCGTCATGCGGCAGGTCTCACAGCAGTATATTTGAATCTGCAAAAAGACAAAGAAAATAGTGACAAGGAACGTAATACGCGCTTGGCAGAATTATTTGGCGTGGCAGAGGCATTAGCAAAAGCCCGTATTAGCGAGGCAAGTACTCAGGCAGAGGTATCGCAACAAATAGTAAAACTGTTAACCGAAGATGATCGTAGTAAACAAGATGTTGATGTTATTGGTTTAGATCGTCATACCTTACCAGCATCTTTGCAGACAGAAGCGCTTCGTAAGTTAATGAATGACTATCAAGGCGCTGATGAAGCAATGCAAAAAGCACTAAGAGCTCTGTGCGCGCATTATCCCGAAATGCAAGCAGCGGTAGATGCTTGTAAACAAGCGTTAAGTAAAACGCAAGGTAATCGAGTGATTAATATTGTTGCCGCCGAAGATCTTTATGTGTTCTTAAAAGTGCCTGAACAACAAAAACGTTATCCGCTTGCTTGGGAAATGTATAGTAAGCAATACAATGAAAAGTTTGTTCCACATGAAAAAGCGCTGCAAACCTATTGTGAAGATGAAAAAACTTATAGCACCTATGTGAAAGATTATTATGGCAAACAACAAGGTTGGGTTGCTTTTCAACGCAGCTTTAGAGGAGAAGGTGCTAACACCTCTATGGTGGATATTGCTGCCAGATTATTAAACGCCCAGATTGTGGTTTGTCAAAAGGATCCTAAAACGACCAATGTTTGGGAAGAGATTTATTGCACTGCTGACGCAGTTACGCAAAACGGTAAAAAAATGTATGTGCAATTTAATGGTCGTGATCATTTTGTTGCGCTACAACCCATCTTATCGTCAAACGCGCCTTCACCTCAAAACCAAAGTGATGAAAAATCAGCGCCTCCTATTGCTTCAGCAGCTATCTCTTCGGACAAAAAAGATGAAGCTAAGCAAACATCTCATCTAGCTTCTGGATTTATAATTGATTCATTAACTATGTTAAAGAAAGCCATTCAAACTAAACCCAGTAAGATTACTATTTACGCAGATTCTTTAGAAAAAGAAGATATAAATGAATTCTTCCGGAATTTATTCCCCATCACACAGTGTATTATTCACGCCGAAAATTTCTCATTATCTACTCATCGTGCTGGAATTATTAAACTAATAAAAAATGGTTTAATAGAGCTAATTTTTCATGTAACAAACCTTCAAGACTGCATGAATTTTATTGAAAATATTAAATTTTATTCCTCGTTAAAAAAATTAGAGTTTAAATTCACCCATAATAAAGAAAATTTTCAGTGGCAATCTGATCCTTTCATTATTACTCCAGAAAAAATAAAGAGAGAAGCAGATAAAATCATTGAATTAAATAAAAAGCTAAAAGCGTTTTTAGAAGTCGAATTACCCCAACATGAAAAGAAAATGGTGGAACTGGATATTTCAGCAGACGACAAACAAATCCCTGTGCGAAAAGAGCAAGTAGAATACTTGATGGGGTTAGGAGAAAACTTTAATCTTTACACGGAATACCGTAGTTTTCACAAAGAAAAACTTAATTATCCCGTATTTGAAATTATCGATAAACTAGCTGGTAGTTGGAATATCCCCCGTATCGTCGGAGTAGATGCGATAGATAAATTAAAAGTCATTACATCATTTTTTCCTCATACAGATTTAAATCAACGTGTTCATCTCATTCGAGGGATTAGCTATAGATTGATTGATCACGCTGTAACACGTAGGAGTGATCTTGTTACTCAATGGTTACTGAAGCAGGGTGCTGATATCACGAGGGAGTACACAAAGAAAGGAATACCAACATTCTTCGTTAATATTGATCGTGATTCACCTAACTTCCCATTTGATCAAGTATGGCCTGATGAAAGTAATCCGTTGTCTGCAATTCTTTTAAAACATGAACCAGCATTATACGATGCATTAGCATGGTATCTATGTGAAAACAGGATTCATGATGTCCGAAGAATTCTTGCAACAACTAAAGTGGATATTCACAAACTGATTCCAACAGGAACATTTAAAAATTTTACATTATTTCAATTGGTTATTTATTATAAGCGTACTTCACTTTGCTTGGATTTGTTAAAAAATGTAACTGATGAAGAAAAAACAAACATTGCCAATAGTTTATACCCTCTCTTTTTGAATCCTAGTAATGAAGAATTTCCTTACTCAGCTTGGTCGGTTATCTCTGTTGTGATATATCAAGGTCAGTATAATGAGCTTGTGACTCTAGGTCCATCAAAGCATGCTCTCCTTCAAAAATTTCATCTGAAAGATATTGATTCACACAAGGATGACAAACAGTCAAAAATCGATAACTCTTATCCGATAAGCTATAAACAACAAATCGCATTTGTTCGACTGCTATTATCAGGCGCTATCAGTCCAGCTGCTGATTTAGCATCATTTAAACGTTGCTTAAAACATTGTATTGATCAAAAAATTATTGATTTATCGCTCATAAAAGACGTTGTCATTTATCACGAAGAGTTAGCAATTAACTTACCGTTATTACATTTTGTTATTGAAAATAATATATACAGTATTATTGAAGAGTATATAGATTTTTTTGCAGGCAAATTAACTGAAAAAGTGCACATTGAAGCTTATGAAGAAGCGCTTAATCCTCTGCAATTGGCTGTTTTCAGCTCGACTTATGAAGTGGATATCATAAAATCTTTATACAAAACCTACCAAAAATATAATTACCTAGATGTTGTGAGAGAGCCTCTGCCAAATCATGAGAAAATGAATTTATTTCAATTTGTTGTTATTAATGAATATGAGAGTATTTTGCCCCTATTTATCGATGATAAAAATTGTCCGATTAATGCACCTTTTCCAGCTAACCATAAAGAATATCCAGGATGGTTGCCCATTCATATAGCAATTTTAAATAATTTTTATATGCAAGGATCTGTGGTTAATCTGCTTGTAAAACGAATGGATTTAAATCTATTGGAACCCTTTCCTCAAGGTGGTAATTTTTTACATGAACTCGAAGGGCTCTATCCATTAAGTGCTATATTTTATAGTGATGAACCGCGCAGAAATTACAATTTATCTAGAGCAGGAGGCAGAATAATCTCAGGCTATTATGAAGAATTTTTACCCTTAATTATGAAGAGTGCTATTAGCAATGAAAAAAAATTAGAAATTTATACCCAAGCATTATGGATGGCTGTCAAACATCAAGGTCCGCAATATAATAATTTGGATCATACCAAACAAATTCAATCATTAGTTAAATTAGGCGCTGACTTTAACTATGCCGTGGGCAATAGTGATCGCATTGTAGATTATGCACGTAAAAAAGGGTTGAGTGCATTATTTCCAACCGCATCTGTTCACTCATCCAAGCAAGATGAAAAAAACTCTCTAACACGTGTTAACTCTTTTATTATACCAAATGGGCATTTGCTATCGCCGATAGTTTCGGCAGATGTTGTATCATCTGCCAAGCTGATAATAAATTTTTCTGGTACCAGTAAAAAATCCGCAGGAATCACTCACGAAGGCATTCGTAAAATAATTTCGGAAACAATCATAAATTTTGAAAAAACAGCAAAAAGTTTTAATGAAGATGCTAATGATGAACTTACCACGCCTGAAACGCTGACGGGCTATCTTGATAAAATCAAAAACCTGCTAAGCGCCGCACGCACAGAAATTTTGCAAAAAGGTGGAGACCATACGTCAGTATGGCGCGCTAACGATGTATTGCACTATTTAGAAAAGCAATATACCGAAGTAACAAATCAATTGAAACCACCAACAGTTATTAGCCAAACTAGCACGCCTAGCGATTCTAAATCGAGCTATTGGCAGGAAAATCGATTACGCTTAGAACAACAATTATTGCTTAACCCAAGCACTACCCTAGCCCAGCGCTTCAGCAGCACTTTAGAACTTATTCGCAAGCAAGGCCACAGTGATCAACTGCCACCGAATGGTGTTTTTATTTGTTATGCCTGGCCTGATCAAAAAGATGAGGCACAAAAACATCTGTCCTGGGTACAACCTTTTTTGCTAGGGTTACGTCAACACTTGCAAGCTGCAGGCATTGCCAATGCAAAATTAGATATCAGAGATAACCCACCGGGCGGCAATATTTATGACTATATGCGCTTTGCAGAAACAGCTGATTTTGTTTTACTGATCGGCACAGAATCGCTGTTAAAGAAGCATCAAATTGGCACTTCAGCTGTTTGTACCGAATTAATCAATATCAATCGCAAACGCGAACAAGATGTCAAAGCCAATAAATACCGCGTGTTTCCTATTATGATTAGCGGTGATTATCGTGAATCGTTTCCAGCGCATTATGAATTGTATACTGCTGTCCAAGATTGGAAAGGCACTAAAACATATTTTCAGCATTTTCAATGGTTAGTTGCAGCATTATATAGCACGACAGAAGCTGCTTTTGCTGCAACTTGGGAAAAGTTTTTAGACAAAAGCCAGAAATACGAAAAATTAATTCTTACAACAGGGCTTGACGAACAGTCTGTGCTGGATAAATTAAAAGCAGAAACAAAAGAAACAGAACAAAAGAAAATTCAGCAAGCGCTGGCGAGTCGTCAGATGCTTAATTTAGCACCTGCAATGAACGACTCTAAACACACGCCTGCAGCAATCGCTTCTGCTGCCATAGCAACGTCTGTTCCAATCGGAACGACAAGTAATTTTTTTCAAGCGGCGGATACTAAAAAAGAACTCGTCTTACAAACCCAAGCACCTGCTAGCACTACAGCCACGCATTCAGCACCTGCTGCGTCAAGCGCTGCAGTACTTATTACAGCAGCCTATATCGACAATCAAAATACCTCTGATAATTTCTTTTCTTTTAATGTTGCTATGGCTAAAAGTAACATGCAACAACTTGATTCCAAAAGAGCTATTTCTATAATCGCAGAGCACGCGGCCTTAAAAAAACACAATGATGAATTAGAAAAAAGAAAAGCTGAATTAGAAAAAAACATTGCCCTATTGCAAACAAGTATCGATCAAAATAAACATGTAATAACTAATATAGAAAAAGTATCACAGCTAAAAAAATAAAACATTTCGAAATGGGAATTTTTAATATGCATAAACAGGAAGTTGTCAATAATCGAAAACGTGATAAAACTATCAGATATGCTGCTCTTTACAAAAAAAAGCCAGCTATAGGTCCATTGGTTTCTTTCATGTTAGATAAAGAAGATTCTAAAGAAAGTGATTTTAAAGGAACAAATTTAAGCAATGTTGATCTTACTGCTGCTGATCTAAGTAAGGCTGATTTTACAGCATCTTATTTCATAGATGCTATTTTTCTTGGCACTAATTTAGAGGAAACTAATTTTGAACGAGTTAATATTACTAACGCTCAATCTCTTACGGCGAATCAATTAGCTAAAGCTTGTATTAACCAGATAATAGTGGATCACAGTGATGAGAGAGGAAATGAAACTATTGTAGAGTCTGCTAAGCTAATGAAGCTCAATGCTAGACTTGAGGAGCGTATTATACAACTTGAACTTGATGAGAAAAAGCATCAAGATACTATAAAACAACAGCGTATTACAATTGCTAAGTTAACAAATTCGGAGTCTCAGATTCATCATCCTTTGCTAATTACAATTTCTAAATTAACCGCTACTCCGCTATCACAGAAAATAACTAATGAAGATATCGTAGTTTATAATAATGCACAAGAGTATGACGTTATTAAAGAGCGTGTTATAATTCACCAAGCTTTATATGCAGATAGTAACCAGAGAATACAAAGTGCCCCTAGTCTACAAACTCAACGGGAGAAAACTATGCTTAAGAGTGCTATTTTACCGGAATCTAAAGTTGCACCAGCAATGTCGGCTGCTGTTATAGCGGGTGATTATAAAGATAATAAACATGCCAGTGTCGTAGCCGTCGGTTCTGCACCTGTGGATCTAAAAACAGATATAAAAATAGAACCAACTGCAGAATTTTTTGGAGCTGATCAAAAACTCATTGATGCTTCTGTTGCGGGCGATAGTAAGCAAGTCGAAGCATTATTCAGAGAAGTCATTAATAAAAACGCCAAGAGCAAAGCATTTTTGGCCGCAGCACGTTATGGCCATAACACCATCGTGGATTATTTTATTCGACAAGATTTTGATCTTGCTGTGAGTGATGAAGAAGGCAATACCGTTTTGCATTTAGCAACTTGTTATGGTCACCGTACATTAGTCGATTTATTGTTAAGAAATGGTTTTCAACATAATGATATTAATAATAAAAATAATCAGCAGGTTTTACATGTCGCAGCCTTTAATAATCGTGCTGAAATAGTTTCAGATCTATTAAAAAGTGGTGCACATACCAGTGGGCAAGCAACGTTTAATTTCAATAACCACGAAATGAAATTAATTCCTATTGAAGTAGCGGTGCATCGTGGTTATTCCGCCATTGTAGAATTATTGATTCCTCACGTGTTGATGTCGGATAGACATTTACCAGCAGAAGGTAATTTGTTGCATCTGGCAGTTTTGGCGCGACGTGATGACATGCTGGCATTTTTATTAAACCATCCAGAAATCTGCAAGAAAATGTTAGATGAACTCAATGCTAATAATTTTTCACCCTTAGCATTGGCTGCTGCTATAGGTAATGTGAGAGCGATTAAATTGTTGAGTGACAGAGGAGCAAAATCGAATATCAAAGATCCTAATCAGGAAACTGCTTTGTTCGCTGCAGTTCGAAATCAGCAATTTGATGCCATAGATGCTTTAGCTACCATTGGTGCAGATTTAGATGTGCGTAATAAAGACAATAACTCAGCAGATCAACTTGCAGGGCAATTGGCCAAAGAGATGAAAAGCACGGATGAAAAACAACATAACCGTTACCTGCGTATCAGTAAGCGTTTACAGCAAATTCGCGATGAAAAAACAGCGAATCGCTATACTCCCTTTGATTTCAAAAAAACGCGTTTGCGCAATTTAGTGTGGAAAGGTGGTGGCCCTAAAGGCATTGCTTATGTAGGTGCTTTGCGAGCATTAGAAACTATATTTACCGAACAAAAGCGTTCCCTGAGTGAAGAACTTGAACGTATTGCGGGTGCATCTGCTGGCGCCATCACTGCTTTGTTATGTGCTTTAAATTACAATAGTGATGATGTTGAAAAAATATTAAAAGCCACAAAGATGAGTAGTTTTGTAGAAGGCGTCGATGTGAATCATTTAAAAGGGGCGGGTGCTGGCGCTTTGTGGGAATGGTGTAAGGCGTCTTATCGCAAAGGTGGCTCTTCCTGGACGGATTATTTGAGACCCTTGAAGCTTATGTATAACCTCGATGGTTTATGTAAAGGTGAAGTGTTTAGGACATGGCTGGAAAATGATGTCATAAAGGTAGCTTTAAAGCGAGTAAACATTACACAAGAACACTTAACGTTTGGTGAACTCAGAGCGCTTATTCAAGAAGGAAAACCGTTTAAACATTTATATGTGGTGGCCACCAAAATAACGGGCAACCCGCAAATAGTGGTGTTTAATTCAGAAGACGCACTGTATGACAATTTTATCATTGCAGATGCGGTACGTGCTTCTATGTCAATCCCAGGCGTATTTACACCTTATAAAGTCCGCATAAAAGCCAGCGGTGTTAGCGGTCCACAATTAAAAGAAATGGACGAGCAATATGCCGATGGTGGACTGCTAAAAAATTACCCAGTGGATATTTTTGATAAAGTAAAATATCAAGAGCACACCTTAGTGGATCAAAAAGAATTTCCTATTTTTAATCGCCAAACTTTAGGATTTAAATTAATTGGTCAAGGCGAAGATAAAAGAGCAATAGATAAGCCTAAAGATATTCAAAACTTAAAAGAGTTGGGTTGTACGCTAGCCAGTGTCTATGCTGAAGCAGAAAACGTGGAAGCGGCATTACATGGACATGATGTGTTGCGCACCGTGAATATCGATAACTGTGGCGTCAGCTTATTGGACTTTGATCTTACTGAGAAAAGACAACAAGAATTAATTAAATCAGGAGAAAAAGCTGTCAGAGCATCTGCATTTTTTAATGATGCAAAAGAACAAGCTATACCGATGGCAGCATTAGTGGCGAAGTTTTCTCCGATTATGGCTCCTGCAGCTGGTTCTGATAACAAAGATACGAAGGTTGACGCAAAAGCAGAGGGAGATAAAAAACCTGCAGTGCCAGGTACGCCAGTAGCATCAAACAATGGATGTTGTGTTATTAGCTAAATTGGCTCATTACATTTTGTACAAGGAGAGCGTATGAATAAAAGTGAACTTGTAACCTCAACTGCAAATATTTCAATTGATACTAAAGTCAACAGTGATTCAAAAAGTAATAAAGTAGATAGTAAAGATGATTTTAACTTAGATGTTAAATCTACTGCGACCACAAAATTTCTTATTGAGGCAGAACAAGCATTTCGTGATGGAAAAATAGATTTAGCGGAAAAGAATTATATTATATGTAGTACTTGCGCAAACTAATCAGTTTGGATTGCTCTAACCAATCTTCAATGGCTGCTCGTTCATAGGCAGCCCTGACGCATGAGTATAAAGCCTATTAATAATCAACAACTTAGAATAAAGCCCAAATATTTTTGTCGCGATGCAGAATGATGTAATATAATACCAAAAATCACCAAATGATAAAGGATTACTCATGCTAACTAATACAAAATCACCTATTACACATCGTATTTATCGTGCTGATACAAAAGCAAAAATTTCATACTCCCAAAAACAAATCCGCTCAACAATCAAAACTACTGGGGCGAGCATCATTCATCGAACTCAAGCAATTAATAATAAACGATCCTATCAAACACTTGAAGAAGAACAAACAGTTCGCCAAGATGTCCTTTCAGATCAAATACAAGTCTGGAGACGAGTGATACCAACACTACTCCAAAGGTTAGCACGCATACCTGATCCTAGGCGACCAAAAAGCATCAAACATAAAATAGCTGTGCTGATGCTTTTTGGCTTATTAGCATTTGTATTTCGTTTAAGTTCTCGACGTGAAATGAATAGAGAGTTAACAGGCGCTGCCATCAATCTTCAATTACAAAAAATATTCCCCGAGTTAGACTCGATTCCTCACGCAGATACATTATCTCGTTTATTAGAAAAAATCAATGTCAATGCAATAGAGTGTGCGCATATTGCATTGATCAAACAATTGATTAAATCAAAGAAGTTTAAAACTTTGCTGATTCATAAATGTCTTCCTATTACTATCGATGGTTGCCAAAAGCTCTTCCGCAATGGCTTGCTTCATGATTCACATTGGTTACAGCGAATGGTTGGCAGTAAAGAAAGTAAAACAGAGCAACAATATGTCTATACGATTGAAGCTAATATTACATTAAAAAATGGGTTAAGCATTCCTTTGTTAACCGAGTATTTATCAATGAATAATAACCAGTTAATTAATTCACAAAGTAAGCAAGATTGCGAATTAACCGCATTCGAACGGTTAGCAGAAAGATTGAAGAAGCATTTTTCTAGGCTGAAATTCATTGTATTTATGGATGCACTCTATGCAACACAGAGTGTTATGGGTATTTTACATAGATATCATTGGGAGTATGTGATTAAGTTTTCAAAGACAAAACTAAAGCATTTTGCGAAATTACTGAATAAGAAAAGAAGAACAAAATCAATGATACCTGGCCAACGATATTATCTCGGCAGACGGCAAGAATTTTATTGGGTTAATAACATACCTTATGGGTATGATTGGGAGCTGATGATAAACTTAGTATCTTGTTTAGAACGTCGAGAAAAAGTGAAACAATCGACTGGAGAAATCGAAATAAAATATTCTGAACACACATGGATCTCTAGTATACCAATATCTATTGATAAAGTTCATGAATTATTAAATTTAGGCGCACGAAAAAAAGAAGCCATTGAAGATTCTATTAATACAGAGAAAAATCGTGGCTATCAGTATAAGCATTTATTTTCACATAACTGGAATGCAATGCAAGGATTTCATCTTTTAATGCGTCTTGGGCATGCGATGAATGCGTTGTCACAATTTACAAAACGTCTAAAGAAATATGTAAAAGAGAATGGAAGTGCAGCGACATTAAAATTTATTAAAGACACTTTATTTAACCCATGGATAACCGATGTTTGGTATGAATTACAATTTCAAAAAACATCTCAGTTGAGATTTTTAATGGAATAAAAATATAATTTATTGAAAATTAAATAAATCTTCTGCAATCCAATAATTTCTCTCGCCCTAAAAAAATATTTTGTATAAAACAGTATCAATTTAACTTTTAAAATCAATCTTATTTTGAAGTAAAGCGGAAAAACAATGAAATTTTATTGTTCATATAAAAATTGAAGGGTTTTTTATAACTGATGCGTCAGGGCTGCGTGGACTCCTGACTTCCAGATTTAGTGCGGGATTTTCATATCCAATAATTTGAGTAACTGAGCAAGCTCAGTGGATACGGGACTAAGTACCTTACGCTCCTTGCCGCTTAGCGGATCACGCAAGCAAACCTCTTGCACTCTCCACAGTAAATCACGCGCTTTTCGCAATGAGTAGCCGGTTTTAATTTCAATATATTTGCCGATCATTAGTGCCATAAAGCAAATTAATACATGTGATTTGATTGCATCATGCGTATGATGAAAAATAGGTCGTGCACGCAGATCACTTTTGGACATGCGAAACGCTTGTTCTACGCGCCACAAACTATGGTAATGAGAAATAATATCTTTCTCAGTGCAAATATCTTTTGGAATGTTGGTGCAGTAACCTTTCACTCCAAGCAGTAATTCAGTTTTTTGCTTAAGTTTTTCATCAAACAGATAGCTAGCGTTTTCTTTTTTTATAAATTTAATTCGTCGTCCAGATTCATTTTTTGAAATGAATAATTTTGCTCTTTCGATTTGCTTTTTTATTTCACGGCTATCTTTTTTATAACGGGCTTCCGAGTAAGAGCAAATAAGATCGTAACTGTCGTCAGGATAAGATATTCGTATCGTTGCTCCATCTTGCCTAGGTAAAGTGTTAGAAATTGTTTCTAACAGCGTGTATTTCGCATTAGATAATCGCGCGCCAACAATGTATTGATATCCTGCATTTTCTAACTCTTTTCTGTTATTCTGAGAAAGCATTGCAGCATCCGCAACAATAATAGGCTTCTCTGTAGAATATTTCTTTTGAAATGCTTCTACCACAGAAAGCATCGTGTGGCCTTCAAACGTATTTCCTTTGAATGTCTCGTACAATAGTGGAAACCCCTGTTCTGTCACGAGTAATCCAATCACAATTTGTGGTTGTTTTGATTTATCATCTTTTGAAAATCCACGGGCTTGCAAATCATTATCTGGTTTGTGTGTTTCAAAATAGAGTGTAGTAACATCGTAAAGCAGTAAAGAAAAAGAAGAATGAAATAATTTTGCAGTATTAATCGCTGCTAACTCAACCATCTCTCTTTGATTTAATAATTTTGGCAAACATTCGTAAAGATAATGCGTATAAGATATCTGAAAATATTGCTCAATCAGTTGAATGCTGCGGAGCTTTGAGCATGGCTCGATAATTCTCATGATTGCTAAATCCAAGTAGAGCGCATCTAAATCTCCCAAGCCACATCGCTTTGCAAGCGTTAACAAAATATCACGTGCAAACTGATGCGACATATTGGTTATTTCAATTTGGTTGAAGTAGACCACCTCAGAGACAGGTTCGTTAAATAAGGGTATTTGAGGTTCATTTTCGACAATATATTGCTCAGCAGAAGCTTGCAATATTTCTAATTCATCATGATTTTTTGCACTTCCAATATGTTTAGCGATTCTTCTTGTATTTTTTTCATACCAAACAACTTGTACTGCCGTGGCACCCGATGAAGTGCGCACAGTTCTTATACGATATTTTGACATTTGCATAACATTCAAAAGTAATTGGAGAGCGTCATGTTACTACATTAGTGCGGGATTTCGCACTAATAACACCTTAGAAGCCGCGCCGTTACTGAGTCGGGTTTTTTTTATGCAGGAAAATCTGAAAGTCGGGAAAACTTAAGTAATACAGTAGATAAGATCTCGCCTGATCTAGGTCTATCTTTAGATTTGAAAAGCGATACCAAAGATCAGAAGTCCGTTATATCAGGCAAAACACGTATTTTAGATAAAATGATAGTTGCTTATGCTTGTGCTCGTTCCAAGGGTTCTTTTGCGCATATTGAACTTCCTGATGCGGTATTTAAACGTTTTATGACGCTCGTGAGTAATGAGGTAATACAAAAAAATGCTAAACCATTTTTTGGCTTAATAGAAAATTTATTAGATAGCGCTGAAAAGTTAGAAATGGTATTTGCTCGGTTAACGCCTCAAAACATAATAGATTTATTTGATCCTTCGGTAAAAGATTCTTTGGATCCTGATCCGGATGGTTATCATTATATTTTTAGCGTTGTTCATGCAGGATATTTTAAAAGTAATGATGGCGTTAGGTTAGCGCGGCTTAATTTTTTATTAGATACACTGAATAACATTCAAAATGAAAAAAATGCTGCGCTTAGTTCAGCCAGTTCTAGTGACGTTAAAGACGATCAAAAAAGCAGTAAAAAAATATTTGTTTTAGATCAGATGCTTGAGCATTCCTCTGGTCTGTTAGATTTTCTTAAATTATTTCTAAAGTATCCACAACTTTTTTTAAAGTATGTGGCGTTAGTGAGTGATGATGCACTTAATAAAGCAATTGTTCAGAAAGGTATTTTTTTATCTGCGGTGCAAAATTTATCAGGCAAAGATTTTAGTATTTTATTGTCGCGACTAACGAAAGCTACATTTGATCAGCTTGTTAATAAGACAGTAAAAGGTGAGCTTGAGCTTCAGTCTCTGTCATCTGCGGAGGAAAAAGCAGAATTTCTGCATCTTGATGGTCTTATTACTGCATTTCCTATATTTAAACAATTTGGTCCAAATGAGGGTCTATTAGAAGCGTCTAATGAGGTGGGGTTATCAGCTTTTCTTGCCAGGCTTGATACTACGGTAATAAACAAGCTTGCTGTAGAATCTCGCCGATTTTTTTGGATAATTCGACTGTATAAAGCGGATAATGTTAAGCAAGCATTCTGTGAAAGGTTGACGCCAGAAACGCGTAATATAGTAGCTCTTAAGAGAGAAGAATTTGATAGACAAAATAAAACCACCAAACAATTTTATTTTACTTTAGCCGCTTAAACGATGTCACCTGATTTATTTGAGGACTTTTTTAAGGATTTAACACCTTTAACTTTGTCTCAGTTTTTCCCAGATGATATGGAGCGGTGGCAGTTGATGCATATGATTGACTCAGTCGCCAGCTGTCAGAGGATGGCGTGTTTTGTTGATTTCACTTTTCGTATGCCGTATGAATTTTATAAAAAAATACAATCTGGGCCTGATTTTAAGCTGTATCAGTATCCTGCCGTTAAAAAAAGTCCGGCCGAAGACCATTGTATTGAAAAGTTAACAAACATGATGTGGCTGCTTGTTAACAAGCCAGAGGAACTTGTACAGACAGAACCGAATATTTTTCTTGCTTTATTGGATTATGATACTAGAAGAAAATTAAATTCGAAAAAAAGATTATTCGATATATGGGGTCCAGCTCAGTCTGGGCGTTTAGAAAGCGTAATTAATCAACTGCAGGATATAAAATTAAAAAGCCGGCTTCTTTTTTGTTTGGGTGAAGCACGTTTGACGCGATATTATATGGAAAAAAACCAAGATGCGGAAACAAAGCGAGATAATATGGTATCTTTAGTTTATGCATTTAATAATTTTAGCGCAACTAGTCCAGATCATTTAGATGCATATGATAATTACTTTATTGGTGAGCAGTTAGCTCAGTTTTCTTCACGTTACCAATTCGATCATAAAAGTAATTTATCAGAGCCAAAAGATTCAAAGCAGATAATATCTTCAATGGGAGTTGATAGTAAATCTGATAGTGCAGCCGATGTAAAGGTGGGTGATCCACCACCACAAACATTAATGTCATGGTTAGCTTTTGATAATAACCATGCAGCTTTTGTTCAAGGGTTGAAGCATTTGTATGCGGCTCTTAGTAGGCTTTCTGTTAATGATGAGCCAGATGCTAAAAGATTAGATGATAAGCCCGGCTTGTTACCTAGCTCTCTCGCTGCGAAAGGGTTACAGGATTTACGATCGGCTGCTTTGAGTAAGCTTTCTGATAAAGATAAACTGGATGTAAAGGGACTGGATGATAAATCCAGCTCTTCAAATAACCCTCAAGTTGACGTAAAGTTAGGAGTAGCTCCTGTTGAGTCTAAAGCTAAAATTGATTTATCTGTCCCAGCTCCTTCTGTTCTTACGCCATTGACATTGATTAAGTCGTATATTGATACTCAAATTAAGCCTAAAGAAGTTCTTTTTGAAAAAAATCGACCTAATACACTTATGCTGTTTAAAACATCGGTATCATCATTTTCAGAGCTTGAGGATGAAAGTAAGATTTCAGCCGATGATTTAGCAAAGTACCAACAAATAATTGCCGACTTAAGTGAGCGCTCTAGGCAATTAACCAATAAACAATGGTGTTATTTTCCTATACAAAAATTCTTAATGGTTTTTGATGCTCAGCGCAAAGATTTTATATTGCAATTTGCTAAGTTTAAGTATCAGTTTGAAATGCTTCCTGCAGCTAATAAAAAACAGGCACGTGTTTTATTAGAAGAAATGCAGGTACAGGTTGAGGAAGAATTAAAATCTAAGGATTATATTAATCTCGAGGATTTAGAAACATGGAAGCAACAAATAAGCAACCAGAATCCTGCAAAAATAAGCGATGTTTTTTATTGGACAGCTCTTTTAGAGCTTGGTGTAAGACTAAAAGCAGTCTCACTTTATTTAATGCCATCGCCTTTTGAATTAGTCGAGGGTGATGAAAAACTAATGCGTGAAAAATATGGTATTGCTTATGACAACGGTTTAAAATATTTATCACAAATCTCGGTTGCTATAAAAAAAGATCCACAGTTATGGGTTAATTTTGCTAGTAC
Source organism: Gammaproteobacteria bacterium (assembly GCA_965279285.1). Taxonomy (GTDB): domain Bacteria; phylum Pseudomonadota; class Gammaproteobacteria; order DSM-16500; family DSM-16500. The sequence goes on along the minus strand of OZ257148.1, from coordinate 163,095 downwards.
TTATATAGAAATCCAGGATGGTATCGTAATCGATGCTGACAAGTGGGTTCCCGTCTTACAAACCGCACTTGCAGCAACAAATAAGGAAACGAATCTACAGCTTGTAGATAAACTAAGAATGCTAATGATTAAGGTTGCTTTGCCGAAATCATTAGCTTTACGTTCTGTTTCAAAAGCATTGAGTGGCATTCATCCGCAAAATTTAAGCAAGGTTGAAAATAGTTTAATTGATAAATATTTATTTAAATATGTGAACGATTATAAGCATGATGATCAGTTAAGAGAATTGACTAGTAATGATGTTTTGTTGTTGTCAATGTTTGAAACATATCAACAGGCTTGTTCAGCAGCATTAGCTCATCATTTTGAGGTTAGCCCAGATAAAAAGTTTATCCAGGAAAGTATTAAGATTAAAAATAAAATTCGCATTCAATCTGATTTTTTACAAAAAGTTAATTGGGGTAGTTTTGGCGAGCAAGTACAGAAGTTAATGGCGAACAAAGAATTAGTCAAAGAGCGGTGTCACTTAATGCTAGATAAGGCTGTAGGTTCTATTAGTGTACAACAGCCAATAGCAACAGCTGAATCAACTGTGGTAGCACAGCAAGCACCCTCTGCGACTGCTGCACCCGTAAAAGTTTCAACAGCATCTGCTGCTGGGTTATTTTCAGCAACTGGAACAGGACCATTGCTTGATGTTAAAACCCATCACGCTATTGAAATGTCAGCCTTAGGTGAGCAAAAGTCATCGCCTGTAGTTGTTGATAGCAAAGCATCATTAGTGGTTCATGCTCCGATTGTTGAGCGTACTGATAAATTTATTTTGGAAATTGTGCGCTTAAAATTAGAATTTGAGCGTACGCCGATTGAAGCTAAGCGTAAAAAAATATTAGCTACATTAAAAGATAAGTTAACAGAAAATTTTGCACTTTTCCCTGCAAAATTAACTCTTTTTAAATCACCTTTGCGTCAATGGTTGGAGGATACTTTAAGTGCTGTGGAGAATGTTGAGAAAGCACTAAATAATTTTACCTTGATTGGGCCGGGTAAAAAAAGATAGAGTGCGTTATTTTGTAACTATTCAGTGGCTAAAGGATTGGTGGGCACGCTGCGCTTTGCCCACCCTACAAAAGCATTCCAACTATAATATTATATTGGAAAAACGGCGGTTATAATTATAAAAAATGTAGGGTGGGCAAAGCGCAGCGTGCCCACCAATCCTTTAGCCACTGAATAGTTACACGTTATTTTTAATATTAATAGTACGAGTACTTCCAAAATGAACGTAGCTGATTTTAATTACACTCTGCCAACAGAATTAATTGCGCGCTATCCTTTAGCCACACGAACCGCAAGTCGTTTATTGTGTTTAAATAAAAATACTGGCGCAATCACACATAATATTTTTACTGATATCTTAGCTCTGCTTAATCCTAATGATCTGCTTGTTTGTAATAATAGCCGTGTTATTCCCGCTCGTTTATTTGGCTGTAAAACAAGTGGCGGAAAAGTTGAAATCCTTGTTGAGCGTGTCTTAGATCATACTCGTATCTCTGCTCACGTCAGGGCAAGTAAATCGCCTAAGCCAGAAAGTGTTATTGTCATTTCTACTGAATTACAATTTAAAGTTTTGCGTCGACAGGCAGAATTATTTGAGCTGGAGTTTGTTCGACAAACACCCGAGCAACAATCACTTACTGTGATGGATATGATAGAGCGTATGGGCCAAATTCCTTTGCCACCTTATTTTCATCGTGAACCAGAAGAGAGTGATAAAGAACGCTATCAAACCGTTTTTGCGGAACACAAAGGCTCAGTAGCTGCACCAACAGCGGGTTTACATTTTGATGCACAGTTGATGCAAAAAATAAAAGATAAAGGCGTAGAGATTGATTATGTTACTTTGCATGTGGGTGCAGGTACTTTTGCTCCCGTGCGAGTAGAGGATATTACCCAACATCGTATGCATTCGGAGCAAATTTATGTTTCCGCTGAATTATGCAAAAAAATCCATCAAACTAAAGCCAAAGGTGGTCGTGTTATTGCTGTTGGTACGACATCTGCTCGTTGTTTAGAAACAGCAAGTCAGTCAGGAGAAATACAAGCTTATATGGGTGATACGGATATTTTTATTTATCCGGGTTATCAGTTTCAATGTGTTGATGGATTGTTAACTAACTTTCATTTGCCCGGTTCAACCTTATTAATGTTAGTGTCTGCTTTAGCGGGTTATAAAAATATCATGCAGGCTTATCAACTTGCTATTGCTGAAAAATATCGGTTTTTTAGCTATGGTGATGCGATGTTTATTACTGCATAAATTGTTGGTGGGCATGCTGCGCTTTGCCCACCGTTAAGACAGCATAGGAGCAACTACCAAAAAAATACTTCATAAATCCTCGCGAAAATACAGTTAACTATTTACAATAGCTGTCATTAGATAGCTATTCAGCGATAAGGGTGCGCGTGAGTAGAGTGTTTAAAATAAAGCGACTTGCTTGCCATGGATGGCAAGCCTAAAACAGGGATGTTTCGCTTGGAGCGGTATTTTAAACACTCTACTCACGCGCACCCTTATCGCTGAATAGTTACCTCATTAAAGCTCTTGTGACTCAACCGCTTAGGATAAACAATGCAATTTGAACTCATAAAAACCATAGGCGCTGCTCGGCGTGGTAGATTAACATTTGCTCGAGGGCAAGTTGAGACCCCTGCTTTTATGCCGGTGGGTACGTATGGCACAGTTAAAGCAATGACACCTGAAGAAGTCCGTGCAACTGGCGCACATATTTTATTAGGCAATACGTTTCATTTAATGTTACGCCCCGGGACGGAAGTTATAAAAGCGCACGGCGATTTGCATGATTTTATGCATTGGCCTTATCCCATATTAACGGACTCAGGTGGTTTTCAAGTATTTAGTTTAGGAGAGCTGCGCAAAATTACGCGTGAGGGCGTGACGTTTAAATCACCATTGAATGGTGAAAAAGTCGTTTTAACTCCTGAACGCTCGATGGAAGTGCAGCGGGCATTAGGTTCTGACATAGTCATGATTTTTGATGAATGTACGCCTTATCCAGCAGATGAAAGCGTTGCGTGTCAATCAATGGAGCTTTCCTTAGAATGGGCTGAGCGTAGTAAAAAAGCGCATGGAGATAATCCTTCGGCTTTATTTGGCATTATTCAAGGTGGTATGCATACTGATTTACGCGATGAATCATTAAAAGGGTTACTTGCCATTGGTTTTGATGGGTATGCGATTGGTGGTTTGTCTGTGGGTGAGCCCAAGCCTGAGATGCTGCGAATTTTAGAGCATATTGCGCCACAAATGCCTGCTCATGCGCCACGTTATTTAATGGGGGTTGGCACGCCTGCTGACTTAGTTGAGGGTGTGCGCCGTGGTGTCGATATGTTTGATTGCGTGATGCCGACACGGAATGCACGGAATGGACATTTATTTACGAGCGAAGGTGTTATAAAAATAAGAAACAGCGAGCATCGTCATTCTACTAAGCCATTGGATCCCGAATGTGATTGTTATACGTGTAAAAATTATACTTGTGCCTATTTGCATCATTTAGATAAGGCGCATGAGATATTAGGCGCACGTTTAAATACCATCCATAATTTGCGTTATTATCAAACACTGATGTTAGGTTTGCGTACGGCTATCGAACAGGGTAAATTAGATGCCTTTGCTGAAGAGTTTTATGGGAAAAGGGTGAGGGTGTAATAGTAGGGTTAATTTTATAAACTAGGAGTAATTTATTATGATAGAAACAGTATTAAATTTTTTTGTGGCTAGTGCACATGCGGATGCAGTCGCTGTTCCAGCAACAGGCGGTGCTCAACCTAATAGTGGTTTGCCTATGATGGTGATGTTGGGTGTGTTTGTTGTATTTATGTATCTTGCTGTTTGGCGCCCACAAAGCAAGCGTGCAAAAGAGCAGCGGAATTTACTTAATTCCTTAGCAAGAGGTGATGAAGTCATGACTGCGGGTGGTATATTAGGCCGTATTTCCAAAATGACAGATACTTATGTTGTATTAGAAATTTCTGAAAAAATAGAAATGACATTACAAAAATCGGCTATCGTCACAGCATTACCAAAAGGCACGTTAAAAGCCATTTAATTAATTAGTTGATAGGGAAAACCGATGGTGCTAAATCGCTATCCATTATGGAAGAACATACTCGTAATCGTTGTTGTTATGATTGCATTTTTTTATGCAGCGCCGAATTTGTATTCTGATGATCCTGCTGTGCAGATTTCAGGATCAAGTCCAGTTGTGGTGCTTGATGCAAACAGTATTGATAAAATGCGTCATGCATTAGAGTCTGCACAAATCCCGGTTAAACAAGTTGAGCAGCAAGACCATGCGGTTTTGGTGCGATTTTTTTCGACGGATCAACAATTAAAAGCGAAAGATATCATTCAGCAAACATTAGGCACTGATTATTTAGTGGCACTTAATCTTGCTTCAACAACGCCTCATTGGCTAAAAGCCATGGGTGCTATGCCGATGAAATTAGGCTTAGATTTGCGTGGTGGTGTGCATCTATTGTTACAAGTTGATGTAGATTCGATTTTAAAACAACGAGTGGAAGGTGATTTAAATAATATTGGTCAAGAATTACGAAATCAACACATTCGTTATTCTGATCTTTCTCGCCAACCAGAAAATGCAGTTGCGTTGCAATTTCGTAATGCGGATCAAATCAGTGAAGCGTTTAATTATTTAAATAAACGTTTTCCAGAATTTACCTGGACTAAAACTGATTTGACGATTAAGGGTATCTTATCTCCCGCCGCTATTTTGCAGGCTCGGCAAGATACACTAGAGCAAGCAATGAATACCTTGCGTCATCGTGTTAATGAATTAGGTGTTTCGGAAGCAATTGTGACATCGCAAGGTAATTCGCGTGTTGCGGTTGATCTTCCTGGTATCCAAGATTCAGCGCAAGCAAAAAATATTTTAGGCAAAACAGCAACCTTAGAATTTCGTATGGTTGATGCTGAACATGATGCGCACAATGGCGATAGCAGTGATGCAAAATTATATGATTATCATGGTTCGCCAGTACTATTAAAAAATCAAATCATTTTACGTGGTTCATCGATTACGATGGCGCGTTCAGGATTTGGTGACGATGGCCGGGCTTCTGTTGATGTTAAGTTGGGCGGTGGTGGTGAAAGTTTATTTAGTAAAACAACCGCAGAAAACATTGGTAAAGCAATGGCAGTCATTTATGTTGAAGTAAAATCAGAAGCAAAAGATGTCAACGGCCAAAAAGTGATAGACTATAAAACGGAGCGTAAAGTCATCAGTGTAGCAACGATTCAATCTGCTTTAGGTAATAGCTTTCAAATTACGGGATTAGCTAGTCAAGATGAATCACGAACGTTAGCTTTATTATTGCGTGCAGGTGCATTACCGGCTCCGGTAACGATTATTGAAGAACGTGAAGTAGGTCCCAGCTTAGGTAAACAAAATATCCATATGGGTGTGTTGTCTGTTGCTGTTGGATTCTTTTTAGTTGTCTTTTTTATGGCAATTTATTATCGCGGCTTAGGCTTAATTGCAGATGTTGCATTGGGCATGAATTTAATTTTAATTGTGGCGATTTTATCGTTATTAGGCGCAACTCTGACGCTGCCAGGTATTGCAGGTATGGTATTAACTGTGGCTATTGCAGCCGATGCCAACGTTTTAATTTTTGAGCGGATACGCGAAGAATTACGTAATGGCGCAGGAGTGCAAGCAAGTATTAATGCGGGTTATGAGCGAGCCTTGGTAACGATTGTGGATGCCAACGTCACCACATTGATTGTGACCATTGTTTTGTTTAGCTTAGGTTCTGGTGTAGTAAAAAACTTTGCTGTTACTTTAACAATAGGGATTATTACTTCAATGTTTACTGCAATTACGGGAACTCGTGCCATAGTCAATGCACTATATGGCGGCAAGCCTGTAAAACATATTTCGATAGGGTTATAAAACATGGAATTTTTTAAACATAATACTAAAATTGATTTTATGGCGCAGCGTAAGTGGGCAGCGTGTTTATCAATTGTTTTGTTTGTTTTAACCGTAGGTTCTTTGCTCGTTAATGGTTTAAATTGGGGCTTAGATTTTACGGGTGGTACGCAAATTCAATTAAATTTTCCTGATGCGCCAGATTTAAATCAAATTCGCGATAAGCTAGAAAATGCGGGTTATAAAGAGGCTGTGGTTATTAATTATGGTACTTCAAAAGATGTATTAGTCAGTTTAGTGCCGAAAAAAGAACTAAATAATAATGAAAGTAAAGATGCGATAGTTGCGCAAATTGTACAGATACTGCCGTTAGCAAAAGTGCAGCAGGTCGACTTTATTGGCCCGCAAGTGGGGCAAGAGTTAGCAACCAAAGGTGCTTTAGCCATTGTTGTGGCTTTGCTAGGCACGATGATTTTTATTGCGGTACGATTTGAGTTTCGTTTTGCGGTTGGCTCGACCGTTGCGCTGATTCATGATCCTTTATTAATTTTAGGCTTATTTTCTTTTTTTCATATCGAGTTTAATTTAATTGCACTGGCTGCCGTGTTAACGGTAATTGGTTATTCGTTAAATGATACAATTGTTATCTTTGATCGAATTCGAGAAAATTTTCGTAAGATGCGTAAAGCAACGCCGGTTGAAGTTGTGAATCAATCCATTAATCAAACTCTGTCGAGAACATTAATGACCACTGCATTGACGTTAATTGTGGTTTTAGCTTTGTTCTTTTTAGGCGGCAGTATGTTGCATGGTTTTTCCTTGGCTTTAATTATTGGGATGGTGATTGGTACTTATTCTTCGATTTATATTGCTGGTTCTTTGGCTCTCTCGTTAGGTTTGAATCGACAGCATTTATTGCCGCCAAGTAAAGAAGCGCTGGATGAGCGGCCGTAGAATTAGCCAGCACTTTTGGCGCGAATCCTATTGCGCGCCAGATAAAATGGCGCGATAATAGAGAATTATGGCGCGGTTGGTGAATTATGCATAATTCTTTCTCATTAAAAGGTGAAAGCCTTATTCTGGATTTGGTTAAGAGTAGTCCTGAAGGTTGGTCTATAGATGAAATTCAACAGCAACTCTACCTAAAAATACCACGTCGAACATTGCAGCGTCGATTGGCCGCTTTGTTGCTAGATAAGAAAGTGATAAAAACAGGAAGAGGCAAAAGTACTCGTTATCATTCTGTGGTCGTTCAGCGCAAAATAAACGAGGACACTTATTTATCTACAGATAGTCTTGAGATTAAAAATTATCTTCAACAAGCGCTAAGTGTGCGAGTTTCAACACAGTATAATCGAACTTTTCTTGATGCCTATCATCCCAATATTACTTATTATTTGTCTGATACCGTGCGCGCACATTTGCATGCAATGGGAGAGCCTTTTTCTAATAGTCGGCCTGCTGGAACTTATGCAAAAGAAATTCTTAGTCGTTTTTTGTTGGATTTATCTTGGAATTCCAGTCGACTTGAGGGAAATACGTATTCATTGCTCGAGACTGAACGACTATTTAAATTTGGTGAGATAGCTGAAGGAAAAAATAATTTTGAAGCGCAAATGATTTTAAATCACAAAAGCGCAATAGAGTTTTTAGTTGAAACAGCAAATGAAATAAATTTTAATCGATTTACTATGCTTAATTTACACGCTTTATTATCCGATAATTTATTAGGAAATCCAGAAGCTTGCGGACAATTGCGTAAAATTTCAGTGGGGATTAGAGGCACTGTTTATCAACCGTTAGTTATTCCTCAAATGGTAGAGGAATGTTTTGCAGAGATTTTATTTAAAGCTTCGGCAATTCATGATCCATTTGAACAGAGTTTTTTTATCATGGTTCAACTGCCTTATTTGCAGCCATTTGAAGATGTAAATAAAAGAGTTTCTCGTTTAGCAGCAAATATTCCTTTAATTAAGCATAATCTATGTCCTCTTTCTTTTGTTGATGTAAATGATAGAGATTACATCGATAGCATGTTAGGTATTTATGAGCTTAATCGTATTGAGCTTTTGCGTGATTTATTTGTCTGGGCTTATGAACGGTCTGCACGGCGTTATTTATCAGTTCAACATAGTTTGGGTGAGCCTGATCCTTTTAGATTGCGTTATCGGTCACAGCTGATGGATATCATTAGTCAGGTTGTAAAACAGGGAATGAATAAAAAACTGGCTACAGTTTATATCCAACAATGGGTTGCTCAACAGATTATAGCGAAAGACCGTGGACGTTTTATAGAAGTAGCTGAAACTGAGTTATTAGCACTACATGCAGGAAATATTGCTCGTTATCACTTACGCATCAGTGAATTTGAATTGTGGTTGCAACAATTTTTAAATTAAAGCAATCGTTTGTGGAACTATTCAGCAGCTAGAGAGTTTGGTGGGCACGCTGCGCTTTGCCCACCCTACTAGATGCCAGCTAGAAACACGCTGGCATGACAAGATTTCGTAGGGTGGGCAAAGCGCAGCGTGCCCACCAATCAATAGTTACTTTTTATTTCGGAACAGCCGTAATATAAATTCCTTTTACAATATGTCGCGATCCTGAGTACAGCGCGTCAAACCACATATTAAAAAATCTATCTGGATTTATTGCGGTGATTCCATTGATTGTTTTTATATTATCGAAGTGGGCACTGGGATCAGTAAAAAATAAAGTATCTTTATCTTCAGTAAAATTTTTTCCATCTGCATTGTATCCAGTGACTGCAACCCAGTGACCGCCCCAGTCGATCCATTCAACTAAGGTTGGAATGCCATTGTTTAGGTTTTGTTGTAACATAGCGATAGTGCCATTTTCTCCTGATTTTACGGTAAAACCATGTTGTTTAAGCCAGACCACTATTTGTGTTGCGCTTGTCCCTGTTGCTTTTGTTGTTCCCATTTCTTTGGCGATTTGAAGCTCTGTTGTTGGGTTCATTTGTTTGTCGGTTAACTTGCCATAGTAATGTAAAATAGACATGATGATTGCTGGGCCGCAAGTATAGTCAGTGCTTTGTTGATAGCCTTTGAGGTTTAGCATCGTGAGATGCTGAGCAGATTTTAAATTATAAGTTTCTGCTATTTTATTTTTATCTTGTGTAGACATTTGTTGGGGTTGAAAAGCAAAAGTTGAGGAAGAAAAGAGAGTTATTAATAAAAATATAATTTTAATGTATGACATGAATATAATTTCCTTAAAAAATAAACATAATGTAAAGGTGGGCACGCTGCGCTTTGCCCACCCTACGTTAATTTTTTTCCACCGCACCTAATATACCACGTAAAATATTCATTTCCATTACATCAGGGCGTGCACGATTAAACAAGCGTCGCAAGCGTGCCATTAATTGTCGCGGTGTTTTTGGATTTAAAAAATCAATATGAATCAGCACACGTTCCAAGTGCTCATAAAATCCCGTCATTGCTGTCGCATTAGCAAAGTCATAATCCCATTCTGTTGGAACGCTCTCCTGTAAAAAAGCCACACGTAATTCATAGGCAATCACTTGTACGGCAGCCGCAATATTTAATGAACAATATTCTGGGTTACTTGGAATGTGCACGTGAAAATGACAGCGATGTAATTCTTCATTCGTTAAACCTGAGTCTTCTCGGCCAAAAAGAATTGCGATTTCTCCTTTAGCAGACTCTTGAGCGGCTTTTTCACCGAGCTCACGTGGTGACAACATGGGCCAAGGGATAGTGCGTGAGCGTGAGCTCGTGCCGATAATTAGTTTGCAATCGCCAATGGCTGTGTCCAGATCATTGACGACTATAGCTTGATTAACAATATCTCCGGCATTAGAAGCCATTTCTAGGGCTTTTTGATGTGGAAATTGTTCTGGTGCTACGAGATAAAGTTCAGATAAACCCATCGTTTTCATCGCACGTGCTACAGAGCCTATATTTCCTGGATGTGATGTGTTGATCAATACAATACGAGTATTTGCTAGCATAAAATCCTATATAAAGTAGAAAAAAGGTAACTATTCAGCAAGCCAAAAGTTTGGTGGGCACGCTGCGCTTTGCCCACCAAGCTTCAAAGAGCACCAACCTATACTTTCCATCACGCCTGGGGCTGTGGTATGCTTAAACCCCATTTTTTGTTCTTTATGAAGATACCATGAGCGAACCTATAGTCAATATTGCTATTCGTGCAGCACGAGCAGCAGGTAATACTATCCAGCGATCATTAGATCGGCTTGATAGTTTGCGTATTACTGAAAAAGCACCGAATGATTATGTCACTGAAATTGATCAAAAAGTCGAAAGTGAAATTATCGCTATTATTCAAAAAGCCTATCCTAGCCATGCGATATTAGGCGAAGAAAGTGGTGAAATTGCCGGAAAAAATGCCGATTATTTATGGATCATTGATCCTATTGATGGTACGCGTAATTTTATCCATGGGTTTCCTCAATTTGCTGTTTCTATTGCGGTGAGTTATCGAGGCAAAATCGAGCATGGTGTTATTTATGATCCTATCCGCCAAGAATTATTTTCTGCCTCTCGTGGTAAAGGTGCGCGCTTGAATGATAGGCGGATGCGTGTTAGCCCTCGTAAGACGCTTGATGATTGTTTATTAGGTACGGGCTGTCCTTCGCGTCATAGCCCAAAGCAAATTAAAGCTTATACTGATTCGATTAAAACGTTATTGCCACTGTGTGGTGATATTCGCCGTGCAGGTGCGGCAACATTAGATTTAGCCTATGTTGCCTGTGGTCGCTTAGATGGTTTTTGGGAAAATAGCTTAAAAATCTGGGATATTGCTGCAGGTGCTCTCATGATTAAAGAAGCGGGTGGTATTGTTTGTGATTTTGAAGGCGGTGAAGATTTTTTAAGTTCAGGTAATATTGTTGCTGGGAATCCTAAGATTTTAAAACTATTGTTAAAAACGATTGGCCCGCATTTAGTTAGTTAAAATCCACCAACGTCCCGTGGCTTGTCGATGGGATCCACGGCTGGATCCTGCGGACAAGCCGCAGGACGTTGAGTGCCTAAGCTAGCAGGACGTTGATAGTATTTCTAGCTTATTCTTTCAAATCTTCTAATGCTTCAAGTCCTTTTCCAACCGCACTACGTTCACTGACTCGTTGTAACCATTCGCACATATTGGGAATAAGATCAGCAGAAATTCCATAACGTTCATATTCTTTTACCCAAGGATAGGTTGCAATATCAGCAATCGAATATTCACCAGCTAAAAATGGGTTTTCAGCTAACTGTTTTTCAATGATAGTAAAAATTCGTTTAGCTTCATTGTTAAAACGTTTCACTGCATAGGGCACTTCTTCTGGTGCGTGAAACATAAAATGTTTCGTATTGCCAAGGGTAGGTCCTATTTTTGAATTTTCAAATAGTAACCATTGTAATACATCAAAACGTTCCATGTTATTTTCTGGCATGAGTTTGCCGCTTTTTTCAGCAAGATACATGAGAATCGCGCCAGGCTCAAAAATAACAACCGGTTTGTTATCAGGACCTTCACGATCAAGAATAACGGGGAAAATATTGTTGGGGGTTGTTTTTAATAAATCTAATTCGAGTTGTTCATTGTTGCTTTTATTAACGGGGAAAACAGAATATTTAGAGCCGATTTCTTCTAACATAATCGCCACAGTATAAGCACTAGGCGTAGGTGAGCCATACAGTTCTATCATTTACAACTCCTTTTGTGTGAATAAGCTATCCAAGCTGAATGCATATCATATTGATTGTTTGATAAATTCTCAATGGTTAAATAGGTTTGGCGGGATGTTTTGTGTAAACATAAGGCATTTATAGGCGAAGATGTTTTTTTGTTACGCAGGTTCTGGCTCGTGTTTTTGCTTTTAAAGTGCTAGTATTTTACCCCTGAGGGTTTGGTGGGCACGCTGCGCTTTGCCCACCCTACTAGATGCCAGCTAGAAGCGCGCTGGCATGACAAGATTTTGTAGGGTGGGCAAAGCGCAGCGTGCCCACCAAACTCTCTGACTGCTGAATACTTACATCCTTTATTTGATTTTAGAGAAAACTCTCATGCGTTCACCGATTTATTTCGATTATGCAGCAACAACACCGGTTGATCCTCGCGTAGTGGATACAATGCAGCAGTATTTAACACAAGATGGTGTTTTTGCGAATGCAGCATCGAATCATTCATTGGCTAGAACAGCAAAAGAAGCCATTGAGTTTGCGCGAGCTGAAGTTGCAGCTGTTATTCAGGCGGATCCAGCAGAAATTATTTGGACCTCAGGTGCAACGGAAGCAAATAATTTAGCATTAAAAGGTGCAGCACAATTATATCAACAAAAGGGTAAACATATTGTTACCGTAAAAACAGAACATTTATCTGTTTTAGATTGTTGTCAGCAATTAGAAAAACAAGGATTTCAATTAACGTATTTAACACCTAACAGTAATGGCCGCATTGATTTAGCTCAACTAGAGTTGGCATTGCGTTCAGACACCATTTTAGTTTCTATCATGCACGTTAATAATGAATTAGGTATTATTCAAGACATTGCTAGCATAGGCCAATTGACCGCAGCGCGCGGAATTTTATTGCATGTTGATGCTGCACAAAGTATTGGAAAAGTAGTGGTTGACGTCAATCAAATGTCAGCGGATCTGATGTCACTAAGCGCACACAAAGTTTATGGCCCCAAAGGAATTGGCGCATTATATGTAAGAAAAAAACCACGCGTGCGTGTCGCAGCACAAATACATGGCGGTGGCCAAGAAAATGGTATGCGCTCTGGAACGTTAGCAACACATCAAATTGTTGCTATGGGAACAGCCTATCATTTAGCAAAAGAAGAAATGCAAAAAGAAGTAATAAGAATTCATTATTTGCGCGATTTATTTTTAAAAAATATTGCTACCAAAGAAAACCTCATGGTGATAACTGATGTAGCTCATTCTGTGCCTCATATTTTAAATCTAGGTTTTAAGGGAATAAAAGCACATGATTTAATAAATGCCTTGCCTGAGTTAGCGCTTTCTACTGGCTCTGCTTGTAGCTCAAAGGGTACGGAGCCATCTTATGTTTTACGGGCGCTAGGTTTAAGTGCTGAACGGGCTGCTGAATGTGTACGTATTTGTTTTGGTCGTTTTACTACGGAAGATGATGTGAGTTTTCTTGTTAAAAAAATTAATGCAATATAAAAATTTTTATGTGGATTTTATTGCTGATTATTTAATAGTTTTGTAGGGTGGGCAAAGCGCAGCGTGCCCACCGTTCAAACCATTTACAACACCACAATCAACCGCTGAACCAAAAGACCCATCTATCGGCGGTTTAAGTGTGCACTAAGCATGGCGCACTATTGAACGGTGGGCACGCTGCGCTTTGCCCACCCTACAAAACTGGCATGACATTAACAAATCTCATTACGCACACAAGGATGCTCAAGACTACCAGCTTCAACTTGAATGGTTGCATGGTTAATATAAAATTTATCTTTAAGATTTTTATTCAATATTGCAAAGTCAGCATCAGAGAGTTTGGTGGTTGGCATGACTAGGTGCACTGTTAAGGCAATTTCTTTAGTGCTCAGCCCCCAGATATGGAGATCATGCACGCGAGTTACGCCGGGTATTTTTGCTAAAAATTCTTCTACTTGTTGTTGATCAATTTGTCGAGGTACGGCGTCTAAAATTAAACGTATGGAATCACGCAATAATCCCGTCGTTCCCCATAAAATAATAGTTACAATGAGTAAACCCATTAATGGATCGATCCAGCTTGCGCCCGTGTAAAAAATAATGATGGCCGCAATAACAACACCAATTGAAATAAGCGCATCACCTAATAAATGTAAAAAAGCACCTTTGATATTTAAATCTTCATGAGCGCCGCGCATAAAGAGTAAAGCAGTGCCGCCATTAATAAAAATACCAATGAGAGCAACAACAATAACAATAGGTTCATTAACTTGCGTGATGTGAAAAAACTTATAAATAGATTCATAGGAAATCAGTGCAGACGTCGCTACTAAAATTAAAGCATTCACTATCGCTGCCATGATAGTTGTGCGTTTAAAGCCATAACTATAGCGTTTGCGTGCAGGTAAGCTGAGTAACCAGTTTGCTCCCCACGCTAACATTAAGCCAAAAACATCACCAAAATTGTGTGTTGCATCTGCGAGTAAGCTCATTGAGTTTGCAATGAGTGCAAAAGTAAATTGGAAAATAGTGAAACTTAAATTGCAAATGATGGCGATGGCAAATGCCATATTAAACGATTTCGGTGCATGATGATGACCATGAGAGTGGCTATGATCATGGTGAGTATGAGAATGGTGATCATCTTTGTTTGGCATATTTTAATCTCGCCGTAATTTATCAGAAGAAGCTAATGGAGTTGGGTAGCGCATGACGACCCAATAAGAAGAAACAATAAAAGTAATAATAGTCGCGGATTCTACCATAAAATTAGCCGTTGGATTAATCAGCTCAGTTTGTAGTGCCAAGTAAATAACGAGTAAAGAGAATTCACTAATTTGGCCTAAGCGTACACCGACTTCCCAACCGATGATGTTAGTTTCACCCGCACGATTTAATAAACGTGAAAAAACTAATGGTTTAAGCAGCAACATGCATCCTGCCAATACACTGGCAGGAATAATAACCGCGGCAAAATAATCAAAATTAAATCCTGCGCCCAGAGCAAAAAAGAAAATGATAAGAAAAAAATCGCGTAATGGTTTTAGACTTTCAGCAATGTAAAGCGAAATAGGGTTACTTGCTAATGCAACACCTGCAATAAATGCGCCAATTTCAGCAGATAAACCCAGATGGTGTGCTAACTCAGCCATGCATAAGCACCAACCAATGGAGAGAATAAAAATATATTCATGGATTTTATCAAATAATTTCATCAGCTTTGCTAAAGCAAAACGCTCAAATAAATAAGCAATAATGAGTAGCAGTGGGAAAGCGATGACTATCACTAGCATATTGCCAATTAATGATTCTTGCACTTCGACTGCTTGGATAACGAGTAACACAAAGATAGCGATTAAATCTTGTAACAGCAAAATACTAATCATCAACTCGCCAGTATGTTGATGGTGTAATATAGTAGTAGGTAGTAGTTTTAAACCAATAATGGTACTTGAGAACATCATGGCAATGCCAACGATTAGACTAGTTTGAGTATCGTAACCAAAGCATAAGCTAATTAAATAACCCATGACTAAAAAAATAATTGAGCTAGATAAAGTAATTAAGCTCATTTTACGTAGAGAATGTAATAAATTTTGTGGTTGAAGATTTAAGCCTAATAAAAATAATAAAAAAATAATACCAATATCACCGGTTTGTTTAATCAACGCAGAATCTTTTACAAGCTGTAATCCCCAAGGACCCAGGAGGGCACCAATTAGCATATAGGCAACTAAAAGTGATTGACGTGTAAATAAAGCCAGTGTGGATAAGATAGCCGCACCGGCAAAGATTAAAAAAATAACATGTAATATCGATTGGGAATGTATCATTATAAGATCTTAATCATCCTCACGTAATGAGACCAGTGTAGCATTTCCTCCCGCTGCTGTCGTGTTGATAGAAACTGCTCGTTCAACACAGAGGCGAGGTAAATAATAAGGTCCACCTGCTTTGGGTCCGGTGCCTGAAAGCCCTTCACCACCAAAAGGTTGTACACCGACCACAGCACCGATCATATTACGATTAATATAAATATTTCCTACTGGCATACGTTCTTGAATATATTTTACAGTGGCATCAATGCGACTGTGAATGCCTAATGTTAAACCATAGCCGGTATTAATAATTTGTTGTAATGTTTGATCCAATTCATTAGCACGAAAACGAATAATATGCAGAATAGGACCAAATACTTCACGTGGTAAAATGCTTAAATCTTTTAGCTCAAATACACTTGGAGCAAAAAAGTGACCTTGAGGAAGATTTTCTGCTGGGACTTGATAAATAAATTGTGCTTCTTTTTGCATTTTTTCAAAATGGGCTTGTAGCATTGCTTGGGCACTTTGATCAATGACCGGCCCGATATCAGTGGCTAATAAGCTGGGATCACCTAATTTTAATTCTGCCATTGCACCTTTTAGCATATCGATTATGCGAGGTGCGATATCGTCTTGAATAAATAAAACGCGTAAAGCGGAGCAACGTTGTCCTGCGCTATTAAAAGCAGAGTTAATGACATCAGCAACCACTTGTTCTGGTAAGGCAGAAGAATCGACAATCATGGCATTTTGGCCACCGGTTTCGGCAATCAACGGAATGATGGGGCCAGGACGATCAGCAATGGTTTGATTGATAATTTTAGCAGTTTCCGTGGAGCCAGTAAGCATGACGCCAGCAATTCGTGGATCTGCAACGCATTTCGCACCAATTACGCTGCCACGTCCTGGTAGTAGTTGCAATACTGCGGGAGGAATGCCTGCTTCGTGTAATAGTTTAACCGCATAAGCAGCAATGAGTGTGGTTTGCTCAGCAGGTTTTGCAATTACAGCATTGCCACTGGCAAGTGCTGCAAGTACTTGCCCCATAAAAATAGCGAGAGGAAAATTCCATGGGCTAATGCAAAGCATCACACCACGTGGATGTAATGATAACTCATTAAATTCACCCGTTGGCCCTGTTAATTGTTGTGGTATTAAATCTTTACGTGCGCGCATTGCATAGTAATGACAGAAATCAATGGCTTCACGTGCTTCAGAAAGAGAATCATTAATATGTTTTCCAGCTTCTCGGCAAAGTAAATAAATCAAGTTAGGAAGATTTTTTTCTAACAGCGCTGCTGCGTTTTCAAGGATGGCTGCTCGTTGATCGATGGTGGTATGACCCCAAGCATGAGTTGCTTTGGCTGCAAATGAAAGCGCTGTTTCCACGTCATCAAGAGTCGCCTTATACCCATAGCCCACAACAAGATCGTGGCGGATAGGCGATGTAATAGCGATAGGTGATGATGTTGTAATCGCTAGTCCATTAATGATAGGGCTAGATTCCCATTTTTTATCTGCAGCATGATCAATAGCTGTTTTTAATTGTTGTAAAGTATGTGCGTTTGACAAGTCAATTCCTCCAGAATTTTTTCGTTCTTTACCAAAAAGTGCTTTAGGTAAAGGGATGTAGGGATGGGGTTTATTTTTAAGATTTGCTATGCGTAATACAGGATCAGCAATAATTTTTTCAATAGGTGTATTACTATCAGCAATACAATTGATAAACGAAGTATTAGCGCCGTTTTCGAGTAGTCTACGGACTAAATAACCTAATAAATCTTTGTGACTACCCACGGGTGCATAAATACGACACGCAATGTTTTGATTTTTTATGCCGATGATTTGATCGTAAAGTGTTTGCCCCATGCCATGTAAGCATTGAAATTCAAAATCTTTGCGAGTTCCTGCTATTTCTAAAATAGCAGCAACAGAGTAAGCATTATGAGTACCAAACATAGGATAAAAACAATCTGGTGCAGCTAATAATTTTTTCGCACAAGCAATAAATGAAACATCAGTGGCATTTTTTCGGGTAAAAACCGGGTAATTCTCTAAACCCAATACTTGGCTGTGCTTGATTTCTGCATCCCAGTAAGCACCTTTAATCAGGCGAACCATTAAACGACGGTGGTGGCGTTTAGCTAAATCAGCTAACCAATCAATAACGAAAGGCGCACGTTTTTGATATGATTGCACAGCTAAACCAAAACCTTCCCATCCTTCGAGACTAGGATTGCTAAATACTTTTTCCATTATTTCGAGTGATAACTCTAAGCGATCGGCTTCTTCGGCATCCACTGTGAGGCTAATGTTTTGTTGTTTGGCAAGTTGAGCCAACTCAAGTAAACGCGGAGTTAATTCAGTCATAACACGATCGTAATTAGCTACCTCATAACGTGGATGTAAGGCAGATAATTTAATTGAAATGCCCGGGCCCTTTATTGGCCCTACATTTTGTGCATCTTTACCGATAGCAGTAATGGCAGTTTTATAAGAGTTAAAATAAGTTGTTGCATCGTGGGCGGTGCGTGCAGATTCTCCTAGCATATCGTATGAATAACGATAACCTTGGGCTTCAGTTTTTTTTGCTCGTTTTAAAGCTTCATCGATTGTTCTTCCCATGACAAATTGTTTGCCGATAATTTTCATGCCTTGCATGATGAAAGGGCGAATAAGAGGGCGACAGAGTTGGTTAATTAATTGCTTGTTGTAAGTGTCATTAAATATTTTCCCAGTAAGAAAAAGAGCCGCTGTGGCAGCATTGACAAAGAGGGAATTATGGCGAGAAAAATGTTGTTCCCACTGAGCACTAGAAATTTTGTCACTCACTAAGCGATCAACAGTTGCAGTGTCAGGAATGCGCAATAGTGCTTCAGCTAAGCACATTAACGCAATACCTTCTTTACTTGATAAATCATATTTGTGTAAAAAAGCATCGAGCCCACCTTGTTTTTTACGGCGGGTTTGCGTGCCTACCACTAATTGATGAGCACATTGAGCAATACGCGCAAGAGATTCATTTGAAAAAGCGGCTTGTTGTAACAGTGTGTTAACACATTCAGTCTCATCACGCCAATAAGCTTGTGTTATAGCATCTCGGAGTAATGTTTGTTTTGGTAAAGCATTTGCCAGCATAATGAGTTTCCGTGTTTTAATTTAATTTCAATGTACAATACAGTATATGAGTACAGCTGTAACTATTCGGCAGGTTGGTGGGCTGCCCACCCTAGATGCCAGCTAGAAGCACGCTGGCATGACAAAATTTCCGTAGGGTGGGCAAAGCGCAGCGTGCCCACCAACCTGCTGAATAGTTATGTGTAGTCTCATAGATTGAGTGATCACTATTTTAAGTGCAATTTATCGTAATGGGAATTAAAAACAGCTATGTTACGTAATCAAAGTAAAAATATAATGGCTACTCGTTTTAGAGGGCTATTACCCGTGGTGGTTGATGTGGAAACAACCGGCCTTAATCCAGGGACCAATGGTCTGTTAGAGATAGCTGCTGTGACACTCAAGTTTGATGCACAGGGTAAATTAGGTCTTGATAGAACCTATGCTCATCATATTGAACCTTTTGTTGGTGCTGATTTAGACCCTGAAGCATTGGCAATCACCGGTATTGATCCTGGTGAACCCTTTCGTTTTGCTTTAACTGAAAAACAAGCATTACACACGATTTTTTTAAAAATAAAACAACATATCGAAGCTGAACGATGTAATCGAGCGGTATTGGTTGGTCATAATGCTTGGTTCGACCTTGCTTTTGTACAAGCGGCAGCGAAACGAAGCGGTTTACAATATAATCCTTTTCATTTATTTACGACATTTGATACAGCAACCTTAGCCGCTGTTGCGTTAGGTGAAACTGTTTTAGCACGTGCTGTGCGAGCAATCAAAGTTTCATTTGATGTTAAGCAAGCGCATTCAGCAATTTATGATGCAGAAAAAACAGCGGAATTGTTTTGTTATATTGTTAATCATTTGTGAACATTG
Source organism: Gammaproteobacteria bacterium (assembly GCA_965279285.1). Taxonomy (GTDB): domain Bacteria; phylum Pseudomonadota; class Gammaproteobacteria; order DSM-16500; family DSM-16500. The sequence goes on along the minus strand of OZ257148.1, from coordinate 143,610 downwards.
TTGTTCTGAGCGCAGCTGCTACGCCTCAGGATGACAGCAGTGCTCAAGATGACGCCAAAAAAAAAGCCTGCATAAGCAGGCTTTTTCATTTCTAGCTTCGATTAACCAAACTGAACTGCAGCACGTGCCATAACGGTGTTGCTGTTGCTCAAGTGGTTGCCAGCGCCAGTGTATGCAGTGCTATAAGCAATGTCATGATTCCACTGTAAGCCAACATTGGTGTTCTTCAAGATGTTGATGCCATAACCTACTAACCAACGTTGTTTTGGTAAGAATAAGTTTACAGCGTTTCCTGAAGCTTGGTAACCCAAGTATACGTTTTGATCTTTAGACCAGCCCATGAAGCCAAAGCCGCCAGTGATATCAGCAGACCAAGGTTTCGCACCTGTTGCAACTGCACCAGCAGTGATTGCAGCAAGAGTACGGGTAGGTAAGTCAAGCGCATTGAAGCTTGATGTAGCTGTTACATAACGAATTTCTAAGGTAAATGGACCGCTGTTTAAGTCACCATAAACAGTTGCAGCACCAACGCGTGATTGGTATGTACCATTGTATCCAAGAAGATTTGTTGTTGTACCATTGAAGCGATTAACAGAGTAAGCAACATCATTAACGCCAGTGAAGTCGTTCATGTAGCCAATCCCAATATCATAACCGAGTTGGTCATTAGGATGGTTCCAATTCAACGAAACACCGTAGTTGTTTTGAGAATGGTTAGTTGTGCTACCTGTCGTTCTTTTTTGGTACATTGGATTGTTAAAGGTATAAACAGATCCATTCAATCCCATTGATGTCATGAAACCTAATGCTGCAGATGTACGGAGAGTTTCCGACATAACTTGCGTCATAGATTGAGTCATAGGATGGATAGAGTATCTGTTGAAATCTTGGAACATTTTACCAATGCGTAAGAAGATTGGGGTTACATTCATGTTTCTGAAAGTAATATAACCTTGCTCTAATGTGAAATTGTTTTGTGGATAACTAGCAGAGTATAAACCGTTTTGTTGGTTAACACTTGGAGCTGGGAAGCTGCTTACTACAGCGGTGCTTGGCTGAGCATTGTTGTAGCTCAAGCTTAACATAGCAGTAGTCCAGTTATTTACATTGCCATACACGTTAACGTACGCATCATTTAATGAAAGACGAGCGGTGTTTTCGCCAGCATAACCACGATGACGGTTACCCCAAGCAGAATCAAATGCAATACCGCCAGCTAAAGATAGAGGATCTGTGCAATGTAGGGTAGGTCGAGCACGGCCAACATTGTGATTCATCATATCTAACATAGAATCATACATATCTACTTTAGGACATACTTCAGCAAGAGCTCCCATGTCTTTATAGGTATGTAAAGCAACAACTTCAGATGAAACTGCCTTACGTTGGCAGTGACGTTGATGATGTTTAACTTTATGATGTTTAACATGTGTGGTTTGAGTTGTTTCAGTTGTATTTGTTGTGCTAGTTGCTTGAGTGGTTTGCGCTTCTGCAAATGTAGAGCAGCTTACCATCAACCCTAGTACGCTCATTGATGCAACAACGAGTTGTTTTAGTTTCATGCTTGTATATCTCCTTGATATATTGATTTGATCCGGACAGTGTCAAAAATTACCTAGAAACATTTGACAATGCAAGAAAAATTTTACGCGTGTATAAATTGTTTGTACGCTTTAACATCTTTCTTACAATTTTTAACCAGATCATTGAAAAAATGGATAGTCTCTGCAAACTATTTTTCCTGTAACGGAAGTAAAAGCCAGACCCATTTTGCAGCGTGATTTTAAATAATTAATTTATGAATTGAAAGCATAATCGCAAAAGAAATTAAAAAAAAATAAATTTGTATTTATTATTGCCTGAATAATGTTGTTGTATTTGTGAGCGAGTGTGGGTGAAAAAAATCTATAATAGAAGGAATGGTGGGCACGCTGCGCTTTGCCCACCCTACGTTTTTTTATAATTTGTAGGGTGGGCAAAGCGCAGCGTGCCCACCAGATCTTATTTAGAGTGTGTTAGCTTTTTCAGTCAGAAACTTTGCAATTCCTTCAATGGTAGGTTTAATTGCAGCATCACCTTTATTCCAACCCGCCTGACAAACTTCACCATGTTTTTCATGATGGTCTAATGCGTCCACAATACGAATAATTTCATCAATATTGCGACCCAAAGGTAAGTCATTAACAATTTGTGAGCGGACAACGCCTTGCTTATCAATAATGAATGTACCACGTAAAGCAATATGTGCAGATGGATGCTCAACATCATAAGCTAAGCAAATTTTGTGACTTATATCGGCAACGAGAGGATATTGTACTGGGCCAATTCCACCATCATTAATTGCTGTTTTACGCCAAGCATGATGAGTAAATTGAGAGTCAATAGAGATCCCGATGACAACAGTATTGCGTTGCTGAAACTCTTGCATGCGTTTGTCCAGCGCAATGAGCTCTGAGGGACAGACAAAAGTAAAATCTAAAGGATAGAAAAAAAGCACAGCATTTTTACCTTTAATAGCGGTAGCTAAATGAAATTGGTCAACAATTTCACCACTAGCCAGTACTGCAGCTGCTGTAAAGTCTGGGGCCGTTCGGCCAATTAATGTACTCATTTATGTGATACTCCAAGGTTAAGTTTAACGAGCGAGGCTGAGGATTATATACTAAAAGCTCCAATATGGTATCATCCGCTCACGACTGTTTTTGCCTGGTTGTTTAGCGACAGGTCTGGATCCCGCGGACAAGCCGCGGGATATCCAGACGTGCTGCTAAATAGTTACGCTTTTCTGGTTTTATAGTAACTCCTCAGCGGCAAGGGTGTGCGTGAGTGTAGTACTTTAAAATAGAGCGACTTGCTTGCCATGGATGGCAAGCCTAAAACATGGATGTTTCGCTCGGAGCGGTATTTTAAAGTACTACACTCACGCACACCCTTGCCGCTGAGGAGTTACGTTTTACAACTCAATCTTTCATTATTTTAGGGTGTCAGTATGGCTGAGCAATTTTTACCTTTTTCACGTCCTTCGATTAGTCGAGCCGCGATTGATGAGGTAGTGGCGTGTTTAGAGTCAGGGTGGATTACCACCGGGCCGCGTGTGGCTCAGTTTACTGAAAAACTACAAGATTATTTAGGCGCGACCTATGTCTTACCTCTGGCTTCTGCAACAGCCGGCTTGCATTTAGCTTTATTAGCGCTAGATTTACAGCCAGGTGATGAAGTGATTACGACGCCGTTGACATTTGCTGCCACTTTAAATGTGATTGTTTTATCAGGAGCAAAACCTGTTTTAGTCGATATCGACCCTCATACTTTAAACATGGATTTAAATCAGTTAGAAGATGCTATTACTGACCGAACGCGCGTTATTATGCCGGTTCATTTTGCGGGTTTGTCAGTGGACTTAGATGTGATCTATCAATTGGCTGAAAAATATAGTTTGCGTGTTATTGAAGATGCAGCCCATGCAATAGGTACAGAGTATAAAAATCAGCGTATTGGTAGTTTTGGTGATATTCAGGTTTTTAGTTTTCATCCCAATAAAAACATGACAACAGGTGAAGGTGGTTGTGTAACGACACGTGATCCAGATGTAGCAAAAAAAATTGGTCTATTACGTTTTCATGGTATTGATCGAGAAGCGTGGAATCGTTTTGGTCGTTCAGGAACACAAGATTATGAAATTGTTATGCCGGGTTTTAAATACAATATGATGGATTTGCAGGCAGCGATTGGTTTGCATCAATTAGCCGAGTTGGATGGTTTTATTAGTCGACGTACAGAATTAGTCGGTCGTTATCAAGAAGCATTAGCTGATTGGATGCAATGGACATTACCCAGCGCGCCGGATTATTCACATAAACATGCATGGCATCTTTTTACGCCATTAATTAATGAGAATAATGCTGGTATGAATCGCGATGAGTTTATGCAAAAAATGAAAGAAAAAAATATTGGCACCGGCTTGCATTATCGCGCAGTGCATTTATATCCTTTTTATCGTGAACAGTTAGGTTTTAAACCTGGGGATTTTCCAGCTGCTGAAAATGCAGGGGAGCGGATTGTCAGTTTGCCTTTATTCCCAGGGATGACAGACGCAGAACATGATCGTGTATTGGATGTTATGTATAGTATTTTTCACACTTAATAATTAATGGTTGTCATATGAAAGTTCTTATTTTAGGCGCAAATGGTTTTATTGGTAGCAACTTAAGTGCAGCGATATTAGCACAAACAGATTGGCACATTGATGCCATGGATTTAAGCAATGATAAATTAGAAAAATGTATGAATCATCCACGCTTTGCATTTTTTCAAGGTGATATGGTTGTGCAAAAGGATTGGATTTCTGAGCATATAAAACAATGTGATGTTGTTTTACCTTTAGCTGCTATTGCAACACCGGCGACATATGTGCAAGATCCTTTGCGAGTGTTTGAATTAGATTTTGAAGCAAATGTAGAAGTGATTCGTCATTGTGTACGCTTGAACAAACGGATTATTTTCCCTTCAACATCCGAAGTTTATGGAATGTGTGCTGATGCTGAATTTGATGAAGAAACCAGTCATTTGGTGACGGGACCCATAGAAAAAGAACGTTGGATTTATTCAACATCAAAACAATTGTTAGATCGAGTCATTTATGCTTATGGCAAACATCGTGGTTTAGCTTATACCTTGTTTCGACCTTTTAATTGGTTTGGTCCACGGCAAGATAATATTCTTAATCCTAAGCCTGGCGGCTCGCGGGTATTAGCGCAATTTATCGGAAATATTTTACGTGGCGAAGATGTGATGTTAGTTAATGGTGGAGCACAACAACGCTCTTTTACTTATATTGACGATGGTATTGATGCATTAATTAAAATTATTCGTAACGAAAATAATGGCGCAGCCAATAAAATTTTTAATATTGGTAATCCTGCGGAAAATTTTTCTATTCGCACATTGGCGGAATTATTAATTAAAACAATTAAAACATTTCCTCAATATGCTGATGCAGCAGCCAAGGCTAAGTTAGTGGATGTTAGCTCTGATCAATATTATGGCTCAGGTTATCAAGATGTTTCATTGCGCGTTCCTTCGATTGCGCGTGCAGAAAAATATTTGGGATGGAAGCCAACGACTACGTTAGCAGCAGGGTTGAAGAAGACTTTGGATTTTTATTTGTTATAAATTTATAACTATTCGGTAGCTAAAGTTTGGTGGGCACGTTGGATGCCAGCGCGCTTCTAGCTGGCATCCAGCGTGCCCACCAAACTTATTCATTACAATCAACGTGACTCTCAGTAACCCCATCATAATTTTTAATATCATTCGTGATCGCATTGGTAAACGTAGCGCTAGAAATAACAGCTTGAGAAAAATCAGCTTGTGATAAATTCGCATAGTTTAAATTAGCGCAAGTTAAATTTACTTTGCTTAAATTAGCTTGTTGTAAATTAGCATTGCTTAATTGTGCGTAACTTAATTTGGCATTGTTTAAATTAGCATGACTTAAATTGGCGTTAATTAAAATAGCATGCTCAAGGTTTGCATCAGATAAATCGACGTTGCTTAGTTTAGCATTGCTCAAATCCGCATAACTTAAATCAGCATGACTCAAATCAATTTTATCAAAATTAACTTGGCTAAGTAGTGTGTGGGAAAGATTCGCGCCTTTTAAATTAACTTTGCCAGCGGTGAATTGATAGCTGCGTAAGTCGGCGCCAGAAAGATCTAGCGCGGCTTGACTGGAGTCAATTTTTACGAGTTTTTCTAAGTCTTTTTGGTTTGCGCCGTGGACACTCAGTGTTAATAAAAATAATAAATAGCTTAATTTTTTTAACATATTGCTAGCCTTCTTTCTGTTGGTACTCTTTGAAAGGGACTCGGCGAATTCTGGCTCCTAATTGTGATAGCTTTTCTTCAATGCATTCATAGCCGCGATCGATATGATAAATTCGGTCAACACTAGTTTCGCCTTTTGCAGCTAAGCCAGCTAAAACCAGGCTTGCTGATGCGCGTAAATCGGTTGCCATCGTCGGAGCACCTTGCAAAAATTCAATGCCTTCACAAATGGCAGTATTACCTTTTAAAATAATTTTTGCGCCCATGCGAATTAATTCTTGTACGTGCATGAAGCGATTTTCAAAAACATTTTCAGTGATAATGCCTGTTCCCTCAGCAATAGTATTCATCGCCATGATTTGCGCTTGCATATCGGTTGGAAAAGCAGGATACGGCGCAGTGCTAATATTAACTGCTTTGGGGCGATTACCTTTCATGTCGAGTGTGATCCAGTCGATGCCTTTTTCGATATGGGCGCCTGCTTCAGTAAATTTGACTAACACGGATTCAAATAAATCAGGGCGGGTGTTTTTTAATTTAACTTTGCCGCCAGTGATCGCTGCTGCAGTGAGATAAGTACCGCTTTCGATACGATCAGGCATAACACAATAATTGCCCTGAGTTAACTCATCGACACCATCAATAGTGATGGTTGCAGTGCCTGCGCCTGATATTTTTGCTCCTAAGGCGTTAAGAAAATTAGCTAGGTCTTCTACTTCAGGCTCAAGCGCAGCATTTTGAATAATCGTTTGGCCTTTTGCTAGAACAGCAGCCATTACAATATTTTCTGTGCCAGTGACGGTTACCATGTCCATGACAATATTAGCACCTTGTAACCGTTTTTTTGCTCGGGCTTTAATGTAACCATTTTCAACAGTAATTTCTGCTCCCATCGCCTGCATTCCTTTTAAATGCTGGTCAACTGGTCGGGTGCCAATGGCGCAGCCGCCAGGAAGTGACACATCGGCTTCGCCAAAGCGACTGAGAAGAGGCCCCAGGACTAATACCGATGCGCGCATGGTGCGCACTAATTCATAAGGCGCATGATAGGAATGGACATTGCTCGCATCCACTTCTATATTGGAGCGTTCATCTAAGGTAAGCCGCACCCCCATTTGCGCTAACAAGCTCATCATGGTGGTCACATCGTGTAGCTGAGGAATGTTACTGATATTGATCGGAGCAGGCGCTAATAAACAAGCTGCTAAAATAGGCAGCGCTGCATTTTTTGCACCAGAAACGCGCACTTCGCCGTGTAAAGCGATGTTGCCATTGATAATTAATTTATCCATAGGTTATTGCTACTCTTTTTGTTGCCACTCTTCAGGAGTGAAGGTTTTAATGGAGATAGCATGTATAGTACCATCTTTAATATGATTTTCTAATGCAGAATACACCAGTTGCTGCTTTTGAATGCGGTTTTTACCAGAAAATTCAGCGCTAATGACGATGGCTGTATAGTGTCTACCATCTTCGCCTTCAATTAAGGCGGTGGACTCTTTTAATCTACCTTCGATGAGTTCTTTGATTTTTTCTGGCCGCATTGTGTAATATTCCCATCGATAAACAGCCGACAAGGTTAACTTATGAGCAAGGTGGCGTCAAATGTTCTGTTATAATGAGTGGGCGCCTGTATTTATTGTGAGCAAAGAGCGCGTGTGTCGTATTCTAAAATGCCTGCTCCAGGCACAACATCCATGTTGTTTAGTTTGCCATCCATGGCAAACAAGTCGCTGCATTTTAGAATACGACACACGCGCTCTTTGCTCACAATAAATACAGGCGCCCACGGGTTATTTTTAAGATTTTTTTAGGAGCTAGAAACCAGTGAAAATAGATTTAATAACAGGATTGTTAGATATAGCGCGATATTTGCCGTCTCCACACTATAATGAGCGGCCGAAAAATATGCCGATTGATATGATAGTGATTCATAATATTAGCTTGCCGCCAGGGCAGTTTGGTAGGGGTGCAGTTGAAAAATTTTTCTGTGCTGAGTTAGATATGACATCACATCCTTATTTTTCTACAATAGCTAATTTAAAGGTATCGGCGCATTTATTTATTACTCGTCAGGGTGAGGTGGTTCAATTTGTGCCATTTACTCAGCGAGCGTGGCATGCGGGAGAATCGAACTTTCAGGGGCGGAGTCAGTGTAATGATTTTTCGATTGGTATCGAGTTGGAGGGAACTGACGAGCTACCATTTGATGAAAGACAATATGTAATATTAAACAAAATTGTTCAATTATTGGCACAAACATATCCTGCCATTACTCAAGAACGTATTGTTGGTCATTCCGATATTGCGCCTGGGCGTAAGACGGATCCGGGGGTGGCGTTTGATTGGAGTAGAATCAAGCAGCTAGGATAAGGAAAATGGTGGCTATTCAGTGGCCAAGGTTGGTGGGCACGTCGCAAAAAGCGCTCCTTTGCCCACCCTACATTAATTATTTATCGTGCTATTACCGATTTTTATGATTTTTGTAGGGCGGGCAAAGCGTAGCGTGCCCGCCAAACTCTAGCCGCTGAATAGTTACAGGAAAATGTAGGTGTATAGTTGTTGGTTGAGTGTATAATCGCTAAAAGTTAATTCCTAAGGATAGTTTGCTATGGTCTTTATTGCTACTTTAGTTGCGCTTATTATTGAACGATTTTTTCATTGGAGTCATTTGCGTCAATGGGGTTGGTTTATTCAGTTGCAGCGCTTCTTAATTTTTCGTTTTGGTCGTTGGCCAAAATTTTTATTATTGCTTGTTTCAGTATTGCTGCCTGTTATTGCGGTTGGAATAGTGAGTTGTCTGTTGATGGGTTGGGGTTATTCTATTCCGCAACTGATATTTAATATTTTAGTGCTAGTTTATTGTTTAGGGTCTAGCAATTTATGGGTAGAAATTTACGCTTGTATTCGTGCATTAAATAAAGAAGCCACTCCTGTTGCGGTAGAGCAAGTGAAAGCGGCATTTAATTTGAATGTAGCGGATCAACCACAAGCTTTTCATCAAGCATTTACGCGCGCGATTTTTATTGCTGCTAATCAACGTATTTTTGCCGTGGTATTTTGGTTTGTCATTTTGGGGCCAGTGGGTGCCGTGTTATATCGAACTATTAGTTTATGTGCACAAAATAGTGTGTGGGGTTTGGCCGAAATCGCGCAAAAAATTCAACGGTGTTTAGATTGGGTTCCTGCACGGTTATTTACCTTTATTTTTGCTTTGTGTGGTAATTTTACTAAAGTATTTATTTGTTGGCGGCGGCATTTAACAGCAGGTATTTCTGCAAATGATATTTTATTGGGAGACTGTGGGCTTGCAGCATTAGATGTCGTTAAGATGGAAAACATTCCAGAAGATGGCACTGCAGAAAATGAAGCATTAACTTTGCTGGATCGAGCATTGGTAATGGCTTTAGTTATTTTGGCAATAGCTGTATTAGTTATATAAGTACGAGGGATAAAAAAATGCAAAAATTATCGGTTGATGTTGATCCTACCGAAACGAAAGAGTGGCTTGATGCGTTTAAATCGTTAGTGAAACACGAGGGCGCTGAGCGTGCTCATTTTATTATTCAGCAATTATTATCGATGGCGGCTAATACGGGTGTTAACTTGGGCCAAGCTCAAGCACTGCAGACTGCGTATAAAAACACGATCCCCGTTGCAGAGCAACCTGCTTATCCTGGTGATGTGGAAATAGAGCAGCGAATTGAAGCGATTATTCGTTGGAATGCAATAGCGATGGTGTTGCGAGCCAAAAGAGATGCTGGGGGTGTTGGCGGGCATTTAGCTTCTTTTGCATCGATAGCAACATTGTATGAAGTGGGGATGCAGCATTTTTTTCGTGGTGCAACAGCGGAAGCCTTAGGTGATTTAGTTTATTTTCAAGGTCATTCTTCGGAAGGAAATTATGCGCGTGCGTATTTAGAAGGTCGATTATCAGAAGAGCAACTCAATAATTTTCGACAAGAAGTGCAAGGCCATGGTATTTCTTCTTATCCGCATCCTTGGTTAATGCCTAACTTTTGGCAATTTGCAACAGTTTCACTAGGTCTTGGAGCGTTGCAAGCAATTTATCAGGCACGGTTTATTAAGTATTTAGAACATCGTAATTTAATTGCTAAATCAGATCGTAAAGTGTGGGTATATTGTGGTGATGGTGAAATGGATGAGCCAGAATCTATTGCTGGTTTATCACTCGCAGTGCGAGAAAAATTAGATAATATTGTGTATGTCGTGAATTGTAATTTACAACGACTTGATGGTTTGGTGCGGAGTAATAGTAAAATTGTTCAAGAGCTTGAAGGAATATTTCGTGGCGCAGGTTGGAATGTCATTAAAGTATTGTGGGACAGTCATTGGGATGCATTATTTGCTAAAGATACGCAAGGTTTATTGTTGGCACGTTTAAATGAATGTGTCGATGGTGAGTTGCAAAATGCGTATGTTCGTGGGGGTGAATATTTTCGCGAATTTTTATGTGGTGAAAGCGAAGAGCTTAAGCAATTACTCAGCCATCTTTCGGTCGCGGAATTAAATCAATTAAATCGTGGCGCGCATGATAGAGTTAAAGTGTATGCAGCGTATGCTGCGGCAGCACAACATAAGGATCAGCCTACTGTTATTTTATTTCAAGGTGTTAAAGGTTATGGTTTAGGTACTAAAGGTGCGGAAGGTCGGAACATTGCGCATAATCAATTAGACATGACTGATGAAGAATTAAAAGCACTGCGTGAACGGTTTAATTTACCGTTAACTGATCAGCAATTAAGTGACTATAGTTTTTATAAACCAGCAGACAACAGCCCTGAATTAACGTATTTACAAGCACAGCGTAAAAAACTCGGCGGCTATTTACCCGCACGTGTGGTGAATGCAAATCCACTTAAAACCCCAAATCTTGATGCATTTGATGCGATTTTAAAAGGCAGTGGTGAGCGTACAGCGTCAACGACGATGGTCTTAGGTAGAATATTAAATGTGTTGTTAAAAGATAAAAATATTGCGGAACGATTAGTGCCGATTTTTTCTGATGAAGTGCGAACGTTTGGTTTGGAATCTTTATTTCGACAAATTGGTATTTATTCGCATGTAGGCCAGCTGTATACACCCGAAGACAAAGAGCAATTACTCTTTTATCATGAAGTACAAGATGGGCAGGTGCTTGAAGAAGGGATTACCGAAGCAGGTTGTATGGCATCATGGATTGCAGCAGCAACATCGTATGCAACGCATAGAGTGCCTATGATACCGTTCTTTACTTATTATTCGATGTTTGGTTTTCAGCGAGTGGGTGATTTTATTTGGGCGGCGGGCGATATGCGCGCGCGCGGATTTTTAATTGGCGCTACTGCGGGTCGTACTACATTAGAGGGTGAAGGATTACAGCATCAAGATGGCTCAAGTTTATTGATGGCTTCTGCTGTTCCTAATTGTCGGGCATATGATCCGACGTTTGGTTATGAAATGGCAGTGATAGTGCAACATGGATTGCAAGTGATGTTTCAGGAAGAGCGTGATGTATTTTACTATATCATGGCGATGAATGAAAAATATATACAACCCGCAATGCCTAGTGGTGTTGAGGAAGGCATTGTTAAAGGAATGTATTTATTTAAACAAGCCAGTGACAAAAAATTAAAAGTGCAGTTATTAGGCGCGGGTGCTATTTTGCGTGAAGTCATTGCGGCGGCAGAATTGTTAGAACAAGATTTTGGTGTAACAGCAGACGTCTGGAGTGTCACTAGTTTTACTGAATTACGTCGTGAAGGAAGTGCTGTTGAAAGAGCTAATTTATTTGCACCAGAAAAAAAACCCGTAAAAACTTATGTAGAAACATGTTTAGCTGAGCACGCTGGTCCTGTTATTGCAGCAACGGATTATATTCGTGCTTATGCCGATTTAATTAGACCGTATTTATCTTCTCGTTCCTATACTGTATTAGGTACGGATGGTTATGGACGGAGTGATACACGTGAAAGATTAAGACATTTCTTTGAGGTAGATCGATTTTATATCGTTGTTGCTGCATTGCATGCTTTAGCAAAAGAGGGTGCGATCACGGTAAATAAAGTGACTGAAGCATTAGTGAAATATAAAATTGATCCCAATAAACCAAATCCCATGGATGTTTAATAGGAGATCCTGCCATTGACAACTAAAAATATTACTGTGCCGGATGTTGGTGGTGCAGCTGAAATAGATGTAATTGAATTGCTCGTCAAAGTAGGTGACCACATTAAAGTGGATACACCGCTTGTGACCTTAGAATCAGATAAAGCCACGATGGAAGTACCTTCTTCTGATGCGGGCGTGGTTAAAGAGCTGCGATTAAAAGTCGGTGATAAAGTTTCTACAGGTGCTGTTATTTTAGTATTAGATGTAGGAGCAGCGGATCAGCCGGCCAAAGTAAGTGCTAGCTCTTCAGCGCCGGTAGCTCAAAAAACAGTTGCGGTAGAAGCACCACCACCGGTAACAAAACCAATTATTGTAGAAGAAGAGGATGATGATGTAGATTTAGAGGATGGCGTTGATGTCCATGCTGGGCCTGCAGTCAGAAGAATTGCACGTGAATTTGGTGTTGATCTTGGTTTGATTCAAGGCTCAGGGCCTAAGTCACGTATTGTTAAAGAAGACGTACAACAATTTGTAAAATCGCGTTTATCTCAGGCGAGCACAACGAATACAGGTGGAGCAGGATTGCCGACAGCACCCGTTGTTGATTTTGCAAAATTTGGGCCGGTGCATTCATTGCCATTATCGCGAATTAAAAAAGTATCCGGAAAAAATTTACATCGTAATTGGTTGTTAGTGCCGCATATTACGCAGTTTAATGAAGTTGATATTTCTGAGTTAGAAGTATTTCGTCTTGCTCAAAAAGCGGCAACTGAAAAACAAGGCATTAAGTTAACGCCTTTAGTTTTTATTATGAAAGCAGTGGTTGCGAGCTTAAAAGCATTTCCACAATTTAATGCTTCCTTAGATAGCAGTGGTGAAAATTTAATTTTAAAAAATTATTTTCACATCGGTGTTGCTGTTGATACACCCGATGGTTTAGTGGTGCCGGTGATTCGTGATGTTGATCAAAAAGGATTGTCGGTTTTAGCCAAAGAGTTAAGTGTGATTAGTGAAAAAGCGCGGAATAAACAATTAACCGCGAATGATATGCAAGGTGGTTGCTTTTCTATTTCAAGCTTAGGTGGTATTGGTGGGACGGCGTTTACTCCGATTGTGAATGTGCCGGAAGTCGCTATTTTGGGGGTGTCAAAATCATCTTATAAGCCGGTATATCAAGATGGACAATTTGTTCCACGTTTAATGCTGCCTTTATCGCTTTCTTATGATCATCGCGTTATTGATGGTGCTGATGGCGCACGTTTTATTGTTCATTTGTCGGCGATGTTGGCAGATATCCGTAATTTATTATTGTAAATCCAGATAAAAGATAAGAGGAAAAGAAATGATAAAAACAGAAGTATTGGTAATCGGTAGTGGTCCTGGTGGTTATACGAGCGCGTTTCGTGCAGCTGATTTAGGTAAAAAAGTGGTGTTATGCGAACGCTATGAAAACATCGGCGGTGTTTGTTTAAATGTCGGTTGTATTCCATCCAAAGCATTATTGCATGCGGCGAAAGTCATTGACGAAGCACACCATGTTGCTGAATGCGGCATTGATTTTGGTAAACCAAAAATAGATTTAAAAAAATTAGTTGCGTGGAAATCTGCTGTCGTTAGTAAGCTAACTGGTGGTTTAAAAATGTTAGCGAAACGACGTAAAGTTGAAATCGTTCAGGGTGTAGCACAATTTATTTCACCGAATCAAGTGGAAGTAACAGGCCCTAGTGGTAAACAAATAATAGAATTTGAAACCGCAGTAATCGCTGTGGGTTCGCGACCGGTTAAATTACCTTTTTTGCCCGAAGATCCACGGATTATTGATTCAACAGGCGCATTGGAGTTAGGTCATGTGCAAGGAAAAATGTTGGTCATCGGTGGTGGTATTATCGGTTTAGAAATGGCGACCGTTTATCATGCTTTAGGTGCTGAAATTACTATAGTGGAATTAATGGATCAAATTATTCCGGGCGCAGATAAAGATGTGGTGATGCCATTACAAAAACGAATTCAAAAACGCTATAAAAATATTTTATTAAAAACAAAAGTTACCAAAGTGGAAGCAAAAAAAGATGGCTTGTATGTGACATTTGAAGGCGATGGTGCGCCAGCGCAAGCAGAAAGATTCGATTGTATTTTAAGTGCGGTAGGTCGACGACCCAATGGTGACTTGATTGCTGCAGATAAAGCCGGTGTGAAAGTTGATGAACGTGGTTTTATTGCAGTTGATAATCAACAGCGGACGAATGTTCCGCATATTTTTGCTATTGGTGATATTACTGGTAATCCTATGTTGGCGCATAAAGCTATTCCTGAAGGTCGCGTCGCAGCGGAAGTGATTGCCGGCTTGAAGCACTATTTTTCTCCGGCATGTATTCCTAGTGTAGCTTATACAGATCCAGAGGTGGCTTGGGTAGGAATGACTGAGAATGAAGCAAAAGCGCAAGGGATTAAATATGGTAAAGGTGTTTTCCCTTGGGCTGCAAGTGGTCGTGCATTAAGTATTGGCCGTGATGAAGGGCTGACGAAGCTCATTATTGATGAAACAACGCATCGTGTTATTGGTGGCGCTGCTGTCGGGCCTAATGCAGGCGAGTTAATGGCGGAAATAGGTTTAGCCATTGAAATGGGTTGTGATGTAGAAGATATTAGTTTGACTATTCATCCTCATCCAACTTTATCAGAAACGGTTGCAATGGCGGCTGAGGTTTTTGAAGGCACGATTACCGATCTTTATATGCCTAAAGAAAAAGCATAATGATTTAGTCAAGCACATTTTGATTGATTTGCGCGCAACGCTAGACTATATTGAGATTCTTTTTGTTTGTGGATCGTTTTTAATCAGGAGGAGTATTTAAAAACTTGTTTAAAAGACATGTTTTTATAGTATTTTAGTTTTTTTAAGGCATAATCTTTGGTCAGCGAAGTGAGTCGCTAATTAAGTGCCAAAGATTAAATCGCATTTATTTATATTTAATAAATTTATTAAGAGGTGATTTTATGGATACAAGGCAACATACGGGTGCAAGTGGAGCGGAAGTAGTAGCTGATGCCGCAGCAGAGGCGGCAGAACAGGCTCGATTAATTGCAGTTGCGGCAGCAACAGCACGAAGACAGGAAGAAGAAAGACGGCGTGCCACAACAGGCACAGCTGGTGGTGGAGCAGTAGACATCGTAGGTTCAGCAGGTGATCATCCTACAGGCGGGACAAATATTGACCCACATATCGGTGCTGCGGGTGGGGGTGCTGCTGGGGACCTTGGCGATAGTGATGCTGACATTTTTGCTTCTGATTCTATCGAAAGAGCAGAAAATGTTGTAAAAACAGCAGAAAATGCTGAAGTAGGCATTATGTTTGCTATCGGTCAATCTGCATGGACAACATTGATTAGCACAGTTGCATGGCCATTTTTATTTATATTTAATGCCTTCCAAACAGTTTTAGCATGGCGAGAAGCGTTTCTTGAAAGACAGCGGTCTGGTAGTGTTCGTGGCATTCAAGGACTAACATTGGCGAAAGTCGCTGCTTCTACCGCTTCTACTGTGTTGCTAGGGCTTGCTATAGTAGGCGCGTTTTTCGCAACCTTAGGGTCTGCGTTGGTTGCGCCAGCTCTTTTTTGTGCAGCTTATGCCGTAAAAGCACTTTATCATATAGGCAAGGCACTTTATCATGGGGCCATGTTGTTACGTAGATTTTTTGCTGTTAATACTAATAGAGCAACGGCAGGTAGCGCTGAATATGCTATTAGTGGCCATGAGACAGCTCAAGGCGCAGCTGATTATGACGGGGCTTTAGCGGCCCACCACCGTGCACAACTTAAGCAAGAATTAGTTTTAGCAGGAACGAGTACTTTAGTTGCAGTTGCTTTAGGTATTATGTTCTTTTTAACTAAAGCAAGCATGGGTATAAGCATCGGTCTGGGTATGGTAGGTGCTGCAATAGCCACGGTTTTTTATGGTACTAAAGCATCAGAAGGGCTTGTTAGTATTCGCAATCCGTTTGCAAGAAAGGTAGATGGTAGTAGCCTAAAAGAGCCTGTGAATAGTGGTAACGATCGTGGACATTCTTATGATCCGATGTTATCTGCTCCTGGGGCTGGGTCAGTTGCAAACGCTGCTGCGCCGGACGCACCAGCAGCTAGTGCTCATGGTTCTGATCAGAAACTACCAGATACAGCGACCCCACCGCCTATTATGCGACCTACACCTGCACCACTAAACGCAGCACCAGCTGGCGGAAGTACGGCAGATATAGCGTCTAGTTTGGGCATGCCGTCAGTACCACCAGTACAGCAGCAAATAATAGTACCAGCTCCAAGACAACAGCAGCAAATAATACCAGCTCCAGTATCACAACGGCCACAAGCAGCCGACAATGATGCGCCACCGCCAGCAGCATCACAACAAAGAATGGCAGCGCACTAGTTGCGGTAGTGATAAAAACATATTCTCACTTAGAGAATTTACTAAAACCCTTCTTAAAGAAGGGTTTTTTTTGCCTTTTTAAGATTTAGTTAAGGTATTTGGTTTAGCATGATGTAACTACTCAGCAGCAGAGGGCTTGGTGGGCACGCTGTGCTTTGCCCACCCTACGAAATCTTGTCATGCCAGCGTGTTTCTAGCTGGCATCTAGTAGGGTGGGCAAAGCGCAGCGTGCCCACCAAACTCTCTAAGTCATTGTAATAAGCTATTGTTGCATAAATTAATGATGAGGGGTGAGTTTATGAGCTTAAATAGGGGAAAAAGAAAATCAGGAATTGTCGCAGCAGGAGGATATTCGCCTGTTTACAGCAACAATGTAGCTACGAGTTTAAAGGAAGTAAACAGAATAGAAATGGCCGCAAAAGCAGCAGAATTTGCTGAGACAAGTGCGATGTTTACTTTAGGTCGGTTTTTCTCTTCTGCATGGACAGAGCTAACTAATATAATTTTATTTCCGTTATTACTTTTGTTTAATGCTTTTCAAACGGTCTCAGCATGGCGTGATGTAATGATTGAGGGTCGTAATGTCAGCGCGCCAGCAGGTCACCGTGTTCATAGAACTACATTAGCAAAAGCGATGATTTATACTGCTTCTACAGCGCTGCTAGGGGTTG
This sequence comes from Gammaproteobacteria bacterium, assembly GCA_965279285.1. Taxonomy (GTDB): domain Bacteria; phylum Pseudomonadota; class Gammaproteobacteria; order DSM-16500; family DSM-16500. The sequence continues at coordinate 126,580 of OZ257148.1, read as the reverse complement.
CTTTGCTTGGAATGTTTTTAGTTTCGTTTGGATCTCTCTTGATTGCGCCAATACTTTTTTGTGCAGCTTATGCAGTAAAAGCACTTTATCATCTTGGTAAGGCAATTTATCATGGGGCAGCATTGTTGAGAGCAAGGCGTTTTACTCACCAAGATCCAGCTGTTATGGCATATCATACTAAACAACTTCAACAAGAATTCGTTCTCGCAATAACCAGCACTGTTGTTACTATTGCTTTAGGTCTCACATTCTTTTTAACTAAATTAACGATGGGGTTTGGGATAGTTTTTGCTGCGGTAGGCGCAGCTTATTGCGCATATAAAGCAGTTCAAAAGTCACGAGCTAAAGCAACGCCGAGACATAATGATTCTGCTGATGAACATAGTCAGTCTGATCAGCATCCTGAAGCTGAAGTACCTGCGAACGAATTAAATCATGGTAAGCCTAGCACAGCACAAGAAGTAGCGGTAGCGTATGGCGTTGAGCCTGGTGGGAGTGAGGTAGGAAATAGTAATAATAATGTACCTGGGGTTAGAGCTGCTAGTAGTAATGTGCCTTTAGAAGTGCTTCCTCATTCTAGTGATGCAGTTATGCTACATGCTCTACCAGGAGTAGAGGCTCCTGCTGCGGATTCTGTAGGTACAAAAGCCACAACTACAACAAGACCAGGAACGGGCGGAGTGGATGCCATTGCACGACCAGTACCAAAAAATGCTGCCGCCAGTGCATTTGAAAGAAGCGAGGATAGAAAAAAGACTAGAGCAGCATTCAAGGCAGGAATAACAGTGTTTGAACCGGTTCGACGACCAGCACAGCAACCTAGTGTATCTGGACCTGTAGCCTTACCTCCTGTACCTTGATTTCTCGGCGGGGTAGTACCGTATTTGCTGGCGTTGTGATCGCTCCCTGACGGTCGCGGCTCGGTTACATGTTGTTACTGAGCCGCGACCACATAGCGCAGCATGCCCACCAAACTTGGCTGCTAAGCAGCTATTGTGAGCGGATTGTAATACCAAGACCGAGAGCGTAATATGATTAAAATTTTATTTTAGTTATTTTCTATGAGATTACAGTTACTGACAACAATAGTCATTCCACAAATGCTAATGATTGAAGAATCAGCGCATATAACGCCGTGGACCGCGGATGTTTTTCAGCGTTGTTTTGAGGCGCGATATTCGGCGTGGGGCGTGGAATTGGCTGGCAATTTAGTGGGTTTTGTCATTTTTTCTTTGCAAGTGGGTGAGTGCCATATCTTAAATTTATGCGTAGACCCGCAATATCAAGGGCAGGGTTATGGTCGCCAGTTGTTGCTTCATGTCTTAGACCAAGCAAAACAAAAAAATGCGCAGATGGTTTTTTTAGAAGTGCGTCGATCTAATCGGGTGGCGTTATCGCTTTATTATAAGCTGGATTTTACCGAGATTGGTGTGCGTAAGGGCTATTATCCAACAGCGCAAGGCAAAGAGGATGCGATTATGTTAGCTAGGGATTTAAGTGGGTAGTTGGCTGCTGAATAGTGACCTTGGTTTTATAATAGCAACTCAGTTGCTTGTGTAAGGTTGCCAGCGTAGAATAAGCCATTTTTTAAGTAGTACATAAATCATGTCTGAACATGCTACCCAAGTTTTAAAACGCCGCACTTTTGCGATTATTTCTCACCCCGATGCGGGTAAAACCACGTTAACAGAAAAATTATTGCTATTTGGTGGTGCAATTCAGTTAGCTGGTACAGTGAAAGGACGTAAAGCCTCACGCCATGCGACTTCAGATTGGATGGAGCTGGAGAAACAACGCGGCATTTCGGTGACTACATCAGTGATGCAGTTTCCTTATCGCTCATTTATTATGAATTTATTAGATACACCAGGTCACGCTGATTTTTCTGAAGATACTTATCGAACATTAACCGCAGTTGACTCAGCACTCATGGTCATCGACGCAGCTAAAGGTGTAGAAGATCGCACGATTAAATTACTCGAAGTTTGTCGTTTAAGAACGACGCCGATTATTACCTTTATCAACAAAATGGATCGCGATGCGCGTGATGCAATTGAATTATTAGATGAGATTGAAACAATCTTAAAAATTCGTTGCGCACCGATTACTTGGCCGATTGGTAGTGGGCGAGATTTTAAAGGCGTTTATCATTTATATGAAGATGCGGTTTATTTGTATGAGCCAGGAAAAAATTTAGTGCAGCAAGAGGTCACTAAAATTTTAGGTTTAAATAATCCGCAGCTGGATACTGTGTTAGGCGATTTAGCTAGCGAATTACGTATGAATGTTGAGCTAGTTAAAGGCGCTAGCCATGTTTTTGCAAAAGAAGAGTTTTTGCAAGGTACCTTGTCGCCTGTTTTTTTTGGTTCAGCATTAAATAATTTTGGTGTGCGTGAATTATTAGATGCATTTGCAGAATATGCGCCACCGCCTAAATCACGTGATACAGAAACTCGAACGGTATTGACGACGGAGTCACCGTTTTCTGGTTTTGTTTTTAAAATTCAGGCGAATATGGATCCGCAGCATCGCGATCGAATTGCTTTTTTACGTGTATGCTCGGGTAAATATGTGCAGGGAATGAAGTTACATCAAGTGAGTTTAGGGCGTGATGTGAAAATTAGCCAAGCACTTACCTTTATGGCTTCTGAGCGTGAACATATTCAAGAAGCTTATCCGGGCGATATTATTGGTTTATATAATCATGGCACCATTCAGATTAGTGATTCATTTACTGAGGGTGAAAATTTAAAATTTACGGGCATACCTTATTTTGCACCAGAATTATTTCGTTTGGTTCGTTTGAAAGATCCATTAAAATTAAAAGCGTTACAAAAAGGCTTAAAACAATTGTGTGAAGAGGGTGCGACACAATTATTTAAACCGCTTAATAGTAATGGTTTAATTTTAGGTGCGGTTGGATTACTGCAATTTGATGTGGTCGCTTATCGACTTAAGCATGAATACAATGTTGATTGTGTTTATGAAAGTGTTGCTGTTGCAACTGCGCGTTGGATTTATTGTAAAGACGCAAAAAAACTCGAAGAATTTAAAGCAAAAGCCTTTGATAATTTAGCATTAGATGGCAGTGATAATTTAACTTATCTTGCACCCACGAAAGTGAATTTAAATTTAATGATAGATCGTTGGCCTGATGTTGAATTTAAAACGACAAGGGAGCATTAATTTTGGCAGAGATTGAAAATAAAAATACACCTTATGCCAATTTAAGTCCTAATGTTATTTTAGATGCGATTGATAGTGCTGGCTTTCAAAGCTCGGGTAGTTTATTTGCGTTAAATAGCTTTGAGAATCGAGTTTACCAAGTAGGTATTGAAGAGAACGCACCATTGATTGCTAAATTTTATCGTCCGCATCGTTGGACTGATGAGGCTATTTTAGAGGAGCATCAGTTTGCGCTTGAGCTAGCAGAACATGAAATTCCAGTGGTTGCACCGATTGTTTCAGCAGCAGGTCAGACTTTGCATCATTATCAAGAGTTTCGTTTTGCGCTTTTTCCCCGTCAAAGTGGTCGTGCTTTAGAATTAGATAATTCCGAACAATTAGCTTGGATGGGCCGTTTTATTGGTCGTTTGCACGCAGTCAGCGCATGCAAGCCATTTCATCATCGTCTGCAGTTAAATGTACAAACGTATGGTTATGAGCCGTATCGATTTTTGTTGGATAATGATTTTATTCCAGAATATTTAAAGTTAGATTTTTCACGCACAGTTGAGAATTTGTTAACGAAGACAGAGCAAAATTTTTTAGCAGCAGGTCCAATTGACTCTATTCGTTTGCATGGTGATTGTCATGCCGGAAATGTTTTGTGGAATGCAACGGGTCCACAAATTGTTGATCTCGATGATTGTTTGATGGGCCCAGCAATTCAAGATATGTGGATGTTATTATCTGGCAGTCCTGAGCAAATGAATATTCAGCTAAATACTATTTTAGATGGTTATTGTGAGTTTTATGATTATAATTATCGGGAATTACGTTTGGTTGAAGATTTGCGTACTTTGCGCTTATTACAATATGCGGGTTGGTTAGCAAAGCGTTGGGAAGACCCTGCTTTTCCAAAAAGTTTTCCGTGGTTTAATACGCCGCACTATTGGCAAGAGTTGCTGCAGGATTTGAATGATCAGTTGTTGCAGCGTGTGGTTGAGGATGATGAGTGAGTATTTGTTAGTATGATATATCCACTCACTTAGCTCTGAAGTGCTCCGCAAGGATTTTAATAGCGCCATCTTACGTTATTCCCCCCTCTATTTTTCCAGTAACTATTCAGCGGCCAGGGAGCGCGTGAGCATATAGCTTAAAATGCCGCTCCAAGCGAAACATCCCTGTTTTAGGCTTGCCATCCATGGCAAGCAAGTCGCTTTATTTTAAGCTATACGCTCACGCCCTCCCTGGCCGCTGAATAGTTATCTTGTTTTTCCAAACAACTAATAATCCATTGAAAGTATTATAAAATTTTGTGCGTTATATATTAGGGGGGCTATTGGTTAACTTACACCCCTCTGGGGTTTACTTTGTACCCCAATGAGGTATAATTAAAAGAGGATAATTTGATTATGTACCAGACAGTTGCTGAGATGCCAGAATATATCAAACAAGCTAATAGCTGTATGGATGAAGCATCAAGGAGAAGTTTTATTAATTATATTGCCCAACATCCTCTTGATGGGGATTTAATACCTGAAACAGGTGGTGCTCGTAAAATACGATGGACAAGCAACTATCATCAGGGTAAGCGCGGAGGTGTACGAATTATTTATTATTATCATAATCAAAATATGCCTATTTTTTTATTTACTGCATATGCTAAAAATGAAAGAGCTAATTTAACAGGCGAAGAAAGAAAGGCTTTTAAGGCCATAATAAAAGCCATCGTAAAAATCTACAGAGGAATATAACATGAGTAAAATTGGTGAAAGTTTATTAAGAGGTGCCCAAGAAGCCTTAGATTATGCTAAGGGCAATAAAAAATCATCTAAAACATACCAAGTAAAGATACCTGATAAAATAGATGTGGGCGCTATTAGAGAGAAATTGGATATGTCACAAGATATTTTTGCGGCAAGTTTTGGTCTTAAGAAAAGAACTGTTGAGAAATGGGAGCAAAACCAACGAAAACCAACCGATGCCGCACGAGCATACTTAACCGTGATTGCTCGTGCACCCGATACAGTTAGATTGGCGCTCAGCGGAAGTACTAGGCATGTCCGCATCAATGATAAAAAAACTCACCACAAGGGGAAAAAGCATCTAGCAACATGATAGACAGCACGCTAGCGTTATACGCTAAACAGGGATGTTTCGCTTGGAGCGGTATTTTAAGTGCTGCACTCACGCACACCCTCGCCGCTGAATAGTTACCTCGTATGAATAATTTAATCGTAGTTGCTTGTGCTATCGATTATTTTTCTTAAAAAAACTAGCTTTCGCCCTATCCTCCCGTTACGATATCTTATCTAATTTTATGAGAGTAATCCCGTGTTTGAAGCTCCTTCCATTTTAGCTCGTATCAAAGATTTAACGCAGCGCCTTGAAGAAATTCGGGGGTATCTTTGACATTGATAATAAACGTGAGCGGTTACAAGAAGTCCAGCAAGAATTAGAAGATCCTGCTATCTGGGCTAGTCCAGAAAAAGCCCAATCTTTAGGTCGAGAGCGTGTTCAGCTCGAAAATACAGTCCATGTTATTGATGAAATTGCCCTGAGTTTGGTTGATTCTGCAGAATTATTTGAATTAGCAACAGCTGAAAATGATGCAAGCACTCTCGACGCGATTACCGCTGAATTAGATAAAATGACTAAAAAAGTCGAGCATTTGGAATTTCAGCGGATGTTTTCCGGCCAGATGGATGCAAATAATGCTTATCTGGATGTGCAATCAGGCTCGGGTGGTACTGAGGCGCAAGATTGGGCAAATATATTATTGCGGATGTATTTACGCTGGGGTGAAAAACATGGCTTTCAATGTGATTTAATTGAAGTATCAGCGGGTGATGTGGCAGGAATTAAAAGTGCAACGATAAAAATTTCTGGGCCTTATGCTTATGGTTGGGCGCGCACGGAAACCGGTGTGCATCGTTTAGTAAGAAAATCACCTTTTGATTCGAATAATAAGCGTCATACGTCATTTGCTTCGGTATTTGTTGCTCCTGAGGTAGATGATAAAATTGAAATTGATTTGAACCCAGCTGATTTGCGAATCGATACTTATCGTGCAAGTGGTGCAGGTGGTCAGCATATTCAAAAGACAGATTCTGCTGTGCGTATTGTGCATGTTCCTACGGGCACTATGGTGCAATGTCAGTCTGGTCGTTCACAGCATCAAAATCGTGATGATGCTATGAAGCAAATGCGCGCAAAATTATATGAATTAGAATTACGTAAACAACGTGCAGAGCAAGATAAATTAGAAGCAAGTAAGTTAGATATTACCTGGGGTAGTCAAATTCGTTCTTATGTTTTGGATATGTCACGAATTAAAGATTTACGCACCAATATTGAGGTAGCAAATACTCAAGCTGTGCTCGATGGTGATTTAGATAAATTCATCGAAGCTAGTTTATTAAGCGGTTTATAAGAGGGGCATAGAGATGGAAAAAAATATTCAAACAGAAGTAGAGCCAGTTATTGATGCGAATGAGCTGATTGCTTTACGACGAAAAAAACTAGCGGAAATACGTAAGCAAGGCAATGCTTTTCCAAATCATTTTCGTCGTGATACTTTGGCAGCAGATATTCATGCACTTTATAGCGAAAAAACAGAGCCTGAATTAGAAGCTAATCCCATCGCAGTTAAAATAGCCGGTCGTATCATGACTCGGCGCTTAATGGGTAAAGCGAGTTTTGTTCATTTGCAAGATATGTCAGGACAAATTCAATTATATATTCGTCAAGATGAAATTTCTGTGGAATGTTATGAAAAGTTTTTGCAATGGGATTTAGGCGATATTATTGCTGTTGAAGGCAAATTATTTAAAACAAAAACCGGTGAATTATCTGTTCGTGTCCAACATGTAGATTTATTAACGAAGTCATTACGTCCTTTACCAGATAAGTATCATGGTTTAGCCGACCAAGAGTTGCGTTATCGACAGCGTTATTTGGATTTATTAACCAATGAAAACACGCGTAATACTTTTTTGATTCGCACTAAAATGATTGATGTCTTGCGTGAATTTTTAAAAGAACGACATTTTTTAGAAGTAGAAACGCCAATGATGCAAGTCTTACCAGGTGGTGCTGCTGCGCGACCTTTTGTTACGCATCATAATGTATTAGATATGCCGCTTTATTTACGTATCGCTCCAGAGCTTTATTTAAAGCGTTTAGTGGTTGGTGGTTTTGAGCGGGTATTTGAAATTAATCGTAATTTCCGTAATGAAGGATTATCTGTTCGACATAATCCGGAATTTACCATGGTTGAGTTTTATCAAGCCTATGCTGATTACAAAGATTTAATTGATTTAACCGAAGAGCTCATTCGAAAGTTAGCTAATGATGTATTGGGAACGATGATTATTCCTTATCAAGAATATGAATTAGATGTGAGTAAACCTTTTTTACGTATGACACTGCTGGATTCTATTTTGCATTTTAATACCAATTTAACCTTGGCTGATTTATCAACTTTAGCCACAGCTACAAAAACTGCACAGGCGCTGGATATTAAAGTTGAAAAAAATTATGGTTTAGGAAAAGTGCAAGTGGAGATTTTTGAAAAAACAGTCGAACATAAGTTAATTAATCCAACGTTTATTACTGAATATCCTGCAGAAGTTTCGCCATTAGCAAGACGTAATGATCAAAATCCTTTTGTAACTGATCGGTTTGAAATGTTTATTGCCGGCCGTGAAATTGCCAATGGATTTTCTGAATTAAATGATGCAGAAGATCAGGCTGATCGTTTTCGTCAACAAATGGTTGATAAAGAGGCCGGTGATTTGGAAGCGATGCCTTATGATGAAGATTATGTGACAGCACTCGAGTACGGAATGCCACCGACTGCGGGAGAAGGTATTGGTATTGATCGTTTGGTGATGCTATTTACTAATTCACCGTCTATTCGAGATGTTATTTTATTTCCCCATATGCGTCCAGCAGGAGGATAATTTATGTTAGATATTTCAGTATTAATCGTTAACTACAACACAGCTGACTTAGTTAAGCTTTGTATCGAGTCTGTGTTAAGACAACGTGATGCAAATTATGAAATTATCGTGATGGATAACGCGAGTGTCGATGAAAGCGTCGCGGTTTTACGTGCTTTTGGTGATCAAATTACATTGATTGCCAATCAAGATAATTTAGGTTTTGGAAAATCAAATAATCAAGGGTTTCATATTAGTCAGGGACGTTATTTGTTTCTCTTAAACCCTGATGCTGAATGTTTAACTGAATATGATTTATGTAATGCAGTAAAATATATGGATGAGCATCCTCAGTATGGTTTAGTGGGTACTCGCATTGTTGATAGTATTGGTCAAGTTGATGAGACAGCATGGGATCATTATCCACGCCAAAAACAAGCATCAATTGATTTTTCTACCTTGCCGGGTAAGTGGGCGACAGTATTAGGTGCGAGCATGGTAGTGCGCAGAGATGTCTATGAAAAAATCGGTGGTTTTGATGAAGATTATTTTCTTTATGCAGAAGAAACGGATTTATGTTTGCGAATTCGTCAGCAAAATTATCAAATTGGTTACTATACCGGTGTGACAGTGCGGCATATTGGTGGCGCAAGCGCGAGTAAAAATCCGGCTGAATTGACAATACGCCGCAAAAAGCAGGCAAAATTTTTATTTTATAGTAAACATTATCCTCTTGCAGATGTGGTGCGAATGGCAAAAAAAGATTTATCGCAAGCCAGATGGCATCGATTACGTTTGTGGTTAAAGAAAAAAATATTAGGTTTGTCTGCTGCAGATGAATATCGGTATGTGAAATATAAAATTACTACAGAAGTTGCTAGTCGTTATTGTGGTTATTCAGTAACTACTCAGTGACTAGAAAGTTTGGTGGGCACGCTGCGCTTTGCCCACCCTACAAAGCCTTGTCATGCCAGCGCGCTTCTAGCTGGCATCTAGTAGGGTGGGCAAAGCGCAGCGTGCCCACCAAACTCTAGCCACTGAATAACTACTTTTTATTAAGACAAAGGTATGATGTGATGAAAACCGCAATTATTATTCCAGCTCGCTATGCTTCAAGTCGTTTGCCAGGCAAGCCGTTGGCGCTGATTCGTGGACAAACCTTATTACAACGTGTAGTACGTTTATCGCAGAGCGCAGCTCAAGGGTTAGCAAACGTATCTGTATGGGTTGCAACTGATGATGAGCGGATTGCTCAGCATTGTCATGACATTGGTGTTACTGCTGTTATGACGCCATTAGATTCGCCTACAGGTACTGATCGTGTAGCAGCAGCGGTGCGACAACTAAAAGATAAACCTGATTTTATTTTAAATATGCAGGGTGATGCGCCATTGACTCCACCGGATTTTTTGCGAGCAATGATAGAATCTTTTGTTGCTGCGCCTTGTGATGTTATCACTCCGGTGACACAATTAAGTTGGCAAGAATTAGATAAGTTGCGGCAAGATAAATTAATCACGCCGTTTAGCGGCACAACAGCTGTTTTTAATCAGCAAACAGGCCATGCTTTTTGGTTTAGCAAAAATATTATTCCAGCGTTACGGAAAGAAAGTGATTTGCGAAAAAACAGCGATAAAAGCCCGGTTTTTCGACATATTGGTTTGTATGGTTATTCGCGTGAGATGTTAGAAAATTATATTAATTTACCAGAAAGTTCGTTTGAAAAACTAGAAGAGCTAGAGCAACTGCGTTTATTAGAAAATGGCTACACTATTCGGTGTGTGCCGGTTGATTTTAAAGATCGAGCTAATATGTCAGGTGTTGACAGTGTAGAGGATATTGCGCGGGTTGAGAAATTGATTGCGCAATATGGAGAATTATTGTAGTGGTGGGCACGCTGCGCTTTGCCCACCCTACATAATATAAACAAGAGATAAATTATAAAAACGTAGGGTGGGCAAAGCGCAGCGTGCCCACCATGTTATAACAGGAAGCAAGCAAATGAACACAAACACACAACTTTTAATCGCCCGTCACGGTAATAATTTTGGCCCGGGCGATATCGTAAAACGAGTTGGCACGACTGACCTGCCGTTAGTTGAAGGTGGTTTGCTGCAGGGGCGCCAGTTAGGTTTTTATTTAAAAAAAAATAACTTACTGCCGCATGTGATTTTTACGTCTAAACTAAAACGTGCCATTCAAACAGCAGAACAAGCACAAAATGTAATGCAAACTAATTTACCGATTGAAACATTATCCATATTTAATGAAATTGACTATGGTCCTGATGAAGGGCAGCCTGAGGATAAGGTAATTGCTCGTTTAGGTGCTGATGCATTAATGGCATGGGAATCCCAAGCTGTTGTGCCCAGTGGTTGGAAAGTTGATCCACAAGAAATTATAAAAAACTGGCAAGATTTTGCTGCGCGCTTAAAAAAAGAGTATGCAGGGAAAAATGTATTAGTGGTCACGAGCAATGGTATTGCGCGATTTTCACCGTATTTAACCGGTGATTTTGCTGGTTTTTCAGCGCAACATGGAATTAAGATTTCTACTGGTGCATTATGTGTGTTTGAAAATATTCAGTCATCAAATATTTGGCAGTGCCGACAATGGAATGTGAAGCCGGCGTTGTTTGTGTGAGTGTCATGCCAGCGTGATTCTAGCTGGCATCGCATCAGGGAGTGGGCACGCTGCGCTTTGCCCTACAAGTCTGGATGCCAGCTAGAGGCGCGCTGGCATGACAAGGGTAACACAAAATCGCCTTATTTTTCTCATCATACATGGTCCCCTCAGCATTCGGATAAACTAATCGTGCCCGCCCAGATTGACTGAGTATAATTGCCCACGCAGGCGATTTCGAATTTTTTAGACAATACCAAAATGTACCATTTTGAAAATTGGGCAATCCTGAGGGTAAAAACTGTAAAAAATGCATATGTGCAGGAAAATTTCGCCAATGAAGCGTGCCGATATTATTTTTATGCTGAAAGGAAAATTTCATTTTATTTTGCATTAAAATAATATAATTTTCAGGCCACTCATCAGCACAGGTCTTTTGATCGAAACTGCCGCATAAAACTGTTGCTTGGTTATTGGTCATAGCAAGATAACGTGTAAGATGAATAGCGCGCATGAGTTCGTCGCTTAAAATTGTTTGTTGTGTATCCTGGGAGAGTTTATTAAATCCGGGAATAGCAATGGTTAATAAAATAGCGGTGATCACTAATGTAATTAATATTTCTAATAATGAAAAACCTACCGTCATTTTTTTTATCATGCAATAAATGAATTTAACACGGTTTGAATTTTATTTGCTGTTATGTCCCAAGAAAATAATTTTATTTGTGCAAATCCTTTTTTGGTTAGATCATCTCTCAGTTTTTCATCAGTTGAAATTTTTTCAATCCCTTGCTTTATTGATTCTATGCTATAAGGATCAATATAAATTGCTGCATTACCTGCTATTTCTGGCAAGGATGTGGTGTTTGCAACAAGTGTGGGAATCCCGCAAGCCATGGCTTCAATAACGGGAATACCAAATCCTTCATGGAGTGAAGGCAATAAAAATGCTTGGGCACCACGATAATATTCAGCTAGTTTTTCATCGGATAATTGTCCGCTAAAAATAATTCTATTTTTTAATTCATGTTGATTAATTATTTGGTCGATTGCGGGGGTAATATTCCCTGTTAATATTAAGCGTAAGCTAGTATCAATTTTTGCAGCTGCAAATGCCAGAATAAGACGAGCGACATTTTTGTGTGCTTTTGTATTTCCTACGTGTAAAAGATAGGGATAGCCGGGTTGATGTTTGGTTCCCGTCGCTGTAAAAACAGAGCTAATACCATTACCAACAACAATAATTTTTTCTTCGTTGATTTGTGTCCATTCAATAATTTTTTTCTTGGAGTATTCGGAAACAGTTAGTATTTTATACGCCTTTTTTGCGCTGTTTTTAATAAATAATTCATAATATATTTTTTTTAGTGGGCTTGTTGTGTCGGTAGTATTTAAATGGATTAAGTCATGAATAGTAAAAACGAATGGTATGGGTGAAGCAAGAATAGGATTAAATCCCGGATTAAAAAGAACACGGTATGAATTTTTATTTTTAAAAAGATGATAGGGTTGCCAGTAAAGATTTGTCAATGACAGTGGGCGTGGTCCCGTGGTTAGAATATCTGTGTGGGTTAAGCGCGATAACACCTCTGCAGAAAAACGCCCAATTCCATGTGTGCCTTGCCAGCGGCCGTCAGTGAGTATGAAGTTTTGCATGTGTGTTATCCGTTGTTAAAAGTTGATGGTAACTATTTAGTGGCTAGAGTTTGGTGGGCACGCTGCGCTTTGCCCACCCTACAAAAAATGACAAAAATAAATTATAAAAAACGTAGGGTGGGCAAAGCGCAGCGTGCCCACCAAGCCCTAGCCATCAATGAGTTACAGTTGCTAAGCGTTACAGCAGTATCTACCAGCATTCAGCTGATACATTCGAGCCAGAGATGCTTTTTTCACCCTTTGCTGTAAGAGTCAGCGTCCCACATTCTACATCTCTTATTTCTTGTTCAGCAAGAGGGTGAGCTGTCAAAATAAAATCGGCATCATCCGCCATGGTAAGCTCAAAACGATAATTTTTTTGTTTGGCAGGGACGAGTGCTTGAATCTCTGCATTTTGATAGGTGTTATGGCTAATATAATATTTTTCTAGTATCCCTGCTATTTTTATTAAAGTGATTTCTGCTTCTAGGCGATGTGCTTTTGTTAAATAATGTGTATAGCTGGGAATAGCAACAGCAGAAAGTATACTAATGATCGCTAACACAATGAGTATTTCTAGTAGACTAAATCCATGTTGTAGTTTAAATTTTTGCAGAAAAATAATATTCATGTTTATTTTAATTTTGTCGCAACCTCGGCAAGTCTTTTTCCCATGGCAAAGCATAATCGTTGTTCTTCGTCGGAAATTGGGTTTTTCCCATCAGATCCAGCAAAGTGTGTAGGGCCATACGGTGTGCCGCCGGTTAGTGTGGTATTAAGATCTTTTTCAGTATAAGGCACACCTAATAAAATAAAACCTAAATGGAATAAGGGCATCATCATTGAGAGCAGCGTTGTTTCTTGGCCGCCATGCAAGCTAGAAGTAGAGCTAAACACACCGGCAGGTTTATTGACTAAATTTCCTGAAAGCCAAAGACTGCTAGCAGTGTCAATAAAGTATTTTAATGGCGCAGCCATGTTACCAAAACGCGTAGGGCTGCCTAAGGCTAGGCCATCGCAGTCTTTTAAATCTTGTAGTGTGGCATAAGGAGCGCCGCTTTCTGGGATAGCGGGTTCAGCAATTTCTGTTTTTGGCGCAATGGCCGGTACAGTGCGAATGACGGCTTCACAGTGGGGAATTGACTCAATGCCACGTGCAATATGTTGGGCCATTTGTTTTACGGAGCCATAACGGCTGTAATATAACACGAGAATTTTAGTCATTAGAATAAACCTTCTATGGTTAGAGAATTTGGTGGGCACGCTGCGCTTTGCCCACCCTACAAAAGCATTACAATTTTAATATTATACTGGAAAAATGATGGGCACGCTGCGCTTTGCCCACCCTACAAAAGCATTACAATTTTAATATTATACTGGAAAAATGGTGGGCACGCTGCGCTTTGCCCACCCTACAAAAGCATTACAATTTTAATATTATACTGGAAAAATGGTGGGCACGCTGCGCTTTGCCCACCCTACAAAAGCATTACAATTTTAATATTATACTGGAAAAATGGTGGGCACGCTGCGCTTTGCCCATCCTACAAAAAATTACGAAAATAAATTATAAAAAATGTAGGGTGGGCAAAGCGCAGCGTACCCACCAAACTCTTGCTGCTAAATAGCTACAGTATAACAAACTCTTCGCAATTGTCCTTGTTCTTCTTTAGCTATTTTGTTTATGACTTAGGGGGGTAGAGCTTGCTTGCTGAGTCATGCTTGTTTCTTGTGGTTTATTTTGTGGATAAAACAAAGTTAACTCTCGCTCAATGGTTTGCTTAGCTTGATATAGCGTACTGATTAAAGCAGGAGTCGTGTTAAATTGTTCAGGAGCTAAAGCAACTCTTTTTTTGGAAAATGTTTTTTCATCGACATAAATTAAATTTCTTTCATCGCCATTGCCAGGCGCAAGATAAAATTTATTGCTGCCAGCGTGAGTGGTAATTTCAAGTGTAATAAATTGTCCATCAGCAGTTAAATCAATTTTAATATCCGTGGATAAATGAATACTGCGTAAAATATTTAAAATTAAATTATTCGCATGAACGCCAATTTTTTTCGGTGTAGGTTCAGTTTTGGTGTCATAAGTTGGATTGTTGTAACCCAAGAGGTAAAGATTATCTTTGTTATCAGCATATAATTGGCGCGGCTTTGTTTTTAAGTAATAAAATTCACTAAATGTGGTGTAAGCAAAATCTTTGGCTTTTTGGATTTCTTTCAGTTGGCTGTGTAAAGATAATTTGCGCAAAGTGACGGGCTCAATTTTGATGAAAGTAGATAATGCAGATGGGCGCAGAGAGGTCATCATGATCATTTCACTTTCGGGTAATGGCGTCACTTTATTCGGCTGAGCAGCCTCTTGGCCTAATCTAATGCCTCCCAACAACCATGCAATAATAGGTAAAATCAGTGAGCCAGTGCCAGCAAGAACACCATAGGTGAGAGAATTAGTTTTAATGCGTGTTTCTTTACCCGCTCGATAAGCGCCGTAAACAATGGCCACGGGTGGTGTAATAATCATACTAACAAATCCGACAACGGTGCCTTTTAAAATATTTTTTGTCGATAAATTATTTTTTGGTCGAGCAGTTGTTTGTTTAATAGCATTTAATTTTTGTTCGCTGACTTGTACCTTATGTTCTGCTCGTGATTTATTTTTTTCAGCGAGAATTCTTTCCTTTATTGCCGCATTAGGGGTTACATCGGAAGTGCCAATTAAGGCATTTTTTTCTTGGGCTTGAGCTTCAGCTAATTCTATTTCAACGGTTTTTTTAGCACGAAGATGCATTGCTAAGCTTTTTTGTGCTTCTTCTAGTGTTAAGTCATTGATGACGGCCGCAATCATTTTTTCAGTTTCTACCTCGGAATTCTGCGTGTCAATTTGAGTCTTTATTTCGTTAGTTTGCAATAGGTCAATATAAGTTTGAATCGTGAGTTTGTAATGATGGTTTATTTTATTGAGCTCTGCGGTTAATTGTTGTTGAGTTTGGTTTTTTAAGGTGGATTCGGCGTTATTATGCAGCTTTTCTAATTCTCGGTTTAACTGCGCCATTTTTTCTTGAAAAGCAAGCGGTAGTTTTTTTAAATGCTGATTCCAAATATCATCAGACGCCGATTTAAAATCAAGTGTTGGGCTGATTTCTGACTTTAACAGCAGCTCGATGTTGCTGGTTTTTATGGCGATTAAGGTTTTTGACTCGCGATACTCGCGGTAAAGATTGCTAATCATGATTCTCGAGCTTTCTTGCAGATGAGTTTTTAAATGGCCTTTTTCTAGCGGGATATCATTTTGATAAATATCTTTTAAATTTTCGGTTAAAGTTTTGTCCAGAATGGCGGTTTTTTTGGTTTCTAAGCCGAGTTTTTTTGCTGCGATGGCTAGCTTTTCATAAGCAAGACTTAATTCATTTAAATATAATTTGAAGAAATGTTCGTCTTGTCCTACTTGGAAGTCAATTTCGTAGTCATACATTGCGTCTTTAAACGTTTTTAATTGTTTATCAATTTTAAAAGGTTTTTGATAATTTTCTTCAAGATTTTTTGCTAAAAAATGTAAAGATTTTTCAATCTCGGCTAATCCTGATTTTTGTCGATGGGGAATAAGGCTCATTGAAATAGTAGGTTTTTCATCAGCTATTGTTGTAGCTGATGCGCTTGGGTTTAAACCCAGTTGTGCATGTAAGGTCTTGCTTAGGTTTTCTAAGATTTTTTCGTCATCGATGTGTTTTTGTTGTGGTGAGTTTGAGTTGTTTTCAATGATTGTTTTTGGTGTGTCTTCTTTTTTGCTTAAGATTTCTGTGGATGGGCTGGGAGTTTTTTTCTTTTCATTTAAAAGATTTGCCATGATTTTATTGTATTCTTTTGCTAATTTAATGCGATATTTCAGTAGCTTGGCTTTAATTGTAAATGTTGTTTTTTCATATTGTGTGGGATGAGATCTTCTTAATTGATTTTCTGCTGCTTCGCGAGCTACCCTTGGATATTGCTGTATTTTCTGTTTTATAGCCGTGGTAGCCGTTTGATATTCGTTGAGTAAGTTGTTGGTTTTATTTTTTATTGTTGTAAGGTAGGGAGTGATTGCTTTTAGAGTTTCTATTTCACCGCGCGTTTTTAATGCATCCTCGACTTCACTTTTATGTTCATGTAATCGTTTATCTAAATCAGAAAATAAAGGTATCAGTGGTGCTTCAGCAGCAAGCATTTGTAATTCTTTTAGCTGTGTTTTTAAGGCTGTGGTTTTTTTAAAAAATGTATTTTCATAGTCAGTTAATTGTAAGCTTCTATGAAAAGTTAAAGCTAGCTGAGTATAAAATGTTGTTTCAGCTTCTCTTGGTTCATTAGAAAAAAAGCGTTTAAAAGCAACTTTCGTTGCTAATGCTTTATTGAGGTCAGATTCACTAAGTAATTTAGGTTTAATTGCCGTCTTTATTTTAGCGTAATAATTGAGTAAGGCTTTTTTTATAGCTTCGTTTTGTTGTGCGTGAGGCAAGATTAACGAAATAATTTCTTTGCGTAATTCACCAGGTGAGCAAGTAACACGTGCAGCAAGCAATAAATTTTCTATGGCTATCATTTTAGGGCTGATTTCGAAAGCGGTGAGGGCGGCTTGAATATAGGCTTTTTCATCGTCGGGGGGTTGTTGGGCTTTCATCTGTTGTAATTGCGCCCACAATACTTGAAAAGTTGCGAGATAAAGTGGTTCTTTGTTGGTTAAAGCCACAATAAGTTGGTCTATGATGGGTAATGCTTGCATTTGAATAATGCGGTTTGGATGTGTTTTAACTTCGTTGGTAAATGTATGCATAATTTTTCCTTGATGGTTATTTGTATGGTGTCAGTATGTTTTTTGAGGTTGTTTTGTAACTATTCAGTAGCTAGAGAGTTTGGTGGGCACGCTGCGCTTTGCCCACCCTACATAATGATGAATGTCATTTCGTGTTTTGCTGAATCTCTGTTAAAATAAGCGCCATTCTAGCTTTTTGATTAACGAGGTGTCGGTATGCCAATATATGAATATGAATGTAGTGCTTGTAAGCACCAATTAGAAGCTTTCCAAAAAATGTCAGATGCCGCTTTAACGGATTGTCCTGAATGCCATAAATCGACCTTACATAAGCAAGTTTCTGCTGCAGGGTTTCAGTTGAAAGGGACAGGTTGGTACGCTAGTGATTTTCGTGGTAAGGGTACATCAGGTGGATCGAAAGCAGGCGGTGATAATAAATCGAATTCGGGTGAAAGTAAAGGGGGTAGCGATTCTGGCTCTACCACTTCCACTTCGATGGATACCAAGGCGAAATAAATATGATGATGATTTATCTAAGACGTTATTTTATTTCAGGATTACTGATTTGGTTGCCTATTTGGGTCACTATTTTGGTTATCAAATTTTTAGTTGATATACTAGGTAACACATTAACGTTGTTGCCAGTAAAATATCAACCTGACACCTTGCTGGGAGTTCATATTCCTGGGGTTAATGTCATTATTACGCTCCTGATTATTTTTTTTACAGGCGTAGTAGTGGCTAATTTTGTTGGTAGCCGTTTAGTGGCAATAGGTGATGCCATTATTGGCCGAATTCCGTTGGTTAACACGGTTTATAGCGGTGTAAAACAGGTTGCACAAACATTGTTTACTCCAGGTGGTCAATCTTTTCGTAAAGTTTTTTTGGTAGAATATCCGCGTAAAGGTTCATGGACTATTGCATTTCAGACTGGGGATGCTGCAAAACAAATAGCAACAGCGACCTTGTTGAGTGATATGTTGACCTTGTATGTTCCCACTACGCCTAATCCTACGTCTGGATTTTTGCTTTTTATTCCACGTGTTGAAGCAATAGAGCTAGATATTGGCGTTGATCAAGCATTAAAATACGTTATTTCGTTAGGGGTGATGCATCCTGGGATGAATGGGAACAATAAAGTTAAGTAATTAGTAACTATTTAGTGATGAGGGCGAGCGTGAGTGTGGTGTTTAAAATAAAGCGACTTGCTTGCCATGGATGGCAAGCCTAAAACAGGGATGTTTCGCTTGGAGCGGTATTTTAAACACCACACTCACGCTCGTTCTCATCGCTGAATAGTTACACAGCAATCAATAAATTAAATAAAAGGTTAATACAATGCGTAGTCATTATTGTGGTCAAGTTACGGCAAAATTATTAGATGAAACAGTTAAATTATGTGGCTGGGTGCACAGACGTCGAGACCATGGCGGTGTTATTTTTTTAGATTTGCGTGATCGTGAGGGTGTTGTGCAAGTGGTCTTAGCACCAGAGCAACAAAAAGCCTTTAAAATTGGGGAAACGATTCGTAATGAATTTGTTGTGCAAGTGATTGGTAAAGTGCGCCGTCGTCCAGAGGGTACAGTGAATGCCGATTTAATCACGGGTGAAATTGAAATTGATGGCCAGGAAGTCACGATACTGAATCGTGCTGAGCCCACACCGTTTCCAATTGATGAGTATCATGATGTCGGTGAAGAAACCCGCTTAAAATACCGTTATTTAGATTTACGCCGGCCTGAAATGTTACATAAAATGAAATTTCGCGCGGCGATTTCGCGTTATTTGCGCCGTTATTTAGATGATGAAAATTTTATTGATATTGAAACACCTTTTTTAACGCGCGCCACGCCGGAAGGAGCGCGCGATTATTTAGTTCCTAGTCGTACTCGTCCAGGTAGTTTTTATGCGCTGCCACAATCACCACAACAATTTAAGCAATTATTGATGATGGCGGGAATGGATCGTTATTATCAAATTGTGCGTTGTTTTCGTGATGAAGATTTGCGTGCTGATCGGCAACCGGAATTTACGCAATTAGATATTGAAACTTCATTTTTAGATGAGTTTGAAATTCAAGCGATTATGGAAGAGATGATTCGCGGTATGTTCTTAGAATTATTAAAAGTAGAGTTGCCCAATCCATTTCCGCGTTTAACGTATCAAGATGCGATGTCTCGCTTTGGTTCAGATAAGCCAGATTTACGTATTGCATTAGAATTAGTCGATGTCGGTGATTTGTTAAAAGATGTTGAATTTAAGGTGTTTTCTGGTCCAGCAAATGATTCTCAGGGTCGTGTTGCTGCATTGCATGTTCCAGGCGGTGCTGAAATCAGTCGCAAAGAAATTGATGATTATACGAAACATGTCAGTATTTTTGGTGCAAAAGGTTTGGCATATATAAAATTAAATGCGGATGGTTTGCAATCACCTATTTTAAAATTTATTCCAGAAGCCGCTGTGCAAACAATTATTGAGCGCACACAAGCTAAAGTAGGCGATATTATTTTCTTTGGTGCAGATAAGACAACGGTAGTGAATGAATCTTTGGGTGCATTACGTTTAAAGGTAGCACAAGACCGCGGTTTAGTTCAGGCAGGTTGGTCGCCATTATGGGTTGTGGACTTTCCTATGTTTGAGCAAGCAGATGGACGTTTAACCGCGTGTCATCATCCTTTCACTGCACCAAAAATAGCAGATATGAATGAATTAACGCAGAGTGATCCATTAAAATTGTTAGCGCGTGCCTATGATATGGTTTTAAATGGCAGTGAAATTGGTGGTGGCTCAGTGCGAATTAATTCTTCGGCTTTACAAATGACGGTGTTTCAGATGTTAAATATTTCTGAGCAAGAAGCGCGAGAAAAGTTCGGTCATTTACTTGATGCATTAAAATTTGGTTGCCCGCCACACGGTGGAATTGCTTTTGGTTTGGATCGATTAGCTATGTTAATGACGCATTCTACTTCTATTCGTGATGTCATTGCTTTTCCAAAAACGCAAACTGCAACATGTCCTTTAACTGAAGCACCCGCGCCTGTTGATGCGAAACAATTATTGGAGTTAGGCATCCGTGTGCGCAAAGAAATGGTAGAAGAAAAACAGCAAGAGCAAAAAGCTTAAGGAGAATTGATTATGGCAGGTCATAGTAAATGGGCCAATATTAAGCGGCATAAAGCAAAACAAGATTCAGTAAAAGGTAAGCTTTATACGAAATTAATTCGTGAAATTACAGTTTCTGCTAAATTAGGTGGTGCAGATGCTGATTCGAATCCGCGTTTACGTGCTGCCTTAGACAAAGGCTTTGCTGCTAATATGTCAAAAGATGTGATTGAACGTGCAGTAAAACGTGGTGCCGGTGGCATGGAAGGTGAAGAAGTAGAAGAAATTCGTTATGAAGGTTATGGTCCTGGCGGTGTTGCGATTATGATTGATTGCATGACAAATAATCGTAACCGAACCGTTGCTGAAGTAAGACATGCTTTTAGTAAATGCGGTGGAAATTTAGGTACAGAAGGTTCTGTTGCTTATCTTTTTCAGGCGCAAGGACAATTTACATTTGCGCCAGGCACAGATGAAGAGCGAGTTATGGAATTAGCTTTGGAATTAGGCGCTGATGATGTGCTGGTTAATTCAGATAAGAGTATTGATGTGACAACATCAGTAGAAGCATTTTTAGCGGTTAAAGCAGCAATGTTACGTGCTAGTTTGCAACCCACGCGTGCGGAAACTACCATTGCTCCCGTGACACAAGCACCGGTGAGTGATGCCGATGTGGCAGAAAAAATTATTCGTTTAATTGATATGTTGGATGATTTAGACGATGTACAAGAAGTTTATACTAACGCAGATATAGATGAAGCCATTATTAATAAATTAGGCTAATGGATGACAATTATCATCGGAATAGATCCTGGATCACGAATAACAGGATATGGAGTGATTCGTGTGGAAGGTAATCAAAATTTTTATCTTGCCAGTGGTCACCTACGCCTTTCGGATGCAAAAGCCAGCCATCGTTTACAAGAAATATTTGTGGGCCTGCAAAATATAGTGCAATTATATCAACCGCAAGAAGCCGCGATAGAGCAGGTTTTTATGCATCAAAACCCGGGTTCAGCATTAAAGTTAGGCCAAGCACGTGGTGCTGCTATTGTTGCTGTGGGTTTACCGGTTGCAGAATATTCCGCTCGTCAAGTGAAGCAATCCGTTGTGGGTTACGGTGCTGCTAAAAAAGAGCAAGTGCAGCATATGGTTAAGCGGTTGTTAAATTATTCAGAGTCCTTGCAGGCCGATGAAGCAGATGCTTTAGCGATTGCATTATGTCATGCCCATACGCGGTCTTCATTGAGTAATTTGCGACTTAAAGCGATGCCCAGGAAACGGAGTAGTAGTTGGAGAAGTTTTAGGCCGCAAGAATAATGGTTGTTTAGCAATTTTTGGCGAAAAATTTTTATGAAATTCTTTATTAATAAGTGAGTTACTTTTTGTCCTGTACTGAAGTAACTATTCAGTAGCTAGAGAGTTTGGTGGGCATGCTGCGCTTTGCCCACCCTACAAAAGCATTCCAACTATAATATTATATTGGAAAAACGGCGGTTATAATTATAAAAATGTAGGGTGGGCAAAGCGCAGCGTGCCCACCAAACTTTGTCTATTGAATAGTTACGTACTAAGAAAATATAAATTTCTAAAGGTGCTGTTAATATTTCTTTAAGTATAAACATGGATAATATTGCGCTTGATAATAGTTAACTAACAGAGGGTAATCTATGCTTCAACGGTTAAAAAATAGTTATTTATCAATAGGCCGTTGGGTTAAAAAGCATCCTATTTTTTCCATTACCTTGTTAGCGCTCGTTATAGCCGCTGCAATATTTACCGGTGGTGCAATATTAGCGCTACCTGCTGTTTTAGCTGTAGCGACAGCAACTGGCGTGATAGTGATTGAAGTATTGTTGCTAATTGCTGCTACATTTCTGCCTCTGCTGAGTGTTTCTCCTGATAAAGATGTTAAAACTAATATTGCATATTTTGCAGGTGCGCTTAGTATAATGGGGATGATAGCTGTTATTCAGTTAGTGCCAATAGTAGCTCTTATTGTATTTGGTATAACTGTGGTCTCTGGCTTTGCAGCGGTTTGTGCGGGAATAGCTGCTTGGATCAGATCCTGTAATGATGAAAATCGCCATATAAAAGTTACTAGTTCAGCGGTAAAAGAAGAGCAATCATTAATTCCAGCTGGAGGTAGCTATGCACAGTTATTACCAGCAGTAGGTGCACAGCCTATGCTTGCGAATGCAGCTTCTAACCAATCTTCTGTTGCAAAGGATAGTAATATAATTACACTACCTACAGCTACTGCTTCACCTGCGGTAGAATCTTCTTTAGATGATGATGCTCCACAACGGAGTTTAAAATCTTGAAAACACGACAGATTCATTTGGTCTCGTTTTAAGTTACAATCTAGATATAAAAA
This sequence comes from Gammaproteobacteria bacterium, assembly GCA_965279285.1. Lineage (GTDB taxonomy): Bacteria > Pseudomonadota > Gammaproteobacteria > DSM-16500 > DSM-16500. Next base: position 103,950 of record OZ257148.1, on the reverse strand, counting down.
TTATGCGCGCACATAAACCCAACTGGTTATACCAGACACAAGAGTAACAGCAATTCTTTTATATTCAGCCACTTCATATTGATCGGCTAAGTGTAATTCATTTAAGGTAATATCAAATACAGTTCCCTTAACTTGATCAGTTTCGTTGCCTGTGTATACCAGAATGGGATGAACAGTGTCGCCGCTAGTTTTTATAACTTCTGGGTTTTTAATTTCTAAATTTTCCATGCGATAGCCGGATAATATATCGGCATTTCCTGCGAGTTTTCTGCCAAAAGTGGAAAGTTGAACTGTTTCATATTGCAATGTGCCATAGGAAAATATTTTTTCGCTGGTGTTATTAGCTTGATTCATTTTTTCTCCATTAAAATGGTTATTTGTAATTATTCAGCAGCTAAAGTTTGGTGGGCACGCTGCGCTTTGCCCACCCTACAAAAGCGTTACAATTTTAATATTATATTGGAAAAACCGTGGTTGCAATTATAAAAAACGTAGGGTGGGCAAAGCGCAGCGTGCCCACCAAACTTTAGCTGCTGAATAGTTACGATTATTTAGTTTTTAAAGCGCGAGTGAGCGTATCACTTAAAATATCGTTCCAAATGGAACAGCTTTTTTTTGGGACTTGCCATCCATGGCAAACAAGTCGTTTCTGTTTTAAATGATACGTTCACTCGCGCTTTTTAGCTTACACACTCCCTGATTGCTAGAATTTTTTTGCAACCGTAGATGTTGTTGTTTCAGTAGTACTTGCTGCTGTTTGCGTGTCGGATAATTTTTTCTGCATAATAAATGCATGAGTTACGCGTAGATATTCTGCATTATGCATAAGGCCTGTTTTGCTAACGGTTTGTTTCTTTTTGATGATAAAGCCAGCAAATTCTTTTTCTATAGTTTTGCTTAAAAAATCTTTTTCTTCAACGTTGTTGGTAATTAAAGTATTTTTTCCCCATATGGCAATTAAATCATGAGGAATTATTCTTTTTTGTTCTTGTTCTTTAATTAAAGGATTGGCTTTGTCGTGAAAATAAAAGAAAAAACGTTCGAGTAAATTGCTATTACTGGAATAAGCATCATTTAGAATAAAAATGTTCGGTCCAATTTGGGTCAGTGCAAAGATGAATGCGTGAACCATCAGGATAAACTCTTAAATAGCGAAAAAAAGTAGCTCCTAGGAGATTAAAAATAGGCGCGCATATATCTTGAATTATTTGTGAAGAAGAAGTTGCTGAATGTTTAATGAGGTCTATACCCATTGATCCAACTTATGTTATTGCTTCAAAAGAATAATATAGCAAATTTAGACCCGTTGTCGACACTAATGTTAATGATGGTAACAACGTACCAACGCTATCAAATCCTATGATATACTAAAAGTATTCAAGGAGATCGGCATATGAACATCAAAAAATGGGTTTTTATTATTGCCTTTATTTTGCTGATGATAGCGATGGTGCCATGGACGGATGGTTATTTAGTCAAGCATAGTTATTATGCTTTAATCAAAAACTTGAATGCTAAAAATCCTAATTATCATATAGAAGTGTTGGGTTATGATCGAGGTTGGCTCGATTCAACGGTACAAATCGCAATTGAACCTAGTAATAAAACAGCAAAAGCAAAAAATCCTAGCTTCGAAGGTATATTAATTGATCAAATCATTACCCATGGTCCCTATGTTCCTGATCCAGTGACAGGCGATTGGATTATGGCGCTTGCTGAAATCAATACTGAGGTGAGTTTACCTGCTACTTTGGTTTCATCGTTCACTAAGGACAGTGATAAAGGTGATTTGTATGCAACGACCTTAGTGGGTTTTCTTGGTGATTTAAAAAGTGATATCAGCATGCCAGCATATGCAGCGAGTCATATTCCGGGTCTCGTTAAATTAAGTTGGAGTGGCATGACTGGTCACTTAGAGACGAAAATAATGCATCACCAAGTGAAAAATATTCAAGGGACATTAGCATTGGGTGCACTCAGCGTGCAAACTAACTCAGGATCTATTGTTTTAAGCCCTTTTAGCGCGCAATTTAATTTAACATCGCAGTCAGTAGGTCTGTGGCAAGGAACTAAAAATACTAGTATTCCTTATGTCACTATCAGTGATTTACAAGGGCCGCGTTTAATTGTTAAAAATATTAATTTGGATACCGTATTTTCTGTTGGTCAAGATAATCTCTATAATTTACAGACTAAAATCGCTATGAATAGTTTAACAACCGCAGATTTTGCAGTGGGCCCAGCATTATTAAAATTATCAGCAACTCATGTTAATTACCCTTTGATGATAAAATCTTTTTATGCAGCTTATGCTTCGATTGATAAATTAAATGAATTTGTACCTTTGCTTATTATGCCAGATACGCTTGTAACAGAGACAGTTGAATTAACAACATCAGCAGGAAAGTTATCGTCAACCGGTCAGTTTTATTGGCCGAAAAGCACACCATTACCAAAACTCTTAGACGATGTCGTGAAGCAAGCGGGTTATAAAGTTGATTTACGCGCATCCATTTCTTTGGTCAATAAAGCATTAGAGTTGCTTTACCCTCATGTGCCAGTGCCTGTTAGCTCTGAATCAAGCGATGCAGGTTTGATAAGTAAAATAGAAAATTGGGGGCATGAGAAAAAAATTCCTCTTGATGTTTCTTATCAGTTAAAAGATATCGTACTGCGCAAATTACCCACCCCCGTTTTCATTGCAACGATTGATCGTTATGTATTAACAAAACAGCTAATTTCCCCCATTGCTGAAGAAATAAAAAGTGCATATACCTTAGTTCATCCGATTCCTACTAAATTAGCTCCTATTATTCCGGTAGTCGCAGCTCAGCCGGTATTAACGGATTATGAAATCATGAAAAATAAATTGAATGATTGGATTAAACAGGGTTTAATCACTCAAAATAACGACGATTATGTCACGACTTTAATACATCAATAGATTGTTTCGCCGGATAAAACATCATGATAGGACAGCTTAAAGGCATTATTTTAGAAAAACAGCCGCCACAACTTTTATTAGATGTGCATGGCGTGGGCTATGAAATTGATGCGCCCATGAGCACTTTTTATAAGCTTCCTGAAGTAGGAGCAGAAGTGACTTTGTTAACCCATTTGGTCGTGCGCGAAGATGCTCATTTGTTGTACGGGTTTTATTCACGTGATGAGCGGATGCTTTTTCGTACGTTGTTGAAAGTTAATGGTGTTGGCCCACGATTGAGTTTAACCATTTTATCTAGCATCGACCCTGATGAATTTGTTCGTTGTATTGTGAATAATGATACGGCGAGTTTAGTTCGAGTCCCTGGGGTAGGCAAAAAAACAGCAGAACGCTTAATTATTGAAATGCGTGATAAACTTTCAGGCTGGAGCTCAGGTGCGGTTACTGAATTAAATGTATTGGCTAAGGCCAGCCCTGCGGCACAAGGCCGAAATCAAATTATTCAAGATGCGGTATCTGCTTTGATTACATTGGGTTATAAGCCACAAGAGGCTAGTCGAGCGGTATCAAAAGCCGATGATGGTAGTTTAACTAGCGAAGAGATTATTCGTTATGCATTGCGGGAGATGGTGACTTGATAGATGTCGATAGAATTGTTGCGCCACAACAACAAAATGAAATTGAAGTGATAGATAGAGCGATCCGTCCGCGGTATTTAAAAGATTATGTGGGTCAACAATCCGTGCGTGAACAAATGGAAATTTTTATTCAAGCAACTCGTGCTCGGCAAGATGCATTGGATCACACATTAATTTTTGGGCCACCTGGATTAGGAAAAACGACTTTAGCCAATATTATTGCGAATGAACTAGGTGTGAATCTTCGTCAAACCTCAGGCCCGGTTTTGGAGCGTGCGGGTGATGTCGCTGCTTTGCTGACAAATTTGCAAGAACGTGATGTGTTATTTATCGATGAAATTCATCGTTTAAGCCCTGTTGTGGAAGAAGTGCTTTATCCGGCAATGGAGGATTATCAGCTTGATATTATGATAGGTGAAGGCCCCGCAGCACGCTCAATTAAAGTGGATTTACCGCCTTTTACTTTGATTGGTGCTACCACACGAGCAGGATTATTGACTTCACCTTTGCGTGATCGTTTTGGTATCGTGCAGCGTTTGGAATTTTATACTATTCCTGATCTTACGTTTATTGTGCAACGTTCAGCGACGATTTTAGGTATTTCAATCGCAAGTGATGGTGCAGAAGAAGTAGCAAAACGTTCACGCGGAACACCCAGAATTTCTAATCGTTTATTACGCCGAGTTCGTGATTATGCTGAAGTAAAAGCAAATGGTAAGGTGACCTTACAGGTTGTACAAGATGCCTTAAATTTATTAGATGTTGATGATCATGGTTTTGATATGATGGATCGAAAATTATTATTAGCTTTGATTGATAAGTTTAATGGTGGTCCAGTGGGTTTAGATAGTTTGGCGGCATCAATAGGCGAAGAACGTGGGACTATCGAAGATGTTATTGAGCCTTTTTTGATTCAGCAAGGATTTATGATGCGAACCCCTAGGGGGCGGCTTGCGACGCAAAATGCTTATTTACACTTTGGCTTAAAAATCCCGGAAAGAATGACTTTGCCTGTTGAGCAGTGAAACGTTACACTATTCGTAGGATATTGTGGGAATGGTGGGCACGCTACGCTTTGCCCACCCTACAAAAATTATAGTAGGGTGGGCAAAGCGCAGCGTGCCCACCATTACTCTTGCCAATGATTTACAATTTATTTTTTAGGAGAACAAGCATGACAATTGATTCCTCATTATGGGCCTATTTTGTTAATGCCAGTATAGTGGTGAAATTTGTTATGTTGTTGTTAGCAACCGCATCGCTTTTGTCATGGACTTATATTATTCAGCGTGGGTTTTATTTGCGCGATGTGCGTCGTGCTACCGTAGCATTTGAGCGCAAGTTTTGGTCAGGCGGTGATTTGTCTAAATTTTACGCTGAAAGCTTAAAAGAAAAACATGTTCAAGGTGTAGAAGCTATTTTTCAAGCCGGATTTAAAGAATTTTTACGCTTGCACAAACAACCGGGCATGACTGCTGAGTTAACCATAGAAAGTGTTAAAAGAGCAATGCATGTAGCACAAATGCGTGATCAAGATAATCTTGAAACACATTTACCTTGGTTAGCAACGATTGGATCGACCAGCCCTTACCTTGGTTTATTTGGCACAATTTGGGGGATTATGTTGTCATTTCGTGGTTTAGCGAATGTGCAACAGACAACCATAGCAGCCGTCGCTCCCGGTATTGCTGAAGCATTAATTGCAACTGCGATGGGATTATTTGCAGCGATTCCAGCGGTGGTAGCTTATAACCGTTATGCAACTGATATTAGTCGGATTCTGACACGTTTTGAATCATTTCAAGATGAATTTTCGAATATTATATTTCGGCAAATTAAAATGACTTCCTATAATAAATCAGAAACTGTGGAGTAAACACATAATGGCATACTTTCATCAGCGTGGATCACGAGCTCCTTTAGCGGAGATTAATGTTGTTCCTTTTATCGATGTCATGTTGGTGTTATTAGTTATTTTTATGATTTCTGCACCGTTATTAACTCAAGGGGTTAAAGTTGATTTACCAAAAACAGAAAGTAAGCCATTAACCGAAGATCAAAAACAACCCATTATTGTTACTGTGGACGCAGCGGGTGGTTATTATCTCAATATTGCCGAAAAGCCGAGCCAAGCAATAACAGCACGAGTTTTAGCTAATTTGGTAACACAACATTTAACTAACAACAGCTCAGGGGCGGAACAACCGCCGGTGTTAGTAAAAGGCGATCAAAATACTAATTATGGAAAAGTAGTTGAAGCAATGGTTTTATTGCAACAAGCAGGAGCAAAAAGTGTGGGCTTGATTACTCAAGCACCGTCTCAATCACCTGCTGGAGTCAATTAAGGTAATGCAGAAAAAATCGCCTTATCGTCTTGCTTTTATTGTTTCATTGCTATTTCATGGAATTGTTTTTTGTGTTTTAGCATTAGGGTTTCAGCTTTCCAGCGAAACATTTGTTACGGAAAATACAAAAACACCTAACGTCATTAATGCAGTGGCAATGAATATGAATGTTGCACCATTGCCGACGCCGGCACCTTTACCCACGCCTGCTCCGCCATTACCATCACCGCCGGCATTAATTAAGCCACCACCTTTACCACAACCTATTCATCCAGCGCCTTGGCCACAACCGATTATTCCTCAGCCTGTGCCTTTAAAAGCGGTGCAAAAACCAGAGCTAGCAAAATCAGAAGCCAAGCCTGTTGATAAACTTAAAGTGTTGCAACAACAAAAAGATGTGATTGCGCTTGAGAATAAAAAACAAAAAATGTTACAACAAAAAAAATTGGAACAGCAGTTATTAGCTGAGCTTAAATCTCAGCAGTTGCAACAAAAAAAATTAAAACAAAAAGCACTGGAAGCAGAATTGGCGAGCGAAGTGAAAAATTTGGCGGTGAAAAAAAAGCAAGCCCAAGGCGAATCAGCACGCGTTATGGCGGATAAAGAACAAAAAGCGCAAGGACAAGTTGATAAATATAAAGCCTTAGTTTTGCAGGCTATTGGTCAACGTTGGTTAATTCCAAGTGATGCAAATAAAAAAGCAACCACAAAGATTACCATTTATCTTGCGCCGGGTGGCGTTGTGTTGGATGCGGAAATTTTTCAAAGTAGTGGCAATGTGGCGCTGGATAATTCAGCTCGCGCAGCTGTGTTTAAAGCATCACCTTTGCCAGTACCGACTGATCCTGATGGATTTAAATTTTTTCGACGTTTTGTTTTAGTTTTTCGCCCTGAGACCTTTCAAAACGCACAGCTTGGGTTAAGTGGACCTGCGGCGGAAAATGCTGCTCTTTGAGAGCAGGGAGATGCTGTTGTAGAAAGTAGCTATTCAGCAGTCAGGGGGCGGTGAACGCGTGATTTAAAATAAAGCGACTTGCTTGCCATGGATGGCAAGCCAAAAACAGGGATGTTTTGCTTGGAGCGGCATTTTAAATCACGCGTTCACCGCCCCCTGATTGTTGAACAACTGTCATTGATAGGCTATTTACAAGGAGAGTAACATGTCACCTGTTTTTTTTAGCTTATTGTTTGTTTTTGGTTTTAGCTTGTGCTTAATGGCGGGTTTATTTTATTTTTTTAGGCAAGCGATATTATTAAAAAAACAAAACCAAGTGCTGCAGACGAGATTAAAAATTGAAGCGAAAAGAGAAGCACTTTTTTCTACCGAGTTAGCAACATTAAAAAATCAGTATGATCACACTTTATTTCATGACTCATTAACTGGGTTAATAAAACGTAATTTGCTTGAAGATAGACTAGTGCAAGTCATTAAGCAAAGTCAGCGTTATCAATTAACTTTTGGAGTTTTATTTTTAAATATTGATGGTTTTAAAATTATTAATAATGCTTTAGGTCATGAGGTTGGTGATGAATTATTAAAACAAGTCTCATTACGATTATTAAGTGTGATGCGTCAGGTAGATACCGTTTGCCGATTTTCAGGCGATGAATTTATTATGTTAGTACCACAAATCAGTAAAGCTGAAACATGTGGTTATGTTGCACAGAGATTGTTGGATGTCATTATGCAACCGTTTTATGTGCAAGATAAAGATTTGTTTATTACGGCATGTGTTGGTATTGCTGTATATCCTTTAAATGGCGCGGATGGCAAAGAATTATTAAAAAACGCAGCAAATGCGTTAGGGCGTGCTAAGGCGAGAGGTTGTAATGTTTATCAATTTTATCACGAAGAAATGTATGCATTAAGTCAACGTGAATTAACGTTAAGATCCAGCTTACGGGTAGCATTTGTTTATCAAGATTTTACTATTTATTATCAGCCACAAGTAAATACGGAAACAAAAGAAATAATGTGTATGGAAGGTTTGCTGCGTTGGCAGCATCCTACATTAGGTATAGTGACTCCGGGTGAGTTTATTCGTTTGGCAGAAGACAGTGGAAAAATTATTGAAATAGGTGAATGGGTGATACGTACTGCCTGTCAACAATTGCAAAAATGGCAGGATATTGATTTCCAATGTAAAAAAGTCTCAGTTAATATTTCTTTAAAACAACTTGAAAATCCCCATTTTATTTATAAATTATCACAAATTTTACATGAAACTCATGTCAACCCAGAGTCATTAGTGTTTGAGGTTGCGGATGCTGTTTTTCATAAGATCGATTTATTAGAAAAAAACTTGCAGATGCTAAAACAACTCGGTGTACAGCTAGCAATTGATGATTTTGGTATTGGTCTTTTATCGTTACAGCATTTAAGACGTTTTTCAATTAGCTATTTGAAAATTGATCCTCACTTGACCCAGGACATGGACTTTAACTCTGAAAATCACGCTATTTTTAAAATGATTATCGCTTTGGCTGAAACTTTACATATTGAAATTATTGCTAAAATGGTAGAAACTCAGCCACAAAAAGAGTTGCTGCAAAAAGTCGGCTGTAATATCATGCAAGGGCATCTTTTTAGCATTCCGCGTCAGCCAGAAGAATTTACCCCTACACTTGAAAGAATCATTTCTGCGACTTAGAGTGTTGCTGTTGTCGCGACGTGGATTCTTTTGTGATAGCATTTGTAGCTATTCAGCTGCCAAAGAGCTTGGTGGGCACGCTGCGCTTTGCCCATCCTCTGGATGCCAGCTAGAAACGTGCTAGCATGACAAAGTTTTGTAGGGTGGGCAAAGAGTAGCGTGCCCACCAAACTCTCTGGCCATGAATAGTGACTAGCATTTGCACTGTACGAATCTCAACTCACGGGCATTTTAATGACTCAAATTATACCAATAGAACAGGCCTTAGAAGAGCTTAGCCAAGGCCGGATGATTATCTTAGTCGATGATGATAAGCGCGAGCAAGAAGGCGATTTAATCGTTGCTGCGGACAAAGTCACTCCCGAAATAATTAACTTTATGACGAAACACGCTCGAGGTTTAGTTTGTTTAACGATCACCGATGAAATTGTTGAACGTTTGCGCATTCCTATGATGACAGAGCGAAATAAAAATACAAATCAAGCGGCATTTACTGTTTCAATCGAAGCGGTAGCGGGGGTGACAACCGGTGTTTCAGTGTTTGATCGTGCTAAAACGATTCAAGTAGCAGTTAATCCGCAATCAACTTACCAAGATATCTCAATGCCAGGGCATGTTTTTCCTTTAAAGGCTCGCCAAGGCGGGGTGTTTGTTCGGCCTGGCCATACCGAAGGCAGTGTTGATTTAGCAAGACTAGCGGGTTTAGAGCCGGCTGCAGTTATTTGTGAAATTATGAATGATGACGGCACCATGGCGCGTATGGCAGATTTAGAGCGTTTTTCTCATCAACATAAGATTAAAATTGCTTCAATTAATGATTTGATTACCTATCGAATTAAGCACGAAAAAATTGTTGAAGAAGTGGCTTCGGCAGTATTACCACTTAATATTGATCCAAATTTTACGGTTAAAGTTTTTCGTAATTTATATGATCAAACAGAACACCTTGCTTTAGTGCATCATCAGCTTGATGTTCGTAAACCGGTGCTGGTTCGGATTCATTCTGAATGTTTAACTGGAGATGCTTTTAGCTCTGCGCGTTGCGATTGTGGGTGGCAGTTACAAGAGGGTTTAGCGCAAATTTCGCAGGAACAGGGTGTTTTGCTTTATATGCGTCAAGAGGGTCGAGGCATAGGGTTAAGCAATAAAATTAAAGCATATGATTTGCAATCACAAGGTTTAGATACCGTTGAAGCAAATCATCAGTTGGGTTTCTTAGCCGATCATCGCCACTATGGAATGAGCGCCCAAATTTTGCAGCATTTGCAGGTGAAGCAAGTTAAGTTAATGACGAATAATCCGCGAAAAATTGAAGATTTAGAGCAATTTGGTATTGAAATAGTAGAGCGGATTACACATGAGACACCGCCGACAGAAAAAAATATTCATTACTTAAAAACAAAGCGTGATAAATTAGGTCATTGGTTAAAGTTAAAGTGAAGGATTAAAAAATGAAAATTTTAGATGTACTGAATGTTCCAGGGTGTTTTAATATTGCAATAGTTGTCAGTAAATTTAATTTAGATATTACGCAAAAATTGTTAGCTGGCGCGGTACAACGATTAGAAGAGTTAGGTTTTTCTAGTGATCGAGTGACAGTGGCCTGGGTGCCGGGTGCTATTGAAATTCCTTTGGCAGCGCAGCGTTTTGCTCGTACGGGTAAGTATGAAGCGATTATCTGTTTTGGCGCCGTTATTTTTGGTGAAACACGCCATTTTGATTATGTTTGTGAGCAGGTAAGTCAAGGCTGTCAATCAGTCGCCTTAGCTGAGGATACTCCGGTTATATTTGGCGTGTTGACGACAGAAAATATGCAACAAGCGCAAGCGCGTGTCGGTGGTGATAAAGGACATATGGGGCGCAGTGCAGTCGATGCAGCTTATGAATTAGTATCAGTTTTAAGTCAGATTTAGGAATTGTAAGTTATGCCATCATTCGACATTGTTTCTAAAACAGACCAACATGAAGTGACGAATGCGGTTGACCAAGCCAACCGTGAAATTGCAATGCGGTTTGATTTTCGGGGAACGGATTCGCGTTTAGAGTTTGCAAAAGATGTTATTACTTTAATTGCACCTAGCGATTTTCAGTTGAAACAAGTGGATGAAATATTACGTAATAAACTAGCTAAACGTAATGTGGATGTACGCTCTTTAGAATACAAAGAAATTGACGTGAAACTAAATGAAGCGCGACAAGAGGTAAAAGTACGTCAAGGCATTGATACAGATTTTGCGAAAAAAATTGTAAAATTAATTAAAGAAGCTAATTTAAAAGTACAAGCTTCTATTCAGGGCGAACAAGTGAGAGTGACAGGAAAAAAACGTGATGATTTGCAAAGTGCGATTGCTATGTTACGTGAAGCAAAATTAGCTTTTCCGGTGCAATTTGACAATTTTAGAGATTAATTATTATGACAGTGAGTAATGCTGCAAAGGTAAATTGTTTTCAATTAAAAGCAAGTTTTGCGCCTTGTGCTATTTTGCAGTTAATGCGTTATGACTTGGTTGCATTAGAACAGCAATTGGCGGAATCCATTCGTCGAGCACCGAATTTTTTTATCGGCTCTCCTGTGCTAGTTGATTTAGAAAAAGTAAATACTTTAAATTCCGTGGATTTTGTGGCTTTAAAGCAATTATTGTTTTCTCATGGTTTAGCGCCGATTGGTGTGCGGGGCGGCAGTGAAGAGCAATTACAGGCAGCCGCTACCGCAGGTTTACCTTTGGTGAATATCGGGAAATCAGCCTTTAGTGAGCAAGCAAAAGAAAAAACCGTAGAAAAAGTAGAAGAAAAAATGTCAGCAACAAAGTTAGTGACCACACCGATTCGTTCCGGTATGCAAGTTTATGCGCGTGGTGGGGATTTAATTATTGTGGGACATGTCAGCCCAGGTGCTGAAGTATTAGCGGATGGTAATATTCATGTTTATGGCGCACTTCGTGGTCGAGCATTAGCCGGTGTGCAAGGCGATACACTAGCACGTATTTTTTGTCATACATTAGAAGCTGAGTTAGTGTCAATTGCTGGATTTTATTTAACAAAAGAAGACATACAATTACTTCCAGAAAAACAAGAGTTGATCCAAGTTTATTTGGAAGAGGAGCGGGTGCGTATTAAAGGGATATAGTAAGTAGGTAACTGCTCAGTAGCCAAAGAGTTGGTGGGCACGCTGCGCCTTTGCCCACCCTACATTAATTTATTTTTGTAATTTTTTGTAGGGTGGGCAAAGCGCAGCGTGCCCACCAACTCTTTGGCTGCTGAATAGTTACAATAGTAGTGGACATCAGGGTTAAACTATTTAAAAAAGGACACATATTGTGACGAAAATTATTGTAATAACGTCTGGCAAAGGCGGCGTGGGGAAAACAACCACCAGTGCCTCAATTGCTGCAGGCTTGGCAAAGCGTGGTCATAAAACAGCAGTTGTGGATTTTGATATTGGCTTGAGAAATTTAGATTTGATTATGGGTTGCGAACGCAGAGTTGTTTATGACTTTGTGAATGTGATTCGTGGCGAAGCTAATTTAACTCAAGCATTAATACGCGATAAGCGTCTTAAAGAATTATATATTTTACCAGCCTCACAAACGCGAGATAAAGATGCGTTAACAATGGAAGGGGTAGAAAAAGTATTAAATGATTTAAGTCAAACATTTGATTATATTGTTTGTGACTCACCGGCAGGAATAGAGCGTGGCGCACAATTGGCGATGTACTTTGCTGATCATGCTATCGTTGTCACTAATCCTGAAGTTTCTTCAGTGCGTGATTCAGATCGTATTTTAGGCTTGCTTGCGAGCAAAACAAAACGTGCGGAAGAAGGACGTGAGGCAGTCACTGAACATTTGTTATTAACACGTTATTCACCTATGCGTGTTACACGTGGTGATATGTTAAGTTTAGAAGACGTAAATGAAATTCTTGCTATTCCGTTATTAGGCGTTATTCCTGAATCTCCTGCTGTGTTGCGTGCATCTAATTCTGGTGAACCCGTTATCTTAGATGAAGAAAGTGATGCAGGGCAGGCTTATATCGATGCTGTTGCCCGTTTCCTTGGTGAAGAAAAGCCGCATCGTTTTATTACTGAAAAAGAGCATTGGCTCAAACGCATTTTTAGTTTTAAGGAGAAGGAAACCCTATGAAAATAGTGACTAAAATAAATAAAATCTTACAATATTTTCAGCAACCTAAAAAAAGCGCGCAGTTTGCTAAAGAGCGTTTGCAGATTATTATCGCTCATGAACGTGGCGAACAAGATAAGCCTGATTATTTGGCGGCGTTGCAGCAAGATATTCTTGATGTAATTGCTAAGTATGTTGCAATTGATACGAGTCAGGTAAAAGTTGAGTTAGAGCGAAAAGATGGTTGCTCGATTTTAGAGTTGAATGTGATGTTGCCTCATCTTAATCTTGCTATCAGTAAAACAGTAGATGCAGAGTGTGAAGTAAGGGCGTAATTCATATTTGGTTGGAGCATGGTGGGCACGCTGCGCTTTGCCCACCCTACATAACTCCATGCTGTCACCCCGTTATTTAATATAAAAAATGTAGGGTGGGCAAAGCGCAGCGTGCCCACCATGCTTTTATTCATAATTAACACCTATTTTGCCTCCTCAAACCTAAGAGCAAATACCCACTTTATGTGAGCTATCGCTGATACTATAGTAGCTCATTTATCACAATATTTTTTAACTAATTGATTATAAATAGTTATTTTTTAATATTAAGCTCATCACTCTGGTTTATAGTAATAATCTTGTTGATTGCATAAAGTTTTTTTTATTCTATTCGCTACAATGGTGACTTGTCAGGATGACATTGGTTACAGAAAGGATTCTAGCAACCACTCCTCGTTTTGTATGCCCAAGGATGGATTTTTGTAGCAAGGATTGCTATTTATCTAATTGAGCATTTTCAGGGCGGATTTAAACCCCGCCCTTTTTTTTATAAACTAGATTAACTCACCGCTCCTTTTTGCTATGCTTCAGTAATATATTCAAACAAATACGTCAAAAAACACACACCAAAACAATTTAACGTGAGTTATGTGCCTGGCGCCTTGTGAGACATATCTCACAAGACTTGTGAGACATATATGATAATTTTTTGCTTTTAATTCAATAAGGAGAGATTTTTACATTGTATCTATATGATTTTATTGCTATTTTTTAAATTCTGAATTGATCTGTCAATTATTGCAAAAAAATTTCCTGAATCAAAATGCTCATAAAATATCGAAAATGAGTATAATTCGCATCAGTCATTGGATGGCTACGGTGAATGAAAGGATCTCTATAGCCACTCCTCGTTTTGCGTATCCAGGGATGGTTTTTGTAAGTACGGATCGCTGTTTTTTTGGTACATTTTGGGACGACTTTTTAGTCGTCCCTTTTTTTTAACTGTCGAATGTAGTTAGCAGAAGATTTTAAGGATATTACCTTTGCAACTTATAACTCGTATCTTAATTTTTTTATTTAGTTGTTGGCTTTGTAGCTGTAGTTTATTACATAAAACAACTAAACAAGATGGTTTATTAAATCAAAAATTACAGCTGACTTCGCCCCGATTTTTATCGCAGACGCGTTATATCTCTTGGATCTCTTGGAGTCATGATATTGATATCAATACGATAGAGTACCCATGGCAGCAAGCGGGTTGTGTAAGCCATGCAAATGATTGTTTGCCTACCTTAAGTGAGTACAACAAGGATCCACAATACTGGCAAAATTGGCAGCGTGATAGTAATGGCTCGCAATTTAGAATTTTAGGCGTGTTGCCAGCAGGAACGATGTATCATTTTTATCGAGTTGATGTGCCAGAAGATTTGAATAATGGTGTTATTGTTTTTTATTCTATTATTGATTCAGGGAAATATAAGCAGGCTCCTGCTTATTACAAATATTCTCTTAATAATAAAGCGGATAAAGAGATGATACGAAAAATATTGCCGTTTTTGCCGGCTTAATTGTTTTTGATAAGGTGGGCACGCTGCGCTTTGCCCACCCTACAAAAGTTGATGGTTGCGGCTCGGTCACACCCACCGTTTTTATTTTTTAACATGCCGCATCAATCTTTTTTTCCGCTGTACTTGGCGATCGCTGAGGGGATTTACATGCTCACGAAAAGGATTTTCGCTACTTTTTAGTTCGACATAAACGGGTGTACCCTTTAATTTTAAGCGTTCCTGAAAGGTATTAATCAGATAGCGTTTATACGCATCAGGTAATGAATCAACTTGATTTCCATGAATAATAATTCGTGGTGGGTTATAGCCGCCTGGGTGAGCGTAGCGCAATTTAATGCGTCGACCATGAACAAGAGGCGGGGTATGTTGAACAATCGCTTGTTGTAGGATTCGTGTGAGTAATGGAGTAGAAAGTTTTTTAGTGGCAGAAACATAAGCTTCATCAATAGATTTAAATAAATCACCGACTCCTGATCCGTGCAATGCAGAAATAAAATGTAAGCGAATAAAAGATACGAAATTTAAACGTCGATCTATCATATTACGAGTATGATCACGTTCTTCATTATTCATTCCATCCCATTTATTCAAGGCAATTACTAATGCTTTGCCACTTTCGAGAATGAAGCCTAATAATTTTAAATCTTGGTCAGTCACACCTTCGCGTGCATCGATGATAAATAATACGACGTTACTTGCTTGGATAGCTTGTAAGGTTTTTACTACGGAAAATTTTTCTGTTGCTTCTAATATTTTGCCACGGCGACGTACGCCTGCGGTATCAATGAGGGTGTAATGTTTTCCCTGCCGCTCAAGAGGTACAAAAATGCTATCGCGCGTTGTGCCAGGAAGATCACAAACGATGACACGTTCCTCTCCTAGCATTCGATTTATTAAAGTAGATTTCCCTACATTAGGTTTACCAATAATGGCAAGCTTAACACCCGCAATAGTGTCACCTAGCGTGGTGTCTTTAGGTGTGTTTTTTAATAAGTTCGCAATAAGCTCGGTAATTCCAGCACCATGAGCGGCTGCAATTGCATCGGGTTCACCAAAACCTAAACGATAAAATTCGGTTTTTGCTAAGGAAGGATCTAAGCCTTCGGTTTTATTCACAACCAAGGAAATAGTTTTATTTAAGGTGCGAAGCTTTTCTGCAATTTGTAAATCATTGGGAGTGATTCCAGCGCGCGCATCAACCATAAATAACACATGGTCTGCTTCTTGGACTGCCAGTAGTGATTGTTCTACCGTCAATCGATTAATATCGTCATCTTCATCAGTGATGCCGCCTGTATCGATGACAATAAAATGTTGGCCTGCAATATGACCTTGGCCATATTGACGATCACGCGTCATGCCAGGAAAATCTGAAACTAAAGCATCCCGTGTTCGGGTGAGACAATTATATAAAGTTGATTTCCCAACATTCGGGCGACCTACGATTGCAATAACAGGTATCATAATTTTTTATCCAAGGCTGTAAGCTGCTAAATGCCCATCCTTGGTAAGAACGTAGAGAATATTATTTTCTACTATGGGTGTGGCGACGATACCCGATCGGTTAACTCTGGTTCTTGCGATAACGTGTCCATCTTGTTTGCTGAGCCAGTGGAGGTAACCTTCGCCATCACCTACGACAATAGCATTGTCCATGACGACAGGCGCAGTAAGAGAGCGGGCTTCAAGTTGTGGTTGGCGCCAGTCAACATTGCCACTATTGGTGTCAAATGCCCAGACATGGCTTTTAGCATCGGTGATGTAAAGTTGTTTGTTATCGGCGGCAATGCCAGTATATGAGGAAATTTCGTGAGTCCATAATTCTTGGCCTGAGCTTAAATCTAAAGCAGAAATTCGACCTTGATAGGTGGCAGCATAAATTCGATTACCATCCAGTAATGGGTTGGCATCAATATCAATCATGCGTTGTATCGTAAAACTGCCTTCAGGGATAGCCATGGCTTTTTGCCAAAGTAAACTACCATCTTGTAAGTCGAGCTTAATTAAATTGCCATTCGCAAAGCCAATAACAGCTGTGTGCTTGTTGATTTGTGGTGTGCTGGAACCGCGTAAAATGAGGTTAGGTTCTAGTTGTTGATACGCCCACAGTAGATGTCCATCTTGGCTAGCATAAGCTGTAATTTTTCCATCAATGGCTTTAACTAATGTAATACCTTGATTAATAGCAGGGGCTGCAAGAATTTCAGTGGATGTTTTTGCACGCCAGACTATTTTACCCGTGGTTTGACTTAATGCAGCAACATCACCTTCGCGTCCACCCACTACGACAATATTGTCACCTACGCCGACACCGGCAGTAATTGACAATTGTGTTTGAGTTTCCCAGATTGATTTGCCATTTGTTTTATTGTTTGCACTGACGGTACCATTATGATTTGTAGTATAAATGGTTTGTCCATTGCTGCCAGGCACCAGCTTGAGAAAGTCTTTTGCGCTGCCTGAACCTGTACGAGTGTACCAATTAGCGTGTACTTTAACGGTGGGAGTAAAGTTGACTAATGCGGATGGCGCAGGTGTATTATCTTTATCAAACAATCCAGTGTTGCATGCAGTTAAGCTTAAACAAAATAAGCTCGTCATTAAAATTTTATTAATCATTTTCATGGATATCTCTTGGGTTAATTAGCCTTCAGCAGTTTCTGCTAAATTATCGTATTTCATTTCCAGTATGGGTCTATTTGCTTCAGCATTGGGTATTTCTTTTAGTGCCAGTGCATAAGCTTTGCGTGCTGATGTTGGGTCATTCATGGCGATATATGCATCACCTCTTATTTCATCTACCATGCCAATAAAATTTTTGTCTTCAAGTTTTTTTAATGCCGCCAATGCATCAGCAGGTTTTTGATTGTTAATTAATAAACGCGCAATGCGAATGCGAGCAATTTCTTGAATGGAATGATTTTTGCTATGGTCAACAACCCAGTTGAGATGCTCAATAGCACCATCATAATCTTTTTTTACAACTGCATCACGTGCCAACATAAATGCTGCCATTTGTGCATAAGGTGATTTTGGGTAATTGCTTAATAATTTTTTTGCTTGAGCAATAGCGCCATCCGTATTATTTTGTGCGCGCAGAGTTAGCATTTCATCATAAACTGATGATGCATGTAATAAGACTTTATTTTGATACCCTTGATAGGAACGCCAGCCGGTTGAAATGACGACCGCGAGTACAATACCCGCAATAACGGTTAAGCCATATTGCTTAATCCAGGTTTTTAATTGCTGTATTTGTTCTTGTTCAGTTAAGTATTCAGTCATGGGAAAGTCCTCTTTAAGAGTCATCTGGTATGCATTTTAGCCCATTTGAAGTAAATTGCACTATCTAATTGAGAGTTGCGGTGAGTGGTGGGCACGCTGCGCTTTGCCCACCCTACAAAAATCATAAAAAATGTAGGGTGGGCAAAGCGCAGCGTGCCCACCAAACTCTCTGGCTGCTGATTAATTAACGATATTAAATAAATCATTCAGGGTGACAACGCCGCCATCAATTTGTTCCTCGGAGTAAGTTGAGCTTTTAAGGCCATTTGCACATATCATAGCTAAAAATATTTGCTTATTAGTGCCCGTTTTTTCTTTAAATACATTAATTTTTTTCTTTAGGTTTTTTGAATATTGCTTGTTAATGGAATATTGTTGATCTGTATATTTGATTTCGCACACAGTAATAGCATTATCGCTTCTCTCAATTATTAGATCAATTTGAGCGCCTTCTGCCAATTTTTTACGAGGAATAAAGCGCCATGCACTTACTTGGCCATTCGCTTTAATATTTAATGCATGAATAATATGATTTACGTGTTTCATGCAAACCGCTTCAAATGCATATCCTGACCAAGCATAGTAGGATGGTCTTTGACTTTGATTCAGCCAATAATCAGGAGTAAACCTTTTCTGCTTTTGAGAGTCGATCCATTGTAAATAAAATAGACAGAACTCATCTGTTAATTTGTAATATTCCCCTGTAGAACGGCCCCACGAAATATTTTCTTCAATAAATCCAGCTTCTTTTAGATCTAGTAATCTTTTGGTTAAGCGACCCCCTCCGGATGAGAGGCTGGCATCAACTTTTAATTCAGCTCGTCTAGTGCCTTCTTTGCGTTGTGCAATTAATTTGACAAGCTCTATATAGGCATCTGCGTTTTCAAATAAAGATTCAAATAATTTATTAAATTCATTTTGCAATGGCGCCTCTTTAGTAAAAAAGATATTTTGTATGTTTTGTTCAGCAGTAAGACCTCGCTCTATATATTTTAAATAATAAGGAATGCCGCCTAGAGCCATATACAAAGATAGAATATGTTTTTGAGTTAGCTTAATGTTTCTGCTTCTTAAAAATTCATTTGTTTCAGTGAGGTTAAACGGTAATAACCTAATTAAGCGTGTTACCCGATTATGTAACCCACCTTTATTATTGATAATTTTCCTAATTAGCCAAGATGCAGATGATCCGCAAATAACTAATATAACATTTGGCATTTTTGACCAATTACGATTCCAATAATAATCTATTTCTTCAAGTAAACCTGACTTTCTTGTCGCCATCCAAGGCAGCTCGTCAAGGAACACTACGACTTTTTCTTGGTGTTTTGAAAGCTGTTTGTGAAGAAGATCAAAAGCTTCATCCCAATTCTTTGGTGTTTCTAGGGCTATGTTATCTAGGAATGTTTCTGATATGGCCTCCGCAAATTTTTTTAGTTGTTTTTTCTGACCACCATGTTGCAATCCTGTGGCATGTAATAATTTACATTTTTTATTAGCAAAAAACTCTCGTATTAGGTATGTCTTTCCGACACGCCGTCGCCCATAAACAACCATGAATTCGGCTTCATGTGAGCTGTAAATCTTATTAAGAAGCTTTAATTCTTTTGTTCTGCCAACAATCATATGCTTTCCTAGATGGGCCACTTATAGAGTGATTATAAGTGGCCCGTTTAATATTATCAACCGAAATAGGTGGGCTTCACATAGAAATAGATTCTGGGGCTAGTGTCGAGTTAGTTGTTCACGGTAGGAAAAGCAACAATCAAATTATGAAATAGGTTACAAATCTAAGTGGGCAAAATACAGCGTGCGCGCCGTTTATTCTCAATTTTTAACCTTTAAGCCGCAATATCATATATTCCACGATATCTGCTTGAGGTACCGCTACTTGTGGTGTGTTTTCACGTAATGATTTAATAGAAACAGTATGAGTTTTTAATTCTTCTTCACCTAAAATTAAGGCAAATTGAGCGCCACTTTTGTCGGCACGTTTAAACTGATTTTTAAAGCTGCCGCCACCACAGTGTAATATGACGCTAAGCCCGGGTACTTGGCTGCGTAAGCTGTCAGCTAAATATAAGCTTTTTTGAAAGCAATCATCGTTATCACTCATGAAATAAATTTCGGGCGTGGGAGGTGTGAGTTGTTGGGTTTGTTGTAGAAGTAAAATTAAACGTTCTATGCCAATCGCAAATCCTAAAGCAGGGGTGGGTTTTCCACCGAGTTGTTCTACTAGATTATCATAGTGTCCCCCAGCACAAATAGCACCTTGAGAGCCTAGCTCTGTTGTCACCCATTCAAAAACTGTCTTGGTATAATAATCTAATCCACGTACTAAGCAGGGATTAATGACGAAAGATATTCCTACGGCTGTTAAGTATTCTTGTAGTTTAGTAAAGTGCTCTTGCGACTCAGGATCGAGATATTCAGTAAGTTTGGGCGCATGAGCAATGAGTTCACGCAGGGCTGGATTTTTGCTATCTAAAATACGTAAAGGGTTAGTCGTGAGGCGACGTTGGCTGTCTTCATCAAGCTGGTCATGATGTTGGGTAAAATAAGTGACTAATACATCTCGATAGGCTAGACGTGATTCTGGTGACCCTAATGAGTTTAATTCTAGGGTGACACTCGAACGTAAACCAAGATTTTGTAAAATGCGCCCAGCAAGTTGGATAAGCTCAGCATCGGCATCAGGGCCCGGAAGACCAAAAACTTCCGCGCCACATTGGTAAAATTGACGATATCGCCCTTTTTGTGGTCGTTCATAACGATAATTTGGCCCAAAATACCATAGCCTTTGAGTTTGATTATGAAACAATCCATGCTCGATGCCTGCGCGAACACAGCTTGCTGTCCCTTCGGGGCGTAATGTTAGGCTTTCATTGTTGCGGTCGAGAAAGGTATACATTTCTTTTTCAACGATATCAGTTGCTTCACCAATGGAACGTTTAAATAATTCCGTTTTTTCTAGTAAGGGAAGGCGAATCTCTTGATAGCCGTAACTCTGTAATACATTGCGTAGTGTAGTTTCTACGTGTTGCCAAAGATAACTTTCTGCGGGAAGGATATCGTTCATTCCGCGGATAGATTGAATTAGATTTGCCACTGTTAGCCTCGGTTAATAATCTGTGTATATATTATCTTCGTCTGAATCTGTCGCATTGTTAGTGGGTTGAGGAGTTGATGCGACTGGTTGGGAATCAGAAGGTGGCGTGTTTGTTTCAGCTGAGTTTGTCGGTACCTCAGTCGTGATAGCAGTATTCTGATTGGGTGCAGCTATTGTGGGTTGTTGGGTATTAGTTTGTGGACCAGCAGGAGTTACTGTTGTTCCTGTTTGTGGGGCAGCTTGTGGTTCATTTATTTTTGTTTTTAATTCATCGGTTGCTGCTGGGGTTGATTTTTCTCCAGGCGCTGTACTTTCGACCGTCGTTAATGATGGTGCATTATTAACTGCGGGTGTGGTTATTGGTTTTGCTAAAAAAGTTTCTTTTGAATGGGAGACCCACCAGATACTGACGAGCGCAACAAGTATGCCAACGATGACATACGTCATTCCACGTAAGTAGCGATGACTATGATTAATAGGTAGTGTTTTTAATATCAGAGGTGAAGAGGACGGTGGTGTTTGTTCTAATGTTGCTGTTTGTTGGGCAAAAATAGTATTAATCTCATCCTCGGGAATGTTGAGCATACGCATATAGGAACGTAAATAACCACGCATAAAAGCAGGAGGTAGTAATTCATTATTAAAGTCTTCATTTTCCATCAGAGGAATGATCTTTGAATTTAAGCGTAAGCGAGAAGCCGCATCTTTTTCGGTCAGACGTAAAGATTCGCGTGTCGATTTTAGGCGTTGGCCTAATCCCGTTTGCGTTGTTACCGTGTTCGGTAAAATTGGGTTGTTTGTCATAGCTGCTTCAATTTCCGTGATCATTTAACTATCCTAGTGTTTCAGTTCTATCCTTGAATTTATATCCAGGCCTAACATCGGGTATCATAAACTTATGTAGCGCTATCGCCAAGTTTAGTTTTCAGTTGTAGCTTACAAAAGTTTGCGTTTTCAAGCGCTTTTTGGGTGACAGATGTTTTGGGCATTTTGGCGGCTTGTAAAAAATGGGGTATGGATGCTTTATAATAACCGTTTCGGCACAGAAATGAGCCATAGTTATTTTTGGCAAACCCAGAATAAGGCGCTGCCTTAATAGCTTGTTTATAATAATAATTTGCTAATTTAATGCGGCCGGTTTTTTCATAGTAATAGCCAGCTGTGTCCAGAATCACGGGGTCATCCGGCGCTATATGTAAGGCTAGCTCAAGTTTTTCTTTTGCAAAATCGGTATAGCCAGCATGTAAATAATTAAATACAAGATGAGCATTTTCTCGGGCTGTGGTTTGACTTGAGTCAACATAGCTCGTGGCTTTATTTTGGGGGTGGTGCGCGCAGCTACAGAGTACTGCGAATAAAAATAGAAGAAAAGTTTTATAGATCATTGGTCTATTCATCCAGGTAATAATTGGGGTAACTATTCAGCAGCTAGAGAGTTTGGTGGGCACGCTGCGCTTTGCCCACCCTACAAAAATTATAAAAAATGTAGGGTGGGCAAAGCGCAGCGTGCCCACCAAACTCTCTAGCTGCTGAATAGTTACTAATTGGGTAAATTCTAACAGCTTAGGTGAGAGAAAACGAGCGAAGGTTTTATTTAGTTATTCACACACGCTCTTGCTGCTGAATAGCTATTTTTATTTTATGTTTTTCACTGCGTCGTGTGCGGTCTTGTACTTGTCCGACAAGCTGCCCACAAGCGGCATCAATAGAGTCACCGCGAGTTTTACGCGTCATGCAGTTGATATCAGCGCGCATGAGTGCTGCACGAAAGCGATCAATGGTCTCGGCATCAGAGCGAACATACTGAGTATTAGGGAAGGGATTAAAAGGAATTAAATTAACTTTTGCTCTGACTCCATTGAGGAGTTTAATTAATTGTTTTGCATGGTCCAAGGTATCATTAACATCTTTTAGCATGACATATTCCATCGTGACATAACGACGTTTGTCATCTTTAAAAAAATCTTTACAGGTCGCAATAAGCTCTTTGAGCGGGTATTTTTTATTAAGTGGAACGAGAATATTGCGGAGCTCGTCATTAGGTGCGTGAAGTGACACAGCGAGTGCTACGTCGCTTACTTTGCGTAATTCAACCATTGCGGGAATAATGCCCGCGGTGCTTAAGGTAACGCGTCGTTTTGATAAGCCATAACCAAAATCATCTAACATAATGTCCATAGAGCTGACGACATTGTCAAAATTAAGTAATGGTTCACCCATACCCATCATGACAACATTGGTAACAGCATGATCATGTAACCCATTTTTTTGCGATAGACCTCTTACCGCTGTCCAAACTTGACCGATAATTTCAGCGCTCGTTAAGTTTCGACTAAATCCTTGTTTGCCGGTGGAGCAAAAATCACAATTGAGTGTGCAGCCTACTTGTGATGAAACACATAAAGTGCCGCGTGTTTTTTCGGGAATGAATACAGCTTCAATACAATTTCCATCACTTAAACGTAGTACCCATTTATGGGTGCCATCAGCGCAGGTATTTTCATAAGCTACTTCAGGGGCGCGAACTTCGGCACTGGCGCAGAGTTTTTCGCGGAGTGATTTGCTGAGGTTGCTCATGGCATTGAAATCTTGTACGCCTTGGAAATGTATCCATTGCAATACTTGTTGAGCGCGAAAAGACTTTTCACCCAGACCAACAAAAAAATCGACTAATGCTTTTCGATTTAAGCCGAGTAAATTCGTTTTTGTGGTCTGGGTATCAGTCATTGTTTATGCAAGCTCGGTTTGTTTTACATAAGTAACGATTTCTTCTGGTTTAAAGAAAAAAGCAATTTCATGACTCGCCGTTTCAGCAGCATCAGAGCCGTGTACTGCATTATGGTCAATCGAAGCAGCAAAGTCAGCGCGCACAGTGCCTGGTGCAGCATCTTTAGGGTTAGTTGCACCCATCACTTCACGATTGATAACGATTGCATTAGTACCTTCTAATACTTGAACTAATACGGGACCAGAGCTCATAAAGCTTACTAAGCCATTGAAAAAAGGGCGTTCTTTGTGAATAGCATAAAACTCTTCGGCTTGTTTTTTGGACAAGCGTATCATTTTAGCTGCAACAATACTTAAGCCAGCTTTTTCAAAGCGGCTATTAATTTGACCAATATAGTGTTTTGCCACTGCATCTGGCTTAATAATGGA
The DNA here is from genome assembly GCA_965279285.1 of Gammaproteobacteria bacterium. Classification (GTDB taxonomy): domain Bacteria; phylum Pseudomonadota; class Gammaproteobacteria; order DSM-16500; family DSM-16500. The sequence continues at coordinate 79,858 of OZ257148.1, read as the reverse complement.
CAGGGTTCTTTCAACGGACATAGCTTCTCCTAGGTTGTTTTCTCAGTAAGGGGGCAAATTATACACTACTGTTTAATTTTGTGCGCCCATTTCTTTGCTTTATCTTTGATAGCATTTTCATCGAGTGTCGTTAGTATGCGGTTTTTCATTAATTGTTTGCCTGCAACCCAGACATCAGTCACTTGATTGCGAGATCCAGAATAAACAATTTGGGAAACGGGGTGGTAGAGTGGCAATGTTTCAATTTCATCTAAATGAAAGGCAATGAAGTCGGCAGCATTGCCCTGGGTTAAAGAACCCGTAAGATGGTCAATACCGAGTGCTTTTGCGCCATTTAAGGTAGCGAGCGTCAAGGTTTGTTGCGCGGATAAACTTTCTGGATTGCGAGTTGAAAGTTTAGAAACAAAAGTAGCTGAGCGCATTTCACTAATCATATCTAAATCATTATTACTTGCTACGCTATCTGTGCCGAGTGCGACGTTGAGGCCTAACGATTGGAGTTTTTCTACTGGGCAGGCACCGCTGGCTAATTTCATATTAGACTCAGGACAATGAGCAATATGGGGTTTTGTTTTTGCAAGAATAGCTAAATCTTCATCGTTAATTTGTGTCATATGAACTGCGATAAGGCGTGGTGATAAAAAGCCAATATCATCTAAGCGTTTAATCGGTCGTTTGTTAAGTTGAGCGATAGATTGGTTTACTTCATCGGCAGTTTCATGCAAGTGTAAATTAATTTTTAAATCATATTTTTCGGCGACTTCTTGTACGCGCAATAAAGTAGGATCTGACACAGTGTAAGGTGCATGTGGTGCTAAGGTTGTGGTGATACGATCATGGCCTTTGTATTGTTCATAAAACTCGATACCTTTTGCAAAATATTCATCGGTAGTTTGTGCCCAATTGGTTGGAAATTCGATGATAGTCATACCAATATGAGCACGAATACCAGCAATATCAGCGGCTTCGGCTGTTGCTTGCAAAAAGAAATACATATCATTAAAACACGTTGTGCCACTACGTATCATTTCGGCAATAGCGAGTAGAGAAGCATCGCGAACAAATTCATGATTAACCCATTTTTTTTCTGCTGGCCAGATATGATTGTTTAGCCAATTCATTAAAGCTAAATCATCGGCAAGACCACGAAATAAATTCATGCCTACGTGGGTGTGAGTGTTGATGATGCCGGGCATAATGGCGTGATGAGGAAATTTTTGCGTGTTGGTTGATGAATAACGTTGTTTAGTTAATTCGGTGCTGAGAATTTCTTTAATTTTACCGTGTTCAATAATGAGGGAGTGATGCTCTAGTGGTTCTTGGTTTTCGACACCGGTTATTAGCCATTTTGCGTGGATGATTTGGTCTACTGATTGCATGCGTCACTCCCTAGATGCTGATGGTTGGATTTGGGCGTTATTTTAAGCATTTTTGGGTGGGGGGGGTCAAGTGTTCATTTGGTTGTTCAGGTGGTTGGGGTATGTGAAGGCATTCTTTATCATAACATATTGAAATAAAAGGCTTTAAAGGAATTTCTAAATGGTAAAGTTGACAATAACCAGGTGTAAAGTTGACAATGTTAGTAGATTAAGTTGACAATACCTCCTGGTTAAGTTGACAATGTCCTTGTCTGTAGTTGACAATGTTTATGAATAAGGCGGGGGGGTTAATGACAAAGATTCGGGTAAGAAGCCAGGATATTCGCAAGTTTATTTTAGATTATGTTGAGAAATATCCTTTAGAGATAAGCAAAGTGGCTGCAGAGCATTTTAGTATTACACGCCAAGCAGTTAATAAGCATCTTAAAAGGTTAATTGTAGAAAAGTCATTGATAGAAAGTGGCCACACTAGAAATAAAGCTTATAAGCTTGCAGCATTACTGGAGTGGCGAAAAACTTATAAAATTATACCAGGATTTGCAGAAGATCGCGTGTGGCAAGAAGACATACGGGGAGTGTTAAATACTATGCCTGATAATGTTATTAGTATTTGGCAATATGGATTTACTGAAATGTTTAATAATGCGATTGATCATTCAGGAGGTTCAGAAATTATTGTTGAGTTAAGAAAAACAGCTATAACTACTGAAATGATGATAGTTGATAATGGTTTGGGGATTTTTAAAAAAATTCAGGGCGCGTTAAATTTATTGGATGAACGTCATGCTCTGCTTGAGCTTTCAAAAGGAAAGCTTACGACTGACCCTAGTCATCATAGCGGAGAGGGAATATTTTTTACATCAAGAATGTTTGATTCATATGATATTTTATCTGGTGGGGTTTATTTTGCTCATGAATTTGGGCAACCAGAAGATTGGATATTGGAGAGAGGTCAATTTAAAAGTGGTACAGCAGTGTGGATGAAGTTAAATAATCATACAGCACGCACAGAGAAAAAAATATTTGATCAATTTACTTCGGGTGATAACTATGGGTTTAATAAAACGGTTGTTCCCGTAAAGCTTGCGCAGTATGGAAATGATAAGTTGATTTCTAGATCTCAGGCAAAACGTCTTTTAGCAAGAGTTGAATTGTTTAAAGTAGTTATATTTGATTTTGCAGAGGTAAGCTCTGTTGGACAAGCTTTTGCGGATGAAATTTTTAGAGTTTTTGCATTACAGCATCCAGAGGTTGAGCTTGCTTCAATTCATACAAATAATGAAGTAAGGCAAATGATCCAAAGAGCGCAGCTGGGTTTAACAAAGTCTCGGTAATATGAGTTTTATTTGTTTGACAGTTGAAGTGCACTGAATCAACTCTCAGCAAGAAATTTGTGAGGGTTTGGGAGTGTGTTTACATTTTAAAACATATCGTCAATTATATTAAATATTATAAAAACACTTTTAACTAACTTTTTTTATCTCATTATGGGCTAAAATATTAGGTCAGTTCGCTAAACCATTAAAAACAAGAATAATACGCTTTTATTAATCCAATAAATCTGTTTTAATAACGACAATGAGTCGCTATTAAGACTATATTAGCATGACGTGATATAAGATTTGATCATTTATTCGAATAAAGGAATTATTGATGTCAGCAGCACATGGAGCTCCCAAAAATCAACATACAATTCTTATTACTAGCAGTTTTGATAACTTCAATCGACAGTGTCCATGCAAATGAAGACGCTAAAACAACCGTTAATAACATAGATAATAGAATAACAAATAATATAAGTATGTCATTACCATATACTGTAATAACAAAAGATACTAAAGCGATCGATCTATCTATAAAAAATTAGGACTAACTGATGTTCGGTGTTAATTGAAAAGACAGTATGATGCCTATAACATTAGATTAATGTTAATGTAATTTTTTTATCGTAATTAGGATAACATTACTATGAGCAACACAAGACTCGAATTCTTCAATAAAGATATTAAAACGTCTCGTTGGCGTGATTATAATCCCTACTTAAAAAATAGCGAATCAAATTTTATCCCGATGTTAAGTGTTGATGCTCGATTATTAGAGATTCGCATCCGTCGTCTAGAATGGATATTACAAGATGCGCGAGAAGTAGTTGTCCGCTCTGAAAAAAGCACTCCTTATCAAAAATCATTAAATGAAGCATTCTCTCTTTTGCTTAACAATTTAAATAAAGATTTAATTGAGGTTAAAAATACTCCTGATTGGCAAAAAAATTTATATGCGTCTACACATGCATTATTTCGTTGGAATAACCTAGCTGAGGATTTTAATAAAAAAGCTAAAGAAAAATTTATGGCATTACTTACCCAACAAACAACAGACGGCAAAATATTTAAATTTATTCTAGAAGATATATCCGACTGTTTATTATCAGATCTACAACCTAACTGGGTAGACAAACAATATGAAAAATTAAATGATGAATTTAATCATTATTTAATTAAACTTAAGAGCCAGCATGATTCACAGCTGCAGATTTTAGGTAAATCATTGTCTGAAACCAATGCAATTGCTACTGCAGATGAAAAAGCTCCTTTTAGAAAACCAAGTTGCTATATATGTTATGCTAGAAATGAAAGCAATGAAAAATGGCTGACTATTTTATACCAACAGCTAACAAAAGCAGGGGTAATAGTTTATCTTGATATTTGCAGGGAACAAAAAGAGATATCAAATGTACGTTTTGCTGAAAAACTTAATAATTGTGACTATGTTATTGTAATGGGAACACCTGATTTAAAAAATGCCTGGGAAGATCCAAAAAGTACCGCCCCTCATAAGACAGAAATTGAGCAAGTGTGTGCGAAAAAAATACCAAACTTAATAAAATTATTACTTACTGGTGAGAATCAAACTAGTTTCCCCGTCAGCTTAGAACACTATTCCTTTGTGGATTTTAGTAATAAAAAAGAATATTTTTATAATTTTTTTAAATTAATAGCGAAAATATTTGAAAATCATCACGTTCAATTAGCATATATTAACAAAATACAAAAAGACTTTAATAAACAACAAACAATAATTACCAACGAATATCAGTATTTTGAAGAATTAAGAAATCAATTGAAAGAGTATTATAAAAAGCAGAATACAATCAAAAGATTATTTTATCCTATTGCCCTGCCATTACAGGGAAATTATATACATTTAAGCGTTGTTAATGAAAAAGAACAGGCTGATAAAGAAATAAATCTGTTGAATCATCCTAATGAAGAAATATCGGCAGTATATAAAGATCTCTACACACCAAAAAATACCGTGTCAATGGCTTCAATCGTTAATAACAATTTATCAAATAAATCCACTCGGATTTTAATTACGGGTATTGCTGGTGTCGGCAAAACCACATTTAGTCAATATTTAAGTTATGCATGGGCGAATAGTAATTCGATAGAAGAAAAAGAGTTTAAGGAATTTTCAAGTTGGGATAAAAAATATAGCTTAGTATTTCGTATCAGATTACGCGATATGATTAGTGATAAATACCAAAAAAATAAAAATCTTGATGCAATTGACATTTTGATTGACTCTGTGTCTTGGAATACGCAAGAAAGTGGTCTATTGAAATTGTCAGCTGAAAATAAGGCGCTGTTAAAAAAACAAATTGAGGCTGAAGAAAAAGCTGGGCATATTTTGATCATATTGGATGGTTATGATGAGATCGCCAGAAATTTATCAGCAAAGATCCAAGAAATTTTGAAAGAATTATTAACTGCCCGGCATGTCATATTAACATCTAGGCCTTATTATCTAGATGATTTATCAGTCAAATATTTATTTAATTATACAGAATGCCACTATCGAATCACTGGTTTTACAGATGATAATATAAGCCAGTATATCGCTAATTTTTTTACCAAATTATTGCCCAATCCTAAAACTAAATCTGGAGAAACCTTAAATAATTATCTAAAGAAACACTCAAGTTTATGGGGGCCGTGTCATGTTCCTATTAATTTGGAGTTAATATGTGGCGCATGGGAGCAGCATCCATTTTCAGAAGTTATTACAAAACCACTTACTATGTCCGAGCTTTATACCAAAGTGATTATTTCATTATGTAGACGCTATTTAAGCAAAATTGATGCTGAAAGAAACATCTCTTGCTTAAAATCAGAACTTGTATTAAGTGAATGTAGTGAGCAACTTGAATTTTTAGAACATTGGGCTTTCTCAAGTATAAATGAACATAAATTAACTGGGTCACTCACGTGCTCACTTGAGTATATTCATAAAAAGTATCATAAAACTGTTGCAAATAAAAAATGGGGTCGAGTCAGTGAAAAAGTAGTGCATGACTTATTAATGGCAGGTTTTTTTAAATCTATTGGTAGTGGTACAGATGAAGCAGACAAAGAATATTATTTCCCACATAGGACTTTTCAAGAATATTTTGCTGCGGGATATATTAAACGTGCTATTTTAGATAATACGCCATTAGGTACAATGGAAGATCCTCAACAGTCGCCATTTAAGTATATAGAAATAAATCGTTTTGACGTTAGTTTAGAGATTATGTGGTGGTTTGTTTCTGGATTGTTATATCTTGATATTAAAAATATTAATAAACCAATGTTAAGAAAGTTTTTTGAATGTTTATTTTCTCAGCCTCGAGATGTTCTCGGAAATTATCAGGCATTATTAGCTATTCGCTGTTGGGATGAAGCGCATGCGGAAGAGGTTTATTTAACTAATAATAATGATATAAAAAATATAATTATGATGATGCTACAGTTATTGTTAAAAAACGCACAATTAGATTACTTGCAACCTATGTTAGAGCGTTTGTCGATAAGTTATTTCGCATGTGCTTCAGATACTGTAAATAAGTTCTGTAAGGCAAAAATATACGATGAAGATAAAATAAGTAACGCAAAGAAATTTTTTGAGACTGTTAAATTTACTGTGCCTGAAATTAGTAAAGTAAGTTCATCTAACCTCGATGCAAAACCGAGACTTTACCCTAGTAATAATAATGATATTCGAATATTATTGGATGCTTATCAGGCAGATAAAACAGATACCAAAATCAACACCCTAGAAATAATAAATAAACGTTTTTTGGCACACGAAAATTTTTTTCAAAATATGTTTCCTACTGGAAATAATTTTCATGATTACATCCGATGGAGTATGGGTGATTTTAGCAAATCAGAGCTAATAAAAATAATAGAAAAAAGTCTAAGCATTATTTTACCAACTACTACTAAAATTTACTCAGAGAAATTAGTTATTAACTTATTAAAAATACTAAAACATATTTCTCATGATGTCGTGATTAACAATTGCCAAGATCAATTGCTCTCTTGGTTGAGCTTAAATGACGTTTTTATTCAAATGGGAGTTATCAATTTTATTAGCGAGGAAATATCAAAACATGTTGAGCTAAGTAAAATAATACTACCTAAATTAGAGAAAAAATACCATGAAATGCCTGCATCAGTAAAACAAGCTATATTGCAATTGTGGCACACATATAATAATTTTGATATTATCGATAAGTTTGAGTCATCATTAATAATGAGCTGGGATAATTCCAATTATGCAGAAAAAGAATTAGCTTTACCATGGCTATTACTTTATTTTAATCCAGATAGTGAAGATAAAAAAACAAAATATAAACGCGAATGTTTAACGATATTAACCAAAATACCAAATCAGTTTGATTTTCAATTGTTTGTGGCTGCTTGTTTTGTTGAATGGATTGCAAAAATAACCTCATACCAATCCAATGCGGCAATTTTCTATTCAGAAATGAAGAGACATACAGTAAGCATCGTATCTAGTAAAAATAGCTCAGGCATAGCAGCTTGGCTAACAATGATTATTATGTTTGACATATCTCATCTATTTGAGATGCTTGATGAATCAACTAAGAAAACTTTATCTTGCAATAATGACATTTTAATTAAACGTTTATTTTGTTCTCTCAGTAGAAATGACTACATAGGAAATGATGATATTTCAGATGCATATAAAATAAAATCAGTGTTATCATTACAAAAAAATGCTTTATTACTGTCTAATGTGACACACATTAATGAATTGCAAAATCTAGATTATAGCTACAAAACAGCTATAGATTTGGTTTTTGAATCAATAAACATTCTAAATGGCAATATAGTAAGAGATTTAATAATATCTTATATTTCGCCTGATTATTTTTCAATATTGCCAATCACTAAACATGATATATTCACAAGATTTAAGATAAAGTTTTATGAAAATCCTCGATTTAATTTCAAATCTTTATTAAATTATATGCATAAAAAAAGAAGTGATGGAGACTTTAAGTTTGATTGCGATATGAATTTCAGTAGACCTTCTATTAATGACCTTACATTTGCTTCATTCTACAATGAAATTAAATCGAGTTTCATGGGAAAGATAGTCAGGGATACTTTAAGTTTTATAAATCGACACCCTCTTATTAAGGATACCTTAACCTTTGAAGATTGCTTAAAAACGTTCATTGAAATAGATAGCGCAAATGTTAATTATCTTAGCATTGATGCTGACCAGATTTCTCAATATCATTTTGAGAATAATGATATACCATTCTTAATTCATCTTTTACGTCTTGAATCTACTTATAATATTTTGCTCGAGTTTATAAGGCATAAAAATAAAGTACTTGCACCAGTCCTTGCTATACGTTTGCTCAAAGAAAGCAGATCTCTAGTCTTTATAAATGACTATCCTTGCTTATATGGCAAAATAATTGAAAAACATAATAAGAAAATACCAAAAGAAGATCAAAAAATCATTACAAGTCAGATGCAAAAAAGTTTTTGCCGAATTTACGAATTAGATAATGAATTATACCGATGGGATAGCTTATCACTTACGGTAGATGCTAGCATAAAGTGGATTACCTTGCCGAAATTAAGTGATCGATTATGTGAAATAACTCTCACAAACAATATCAATTCCTTATTATATGCTGTTACCTATGCAAGCCTTTTGCCTGTATTAGACGATGATATTGAATTTTGCTTACTATTTACCAAGTTATTTGGGACTCATTCCGGTGATATAATAAAAAAAATAAAAGATTTACTGAAATCCTACGATTATACCGGTACATTTGGTAATCAATCAAATGATCCCATAATAGAAACATTTACAAAATTGATTAATACTAATTTACAAAATAGTATAAATAAAATCAGATTATCAGAAAAATTTAAGCACTGTAGTCAACTAGAATTAATCAGTCATTTAGTGAATCAAAATGTGGCTATTTATCAACCTGATACTAATGGTGAGTTAATTTTACTAGCAAGTTATGGGCAAGTCGCTAATCCACTTTTTTCTTTAATATTTATTCTTAGAGAGGGAGTCTATCATTTTTGTCTACAACCACAATACATAAAAAATAAGAAATATTTACCAAATGCAATTGATATGAAATCTGAAGTTGACATGCAACATTCCAAGATGCCTAATCAAGATGAAAAACATGACACTGGATTCTGTTATTATCTTGAGCAGGATAGTATAGATGAAAAAATTTCTGGTACTATTACACCTCATTTATCTATAGCCACAGACCCACAAAAAGCGTCCGAAGATAAATTAAATCAAATTAAGAAGTTATTATTGAATATCTCGTCAAAACATCAATTTGGAGTACTTTCTATACCCAAGGAAAACTCATTTTTTTGTTCAGTTGCACAAGGGATTCAAAAATCTATTCCTATTAATACAATACAGCATGGCATAGATTCAAAAAATCTTCAGAACAGCGTGAAACTACGATTATTGTGTGGTGACTATATAACCAGTATGAATAAGCAATCAAACGCAGCGAATTGGTTTAAGCAACAGTTCTTAAATAGAGCCAAAGATAAAATTAGGTTAAATGATCGAAATAAATCTAATGAGGCTATTCAAAGTGAAGCTATGTCTGAATATTTAAATCACATATTAGCTTATAGAAATAAAGCAGTTACAGGATCGATGATAGAAACTTACGATCTTGAGGGACAGATAATTTGTGAAGTTTTGGATATACAATTACATGTAGTTGTAATAAATACTCTAACACAAGACATTATTCATAAATTAATAAACAAATCAGGAAGGATGATAGTTAATGAACAAGTCATAAATTATAATGATGATAACATTGCACATATTATTTGCTATGATCAAATGAACTATTTATCTTTGTATAGAGAGCCGCGTAAGTCATCATCAGCAACTCTCTTCTACCACTCACCTGTCTCTTCTATCCAGGCGAATACAAATAACAGCGTTACTGCATCAAATTCATTTAATTAAAGAGTATTTACTTAATGTTTAAAAAAAATGATTCAGCTAATGATAGAAACAACCTTCCTTTATTAAGAAAACGCGCTAAACGTTTAATGTGGATTGTACAAGATGCAATAAATGTAGCTAAACATTTTATAAAAGACCCCCTAAATGAAGGTTTAGTTAATAAATTTAATGTATTGTTATTATTTTTACTTCAGAATTTGGTGAAGGTAGAAAATACACCATCTGAAAGCAATATGTATACAGCTATGATGGCTTCTCTTGAATGGGATAAGGGGTTTGCTAAATTCAAAACTGATTCTGAGATTCTATTTAAAGCTTTTAAAGAATCAGATGCTTCAGATAACCAAATAATGGGTTTTATTCTGCAAGATATTGACGATTGCTATAAATCAAATGAAGCCTCACTTGCAATAGAACTTGAATATGAACGGCTAGGTGATGTATTAGATGACAATTTTGCTAAAATTAGTGTCTTATCTTCAAGAAGACAAACTAGCGTAGACTTAAAACAAGCATCACCTATGTCATCACCTCCGAGTTGTTTTATTAGCTATGCGCGAGGCCATCAACCCCATGAGAAACGAATACAAAAATTAGCACAACAACTATCAAAAGCTGGAATATCAGTTATTTGGTATAATCAATTTGGATCAATTCCACAGTATACTGAAAACGTTACTAAAGTAGATTATGTCATAGTAGTAGGAACACCATTACTAAAAATACATTGGAATGATAAAACTCAACCTTATACTGAAAAGGCTGAGTTAGAACAGATCAGTTATAATGTTGTCAATAAAAATCAAAATAAATTAATAAAAGTTTTATTGGCTGGCACTAATGAAACTAGCTTTCCAGATAATTTAGCTTCCTATACGTGGAGTGCAACTGATTTTACAGATGAACGTGACTTCAGTGGATATTTTAATTTGCTTGCAAAATTGTATGAAAAAGATATCGAAATAGTTGCAGAAATTAAAGCATTACATAAAGATTTTAGAATCAAATTTAATAAAGGAAATGCTAATATGGGTGTGTCAGAACTATTTATAGGTAAACAGCCAGTTGCATCTAGTGCAACCGTTGATGCTAAACAAGGTCAGCCTACTGTACTGGCAGTAGGACAGGGAGCTGCTGCCGCATCTAGTCAAAGTATAAATTTTACACAAACCTTCCAAAATCTAACCACAAATTTCGCTCGTTTAAAATCTTCTGTGCAATCATTAAATTTAAGTAATAAAAGCACTGCAACAGCTCTCTTGAAACGTATTGCGATAGCAGAAACGGCTAATAACAGAATCCATCCATTATTAAGTTCATTGACTCAAATCAATCAATTGCCTATTAGTGATAAAAAAGTCATTGAAGCGCATTGTGATAATATAAAAAATCAGTTATCAGTTGTATTAAAAAATATTCAAGATTCTGAAAAATCTTTAGCGGATAAGGCAGGTATTAATGCCATTATTGACTTTTTGCAGGCTGAAATCCGATCGATTTATTTAACATTTTTTCCTGAAAAAGGTTGGGTTATTAAGCCAGAAGAGCGTGCCAAACTTTTACAGCAAGCACAAGCTTTATATAAAAGCCAACAAGAAACGATGAAAGATGCGCATTTTAATCAGTGTTTAGAGCAAGTTCAATCGCGTGCATTAGATGCCACAAATCCTTATTCTTCGCCCAAAGTCTATTTTTGTTACGCTTGGCCTCATGACAAATATAAAGCGGAAGAGCAGTGGGTGCAAGATTTTTTAAAAACGCTTAAAAATCATTTAGCATCGGCAGGCATTGAAAATACGTTATTAGATGTAGCTGACAATCGCCATGGTGACAATATTTATCATTTCATGGATCAGTTGGATGATAGTGATTATGTGATCGTGTTTGGTACCGAGTCATTATTAGAAAAACATAATCGAGGTACGAGTGCATTGACAACTGAGTTAATTAAACTTATTCAGAAACGTACGAAAGAACAAGAGCAAGGATTACACCGTGTTTTGCCAATCTTGCTAAGCGGAAATCATCAAATTTCTTTTCCTTCTAATTATACGATGTATATGACCATACGAGACTGGCCCGCAAAAGATTATGTCAATAATTTTAAAATGTTAGTTGAACGGTTATATGAAGTCGGTAAAAATGATGTGGATTTTCATAAGATATGGCAGATTGATGCCAAAGCAACAAATGTATCTAGCGTTCAGTTTGCTAATTTAACAGCAGCTGCGCCAGGATCCTATCCTGGTTTCTTTCCACAAGCAGCAGTGCTTCCGCAAACTGGGGCTCCTGCTGTGGTGAACGTTGTAAAAACTGTAGATAACGATCATAAATCACAAACTCCAGCAGATAAAATTCCAATAGCTGTTGCTCTTCTTCATAGTCCTCATTAGTATTATTATGGTGAGTGAGTGCGTAGAAAATTCTGTTTTAAGGGCATAGTAATGGTTTTCAGGAGATTTCATGTTCAAAGCTAAAATTGAAGCGATTAACAAAAAAATAACTATTCTAGAGGCTGCAATAAGTGATTTAGAATTAGATCATAAAACACCTTTACAGCGAATTAAAACAGCGCAAAAAGCCTGTCAAGAGATGCTAAAAGATTGTGGTAATGTCGATCAAAAAAATTTGGGCTCCGATAGTAAGGTGGCAATAAAAACACGCTATCAACTCGTATGCAGACAGTTAAAAGTTGTTGATAAATCAATCCAGGAATCAAAAAAGTCGCAGGCTGATAAAGCAAAAATCACTGCTAATATTTCTGAAATTCTAGCTTTAATAGATTCTTTCGATAAAGATTTATTTTCAATTGATGTGGATTCTAAAGTTCCACAAAGAAATAAATATGTAGAAGAAGCTAAAAAATTATGGCAATGTCAACAGACTATTGCAAAAGATGATGCATTAAAAAATAAGCTGGCCAAAATAAAAGAGCTTTCTTTAGATTTGGATAACCCGTTTACTCCTCCTTGTGTTTATTTTTGTTATGCCACACCTCATGAAAAATTCAAAAGTGATGAAGCTTGGGTTCAGGCATTTCTGAAAACACTCAAAATTCATCTTGAGGATGTAGGTATAGAAGATACCTATTTAGATTGTGTAGATCTTAAGCTTGGATATAATAATTTCCAATTTGTAGAAAAGTTAAAAGATACAGATTACGTATTGGTAATTGGTACTGAATCTCTAAAAGAAAAGCACAATCAAGGTGTAGACCCATTACTTACGGCAGCACTTAACCAGCTTATTGATAAACGTAAGAGCGATCAACAAGATGGTTATCATCGTATATTACCTATTATACTTAGTGGTAATGAAGATGTTTCTTTCCCTACCGAATATAAAAGATACGCAATTCCGGATTGGGATTGGACGCAAAAAAAATATATAGACAACTTAAAAACATTAATTGAGCGCCTATATGAAATTGGAAAAGATCATAAAGAATTTTATGCTATTTGGCGTGATGATGAGAAAGCAACAGATGAAAGAATTGTTCAACCTTCACCTTTGTCAGTTGCTGTATCTGCTGTTGCAGCTAAATCTACAGATCCTGCAAAAACAGATAAGAAAAAAGAGCTGGATGTAAAAGAAGCTTTATTTGGTAATGAGAAATTAAATCCTCTTTTAGTAAGGCCTAATAATAAAGCAAAAGGTATTAAAGCAGGAACCAGTGATTTTAAAAAACTTATCACTGATGGTAATAATTTTGTTGATAAAACTTTATTTATTAAAAGTGTGCTTCAGGCTCCTTTTGAAGTTGATTTGATTGTGCGGCCACGTCGGTTTGGTAAAACATCAAACATGTCAATGTTGAGTTATTTCTTTAATATTAAAAATAAAGCAGAAAATTTGTTTGAAAGACGTAAAATTTTTACTACTAAATATGTATGGGAAGCTGTTAAAGATCACTATCATCAATATCCAGTCATATCCATTACATTAAAAAATATCACAGGTGTAGATTTTATAAGCGCTTCCAATTCTTTTAGAGATCTTATTTCAAAAATATATAGAGAGCATAAAGAGGAATTATATAAAAATCTAGAGGAATCTGAGCGAAAACTATATCTAGAGATTACGGATGGTAAAGCAAGCCCAGCAAATACGAAAGATGCTTTGCAATTTCTCACTAAATATCTAAAGAATGCATATAAGAAAAATGTAATTGTATTAATTGATGAATATGATGCTCCTTTATACCTTTCTTATAGAAATAACTACCATAAGGAGATGGAGAAATTCCTCAATGAAGTTCTTACTAGTCTCTTAAAAGATAATGAATTCCTTCAATGGGCAATTTTAACGGGAATAATGCGTATTAGTGGGAATAGTGTATTTTCTGGATTAAACAATATAAATATGTATAGTGTACTTGATGATAAATATGCTGAAGATTTTGGTTTTAAATCCGAAGAGGTAGAGGAATTATTCACTGAAATTTCTGAGCCACCATCTTTAGAAGCCATTGAAGATTGGTATGGAGGTTATAGAATTGGGCAGCATGTGACTGTATGTAATCCATGGTCGGTCTGTAATTTTTATAATGACTTTTGTCAGGGAAGAGTCAAAGAAAACACCATGCGTGAATATTGGCTGGCATCCGCTGCAGGGGATAGCAAAATAGAGAACTTATTAAAAACAAAAGTACAAAATACAGTAAGTTCTAATGAATCTTTTAAGATGTTTTTAAAAGTATTTTTGGAGAATAAGTCTCAGTCTTATGATGTGGGTGCTCATATCGTTTTTAATGCTATAGAAGAAAATGAATCCACGCTATGGAGTTTCATGTTATTGGCAGGCTACTTAACTTTATCTGCAGCAGAAATATATAACCCCTCAAATAGATCAGTTAATGTTCAGCTGACTATTCCAAATAAAGAACTTTACGATTTTTATATCAAGCTTGCTACAGACAATAAGTGGTTCTCTAAAGATGAAAAATTTCGTTTTGAAAACAATAATGCCATTTATCGAAAAGATCGAGAAGCTAAAAAACAAAAAGATGAGAAGCAAAGAGAAGCACAAATTACCGAGTTTAAAAATGATCTTGGGAAAGCTTTAGGATTAGCTAAATTATTTCCAGTAAGAGATTTGCTTGCGCTTGGTATTAAAGATGAGTTGGTTATATCTACCATATTAGAAAGTATAAAAAGCCACGACAAAAGCGTAGCAGAAAGAGCCGATAACTTAGTTTATGAATACAAGCTACAGGTTTTTTTAGCGAGTGCATATCATGCAAACTTAAGTCATCCTGATTCAGGAAGACGTCGATTGGCGTTTACTATGCTTAGAGAAATCTCAACTGATCAAAAAAAATCAGACGAATTTAAAAAAGTGATATTAAAAAATCTGGGGGTAAATGAAAAAGCAGTACGTCAAGATAATATGGTTTTTCTCGGTGAAATGAAGGAAGAAAAATGTCATGAGGCTATTGATACTTATATTGGCAATCTTACTTCTATAAACGGTATAGTGCGAATAGAGGCAATAAAATTATTACTTGTTAATCATAATTTAAGTTTAATTGAACAAAAAGTCATTGATGCGTTGGTGGGAAATATTGCTCAATTAGACAAAGAGATACAAGTCGGTACGCTAGCGCTTATAGAAGAATTAACAAAGCTAAATGATAAAGAAATAGTTAAGGCGTATCTAAGTAATTTGCAATCTAATAATAGTAATTTGCGCGAAAGTGCAAAAGACATTCTTGAAAAAATGATATTTAATCAATTTATTCAGGATAACCTTTTGGCATATTTAAATCATTCTGAATCTGTTGTTCGTTTTCAAGCTGAACAATTATTAATTCATTTCGACAAAATAGAGGAAATTACAAAAATACGTAAAAAGCAGCTTGCTGATAGCAAAGGTGATGCTGAAATACTTCAAGAGGCCGCAGAATATCTGTATAAGCATCTTTCTCGAGATTCGGTGAATGATGAAGCATTGTGCAGTGTTTTGCGTAGGAACTTGGCGGCTCGTAAAGTTAATATACGCCAACAAGCTAAGCAGTTATTAGAAAATCTTAGCAAATTAAACGTGGAAGAAACCTATCAGCAATTTGGTATCAACTTAAATAACGACAATCCAGATGTTCAGCTTGAAGCTATTAATTTCTTAATGGTAGAGCCAAGACTTACAAGATTTAAAGCAAAAATCATTGAAGCGCTTAAAAGTATTTTGCGTGTTGAGACTTTGCCGCGAGAGCGTATTGCAGTGCTAATAAAAGAGTTGAACTTACAACTTTCCCCAGAGATTGAAAAAACTTATGTTGAAAAATTAACCAAGCATCGTAATCCTCAGATGCGGCAAGAGGCAGCAGAATTTTTGCTGGGCAGAGACGAGAAAAAATATCAAGAAACAGCCGCTGCAATTCTCATACAAAATACTAAAGCCGATGTCCCCGTCACCGTCCGAGGGCGTGCTGCTCAATTTATCCTAGAGTATAAGATGTTTGAACGATACTCGGATAGATTAGAAAAAATTTACACAGAAAACCTTGGTAATCCACAAACAAAAATTCGCCTAGAAGCTATTGATGCGCTGTTCCGAAAATTAAATATACCTAATAAAAATATAGATAAGACTAAGGGCATTTTGGTAAGCATTATTAAAGATGACGGTGATGTATCAAATGTTCTAAGCGCAATACAGCTATTACAATTGCCAAATGTTATAAAAGATGAAGACAGAAAGCAAATTGTTGGTAGTTTATTGCGCTTTGAGCGCGAGGCTTCATTAGATAATTTAAAAACCTTAATCCCTGTTCTCGTCAATTATGGTAAAGATGAAAAAGAAGTGGATGCTATATTATGCAGAAGAATGCATGACGATAATTCTGATATAAGGTTAATTACTATTGAGCATGCTAGTAATATTGCAAAACCTAGTGAAGACTTACGCCGTAATCTTGAAAAAACAAAACTTAGTAAAATAATAATAGAAGCTTCTGCAGCTAAGGAGGCATTGAATAAAATTAATAGTCGTAATCGGGAGGACAAGTTTGATTCTTCAGACAAAACTGTATCAAGTATAACTGATAATGCAAAAAATCAATCTGTGACAAAAAATAACATAGAAGCTGTAGACGACGTTGTTGATATGAAATTAGTTTCAGCTCAAGCTAATATTAACCTTCAAACCATCCCAGCTTTACTTTTCGAGAATCCCCGTCAAGTTTTTCAGTGTGGCTGGAATTGTTTTGATCTCGCAGTTGGTTTAGATACCGTATTAAACATTGATGAAAAAGATGCCAAGACGCGAGCACACGCTACCCGAGATAAACTAGTGGCGTTTGCATTAGATCAAAAAAACATTTCCGAATTTCGTCGTTTACTGGCCCCAGAGATTCGTCATGCGGCAGGCCTCACAGCAGTGTATTTGAATCTGCAAAAAGACAAAGAAAATAGTGACAAGGAACGTAATACGCGCTTGGCAGAATTATTTGGCGTGGCAGAGGCATTAGCAAAAGCCCGTATCAACGAGGCAAGTACTCAGGCAGAGATATCGCAACAAATAGTAAAACTGTTAGCCGAAGATGATCACAGTAAGCAAGATGTTGACGTTATTGGTTTAGATCGTCATACCTTACCAGTATCTTTGCAGACAGAAGCGCTTCGTAAATTAATGAATGACTATCAAGGCGCTGATGAAACAATGCAAAAAGAGCTAAGAGCTCTGTGCGCACAATATCCCGAAATGCAAGCAGCGGTAGATGCTTGTAAACAAGCGTTAAGTCAAGAACAACGCAATCGAGAGATTAATATTGTTGCCGCCGAAGATCTTTATGTGTTCTTAAAAATGCCTGAACAACAAAAACGTTATCCGCTTGCTTGGGAAGTGTATAGTAAGCAATATCATGAAAAGTTTGTTCCACATGAAAAAGCGCTGCAAACCTATTGTGAAGATGAAAAAACTTATAGCACCTATGTGAAAGATTATTATGGCAAACAACAAGGTTGGGTTGCTTTTCAACGCAGCTTTAAAGGAGAAGGTGCTAACACCTCCATGGTGGATATTGCTGCCAGATTATTAAACGCCCAGATTGTAGTTTGTCAAAAGGATCCTAAAACGTCTAATGTTTGGGAAGAGATTTATTGCACTGCTTCCGCAGTTACGCAAAACGGTAAAAAAATGTATGTGCAATTTAACGGTCGTGATCATTTTGTTGCGCTACAACCCATATTATCGTCAAACGTGCCTTCACCCCAAAACCAAAGTGATGATAAATCAGCGCTTTCTATTGCTGTTGCGTCACCACCTGTTATTTCAATTGATTTTAAAGCGTTAGAGAATCAAGCGACATTGATAGATGAGGAAGCTCTACAACAGAAAGTAAAAGCGTTTATTGTTGCAGCTGAAAAAAAAATCAAACGTATCCCAAAAGCTTTATTGATAACTAATTCCCAAAACGTTGTTTATACCGCCGTTGAAGAACTTGAAAAAGTCATACGCGAGATGCGTACCGTTAAAATAAATGATAATACTGATAGTGCTGCTGTCCATACCATTATTACTGCTATCGAAAATCCCTACAAATTACTTCGCGCACAAATTGGTAATCAATTGTTAGTAAAGGATGATATATCTGCAGCGGAATTAAACTGGAAAATCTTTGCGTTGCCGTGTCAGCAACAATTGCTGGTGAGTGATGCTACTCGAAAAAAAGATTTTGATGGTTGCTTACAACAGTTAAAAGGATTAATTCAGCAGCGTAAAGGCACAGCTGCTACTAATCTTTTTATTAGCTATGCTTGGCCTACACCGCAATATCATTCCAAAGAATATTGGTTGCAACCTTTTTTAAAACAATTACGCGAACATTTACGGCAAGCGGGTATTCACGCCATTTTAGATATTGTCGATAACAAACCGGGTGGTGATATTATCCAATTTATGGAACAGGCCAAAGACGCTAATTTTGTCTTAGTCATTTTTACCGAATCACTTAAGGATAAACATCTCAAAGGCCATGGTTTAAAAGCGGTGAATACTGAATTAAATAACATTAGTCACAAACGCAAGATTGATTATGAACTGGGTCTAACACGGGTATTGCCTTTTTTAGTGACGGGCACGCATGCTACTTCGTACCCAGCTAACTATGAGTTATATTCCACCGTTCGAGATTGGCGTGGTGCGAATTATTTGGAAATTATTAAAACAATAATTACCCAGTTGCATGCGATTGAGCTACAGGACGAACAGTTTAATGGTATATGGAATGCATTTATCCAAAAGTATTCGACATTTACATTATCTGTACCGAAGGCGCAAGTCGAAAAATTTAGAACGCAACAAGATTATAAAAAGGAATTAGACGAACTGACTGTGGAGGAAGGCTACAAAACGTTGTTGAGAGAAGTGGGCCAGTATTCTTATTTACCCGCAAATTTGCCACAGGTACTGGCGGATGCTAAACACAAAATTACCCCACCCAATTTACCAATAACTCAAACAGCTACGTCTCCTGTCGCTGCACTGCAATCCATTACTTTGGCTCTAGGCAGCAGTGATTATAAATCGGCGGTTATGCAGGGTGGTTTGCTCGTTGATAAAACGCTATTTATTAAAGAACTCATTGATGACAAAACGCAAGTTAAATTAATCATTCGTCCTCGCCGATTTGGTAAGACATTGAATATGTCGATGCTCAGGTATTTCTTTGAGAAAACAGATAAAACAAATGAACATGCTGGATTATTCTTTGATAGAGCTATCTGGAAAGCAGGCAAACAATATCAAGATGAACAGGGACGATATCCAGTGTTATTTATTACGATGAAAGATGTCAAAGCGAAAAAATATGAAGAAGCAGAAGAGAGTATTCGTGAATTGTTGTCAACATTATATAAACAATATAAAGAGTTACTTTTTAATGGTGTTTTTAAAAACGATGCTGATGAACAAAAAGATTATCAAACAATTATCGATTGTAAAGGCAGTATCACACAAACTAAAAATGCTTTGAAGAAATTAACTGGGTATTTACAAAAAGCTTCTGGTAAACAAGTCATTGTTCTTATTGATGAATACGACACGCCCTTTAATGCGAGTTACGAATATCATTACTATCCGCTAATGGCAGATTTTATGCGAGGCATCTTAAGTCCTCTGTTAAAAGATAATTTACATCTCTATCAAGCAGTTTTAACAGGCATTTTATGCTTCGCAAAAGAAAGTATTTTTTCGGGATTAAACAATGCGCGTGTTTATAGTGCACTATCTGACAGCTATGCCACACAGTTTGGATTTTCAGCCAACGAAGTGAAAGATTTGCTAAAGAATACTACGATACCCAGTCATTTAGTAGAAACCATCGAAGATTGGTATGGCGGTTATCAAATGGGTTCGCAAAAACTTTTTAATCCCTGGTCGATAACCAATTTTATCGAAGATAATCGTCGCGTTTTACCGGAAGATATCCAGTACCGCTCATACTGGTTGAATACCTCAGAAAATAAGTTGGTAAGCGAGTTATTAGTCAAATCGGATGATCTCACTAAAAAAATATTTAAAGATTTACTGGCAAATAAACCTACTATTCAAGAAATTAGCGAACATACGGTCTTTGCGGATATTACTAAGAATCCACAAACACTTTGGAGCTTTTTATTTCTATGCGGCTATTTAACTGTGAAGCCTGGCACTAAAAAACTGGGCGAAGAGAAAACATTGGGTGAATTTGTTGTGGTAAACAAAGAGTTGTATGGGTTCTATGAAACATTAACCAAACCTTGGCTTATTGAAGAGAATCCTGCCGTAGCATCTCTCAGGGAACATTTAGTCATTAGTCTAGCCACAAATTTCACTCGTTTGAAATCTTCTGTGCTATCATTAAATTTAAGTAATAGAAAAATCCAAACAGCTCTCTTGCAAAGTATTGCGATAGCAGAAACGGCTAATAACAAAATCCATCCATTTAGTGATAAAAAAGTCATTGAAGCGCATTGTGATAATATAAAAAATCAGTTATCAGTTGTTTTAAAAAATATTCAAGATTCTGAAAAACCTTTAGCGGATAAGGCAGGTATTAATGCCATTATTGAATTTTTGCAGGCTGAAATCCGATCGATTTATTTAACATTTTTTCCTGAAAAAGGTTGGGTTATTAAGCCAGAAGAGCGTGCCAAACTTTTACAGCAAGCACAAGCTTTATATAAAAGCCAACAAGAAACGATGAAAGATGCGCATTTTAATCAGTGTTTAGAGCAAGTTCAATCGCGTGCATTAGATGCCACAAATCCTTATTCTTCGCCCAAAGTCTATTTTTGTTACGCTTGGCCTCATGACAAATATAAAGCGGAAGAGCAGTGGGTGCAAGATTTTTTAAAAACGCTTAAAAATCATTTAGCATCGGCAGGCATTGAAAATACGTTATTAGATGTAGCTGACAATCGCCATGGTGACAATATTTATCATTTCATGGATCAGTTGGATGATAGTGATTATGTGATCGTGTTTGGTACCGAGTCATTATTAGAAAAACATAATCGAGGTACGAGTGCATTGACAACTGAGTTAATTAAACTTATTCAGAAACGTACGAAAGAACAAGAGCAAGGATTACACCGTGTTTTGCCAATCTTGCTAAGCGGAAATCATCAAATTTCTTTTCCTTCTAATTATACGATGTATATGACCATACGAGACTGGCCCGCAAAAGATTATGTCAATAATTTTAAAATGTTAGTTGAACGGTTATATGAAGTCGGTAAAAATGATGTGGATTTTCATAAGATATGGCAGATTGATGCCAAAGCAACAAATGTATCTAGCGTTCAGCTTGCTAATTTAACAGCAGCTACGCCAGGATCCTATCCTGGTTTCTTTCAGCAAGCTGGGGCTCCTGCTGTGGTGCACGGTGTAAAAACTGTAGATAACGATAATGAATCACAAACTCCAAACGTAACGAAAGCTGCTGATTCTGGAATTGGTCACGCACTAACTGGTTCGAAAGATTCTAAACAAACTGATACTAAAGCAAAAAATAGCGATGAAAAAAATCGCTCTATGGATAATAGCGTCATGTCGCGAGATGTTCCTGGCATAGAGGGCATCTGCGGAGAAGTGAACGTAACAGGTGATGGTTCTTGTCTGCCTTATTCCGTCACCTTCAGCTATCTTTTACCTGTGTTAAATGACTATCCGAGATTTAGCGAGTGTTGTATTCAATTGTTTGGTAAACAGAACATTAGAGAAGATGCTATAAAAGATCTTAATCGGTTATTAATACAATATCGCGGCGAGCCTAATTTTATTAAAGAACATGCCAGCCAACTAGAAGTGTTAGTTGATAGGAGTTTCCGCAATAATTTTATTCAGTATATGGCGGATCACAAAACCGATTTTTCCGAATCTATCCCAGGTGATTTTGTGGCGTACCTGAAAAAACAAGCTACGCCTAAAGAGTGGTGTGGAGAACAAGAAATTAAAGCGATCAGTGCAATGTTAAAAGTGCGTATTGTGATTTATGACCCACCCTCATTGGGCGGCCATTTTACTGCTCCCAAACAAACTCACGGTGAAAATTTTAGAGGGACAATTTATCTGGTGCATGCTGATCGAGGAACACATTACCATTATTTAATACCGCTGAAATTACTACGAAGAATGCCACAGGCATCAGCAGCAGATGATAAGGATACTGTTGTTATTGATAAAAAGATTGGGCCTCCTGAAAACAAAAAATCTAATCATGCTCAGCCTATTGCTTCAGCAACTATTCCTTTGGACAAAAAAGATGAAGCTAAGCAAACATCTCACCTAGCTTCTGGATTTGTAATTGATTCATTGATTAAGTTAAAAGAAGCCATTCAAACTAAACCCAGTAAAATTACTATTTATGCAGATTCTTTAAGAAAAGAAGATATAGATGAATTCTTCCGGAATTTATTCCCCATCACACAGTGTATTATTCACGCCGAAAATTTCTCATTATCTACTCATCGTGCTGGAATTATTAAACTAATAAAAAATGGTTTAATAGAACTAATTTTTCATGTAACAAACCTTCAAGACTGTATGAATTTTATTGAAAATATTAAATTTTATTCCTCGTTAAAAAAATTAGAGTTTAAATTCACCAACAATAAAGAAAATTTTCAGTGGCAATCTGATCCTTTCACCATTACTCCAGAAAAAATAAAGGGAAAGGCAGATGAAATCGTTGAGCTAAATAAAAAGCTAAAAGTATTTTTGGAAGTCGAATTACCCGAACATCAAAAGAAAATGGCGGAACTTAATATTTCAGCAGACGACAAACAAATTCCTGTGCAAAAAGCGCAGGTAGAATACTTGATGGGGCTAGGAGAAAACTTTAATCTTTACACAGAATATCGTAGTTTTTACAGAGAAAAACTTAATTATCCGGTATTTGAAATTATCGATAAGTTAGCTAGTAGTTGGAATATCCCTCGTATCGTCGGAGTAGGTGCGATAGATAAACTAAAAGCCATTACATCATTTTTTCCTCATACAGACTTAAATCAACGCGTTCATCTCATTAGAGGGATTAGCTATAGATTGATTGATCACGCTGTTACAAGTAAGAGTGATCTTGTTACTCGATGGTTACTGGAGCGGGGTACTGATATCACGAGGGAGTACACAAAGAAAGGAATGCCAATATTCTTTATTGGTACTGATCGTGATTCACCTAACTTCCCATTTGACCAAGTATGGCCTGATGAAAGTAATCCGTTATCTGCAATTCTTTTAAAACATGAACCAGCATTATACGATGCATTAGCATGGTATCTATGTGAAAACAGGATTAATGATGTCCGAAGAATTCTTGCAACAACTAAAGTGGATATTCACAAACTGATTCCAGCAGGAACATTTAAAAATTTTACATTATTTCAATTGGTTATTTATTATAAGCGTACTTCACTTTGCTTGGATTTGTTAAAGAATGTAACGGATGAAGAAAAAACAAACATTGCCAATAGTTTATACCCTCTCTTTTTGAATCCTAGCAATGAAGAATTCCCTTACTCAGCTTGGTCGGTTATTTCTGTTGTGATACACCAAGGTCAGTATAATGAGCTTGTGACTCTAGGTCCATCAAAGCATGCTCGCCTTCAAAACTTTCATCTGAAAGAAATTAATGCACACAAGGATGATAAACAGTCGAAAATCAATAACTCTTATTCGGCAGGCTATAAACAACAAATCGCATTTGTTCGATTGCTATTATCAGGCGCTATCAGTCCAGCTGCTGATTTAGCATCATTTAAACGTTGCTTAAAACATTGTATTGATCAAAAAATTATTGATTTATCGCTCATAAAAGACGTTGTAATTTATCACGAAGAGTTAGCAATTAACTTACCGTTATTACATTTTGTCATTGAAAATAATATATACAGTATTATTGAAGAGTATATAGATTTTTTTGCAGGCAAATTAACTGAAAAAGTCCACATTGAAGCTTATGAAGAAGCGCTTAATCCTCTGCAATTGGCTGTTTTCAGCTCGACTTATGAAGTGGCTATCATAAAATCTTTATACAAAACCTACCAAAAATATAATTACCTAGATGTTGTGAGAGAGCCTCTGCCAAATTATGCAAAAATGAATTTATTTCAATTTGCTGTTATTTATAAAGATGAGAATATTTTGCCCCCATTTATCGATGATAAAAATTGTCCGATTAATGCACCTTTTCCAGCTGACCATAAAGAATATCCAGGATGGTTGCCCATTCATATAGCAATTTTAAATAACTTTTATATGCAAGGATCTGTAGTTAATCTGCTTCTAAAACGAATGGATTTAAATCTATTGGAACCCTTTCCTCAAGGTGGTAATTTTTTACATGAACTCGAAGGGCTCTATCCATTAAGTGCTATATTTTATAGTGGTGAACCACGTAGAAATTACCATTTATCTAGAGCAGGAGGCAGAATAATCTCAGGTTATTATGAAGAATTTTTACCCTTAATTATGAAGAGTGCTATTAGCAATGAAAAAAAAGTAGAAATTTATACCCAAGCATTATGGATGGCTGTCAAACATCAAGGTCCGCAATATAATTATTTGGATCACACCAAACAAATTGAATCATTAGTTAAATTAGGTGCTGATTTTAACTATGCCGTGGGCAATGGTTATCGCATTGTAGATTATGCACGTGATGAAAAAGGGTTGAGTGCATCATTATTTCCAACCGCATCTATTCACTCATCTAAGAATGAACAGTTGAGTAAAATAACTGACAATGTTGTTACGCAAGAGTTACTTATAGCTGTACGTAACAATGACGCAAAAGAAGTTGAACGTTTATCGAACATGGGTGCTGATGTTAATGCCATGATAGAAGAAAAAGATGAAAAGGTGCAGATTACTTATCCTGCACCGCTACTTCTTTATAGCATTATGGCGCATCGTTTGCCAATTGTTGATGTTTTATTACGAAATAAAAAAATAGATATTAGTAAAAGCAATCCGAGAGGTTTTTCACCATTGCTGGCAGCCGCGCGTGAAGGGTTTTATGATCTGGTTGTGCAACTCATACAAATGAAGGCTGATGTTGGTCAGACAAATAACACTGGATTGGATGCTTTTGATTTTGCTGTAGAACAAGGTCATTTGTCGATTGTAGAATATTTGCATCAACGTACCAAAAATAGAGATATTGATAATGATAAAAATAGTACTACGGATACTCCGCTTGCTACTGCTTGCAACCAACAACGATTCGAGGTGGCAAAGTATTTAGTAAAAGAGGCTAACGCTGATGTCAATAAAGGGCGTCGCAATACGAATTACAGTCCACTTATGTTTGCTGCTCAACAACGATCCTTTGAATTAGTGGCTTTATTATTAGAGCACAAGGCGGAAGTAAACCACGTTTCGAAGGAAGGCTGGACAGCTTTAATGTTGGCATGCGGAGAAAAATATCATTTGCTTACTGTAGAGCGTTTATTACTAGCAGGAGCAACTGTGAACGCAGTTACTATCGTAGATAGGATAAAGGGTAAAGGTGGAGAGACGGCTCTACATAGTGCGTGTTCATATGCCGATGTTCCTATTGTTGATACTTTGTTAAAAGCAGGTGCTAGAGTAAATGCCTTAACTGCTAATGGCAGGACCCCACTTTATTTTGCCGCGGCTAATAATAAACCGTTAATCATTAAACGTTTAATGGAAGAAAAAGATCTCGATTGTAACCTGACTTCCGGAGACACACGCTGGATGATGTCGCCATTGAATTTAGCCTCTTTCAAAGGGCATGTGGAAGTTGTGAAATTATTACTTACTATTCGTGGTATTAATGTCAATCAAAATGATGTTTACAACGATTATCCATTAATTGGAGCTGTTATAAGCAATCACGTAGACGTTGTTAAGTTATTACTAAATGTGCCTGGTATCAATGTTAATTGCAGTCAACAAAACGGTGATACGTCCCTTTCTATTTCGCGAGCATCAGGTTTTAAAGAAATAGAAACATTATTGTTAGCGCATCCTGACATAAACGATCCCGACCAAAATCTGCCATTAATTGGCGCAGCAAGAAAAGGTGATGTCGCTAGAATAAGAGAATTAGTGCAATTCAATAAAGATATTAATAAAACTACCGAAAATGGAGAAACAGCTTTATATGTTGCTTGTTATAATAATCAACTTGCTGTTGTTACATACTTGCTAAACCAAGATAATATTGATGTCAACCTAGGTAATAAAAGTGGGTTATTTCCTCTCTATATTGCAGCGATGAAAGGACACGCATTAATCGTTAAAGCTTTATCAACACATCCGCAAATAAAAATTAATCAACGTCGTTATGGCAGTGACGGAGGTGCTACCTCTCTTTTTATAGCAGCAGTGAACAGATGTCTCGAAGTCGTTAAAATTTTATTGGAAGCAAAAAATATTAATGTTAATCAAGCACGCATCCATCAAGGTAATGATGGCCGTAATCCGCTTATAGCTGCTGCAGAGATCACAAAAACAGATTCAGCTGATGATGTTGCAAAAGCAACAGAGATTGGCTGTTTATTGATAAAATACCCAGAAATTGATGTCAATATACAAAGTGCCGACATGAATAGGTCTATGTCGCCTTTATTGAATGCTGCGACAAATGGTAACGAAAAATTAATAAAAGCATTGCTGGACCATCCTAAAATTAACATAAATATTCAAACAACAGGAGGTTATACTGCATTAGCACAAGCTGCTTCTAATAATCATCTTTCTAGTGTGCAATTGCTGTTGAAAGCACCTGGTATAAATGTAAATTTACCCACAAAAAGAAATTTAACCCCGCTTACGTGTGCAGTAGCTAATGGACATGAAGAAGCAGCGCGACTTTTGTTGGATGATAAAAGAATTAATCTCGAAGTAGAAGATGACAAAAAGAAAACAGCTCTTTTTTATGCTGCGAGCAAAGGATTTTTGCCTATTGTACAATTATTAGTTAAATATGGTGTGAATGTTTTTCACACTTCAGATGAAGGGTTAACATCGCTGCATGTTGCTTTGCAAAATGGACACATATCAGTAGCAAAGTTTTTAAAAGAAACTGAAGACCAGATTGCCCAACAACAAGAAAAAGCGAAACAACAGAAGTTAGAATCTGTTGCTGCAATTCAATCTCCCACAACATCACAATTAAAACTTCAACAACCAAATGTTGAAAAACCTACCCTTGATTTAGGAGAGAACCAATTCTTCTCGCCAGCAGTAGGAGTACCACCAGTTGGAACAATAGCCAGCGCGTCTGATGCAATAACCGCTGATAAGGATAGCAAAATGCCAATGCTTGCTGCTCAAGTGCCACAAAATAAGCGGTAAGATGTGTGATTCATAGACATCCTTTCAATTTTCTCATGGCCAAATCTTTCTGATAGTTGGCGATTTGAATACGCTCATTATTAATGTTATAATTTTTTAAAACTTCCTCACTTAGAAGGGTACTAGGCAGATTGATGCGGAAATGCAACAAAAGCGAAAAATCTGTACGCGCCAACCACATTTTAGTGTAGATTGGATATTTAGTCATCATGATAATGTGAAGCTAACACGCTTTTTACCTCAGCGATCCTTCTTATTAAATTTCATTAATTCAACTAGATAAACTCTTGTGTTGCATTTCCGCATCAATCTGCCTAGTACCCTTAATTGATCAAATTTGTTCAGAAATAAAATCAACTCCTAAAAAAATGTGGCGCTCATTGGCTTTGGATCAAGGATCAGAGTTTATGAATTTTAGAAATATAGAACGTCAAACGAAATGTAAGATTTATTTTTGCGACCCACATTCCCCCTGTATTGGTTCAGCGTGAATCGGACAAATGGCAGCTGGCAAATTGAGACAAATGGGTTATTAAATCAAACAGCGATAGCAGCATAACCCATTTGAGTATTAAATAAGGGCCTGTTTCATCTCGGTCACCATTTTTAATACTTTCATAATTAGGTGGCCCAGGAAATTTTAAAGTAATTATGGTGCCTTCAAGCTAACATAGTTAGCTCTATAGCATAATCGACTACGTTAATAGGCGCAGAACCTTTGCTGGATACTACAGTATGTTTGCTGTGTTTAGTCTAAAATGTTTTTTTAGTTCGTTGAAGTAGGAAGGTGAACTTTTGCTATCTTCGCAGACAATCGCTATTGTTGCAGAAGGCATTTTTTTCGCTTTAGTACGAGCAAGATCTTTTATTCTGCGAAATTTTTTCTTTTTGGATGGTTGGTTCAAACTCCCGCCTTTTTCTCCGTTATAAATTAAACTCGCCAAAGAAAGGTAGTGCGCCATAGCGTCCTAGTAGGAACCCCTTTCAAGTGCTTCGCCTTTTCTAGGGCTAAAGTCAGTAAGTGGGTAAAGGTGTGATGCTTGTTCTTGGTCTTTTTCTATAAACCAAATTTGATCGCGGCGAAATAATTCAGTGTCTAGTAAAGAAGTACTATGTGTTGTAAAGAACAGCTGCCCATTATTTTTATTTAGGCTGGCATTCTGTATGAGGCTAATTAAAAACCGCACCATCTTTTGATGCAAGCTACTATCTAGTTCATCCACAATCAGTATTTTGCCATCTTGCAGTACATCAAGGATTGGTCCAGCATAAGCAAATAGTTTTTGTGTGCCATGAGATTCTTCTTCAAAAGTAAGGCTAACAGGATTTTTGCTTTTATTCTGATGAAAAAAGCTAGCGCTAGGGATTTCAGTTTCTTGTCTATTTTCAATCGCTGCTGTGCCGGATTCTAAGCGCACTTGTACTTGTTGTCCTTTTTGCATTTTAATTTGTACGTCAGTGATTCCTAAGTCAGCTGCCTGTAAGAACTCAATAATTTTTGGTTTATTTAATTCATTTTTGATGCATTCCATCGTATAAAATGGATGAGGAAAAGCATTGCTCTCAATTATAATTAATTTATTCACAAACCAATTAAAGATAGGGCATAGTTGTTCGCTATTAAGATTGACCGCTGTTGAGAGAAACAATGCATTTCCACGTGTAGATTCGCTCCATAATTTACGTTGTTTTCCTCCCGACAAGTGTGTGCCAAAGTCCCAGATATCTTTATTTTTTTTAGAGTCATACTTTCTTTCAAACCATCGCTGTGGTTTGCGCTTAACGGAAGCAAATAACCATTCTCTTGTCACGCGAGTTGTGTTGATTTCAAAACCATATTGATAACGTATACTATTTTCAATAAAGGTAATTTCAAACTCTGTAGGCTCAGCCACAGTTTTAGGGTCAAAACGAAATGGCGATATATTTAGTGATTGCCCTTCACGAATGCTTACGGCTGAGGTTGCTACCATGCTTTTCATAAGGGCTAGTGCAGCAATTAAATTGCTCTTGCCGCTGGCATTGGCTCCGTATAATACCGCTGTACGGACTAGTTGAGGGAGCCCAGAGATTCCCGTATTCATGCAATTAGAGGCCTTTTGTACGAATAATATAAGGCTTGTGTAATAAGCCGTAGGTTGCTTATGATTTTATGTTGTTTTTATCGCATGTCTATTTTGACAGATAACGGTATTTGAGCTACAATGTGGCTCACATAGAGAGGATTTTATTTATGGCTGCAAATGCTGTTGTCCGTGCCCGTATTGATGAGCACATTAAAGAGGAAGCTGCTGCCGTATTAGCGTCAATGGGGCTGACTGTATCAGATGCTTTTCGCATTATGCTTATTCGTATTGCTAAGGAAAAGGCATTGCCTTTTGAACCATTGATACCGAACAAAGAGACGGTTAAGGCGATGAAAGCTGCGCGTCGTGGCAAAGTGGTGAAAGTTGGTAGTGTTGATAATTTACTGGCGAATTTAAATGATGATGAGGACGATTAACCGTACCACGCAATTTAAACGTGACTATAAACGTGAAAAAAAATCTGGGCAATATAAAAACCTTGATCATGATTTATTATCGATAGTCGAATTACTCGCTGCAAACAAACCATTAGCGCATTGCAATTATGACCATTCATTAACTGGAGAATGGTCAGACCATTGAGATTGTCATATTAAACCAGATTTGGTTTTAATTTATCGAAAGCCGGATGATGACATACTGGATTTGGTTCGTCTTGGTTCGCATAGCGAGCTTGGTTTGTAGAAAATTGTATGAAGAAAGGGAATTTTGTGAGATTGAGTTTTAAAGATGATATAAAATATTTTGTTTCGCTTCTAGCTTTTTAGTAGGTTAGTGTTTTGCTGTAATTTTGCGAGGATGAGTTGTGAAGTACATCGTAATTATTTTGTTGTATTTTTCAATAATGACGGATGCAAGCGCTGTTTCTGTTGATGCGAAGAAAAAATATCCCTATCCATTGTTAACAGATGATCATGATATTTTAAATGAAAATGATTTAGGTGCTTTTGCTTGGGGATTTAAGCCAAGACCTTTTACGACAGAAGGGCCTAGTGGTCAGTATAATTATTGGCAATGTTTCCCGCGCGAACAGGTTACGGTGTCGCTCGAAGACATTGGGTATTCTTCTACTGAGCTGGGTGGGAAAAGTAATGTAGCTTACCTAAAAATTAATGTAATGACGGACAAAGGGATAATCCATGCTTATGAAATGCGTGCTAACTGGAGTATTAAAGATTCGCAAAAAAGATTTAATAAGTGGCTACGGTTGATGAAGGGAGAGAGCTATGTTTGTTTGGCAGGTGATTTTGTTCGCCGTGACAATGTTGTTAGGGGGATATTTAAAGAAGAGTATGGATGGACTTTTGAAAAGCTAAAAACAAAAAAGGGTTGTGACTCATATTTTGATAGTTGTCATCCAACTTATGAAGGATATTTACGTGAGCAGGCTAAAGAAAGACGGCTGATAGCGAGTTTTAGATCGCATGAAGTAAAATGAATGTTCAGGGTGTCGCGATCAGTGTTCTTTTGAGGTGTCAACTGCATTGATTATTATCAGTTGATTTTTAAATCACTTCTTGTGACAAATCTTGCGACATGGTTACGACATGCCTTGCGACAATCTTGTGACATTGCTAAGCTATACCTAGCTGGAGCCTATATTAATGTTTAAACCAAGATTTACAATAACTAACTCAATTGCGAACACGCTAACCGTCATAGAGCGCGCGCGAGGATTTTTAGAGGCTGCCACCCTTTCTGATGAGTGGATTGCCAAGATGCAAAACAAGGCATTGATATTGGAAGCGCATCACACCACGCATATCGAAGGTACACAGCTTACTTTGGAGCAATCAGAGCAACTATGGGCGGGCCAGCATCTTGCATCAGTTAACCCCGACGATACAAAAGAATTATTAAACTACCGACAGGCATTCGACTTAGTAGCTGGTTATGTGGGTGATGGTGAATCTATTACCGAAGGATTGATTAGAGAAATTCATAAACGCCTTGTTGAGGGAGTAAGAGGTAATGCCGCTACACCTGGCGATTATCGTAAAATCCAAAACTATGTTGTTAATTCTAAAACGAAGGATGTCATTTACACGCCGCCAGCAGCTTATGAAGTGTCACAGATGATGCACGAATTAGTAGAGTGGATAAATCACGAAACAGAAATACATCCCGTGCTAATGTCAGGTATCGCACAATTTCAGCTCGTACACATACATCCATTTTTAGATGGTAATGGCAGAACCGCGCGGTTGCTATCAACACTTTGTCTTTATCAGCGAGGGTATGATTTTAAAAAATTATTTGCTATTAGTGAATATTACGACCGCAATAGGACTGATTATTATCAGGCGATTCAAAGTGTGCGTGAGCAAGATATGGATATGACTGACTGGATTGAATATTTTGTTCAAGGCTTATCTACGCAACTACAAGAAGTGAAATCACTTGGTAGGCAGGCAATAGAGCAAGATGTTTTAGCAAAACAATATCATTTATCTGATAGGCAGAAATTAGTGATTGAATATATTGCCAAGCATGGCGGCATTTCAATCCAGCAATTTGAGGGAATTTGTCCCGCTGTAACACGCAGAACATTGCAACGTGAATTAAAAGAATTAATTGATAAAAATATTTTAATTACGACTGGCGCTACAAGTAATTTGGTTTACGAGATGCAGATAAAGGGTAGGCAAGTTTAAGTAGGAATGTCTAAGCATAGGAGGGCATAAAGTGTTGGAGAGACGCTCTGGGATTCTATCAGAAGCCAATATGGCGGAGAAGGTGTCCGCCATATATTAGTTCGTAGTCGTTCGTGGAAGTTCGCAATAGAATATTAATTCTTTTTTAATCAACAAATTATCTTGTTTTTAGTTTGCTTTCGTTCGCTATTTTCCGCTAGAATCCGCGCTCTCAGGGTAACCCTAAGGGTATCCTTAATTTATAAATCTAATTTAATTGATGGCAAGGGGTAGGATGCATGGCCACTTTAGAAATGTTAGAGACCTGGTTGTCTTCGCGGGAAGATGAACATTTGGACTTCAAAGAGGCAAAAACTCAATATGATATGAATAAGTTATTACGTTATTGTGTTGCGTTTGCAAATGAGTGCGGTGGATACCTTATTCTGGGTGTAAGTGATAAGTCACGTAAAGTTGTGGGTACTAATGCGTATCCAAATGTTGGTGAAATAAAATCACATATTTTAAATAAGCTGCATTTCCGTGTTGAAATTCATGAGCTCCAGCATCCTGACGGTAGAGTATTAGTATTTGAAGTCCCTTCTCGTCCGATTGGTCAACCAGTTAGTTTAGATGGGGTGTATTTGATGCGCGCTGGTGAAGAGTTAGTACCAATGTCACCTGATCAACTGCGCCGTATTATTTTAGAAAAAGAAGCCGATTGGTTTGCTTTACCTGCTCTATCTGATGTTAGTCCAGATCAAATTATAGCATTACTAGATACTCAAATATATTTTGATTTATTAAAAATACCTTATCCCACTACTCAAGAAAAAGTTTTAGAACGATTTGAAAAAGATAACTTAATTAAAAAGAAAAACGGTCGATGGCTTATTACTAATTTAGCTGCCATTTTATTAGCAAAGCACCTTGAGAGTTTTTCACCAACATTTGCTGGTAAAGCACCACGAGTGATTATTTATAAAGGTACGGATAAGCTTGAAACGCATAGTGATCTTATTGATATGCGAGGATACGCTGTGGGTTTTAGCAGTCTTGTGGAGACCGTGCATTCGGCTGCGCCGCAGAATCACTTTATTGAGCAAGTTGTGCGAGAAGAGGTAAAGATGTTTCCCAAGCAAGCATTGCGCGAATTAATTGCAAATGCTCTTGTACATCAAGATTTTTCAATCACGGGAGCATCAGTAATGATAGAGATGTATACAGATAGAGTTGAGATTTCAAATCCCGGTGTTCCTCGAATCAAAGTTGATCGTTTTATAGATGAAAATCAATCACGTAATGAATTATTAGCGAATATGATGCGGAAGCTTGGTATTTGTGAAGTAAAAGGAAGTGGTATTGATAAAGTGGTAAAAGCAGCGGAAGTTTTTCAATTGCCAGCACCTGATTTTAGAACAGGAGATTCTCGAACGGTTGCAATTCTTTTCTCATATCAAAATTTTTCAAATATGCAGAAAAAAGATCGAATCAGGGCATGTTATCAACATTGTTGTTTGCTATATGTCAGTAATCAACGCATGTCCAATCAAACAGTCAGAGAGCGTTTCAAATTACCCGAGTCTGGCACAGCAACCGTTTCGCTCGTTATTGGTGATACGAAAGAGGCTGGACTTATTAAGTCTGAGGATGTGGATAGTAAGTCTTCTCGTTATGCACGATATGTGCCTTATTGGGCATAAAAAGTGCTTTAAAGCAAATCCTATTTTGAGTAAAAAATTGATAATTAGTTAAAATATTCAAATAGTTAAGTGTTTTAATGCAAAATGTATTAGCTGTATTAGTCATACTATATAGAGTAATGAACTTTTAAATTTTTGGGAAAAACCTAAGTGGCACTTGTCTTTAAGCAGTGTTGGTTTGGCACTTGCTATTAATAATATTCAGTTACGTACTGGCGAAAAAATACATTTGCGAGAATGGCAGTAAAATGTAAGAGTTTAGGCTCTCATAGTTATCCATTTTTCAGTTAGGACTTATTATTAGTTCAAGTTGAAGTTTTCAATTTATTATCATTATCCTAGGATCGTTTGTTTTGCGCTTAGGTCTACAATCATAGGTATATTTGATTTCATTGCCTTTCCAG
The DNA here is from genome assembly GCA_965279285.1 of Gammaproteobacteria bacterium. Classification (GTDB taxonomy): domain Bacteria; phylum Pseudomonadota; class Gammaproteobacteria; order DSM-16500; family DSM-16500. The sequence goes on along the minus strand of OZ257148.1, from coordinate 45,501 downwards.
CGACTACCGCATGATATTGTTTAAGATTGGGTAATGCTTGCACCATATCTTTGCCTACATAATTTCCTAGGAATGAAAAACTAGTTTCGTCATATGCTTGAAAGCACACAACGGTATTGCACTGTGTTAAAACAGTTTTAGAGACGTTTGCTGTCCTTTGAGCGATGACTAACAAACCGACACCATATTTTCTACCTTGAAGAGCAACTTGAACCATTTTATTGACTAAAGCTTTATTGGAGCCATAGTCACCCATCTCCCCTAGGAAGCTTGTTTCGGGGGTAATGGTATGAGCTTCTTCTAAAACGAGCGCGACTTTTAAAAAATTGTTTTCATCGTATCTTTTCTTTGCGTAATTAAATAGTGCGTCAAGTGCATTTTGTTTTTCTTTTAGGGCTTCAGTAGTATTATTTATTGCGGGTAATTCAAATATGCCGATTTTCTTTTCTTGATTGGCAAGATAACCCCCAATATTATTTTTTGTAATCAATTGATATTTTTCGTTTTCGATATTTTTCTTCCATTCACCAGTAAATTCCACGCAAATAACCTTTGTATCGTTTAAAACTTGTTTGAGTATTTGGCGTGTTAAATAGGATTTACCAGAGCCTGTGATTCCCAGTAGTGCCATATGATGACTAATAGCTTCATCCAGATTAATTACAGAGGGAAGCGTGGTCCCAGGAATAATGCCAAGTTGGTAATCAGGCTAATTAAGTTTTCCCACGAGAATATTTGATGTATCAGCTTTGAAAAGAGGGGTGTTGATACGCGGAACCCATCCAAATTTTTGGAATGAGAGTTTATCATTTTGCCACTCTCCTAATTGCGTTGCTTCTCCTTCAATAAAGCCGACCTCATTTCTATCTTTAAGTTTTTCATTTACTGTGTTTCCACTAATGACTTGATAAAATAGCCTTCTATCATTGAGCATTAACTCTAAGAGGTCACCTTCTTGAATATCATCTTGCATTTTTGAATATTCAAATTTTATTTTTCCAATAGTCGATCCTTCGATCACTATTCCAACAAAATTATTAATTTTTAAATTTTTGGTTATCAGATTAATTTCATTGATGTCAGTGACTTGGTAAATAGTATTATTTTCTAATTTTGCGTTGTAGTTATTTGCAGCATTTAGTTGTAGTATTTTCGCCCATTTTTCTTGGTCAAGAAGATATGTGTCGAAAATGATACCAGTAATGATAGTGTTATCACCATGCTGCATTGAATGCTTGAATTTCACAATTGGCGGAGAAGGTGGGATTCGAACCCACGTGGAGGCTTACACCCCCCATCCGATTTCGAGTCGGCGCCGTTATGGCCACTTCGGTACCTCTCCATTTCGATTTATTTTTCTGGGTATAACTCAGGTGGTGTTAAGCTGACATCTTTGGTTTGTGTTCCATAATTTTTGTTGGCAACAGGATATTCTTCGTGAATAGTTGATGAGCTTAATCCTGGTGGAATCACGAGTGGTGGAGTTGATTTGGCTTTTAAATAGGTTCTATCACGATTAGAAATATAACCATTATCACCATAAAGTCGTGAGCAGGCGGTTAGTGAAACAAAGAGTGTTATGATTAAAAATATTTTTATAAAACGCATCATGTTGAGTCTCAAATTTATTTAAATTGCCTGTGGTTCTACTCTGAAAGTACTAAAATATTTATTTAATTAATCCAGCACCTTGCATTGCTGTTTTTAATTCGGGATGAAATTTTTCACCTAAAGGTGTCAGAGGTAAGCGAATTCCACCTGAAATTAAGCCCATTTGCTGCATTGCCCATTTTGTTGGGATTGGGTTTGATTCTAAAAATAATTTATTATGTAGCGGCATTAACTCTGCATTAATAGTTTCAGCAAGTGCTCTATTTCCTGCAAGTGCAGCCATGCACATAGTATGCATTTTGAGTGGCGCAACATTGGCAGTGACAGAGATAGTTCCTTTTGCGCCAAGTAAGATGAGATCCATTGCTGTTGCATCATCACCACTGTAAATCGCAAAATTTTTACCGCACAGTTTTAAGATTTGTTCGGTGCGATCCAATTTTCCCGTGGCTTCTTTGATTCCAATAATATTAGGAATGGTTGCAAGCTTAGCGATTGTTTCTGGTAATAAATCACAAGCAGTACGGCCCGGAACATTATATAAAATAATAGGGATAGAGACAGCTGCGGCTATTTGTTGGTAATGCGCAAGTAAACCGTTTTGAGTGGGTTTATTGTAATAGGGGGTAACGATTAAGGCTGCATCAGCGCCGGCTTCTTTGGCTGCACGAGTCAGCTCAATAGCGTGTTGAGTTGAGTTGCTGCCTGTGCCGGCAATAACAGGTATTCGTTTTGCAACTTGTTGAGTCACACGTTTAATGATGTCAAATTGTTCAGCGGCAGTGAGAGTAGATCCTTCACCAGTGGTGCCAACGATCACTAGAGCATCAGTTTTTGCGGTAATATGCCATTCAACAAGGTCGTGTAAGGTTTTATGGTCTACGCTGCCGTCATCTTGCATCGGCGTTATCAGTGCCACCATGCTGCCTTGAAACATATTACTTTCTCCTTAAAAAGTGTTTTTAATGGTAGCACCATTTATGGGCTTGTCTATATTTTTTTGGTATAATTCGTCGGTATTTGGTTAGTGGTGGGCACGCTGCGCTTTGCCCACCCTACATTGTTAATATGTTTTTGTAATCGATGATGTTGTAGGGTGGGCAAAGCGCAGCGTGCCGACCGTTTTTTCCTTCCACCGGCTATAATTTAAATAAGGACAACAATGCAAGCAGCAACCTGGTCAGATCGTTTGTGGGGCCGACAGCCACAATTTATTTATTTATTTTTCGTAGCAATAATACTGTTATTTACTTTGCTGGGTGCTCGTGAGCTGTGGACTCAAGAACATCGTTGGGCTGATATTGTATCAGCCATGTTATATCACCATGATTATTTGCATCCTTCTTTAGAGGGAATGGATTATTACGATAAACCGCTGCTTTCTTATTGGTTTATTGTCGCTTTAGCCAGCATAACTGGAAAATTAACGGTTTGGTTATTGCGAGTTCCTTCTGCATTAGCCGGTTTATTAGCTATTTGGTCTATTTATCGTTTGGGAACATTGATAAAAGATAAACGCTTAGGCTTGTTAGCGGGTTGGATGTTGTTGACAACGTTTTATTTTTTATTTTGGGCGCGGACGAGTAGTGCTGATATGTTAAATATGGCAGGTACTTTGTTTGGAGTCATGTGGTATTTTGAGAAAAAAAATCAACCCAGTTTAATCAATTACAGTATCTTTTTTTTAGTGCTTGCTATTACAGCATTATGTAAAGGATTAGTCGGACCTGTTGTGACTTTTTTAGTTATCTTGCCTGATTTATTAGTGCAAGGAAATTGGAAAAAACAAATTCATTTTAGTTTGTTTTTAGGCGTGACTCCTGCTGCTATTGTTTATATTCTACCTTTCTGGGCATCAGCACATTTTAATGCAACAGGCTATGGTGAGAATGGATTATATTTAGTTTATCGTGAAAATATCTTACGTTATTTTCAACCATTTGATCATAAAGACCCTATTTATACGTATTTGCTTTATTTGCCGATTTATACTTTGCCTTGGGCTTTATTTTTAATTCCAGCGATTTTTAATTTGCCTGCCCGTTGGCGAAATATGCAGTGGAATGCAAAGTGGTTAGTATGGTCCGTATTTATTTTATTTATGTTTTTTACTTTTAGTGGCTCTCGACGTAGTTATTATGTTTTGCCGCTAGTACCTTTTGCCTTGTTGATGACAGCCGACTGGATCTTAAGCGGAGCTGATACTTTAACTAAGCGTTATATCTGGGCAGGCAGAGTAGCTGTGTTATTTTTAGTGCTTTCGTTTTTGAATTTTGCTTTATTACAGCCGCTTTATTATTCACAAGGTGGGCTTGCTCAGTTTGCGAGTGCAGTAGAAGCGGAGTCAACAAAGCTACATCCTGGAATGACGTGGCAATTTGTGATGTTAGATGCTGAAAGTAAAGTACGATTTTATTTGCAGATCCCGCCGGAAGTTAAAAATTTAAATATTCATGGTGCCCGTAATCAACAAACGCATGATAGTTTATTACAAGCATGGCCTATGTTAAAGAACAAACCGAAAAATGCTATTTATGTGACCCGATTAATGTATGTTCCTTTGTTGCAGGATGAATTTAAAGGTTATAAATTGGTTTCTGTTTCACATAAAAGTAATAATGCTCCTGTTGCGTATATTCCATTATAAATTTTTTGTCACTTGCTATTGTTAAAGGAGTTGGATATGACCTTGAAAAAAAAGCAGGATTTGTTGGTTAAAAAGTTAAAAATACAAGTTAAACAATTGCAAAAAAAAGAAGAAGTGAGCCAAGAAAAGTTGCGCTTAGCATTAGAAAAAGCTAAAAAAATGGGGCGATTATTTAAAAATCATTTGGCAGTGAAAGCAAAGAAAACCAAACAAGAAGTTGCTAAAGCTAAATTAGAGGTTTATTTGCAAGTGGCAAAAGCGGTGAGAAAACAGATAATGAAAAAAGAGTTAGCAAAAAAGAAGCTTGAAAAGAGATATGCAAAAAAAAGGTAGCTGTTTAGTAGTAAAAGAGCTTGGTGGGCACGCTGCGCTTTGCCCACCCTACACTAATTATTTTGTCATTTTTTGTAGGGTGGGCAAAGCGCAGCGTGCCCACCAAGCTTCTTTGTAAATGATTACTCACTATCTACTTTATTTTTTGACACCACGCAACTTAAATCACCCGCATATAATTTTACTTGAATTTCATCACCCGGGCTAACTTGTGTTGAGCTATGAAGCACTTGATGGTTCTTCGTAGCAATAGCAAAGCCTCTCTGCAATGTTGCTAATGGGCTCAGAGCATGTAGCTTAGCTGCTGCATTGCCGAGTGTTTGGCGATAAAGCTGCAAGTTTTTTTGTAGTGTGCTTTGTAACTTTTGCTGTTGTAAATTAAGTTGTTGTTGTAATTGTAGGATTAAATGTTTTGGCGTTTGGCCATAGAGTTTTTCTTTTAAGTTTTCAATCTGTGTTGCGAGATGAGTTATTAATTTAGTTTGTAGTCGCATTAACGTCATTTCACAATAATCTAAGCGCTGGGTTTTCTCTGCTAATTTACGCTTAGGATGTTCTTGGAGTAAATGTTTTTTTGCCCATAAGATTTGTTGTTGTAAGGCGCTGATTTTTAGTTTAATAGCTCGGATAAAAAAGTTTTTATTTTCATTAATCGCTAACAATAATTCTTGTGCGTGAGGAGTTGTTAACTCTGCTGCTGCAGAGGGTGTTGGTGCGCGCACATCGGCAACAAAATCGGCAATAGTAAAATCAATTTCATGACCTATGCCGCTAATAATCGGTATATTGCTAGCAAAAATAGCGTGAGCTACGTTTTCTTCATTAAATGGCCATAAATCTTCAAGTGAACCACCGCCGCGACTTAGTAATAAAACATCACACTCTTGACGTTGATTTGCCGTTTGAATGGCGTGAATAATTTGCTTAGCAGCTAGTTCACCTTGGACTAAGGTCGGATAAATAATAACAGGAGCTACAGCATAACGGCGTTTTAGTACGCTCAGAATATCACGAATAGCCGCTCCTGTCGGTGAGGTAATAACACCAATAGTGTGTGGAAATCGTGGCAGTGGTTTTTTGTTAGCGGGATCAAACAGACCCGCAGTTAATAATTTCTTTTTTAAAGCTTCAAATTCTTTTTGTAGTTTACCGACGCCGGCATCTTCTAAATGTTCAATGAGTAATTGAAAATCGCCTCGCCCTTCATAAAGACTAACACGTGCCTTAACGATGACATGCATACCCTCTTTAGCTGTTATTGTTAAACGTCGATTTTGGGGGCGAAACATCGCGCATTTTACTTGAGCCGTTTCATCTTTAAGAGAAAAATACCAATGGCCTGAGTGTGGAGCGGCAAAATTGGAGATTTCACCTTCTAACCAAACGAGAGGAAAAGACCTTTCCAGCATAAAACGGGCTTCGCGGTTTAAGCGACTGACCGTATAAATTTCTTCAGTGTGACTAATGTCGATAGGATTCATGCGGTGATAATAGCATTATTGGTATCGAAGGAGTCAAGTATGTTGCTATTCAGCAGTCAAGAGTTTGGTGGGCACGCTGCGCTTTGCCCACCCTACAAAAAATGACAAAAATAAACTAATGTAGGGTGGGCAAAGCGCAGCGTGCCCACCAAGCTCTTTGACTGCTGAATAATGATCGAAGCATTAACCCTTGACCCTCTTACATAACACACCGTATAATGCATCGTTAATTTTAACCTGTGATTCGGGGAAGTTAACTATGCGCCTAGTCCAAGAAGCTCTCACGTTTGATGATGTCCTGTTGTTACCTGCCGAGTCCTCGGTTTTACCAAAAGATGTTGATCTGAAAACTAAACTGACTCGTCATATTACACTCAATATTCCTTTATTATCTGCAGCGATGGACACGGTGACTGATGCGCGCTTAGCCATTGCTATTGCGCAAGAGGGTGGCCTGGGGATTATTCATAAAAACTTTTCTATCGAACAACAAGCCGCTGAAGTACGTCGAGTTAAAAAATTTGAAAGTGGTGTTGTCAAAGATCCTATTACCGTTACGCCATATACGACAGTGCGTGAAGTATTAGATATTATTCAGACATATAATTTTCACGCTTTGCCGGTTGTTACAGAAAACCAACAATTAGTTGGTATTGTGACTAGCCGTGATTTACGTTTTGAAACTAATTTAGATCAATCAGTCGAAAATATTATGACACCGCAAGATCGTTTGGTGACGGTGAATGAATCGTTTGATAAAGAGACTGTACGTGAATTATTACATAAAAATCGTATTGAAAAAGTATTAGTAATTAATGATGAATTTCAATTGCGTGGTATGGTCACTGTAAAAGATATTTTAAAAGAAAAAGAAAAACCTTTTGCATGTAAAGATCCTGCCGGCCAATTACGTGTTGGTGCCGCGGTAGGAACCGGTGCGGAATCAGATGAACGAGTTGCTGCCTTAGTTGCTGCAGGTGTTGATGTACTCGTGGTCGACACTGCTCATGGTCATTCGAAAGGAGTTATTGAACGAGTACGTTGGATTAAAAAACATTATCCGCAAGTGTCAGTGGTGGCAGGCAATATTGCCACAGCCAGTGCTGCGTTAGCATTAAAAGAAGCTGGCGTGGATGCAGTAAAAGTTGGCATTGGCCCCGGGTCTATTTGCACGACGCGTATTGTTACAGGCGTTGGTGTGCCACAAATTACAGCCATTGCTAATGTCAGTGCCGCGTTAAAAGGTTCGGCTGTTTCAATTATTGCGGATGGTGGCATTCGTTATTCCGGTGATATTTGTAAAGCCATTGCAGCAGGCGCACATGTTGTGATGGTAGGTAGTATTCTTGCAGGAACTGAAGAATCCCCTGGTGAAGTTGAGCTTTATCATGGACGTTCCTATAAAGCATATCGAGGCATGGGATCATTAGGTGCAATGGGTCAACGTCATGGATCGAGTGATCGTTATTTTCAAGAAGGTAATATTGATAAATTAGTTCCCGAAGGTATTGAGGGCAGAGTGCCTTATAAAGGCAGTATGATGAATATTATTAATCAATTGATGGGTGGTTTGCGTTCTGGTATGGGATATACCGGCTGCGCTAATATTGAAACCATGCGCACTCGACCGGAGTTTGTTCGTGTGACGAGCTCGGGTGTACGTGAAAGTCATGTGCATGATGTGCAGATTATTAAAGAAGCGCCTAATTATCAGGTGGATGAGAGTTATTATAAATAAATAGTAACTATTTAGTAGCTAGAGAGTTTGGTGGGCACGCTGCGCTTTGCCCACCCTACAAAAAATTATAAAAATGTAGGGTGGGCAAAGCGCAGCGTGCCCACCAAACTTTGTCTACTGAATAATTACACAACCGAGAAAATTAACATGACCACTAATATTCACGCAGAACGAATTCTAATTTTAGATTTTGGTTCGCAGTACACGCAATTGATTGCTCGTCGAATACGGGAAATAGGCGTTTATTGTGAAATTTATCCGCATCATGTTGCTGCTGATGAAATTAAAGCCTTTGCTCCCCGTGGAATTATTTTATCAGGCGGTCCCGAGAGTGTCACTGAAACAACAACACCACGCGCACCACAGATCGTATTTGATTTAGCGTGTCCTATATTAGGTATTTGTTATGGCATGCAAACAATGGCGGAACAACTCGGTGGAAAAGTAGCAAAAGGTTTAAAACGTGAGTTTGGTTATGCAAAAGTAAAAACCGCAAAAATCTCACATTTATTTTCAACAATAACAGCAGAGACTGAATTTTTAGATGTTTGGATGAGTCATGGTGATCATGTTGATAAATTGCCGCCTGGTTTTGTTATGGTGGCAGATACCGAGAATTGTCCTATTGTAGCAATGGAAAACAAACAAAAAAATTATTATGGTTTGCAGTTTCATCCTGAAGTGTCTCATACACCACTAGGCAAAGAAATATTAGCACGCTTTGTTTTAACTATTTGTGCCTGCAAAGCATTGTGGACAACAAAAAATATTATTGCCGAAGCGATAATAGAAATGCGCGAAAAAGTAGGCACTGATCATGTTATTTTAGGTTTATCTGGCGGTGTTGATTCATCTGTTGTTGCAGTATTATTAAACCAAGCGTTAGGCAAACAATTAACCTGTGTATTTGTTGATACAGGTTTGTTGCGTTTACATGAAGCCGAGGATGTGCAAACAGTATTTGCAAAAAACATGCAGATTGATTTGATTACGGTATCAGCAGAGCAACGGTTTATGACAGCTTTGCAAGGGATAGATGACCCTGAAGATAAGCGTAAAATTGTGGGTAAATTATTTATTGATATATTTGAAGAAGAAGCAAAAAAAATAAAAAACGCACGTTGGTTAGCACAAGGGACTATTTATCCTGATGTCATTGAATCTGCTGCAAGCAAAACGGGCGGTGCTCATGTCATTAAATCGCATCATAATGTCGGTGGTCTGCCAGAGAAGATGCACTTAAAATTGCTTGAGCCATTGCGTGAATTATTTAAAGATGAAGTGCGTAAAATAGGTCTTGAATTAGGTTTACCGTATGATTTAGTTTATCGCCATCCTTTTCCTGGTCCAGGATTAGCTATTCGTATTTTAGGTGAAGTAAAAAAAATCTATGCGGATAAAGTGCGACATGCCGATGCTATTTTTATTGAAGAATTACGGCGTCATGATTTATATGACAAAGTGAGCCAGGCATTTGTGGTATTTTTACCCGTAAAATCAGTCGGTGTATTAGGTGATGCTCGTCATTATGATCATGTTGTTGCTATTCGAGTTGTCGAAAGCATTGATTTTATGACTGCGCATATTGCTCGCTTACCGTATGAATTTTTAGAGCACGTTGCAAATCGTATTGTGAATGAAGTACGCGGTATTTCTCGTGTAGTTTATGATATTTCGAGTAAGCCGCCAGCGACGATAGAGTGGGAATAAGATGTGGGATGATGTTGATTTACATTGGATGCAGCATGCTATTCAATTAGCTAAAACTGCCCAACACAATGCAGAAGTGCCTGTGGGTGCGGTTTTAACGTTAAATAATGCGATAATTGGTGCAGGAAGTAATTGCCCGATTGGTGCTTGTGATCCGAGTGCGCATGCCGAAATAATAGCGTTGCGTGATGGCGCAAAAAAAATAAATAATTATCGTCTAGTGAATTCTACGCTTTATGTGACCTTGGAACCTTGTGTGATGTGTATGGGTGCCATTATTCATGCGCGTGTGCAACGTCTGGTGTTTGGTGCTTATGATCTGAAAGCAGGCGCTGTTGTGAGTGTATTTAATTTGGGTGAGAGTCAGCACTTTAATCATAAGGTAAATTTTAGTGGTGGCTTGCTTGCGGCAGAATGTGGGAGCTTGTTAACGGATTTTTTTCGGGAACGACGAAAGTAAAGATTGTGGGTATTTTGTAACTACTCAGCAACCAAAACGTTGGTGGGCACGCTGCGCTTTGCCCACCCTACAAAAGCACTACAACTTTAATATTATATTGGAAAAACGGTGGTTGCAATTATAAAAAACGTAGGGTGGGCAAAGCGCAGCGTGCCCACCAACGTTTTGGTTGCTGAATAGTTACAATATTTTTTATTACGCTTCCCTTTTCATTTTAATTTTATTTACAAAATATTTCATAATTTCAGCATATAAACTATCTTTTAAGATCATGTCTTCAACACCGGATTCTATGCTCGGATTATCATTAACTTCAATAACCATAATATGATTGCCTGATTGTTTAATATCAACACCGTAAAATCCATCACCAAATAAAGCAGCAGCACGTAAAGCCACTTTTAAGATTTTAGGCGGAACTTTTTCAACTGGAATAGTTTCGTGATCACCATCTTTTACGCGACGACCGGAGCGCCAATCATAAATTTGCCAATGGTCTTTTGCCATAAAATATTTACAGGCATACAGCGGTTGCTTGTTTAAAATACCTATGCGCCAATCAAAATCAGTAGGAACAAATTCTTGGGCAATAATTAAATCGGATTGATTAAATAAATGCTGTAATTCATCTTCTAAAGTAATGCAATCACTGATTTTAACAATGCCATTGGAAAACGAACCATCAGGTTGTTTTAACACACAGGGTAAACCAAGTAAATTAATGAGCTCGTCCGTATTGCCTTTATGAACGATTACCGTTTTTGGAATGGCAATATTGGCTTTTTTTAATAATTCAGCCATATAAACTTTGTTGGTGCATTTTACAATGGATGCTGGATCATCTAACACGACTAAGTTTTCTGCTGATGCTCGGCGCGCAAAACGATAAGTGTGATGATTCATTGCAGTAGTTTCGCGGATGAATAAAGCATCAAATTCTGGGATGCGGCTATAATCATTTTTAGTAATAATTTTTGCCCGTAAACCATGATCTTCAGCGGCATCGATAAAATACTTAATGGCTTTTTTATCGGAAGGTGGTGATTTTTCATCAGGGTTAAGCAAAATAGCTAAATCATACGTTGCTCGAGCCACACTTTTTGAGCGGATACGTTTGCGAGAAAAATATCCGCGCGCATATTCCAACACTAAGGGTTTATGATTATCTGGAATTTGATTAATGGGTAAAGCAGAAATATTCTGTAAATGCCATTTGCCATCATCAAAGACAAATAAGGTTCGTAGGAGCGGTGCTTGAAATAAATTATAAAGTTGCTTACTTAAGTTTTCATATTGTTTAGCAGGGTTGGTGCCAAAATAAATATTTAATACAAAGCGAGCCGATTTTAAGCGACCAAAACTGCGTTGAATTAATTGATCTAATTCATCAGAGATAATTCGAATAATAGACGCTGATTTAAGGTCTTGGATTGTTGTGATGTTAGGAAAACTTCGGTGTCCTCGTGCTTCAGCAAGCAATGATACATAGTATCCCATCCCTTGATAGCGATAAGATTGGCATAGGTTATAAATACGCGCATTGCGAATTTCAGAATAACGACAGTCAGTCAAATAGGCTTTTGCTGAGACGACTTCAACGTCTGGAATGTGGAGATTCCAATCTTTAGGCTTATTGACTACAACTATACTATGCATGGGGAATATATATCAGCAAATGAAGATTAACTATGACAGATATTGAGCGAGAGTCAAGGATCTAGTGGGAGAAGAGATGGGGTTGAGTGTCTGGTGGTTTTAAAAATTATCCCGGACTCAATAATGTAGTCCGGGAGGGATTAGGCGCTGAGTTAGGCTGATGCAATGATTAGTGTAGCTCTGTTTTCATCATTACCTAAGTTTGTGCTTGCAGCAGCGTTGTCAGCTGTGTTTGCTGGAGTAGTTGGTGGTTGGTATAACCCGTGCATACTTCCAAGGGGTGGGGGAAGTGCGGCTAAAGATGGCATGGCTGTGCTTGTTGCAGGAAAAGAGCTAGGAAAAGGAACTGCTGCAAGTAAAGGAGGTAAGTAAGATGCTTGCATGCTAGGTGCTGGGCCTGCTGCTCGAGGCAGGCTTGCCATTATAGCCGCAGTGCTCCTTGGTTGGTCCATCATCAGCTGTCTGTTAAGATTATATTTGTTAACCATCATTGTCTTCATAAGGCGAGAATTTTCTCTATGATTTTCTAGTACTTGTTGAAAACTCGTTGTCATTATACGCGATTCTTCTTCTGAAGAATTATTGTTAGCCTCATGCCTCTTGTTGAGCTCTAATTGAGCGTCTTTACGTTTATTAGTTAATACTGTATTAGCTATAACAGTGATTAAAATACCCACCGCACCTACGATGGAGAAAGGAGGGAAAATAATTGCTCCAACAAAAAGAAAAGCAGAGCTGACTAAAAATGCTCTGCGAATCATTTGTTCTTGGTTTGAATGACTGACTGCTAATTGTAACCTTTCTAAATGAAGACTACTGGCATTAACTTGCATAGCTAGTCGTTTAATTTTGGGGTTAGAAAGACACAAAGCTTTATGCTTATTTAATGCGAAATCATTCTTTTTTTCATCATCGATGAATTGAGGCAGCGTCTTTATTGGTGGAGTGTGTTTTTTTATTGCATTATAAATATCTTCTTTAGTGGCGCAATCAAGTATGTCTTCTTTATCAGTCTGTGTACCTAGCCAGTCTTCGATTGCTTGAGATAATTCGCCTTTTTTTGTGTCTAACTTGTCCTGCTCAGCTTTTATTTCAGCTTCTGTATTGCGCAAAATATACTTTTCTTTAGCATATCCTATCGATGTCATTGCTATAAATATTAAAGGAATCGTAAATATAGGCGCAATAATCGCCCCCATAATAATGCTGATAGCAACTGCGAGTAAGCCTAAGGTAGCAACGTTAGCGCTATAGCGAGATTTTCGTTGTTGTTTTTTTGGATCGGCCCAAATACCATAGGTATCTAACGTAATCCAGCCCGCCATAGCGCCTAATGCGAGCGGCGATGCAACAATACCAAAGAAAATTCCAAAACCGGCTCCCATGGCTTTTATAACATCAGTGGCAACTTTAGCTGATAGAATGATAATGTTTGTAACAAAACCAAATGTCCCCGTTAATTCTGCGGCAGTCAGTGTAGTTGGTATAACTTTGCCTTGTTGTCTTTTGATGGTATTGATTGCGCCTGGGCCACTGAGAAGAGCTTCAGCTAGTTTTTTCTTTTTATCTTTTTCAAATTCGGCGTGTTGTTCTTCAAGTGTAGTTAAATAGGTTACAAGTTCTTGTATTTCTTGGTTTTGTTCAAGTTGTCTTTTGCGTACTAATTGTTCGGCGTCAAGTGCAATAATTGTATTAGTCTGTGTAGCATGAGTTTTTTTTGTTATCGTGGCTGAAGTGCTTGCAGAAAGGTTTGAATCATCTTTTTGATCAGCTAAAGGAGGTGTTGTAGTGTATTTTTCATCTAGAACACTCCCTGGTAATGATGGAATAGGGAGAAGTGTGGATGAGTTAGTGTCATTTGTAGTGAGTGGTTGTAGTTCAACTGCTGCTGGTTGGTCATTGCTATTGTTATTTTTTGACTGATTAAATGCCATATTTTGATACCAAAGCTCATAATATTCATTATGATCGCGCTCAAGTTCGTCATATACGATTTGCATTTTTCTGCTGAAAGGATTAATACTATTAAGATCCCCAGAATTATGATTTGTAGCGTCATTTTCACTTTGTGGGACGCTTTGGTAAGCTGCTGCTGGAGAGTTAGGACCATTAGACATATATACACCTCTTTTTGAGTTAGTTTTGCTATTTTATAGACTAGCCCACTCCCTGGCGGGGTTTTACAAATGTTATCTAGGATATGTAAAATTAATGGCTGTATGGTATTAAAACCGGGGTAAAAAGTACAGGAAAAGAGCATAAAAAATGGGATTATTTTCCTGTCTAGGATAAGACCATGGCGCCAAACTTTGGGGGCAATCGTCGGACTTACCTTGCCCTGTGGCAAGAATTCTACTAGAATCAAACTATTACCCTCAAGGTTCATTGTGCATGGCTACTACAGCACGTTCTTTCATGCGATGCGTCTCTTTTTGTACAGCTCGAAGCTATGACCTTCCAGCGCTTGCTAGTCTATATAAGCGCAAAAACTATACTACCCGACTTTCACGTGATGTTTTGTATGTGACTAGCGTAAAAAAATCGGCTGATTTATTCTTTTTTAGTTATGGTTGTTGTGTGACGTGGGGTTTAAGTAAGCGTCAAGAACACCAATTAATTGAACGTATTCAAGTACATGCAACGGGCTCGCTGCCTGTTATTGAAACCGATCATTTTTGCTATTGCTTTGGTGAAGAGACGACCATCGATACTCATGAGCGTTTTCGTGTTGATGTCATTACACTGGACTCTGATAATCCACAAATTAAATTAGCTATTTCTTATGGTTTAGCGCAGTCAATAAAGTTAGAAGCTTTTGAAGATTCGATTCAAGAAGTGATTAAAAACAATAGTTATTTGCCTGATGAAATCGCAACACATGGCGTTATTTCACTTTCCAGACGTGCTACGTTTAAGCGCATGGGAGAAATTTTTTTATCGCGCAGCTCGATTAATTTAAATAGTGAATTCTTAGATACCCCCGAATTTTTTTGGCGTAATCCTAATCTCGAGCCATTTTATATTATGACGAAGAAGTTTTTGGATATTCCAACACGTGCGCTAGCATTAAATCAAAAATTAGATGTGTTACAAGAATTATTTGATATTTTAAATACGCAATTACAACATCGACATTCGAGTATGTTAGAGATGGTAATTATATTGCTTATTTTAATTGAAATAATATTAAATATGATTGATATGGGAGTGAAGTGGGTTTTGTAGTTTTGTAGGGTGGGCAAAGCGCAGCGTGCCCACCAATCTCTGCTAAATAGTTACATTTTTTAGTAATTCACTTATCTGATAGCTTACCCATTCTGCAGCATATTGTTTTACTCGCTCACCTCGATACGGCGCAAGAATAGAAATTGTTTTTTGTTGTCCGTGTAAAGAATAATGTAACTGAATTAACGTTGTCTTACAGTTGACTTCTTGTTGCCAAAGCTCTGTCAAACCCGCGATTGTTATTCCAGGTAATTCAGCTGAAAATAGCGTTGTTTCAGTAAACAATAACCGTGCGGTATTTTTTGGTGTTCTGATCAGTGATTCTAATAATCCACCGGTTGTATGATCACAGATTTGAATTTTATAGTTGAGTGTTTCAAGTTGTTTTTTTAATATTGTTGTTGCTGTTTCTTTCCCGAGGCTAATTAAATAAGGTGTAACAGCTTCCTCTATCTCTTGTGATAGTGCGTTAAAATCATTTTTATTGTTGGAATGAATTTTAAATTCTATGTAAGGATAACAAATACGATAACCCGTGATGCAGTTGTAAGGTTTTGCAATTGCATCCAGTGTTTCGGCAATTTGTCCTTCGCCGACGCCAAATAACAACCAACTTTTATGAAAAACAATTTGTTGAAAATCATTTTTAATTAACTTTGTTATGACGATTTGATCAATCATGGGTAAACATTCATGCGGTGGACCAGGTAGCATAAAAATAAGTTGTTGGTTTTTTTCAATTAGACAGCCGAGCGCGGTGCCATTGGGATTGGGAATAATCGCTGCGCCTTGCGGAAATAATGCTTGTTGACGATTGGATTCAGGTGGATGTGTGTAGCCAAATTGTTTTAAGCGTGTAACGATAGTGTCCCAGGTGGGCTCATCAAAAATTAAAGGTAATTCAAGTGCTTTGCTGAGTGCATAACGAGTTAAATCATCTGAAGTGGGGCCTAATCCGCCGGTGATGATTAGGGCTTGATGGTCTTGCAGTAAAAATAAAATAGTATTTTCAATGTCAGTAATATTATCGGCAGCAGCAGCGTGCATTCCAACATGAATACCTTGGTTGTTGAGGCGTAAGGCAATTTCTTGGGAATTAGAATTTAAAATATCGCCATTACAAATTTCATCGCCGGTGGCGAGTAGTGCAACTTTAAAAGTAGATTTTTTTTCACGTAGTTTCATTAGTGATAGCTCTATAAAGTTGGGCGATGTAGCTATTCAACAGTCAAGGTTGGTGGGCACGCTGCGCTTTGCCCACCCTACAAAAAATTACAAAAATAAATTATAAAAAATGTAGGGTGGGCAAAGCGCAGCGTGCCCACCAAACTTAGCTTACTGGGCAATAGTCATTCTACTGCAACTGCTGAGTTTAAGTTAAGGTTTTTTTCATTCGTATTGCGTCAGTGCCATCAGCATAAAATTGAAAAAATGTGCTAAAAGAAACAAAGTGATGTTTTTTGTAAAATTGTATGGCGCGAATATTGTCGAGACGTACTTCAAGAATTAATTCTTTACAGTTTCTTTGGCGGGCATTTTTTTCTACCTCAGTCAGTAACTGATGCGCAAGACCACTGCCATGATACTGAGCAGCAATGGCAAAAGAATAAAGACGCGCTTTATTTGTGTTTGTGCGGAATAAAGTAGTAGCAAGTCCAACAATAGCTTGGTTGTCATGAGCAATTAAGATTGTTGCAGTGTTTTTTTTTAATAAAGCATAAAAACTTTGTCGAGACATTTTGTCAGCGGTGAAGCTTTGATTTTCAAAAGTACAAAGTGAGTCAAGGTCGGTAAGGGTAGCGGGGCGAATGATGATGTTTTCGGTGACAGAGTGCATACTGCAGCCGTAAAAGGTGTTTGGTTTTAGAGACCCCTGTCATGCCAATGATTGGCATGACAGGGATTTTCTTCAGCGTAATAATGTTTAATTATTCAGCTGAAGATGAATCTTCTTGAGCTGTGGTATCAGTAATAGCCGCTGTTTTTGGTGCTTTAATTGTTAATTTTTCTCTAATACGTGCTGCTTTACCACTTAATTCACGCATGTAATACAGTTTTGCCCGACGAACATCGCCACGACGTTTAATATCAATGCTATCAACCGTTGGGCTATATGTTTGGAATACGCGCTCTACGCCTACACCATGAGAAATTTTACGTACAGTAAATGCAGAGTTTAATCCACGATTACGTTTAGCAATAACAACACCTTCGTAAGACTGAAGACGAATACGCTCACCTTCTTTTACTTTAACTTGTACAACAACAGTGTCGCCAGGTGCGAAGTTAGGAATGGTTTTGCCCGCTTGCATTTCAGCTTCAAGAGTTTCAATAATATTCATGGTTACTTTCCTCAGTCGATTTTACTTTTATGTTCCGCTATAAACTCCGCTAATAAATCTAGCTGAAGTTGAGTTAAATTCATTTTTGCTAATAAGTCTGGACGTTTTAGCCAGGTTTTTCCCAGCGATTCTTTTAGACGCCATCGCTGTATAGCTTGATGATTTCCGCTTACTAACACATCGGGTACAGCTAATCCTGCAAAATTTTCCGGACGTGTATATTGAGGATATTTTAATAGCCCCGATGTTATGGAGTCTTGAGCAACGGAATCCTCATGTCCCAGTGCCCCTGGTATCAGACGGGTGATTACATCAATCATGGTCATGGCTGCTAGCTCACCGCCTGATAAAACAAAATCGCCCAGTGACCACTCTTCGTCTACTTCCAATTGAAGTAAACGTTCATCTATTCCTTCATATCGACCAGCAATCAAGATGACACTTTGCTTTTCCAGTAGTTTAACTGCCGCTGACTGGTCAAAGCGTTTCCCCTGTGGGGAAAGGTGTATCACCGTGGGTGGTAATTTAGCTGCTTGTTTAGCGGCTAAAATGGCAGCTTGTAAAGGCTGTGCCATCATGACCATCCCCGGCCCTCCGCCATAAGGGCTATCATCTACATTGCGGTGCTTGTTTTGTGCATAATCGCGCGGATTCCAACACTCTATCGCAATTAAATTACTTTTTAATGCGCGGCCTGTAATGCCATATTCCAATGTGGCTAACATTTCTGGAAATAGACTAATAACGCCAAACCACACTTAAATCAAATCCCATTGTACGCGTATTTCACGCTTTACCAAATCGACGGATAACACGACACTACCCGGTAAATAGGGTATGGCATGTTCTTTGTCACTCTTTACAACAAGCACGTCATTTGCGCCTGTTTCGAGGATATAGGCCACCGTTCCTAATGTTTTTTCGTCTTGGTTGATTACTGTTAAGCCTTCCAAATCACTCCAGTAGAATTCGTTTTTTTCTAACGAAGGTAGCTGTAATCGCTTAATTGCAATCACTTTTCCTGTTAATGCAGCTGCCTGCTCTGGGCTATCATAACCGGTAAACTTGGCAATCAGACCTTTGCCATGAGCACGACCGTCAACAATCTGGGTCAGTTTCCAGTCTTGACCCTCTTTTAAATACCATGGACTATATTCAATAATATTGGTCACAGGTTCAGTAAAAGAATGTATTTTTACCCAGCCTTTTACACCGTAAGATGCGCCTATTTTTCCTACTGTAATATAGTCATCAGCATTTTCGGTCACTACGGTATTACCTTTATTAGCTGAAATATTATGCTGCGCTAGTCGCATCAACTAATTTTTCTGCTTTCTTTAACAGCGATTGTACGCGGTCAGAAAGTTGTGCACCGACGGTCATCCAGTAACGAATACGTTCTAGATTCATTGATAACGGTGTTTCTTTACCACGTGCAGATGGATTAAAGTACCCAACGCGTTCAATGCAACGACCATCGCGAGGATCGCGCTTATCACTGACAACGACTTGATAAAATGGGCGTTTCTTAGCGCCACCGCGTGCTAAACGTATAACTACCATGAGCATGTATCCTAATTAATGTCTGTAATCAAAGGTCACGAATTATACGCAACTTTTCGTAGCTTGCAAATAACTTATGATAATTTTCAGTAAGTATTCAGGGAGACGTCTGGATCCCGCGGACAAGCCGCGGGACGTTGGAAAAATAAAAGTTTCATCGTCCCGCGGCTTGTCCGCGGGATCCAGACGCGCTACTAAATGGTTACATATTTCATCACCCCATCGGCGGCAACATACCAGGAGGAAGTTTTCCTTGCATTCCACGCATCATCTTTAACAAGCCACCTTGTTTAGAAACTTTTTTCATCATTTTTTGCATTTGGGTGAATTGTTTTAGTAATCGATTTACCGCCTGGATGTCGGTGCCGGAGCCATTTGCGATGCGGCGTTTGCGTGAGCCATTAATTAATTCAGGTTTGCGGCGTTCTTTCGGGGTCATAGAATTGATAATAGCTTCAATTTCAACAAACATTTTATCGTTAATTTTATCTTTTGCAGCTTGGGGGATGCTGCCTAGGCCAGGAAGTTTGCTCATGATACCCATGATGCCACCCATTTTACCCATTTGACGTAGTTGATCACGGAAGTCTTCTAGGTCAAAGGTTTTGCCTTTCTTGATTTTTTTTGCCAGTTTTTCAGCTTTATCTTTGTCGAGATGACGTTGAGCATCTTCAATTAAGGTTAAAACGTCACCCATGCCTAATATGCGTGAGGCAATACGCTCAGGATGAAAAGGCTCTAATGCATCAATTTTTTCACCCACACCCAAGAATTTAATGGGTTTGCCAGTAATATGTCGAATGGATAAAGCAGCACCACCGCGTGCATCCCCGTCAGTTTTGGTTAAAATAATACCCGTGATAGGTAAGGCTTCATTAAAGGCTTTGGCAGTATTGGCGGCATCTTGGCCAGTCATGCTATCAACAACAAATAGAGTCTCAATCGGTTGAATAGCCATATGCAGGCGTTTAATTTCAGCCATCATTGTATCGTCAATATGTAAACGGCCGGCTGTATCAATAATAACAACATCGCTTAAGCGTGATTTTGCGGC
This sequence comes from Gammaproteobacteria bacterium, assembly GCA_965279285.1. Lineage (GTDB taxonomy): Bacteria > Pseudomonadota > Gammaproteobacteria > DSM-16500 > DSM-16500. Next base: position 25,681 of record OZ257148.1, on the reverse strand, counting down.
TAAAATAGCACTTTTTGCTATTTCAACAGGATCTTGCTCACTGTTACTAGGATGAAAATCTACACCAATGTTTTGTGCCAAGGTTTCTAATTGTTGAATCGCCGCAGGACGATAAATATCAGCACTCGTGACTAAAACAGATTTTTTTTGATTCTTAAGCCATTGCGCTAATTTTGCTACTGTTGTCGTTTTACCAGAACCTTGTAATCCAGCCATTAAAATAATAGCAGGTGCTTGAGTTTGTAGGTTAAGTTCTGCATATTGCTCGCCCATCAGTAAGACTAACTCGTCATGGACAATTTTAATTAATGCTTGGCCAGGTGAAAGGCTTTCTATCACATCAACACCGATGGCTTTGGTTTGGACGTGGTCAGTAAACTCTTTAACAACAGGTAATGCTACATCTGCCTCAAGGAGCGCCATACGCACATCACGCATGGTTTCTTTGATGTTATCTTCGGTAAGTCGTCCTCTGCCACTGAGGTTTCTTAAGACCTGGCTAAAGCGTTCTGAAAGATTGGTAAACATAAGTTTATAGATCAACTCTTATCTGGTTAACGAATGGTGGGGAAGTATACCTGATTCAATGTAGGGCGCAAATTATTCGGTCAATGAGTTTGGTGGGCACGCTGCGCTTTGCCCACCCTACGAAATCTTGTCATGCCAGCGTGCTTCTAGCTGGCATCCAAACTTTTAGCTGCTGAATAGTTGCACAGCAAACAAAGGATAAATTTATTGAGAAAGTTGCTAGGAGTGGCTATTCTACAATACAAGTAATTATACATTTAAGGATGACTGTTGAGTAATACCCAGATCGTTATATTTATTGCTGTTTTACTTTTCTTGATATTATTGTCGGCATTTTTTTCTTGTGCAGAAACTGGGTTAATGGCAATTAATCGCTATCGTTTGCGTCATAAGGCACGCTTGCAAAAGCGTTCGGCCATATTAATTTTGAAATTGTTAGAACGGCCTGATCGATTGTTGGGCATGATTTTGATTGGTAATAATTTTTTAAATATTTTAGCCTCATCGCTTGCGACATTAATTGCAGTTCATTTTTGGGGAGAAACAGGGGTTATTGTTTCTACCGTTGTATTAACATTTTTGATTTTAATTTTTGCGGAAGTTGCACCTAAAACCTTAGCTGCTGTTTATCCAGAAAAAGTTTCGCAACTGGTCGCTTGGCCTATTTATTATTTATTAAAAATTTTTTATCCCGCAGTGTGGCTTATTAATACGTTATCCAATGGTGTATTGCGATTAATGCGGATTCGCATTAAAAGTTATAATACTGAGCCGTTGAGTCGTGAAGAGTTGCGTAGTGTAGTTTATGAAACAGCAGGTAGAATTTCGCAGACCTACCAAACTATGCTGTTGGGTATTTTAGATTTAAATAAAATGACTGTGAATGATGTGATGATTCCACGGCATGAAATTGTTGGTATTGATTTAGATGAGCCATGGGAAATAGTGCAGCAACAAATAGCAAATAGTCAATTTGATTGGTTGCCAGTTTATCGTGATGACATTAATCAAGTCTTAGGTATCTTGCATTTACGTGATATTGCGCACTTTTTATTAGAGAAAAAAGATTTTAGTAAGGAAGTGATAATAAAACATTTGCAAGAAATGTATTTTGTTCCAGAAGCAACACCGCTCAATATTCAGTTGGTGAATTTTCAGCAACAACAAAAACGCTTGGCGTTGATTGTGGATGAATATGGTGAAATTCTTGGATTAATTACCTTAGCTGATATTCTCGAAGAGATTGTCGGTGAATTTACGACGACAATAGCCAGTACCAATAAATTAACTTTGCAACCAGATGGTAGTTACTTAAGCGATGGCAGCATTACTATTCGTGAATTTAATCGGGTAACAAAGTGGGATCTGCCTGTTCAGGGGCCACGAACATTGAATGGTTTGATTATTGAATTTTTAGAAATGATTCCTCAAACGGGGATTTGTATTTTGATTGCTGATTATCCGGTTGAGATTTTACAGGTGCAAGATAATCGGGTGAAGATTGCGCGAGTTTTTCCACGGTTGAGTGAGGAAAGGAAAGAGTTAGTATAATTTATTTTTGTAGGGTGGGCAAAGCGCAGCGTGCCCACCAAACTCCCTGGCTGCTGAATAGTTACATTTTTTACCGAATAATAAGAGCAGCAACCACATTCCGATTTTCTGCGGTTAAGATATTATAGGTTCGGCAAGCAGCACTGGTGTCCATGATTTCAACCCCAATATGTTGGTTAATTAGCTCACCGTACAAATCAATGGTGGGAAATTGTAATCGTTCACCAGTGCCGATAATTAAAATGGCTGGCTCTAATTGAGAAGCTATGCGTAAATGTTCTACAGTAAGCGCAGAAATTGTTTGTGGCGCCCAATTTTCAACCAGATGCGTCGCAGAAACAATGATGCTGTGCTGGTATGTTTGTTGATTAACTTGAATGAAGCCCGGTTTATAGCCGCGAATTTGAAAATTAGCCTGATTGTCATCAAGTGTCAGCGACATTACGCTCTCCAAAAGTTATAATCTTAAAAATAGGAAGCAGGGATATTAAATATGACACACACTTTTACACAATACAAACCTGTATTGCCATTAAAAAGTCTTGCGGGGGCATTATTATTAGCCGTTTTTTTAGGCCCGGTTGGTTTGCTATATGCTAGCTCGATTGGGGGAACTATTATGATTGTGTTAGTTTTTATTATTTTATGCTCTAAAGTGGTAGTGCCTACGCTTTTGGCGTGGTTAATTTGCTGTATTTGGAGTGTTGTTGCAGTTAATCGATATAATAGAAAAATTATTCAAGGCATGATTTAATGGAAAAAAAAATAAAAAGACGACAGCTAGAAGACCGCCAATTAACCGATAAAAAACTCCATCCACTGTTAGAAAAAATTTATCTTGCGCGTGGTATTCATTCCAGCAGTGAATTAGAGCTGAGTTTAGAACATTTAATTCCGTATCAAAAATTACTGGGTATCGATCAAGCTGTTGCCTGTTTAGCACAGGCCTTGATTGCTGATGAAAGAATTTTAATTGTCGGCGATTTTGATGCTGACGGTGCAACGAGCACTGCTGTAGCAATGAGAGCCTTACGCAAATTTGGTGCGCAGCAGGTGGACTATCTCGTGCCCAATCGTTTTGCTTTTGGTTATGGTTTAACGCCTGAGTTGGTGAATATTGCTAAAGAATCAAAACCAGCATTAATTGTGACGGTTGATAATGGCATAGCAAATCATGCGGGAGTGAGTGCTGCAAAAGCAGCAGGTATTCGCGTCATTATTACCGATCATCATTTACCGAGTGAAACATTGCCTGCTGCTGATGCCATTGTAAATCCCAACCAGCCGAATGATTTTTTTCCCAGTAAAAATATGGCAGGTGTGGGTGTTATTTTTTATGTGATGTTAGCGTTAAGACGTTATTTACTAGAAAAAGGCTGGTTTGCAGAAAAAAATCTTCCAGAACCTAATATGTCACATCTTTTAGATTTAGTGACTTTGGGCACGATTGCTGATGTAGTTCCGCTGGATTACAACAATCGAATTTTAGTCGCGCAAGGTTTGCGCCGCATTCGTGCAGGCCAGTGTATCCCTGGAATCAGTGCACTCTTAGAAGCAGCAGGTAGAAATCAAGCTAAAATAGTTGCATCGGATTTAGGTTTTGCTGTGGCGCCACGTTTAAACGCTGCTGGACGTTTAGAATCCATGTCATTAGGCATTGAATGTTTGATTACGGACGATTTAGCGGAAGCACAAGCAATTGCAAAAAAATTAACGCAACTAAATGAAGAGCGTCGTGTGATAGAGCAAGACATGCAAGATCAAGCATTTGAAATTTTAGCTAAGATTAAGCCGACAGAAAAAAATCCTTTACCACGCGGTATCTGTTTGTTTGATATTGCTTGGCATCAAGGTGTGATTGGAATTTTAGCTTCACGAATTAAAGATAAATTTCATCGCCCTGTTATCGTGTTTGCGCTTTCGGCTGAAAATGAATTAAAAGGCTCTTGTCGTTCTATACAAGGATTACATATTCGCGATGTACTTGCAGAAATTTCAATGCAATATCCGCATTTGATTTATAAATTTGGTGGGCATGCAATGGCTGCGGGCTTAACGATATCACGAACCGCTTTTCATGAGTTTTCTGCGGCTTTTGATGCAGTTGTGTCACGATATTTATCAGCGGATGATCTTCATCAAAGTGTTTGGAGTGATGGTGAATTATCAGCAGCAGAATTAACGTTAGAAATTGCGGAAATATTGCGTGAAGCTGGACCCTGGGGCCAGGCTTTTCCTGAGCCATTGTTTGATGGTAAGTTTGAGGTAGTTGATCAGCGTTTGGTGGGCGGAAAACATTTAAAAATGGTGCTCGCAAAAGCAGAAGGAACTATTGATGCCATTGCTTTTAACGTTGATTTAAAATTGTGGCCGAACTATCGTTGTAATCAAATTAATGTCGCGTATCGTATGGATATTAATGAATTTCGTGGTAAGCGTAGTGTGCAATTGATAGTGGAACACTTGGAGTTGATTTAATAAGGAGAGTTATGCGGAAGCTTATTCAGTTGGTGTTGTTGCTTATTTTGTTGTTGACCTTTGCGCCATTAGGCATGGGCATGTGGTTGCAGCATACGTATTATTCTTTAGTTTCTTATTATAATGCTCAGGGTGATGTTGCGATTCAGGTATTAAATTATCAACGTGGTTGGATGAGTTCTTCAGCTAGTTTGCGGGTTAAAATAATTAATCCTACTCTCGTTACTTGGGTTAAAGAGTCAGGTGTTGTTGATCCGCAGTTAGATTTGTTGGTAGAGCAAAAAATTCAACATGGTCCCATCTTATATTATCCGGCACAGATTTCACCTTTTTATTTTGGTTTAGCCGTGATTCATAATCAATGGCAGCTCTCATCTGCAATGCAAGAATTTTTAAAGGTTTTTGCTACAGTGGTTGGGGATATTCAAGATGATGATGTAATTTCATTTGCGGGAAACTATATTAAATATTTTAAAATTAATTCGCTATATTCTAATTTACCGAATCAACAAGTTAGTGTTCAATTTAAGCAAGGATTGACGGGGAAAATTGAATTATTTCCGGGACAAAACAAGCTTAATGCGACGATAAAATTTCCTGACGTTATTCTTTTAGCAGCAAATAAGCATGGCGCGATGAAAGCTTCAGCTGGAATGCTTCAGCTTGACCAACAGCAAGCAAAAAGTGGTTTATGGTTAGGCTATTTAAAATTACAGTTAGCTGCGTTGACAGCGCAAGATTTTGCGGGTTATTCATTTTCTTTAGCCGGATTAAATTTAGCGGGGACTATAAAAGAGCGGGCGGAAAAAATTGCGAGCGAACATATTGTTGATATAGAAAAAATAACATTGGCTAAACAAACGTTTGGCCCCTTGCATCTTAAAGTGACATCATCAGCATTAATCAGCCAGGCAGTTGTTGATATGATAATAGCCTATCGTCAAATTATGCAACGAGGCGAATTGTATGCTTCGCAGTTGCAATTAAAAATGCTTTCCTTATTGCCGAAGGTATTAGTGACGGATTCCCAAGTTCAATTAGATGCTTTTCATCTTTCAGCACCCGAAGGTGATTTTGACATGACAGGTCAAATAGCTTGGCCTTATCAGGGAAAGTCAGCTTATGATTTTGAAGAGCTAGTGCGTGATATGAATCTTGAAGTGGATGCTCGTGTTTCCAAACCGTTGCTTAACCCCCTTATTGAAAATCTTACACATATTCCTTATTTTCATAATTTATCGAATAAAGCGCGACAAGAAGTATTAAGTTTGGACGAAGCGGCACAATTAGTTAATCAACAAAGTTATTTATATATTGTTATGTTGGTAGACACAAAACAGTTAGATGAAACAACCGCTTTAAGTTTGTTAGAAGCACAAAAAAATAATGTTAGCTTAGATCAATATGCGCAGATGTTAAGAACATTGTTTATTAATGGACAAGTTAAACGGCCATTGACTTATACTTTGTATTGGCAATATCGTGCAGTTATGGACATTGTCACAGTATTAAAACAAAAAATAGTTGTATTTGAAAATTCTGCGATGGATGAATTAAAAAAAGATTTTAATGAATGGTTGAAGTTGGGTTATGTGCAATCGAAAGGGGATGATTATACTTTGTCATTTATAAGAGAGAGTAGTGTTACTAAAATTAATGGGAAGGAAATAATTGATTAGATGGTATGTTAAGGTGGGCACGCTGCGCTTTGCTCACCCTACATTTTTTATAATTATAACCGCCGTTGGAATGCTTTTGTAGGGTGGGCAAAGCGCAGCGTGCCCACCATTATTACGCTTTGAATATTTCCCTGCTCAGCATTACAGCGCTAATGAATGCACTCTCTCAGTCGCTTTAGTCAAAGCAATCTTGCTACGTGGAGCACCAAAAAAAGTATTATACAAAGGAGTATGCCAATATGTAGCGCCAAAACTAGGGATAAATAAAATCACACCTAAGAGTCCGCGTAATATATCAACAGTTTCGTTTCTTCCTATGGCAATAATAGGATTCTCTGCGCAGTTTTTAACAGTGGTGTAGGTGTTTTTATGTAGTATTTTAATAGACTGTTGAGGATCTCTGATAAAAGTTGAAAAATGGCCTGCAATGGTTTTTAGTGTTGCTAATAAAACATCCGCCTTGTCGCTACCATCAAGTTGAAAGTCACCCGCAGTACTGGACTGCAGGCGTTGATATTCTTGTTCAACAATAGAGATGGCATTATCATAAAGATATGAAATGGTCTTGGAATATTCAGCAATACGTTTGGAGTAATGATCTTGCAGGTCGAGGTAACTCTCTTCTTTACTGTATAAATAGGGGTCTGAGATTAAGAATTTAAAAATTTCATGCTCAAATAAGTTAAAGAAAAAACTGTTATTAAGCTTATCAGAAAGGCCTAGGAGTGCTTTGGGGCCAGTAGTAAATAAATTTAATTTAGCTAAAAATGGTTTCCATTTTGGACTTAAGTAATAGTCAGTGTTGGCGGCGATTTGTCGATTAAGTTCTAAGGTTACGTTGTTTGCTTTTTTTTGGGGTTCATTAGTCCCCTCAAATAACCTGTTATATAGGATGTGGGATGAATTTTTCCGCTGCTTTTTATGTGCTTTATCGTAGCTTTTTTTTGAACGATAAAGTTCGGAGTTTTCTTTAAAATCATCGCCAGTCGTGAATGAGTAAAGAGTTGCTAAAACTTTGTTTAACTTATTGGGTTGATGATGTAGTCTTTTATAAAGGCTTGCAGCAAAGTTATCATCAAATTTATGGCCTTTTAAATAAAGTTTATATTTTTGATTAATGGGGCATTGTTTTTGAATCACTACTTTTTCTTCATCATTACTATAAATAAAGTGGTGAAGATGAAAGAGATGTTTTAATTTTTCTACTTCTTTTTCATATCTTTCTGTTAGGTAGTGATTTATGGTCACGCTAAGCATACAAAGAGTATATTTTTTACTAGATGATGTAGTTATAGAAACAGCTTTATTTTTTTCATCTTGTGGGTTTGTTTGACTAGATAACCGTTTTAGTTTGGTCATCGTTTGTTGCTTTAGAAGAGAGTTCAATAGTTTGTTTTGAAATATATAGCAGTAAAGCAATTGTTCGTTTGATATTTGGCAAAAATCTAGCGTTTTCATTTTGATTTTTAATGCGGAATTAAACTGTTTATATTCTTCCGAGTTTCGTGCTAAGTTTCCTTTTTTAAGATAGATTGCTATTGTAATTAATTTTTCAAAGCTAGTTGTCATTTCAATTAATGCAAGAATTGCAGTTTTATATTCTTTTATATCCCTAAGTAGATCAGCATTTGTTAAAGTCGTTATGTTTTTTTGTTCAGTGGTAGCGGGAGATGTTGTTAATGGTTTAGATTTTTCATCAAGAACGTTAGAATGTGTTGGCGATGTCAAAGTTAAGACTAAAAAATAATTATCTAATTTATTATTGATGTTTGTACACTGTGGATTTGCTAAAAATTTAGAATGAGTTAATAAAGCAGACAATGGCAATGTTGTCTCTTCATCGAGTGGGATATGATATGAAGCCATATGCAGTTTTAAACTAAATTTTTGCCCTCGCAGTGCTTGATACTTTGCTTCAGCTTCAATTTTATTCTGGGCTGCGACTATAAAATCTTGTATTGTGGCCGTGTCTGGAAGGTCGTTCTCTATTAAGTGAGGGTATGGTTTTGTGTTAGCTAATTGGATCAGGGCTGTGAGTTTCATAGAATTATGTTTTAACGATAGAAGGAGTAGGGGAGAGAATACACTGAATAATCAAAAAGATCAATTTTTCTACAAAAAATGTGTCACTTACGGTGTTTTAATGGTATATTGAAAAGTACTCTAATTTAGGGTGTTATTTAGATTAAGTAAGGCATATCGCGCGATTTATGTGGTAGGGTTAGACGATTTGGTTGAAATTGTTATGATGCTGGAGGTAAGTAAGCATGACTACTAAAAAAACAAAAGAATCTTTGGATTTTTTAGAAGCGTTAGCCGGTAAGCTCACGTTGGGCTCACTATTAGCTTCAGTTCGGAAAGGTGAAGAGATGACACAGGCAGAGTTTGCAAAACTGCTCGGTGTATCAAAGCAGTATGTATGTGATTTGGAGCATGGAAGGCGCTTTGCGAGTCCAAGAGCTGCTGCAGAGTATGCAAAAAAATTAGGTTATTCATCACAACAATTTGTCAGGTTGTGCTTACAGGACTTGGTGAATCGAGAAGGACTGGATTTAATTATTGGCCTTCAAGATGCTGCATAGTTGTCTGTAACTTAAGGCTCAGAGAAGCTCTAATAATCACCTTTTTAATTGCCCACTCAATAAGTTCTATTTTCGTTTCACAACCTAGTTTATTTTTAATTCGCATTAAACGGTCTTCAACAGTGAGTAAACGATAAGTTATTGTTAAGGAACACCAGCTCATGCAATCAGCACAACATGTTTTAAATCAAATTTTTGGTTATCAACAATTTCGTAATAACCAAGCGGCTATCGTTGACCATATTATTCAGGGTAATGATGCTTTTATTTTAATGCCTACGGGTGGTGGTAAATCATTATGTTATCAAATTCCAGCGATGGTTCGCACGGGGATGGGCGTGGTGATTTCACCCTTGATAGCATTAATGCAAGACCAAGTTGAAGCTTTATTACAGTTGGGTGTGAAAGCAGCTGTTTTAAATTCCAGTTTAAATGCACAGCAAGCAGCAAATGTTGAAAAAGCAATTTTAGCCGGTGAGCTTGATTTAATTTATGTAGCGCCAGAGCGTTTGTTAACCCCGCGATTTTTACAGATTCTTGCTCAAACACCGTTAGCTTTATTTGCGATTGATGAAGCTCATTGTGTTTCGCAATGGGGACATGATTTTCGTCCTGAGTATGTGCAGTTATCTATTTTACAGGAAAAATTTCCGACCATACCACGTGTCGCATTAACTGCGACAGCAGATGAGCCAACACAGCGAGAAATCATTGAAAAATTAGGTTTAGCAAAAGCCAAAAAATTTACCGCTAGCTTTGATCGCGCAAATATTCGTTATCGTATAGTTCAAAAACAAAATCCACGTGATCAATTACATCATTTTTTAGATGCAGAACATCGCGGTGATGCGGGTATTGTTTATTGCCTATCAAGAAAAAAAGTGGAAGAAACAGCAGAATGGTTGAGTAAAAAAGGTTGGAATGCTTTACCGTATCATGCTGGGTTGACTACTGTAGTCCGACAAAAAAATCAGCAACGTTTTATTCGTGAAGAAGGCATGATTATGGTTGCCACCGTCGCTTTTGGTATGGGTATTGATAAACCGAACGTGCGTTTTGTGGCGCATTTAGATTTACCAAAAAGTATGGAAGGTTATTATCAAGAAACCGGTCGTGCAGGTCGAGATAATTTGCCGGCCAATGCGTGGTTATCATATGGTTTAGGCGATGTTGTTATATTACGGCATATGCTCGCAAGTTCTGAAGCAGAGGAGCAACACAAGCGTTTAGAACGTAATAAATTAGATGCACTTTTAGGTTTTTGCGAAACAACATTATGTCGTCGACAAGTAATGTTAAATTATTTTGGCGAGCAGTATTCAGCGCCTTGTAATAACTGTGATAATTGCTTGGAGCCGGTGCAAACGTGGGATGGAAAAATTGCTGCACAAATGGCTTTATCCTGCATTTATCGAACGGGTCAGCGTTTTGGAGTAAAACATTTAATTGATGTTTTATTAGGTAAATTAACCCCACAAATTCAGCGCTTTAATCATGACAAGGTGTCAACATTCGGTATTGGTGTAGCGTATAATCAAATGCAATGGCAAAGTATTTATCGCCAATTAGTAGCAGCCAATTTAATTATGGTGGATATGGGTGGTTTTGGTAGTTTTCGATTAACTGAAAAAAGCTATCCACTATTGCGTGGTGAATATTCTATTGCATTACGACATGATGTAGAGAAACCAAAAAAATCTTCATTAAAAAAAGATAAAAAACAATTATTAATGCCACAAGATGCTCTCTGGCAAGCTTTAAAAAGTAAGCGATTGGAGTTGGCAAAAGAGCAAGGTGTCCCGCCGTATATTATTTTTCATGATACGAGTTTAATTGAGATTTATGAGAAAAAACCGACGAGCCTGACGGAATTTGCCATAATATCAGGAGTGGGGCAAAGTAAATTACAGCGCTATGGGGCGATATTTGTGGGGGTTATTACTGAGACAGAGGTTCAGGCAGATCATGTAATAGATTAATTTATACAGAAAAATTACTAGGAATTTTATTTTCCTATTTATAATTAAGTAAGTTAATCATGTTTAGAAATAAAAAAAGTAAATATGGCAGCTAAGTTTTTCACCGTACAAATACGTGTATTTCGCTAGTTTGTAGTAAATAAAATTTCAGAGGTCTATACTGGTTAATGTGAGACTCATCTTTAGTTTTCAATTTTTATTGATTATTACTAATAAGGAGGGTGCAATTATGGCAGGTACATCTGAAGGCGGAAAAAAAGCGGCAGAAAAAACGGGTCATGATAAATTAAGTGACGCAGGGAGAAAAGGAGCGGAATCCCGTTCATATGGAAGTCAAGTGGAAGGTGGAAAAAAGCCAGCTGAAAAAGTCGGCTATGAAAAACTAAATGAATCGGGTCGAAAAGGCAGTGAAAATTCACAGGGAGGCAGAGGGAGTTCGTCTAATATGGATAAAGATGAAGGAAAAGAAACTGAAGCAGGTGAGAACGAGTAATTTAATTTTAAGTTAAAATCGCGGAGGTGTGTCATGTCAGGAACATCAGAAGGTGGTAGAAAAGCTGCTGCAACACAGGGAGCTCAAGGCGGAAGGAAAAACGAGCAAAAAGGAGGGCAACAGTCGCAAGGAAAACAAGGCAGTAAGCAGGGAAAGGGCAGCAGCAAAAGCAGCGTCAGTAAAGAATAGAAGAGATTAAAGGAGTTCAGCATGTTTTTCCAGGAAGGTATCATTAGGGGCCAGCTTTGGAAATGATTAGCTGTTAAAAAGCGGATAATTTTTTTCAAATAAAAGCTCGACTGTGTCGGCTTGACACTGGCTCTTAATTTTTTTTAAAAATTAAATATCTGTGGGAATTATAGATTCTCAATATAGATTAAAGGGTTATCGTTTATATAAGCAATTACTTCAGTCATTAGGTTTGTTGGAAGCAATATATAGCTCTGAAAGTCATTATGCTTTTAGTTGTGATGCGGAGTGAGTATAGTTTTTAAATCAGCTTTATCAGTCGCTACCTTCATCGCTTTGTCCATTGGTGGGTAACTACATCATCAACCTGCCGCACCGCTAATTTGGCGCGGTTGAGTATCTGAGAAATTCCGATCAATAATAATTTTTGCATACGGGAAGAAAAATCCATCTTGATTGCAATCGCTATCGCCTCATAACAAATTCTGCGACTAATTACTGATGAGGGTTAGCGCTGTCATTTTGCTGCGGTTTTTCTTTACTTTCATTGTCAAACACCAGGGATTTTTTGTTAGGGATAACCGGCGCAGGTTGTGTTGTTGTCCATAGCGTAGGATTATATGACGAAGAATTTTCTGTTACTTGTACTTCTGTGCTTTTAGATAAATCTAATGAGGTAAGGAAACCTGTATTTAGTGTAAATGAGTTTGAGTTATTTGTTCCGGGATTGTCAGCAGTGAGTAATTCGATGGCTTTAAATTTTTCTTTTAAATTTTTAATGGCTGCTTCATTTAGGTAGTTATTAGTTAAATCTAGTTTTACAAGAGATTTCATTTCCAATAGAGCGGGTACCGCTTTTTCGCCTACACTGTTTTGTTTTAAAATTAATATTTTTAAAGCAGGAAATTTTTTTGTAATTTCAATGGCGCCTTGGCTTGTTAAATTATTCCGCTCTATATCAAGTTCTTTAACGATGTTTCCTTGGCAAAGCTCTCCTAGACTGGTGATATCTGCGTCTGATAGGCCTTGGTTAATTAACTTTAAACACAGTTGATTGTCTGTATCTCGCACAACATACATTCCGGATTTACCCGTAGCAATTTCACTTTTAATGTCGGCTAATATAGGCATACAGTTATCTCGCTAAAATAAAAATTGCACCATTTTACCTTATTTATATACTCATTGTACATGAGTATCGTATATTAATTAATGTGGCGACGGGTTTACCGTCGGTTTATCGCTAGACATGGTATTTTTCGGATTGACCTTTTCTAAAAATTTGTTAATTTTTTCAAATATATTCGTTACATTTTGTGCCTTTGCATCGCCAGATGGTGCAGGTTGAATTAAGCTATATTTTCCAAGTAATCCTTTTGTAGGCTCGTAATTGGAAGAGAGTGTAATATATTTTTTGTAAAAATCCATTATTGTGTTGATTGTATTTATAAACTCATTATCCGCTAACATATTGAATTTATCTGGTGCTTTTAGATAGATGTCGCATAGGCTATTTAAAAATAAAATACCTTTTTTAATTTTTTTACAAAGTTCTTCGTGAATTTCCGGTGATATTTGATTAATGCTGATTTGGGCCCGTTCATTATCGGAGTTAAGCAATATTTTTTCAAGTAGTCTTTCTAGCTCTATATAGCTCGACTCAATTCTTACTACATCTAGAAAAACGACTAGTGGGAGTCTTAAAGGATGCATCAAGTTTTTTGTTTGACAGAAAATTTGGGTTAATAGTTGTTGATAAGAAAGCGCGACATAGTAAATTTTTTTATTAGCGATTAACTCTTCGGCTATAACAGAAACAGGCTTAAATGCTGAGGCTAAACTCATGTCAGTTGCTTCAGCCAGTACTCTAATATGATAGTCTAACCTTAAAAAATTAAAATTATTAGCTTCAAATTCAATGGTTTTTTTGACAGCGGCGATGGCTTGTTCAGCTTTTTGATGAGATATTTTTACTTTTAGCCAGCCACGAAAATTTTCTTTTGGTAGTGTAAGCGCATGCTCTTTGGAAGGCCGAACACATTTTACAACTACGCCATCTTTTGTTTCAAATAGCGTGCTATTAGTTATGGGTCGGAGTTGTTCTTTTGCCTCTAGGGTTTGTACATCTAATTCTGTGCGAAATACATCATTTATTAGGCATGGGCCTGTTTTCCAGATTGTAATGTCTTGGACAAGTGAGTCGAGTAGATGTGCTTGTCTTATGTGGTTAGAAATTAACTTGTTGCCAGGCGATATAATTTTATAGCGCTTTTTAGCTTCCTCAAGAATTTTTAGCATCAAAGGATTCTGAGCTGTTGAAATAAAAGTGTCGTTACCTATACTACTTTTTTGTTCGCTTAAACTAAAATTTTTATACTCGGCAGCAGAGTTCGCTAATTTTTCTTCAGTCTTTTGGCTAAGATGATCAATGTAAAGAGTGTGGCTGGTGCATGGGCTAAATACTCCACTTTGTTCTAATGAAAAAGCGTAATTATGACCTACATCACTATCGATATATAAACCACCAAGTTTGTGCAGTATTGCATATCGAAGTAAATCACTAGAAGATCCGTAATTAGGTGTTAGTTGATTAATTTCATAATCGACTAAATCATCGCGTAAACCCGCCTTTTGAATGTCTTTTAAAACAATCACAGGTTCGTACGCGTAATCTAAAATTAATTTTTTTACTGCGGCTTGTTGTTGTAGATGCGTCATGATTGTCTGATCTCTTTTTTCGTGTTCGTCTTCATGAACAACAGCTATTTTTTTCTCGGCGCTTTCTTTGGGATTTCCAAATAAATCTTTATATTCTGCTGATAGTTGATCTTTACTTTTTCCGCATGTTTTTTCATCGATCCACAATATGCATTCAAAACTAGGATTAGCCTGTGCCCACTCTCTCACGGTGTTGCGATTTTTTTCTGGCATTAAAAAACTACCACCTGCCCAAATAAAATGAATTATTTTTGGAATGCTTATCAGGGTGGGTTTAATGGTTGCCATTATATCTTTGGTAGATCCTGCTCCAACGGCTGCGGTGTTGCGCGCTGCAAGCTCGCCATGACCCGCCGCTTGTTGGGTAGGGGCAGCTGCTGGTTGGTGTTGATCTTTATTTTTTTTCTTTTTTGCAGGCATAATTACCTCGTTTAACGCAAAATGCCACCGGGTTAATAAATACTATAGTAATCACAAGTGATCATTTGTTTTATTTTAGATCAAAAAATGCCCACACACAATGTTTTTGGTAACGAATTGATTTTTATTGATATATTTTAATAAATGGTAAAAATAGAGCTAGAAAAAGTAATTAGGGTCTATATTGTATTCAATATCCCTGCACTCGTTTCTGCTTTATTCTCTCTATTAAGATAATTTATTCCTGCATCATCAAATCAATATTATCGAAACAAAAGTTGTACAAATTGTAGCGCAAGAGACAAAAAGCGATATTTATTGAACAAACTACTCGCTAGGATATAAAATTAGGTCGGTAATTTTATCAATTAATGAGAGAGTGTCGATATGTTTGCAAGATTATTAAATAAGGGTGTAAAAACTACGGCTTTAAAAACAATGAGGCAACCTATGTCACGTTTAAGTGGTACAAGTTTTGTCTTACCTATCATCAGTATAAAAGCAACTACGGCGGCTGCAAAAATAGATCCTAATCTTCTTTTAATACCGATGCTATAAGAGTTGTACTTAATGACAATTACGTAGCTGAAGACCTTGGAATGAAGGTGTCTGAAGCTGCTTGGGGTTATCGTATAATATCGATTTCGACATTGATGATTCGGATGTTGATTATGGAAATATGAGTCTTAGTAAAATCGAATCTTTTTTTAATAGTCGTACAAAATCTCAGATGAAAAATAATCTGAATATGGTAAACATCCCTTCTGTAGTTAATGAATTTATGACTTCGTTAGTCGAGCGTTTAAGTATAAATGAGCCGTCTCAAAAATGTGGAGTAAAACCCTAAAATTGGTGTGCCCGGAGAGATTCGAACTCCCAGCCGCCTGGTTCTAGGCCAGGTCGGTCAAGATTTCTCCAATATAGTTGATTTTGCAGTAATGTCATTTTTGCGTAAGATTGATGGAATGTTGGCTAATGAGTTTAAATATATTTTTCACGATTTATTTTCAAATAAGCGTCAAGAAATTTGTAGGAAAATTGTGGAATGTTTAGTTCAGAGTTCAAAAGAATATGGCGAAATCATGGCAGCTTTGAATTATTCCAATGGTGGTCCATATTTTCAATTTTTGCAAAAGCAATAAGCATGTCAATTAAAGATTTCCATAAATTTCTTTTTGGTTTATCAGTGAAATTTTTATTTTTTAGCAGGTTGTCGTATTTATCGCTAAATGATTTTATTTGAAGAGCAGTTAGGTTATCTAATTTTTCTTTTTTATAGCCTATTGTATTGTTCTAATAATTGGTCAAAGCTAATAATTTTAACAAAATATTCACTGTCTTCTAATTCTTCTTGTATTCCGTTCACATGAATTAAAACCGCACGGCATGAAAAATATCTTGGCCGCTTTAACCGTAATATTTTCTCAGCGACTTCTTCGATGATACTTTTTTTAATTTCATGTTTTGAAAATTTAATTTCACAGACGTAAAGGCAGTCAAACTTAGTTTGGATCAGATAATCAATTTGACAGCCTGGTTGTCGCTCCGTCTTTCTTTGAAAGTAGGGACCTTCTGATATGACATCTTCTGGACGAATATTTAATAACGTGTGAATGTATTTGCGATTATTAAGAACAAGATTCTCAAATTGCAGCCCCATTATAGTGCTTAATCCTGGTAATGAGGTGAGAGTTTTTTCTTGAAAAATACCGCTTTCGATTTTACTTTTGTTAGGTTCAATAAACTTTAAATAAAACCGTAGGTAGTTGTCTGATAAACGAAAGTGACTTAATTTTGATGTTTTTCCATTTTTTATTTGCCAAGAATAATCTCGCGATATAAAACCTGCTTTATTAAGATCATCTAGATAGCTGCTGATTATTCCTCCTACTTTAAAATCGAGAGATTCTGCTATTTGATTCCGATCAGCAGTTGAGTCAGCAAGGTAGGTTACAATTTGTTTATATATACCGCTTCGAGATGAAAATAAGTCAGAGAAAATTTGGTTAAACTCATTGAACAATATTCCGCTTTTATCAAATCCAAGTTGACGAATATTTTCTTCTGCTGGTAGATGAGGTCTTACTTCTTCAAGATATCTAGGGATTCCGCCAGTCACTGATAAAAGTTTAAATTTTTCATATGGTGATATGGATATCTGTTTGTCCCAGAATTTATTGCAGTCGGGTAAAGGCAATTCTTCCAGTGTTAGAATGAGCGATATGCGTCCCATAAAGCCTGTGCTAGAAAGAATGTTTTCTTCTATCCAAGAGGAAATCGAGCCGCAGAGGATTAATATTAACTTAGCATTTTTTTTAATTTGCTTTGCAAAAGCATCTCTTTGGGATTGAGGGGTCGTTTCTTTAGTGGGTGGTAATCCGGTAAAGGAGTAAAAGATCTGATTTTTAGCAAATTCTTCAGCTCGTTTTCTCTACCAATAAATCGTGTCATTTGTATCTCTCAAATAAAGTATAAGGTATTCTCATCCGATAAATGACATTTGTCAATTATCGGATGTTTGAGAGGTGTCTAGGTATCCGATAATATATAAAAGGTTATAATTCAGCTACAAAACCAGTAGAGGGCCTGCCTATTTAAAAGCTAAACGAAACGGCATTAACTTGTTGATAATAAATGATAATTTGGCGCACCTGCCGCTTATGAGAGGCCTATAAGCGGCAGGTGCGTATGAAAAAAACGACTATTGAGAATTTATTACTCTAGTTTTTTTTTAATATTTTTAGTTTTTTAAATACATAGTTTAAAGATATCCTTTCCTGTTCTAGCCGAACATTTTCACCCCAGGTGTTATCTTGCAATTGTTGATATAATATTTTTTCATTTTGATGGAGATGGTTAAGTATAGCGATGCAGCGTTTTTCTAATGATTCTTCTCCCCATAGGTTTTTAAACGCGTTGAGTGTTTCCAGGTCCATTAGGAAGCTTTGTGTTTGAGGGTAGTAGCTGCGTAACTGTGACAATATTGCAAACCCATGAGTGTCAATATCACCCCAATAAGTAATATTTTTATTTTTCATCCACGGGATGTCACGTAGTGATTGAATTCCGTATCCCAGGCCAAAAATGACTATTGACTTTTCTATCAAAGGAAATGTCAGGCCATTGATTTTATTTTCGGTAATAAAGATATTATCACAATTTAAGGAAAGGATTTTAAATTCACTTAAGGGAATGCTTATATCATGAAAATGATAATTAATATTTTTATCTAAAATTCTAAATCGAATTAAAGTTTCATCGTATTTAAATCCATAGCGCATTTCAAAATAATGTGCTCCTCGTTGGACTATGGCATGGTTAATAGTATTTTTTGGCAATAGTTGTTCGAATAGTTCAGATAAGATTTTTTTATGTTGCTCTATTAGTTTAGTATCTACTCCAGGGATATCGAGCTCTCTTATATAACATTTTGGTTGCTGTTTTGTTTGCATAAATTTGCAAATATCAAGTAACATTGGCCATTGATTCTTGAATTGTAAGACATAGGTGGGATAGTTGATTAGCCAGGATTTTAAGGTGGGTTCGGCGGTTAATATTAAGTTTGTGCATATACAGAAGTGGTGGAATTCTGATTTTTTGTCAATAAAGCGTAAAAACTCTTCTAGTGCATCAAAAGTAATTTTTATAGGCACAGTTTGTTGTCCAAGTTGACGATGTTTGACTTCTTTGTAAATAATAGAATAGCCAAATCCAGTCTGGTCTTTGCTGTGGTGTATTAGCTCTTGGATTTGCGAGCGCAGGTCAGAAAAATTCTTTTGTAATATATGTGACGATAATTTCGGCAGTGATATTGTAATAGGGAAAATATTTTCTTTACTAATATAGCTTTTTTGTACGCAATAGCTTTCCCATATTTTTAAGGCTTTTAGTTTAATTTGCGCTGGTGAGATCATGAGTTTCCTTGTTAAATTTATGTTTCTCTGCATGATACTCTTTGATTGTTAAATTACGGATGACAGAGTTGCAGCCATTTTGATTTTCAATATAATGAATTGAGCTTACATAATCTTCAATGACGTGAATTTTTTGTAGCGGAGTCACAATGAGTAATTGTAAGTTTAGCCGTTTAAATAGCTCCAATGCATATCGTGTGCTGTCATTTGATCCCTTGCCGAACGCTTCATCAATAACAACAAAACGAAATGAACGTGATTGTGTTTCACCCCACTTTAATCCAAACTGATAGGCTAATGCTGAAGCTAAAATAGTGTAGGCTAGTTTCTCTTTTTGTCCGCCTGATTTTCCAGAGGAATCAGAGTAAAATTCTTTTTCTGAATCATCTTCAATCCAGCGTTCGCTTGCTGAGAAGTTAAACCAATTTCGGACATCACAAACTTTTTGTGTCCAACGCTTGTCTAGGTCAGCTAGACCTTCTCGACCATTAAAGCGTTCAATTAATTTTTTAACTTGTAAAAATTTATCCTCATCGTAGAAGTTTCGGTCGCTTAGTGTGTTCTGTAGGCAGCGTCGTAAATCTTGTTGAAAGTCACGTATTTCAATATCTTGGGTGTTATCAATGAGTAATTTAATGTAGGTTCCAGTGCTGTATTCAATATCATGTAAGGAAAGATTAATAGCAATGATACGGTTTTCTATATCTTGCTTTTCTTTGTTTAATTGGTTCTGAAAAAGAGCTATGCTATTAATAGTCCCCTGATTTAATAATTCTTTAAAACGATTTTCATGTCTTGGCAGATCCGCGTTTTCCAATACAGATAACATTTGAATATAATCTTTGGCTGCCTCTGGTGTTGTATCAACTTCCGTTGTTTCTGCAGGATAATGATGTTTATATGATTGCATTTGCCTGGTTATACTGCTGATCAAGTTTTTATGTTTCTTCTCTTGTTCATTTAACTCTTTTTGTAGATATTCGCGTGTATGATGAAGGCATTTTTCTATATTATTAAGCGTTATTATTGTTATATTAAGTTTGGTTAAAATAATTTTTTGATATTCTTCTAGCGTTGTTCTTATGTTGGGCTCAATAAAATCATTTTTATCATCATTTGCTAGTTTGAGTGATTTTTTATGGTTTTCTAGTTGTTCCTCTTTCCCGCCTATTTTCCGTTGTAATAAATCCTGTTCTTCAGATTTTTTGTGTAATTGTTGTTGGATTTCTTCTAATTGATTCTTTAGGGTTTTTAGTATGTCAGAACTTTTTTCAATTTGTTGCTTTTTTTCTATGAGGGTCTGGGCTTTTTGTGCGAGTGGTTGCCAATTAATATCAGAATAGTGTTGAACGGCTAATAGGTCACGACAGATGTCATGTTTTTTGCGCTCATTATTTTGTTGGTCAACAAACTGTATTAGTTGATCAACAAGTTGTTGGCCATGTTTATTGAGTTGTTCTAGTTTGTTAGATAGGACGTCGATCTTTTGTTGGTTGCTCCATCCTAAGATATAGCGGCTACGATCATTGAGAGCATAACGGTCATCTTTTTCATGTCGTTGGCCTTTAGATTTTATAAGACCATTAGGAGTCATTGCTATGGGCAGACGGCGAAAGTCATCAAGATTTTTGCAGCAAATATAATTAAAACGATGGGTTAATTCGTTTTCTAACCAAGATGAAAAAATATTTTCAGATTTGATTTGCAGTTTGGAAATTAGTGAGTTCTTGTCAGTTTGTGTAGCCTGCGTGGGTATTTTTTCAGGGTTGATTCGATAATAAATTAGTTTTCCTTTGAGCTGAGTACGTTCTACATAGTGATTTACTTGAGAATAATGTTCTTCCAAGACGAGTATGCTTAAACCAAAACCATGTAGTACTCTTTCGATGCTTCCCTCCCATTCTTTTTCTGATTCAAGTACCTGTAAAAGTTCACCAACAAAAGGTAGCTCGCTTTCATCTAGATTTAATACGGAAGCCATATTTTTTCTGAGAGTCAGCATGGAAGTAGGGATATTGTTTTTTCTGCTTTTTAATGAGATTAATTCATTTGAAATCTCGCTTTGTTGTGATTCTATCGCTTTGATTTCTATCTGGACATTTACTTGTTTTATTTGCAAATCTTTTTCTAGGACGTTTATTTCTTCGAGCAAGGTGTGGGCTAGCTTCGCATTGTGAGCAAAAGAATCTTCACTTAGGTTTTTATTTAGATTTAATTTTTCGGCGAGTGAAAGGTAGTGGGTGGCTGTCTTTTGTTTTTGTTCTCTTTCAAGTGTAAGACGTTCAATTTCTTGTTCTATGGCCTGTAGCTGTTGTCCTCCGTTATCATCAATGCTTTTTTTAATTTGGCCTTCTTGTGTAGCAAGTTCTTGTTTATCTTTTTTGTATTGTATGATTTTTTCTTGGTCTCTTTCGATCTCTACCTCAAGTTGAACAATACATTTGTTGAGAAGCTCTGCTTTTTGAGATGCAAAATAAGGATGTAGTGATGCTCTACAAGTATCTAGTTGTGATATCGTCGTGCCTAAATTTTCATAAAGTAAAGCATCATCAGCGAGTGGTTTTAGTAGTGTAATTTGATGCTTTGCTTTAAGAATAGCCTCGTGTGCGCGGCTAAGATTATCAAAATTATGCCGTAATTCTTGTATGCGAGAATCGATGTCGCATTTTTCTAGCATATGGTTGCGTACAAACTCGGTTAAATTGCCAACGGACTTCATAGAGACGGTTTGATAAAATAATTCTAATGCCTGTTCATTGTGAATGCCAAATAGTTTGCGGAAAGAGGCGCTATATTTGGTAAAGTTATCAAATAATTCAATTTGATTATCGTGTCGTAACTGATTTTTTAGTTTTAAGATGTCACTGCCAAATCCAGAAAAATGTTTGGTAATGGTTAAAGGTTTTTGTGTGATTATAAAAAGCTTTTCCGGGTTGCGTTTATTATCTTTTAGCCAGAACACTTGAGCAAGGGTGACGCCTTGTGAAAAACCTGCGCTATAAAAGTATCCTAATAATACAGTGTAGCTGTTTTCACCACGCAGTGAAATTGCTTTTGCAGATTGAGTAAAGTCATCTTTTTCATTTTTGTATTCGCCGCGGATATAAGAGTAAAGATTGCGTTCTTTGCTTTCTGCGCCAGCAGCTTTGTTGTAGGTGATTCGATGATGAGGGACGAGCAGCGTTGTGATGGCATCAACCAGTGTAGATTTTCCAGAACCAATGTCTCCGGTGAGGAGAGCGTTTTCTCTCTGAGGCTCAATGTGCCAGACGTGTTGGTTGAACGTACCCCAGTTATAAACCTCCAGACGTTCAAGTCGGAATCCTGTTTCTTTATTATTTGTGGTTAAATCAAATAACTCAGTTTGTTGAATATTGACCATATTCTTCGTATTCCCGTAGTTTATTTTCAAAGTCATTTAGCCATTCAGCATCAATTAAGGCTTTGATGATTCGTTGTATCTCATAGTTTGCTGCATCGTTTTTTAGTCGGCGTAAAAAGCCAAAGTCGATCATTTTATTTATGCAAGTTTCAACTTGTTCTTTTGTTTTTATTTCATTTGCGCGGTCAGGTAAAAATAATGTCATCATGTCGATAATGTTTTGGTGCGAAATAATAACTCGAGTTGTGTTGCCTGTTGTATCATTTTCTATGAGTTTTTTGCGTAATAATAAGCATAGCAGACTAACAGAATAGCTTAATGGTCTGCGTTGGATGAGACGGGGTAATTCCTGATTTTTTTCATCTTCATCAGAATAAGTGCGCTGGCGTAAAAAAGCATAGCCTTCTGTTTCATCAATAAATAATTCAAGATTAAGAACCGTAATATACTCACGCACTCGTGTTTGGTTATTTAGCAGTGAATTCCATAATTCAGGTTGTTTATCTTGATATAGGACATGCTTCATGAGGTGAATAGTAATCTGTGAAATCGGGTCGGCGATGGTATTCATTTATTGTGTCCTTACAAAAATAATCTGTGGCATTGAAATATTTTTGGTTTGTAAGTCAAAAAAATCATATATTTCATTATTAATAGTAGTGTTAGGCATTTTGCTAGCAATATTGAGATAAGTAATGATTTCTTCCACACCTTTGGTGATGGGGAAAAGATCGACTAATTCTTTTAATGAAATCTGTGGATGATTTTGTAATGCTTTTTTTATATTGGATAGTAGCTTATTTTCGTCAATGTACATTTGTTGATAGAGGATATCGGGTGTTGTATCTGTAGCGCCTTCTGCTAGGTTTTGTGTTGAAATAATAGGATTTTTAGGGGGTGTAAATAGGCTGCGTGACATAATAAGCTCAATATTTGGACTTAATTCATCTAATTCTTTTATTACTTTTGTTTTAAGAGAGGTGTGTCGGAGTTCAATAGCTTTTTTTTCAATATTTTTTATAATATCCATAATGCGACGGTTATCTAGGTATGCTTGTGTTTCCAAAAATTTACGTAATTGTTCAGCGAGCAACAAGCTAGTTTTATAAACTTTTTCCCCTGCAGTTAATAATGACATATCGATTTGATTTAATAAATTATCTGGGTTGAGTTCTTTGATTTCATCTAGGTGATAAATGGAATGTAATAATTTTTTTAATTCATCTTGTGATGTGGGTGACATGAGGAATTCCCAAAACGCTTTAAAGCTTTTTCCTTGATCGGAATTTTGAATGATATCTTGTTCTTGAAAAATAACGTCAAGTAGTTTTCCTTTCTGTTCATCACTTGCAGCTATATGTTCTCTTGCTTCGCGGTCGAGGATGCGAAAATTGTGTTCCACTTGTCGAAAATCACTGAGGAGTTTGCGTGCAGTTTCTTCTGCTTGTAAAAAACGTTCTTTAACTTTACGTGCATCATGAGTGCTGCTAACCCCGGCATTTATTTTTTCTATTTCTATTTCAATAGCTTCTTTTTGGCGTTGTAATTCTGCTATTTTTAGAGTGGGGTTTTGTTCTGTTTCTTTGACAATGTCGCGTAGTAGCTGAAACATGGTTAATAGACGTGATTCAGCGCCAATAAATTGTTTTTGCTCTAAATTATATAGCCATTCGATGGCTTTTTCAGCTGCTGGTGTGAGGTCTACTTCTGGCTCATCAGTTTGGGATGTGTAGTATTGACGTAAAAACTCACTGTTGTCGCTGGACCATTCTTCGATGTAGGCTTTTGCATTGCGAGGATATTTTGTTTCTCCATATATTTCTTGTAAATGATAAAGGTAATCATCTAGTTTGGTTTGTAATTCCGAATAAGGAATGGATCGCCGGTTGGGCTGTATAAATATGCGATATAAAAAACTGATGATGAGTGGGGCTGTATCTGCATTTAACAAACGTAATGCTGGGTGTGTTTGCTTTAATTTTTCTAAGTAGTCATGGCTTAATTTTTGCATAATGTATGGTTGAAAAGTTTTTATAATTTGGCGCGCCCGGAGAGATTCGAACTCCCGACCACCTGGTTCGAAGCCAGATACTCTATCCAGCTGAGCTACGGGCGCATGGAGAGAACCGGTATTCTCTCATATATTTTATTTTCTACAAGGGGAATGTCATATAAATAGGATTGTGTGGTGCGCCCGGAGAGATTCGAACTCCCGACCCCCTAGTTCGTAGCCAGGTACTCTATCCAACTGAGCTACGGGCGCATATCAGATTTGGTGTGTTAGAAGCGGTGTATTAAAACAACTAAGCTTGCTAAATTCAACTATTATTTATTTTAAATTAGGATGATAGTGGCTAATCGATAAGGGTGGCGGAGAGAGAGGGATTCGAACCCTCGATGGAGTTTAAGGCCCCATACTCCCTTAGCAGGGGAGCGCCTTCAGCCGCTCGGCCATCTCTCCGTGTACTTTTATTGATCCAGACGACAGGGTTATACTTTGTCTTTGTCGGATTTTTTGCTTTTTGCTTTTTCCTCTTTTGCAGGGGCAGTAGGGGTGGTATTTTTTTCTTGTTGAATACGCTGGTAAATCTCTTCACGATGAACGGATACATCTTTAGGAGCGTTTATGCCGATACGAACCTGGTTGCCTTTTATACCCAGAACCGTTATGACAACGTCATCACCTATTATCAGAGTTTCACCCACACGTCGTGTTAAAATGAGCATTTGGATCTCCTATAACTACCTTGTTGTATACTTTATTATTTCCCTAATGTCACATTAAATCGTAACATTTTAGTCCGAAATTTTTATTAATCTAATGAACTATCTGTAGAGTCAAAGTGTGCAATAATAAACAAAATGATTATTCTGTGTAAACAAGTTTTTAATTTATTTTTATTGTCATTAGAATACCTATGATACTCGATCTAGGTATTAGATCTCCATACCAATTTGTTCTTTTTCTGATGGTAATTTGTCCAGTTCGAATGCAGAATGCACAACTCGAACACCTTTTTCTAAGTGATCTTCGCTTATTACGACAGATATTTTTATTTCAGAAGTCGTAATCATTTGGATATTAATACCTTCTTTGCCTAGAGCTTTGAACATCGTGCTGGCAACCCCAGCGTGTGAGCGCATGCCAATCCCAACTAAGGATAATTTAGCAACATGAGCATTACTTTCAATAGCCGTCGCATTTAACTCAAGCGCTAAGTTTTCAGCGATTTTTAGTGCTTTTGGAAAGTCTTTACGTTGGACAGTAAAAGTAAAATCAGTCATTGTTTTGCAGCCAGCGTTTTGGGCTATCATATCAATTTCGATGTTGGCATCACTGATTTTTCCTAGAATGATTCCTTCTACGCCAGCATGATTGGGTACGCCAGAGAGAGAAATAATGGCTTCTTCACGGCTAAAAGCAATGCCGGAGACTAAACGTTTGGTCATAATTTTTTCCTCAAAAGTCACTAG
Organism: Gammaproteobacteria bacterium; assembly: GCA_965279285.1. GTDB lineage: Bacteria > Pseudomonadota > Gammaproteobacteria > DSM-16500 > DSM-16500. Next base: position 294 of record OZ257148.1, on the reverse strand, counting down.
AGTGCCGGGGTGGTCGCTAAAAGTAGATAGTACACGAATAGGAATATTGTGTTTACTTGCAAGCTCAACACAACGCATTTGTAAAACTTTGGCGCCTAAGCTCGACATTTCTAGCATTTCTTCAAAGCTAATAAAGGATAATAGGCTGGCTTCCGGGATTAAGCGTGGATCTGTGGTGTAAACACCTTCGACATCGGTATAAATTTGGCATTCATCTGCTTTAAGCGCAGCAGCAAGTGCAACTGCAGTAGTATCTGAGCCGCCACGGCCTAATGTAGTGATATCGCCGAGTTT
>OZ257147.1:0-697420 GCA_965279285.1 Gammaproteobacteria bacterium | reverse complement strand
AAAGCGCTCTGCTAATTCGATATAATCTTGCAATAAAGTGTGTTCTTGTTCCGCACGAAACCATAAGCGCAAGGCATAATCATGACCTGAATGATGGAGAAATTTTAAAGCGACTTGGGTTTTGCCAATACCGCCTAAACCCGAAATCGTGCTTAAAAAACATATCTTCGTACCCGCTTGCGCTGGTTTAAAATGTGCCGTTAATTTTTTGAGGGTTTCAGTACGGCCGACAAAATGTTTATTGTCTGGCGGGATATGCCAATTACCAATCCGTTCCGGTAGTTTTAAATTAGATATTTGCCCTGGCTTTTGTTGTAGATAAGAATCAAGTTTTTTGCATTCAGCATAGTAAGGGTGACCTTCACCAAATTGCGTTTGTATGAGTTGCAAGGCTTTAGCATAATGTGACTTCGCTGTGGTTGAATCTTGTTGTAGCCAACTGCTCCATGACAATCCTAGATAGCAATTTAAAACCTCAGCTGAATAAATTATTTTATTGTTATTTTGGAAAAGAGTTAAGGCCCGTGTTAAATAATCTTGTGCTTCTGTTAATGCTGAATTACTTTCTAAATACGCTTGTCCTGCCATGTAGAATATTAAAGCTTGTTCTACTTTTGAATCACGCATGGTGGACACGTCGCTATGCTCCTTTGTCCACCCTACAAGAGATTTTTCAGGAGCATTTGTAGGGTGAGCAAAGCGAAGCGTGCCCACCGGATTCTTTTCATCAACATTAACTGTCACAGATGCCAATGCTAATATTTTTTTGAGCTCTGGCTGTAATAATGATAGTGCTTGCGGATGGCCTTGCAGCAATAATTGCATATTTGCTTCAACCCACAGCGCTTTAGTATAAAAATTACCAAATACTGAATGATTAAACACATTAATATCTTGTCCTTTGCTGTCACGAAACCCGCGCATAGCATGCCAAAATGGAATGAGCGTACGATGCAGATCAAACACGGCTTCTTTGGGTAAATAAAAAACTTTTTGCTGGAGAGAACCCGTCAGTGCTTTTTCAGGATCATCGGTGAGTTCAGCATTTTCGGCTTGTTCTTCTAACGCTAAATACGTTGCTAAGCGATATTCTGTCACGCGATCAATCGCGCGCGCTAAATGCTTGGTTGCTGCTGCACTGAATAAAGCCGGGCGTGCCGCTGTTGTACTATTGGCTAAGGCATTTAACTGTTCCCATAAATTGGTTTCCGTTAAATTAAAATATAAAGCTAATTGATCAAACATCATATTCGGTAATCGATATAAATCATGTTTAGCAGCAAATGAACGACCATCTTCTTCTTGCTTACCTAATTTCGGACGAAAACGGCCAATGTCTGCGACTAATAACTCCAATGCACGCGCTTGATAAAGTGTTAAATTCAGCGATGAATCAAGCGATTTTCCCCACAATTGTTTAGCAGGCTGGCTGAGATAAGTAGATATTTTTTGGTGATATTGCTTTAATAGTTGTTCATCTGTTTGACTACCAATAATTAAACGCGCTTGCGTTAAGGAACCCGGCAACAGCGGTTCACTGACCAACTTTCCTTTTTCAGCATAATGCTTTTCATCTTGAAAATCGGCTAATTCACTTGGCGTGCCAATCAATTCAAAAATTAATTCACCTTTTTCATCACGTTTACCTAAAGGATTTTTATATCCACCTGCTACAAAGGCATCAAAACAAAACCCTTTAGGGATAAGGGCATGTTTTTCTGCTCCCAACAATTCTCCAACCTTTTCTCCAAACTCTTTGCTGATAAAATTTGCGGGTGTTTCCGCTAATGCTAATAATTTAAAATTGATTAAGCGACAAAGATTACGGAAATAAACTTTGTTTTTATTATTAATACTGTTATCTGATTTATCTTCGATTAAAATTCCAAACTCTATATCTGAATATGGCGTGATCTCTTCTCTTGCTAAAGACCCTAAGGCAATAAAGCTATAAGCACATGGTGGATAAACACCGGTGAGTTTTTGATACTGCACAATGCTTTCGGAAATAATTGCGGTAAATAAGGTTCTAATCTTTTGACTGATATCGCGGTAAATTGCCTGCATCGAAACTGGTTTTTGAGCGGTGCGGCTCGTCATAACTTTCAAATCTGAATTATTAGATTGTTCTTGATAAATTTTTAATTGTTTTTTGGCAAAATCGCGAATTGCCATTAATTCTTTTTTATGCAGATTATTATTTTGATAGTTTAATTGAAAATCTTGAATAACCACTTGTTTTTCATCACACGCAGAAACTTCTTCAAAAATTAATTTGGGAAATGTTCGTTCCATAGTTTTTAATTGTTTAATAATAACCGGATGATAATATTCCAATTGATAGCGTTTACTCAGCGCTAATATCGCTTGATAATAAAAAGCGGTTTGCAAAACGTGCTCGTAGGCTTGGTGATTTCCCCTCTGGCCTTCAGCCAACTGCAAAGTATTCTCTGCTGCTGTTTGTAATCTATCGATCAGACCTAAATCGGGGCCTAAGTAATTTATGATTATATCCAGCGGAACATCGTGCTGCATTTCAGTGGCTGTTTTCAGTTTTTCGTGGAAACGAAGATACTCTGAAGATTTGATTGGTCGATTCTCTACAGTTAAAGCTGATGGATTCCTTTGCATACTTCCTCCTAGCGGAAATGTAATGATCAAACTTAATCCTGATTGAAGACAACGTGCTTTATACTATTTTTTATATTTAATGCAAAATCAAATAAAGCGCTGTTTTACTATCCCATTTCTTAGCTAATAACACAACAACATCCATTTGACGTTGCTGGCACTACCGAGGTTTTTTACCTCCCCCCACTTTTGCATCAACCTTCGCATCTTTATTGTCAGAACCAGTCGCAGGATGGGGAGTAGCCATAATCGGTGAAAATGCCGCCACTAATGCTGCCATTGGCATGGCTTGTTCTTTAATGAGTTTTTGATCAGCCCCAAAAAACTCTAAACCAGCAACCGACATTGATGATGCAACTTTAGATTCTGGTAAAATAGCAGCCTTAGGCATAATTTTCTCCAGTTGAGTTTGTTGGTTAAGGGCACTTTGTACTCTCGGATCGCTATTCGAATAAATCGCTTGGCGAATTCTGACGCATTCTTTAATAGCTTTATAAGCTTGTATATTGTCTTTTTGTTTTAAGTAAACATTTGTTAAACCTTCATGAGCATTGGCTGCCATAAAAGAATCTTGCAGTTGATTATCATTACAAGCACGAAGAGAACGATCATAATAATCAGCTGCCTGATTGAAATCACCTTTATCTAAATAAATATGGGCTTTCATATTGTAACGTTCAGCTATTCGTCTATGCTGTTTGCCCGATCGTTGAATTGCCTCTTCTGCATACATTAATGCTGTATCATATTGCTTTGCATCTTGCGCACCATATTGTCGATAAACATTCGCCAATTCATAATTACAAATACTGACATTAAAACGATCATTTGGGTAACGACGTAATAAATCTTGAAATATTGTTTCGGCTTCTGCTAACTTACCTTGCGCAGCATACATAATTGCCTGCACTCGCTTGAAAATATCAGTGTTACTAAACTCAGGAAGGTTATCAACATCTTCACATTCTGCTCTATGTGTATCAATTTCTTGGCGCAATTCAACCGCTAAATTAATATAACGTACCGGATCTTCATGGTGATCATTTTGGAAATTAACCCGTACCTTTCCGAGATAATGTAATGCCAGCGCATAAACAGCAGGTAGTCGTTTATCGATAGCCTTAAGTCGATCAAAAATAACGCTCGCCGATTGTTTATCTAATATTCCTATCTCTGCTTCACAAACTTGTTTGGCATCTTCTAATAATCCCTGGGCACGTTTTAAAAACGGCGTAAATCTTTCTTCTTCGACCTGATTATCTGTGTGCATATAATAATTACCGAGCGTAATAAGCAACCGTGCGGTAAGGGTCTTGAATGCAGAATCATGAGGATTAGACAATGTTATTCCTTTGGCTAATTCTTTTTGACATTTCTCAACAAGAGATGAAACATGCAAGCGAAGACGAGTGTGTTTTCTCAGTTGCGAAAGATCGTTATTATTTAAGGTAAAGCCTTCTTGTTTGGTATCTATTTTAGTATCTACATTTCCTAATAAGGCTTTCATTAAATGATTTAACCATAAGCGGATTTGTAACTGTGGTTTTGACAAAACATCTTTGGCATCAGTATTGAGCGACACATTCGGTGATTTTGTAATAACGGGTAGAGATTGATCACGAACTACTTCTTGTACCAACCGGTGAATACTGAGGGCATTATGCTCACTGTCTACTTGAATCATAGAGTAATCCAGTAAATGGCCTATTACTTTATCGAAGGCCGATTTTGCAGCATGTCCACTCTCTGCCCATTGCATGACATGCAGCCATCTTTGTAAAATCACCATCGGAATAGCATCTGCATGCAAATAACTGAGCATATGTAATACTGGCAAGGTTAAAGCAGGTTCCTGTTCTTTTTGTTCATCTTGCTGTATGGCAGCAAGACTTAGCTGCCAAGTAGTTGCAACGGTGCGCAAACTACTGGCATCTGCAGGCAGTGTTTTGTCTGCGAGTAGTTGTGCTTTTGATTCGCCATATAATTCTAAATAACCCGCAGCTGACCTTCCGCGTTTGTACATATACGCACCTGCTTGTGCTAAAGCTAATGGTAATCCACCTAATTCATGAACTATTGTTTTTAATGCGGTATTTTCAGTTTCACTAACCTGATCTTTGTTATCTTTGCGATAGGCTTTATTTAAATAAGAGAAAGCATCTGCGGGAGTAAATTCTTTCAATATCATTGACTGATCACGTTCGCTCCATTCTTGATGACGTGTGGTCACTAGAATATGTCCGCCTTTGTTAGGCAAAAAATCTTTTATTTCTTTATAAGGACCTGCTCCTTCATAAATCACCAACCAATTAGTGCGCTGTTCTAAATAATTTTTGACTGCTGTAACAATCTCTGTGCGACTTGCTTCTTTAGCATTTGCTAGAAGCTTGCACTCCTCTACGAATTTCCGATAATCATCCAATAATAACGCTTCGGTTTCAGCAGAAAACCACAAACGTTGCGAATAAGCTTGCTTTTCATCTTGCGCATAGTAAGTCGCTAAATAGGTTTTACCAACGCCACCTAAACCGACAATAGCACTTACTACAGCACGCTGTGGTATTGTTGAAAATACATAATGCGCACGTAATTTATTGAGTTCATTCTCACGCCCCGTAAAAAGTCGTGTGCTAAAAGCGGGTAAGTGCCAACTTGCGGGTGATAATGCTTTATGATCACCACCGATTTGCTTATCAGCTACGGAAACAGAAGCAGATAGTCTTTGTTTTAATTTTTGACTGTCTCTTCGGTCTCGCTCTCTGAGTTGCATTTGCTTTGCATCATCTTGTTGAATGTCGTGCGATACTGCGGCATATTCTGCAGCTTTTCTTAATAACCAATGATAGAGGGCATCTTTTTTAGTACTATATTTATCAAAAAGCCGATACCACATTCCTCGTCTATACCCTTCTACAACACAATTTGGGGCTTTTTGTTTTGGTAAAAGTTCATAATTATTCTGAAGGATCTCAAAATTGTATCTTTTAGGCTGTTGGGTATTATAAATAACAGTTCTTGCTAGCGCACCGTTTGTTTCTATCAGTTGGCTAATTGCATCCACTAAATAATTAATCAATTGTTTTTTTTGCGTCACTTCATTTAATTTTAGACGACCTAAAATCGTTGGTTCTTCTTGTCCGGAATTATCAATGCGAATAACAATTTCATTGTTTTTTTCAAAAAAGAAGAGCGCTAAGTAGAGTGCATGACCATTTTCACCTATCCAGCCACAGGGAATATAATTTTCATAAAAGTCATTAATGATAATTTGGTTAATTATCTCTGTGACTAGTTTTTCAAGCTCGCTTCTTCTTTTATTAATGTCTTCTATTAAAAATAATCGTTCGGATTCTTTACGTATTTGATAAGCATTTAATGCTAGCCTCATTTCTTCTTCTAATGTCAAATAAAGTGCTTCTTTTTCAATAGCTAGATCTACGGTTGATTTAGTTTTTTTATAATAGAGATAAGCATTCAGTAAAAAACAAAAATGATAAAGTAAATATTTTTCTTGATACCAATCTGCAAAATTAACGAGTTTATCATTACTTAGGTCAGGGACTTTTACTTCGTAGGTTTGAGATGGATCTTTATCATCAATCACTTGTACTGATCTTGTAGGAAGCGCGGTTTCTTTTGTTGCAAGCCCTGTTACTCCTTTTATTTGTGCATAAGCTTTTATATCTTCTTGCATTAAACGATTAATTGTTTGTGGTGCTAGGCTTAAAAACTTCTCGATTTTTTGTTGAAATAGAGTAGTGTCTGCTTCTAAAGTCTCATTTTCTTTCGCGAGAAAATCTTCGATCTCTTTTTCGGTAAAGAGCTTAAAAGAATTTTGCGGGGAAATTTTACTATCATGGCTTGCAGTCATGAGTTCATTCCTTATCAAAAATAGCCGAACCTGCAGTTGTGATTATCAATAAAGCTCTTTCTACTTGCCCACTAACCTGAATATTCAGTTTATTATTATTTTCTTTTCCTGGCATTTTTTTTATCTCCTAACAATAACAATTAAAATTATTTTTACTTTCTGATTTAGGGTGGCTTTATGGTTCTAATGATAACTGCATTGCTTTTTGTAATTCTTCCTTATCGTAGTCTGCCACATCAGCTGCGGGGTTTGCAACAGCGGCAGTTGATGCTGAATTTACAACTTGCTCAGAAAGCGATAATTTTATGGCCTTTTCTAATTCTGCTGCATCATCATCAGGAACAGGCACTGGATTTGATGCTTGAATATTGGCTGGTGCTGCTGCGGTTGCAGCAGATGAAAAAATAACAGAAGAATTGACAACTAAAGCAGCTAAACTTAATTTACTATCATTACTGCTTTTAGTATCTGCTACTGCTTGAGAAGATGGTGGCTGAGTGGCAGAAACAGCCAACAAAGCTTGACATTGTTTTAATTGTTGCTCAGCAATTGTGTAAACAGGTTTTAATTCCGATGCCTGCACATAGCTTACTGTAGCGCTGGCATAACTTTTAATAAGAAATTGCGCATGACCAAGCAATGAAAAAGTTAAGGGATCGTTTTCTTGTGCAACGAATTTTTCAAATGTAACAACTGCTTTTTTTGCTGCTTCATTATTATTTTGCTGATGATAAGCCGTAACTAATAAATAATGGGCAAAAGTAGTTGCTTTGATAGTAATTTCACTCCAGCAATCTAATTCTTTTTGTAATAGCAGATCGAGCGTAAAACGTTCCATCTTACTATAACTTAATTTTGCTGTTGTTCCTGCTGCTGAATTTTGCTGTTCTTCTCGTTTATTTAATTTTAAAGCATCTTCTAGACTCTTAATTGCTTCTGGAATACGCTGCTGGCGCAATAAATAATTGCCATACTCAACATGTAAACCAGCATGTGGGGTTAATTTAATGCCTTGCATAAAGTGAGTATCCGCTTCTTTCAAAGCCACTTGTGTTTTTTGTACATCTCCTTTTTGGCGTTTTTCATACGCATAACAGTGGTAATAACACGCTAAATTATGGTGCAAACTCGCCAGCTGTCGAGGTTTTTCTCCTTGCTTTATAGCAAGCTGCAAAGAAATTTTCGAATGACAAATAGCACCTAATGTATTTTGATGCTGAGAATAATAATTGCTTATTTCCTGGTGTAATTGTTGATCTTCAAAATTCAGATTGTGCTTTAAAAAATGCTCTTTTACTTGCTGTTCTTTTGTTCTTTGCAATAAATCCAATACTTTGGGTGTACAAACTGCATTCAAATTTTCTTGTTTCAAAAAGCCCGCCACCCCTTCCATCACCTTTCTAGCATTTTGAGATCGCGGATTCTCTGAATTTTTATAGTAACGAGAAAATATTTGATAAGCCTCTTCAGCTAAATCGTGCGCTTTCTTTAAATCACGCATATCAATATAGACAGTCGCTAAGCTCAATAGTGTAGTACCTACTTCAGCATGGATATTACCATAATATTTTTTAAAGATTTCTAATGCCTGATTATATGTCAGTATGGATTTTGAAGGCTCTTTATACTTTCCCGCTAGAACTCTAAGTGTCACAGCAACTCGACAATGGTCACCTCCATAATAAGAGCTAAGTATTTTTATAGCTTTTTCTAGTTCTGGAATAACCTCTTGCTCATTTAATAAATCGTTATCAGCCATATTACTCACCAAAAAAGCCATTTCAATGTGATTCTCACCATAAAAAATTTTATAGATCTCCAAAGCCCGTCGTAAATATTTTTTTGCTTCATCTTTTATTTTCATATCACTATATACACACCCAAGAGAATTATAAATCTGTGCAAGTTTAGGGTGAGTTTGGCCACTAAAAAAAGTTTCAAATTTTGCTTTAGCTCCTTCATAGCTATTTAGCGCTAACCGAAGAGCCTCGTCTTTATGTTTGTTTTTCCATGAATTATAATATAAATCACCTCTAGCTCCCATAACTTCAGCGCTTTTAAAATCATCTTTGATTTCCGTAGCTAAACGCTGTGCTTCATCAAGCAGGTTTAGTCCTTCATTTAAATCATTATTAGCTTTGTTTAAGCTAGAAACTAAATTAACAAGAATAGCTAATCTCCTAGGATAATCTTCCGAATTTAACCTGCTTAAAGCTTGTCTTAAAGATTTTGCTTTTTCTTTGGAATCATCAAGCCTCAACAAATTAACTAATATTTCTATTGTTTCTGGGTTGTCAGATCCAAAATGTTGTTCTCTAATATCATAAGCCCGTTTCAATAAATCCCTAGCCTTTAATAATTCCCCAAGCTCTTCATAACAAAGTGCTAAATTATTTATAGTGCCAGTACTCACCCACAAATTGCCTTGCTCATAGTAAGTCTGTTTTATTTTTAACGACAACTCAAAATAACAGACTGCTTTATCTAACATAGCTAAGTTATAGTAAGATCTACCTAAAGAAGAATAGTTTTCTGCTAATTCAACCTCATTCTTCTCAGGATTATTTGAATAAAAATCAACTAGACGAAGTAAAATATTTATTGACTTATTAGGTTCTCGTGATACACAAAAGTCTGCATACGCACCTAATATAAAAGCAGTTTTTTCATTAATTATGTTAAATTTGTTAGCATATTGATATGCTTGGCTAAGTAGTTCATTTTGTTTTATTATATTTCCCACTCCAGCATAGGCCTCAGCCAAACCAACTTTGGTAGTAGCTTTACGTTGTTCATCTAATCCCTCTTCTAAAATTAATCCATACAGCTTTATAGCATTTTTATAATCACCAATTTGTTTGTAGATATGTGCTAAATTAGTTAGAATGTGTAGAGGCACGATATTATTTCTAATATATACTTGCTGAGCCGATAAAAGGTAATGTTTAGCAGAATGAGGATTAGCTTTGATTTGGCTTAAAATAAAACTAATATTATGCAGCAAATCACCCACACAAGCAGATGATAATTGAAACTGACGACAGTGTTCAGAAATTGTTATCATATGTGATAATAATGAAACCTTTTTTGCCTTTTCACTTCTAAATGAAGTATCTATTTTATCAAACAAGAAGCCTAAACTTAATATTAAAGAATTTATAATTTCTACAGCATTTTTGTTATTGTTTTCTACTTCTATTTTTTCCCTTACAACTATAAAATTTGTCATGTAATTATCATGACTTGAAAATGACCTTTGCCGAATTATTTTTTGCACTAACCGATGAATACTCACTGTTTTCCGAGCAACATCTACAAAAATCAAAGAATAGCCCAATAAATACCCAATTACTTTATCAAGTGCTAATTTAGCTGATTCTGCATCAGAAACTAATTTTTGCTCCAACAACCATTTTTCTAAAACATCTCTAGAAATATCTTCCGCATGCAAAGGCGCCATCGCCTGCAAAACAGGAAAACTTAAGTGCGGTTCACCATTTCTTTTTTCATCTTCTACAATCGCTTGTAAACTGATCTGCCATGTACTCGATACTGTATCAGTATTACTGTCTTCTGTTGTTGTTTGCGGACGACTTTGTAATACCTTTGCTGCGCATTGATAATATTCTTGTAAATAATGCTGGATCGTGATGTTTCGTTTTTTGATGTAAGCACCCGCTTGATTTAATGCTAATGGTAAATAACCTAACGCATTCGAAAGTTCTGCCAACGCTGGCTCTTGGTCTTGAATGCCAGTGAATTTTCTTAGGTATTCAATTGCTTCTTCAGAAGTAAAAACACTCATTTCAATTTTCATACCCACATCATGCCATTCTGGTCGTCTTGTGGTGACAATCACTTGGCCACCTTGCGTGGGTAAAAATTCTTTGATTTCATCACGTGATCCAGCATTATCATACACTGCCAACCAATCTGTGTGCTTTTCTAGATAGCGTTTTACTGCCTCGATAACTTGGGCTGATGAAAGTTCTTCTTCCATGGGAAGCAGATCGAATTCCTGCGCAAACATCCGGTAATCCATTAATAGGACGATAGCATTTTCAGCACGAAACCAAGCGCGTAAATTATAGCGATGCTGTGCATGGTAAAGATAATAGATAGCGAGCTGCGTTTTACCAACGCCGCCTAAACCAGAAACGGTACTTAATACAATCGTTTGATATGCTTTATCAGGCTGATGTTGTACATGCAGTTTTTCTAATAATGTTTTGCGGCCGGTAAAATATTTCTCATTATTATTAGGCAAATGCCAAACATCAAAACGCGGGTAACGTTTAATAGCAAATGTGCCTGTTTGTTCTAAATACCAAGCTACATCTTTGCAGCGGCTGCGCCGCGCATCCGCTATTCCATATGATTTCCCTAATGCTTGTTCTGCTTTTGTTAAACAGTCTTTTGCATCTTGTTTGCTCATGGAATTATTTTGCGAGTGTAACAACAGCGCGAGATCTAAATAGTTATCACAGAGTTCACCACTGTAACTATCGCCATAGCTGGCATAAACTTTAATAGCTTCACGTAATGGTGCTTCTGTTTTTTTCACATCTGTTTGTTCGAATAGTCGGCGAGCTTGTTTATGTTTTTCTGCAGCTCGTTCAATTTCTGAATTGGTTCGCAAATCGATTTGTTGGTTCGCTCGGGTAAAAGCAATGAGCGTGCAAACACGTACCCAATTATGATTGGCTTTATCTTTGCTATCATTCCCTAACAACTCCAACACCATAGGCAATGTATCTGCCATCATGGCAGATGATGTTGGTAGCACACTTGGATGCGGCTTATTAGGTGGTTGTTTTACTAAAACTAGAGATTGATCGGCAACCAGCTTAGCATCTTGTTTTGTATCATTGTTAGTAATTGTTTTTTTATTATTTTGTAATGCTACATTTTCAGTATCTACCAATCCTCTATCTCTTATCACAGTTTGCACTAAGCGATGAATATTGATAGTTTCGACTTGCTCTTTATGATCTTTTTGAATTAAAGAGTAACCTTCTAGTCGATCCAAAGCAGTTTTTAATTGATGGTTTATCTCTTTTTCATCTACGAAATGCGTTACACGTAACCATTGCGTTAATAAAGATTGCGGAATTTGATCGGCATCTAAATAACTCATGACTTGTAATAACATGATTGCAATTGGTTGCTGATTTGATGCTATTGAGTTTGCTTTGTACTCTTTGACTTCTTCTTCTCTTATCGCTTGTAAGCTGGCCTCCCAGGTAGTAGCTACTGTTTTAATAATTTTATCTTTATCTCGATCAGTACTATCTGCGGGCAATAATTTAGACTCTAACAATTTTTGATAGCTAGTCTTGTAGCGTTCTAAATAATCAGCCGTTGTTAAACCACAACGTTTGATATAAGCCGCAGCTTGCGCGAGAGCTAGCGGTAAATAATCAACTTTCCCCGCTAATTCATTCATCGCTTTTTCTTCATCAGCACCTACACGACTGGTATAGGTTTTTAAATAATGCAACGCTTCTTCTTTGCTAAACTTTTCAATCGCTAATGCTAATACAGATGGCACAGAAGTTTTTTCATCTTCGGTAGCTTCTGCTAGTTCTTTCGCTAACTTTTCTTTCGATGCTCTTGTCGTAACAACAATGTGACCGCCTTTTGCTGGCAAGAAGCGCTTAATTGCCTGATAATCTTCTGCATTATCGTAAACTGCTAACCAATCCGGATGCGTTTCTAAATACTGTTTGACGCGACGTATAATTTCATCTTGCTGCACGCGTTCACCTTCAGCTAATAACTGAAACAATTGCGCGAAATCAATATAATCTTGTAATAAGGTAATCTCTTGTTCGGCGCGAAACCATAAACGTAAACTGTAATCATGATGAGGATCATGAATAAACTTAATCGCGAGTTGGGTTTTGCCAATGCCTCCTAAACCTGAAATAGTACTAATGAAACATTGTTTGGTTCCTGCTTGTACGAATTTAAAATGTTGTTGTAATTTTTCTAAACTTTCAGCGCGGCCGATAAAATATTGTTTGTTATCCGGTGGCACGTGCCAGTTTTTATTGAGCAGAGACAAAGTCGGCAAATTTCCAGGGACTTCTTGTCGTAGAGAAACTACTGTTTGATATTCTGCGGAATAAGGATGCTGTGAGCTAAAATAAGTTTCTAAAAGTACTTTCGCTTTAACCAGTTGTTGTTGTGCTTCAGTTGTTTTGCTTTGTCGCCAATAGATTTTAGCAAGGCCTAAATAGCAAATTATTACTCCACCGTTATAGAGTTTACTTTTTTCCTGACTACTCGCTTGCTCAAATATTGTTTGTGCACGTTTAAAGCAGTGTTGCGCTTCTGCTAAGGCACGACCACTTTCCATATACGCTTGGCCGGTGATTTGTAGAGTTAAGGCTTGCTCAATTTCCGTAAGAGACATAACATTTTTTGTATTGCTATTGGTGGACACGTCGCTACGCTCCTTTGTCCACCCTACATTGAATTTTTCATCACCTAAATTAATACTTGCAGTATTTGCAGGGTGAGCAAAGTGGAGCGTGCCAACCACAGAGGGTAATGAGGCTAAAGCTTGCGCAGGGCCTTGTAACAATAAAATTCTTTGTGCTTCCACCCACGGTGCCGCACTCGAAAAATTTTGTAATACGGGATGCGCAAAAGCGCTCTCACCGCCTCGACTATCACAAAACCATTTCGCTGCCTGCCATAACAAAATAAAGCTGTTATACAGTTCAAAAACTTGTTTGGCAGGTAAATAAAATATTTTATTTCCCGCTATCTGCTGACCTTTAAAAGCAATTTGATAATCTTGCGTGAGTTCTTCATTTTCGCTTTGCTCACCCAAGGTTAAATAGGCATCCAGACGATATTCAGTGGCTCTGTCAATCGCTTTTAATAAATTCCCTTGGGCTTGGGCAGTAAAGAACGCAGGATGTTTATCCGTTGCTTGCGATAAGGTGTTAAGCTGATCCCAAAGACTGTGCGTAGGAAGGTCATAATATAAAGCGAGCTGATCAAAAATCATATCCAACAAACGATACAGATCGTGTTTGACCGAATAACTGCGGTTATTTTCTTCTTGTTTACCGAAACGCGGACGAAATCGAGCCAGATCAGCCGCTAATAAGTCCAGAGCCTTTGCTTGGCGTCTGCTGAAAGAAACATTAGCTAATAATGGACTGCCCCATAGATGCGTAGCGGATTGTTTTAAATAGTCGATTATTTTTTGTTGATACTGAATTAACAAGAAATCACTGGCTTGCTGTTCTTTATTAATATTGATTAGCAACTTATTCGCTTGGCCTGAAACCAGTAAACGCGCCTGAGTTAATGAGCCAGGCAATAATGGTTCACTAACCAGTTTTCCTGCAGGTTGATTATTTTTTTCATCGACTTTTTGGTAATGCTGTTCTTGTTGGTAATCAGCAAGTTCTGTTGGTGTGCCAATTAATTCGAAAATCAACTCGCCTTTTACATCGCGTTTACCTAAGGGATTTTTATAGCCACCATCAACACAGGCATCAAAACAGAGTCCTTTGGGAATAGGATTAAGTATGGCTTTACCATCCACTTTCGGCATCTTAATATTTAAAATATTGGCGGGTGTTTCGCCTAAGGCTAATAATTTAAGATTGATCAAACGACAGAGATTGCGAAAATAGATTTTATTTTTTTCATTGCTATCTTTATTTTTTTTATCTTCAATTAACAAACCAAATTCAAGATCCGAATATGGTGTAATTGCTTCTCTGGCTAAAGAGCCCAAAGCAATAAAGGTATAACCACAAGGCGGATGCTGTTTAGTTAACATATGATAATCAGCAACACTTTCTGCAATAATATCGATTAGCAATGCTTTTAAACGTTGGCTGACGGTTTGATAAATACTTTGCATGGTTAACACACGTTCTTTCGACGCTTCCTTGAAATTTTTAGCAAGCGGTGTGCTTGTTTCTGTCAATATATTATAATGGGTGTAACGACCAGTATGTAATAAATAGAAAGTGTTGGTAGCATTCGCGCTTTCGTGCTTTTCCAATAATGCAAGTTCAGAACGCTTAGCAGAAGGTTGATGAAAAATATATACGCTGTAATTTTTTAAGCGGGCAAACAATAAAGCACTGCGGTAACCCAACCACTCCGTACCACCTAAGCTCTGTTGCACGTAGCGACGAAATAATTCCATGCTGGCACAACATACATCTAATTGTTCATGCAGTTGAGATAATTGTGATTGCAGCTGCTGCAAATCTGATAGCGATTTTTGCTTAAAAGGCTCAGAAGAATTTGCGAGTAATTTAATTAAGCCTTCTAATCCTTGACGGCGAAAAACAGAAGACGATTTAACATCTATCGAAACTTTTTCCAATTGATCATTGATGCTTCTTACTAAAGCATCAGTTTTATTATCTAATGCATCCCACCCAGAAAACAGTTTTTGTGTTTGTTCAGTGTGTAATGACAACTGACGGTTTTCACGCAATAAAGCTTTAATCTCGGGCGCCAGAAATTTTCTAATTTCTGCTTGAGTGGCGCAATCGAGAAACAGAGCAACCACTTCAGTGCGGTTGGTTGCTAATGCTGTAAATCCACAATTGCCATCACCTTTCACTACATGCTCTTCAAAGCAAATCGGCTTATTTCTTAAGGAGGCCGTTAATGCAGGGATAATAGGCAACACAGTTTTTGCAGATACAGACCATGCTTGTGTTTGATAACGCTCCAATTCATCTCTTGCCCATTGACGAATTGCGTTAAGTTTTTCTTTATGGGGATTTTTTTGTAACTGCTGCAGATCCACTGCCTTGCTATTTGTAACAGAAGGCAACAGAGCAGACTCAAATGCTAGGACTGGAAAATGTTGATTGATGGCATGTAATGACTGCAAAATCGCAGCTTGTTCTTTCTTTAATTCATGTTGCTGTGACAACACACTGGCTGCTTGATAATAAAATACTGCACGTAAACAATAGTCATAACCCACATGGCTTTGCGCATGCTGCTCAGCAAGACGCAAACAATTTTCCGCCTCTGTTCGTAGTACATCAATAGCTTCAGCGCCCAGATAACCCATCACTACATCCACGGGATTATTTTTTTGATCATTACTTTGTGGAAAGCACGCCACTGCGTTAAGTTGTTCGCGGAGATGAAGATATTCTGGAGACTTATTTGATTTATTGATCGCAGACGATAATACCATTTTTAATTTCTCCTAAATTAAAAAATAACTTCATTATTTTAATAAACTAACCAAGTGATAATTGCTTCGCTTTTTCTAATTCATCTTCATCATCATCTGGCACAACAGATACTGGATTTGTTGCAGCGGCAGTTACTGCAAGATTTGAATTTTGTGCATTTGCTGGTGCTACAGCAGTGGAAGAA
Source organism: Gammaproteobacteria bacterium (assembly GCA_965279285.1). Classification (GTDB taxonomy): domain Bacteria; phylum Pseudomonadota; class Gammaproteobacteria; order DSM-16500; family DSM-16500. The sequence continues at coordinate 681,534 of OZ257147.1, read as the reverse complement.
GATGAAAAAATGGCAGAAGCACTAACAACCAAAGCAGCTAAACTTAACGTGCTATTACCACCATTTTTAGCATCTACAGGAGGTTGTGGTTGGGCAGCAGAAGTAGCTATTAAAGCTTGAGATTGTTTTGATTGTTGTTGTGCAATATCACGCGATAATTGAATCGCTTTTTGTAATTCTTCTTCACCGTCATCCAGTGCAGGCACTGGATTTTTTGGCAAAAGCAATTTTAGCTGCTCTAACAAATCCTCAGCACTTTGAGTATAGGGATGATCTATATCTTCTTTATCAATAGAAAATATTTCATAAGCCCGCTTAGCCAGCTCAAATGCATGTTGTATCTCATTCGTTTTCGAATAACTTAATGCCAAATTGTATATAGCAATTCCAACATTCCAACTATTCTCGCCATAATTATTTTTAAATATTCTTAATGCTTGTTCCCCGTATTTTATTGCTGTCATAGGATCTTTGGAATCTCGATATGAATTACTCAAGTTTCCTAATATTTTTGCCACCTCGACATGATCCTGACCATAATATGTTTGTCGAATTGTTAATGCTTGTTCTAAAAAATCTTTTTGTTTCTTTGGCTTTCCTAAGGCCCAATAAGCATTTCCTAAGTTCATCAAAGCTGTAGCTACTTGCCAATGGTCATCTCCATAATGTAATTTTTCAATAATTAATACTTGTTCTAATAGATTTTTCTTCTCCAAGGGATCAGCCAAACTTCCAAAAATATTAGCAAGATTACACAAGGTAATCGCAGTTTCCCAATGCTTTTCACCGTAGTATTTTTTTTGAATAATTAAAGCCCGCTTTAGCAAAGTTTTTGCCTTAGAAGCATCACCTAATGCATCTAAAGCAATAGCAAGACTATTCAGAGTTTTAGCTACTTGCCAATGCTCTTTACCGTAACAAGCTTCTTCAATGTCTAATGCACGCTGTACTAAGGCCTTCTTCTTTTTCATATTTTTCATATCGCCTAACTCACCATAAGCACTACCCAAACTGACAAGAGTCATCGCCACTTCTGCATGATTTTTACCATAATGCCTCTCATCGATAACCAAAGCTTGCTCCAGTAGTTCTATTTTCTTTTTTGTATCACCCAGATCACCATAAGCATCAGCAAGATTTGTTAAGGTAATTGCCACTTGCCAATGATCTTTACCATATTGCTCATATTTGATGTTCAATGCCTCTTCTAACAATATTTTTTGAGTTTTTGCATCACCTAAATCTCCATAAACATTTGCAAGACTATTTAATATTCTTGCCACCAAAGGAGCTTTTGCACCGTAATGCGCTTTTCCAATTTGTAAGGCTCGCTGATAGTGTTGTTTGACGATACGAGTTTGACCTTGATTTAATAAAACATTACCAATATTTAATAGTAATAATGCTAATTCTTTATTAGTAGCGGGTTTAATTGTTGCAATATTTTCATAATGATCTAACAATCTTTCAAGGTGTGGCAATAAAACTTTTTGCCGTAACTCATTTTCTAATGCAAATGTTTTACGATCAAACTCTTCTGTTGTACTAACCGCTAAAGAATCTAAGCACTTACAAACTTCCATCTTATTATCGGCTTGGATCCCTTTCTCCTCGTGCATCACATACACAACCTCCTTTTCACTAGATATAGATAAAAATTTCGTGCGAATTACCTCCTGTAACAACTGATGTATACTTACAGTTTTCTGATTAATATCAACATAAATAAGTGAATAATTCTTTAAGTAGCCGACAACTTTATCTAATATAAGTTTAGCCGCAATAGAGTCTGGTGCTTTTTTCTGATCTACTAACCACTTTTCTAAAATATCTCTTTGAATATCCTGTTCATTTAAGTGTGCCATCGCTTGTAATATCGGGAGACTTAAATGCGGTTCGTTATTTTTTTCTTCATCTTGCTCAATCGCTCTTAAACTGATATCCCAAGTAGTTGCTACTGTTTCACTTCGATTATCTAATGCTAATTCTTTCGCTGCTAATAATTTTGCAGCACTCTGTTTAAAATCGTTTAAATAGTGTTGAATAGTAATATTTTGCTCTTTAATATAAGCACCTGCTTGTCCAATGGCTAACGGTAAACAGCCTAAAGTTTTAGCTAATTCAATCATTGTCTGGTCTTGGTTTTGAATACCCGTTAATTTTTTTAAGTAGGCAAGCGCTTCTGGTTCAGAAAAGACATCCACTGCTACTTTGATGCCTACATCGTCATATTCTTGACGACGCGTGGTGACGATTAAATGGCCGCCTTTAGTGGGTAAAAATTCTTTGACTTCTTCATAACTCCCCGCATTGTCATATACCGCCAACCAATCAGGATGGCGTTCTAAGTAACGTTTGACTGCTGCGATAACTTCTTTTTTCGGTGTTTTCTCATCGAGCGGAATGAGATCAAAATCTTTAGCAAAGTTTCGATAATCCGCGAGCAATAAAGTAGAATTTTCTGCCCGAAACCACGCACGCAAGTTGTATTGATGTTTGGCATGATAAAGATAATAAGTAGCGAGTTGTGTTTTACCGACACCGCCTAAACCTGAAACGGCACTCAGCACCAACATCTGATACGCCTGATCAGGTCTGCAATGTTGATTGAGCTTTTCTATCAGTGATTCGCGACCCACAAAGAATTCATCGTTGTTAAGTGGTAATTGCCAGGCATCAAAACTGGCATAGGTTTTAATTGCGAAAATACTGTTATCGCGTTTGGAATCGAGATACCATTCTACAGTTTTACAGCGGCTTTGTTTGGCATCTGCTTTGCCATAGGGTTTGTCTAAACATTGTTTTGCTTCGGCTAAATACTTTTGCGCTGCTTGTTTGCTTTGCACATTACCTTGAGCGTGCAACAATAAAGCTAAATCTAATAATGCATCGCATAATTCCCCTGCATAACTGTCTTTGTATTGTTGATAAATTTCGATCGACTTACGTAGAGTAGCTTCTACTGCTTTAAAATCACTTTGCTTGCCCTGCTGATAAATATTTTTACTTTGTTGTTTAAGATGAAAAGCTTTATCTAAAGCAATTTCTTTTTCTCGTTCTTTCTTCTTTTCTTCTTCGCTTTTTGGTTTGGATAATGTTGCTGCTATTTTGCTATCGACTTTATTGTCGCCAACAGTTATTGGTTTAGGAACAGGAGTTTTTTTTACTTCCGCCTTTTTATCATCAACTTTTATCAACTGTGGATTGGCTTTTGTTGGTAACGATAAACCGCGATTACGAATCACCTCTTGTACTAAACGATGAATGCTCACCGTATTTTCAAGTTCTATTTTTGAATTGTTTTTGTGAATCATTGAGTAAGCTGCTAAACGCTCTAACACGTTATTTAATTGTGCTGGCGCTGCTTTCTCATCAGTTAAGTGGGTAATTTTCAGCCACTGAACCAATAACGTTTGCGGAATTTGATCTGCATACAGATAACTTATGGCTTGCAATACCGCGAGAGCTAATGGTGGCTCTCCTGCTTTCTGTTCTTCTTCTTGAATCGCTTGCAAGGTAACTTCCCAAGTAGTTGCAACGGGACGGCTGTGACTATCTGCTGGCAGTAATTTATCTTTGAGTAAATATTGCTGACTTGTTTTATAACGTTCCTGATAATCTTGGGTGGTAATACCACGACGTTTAATATAGGCCGCTGCTTGAGCTAAGGCTAACGGTAAATAATCTAGCTCTTTGGCTAACGCGTTCATCGCTTGTTCTTCTTCTCCACCGCGTTCTGTCATTGACTTTAAGTATTCCAACGCTTCTTCTGGTGAAAATTTATCGATCTCTAATGTGGTTGCATCTATATTTTTCTCTGCTTTCAATTCTTTTTCTAAAGTCTCTTTAGAACGTCGCGTGGTAATCACCACATGGCCACCGCGTGTTGGTAAAAATGGTTTGATAGATGCATAATCCGTTGCGTTATCATATACTGCCAACCAATCTGAATTATTTTCTAAATGCTTCCTGACTTTACTGATCACTTCCTTTTCAGATAGTCTTTCGCCCATCGCCATTAAGCGAAAGCGTTCTGCTAATTCGATATAATCTTGTAATAAAGTGTGCTCTTGTTCAGCACGAAACCATAAACGCAAGGCATAATCATGGCCTGAATGATGGAGAAATTTCAAGGCGACTTGCGTTTTACCAATACCGCCTAAACCAGAAATTGTGCTTAAAAAACATATCTTCATACCCGCTTGTGCTGGTTTAAAATGCGCGGTTAATTTTTTGAGGGTTTCGGTACGGCCGATAAAATGTTTATTGTCTGGCGGGATATGCCAATTGCCGATGCGTTCTGGTAATTTTAAATTGGGTAATTGGCCTGGTTTTTGTTGTAAATAAAAATCAAGCTTTTTGCATTCAGCATAGTAAGGATGACCTTCACCAAATTGCGTTTGTATGAGTTGCAAAGCTTTAGCGTAATGTGACTGCGCTGATGTTGAATCTTGTTGTAGCCAACTGCTCCATGACAATCCTAGATAGCAATTTAAAATCTCAGCTGAATAAATTATTTTATTGTTATTTTGGAAAATAGTTAAAGCACGTATTAAATAATCTTGTGCTTCTATTAATGCTGAATTACTTTCTAAATACGCCTGCCCTGCCATGTAGAATATGAAAGCTTGTTCTACCTCTAAATCACGCCTGGCATTTGTAATATTTGTAGGGTGGGCAAAGCGCAGCGTGCCCACCGAATCCTTTTCATCAACATTAATTGCCACAGATGGCGATACCAATATTTTTTTAAGCTCTGGCTGCAATAATGATAATGCCTGCGGATGACCTTGCAGTAATAATTGCATATTTGCCTCAACCCATGATGCTTTAGTATAAAAATTACCAAATACCGGATTATTAAACCCATTAATATCTTGTCCTTTACTGTCACGAAACCCACGCATAGCATGCCAAAATGGAATTAAGGTGCGATATAAATCGAATACAGGCTCTTTTGGTAAGTAAAAAACTTTTTGAGCTAAATCATTTGAATTAGAAACTGTCATAGCTTTTTCTAAATCGTCCGTCAACTCAACACTTTCTGCTTGCTCTTCTAGCGTTAAATATGTTGCCAAACGATATTCAGTTACTTGATTAATCGCACGCACTAGATTTTTAGCAGCCGCCGGATTAAATAAAACCGGACGCATTGCTGTTGTGCTATTAGCTAGCGCATTTAACTGTTCCCATAAATTGGTTTCCGTTAAATTAAAATATAAGGCCAGCTGATCAAACATCATATTCGGTAACCGATATAAATCATGCTTGGCAGCAAACGAGCGGCCACCTTCTTCTTGCTTACCTAATTTCGGACGAAAACGGCCGATGTCTGCGACTAATAGTTCCAATGCGCGCGTTTGATAAAGTGTTAAATTTAGCGATGAATCAAGCGGTTTTCCCCATAATTGTTTAGCGGGCTGGCTGAGATAAGCAGATATTTTTTTGTGATATTGTTTTAATAGTTGCTCATCTGTTTGGTTGCTAATAATTAAACGTGCTTGCGTTAGAGAGCCTGGCAACAGCGGTTCACTAACCAACTTTCCTTTTTCATCATAATGCTTTTCATCTTGAAAATCGGCTAATTCACTTGGCGTGCCAATCAATTCAAAAACTAACTCACCTTTCTCATCACGTTTACCCAAAGGATTTTTATATCCACCTGTTACAAACGCATCAAAACAAAACCCTTTCGGGATAAGAGCATGTTTTTCTGCTCCTAATAAATCACCAATATTTTCTCCAAACTCTTTGCTGATAAAACTGGCTGGTGTTTCAGCTAGTGCTAATAATTTAAAATTGATTAAGCGACAAAGATTACGAAAATAAACTTTGTTTTTATTATTAATACTGTCATCTAATTTATCTTCGATTAAAATTCCAAACTCTATATCTGAATATGGCGTGATCTCTTCTCTTGCTAAAGACCCTAAGGCAATAAAGCTATAAGCACATGGTGGATAAACACCGGTGAGTTTTTGATACTGCACAATGCTTTCGGAAATAATTGCGGTAAATAAGGTTCTAATCTTTTGACTGATATCGCGGTAAATTGCCTGCATCGAAACTGGTTTTTGAGCAGTGCCGTTCGTCATCATTTTTAAATCGGAATTATGAGATTGTTCTTGATAAATTTTTAATTGTTTTTTGGCAAAATCGCGAATTGCGGTTAATTCTTTTTTATGCGGATTATTATTTTGATAGTTTAATTGAAAATCTTGAATAACCACCTGTTTTTCATCATGCACAGAAACTTCTTCAAAAACTAATTTGGGGAATATTCGTTCCATAGTTTTTAATTGTTCAACAATAACCGGTTGGTAATATTCCAATTGATAACGCTTACTCAGCGCTAATATCGCTTGATAATAAAAAACGGTTTGCAAAACGTGCTCGTAGGCTTGGTGACTCCCTTTCTGGCCTTCAGCCAACTGCAAAGTATACTCTGCTACTGTTTGCAATCTATCGATCAGACCTAAATCGGGGCCTAAATAATTGATGACTATATCGAGTGGAACATCTTGCTGTAGCTCAGTGGCTGTTTTCAGTTGTTCGTGGAAACGAAAATACTCTGAAGATTTGATTGGTCGATTCTCTACAGTTAAAGCTGATGGATTCCTTTGCATACTTCCTCCTAACAGAAAATGTAATGATCAAACTTAATCCTGACTGAAAACAGCAAAATCAAATAAAGCGCCGTTTTACTATCCCACTTTTTAGCTATTAACACAACAACATCCATTTAACTCACTGGCACTATCGATTTTTTTATCTCCATCCACTTTTGCATTAACTTTCGCATCTTTATTGTCAGAACCAGCCGCTGCTGCAGAGTTTAACGCTTGCTCACAATGTTGCTGTGTATTTTGATAATCTTCAGTAGCTAAAAATATTTCTGAAAGCGTATGCAAAGCCTTATCAGCTAATAATTTCGTTTCTTAGCTAAAATAACGCTTAAGAATAATGTTACTTAGGCAGATTCATAGACAGAAATTCGCACTTAAAGTCTGAAAGTGCCAATCTAAAAGATTAGAATAACCTTAAGCAGCTTCATCAAGTGGTTTGACTTTGATTTTGTTGCTTTGTTTGCTAATTAACCAGGTATCGTACTGAGCCTGTATAGTTATCCACATCTCAATACTAGTACTAAAAAATTTAGATAGCCGTAATGCCATCTCAGGGCTGATTCCCGCATGCCCATTCAGAAGGCGAGACAAAGCGGTACGAGATACCCCTAATCTTTTGGCTGCTTCTGTCACGCTCATGCCCGTAGCATCAATTAATTCATCTTTAACAATTTCTCCCGGATGTAGGGGATTATGTATAATAGCCATTGTTTTTTTCTCCCGAGATTAGTGATAATCAATATAGTTAACATTGATTACATTCGTGCTATCAAATTTGAAAATAACACGCCAATTTCCAGTAACAGTTACCGAGTAAAAACCTTTCAAATTACCCGTTAATTTGTGAAATTTCATGCCTGGTGTATTCATATCATCAGGGCTTGACGCAGCATTCAGTCGTTGTAAGATTACTTTTAGCCGTTTTTCATGGTTAGCAGTAATGCCTGACTTATTGCCAGTATCAAAAAAAATCTTTAATCCTTATGGTTCCATGACTTGATCATACGTTAAGTGTAACGTATCACTTAACAAATCACAAGCATTTAACCTTACTGGTACTATCGACGCACTCCAGATTTTTTATCTCCATCCACTTTTGCATTAACCTTCGCATCTTTATTGTCAGAAGCAGCCACAGGCACTGAATTTGCTACAGCTGTTGCAGAATTTAACGGTTGCGGATCTGCAGGTGCTGCTGCCGTTGCAGCAGATGAAAAAATGGCAGCTAAGCTGGCTAGACTTAATTTGCTATCACCACTACCTTTAGCATCTGCCGCTGCTTGAGAAGATTGTGATTGAGCGACCGAAGCACTCAATAAAGCTTGACACTGTTTTAACTGCCGTTCAGCAACTATATAACCCGGCATTAGCTTGAATGCTTGCTGATAACTAGCTGCAGCACTTGTGTAATCCTTAATTAATTGTTGCGTATGTCCTAGTAAAGAAAATGTCAGCGGATCATTTTCTTTAACGGCAATTTGTTGAAATTTCATCACAATTTTGCGTGCCGCTTCAACATTATTTTGCTGGTGATAAGCAGTGATTAATAAATAATATGCGAAGGTAGTTGCTTTAATATCAATTTCTTGCCAAAAATCAAGTTCCATTTGTAACCTTGTGTCCAAGGTTAAAGATTCCAAACCGCCATAATTCAATTTGCCATCTTGCTCAAGTGTTCGATATTGTTCTGTTGCCACATCGGATGCCATTGCTAATTTATTTATGTTTAAAACTCTCTCTAATTGTTGTATTGCTTCTACAATACAATCCTGCTGTAACAAATAATTAGCATACGCAGTAAAATGTTGGATGTGGAGATCTAATTGTAAGCTTTGCTTAAAATGGTCATTACTTTGCTTGAGTGCATCTTGCACTACGCTAATATTATTAATTGGTTTCTGTTCACAAGCATAACAATGATAAAGACTTCCTAAATTATTCTGGATATTTGCTAATTCAGACCTATCACAACCCGCTTGTTTTGCAAGCTCCATAGAAATTTGGAAATGTTTTATTGCTCCTAGCGTATTTTGCTTGTGAATATATTGTTGCCCTAAAGCAAAATGCAGCTCATAGTTGTCATAATCAGCATGTTGTAACTGAAATAATTGGCGTACACTAGCAAAACTTCGTTTCTCTAAAAGCTCTAATATCTCAGATTTGCACAAAGCCTTTATTAACTGTTCTTGATTAATATGTTGCGTTAACCGCATCAATAATTGTGGTGCTTGAGATGAGAAAAACTGTGTTAATTGCTGTAATAATTTACTGGCTTTTTGCACATAAGGATGATTAGAATTTTTGTAAGTTATGGTAAAACTACGGCAAGCACGATCAGCAAATAAATAAGCATTTGGCCAGTCTTTTATTGCAGCACAAGACATAGCTAAATTAAGCACAGTTATCGCCACCTCGCTATGATCTAATCCATAATGTTTCTCTTGAATCTTCAAAGCTCTCTTGAGTAGTAATTGATTGGTTGTTTCATCACCCAGTTCGCCATAAGTATTTGCAAGATTCATTAACGTAGCAGCTACTTGCCAATGGTTATAACCATAATGTTGTTCTTCAATCTTTAAAGCACGCTCATAAAATGTTTTTGCAGTTTTAGGATCTTCTTTTGCGAAAGTGTTGGCAAGTTTACAAATGGTACCCGCAAGCTTCCAGTGATCAAAACCATAATGTTTCTCCTGGGTTTTTAAAATATCTTGCAATAAACTTTTTGCTATTTGAGTATCACCCAATTCATCGTCAACAGCTGCAAGCTCTGCCCTTGCATCTGTTGGCCGCCAATCACCAATACCATAATGTTGCGTTTGAATTTCTATAGTGCGCAATAAACAATTTTTCTTTTTTTGTGTCTCACCTAATTGACCATAGTTAGCTGCAATATTCATTAATATATTAGCAAGTTTATGATAATGAATACCATAATGTTGCTCTCCAGCTTTCAAAGCCCGTTCTAGCAAGCTATTTGCAACATTTCCTTTGCCTAAATCACCATAGGCGGCTGCAAGATTTGTTAATGTAATAACTATTCTCCAATGATCAAAACCATAATATTTTTCTTGAATCTTTAAACCTTGTTCAAGAAGGTTTTTCTTTTTTTCTGTATCGCCTAGCTCACCGCAAATCAGTGCATAATCATTTAACGCTTGAGCTACCCTCCAATGGTCGTCACCAAAATTGCGCTTGAAAATATTCAAAGAATTTTCAAGTAAAGCTATTGCAACTTTTGTATTGCCCAAATTATAGTAAACATCGCCAAGCATTCCTTGTAAATTAGCAACTTCCCAATGGTCCACCCCATATTGTTGCTTAAGGATAGCTATAGCGCTCTCAATTAATTGTTTCTTGGTTTGCATGTCACCTAATTCACCATAGGCAGTTGCAAGAGAACCTAATAGCTTTGCTACTCGCCAATGATTAGCGCCGTAATGTTGTTTAAGGATTTTTAAAGCGCGCTCCAATAAGCATTTTGCGTCATCAACACGACCAAACTCACCATAAACATCAGCAAGGTTAGTCAGTAGGTTAACTATAGCTAAATGTGAAACACCATATTGGGCTTCAAAAATTTCCAAAAGTATTTCTAATAAAAATTTTCTTTTTTTTGTATCACCCAAAGCACCATACGAATTTGCTAATGACATTGTTATTGTATTTATTAGTTCTGGAGGATATTTTCCTTGATGTCCTTCAAGGATTTCTGAGGCACGTTCTAATAACAATCGTTTTTCTTGTTCTTTACCTAACTCACCATGGTTAATAGCCAAATTAAGCAAAGGTGCGGCAAGTTTCCAATGGCTAGGGCCATGATGCTGCTCACTAATTTTCAAAGCACGTTCCTGATACCCTTGAGCCCGAGATGCATTTCCTAATTGCTCACTTAAAACTTGAGCAACATATGACAACAATACTGATAAAAGAAAAGAAGGAGGAGCATTTAATAGTTTTTGTTGATCATAATGTTGAATTAAAGTCTCTGCATGAGGAAATAAAGTTTTTTTACGTCTTTCATCTTCAATTGCCTGAGTGCTTTTGACAAAATTATTCGATAAACTAGTGGCCAGTCCATCTAAAAATTTTATTATTGATATATGATTTTCAGCTAAAATCACCCTATCTTTATGAATTATTAACACCTCTGCAGGCTTACTTATCGCTGATAGAATACCCATCCGGATAACTTCCTGTACTAAACGATGGATACTAACTGTTTTATTATCAATATTTACATAGATTAACGAATAATCTAATAAACGCCCAATTACTTTATCAAGCGCTAATCTAGCAAAATCTGTATCAACAACTAACTTTTGATCCCGCAACCACTTTTCTAAAATATCCCTTGGAATATCTTCGGGATCCAAATGCGCCATCGCTTGTAATACCGGAAGACTTAAATGTGGTTCGTTATTTTTTTCTTCATCTTGTTCAATCGCTTTTAAACTAATATTCCAAGTGGTTGCTACGGTTTCACTTCTATTGTCTAGCGCTAACTGCTGTGCTTCTAATAGTTTCACAGCGCTTTGTTTGAAATTATTTAAATATTGCTGCACAGTCATTTTTTGTTTTTTAATATAAGCACCGGCTTGCCCAATAGCTAATGGTAAATAACCTAAAGTTTTAGCAAGTTCTGCCATTTCTTTTTCTTGATTAGTTATACCAGTTAGTTTTTTGAGATAAGCAACCGCTTCTTGTTCAGTAAATACATCGACTGCTACTTTAATTCCCACGTCGTCATATTCTTGCCGACGAGTGGTTACGATTAAATGGCCACCTTTGGTAGGAAGAAACTCTCTTATCTCATCACGTGATCCTGCATTATCATATACTGCCAACCAATCAGGATGGCGTTCTAAATAACGTTTGACTGATCCAATAATTTCTTCTTTTGGTGTTTTCTCGTCAACTGGAATTAAATCAAACTCTTTGGCAAAGCTGCGATAATCAGAAAGTAATAGGCTAGCATTTTCTGCACGGAACCACACGCGCAAATTATATTGATGTTTGGCATGATAGAGGTAATAAATTGCTAATTGCGTTTTACCGACGCCACCTAAACCAGAAACCGCACTAAGCACTAACATCTGATAAGCTTGATTAGGTTTGCAATGCTGGTTGAGCTTTTCGATCAGCGATTCACGGCCGACAAAGAATTCATTATTGTTAGGCGGTAATTGCCAAGTATCAAAACTGGCATAAGTTTTTACTGCAAAAATGCTGTTATCACGTTTAGCATCAAGATACCATTCGACAGTTTTACAGCGGCTTTGCTTGGCATCCGCTTTACCATAAGATCTGACTAAAGATTGTTTTGCATCGGCTAAACATTTCTGTGCTGCTTGTTGACTCTGGTTTGTACCTTGTGCGTGTAATAATAAAGCCAAATCTAAGAATGTATCGCATAATTCGCCGGCATAACTATCTTTGTATTGTTGGTAAATAGCGATCGATCTTCGTAAGGCATCCTCAGCTATTTTAAAATCAATTGGTTTACTTGGTATGTTTTGTTCGCTTTGCTGATAAATACGTTTACTTTGTTGTTTTAGATGAAAAGCCTGATCTAAAGCAACTTCTTTTTCTTGCTCTTTTTTCTTTTCTTCTTCACTTTTTGATTTAGGTTGAGGTATTGCTATTTTGTTATCTACCTTATTGTAATTAATAACTGCTGATTTAGCATCAGAATTTATTTTTGCCTCTGCTGTTTTCTCATCGAATTTTAACTTTAAATTTCCTGATACTTGTTGTTGTAAACCTCTACTTCTTATAACCTCTTGCACTAAGCGATGGATACTAACGGTATTCTCAATTTCATTTTTTGAATCATTTTTTTGAATCATCGAGTACGTCGCCAAACGGTCCAACACTTTTTTTAATTGGCTTTGCATATCTTTTTCGGTAACTAAATGCGTGACCTTAAGCCATTGAGCTAATAAACTTTGGGGAATTTGATCCGCATAAACATAACTCATGGCTTGCAACACCGCGAGTGCCAACGGCGATTCTCCTGCATTTTGTTCTTCTTCTTGAATGGCTCGTAAAGTAGTCTCCCATGTTGTCGCAACGGGAAGGCTGTGACTATCCGCAGGCAGTAATTTATTTTTTAATAAATATTGCTGGCTGGTTTTGTAACGCTCACGATAATCTTGGATCGTGATACCACCGCGCTTAATATAAGCCGCTGCTTGTGCCAGTGCTAACGGTAAGTAATCTAGCTCTTTGGCCAATGCGTGCATTGCTTGTTCTTCTTCAACGCCACTACGCTCTGTCATTTCTTTTAAATATTGCAACGCTTCTTCTGGTATGAACTTGTCTATTTCTAACGTTAGAGCATTAATGGCTTTTTCATTTTTTAATTCGTTGTTTAACGTTTCTTTAGAATATCTTGTGGTAATCACCACATGTCCACCGCGTGTTGGAAGAAATTGTTTGATCGATACGTAATTCGTAGCGTTATCGTACACAGCTAACCAATCAGGATTATTCTCTAAATATTTTTTTACGCGTTCAATCACTTCCTCTTTGGATAGTCTTTCGCCCATCGCCATTAAGCGAAAGCGTTCTGCCAATTCGATATAATCTTGCAATAAAGTGTGCTCTTGTTCCGCACGAAACCATAAACGCAAGGCATAATCATGTCCGGAATGATGGAGAAATTTCAAGGCGACTTGCGTTTTACCAATACCGCCTAAACCGGAAATCGTGCTTAAAAAACATATCTTCATACCCGCTTGCGCTGGTTTAAAATGGGCAGTTAATTTTTTGAGGGTTTCGGTACGTCCAACAAAATGCTGGTTGTCGGGTGGAATATGCCAATTACCAATGCGTTCTGGTAATTTTAAATTAGGTATTTGGCCCGGCTTTTGTTGTAGATAAGAATCAAGTTTTTTACATTCAGCATAGTAAGGATGACCTTTACCAAATTGCGTTTGTATGAGTTGTAAGGCTTTAGCATGATGTGACTTCGCTGATGCTGAATTTTGTTGTAGCCAACTGCCCCATGACAACCCTAGATAGCAATGTAAAATCTCAGCTGAATAAAGTATTTTATTGTTATTTTGGAAAAGAGTTAAGGCACGTGTTAAATAATCTTGTACTTCTGTTAATGCTGAATTACTTTCTAAATACGCTTGTCCTGCCATGTAGAATATTAAAGCTTGTTCTACTTTTGAATCACGCATGGTGGACACGTCGCTATGCTCCTTTGTCCACCCTACAAGAGATTTTTCAGGAGCATTTGTAGGGTGGGCAAAGCGAAGCGTGCCCACCGGATTCTTTTCATCAACATTAATTGTCACAGATGGCGATGCTAATATTTTTTTGAGCTCAGGCAGTAATAATTCTAATGCTTGCGGATGGCCTTGCAACAATAATTGCATATTTGCTTCAACCCATGGCGCTTTAGTATAAAAATTACCAAATACTGGATGATTAAACACATTAATATCTTGTCCTTTGCTGTCACGAAATGATCGCATAGCATACCAAAATGGAATTAGCGTACGATACAGATCAAACACGGCTTCTTTGGGTAAATAAAAAACTTTTTGCTGGAGAGAACCCGTCAGTGCTTTTTCAGGATCATCGGTGAGTTCAGCATTTTCGGCTTGTTCTTCTAACGCTAAATACGCTGCTAAGCGATTTTCTGTCACGCGATCAATCGCGCGCGCTAAATTCTTGGTTGCTGCTGCATTGAATAAAGCCGGACGTGCCGCTGTTGTACTACTGGCTAAGGCATTTAACTGTTCCCATAAATTGGTTTCCGTTAAGTTAAAATACAAGGCCAATTGATCAAACATCATATTCGGTAAACGATATAAATCATGTTTAGCAGCAAATGAACGACCACCTTCTTCTTGCTTACCTAATTTTGGGCGAAAACGGCCGATGTCTGCGACTAATAATTCCAACGCACGCGCTTGATAGAGCGTTAAATTCAGCGATGAATCAAGCGGTTTTCCCCATAATTGTTTAGCGCGTTGGTTGAGATAAGCAGATACCTTTTGCTCATATTGTTTTAATAGTTGTTCATTTGTTTGACTGCTAATAATTAAACGTGCTTGCGTTAAGGAACCCGGCAACAATAATTCACTGACTAATTTTCCCTTTTCACCATAGTGTTTTTCATCTTGATAATCGGCTAATTCACTTGGTGTGCCAATCAATTCAAAAATTAATTCGCCTTTCTCATCACGTTTACCTAAAGGATTTTTATATCCACCTGCTATAAATGCATCAAAACAAAACCCTTTCGGAATAAGAGCATGTTTTTCTGCTCCCAACAATGCTCCAACTTTTTCTCCAAACTCTTTGCTGATAAAATTTGCTGGTGTTTCAGCTAATGCTAATAATTTAAAATTGATTAAGCGACAAAGATTACGGAAATAAACTTTGTTTTTATTATTAATACTGTCATTTAATTTATCTTCGATTAAAATTCCAAATTCTATATCTGAATACGGCGTGATCTCTTCTCTTGCTAAAGACCCTAAGGCAATAAAACTATAAGCACATGGCGAATAAACGCCGGTAAGTTTTTGATACTGGACAATACTTTCGGAAATAATCGCGGTAAATAATGTTCTAATCTTTTGACTGATATTGCTGTAAATTGCCTGCATCGACACAGGTTTTGGAGCAGCGCCACTCGTCATCATTTTCAAATCTGAATTATTAGATTGCTCTTGATAAATTTTTAATTGTTTTTTGGCAAAATCGCGAATTGCTAGTAATGTTTTTTTATGCTGATTATTATTTTGATAATGCAGTTGAAAATCTCGAATAATCATTTGCTTTTCATCATGCAAAGAAACTACTTCAAAGGCAAGCTTGGGGAAAACCTGTTCAAGGTTTTTTAATTGCTCAACAATCGCAGGGTAATAATTTGCTAATTGATATCGCTTTGCCAATGCCCAGGCAGCTTGGTAATAAAAAGCCATTTGTAAAATGCACTCGTAGGCTTGATGACTTCCTGTTTTATCTTGAGCTAATAACAAAGTGTTTTCTGCTGCTCTTTGCAGCCTGTCGATTAAACCTAAATCGGGGCCTAAGTAATTTATGACTATATCGAGCGGAACATCTTGCTGTAGCTCAGTGGCTGTTTTCAGTTGTTCGCGGAATCGAAAATACTCTGGCGATTTGATTGGTCGACTCTCTATAGTTAAAGTTGATGGACTCCTTTGCATACTTCCTCCTAGCAGAAAATGTAATGATCAAACTTAATCCTGATTGAAAACAGCGTGCTTTATACTATTTTTATATTTAATGCAAAATCAAATAAAGCGCTGTTTTACTATCCCACTTCTTAGCTAATAATGCAACAATAGCCACTTGACATTACTGGCACTATCGACGTACTGCAGATTTTTTATCCCCATCCACTTTTGCATCAACCTTCGCATCTTTATTGTCAGAACCAGTCGCTGATGCAGAATTTAACGCTTGCGCATTCGCTAGTGTTACTACTGTTGCCGCAGGTGAGAAAACAGCAGAAACGCCAACAGTTAAGGCAGCTAGACTTAATTTATTATCACCATCTAAAAAAGTCTTGCAATTAATTGCATCAGGATGTTGTGGTGAAAGTTTAATTAAAAATATTTTGTATGCCATGCTAAATTTCTCTTTCGCCAGCTCTATTTGCCCTCCCTCTTTATAAATTTTACCTAAAAAAACCAGAGTTCTTGCAATTTGAGGATGGTTATTTTCAGGATAAAGCTTTTGTTGGATATATAACGCTTGCTCACAATGTTGCTGTGCATTTTTATAATCCTCAGTAGCTAAAAATATTTCTGAAAGCGTACGCAAAGCCTTAGCTACATCTGCATGCGGAGAATCACCATGAAAATATCTTTCTATCTGCAAAGCTCTATCAACCAATAATTTCGCTTCTTTCAGCGCTTCAGATCTAGATTCTTTAGGATTTTTTAATGCTTGTTTGAACTTCACCAAACCTTGCATATGTAAAGTTCTTGCTATCTTAGGATTATTTGTATTGTCAGTTTTATAAGCAACCTTTCTAATCAGAAGTGATTGTTCAAAAGACTTGGCAGCCTCATCATATTTCTCTAAAAAATAAAGAGAATTACCTAAAGAATGCCAGATCTCTGCTGTTAATGCGCTATTTTTATCAATTACCTCTGCCGTCTCTAAAGCCCGTCTTTGCAGACGTTCCGCGTCACGATAATTTGCTTCTTTCCCATACACATCTCCCTGAAGATTTAATATGTTTGCCAACTCTAACTGTACTTCGTTATTTTTTAAATCACATCGCCCTAAAACTTTTAATGCTTTATCAAAGTAACTCATCGCTTCTTTGTAATCGCCTTTATAATAATAAGCTTCGCCTATTTGATTAAAAATTTTAACAACGATTAAGTCATTTTTTTCAAAAAAGACCCCTCTTATACGTAGCATTTTTTTACAAAATGAAACAACATCAATGTCAGTAATATTTTGTTTATAGTTTAAATAATAATTTATTATTTTTTCCAACAAAACCAAACACCACTCAAGCTTATTTATATTTTCCATTTGCTCAATAAAAAATAATACGTGCAAAACCAATTGTCTACTAAATATAATTGGATCTGCATCATGCAGATCAACATTAAACTCTTTTGACAAAGCAATCACTAAGCTTTTTAATAAAAATTCTTCCTGTTTAGTATGTTGAATACCTCCATCTAGGTTTAGTGTGTAAAGAATATGGGGTGTTAAAGTGTTTTTCTGTTTAATTACTTGCTGTACCAACCGATGAATACTTACCATTTTACGATTGCTATCCACATGAATTAAAGAGTAATCCGATAAATGTCCAATTACCTTATCAAGCGCTAATTGTGCTGACCTTGAATCGGCCACTAATTTTTGTTCCTGCAACCATTCCTCTAAAATATTTCTTGGGATATCTTCTGCATGCAAATGAGCCATAGCTTGCAATACCGGAAGACTTAAATGCGGCTCACCGTTCGTTTCTTCCTTTTGTTCAATTGCTTTTAAGCTGATATTCCAAGTCGTTGCGATAGTTTCACTTCTATCATCCAAAGTTAATTGTTGTGCTTCTAATAATTTCGCAGCACTTTGCTTAAAACTATGAAGGTAATCTTGAATGGTGAAGCTTTGTTTTTTCATTTGTTCCTTGATATACATACCTGCTTGGCCAAGCGCCAAAGGTAAGCATCCTAAGGTTTTAGCTAGCTCTACCATCTCTTTCTCTTGGTTATTGATACCCGTCAGTTTTTTTAAATAAGCAATCGCTTCTTGTTCAGTAAAAACATCTACTGCCACTTTAATTCCTACATCATCATATTCTTGGCGGCGAGTGGTAACGATTAAATGACCACCTTTTGTTGGTAAGAATTCTCGTATTTCATCTCTAGAACCTGCATTATCATAAATAGCCAACCAATCTGGATGGCGCTCTAAATAACGTTTCACAGCAGCAATAATCTCTTCTTTTGGTGTTTTCTCATCGACTGCAATTAAATTAAACTCTTTTGCAAAATTTCGATAATCCGCAAGTAATAAAGTAGCATTTTCCGCGTGGAACCAAGCACGCAGATTATATTGATGCTTTGCATGATAAAGATAATAAATAGCAAGTTGCGTTTTACCAACACCACCTAAACCTGAAACGGCGCTGAGTACTAACATTTGATACGCACTTTCCGGTTTGCAGTGTTGATTAAGTTTTTCAACAAGGGATTCACGACCAACAAAGAATTCATCATTATTGGCGGGTAATTGCCAGGTATCAAAACTGGCATAGGTTTTTACTGCAAAGATGCTGTTATCACGTTTAGCATCAAGATACCATTCGACAGCTTTACAGCGGCTTTGTTTGGCATCTGCTTTACCATAAGATTTAACTAAAAATTGTTTTGCATCGGCTAAACATTTCTGTGCTGCTTTTTTACTCTGCTGTGTACCTTGTACGTATAGTAATAAAGCCAAATCTAAAAATGCATCGCATAGCTCAGCAGCATAACTGTCTCTGTATTGTTGATAAATTTCGATTGCTTTATATAATGATTGTTCAGCTGATTTAAAATCATTTTGCTTGCCTTGCTGGTAAATTATTTTACTTTGTTGTTTAAGATGAAGAGCTTTATCTAAAGCAATTCCTTTGTCTTGCTCTTTTTTCTTTTCTTCTTCGCTTCTTGGTTGAGACAACACCGCTATTTTGCTATCATTTTTATTGTCACTAGCAGCTACTCGTTTAGAAACAGGTCTTAATTGTACATTTGATGGCACTTGTTGTTGTAAACTGCGATTACGAATCACTTCTTGCACTAAACGATGAATACTAACAGTATTCTCAATTTTATTGCTCGAATCATTTTTTTGAATCATCGAGTACGCAGCTAAACAATCTAACACTCTCTTTAATTCATTTTGTATCTCTTTCTCAGAAATTAAGCGCGTAACTTTAAACCATTGCGCTAATAAATTTTGCGGAATTTGATCTGCATACAAATAACTCATGGCTTGCAATACTGCAAGTGCTAATGGTGGTTCTCCTGCCTTTTGTTCTTCCTCTTGAATCGCTTGTAAGGTAACTTCCCAAGTAGTTGCAACGGGAAGGCTGTGACTATCCGCTGGTAATAATTTATCTTTGAGTAAATACTGCTGGCTGGTTTTATAACGTTCTCGATAATCTTGAGTAGTGATACCACGGCGTTTAATATAAGCGGCAGCTTGTGCCAAAGCTAAAGGTAAATAATCCAACTCTTTTGCCAATTCTCGCATGGCTTGTTCTTCTTGAACTCCACTGCGCTCAGTCATTTCTTTTAAATATTGCAGTGCTTCATCAAGGGTAAATTTATCAATTTCTAATGTGGTTGCATCAATACTTTTTTGATCTTGTAGTTCTTTTGCTAAGCTCTCTTTAGAACGACGAGTAGTAATCACCACATGACCACCGCGTGTTGGTAAAAATGATTTAATGGACGCATAATCTATAGCATTATCGTACACTGCTAACCAATCTGGATTATTTTCTAAATGTTTTTTCACTCTGGCAATGATTTCATTTTTCGATAATTTTTCGCCCATCGCCATTAAACGAAAACGTTCTGCTAACTCAATATAATCTTGTAACAGTGTGTTCTCTTGTTCAGCACGAAACCATAAGCGCAAGGCATAATCATGACCTGAATGATGGAGAAATTTCAAGGCGACTTGCGTTTTACCAATACCGCCTAAACCCGAAATCGTACTTAAAAAACATAACTTCATACCTGCTTGTGCTGGCTTAAAATGCGCGGTTAATTTTTTGAGGGTTTCAGTACGACCAATAAAATGTTTATTGTCTGGCGGGATATGCCAATTGCCGATGCGTTCTGGTAATTTTAAATTGGGTAATTGGCCTGGTTTTTGTTGTAGATAAGAAGCAAGATATTGGTATTCAGCATAATAAGGATGACGCTCACCAAATTGGGTTTGGACTAATTGTAGACCGTTAGCATGATGTGACTTTGCGGATTCTGAATTTTGTTGCAGCCAATTGATCCAAGCAATTCCCAGATAACAATTTATTATTTCAGCACTGCAGATTTTATTGTTATCAGTTTGGAAAATAGCAAGTGCACGGGCTAAACAATTTTTTGCTTCTTCTAGCGCAGCATTGCTTTCTAAATATGCTTGGCCTGCGATATATAAAGTGAAGGCTTGAGAATGTTTATCTGCTTTTTCATCAGCAATAATTGTTTTAATTGTCGGTTGTAATAATGCTAATACCTGCGGATGGCCTTGTAACAATAACTGCATATTTGCTTCAATCCACAGTGCTTTAGTATAAAAATCACCAAATACCGGATTGTTAAACCCATTAATATCTTGTCCTTTACTGTCACGAAACCCACGCATGGCATGCCAAAATGGAATTAAGGTGCGATATAAATCGAATACAGGCTCTTTTGGTAAATAAAAAACTTTTTGAGTTAAATCATTTGAATTAGACGTAGTAGATACTGTCATGGCTTTTTCTGAATCATCCGTCAACTCAACACTTTCGGCTTGCTCTTCTAAAGCTAAATATGTTGCTAGACGATATTCTGTTACTTGGTCAATCGCACGATTTAGATTTTTAGTGGCTGTGGCATTAAATAAAGCCGGACGTGCCGCTGTTGTACTATGGGCTAAGGCATTTAACTGTTCCCATAAATTGGTTTGGGTTAAATTAAAATACAAGGCCAATTGATCAAACATCATATTCGGTAACCGATATAAATCATGTTTAGCAGCAAACGAACGACCATCTTCTTCTTGTTTGCCTAATTTCGGTCGAAAACGACCAATATCTGCGACCAATAATTCCAATGCGCGCGCTTGATAAAGTGTTAAATTTAGCGATAAATCAAGCGACTTTCCCCATAATTGTTTCGCGGGTTGGTTGAGATAAGCAGATACTTTTTGGTGATATTGTTTTAATAGTTGTTCATTTGTTTGATTGCTAATAATTAAACGTGCTTGCGTTAAGGAACCTGGTAATAGCGGTTCACTGACCAGCTTTCCTTTTTCAGTATAATGTTTTTCATCTTGAAAATCAGCCAATTCACTTGGCGTGCCAATTAATTCAAAAATTAATTCACCTTTCTCATCACGTTTACCCAAAGGATTTTTATACCCACCTGCTACAAAGGCATCAAAACAAAACCCATTTGGAATAAGAGCATGTTTCTCTGCTCCCAATAAATCATTAATTTTTTCTCCGAACTCTTTATTGATAAAATTTGCTGGTGTTTCAGCTAATGCTAATAGTTTAAAATTAATTAAGCGACAAAGATTACGAAAATAAATTTTGTTTTTATTATTAATACTGCTATCTAATTTATCTTCGATTAAAACTCCAAACTCTATATCTGAATACGGCGTGATTTCTTCTCTTGCCAAAGATCCTAAAGCAAAAAAACTATAAGCGCATGGTGGATAAACACTGGTGAGTTGTTGATACTGCAAAATACTTTCGGAAATAATCGCAGTAAATAATGTTCTAATTTTTTGACTGATATCACTGTAAATTGCTTGCATGGACACAGATTTTGGAGCAGCGCCACTCGTCATCATTTTTAAATCTGAATTATTATATTGTTCTTGATAACTTTTCAATTGTTTTTTGGCAAAATCGCGGATTGCCGTCAATTCTTTTTTATGCGGATTATTATTTTGATAATGCAGTTGAAAATCTTGAATAATCACTTGCTTCTCATCATGTGAAGAAGCTACTTCAAAGGCAAGCTTGGGGAAAACCTGTTCAAGGTTTTTTAATTGCTCAATAATCGCAGGGCAATAATCTGCTAATTGATATCGCTTTGCCAATGCCCAGGCAGCTTGGTAATAAAAAGCCATTTGTAAAATGCACTCGTAGGCTTGATGGCTTCCTGTTTTATCTTGAGCTAATAACAAAGTGTTTTCTGCTGCTGTTTGCAGCCTGTCGATTAAACCTAAAGAGGAAGTATTTGATTTATTTATCGTAGCTAAAGACGAAAGCGATACTTTTATTTTTGGCGATGATGAAAACATTTTTAAATTCTCCTAAATTAAAATACAAATTCATGTTCCAAATGAATTAACCAAGCGACAATCGAATTGCTTTTTTTAATTCTTCCTCATCAT
This sequence comes from Gammaproteobacteria bacterium, assembly GCA_965279285.1. Lineage (GTDB taxonomy): Bacteria > Pseudomonadota > Gammaproteobacteria > DSM-16500 > DSM-16500. Next base: position 659,287 of record OZ257147.1, on the reverse strand, counting down.
CGTCTGGTGTATAAGGTACTGGATTTACTGCAGCTGTAGCAATTACTGCAGAATTTAATGCTTGTTCGCTAAGCGATAACTTAAGTGCTTTTTGTAGCTCCTCTTCATCATTTCCTTGTACTGATGTTGTATTTAAAGCATGTATATTAGCTGGTGCAGCAGCAGTTGCGGTAGATGAAAAAATAACAGAAGAATTGCCAATTAAAGCAGCCAAACTTATTTGGCTATTTTTCTCATCTTTATTATCTGCCTGCGTTGAATGAGCAGACAAATCGGTGGTAAGAGCATTCAAATTATTAATAGCTAAAGTGTACTCAGGTTTAGTTGGATCAAAATCAAGTGTATAATGCCGAATAGCTGTGCGAAAAGCTTCTGCTGCTAATTTGGCTTTGTTAAACTTTAAATAGCTATAAGCCAATAAAGAATAATGTATAGGCGATGGAGATTCATTAACAGCAAACTCCAGATAATACAAGTAATGATCAAATTCAGCGATATTGCTTTTTGGCCGGGCGAGATAAATACTAAGCAGTAAATAAGCGCTCATGATATTATCCTGCACTACAATACAGTCAAAAAATTTGATTTCTTGACATAAATTTTTATCTAAGAGACAGGTGTCCATTTCGCGAAAATAAAAATTTAAATGAGTGTTTTGATTGACAGCAAAATTTAAAGCCTCTCTTAATTGCGCAATAGCTTGGTCTTGCTTACCTTCCCGGTAAAGTATTAATCCAAAACCCGTATAAAACAAACAAGATGGTTGCTTTTGTATTACAAACTGGAAAGAGCCTATAGCAGACTGTGAAAGTTTATTAATTAAAGATAGCGATTTATTTTGTTGCTTAAGAATATTTGCATTTAGATATTGGTAATAAGCCCGGTAATAATACGCATTAACATTCCACGGAACCAATGCCGTTAATAAATCATAGTAGCGTATAGTTGCTCCTAGAGTTGTATTAGCAAAGAGTCCTTCTATCTCATTATATGGCCTTGAATTCATAAACTGAACATAATATGGAATTTTCTGTGGATCACTATATTTACTAAGCAATTCAAGTGATCTGTCAATTATACCTCTTAATGTCAGATAAATTTGTTTAGTTTGTATATTGTCAATACCTAATATGGCAACATACATTGCATAAGCTTTTATAAGAGAAAATATGCTTTTTTCAATTTTTCCTAGTGCTTGCCATGCCAATCCCAAATTCGTAAAATGATTAGCAAGGTGAGGATGTATTTCTCCATGGACAAAACGGCTTACTAATACTGCTTGTTTCAAGAATGCAATAGCCTCCCTTGGCTTACCCAAACGCCGTGTGACCTCTCCCATCTGATTAAAAATACAACCCACAACACTACACCATTTTCCATGGATTTTTTTGCCAATACTCAAAGCCAGTTCACTGTAATGTAAAGCATTTTTATAATCTTTATTTTCTATATAAGCGCTAGAAAGATTATTTAAAACATGCACAACGAGAGAAGAAGGAACAGCATATTCATCTACCATTTGTTCTTTTTCTGATACCTCAAAACTACGGATATTGTCTTCTAAAATTTTCTCATCTTGGAATGCTGTTGTATTGTTTTCTTGTTCTACTCGGTCAGCAATATTGATACCTGCGTTTGATAACCCTCTATAAGATTTTGCATGCACCTCTAAAGCACGTTTCAAATAATTTAAAGACTCGTCTGCCTCATCACATACAAGACAAGCCGCACCTAAATTAGCAAGCGTAGAGGCAATAGTAAAACGAAAATTACCTATATATTTCTCCTCAAGCACTAACACTTGTTGATAACATTGAATAGCTCTTTTATCTCTTATAAAAGCCCGAGCGCCAGCTAAATTATTCAAAAACCATGCATTTAATAGATGATCTTTCCCATAATTTTTCTGGGTAATGTCAACAGCTTTTTCAAAACAAACTATCGCATCACTATACCTCAGCGAATTTACATACAACATACCTGCTTGATTCAAGCTGCATAATTGTTCTAAAACAACTCCTGAATCTCGAAAAAAATGCTTGTAAGAAAACAAAAACGCTTCACTTCCTGAAGCATAACAACTGCCTATTAAACTGCGCGCAAATTTTTCCCATAAAGGGTGTTGTTTACCATAAAGCTCTTCAATAATAGTTATTGCTTTTTGGTTACATTCAATCGCTCTCTTAGCAACACCCAAGGCTGCCCATACCATTCCCAGCTTATCAAATGCCTCGGCTACACGTTGATTCTTCTCACCAAAATTTTTTTTATCAATTCTTAAGGAGTTTTCTAAACAAATAATAGCTTTTCGATTGTAGCCCAAATCATATAAGGCCAAACCTATGTTATTAAACAAAGAAGACATCCATGGATGATCAGCTTCATATACTCTTGAGTCAATTTCATATGCACGTTGATAATATTTAATGGCTTCTTCTGGTTTGCCAGATTTACGATAAGCTTCGCCTAAATTATTTAAATATTTACCCTCACTCGTAGAATCATCGCTTGTAAATAACGCAGCATGAAGTGAAGGAATATGTTTTTGTTCAAATCCATTTAATTTTAAAGCAGAAGGTGTGTTTTTTTTGAAGGCTTTTTTAAGCAAGCTTGTTCCTTTTTCTAAATCACCTAACGTGATGAATAGATAACCCATATTATTTAATATGGCTCGCTTTAAATCAGAGTCTTCTGCGTTACCTGCAATTTTATTATAAATTTCTAATGCTTTTTGAAAACATCTTAACGCTTCAGTAGAAGAAGATTCCAGTGTTGCATATGCTACTCCTAAATGCGTATATGCCATAATGACCTGAAAACTATCTTCGCCGAATAGTGTTCTAGATAAGTCCAAACGTTCTTGTAGATAAATAGGTGCTTGTTTGTCCACTCGAGTTAGTAAAAAATGACCGTATTCTTCAAGTAATTTTAAATATCCTAATTGTTTTATAGAATGTCCTGCTATTTTCTCATCATCTGCTGTTACATTTTTTAGTGCTTCTCGTATTGCTAGGATCGCTTTATTATAGTAGTAAGAGGCGTTTTCAAACTGTAATAACCTGGAAGCTATGCGGGCAGAAATCTTGGCATTGTTCTCATAAAATGGACACCAACAAATTATCTCATCAATTTTTTTTTCTGTTAATGCTCTACAAATTGTTTCTACAGTATTATAAAGAGGAGATAATCTGTAATAAAGCTCATAAAGTATTGCTGGATCTGGCAAATAAAACACCGCTGCCAAATCTAAATCCACAATAGCGCTTTTTTGATGTGGTTTTATTGATAGAGCACCTTTTTGTGAGCGTGCCGCGAGATAGGTCCTGTAACGGATTTCAGTCACTATTGCGCAAAGTATGGTAAGATTAGTGTTGGCCTCATTCATTAAAGCAGGTGGCGAATATCTTAGCCAATGTGCAACAAGTTTATCCACAGTATTCCATAAAGTATCCGGTGTAAAACCATAAAGAAAACTTAATCCTGCAAGCAGTAAATCAGTGACCCTATAAAATTCTTTTTTTATTTCATATAATTTACCTACATCATCCAAATTAAAATCTATATTATAACGGTTTAAATCTCCCATTTTTAAACAATCTAATTTTGATTGAATATCTTCGTAACCATTTAGATTTTTTATTGCGTATTGCTGGAAACGCGCTCGCCCACCGATCATTTCCGATAAATAAGCTTGGCTTTTTTCTAAATATTGCTTATAGAGTGTTTCATCTCCCATTAAATACATTGCGGCTGCCAATTCAGTAGGCAAAAGACGATCTAACTCATAATACTCTTCCGTTAATAACTCTAACATTTCCGTTGGTGTACGAATTAACTCTACTACATGGTAAGCATTACCTTGCTTGTATCTTCGTCCAGCAGGGGTTTTACCACCCAGGTCAAATTGCACTCCACTCTCCAGTAGATCATCCAGATGAATACCATACCAACTCATCGGAATAAGGCTTTCTCCTATGCTAAGAATTTTTAAATGCAGTAAAGTGGTAAGCTCTCTAAAATAGTTACGGTTTTCTTCATTTAATAATTCACTCTTATCTTCAATCAAAATACTAAACTCAATATCAGAATAAGGAGTGGCTGTACCTTTTGCCCACGAACCATAAGTTAGCACTGCATATTGGCAAGGTGATTGACCCAGTATGTTTTCACACTGCTTAATTAAATCTGATAAATATTTTTTTAAGCCTACTTGACAATTTTCCGCCATTTTTTGAATGGCTTTAGCTCGATATTCAAGCATATTTCTTTTAGCCACATCCTTTTGTGAATCGATAGGCTTCTCTTCTAACTTTTGATCTAAAATATTAAATGCTAAACGCATCTGCGTGCGAATCTCTTGCAGAGCTGGCTTATAGATTGATTCGCCTTGCTGTTGCCAAAGTGGAGAATTAAATTGCCAATGTATATTTTTATTAAGGCTTTTCAAAAAAACATCTTCTAATCTAACAAGCGCTTGCCTCAGTTGCAGCTGATTGTTTTTATCTTTTACATTATTTCTGTCAATAACTAATGCAGTGTTATAAAGATGCGCGGCTTTAATTAATATTTCATTCTTTTCTTGCCCTTCACTATCAGCTTGCATTGCCTGCTCGACATATAAATCAGCTAAAGCACCTAGCGGTTTAAGTAATGCTCGAAAATGCTGAGATTCCATTTTAGAGCTAGCAATACGTTCATGATTCGCCTCTTTCAAAGCTTGTATATAATGTACTTCAGCATTTCGATTTGGCTGTAAAGCTAATTTTTTTTCAGCGCCATAGCTAATAATTAAATCCAACACTTCATTGGTGGTAATGCGTGTAACCTCTGTAAGTTTTGAACGCAAACGGATATGTTGTGGAGATCGTATGTTCTTAATAGCAAGCTTAGCAAACAAAGGTAGCTTAGCCATTGATGAAGATAGAGTTTTCTCGCCCGCGGGAGAAAATCTTTTCACTAACGCTTTATGGTTGGGGTGCGTAGACAGTTGATCCAAGAATTTAGGATCCATCAATAATTGATTAAATAAGACATGCTCACTCTGAATTACATCTGTACCGCGTTCCAATAATGCAAGATGGCTATGGCGAATCGCTACAAGTTTATTTTGATATTCCGTATCCGATTTTATAGCATGTATATCGTGAAACGATACGGGTAATAACGATGTATTAGCAATATCAATCACTAAATAAGGCATTGTCTGATCTTTTTCTAATTTTAATTCACTTTTTTCTGCTTTAGTGTCCGTCAACGCTTTTGTCACCGCATCTGGTGACAGTGCGGCTATATGTCGCATTAATTCTGCAGAAAGTACTCCACAAGAAACCAAACCATTTGGATCACGTTGCAGAACGGTACGGGAAACCACCACCGAAAAATTACAGCTTTTAACAACTTTGATAAGAAAAGAATAATTTTTTTCCTGAAAGGAATTACCTAAGGGATCAATAATCAGTAATTGGCGATTAACCAAAACACCAAAAATAAAATGGTTATCCATCCCTGTTGGTTCAAAAGCGATGAAACAAGTTACTGGTGCCTGACAACTGTTTTTCAGCATTATCAGCATAGTAAATTGCTTTTCAAATGAGCAACCATCTTTACTACCTTTGCTCTCTGGCAGAAAAACGCAGCGTAATGCTCTGACAGATTGAGTAGCTGGATAAGAGGCAAACGTAATATTTTCTAACGCTGTGGTGCTGTACCAATTATCAAACACGCGCAAATCTTTTTGCCCAGCTGTTAACCCAGAAAAATGGCTAACGGCTGGGTTGGTAAGCGGTTCATTCTTTATAACACGAGGAAAACACTGAGTCAGTAAACAATAATGGTAATGTGTATTTTGGTTACCCTCTCTTTTTAGAGAAGGTACATGCACCAAGTGAATGATTTCCGTAGACAGCGCACCATAGGATTGCGGTAATAATTCTAGTTCACCGCCAGATGTTTTTTGATAAACTTTTATAGATTTTCCTAACCATTTACTAACAGCTGCTATTTCCCGATGACAACCAAAAGTTTTAGGCTTAGCCATGCGCGCCATGACTGCAGTAAACTCACCTTCTTCACGTTCGGTGTATTCGACTGTGGAAAAAGTTTCTCGCTGAGATAGCATATAGGCGACCAGTTGTTTACGGAAATCTATATCCACTAATTTTTCAAATGACGTACCGTGCTTATGCTTTTTAATAAAATCTCCAGTGCCATCATACTCCTGCAACAACTGTTTAATATTTTCTTCAGCACCGACATTCTCTTGACCAAATAATTGTTTAAAAAGCGCTTGAAAAATAACTGCTTTTTCTAAAGCGGGTAACAAAAGGCTAAAAATAAGGGAATAAAATAGACAAGTGCCATCTTCAGGTACATCAATTTCATAATACTTTTCTTTTTGATCAGGCAAAGTTTTTTTCACTAAAGCAATAACCGAGCGCGGCATCTCTTTAAGATCTCCTGCGTAAACCATGCTCTGTGATGGTCCTGTTGCCGATGAATTTTTTTGCATACTGATTCCTTTTGTCTTAAATTACTAGTAAATTTGCCTTCCATATCTAGCCTATGGTCATTTTAACTAGGTGATTGTCGACTAAGGTGCCTGTTTATTATCGTCACCTATCACTGGCACTGAATTTGAGTCCACCACAGTTGCTGCATTTAAATCAACTGAACGTCTTTGCTCACTCCAAAAAGATGAAAAATTATTATATTTAACTGCATTATCAATATCATTTGCCTGCTTATAATCTTGGGCTATTTTTTTACAAATTAAATCAAGCACTTCAAAAATCGGTGGCATTTGAATTTGTAATTGCATTAACCATTGTCTTACGCTTTCAGCACGAGGATCCTGAGAATAGTCTTCAGAGAATATTTCATGCGCACGCTTTGCATAAGTGTATGCTTGTAGTGTTTTTTCTCTTTTTTGATAAGAAACTGCAAGGTTGTAACAAGAAATTGCAACAACTAAAAGATTTGGTTCCGGATCGACTTTACAAATCTTTAAAACATCCTCAAGTATTTCAATTTGTTTTTGTATATCTCCTGAACGATAGTAAGCATTAGCAAGATTTACCAGTATTTTTACCGTTTGTGGATTTCCTTTACCGTAATAAGCTTCTTCAATACTTGAAGCTTTTTCTAATAATTCAATAGTCTTATTAACATCGCCTAAAGCTTCAGATATGCCAGAAAAAATCCCTAATGAAGTTGCTACCTTAGGATGATCTTTTCCATAGTAATTTATTTCAATCTCAAGAGCTTTCTCAATTGCATTTTCTGCTTGAATTAAATTTTCCACATCACCTAACGCCCGACATGCATTTGCAAAGCTGCCTAATAAACTTGCCATGTTACGATGTGTTTCTCCATGATGGCCTTTTTCTATCTTAATAGCTCGTTGTAATAAGTCCTTAGCTTCTGCTAACTTGCCTACGTTTCGACAAGCATTTGCTAGATTATTTAAAGTCTCTATCGATCGCCAATGATCTTTACCATAGTTATTTTCTTCAATATCTAAAGCTGAACGCAGAATTTCTTCAGCTTTATGCATCTGATTAATAGCCACATATGATGCACCAGTAACTGATAAAACATTCGCAAGTGCTAAAGACTTAGTTCCATAATGTTTACTTGCAACTAGTAAAGCTTGCTCGTGCATTTCTTTTGCCTTAGAAGTTTCCCCAAAGTGAATATAAACACCTGCCAAATTAGTCAAGGCCGTAGCCAGCATCCAGCTATCTTTTCCATAATGTAGTTTTTGAATTTTAAGTGCGCGCTCAAATAACTCTTTTGCCTTTAATTCATTGCCTGACTGAAAGTGTAAATTACCGATATTAATTAATGTAATAGCTACCCGCCAGTGATCTTTCCCGTAATGTAACTCTTCTAACATTATTGCACGATCTATAAACTTTTTTGCTTTTGACTCATCGCCAATAATCCAGTATAACTCACTTAAATTTACTAGAGTATCTACTACATGGTGATCATTGGCTTTTTCTTTATAATATTCATCCTGAATTTCCAATGAACGCTCTAAATACTTTTTAGCTTCTTCTATATCACCCTGATTATGCAGATAAAAAAGACCGATATTATTTAAAGTAGGCGCCAAATTGATACTGCTTTCTTCAAAATAAAAATTTTGATTTTGTAAAGCTTCATCAAGTAATTTCTTTGCTTTAATTGAATCACCTAAATCATCATATACATTAGCAAGATTAACTAATGTTTTTGATATCTGCCAATGATCTTTTCCATAATATATTTTTTGTTTTTTCAAACATTCTTTAAAGTATTTAACCGCATCAGAAGGCATCGCTTTTTGTTCAGCTAACACACACCCTATATTTAACATTAATTCAGCAGATGACTCCCCTAAAGACTTATTTAGTTGAGGTGGTGAAATATTCATTTCAACTTGCTGAATATGTTCATGCAATGCCTGCATGTGTATTAATAAATTATGTTTATGTTTTTCATCTTGTAAAACTTCATTTGTTTCTTGGCTAAACTCTAAATTAGTACTTATAACTAAACTATTTAAAAATCCTGAAATTTGATCCATATTTCTTACTAACATACTTTTTTGTGATATTTCTATAAAACTATTATTTCGGTCAATTAACAATAACTTGCTCTGCCTAATAACCTCTTGAAGCAAGCGATGAACACTGATTGTTTTTCGTTCAACGTCTACATGTATTAATGAGTAATTCGATAAATATTCAATCACTTGATCAAGTGCTAACTTCGCTAGTTTTGGATCAGCAACTAACTTTTGTTCCTGTAACCATTTTTCCAAAAAATTTCTTGGAATATCTTCGGCATGCAAATGCGCCATAGCTTGTAATACCGGCAGACTCAAATGTGGCTTGTTATTTTCTTCTTCATCTTGTTCAATCGCTTTTAAACTGATATTCCATGTCGTTGCGACAGCTTCACTTCTATCATCTAATGTTAATTGTTGTGCTTCTAATAACTTGACAACATTTTGTTTAAAATCATTTAAATATTGTTGAATAGTAATATTTTGTTTTTTAATGTAAACACCCGCTTGGCCAATGGCTAAAGGTAAGCAACCTAAAGTTTTGGCAAGTTCTGCCATTTCTTTTTCTTGATTAGTTATACCCGTTAGTTTTTTAAGATAAACAACCGCTTCTTGTTCAGTAAACACATCTACTGCCACTTTAATTCCTACATCATCATATTCCTGACGACGCGTAGTGACGATCAAATGTCCGCCTTTGGTCGGTAGAAACTCTCTTATCTCATCACGCGATCCCGCATTATCATACACAGCCAACCAATCTGGATGTCGTTCTAAATAACGTTTGACTGATCCAATAATTTCTTCTCTTGGTGTTTTCTCGTCAACTGGAATTAAATCAAACTCTTTGGCAAAGCTGCGATAATCAGAAAGTAATAGGCTAGCATTTTCTGCACGGAACCACGCGCGCAAATTATATTTATGTTTGGTATGATAGAGGTAATGAATTGCTAGTTGCGTTTTACCAACGCCACCCAAACCAGAAACCGCACTAAGCACTAACATCTGATAAGCTTGATCAGGTTTGCAATGTTGGTTGAGCTTTTCGATCAGCGATTCACGGCCGACAAAGAATTCATCATTGTTAGCAGGTAACTGCCAGGTATCAAAACTGGCATAGGTTTTTACTGCAAAAATACTGTTATCACGTTTAGCATCAAGATACCATTCGACAGCTTTACAGCGGCTTTGTTTGGCATCCGCTTTACCATAAGATTTGACTAAAGATTGTTTTGCATCGGCTAAACATTTCTGTGCTGCTTGTTTACTCTGGTTTGTACCTTGTGCGTGTAATAATAAAGCCAAATCTAAGAATGCATCGCATAATTCCCCTGCATAACTGTCTTTGTATGGTTGGTAAATAGCGATCGATTTTCGTAAGGCATCTTCAGCTGTTTTAAAATCAATTGGCTTGCTTGGTATTTTTTGTTCTCTCTGCTGATAAATACGTTTACTTTGTTGTTTCAGATGAAAAGCCTGATCTAAAGCAATTTCTTTTTCTTGATTTTTTTTCTTTTCTTCCTCACTCATAACTGCTGATTTAGCATCAGGATTTATTTTTGTCTCTGCTGTTTTCTCATCGGATTTTAACTTTAAATTTTTTGATACTTGTTGCTGCAAACCTTTACTTCTTATAACCTCTTGTACTAAGCGATGGATACTAACGGTACTTTCAATTTCATTTTTTGAATCATCTTTGTGAATCATCGAGTACTCAGCCAAACGATCTAACACTTTATTTAATTGGTTTTCTATCTCTTGTTTAGGAACTAAGCGCGTAACCTTTAACCATTGTGCTAATATATTTTTCGGGATTTGATCCGCATACAAATAACTCATGGCTTGCAATACTGCAAGTGCCAATGGCGGCTCTCCTGCATTTTGTTCTTCTTCTTGAATAGCTCGTAACGTAGTCTCCCATGTTGTCGCAACAGGAAGGCTGTGACTATCCTTGGGCAGTAATTTATCTTTTAGTAAATATTGCTGGCTGGTCTTATAACGCTCGCGATAATCTTTAGTCGTGATACCACGGCGTTTAATATAAGCCGCTGCTTGTGCCAATGCTAATGGTAAGTAATCAAGTTCTTTGGCCAATGCATGCATTGCTTGTTCTTCTTCAACTCCACTACGCCTTATCATTTCTTTTAAATATTGTAACGCTTCTTCTGGTGTGAACTTGTCTATTTCTAATGTTACAGTATCAATGGCTTTTTCATTTTTTAATTCGTTGTTTAACGTTTCTTTAGAATATCTTGTGGTAATCACCACATGCCCACCGCGTGTTGGAAGAAATTGTTTGATCGATGCATAATTCGTAGCGTTATCGTACACGGCTAACCAATCAGGATTATTCTCTAAATATTTTTTTACGCGTTCAATCACTTCCTCTTTGGATAGTCTTTCACCCATCGCCATTAAGCGAAAACGTTCTGCCAACTCAATATAATCTTGTAACAGTGTATGTTCTTGTTCGGCACGAAACCATAAGCGCAAGGCATAATCATGACCTGAATGATGGAGAAACTTCAATGCAATTTGCGTTTTACCAATACCGCCTAAACCCGAAATCGTGCTTAAAAAACATATCTTCATACCCGCTTGTGCTGGTTTAAAATGCGCGGCTAATTTTTTGAGAGTTTCAGTACGTCCGATAAAATGTTTATTGTCTGGTGGAATATGCCAATTACCAATCCGTTCCGGTAGTTTTAAATTAGATATTTGCCCTGGCTTTTGTTGTAGATAAGAAGCAAGATATTTACATTCAGCGTAATAAGGATGACGTTCACCGAATTGGGTTTGGACTAATTGTAGACCTTTAGCATGATGTGACTTTGCAGATTCTAAATTTTGTTGTAGCCAATTGATCCAAGCAATTCCCAAATAACAGTTCATTATTTCAGCACTGCAGACTTTGTTGTTATCAGCTTGGAAAATAGCAAGCGCGCGTGTTAAACAATCTTTTGCTTCTTCTAGCGCAGAATTACTTTCTAAATATGCTTGCCCTGCCGTGTAGAATATGAGGGCTTGCTCTACTTCTGAATCACGCATAGTATTTGTAGGGTGGGCAAAGCGAAGCGTGCCCACCAAATTCTTTTCGTCACCATTAATCGTCACAGATGGCGACACCAATATTTTTTTAAGCTCTGGCTGTAATAATGATAGTGCTTGCGGATGGCCTTGCAGCAATAATTGCATATTTGCTTCAACCCAAAGAGCTTTAGAATAAAAATCATTAAATAAAACATCTTTAAAAATATGAATGTTCTGCCCTTTGCTATCACTAAATCCACGCATCGCATGCCAGAAAGGAATTAAGGTGCGATAGAGATCAAACACAGATTCTTTCGGCAAATAGAAAACTTTTTGTATGATATTATTTGTATTAATATTTATTTTGCTCGTCATGGCTTTTTCTGAATCGTCCGTCAGCTCAACACTCTCGGCTTGTTCTTCTAAAGCTAAATACGTTGCTAGACGGTATTCTGTTGCTTGATCAATGGCACGTGCTAAATTTTCAGCAGCCGCCGGATTAAATAAAACCGGATGCGCTGCTGTTGTGCTATGAGCTAGCGTCTTTAACTGCTCCCATAAATTAGTTTGGGTTAAATTAAAATATAAGGCCAGCTGATCAAACATCATATTCGGTAAACGATATAAATCATGTTTAGCAGCAAATGAACGACCACCTTCTTCTTGCTTACCTAATTTCGGACGAAAACGGCCAATGTCTGCGACTAATAATTCCAACGCACGCGATTGATAGAGCGTTAAATTCAGCGATGAATCAAGCGTTTTTCTCCATAATTGTTTAGCGGGTTGATTGAGATAAGCAGCTACTTTTTGGTGATATTGTTTTAATAGTTGTTCATTTGCTTGACTGCTAACAATTAAACGTGCTTGTGTTAGGGAACCTGGCAACAGCGGTTCACTGACCAACTTTCCTTTTTCAGCATAATGTTTTTCATCTTGATAATCGGCTAATTCACTTGGCGTGCCAATCAATTCAAAAATTAATTCACCTTGCTCATCACGTTTACCTAAAGGATTTTTATATCCCCCCGCTACAAAAGCATCAAAACAAAACCCTTTCGGGATAAGAGCATATTTTTCCGCTCCTAATAAATCACCAACCTTCTCTCCAAACTCTTTGCTGATAAAATTTGCTGGTGTTTCAGCTAATGCTAATAATTTAAAATTGATTAAGCGACAAAGATTACGGAAATAAACTTTGTTTTTATTATTAATACTATTATCTAATTTATCTTCGATTAAAACACCAAACTCTAAATCCGAATAGGGCGTGATCTCTTCGCGCGCCAAAGAACCTAAAGCAATAAAACTATAAGCACATGGCGGATAAACACCGGTGAGTTTTTGATATTGCGCGATACCTTCTGAAATAATTGCAATAAATAATGTTCTAATTCTTTGGCTGATGTCGCGATAAATTGCTTGCATAGTCAATGGTTTTTGAGCAGCGGCAATCGTCATCGCTTTAGAATCTGAAGCAACAGATTGTTTTTGGTAAGTTTTTAATTGCTTTTTGGCAAATTCACGAATTACTGATAGTTCTTTTTTGTATGGATTATTATTTTGATAATACAGTTGAAAGTCCTGAACAACGATTTGTTTTTCATCGCGCAAAGAAGCTGCTTCAAAAACCAACCGGGGAAATTCTCGCTCAATAGTTTTTAATTGCTCAATAATAATGGGATAGCAATATTCCAATTGATAACGTTTTGCTAACGTCCATGCAGCTTGATAATAAAAAGCTGTTTGCAAAACATGTTCGTAGGCTTGGTGATTTCCCATCTGGCTTTCAGCCAACCGCAAAGTATTTTCTGCTGCTGTTTGTAGTCGATCGATTAAACCTAAATCTGGGCCTAAGTAATTTATGACTATATTGAGCGGAACATCGTGCTGCAGTTCAGTGGCTGTTTTCAGTTGTTCGTAGAGACGAAGATACTCTGGAGATTTAATTTTCAGAACAGATGAAATCGGTACTTCTTTTTTTGGTGATGAAAAAAACATTTTCATTTCCTACTAAATTAAAGATAAGGTTCTACTAACACTCGAGGCTAATCAAAAAATAACTGAATCACTCTTTGTAATTCTTCCTCGTCATTATCTGCAACAGCAGACACTGGTCGTGTGCTGCTCTGCCATTGGAACAATAGTATTGGAAACAGGGACAAAAAAAGGTGTGATTGTGCTGAGCATAACTAAATTCCTTTTATATTAAAACTAAAGTAAATATTGAGATTGATTAAGTTGGCATTATATACATGCAAATCTTATATAAACCTAGACTGGCACTTGTTAATGCTTAAAAGTATGGCCAACTACTTTTTGAAACATTATTACCGCTTAAGCATCATGGTAGCGCCGCTACTGGATGGGAAAAAATTGCTGAACCTAACCAGCGCAAACATCGCAGTGAATGAAAACTAAAAACCAAAACAACATTGATTTTTAGCAAGATGACTAACACGGTTACTCTTGTGTTATTCAATACTCCAAGGTTGCAAACTATTAACAACTTCCGTGCAACTATCAGGGTTAGCCCCTTACTTAGGAATTTTGAATCTCGCCAAGTATTGATTTACTACAGATGTGCGATTAACTTATAACAAGTTTATTTATTTTGCAAGTTTTAGAATGGGTGTTTGGTACTGTAAAAATAGCACTGTTCTCGTTTATTAGAATTCAATTTATGTACTCGCTTTACGATAACGATTAAATAATGTCTAATATTTTATTTATTTACTAATTCTTGGATTAATGCCGGATTCTTTTGAATGCATTTTAGATAGGCGCGACTAATGCTATCAGGATTACGTTGATGTTGCTCCCATTCGCCCAAAGTCTCAATATTAATGTGATAGACAATGGAAAATTCGCGCTGTGACAGTTTTAATTTTTTGCGTAGTTTGCCAACATCAGGTGAAGTCTGTAACGTCACTAACCCTTCGGCTTAAAGGCTTGGAAAGTATTAGTCATGAAACAATCTACCAGCGAATTTTAGAAGATAAAAATGATGGTGGCACATTATACACTCACCTACGTTGTAAGAAGAAGCGAAAAAAGAGATATGGATCGGCCAAATCAACGCGTGGAGCCATTCCAAATCGAGTAGACATAGATCAACGACCAGTGATTGTTGAAAGCCGTACACGCATTGGTGATTGGGAAGGTGATACCATAATAGGATCACCTGTTGGCGGCGCAGTTATTACATCAATGGTAGAACGGAAAAGTCGTTATACATGTTTAACCAAAGCTAAAAATAAAACGACTACGGCTGTTATCAATAGCATTACTAATCAAATGCTGCCTATTGCTGCTCTAATTTTTACTGTAACGTTAGATAACGGAAAAGAATTTTCGCAGCATGAAATAATGTCAACTATGCTTGATACGAATATATTTTTTGCAAAGCCATATCATTCTTGGGAGCGCGGACTTAATGAAAATACTAATGGACTTGTTAGACAATACTTTCCAAAAGGAATTCCTTTTGATAGTATTCCTGATAAAGAATTACAAAATGTCGCAAAGAAATTAAATAATCGACCACGTAAATGTTTAGGTTACAGAACACCATTTGAAGTATTTAGTAAATCATGTGAAAGACGGGGTGTTGCACTTAGTATTTGAATCCGCGCACGTAACAAACACTAAAGAGAGAAATTTTCAATGAACAAAGATAAATTATTTTCGTATCTTAAGAGACAAAAATTAAACGTGCTGATCAAATTATTAGATGATTGTTATCATTGCATGAAGACACAGAATATCAGGGATGTTTTTGGGCATATAGAAGATCAATTCATAAACAAATCGGCTGGGAATGGGAAGGCTATTCTAAAAAAAATTCAAAAATTTAAAGAAGATTCATTACAAGGAGTATACTATGCTCCTTTCAATATTAACTCAAAAAATTTTATGAACATACCAGAAGAGACTGATATGTGGTTTGAGAATCTGGGAGATTTTTTAACTGAAAGTTCGCAGTTATCCACACAAGACGATCATCTTAATGCTGTTAAATGCTTTGGAATTTTATTTGAATTGATTGATAAAATGGATGACGAGATGGTTTTTGCCGATGAGCTAGGTATATGGATGTTACCCATACAATTAGAACCTTGTATCAGGGCATACTTTAAATCGGCTGCAACGATACTAAACGAAGAAGAATACGCTAAAGCTGTATTACCCGTGCTTCGCCAAGATAGTTACTCATCATTTTGTAACAAAGCGTATGAAAAAGCGAAGCGTGCGGCAAACAAACAACAGAAAGCAGCTTTAGAAGAAAACATTGCCAAAAATAAAGTCCGAACTAATCGGGTTAATTGAAATTATAAGATTTATCCCTTTTGGAGCAGGATGAGGGTCAAATATCAACATCATGTTTGATTTATAATATGAGTGAAAGAATGGATCAAATACAAATACAAAAATGTAGTGAGAAAAAAAAATTTCAACGTGTAGCGTCTGTAGCTGGAGATGTCGTATCTAAAAAAGGTTATGTGAGTGTAATTGATTTATTTCTTGGAATTGGTTGGCTGACATTAGATAAGGTTGTTGACTGGAAGAGCGGGAAAATACCTTATCTTGAGCAAGTTATAACAGCGAATGTGAGCAAAATTTCGAGAACAATGAAAGAATTTAAATCGTGGGCGATTCATTCAAAATTAAAAGCTAGTTTTACTGGGTACAAACATAAAAGCCATAAACTTCGGTTTAGTAAAACAGGTCAGCCGAATATTGAAAATGCATACTGTACGCACTATGTACTTATTAAGCCAGATAAAAAACGAGAAATATCAAAAATCAAAGGTAGCATTGCTTGAAGTTTTCTACAGCGACTGAAACAATACAGAATGAAATTGTACCCTGGCTCGCAGCTGAAGGGCCTCTTGCATATTCTCCTTTTTACCCTCCGAAAACAGATTATTTTTTTCTTTACAATTTTATTGTACCAAAGATTTTTTGTGGTAGTGTCAATCTCAAGCAACACTACTGGTTTGGTGATTACAATGGAAAGCATTGTCGTAACTTTAGACTATTACAAGACTTTTGGGATAAATCACGTAATGGAAACGTTTCACCAGTAGTAATTCAAAATGTTTCTGCCGGATTAAATAATTTTGAGGCTCCGATTGCTATATTTAAAATAGATTCGCGTATTATTTATCAGCGAAAGCCGTATTATCTTTTTATTCAGCATGGTTCTTATCTTTTAGTTCCGGTACAATCACAGCCCTTGATAGAATCGGGGTTTGTCTTATTATATAGAGGCATTGGTTCGTCAAAGAAGTTCCACGTATATCAAATGCCAGAAGAGGAACTGTTATTAAAGCATTATCAGGAAACACTAAAAAATTCGCTGGTGGATTCTGTTACAAGCTTTAACACAATACATGGTTCTTTACATAGAACGGAAACTTCCCATCTGCTCGATTCTAGTCATCTATTTTCAAAGATGTTTTCTTCCAGCAAACTTATTAATGATGATCGGAGAAAATTCCTCACTACCATTCAGCAGTGCTACACACTCAATAAAGAAATAGCAAAAAATAAGTTTGGGCCATCTTATGTAACATTTAAAACGCCGGTAACAAACATACGGATCTGTACGTACTTTGCGGGTGAATATGAAGTGAAGATTCTATCACTGGACAAGCTAATGCCGATAAAAGCTATAAAATGCAAGATTGAAAATGGACATGGTTTGGTCAATTCAGAGATTTAACCCTTTTTTACACGAATCGGGGCCGGACCTCCAACTGGCTTATCTACATAGTCATTACTAAGCGTCATAAATAATTTTCTAAATATCAATGCTTTTTTGTGCTAGTGTTTTCATGTAAATAGTTACATCGTTAGTTTTGTGGCTTTTTTTAACTGTTGTGGCTAGATGATTGCTATGAATTGTATTGCTGTTTGTTGGCTTGAATAAAAATGGAAAAGAAGTGGTGGCGGCAGGTTTTGCAATACTTACATTTGTAGCTGCGGCTGCAGCAAT
This sequence comes from Gammaproteobacteria bacterium, assembly GCA_965279285.1. GTDB lineage: Bacteria > Pseudomonadota > Gammaproteobacteria > DSM-16500 > DSM-16500. The sequence continues at coordinate 641,705 of OZ257147.1, read as the reverse complement.
AGTAGCTGCGGTGGCTGTCTCTGGAATAATGCTTGAAGCTGAATTTTTTTGCAGAAAATGTTAAGAAGTCAGGAGCAAATAATTTCGACTTAATCTATGATCTTTTTTCAAATGACCGATGATAGGTTCAATCTCTGACCTTCCTTGTAATAATTTTTTACATGTCCACAACATGGCTACGCAAATCTGCCGCCGCTTTTTTTTGTGTGGCTTCGGTTTTTTTTTAATTGAATAAAATCGGTGACATCTTCCACACGATGAAGAATATATTGTAATTGGCCACCAGCATCAAAGATCGGCGCATTGATTGGGCTCCAATAACGTACTTCAAATTCCCCGCCTTCTGATGCTGGACGCCGAATGTCATATTTTTGCACTGCCATGGTGTCAGTTATTTTATTTTGTAAAACACGGCTAAGTGATAATAATAAATTTTTAACACCGGTTGCTTCTAAATCATTAGGATTGTCAGGAAAAGCATCAAAAACATTGCAGCCAAGTATCGCTTCACGTTTAACCATGGTGGCATGCAGATAGGTGTCACTGACTTCGATAATTTCAAATTTTAAATTTAAGAGCAGATATAATCCAGGTAATGCTCTAAATATGGCATGAAAATCAGGTAAATGAGATATAGCCGTCATTAACTCGTCCCTAGTTAGATGATATGTATTTGTTAAGTATACGCTATTTTTAGGGTGATTTATAACTATTTAGAGTAACTACTCAGCAGCTAGAGTAGTTACTATTTACAGATAAAAATGACAAATCCGAACATCAATACCACCCTGATTAAAATGGTATGTTGCAGATTTCATGCGATGCAAATGCTTAGAAAACTCAGACCAAGTCTCTTCCGTAGGACATAATATAAAACCCATGATATTTTTATTTTTTATTAAGCCCGCCATATCATTGATTTTTTGCGCAATATTTTTATATAAATTAACGCTTTTACCTAAACGTATTCCATAGGGTGGATTGAGCAGCATAAAAATACTTTTATCTACTGAAATAGTACTTTGTAAATCTATTTGGAAAAAATCAGCTTGGCTTATTTTAGTTAAAGATTCATTTTTAAGTGGAAAATTATTTTTAACTAACGCATGATTAAAGTTTTCTAAATTACTTATTAAATCCGAATTAGCTTTTTCAGCACTATCGATACAATGGATGGATAATGAATGAGTCTTATCAAACAAAAATTTCTCAAATAAGCAATTTTCACGTGCTTTTTTTAATAAATAATTAAAATTATCTACCTTAAAAAAAGGCATTTTCTCTAGCGCATATTCACGACCAAAAAGCACGGGGGAAAGTTGATAAAATAATTGTAAATATTCAAAAGCAAAAGTCCCAGTGCCTGAAAAAGGTATAATAACTTGCTGAGGCACCCATGGATCACAATAAAGCTTAGCAAATTGTAACGATTGTTTAATGCAACAAGCCGCAATGTCTTCTCGCAAAGGAGCATTCGCATTGAAGTTTGTTCTATAACCACGCTTGTAAAGCAGATTTCCGCACAGAGAAATACTGAGCGTTAATTTATTTTTATAAAGATCGGCATAGACAGTGGTAGTTTGCGTTGAATTTTCACCACTGACAGCCTCATCTGCATATTCTGTAAGAATATGACTTAATGTCTCTTTTAAGCCAGTTTCATGAAATGCTCTACTCGCAATGGAATTAACATGAACTTTAACCGTCATTGTTTTATTGAGATAAAAATCCCAGGCAATTTCACGGCATTTTTTTTCAAAAGTAATGTTGCCGAACGTTTTACCTTCATAAATAATTAAGCGAATATCAGTCAGACACTGGCTACGCATAAGAAGTTCAGTAATAGCAAATAAATGAACATGATTAATTCGAATTTCATTTTTTAATAATTCACATTGACTACTGTATTTATTTGGAAACCAGAGACTACTCATAATGGAATTTATTTCAGCTAAAGCAACCTCACCAAATCCAGCAGGAAAAATCACTTTGGCTGTTTGTGGTTTTCCATAAAGGGTTTTTTTTATTTTTTTATTTAGCTTATCTTCTGTCACTCACATCTCCAGAATTACAAAATATGAAAGTTTGATCTTTAAACATTAACTTCATTTGCGTAAAGAGATTGGGGGACGCGCTTTAGAATCAAGCATTAAGTTATTAAAGTCCGGCTCTGTTAGATAAGCGGGATTGCCTTGAAAATTTTTATCGCCAGGAGTAAAGCTGATAGCTGAGCTAAAAATTGGCGAAGAAGTAGGCGACGTTTGAACACCTTCTTCATCATTTGTTTCTTGCCCAAGCTCTTGAGTTGTATTGTCTGTGTTATTCGACTCAGAAGTAAGAAATTTTTTCTGTACTTCGGTTAAGGAAGAACTCGGCGAAGAAGTTTGCGTAGGTCCACTACTAGCAAGTGGTAGCGTTGCTGTTAGAGCTGGCAGCGGATTTGGTGTTGCTGGCGGCTTGCTCTCAGCCTTTGTTCTACTAGATGGTTGCTGACTTGAGGAATCACTAAAAAGACCTGCTATTTTTATCTGAAAATACCCAAACATAAGCTACCTCGTTATAACATTATTACCTATTTAATCGCCGCCATTTTACTGATTTTTAGCATAATAGCCAGCTTTAGGATTAAATGTTAAACTAAGCCCGTTACTATTCCGCAGCCAGAGAGTTTGGTGGGCACGCTGCGCTTTGCCCACCCTACATTTTTTATAATTGCAAGCACCATTTTTCCAAAATAATATTAAAATTGTAATGATTTTGTAGGGTGGGCAAAGCGCAGCGTGCCCACCAAACTCTCTGGCTGCGGAACAGTTACCAAACCCTTAAACCATCAATAAGTGACCGAAAAAAATGAAACATCCCACATCCCCCCAAAGCCCATCTGACCTCGAGCACGCGTTTTCTAGCCTACCCCTGCGTGAGACCTTATTAACTAATTTAGCGTCACTAGGCTATGAAATAATGACGCCTATCCAAGTACAAAGCTTGCCCCTGATGTTGCAAGGTGAAGACGTGCTGGCTAAAGCTAAAACCGGTAGTGGAAAAACAGCGGCTTTTGGCTTGTCCTTATTAAATAATTTAAATAGTGAAATTTTTGCTGTGCAGGCTTTAGTTCTCTGCCCTACTCGTGAATTAGCTGAACAAGTCAGTCAAGCATTACGTCGTTTAGCGCGTCTGATGCCTAATGTGAAAATTTTAAATTTATCCGGCGGCACGCTGATGAAACCACAATTAGATTCATTAAGACATGGTGCACATATTATTGTGGGCACACCCGGTCGAGTACAAAAACATTTAGATAAAAAAACGTTATCATTAAATAGATTAAAAGTTTTAATTTTAGATGAAGCCGATAGAATGTTAGACATGGGTTTTTTAGATGCCATAAAAGCCATTATTCATATCTCCCCTCGTCAACGTCAAACATTATTATTTTCTGCTACTTATTCTGATGAAATAAAAAAAATCAGCAAACAGTTTATGCAAAAACCTAAAGAAGTACTGATTGAAACTACGCATACGCAACACGATATTGAACAACGATTTTTTGAAGTTAACAATCAAGCGAAAAAAATTATTTTATTAAAAGCATTGTTATTACACTACCAACCTGCCGCGACATTAATTTTTTGTAATACCAAACAACAAACAACAGAATTAACTGAATTACTTGCAGAAGCTGGTTTTAGCGCATTAGCACTCAATGGCGACATGGAGCAAGCTGAACGTGATCAGGTGCTTATTCGTTTTATTAATCAAAGTTGTTCCATTTTAGTTGCCACAGATGTTGCAGCGCGTGGCTTAGATATTAAAGAATTACCTGCGGTTATTAATTATGATTTAGCTTTTGAACAAGACGCCCATATTCATCGTATTGGCCGTACTGGACGTGCTGGAAATAAAGGTTTAGCATTAAGTTTAATTATGCCCGCTGATGCAGAACGAATTGCAATAATAAAAGATAGCATGCCTCAACCTCTGGTCTGGGGAAACATCAGTGAATTAAATAATAATGCCACTATTTTTCAGCCAACAATGACGACAGTCTGTCTTGATGCTGGAAAAAAAGATAAAATTCGTCCTGGGGATATCTTAGGTGCGTTAACAAAAGATGCTGGATTACCTGGTACAGCAATTGGTAAAATTGATGTTGCAGCACTTTGTTCTTATGTTGCAATTCATCAAGATCATGTTGATAAAGCCTATCGTTATTTACAAAATGGAAAATTAAAAGGTCGTAAAGTTAGCGTAAAGAAACTGCGTTGATTTATAGGGATTTAAACACAATCAAGGAGAAGATCATGGTCATGCGATTTATTTATTGTCTATTATTAATTGTGTCAGTGGTATTTTCACATACAGCATCAGCTGATGATACGATTAACATCCCTATTCTTTGTTATCACAATTTTAATCCTACTAAACCAGGCAGCATGAATCTGCGCCCAGAAAAATTTGCCGAGCAATTACAATGGTTAAAAGATAATGGATTTACTGTGATACCACTCACCGAAGCTGTAGAATATTTACAAGGAAAGCGCTCAACGTTGCCAAAAAAAGCGGTGGTCATTACAGCAGATGATGGCTGGCAATCGGTGTATACTTATATGTTTCCACTCGTTCGTAAATATAATGTGCCCGTGACTTTGTTTATTTATCCGCAAACTATTTCGGCGGGAAAAAATGCAATGACCTGGGAAGAATTACAAGAATTAAAAGCGACCGGCCTGTTTGATATTCAAGGGCATACTTATTCACATCCTAATTTTAAACAAGAAAAAAAGCGACTTTCGGCTGAAAATTATGAAAAATCAGTTAATAATGAAATAGCGAATTCTAAAAAAATATTAGCTGAAAAATTGCATACGCCGATTACGTTATTGGCTTGGCCATTTGGAATTTATAATGCATATTTAGAAAATGCAGCAGCAAAAGCGGGTTATACCATGGCCTTTAGTATTGATGCGCGTACTGCTAATAAAAGTTATCGACCTATGGCGCAGCCACGGTTCATGATAGTTGAAGGTCAATCAATGAAGACATTTATTGCGATAGTGAATGGGGCGAATGCTAAAAGGCTGCCATGATGATAAAAGCTGTCATCCTCAGGATGACAGTCCAGGAAAATTAACTATCCTTATCCACACAATTCATTGATATTTGATCTAACTCACTTTCCCCACGTTTGTTTTTATCTTGTGCCATAATTGCTTTCGCTGCACATGAACAATATTTTTCTAACGTACCTTGATTGGTTTTCATGGAAGTAAATATTTTCCATTCATTCATACAACCAGCAGAAATTTTATCTTCATTAATTGTCTCATCATCTTTTAATGAATTCATTGTTTCTGTTAATAAACTTAATTTCATGCAACTTCCCATACCAGCCATCACTTCTGCTTGGTCTGTTATTTCTCTGCCACCCACTTTATTACCGGTGCATTCACAGAGATTATTTACATAGCTTTTATAAGCATCAACATCAGATGCTTTATCAGCATCTTTCATAAATCCAGTAAGACAGGTTGCACGCATCTCTTCAACACTGATATTTTCTGCATAGATAGAAACGGAAGCTAAAATAAGAAGACTTGAAAACAAAAGCTTTAAAAGTGGTTTCATGATGGCCTCTTGGGTTAAGTAAAAAAATAGAATCTATTTTATTTACTATAGCATAAAAATTGCGGCGTAGAGGCTCCGTATTTTTACTTGTTGATTTTTCTGAGGCAGAATTTATACATTTTATTGGGGATAAGTGTAACTATTCAGCAGCTAGAGAGTTGGTGGGCACGCTGCGCTTTGCCCACCCTACAAAAATTACAAAAATAAATTATAAAAAATGTAGGGTGGGCAAAGCGCAGCGTGCCCACCAAACTCTCTAGTTGCTGAATAGTAACTGATAGCTCAACATACTTTAAACACACCAAGCCCCATCCCGATAAATAATCTCATCATCCAAATACACCAAGTGTGTCGCAACAAAAACATCCACATGATGCCGGGTATCAGCACGACGCAAATTACTTTTATTATAAACACCATGTTTTGCGCCTAATGATAAGTGGACGCCACACATGCGTTCATAAGTGCCAATATCACTGACAGTGCGATCTTGAGAAAAAGCACGATTCATACCAAAACCTAATTCACGCAGCCAAACCTCACCTTCATCCGCACGAATATTAGCTAGCACAACATCAAACTCAGGGGTTGAATTAATGACATCAGTGACTCGACCTTTCGTGATTACTAAAGTGATGGGATGCTCAGGTTTATTGACAGTAAATGCTGTATCACCAAAAACAAAAATTCGTACGCGGCCATTCACCGTTGTTAAATCTTGCGCTTCAGTAAATACCTCACCGATAGGAAATTGCCCGCCAATATTTTTCATTGCAGAATAATCACCAATATTGAGTTTTGCTGACTCAAAAGGCGCGCTATAAATAAGTTTTTCACCGCCGCTATCAACAACACCATGACTCGCATTATCAATGCGCTGTTTAAGTGCGTTACCAACACCGCGATAATAAATAGGATCATAGGCTAAAGAATCAATATAGTAATTTGCTTCAATCGCTGACATTCTAGCAAGATGCGGATGTTCAATCACTTTGAGTGCTTGTTTAAATAATTCGATGCGCAAACGAAAGGCCTCAAGACGAAAATTAGTTGATTGAATCAATACGACTAAATCGCCCGGATGAAGCTGTGTAAATGCAGCAAGTACTTCTGCCGGAGCAACAGCATCAAAATTAATGAATGTCGCTGTCGGTAGACAACGCTGATATGCTGTAGTTAAAGCAATAGCAAGTGGACACTGAGCATCCGATACAACAACGGCAGCATGTTGTAGTGAATGCTGCATAGCTAACGCTAGGATATCATTAATATGCTGTGTTGCTTGATCAATAACTTCAATAGAAAGGCTTTGCATTATTTTTATCTATCCTTAGAGTATGAGGCTAAAAGTATTTATTTATAATTAGCTTTATGGTGTAACGGTGACAGCAACAGCTGGAGTGCTAGCTTGAGGAGTAATAATGTTTTTATTCGAATTTTCCTGACTATTATTAGCAGAAAATAATTTAGTATGTTGTAGCATAGAGATGCTCTCTGCATTAACTACTGCTGGTTTTTCAACTAAATCCATGTCAAACATTGTTGCAATAGTATGCGTGCTACTTTTCTTAGTATTAGCAGATGTATTTTTAAGGCTTTCTTTTACTGCTTTAAGGTTAGCCTTAATTGTTGCAACCGTAGCTAACTGACTATCAACCCTATTTTTTGCTGAGAGATGTTTATAACGCTTATAAGCAAAATAACCACCGACAATAAGCCCTGCACCGATTGCAACTCCCCATCCAATTGGACCACTCACTACCATTAAGCTCGCTAAAAATCCAAATTTAATGACTGTTTGTACCATAGCTAATGTAGCAAGTGATGCCGCAATAAAATGTCCAAATGAGTTAGCTAGGAAATTTCTTTTTTCTTTTTGTGGTTTAGTATAGTGAGGCAAAGGATCTTGTAAATCGCAGCTTCTGTTATCTTGATACTGCAATGTAATAATTTCTTGCTGCAAACACATTAATTCAACTTTTTTCGCAAAAAAAGTAGCGTATAACTCTTCCGCAGCCGCAGTATCTTCACGCTTAGCTCGATAATAAATATAACCACCAATAACCAATGGTGGAATAATCAATGCCGACATCGCCACTGCAAAACTCGCTTGCACTGCATTGGTAAGAAATAAACTGATTCCCCCAAAGATAGTACTAGAAAAACCAAAACCATTACGTGCTTGTCTAAATGGTGTGGCCATGAAAGTATTAAATGCATGTTCAGTTGCTTCAATTTCTTGTCGTAATGCTAAATATTGTTCTTGGTATTTTTCATTACCTGAGCATTGACAGCGCGCCGCTGATGACCCGCAAATAGGATGTTTACAACTAGCGCAACTAGGATAGTTTAAACTATCAAGCGCTAAATTAATTTGATCAACATTTATTTTTATTAATTTATCTTCAGAAGGACGTGTTGATTTAGCTTGTGATGGCACTACATCATTTAATTTAGCAGCACTAAATTTTGGATTATCTTGCATACTCTGTAATGTCGAAAGCCAAATTGATCGCATGTTGTCTCCAAGTTTCTCTATTTAAGACTCGCATAGCTTAAAAGGGAATGCTTCTAAGGTAAAGCGGTCATTAGTGATCTTTTGATGTAATATACTTTAAAAAACTTAAAATAATCTTAAGTTTATTTTAAAAATATAACTATATGAAAATAAAGGAAAAATTATTTTATTTTAACCCGTGTTTTGATTAACCGAGCCGCGACCGCCAGGGAGCGATCACAACTCTAGCAGAGCTACTAAAATACATACAGATTCAATGCTGTCATAACGCTCCCTGACGGTCGCGGCTCGGTAACAACCTCCGAATAAATACAACAGCAAAGAAATCGTTAGTTAGCTACATGTGCTATCTGTAAAAAGCACAACTGTTGAAGATTGTTATTTACTGCCAGGAAGTAGAGCCATGACTCTTTAGTATTTTAATGTATCAAAACTGCTTGCATGCAGATAGATTTGGACTACAATTACCTATTGTTATTCCTGCATTGCTTTCTTCAAACAAAATAATTAGCCTTATTCAAGCACTTTAAAAGTGCAACAAAAAATTAAAATCAATCATGTCAATAAAAATTATTGACAACGGGTGCTGCGTGCTTTAATATTAAATAAAAAACGAGGGATTAGTGTGATTCAAATTGTAGAAGTTGCTTCTAATGTAGAGAAAAATTTTCATAAAATTCCTTTGATTATCAAGAAAAAACTTTTTACTTGGGTTGTAGCAGTTGAAAAAAAAGGACTTAACGAAGTAAGAAAAATACCTGGATATCATGATGAGCCTCTAAAAGGTAATAGACAAGGACAGCGCTCTATACGTCTTAACAAACAATGGAGAGCAATTTATCGAATTATCAACAAAAAAATTGAATTTGTACTTATAGAAGAGGTAACACCCCATGACTACTAAAAAAACTATCTCTGCACGGAAAGCACTTAAAGATGTGCTTAAATCTTCTTTTGGCGAATTTGTAAGAGGTATTAGAGAATGCGATGAAATATCTCAAACTGAGCTTGCTAAACGTATGCATATGTCTCGTCAATATATTAATGCTATAGAAAAAGACAAAGCCAATATTAGCTTAGAAATGACCATCAAAATTGCGAACGCCTTAGGATATCCATATGAAGCCTTTGTTGAAATATTTTTAAATAATATACTGAGGAAAGCTGGAATAAAGAAGGTTGTTCATCTTGAATCTAAAGCTGCTTAATTTCATTGACTTAGTGTCCGGTATATATTTTACAAAAACTGTATCTGGCACTTATAAGATATCTATATGTGTCCGATACAGAGCCAAGCAAAGATTGACTAACCTAATTAAATGATTGCCACCCGTCACCTTACTTTTTAGTATTTTAATGTGTCAAAACTGCTTGCATACAGATAGATTGGGGTTATAATTATTTTTTCATTTCCGAGCAGTTAAAATAGCAAGGTTATCGATTTTTCTTTTTTAGTTTGGAAGGCAATGAGCCACCGCATATTCATATTGAACACGGCGAGTTGCTAAATTTTGGCTAAAACCAGTTAATCTAGCTAACTCCGCTGGCTTTAGAAGTCATGAATTAACTGAGATAAGAATGCTTGTAACTGAGCACAGTAAAAAATTTATGGAGAAATGGAATGAGTATTTCAGCCGTTAAATTTGATGATCATGCTATTGATGTCAGTTTTACAAATGATGCCTTGCATTTTGTACTCGCTGATGGCAGAGAAATTTCTGCACCACTAGAGTGGTTTCCAAGACTACGCGATGCCAGCGAAAAGGAGCGCAATAGTTGGCGACTAATTGGTAATGGTATTGGTGTACATTGGCCAGATATTGATGAAGATATAGCAGTTAGAACCCTCATGACGGGCCTTGAATAAGTAAGAAATTATTTAGTTAAACTTAGCGCACTGTTACCAAAAAACTTATTCTGCAAGAAAAGTTTAGCTCAAATTGCTAAAGAATTGGAGGGTATAAAATGAAAAAAGAGCGCAATATAGGTCAAGAAATCCTAGCTGGCATTAGAGAAATTGATGAAGGATATGAAACTGATATTACGTCTGACCATAAAGCGTCATTAGCCCCTTAAAATCAAGACTCTGAATAAAAGGGGCTCTCTACAACAGCAATCATTTTAAAGAGCCCTAAAACCATTAAAATTAATTAAGAATTTGATAATTCCTGAAATTGAAATCATTGCATGAAGCAAATCAAACCTATATCACAAGGTTCCATCCTGTAATTTTTTAAACGTTTGTGCTGCTTGTTTACGTATCGCTTTACGCTTATCTTCTGTCATTTTATTCCACGTTGCAAATACATAAGGCAGGCGTTGATTACCTTGCAGTCTATGTTTATTACGTACAATGAAATCCCAATATAAAGCATTAAATGGGCAGGCCTTTTCACCAACAGTTTCTTCAGGATCATAATGACATGATTGACAGTAATTACTCATACGATTGATATACTTGCCACTGGCTGCATAGGGTTTGCTACCAATTATTCCACCATCACCATACAAAGCCATGCCTAATGTATTAGGCAATTCTACCCATTCATATGCATCCGCATAAACTAACAAATACCATTCACAAACTTCAACCGGATTAATACCGGCCAATAATGCAAAGTTACCTGTTACCATTAATCGCTGAATATGATGTGAATACGCATGATCTAGAGTATGCTGAACCGCTTCTGCCACACAAGCCATATTAGTAACTGCTGTCCAGTAAAAAGAAGGCAACTCCCGCTCCGCTTCAAAATAATTTAACTTCGCGTACTGAGGCATATGCAACCAATAAACACCTCTAATAAATTCGCGCCAACCTAAAATTTGCCGAATAAAACCTTCGACTGCATTTAATGGCGCCTTACCTTTGTGATAAGCTTTTTCAGCCAGTTGACAAATTTCTAATGGTAACAATAAACCCGCATTTAAATACGCAGAAATCAACGAATGATAAAGATAAGGCTCACCTGCTACCATAGCATCCTGATAATCACCAAACTGTGGTAATAGCTTATCGATAAAATGCTTTAATTCCATTAAGGCTTGTACTCTTGTCACTGCAAAATGAAAAGGCAGTAAATGACCAAAATGATCCCCGAAATTTTTTTCGACTACTTGTAATACCTCATGAGTGATGGTTGATTTCTCATGACTAATGCGCTTTGGTGATGTCAGTCCCTGTTTAGGTGCTTTACGGTTTTCTTTGTCATAATTCCATTGACCACCAACTGGCTTCCCTTCCTCATCCATTAAAATATGATATTTTTTCCGCATTTCACGATAAAAAAATTCCATTCGAAGTTGTTTTTTGCCTTTTGCCCACATTGAAAAATCTTGCGTAGACGCTAAAAAACGTGAGTCAGACCTAATATCAACTGGAATTTTTAATGTTTTTTCCCAAGCGTGAAAAATAAGTTGAACTCTATATTCACCTGGCTCAGTAACGATTAATTGATTTACATTTAATTCTTTAATAGCGCGCCTAACCTCACCATCAAAACTACCCGTATTACAGGGGTCATCTAATTTTACATAGCGCACTTGCATCCCGTTTTCTATCAACTCTTGTGCAAAGTGACGCATACTCGAAAATAAAAAAGCAATTTTCTTTTTATGGTGCTTAACATAAACCGCTTCCGCCATTACCTCACATAACATAATTACATCATTAGCTTTATCAATATTATCAAGCGAAGAAATTGATGTAGAAAGTTGATCGGCTAAAATTAAACGTAATATAGTCATAACAATTATTACCTTTATTTAATAGATATTAAATGTTCATTAAATAATGATAGTATATAGCTTTTAAAGATGAACTTCATAGTATCAATTACACAAATTGATTCTCGATCAATTCTAGGATGATCCATTAGCATGCGCCCAAGCTATCTGAATTTTGATAAAAAAAATAATTATCGCTTATTAGAAAAAGGGACCGGTGATCCTGCTAAAAGTGAGGCTGCCAATATTTTTTACACCGCTTGGCAACTAGCAGAGAACAATTCTAAATATACAAAACAAAAAAAAGTTTGGAAAACTCACTATGGCTAAACATTTTGCCCTAAGTTTACACAAAATCGCCAATTAGGCTCTTAAGAAACCCTTAAGCTTGGCAAGATATAATACACCTTTTTCAATTTACGGATTTTTGATTAGCATGATGACCAGCAGCACCCCAAGTAGTCAACCTCATCAAGCACATCTTGTCGATGCGCAAAAACAAAATAATCAAATTGAAAAATACGAAGTAAAAAATGCCACTCAAACACAGAAGATTAATACTCGTTTTAATGTTAAATGTGTACCAGCGAATACTAAAATTTCAAAAGCGCTTTTTATTGCCCCCGTTAACAAACTACAAGAACATCTAAAACAAGGCAAAAAAAACAGTCATGGTTTTGATGATAAAGACTGTTATTTTGGTGTATACACTACGATTGATATCGATGTAGACGAGGAAATTACTATTTATGTTGGCAAGGAAGAAAAAGTTGAGGAAAAAGGTTCTTCTAGCACACCACAAAAAAAAGATGCTCCGCATGATATTTATACGCTCAACTATTATAATGAAAAAAGCGAAAAAATGATTGTTGATAGTGTTTATCATTGCAATGTTGCTCGCTGGCTTAACGGCTCAGTTATCGCTAACTGTAAATTTGAAGGCAAAAAAGTTAAAGCCATAAGAAAAATCAATGCTAACGAACAACTAGTGATTGATTACGGAACCCAATATATATTCTCCAGAAGTAGAATATTTATTAGCCCAAAAGATAACTGGGAAAGCTTACCTCAAGTTTTTGCTCGTAAAAAAGATTCTTACCAAGCCATGACAAAATCAAATCTTAATAACCGAATTTATTCCATATTAAATTTAGAAGAGAGTCATATCCTCTATTTTCCCAACATAACGGGCGCATCAGGTAACACTGATAATGTAGATGATATAATCATTATTACAGACAGTAATGGAAAAATTTTACCACAACAACCAAAAATTACTTCGCTAATGGCTGCATGCATGATAGGTGACATTGATAACATCAGAAAATTAATACCCATAGCAACATCAGGCTATGAATGTATTAACGGAAAAACTGCGTTTCATTATCTTTATTCCTCGCCTTACATCAGTGATGAAGATTGTAATAAGATGATAGATCTTTGGTTTAAAGAAAAGCCAGAAGTGATTAAAGATCTAATAGCAAGCCTATATAAACCAGTATTACATACCATCGCTGAAAGTAAAATAGCACAAGAAAATCGTAAGCTCTCTTCCAAAACACTCGCCACACATGTTCTAAATATTTTAAAAGTGCCTAACACCAAGATTAGCTATAAAATATCTGATTTCTCTAAAGACATTGATAAACACTACAAAGAGTTAAATGATTTAACAGAAAAATTTAAGCTCGCTAATAAATCCTCTTTCAGCAGCAGATCCTCTTCTTCTAACGCTGCACAGTCAAATCAAGAAGCTACAGAAACTCCTTCAACCAAACCAAAAAGAAAAGCCCAACAAACAGAAAAAGCAACCACAAAAAAAATTAAATTAACTACAGCTATTACAAAAATGGATGATGACAGTCCTACTGAAAGAAGCGAAAACGAAGCACTTAAGCGAAGAGTTGCTGAGCTAGAAAGTAACCTACAAAACAAAGTTCAAATAGAAAAAGAAGCAGAAACAAAAATAAGTAATTTAGAAAGAAAGCTAGCAGAAGCAAAAAAAGATGCCATGGACGAAAGAGAAAAACGCTTAATTCATGGAAAAGCTATTGAGAAACTTACATCAGAAACACAAGCACAAAGTGCTTCAATAGATAAGCTTCACGGAGAAAAAATTCAGTACATGGTAAACAGTAGTCAGAATCAAGTGAAATTAAGGAATCTACGTAATAAAATAACAAGCCTTAATGAGGAAATAGCTAAAAAAACAGCAGAGAATAACCCCAGTAAAACATTATTAACGCAATTAACTGATCAAAACAAAAAACTAACTACACAACTCGCTCAACAAGAGCAAACCATCGCTAGTAAAACATTTACTCTGAATCTCTGTTTAGATGATGTAACAAGATTAAATGCACAAATTATTGAATTAGGAAATCAACGAAAATCTGATCAAGAAAACATAACAAGATTAAATGGAAAAATTATTAAATTAGGAAATCAACAAAACCCTGATCAAGAAGAAATAAAAAAATTACACAAGGAAATCAAAAAATTGACTGCTCAATTTGCTGAAGAAGAGGAAATAAAAGAAAAGAAAAATAAGAGATTAACAGAGACACACCGAGTGTCTCTACGCCTAAAAAAAGAAAACGAACTCCTAAAAAAACAAAATAACGATCTAAGCAATGAAAATACAATCTTACAGCAGCAAGATACCCGTGCACAACATGAGTTAATGCTCTTAAAAAATCAAATAGCAAGTGTATGCTATAGATTTGACGACAATCGCCCAAAACAAACTCCCTCGAATGAGACCATATCTAATCATAGTACATCATCACAACAGCAAGTAATTGATCTTGATGCAGCTAAAAATATACCGCCTGCACCACCATCCTCTCTTTATCCATTGCCAGGAACAACAATGGTATCACCAAGCACAAGCTCATCATCAAGTTCAGCTTCTTCATCTAGCACTGGCAATACTGCACTTCGATTTTTTCCACCACCACCTGCCGCAAAAAAAACCAAGGTATCAGAGCTTGACGAACCACCTCCGCTTGAACCAGTCGACGCTGATTGCCTTGAGCATAGCTTTAATTAATTATATGTAACTATTCAGCGGCTAGAGTTTGGTGGGCACGCTGCGCTTTGCCCACCCTACATTTTTTATAACTTATTTTTATAATTTTTGTAGGGTGGGCAAAGCGCAGCGTGCCCACCAAACTCTAGTCGCTGAATAGTTACAATGATACAGTCTATTTTTTGGCCAAATAAAGAGCTAAATTCTTAAGAAAGCCTTAAGTTTAATAAGCTATTATACTAATTTAATTTTTTAACGCGTTTTAAAAACTAATATGCTAAGCAACAGTCCCAACAACCAACCCTCTACCACACTACAAACGGTTGCCTCATCATCATCCGCTGCTGCTGCCGCGTCTTCTTCATCTGCAGCATCTTCTAGCAACGAAGCGCAAGCAACCTCTACCAGTAATCGCATAAATAATGAATGTTTGGAAAAAATACAAAAAGATCAAAAATTATTACAATCAAAATATAAAGACCTAACGAATCTAAAAGAATCAAAAGGATATAAAAAATTATTACAATCGCAACAAGAGGATGATGACAATCTAGAAAAATCAAAAGAATACAAAGAGATTAAAAGAAAAATAGAAGAGTATATTGAGTTACTACATACCCATTGGACAACAATTATAAACTATCTTTGGAAACCCATCTGGAATGATAAAACCAAGTCACTTATTGAGAAAGAAATAAAATTACTAGACCTCAGCTATCTAGATAAAATAAAAGAAATTATAATCGAAGATTACAAAAAAATAACGTCTTATATACCCAAGATACCTTTTCTCTCTACAGAAGACAAAAGAAGATTTATATCTCGCGTTAGAACACCTTATTTTGGCCTTGACGAGCAGCTGTATACAATACAAAGTCAATGTATTGAAGATATTAAAAAAATCGCAACAAAAGATTATGTCAAAAATTTTATGCCGGACAAATACGAAACAAAAGGTAGCTATCAACGATACCGCACAAATGAACGCTTTAGCACAAAATCGACAAAGAAAAAACCCAGTCATGCCGTTGAAGAAAATCTTTTTTTAGCTCCTGTTTATAAACTCAATAAGGGCAAAGATTCAGTTGATCTAAATAAGCATTTTGCTGTTTTTACCAGCATGGATATTAAAGAAGGCACGATCATATTTGCAGACGTTGAAACACAAAGTAAAGCTGATAAAAAACAGCATGACAATAGCATGATGAACGATGATGACAAAGAAAGCACGAACCAAGATGAATTCTGCAACCTCGCCCCTTTCGTTAATCACTCGTTTAATGCCAATTGTAAACTGGATGGAAAAAACATTATTGCCACAAAAAAAATCAAAGCAAATCAACTGCTTCTTATTGACCCTAAACCAACAGATTCAGACGAAACACATCTTAACCCAGATGACAATTGGGAAAGTCCCACTGATATTTTTGAGAAAAAAGCTAAACTTTATTCGTTGATGAAAATTACAGATACAAACAACAAACTTTGTACGTTTTTAGAGTTACAAGGAAAGTATAAAATATATTTTCCAGACATAAAAAATAATCCTAGCATGGCTGATAAAATAATTATTTTCACTGATAATAACGAAAAAGTTTTACCCGATCAACCTAGAATAACGCCGCTAATGGCAGCCTGTATAACAGGCGATCTTGAAAAAATTAAAGAATTAGTCCCTATAACAACACCAGGCTATCAATGTGCCAACGGGAAAACCGCTTTCCATTATCTTTATTCATCTTCTTTTATCGATGATGATGACTGCCAAAGCATGATAAAGCTATGGTTTGAAAAAAAACCTGAAGTCATTAAAGACCTTATATCTACAATTCATAAAACAACATTCAAAAGTATTTTTGAAAAACCTGCCGCATTGCGTAAAAATTCAAATATTGAAATAATAAACCAAGTATATGAAATATTAGAACTAAAACAACCGCAAAAAAATCCTTCAATCATAGAATTATCTTGGTTAATTAAGCAGAAATATAATGAATTAGATAGCCTAGTAGAAAAAAGATTATCTAGACAGCCTGCTGCTAGCAGCTCGTCCTCTTCTAGCAATGATAAAGATGAAAAAAATGATTCTGCAGAAAAAAACCTTAATGGTAAAAACAAAAGAAAATCAAACTCATCTAACGAGCCAAAAAAACAATTTAAAAAAATTAAGCACGAAAAACCTCCTGCAGCTGCAAGTATTGACCCTGATACAACATCATCTGACTCAGATGAAGATAATGCCGATGATTCTACTAAAAAAAAGAATCCCCCAAAAAAACCCGCAGAAATAATTCAACTAAGAAAAGAATTAACTGCGATGCAAAATGCACATGAACAGCAAAAGTTACAAATTGCTCAATTAAAATCAAAATTAGCCGATGCAAAAACTATCAACAAAGACGACAAATTGATAATAGCACAACAAGGTCAGCAAATAATTACGCTAGAGAAAGACAATCAAAGAAAAGCAACTGCTATCGTTGAGCTAAAACAAGAATTGACTATTGAACGTGATAAAAATGAAAAAAGCCAATCAGAAAGTGCTAAATTGCAGCAAGAATTAGATGTTGAAAAACAAGCTAATAAACAAAACCTAACGGAAATAGGCCAGATAAGAACACAATTAGCTGCCAAAGACTTTGCCATTACCGCTAGAAAAATATCTATTGAAAACCAATTAACTGACACAAGAAATCCGAACTCATGCTCTACTTCTCAAATAATCGCTCTCCAGCAAGAGTTGGAGCGTATAAAACAAGTTAACATCGACTTTAAAGCAGAGTCAGCCCAAACCAATGCTCCCCTTATGGCTGCTGTGGTTGACCTTCAACCTAACAACCTCTTAGCAGCCGCCAATACAAACCCATCATCAAGCTCATCATCATCTAGTGCAGGAACAGAATATACTGATCCAGCTTTTCCTTCTACACTACCATCAGCAACATTAACCAGCTCATCATCATTCGGCACAAAAGCCAGATTAGCTAATTATGATCCAAAACATTTTTCTAGTTCTTCTGCAGCTTCATCAGCTAACAGTAGCTCAGTTGAGAATGACGATCTCCCCCCTTACACACCAATGACTTAATAGTAATATAAACGCTATTTGTAACTATTAGTTTGGTGGGCACGCTGCGCTTTGCCCGCCCTACGAAATCTTGTCATGCCAGCGTGCTTCTAGCTGGCAACTAGTAGGGTGGGCAAAGCGCAGCGTGCCCACCAAACTCTCTAGCTTAGTCCGATTTTTATTCAAATATAGCAATTAAGCTCTTAAGAAAACCTTAAGTCTAATAAGATAAAATAGGTGCATGTAAGTCAGGCTCTTAAACTAATATGATGTCAACCACCCCAAACAAACAATTCCATACTACCACTAACTCATCGTCTTCTAACGATGAAAAAGATGAAAAATCACCTCATACTATTGCACCTGTTCCGACTAACATAAAAAGAAAACCACATCCACTAGGTCATTTAAAATCTAACGTCAATATGCCACCCAAGAAAAAATTAAAAGCCAATCCAACGCAAGCAGCGGCGGCTAATAGCGATGATGCGGAGCAAAAAAGTTCTGCCAGACAACCGTCTTCATTATCACTAACTAATCCGAAAAAAGACAATACAAAGCAAGAAAAAAATAAGCCGGTAATATCATCACTTACACAGGAAATAAAACAGCTAAAAAAAGCTGTTACACAATCAGAAGAAAAACAACACCAATTAAAATTACAAGTCCATGGCTTAGGAGTACAACTAGCAGATAAGATCCACGGAGATAGACAAAATCAAACAAAAATAGCAGAATTAGAATTACAGAATGACCAATTAAAAAAACAATTAACAGAAGACCATGAAAAAAGCCAAGCAACAATATCGGGATTAGAGGCAAAAATATCGGAATTAGAATCAAAAATATCAACTCAGAATAGTACAATAAAATTTCAAGCAAATGCTATAGACCAATATGCAGATCCAAAAAATCTTGAGAAATACAAATCTGCTCAAGAAAAATACTTAGAAGCTGCCCTTAAGAAGGCGGAAAAAGAATTAAACGATACTAAAATTCAATTATCAGCTACTCAAACAGCTAACACGATATTAGTAGATCAACTACAGATTCAAAAAATAAACCCTACAACAACTTACTATTCACAACAAAAATCATCATCACCCTTTTTGACTACCAATAAACAGCAACCACTAACCGCCCCTGTTTCTGCCGGTGCAAGCTCATCATCTAGTGCAGCAGCAGGATACCCAACATTTTTCCTACCTACACCTGCATTGCCTAAAAAAGCAGGGCCGGAAGATACTGATTTAACTGTCCCTCCGGATTACGATGAGCATGAGAAACAAGCCTTTTATACAATGTCTCTAACTATACCAGATTCAAGTTAAAAGCTTGTATTTTTAGTTTTATAAAGTTTGGTGGGCACGCTGCGCTTTGCCCACCCTACGGTTATGTGAAAATAGCATGATATGAAAACATGGATTATATAAAAAATGTAGGGTGGGCAAAGCGCAGCGTGCCCACCAAACTTTTTAGCTGCTGAATAGTTACAAAATAACTTAACTTAAAGAGGTAAATAAACAATGCTAATTAATTTAATAACTGCTTGGAAAGAACGTGTATTGCCCGATATATTACGCGAAACAAAAGACGCCAAAACACTCGATAAAAAAGTTGATAGTAAAAGTACCGACAGTAAAAGTTTTGAAACAGCTATTATTGCTCAAAGCAGTTTTCAATTTGATACACCACCTCGTGTTATATTTGTTAAAGACTCAAAAACACGATCAATAGCTGCAAACTATGGCGCCTTACCTACCGTTTCTTTACTGCCAGAAGAACAAAAAATTTACGCTCAAAAATTAGCAAAACTTCAAGAAAATAAAAAATTTTATAATGGCAAGCAAATGCTATTAACCGGTGCAGGGTATGACACCACCAACAACACTCTTTATTTAGAGGCAGTACAAGTAGATTATGCTTTCCTTGTTGCACTAGGAGACATAAAAAAAGCTAACGTTGCTGGAAGCGCTGTATCGCAAAAAGAGTTTTTCAAAACCGGAGTATTGGCACCTTTTATTTCAAAAGATAATAACGTTGCTATCATCACCAGAAAAGATGCATGGAGCTTACGCTCTGTGGCGGCTGGTTTCTTAGAATGTAAAGATGAAAAACATGCTCTTACTAATTTAATTCCAGAAACAGCAGCTAAAGAAGCCGATGAAGAATTTGTTCACGATAGCCGTGGGCATCGACGTTTTGATTTTGCTAGCACGCCGATCATTACGAGTATTTCTTTTCGTGATGCAGTTGGGACAGGTATGACACCAACTATTGAGTTTGTAGCTCCTATCCAGATAAAACATGATTCCAAATTTATGCTTTCTGTCATGAATAATAATCAAGCGTCTCATGCGCATGAACATATAGCCGGTAGCGCAATCAAATTAACACTTGCCCCATATGATCGAGGGATACACGATCAAAAGCAAGGTGAAGTTATGGAGTTTATGCAAAAAAGAGTGCCTGGCAACTTTTTATATGGGCCGGTATTACACACCTGTGCTATCCAAGCTAATCCTGGGATGGCAATTGCTCACCGTATTCCTGAAATTCCAAATAGTCGTTTTTATCCTATCGGAATTTTTAAATCTGCTCCACAACAAGCACCAACAGATTATGCTTGTCTCGAGGCTGTCCAGAATATGCTAACAAAAATGAATCCTCTATAACATCATCAAAATGTAGGGTGGGCAAAGCACAGCGTGCCCACCACTCCATCAAAAACCCTTTACTACCCCCCCTAACCCGAGCTATAATAAACTAGTCAGACTAGTTATAATAAGGAAAACCATGCGCGAATGGCAACTTCAACAAGCTAAAGCCCAATTTAGTAAGCTAGTCAAAAGCGCCTTGCAAAATGGGCCACAGCAAGTGACTTTACACGGGAAACCTGCCGTTGTAATTCTTTCACAAAAAGAATATGAGCAACTAAAAAGCCCCAAACCTACTTTTATATTATTTTTAAGACGCTCACCATTAATGGGTGTTAATCTCAAAATCAAACGTGATCGCTCGACCGACCGAGATCCCAGGCTATGAGTTATTTGATAGACACCAACGTTTTATCAGAGTTAGTACGCCCCACCCCAAATAAGCATGTAGTACATTGGTTTGAAAATGTTCCTGATGAAAGCTTATATATTAGCGTATTAACATTAGGAGAAATCAGGAAAGGCATAGAAAAAATAACAGATAAAAATAAACGTGAAAAATTACGTATTTGGCTTGAACACGAAATTCCAAACTGGTTTGGTTCACGCATACTGACAATTGATTTTAAGATAACAGATCGCTGGGGAAAAATGTTAGCTCAACTAAAACATCCTGCACCCGCTATTGACAGCCTAATTGCTGCGACCGCCTTAGAGCATAATTTATCGATTGTAACACGCAATGTTGAAGACTTTAAATTTCCAACTCTTGAAGTTATCAATCCATGGGATAATTAAGAACGACGATTAGATGTAAAAAGCTTGGTGGGCACGCTGCGCTTTGCCCACCCTACATTACTTACTTTTTCCCAGACAACGCTGCAGCACGCTTTCTTGTCTGCGCAGGTGTCACATCTTCAACATGGGTAGCAACAAACCATTTATGGCCGTAAGGATCAACTAAAAATCCACAACGATCGCCATAAAACATGTCCTCAACATCTTTTAATAATTTCGCGCCCAAAGAAACAGCACGTTTTACAACTGCATCAACATCTTTAATATACAAATGCACAGCAGTTGATGAACCACCTAAATCTTCCGGCGTTAGCGCACCCATTTCCAAACAAGCATCCGCTAACATAATTTTAGAATCGCCAATTTTTAATTCGGCATGACTAATTTTTCCATCCGGTCGATCCATACGCATTACTATTTTTGCACCAAATGCTTTTTTGTAAAATTCAATCGCTTTAGCACCATTGCTCACAGTAAGACATGGTGTAATGCTATGGTAACCTTTAGGTATAGCTAATACTTTTTTAGTTTTTCGCTTAATAACTGCTTTTTTTGCGGTTTTTTTAACTTTTTTTAGAATCGGCTTTTTTTTGGAAATAACAGGTTTCTTTTTCGTTTTAATTGCTTTTTTAGCTTTTGCCATAATATGCTCTCTTTTATTTAAGGTTTTATATTAAAATTAAGGAACCATTCTTGTTTACCGAGAGATATTACCATTTTTAATAATTTTATCAAATGTTGTCATGTAAGTATTAGGTGGTGGGGAGTTTGTTAGAAGATCCTGAGCGCAACTTGTCATCCTGAGCGCAGCGAAGCAACTGTCTTGAAAATTAAATCTCAACAGCAGTTGCTGCACGCCATAATTCATTATTTTTAATCATAGCATTCATAATAATTAATAACTTATGCATGCAAGCAGTAATAGCCACCTTTTTCTTTTTACCCGCATCGCATAAACGTTTATAAAAGCTTTTAATTTGAGGGTTGTGCCGAATAGCGACTAAGGTACTCATGTAAAGACTATTGCGTACAGAGACTCTTCCACCCCAGGATAGTACGCTTACCTCTCAATGTGCCACTATCGCGGTTATAAGGAGCTAAGCCAACCAAGGCGCTAATCTGCTTTGAGTTCACGCTTCCTATCTCGGGTAAATCTGCGATGATTGTAGCAGCAACTACACAGCCAACCCCTTTGATACTTTTTAGCAAAGCATTTTTTTGTGCATAATCAGTGTCCTGTTGGATAGATTGTTCCAGTGCTTCATTAATAGATTCTAATTCTTTTTCCAATGCTTTAATAATTCGTTGAATTGATTTTTTTAGTTCATTGCTTGCTTTATCTAGTCGATTTTTTTCCATAGTGATCATCTCAATAATCTGACGTCTTCGTGCATTAAGATCAGCTAATTTCTGCTGATTATCATTGTATACCACGTTTCCTGAAGGCTGTATTTTTTCTGCAAATAAAGCAATGACTTGCGCATCAATCAAGTCTGTTTTAGCCAGTTTCCCAAGTGCTTTTGCAAAGTCTCTGATTAATCTAGGATTAACAACAGAAACGCTAAAATTTGCTTTTTGCAGCGATTGGGTAACTAATTTTTCATACCCTCCTGTTGCTTACATCACAATAGAAACCGGGGAAAATGATTTTAATTTTTCGCTCAATTTCTGTATTCCTTTTGTATCATTTTTAAATTGCATATACTTTTTATGAGGTAAAATATACACGTCCAACAATGCTTTAGAAACATCAATGCCGATATAGCTTTTTTTATCCTGAACCATCATAATATTTACTCCTTTAGCACTCAACCTTGTAGGTACGGGATCCAAAGTCCCAGGCAACTGTACGAGTTAGTTAAGGGTGGGAAGTGACGATCTCGCTTCGCTACGGGCTTGTAGCCCTAGGATCTTACGATCTATCACTTCCCTTTTTATTACCGTACAACGATAATAAGAACACTTTATTTATATCATAATTTCAAGACACAAGGATCTTCTAACAAACTCCCCACTGTTGAAAACTTACATTGTCATAATAACAACAAACCAATATAACAATTAACTGCTCTATGGACGTATTACTTTACTCTCCTGGGGTATGATTTTTTTAAATGGAAAATGATACCATCCAAGATAATTATTAATAGAAAAACATGCTCTTGACTGCATCTCGGAGTTTAAGTTTAACATTAACACATTACTTCGCTTGATCCTGGGCGCGTTACAAGATGAAAAATCTAATTGAGAAAACAACTTATCAACTATTTGAGCAGATTCTTGATCACGACAATGCAGCACTCGATCAGATGGTCCCTGAGACTCTTCCCAACTAACTAAATTTTGCTTAATTAAATAAGGTATTATCTTATCAAAACTTGTTCCATCCTTAAATTCCTTACGGAAATGACTAACAAATCGATCAGAGTCTACAAATCGAGCGCTTTTGAATGCCGGTTGAAAAAAGCCACTTAAACTTTCAGAAAAAAATCTGGAATCAGCCTTGCCATCTGCTTGAGCACTCTGAAGCTGGCTTATTTTTTTCACCAATTCTGCATTTTTTATTTCAACTTCCACATAAGTTACTTGAGTAAATTTACTAGAAGGAACAACCGCATCAAGATCACGAACAATGCTCTGATCAGTTAATTGTTTACCCGTTAAATAAAACTTTAATTCAGAAACACTATCAGCACTCTGATTCATTTTTAGCATGGAATTTAAAGCATCGATAATTAATATTCTCCATTCGCTAAAGCAAACATCTTTTGCAGTTTTTAATATAGAACATTGACCAATTTTATTTCCTTTTTCATCAAGTAAATTAATTTGCAGAGGCTTAAGTCTCAGAAGAATATTACTTGTTAATGAAGAGCCCAACTCTAACACTGCACGTGTGTTTATTGAAAATTTAGCTAGATCAATAGATTTAGCGTCAGTGTGTGGCGCCATTATAGTAGGCGCTTCTTGCGGATTATTACCGAAAAAAACATTTAATTTTTTTATTTGGGTCAAATCAATTTTATCATCAAACAAAAATTGTTCTTGCATGCCAACCGCTGCTTGCTCTTGCCAGCTTTTAAAATCAGCCATTTTTGATCGTGGCATAACAGCATAACAATGAGCAAAAAGTACAGGATCAGAGCTATATTTCACAGCAAGTTGTAAGCGTAAATTGACTGCTTGCTCTGATTTTTTATCGATACAATCTTTAGGGTTGCTAGAAGCGATTGGGGTTAAGACCGTGGCTTGTATTTTTGGGCGTTTTTTTAGAATTGCATGTAAAGGAAAACCATCGTCGTTACAACAAGAATGGTCCATAAACGCTCGAATAAAGCCTAATTCAAGATCTGAACTAACTGTTATAACAGCTCTATCAGCAAGAATTTTTATATTCTTAAATCGCAATTTTAAAGCATGAATTGCAGCCTCAACCCTTTCCTCATTATAAAGTATAAAGCGAATATGCTTATTATCAACATCCTCCACACTTTTAATTGTATAATCTGAAAATTTGGGAAATAAAAGGTCATCTACTTCATTAACAAATAGCGGGGTTTTCATTTTTGAACGTATACTATTCGTCACAGCGCTCTGAAATCTTGATGCTGCACCAGAGCTGACAAAACCACGCGCCACCACTCCCACATCTTCAACTACCCCAGCATTTCCAACCGGATTAACACTCGCTAACTGAGCGATAGAATATATTAATGCAATTCTAGATGTTAATGCATTACCTTTAGGCCTCTCTTTAAGCTCGATACCATATACTATCAACTTCTTTAGTTCACCAAAACTTAAATCAGCTGGAATACGCAACAATAATTGCTCCAAAGCCCGATGATCTTGATCATTTATTTCCTTTTTTTGATAAACAATAGCCATTAATTCAGTATAAAAACCTATAATATCAGTTGCAAAATCATAGTCTTTAACACTACATTTTTCGGATGATATTTTTAACTCCGCCTTACTTTTCGCTTCACCTGCTTGCAGTGTCAAACTAAGTGAAGAATTATTTTTAAAAATAACCTGAGCCTCTTGAAGCGGCACTCTCATCACTCCCATTGTTTTTTTAGCGCCTGCATAAAAAGACGGTAATGCTCTTGAGCTATTACCGAAATTAATCTTTAAATCACTTAAAAAATCAGCCGGAGTTGCTACATCAGCTAAAGATTGAATAAGCCTGAACACACCATGAGAGCTTTCTGCAAAAAAATAATTACCTCCCGACTCAACTGCAAGCCGCTGAAAATCACCTGGAGCATGATGCCCCCCAATACTAATTGAATTAATTCGTGGTAAAACACCAGAGTAAGCAGCTCTAACAGTCTTAAGTGTCTGATTTAATTCCGACGCGCCTGTTTCAGTAAAAGTTTGCTGATAAATAGTTTGATCTATAGAATTTAAATTAATAGGAGAAACTATTTTTTTATATTCGTCTTGCACTCCTTCAGCTTCTACTTTCATATAATAATCTGTTTTTTTAGCATCAATTGATTCTCCCGCAACAGGAACAAATTGGCTGATGCGATTATCACCATCACCAAAATAATATACGATTCCTTCGCTACTAATCAACTCAGGCAACATCGAAATAGATTTGTAAAGTGTTGTATGACCTTCAAAAATAATGTGATCAACACTGGCCATAGCAGTTGCTGCAGACTCTCTTTTTGACCAAACCTTTACACTATTGCCATAACTCACCACGGTATGAACTCTTGTTATGCCATCATCGCAAGACTGCTCATCGTGTTGCTTAATCAGTAATTTTACTACGACTGCTAAACCCTTTTCATGATCCTTCATGCTGCCGCTACTGTCCAATAAATATAGTATTTCTAGTTGCTTCTGATCATGAACTGTTTTTGAAATTTCCCATTTAACTAAACAATCACTTTCACTATTTTGCTTCTCATCTATATGAGCTGGCAAAGGTAAAACAGTCAAATTAACTGAAATACTTGCTGATTTTAGGCTTTTTTCATCTAAAATTTGCATATCTATATTTTTTTTATCACTTACTAGCAGTGGAGAAGAGCTTGCAATAGCTTGCAAAATTGGAACTGCGCTAGCAATAGGTACAGGGAAAATTACAGCAGATTTTACTTCAGTGGAATTTACTTCACTACTGTCCTCTGTGCTTGGTTTTGGTATTGGCATACCGCCAGGAGGCGTTGAACTTCGTGTTTCAATAGCTTTTACTATTGCAGCATCATTTATTTTAACATTAACCACTGTATTTGCAGTAAATTTATCAAAAGGAACAACGGTATTAGTTTTCTCAATAGACACTCGACGCGAACCCTTCCCAGCAAGAAAATACTCTAACTGTGAAATGCATTCCGGATTCCCTCGCTTATCTTGGTCTACATTAAATTTAACGTTTATAGCGCTAATAATTAATATTTGACAGTCACTAAAGGATTGTCCTTTAGAATTAATGTTAATAATACACTCACCAATACTCTTACCGGTTGCGTCGAATAAATTAATTTTTTTAGGCTTTAATTTATTTTTTATTTTAGCTACCAAGCCAGCAGGAAGTTGTATTGAAACTTAAGTGCCATTGTTAAATTGATTCGCTTCATTAGGCTGAACATTTCTAGAAGGCCTGAAATTTAAAGGTTCTTGTTGTATATTATTAGAAAAACGAACCCTTACAGGTTGTAATTCCTTTTGACTCACTTCTTCATTAAGTGAAAACGTTGTTTCTATTGATTTTGCAATTTTTTCTCGTATTTTCTTATAATCAAGCAATTCATTACGACTAATTTGAATGGGGCAAAAAGCAAAACGCTGAGCAGTCGTTGATAATGTTTCAGCTAACTGTATTCGTAAATCCAAAACGTCAATTTTTTCATCTTTTTTAGCATCTGATTTAACATCAACTGGTGGTAGAGTAGGATTTTTTTTATTTCCGTCTAATGGTGCATGGCTTGATGACATGTCTTTCTCCTCTTGGTCCATTTTAAAAAATTTTAGCTTGCTTGTAATGATATAGTTTAGCAGTCTGAGGTTTGGTGGGCACGCTACGCTTTGCCCACCCTACATTTTTTATAATTTATTTTTGTCATCTTTTGTAGGGTGGGCAAAGCGCAGCGTGCCCACCACACTCTCTGACTGCTAAATAGTTTCAATATATTAACAGAATAGGCTTAAAATAAACTTAAGAGCTCTACCCACATAAATTCATAACTCCTTGAAAAAAAGAAAAACTATTTCGCTACAAAGCTATTTTATAATTCAATAGACGAAATACCATCCGCTTGTTTAAGCAAATGATGGCAACGTTGCATAACTATGGACTTGTACTTTTTCAGATAACGCATTTCTTCCTTATTACTCACATCCAAATTCATTGCTTTATTTAAAGCTAAAATTAATTTATTAGCTATTAATCGAAGTCGCTTAGTAACAATTGCGCGAGACAGCTGGCATGTGTCAGCGAAATCAGCTAACTGATATGCATTAACAAGATTACTATCAAATTCACTCCCTAATCCCATCGCCATTTCTTGTTCAAAATCAGGATACATTTTAACATTGACTAAATCATAAAATGGCGCCAACGATATACCTTGAGCACTAACAAAAAAAGTAATATTTTTACCATGCGCATCAAAATTAAATACGAGTAAATTAAATAAAGCCCAATCAAGTATTTGTAATTTTGTTAAAATAGGATTTTCACATTGATTAGCAAAAGAAAATAATTTTTGAAAGCTTGCCCCATCTCGAATATGCGCTACATCTCGTGAACTACCAAAATTTCGTTCATACTTATAAGTCGGCGGTAAATTCAATGCTTGGCATCCATCAATAACAAGACGCCGTTTTACTTCTTTGGTAGAAATATATTTTCTATCAAAACGCTCTACTAATAATGCAGGATTTTTGCCAAAACGCATTAACCTAGCATTTGTAACATTTAATCCACAGCTTTTAGCGAACTGTAAAGTAATGTATTCATTTAAAACTAAGTGAGATAACTCTTGTTTTTCAAATTTTAAAATATGGGTTGAACATAAACTACCTTCACCAAAACCAAGTTGACCTTTGTGATTTAACACCACATTAATTTTATCTTGTACCCCAGCGACAGATAATCGAGGCTTGCCTTGCCATACGATCAAACCATATTTATCGCGTGTATTTAAGCGTCGCTCTAAATCAGCATCAGTAATAGGTAGAAATTTATGTATAGTAGGAAATTTTTTTTCTACAGAAAGAAAAGTTATTGCGCCCGGTGCATCCATGCCCAAAGCTAGCATCAAACCAAAAGTATTGTTTTTACTTAACTGATGAAAATGCGCAACTAACTCATCTAAACCATTACCCTCCGGCAATAAATTACGTAAAAAACGTTGCGCATTGACCGATGGAATATCGTTATTTAAAGGTAAGTGTGGTGATATAGCAAAACCTGTTTGTTGCCATTTTTCATTATAACGCCAAAACAGCTGATCATCCTTTGTCAGTATTAATTTACCAATAAGATTATCTTTCCCTAGATAAAGATTCAGGGCATGCTCATTTCCAGTCATTGCTTGCCTCATCATCAAACCAAGGCGCGACAAATAATTTTATGCCTAAAGCAGAGCAGATTTGTAAAACATAGCCGAATTGCACAGTTTCTTGGCCATGTTCAATTTTCATGTATGTTTGTTTGGCTACGCCACAAAGCGCCGCCGCGTCTTCTATGCGAAGTTTGCTTTGGGTGCGCCTGGCTTTTATAGCCGCTCCTAATAATGTAGGCGTCAGTATTTGTTTAAGATTAGGGGTACTGGTAGTCTTAATATGGTTTGCCATAAAATCCTATGATCGTAGGTTTATTGCGATAAAGTTAACTTTTTTGTCAATAATCCTATTATAATAGGATTATATCGCTTTGACAAGCAAATTAACCCATTAAGTCTACTATCATAGGATTAATAATTTAAGTTAATCACCCGTAATTTTTTATATTTTGTTGTTGCTTTATCAATATACTCAATCAACGCCTTGTTGTACGGCATACCCTCTGCTGGAACAATGCCGGCTTTATAGGCTTCCCATAATTTTTTTCTTAAATTTGGAAAATTAAAATAAATTTCATCCACGAGTCCCAACCATTGTCTTGCTAAACGCATTCCTATCTTGCCTTCAGGATCGGTATGCAAATTATTTTCAACTTCTTGATAGAGTGCTAACCATTTTTTAGTGTATTTTTCCCAATATTCTGCAGAACGTTGCTGCGCCACTTTTGTAAATTCAAGTTGTTCTGCTTCACTTAAATAAGTTTCACACCAATTCTTTCTATTATCCTCATGAAGTTGCATGACTTTAATAATATCAGCAAGTCTTTGCCAATCAATAGCTGCGTTATTTTCTAAATCTTTTGCGAGCTTATGTAAAAGTTTGGCAACATTATCAAGCTTAACCGCTTGCTCAGCAATTAACGTCGACTGTGTTGTCACCGAATTTTTTAAATTAAAGTTAGGATCAGAAATAATTTTTTTAATGTCTTCTAAAGAAAATCCAATAAATCGTAAGGTCGTAATTTGTTGCAAACGCAATATGTCTTCTTCAGCATACAATCGGTATTTATTAATGGTTTTATGGCTTGGATTTAATAAACCGATATTATCATACAACTGTAAAGCTCTGACGGTGACTGAAGTGAGCTGGCTGAATTCTTTAATGCGATAATATTTTTTCATCTATTTCTCCTGGTAACTATTCAGTGGTTAGAGTTTGGTGGGCACGCTGCTCTTTGCCCACCCTACATTTTTAATACAATCAAATTGTGGTATAGCCCACCTTTCACCAAAAATATAACACTCCTCCTAAATATTGTTTATCATGCTACATTTTTGTCGAATCAAACCTAAAACTCAAACGACCAATCAGCCATTGATGCGCCATATCAACATACGCTTTTAATACCGAGTGTGATATCGATAATTTTTTTGCTTTGGTACGCAAAGCACCATCCGTAAAATAATAATAACGCAATGCCGTAGCCATATTCAAATTTTGTTGTGCCATCTCATTGACTAACCATTCAATTTCTTCAGCTGCGCAATTCACAGGAAAATTTTGCCAAGAACTGCGATGATTTACAATCCCTAATAACATCAGCTGATATTCTGGTGTATATGATGCATAACCTATACCAAAAGAATTTTCCTGACTATACCATTCACACCAATCATCAAGTCGTTTTTTAACATAATTAATGTATTTATCTTGTTGGTTTTTTTTGACTGTTTTCATTATCCCCATAATTCTTTCCTCCAGTCTTTGCGCTTATTGATAATGGCTGCATAGTTTTTTTCAATATAATTTAAAATTGATTCGCCCTTGATGGGATCATCAATCGCCTGACTGTGATCCGAACAATACCAAGGTTTAATCCCATAAGCATAAACAGACACACTTCCTGCTAAGGGGCAACGCCGGCCTTGCGACTGAAACTGACAACGGTGATCGGATGGTTGCGTTTTAATTTCTGCTTCCAATCGCCAGCCACATGTGCAGAGCTGCGCATCGAGAGCGAGTGATTTTTGACAATCAGGACAATGATTATTTTTTACCATGACGGATAACCTCTGCAGATAAAACTAATTCACCGAGGTATTGCTCAAATTTTTCAGCGTTGAACAAAGTCGCTGGGCGCAAGTATTCAGCCATTTTGGGGTTTGATTTCCATTCTCGTGTTTTTTTGGCAATGACTTGTCGACAGTCATCCACAGTTGCACCTGACTTCAATCCCGCAATGATAAATTTTAAGTTGGTGTCAACAGCACGATAAGCTCGCCCTGCTTTTTTGTTGAGGAAATCTAAAACTTCAATGGCCTGAGTTTTTAACGAAGAGTTGCGCATTGCTGGAATACTGGGTGACGTGTGTTTTGGGAAAATAATTTTTTTACCCGACATATCTTTTTTCTGTTTCTGGTTCTGTTTCTGTTTCTGATTAAGAAACCCTTTCGAAAGGGTTAGCAGATGTTGTCGAAAATCATCTGAAAAAAACCTTGCAATACTCAGTAAACTTTCAGCTAATTTATCGATAAATTTTATATTTTCAGGAATTAAATAAAATATTTTTTCAACTCCTTTTGCTTGATTTGGATTATCAATCGGCTGGTTTTTAAAAAAATCGGTAATCATGATCCAATCATTGGCTTGATCACGCAAAATAAAATTAACTTTAATTAATTCCGCAAGGACTTTTAATACTGTCTCATTACACCAATTTAAATCCTCTGCAATGTACCCAATAGGAATTCGAAAACAACCTAACATATTGGTATGCGATGAACTTAAAATATAAGTTGCTAATAACTTGGCTTGATCTGAAAGTGGCTTGATGGCTGCGTTAGCCCAAAAACTAGTTTGAATAGAACCGTACTGTCGCATAGTGAATTCTCCAAAAATAATAAAGGAAAATTAACAATACCTCTGACCCTAGGTTAGAGTGCAATAGAAATACGGTTTTAGTTAAAAAAATAGCTGGTGGTTTGTTTGGTGGATTATCTTGATGAAATATAAGATGTTTTTATTCTGCATCGTATTAGGAGTCAATGAAGGTTAAATAAGGATGTGGCATAAATAATACAATGTGGATAAAAATTAACATCGCTTGTTTAAGAATATTTTAAGATTATGAGTTTACAATAAGTAACTATTTAGCGGCAGCATAGAATTTACGAGAAGATCCTTGTGTCTTGAAATCATGATATAAATAAAGTGTTCTTATTATCGTTGTACGGTAATAAAAAGGGAAGTGATAGATCGTAAGATCCTAGGGCTACAAGCCCGTAGCGAAGCGAGATCGTCACTTCCCACCCTTAACTAACTCGTACAGTTGCCTGGGACTTTGGATCCCGTACCTACAAGGTTGAGTGCTAAAGGAGTAAATATTATGATGGTTCAGGATAAAAAAAGCTATATCGGCATTGATGTTTCTAAAGCATTGTTGGACGTGTATATTTTACCTCATAAAAAGTATATGCAATTTAAAAATGATACAAAAGGAATACAGAAATTGAGCGAAAAATTAAAATCATTTTCCCCGGTTTCTATTGTGATGTAAGCAACAGGAGGGTATGAAAAATTAGTTACCCAATCGCTGCAAAAAGCAAATTTTAGAGTTTCTGTTGTTAATCCTAGATTAATCAGAGACTTTGCAAAAGCACTTGGGAAACTGGCTAAAACAGACTTGATTGATGCGCAAGTCATTGCTTTATTTGCAGAAAAAATACAGCCTTCAGGAAACGTGGTATACAATGATAATCAGCAGAAATTAGCTGATCTTAATGCACGAAGACGTCAGATTATTGAGATGATCACTATGGAAAAAAATCGACTAGATAAAGCAAGCAATGAACTAAAAAAATCAATTCAACGAATTATTAAAGCATTGGAAAAAGAATTAGAATCTATTAATGAAGCACTGGAACAATCTATCCAACAGGACACTGATTATGCACAAAAAAATGCTTTGCTAAAAAGTATCAAAGGGATTGGCTGTGTAGTTGCTGCTACAATCATCGCAGATTTACCCGAGATAGGAAGCGTGAACTCAAAGCAGATTAGCGCCTTGGTGGGCTTAGCTCCTTATAACCGCGATAGTGGCACATTGAGAGGTAAGCGTACTATCTGGGGTGGAAGAGTCTCTGTACGCAATAGTCTTTACATGAGTACCTTAGTCGCTATTCGGCACAACCCTCAAATTAAAAGCTTTTATAAACGTTTATGCGATGCGGGTAAAAAGAAAAAGGTGGCTATTACTGCTTGCATGCATAAGTTATTAATTATTATGAATGCTATGATTAAAAATAATGAATTATGGCGTGCAGCAACTGCTGTTGAGATTTAATTTTCAAGACAGTTGCTTCGCTACGCTCAGGATGACAAGACCTGTCCCATGACAATGCCTGCAAGGCCTGTCATCCTGAAAGCGTTTTTTTCTCGAAGGATCTTGCTACGGATCAACGAGGTTCTTCGGCAATAAAATAAGACGGTATTCTTGAAGAAGAACATGCTCGTGCACATGCAAATACTAACTAATATTACACGAATGCTAAGGCTGCAGCGGTATAATAACCCACATAATAATATAAATTAATAATGCACAACCACCGAGGAAAAAGAAAAAAACAAATAATATTCTAATAATTGATGGGTCAATATTGTAATACTCCGCTAATCCGCCACACACACCCGCGATGACTCGTTCTCGGCGGGAGCGATAAAGTTTTTTGTAAGATTGTAAAGGTGTGTTCATAGTCATCTCTCGATTGATGTTTGAATCAAGAATAGCATAGGATTATTGTGAGTGCGAGAGTGGCTGTTCGGCTAAAGATTGGTGGGCACGCTGTGCTTTGCCCACCCTACAAAAGCATTCCACTATAATATTATACTGGAAAAACGGCGGTTACAATTATAAAAAATGTAGGGTGGGCAAAGCGCAGCGTGCCCACCAAACTTTGAACGCTGAGTCGTTACCCCACGACTCCTTTATCGACCAACATATTGAAAAATAATTATTTTTTTAATCTAAAATAATTTTCATGATATCACTTGCTCTTCACCTAATCTTAAGTAAATAATAAAGACTTAGCAGTGCAGTGAGAGCTCAGCCCATGCCACCGAGTATTTTAGTAGTCAGTGATAATGTACATAACGCGACAGATATTACTCAATGCCTAAAACAAAAAATACACAATCCACTTATTTATTATGCAAGCAGCACAGAAGCTGGGGCTATATCTATTCAGCACATACTTCATCTCATTATTTTTGATAGAGCATCTATTCTTGAAAGTACTATACAAATGATCACAGACTCGGCATGCAGCAAATCAACTCCATTAATGCCGAGAACATTTCTTGATAAGAATAATCATCCTGACGGATTTGCTACAACTTTTATTGAGCGATTTACTCCTATCTTTTGTATCACCAGCGTAACAGATATTAAATCAGGTGAATCGCCTCTATTTGATGTTTTAGATACTCATTTTTCGGATTACGCTAGAAAGCCTGTTATTTCGCCGGCTATTGCATCTAAAACTGCTTCGATTAAGCCTTCGCCTACTTCTTTAGCTATGTCAACACATGACATTTCTCCACAATCACTACCAATACCTGCTTTAGCTTATACAAAAACAACAGCCAAAATATTTGATTACAAAGAAACGGGGGCGACTGCAAATGGAATTTTTTCGCAATTAAAGCAGCAAAATGCTGGTTCTGCTACAGCAGCAAGTCCTGTTAATGGCTTAAAAACAACTGCATCCCCTACGGAAACAGATGCTAAAACGGCTGTAAAAAATCCTGCTGTAATAAAAAAATTTCCTGAAAAAAATAAATCACTCATGTTTCCTGACGCAGCGAAAAAAAAGGTTGAACCAAAAATTGCTTTTCAAGAACCAGGGTCACAGAATAAGATAAGTTTTTGCTGTTTTTCGATTAAAAGAAAATAATTTTTTAGGGTGTGTTGTTGCATGCTCTGATTTCTGGATCCCGCGGACAAGCCGCGGGACGTTGGTAGTTAAGCTGCGGGGCGTTAGTAGTTACTCAGCCACTGGGCATTAGTGGCTGCTTATTCTTTTTTTAATTTCTTTATTAAACCTTCTCTTACATCATATCGCTCATTGATCTTAAGTTTATTTAACTGCAATGAAAAATAATCTGTATTACTTATTTTTTCTTCTTCTTTAATTGCAGTTAATAAAAATGTATCAAAAGAATGATCATATAAATTATGTCGATGAAAGCCACCTAAACCGCAAAAAAAGCGTGGCAAATAAGGTTCTAATTCCTCAAGATGCTCACACAATATCGCTTGAGGGTTTTCTGCACCTTGTATCATTGCATTAAACTTTGCTGCAACAGCTTGGCCTGTACCTCCATGGTGATGCCGCCAAGAATAAATACTGATACCTATTTTATTATCATACCAATTTTTGTAATTTTTAGCCGCTTTGCTTACTGCGCTTTTTATTATGTCGTCAATACTTTTTTTAGGAGCTTCTGGGGCTTTTTGTTCAGGAGTGCTAACCAACGAATTGTCAGGCTTAGGTTTTAAAGATGTCGTTACTTTTTTAATCTCATTCTCAGGATGATAAACTAACTTCCCAGGCGACTCTGCACCTACACCCTGCTTAGCTACTATAGGAATTATTGGAAATAAAGTTTTTAATTTAAAATTATTACTTTCATAATAATCCTTAAGCCAAACGCATTCTTGCAGCGGTGTTTTATTATATGCATTTTTCAAAAACTTAGCTTTATAGTGCAAAGTCAATAACTTTGCTAGCACATTAAAATAGTCTGCTTTCAACTTAGTTACTTCTTGATGTCCAGGATAGGGCTTTCCATAATAAGCTGCTCTATGAAGCGCGGTATTTTTCCTTTTATCTTGTAAATTAACATCTATACCATCAAGAAGTAATATATCCTTAATCAAGGAGGAAATATCTGATATTTTATGAAGATCATCTAGCTCATTCAATGAAACCAACAAACTAATTAAAATAGGAGATTCATGCTCGCCATATTTTTCATTAACTAACTCTTTATACTTGCGAAGTAACGTTATAATGTCACAATGAGTAACAGGGTCTGGCTCACGACAAAACTGTTGAACCAAAACCCACAGATTGTCTTTAGGACTAATCTGAGAAACGGCAGTCGTAGCT
Source organism: Gammaproteobacteria bacterium (assembly GCA_965279285.1). GTDB lineage: Bacteria > Pseudomonadota > Gammaproteobacteria > DSM-16500 > DSM-16500. Next base: position 605,587 of record OZ257147.1, on the reverse strand, counting down.
GTCGGTGTAGATGTTGATGTCTTAGCATCGATCGCCGCCCCTGTGTGGGGTTCTGGGATAACCGAAGAGCTAATCTTATGTGTTTTTTCAGCATACCACTTAGCAAACCATGGAAACTCCTTGACACCGTTTGGTGTTCGACCATCGGCGTTTTCTAAAATCTGTGCGGCGTATTTTTCAACTAATATTTTAGCAAGCTCTTTAAATTTATCTGTTCTAGCCATAATTAAAAGATCACTTCCGTCATGCGACCCAAACAAAACTGCTTTATGTAATGCTGTATTTCCGTCAGCATCTTGTAAATTAACATTTATATTATCAAACTTTAAAACCCCATCAATAAATGTAAAATATTCTTCAATAAAATGCCGGCTATCTATATGTCTCGCCAGCACTAATAACTTAATTAACAAAGTAGAGTTATCAGGAGAATATCGATGATTAACATCTATTTTTTTATGGCGAATTAATTCAAGAATTTTAAGCTCAGTATCTTTATCATACTTCCCATCCTTAATAAGCAAACCAAGATACTCTTCCACTTGTTGTTCAGGAGACCGCTCACTTACTACTGCATCTGTAACTGGTTGAACTGACGGAGTTGTTTTAACATCAGATGTTAAATTTGCACTTACTATAGAGTCTGAAGCACTCACTAACAGCTTAGGAACAACAGCAACTGGCATTTGTTTTGGTGCATTTGGAGCTAACTTTTTATCCGCTACTTTTATATCAGGCACGTTTTTGTTATCAACTGCTGTTGCAACAGCAGTTAAAGACGACACTACCGATGAGATATCCTTTAACTCATTACCAACTAATTTTTTTAATTTGCCTTCATCATCCACAACGTGGATAACTCCCATTGCATTAAGTTCGATTGGGGATTTGCTATCTTGGCTGTTTAGCACCGCATCTTCAAAAGTTTCACCCGTTAATGTGCGATATTTATTTGACTTTGCATCATACTGACCTGAGACACCTGTCATTTGCGTCATGACATTGGTAGCCATGCCAAGTCCGCCTTCATTGCTGGTTCTTGAATTTTTATAAGCATCACAACCTGCATAAGCAACAGGATCTGCTGCAACTGCAAAACCAAGTCCATATGTACTAAAATCATCAGGGTTACCATCCAATACTTCTTCGTAATCTTTAGGAGATAGAAGCTGTGAGCGTGTTTTTTCCGGTGAGTGACTAAATTTAATATTTTTCTGTTGTGTTAATGGTCGAATACGAAAATCGATATTGCCATATTGAGCTCTTTCATTAGACCCTTTATTAAATGGATCATAACGAACAACTTTAATATTAGGTAAAATCGAGTGATTTTCTTTAAGAACTTCTTGTAATATCAAGCCAATCAATTCACTCATGTGTCTGCCATCACAAATTTCATATTTCCCAACAAAAAAACCACAGCCTATTCCTGGAACAGTAAAAATAATATTTTTCCCAGCTTCTTTTGCTTTAAATTGAGCTATGACTAGCATGGATAAAAATCGTGGTGAATAAAATTCTTTAAGTTTATGTGGATCAAGTTTTCCTTGGCCATCTGTTACTTCATCCTCATCGGGCGTATTAAACTTACAATCAGCGGGTTTACTTAATAATGCACCCGGTATATAGACTCCTATTGCTGGAAAGGGCTCTTTATGCACCACTACTGGAGCCTTTTTTCCACTAGAACCGAATTGACCATCATCATAAACTATCGAAGGAACTTCAGTAATCATATCGCCTAAGCAAGCGACTTCATCTTTATTCCATAGCACCTGCTCAATCGCTTTTAAACAAGCGGTTTCAGCACTGTTACAAAGTTGCTCAGGTAATAGACCTTTAAATTCAGCAGCAGACTCGGGTTGTCTGGTGCTACGAATTAATTGATTCGCAAAATCGCCTACATATGATGTTCCTACGTATTTTTTTATCGCAGCATTAATTTGATTTTGAGTAGAGTTCATTGGTAAATTTAACTGCTGCATTAACTGTTGTTTTAAACGTTCGCCTAGTTTTTGATTCCCCATCTTAAGATCAAAAGAGTACTGCCAGAGTACATTCCGATAATTTTCTATAGTTTCTGTCGTAGCAATACGAATATTTTCCCCAAGAACATACGGTTTTTTAGTATTATATAAACGCGCGCAGAAAGCTTCTAATGACATACTTGATATAAAACTACTATATCCAATGCCTCCTGACATGCCAACCTGAGGGGACAGCTTGTGATGCTTTATAAGTTCCGCCTCTAAGCGCAAGCCTGGGTGCTTGGAACCCTGAGCAAGCTCTGCTTTATAACGAGTAATTTTATCAAGTATTTTCTTACTAAATACAACGGTATAAGTCATTAGATATTCCTAGGCTTTATAAGATTATTATATGCGGCGATTATACTTGAAAATGCTTAAAGTTTTATTAAATAATTGCGGGGCTTGTGCTTATTTTAATCAGATATTGCGGAAAATAACCAATAGTTGATAAATGGTGGGCACGCTGCGCTTTGCCCACCCTACTTAAAACACAAAATTAATTATAAAAATGTAGGGTGGGCAAAGCGCAGCGTGCCGACCGACCACACAACGCCAACAACAACCTACCCCGACGTCTTAGGTATTATTTTTGTGGTCTCCGCATGAATCAAATCCAAAAATATCAACAAAGCCAATTGCTCTCGCTCCCGTAATTTTTCAAAATATAAATCTTCAAATAATTCTTTCGCATGCGGCTCAATCAACTGCGTGGAAACAAACGCTTCAATATTTTTTAAGGAATTTTCCCAAGCAGCATTTTTTTCTAACTTCGACATCGCTTCATCAATAGGCTCTTTTAACACAGCACAAAGAAACGCGATCAATCCTCTATCTTCCTTTGTCATTGCTATGACATAGGCAATACAGTCTTCTTTATTCCCCCAATTTTTCCAAGCAAATAACAGTGGTAATAATTTAGGATGCTCGGAAAGTCGATCAACTGCGGCTAATTCTGCTATTTTTGCCGCAACGAGTTTTTGTAAAATAATAAGTTGCTCGGCATTAATCACTCGATGTTCCGCGGGCAAAAAGGAATTGTCTATTTCATTATGCTGCTTACCTAACTCCAATAATTCATGAACTAAAATATACAAACTATTTCTTGCTTGTTTAATTGCTGCTTTATAAACAGCAAAACGTTGTTCTGATGAATTTAATCGACGCACTAATTGATAACAAATCCGATGAATACGCATCGGCGTATTAAAACTGACGGCGGTTGTTTGACCCTCTGGGAACAAATCACCACTCTCTAATAATGCACCCACAACATTCGCTATAGACGATGATTGAATTTTTGTTGCTGCAATACCATCTAATAAATCCAGGAATTTTGTGATTCTTTCATCTTGATTTAAACGTAACAAGGCTTGGGTAAACGTTTCCTCATTATTGGTTGCGGTTAATAATGCTTCCATTTCTGAATCAGGAATAAAACCCGTTGGCATCGAAAAACGAAAATAAATATCAAACAAATCTGAACTACAAACACGTTTATTTTTTCGCGCAGCACTCTCAGCATGATACATTTCAGCGTCATCTTTATGTAGATACTGTAACCGAGGAAATAAACGGCTCAATAAAATTTTTAATCGGGAATGGGCGAAATGTTCAGCGCGATTTAAAATTTCTTCAAACCGTAACTTATCCTCACTTAACTTTTCTTTATCTAAATGATAAACATTATTCAGTAAATCGGTAAACAAATCTTTATTGTCCCGAATACCATCAAAAACATGGGGCTCAAAAACCTGAAGTGCGATTAAAGAAAAAAAATCAACGGGATTTACAATGTCTTTTATTCGCGGATAACTAAAACTTAAAGTGTTAATATAACGCGTAATATCCCGGCAATTTTCAAAGAAAAATTTTAACGTAGGATAATAAACGTCAGCCCAATACTCACTATCCCACGCACCCTCTGGGACAAGCTCAATAACTTTATTTAAGCGATCAAACAAAATATTTTCTAAATCTTGTTTTGCAATCGCGGGAATAACAAAGGGTAATTGAATGATTTTTTCTAAATATTCTTCATTACCCATACCAATTAAATGACTAATATGCTCTTTATCCAGCGCTAATAAATACGCGGTGTTAACATAATCACCCATGGATTTTACTATTTGAAAAATTTGTTTTATTTCCGCATTATCAATCCGTGAAACATTATCAATGATAATAATAATTTTATGTTTTTGCTGCGCAAGTAACTCATTGAGCTCAGCTTTCACTTGCGTCAAATCACGACCCGACTCCCAGGCATATTCGTTATTTTTATGATTAAATAATTTTTTTAGCCACGATTTTTTGGCTTGTAACACACGCGGAATAGGCTTTTGAGTGAAATAGGAAACATATAACTCTAATAGTTGAATAATTTTTTCTGCATTTTTAAGATTTTGAGCTTGGCGCAGTGTTGCTGATAATCGACGAAAAAAGGCATAAATTAGCTGGTTTTGGCCTGAGTAACTCCAAGGACTAAAGTTTAATATAATAGGTTTTTCATCATCAAACATATTGCTTGCAGCAACATTTAATTCTTCTAACATGAGGTTAATCACGGATGTTTTACCACTACCCCAACCACCGTATAAACCCACTACCAGACTTTCTGTACTTTGATTATCAAGAATACTGCGGGCAAGATATTTTGCGAACGTTGTCCTACCTAAACGATCTTGAGTACTTTTTTGAATGGGGCGGTCAGCATCAAACACGGCTTGCTCCTTAAATTAGGGTGCGTTGTTAACGTCCCACGGCTTGTCTGTGGGAGCTTTTTGATCTGAGCCGCGACCGTTAGGGAGCGATCACTCCAGCAAAGCTACTAATCTAATGCTATCGTAACGCTCCCTGACGGTCGCGGCTCGGTAATCAAATACCCGCGATCGGTAATCAAACACCAGCAATCGGCAATCAAACATTAGCAATATTTCTAATCATATAATGTAAAATTCCACCGTGCTTAAAATAATCTAACTCATTCAATGTATCGATACGCACTAATAAATTAATCTCTGTCACTGTCCCATCCTGACGATGAATTAACCCTTTTACTGTCATGCGTGGCTTTAAATCTGCATTTAAACCGACAATATCAATTTTTTCTGTGCCAGTTAATTTCAATTGCTTACGATTTAAATCGGCGGGGAATTCTAATGGTAAAATACCCATGCCCACTAAATTCGAACGATGAATACGCTCAAAACTTTCCGCAATAACAGCAGTAACTCCTAATAATTTTGGCCCTTTTGCTGCCCAATCGCGTGATGAGCCTGTACCGTATTCTTTGCCGGCAATCACAATTAATGGCTGGTTTTCTTGCTGATACAACATGGCGGCATCAAAAATAGGTAATATTTTATCGCTAGGAATATGTTTAGTAAAACCACCCTCAACACCCGGAACCATTTCATTATGAATACGAATATTGGCAAACGTACCTCGCATCATCACTTCATGATTGCCACGCCGTGCGCCTAAGGAATTAAAATCTTTTTCCGCAATGCCTTGCGATAATAAATAAATTCCTGCTGGGCTGTTAGCTTTAATAGAGCCCGCAGGTGAAATATGATCCGTAGTAATGCTATCACCTAATAATGCTAAAATTCTCGCATTTTTAATATCTTTAATAGGATCCGGCGTCACTTTCATATTATCAAAAAAGGGTGGATGTTGAATGTATGTTGAATCTGTTTGCCAATGATAGGTTTTTGATTCTGGAATTTTCATAGCACGCCATTCTGCCGTGCCGGTAAATACATCAGCATAGGTTTTACGAAACATATCGCTCGTAATGTGTTGCATTGCTTGCGTGATTTCTTTGGTACTCGGCCATAAATCTTTTAAATAAACCGGCGATCCTTGTTGATCTTTTCCTAAGGGATCTTTTGTTAAATCAAGATTACTTGTACCTGCTAATGCAAAAGCAACGACCAAGGGCGGAGAGGCCAACCAATTTGCTTTCACTAAAGGATGAATACGTCCTTCAAAATTTCGATTACCTGATAACACAGCAGAAACAATAAGATCATTTTGCATTATTGTTTTAGTCACAGCATCCGATAACGGTCCTGAATTACCAATACAGGTTGTACAACCATAGCCAACTAAACCAAAACCTAATTCATCTAAATATTTTTGCAAATTCGCTTTTTCTAAATAACGCGTTACGACTTGTGAGCCCGGTGCAAATGATGTTTTAACCCAAGGCTTGCGTTTTAAGCCTTTTTCAACCGCTTTTTTTGCTAATAAACCAGCTGCAACTAACACACTGGGATTGGATGTATTAGTACAACTGGTAATGGCGGCGATAACAACATCGCCATGATGCAAGGAAAAATCCGTATCGGTTTTAAATGCTGTTATTTTTTCTTGCTCGCGTTTATTTTCCATTAAGAGTTGATCAAATGCACGAACAAGCTGAGGTAATTCAACTTGATCTTGCGGGCGTTTTGGACCTGCAAGACTCGGTGTAATCGTGGATAAATCTAATTCTAACACATCCGTAAAAATGGGATCCGCCATCTTGGCATCATGCCATAATCCTTGTGTTTTAGCGTACGCTTCAACTAAAGCAATTGTTTGTTCATCACGTCCAGTCAAGCGTAAATAATCAATCGTCACTTGATCAATCGGCGAAAAACCACAGGTTGCACCATACTCCGGCGCCATATTCGCTATGGTTGCTCGATCCGCTAACGATAACTCACTTAATCCTGGACCAAAAAATTCAACAAATTTTCCGACTACACCTTTTTTTCGCAAAACATGCGTAATCATTAAAACTAAATCTGTTGCAGTAATACCTTCATTTAATTTTCCTAGTAATTTAACCCCGATTACTTCGGGAATCATCATTGAAATAGGCTGACCTAACATCGCTGCTTCCGCTTCAATTCCACCCACGCCCCAACCCAAAACACCTAAACCATTAATCATTGTCGTATGGCTGTCAGTACCAACCAAGGTATCAGGATAAGCATATTTTTTTCCATGAATGTCTTGTGTCCAAACTGTTGTAGCTAAATATTCTAAATTAACTTGATGACAAATGCCGGTATCGGGTGGGACAACACGAAAATTTTTAAATGCTTTTTGTCCCCAACGTAAAAATTCATAGCGTTCATGATTACGTTCCATTTCCATTTTTGCATTAATGATGAAAGCATCTTTTACAATAGTCTCATCCACCTGAATAGAATGATCAATGACCAAATCAACTGGCGAAAGCGGATTAATTTTTTCTGGGTCACCACCCATTTTTTTTATGGCATCACGCATCGCTGCTAAATCAACAACTGCAGGAACACCGGTAAAATCTTGCATTAAAACTCGCGCAGGGCGATAAGCAATTTCTCGATGTGATGATTGGTGGACTAACCATTCGACGACCGCTTTAATATCATCTGCAGTGACGGTATGGCCATCTTCGTTACGTAATAAATTTTCTAATAAAATTTTTAATGTAAAAGGTAGTTGCGATAAATTATTTAAACCGGCTGTTTCTGCTGCGTGTAAATTAAAATAATGATAATTGATTCCATTGACATTTAATATTTTGCGCGTTTTAAATGAGTCTAAAGAAAGGCAGGTATCATTATGCTGAGCTGATAAATTTGAATATTCTGTTGCGCCTGATTGTATGGTGTTTTTATCGTCCGGTGTTGCCCATGACGGCGCGTCACTTGCGGGAAAAGATTCTTCTGAGGTTTCATCGACTAGGTCTTTTTTTTTCATTTAACACCTCTGTTTTTTATGGCTGGATCCCGCGGACAAGTCGGCGTTGTTGCATAAATTACATTCGTCGTTGCGAGCCTGCGCTTTTTGCAGGCGAAGCAATCCAGCTTTTAGGCTATTCTGCTAGAGCTTGTTTAAAAAATGGATTGCTTCGTCGCAAAAAACGCTCCTCGCAACGACGAGGCTGATTTATGCAACAACGCCGGACAAGCCGCGGGACGTTGGGATATTCCTCACAAATTAAACGTGGCCTGCAAACCATATATATTCGTGCCCATTGTTGAATGACCAATTAACGTAGCAATCGGTGTCACAAAATTAATTGCAGCTTGTCGAAAAAAATCATGCGCATAACCAATATCAACACCCAAACGCGAACTATGTTGATAATGCGCGCCAATTCCTACTAACAACATCTGCGCAACAGGATCAGCGACAGAGCGATTACGATTATTTGACGGCGTATTAAAATACTGTACGCCCGCACGTAATAACCATTTTTCAGTTGCCTTAAAATTTGCGCCCACAGCATAATCAAACGTGTCATGATATTGCAACGGAATCGTCACAGGTGTTGTGGTACCAAAAGGAGTCATCGTATTTTTTAATACTATTTGATTTAATGCACTCCATCGATCATAAAATAAAGAAGCCATTAACGACCAACGCGGAGTGATATCACGATAAATACTTAATTGCGCTCTTGCGGGTAAGGGTGTATTCGCTTTTTGATTCGTTGTTCTCAACTCGCCTGTTGGACCAAAGACTTCACTATCGCCCGTGAGATGAAACATAGTTTGCGAATTATAACTTAAGCCAACGCGAAATGTCGGCATAATTTGATATAATACGCCGCCATGCCAACCATAACCCCAAACGGTTAAATGATTTTGCCCAGCAACATCAGGTATTGCAAGCGGTGGGCCATACATATTATTTAAGGTCACTGTTAATCTTTGAAAATCAGCACCAAGACCCACTGAAAGTTGCTCATTTAATTTCAAACCCAAACTAGGACTAAAATCAACATCCACAATCTGACTACGAGTAGCAGCATAACGCATAATAGAATCGTTAGGATAATTAGTCCCTAATCCAAACGGCGCATTGACACCAAAACCAAATACGACATTTTTAGTCAACGGTATCGCTAAATAAAATAACGGCGCAAGTCCTCCTGCGGTACCTGTTCCACTACCTGTTTGTGATGTAAAAGGAGTTGTCGCTGTTCCTTCAAACTGTGTATGGCCTGTGACATCAACAGCAGCCAGTATTAATTGTGGATTGGTAATTCGAACTAAACCAGCGGGATTGGTCGTTGTGGTACTTGCATCATAAGCTTCAGCTGCCCAACCAGAATAAGCATTACCAAGACCCGACACACTCACAAAAGGTAAACTAAAATCAGAAGCAAATACTTGCATAGAGACAAGACTTAAGACTAAAGCTACAAAGGAACAAAAAGTAACTTTACCTTTATATATCACACCCATGTTTAAATCCTTTTTAACAATTTATGTGATATTATACTATAATACAAATTTCATTAAGACACCTATAAATTACTGAGATGCTCATGCTGGATAATAAAAATACAGCAACCGCCCGCGACCCCGTGACACTCACCTCCACGGAAAATGCTACCGTTGAAGAAAAAGTTCAACTACAACTCAGAGCATTCCAACTTAAAATGATCAATATTGGCTGGATACTCAGTATTTTTATTGGTTTTTTTGTCATACTCGCACTCTATAACAAAGTTGACCTATCGGTGCTGTTAACTTGGTATGCCCTATTAATGATAGCCAACACAATTAATGTTTATATTGGCTTTAGAAACCGTCACATAACCCCTAACCAAACACAACGTTGGCTCGAAGCATCAAGAGCCTATCACTTAAGCATAGGGCTACTCTGTTTAATTTGGGGATTAATTAGCGTATTGTACACATCCAATGATGCTCACTATCAACTTTATATTATTGCTTGGTTGCAACTCTGTATTGTTGGCTTTAGTTTTGGAGCAATAACAGATTATATCGCTTGCGTTATAGCGAATATTTTTATTTTATTGCCCTATATCAGCTCGCGTTTTTTCACTGGAATATATTCATTAATGACAACCGGGCATGACCCAAACTTAAATATATCACTCACTGTCATCCCCATTATTTTATCTATATTTTCATTAATGGCTTGTTATGTTGGATACCGCGTTGTTAAACAATTTTTTAAACTTCATTTTGAAAACAGTATTCTTAGTCAAAAATTAGAAGACGCTAATAAGTTCCTTGAACAACGGGTAAAAGAACGAACGCTCGAATTAGAAAGCTCACTCAAATTAGTGACGTTTCAAGCCACACATGACTTATTAACTAACTTACCTAATCAACGTTTACTGCTTGAATACACGCAAAATTCCATCGATTTAGCGCGAAAAAACCAACATAAATTTGCTGTCGCCTGTCTTGCGCTCAATGAAATAGAAAAAATTAATGACAGCCTCGGCCATCAAATAGGTAACCAAGTGATTAAAGCCGTTGCAAATCGCTTTGAACGCTCACTCAAAGAATCACAAGAAAACATACCATCGTCACTGCAATTTAGCATTGCGCTTTCACGCAAAGATGAGCTCGTCATTTTAATTGAGCCTTTCACTCATTCTGAAATAATCGATCAAGCCTTAAAAAGATTTTTTTCCATCCTCGATGAGCCAGTTTATATAGAAAAACAAGCAATTAAATTAACCGCTAGCATTGGTGTCAGTCTCTACCCACAAGATGGGCCCGATGTAAAATCATTATTAATGAATGCCGATGCCGCAATGATATTAGCTAAAAAACAAGGTGGAAATAGTTTAGGCTTTTATAAAACTGAAATGAACGCTCATACTTACAAACAATTAGTCACTGAAAACCAACTCTATAAAGCCATCGAAAACCGCGAATTTATTTTGCATTACCAACCCTTCGTTGACCAACAAACAAAACAAATTTGCGGTGCTGAAGCTTTAATTCGCTGGAACAATCCCGCACTCGGCTTTGTTTCACCACAAGATTTTATCCCGCTCGCAGAAGCCAATGGCATTATTGTTCCTCTAGGTGAATGGGTCTTTCATACCGCCTGTCAACAAACCAAACAGTGGCATGACAGCGGTTATAAAAATTTAAAAATCGCAATCAATGTTTCTGCTAAGCAATTACAACATAAAAACTTTTTTGAAACGATCCAAAAAATTTCCACAGAAATAAACTTAGATCCCCATTTTATTGAACTTGAGCTAACTGAAACAGAAGCATTCCAAGAAGAAACTATCCCCATCCTCAAAAAACTAAAATCATTAGGTTTTAATTTATCGATTGATGATTTTGGCACTGGCTATTCAGGCTTAAGTAATTTAAAATTATTTGCTATTGATAAACTAAAGATCGACCAATCGTTTGTGCACGATTTAGCAACAAACCAAGATAGTCGAGCAATCGTTGCAAATACGATAGATTTAGCGAAAAAAATTAATGTGATCGTTATCGCGGAAGGTGTCGAAACAAAAGAACAACTACAATTCCTGCATACGCATGGTTGTAATATGATACAAGGTTATTATTTTAGCCCCCCGGTTGATGCCGAGTTTTTTAGCAAATTGTTAAAACAGGGGCTATTTCCACAATAAAAAAATGATAGATAAATAATTACAGTATGACTACTGTATTTCCTTTTTTCTAGTTAGTCTGTAATTTAAAAAATAAGAATTTAAATAAAATAACGGGAGTATAAAAAAATGTTAAGTTATGTGGCAGAACAACCTACGTCCAACTCGTCAGCTAGTAATCCAAATATCTCTCCTGCCAGCAAGGACAATGTACAGCTTGTTACATCTAGCAGCTCACACTTGTGTCTATACAATGATAAGCGAAGCAAAAGAAAATGATTTACCAAAAAAATTAGACTATTTTTATTCACACAACATTCTTTCTCAAGAGGGTCAGCATCCTAAAGAATTAACTCAAACACTCAATAAACCAGCTACTGCAGCAGATAATACTATGCGATAATTATTGCATCATCATTAAGCTACAAATGCTGGGTTTTTAATACATTGTTAAAACGAAATATATCCGAATTATTACAGTACGACTACTGTATTTCTTTGTATTTACTTCGTCGGTAATTTAAAAATAAGAATTTAAATAACGCAACAGGAGTTATAAAAAAATGATAAGCTATATGCCAGCAGAAGCAACACACATCTCTCATGAAAATCTAGATCTTCTTACTCACGACAGCGAATCATCAACGCTTAATATAAGTTCTGCTACTTTTCAGTCTGAAGATCTCAACGTTAAATTTACTGCATTACCTCCAACTACTACTCCAGCAACTCTTACTCGCTTTCACCAAACAACCACCAACTCAAGCTGGCACAAATCAGGTTCAACTGACAGCGATAACAAATCAAAAACGCCCCCCCCAAAAATGCCTGCACAGGCTGGCGATAACAAATATGAGAGCCCTCATTCCAACCCTAAATGTTTAAGTCACGACACAAAATTACTATTTCCTTCGACATTTTCTAGTACTACATCAACCGCAGCTTCCTCTCCTATTTCCTCTACTCCATCCACTCCAAGATCTAAACCACAAACGCTGCAAAAACGTCTCAAATTTCGCACCCCGCAATCATCATCAACAAAAGCCAACTCCGAATATACAAGCTCAGCTTCTACAAGCCAATTACCTGACGTACAATCCGACGTACTGCCAAAAATATCTTCGACCTCATTTGATAGAAAAGATTCCTATTCAATCATTGATATAAATAAACCTCATCTTAATAAACGTCTAAACACTAAAAAACTAAACGAAATATTAAAAGAAATTCACTGTATAGAGGAAATATCTCTCTCTAAACTATACACTGCTACCGATGGCTCAAAAGTAAAAGAACTTATTTCGAGCCCAACAGCAAGTGCTGCAGAATTTATTCGTTCGCCTTCTGAAACAGATATAAGCACAGCCATCAAGCACAAAACTATTTATGAAATATGGTATTGTCAATCTGGATTAGGAATATTGGCAATTTTTGATCCTGAGTCAGGCCGTATAAAAATTAGCGAATTAAAGCCTTATTCAGCTCACCTCATTCACACAAAATATACTTTTAAATGGTATAGCAACCCTCGTTTTAAACCAAAACTAGTCGTTCTTGGCTTTACCTTAGGCCCCTGGCCTAAAGGTGAAGCTGGAAAAGAAGAAGCTGAACCCTGCTTAAACTCTAACATAATAAAAGAAATGGATGCACTAGCAAAAAAAGCACTCCGTGTGCAATGTTTACAATTTGAAGAAAAAATTTTTCATTTTAATCCCACACCAGCACCTAATGGATCTCAAACAAAAATGCTGCTGCAATCCGAAAAAGGCGATTTAATTTTATCTCAAATTCTAAAACCAACCAAAATTATTCGCTATGGGAACCCCAACTACAAAACCTCAATTGAACAAATAGTCTACGTTAATTCTGGTAAAGGAGAATACCAAGTTATAACAAATAACGGTGAAATACTTGGAGAACCAATAAAATTATCACCCGGCGTTCATTTTCATATAAAATCAGGTAAAAAACATTGTTATATTCCAGAAGAAAACAGCTCTCTTATGCTTACCATTCTCTTTACACCCTCCTATTACCAAGCAACCTTATCTGTTAGTACAGAAAACAAAACAACTACTCCATCGCCTGAGCATCTGCAACCCAGCTCTGTCATCAATACTCACGTTTATACAGTATTCGATGAAAATGAAGAAAATAAATATCTAAACGCTTTAAAAGCTGTCAACACAAATAGTTTTTTCTCTCCAAACAGCGAGCACTCCCCAAAAGCAAAACAACAATTAAATCAACCAGCCACTGCAGCAGATAATACAACAAACGCAGCAGCTCCGACACCATCCACCTGGGCTAGTAGACTATCTCTTCACCCTACTTAATGTATTATTACGGTATAAAAAAAAGTGTACATTTTGAGAGCTTTAACCTATTATTCTAGGAGCTCTTAAAAACTTAATGTAAATAATTTACAGAGAATAAACTATGTCAACTGCAAACCATTCATCGTTAACCTTTGGCACTGAAGAAGTAACATGGGAGCAAATTAGAACAACCATCAAAGAAAAAAATCAAGAATTATACGAAATAATTGAAAATATCAACCCCAACCAAGAGCTTACTTTTATCAAAGCCTCTTATCCCTTTGGCGCAAAAATAATTGATCATGGAAAACTTTATTTACCGACAAACACCGGAAAAAACCTATCAATTCAAGATGATACTATCAATAAAAGTTTTAGAGAAAAACTACAATACTCTCCTATCCCTCTAGGACTATTACTTAATAAAGCCTCCGATGTTTATTTGGCAACTGAGCAACGTGACATTCCGCTTATCCAACTTTCACCCGGAAATTTATTTGGAATTTTTGAAATTACCAGCATATTAAGTGGTATAACCCCCGAGCCGCGCTGGTGTATTTCAAGTGGTTCTCGCTTTATGTTTATGCTACCTAATATTGATGATGAAAAAAGTAACCAGCGCTTAAATGCAACCCTAGGAACTGACATTAAATCACCAAAATCGTTTGCTGATCATAATCAAATATTTATTCAGCTAGCAACGCAAACTGCTTCTGAGAATACCCCATGGCATAGCGAAGTATTATTTTTTACTGACAAATGGTTTGAAAGACCTGCGACTGATTCTACGTGGGCAGTACTATACAATTATCTCTTTAAATATAATACGCTACAAATTGGTAACTCCTATAAAGATCCTACTTTTGAGCTTATTTGGAAATTTTGTGAAAAAAATCTAGGTAATAATGACCTAAATTTATCATCCTACTTAATTTCTACTATCAAACATTTAATTGCGATTGCTACGGGTGTCATGCCAGGTTTTTGTAACGCTGATACAAAAGAAGAAATCGGACCAACTAAACTGATACAAGACATCTATACTCAAATTTATCAACTTGAAAATCAACTCCCTACGCTAATGCATCCTTATCATCAAACAAAAGGGCAAATAATTAAACCTTCTTATTATTCTTTATCTTTTCCCACATTATTTGATTGTGTAGCTTATCCTATAAGCTCAAATATCCTTGCTGACTTAGAAAAAATTAAATCAACTTTAGATTATTTATTTGCAAACAGTAATCAAAAAAGGACAGGCTTACCTAAAGCTTACAGCTTACTTGATAATGTGCAATATACCTTGTTTCATAAAGATTCTAATAGTTTTGAAACACCTACTGCGCTCGGAAAAATTGATTCCTATCTGGAAAAAGATAAAAAACGTTTCCCCGAAAGAGAGCTTACCAAGGATTCTGAGTTTTATAATGGTTGCATACAAATATTTTCATGTCTCATACCGAATCAAAAATATGCATTTACCTCGCAAAATTCAGTGGTAGAACACAATATATTTCAGAACTGAGTACGTGTTACCGAGCCGCGACCGTCAGGGAGCGATTTCGAACTGGAGCTGTGCTCCCTAACGGTCGCGGCTCGGTTGGTATAAAATAATAAAATAATGAGATATCAATGCTCTATACTAAACGTAGAAAGTTAATAATTGATATTGTCATGTTGTTTACGTTATTACTATTCTCCACCTGCATCACCATTATTTTCTATTTTTACCACCAAAGCAGTAAAGCCGTTTTAAAAATGGGAAACGAACTTATCGAAGAAACAAACCAAATTGTTATTGAAAAATTAAATAGTTTTTTTTTACCCCTTCCCATTGTGCAAATTGCCTATTTACTACTAAAAGACCATGAACTTCAGCAACCCGATATGAATATTTTATCTGAATTTGTATACGGCATTTTAAATACTTACCCCGAGTTTAACTCTATTTATTTTACCGATACACTGGGCAATATGTTTTATGTTACTAATCTGAACGATAGTACCATAAAAGAAATGGCTCTTTCTTACTCTTCTCACTATCACATCCCACCTACCACCCAGTATATCAATCAAATTATTCTTAAAAAAAATAACGAAAATCGCAGCTCTTTACAATTAAGCTACAAAAATGCAAACGGCATAACAATTAAAACCGAAAAAAAAGGTAGCACTGATTATGATCCGCGTATCAGGCCTTGGTATTTAGGCGCAAAAACACTCTTTAATCAATACTGGATAAGAAGTTATATACTTTATAATTCAAAAGAAGTGGGGTTGAGTGTTTCTTTTCCAATTTGGATTAACAAACAACTCGTAGGCGTTGTTGGAGCCGATTTAAATTTACTATCTATTGCTAACGAGCTAAAAAATTTACTCAACAACAATGAAGGCATCTTATTTATTTTTAATAGTCACGGCGGCATGATTACATCCAATGATACTATAAAAACATTTGAAAATATTAATAGCCTGCCAAAAATTGATAAAACCGAAAATATTATTATCAACAAAGCTTACCATATACAGCAAAAATTTCATCAAGATAATTTTACTTTTCTACATAACCATAAAAAATATATTGCTCATTTTAAAGTTTACACTTCCAGTCAAACCGAACCGTGGATAATCGGTCAAATTTTACTGCTTGACTCTATGTTAGGTGAAATAAACCAAGCAAACAACAATATTACCGTTTTTTCTTTATTTATGCTGATATTAGGCCTAATATTTGTTATTCTCTTTTCTAAAAAAATATCCATTCCCATTATGCAACTAGCAGAAGAAACTAAAGACTTAGTTAATTTAGAATTTCATAAAAAAATTAATATAAAAACTCATATTTATGAAGTTCAAATCATGCTGGATGCATTAAATTCAGCGAAATCCGCTTTGTTTTCATTTTCAAAATATGTGCCAAAAGTTTTAGTAAAACAATTACTTAAATCAAAAAAAATTGCTCAAGTCGGCGGTGAAATGAAAAATTTGAGCATCCTGTTCACTGACATCGCTGACTTTGGTGGTGTCGCAACCCAGCTTGATCCAAAATCATTAATGATCCATATGTCAGAATATATCAACACGCTAGCTCCCTGTATTCAAGCACAACAAGGACTCATTGATAAATATATCGGTGACTCTATCATGGCTTTTTGGGGAGCACCGCTCGATGACCCTGATCATGCAATTCATGCTTGTTTAGCGACTTTAGCGTGTAGAGATTTAGTCAACAAACTTAACAAAAATTGGTTAGCTGAGGGTAAGCCTTGCTTAATTACTCGCTTTGGTATCAGCACTGGACTCGCTATTGTTGGTAATATGGGCTCACGTTATCGATTAAACTATACTGTAT
This sequence comes from Gammaproteobacteria bacterium, assembly GCA_965279285.1. Classification (GTDB taxonomy): domain Bacteria; phylum Pseudomonadota; class Gammaproteobacteria; order DSM-16500; family DSM-16500. The sequence goes on along the minus strand of OZ257147.1, from coordinate 588,499 downwards.
TAGGTGATACCGTTAACATTGCTTCACGACTCGAGCAACTGAATAAAATATTTAATACGCAAATTATTGTAGATGAGAATACGTATGAACTTTGTAATGCGCTGTTTTTATTTAAATGTTTAGGTCAAGTTAAAATAAAAAGTAAAAAGGGTTTGCATTTTGTTTATGAATTAATAGGGCTTAAGGGATTGTCATCCTGAGAGCGTTTTTTGCTCGAAGGATCTTATCGTTGCAATCGCTCCCTGACGGTCGCGGCTCAGTAGTATGACGACTAAAACCTTAACTTTTTACCGCTCGCATTTCTTTCTTCAAAATCCGCCAATGCTTGCTGAATTGATGGAATCAGAACATACTCACCCTCAGATCTGCCCATAATATAACTCTTACTTTTGTATTTCTCGATAAGATTTTTTGAGAAAAACTTATTTGGATTAGAATTATGTTGCTCCCATGCTCTAACCACAAATTCCTGTAGCCCTGGATCAAGCATTATCTTGCGTGGCCGTTCTGGAAGTGGCGTCTTAGAATCAATTAACGCCTTAGCTTGAATTAATGACGCATAAATAATGGCACGAGTAAGAACAATATCTTCAGGAGCAGAAGCATCGCCTCGTTTAGTAAAATTAATCGGATATCCACCTTTTAAGATTAATAACTTATTATGTTTAATATCTGTAAGAGGATCTAACTTAACTTTTGATTCACTTTCTATATCAGCAATTAACTTGTTATAGGCTGTTCTGTCCGAAGAACAACTTATTAATACTTTTTCACTTTGTGATTCTTTTAACAGCTGCCCAAGTGAAGTTCCTGCTAAAACTTTTCTACCATTGCGTTGCACAAATGTATTTTTTGTTGAAGCTGTCGTAATATCCACGGGAGTACAATTAAAAATATATTTGCTTGCTTCAATCACTGCCTCAGGAGTGTGATGAAATTTTACGTTTTCAAACGCTGAATAAGACTCCGGCGGGATAGTCACTAAATTAGGATCATATACATGCACCCTGTGCTTAGTACGCAATAATTGATTCACCCATCTCTCACCTACAACACCAAAACCAAAAACGCCACAACTCAAATGACCAGCAGCAAATTCCGGGATTTTTTCTTTCACTGCATTTAGGAATTGATCTGCTATTAAATAAGGCTCAAAATCATTTTTAATACCGCAACCAAAAGGAGCTATTACAGGATGTAAATCATCTAGATTATTTTTGCCTGATCTTGTGCATTCTATTCCTATTTCTGCTTTTATACCACATTCTTTCTCTAGCTTCCTGCGGTAACTTATATCACCCACATTCCCATGATAAACCGTGATAGAAGGGTAATTATTACCGCTAAAAATAGCTTTTTCCATTGCCACATAATCTCGCATGGAATCTTTATTAGCCGGATGGAAACCATTGTCTACACAAATTCGAGCAAGATTTTTTTCTCGTATTTCAGTAATAGCTGATGAGCATTCTGAATTAAATTTACTATAAATACCCACATTATATGGATTAAGACCATTCCACTTGACGGCTGTTTCAAATATATTAACCGTTGTCGGAACCATATGAAATATACCAGCAACATTGACTCTTGTAAGATAATCTTGAGGAAATAACCGAGCTAATTGCTCCAATACTTTGGTACAAGCTGTGGGTGACTCAGTATTAGCAGGCTGAGATAATCGAGCTGTTGTATGGAGTGCTAAACTACCCATTTTAACATAATTAAGATAAATTGACTCTGCTGGACGATATAGCTGCCCACACTTACTGCTAAGCGTCAATCTAGTGACATTACCTCTAAAAAACCGATTAAACATTTTTCAAATCGCCTAAAAAATCTTGCTCGCTTAGAAGGAAACTATAGTAACTCTTTAGCAGCTAATGTGGATATAAGCATAGCACTTAAACACCACTCTAAGCGAAAACACCCCTGTTTTATGCTTGCCATCCATAACAAGCAAGCCGCTTTATTTAAGTGCTATGTTTATACTCACTGTAGCTACTGAATAATTGCTATATAACAAATACAGGAATTAAAACCACCAAACGTCATGAGCAGATTTAACAGAACATCATGTATTACCAATGTTTATAATAAAATTTTATAACTATACTGAAAGAAAACCTAACGTATAAATGTGTTTCCTCCCTTAGGGTAAAAAAAAATTCGCGAATAATCCATACTGTAATAATACTGTAAATTGGCTATTATAAAAATAAAAACCACTATCTCAGCTTATACGTATTCTTACGAGTATTTTCTCAAACTATTTTACGTATAATTAACTTTATAGCATTAACAGCGTGGATTTACATAAGCAACCCTAGCTTTATTTATGGATGTTAACATTAACTTAACAATTAAGAAGGAATTTTATTATGAGCAGATGCTGCGGGGCAAACGTTTTATTAATCGAAGGCGAAATTCAATATTACATATGCAATCATTGTCAAATGCCTTGTTATATTTCTAGTTTATCATCTTACAATTATCATGGCACATATATAAGATTATAAAGCGCTGTCATTACGAGCATGAGCAGAACAACCAAAAAATGTAATCATTCGTACATTCCTTGATTCTTTTCTCATGCGCGCAATGACGACCCTGATCCTAACAATTAAATAATGACTATTAACAAAACTCATTTTTAATATCTTATTCATTTTGAGCCTTAACTGTAGGAGAGTCTGGATCTGTCTCTGGTTTATCATGACCCGGCCTCTGGTCTGGATTCACTTTCGGCTTATTGCTTGGTGGATTTTCCGGATTACCTTCAGGCGGCTGATCATCTGGATTAACGACATGATTAAACTGATTAGATTTTAAATTAGTTACTGGTCCACTCAAATTATTTTTTATGCAGACTTCTTCAAATATCTCGATAAATGTTTTCATAATCGCTCTCCTTTAATGAATAATTAAAAAATGCAACTATACTTTATTTATATTTTATTTATTACAGAGTGGATTATCCAGCCCCCCACTCGATTTAAGTAAATTTACTAAGCAACTACCGGGACTAGAATAATTAAATAATTTTTGTTTTACTAAAATAAGACAAAAATTAACTATCAACCTGGAGATAATAATGATGAAAACACATTTTAAAAATCATTTTTTTGTTCTATTACCAATATTAATTTTATATAGTTACCTCTATACCATAAATTCTTATTCATTAACGTCTAATAGAACGTCTAACAACGATCACAGTATTACTTTACAACTTAAGAAGAAAATTTTAGAAGAACACATAGAAGAAAAAATCATGATTTCAGTTAAAAATGGCATAGTAAAACTATCTGGAACAATTAACTCTGAAACTGCTGCAAACAACATTATTGAGTATACTGAATCAATCAATAATGTAAAAGAAGTCGACACTGAGAATTTACGCATAAAAAATAGTGGTCAACCTTTTACTGATGCCTTTATTACGGCAAAAATTAAAGGTCAATTTATAAAAGAAAAAATATTTGGTACTCATGATATTGCTTCATTAAAAATCAGTGTTGAAACAAAAAACGGCCTAGTTTATCTCGCTGGTGAGGCTGACAATCAAAAACAAATCGATACAGCCATCAAAATTGCGAAAGCAACAGAAAACGTCAAAAATGTAATATGCACCATAAAAATTTCCACCAAAAAATAATAACTGTTCAACCTGAATAACTACAAATAGCTGCAAAAATAGCATTTTTACACTAAAAATAACTTATTTTATCAACGATTTTGGTATTTTTACCGTATTCAGATTAAATAGCTAATACTGGATGATGGCTCGAGTTAAATCGGTATATTTTAAGGAGAAACATATGCTAACAGAAAACAACAAGATTGATGATAATTTAAATAAAATGCCCTACGATAACCTCCCCAACAAAGAAAGCACAATTGAGCGCTTTTACTCTTTAGAAACAGAGAACCAACACCTAAAAAGACTTTATGAATCAGTTTGCCTTGAAAATAAAATTTTACAGGAAGTTCTTGAGGGAAAGCTTTAACTCTATCATCAAGAAAATACTTAGTTAGACAAGCGATTAGTTTATATCGCGTTAGTGTAAGGGTAGCATGCAACTTATTTAACATTAGCCGCACTGCCTTTTACTACTCTAACAAAAGAAGTGATGATAGAGAGTTAATTAAAAAAATTATCCGGTTAGCCTTATCAAATCCGACTTTTGGATATTGGAAAATTTATTATTTACTTGTTGATGAAGGAATCAAAGTCAACCACAAATATGTCTGTCGCATATACAAAGAATTTGGGCTAACGCTTAGAAATCGCTCAAATGAAATTAATCCTATTTAACTGGATTTTATTTCATTTATGCGCTTTAATACAGCTGGCCTTACTGTTCAAGTAATGCGCTACATTTTGTGTTAAATATAAAAACAATGCCAATTAACTAAATCATTTAGGCAGCTGACATGCATCAAGTTAATACCCTGTTTTTCATGGAATTAAAAGGTTTTTTAGACCTATCATGTCCTGCCTATATAAAAGATATTTATGGCGTCTATATTGACTGCAACCTTCCCTTAGTATCCAAATTCGGTTTTACGAAAAAAAATGAAATCATTGGTAAATCAAATGAGGCTCTTTTTAGCTGTCCCACTGAAATTAAAATAATTAAAACACATGACCAAGAAGTTATTCAAACGGAAAAGCCCATAGTTGCAATCGAATCACTGACCATTAAAGATCAATCGATTCTTCATATGTTAAGCCATAAACTACCTTATAAAAATTCAAATGGGAAGTTAATGGGAATTTTATGCACTTCCATTTCAATTAACTCCACCCCTCTCACTGATCCACTCGAAGAAAAATCTTTAAATATTGCCGTAAAACCAGGAATACTCGATAAAAACGTTGCCAAACGTGAAAAACAATGTCTTTATTATTTAGTAAGAGGCATGACAGCAAAAGAAATTGGTCGAATTTTAAACCTTTCGCCAAGAACAATCGAATTTTATATAGAAAATATGAAGAAAAAGTTTTCATGTAGCAATCGTATTGGTTTAATCGCAAAAGCTTATGATATTTTACAAGACACAGAATGACATATTTTTACACAAAAGCCGTAAGGCACGCAAAAAAGGGCCGTACAGCCCAAAAACAAGCCCGCTATTATAATGGGCGCAGCATACATGCCAAAGCTTGTGTAGGCTATATTTACCCCTCTAGAACGCAATTATTCGCATGGCTCTTTATCTTTATCCCTATCATCAGCTGCCAAAAAACTCTGCAAGGTATTCGCTTTATTTTTATCTAGGCTAAAAAAAGTCGCTTTCCAGCGATAATATTGATTTAGGCTAATTCCATTTAGTTGGCACATTTCTAAAGGTGTTAGAGCCGGATCGGGATCACATAAATAATCAATTAAGTTTTCTATTTTGGCTCGAGATAAATTCATAACCTACACCCTCAATTTTATGACTGAATGCCCTAGTGTAATCAGTTGGTATTCTATCGTTAATACCGAACAATTACTAAGCTAAAGCAATCACCTGTAAAAATTCAGTGATGTAAATACCCATAAATTTGTAATAATGCCTGAGTATAAAGTTTTTATCCTCACTAACGATTTTATTATCAAAGGATATATTATGCAAAGCACACACGCAAACACTGCTCAAGATTTAAAAAAATCAAACCTGACAAAATCTTCTTTAACACTTGAAACAATAGAAAATGTTAATTTAATTCTTATGTTTTCACTGGCCTGGACAGAATTACTAAGCATTATTGCCTTACCCTTTTTATTTATTAACAGCGTGCTACAACTATTCATCGCATGGCATGCTGCAAAAATTGAACATATTGCAAATGGCACAGAAAAAAATCCAGCCTTATCAAAATTATTAGTTAATGCTATTTTTAGCTTGACACTCGGAATTGCTTTAATCGGCGCTTTTATCGCTACTCTTGGCTTAATGACAATAGCACCGTTTTTTTTAATTGCTGGCTATGCTACTAAAATACTTTATCATCTAGGACACGCAATTTATTCAGGAATAAAATATTTTCAATGCAAAGATCTCGCGTTAAAACAAATTTTTAAAAATCAAATCATTACCAATACAATCCTAGGTATAACAACAACGTTTATCACTATTGCATTCACCTTTGTTCTTATCCTTAATAAAATATCATTTGGCGCTTTAGGAATTATAAGCAGCTTTATAGCCAGTGCTTTTTGTGCAATAAAATTATTATATGATTCAAACCCTGCAACTCAAGTGGAAATGTCTAAAGCCACACCATCACTAAGAACAAGTAACGGCGCCGCATCACCGCCGAGCCCGCAATTAGATCTAACAAGTCTATCACCCCACCCAACAGAATCAGTGCCGGTAAGGCAATCACGCTCAAATGAAGGGCTTTCTTCAAATCAAAGTGATGTAAAGTCTTCTTTACCGCCACTGACTGAGCTGCATGCTACCTCTGCATCACATCAATGCGCGCATACAGCAACCTCAAGATCTCGTACTTTTCCTGCATATTCAATCAGGGCCCCATATCTACCAACACCTAGTAGGCATAATTATTCAGCTGCATTTCAAGACTCCGATGTTAAGCCACAGGATCACAAGAGAAAAAACCATCATTTAGAATTCGAATCTACTGCAGCTCCAGCAACTACTCCTACTCTTTTTAAGCAGCCCAAAAAACAGCAACATTGCAGGACTAACGTCATTACTATTCCAATGTCTCGCGGCTTGTCTGCCGGATCCAGTACAACGATATTATAAGCTAAATGTAACTATTCAGCGGTCAAAGTTTGGTGGGCACGCTGCGCTTTGCCCACCCTACAAAAAATAAATTATAAAAAATGTAGGGTGGGCAAAGCGCAGCGTGCCCACCAAGCCTTGACTACTAAATAGTTTCAACGTCACTCGTTATTTTTTTAATCACTTCATTTTTAATCAATTTATCTTTAATAAATAAATGCCCGCTATCAAATGCGATTATTTCAAATTTATTTTCCGTATGATCAGCCCAACCTAAATGATCAATATACGCAACCCAATTATCTTTTTTGCCAATAAAAGCTGTAATAGGTAACTTTAACGGCGCTTCTTTAATATATTCATAGCTTTTTACTAAACACATATCATTACTAAAAATAGGTAACAGAATTTTAATAATATCGGGACTCATTAAGTTTGATCCATACTCAATTAAACCATTTTCACTAAAAATCGCTGATATATTATATAAGTCATCGTCACTCAACAAAGCAATTTCATGCATATGCGTTAAATCAAATAGATTAAGATTAATATTTTCTAACTGCGCAATGACTCTATCTAAACTAATCGTAGGAACACAAGGATCAGGAAACGCTGAAACAAAAAGTTGTATTGGTTGAGGGAAATTACGCTTACGCAAACCCCGCGCTAATTCAAATGCTAGCAGTGAACCAAAACTATGGCCAAAAAAGCTAAACGGTAAATCAAATTCAAATTGTAAATTTTCAATTAATGCATCAACCAAGATATCAATATCATTAATCGGCGCTTCATTTAACCGATCTTCTCTACCAGGTAATTGTATCGGACAAACCTCTATGGTATCGGGGAATAATGACTGCCACTCATGATAAATCGACGCCCCACTACCGCCATAAGGAAAACAAAATAAGCGTGTTTTAGCGTTTTTTTGTCGTTTTCTATTTACAATCCAAGGGTTCGCTCCAATTTCAACAGCTTGCCCAACAACACTCAGCACTAAGGTATTCGCTATCTCAAATAAACTAGAGCCTTTTAAAATAGTTTGCATGGAATAAGTTAAACCTAAGGTTGATTCAATAGCACTCGCCAACACAATTGCCATTAAAGAATCAATTCCCATATCACGTAATGGCCGCCTAACATCGATATCTTCTTTCGGCATTGAAAATATGGCTGCGCACTTTTCAATTAAAAAATCAGTAATTTTTTGTTTCGCTACGTCAGGTGTCAGCAATGATAAATCAATTTTATTACTATCAACCACGCCTAGTTGCGCATTTCTACTCAACTGTGTCATCGTTAAATTTTCACAAACAGCAAAAACTTCACCCACATCATTCGTTAAATAAAAATCACCTGTATATTTTTCACCCGTAAAATAAACCGATTTTAATGTTGCATACAGATAAGCAGGCACATTATTGATGCCATAGTAAGTAAACCGCTTAATATGCGAAGCCACATAAGGGCAAATAAATTTATTGGGTAACAACATAAAAAGTGACTGAATACAGCTATCAAAAATTCCTGGGTGAATATTTAATTGGAAGCTTTCACTTCGAGAAACTGATTTAGGCGGACTTAATTCATTAAGAATTTCTGCGTCCGCAAAATAATAACTTTTATTCCAACGGATACTATCGCCTGATGGCATATTCATCGCTGTCACTTTCGCATAAAATTCAGCTTCATTACCGATACCATAACAACGATCTTTTATGGCCTCTACCGCAACCATCGTTGTTTGAGCAGGAAACGCTAACAATAAATTTCCTGCTGCATTTTCTGTCCATTCTTCGCTGGTAATTTGACTATAAAAATTAAATGCAAAACACTGCTCACCTATTTCTTGTAAAACAAGCTGCACTTTAATAGCAGTATTATTGGGCACAAATATCGGTGAAAGAAAGGCACAATCTTCAACTGTAAAAACAATTTGTTTAAACAATTCATGAGTTGCGATCGCGAGCATTTCAAAATAATAACCGGCATGTAAAAAATTAAAACTATCTGCTATTTCAGGCATCACTCGCGTATCAAACTCAAATTCAAACTGCTGCACTTTTAATGGCGACGTAATTTTTGTCTTTGAAAAAGGATAATTATTTTTCTGCGCCTGCACTTGCAGCGTTTTTAATTCTGGCCAATATTGCTTAGCTTGCCATGGATAAAGTGGCATATCGATATAGGCATAACTTCTGCCTGTCTCGTATTCTTCCCAATCAACAGGTAATCGATTTACATACGACTTGGCAAAATACAAAATAGTAGATGATGGTATTGCAGCTGAAAACTCTATTTTTGTTTTTTGAAGATTATAAAGAATTTTCTCTGATTGCACCCAGTTTTCAATCGGCGTCACTCGCAATTTTTGCAATAATTGCTTTAATTCCTCGATGTTTTTAGCAATAATTGCCAGGCGGACTAAATAATCCGTACGCTTAAGATGTAAATTATAGCATAGTTGCGCCAAACTGACTGGTGGTGATTTTTCTAAATAAATACACCATCGATCAATCAATAAACTTAAAGCGGTAGCATCTTTTGCGGATAAAATAAAAATTTCTTCGGCTTTATCTTGCGGGAATAAAATAATATTATTTTTTTCTGTTTCAGTCAGATCACGAATAATAATATGTGCATTAGTACCACCAAATCCAAATGAACTCACTCCAGCGATGCGCGATACTTGATTTGTCGGCCACGCTTCCAATTTTGTTGGGACTTGTAAATGATATTTTTCAAAATTAATATGTGGATTAGGCGTAGAAAAATTTAAATGCGGTGGAATTTTTTCTTGTTCTAGCGCCAATAAAACTTTAATAACACCAGCCAATCCAGCAGCCGGCTCTAAATGGCCTATATTCGTTTTAACTGAGCCTATCCAACAAGGCGCCGTTGAATCGCGGCCTCTACCCAGCACTGTCCCTAATGCTTGCAACTCAATTGGGTCACCTAAAAAAGTACCCGTACCATGGCATTCAACATAAGAAACCGTACTGGGATTGATATCCGCCGCTTGATAAGCGGCTTTCAACAACGCTTCCTGCTGCGCACCATTGGGGGCAGTTAAACCATTGGTCTTGCCATCTTGATTAATCGCACTACCTGCAATAACACCATAAATACGATCATGATCTTGCAAGGCTTTCGCCAATGGTTTTAATATAACAGCGCTGACTCCCTCACCCTGAACATAACCATTCGCATCAGCATCAAACGTTTTGCACAAACCATCTGGCGATAACATTTTTGCTTTAGATAATAATAAATTAATCGATGGGAATAAATTAAGATTAACCGCAGAAACCAAAGCGGTATCACATAATTTATTTTGTAAATTTAAGCATGCTAAATGCAGTGCGACCAGTGAAGACGAACAAGCCGTATCTAAAGTAATACTGGGCCCACGTAAATCAAATAAATAAGACAATCGATTCGCTGATAAACTAGTTGCGTTCCCTGTGGGTATATATAAAGCATCCATCTCCGAATTTATTTTTTGCAAACTACTAAATTGATTTGCATATAAACTAGAGAAAACACCCATTGCCGAGCCTGCAAGTGCATCTAATGTTAAACCTGCGTCTTCTATCGCCTCATAAGCCACTTCTAATAATAAACGTTGTTGCGGATCCATTCTAACGGCTTCACGCGGTGTAATACCAAAAAAATACGCATCAAAACTAAGGATATCTGCCAAAAAACCACCGCGACAATGTTCAGCTTCTGCTTGAATTAAAGTTTCCTCGGTATCTTGCAATATTTTCCAACGCTGTTCAGGAATAAAAGAAATCACATCTTTACCAGAGCTTAATAACTGCCAATATTCTTGCTTATTATTCGCTTCTGGGAAACGACAAGCTACGCCAATAATTGCGATGGGTTCATAAGTATCGACAGTTTGTTTTTCTGTTTGAACAATTTTACTCGCTAAAACAGGCATCATTGAAGGTGTAGGATGATAATTTTTAACAATATGCTGTACAAGCTGCATCACCGTTGGATAACGATAAAGATCCATCGGTGACACAATATCTGGGAAATGCTCACTTAATTTTCCGACCCAATAGACTCCTAAAATTGAATCCAAACCATAATTTTGTAATGGTACTGTGGTTTCAATTTCTGCGGCTTCAAATTCCAACACTTCGGCTAATAAATCAACTAACAGTTGTGTGACTTCTTCACTATTTAAGGAAACAATTACATCTGACGCAGCATTTATTATTTTTTGCGGAATATAGTCATGTAAAAAAGTTAATAATCTAGCATCCGGATTAATTTTTAAAAACTTTTCCCAATCAAGCTTAAAAACCGCAATAATGGCTGGGTTTGCAGTTAAAATAGTTTTTAATATTTGCATCCCCGTCGCCATAGGAACACTGGTCATACCTATCGCAGCTAAGAAAGCAATATGATTATATTTAAAACTCATACCATTATCAGCCCAAGCAGCCCAATTAATACTAAGACCTGATAATTTCTGACTACGTCTATATACCGCCAAACCATTTAAAAATTCATTTGCCATGGCATAAGCACTAAGACCACCAATACCAAAATAAGGTAATGCAGAAATAGAAGAAAACAACACAAAAGTATGAACGTCTGGTTGATTAAAAATATCATGTAATACTAACGCACCTTGAATCTTAACTTGCAGAACTTTTTTTAATAACTCCTCAGACATTTTATTAATCGGCATATTATCGGTCGTCACACCGGCTAAGTGAAACACACCATCAATGGACACTCCCCAAGTCTGCTCACAACGAATAATAATATTTTGCATTAACCGTTTATCACTCACATCTGCAGCGACATAATCGATGGTAATTCCTGATTTTTCTAACTCGCTCAGTTGCGCAACTTTTTCAATAATAGCTGGATCAGTTAAATAATCTCGTTCTGAACGCTCAGGTAAAACCGTAGTGCCAACTAGTAATAAATATTGTGTTCCTTGTTGTAAAAGAAATTGCGCAAGCTCTATTCCTAAAGCACCTAAACCACCGGTAATAATAGCTGCTTTTGGCACTTTCCAAGTAGCCGATGCTTGATCAGGTAAGTAATTCCGTAATTTCAAGACATAACGCTCATTATGCCGATAAGAAATATGATCTTCGCCAAGAACAGCTTGGGTCATTTCTTGCGTAATTATTTTAGCATCTTGCGTTAAGTGTTTTTTACTCGCTAAATCTAATAATAATGCTTTAAACATAGGACATTCTGCAGTAAATATTCGGGTCATCGACCATAGATGGTGCTGCCAAATATTAATATTATCTTCTGCTATCGTCGCTTGGCTTTGTCGAGTTACAAAACAAAACTGCATTTCTTGTTGCCATTGCTGCTCTGATAATGCTTTAAATAAATTAAACATTTTTTTACTGGATTCAGCGTATTGTCCCACTTCCCATAAATTGCTAGTACTCGTATTTTCTGTTGCTGCTAAAAACGCACCTAAATAAATAATACCCGCTAAAAATTTATGATTGCCGCTACTAATTTCCGTAATTAACTCTTGATAATCTGCTAAATTTTCTGGATTAATAAAATATATTCTACTGTTAATTTTTTTAAATTTATCCCCAGCAAAACAAAAAATGCAATTTTCTTTACCTAGCTCAGCTTGTAAATGTAATCCCAATTCATGATCACTAAAAATCAACCAGGATCGTTTATTGTCTTTAACCGGAGCCAAGGATAGTAACTGCTTTTTATCCCAATATGGCTGATATAGCCATTCATCATTCCTTGCTAATGGTTCAACCACTAAGTTAGGTTTAGCTAACCCTGTAACAACTTGCGTAGGAACCCAACAACGTCGTTTAGCAAATGGATAAGATGGCAATGATATGCGTTGCGGTTTTTGCTCGGAAGAATACAATAACTCCCAAGCGATATGCGCCCCGCTTACCCAGGCTTGCGCTAATTTTTCATTGTTTTCTAAGGGTTTAGATAATGGCACAGAATCATGATACCAGCATCGATCTATGACTGGATTAACTTGCTTAATATACAAACTTAATTTATCAATTAAATCAGCAAGTGATGTAGCCGCTATCGCTAATCTTGCTGCCATATTTTCACGGCCGGTTTGCAATGTATAGCAAAGATCATATAAATGCTCAGGTGTTTTTACCGTCGCAGATAAATAAGTTAATAAATTGCTTGCATGTTCTTTTAAACGCTCAGCATTTTGTGCTGATAACAAGAAAATAAATAAATGGGGTAACGCTACTGGAGCACGCTGAGTCGTGGCAACAAACTCTTCGATAATTAAATGAATATTAGTACCACCCGCACCAAATGAACTAATACCAGCACGCCGTGGCTGACCCTGCACAGATTGCCAGTCAGATAATTCTTGTTGCACGTAAAAAGGCGTTTGTTGAAAATCAATAAATGGATTTAATTCTTGCGCATGCAGCGAAGGAACAATTTTTTTATGTTGTAACTGCAATAAAACTTTAGTTAATTGTGAAATACCTGCAGCTGATTCTAAATGGCCTATATTTGATTTAACTGAGCCAATAGCACAAAATTGCTTATCTTGCGTATAGTCTTCAAATGCTTCTTGTAATCCTCTGATCTCGATCGGATCACCTAATGCAGTACCTGTACCATGTGCCTCAATATAATTAATTGTTCGTGGATCACACTTAGCTTTATTAAGCGCATTTTTTATTAATTCCGTTTGTGCGCTTGGATTAGGTACGGTATAACCACTGGTTTTTCCACCATGATTCATACTACTACTTTTAATCACGCCATAAATACGATCATTATCTTTAATGGCCATTGATAGTGGCTTGAGTAGTACAGAACCTACACCTTCGCCAGGAACATAACCTGCGCCATTCGCTCCGAAACTAGTACAGCGCCCTGTTGCTGACATCAAACTATAACTACCTAACATATGATATTTGCTGGGATGAAGCGATAAATTCACTCCACCGGCAATTGCCATTTGGCACTCACCCCGCAATATACTTTCATAAGCCAAATGAATTGCCGCCATCGATGAAGAACATGCGGTATCAATAACAAAACTCGGACCACTTAAATTAAGAAAATAAGACGTTCGATTAGCCGTTGAAAATAATTGCACATCCAGCGGCAAACGATTGCCTTTATGCCATTCTTCCGCAATAAATAAGGGATAAAAATTATAAGTTACGCCAACAAACACGCCGACTTGATTATTGACTTTACGTTGCAATGTTTCTCGAGTATAGCCCGCATCTTCAAGTGTCGCCCATGCCGATTGAATAAATAATCGTTCTTGTGGATCCAGTAGTGCCGCATCACGTGGTGCAATATTAAAAAATAATGGATCAAATTTATCAATATCCTCAATAAAACCGCCATGTTTATAATAGTGTGTTTCATTTCCTATTGTCACCGGATAATCTTTATAATTCCAACGCTCTGCTGGCACTTCCGAAATACAATCAACACCACGAACTAGATTATCCCAAAAAGCATTTAAATCTTTTGCCATCGGGTATGTACCACTTAAGCCAATAATAGCAATATCTTCAGTTGGTAATGACTGATCACGTTTTGGGGGTAGAGCCGTTGGACTGCTACTTTTTGCACTCATCGGCACAGATGAAAACATTTTTTGCAGCACAGCTAAATATTTTTTCTCTAAATACAAAGCCAAATCATTTAATTTATTTTTTTCATAAAGTAATGTTTTTGGTAAAGTACCAAAATCATTTTCTAAACGCTTCGTAATTTCCAGACTGAGCAAAGACTCAACGCCGTATACTTCATAAGTAGCATCAATAGCCAATTGCTCTATAGGCAATTTTAATTTTTCTGCAAACAGGGTTTGTAAATAATGCAGAGTAAGTTGATGTAAATCTAAATTTTCAAGCGGTGCTGTCTTTTGTGCCGGTACAGAATTTGGCGTATTAAACCAAAAGTGCTGAGTGAGAAAAGGATACGTTGGCAATGAAGCAACACGCTGACATTTTTCATTAGCATGTAGTTGCTTAAAGTTGAGCGCATAGTTTTGAACGTATAAATCCGCTAAAATTAACAAGTTTTGCTGATAAAACTCAGGCGTCACCGTAGATACCTGATTAATTATTTCCATAGCTGCGGTATAACGTAACGCTAGCTCGGATTCATTATTGTTTTGGGTATCCAATAATTCTTTATTAACTGTGAAGTCATTTAATGCTGCAATTAACTCATCAACCGAGCTAACCACGAATGCACAACGAATTTTAAAATGATCTCGACCTATATTTAAAGTAAAAGCTAAGGATTCTAAATCAACAGCAGAATTGATGCGTAACCAAGTAAGTAAATTAGCGATTTTCAGTTTTAAACTTTCAACTTGTTTCGCTGAAAGAGTAATTAAATAACATGGCTTACGTAATGTGCTGGTTTTTACTTGCTTAACCGCTTCTTCAATGACTATATGTGCATTAACTCCACCAAAACCAAAAGCTGAAATACCTGCTCGACGCGGAATAGCATGGCCACTGACTGCGTTAACAGGGTTCCATGCCTTAGTCTGATTTACAATATAAAAAGGGCTATCCTTAACTTCAATAAATGGATTTAATTCAGTAAAATGTAAATTTCCCGGAATGGTTTTATTTTTTATCGCTAGCAATACTTTAATAACACTAGCAATTCCAGCGGCTGATTCTAAATGGCCTATATTCGTTTTAACTGAGCCTAAATCACAATAGTAGTGATGATTATTTTTTTCGTCTGCTAAGGCAGTAAACGCCTTTTTTAAGCCATTAATTTCAATGGGATCACCTAACGCTGTTCCAGTGCCGTGAGTTTCAACATACGTTAAACTCTCTACGTCGATTTGTGCTCGACGACAAGCCAAGCTAATCACATCGGCTTGTGCATTGGGATTAGGCACGGTCAGTGAACTCATATGACCACCATGATTCACTGCTGTCCCTTTAATTACACCATAAATAGTGTCGCCATCTTCTTCGGCTTTATGTAAAGGCTTAAGAATAATAGCGCCCACTCCTTCTGCACGCACATAACCATTCGCATTTTTATCAAATGTTTTGCAGAGTCCTTCTTCACTCAACATACCTGCTTTACTAGCACTGAGATAAGCTGTTGGTGTTAACAAAGCATTAACACCACCGGCAATGGCTAAATCACAATCACCATTTTGAATAGCACACACAGCATGATGAATAGCAACTAAAGAACTAGAGCATGCTGTATCAATTGCTTCACTCGGGCCTTGTAAATTTAATAAATAAGAAACTCGATTAGCAATAATAGTACGGGTATTACCTGTTATCGTCGCTGCATCCGTCAGATTATTATTTTGTAATAATTCCGCATAATCAGAACTTACCACGCCTACAAATACACCGGTGGAACCTGCGGCATAACTTGCTGTTGAATAACCTGAGTCTTCTATAGCTTGCCATACGACTTGTAAAAAAAGTCGTTGCTGTGGATCCATAAGTTCAGCTTCGCGCGGCGAAATATTAAAAAATGCAGCATCAAAGTGAGAGATATCTTGAATAAATCCACCTTGTTTCGCTTTGGTTTTGCCCTGCTCCGTAAATGGATCGCCATAACAAGATTGCCAGTCCCAACGCTCGGGTGGAATTTCTTGAATAACATTTTTTCCAGCAATTAAATTTTCCCAAAATTGTTCGGTATTTTTTGCGCCCGGCAAAATGGCACTCATACCAATAATTGCAACATCTCCTGCTGTTTTTACCGCAGGAGTTGCTGTATCCAATTTAACAACTGAATGATGATTTTTAAAAAAAAACTCAATAAAACTCGCTAATGTAGCATGTTCGTACATAATAGCGGGCGTCAAATTTAAATGATATCGATTATTAACAGCACTAATAAAAGCACTCATGCTGATTGAATCCATACCAAATTCACTTATTTTTTGCTGAATATCTAAATCTTCAACGCGAATTTTTAATAAATTTGATGCTAATTTTAAAATCTCAATATTGACATTCTCTTGTGACTGATTCGGTGGAGTAATCCAATATTTTTCGCTAGAAAAAGGGTACGTTGGCAAAGAGACTAACTGTTGCGACTCATTTGAGTGTAATTTTTTCCAATCAAGGTCATAACCTTTGACATACAAATCACCCAAGGTTAAAAGCGTATCATGATAAATCAAAGCATCCGCGGGAATACTGGTATTTTGCAAAGTATTTAACATGTCCTCTAATTGCGGTTCGGTTTTAACTTTTATTTTTTCATAATTAATCTTAACATTTAAAGCCGACTGATTTTTTTGTATTTGAGCTAATGCACTATATAACTCAGACAAAGAACTCACTACTATCGCGCATCGTAATGGAAAGTGCGTCTTTCTAGCATTTAACGTATAAGCTATATTTTCTAAGGTTGTGGCTGCAGGTAATAAATAATTTGCCAAATCAATAATGCGTTGTTTTAGGGCTTTTTCTGTTTTAGCTGAAAGAGTAACAAGATAATACGGTTTTTCAGCCACTACTGCTACGGCTGCCATAAGATTAGGCGCTTCTTCAATTATCATATGTGCATTCGTGCCACTTAAACCAAATGAGCTAAGCGCTGCACGTCGTGGATGAGCTGATGCCTGTTCCCAATCTTTCAATGCTGTATTCACATAAAATGGACTATGACTAAAATTAATATGTTCGTTTTGTTGTTTATAATTCAGCGTAGGCACTAATTTTTTATGTTTTAAGCACAATAATATTTTAATTAAACCCGCAACACCGGCAGCTAATAAAGTATGCCCAATATTAGTTTTAACTGAGCCAATTGCACAATATTGATTGTTATCAGTATAAACTCTAAATGCACGAGTCAATGCATTCACTTCAATAGGATCACCTAATTTAGTTCCTGTGCCATGTGCTTCAACATAACTAATTGTTTGTGGATTAATATTAAAACGCTTATAAACATCGAGTTCTAAGGCAGTTTGTGCTTTCATACACGGCGCAGTGATGCCGTTGGTTTTGCCATCTTGATTAATTCCAGAGCCTTTTATGACACCGTAAATAATATCCTTATCAGCGATTGCTTGGTTAAGTGGTTTTAATAATACAACACCGACTGCTTCACCGGGCACAAAGCCATCAGCTGTATCATCAAATGTTTTACACAAACCCGCTGTTGATAACATTCCGGCTTTGCTCGTCATGATATGCATTTCTGCGGTTGTTAAAATACAAACACCACCCGCCAATGCCATCGTACTCTCTTCACTCCATAAACTTTGACATGCTTGATGAATCGCAACTAATGAAGAGGAACATGCTGTATCCACAGCCACACTCGGGCCTTTTAAATCTAAATGATAAGAAATTCTCGATGCTAAAATTGAGCTATTTGAGCCTATTAATAAATGTGCGCCAGAGTCTGTGCCTGCTTGCTTAATTTTATTAGCATAATCACCAACACTTGCACCGACAAAAACAGCACATTGACTACCAGCAAGCGCTTCTGTGGAATAACCCGCTTGCTCGAAGACTTTCCACGCTTCTTGTAAAAAAAGCCGTTGCTGTGGATCCATTTGTTCTGCTTCAGCAGGCGACATACCAAAAAAAAGTGGATCAAATTGATCAATTTCATTTAAAAACCCACCCCACTTACTATTACTTCTATTGGGAACATCAATATTAGCATCATAAAAATTTTCTATATTCCATCTTTCTGATGGTATTTCTGTAATCGATGATTTACCTGCCGCAAGATTTTCCCAAAAACTATCAACATCAGGCGCTCCTGGAAATTGACCAGAAAAACCAATAATGGCAATATCGCGGTTAACCTGATTATTCACAGGTGGTGTTTCTGGAATAAAATGAGTTAATTCAATTTTTTTTGTGGGAAGACTAGCATTTTTTTCTAATGCCATAGATTTTGGTGAATGTTGACTAATTTCGGTTTGTAAATAGTGAGCAAACTGCTTGATCGTTGGGTGATCATAAATCATTGCCGCTTCAATCGTTAATGCGAAACGTTGACCCAGTTCTCTCACAATTTCAACCGCATTAATTGAATCAACACCTAACTCTTTAAAACTGCGATGAATATCCAATCTATCTGCAGCGATATGTAATTTTGCCGCGATTATTTGCATTAAATCATCAGTCACATCTTTTTGCACATTCGTAACAATAGGCTGAGTCGGCGTTAGCATTAACTTAGGCGACAATACAGTGGGAGAAATTAATTTATCTTCCAGAGCCATTTTTTGTTGCAAAATGATTCCTGCATTTTCATTAACTTTATTGCTGCTAGGAGCAAGCGATCTGGAAGAAAAATAATTTTTAATAATCTCTGTCGCTTCAGGATTAGCAAAAATGTCAGCATGCATTTGCAATTCACGTTCGATAGTCTTGGATAGCTTTTCCAATAATAAATCTGTCATATTTCTTTTAAATATTTTTAATGCCAGCATGGATTTTGTCGTAAACGTCGTTGCCAACATCATCGCTTCAGAAAATACGTCAGAGGCATTTTTGAATACAACCGTAGCACCACGTGCTTTTAGCTCTAAACCACTGTATTTTTTTGCTGTCCACATCATTTCCATCGCTAGTGGTGGTGATAATTTTTCTTGAAAAATTAATGTTGAGCCTACACCAGGGGTAAAACCATAATTCATAAAATTAGCGGTAAATAAGCTATTTTCTGCCATTATCACCATATCTGCATAAAGGCCAAATGCCAAACCTGCACCAAAAGCATGGCCTTGAATTGCGCTAATCACTGGAATAGGGCAATCGAGCAAGCCTCGATAGAGAAATGATAAATCCGTATATTTTACTTCACTTTTTGATATTGCCAATAAAACTTCTTCGGAACCACCTAAACAAAAAACATCATCATAGCCTGTCAAAACAGCTACTTTCACTGCGGGATTATGACTTAGCTCAATAAATCTATTTTCCAAAGCTTGTAAAAAAGCGAATGATAGTTGATTTTTCCCTACTCTATCCAACATTCTTACGATCGCGATACCTTCTGGTGTTACTTCCAAGCTTACTGTTTTTTCTTGCTCAGAATTTAATATTAATGGATTTTTAATTTTTGCTAATGGTGCTGCTTGATAGCTGTTATACCAATAATGTTCTTTTTCAAATGGATAAACCGGCAAAGAAAGTCTTTTTTTAGCCTCATTATGATGTAATGTCTGCCAATCTAAATGATAACCTTCAATATAATATTCTGCTAAGCTAGCTAATTTCATTCGATATTCACCGACTGAAAAATTAAGTGGCGCAGAGATAGCGCTCATTAAGCGTTTTATTGCATTTATTTTTATTTCATCGTTGCAATCAGCGTGAGCTACATCATTACCCAGATGAGAAATATTCTCTAAACTCGCTTGTAATTCGGCACACGTGCTAGCTAATACTGCAAAACGATAAGTGAAGTGGCAACGGCCCAAATTTAAAGTATAACTTATTTGTGATAAGTATTCCGCGTCATGGGTTGGCGATGGATTATTCTTAAACCAGGCTAAAAATTGTAATATTTTATTTTGTAAAGCATGTTTATTTTTTGCGGAAAAAGTAAAAAGATAACATGGCTTTAATATCGCTGGAATCACACTACCACACGCGGGAGATTCCTCTAAAATAATATGTGCATTCGTACCACTAAAACCAAACGAGCTCACACCAGCACGCCGTGGAAATTGTTGATTAGGTAACCATGGCATTAATTCTGTTGGAAACTTAAAATACGGCGTATCTAACAGTATATGCGGATTTAATTGCGCAAAGTGTAAAATGCCAGGAATTTGTTGCTGTTGTAGCATTAAAATCGTTTTAAATAATCCTGCCATTCCTGCGGCTGCTTCTGTATGGCCGATATTTGTTTTAACAGAACCTAATACCAATGGAAAATCAAGCCCGCGCGTCGGGCGATACACTTCCACAATCGCTTTGACTTCAATAGGATCACCTAACGATGTTCCCGTACCATGTGTCTCAAGATAATTAACGGTATTAGCTGTGATATTTGCTGATTTTAATGCATCGCGTAATAATTCTGCTTGTGCAACATGACTAGGAGCAGTCAAACCATTGCTTTTACCATCTTGATTAATTGCCGAACCACGAATAATAGCTAACACAGTGTCATTGTCACGTAAAGCATGCGCAAGTTTTTTAACAATCAAAACGCCACAACCTTCACTACGCACATAGCCATCGGCACTCACATCAAACGTTTTACATTTACCAACCGGAGACAACATGCCCGCATTCGTAAAAGCAATATTTAATTCGGGTGATAAAATTAAATTAACACCACCAGCTATGGCAATATCACACTCATTATTACGTAAACTCTGACAAGCAAGATGGACAGCAACTAAAGAAGAAGAACAAGCTGTATCAACCGCCATCGCTGGGCCATTTAAACCTAATACATATGCCAATCGACCTGCTGCAACTGATGTGGAATTACCCGTCGCATAATAGGCATCCAAGTCTTTATTTTGTTTGTTTTTAGTGAGTAAGGTTTCATAATCATGTGAAAAAATACCGACAAAAACGCCTGTTTTAGTATTATTTAATTGATCAGCACAAATTCCTGCATGCTCTAATGCTTCCCACGTCACTTCTAATAAAATTCTTTGCTGTGGATCCATCACTTCCGCTTCACGCGGTGAAATATGGAAAAAATCGGCATCAAAACAATCAATATCTGTTAAAAAACCGCCATAACTTAAGGAATCACCCAACCATTTTTTTCGTTCTGCTGGAATAGGTGTAATTGCATTTTTACCGTCTTTAAGTAATTCCCAAAAATCAGCACTGCTATTAACTCCACCGGGAAAACGGCAACTCATACCGACAATGGCAATAGGTTCATTTTTTTCAATGCTATTTTCAAGTGGTGCTGTTGTTGTATTGGAAGGTGAAATAACGTCAGCCAGCTGTTGGTTTAAATACTCAACAATGGCATTAGCAGTGTTATATTCAAAGAAAAATGTAGGATCTAATTTAACATTAAATTGCTGATTGATTAACGTTCTTAACTCTAACAAACCCAATGAATCAAGGCCCATTTCTCGCAAAGGATAAGACATCGAATATTGTTGTCGATGTACCTCAGCAATTAATTTTTTAATTAATGTGTTTACCGTCAATGCAATATTTTTATCAATCACTTTTTTAATTTGTGGCACGACTGCAGCGTCAGTTAAAGGTAGCGATGGCTCAGCAAGATTAAATAAATCATATTCAATTAAAATTCCGGCACCTTGATTATCGCTATCTTCGGGACGATAATTTTTTAAAATTGCCTTTATTTGCGCCCCATGGCTAGTGTGAAAACGCAAGATAAGATCGACTCCACCCGCGGTTTGGGTGTGTTGATTAATATACTCTTTCATCGTCAACGCTGAATTTTCGACATAATTTTTACAACGTGTAATTCCCACTATTGTTTTGATTCCGCTTTTTAATGCTGCCCACCACAGTACAAATTCTCTTAGTTGGTTACCTAAACCTGTATCTTGCATTTCAGGTAAAACATTAATCCCCAGCAATTGAATTACTTTACCCGCATTATGATGCAGCTGCGATACCTTAGCAAAAGTGATATCTTGTAACTCTGTTATAGATTGGATTTTTTGGGTATAAACAACAGCAACAATGCGATCGTGCATTTTTACA
Source organism: Gammaproteobacteria bacterium (assembly GCA_965279285.1). Taxonomy (GTDB): domain Bacteria; phylum Pseudomonadota; class Gammaproteobacteria; order DSM-16500; family DSM-16500. Next base: position 566,078 of record OZ257147.1, on the reverse strand, counting down.
ATTAATTGACCTTGCGGAAAATTTTCCAAGCGCCGATTAATTTCATAAGCACTCACAGCAAGTTTTTTTCCCCAACATGCTTCTTCTAACTGCAATAATTCGGGCACATCTGCTGCCTGTGCATGCTGCAAAGTGTAATCTCTTTTTTCAAAATAATTTAATGTGATACGACTATAAGGAAATGCTGATGGATAGCGGCGTGAAAATTCAATTTTTGGAAATAAACCTACTTCAGCGGCTGACAATAAAAAAACATCTGCTTCTACTAAGTATTGTTTTGAAAATGCGTGATAAGCATCAAAGTGCAGACTTTCATTCTCATCGATGTAAGAATAAACTGTTTCAGCCAATAAATTATGTACTTCCAACAATAATAAACCATGATGCGTAATAATCGAAGACCAACGCGATAAATGTTCAACTAAACTTTGCACCATTTCTGCTGCGGGAATAACAGCACCAGCATCATCAACATAAGCACCTTGATAATTTAAGATTAAACGGTCTTGGATATTTTTTTTATTTTTAGGCGCCAGATAAGGGCGATCATGATCGAGGAATGATCGTACATGCAAACAATTTTCAGGATCAACGATGCCTAATTCTTTTAAATCTGCCATAATTTTTTGTGGGTTACCAACATCACCGTGCAAAGTATAATGTGGAATAGCTTGCAAAGTTAATTTGGTTGCTGCTAATGATTTTTCATTATAATCCACGCCGATCATATGGAGTGGATATTCGTTAAGAACTGCACCTCTTGCCGATTGATTACAAATTAACGTATATATTTTACTTAATAAAGTACCATCCCCACAGCCAGTATCAATTACATAACGGGGTTGTTTATCAAACGGTGTCTTATTAAAAATGGTAACAACGGCCTGCATTACATCATCAAAATATCTTATATGTTGAAAACCACTGGCCATAACGTTTAAGGTTCGATCTATATGTGATTCATGTCCTTGTGAATTTTTCTTAAATACTTTTTTTGGATCACCAAATAATAAGGTACTGATATTAGCAAGCATCGGTGCATAAGAAGCAGCAGTCGCCATATTATAAGCGCGTTCTAGCATAAACTGGCCGGCATTTGTTAAGATGATCTGTTCACCCTTTTGCTCTGCCCATTTTTTTTCAAGAAAAAAAGCTAAAATCAACTGTCGCAATTCACTTGGTATTTTATTAAAAAATAAAGTGTCAGCTTGGCTATAATTTTTTTTCAGCGCGATTAACAGCGGCACAACAACGACACCGGGCAAAAAATCCAGAACAAATGTCGCTGCATTATTTTTATATTCCATAATTGCGTGCAGCGATTTTTTTAAAATTTTTCTGTGTTTATTTAATAACAAGTCAATGGGGGATTGATAGAGTGATAAAATATATTCGGGAATTTGCGTTAACGATTCATAACTTTCAGGACTGCAAAGGATGCTGTAATAGCCAAATTTATTTTTTTCCACCCAACGTAACGATTCGAATAGTTGTAAAGCAACTTGCATATGACCCATGTTTGCGTTTAATTGTCGTGAAATATCAATTAAAGTCAAAGGGCCAAAACAATGCAATAAATCAAATAACTTTTTTTTGTGGCAAGAAAGAATAACAGGTATCGCAACATATCCATGAACATAGCGATTAAGTACTTCTAACATTCAAGCTTTCCCTCTTGTTGTAATTTTTGTAACAACTGTTATCCCCTTGAATCAATGATGCCGTTCACTGCTGTAACTATTCAGCAGCCAGAGGAGAGCTTGGTGGGGACGCTGCGCTTTTTGTCATGCCAGCGTGCTTCTAGCTGGCATCCAGAGTTGTAGGGTGGGCAAAGCGCAGCGTGCCCACCGAACGAACTCTCTGACTACCGAATAGCTACTTCACTGCCCCACCTTAATTCTTCTAATCAATCCTGTTAACACTGTTCCAGGGCCTAACTCTTCAAATTCAGTCACACCTTGCGCCAACAAATATTCGATCGTATCAACCCAACGCACCGAACTAGAAATTTGTTCCGCTAAATTTTTTTGTATCTCATCAACTTGATAAGGTTTTGCTGTGACATTCGAAATAACAGGAACAGTAGGCAAAGAAAATTGAAATTGCGACAAATACGCGGCAAATTCAATTTGCGCATGATGCATTAATGGCGAATGAAAAGCACCGCTCACATTTAAAGGCACAACCATCATTGCACCTGCTTCTTCACATAAAACAGTAGCACGATCAATTTCATTTTTTTCGCCTGAAATAACTGTTTGAGTATGTGAATTATAATTTGCGATAGCCACTTTATTTAACGCATGCTGAGTTAAAATAGTCGTAATGACTTCCGGTTTTAAACCAACAATAGCTGCCATCGAACCATTTGCAGCAACACTCATCAATTCACTGCGTTTTTTTACCAACCTTAATCCTGTTTCAAAATCAAAAACGTCAGCCGCTAATAAAGCATTATATTCACCCAAGCTATGCCCAGCAAAATAATCGGGGGTTATTTTTGCCGATTCCATTTTATTAAAATAGGTTAAAGCATTAATGACATACAAAGCTGGCTGAGTATATTGTGTGAGCTGTAATTGATTCTGTAAATTATCGAGACATAGACTCTTGATTGAATAGCCTAAAATTAAGTCTGCCTTGCTAGTTATGCTGAAAAACTTATCAAATAAATCTTTCCCCATCCCCGTTGCCTGTGATCCTTGCCCGGGAAAAATATATGTCAGCATTTTCTATTATCTCTTCTTTAGTTCCCAATTGCTTAAATGCCGCGTATCATACCATAATTCGTAAAAAATGTTAGGGAGTTTGTTATGCAGCGGGACGCTATTTTAAGAGCGATTATTGATAGTATTATCGAAGTATTTCCCGAATTATCCACAGTAACTATCACGGAAAATGATAGCTTACATCAACTAGGCGCTAACTCCATTGATCGCGCTGAAATCATTATGTTAACGCTGAGCAAACTTAAATTAAAAATTCCACTTATTTTATTTGCTCCAGCAAAAAATATTGCGATGTTAATTACTATTTTTGCAAATGAATTGGAATTAGTGGCATTGTCATCCTGAGGAGCCGCTGTTGTTAACCAACAAAAAAATAAAATCCGATGTCGTTGTCACTGGCATGGGCGTACTTAGCTCACACGGCATCGGCATTCCTGCTTTTGCGAATACCTTATATCACGGCACTAATCAATTTAAACAAAGCATGCGTTTCCCTCAACTGACGTTTCCGATTATTGCTGCTGAGCTGAATGCATTTCATTTTGAAAGTGCAATTCAACAATTTATTTTTTTGCCCGACACACTCAAACAACAATCTTATCATATCGGTCGGCGCGCACCGTTAACTATTCAAACCTCTATTATTGCAGCACTTGAAGCATGGGAACAAGCACGATTATTTGAACGTGATATTGATCCAACACGAGTTGGCATTATTGTTGCGGGAGAAAATACCACGCAAGCTTATCAATATAATTTGCAACAACAATTTCAAGAAGAAGCAAGCTATTTATCACCGAAGTATGCTTTACATTTCATGGACACGGATCAAGTGGGTACCTTAAGTGAAATTTTTGGTATACACGGCGAAGGATTCACTGTCGGTGGCGCATCAGCATCGGGTAATGTGGGGATGATTCAAGCCACACGTTTAATACAACAAGGAATAATTGATATTTGTTTAGTCGTCGGCGCACTCGCTGATTTTTCACCCGTAGAAATTCAAGGATTTCGTAATATCGGTGCTCTAGGTGGAATTCAATTTGCTGACCAACCTAATAAAGCATGTCGGCCATTTGATAAAGAGCATGAAGGATTTATTTGGGGACAAGCTAGCGCAAGTTTAATTTTAGAAACAGAAAAAACCGCAGAAAAACGCCAAATTATTGGAAAAATTGCAGGGACCGCAATCAGCTTAGATGGCAATCGTTTAGCAAATCCAACAACGCAAGGTGAAGTGCGAGTCATGCAACATGCCTTAGCGGATGCAAAATTATTACCAGAACAAATTCAATATATTAATACTCACGGCTCATCTTCACCGTTGGGTGACAACACTGAAATCGCAGCAATCAAAACTGTATTAGGCAATGCAATTTCACACGTATGGATCAATTCAACAAAAAGTATAGTCGGCCATTGTATTTGGTCTGCTGGAATTTTAGAGGCCATTGCAACTTTTTTACAAATCCAAGCTGGAACAGTGCATCCCAATTTAAATTTAGATAATCCAATTGATCACCACTGTCGCTTTGTTAGCAATAAAAGTGAAAAAGTTCAAATTGATGCGGCACTGAGTAATTCATTTGGTTTTGGTGGTATCAATACTAGCATCATCCTAACTCGAGGAGACTGAGATGACAGTTGGCATAGAATCAATGAATGCCTATGGCGCACAAACTTATATTGATGTGCGAACATTATTTACTGCACGCAATTTAGATCTTGAGCGTTTCAATAATTTAATGATGTTACAAAAATCAGTTAATTTACCTTGCGAAGATCCGGTTACTAACGCAGTCAATGCGGCAAAACCGATTATTGCTCAACTCACCGAAGCAGAACGCAATTCCATTGAGCTAATTATTACGTCAACTGAATCAGGTCTGGATTTTGGTAAATCACTCAGCACTTACATTCATCATTACTTAGGATTAAAGCGCAAATGCCGTTTATTTGAGGTAAAACAAGCCTGTTACGGTGGCACTGCTGCATTGCAAATGGCTGCTAATTTTATTGCGTCCAATGCATCACCTGGCGCAAAAGCATTAGTCATTGCTACAGACGTTGCGCGTGCTGCGACTAAAATGACTTATATGGAGCCGTCTCAAGGTGTTGCAAGTATTGCCATGTTAGTTAGCAATCAACCCGATATTTTTAATTTAGATTTTGGTGCTAATGGTTACCACGGTTACGAAGTCATGGACACTTGCCGACCCGAGCCTGATATTGAAACGGGTGATGCTGATTTATCATTAATGTCTTATCTTGATTGTCTTGAAGCATGTTATCAAGCCTATCGTGATAAAGTCAGCGATGTTGATTTTCAACAAACATTTGATTATTTTGCCTTTCATACACCATTTGCTGGCATGGTAAAAGGTGCTCATCGTAATTTAATGCGTAAACTACTACGCGCCACACCTGATATTATTCAAGCGGACTTTGAACAACGCGTTATGCCTTCATTACAACATTGTATGAAAGTAGGAAATGTTTATTCCGGCACTGTTTATTTAGCTCTATGCAGTTTAATTGACTATGCTGAAATTAATGCGCCAAAACGTGTGGGACTTTATTCTTATGGATCCGGTTGTTCTGCTGAATTTTACAGTGGAATTGTGACACCACTCAGCAAACAAAAATTAGCAACCATGAATATTAGCCATGCCTTAAGCAATCGCCATGCACTCACGATGCTGGAATACGACCAATTACTTGATCTCAATATGCAATGGTTATTTGGTATTAAAAATAAAATCGTTGACCGTGCTAGCTTTCATTCTATTTATAATAAACAATTAGCTGGTAAAGGTTTTCTCTCGTTAAAAGAAGTAAAAAATTATCATCGTCAATATGAGTGGAGTTAGGCATGCAATATGAAACATTACTTGTTACTGAATCAAGCAATAGCTTAACAATCACTTTACATCGTCCTGCACAACGTAATAGCATTAATATGCGATTTTTAACTGAACTCCATCATGCCTTGGATGTTGCAGAAAACACTTCACAATGCCGATTTATTATTTTACAAGGTGAAAACGGTATTTTTTGTACGGGCATGGATTTTCAAGAATTAATACAAGACAATGCAAACACCACGGGCTGCGAAAAATTTGCCAATAATTATATGCAATTATTAAAGCGTTTTGCTAATACGACAAAAATAGTTATTACCTTATTAGATGGACAAGTCTTAGCAGGCGGCATGGGATTAGCTGCCGCCAGCGATCTTATCTTAAGCACACCAGCAACGCAGTTAGGTTTATCAGAAACATTGTGGGGATTATTACCTGCTTGTGTCATGCCATTTTTAATTCGGCGCATTGGTTTTCAAAAAGCTTATACTATGACATTAACTACTGAAACTCTTAATGCTGAAACTGCAAATAAAATAGGGTTAATTGATGAAATTACCACTGATCTTCAAGATACTTTACGTCGCTTACTCATTCGTTTAAATCGAATTAATCAACAAACAGTTGGCGATGTGAAAGCATATTTTCGGAAAATGTGGATCATCACTGATGCTATGGAATTAACCGCAATCAACGAATTAATTCGTTTAACAGCCCAACCAAAAATTCAAGCGAACATTAAAAACTTTATTGAACATCAAGAATTTCCGTGGGAAAAATAGAAAAAAGAGACGATTCTGGATGCCAGCTAGAAGCGCATAGGCGTCAACTTAACACAAGATGTAGGGTGGGCAAAGCGCAGCGTGCCCACCGTTCAAACCATTTACAACACCACAATCAACCGCTGAACCAAAAGAACCATCTATATACGACGGTTTAAGTGTGCGCCAAGCATGGTGCATCATTGAACGGTGGGCACGCTGCGCTTTGCCCACCCTACAAAACTGGCATGACAAAGTGCATGAGCTGACCTTGAGCTTATCCGGAACTCGCGTTTGTAGTGATGGGTGTGGATTGTTCATCTGCCAGTATTAATGTTAAATCATTTACCGGACCAATCGATGCATTACTATCTGCAGAAAACATACCTTGCGTCATAAGACCTACAGCAGAGATCCCTTCAAAGTGATTAAAAATAGGCATAGGTTTTTCATCTGCTGTTATTAATTTTAGATCATTCACTGAGCCAATTGATGCATTATTATTTCCAGAAAGAATACTCTGCGTTACAAACTCTTCAGCAGCAACCAATTCGGGATAAGTAGTTAACGCTGCTCCCTCCGCTCCTCTTGTAGCAGCGTGTTCATGACTTGTTACAGGAACTGCTACAAGTTTTGTCTTATCATGATCCAAGCTAGCTCTTAACTTCTCAATATATTCTGCTTTAGATTGATCCGGCTTATGAATAGGTGTAGAAATAATAAAGCCTGGCATAATTATCTCAACGTGATTCACGTCTTTATACATTACTTTGATCTCAGGCGAATTGAATTTTTTAATATAGCAATAAATACTCCAAATATTTGAATCAGCCAATGAAACATGGCATTTTGGAATAAATAACAATTCACAATCTAAATCTAGTTCAACAGTAATAACGCTATTATTATAAGCAATTTTAGCTAAAATAACATCACTGCCATTGTTACTTTCTAATAGCACGTCAGCTGGAGAATAGTTATAGGTTTTTAATGAAGAGCATGGTGACGAAACAATTTGCACTGAAGTTGAGTCGCCACGTTTTATTTTATTAATAACATAAATAAGCAACTCTAGTTGCTCAACTGACAGTAGAGGTGGTAAAGAACCTTTTGTCTGCTCAAAACATTTTTGGGCGGGAACATAATCTATACTTTGATTTGTTAATCTTTTTAATGCTTCTAATTTTGCAATAAGATCATTGCCCAGTTTTGATCCTAATCGATGCACGCTTTTAACTTGCATATTATAAAAATAACCCCAAAACTTATTAAGCGGAGACCCCTCTTTTGAATACATACATAATGGAAGATTTAAACTAAAACGCCAAATTGATGGATCAGCTGTTTTACTACGGGGCATTATTCCATGCGGAATATCGCCTAAAAAAAGCATTATTTCTCCCTGCTTAAGTTGATGTATTGATTTTTTTTTATCTTTATCAACTACAACAGTATTCATGCCATCTCTTATAGCATTAAACTCTTTTGATGCTATTCTAAATAAGAGAGTAACAAATAAAGGGCGTCCTTCCTCCCCATTTTCAAATGAATCAGGATAATATTCTCCCTCATTATAGACATTAACAAGCCGAAAATCTGTCGCTAGAGTACTATAATCAGTATGCACAAGTTGTTCACATTCATTAGTTTCATCGTGATTATCTGTAAACTTATTATCACCCCAATGTCGAGGCGGAAAAAAGTTTGCTAAAATATTAGCGCTATTACCAGAACTTGGATGAGTTGAAATTTTCATTTTTAATTCATCTGCCAGATGACCTAATAGCTTAAATAAAATCTGCATAAGCGCAGGCGGCCTATGCAATAGCTTTTGCGTTTCTACCGCTGAGAATCCTTGAAGAACACCCCCTCTTTCAAACGTAATTTTCGCAAGCTTAGCTTTTTCTTTTGATTCAACAACTTTACGAAAATTATCTAACTCTAATTCTGAAAAAACACCATCAATAGAAACAATTGGTTTCCCATCAACCTTACTGCATTGAATTTGAGATCTATCAAGGCGGCGCGCAGTATCAACAGACTCTGCACTACTTAGACTTCGAAAGAAAAAATACTCATCTCTTTTAGCAACGTTTGCTAATGAAACTGACCATATTGGTTTGTGTGTACTTTTTATGTGACAAGTATTTTCTATTATTTTTTTAATCTTTATGCTCTCTTCAGTGACAATATTTTGATTACTGCTCATCATCATCTCCGCACCAAGCGCCATCCGATCAAAACTATCATAAGGCACAGCAGACAGCTCAATCATCTCCTCTAACGTTAGCAGATAATCCAACGTAGTTTGAATAAGATGCATCGCTGGAATGCGGTAAACACCGCTTTGTGGTTTTGTCCAATCAGAAATAAAAATAGTTAAAACTTCAGCTTGATCTACAAAGAGCGATAACAATTGAAAACGCAATTTTTCACATTCATTTTCGTTATACCCTGTTTTTTCTCTACTTAACATCCACTCCTCCACGATCTTATATTTTGATTTTTTTAAATTATCTTTAATTTTGTCATTTTGTTGGCGCAAGAATTACAACAGCGGGCTAATATTTTCCTTATATTACAACCATTACCGCATTCTAAACGAACCAAAAAGTGGCGGCTATTATAACATAATTAGGAGTTGATGCACTGGATTTGACCAGTATATGCCAAGGTCTGTGCATGGGAAATTTTGCTTTAAAAATCAATAATAAAGCATATCATTACGATTTGAAAAAAATTACTATGCACTGCGCTCTCTGTTAATTACTTTATTTCAAGGATCTCTTTCACCAATTTATAAACTGTCGAACAGTTCCCTTCCAATACTTCTACAGCGTCGTGCTTTCTTTTCCCATTACCTGCTGCGACTGCACAACTTTCCCTCGTGATTTCTTTACTGCTAATATTGCTCTTTGTATAGCTTGGTATGTATCTTGTTAATTTCGTCATACAGTCGATTGCGCCTTTAATATCATCACCATTTTCAAAGTGCATCAGCAACCAATATTCAAACTTTGGATTACTCATTGCTAAATTGTGTTTAGTATTGATTTTTTCCCACGCAAAGCATTCTTTAAATGAATGTTCTGGACGTCCATCAACATCAATTACAAGCCAAATTTGCTCATTTTTACTTACTCCATTTTCCTTAATATATTTTTTAGCCCAACCTAGAACTTGATTTGGCTCAGTTTTCTTATCACCTTTCTTAATAATTATATTAACAGCCTTATTCATTGCTCTTAAAATCGTAAAATAACAGCTTTCAGTTTTTTCACCTTCAGGGAAAATAGTAAAGACTTTTCTATATTCTCTTGTAGCTACAGGTCGACTAAACTTTCTCTTTTTTGCTTTGCTCATGAAAACTCCTTATTTAATGAGCAGCTAAAAGAATTTTTGGAATACCGCCAAAACTTCCCTTTAAATAACTTTTTCTAATATCTTTATCGTTTCGAACATCCTTGTATTCACTAAGAGATATTAATTGTGTTGATGAATTTACGCTTCTTTCTGTAAGCCATAATTCATCTCTTCTAAACAAATTTTGATCCATCAACATTAGATTATGCGTGGTAAATAGTAACTGGGAACGACTAGCTGAGGAACACGATTGCAAATAATATTCAAGGAGCGAACGCACCAGCATTGTATGCATAGAATGATCAAATTCATCAATAATATATGTTTTACTATATTTAGTATCTACCAAATGAATTATCGCGGGCAAAAGCTCGATCATTCTCAAGGTTCCTTCTGATTCTTGAGCCAAATCAAATTCAGTTTCATTGCCGTCTACAGATTTATGATATGAAACTATTCTTTTTACTGATAAGATTCCATTTTTTTTTGATATAACAAGATTTCTATCCAATACGATAGTTCCATTTTCTTGTAAATCTTCTAATATCTTCGCTTTTAAATCCTCTGGAAATTGAATGTTCTCAAATGGGATATCTATACCATCTAAACGTGTTATACCAGTGTCTACCTTGGAAATAATATCGTTAATCATCGAATATGTTGGAACATTTTCTTTATGTATAAAATGCCCCCAATTTGAAGGAATTGAGTTAGGACCTAATACAATTAAGTTATCTTTAAACCACTTATACACAGCAATAAAATCATCTTTATTTTGGTCTACTGTTTTAGTTAAAAATAATTGATTGCCTCTCGTTCCTTCTGCAATAAATTCTAATCTTTTGTCTTGGCTTAATGATAGATCATCAGGAAATGTGATTTTTCCATTTGAATCTCGCTGATATAATATTTTTTCACTATAAGAGCTAAATTTAATTAATTTTTCTTCTACAACTTTTTTGGGGGTAATAGCAAAGCTAAATTCATAAAAAATTTCGTTTGCTATTATTTGAAAACTAAAACGTGTTGGTTCGTTTTCAAATTTTTTCTCCAGCTTGAAGGGTATTCTTTGAATCAAACTTTCTGGCTGAGTTATGGTAGTAATAAACTGTCTTGCAAACCAAATAGCACGACAGATTTTAGTTTTGCCAGAGGCATTAGCACCATATATCGCCGCAACTGGTAAAAGTCGCAAGCCGTATTTTTCAATAATAGGTAAACGCTCCGCGTGCTGTTGCTCCCTGGTAGCGATCATAGAAAGAGTTATTGGTTCCCTAACAGATTCCCAGTTTTCCACTGTAAATTTTATAAGCATAATATCGCCCTTATGTGAAATATTCTCATTTATATTAGAAATTATAGCATATTTTTTAGATTTATAGATAGATTAGGAGATTTTTTCTCCTTTTATGTGGATTGATGTGAGAATAGTCGGAAATATCAATGGGTTAAGCGTACAAAATGCGGTAGGAACTGTAGAATGCACCTAAGAGATTTCATCTCGGCTCAATTCCCCTGTCAGTACGGAGTTTTTAGGGGCTTAAATGAGGGCTCTTTAGAAAAACTGAACTGCCCAGAAATTCCAAGCAGTTTTCTTGAGAGAGCAGATCTTCTTCATAAAGATTGACAACTTACATTGGCTAAGAAACAGGAGGTGGTCGCAATTTGCGACCACCTTTCTACTAATAATTGAAAATTCAAAATAAATAATGTATAGTTGGACTATACATTTATGGATTAGTCAGCGAGGCAATAAAATGAAAGCATCTATTGTTGATTTACGTTATAACATGAGTGAAATACGAAAAGCCCTTAAACAAAATGAACCCGTAAAAATTTACTATCATGGTAAGCTAGAAGGGACAATCATCCCTGCGCAAGCCACACAAAAAACTAAAAAAGTTGAAGATCATCCTTTTTTTGGCCAGCACAAAACAAGCAAACTATCCGTTACAAAAACCATGGATCTACTACGCTCTAGTCGCTATCAATTAAACGCTAAAAAAAGATAACCAGTTATATATCATCAGGGCACATAGACATGTTATTTGACACGGATATTTTAATTTGGATCGAACGCGGCAATACGAAAGCTGCGAAACTAGTCCACGACACATTAGATCGAAAAATTTCAATTTATACTCTTATGGAATTAATGCAAGGAGCACAAAGTAAACGAGATCAACTTAATATAAAAAGTTTTATTTCTGAATTTCAATTTGAAATCATAGAATTAAATGAAAACATCGGCCATCGTGCTGGCATTTATATAGCTGAATACTCACTCAGCAATGGACTACGAGCAGGTGATGCAATCATTGCGGCAACTGCAGCAGAGCATAACCTTATTTTAGCAACAAGTAACAAAAAACATTTCAAACCCATCCGCGACTTACAACTACTTGTTTTCAAACCCTAAAGCAACCCCACCAAAACTTTCCAAACATTATTCAACATCACACCTTGCGCAGAAACAACAGGATGAATTCCATCTGCTTGCATGGAATCAGGCTGATCATCAACTCCATCGAGTAACAACGGCACAAGCAGAACAGATTATTAGGGAAGATTTTTTTTATTGGATAAATAGAGAAGGCAAAAAGCGCCCCTCACCCGCCATAAAAAGCACGGCGACCTCTCCCACGCTGCGCGGGGAGAGGTGATCCGATCATTGTTTAAGATGACGTTGATACACTACTGGTGTCACAGTAGGTGATGGTGATGGTGTTACTGCTGGAGTTGTACCAGGTGACGCTGATGGTGATGGTGGCATCACTGGAACGGGTAATACCGCTGGTGTCACTGCCGATAATGATAATGCATCCGTATTAGTTGTTTTAACATCCACTGTTGCACTGATAATCGGAGGAAACAAATTTCTTCTCAACGCATCAAAACCTTTAAAAAGAAAACTCAACTCTGTTTTTGATAATTGATCAGAAGGAATTAATTCCTTAAAAATCTCATCTGCAACAACCGCACGTAAATAATCATCAATTGCTTTTTTTAATCCAATATTTAAAACAAAAGGTGTTTTACCAATATACGCTTGAAAAAATTTCATCTCTTCATCATTAGGTTTGTCACTTGAAATACTATAAATTTTTGCTGCTAGATACTGATCTTTAATTTCTTTAGCTGCTTCTGTACCTTTTTGAACTCCAAGTAACATCGTATCCATTAAAGTCAAATCAAAAGGTATTTTCTCTGTAGTAAAATACTTCATACCTTCTTCTGCACTAGTCACTATTACAAAACTTAACTCAACAGACTCACCTAAAATCTCTTTAGCACGAGACAAACTGCATTCCATTTTTTTCGCATAATTTGCGATTAAATTTTTAATATAACAAGTAATTTTATCCTGAAATGCTTTACTAAACTCTTTCATATCTTCAACAATTAATACGCGCATAACTTTTTCTCGTTTTCTCTTATGTAATAAAAAATGTGCAGCACTTTTACCAGAACTAACCTTTTTATTCAAGATGTTAATTAAGGGTCTAACTTAATTATTATTATTTTGACCGAATTTTTGTGCATAAAGCAGCTAATTTATTATTATAGATACTATGCAGTTAGCGGTTTTGGTTGTGAGAGCGGGTCACTGAAACCAGTAGACACGGGTACTGATTCAAAAAATTCGGAATCAAATAAACCTGATCTATTTTTTGATTGTGAGGTTTCAACAGGAGCAGCTATTCTTATTTTTTCCTCAGCTCCTCGAGGTGCCGTAGAATTATTTGTATCTCCATCGTGCGTATTCAATAATTTTGCATACATCGTCATACCAACGGATGAAGGCACCACTGTCTTATTTTCAAACTTCTGCCATTCCTCAGACGTTTTTACTATCTCCGGCAAAACACCACTACTGGGAAAAAATTTTTCTTTTGAGTCAGCCCATGCCCAAGATGTTGAGCTTGTATGATGAGTGCTATTTTCACTTACACGTACTGATGCTGTTTGTTTATTAGCACCAAAAGATCCTACCCAACCTCCCAATGCATCCCAACCCAAAGCAAGATAATTAAATAATGCATTCACTTTTTTTGTAATAAAATCCCCATGCTGATGGTGATGATCATCTTCATCATGTGCATGATGATGAGAACCATGTGATTTATGCGCATCGGTGCTTGAGTTTAAATGAACATGATCGTGAGCATGATCACCACTACATGTATGACCCTCATGCCCATGCGATGTTTTTTTTGCTTCATGCGTATGATGATCATCTGTTACAAAATGCAAATCACCTGCGCCTTCCATAAAACCATTAATAATAATAGTTTGAATTGGATGAAACCAAGGTACCTGATCTGAAGTCAAACCAATGCTAATTAAATGCCCGACAAAAATAGCTGCATTGATTGTTTTATTGATAAGACGAAATGGATTAATAAATTGGAAAAAATTCTCTTCACTCCACGTTTTTTTAAGCCGACCACTTAAATCATTAAACGTATTTCTAAGTAAGGAAGGAATTTTATTTGCTGACTTAAGCGCATTGACAAAACTAAAACATATCCCGGGTACAATACTCAATGCCCAGGCCGTTATACTAAGCACGCTACCCGCCAAACCAGCCAAGGGTTGAATTAAATTAGCGCCATTTTTAGCTAAATACCACCATGTTCCAGCCGTTGCAATGGTAGCAAGAATAGCGAGTCCTAATAACAACACCACACCCACAGCACCTAAATAATAAGAAGCATGACGCTCTTGTTTGGGTGTGTGCCAAAATTGTTTGATTCTTTTAGACCACTTAATAAAAATCTCATCTTTAATCATGTCAGTTAATGTATGATAAGCAACAAATGCATACCCCAATGCAGCAAAACCCGCAATTGGAAAACCGACCGCTGTAGCAGTACCAATACCTAATCCTAATGCTAAAAGACCCGTGCTAATACTTGATAAAGTAACAAAACCTGCAGCCACGCCGGAACCCAGCGCAACAACAATACTGATATTCATATAGCGTTGTTTTTTTATTATTTCTTGCTCGATAGTGGCTTTAGTAATAGTAACTGATGTCATCAACGCTGTAACGCCCGCGGGATACTCTGTCTCTTTTTTCATAATCGCGTTAATAAACACATCTTCCATCATTTCAATGCGTTGAGTCAGAAGAGTCATTTCTTTTTTTGCTTTTGCTTTATCTGCGGCATTATAATTTTCACTGTTTTCTGCTAAATCATGTAAATATTTTTTTTGCTTAAAGTAATCTTGTAAAAAATCATTTGCCAGATAAAGAGTATTATTATTTCTTAAATTTTCTAATTCACGTTTTGCAATCGCACGTCGAATGACACCTTCATGATCACCTAGTTTTTTCATTGCGGCAAAAATATTTTGTTGGTAAACAGCACCTTCAACTGCTGCGCCTAAAAAGAAAGCTACCAGGGCCCAGCCTAGCGATGATGTGATAACCATCATGCCAGCAAAGCTGAGTGCACCCAAAGCAATCGTCGCAAAAAAAGCCGCGACATTACCGATAATTTTCTTATATTCCTGCATACAAACAACCTTTTTATGAGTGGTACCGCTATTACAATAGCGGCAATCAAAGCATTCAATGCAGGTATCTTACTTGGGTAATATTAAGAGAATATTAAAAGTGCCCTTAAAAAGTGAGTTTTTTTTAGTCGTGTCAAAAAATGTACATGACATAACCCTTATAAAATCAACTAACTATCCACATATTGTTGTAATCCCGCAATTATTCAGCGGTGTGTCTAGATCCCGCGGCTTGTCCGCGGGATCTAGACACACCGCTGAATAGCTACGCAATCCCTTTTTATAAATCACCTGTTTTAATAAGAATGTAATTATCCGATTCAAATTGATTATTCAGGTATTTTCGTACAGCCTCATGTTCAATAGCGGCGTGATTTGCCAAGAAAATTTTAATAGGATCTTTACTTTTACTTTTGTAATGATCTTTTAACGCCTCCATGGATATTGCACAGCGTATTGATTTAACACCATCGTGCCCAAAAAAAACAACGATCATTCGAATATAATCATATTCAACATTCGGTGTATCAGAAAAAATTAAATGACGTTGGTCTACCATACCTAGCATTTTTAAAATATTTAAAATAGAAGATAATTCAATATCCACAGAGCCACTTTCAAATCGCGATATAGTCGGTGTGCTGACATTAGCAAGCATTGCTAATCGCTGTTGAGTTAGGTTTTGTGCTTTGCGCCTTTGCTTTGCCTCTTCGACAATAGCGGGCCAATTGAGTTGAAACTGCCGTTCCATCGTTTCTCCATGAGATTAATTAATTTTTCGCGAAGCTGAGAGGAGCAACTAATTTTAGCTGTAAAAATTGCTTGTTTTGCTGCTGCTAAATTTTTTTGAAGTTCGTCTATAATATCTAAAATAATTTTATCGTTTAAGCCAAATCCACGCCCCAAATCAATGATATGTTTAGGCTTAAGATTTCCAATATCTAAGTCACTTGCGCCACCCATACTTAAAGCAATTGTCTTAAATTGATCATATCTATTAGCAGAAACCAAATCATACGAAGGCGTTAACCGCAGGCCATCTCGAGTATGAAACATGGCAAAATTTTTCAAATGTGCGTCAGTATTTCCAACTAATAAACAAGCTAAAATTCTTTTGTAAAGACGACTTACTTCTACAGGCATGCAACTTGGTGTTGTATTAATAAAGTTTCCTAACATCTCATAGGATCCCTTATATTTATCACCGGAATGATGTCCTAATAATTGATTAAACTCTTCAAAGTGAAGTCTAGTCACTTTAGAATGAGAAACAATTCGATCAAAACGTTTTATAATCAGAGCAGGTTCAGTAATAGAATTAATTGTTGTTATTTCCATCTCAACAATCGAATCATCTGGTAATAATTCTTTTACTGCCTGTGTAGTTAGATATTCAACTTCAATGATATCAATTAAATTATCAGAAGGGAGTTTTGCAATATGCGTGCTTAATTCATTTATTTTTGTTGGTCTATATTGATCGCCTTCTTTAACTACGAGTAATTTACGCTGCACTCCAGGAAGAGATGCACGACCCAGTAAAGCGGCAGATGTTACTTCATCAACATAATCAAGCTGAACATGAGCTCGTGGCTCTGGATCTCTGATGGACACTGCTCCCGCCAAATCGTAGCCAAAACCCAGTAGAAGTTCGAACCGATTGTGATTGCTAGATCTCAGAGCTCTAATCTGAGCGCTTTCAAGCCAACCTTCAGCGCCTAAATTATCAAAAAAAGGATGCAAGCCTCTCTCTGATATAAAAGGCTCTGCACGTAAGGGGAAAGAAAAGGCGACCACTTGCGTTGAAGAATTTAAGTAAGATGCATCGTATGTGAATACACAACGGCCACTGGGTTCTTGCTGCAAAATACCAGCGTAGCTGTCATTGTAATAAATTTTTCCCCAAAGCGTGGTTGCCATAAATTATATTTTATATTTCCTGCGGTATAATAAGATTATTATAAACCATACTTTATAATTATTCTAGTTATTGTGAATAATATATCGTATGTTTTATAATTTATGGATATGGCGAAATTTAAAATTGTGTTAATATATGTGCAGCGTAACTATTCAGCGGCTAAAGAGTTCCGCCTACGCCGCATTGATTTTTAACTCTTCCTTTTTATTAACAATTCTTTTCCAATAGGGAAATATTTTTGCGCCGACTGAACCAGAGCCGTTGCAGTCAGCGCTGGCACACCATAGACCTCTGTTGTAACTCCATAACTTTTGTGCACTTTTTCTAATAACGGCGCAAAATCACCATCTCCTGAAGCTAAAACAACAATATCGACACTCGGGGCTAGCTCTAACACATCAATGGTAATCCCAACATCCCAATCACCCTTGGTAGAGCCATCACTCCTAGAAATATACGGCTTAAGTTTTATCTCAAATCCAATCGTTCGCAATATCTGTTGAAACTCTCTTTGTTTTGCATCAGCACGATCAATAGCATAAGCATATGCTTTGATAACCTGTCGATCGGTCGTAATGAAAGACCAAAATGCAGCATAGTCAAAATGAGAATGATAGGCACTTTTTACAGTGTAATAGATATTTTGTATATCAACAAAAATGGCAACGCGTTTCAATTTTATTTTCCTCAACAATATTCTTGCAGACTATCTGCAACTTAATCACTATAATACCTCTTATTTCGCCACGTGTAACATTTTCATATAAATACTTTGGAGTTAAAGCAATGAACATAAACAACGATCGATTAAAACAACAATTAAATTTTTTATATGAAATCGATAAATTAAAAACAATTTTTCGCCAAACCAGTTTAATAGCCGACCCGAAACGGTTTGAAAATTCTGCTGAGCATAGCTGGCATTTAGCTTTTTATGCCCTTATTTTAGCTGAATATGCAAATGATGAAATTAATTTACTGCGGGTAATTAAAATGGTTTTATTACACGATCTCGTTGAAATTGATGCGGGAGATGTCTTTTGTTATGACGATAATGCCAATGTTAATAAAGAAGAAAGAGAACAATTAGCAGCACAACGTCTCTTTGGCTTGCTTCCAACAGACCAAGGAACTGAATTAATGCAACTGTGGCAAGAATTTGAAGAACGAAAAACAGCTGATGCAAAGTTTGCGGTTTGTCTTGATCGAATTCAACCTTTACTACATAACTTTATGACAGAAGGCGGTAGCTGGAAACGTCACAATATTACTCGACAACAAGTTGAAGTCAGAATGAAACCTATTGAAGAAGGTTCTATAACATTAGCAGAGTTAGTAAAATCAATTATCGATGATTCAGTGACTAAGAATTATTTGCGACCGTAGTGTTTGGTGGGCACGCTGCGCTTTGCCCACCCTACATTTTTAAATTTATGGTGTTATATTTTTCGGGAAATATGGGGTATGACGCAATTTGATCGTAGTAAAAATGTAGGGTGGGCAAAGCGCAGCGTGCCCACCAAACTCTACCGTATTTTTGTCAACAAAATAACATCTGACGCGCGTATTACCGTTATTTTTTGCATAAATATGGACAGCGGCAATAATAATTTTTGAATATCTGCTACCAAATCATAACCATGATGCTGAAGTGGGCGCAATAAAAAATACGCTTTTCCTCCAGGAGCAAGCGAGTTTGCAATGGCATAAATATAATTTGCAAATGAACTATCTAAAAAAAATCGACAGCGATTTTTAAAATCCGACGGCGAAAGCATGCCTAAACCCGCAGGAAAATAAGGCGGATTACTGACAATTAAATCAAATTTATTTTCCCATGCTTTTTCACACAATATTTCGTAATTTAAAAGATGCCAATTTAATTGCAATTCTGGTCGATTAACAAGAGCAACGTTTTTTTGAAAATACGGCGTATAAATATCTTGTATTTCAATAAAATCAAATAATTTTAATTCACGCTGATACCAAGATAATTCTATTCCAACAACACCACAACCTGCACACAAGTCTAACACCCGCAACAAACTTAAATTAGCAGATGATTGCAATTGCTGCGCCACAAATTCTGCTAATTGAATTGAGTCCAAGCTAAAATGATATTCTTCTGGCTGCTGATAACTGTAAGTAAACATGGATTGCAAACTCACAATATTAATTCTCACTCCGGCCAGGCCGAACTTGATTAATCCAGAAATTATCCATTTCTTCTTTATCTTTAAACACAATACGCTCTAAACAATCAGGGCCAGCATAATTATCTAATACACCATCAAATAATTTTCCATTTAAATGATCCGTTTCATGCTGAAATACACGTGCTTCCCAACCTTTCATAAGACGCTCAATTTTTTCACCCTGCGGATTATAGTAAATTGCCATAATCACTTCATAACGATTTACTATCCCCGTCGTTAACGGCACAGAAAAACAACCTTCAAATCCAGCAACTAATTGAGGCTCTGCTTCACCAGGATGTAAATAAGGAATATATGATGGATTGATCATTACCTCTAAGGTATTCTCTGGCGCTGATCCTTCTGGTGTAAAAATAAAAACTCTTTTTTTTATGCCCCATTGGTTTGCAGCCATGCCTGCGGCGCCTTCATGTGCTCCTCGCGCTGCTTTAAGTTGTTTCGGTTGAATCGAATAACACATATTTTCAATAATTTCATGCAACGATGGATCATTAAAGTCTCGTACGGGCGGCATTGTTTCACGCAAAAGCGGATGAATTTTTTCAACAAAAGATAATAATTTTGGCATCACGGTATCTCTGAATAATCGTAATTATTAAGCATTATACTGATTAATTCCAAACAACAAAAGGTGCCGATTCAGCAGCTAGGGAGCATGTGAGTATAGGCTGTGATCCTGAGCGCAGCGAAGCAACTAACAAATGCCCCGCCGCTGAATAGTTACATAATACCCAATGAAATAACCGACAATAACTATATCGTTTGTTTTTTGAACATGCTAAACTAGGGTCTGTATGTGCCAATTCGTTTGGCACTTTAATTTTTAGCCAGGAAACCATACAGTGAGCTTCGATTCTTTTAATTTAAACAAAACTCTATTAACTAATATAGACAAGCAGAACTACAAAACCCCTACCCCAATCCAAATGCAGAGCATTCCTACGATTTTATTAGGTAAAGATGTGATGGGCTTAGCACAAACTGGGACAGGTAAAACAGCGGCATTTTCGCTACCGATGCTCAATCGTTTGATGCAAAATCCACGCGCTGGAATCCGCGCCCTCATCATTGCACCGACTCGCGAGTTAGCGCAACAAATTCACGCGGCGATAACCGATCTCGCTGCCAACACCGGCCTGCGCAGTGTTACACTGTATGGTGGCGTTAACATCAAATCACAATTAAAAAGCTTAGAACAAGGCGTCGATATTGTAGTCGCTTGTCCAGGACGTTTATTAGATCATATTCAACGACGTACTGTGCATCTAGGAAAGGTAGAAATATTAGTCCTCGATGAAGCCGACCAAATGTTTGATATGGGATTTTTACCCAGTATTCGTAAAATTTTGCAATCAGTACCGAAAAAACGTCAAACGCTACTTTTTTCTGCCACCATGCCTGCAGCAATCCATACGTTGGCAAAAGAAATATTATTTCAACCTACAACAGTACAAGTCGGTATCAGTGCTCCAGCAAAATCAGTTACACAAGTTATTTTTCCTGTTGCACAACGTTTGAAATCAGATTTGTTAGTGAAAATTTTACAAAAAACAGCGATAGAATCCGTACTGGTTTTTACTCGAACTAAGCGCGGTGCAAAGCAAGTAGCGGCGAAATTAGAACAAGCAGGTTTTCGTGCTACTTCATTGCAAGGCAATTTATCGCAAAATCGACGTTTAATTGCGATGGATGGTTTTCGTGATGGAACTTTACAAATCTTAGTAGCAACAGATATTGCTTCACGTGGCATTGATGTTCCGAGCATTTCTCATGTGATTAATTATGATATACCCGATACAGTCGAAGCTTATATCCATCGTATTGGTCGCACTGGCCGCGCTGCAAAAATGGGCGAAGCATTTACTTTAACAACTGAAGGTGACTTTGCTCAAGTACGCAGTATTGAGCGTGTACTCGGAAATAAATTAGAACAACGCATACTTGAAGATTTCAATTATAAAGCAAGTAGTGACACAGTCCCCGCGCTTAAAAAAGCGTTTACTCAACAACGTCCGAGGCAACGACCTAGAAACCAACAAAAAACTGCGCGGGTTTCTTAAGTCACTATTCAGCAGCCAAAGAGTTTGGTGGGCACGCTGCGCTTTGCCCACCCTACGAAATCTTGTCATGCCAGCGTGCTTCTAGCTGGCATCTAGCAAAGCGCAGCGTGCCCACCAAACTCTTTGGCTGCTGAATAGTTATACCTCTACCCACTCAAATAATCTTCACCATATTGCGCTAAATAATCATGATAATTACCCAAGTAATTTTGCACACCATGATGTTCAGTCAGTGCTAATACACGCTTAGCAATATGATCAATGAAATAACGGTTATGACTAACAAACAACACTGTGCCGGGAAATTTATTCAGCGCCTCAACTAAAGCATCAATTGATTCTAAATCTAAATGGTTAGTCGGTTCATCTAACACTAAAACATTATTTTTTTCTAAAATCATTTTAGCTAATACTAAACGCGCTGATTCACCACCACTTAACATAGAAATCTTTTTATCAACATCGCTACCTTTAAATAATACCTGCCCTAGCACACTACGCATCTCTTGTGTTGTGGCAACCACAGCATGTTCCATCCACTGCCACACTGTTTGATCACGCGGTAACTGACTATGATAATCCTGCGCAAAATACCCCACTTGCACTGTTTCACTCCACTCAAATTGCCCATGATCTGCGGCTAAATTATTGAGTAATATTTTTAATAACGTTGATTTACCGATACCATTTGGCCCAATCACAGCACATCGATCACCACGATGTAAATTAAATGTTGCGTCCTTGATGACAACTTTTTCTCCGAATTGTTTACCTAATTTTTCTACTTTCAGCACGGACTTACCTGATGGCCGCTTAGAGATAAAATTAAAATACGGAATCATAATATTAGAATCTTTAATTTCAACCAATTCAATTCGATCAATCATTTTTTGTCGCGAAGCAGCTTGTGTTGCTTTACTCGCTTTCGCACCAAATCGATCAACAAATCGTTGCAAAGACTCCACTTTCTTTTCTTGGTTTTTTAAAATGCTTTGTTTTTGTTGCATTGCTTCATCACGTGAAACAATAAATTTTTCATAGTTACCGACATAATTTGTAATGGTATCGTAATTAATATCTAAAATATCAGTCGCAACATTATTCAAAAATGCGCGATCATGCGAAATAAACACTAACAATCCTTTAAATGAATTTTTCAAAAATCCTTCTAGCCAACCAATCGAAACAATGTCTAAATGGTTAGTCGGTTCATCTAACAACATAATATCTGGTTTTTGAAACAAGACTTGTGCTAATAAAACACGTAATTTATAACCACCTGATAAAGCAGTCAGCGGTCCATCATGATATTTTTCTACGACACCAAGACCAATTAATAAATTTTTTGCTACGGCTTCAGCTTCATAACCGCCTTCATGCATAATTATTTCTTCTAAGGCACTTAAACGATAACCATCTTCTTCGGTAAAATTTTCTTTGGTGAATAAGGCTTCTTTTTCAACTAAAGCATTCCATAAATTAACATTGCCTTGCAATACCACATCAACGACGCGATTATTTTCATAGCGGAAATGATCTTGCCCTAAAACTCCTACACTTAAACTTTTCGCTTTTTCAACTGAACCTTTGCTCGAAGCTTCTTTGTTAGATAAAATATTTAAAAAAGTGGATTTGCCTGTGCCGTTTGCACCGACAATGCCGTAACGCTGAGGAGGCAACAAAATAAGATTAACATCTTGGAACAGGGATTTTTTCCCGTATTCCATGCTAATACCGCGAATATCTAACATAATACTATGCCTCGTTGGTGAATGGGGAGTTACTATTTAGCCGCTAGAGGTTTGGTGGGCACGCTGCGCTTTGCCCACCCTATAAAAAATAACAAAAATAAATTATAAAAATGTAGGGTGGGCAAAGCGCAGCGTGCCCACCAAACCTCTAGCGGCTGAAAAGTTACAAAATGAGCCGAATTGTATCACAACCATTAAAAAATAGAGTACTTTTTTACTTCTTAAAACATAACGCGTTTGATGGTACCAATGATAAAAATGACTTTTGTTTCATTGCTGGCGTTGCTGCTTTTGGCATGGTATAAAACAACCCACATATTTTATCACTCACCGAACCAGCTAAAGATGTCGCAGCGCCTACTGCATTTGAAACTTTCGACACCGCAAAACTACCCGCTGCTTGACCAAAAAATATAGCGCCTACTGGCAACAAACAATCATGTATATCTGAAAGCTGGCCTTCTGTCAGAGAAGTATATCTCCGTCCAATAACTTTAAAAATACGGTTTGTTTTTTCAGTGACTGCTTTCATTAATTGTAAACTCGCTCTCATACCCACCGCTGAACCTAAGGTATCAAAAAAATAATACATATCTTGTTTAACATAAGATAACCCTGCCGTTGCAAGTCCCGTAGCAAGAGAATAACTTGCAGAGGAACTTAATGAAAAAGTCGACTTTTTCGCTGCTGTTGCTGTCACATCATCAACAGAATAACCACTCAGAGTATGACTTAATAATGTACTTACGCCAGCTATAATAGAATTCCAAACAAAACTTCCATTCCACAGTCCTGCCAACTCTCCCAATACCATAAGAAAAAAAATATTTACAATATTTTTTTCCTCAGCAACTTTTTCTGCCGAATTTAATATATTCGCTGTTTGTAATAACCTAGATTGAACAAAAGAGCCTGCTCTGTTATCTAATAAAAAATAAGTTATTTCTTTTGCTTTTCGAAAAGCATATTCTTTAGAATTTTCAGCTACCCGAACATACCTTTCCCAATATTGCATTTTTTCATAAGCGAGTGCATTTAATCTTTTTACTTCCGCCATAAAATTAACATTATTAAGCTCTACTATAAACCTGACATCACTGTGACTCGCATCATCCAAAACATCTACTTGTTGTGGTGATAAATTTTGTAAAAATTGCCCGTGGATGAAATCAGCATGTGATTTTGTATTAGCTATTATTATAAGTGGAATATCACCACTACTTGTTTTAGTTTTACTTGGAAAAAATATTTCATGTGCGAGGCTAGCCAAAGATTCTTTACGGTATTCTTGAACCTTAAAAACGTTATTCGCTGTTAATAATTCATCAATTTCCATATTAATTAAGCTATCAAGACAATTCTGAAAATTTAATATAACACGATGCTTAACTTGGACCGTTAATAATTCTGCTAGTTCCTTATAATATTTTTCTAAAGGGAGCTCATTTAATTTTAACAAAATACGGTGCTTTTTAAGCATCATAACTGACGTAAAACGTAATGCTATTTCATCAAATTTATCTTGCGCTTTAGAATCAATATTCTGCAAATACTTTACGTAGTCTGCGCTAGACTTATCTAAGGACTTTAACAAAGCGTCTCTTTTCTCAGCTTTGATAATATTTGCTCTCTGTTCTTCTGAAATAGGCTTTCTTTTTATAGCAGGCGCTTTTTTTTCATCCGCTTTAAGAGACTCAGGAGCTGCCGATGGCTTAGGAATTACTTGAACAACAACTTTATGATTTCGCTGACGATGAAAATTCTTATTTTGTCGTTTTTTGGCCATTCTGTATGCTTCCTCTTAAATTTAGCAGCACTATAGCAAAATTTGATCTAATTTTCTACTAAAATGAGGGTTTATTGGTCAAAACATGTGCTTGATGGTTGTTTTACAATAGTGGATCAAACGCTTAGTAATGTGTCTTAAAAAACTTATTAAGCAAATTAGTGTAAGTATACATGCACTAAATGAGTGAATTAGTGCTAAAACTTGATTTTTTTAGTCATAATTTAGTGCCCACTAAATTTGCTATCCTTATATTTTACTAACCTTTATTAAACGCTTATTTTCAGCCTTAGCTGCTTTTAACAACTCATGCCAATCATTCGGCGGGTGCCCTGTATTTAACATTTTTTTAAAAACATAATAAGCATCTAATTTATTATTATAAGCACGCTTAGTGTGCTGATCATTCACCCAGGCATACACGATTATCTTGCTGCTAAGATGATATCGAAAAAATAGTCTATATTGTTGGAAAAATTTCGCTCTAAACCAATGTTTATATTCATTACCAAGCGTAGTTCCTTGTCGATATTCAGATAGCGTTGGATCTTGTGGAATTTTTTCAAAGATTAACTTTAAAATTGCAGCTAAACGTTTTGTTGCATTTTTCTCTTTATAATGAAGAGGACTTTTCATACGAAGACGATCAACCTCATCAAGCAAATTTTCAAATTGATCAAGAAATAAAGGATACGCGAGTAAACACCAACTATTTACAATTAATTCTTTAGACTCTTGCAATATTATTCATCCTTATCATCTAACGAAATATCTAAATCAATATCCATGCCAGTAGTAAGATGACGTGCACGATCAATCAATGCAGAACTAATAGGCTGAATACTAGAAAAATTATCTTTAATATCATTCGCTAAAAAATTTAAAAAATCACCTAACAAAGGATCTTCTTCGTTAGCACGAGATATAATAATTTTTCCATTTTCTTCAACTGTATAATTAATTTTATCCCGCTTGCTTAAATGCAGTAACTCCCTCACTGGCTCAGGAATAGTCGTTTGATAACGATCCGTTAATGTAGATATAGCTGATAATGTTTTACTCATGTTAAATCTCCTAAAGAACAGGCAGAATATGCTTATACTTATATGGTAATGCATTTGCATTGTCTTTTCAAGCTGAATAAAAATATCTTATAAAACAACATATTACCTGTCTTTGGTCGATTTATGTTCAATTGCTAGCTACAAAAACACATTTCCTATATAATTGACTCAGTACCGCAACAAATCACTAGCAAAAGGAATCGCTATGAATATCGAACACCTGCTCGAGTTGAGTGTCAGCAAACACGCATCTGATTTACATATTTTACCTGGTTTAGTGCCTATGTTACGGATTGAAGGAGCGCTTTTACCTGCAAAAAATATTCCCGCGCTTTCACCCGAAGAATCAAAACAACTTATTTACACGATTATGAGTAGTGAACAACAACGACAATTTGAAAAAAATTTAGTTTTAGAAATGGCACTCAATCTGCCTAAAATTGGTAATTTTCGTGTTAGCATATTTCATCAACTACACGGCATAGCTGCTGTTTTCCGAATAATACCCACTAAAATACCTACATTTGAAGAATTAAATTTACCCGCCGTACTAAAATCATTATTAGTTTTGCCACACGGTTTAATTTTAGTAACGGGTACAACAGGCTCTGGTAAAAGTACCACACTCGCTGCCATGATTGATTACATTAATATGTATCAAGCCTATAATATTATTACTATTGAAGACCCTATTGAATTTGTGCACGTCAATAAAAAAAGTGTTTTTAATCAACTTCAAGTTGGTCGTGATACGACGGATTTTGCCACTGCTTTACGTTCATCACTACGTCAAGACCCTAATGTGATTTTACTCGGTGAATTGCGCGATTTAGAAACGATGCGCTTAGCATTAACAGCAGCAGAAACAGGCCATCTTGTCTTAGCCACTCTTCACGCACGCTCAGCGCCGTTAGCAATTAATCGTTTCGCTGACGTTTTTCCAACTGAAGAAAAAAATCGTGTTAGAACATTATTATCTGAAACTTTACAAGCTGTCGTTTGTCAAACGTTAGTAAGAAAAATTTCTGGCGGCAGAATTGGTGCGTTTGAAACGATGTTAATTACACCACCCATGCGCCACTTTATTCGTCAGGATATGCCTGCACATATCGAATCCGCGATGGAAATGGGACGCAGCAAAGGCATGTGTACCATGAATCAATATTTACATGAATTAGTAAGCAAGCGTATCATCAATTCCATGGTGGCTGAAAATATTGCTCTTGATCGTACTCTGCAACATGATGTTGATCGAGGGATGAGTCTATCTACTATAAAAAAATAGTAGCTATTCAGCAGTGCATCTGGATCCCGCGGACAAGCCGCGGGACGTTGAAAGGTAATCACCAACGTCCCGCGGCTTGCTATTTCAACGTCCTGCGACCTACTGTTTCAACGTCCCGTGGCTTGTCCGCGGGATCCAGATCCGCCAGTTAAAAAAAAACCTATCACTGCGCTATCAACTTCAATTCATAATTAGTCTGCACCACACGCAACGCTAAAACACGCACGATACTTTTATGAAAACGTACAGCAATCTCAGGATAATCACTTTCCAATTTAACTAAAGCATCTGCCGTTAATTTATAAATAACACAAGGCAACTCTGTGCGCACACTGGCTGAACGAGGGGTACGCAAATAAAAACTGATTTCACCAACAATGGTGCCAGGACCACTTTTCGATAAACGCATCACGGAATTTTCGTTTTCTAACAACACAGAAACTTCACCCGATTCTATAAAATACAAACCATCTAATAACTCTCCTTCCATACAAATATAAGCATTTTTTGGGACTGCCATTTTTTCTAAATAAGTGGTGAAAATAACTTGCTGCGCCTTATCTAAAGTTAACTGACTTAAGGTATCAACTATTGATAATTCTTTTGGTTTAAGCTCTGCAGGCATATTTTTCAATAGCTGCTCTTCACACCACTCCATACCTTGATCAAGATCAGCAAGAATAATATTTTCATCCGTGTCCGTAATAACATCTTGGCTTTTAAACTGCGCGATTAACGAATCAGAACAATGCGTAAAAATAATTTTTAAATTTAACTTAGCAATAATTTGCTGTAATCTGATAAAACTAAAACTCGCAGATGAATCAATACCATTAACTAATTGAAAATCAAAAATTAAAAATTTCAGCTCCCTTTTTTTATCTACATCAAGTAATCGAGTTATCTTATCTAATAAAAATTTGGCGCTACCAAAAAACAAATAATCTTGTAACTTAAATAACTGTATTGCTTTACCATGCGTATTTAACCAATCTTGCTCATATGCCGGCCTAATCACATTACTCGGATAATTCTGCCGCGTCGTAGTAAATTTAACTGCATCGATTTGTGCATAACGAACAATAAAAACAATACAAGTAATAATAATACCGACAATAACACCCGGCATAAATCCATAAATTGCGATGGTTATTAAAATTGCGACAACGATAAAATAATCAATAATTGGTAATTTATGTCTATCAGTGTACAACCATTCAATTAACAATCTTGAAGCAATAAATATCAGTAATCCACCAATAACTGGTTTTGGTAAAAATGAAACTAACGCTGGATATAAAAACAAAACTGCTGCACAAACTACACTGGCAATCACACCCGAAACTCGACTAGCAGCGCCCATGCTTTGATTAACCAATGTTCCTGATAACGATAAATTAGCGGTGGCACCACTGAAAACCCCACCCACCAGATTACCAATCCCTGCTATTTTTAATTCATGATCTAAATCAGCTTTTTCTTTTAATGTTGTTTCAAGACTGCTGACATTAAATAATAAAATGATAATAATAACGCCAGAAAAGCTGAATAAATAAGCTAATTGAGAAAAAATAGCGGCCCAATCAATTTGATAAAACATGGATACATTGACTGACTGTAAAACCAAGGTAGGCTTAAATGAAGAAAACAACCAACCTCTCTGCACAGCGTCTACATGAGTCACGTGGTTTAATGATAAAAACAAATTAATTACAACTGAAAATACTAACAATGAGACTGGCAAAATCCAAGTTCGTTTATTTATTTTTGTCATCACTAATAAAAAAAGAGCAAAACCAAACCCCAGACATAGCTGCAAGATAATTTCATGTTGTAATAAATTTTGCAGTGAAAAATTATTATTAGCAATCATCGCAAAAGTGGTGTAACCCATAATCCACGAAGTCCCACTAATTAAGCCTCCCAGCACTGGATAAGGCAAAAACCTAACAATATGACCTAAGCGCAAATAGCCTAAAAGAAATAAAGCAACACCCGTGATTAAAGAGCTCACTGTCAGAGTAGCAAGCAAAGTAGGAAATATTGCTGTACTAGGTAAAGTTGTCATTGCAGCAATATTCGCAAAAATAATCGCTAAAATAGCACCCGAAGCGGGTTCAATGCGAGCAATGGCAGAAGAGAAAGAACTATAACTCGCAGTTAATAAATTCGTAATGCCTGCGCCCACTAAAGCACAACTAATACCAATTGAAAAATAAGCAATTAAACTACCCTTAAAAACCAGCGCTGTAAATGCAGTAGAAATGACAACAATTAATAAACCCGATAATATGCCACCCAAAATATCATAAGGTGTACAAAATTTTTGGCGATCCTTCATTGCTATTGCTTCCTTTTGCGAAATCTTATATTTAAAATTAATAATGGCATAATATTGCTCGAAAAACTAATGTATTATAAGATAAATATTGTGTGGTGTAACTATCCAATAGCCAAAGAGTTTGGTGGACACGCTACGCTTTGTCCACCCTACATTTTATAATTTATTTTAACTTGGTGAGCACACCACACATTGCCCACCACATTTTTTATAATTTTTGTAGGGTGGGCAAAGCGCAGCGTGCCCACCAAACCCAACAATAATTTATTTTAGGAAACAAATCACAATGAAAAAAATTTTAATGGTTTGCATGGGAAACATTTGTCGCTCACCATTAGCCGAAGGCATTTTGCTCCATTTCATTGCTGAAAAAAAATTAGCTCTTACTGTTGATTCAGCAGGCACTACTAATTATCATGTCGGCAAAGCACCCGACCTACGCACCATGGCAAATGCCAATGAACATGGCATCGACCTCAGTCAATTAAAAGCTCGTCAATTTATCCCCGCAGATTTTGATTTATTTGATAAGATTTTTGTGATGGATAAAAATAATTTTCAACAGGTGATTAATCTTGCTCGAAATGAAGCAGACATCAGCAAAGTAGATTTTTTACTTAACCTCTCTTATCCCAACGAAAATCGTGAAGTGCCTGATCCTTACTATGATAGTGAACAAGGATTTGAGCAGGTGTTTCAGCTTATTTATAAGGCTTGTTTGAAGCTTATCAATAGCTAAACAAAAGCCCAACATCCTTCAATCTTGAAGTATAACTAAATATAACCTATAATAACCAAACATAAGAAGTCAAAAACAGAAACAACAACATAAAATCAAACCACGCGGAGACGCATACAAATGAGCTTACAAATTATTAAATCAGTCAGCGGCAGAGATGAATACGTTCTTTTGCCAATAACTATTTATCGCGCTGCACAATCAAATTAAAGAATACATAAAAAAAACAAAAGATCATTCAGAATACACCACTTTTGATCCTGCGGATTATGTCGATAATCCTATTGCTTTAGCACGAATTAAAGCTGGCATCACTCAAGCAAAACTAGCAAAACGCATGAAGGTCACCCAAGCTTATATCAGCAAAATTGAAAGGCAAAAAACCGTTACCGCAAAGATAATACAAAAAGTTAAAATTGCGCTTAAAAATAAATTAATTTCTTAATTGTCGCTAAAAACAAGCAACCTTCTCAGCCACCCTATTTTAATCACTGTACTCACAGGTTTTTTCATTCTTGAATAGTTATACACACTCCGCACAGAACAAAATCAACCTTTCTAAAGAAATATTTATGGGCACAAGCTAGTTTATATTTTATAAATATGCTATTATAATTACTAATAGCACTTGTTTTTAATAATTTTAAAAAATATCTTTATATACAAATAGTTATGATATAGTTTATTTTTTAAATTGTAAGATATAGGTACTAACATTTCTTACAGGATTTTCTTGTATGACAACAATTAAAGACACCATTCTACGACGTATTCGTGCTAAACGACGCGGCTGGGTCTTTACACCTAAAAATTTTATTGACATCGCTAAGCGTAGCGCTATAGACGTAACACTGCACCGACTAACAAAACAAGGAATTATTCGCAAGTTAGACAAGGGGATTTATGATTTTCCATATCTTCATCCAAAACTAGGCACCCTTGCTCCCAACCCAGACCACATTGCAAAAGCGCTAGCAAGCAAAACGGGCGACACAGCCCAACCAAGTGCTGCCCATGCGGCAAATCAACTTGGAATTAACACACAAGTTCCTGCAAAACCCACATACATCACTTCCCGCTCATCAATCAAACGAAATATTGCTAACTACCCTATCGTGCTACGCCATTCTAAATACACAAATAACAATTCACTTACATCAAACGTTGCTAATACAATTAATGCCATCCGTCATTTAGGAAAACACAATATATCACCCACAATTATCAACCAACTGAAACGAGTTCTAGCCAAAAAAGATAAATTACAACTTATCAAAAATATCGCTAAATTCCCTGATTGGATGGCGACTTTTATTATAGAACTAACAAGGAAATAATATGGAACAAATATTAGATATATCAAAAGAAGACCAAGCAAGACATTACCAAGAAGCCGCCGCTCGCTCAAACATAATTAAATCACCAAACATTATGGAAAAAGATTATTGGGTATGCTGGGCATTAAAACAAATATTTAGCATGCCAGAAATCAGCCCCCACATCACCTTTAAAGGCGGCACATCACTTTCAAGATGTTATAATATAATTAATCGCTTTTCAGAAGATTGCAACCTAACCATCAACAAAGAATTTCTCGGCATAACCGAAGATACTAAAACTATGGCCATCAAAACCCGAAATCAGCGTGATAAATCACTTAATATCCTACAAAATACTGCGAAAAATAAAATTAATAACTATCTCAAACCATTGTTAGAAAATAAATTTAAACTCGAACTAGCGAACTATCTAAATGACGATGAGTGGCGAATCGAGTTAGATCCCACTGATAATGATGGCCAAACACTCTTGTTTTACTATCCATCAACACTAGGAACAAATGAAAATCACTACATCCAATCAATT
This sequence comes from Gammaproteobacteria bacterium, assembly GCA_965279285.1. Lineage (GTDB taxonomy): Bacteria > Pseudomonadota > Gammaproteobacteria > DSM-16500 > DSM-16500. The sequence goes on along the minus strand of OZ257147.1, from coordinate 533,812 downwards.
ATTAAATTAGAATTTGGCGCACGAGGTGACACCATCCCAAATGAATTAAAAACAATATCACCATATATTTACGATGCATTACCAAACGTATTTAACTCAAAGCCAATTATTTCTGTACATACCTTAACAGCAAAACGTACATTTTGGGAAAAAGCAACCTTATTACATGCTGAGCATCATCGAAAAACTGATAAACCCCCAAAGAGCAGAATGTTTCGTCATTACTATGACATCGCAATGCTAGATATACATGGCATAACAAAGCAAGCTATTAGTGATCCACAACTACTAAGTGCTGTAGTAATGAATAAAAAAAATTATTTTGCATCCTCATCAGCAAATTATGAAACTGCTGCTATCGGCACACTGCGCCTAATGCCTAATAAACTATTTAATGAAACACTCAAACAAGACTGTGAAGAGATGTCAGATATGTTCTTTCAAAGAGCGCCTGATTTTCATGAAATAATGACCAAGGTAGAAAACATAGAAAAAACAATAAACTCATAAGGAAAAATTATTATTCACCACATACCAAAAACTAGCAAAACGCATGAAAGTCACCCAAGCTTATATCAGCAAAATTGAAGGGCAAAAAACCGTTACCGCAAAGATAATACAAAAAGTTAAAATTGCGCTTAAAAATAAATTAATTTCTTAATCGTCGCTAAAAAACTTTTTCAGTCCCCTATTTTAAACAGTGCGCTCATGCATTTTTTTGTTATTAATTAGTTACATACAAAACACAAAAAAACCTTAATATTTCCTTAATATATTTATATTATAATTTTTAAAAAACAGAATCCGTAACTATTCAGCAGCCAAAGAACGTGCGCGTGTAGGCTGTCATCCTGACTTTCTGCCCATGCAAGATCCTTCGCTGCGCTCAGGATGACAGCCTATACTAACATGTCCCCTAGCTGCTGAATAATTACCCAAATCCATACCTCAATTAAGCGAGTTAAATAATGAGCTCAAGCCACAACCCAAACAATTCAGTAACAGATAATATTATGTCAGAAATATTAACTGACACGCAAAGTCGAATTAGGCTTATTACTGCTCACGATGTCAAATATATGACGGCAGTGCGATCAGCTCTTCAGCAGAATATCTCATTAACAGCAAAAGATAAAAAATCCAACGAACCAGCGACGAAAAAATCCGATGAATCACAGAAAACAGCGGTTACAGATAGAAAATCAGAAATAGCAGTCACCACAACAAAACCAAAATTAAATTTAAGCCACAGTGGAGTCAGAATTCTAAAGCCGGAAACTAAAATTCTATCCAACATAACAGCAGCTACAATTCAAAATCAAAAATTAAAGGTATGTGGATTATCTCATGGGATCTACAGAATAACCTCAGATTTTTTAACCTTAAAAGATCTAAACGCACTAAACAATACTTGCAGAGAATTTAAACGCTTATTTCAAAACACTCTAGCAGACGAAAATCAAAAAATCCGATTACGCACGCTTTTAAAAGATATTATAGATGCCAAATATGATGCTGTTTATGAATATATCCAATGGGGCTATAAGTTTCAATGGATTCGTAAAACAAGAAAAATACCAGAAGTACTAGAAAAAGATGTTTTATACATCAGAAATGTAGCTAACACGCTACAATATTCCATTCGCACTTCTGAAGGTGCTTGCTTCAAAAAACAAACTATTACGGCACAAGATTTAACTCAGATGAGTAGCTCGATGCAGCTACCACTAGAAAATCCAGTTGATTTAAAAAGCTATAATATAAAAGCTTTTAATGAATTACGCTTTCTCATCATAGCAATCACCAAAAAAAGAAAACACACACTATCAAAAAATAATTTTGACCTTTTAACAAGAGAAGGACAAATTACCGATGACGTAGGACATGTCATTCAGGGTATGCCATTAGAAGTTTGTATGATAGTCGAAGACTATGGCAGAGAATCCAACCCAAATGAAGGAATAGACCGACTGTTGATTGAGAAAATGCATAGGCTACCTCAAGGGAAAGAAGAAATAGCAAAACAGCTTGAAAGACAACATCAAAGACACTGGGAAGATGATGCAAAAGAAAGACATGAAGTCGAGTTAAAAGAACTTAACCATGTCAAAAATGTTTTTAATACTTATCCTAATGACAGCAAAGAACGTGTGGTTGCGATTAAAGAATTTCAAAATGCAATAATGCCTAAAAAAGTAATAACATCAGGAAAATGTTGGAATTCACGCTTGTTTTTTGCAGCTCTTAAACCAAAAGATGATGGTACATTATATGATCCATCATATTATCATCAAGTAGTTGGCTTTATACAAAAAATTGCCCCAAAAAATTATCGTATGTGGCAGGCACAAGGCTTACGTAAACTTTTTAAAATTTATTCCTCTCATGATAAACAAGAATTTTTTAACCGCAGCTTAAAATATCGATATATGGCTGGGGACTATGTATCTCTTGCTACAACCCCTGGTTTTAGATTAGGAATAGATTCCTGGGTTGATAGCTATGCAGGATGTGGCGCACAACCAGAAATTAACGAAGATACGAATGACCACGTCTATATTGCAATGAGACATCTCTGCCACTCAAAAACAGCGGCACGAGAAAAATTATACAGCCCCCAAACAAATTTTTTTAGTCCGCCTAAAACACTTTCTAACGATAGCGATGATACAGATTATGCATTCCACGTGAAATACTACAATGTTGGCTGGAGGGTATTGAAAGCCCTTGAAGAAATCCCACCCACTCCAAAAATATAGTATCAACACTGTAAATACGAATTCCAGAACCAGGGAGTCATGCCAGCAGCTTCTAGCTGGCATCTAGAACCACCTCAGTTTTGTAGGGTGGGCAAAGCGCACCGTGCCCACCGTTCAATCAAAAACAACAATCAATCACGTTAATAATTAAACGGTGGACACGCTGCGCTTTGTCCACCCTACATCTATACTTATACCCACGGGTTTTTTCATCATCAACTAGTTACAAAAACCAACAGACCCTAACCAAAATCCGCCGCCGCTAAATTCTTCCGCAAATAAGATAATATAACCTTAGTAACAACCCGCAAAACCTCTGGTAAATCATCCGTTATGCGTTCAAATGTATTTTTTTCCAAAAACAGTACTGTACAATCTGTCTCAGCAACCGCACTAGCAGCACGCACAGTATCATCAATTAAACCTAGCTCACCAAAATAACGATAAGGCTCTAATATATTTAACACTTTATTTTGCCGCACAATCTGCACTTTCCCAGAACAAATACAATATAAACCATCAGGTACATCATTTTCTTTAAAAATAAATTCTCCTTTGCGAAAACTTATTTCATCCGTTTCCTCAGCAATAGCAGATAATATCTCGCTTGGTAACCCTTTAAATAATTCGACTTGTCGTAAATCAATAATTTTTGCGATAGAATCCATTGCTGCACCTGCTGCTTGTAAATTAATAATTCTTGTCAACCAATCGTCGTGAAAAAACGTAGAGCTCGAATCCAATACTTTTTTAGCATAACTAGGATCAAATATACTAATTATTTGATTTTTTAAATGATGATCCTTGATGTACACTTCTAATAATTCCAACGCTTTTTCTTTCGCTTGCTGATAAGCAAAGGTAGTCGATGGCTTAAGCAATGCTGGAATAATTTGACTAACTTTCAATGGATCTGTCGCTACCGCTAACCAAGATAAAGCGCGTTCCGTTGCCAATTGAATTCGTGACGTTAACTCTGCCTTAATAAATGGCTGACTTTGTTGAGCTAAAATACTATCTAAATAATTAATTAACCCTGCTTCCGCAACTGCTAACTCTGTTGCTTGCCGCCTAAATTGAGTGCCCACTCGAAGTTGACAAGCACGATAACGTGACTCTTTTGCTGCAATAGTACGCTGCCAAACATTACTACGATCAACTAAACTTAATATTGCTGTTTCACTTTCTTGACCTGGAAACGCAGCGAGTAATTTAATAAATACCGATGGATTTTTACTATCATTGATTTGCGAAAGCAAAAAAGGAATCGATCTTAAATCAGCTGGCTGATCACTTAACTTGGAATCTTGTATAGAGAAATTTTCTTCAATCAAATTAAAACGCCGAAAATCAGATTCTTGTTGCAAAATAGCCTTGTATCCAACGCCAATTTTCCGGATAGAATAAAAAGTAAATATCGTCAAGACTAAAATAAAAATTAGCATTTCTTTTTCATTAACTTTAGTAGCAATAAATAATAGTAAAAAATAAATAATAATAGTAAAAATCGGCTTATACACATTTGTTATTTTAAAATTTATGCCTATTCTAACGATACTAGGGAAAAAATTTAGAATAATCTCGATGGCTAATGATGCATAATTAATAATAAAAATAATTTTTACACTGGCCAAAACAGACATGGTCCAAATTGAAGGATAGAAAAAAGCTGCTAACCAAGCAATTAATAATAAAAATTGTGTAATATACAATAACCCATCAAGTCGAACTCTTTTTAGTAAGTATTTAGTCGTCAACATCCCAATGACCAAACCCGCGATATTACTTAAGCCTATATAATAGCCTTGAAAAGCAGCTAATTCGCTACTTTTAAACTCTTTCGCCATATCCAACTTAAATAAATAATCAATCAACGATTGAACTAACACAATTAATAATGAATAGATAATAATTTGTTTATAAAGTTGAAATTGAACAGGTGATTTTTTAGTAGCAATTATTTTTTTCGTGCTGGGTTGTTGTAACAATGTTATTAGATAAATAAAAATATTTGTTCCTAACATGCAGATAATACTGAAAACCAACAAGGATGAAACAGAATAATAAGCCAACATTAATGGCACAATAAAGCTACTACTAATAATTCCCAACGCCGACATCTGTCGTGCATAACGTGCAATATCTTTATATTTCCGCAAATGAAAAGCCAATGGAATAAGATTCCAGCTAACCATCAAACCTAAACTTCCCAATGTCCCTGTTGCAATCGCAACTATCATTGGCAACCAATAGCCATCCAACTTTTGACAAAAATAAAACCCAACTAATAGCACAACAAATAAAGTTGTTACATTCTGTGCATTTAACTTAACATCGCGCATTAATGCTGGCTTTAAAGCCAACCCTGTCAAAGTTAGTGCTGTAGTTTGCGCACACAAGAAATAAACTAACCAGCTTGCTGGGTAGCTCATAAAAAATAAAGTAGTGGAATAAATCGTGGTAACGATAGAAACTGAAGAAGAAAGAAAAATAATTAACATAGCATAAATAGTATTCAATGAATCACCTTTCTTCAATAAACTATTTATTATATTCATCATTTTTAACTTATCATGACCTTGTCTCTTAATGCAATAGATTGGTAACTATTCAGCACCCAGGGAGTTTGGTGGGCACGCTGCGCTTTGCCCACCCTACGTTTTTAAATTTATGTTGTGATGTGCTTTGATGGCGTTATATTTTTTGGGAAATATGGGGTATGAGGCAATTTGATTGTATTACAAATGTAGGGTGGGCAAAGCGCAGCGTGCCCACCAAACTCCCTGGGTACTGAATAGCTACCCCTAACCCCACAGCTATTTAACCCAAAATAAGCATTTCCCTGCTGAATTTTCTTTCAATTTAGGGTATAAAGTAAAATCATTTTTATTAAAAGTAATTATCCATGAATACACCAACGATCAGCAAAAATGCCGCCATTAATTTTATGCTATTTGTTACTTTAGCATTCCTTTGGAGTGGGTCATTTATTAATATCAAAACCGTAGTGGATGATTTACCACCACTTTTTAGCGCTATGATACGGGTGTTTGTTTCGCTAAGCTGTCTTTCTGTGCTTTTTTTGTGCATGAGAAAAAAAGTTTTCCTACCGCCCTCTAAATTTTGGCTAATTTGGGTCGCCGGAATATGTGCGCAAGCCCTCCCTTTTGCATTTTTATTTTATGGTGAAAAATTTATTGCCCCTGCTTTAGCAAGCATACTAAACAGCACCGTTTCTTTCTGGGCATTATTACTAGGCGCGTTTTTATTCCGTGATGTTAGTCAATTTACCCCACTAAAAATCATCGGCCTATTTGCTGGCTTTGCTGGCATAGCGTTAGTTTTTTTCCCGCTATTACACTCAGGGGAAAACACCATTATTGGTATCTTATCCATCACAGGCATGGCTTTAGCTTACGCCATCGGCAGCCTTATCAATCAGCATCTTATATTTAAAAAAATGAAAGTAACTTTCGAAATTAATTTACTTCAACAACATATCGCTAGCGTTTTATTTCTTTTCGCCTGCTCATTTACATTAGAAACATGGCCAGCTGCAAGCAGCTTATTAAACTCCAAAGTGATTTTTGCATTTTTATATCTTGGTATTTTAGCAACAGCAATTGCCTGGATGATTTACTTTTATCTCCTCAAAGAATGGGGGACTGTACGAGCTTCAAGCGTTATGTATATTGTACCCGTACTTGCTATTGTCTGGGATTTAGTATTTTTACACTTAATTCCAACTCAAAACGAAATTATTGGCACAGTAGCGATTTTAATTGGCGTGACTCTAATTCAATTTTCACGAAAACCAAAACCTATATTCTCAGAGTTACAAAAAAATTCGGCTATCGTTCAAGTTGTAAGTGATTCTGAAAAAATTAAACAAACAGAGCGTGTATAAAAGCTTCCCAAAACGTAATTATTTAACGGTCAGAGAGCTTGGTGGGCACGCTGCGCTTTGCCCACCCTACGTTTTTAAATTTATGGTGCGATGTGTTTTGATGGTATTATATTTTTCGGGAAACATGAGGTATGGCGCAATTTGATTATATTAAAATGTAGGGTGGGCAAAGCGCAGCGTGCCCACCGAACTCTCTAACTGCCAAACTAAATTTACTTTATATTAAGTGCTACCAATCCTGCTATAAAAAAATAACCTTTACCAACACTCGAATAAAAATATATAGATGAAACAATCTTTACTTTATGTTAAGGTAATTTAAACACGCGCAAATATAATAGGTGCTAAATGAAAACGCATACGAGAAATAAAAATACTAAGCCTAAAGTAAAATTTAATGAACAACCTAATCCTACCGAATCAACACAAAGAATAGCTCCTCCCCGACGTTTAGAGCAACTCGATTTAGAAAGCATGCATTCTTTGCGAGCCACGGCTCATCAAACAAAAAATAATTCACATCGACGATTACAAGCAAAAAGTACCAATATACTTTCTGTTAACATAAGAGTAAAAACTAATACTCATCATAACAATGTGAATCAAACCACTAAAGAAGCAACTTTTCCTAGCGCTGAACAAAAAACAACAGCTCTATTACCGCCAATTAATACACAACAACATACTGTAACAACGTCTTCGACCTATTCTGCTCCTAACTCATTAAATACACCTGATACACCACCAAAAAAAACAACTATAACAACTATACATTCACTCACCGCGAGAAATTTAACGCCGCTCATCTCATCAATTCAAAAAATTAAAACTCATGCAGTCGGCGACAGCATCGAGCTTGATTTAAGCAAAAAAGACTGTACAACATCCGCTGTGAGATATGTCACTGAGATTGCTAATGCATTAAAAGATAATTTATATCCGCCGACTGAAACTCTCGCTTTGTCAATAGATGAAAAAAATGAAATTGATAGACTTGAAAATAAAGTCGCTGTACTAGAAAAAGCATTACAAAGAAGCATGGTTACAGCAAGTGAATCCGAAGAACAAACAAAAAAAGAACCCACGCCTAAAAATGCTACCTGGCTAACAATACAAAAATACAAACAACAAATCAGAGCAATACGCCATCCAGCTATGAGTAATTTAGTGACTATTAAAAATATAACTATCGTTGGGTTAATTGAAATTTCACATCTTGCTAGAATCGTCAATGCCTTACAAAAAGGCGAACAAGAAAGAAAAGCCAGTAAGCTAGCCCCTAGCTTAGAAAATATAGCAATTACAGCATTTATCGTTGCTTCCCAAAGCGTTGATGTATGTCATCTTCAACTTCCGCAAGTCATCGCTCAGCTATTAAGTTCACCATTTAATTTGCACACTCTCATCATAGAACCACCACGCATAACCCATGTCCCCGCTTCTCAACGACTCACTGTACTTGACGACATAGGTTGCTCAATATTAACCAAAGCATTAGCAAACAGAGCATCTGCTAAATCACAAGAAAAAAATACTGCGCTTAAAAGTTTGATCCTAAAATTTCCTAAAACAGATTACTGCCACCTTGCATACTCAGAGTTATTATCCAAAATAAAAAAGTACACAGAACATGAACTTCCTAACGCTAAATTTGGCACTCAAGAATGTTACCTACATCATTGTGGTCTAGCAGACACAGCAAAAAAAACTATAATACAAGCTAAATATAAAAAATTAGAGGAAAAAGATACCGACAATAAACCTCCAGCTACAACGACATCAAATTCATCAACCCAAATGAATAGTTTGTTTGATAAAAAGCATTCAACAAAATTACCGCCGACAACACCATCAGCAGCTGGCCTTAAATATCAACCAACTCAATAAGGAAATTAAAATGAAAAAATCTTTTGTCCCCGTTACGATAGCCATTTTAACACTGAGCTTACTAGGCACGTGTCAAGCGAGCGAAGACCATCTTACGTTCCCAATAACAGCATCATTAAAAAATGGCAGCGCAACTTATGAAGAAGTCCTCGATTGGTCAAAACAAAAAATTCAAAAGGAAGCGGAAAAAGACCATACAGCAGATGAAATAAACACTGCTCTCCAAGAATTTCCTGCCAAAACCGAAGAGCAATGTGACCAAATGAAATTACTTTTTATTAAAAACTCACCGCAATGTGGCGCTGTTAACTGTGATGCGCTCATGTTCAAACAAACATCGGCTTCTACTTATCAATATCTCAGCGATGTAAACTTTGCCGCTGTACGTTTATTTTGTTTTCCAGAAAAAAATGCAGCACATTATTATTTAGTCACCAACCTAGAAGAAAGTAATTCTGCTAGCAACTTGCAACTTGATGAAATTGTTAATGATAAACTACAATTGAAAGGCACACGGCATTTAGATTATACCAGCGATAGTGACAACAAACTTGCGGATAGCTTGTGGGAAAAACAAGTAGATGAATCTGGGTTATTAAAAATATTTAAATAATACAACTTAACTCCAACGTTCCATTGGCTTATCTGCAACGTCCCGCGACTTGTTCGCGGGATCCAGAGGTCGCTCCACAAATATGACATGATTAATATGAAGAGATCTGCATCTGGCTAGTAGATCCCGCGGACAAGCCGCGGGACGTTGGGGTCAGGGTGTGTGACGAAACACCCATCAAGAGACACTAACTATTATTCTTAAAAAACAAAATCGTATTTAACAACGCCGCCTCTGACGTAGGCCCAACAATTTTTTTCACTACTCGGCCATGAGGATTAATGATATAAGTCACCGGTACCACATCAGATGAGTCTAAATTCCAAAATACCTTAGGATCTTCGACCAACACTGGAAAGGCAATCCTAGCGGTAGCAATGGCTTGATCTAATTCCCCTAAAATTAAGTGATCGTAATTCACCCCATAAATTAAAATATCTTTATCTTGGTTGTGTTGATATAAATTATTTAACTCAGGTATTTCATTTAAACATATATCACACCATGAAGCCCAGTAATTAACGATGACCCACTTATTTTTAAAAAAATCTGCTGATACTTTTCCACCAGCAGCAAGATGAAACGTAGACGCACTCTGAGCACAGCTCAAGAATAAACTTAACATCGCAAAACAAATTAATTTTTTTAATCGCATGTTGATTAGCCCCTCTCTAATGAAAAAAATATCGTCATACCCATTAAAACTTAAAATAATGGTCAACAAGTAATAATAAAAATAAAATTCCTAAATAATAAATCGAATACCAAAAAGTTGCGATAGCATCTTGTTTTCTATCATTAAAATAAAGTCGCAATACATAGTATAAAAACACCATATTCGCTAATGAAACACCTACAATATAAATCAAGCCTGACATATACACGATATAAGGTAACGATGAAGCACAAACTAATAATATCGTATATAAAACGATATTTAATTTTGTATAAGCAACCCCATGGGTATGCGGCAACATAGGAATATTCGCTTTTGCATATTCTTCTAAACGATAAATTGCCAAAGCCCAAAAGTGTGGTGGTGTCCATATAAAAATAATTAATACTAATAGTAACGCATGTCCGCTTATTGTACCAGTCACTGCTGTCCAACCTAATAAAGGCGGCGTAGCACCTGCAATACCACCAATCACAATATTTTGTGGCGTCGCATGTTTTAAATATAAAGTGTAACAAATCGCATAAGCCACTAATGATAATAATGTTAATACGGCTGTAAGTAAGTTAATCATAAAATATAATATTAATAAGCCTACAATACCCAAGATTAAAGCAAACATAATACTGCTTTTAGGTGTAATTTTCCCTGTCACTAAGGGACGATTTTGCGTGCGGCCCATTAATTTATCGATATGTTGATCAGCAACATGATTTAATGTCGCTGCAGACCCCGCAACTAAAGCAATCCCTAAATTACCAAAAATAAGCGGGATAACTGGAACTGTCAGAGATGGCGCTAAACACATACCAACAGCTGAGGTCAGTATCATTAACATCACTACCCTGGGTTTACATAGTTCTAAATAATTTTTAAGCAACACCCACATGTAATTTCAACCTTTGAATTTAAAATTAAATTGATAAAACAACTCCTATTACGCAGCATTTTTTTGTGCATATATTTCAACATTAAAATGAAACCCATTTTTATCTAATTCATCTTGAATAGCAAGACGAACAAACTGAATAGGAGAATACCCCAATTTACTCGCAAAAATTGCAGCTGCTTTAGTGCTTACTATGCGTCGACCACGCTCAATACCACAAAGATATTGTCGTGAAATACGCAGCAATTTAGCAAAAGCAACTTGAATCATTTCTTCACCTTCTCTAATAGACCAAAGCACGTTGCCTAAAGTCATTCTCTTCCCTGTTAAATTTTCAAGAAAAGCTTGGCTCTTATCACTCATTAACGTCGATTTTTTAGTACTCATGTTTATTTACCTCAATTACTTCAAAAATATCCATGTAACCGTTTCTCTAAACTTACCCAAACTTATCAATAGATAGAGCCCGTCCCAATTAAGAAAAACCCCTGTAATTACACTGTTTTCCTCATAAAATAAGTTCGGGAAAAAACACTAAAATAGCGTTTTCCCCCGAAAAAAGCGTGCTATGATTCGGTTTTCGTCTAAAAAAACAGGAATAACATGCCATGCATACTGTATCACTGCAATACGAAATGCGTCCAGAGCTTCCTAACGTTTATGGCACTTTAGATTATCGTGAATTCCGCGACATACTGGTTAAAATTGATGAAGTGCTTCGCAAAAGTGATTTAGAACATACCATCGTATCCCGCGCATTACAGCAGTTTATTGAGAGGCATAGGCTCGAATCTACGTCATTTTATAACAGTCAGAAAGCAGGTTTTCATTACAAAAAAATAAAACATGCATTGCGTTGTAATATTGCCAGGCATCTGACTGGCGAGTCTTATCGCTTGTTCAGTATTCGATTGGCAGACAGTACCTTGTTTCAATGGTTTACCGGTATCAGTGCTTTTGGTTGCCGCAAAGCGATTTCTAAAAGTACATTAGAACGTTATGAAAAATGCTTTGATGAAACGTTTATTGGCGAACAAATTCGTGAGTGGTTAGCAGGGTTATCCGATAATGCTAAAGCGACTGATGTGGGTTTGTCACAACCACTTGATTTAACGCAAACATTTACGGATAGCACGTGTGTAAAAGCACACATTCATTTTCCGGTTGATTGGGTATTGTTACGCGATGCGGCCAGAAGTTTATTACTCGCGATTAATACCATTCGCGCACAAGGATTAAAACAGCGCATGGTAGAGCCCAAGCAGTTATTAAAACAAATGAATAAGCTTTGCATTGAGATGACCCATACCCGGCGAAAAAAAGACAGCAAGAAACAACGTAAAAGAATTTTAAGGGCGATGAAAAAATTAAGTCACTGCATCGCAAAACATGCGAAGCGTTATCATACGCTTTTAAACAATGAATGGAAAAAAACGTCATGGAGCATTGCGCAAACGCAACAAGTGCTCGGTCGTGTTCATAACATATTAGAACAATTGCCTAAGGCGATTAAACAAGCACATGAACGCATTATTGGTGAGCGACGGGTAGTTTCTGCCGATAAAATACTGAGTTTTTATGACAAAGATGCACATATCATTGTTCGTGGCAAAGCGGGTAACGAAGTTGAGTTTGGTCAAGGATTGGTGCTCACCGAGCAAACGAATGGCATTATTATCGATTGGGAATTATTTGCAGAACAACCACCATCGGATAGCCGATTAATGGATTCTATTATCAATCGCTTAGAAAAATATTATGGTCAAATTTATTCGGCTTGTGCTGATCGTGGTTTTGCCAATCAAACAAATGTGGCGCTGTTGAAAGAAAAAAATATTATAAATGCGATCTGTCCAAAAAGCCCTAAAGAATTACAGGAAAAATTAACAGATCCTGTCTTTGTATCTTTCCAAACGCGACGCAGTCAAACAGAAGCGCGTATTGGTATTTTCAAAAATATGTTTTTAGGAAAACCGTTACGCAGCAGAATCACCACAAATAAACGCCATGCTATTAATTGGTGTGTGTTAACTCATAATCTTTGGGTAATCGCTAGAATGGCGCTGGCGGATGAACAATCGTTGTTAAAAAAAGCCGCTTAGATTTATCCTCATCCACTCCGTTTTATTCAATGTGAGAAACTGTCTCAGGAAAGCATGCGCATCGGCGTTGACCTTTTCTGCAATTTTTAATTCAAATACAGTTATTACAGAACAGTTCTATCCGTTTACTGCGCAATAAGTATATTTAAATAAAACAGAAACTAATCCCAGTTAAGAACAGGGGGATATGGGACAGGCTCTAGATAACTTTGGTGTTAGATTCTTGCTTCAACGCACCCAACCCAAATGGGGGATGCGTATGCGTGAAGCATTAACAGAAAATTGATCATTGCTTAATGTAAATCGATCATGAATTCCTTTCTTTCGAAACTGAGGATAAGCTGCTTGTTTTGCAAAAAAATTTTTAAACGCTTGGCCTAACTGAATAATCGCCATTTGAGGTGCATTTTTACTGACTTCTAACATCCATGGAAATTCTGTGCGTTTTATACTATTTAATTTTCTACGCAAAGAGGGATTGCTTGGTTTTAATCCGGCAGCATATTCTTTTTGCCATTCATTCAAAGCCCAGTTATAAGAAAATCGTGCGACACCCGCTGTTTTAGCAAAATATGTTTTCTGCTTGTTATTGGCTTTTAATTCAATCTTATGTGCTAACATCTTTGACTGCTTGCTCCATACCAGCTAATAATTTTTGATTTTTACGTGAGCGGCTACCATAAAGTCGCGCAGAAAACACCGTAATAATTTCTAAAACATCTTTTGCTAACTCTTCTTCAAATTTAACATCTGCACCCGAATTGAGAATAACAACTTCTACTTCACGTGCTTCACATAATGCAAAAACTAACTCTGCGCCAAATCGTAATAATCTATCTTTATGCGTTAATACTAGTCTACCTACATCACCTTCAAGAATAGCATTTAAAAGCTTTTTTAACCCTTTTTTATAATAATTCATCCCACTGCCAAGATCGGTTATTAAATCAAACTTCCAACCATGAGAAGCACAATACATTTCTAATACTTTTTTTTGTCTTTCTAAATCAGCTTTTTGATCATGGCTTGAAACGCGAGCATAGGCAATCGTTTTACGTTCACGAATATTTAATTTTTTAGCTATTTTAAATTGAGAGAGGCGGTATAAGCGATGCGAACCTTCTGTGCGTTCTGGGGTAATTTTCCCATCACGCTCCCAACGACGTAATGTGCTGGGAGAAACACCCAGTGCTTTTGCGGCTTGCCCAATTTTAAATAATCTATCCATTCAGACAATTTTACACAGATTTAGATAAATATCAAGCAATAGTTAACTAACTCTGCTCATATTCACTTTTTAAGTGTACGACATTTTAATTAAAAGGGTGGCTATAACTGGACTTTGGCTATTCGCTTTATAAAATTAAACAGCCTTAAAAATCTTCCATCTGCTCCACCACATTCCTTTAGAAATTAATACTTTCAATTAATCCAACGAGTTAATCAGCACATCCTTGCCTGCTTTAGCACTCCATTCTTTATGCACCTTTTGCGCTCTTTTGGTGTCCTTCTAGTATCTTATTGCGCATTTGTCGTATATAATTTGCACGGATCTGTGTTCTATGTGAGGTTAACAATGTTTAGACTAGACAAAAAAACCGCAGGACTACCTGTGACCAAAAAGCACGAACACAAACAACTAGCCAATGCAGTGCTCCCTAGAAGCTGGGCGCAAACTGTTGCTCTTACTCAATTGATTACCACTTATTCTAAAGACAACAAAGATGTTGCAAGCCTCGCACATACATGTAGATTTTTGTATAACAACACAAAAGCTGTCCTCGATGAACGCATGCTAAAAGCGTTGGCACATTATGTTGTTGTGGAACCGAATGAAGATAAAGTAATAACCATACTAAAGCTTGATCCAACGCTAATAAATTTTGTGACAAAGAAAATCATTGATAACTCCGGTCGAGAATTGATAGATAACACGATATTCCAATTGGCTTATGGCGCAGGCGATCCTGAAATGTGCCTTGCGATAAAACCGTTTTTCGAAAAAGTTTATGGCAGTGAAAAAACTGCTATAGAAGAGATGGAGAAGCAACGTAAGCAAAAGTTTGCAGAAGATAAAGAAGCAGATGAAAAGCAAAACAAACAAGCCAAAGATCACATGCAGAACTTATTAGCACCCGTTATCGCAGCCATGACAGTTGAACAGTTTAATCTTGGCAACGATGTTAATAATAAGTTGATATTGAGTCCAGCAACGTTAGCAGCCATCGAAACATTTAGAGCAGAATTCGATAAAAGCCAACCTAAACGTATTGAGAAGGGTATGCATTTTCGTAATAACACGCTACTAGAAACGTATAATGCTTATGCTCAAGCAGCCGTTCAATGGAACTATAATTACAACAAATGTGCGCTATTTGAAGATGGCGTTTTATCTTATGTGTTGTTCTATGCGCCAGCAAATGATGCGCAGAGATTTAGTCAAGGCTTGTATTATCTTCAGGATAACAAACCGAATGAGAAGTTCACCCGAAGTCTCTCGTTGCGCGTTGGTAAAAATAATTTTTATCTGGTACTGCAGGGAGGGTCTATTGATTTTTCTCTTTCTGGCTCTTCGGTTGATATTTATGGCATCACGATCGCGCGGATGCCATGCGTTTCGTTGGTTGTCGTAGACCGTTACAAATTTTATGTCGAACAAAAACATCTTGCTTGCAGAGCTTATGCGACCAGTCGCACTACGCCCGAAGTCTCAGTGTGTAATTTGCTGAAATAACGCAATAATCCGGCCGCGTATGCGGCTGGGCTAATATCCCAGCAGGATTAAACAAACCAACTGATAAGATCCTGGTAAACCCAGGTTCCAGAGTAACTGAGCAAGTTCACTCGCTTTTTCGCAATGAGCAGTCGGTTTTAATTTCAATATATTTGCCGATTATTAGCGCCATTAGGTAAAGTGTTAGAAATTGTTTCTAACAGCGTGTATTTCGCGTTAGATAATCGCGCGCCAACAATGTATTGATATCCGGCATTTTCTAACTCTTTTCTGTTATACTGTTTTCTCTAGCTTCTTTAAGAAAAGCGGTTTACTAAAACTGTCGTTTTTATACCCCTGATGATATCATCACATGAGATGTTCAAAGTTTTTACGCGATTGGCCAGATGAAAGATCCAGTGATTTTTCCCCACTTTTTGCAGAATTATTTTTGTCATCTGTTATTGTCAGCGTGTTAGAAGCAACAGGTTTGTGAAATATAAAGCTGTGAATGATCAGTGCCGCTGTTTCATTCGTTGTATCAACTCGAGCTTTAGCGGCTGCCAGCGGTAAAGAGGTCGGTGCTTTCTCATCCACTATTCCAGCATCAGCTGTGATATTGAAAATCTCTAATTGCTGGAGATGACCTGTCCAGTTTTTGGCATACGCTGGATTTTCTTGCAGCGCAATAAAATGATCGCGACCGTTAAATTGCACATACACTTTTTTATTATTTTGCACGGGAGTTGCCGTGCAGTAAATCTCTTCCCAGGCATTTTGTATTGTTGGATTTTTTTGACACACAACGATCTGTGAATTTAGCAATCGTGCTGCAATATCCACCATGGAGGTACTGGTGCCCTCCGCTTTGAAGCTGCGTTGAAAAGCAATCCAACCTTGTTTGCCATAATAGTCATTGACATACGTACGATACGTTTTTTCATCTTCACAATAGGCTTGTAACGCTTGTTCATGCTTAGCAAAATTATCCAGATATTGTTTACAGTAAGCTCCCCAAGCAACGGGATATTGTTTTTGTCGTTCTGGTGTTTGTAAAAATTGGTAGAGTTCTTCTGCGGATATAATTGCAATTACGCGATTATTTTGCGCTTGACTTAAGGTTTGCTTACAAGCCGTTACTACTGTTTGCATTTCGGGATACTGTGCACACAACTCTTTTATCGCTTTTTGCATCACTTCATCCGCACCTTGATAATCATTAACTAATTTACGTAGAGTTTCTGTCTGTAACGATTTGGGTAAGGTATGACGATCTAAATTGATTTCGTCGACATCACTTTTACTACGGTCATCTTCGGCTAATAGTTTTGAGATTTGTTGCGTCACCACTGCTTGTGTACTTGCCTCATTGCTACGAGCTTTCGCCAATGCTTCTGCTACCCCAAATAATTCCGCCAAACGGGTGTTCCGCGCTTTATCAGCATTTTCTTTGTCTTTTTGCAGATTAAGATACACTGCAGTCAGCCCTGCTGCATGACGAATCTCGGGTGCTAATAAACGACGAAACTCCGAAATGTTTTTTTCGTCTAACGCAAATGCAACTAATTTATCACGGGTAACTTGTGCTCGTTTTTTAGAGTCTTTTTCATCAAGTTTTAATTCTTGATCTAAGCCAACCGCCAAATCAAAACAATTCCAACCGTGTTGGGAATTTTGGCGAGGATCTTCGAGGAATGCTTTGTTTGCTTGAGAATAAAACAGTGATTGCAGCGATGATTTGTTATTCTGCTTATCATTATACGCTAACAACATCTCTTTTGCCTTTGTGCTCAGTAAATCTTCTTTATCCTGCAAGATGTCATGTAGCGTTGTAACAGTTGCATCATCTAAGGTTTTTGATTGTGCAAGTTCGTCAAGCGCGACTATGCGTAACTCAAGCTCAAGAGCTTTATTTTGCAACACCTCTAACAGCGCTTGAACATCTGGATTCTTTGATTGGGGCGCAGCCGCATCGGCAGATACTAAACTGACAACAGGATGTGGGATGCCCCATCGATCCAACGCATCCATCGCTATTTGTCGTACATTTATATTTTTATCCTGTAGCACTTCAAGCAATGCCTTCGTCACGCTTGCATCGGGTTTATCCAAACGACTTATTGCGATAGCAGCTGCTTTACGACCGCCTTGCAACCAATCTTTTGTATCACACAATGTTTCTACAAGCACTTTTACTACGGCTGGTTCAGTACCACTTTGTAAGTGAACCAACATAAAGGCCGCAAGTTGCCGTATTTTTGTCTTTGAATTATTTAATAATTCAAAGAAAATTTTAGGCGCTGTTTGTTTAAATAACGTAGATGATGAGATTGGTAATGACATAGGCGTTGCAAACGACTTTTGATCTCCTCGATCAGTAGTTTTTTGATTTTCTGGTACGGTAAGAATGGGAACATTCGATGAACTCAACATAGCATGAGAACTGGAATGCGTTTTTAAAAACATTACCATTTCTGCATAATTACGCTCTCTTGCGAGCTTAAGTGCGTTTTTTCCCCAGTTATTTTTCTCGTTGATATTTGCACCGCGTTCTACTAAAAACTTTACGGTATCAATATGTCCATGAGTTGTGCTTAAAAGTAAAGACGTAAAACCATTCACATTACAGACTGTTAGTGATGCTTTTTCCTCAAGAACTAACCATCGCACAATTGAAAGATGCCCATTCGAAGACGCCCATAATAATGCAGCATTACTGTTGGTTTGTCGCTCGTAGGCACTGGTAATTGAACCTATCAAATATTGCACCACTTCAAGGCGCCCTGCTGCTGCAGCTAGCAATATAGCCGTACTTCCAGATTGTTGCCTGGTGGCAAATTGATTCATTCCTTGTGTAAGAGATTTTTGTACAACTTCTTTATTTCCTTCCCAAGCAGCTTGGTAAAGCTCTGCATTTTCTTGTTTTTGATCGCGATTATCTTCAGCTATTTTTTTAAGTAGATATTTCGTGACATCAATTGCTCTTCGATTTTGCAACACTGCCCACAATAAAGGCGAGGTACCTTGTGCATCAACTTCGTTTAAAGAAGCACCATGCTCCAAAAGGTATTGCACCATACCGATATGACAACCGTAAGCAGCTAATTGTAATGCTGTAATACCTTGCTTATCCGCCTCCTTAATTGACGCTCCATTTTGTAATAAATGTGTTACCACCGACCGATGATTTTCACGTGCAGCCCATAGTAAGGCTGTCCATCCATCTTCGTTATTTATTTCCTTAACTGATGCACCATTCTGGAGTAACCACTGCAGAGCAAGACGATGGCCACTGCTAGCCGCTTCTAGTAAAGCAGTATCACCTTCTCGTGTGATTTCTTTCATAGATGCACCGTGTTCCAGTAACCACTGCATGACAGGAATATCTCCCCTTCCAGCAGCAAGCAAGAAAGCGGTTGTATGCTTTTCCAATGCGGTGGTGGCATTTATGATGGAGTGCAATGACTCCAAAGCGGATTCCGATTGTATCTCATGCTTATTTTCTAAAATCGTATTAAATAATGCTTGAATTCTTCCTTGCTTGGCAACGGTATAATCGGGTTTTAAACTTAATGCTTGCTGATAACTCATCGCCGCAGCTACATTATCTTTCATCAATTGTTGTGTGTGTCCCAACAACGAAAAAGTGAGTGGATCTCTTTCGGTTAAAGCTATCTTTTGAAATGCATTCACAATATTATGCGCTTGCTCCAAATTAGCTTGCTGATGATAAGCAGTCACCAACAAATAGTGCGCTAAGGTGGTCGCTTTAAGTGACATCACTTCACTTGGCGCTTCTTGTGGTGTTGTTTGCCAGAAATCTAACTCCGCTTGCAAAGTAGCATCTAAGGTAGGTCGATCGAGTAATCTATAACTTATATCTTTATTCGCTTGTTTTGAATCAGGTTTATTTAGAATTAATACAGTTGCTAGTTGTTGTATTGCTTCTGGAATACGTTGTTGGCGTAATAAATATTGGCCATATTCTGTTTGTATCCCAGCATATCGCACTAAATCTAAACCAGCTTGAAAAAATTTATCCGCCTCTTTCAATGCGTCAGATGCCTGATCAACATCCCCTATTTTCTGCTGCTCACAAGCATAACTATGATAAAAACAACCTAAGTTTTGTTGTAATCCTGCCAGGTGGCGCCGTGCTGTCGTATCTTCCTTTTTTTGTTCTTTTAGAAGACGCAAAGCAATCCCTAAGTGTACGATAGCTCCTCGAGCTTTATTTTTTTGGTAGTAAAGATCAGTGATGCCCTCATGTATCTGCGGATCATCAAAATTCAGCTTGTGTTCTTGGAAACACACACGCGCATATTTTTCATCTTGTTTTTCTAAAGCTAACAAAATAGCAGGCTGTACAACAACTTCTAATCGACGCAAGTTTTCAGCTTTGTTTTTAGAAACTGCAAATAGCACATTGTTTTTGTAATCCGCATTATTAGGCTCAAGTTTTAACGCTGCTTCATAACAGATCAAAGCTTCTTCATAACGCTTCAAATTAGAAAGTGTATTGCCTTTATTACTATGATAAGCCGCATGAGGCTCAAGTTTTATTGCAGCCTCATAATAAAATAATGCTTCATCATAATTTCCCCAATTAAATAAAAGATTACCCGCAAGGTTAATTGTGTTGCTGTCATTACTTTGCAATATTCCTCTTAGCGCTTTCACTACTGTTTCACTCGGCGATTTTAATTGGCCTAAAATAGATAGCGCTGCTTGTTGTGTACCGTTTGTTTTGTCCTGTAATAGGACAACAAACGTAGCGAGAATGTCATCCAGGATGTCAGCATTGGTTTGCTGGTTATGCGCCTGCAAAAACGCTAGTGCATGATCATAATGTTTTATGGTATCCACAGAAGATACAACAGCATGCTTATAAACTAATCGCAGAAGTGGATGCAGTGTTAAAACTTCTTTTTTAGCATCCATCTCGATCAATGAGCAAGTATCTAACGCCTGAATAAATTTATTCACTACAGGTTTAGCCAAAAGAACACTTTGCGCCACACCGATTTTTACTAACCATTGTTCTAATAAAGCGCAGGAAAGGGATGTGGAATTAAGTAGAGAAATACCAATGATTATTTCAAAAGTGAAATCTTGTTTATTAGCTTGTTGCATATTTTTCTGCAATCTAGCACGTAAATCATTATCCCAGGCAGTTCCTACCGATTTATCATAGTGTTCCATCGATAATTTTTTGTCGCTGAGTAACTGGCATAATTCTGTATCAGCAACCGCTTTAAAATCACCAGCGTGCTTATTATATTTTTTGCCATAAGCACTGATTTGTACTAATGCGGAAGGTAAGCAACCTACTCGATGAGCTAACACTCTGAGTGCATTTTCATTATTGGCACTGGCAACATTTTTTTCATCATACACCATGCTTTTTTTCAAAAACAGCACAGCATCAGCTTCGTTAAAACTGTTCATGACCACAGCTTGGGCAAATGAATGCCATTCTCGACGATAGGTTGTAATAATAAGATGAGCATTTTTTTGTGGTAGTAATTTTTCAAGTTCGCTACGGCTACCCGCATTGTCATAAACCACCAAAACATTTTGCTGACGCTCTAAATAATTTTTGACGGTGAAAATGACCTCAACGGCAGATGTTTTTGCATCAATCAATTTTAACTGCAAAGCAAGCGCACGATACTCTTTAAGCAATTGATTAACATTATCGGCACGAAACCAAACGCGTGCACTATAGCGCTGGCTGGCTTGCTGCAAGTAATGGCAAACTAATGCGGTTTTGCCGCTACCCACCATGCCTAATACAACACACACTGCAAACTTTTGTGAACTTCCCGTATCTTTAAAACGTTCCTGGAGTAAATTTAACTCTGTTTTACGCTCAATAAAATAAGCATTGCTCTGCATAGGCAAATGCCAAGCATGAACTGATGTATCCGGTGTTGGCGTTTTTAGAACATTATGGGAGACTTTAATATCCTGCGTGGCAGCGGGTTGTGCCGCAGGGGGCAAACTAATCAGTAGCATCTTTTTACTATCGGCCTGCTGGGTATCGCTGCTATTCTTATTAGGCGATAATCGCGGCGAATTTGACGTGAAGTATTTTTCGATATCCCCTACAGCGATTGGGTTTTTACTGTTTAAAAAACCAGTATCAAATTTTTGCCTATGCGTGACTTTATTAAAATTCGCCGCCGATAACACCGCTTCATAAAGTACAGCATCTAACCGGGGAAGATCGGGAATTTTCGTATCTGCAAAGTAAAAATAAACAAATTGCTTTGCGCGATCGTCATCTAAGCATTTTACCAATGTGGTAATAATTAAATTTTTGGTTTCGGATGGACAATCAGGGCGATTAGCGATGGTTTTTAAAATCTTGATAATCACATACGCAACTTCTGGACTATAAGCAGCTTCAGGGTTATCAAGTGATAGTTTGGCAATCAGTTCCTCAATAAACCGACGATCGTGACACTGGTTCAAATTATTCACAACCTGAAATGCACATTCATTCACGAAAGGCTCATCAAAAATAGCCCTTTCAATTGTCTTCATAATATCAAGTGCAGGCTCCGCAAATTGCCCTAACAATTTTAAAGCAGCACCCCTAGCCGGAAAAGAGTTAAAGCTGGTAGCTGCTGTAATTAATTGCTGTTTAAAACATCCAATCTCCTCTTGTGTGAACCATTCTGGTGATTCGCGATAGGTAATATTCGCAAAAAGTTCTGGCAAATGCTGTGCCGCTCCTGCAGTAATACATAATAGATTATGCCGAAACGATAAATAATGATTTTCATCATTAGGTGATTTTGCTAACAATAAAGATAATGCCCGCATCAAAAATAAAAGTAGCTTAGGATACTGTTGAATTTTCTCTGTTGCGCTAACCCAGCGTTGTGAATCATCTTTGTTAACATAGAGTAATGACCCCATACGGTTAAATAATTTTTGAATGTTGTCAACATCTTGCAATGATGAAAAGTTTTCTGTGTCGTTACTTAAGATATGCGCTTCGATTTCTTCCGCAGTGATTTGATCTAAATTCCGCTGTTTATTAAGAAACAGTGTTTTGATGGATCGAAAGAATTCATCTAAATCCGAACCATATTTCAGATAGGATTGACTAACTAATAACTTTTTGTCCAATTGCGAAATGCGTGCAACAACATCACCAAAATTTAAGGTGCCATTTTTAAAACGTTCAATGCGAATCAGAGATTTAATGATCGCTAATTGTGTCTGTGACTGGCAGCCTTCATGTGTCAGGTGGTCTAGTAAAACTGTTAACACCTTAGCATCCACACGCTCAATTTGTGAAATTAACTGTTGGTATAATTTGAATGTGGGGCTGGTTGGCTGGCTACTCGCTTTATCTAACTCACTCAACCAACCAATCACTGTTTGTTGATCATCCATCAGTAAATCATGGCTAAACCAACGTAGGCGAATTCCCAGTTGAAGTTTTGGTTCGTCGGGATTGTAATATTGGTTACTTTTTTTAGCAATCAACTCCACTGTGTTCTGACCTAAAACCGATAAACGCTTTGTCGGTTCTTTGGGTGGCGTCACATTAGGATGATGAATCACGCAAAAAACGCGATGACGCAAGATATCAATAGCCGGATATTCTTCTATCAAAAAAAGTATGTTGGGCAACAAGGTCACATTGATAGAGTGCATTTCCACCATCAACAAAGACGCACAACCGGCAATGAGTTTGTGTTCTTTTTTGGCTTCAGAATTAACACCCCACTGTGCCCAGCGTTTAAGCACCGGCAAGACTTCTAATTCCACTTGCGTCAGATGTGGTAAGAGTAATTCACCTACGAGTTTGGCGTAACCCTCGTTGATAAGTTCATCCAGCACAATCGCAGCAGTTTTGCTTAAGGGTTCCAGTTGATTGGCAATTTTATCCTGCACCGCTAAAAACATTTTTGATGTAGGATCCTTTCGCAGTGCTAACCAAAGGCGATCACGAGCAACAGTGGAATCAAATTGCACGCGCACATCATGCACTAACGCAGAAAGACTAATAAGCGCCCAGGCAACCAAGGGCAATTTACCACTAGCCTGCGACAACGTTTCATAATTCAACAACGTTTTACCGGGTTGCTCTGGGAAAATCATAGCCGCTTGGCTATCGCTAGCCGAACCCGCGTGCTTCATGCTCTTTTCAACTTCGGCTGATTGGGTCAACCATAGGGGTTGTAATAAACGCATCACGTCATTGCGTAGTGTATTATCTGCAATCGCCTTAGTGATACTCATTGATTCGGCAAGTAAATAATCGCGATTTGCTTTATCCAGATGAAATGCCAATCTCCCTAATGCCAACGCTTTATCAGCAAGATCCGTTATTTCTTGGATGGTTCGATAGGCAATACCCATGAGATTATCAGCAATTTTTTGATTCGTTAAATCAATAAACAATTCTTGTGAATGAGTTGCTTTCACTTCCAGCAGCAGATGTTCCAACACTTGAATTCTTTGATGTTTATCAGAAATTTTTTCAGCGGCTTGCTTTGCTTTATTATATAAAGTTGTATGATCAAAATTATCTTTTGCATCAGGACTATCACTAGTTCCATAATGTTTGGCTAAGCGATACCATGCTCTGGCTTCATGATAAGGATTCGTCAATTCTTGGATTCGATTATAGATAATTTGTTTTAAATTAGTGCTGCTGAGTTTTTCTTCCGGCGCTTGCTTCGCATCTTTACCCGCACTTGATGTTTTTTGTTGTGCCTGGTATACCGTTAATAACGTTCGAAATTGATCCAAATAACCATCCGATTGTTCTCCCATATCCGTCGCCAGGATGACTAAGGCTTCCGGAATTAACTGAATATTTTGTTGGAGAATGCCTAATAAAACTTGATTAATCGCCCAAGGCCGAATAAAAGATAGTTTTTTAGGTGCTGTCTCCAACATGTCGAACACTGCCATGGGAATATCAGTGGGATCGACTGTATAAGGCATTAAGGTAGGCATCGACCAGGAAAAACCCGGCGTTGGTTTCCTGAGTTGAGAGGCGTATGGCAGCAACATCAGCGTACGCAACATTAAGCGTGAATCTAATTTGCTGGTGCTATCAGCGCAAACCGCCGCGTTATAAACAGTGTCATCGCCATTACCGGTAAATACCATTGCTAGATATTCCGATAATAAATACGCTTGTTCATCCGGGTGTGTGAAAAGTGAAACACTGCTGAAGGGATTAATAGGTCGCCCGCCTTGACGTATCAAGGTGCTGAATAAAGACCGTAACAAGGGTGTTGAGGGCCTTGCTGTGTGTTCTTCGCTGGCGTGTGCATCCGGCCGCATGCATGTGAAAAAAGCATTGAGCAATGACAACGCCAATGTTTCTTCAGTTTCTTCAGTTTTTTCTGCTGTTGCAAGTAAATACAGCGTTGAGAAATCTTTCTGGATACGACATACTGGATCTTGCAGATTATGATCTATTTCTGCCAAGCGCTTGAGTACAGCTTGGCGTAGTGTGTCGTTGGCGTTCGATAACAGTGCAGATACATCGGGATGACCTAATGCAATTAATGCAATACACGCATCTTGCTGTTTAATAGCATTTGACCCATCCTGCCAAAAAGCAAGGCACTGCTGGCTAAACTGTTCTTGCGTTAGCGTACCTTCGAACATCTGCAGTAATTGGTAAGTTAACGTCGAATCCCGATAAATAGCCCGTGGATCAAAATCCGGCGTTTTGTCAAAAGCATCCGTTTTACCCTCCATGTGCTTATCCAAATACACGGCCATTTCATAGATGGCATCATCGCTTGTCCAAAGGCTCTTATAATATTCAAGAAAAGGAGTCCGTTGGTTATCATCCAGTCGTAAGTAAGAAGCAATTTCACTGTATTCGCGAACAGCGTTGGCCACTTGGAAATCTTGATAGCCACCATATAAAGCACTCACGACACGTAACCAATCTGGATTATTTTTTACACGTGTTAATAAATCAGTATTGTTGGTGCTCCGTAATCGCTGCCGCATGCTTAATATATTCAGCGTATCGATTTGTAATTCACGGGGTTGTAACAGTAAATTTTTATAGGCTTGATAGTCTTTAATATAACCCAAGCTTTCAGTGATTAGCGCTTGGCTTAAGGAAGTTTCTTTTTTTTCTACTCTTTTTTTATTGATAAGACTCATAATCTGATCTGGCGCTTTTTCCCAGTTAGCATGAATCACTTCTTTTATTTTGTCATCAAAAGCAGCATGTTTTTCAAAGGAACCTTCAAATCGTAACGCTTTTTGTAGTGCGCCATTAATCGGCCAATCCTTTTCACCTTTGTCAAACGGTAAGGCTGCAATCAATAAGGTATTGAGAGATGGCGTAAACCAACTGAGGTGCTGTATCAGTAGTGCGACCGCAGGTGCATCATCTCGATTGACCAATTTATACCCTAAATATTTTTCTATCCATCCTCGATAACCTGCTTTGCAGAGTCTTACCAACGCAT
The DNA here is from genome assembly GCA_965279285.1 of Gammaproteobacteria bacterium. Taxonomy (GTDB): domain Bacteria; phylum Pseudomonadota; class Gammaproteobacteria; order DSM-16500; family DSM-16500. Next base: position 507,794 of record OZ257147.1, on the reverse strand, counting down.
ATTCAATATTTTTGCACACTAACGAAGCGTGTTCGGTATGCTGTAACTTCTTGTAGCTATTCAATAATTGTTCCATCATTTCCACAAAAACAATTTTTACACTTGTTTCAAGCAGGCGATTATCGGTTATCTCAGAAAACGCCTCTGCCACCAACAAAGCCTTGGTGGGCAAAAACGCAGACAGATTATTCAGTGGCTGTTTTAATAGAGTCAGTAAGATATCTTTGAAAATCCCCGACTTTTCCGCGCTGATATAACCGATCGCCATTAACAAAGGTTCATGCCAAATTGGATCAGGTAATTTTTCCAGTAGGCAGGATGCCGCATTCTTATCATCGCTGACCAAATAACGGCCTGCTAAATATTCTTGAAAGCTGCGATGTAAGAAACGGTACTCACCTATGCCAAATGCCGTCAATAGCCCTACCTCATGCCAAATCGAATCGAGAAAGATTCTAACAATTTCTTGTGGCTTACCCACCCACGCTTTAATGTATTCTTCCAATCGTGGTGAAAGTGTCTTCATCTCTTCTTCGCTAATCGTGCTATTGCGGGATTGCATCTCGGCCGCAATCGGCTCCAATAATCGAAAAATAATGTCATCGGTCATCGCATGAATAATTTTTTCATCACGGCTGATAGACCGAGCAAAAATCTGTTTGCGCCAATTCTCCATGATACTGGTGATGGCCAGCTTGTATAATCCAGTACGTGTTCTGGGTAAGGAATTAGTTTTTTGATAAACCATCGCAATGAGATTCGCTAATTGTGGTGTTTTAGCCAGATCCAATAAACGGTCATCCTCTCGCACCAAAGCAAACAAAGCATCAGCATTCTTTTGTGCCACTTGTCCAGCACCATAAATTGCTTGCATCCAATGAGCGAAATACTGCTTGATACTCGCCAAACTCATGGCTTTAATGGTGAGTCGTGGCCACTCAGAATCCAGTTTTGCCACATAATTACCGACAATACGACTGGTAATGATTAATCGGTTACCACTATCAATATCATGCGATTGTTCAAACAATCCTTTTTCATCTTTAAATACCGAAGTACCAATAAATTGATCGATATCTCGCCCGATTTTATCTCGTTCAAGCGCATTAGGTACTTCATCAAACCCATCTAGAATAAGTAATACTGTACCGTTATTTAAGCAGTCTTTTATTGTGGCCTCCGCTTTTTTCTCAGCCCGCGCAATCAGAAAATCTGCCAGCGATGATTTTATTTGCTTTATTTTATCCTTTGCTCGATGCTCCACATATTCAGATAGGCGCACAAAAATAGGCAAACGTAGTTTGCCCATCGTCAACTTTCTTGAATGTTGTCCAGAATCTTCGGTTTTAGAGAACTCCAACTCGCTGCTATCGACTTCGAATAATCCTGGATTGTTTTTATCCTCCAGCGCGCTGGCCATCTTTAATGTCAACCATTGAGCTACCGTGGTTTTGCCCGCACCCGGATCACCCAAAATAATCATGTGGCGATTTTTTTGATAGGCTTGTGCTACCGACAGGAACAATTCTTTTGGTTCTACCATTCGTTTGCGCTTGATAGAACTAGCAAATTCAGCCATTTTATCTTCTAATCTATATAAAACATTTAGCAAAATATCTTGATCTTCCCGAGTTAATTTTCCAGCATTCCAGATTTCGGCCCAAAAATTCTCAGTGGGTGATTGCCCATATTTATAGCCTAGTGATTTAACAATTCGGAGAAACTGTTTTCGCAAGGCTACTGGTAATACTGAATCTGTAACCGTTTTTTCATCTTTTGGTACAATCAACAAAGGCACTGACTGTTTTTGATCTCTCTGTAGCTCAGGGGTTTTATTACTCAAAAGTGGCGTATGCTGCACCGCATGAGCGTCATCAACGGATTGAGCTAGAATATTAACTAATTGCGTTTTTTCAAAGCGGCGTAATAAATTAGCCATATCTGAACGCGTCACAGGGTCTAATTCTAAGTCGATATAAATTTTATCCAGTGCTATCTTATATCGCATATCATCTGCCATGCCTTGAATCTTGATGTTGCGATTGTCAGCAATTAATTGCTGCAAGTATTGCGTTAATTCGTTTGTATTTTCAGATTTGTTAATCGCAAGCTTGCGCAACAGCGGAGTAACAGCATATTTAAAGACATTAGATTGATCACCATGCTGTGTAGATTTTCCTAATGTTTCGCCAGCCTCCTTATCAATAGACATGATGTATTTGATGACATCATGCTGAATCAACAAGCGTCGCGCTTGTGCCTGATCCTCTTTGTTTATGTTGACACCAAAGCTTTGTAACAACACATGAACCAGTGCATTATCAACAGCATGTAAATCAATTAATTTTGCCGCAATGGATAAGCGCTCCTTATAAGTCTGAGCAATGACTAAATGTTGTCTGAGAGATGCTACGGCAGGATTTTCTTCAATAAGCCAGAGTTTGGTTAATGTTTCATAAAACCCATACAACTCTTTGTTTACCACAACAAATTCACCCAATGTTTTCTCTTCGCCCAGTTTTTTACTGCCAGGCTTCACAGTTAAATAGCCGCATAGAAATAAAAAGCTCCAAAGTGTTTGTGGATTCTTAGTAATATCTGTAAAGACCGTATGTTCGCTAATTTCTTGAATAGTAGGTTTATTTGCCAGTAAATCTTTAAATATTTTTTTAGTGAGATCATCCGATTTGACTAATAACTCGCTTACCAAATTATTTTCTGAGGTATTCAACCAGTATGAGCGGTACTGGATATTTTCCGGTAAAACGCGACGATTATCTTCGATAAAATTAATTATCGACCAGGGATTAAAAAGTTTTTGTGAACCCATTTGATAACCGCCATACCAATCTTCGATGGTTTCTACTAAATGACTGGGTATCGTAGTATTCTTTAACAAATCTTTCACTTCGTTGGCTGAAAATCCAAACTGTGTGGCATAGCTGTCAGATAGTGCACTGTAAACACGCACATTGTTTAATCCCGAAAAAATACTTTCTTTTGCGACGCGTAAAATGCCGGTTAAAACTGCTCGATAGAGATGTAAATTATCTTTTAACAGAGGACTTAAGATGCCTCGCATAAAATCTGCCATTAGCGGATAGTAATGATATTCGTAACTCGCATTAAAGGGCGTGTCGTATTCATCAATAAGAACAATGACTTGTTTACCAGAAGCTTTTTGTAAATACCCAGTTAATTTCTTCAAAGCATTTTTAGTTTGTGTGATACTGCCTTTACAATCGATAATTGTTTGATAATCTTTTTGTTCATCAGCATCGTTTTTAAAAACACCATTAAAAAGTAACTCTTTATATTGTTTATATAATGTTGACAACAATTCACGAATACTCTCTTCTGCTTCTTTATATTTTTTCGCTTTGACATCTTTCATCGTAATAAACAACACTGGATATTGTCCTTGTTCATCTTGATATTGTTTGCCTGCTTTGCAGATAGCTGTATTAAAGAATAATCCAGCATGTTCATTTGTTTTATCTGTTTTCTCAAAGAAATACCTGAGCATCGACATATTCAATGTCTTACCAAATCGGCGAGGACGAATGATTAATTTAACTAGCGTTTTGTCATCAATAACTTCTTTAATAAAAAGTGTTTTATCAACGAGCAAACCACCCTGCATAACCGCCGATTTATAATCACTGTTACCAATAGCAAGAGAGGTTGGTAATTGAACAGGTTTGGGTTGAGGTGCGGGTGACACTGGCATATTTTTTTCTTCAGGATTTGACCTGACAGCAACACCAGAATGTAGCATGCCAACGGCATCTTGCTTTATATTTTCACGTTTTTCTAAATTAAGCGCACGACGACTCGCTTGTTTTTTTTGTACTTTCTTTTGCTCTACTTCCTTTTTTTCCGCTTCTAATTTATCCAGCACAGATTGTTCGTCAAGTCCTGTTGTAAGAATTAATTGCTCGTGTTCCTCGCTTTTATCTAAAAATTTCTTCCAAGTTTCAATGAATGCGTTTTCGTTAGTGCTATACAGCGCTGCAACTAACCATTGAAAATGCTGAAAATATGTTTTAGTGCCTTTCCAATCTTTGACAGTAGTATACAACTCATAATGCGCAGGAAACGATTCGCGATAATCACCACTAATCATAATAGGAAACACGCGGTATTTATTGGCTTTGACATCTTTTTCGCGTTTGCGATTGATATTGATTAATTCGGTACAAACAGCTGAAGTGCCAATTTGATGCTTCTTTAACAGCGATTCTGTGCCGATCAGTAAAACAAAATCAGCTGTTTCTGCAAAGCGCATATAGTCATAAATATTGCCGCCCGGTGGGTTATCTCTGATATCTAATTTTGCATTGGCAATGCCTGCAGCTTGCAAGTGTTGACGTAACCCTAGCAAAAAAGGTTGTACCCAGGACAGATGTTTTTGTGCCTCATCTTTTTGATCAGGCCAGGCATAACAAATAAAAACACTATTCGGTAGCAGTAGATCATTGTGGCCTTGCTTGCGAATAAGTTCTAACGTGCTGTTGAAGCGCTGGGCTAGGGTAGTGCTTGGGTTAAGCAATAATTGTTGTTCTAAACGTAATCGATTTTCCTGCCAATAGCTAGATGTAGAATCGCTAGGCGTGCTAGTTTTGCTAATAACTGTTGGTGGTTTCAATTGATTTGTTACTTCGGTATATTGCTTTTCTAAATATTGCAATACATCGTTAGCGCGCTGTACTGACGTATGGTCTCCACCTTTTTGCGAAATTTCTGTGCGTGCGGCGCTTAGCAGGTTTTTGATTTTATCAAGATAGCCCGTCAGCGCTTCAGGCGTGGTAAGTTCATCATTAACATCATCATTAAAACTTTTTGCTGTTTTTTCAAAACTTATGATTGTTTCCGAAATTATTTTATAAATTTCTGCGTGAGTAATTTTCTCCATTTTTTTCTTGGATGCATCTGAATTTATTTTAAACTCAGGTTTATTAGGCACAACTTTTTTTACATTCGTCTTCTCCTGGCTTTTCTCCAAAGCAGGTGATGGCACAGATTGTGCAGCCGGATGAGACTTAAACACTACCGTTGTTTGACTCATTGTCATATTTAATGTCCTTTATAAGTAACGGTTATTTAGTCGCGCATTTATCCGTTAATAGTAAATATTATCGTGTTAATTGTACGCAGCAACTTTCCGTAGTCCAGTCGTTATTGCTTTCATCTATATGCAATATGCCTTTAAACATATGCGGTTGCACAGAGTTCACTCGTTTTTTGTGATATACTAGGAGAGCTAAACAGGCTTGTATCCGCAAACCCCAGGCATAATCTATGAGAATTTGCAGACTTTTTGCACGTAGTGGATTACTCCACCATTTCATTACTGTTATATCTGGACTGGGTTTTTTATCCTGCTTGATCAGAGTTAAACAAGTATTGTTCATATAGATTTTCCTTAATCTTTACTTTAAAGATATGTGACGTTGAACTTGTCGAAGTTCTCAACTCCCTGTTTGTCCTGATGAACTACTGCTCACTTTACTGTTAGGACAGCATCAGTATAATGACGGCAATAGTCAATAGCTTTTTTCGCAAAGACTAACTATTAAGCCTCAGCCCTGACGCAAATGATGTAATATAATACTAAAATTTACCAAATGATAAAGGATTGCTCATACTAATTAATGCTGTTAGCAGTGTCGCAAAACAGCGAATACTTGTTCCCAATCCCTACGCATCATTCTCCACGATATATGCCATCTAATTCAAATTTAAATCCAGTGAGTCTGATCCCTATGTTGTACGTAACGTTTCAATTGGGCTAAGTAATGATTCTCAATTGCGATGGCTAGTTCGGCAATAAAATTAACCATATGGTACGCCGCTTCATTAGAGATATTTTCCGGTAAAATGTCTATTAATTTCGTGTCTATCATAGTAATAGGAAGACTTTTATGAATCAGCAGCGTTTTAAATTTCTTTGATTTAATTAATTGTTTGGTCAATGCAATATGTGCACACTCTATTGCATTGACATTGATTTTTTCTAATAAACGAGATAATGTATCTGCGTGAGGAATCGAGTCTAACTCAGGGAATATTTTTTGTAATTGAAGATTGACAGTTGACTATCCATTTTGTTGTGGTAATACTGCTGCCGTTGCTTGTTGCGGTGTTGCTGCCGCGGTTAATGATACGGATGGTGGCTTAGCTGGTGCAAAAAATCTAGCGGTCGCATATGCAGAATTTTCTTGCAGCGCAGTAAAATGATCACGACCGTTAAATTGCACATACACTTTTTTATTATTTTGCACGGGAGTTGCAGTGCAGTAAATCTCTTCCCAGGCATTTTGTATTGTTGGATTTTTTTGACGCACAACGATCTGTGCATTTAGCAATCGTGCTGCAATATCCACCATAGAGGTACTGGTGCCCTCCGCTTTGAAGCTGCGTTGAAAAGCAACCCAGCCCTGTTTGCCATAATAGTCGTTGACATAAGTGCGGTAGGTTTTTTCATCTTCGCAATAAGTTTGAAGCGCTTGTTCATGCGGCACAAAATTATCCTGATATTGTTTATGATAAACTCCCCACGCAACGGGATATTGTTTTTGTCGTTCTGGTGTTTGTAAAAACTGGTAGAGCTCTTCTGCGGAAACAATATTAATTGCGCGATTATTTTGCGCTTGACTTAGCGCTTGTTTACAAGCTTCTACTGCTGCTTGCATTTGTGGATATTGTGCGCACAATTCTCTGATTGCTTTTTGCATCATGTCATGACCAAATTGGTACTTATTTACTAATTTGCGCAAAGCTTTTGTCTGTAGAGATATTGGTAACGTGTGACGATCTAAGTTTATTTCATTTACATCCTGTTTGCTGCGATCATCTTCTGCTAATAGTTTTGTTATTTGCTGCATTACCACTGCTTGTGTGCTTACCTCATTGGAGCGGGCTTTCGTTAACACTTCTGCCACACCAAATAATTCCGCCAAACGAGTATTACGATCTTTGTCCGCAGTTTCTTTTTCTTTTTGCAGATTTAGATAAACTGCAGTGAGCCCTGCTGCATGCCGAATCTCAGGCGCTAACAGTCGACGAAATTTAGGAATATTTTTTTCATCTAAGGCGAAAGCAACTAATTTATCGCGCGCAGCTTTTGCACGTTTGTCTGCATCTTTTTCATTAATGTTTAACCCTATATCTAAACCAATAGCTAAATCAAAACAATTCCAACCGCGCTGGAAATTTTGGCGAGGATCTTCTAGGCAGGATGCCGCATTCTTATCATCCCTGACCAAATAACGGCCTGCTAAATATTCTTGAAAGCTGCGATGTAAGAAACGGTACTCACCTATGCCAAATTCCGTCAATAGCCCTACCTCATGCCAAATCGAATCGAGAAAGATTCTAACAATTTCTTGCGGCTTACCCACCCACGCTTTAATGTATTCTTCCAATCGTGCTGAAAGTGCCTTCATCTCTTCTTCACTAATCGTGCTATTGAGGGATTGCATCTCGGCCGCAATCGGCTCGAATAATCGAAAAATAACGTCATTGGTCATCGCATGAATAATTTTTTCATCACGGCTGATGGGCCGAGTAAAAATCTGTTTGCGCCAATTATCCATAATATTGATGATGGCCAGCTTGTATAATTCAGTACGTGTTCTAGGTAAGGAATTAGTTTTTTGATAAACCATCGCAATGAGATTAGCTAATTGTGGTGTTTTAGCCAGATCCAATAAACGGTCATCCTCTCGCACCAAGGCAAACAAAGCATCAGCATTCTTTTGTGCCACTTGTCCAGCACCATAAATTGCTTGCATCCAATGAGCGAAATACTGCTTGATACTCGCCAAACTCATGGCTTTAATGGTGAGTCGTGGCCACTCAGAATTCAGTTTTGCCACATAATTACCGACAATACGACTGGTGATGATTAATCGGTTACCACTGTCAATATCATGCGGTTGTTCAAACAGTCCTTCTTGATCTTTAAATACCGAAGTATCAATAAATTGATCGATATCTCGCCCGATTTCCTCTCGTTCAAGCGCATTAGGTACTTCATCAAACCCATCTAGAATAAGTAATACTGTACCGTTATTTAAGCAGTCTTTTATTATTGTGGCCTCCGCTTTTCTCTCAGCCCGCACAATCAGAAAATCTGCCAGCGATGGCTTTATTTTACACGTTGCTCGATACTCTACATATTCAGATAAGCGCACAAAAATAGGCAAACGTAGTTTGCCCATCGTCAACTTTCTTGAATGTTGTCCAGAATCTTCGGTTTTAGAGGACTCCAGCGCGCTGGCCATCTTTAATGTCAACCATTGAGCTACCGTGGTTTTGCCCGCACCCGGATCACCCAAAATAATCATGTGGCGATTTTTTTGATAGGCTTGTGCCACCGACAGGAACAATTCTTTTGGTTCTACGCTTCGTTTGCGCGCGATAGAATTAGCAAATTCAGCCGTTTTATCTTCTAATCTATATAAAACATTTTGCAAAGTATTTTGATCTTCGCGAGTTAATTTTCCAGCATTCCAGATTTCGGCCCAAAAATTCTCAGTGGGTGATTGCCCATATTTATAGCCTACTGATTTAACAATTCGGAGAAACTGTTTTCGCAAGGCTACTGGTAATACTGAATCTGTAACCGTTTTTTCATCTTTTGGTACAATCAACAAAGGCACTGACTGTTTTTGATCTCTCTGTAGCTCAGGGGTTTTATTACTCAAAAGTGGCTTATGCTGCACCGCATGAGCGTCATCAACGGATTGAGCTAGAATATTAACTAATTGCGTTTTTTCAAAACGGCGTAATAAATTATTCATATCTGAACGCGTCACAGGGTCTAATTCTAAGTCGATATAAATTTTATCCAGTGGTATCTTATATCGCATATCATCTGCCATGCCTTGAATCTTGATGTCGCGATTGTCAGCAATTAATTGCTGCAAGTATTGCGTTAATTCGTTTGTATTGTCAGATTTGTTAATCGCAAGCTTGCGCAACCGAGGAGTAACAGCATATTTAAAGACATTAGGTTGATCACCATGCTGTGTAGATTTTTCTAATGTTTCGCCAGCCTCCTTATCAATAGACATGATGCATTTGATGACATCATGCTGAGTCAGCAAGCATTGTGCTTGTGCTTGATCCTCTTTGTTTATGTTAACATCAAAGCTTTGTAACAACACATGAACCAGTGCATTATCAACAGCATGTAAATCAATTAATTTTGCCGCAATGAATAAGCTCTCCTTATAACTTTGTGCCTTAAGTAAATGTTTTTTGAGTTCAATTACAACAGAATTCTCTTTTGGTGAAGCGATAAAGACGAAGTTTATTTTTTCATCTTTAAACCAGGATTCGGCTAATGTTTTATAAAACCCATATAGCTCTCTGTTTGCCACAACAAATTCACCCAACGTTTTCTCTTCGCCCAGTTTTTTACTGACAGGTTTTACGGTTAAATAACCGCATAGAGATAGGAAGCCCCAGAGTGTTTGTGGATTCTTAGTAATATCTGCAAAGACCGTATGTTCGCTAATTTCCCGAATAATGGGTTTGTTTTCCATCAAATCTTTAAATGTTTTTTTAGTGAGGTCATCCGGTTTGACGAGTAAATTTTCTATTAACTTATTTTCTGAACTGTCCAACCAGTGGGGACGATATAGAATACCTTGTAGCATAGAACGCTGATTATCGTTGATAAAGCCTACTATCGAACATGGATTAAATATTTTCTGTGAGCCAATCTGATAACCACCATACCAATTTTCAATATCTTCCAATAAATTTTCTGGGATTTTAGTTTTTTTTAACAATTCTTTAACTTCACCAAACTGAAAGCCAAACTGTGAAGCATAAGTATCAGATAGCACACTGTAAACATGCACATTACTTAAGTCCATTTCTTTTGTGATGCGTAAAATCCCTGTTAAAACTGCTCGATAGAGATGTAAATTATCTTTTAACAAAGGACTTAAGATGCCTCGCATAAAATCTGCCATTAGCAGATAGTAATCATATTCGTAACTCGCATTAAAGGGGGTGTCGTATTCATCAATAAGAACAATGACTTGTTTACCAGAAGCTTTTTGTAAATACCCAGTTAATTTCTTCAAAGCATTTTTAGTTTGTGTGATATTGCTGCGTTGACGATCGATAATTGCTTGATAATCTTTTTGTTCATCAACATCGTTTTTAAAAACGCCATTAAAGAGTAACTCTTTATATTGTTTATATAATGTTGACAACAATTCACGAATACTCTCTTCCGCTTCTTCATATTTTTTCGCATTGACATCTTTCATCGTAATAAACAACACTGGATATCGTCCTTGTTCATCTTGATATTGTTTGCCTGCTTTCCAGATAGCTCTATCAAAGAATAATCCAGCATGTTCATTTGTTTTATCTGTTTTCTCAAAGAAATACCTGAGCATCGACATATTCAATGTCTTACCAAATCGGCGAGGACGAATGATTAATTTAACTTGCGTTTTGTCATCAATAACTTCTTTAATAAAAAGTGTTTTATCAACGAGCAAACCACCTTGCATAATCACCGATTTATAATCACTGTTGCCTGGAGCAAAAGTAGTGGATTGCGGTACAGCGACTACCTTACTTTTTTCATCTTTTTCTGAATCCGTTTCTTTAGTGCCAACACTGGCGGGTGGTGGTTGTTCTGCTTGAACATTGTGTTTAGCCTTCGGAAATACCTGTGGCAAATTTGCGGGTAAATGTGAATACTGGCCCACTTCTCTCAACAACGTTTTGTAGCCTTCCTCCGCAGTCAGTTCGTCTAATTCCTTTTTATAATCTTGTTGCGTTCTAAATTTTTCGACTTGCGCCTTCGGTACAGATAATGTAAATGTCGAATACTTTTGGATAAATGCATTCCATATACCATTAAACTGTTCGTCCTGTAGCTCAATCGCATGCAACTGGGTAATTATTGTTTTAATAATTTCCAAATAATTCGCACCACGCCAATCTCGAACGGTGGAATATAACTCATAGTTAGCTGGGTACGAAGTAGCATGCGTGCCCGTCACTAAAAAAGGCAATACCCGCATTAGACCCAGTTCATAATCAATCTTGCGTTTGTGACTAATGTTATTTAATTCAGTATTCACCGCTTTTAAACCATGGCCTTTGAGATGTTTATCCTTAAGTGATTCGGTAAAAATGACTAAGACAAAATTAGCGTCTTTGGCCTGTTCCATAAATTGGATAATATCACCACCCGGTTTGTTATCGACAATATCTAAAATGGCGTGAATACCCGCTTGCCGTAAATGTTCGCGTAATTGTTTTAAAAAAGGTTGCAACCAATATTCTTTGGAATGATATTGCGGTGTAGGCCAAGCATAGCTAATAAAAAGATTAGTAGCAGCTGTGCCTTTACGCTGCTGAATTAATCCTTTTAACTGTTGTAAGCAACCATCAAAATCTTTTTTTCGAGTAGCATCACTCACCAGCAATTGTTGCTGACACGGCAACGCAAAGATTTTCCAGTTTAATTCCGCTGCAGATATATCATCCTTTACTAACAATTGATTACCAATTTGTGCGCGAAGTAATTTGTAGGGATTTTCGATAGCAGTAATAATGGTATCGACAGCAGCACCATCAGTATTATCATTTATTTTAACGGTACGCATCTCGCGTATGACTTTTTCAAGTTCTTCAACGGCGGTATAAACAACGTTTTGGAAATTAGTTATCAATAAAGCTTCTTGGATGCGTTCGATTTTTTTCTCAACCGTAGCAATAAACGCTTTTACTTTTTGTTGCAGAGTTTCCTCACGTATGAACTTCGATTGACTCTCTAGCACTTTAAAATCAATTGAAATAACAGGTAGTGACGCAACAGCAATAGAAGGCGCTGATTTATCATCATTGGTTGTTTGCGATGGTAAAGCACCAGCAAGTGGCGGATTTAAACCCGTTTTCATGTTGATATCCTATATAAGTAACATTTATTTAGTAATGCATTTATCCATTAGCAATAAATATTATCGTATCAACCTCACACAGCAACTTTCCGTAGTCCAGTCGTTATTGCTTTCATCAATATGCAATATGCCTTTAAACATATGCAGCTGCACAGAGTTCACTCGTTTTTTGTGATATACTAGGGGAGCTAAGCAGGCTTGTATCCGTAAACCCCAGGCATAATCTATGAGAATTTGCAGATTTTTTGCACGTAGTGGATTACTCCACCATTTCATTACTGTTATATCTGGACTGGGTTTTTTATCCTGCTTGATCAGAGTTAAACAAGTATTGTTCATATAGATTTTCCTTAATCTTTACTTTAAAGATATGTGACGTTGAACTTGTCGAAGTTCTCAACTCCCTGTTTGTCCTGATGAACTACTGCTCACTTTACTGTTAGGACAGCATCAGTATAATGACGGCAATAGTCAATAGCTTTTTTCGCAAAGACTAACTATTAAGCCTCAGCCCTGACGCAAATGATGTAATATAATACTAAAATTTACCAAATGATAAAGGATTGCTCATACTAATTAATAATATTAGCAGTACCGCAAAACCGCGCATAAACAGCGAATACTTGCTCCCAAAACCCTACGCATCATTCTCCGCGATATACGCCATCTAATTCAAATTTAAATCCAGTGAGTCTGATCCCTATGTTGTACGTAACGTTTCAATTGGGCTAAGTAATGCCTCGTATTTATGCTGCATCTTCAAATGGTTTAACTTCTTCGTAAATTACATCCAGAGATTTATCTATTGCCTTCTCTAAATCATAAGAAGCTTGTAAATTCATCCAAAACTTAGCTTCCATATTAAAATAACGCCCTAGCCTAATTGCTGTATCAGCAGTTATAGATCGCTTACCATAAATGATTTCGCTTTTACACCTCAATGCCCGCATTTATTTTTTAGCAAGACGCTCAATTTCCTGATCAAGTTGTTTGACTAAACTATCAACCGCAAGCATTTTTTCTAAATAAATTTTACCTTTATTTGCTTGTGGTACAATTTCTGGTGTGTCATCATTTTTTCCCAATAAAGGTTCAGTTAAATTATCCATAATTAGTTCATCACATAAGTTTATTGAAACTACATCTATTTCCCGGCTCTGCTGATAATTCAACATCACGTTGGTGTGATAAATTAGTCGGTACCTCTGTACTAACAACAACTGATGCTAATTCAACACCACCACCGCGCTGATGCGATGCATGCGTTGGCACTGCTGAACTAACACTGACTTCTGGATCAGATTCGTGCTGCGGGGGTAACTGCTGAACACTTTTTTCGTCTGTCGATCCAGATTTCGATGCGCTTACCCTTTGCTCCTGTTTTAACATGCTTATTTCTTGTTTGAGTTTATCCGCTTTAAAAATATCAGCGGAAACAGTGTTGGTATTTTTTTGATTTATAGCATTTGATTTCTGCTCTGCTTCTTGTAGTTTTTTAATATATGCATCTGCTTCAGCTTGTTTTGCTTGTGCATGTAACCTCTTTACTGAGTCTTGGCTTTCTTTATCATCTGCGAATGATTTTTTGCGATAACAAAAAATACCCGCCACCGCTAATAAAGCCGCTGCGCCCATCCCAGCACCGATTCCAATTTTTTCGGTGAGGGATAAACTATTAGATTGAGAATTAGATTCAGGATTAGATTCAGAATTAGAAGTTGATACAGAAGGAAAAATTTTAGCGAAGATACCCTCCTGATCACCATCTTGGCCAAAACTATCCCATGTAATTATAAAATCTCCTGAAGGTTGTACACCAATTACAGCATTGGATTGCACGTTAATTTTGTAGGTATTTACAAAAAATTCTGCGCCTAATTGAGAGCCGCTCGCACTGAGTCGCCGTGCAAGTATGTCAGCGTTATTGCCATCAGTCCAAATAATCAAAAAATCTCCATTGGGTTGCACACCTATAGCAGATCCTCCTTGATGAAGCTCTGCATATGTATTTACTCGAAACTCTGAACCTAGCGGAGATCCATTAAGACTAAATCCTCGAGCGTATACACCATCTTGCCCTTGACTTGTCCAAGCAATCACAAAATTTCCTGAGGGTTGTATGCCGATAGTAGGTTTATAATAATTATTATGGAGATCTACCGAATCTCCACGAAAGTCTGAGCCTAATGGCAAACCTGTTGCATTGTATCGCTGCACGTGTACACCATAACCAGAGCTAAGTCCGCCTCCATTCGCACCCCCCCAAGTAATCACAAAATCTCCGTTGGGCTGTACGCCAATTGCACCTTGTGTTTCAGCATAAAGAGGATTAGAACCAACAGCGAACTCTGCACCCAATAAAGAACCTGTTGCATCGAATCGTTGCGCAGACAGATTCCGAGGGCTATTATAACCGCACGCCCAAGTAATTATAAAATCACCTGTAGGTTGTACAGCAATAGCAGGATCTAACTGAACACCAACTGTATTATTATTCACTTGAAATTCAGCGCCTAATAAAAAACCAGTTGCACTGAATCGTTGTGCACGCACATCCCAACTATTGAGACTACTCCCCCAAGTAATCACAAAATCTCCAGAAGGCTGCACGCCTATAGCAGGGCGTTCTTGAACACCAAGCGTATCAGTATTGACGCGAAACTCCTTACCTAATGGTGCACCCACCGCACTAAAACGTTGTGCGTAAATTCCATCAGAGTCCCCATCTTGTCCACTACTCTGCCAAGCAATCACAAAATCCCCAGAAGGTTGCACACCTATAGCAGGATATTTTTGGCTACTCATCGTATATGTATTCACCTGAAATTCAGGCTGCTCTTCCGGCAATGCCAACAAATTTCTACCCATCGGCGAAAAATCATCGGCATTTAATTCAACAACATCTTCTGCTTGTCGTTTATTTAGATTAGCTTTATTTTTTAATTTTGCAATTTGTTCTTGACGGACTTCTGCCAATCCCCGATAACGTTCGGCTTGATATTCATTATCTGATCCAAAAAATTGTTTGGCGCTGTTTAAAAACCAGTTGCCCCATTGCGTGAGATAACTGGAGGAAGCAGCTTGTTGCGCATTTTGTTGTTCTGCTGCTTGTTGATATGCTATCTGTTTAGCTTTGATATATTTATATTCTGCTCTTAGGCGTTTAATTTCTTTGTTTAAAATTTTAGTTAATTTAACTTGATTTTTTCGGTCTGATTTTGTTTGGTAATTTTCAATCGCTTTATGTAATTGAAAATAATTATTATGGTGTAATTGATCTTCAGCAATTACTTCTGCTTTTTGATCTTCAAAGCCTAAGTCTGTTAAAATTTCTGAAACAGCGGATATTCCATTTGTGCTGGATGTTGCAATACCTGTAGAAGATGCGGTATTGACTGATATAAAATTTGGCATTGCACTTACTTCCTTAAAGAAAAATTAACTTCATAATTGACTATTTTAGGCGCCACCTTTTTAGGCAGTTTCGTGGCACTTCTTATAGTCACCCTACTGCTCCATGACCTTGCTGTTTTGCTTCGTCCGCAGTCTGTGTAACAACGGGGGTTTTTGCAGGCGCAGCAGAGAGCTGTGTTTGCACATGGCTTTTAAAAAAACGGGAATCAAAGAACTTGTCTAAGTTGATACGACCAAGGGTTTTTTCTTGATACTTTTCATCGGCCAATGTTGCTATAGCTGGAATGAGCGGAAGAAAAGAATTTCTAATCTCACTCGTAGAGTTTGCCCGTACAAATGCCATCAAGGGCGCCAGCCGTAACCAGTTCGGTCGACATTGCTTATTTTTTAGCACACGCGCTCTAATTGCTTTCACATTATCATGACCAATATTGTTATTACCCACCTCCAGCGACGTGAGGGTTGTATTGGCCGCCAAGGCCTGCGCACTCGCATCACCAATAAAGTTATAACTCACATCCAGCGTGGTGAGGGTTGTATTGGCCGCCAAAGCTTGCGCGCCCACATCACCAATCTGGTTACAATTCACATACAGCGTGGCAAGGGTTGTATTGGCCGCCAAGGCTTGCGCGCCCACAGCACCAATCTTGTTATGACTCACAAGCAGCGTGGTGAGGGTTGTATTGGCCGCCAAAGCCTGTGCACCGGCAGCACCAATCTTGTTATGATTCACATGCAGTGTGGTGAGAGTTTTATTCGCTGCCAAAGCCTGCGCACCCGCAGCACCAATCTTGTTATGACTCACATGCAGCGTGGTGAGGGTTGTATTGGCCGCCAAGGCTTGCGCACCCGCATCACCAATCTGGTTACCCCATAAACCCAGTGTAGTGAGAGTCTTATTCGCTCCCAAGAACTGCGCACCCGCATCACCAATCTGGGCCTTAATCTGGTTATCCTCCAAATTCAAAGTTTTGATGTAGGTATTATTGGCTAATGCTTTGCAAAGTTTTTCAATATCTTCAGCTTTCAATTTTTGATAGCTTAAATCTAACGCTTGTTTTTTCCAAACATTATCCATGATTTGTTGCAGTAGCTTTTCAGAGTAAATTGTTTTTGGCATAGTGGGTTCCTACTAACTAAGTGATAACTGAATTGCTTTTTTTAATTCGTCTTCATCTTCATCTTTTAAATATAAAGTGTAACAAATCGCATAAGCCACTAACGATAATAATGTTAACACTGCTGTTAGTACGTTAATCATAAAATATAATATTAATACGCCAACAATACCCAAGATTAAAGCAAAAATAATACTGCTTTTAGACGTAATTTTCCCTGTCACTAAGGGGCGATTTTGCGTGCGACCCATTAATTTATCGATATGTTGATCAGCAACATGATTTAATGTCGCTGCAGACCCAGCAACTAAAGCAATCCCTAAATTACCAAAAATAAGCAGGATAACTGGAACTGTCAGAGATGGCGCTAAACACATGCCAACAGCTGAGGTCAGTATCATTAACATCACTACCCTGGGTTTGCATAGTTCTAAATAATTTTTAAATAACACCCACATGTAACATAATCCTTTGAATTTATAGTTAAAGTATAAAAAATAATATGCCATCGCCAATGAATTGAACAAGAGCTTAAAGCAACATCTTTCTTAGAACAAGCTCCTTAAACTATATTTGCTATATACCACACCTTACTGTGTTATAAAAACACAAATTGTTGGCCAAATTCTATAAAAATAACGACTTTTATGAAGAAAAATGCATAGCAACCGAAAAATGCCGGGTATTGCAACGGATGAAATTAAACAACAATTTTGTAGCACGAATGCTGCAATTGAATTGCAACTTGCTATTGCCAGAGATGATGCCCTGATAGCGGTAGATAAAAATAATCCTAGCAGAAGCTCAAGCGCTGCGCTTGAAAAACAAAGAACCGGTGATGAGGCACAAAATAATGCTGCAGCTGTCGAGCTATATTCAGAAGATTTAGAAGCCATACCAACAAAACCAAACGATAACTTAGCGAAAGACTTTCCATTAGAAAAAAAGCATACGATACAATCACTAGGCTGTTAAATACAAACTTTGCCTCTCTAACCTGCCGGTCTGAAATCTCAAATTTTCCCACTAAAAATAAATTTATAGTACACACATACGATCGCAGAGACGATGGTATCTTGGTATCAAGAGTAGTTGATCTCGACACAGGAACAGTTTCTGCTCCGCTTAAAAAAACTTATAGCCTTGATACATTCAGAATAGAGAGGATTGATAGATACGAAGTTAATAGACATTTTACTGGAAAATATCTCTGATGAAGCGGCGTACCATAGGGTTAATTTTATTGCCGAGCTATCCATTGCAATTGAAAATCATTACCTCGCTCAATTGAAACGTTACTTACAAGATAGGGATCAGACTAACTGGATCTAAACTTAAATTAGATGCGCGTAATCGCGGGGAATGATACGCAGTGATTGGTAACAAGTACTCGCTGTTTGTGCGCGGTTTTGTGGCGCTGCTAACAACAGTAGTGATTGAGTATCCTTCATCTACTAAAATTGCATCAATCCGGCATAGAATTGTATCTATGCTGCCTTTAGGGGTTTAATATGGATTTTGGAAGAGCCTTTTTTTGCAACCCAAATATCATAATCGCGTTGTAGATTCATCCATAAAGCCATATCAGTATTAGGCAAAAGTTTTGATAGTCTTAATGCCATTTCAGCACTTATACCAGCGTGACCATTCAATAATCTAGATAATGTAGTACGATTAACTCCCAAGTTATCTGCAGCTTCTGTCACAGAAAGCTCAGCACCATTTATAAGAACTTCATAAATTATTTTTCCTGGGTGCGATGGATTATAAATAGGCATATTACCTCCGTTTAATGATAATCAATATAATCGACCAAGATTGCATCTTGATCTTCAAACTGAAAAACAATTTTCCAATTTGCTCTTACGGCGACCGAATAAAAACTTTTTAAATTACCTTTTAGCTTATGAAAATTAAATCCTGGTAAATTTAATTTATCAGGAGAACTAGCAGCATCTAATAACTGTAAAATGACCTTTAGCTTTTTTGCATGATCTGCAATAATACCGGATTTATCTTCGGATAAATAAAAATTTTTAAGTCCTTTATGCTTCCAGCTTTTTATCATACTTTATAATAGCTTGTTGCGCAACGCGCGTCAATTTAATTTTCAAATGTAACCAAGGTATTGATCCAAAACGCTATTCTATTATGGAATTATTTGTATTTATCACAAATATTAGCTAATTGCAGTAATAATAATGAACGCAAGGATAGAATAAGTATGATTAAAGGTGACTCCATGATAACTTGGTGCCATATAAATTTGCATGGCAAATCACTAGTGTCCGGTTTAATTAACAAAAATTCCTAAAAAACCCATATCTAACAAGCAGTTAAAGAGATTTTAGCGTGCCCACGATTTGAATTTCCACCAGCAAAAATACCTATATTTAGGTGGTTTTTAGCACAGAACGTCTCGGAATTAATTTTTTTATCAGCCATATTTGCGATGATCCAGATATCAAATTATTTGGCGCTCATCATGAATTTAGGCAAGACGCTCTTCGCTCAAATCATGGAATTTATTCCGTGGGAAATTTGCAGTCGAATCATTGACCGCTATGATGGTGATGCCGGTGTACGCACATTGAATTGTGCCGATATCTTTCGCTTGATGGCATTCTCGCAATTAACATGGCGCGAATCACTGCGCGACATTGAAGCTTGCTTAACCGCGCATCACAAAAAACTTTTCCACATGGGAATTAAAAATATTCCTGCTCGTTCTACGCTAACTGACGCTTTGAATAATCGTGATTGGAGAATTTATCACGAACTTGCAATGCGTTTAATTAACCGTGCTAAAAAATTATATGCCAATGAAAGACATAATTTTGATCTTGATGCAACAATCTATGCGCTTGACTCTACAACGATTGATTTATGTTTAGGTTTATTTGACTGGGCGCCTTTTAGAACTACAAAAGCTGCTGTGAAAATGCATACACTTCTTGATTTGAGAGGTAATATTCCTGTATTTATTCACATAAGCGATGGGAAAATGGCTGATGTAAAAATACTAGATTTACTTCCGATTGAAGCTAATGCTTTTTATATTATGGATCGTGGCTATGTTGATTTTTCTAGACTTTATAAAATTCATCAAGCTGGCGCTTTTTTTGTTACGCGCGCGAAAAAAAATATGGATATAAGACGAATTTATTCAAGTAAAACGGATCGATCTACTGGAGTTATTTCAGATCAGGTTATCGCAGTAAATGGCGTGTATTCTTCAAAAGCTTACCCGGAATATTTGCGCAAGGTGCGTTTTAAAGCTCCTGAAACAAAAAAGATTTTAGTATTCATTACTAACAATACTGCACTGCCACCGTTAATGATTGCAGCACTATACAAAAATCGTTGGCAAGTGGAATTATTTTTCAAATGGATTAAACAGCATCTTCGAATTAAACGATTTCTTGGCACAAGCGAGAATGCTGTCAAGACTCAAATTTGGTCTGCGGTTGCAAGTTACGTACTTATTGCCATCATTAAAAAAGAACTTGGAATAAAAGCATCGCTCTACAGTATATTACAGGTTCTGTCGGTATCAGTTTTTGAAAAAATAGGCCTTTTTGATGCTTTACAGCCTGATATTAACAGAATAGTATCAGAGGAGTCGTGCAACCAGTTGAATTTATTTGATATTTAACCGGACACTAGTGATATTTTTTAGTTTATTGCACTAAGTTTCGCATTTTCAGTGGCGAATGGTATATAGAGCCTGTCCCAATTAAGAAAAGCGCCTGTAATTACAGTGTTTTTCTCATAAAATAAGTTCGGGAAAAAACACTAAAATAGCGTTTTCCCCCGAAAAAAGCGTGCTATAATTCGGTTTTAGTCTAAAAAAACAGGAATAACACGCCATGCCTACTCTATCATTGCAATACGAAATGCGTCCAGAACTTCCTAACGTTTATGGTACGTTGGATTATCGTGAATTCCGCAACCACCGCGCTTAAAATGTTATTTAAAGGAGAAATTCCGGATTTTATGCGTGAAGACATTTAATGGGTTATTTTTGCTGCGATAGTGGTGAACAGATACGGATTTTTTAATATTGCGTTAAGCTTTTTTAAAAACGAATGTGTTACAATTGGCAACTATATTCCAAATGAGGATAAGAATCATCATGAATAGTGCACGTCGCGGTGATAAGAAAGACACCCCAAAAGACGTTAAAGCAGAAGTGCCCGCAGCGATACCAACCACAGCGGTAGGCACTTCAGCCGGAGTGGCCGCTGTTGCCGCGACAGCAACGCTCCATCCGTTATTTAACCAAAAAGCTGCCATGCAGGGTCATATGTTCCCGTATCTGGATTCCAAAGCCTTAGCGTGTTTGTTAAGAGTTTCCGCTTTTGCAAAAAAAATTACACAGGATGAACTTGATCAACGAAACGCAAAAAAAATAATAGACCTGACGCTCCGAGGAGAAGTGAGTGAATTGTTTTTAATGCTCAGTCCTGCGCGTGATCATCGACCTGATTACCAAACATCAGACGAACGTGACTTATATTTATATAAAAAAAAGGACGGCCGAGTATTTTATTACTACAAAGAAGACCAGAAAAAACACTATCTGCTCGATGAAAAACAACAACCCGTAAAAGTTGACTCGCATTTTTCATTTGAATCGACACCAGAAAATCGCCAGTGGTGCGTAGACGAGGCTCTCAGGAAATCGGTGTTTGATATTACGACAAAGCGAAAGCATACACTCCGCAGTGACTCAGAAGAAATAAAAAAAATGGTGGATGAGAATCAAAGACTGTCATTTGTGGTCTATCACCCCAAAGCGGAAGCGGACAAAACCCTGCGTAACAAAGGAGGCCAGCTGATTAGTATGGCTGGCAAAACGCCGCTGCAAGTTGCTTTCGGTGAAGAGCATGACTACGCCCAAAAAGCGATGACAAGCAAACTGTTGGTGGTGAAGGATGAAAAACAAAGGGTCGATAATGAACAAAAAATCCAAGCGCAACGCGATGCGCAGTATGCGCCGGGATCGAAACAAGAAGAAAAAGAAAAAGCAGAAAGATTGGCAAACGTTTTAGCGACCCAAGCAGAGCTCACCCGAGTAATTCTAGAATCAAAACCAGGCAATATCCAAGATTCAGGCCCTCCAAACTGTAAATTAACACTAGCAGGAAAAGGAGGCGCTGCAATTGCAGCAGCCGTTGCTCAATTTGAAGCGTCGCTGAAGGCCGTACGTGACACAGCGGTAAGAACAGGCTGTCACTATCATCCTGAGCCACACTCAAAAGCGCTTGAAGAATACGAAGGTCAATTAATGGCTGGCAAAGTGTGGAATAGTCCTGAAATGCAATTCTTATGGCGTAGCATTGGTCATCATCAGCGCATGATGTCATTGGGTTATGGTCACGGTTTTGGTGGTGATGGTCTTGCTAAAAATATTGAGAATTTGCAAAAAGGTCAAACACCGCGCGAGTCAACTGCTGTGGTGGTGTGGGATTCAGGGCGTCAAAATTGGGGTGATGCTCGGTGTCTTTACTCTTTTGCAGGGCTTGGTTTTGATTTTGCTATTGGTTGGGGCGGCCGGTGTGCCCCGTTGCTTGCGGGGTTTGCGGGGTGCCGGGCGGTCGGGGCACGGGCGTGGTTTTCGCTTTTCAAATCTTATGTCAATCAAAAACAGCAGACTCACAGAACCGTTATGCCGCAACAGCGAGACCGTCGGCCTGAGCCGCCAAAATCGTCCTGCGTAATGATGTAGTTCTGTCCTGTTGGCAAAGATCTTTAGCATAAGTCGCTATCGATCCTTGCCAACAGGTTTTGATAAGCCAGGATAAAAGTACTTCAACATCCCAGGCTTCTGCTGATTTGACCCACCATTCGGCCCAGTGCTTCAAGTATTGTTTGATCTCGAGGGCAGAGAACCCAGTGGCGACCATTATTTTGACTTGTTCGCGGGCTTTTCGCAGTGTCCGCGCGTGCAGCATAATGCGAACCGATTCGTGATTGTTGTGTTGTGCAGAAAGAGGCTCCCCCCCCATTTGTGTAAGAAACACAAAAATACTTTTCTGCCCAAATACTGCGTCGTATAAATGCAATAATGTCAGAGAAAGTAGCATCACCCTTTTTATCATACCAAGCAGTTGATGATATCGGCATGGATTGTGATTTTAACATTTCAAGCGCAAATAAACAGGTGAGAGAGAATAATGCCATAAGTGAAAGTGTTATTCTTGCAATGGCTTTGGGTGACCACTGCCGTTGTGTTTCAATACCCAGATGAGCACGGGTTTCTTCAAACGTCACCTCAATATTCCATCTCAGGATAAACCAATGGATGGTTTGCACAGGCGCTAATCGTAAATCGGTACTGAAGAATGCTTTGATGAAACGTTTATTGGCAAACAAATTCGTGAGTGGTTAGCAGGGTTATCCGATAACGCTAAAGCGACTGATGTGGGTTTGTCACAACCGCTTGATTTAACACAAATATTTACGGATAGCATGTGTGTCAAAGCACACTTTCATTTTCCGGTTGATTGGGTATTGTTACGTGATGCTGCCAGAAGTTTATTACGCGCGATTAATACCATTCGCGCCCAAGGATTAAAACAGCGCATGGTAGAGCCCCAACAGTTATTAAAACAAACGAATGGCATTATTATCGATTGGGAATTATTTGCAGAACAACCACCATCGGATAGCCGATTAATGGATTCTATTATCAATCGCTTAGAAAAATATTATGGTCAAATTCATTCGGCTTGTGCTGATCGTGGTTTTTCGAATCAAACAAATGTAGCGCTGTTGAAAGAAAAAAATATTATAAATGCGATTTGTCCAAAAAGCCCTAAAGAATTACAGGAAAAATTAACGGATCCTATCTTTGTCTCTTTCCAAACACGGCGCAGTCAAACAGAGGCGCGTATTGGTATTTTCAAAAATGTGTTTTTAGGAAAACCGTTACGCAGCAGAATCACAAAAAATAAACGCTATGCCATTAATTGGTGTGTGTTAACTCATAATCTTTGGGTAACTGCTACAATGGCGCTGGCGGATGAACAATCGTTATTAAAAAAAGCCGCTTAGATTTATCCTCACCCACTCCGTTTTATTCAATATGAGAAAATGTCTCAGGAAAGCATGCGCATCGATGTTAACATTTTCTGCGATTTTTAATTCAAATACAGTTATAACAGAATAGTTCTATCGGTTTACTGCGCAACAAGTATATTTAAATAAAACAGAAACTAAGCCCAGTTAAAAACAGGGGGATATGGGACAGGCTCTATATAAATTTAAGATTTTGATATAAGGGTTTGTTGCTAATGCACTCGCTAACTCTTGGGTAGCTTTAGCATCAAGCTTTTGTTTCGATAAACTTATCTCAGGCTCTCGCCAGAGACTTGTGCGGATAGCTTCTAAGAGTTGGACAGAGTAAATTGTTTTAGCATAAAGAGTTCCTTTTATGAATTGTGAAAAAAGATGGTTCACTTCCCTAATTTCACTGTCGATGGTGGTTGTGCCGCTGGAGCAATCGCTGTTGTTGCACTTGCTACTGCTCCATGGGTTTGATGCTTTACCTCGTCCGCAATCTGTGTAACAGGGGGGGGTGTTGCAGGAGCAGCAGAGAGCTGTGTTTGCACATGGCTTTTAAAAAAACGGGAATCAAAGAACTTGTCTAAGTTGATATGACCAAGGGTTTTTTCTTGATACTTTTCATCGGCCAATGTTGCTATAGCTGGAATGAGCGGAAGAAAAGAATTTCTAATCTCACTCGTAGAGTTTGCCCGTACAAATGCCATCAACGGCGCCAGCCGTAACCAGTTATCACGACGTTGCCGATTTTTGAGCAGGCGTGCGTCAATGACTTCCTCATTGGCGGCACTAATCTTAGTATAACCCACTTCCAGTAAGGTGAGAGTTGTATTCGTCGCGAAAGCTTGCGCACCCGCATCACCAATCTCGTTATCACTCATATGCAGCATGATGAGGGTTTTATTCGCCGCAAAGGCCTGTGCACCGACAGCACCAATCTTGTTACTAGTCAGATTCAGCAAACTGAGTGTCTTATTCGCTGCCAGAGCTTGCGCACCTTTATCACCAATCAGATTATTCTCGACATTCAGTGTGGTGATGGTTGTATTCGTTGCCAAGGCTTGTGCACCGACATCACCAATTTGGTTATATCCGACAATTAACGAAGTCAGAGTCTTATTCGTCATTAAGAACTGAGTACCAGCATCACCAATCTCATTCATACCAATATCCAGCGAAGTAAGGGTCTTATTTGTTGCCAAAGCCTGCGCACCCGCAGTACCAACCCGGTTAATAGCCATATCTAGCGATGTGAGCGTATCATTCGCTGCTAAGGCCTGCGCACCCGCAGCACCAATCCGGTTACTATTCACATCCAGCGAAATAAGCGTTTTATTCTCCGCCAGTGCCTGTGCACCCACAACACCAATCTGGTTGCCACCCAGATTGAGCGAGTTAAGCGTATTATTCCTTGCTAAGGCCTGCGCACCCACATCACCAAGCTGATTACCCCAAATCTTCAGTGAGACAAGGGTTTTATTTGCTGCCAAGGCCTGTGCACCTGCAGCACCAACCTGGTTACCACCCACACTCAAAGTTTTGATATAAGTATTATTGGCTAATGATTTGCAAAGCTTTTCAATATCTTCGGCTTTCAATTTTTGATAATTTAAATCCAACTCTTCATCTTTCCAAACATTATCGGTGATTTGTTGCAGCAGTTCTTCTGAGTAAATTGTTCTTGGCATAGTGGGTTCCTACTAACTAAGTGATAACTGAATTGCTTTTTTTAATTCATCTTCATCTGGTACAGATGCTGGACTTGATCCAGCAGCAGTTATTGCTTGATTTAAAACCTGTGCATTCGCTGGTACTGCAGTCGCAGGAGATGAAAAAATAGCAGAAGAACTTGCAGCCAAATAAGCTAAACTTGACTTATTATCTTTGCTATCTGTTACTGGTTGAGAAAACTGCAGTTTTAATGTAGATCCAGAATACACTTGCTGCTGTACAATATCCTTGTGTGTGGCTTGAAATATATCCAACACTTCAAAGATAGGTTTATAATTTAGTTTTTCTGCAAATCTCCTTATTTTTTCATAATTTTTTTCAAAAAACATTATCTGCATCTGCTGTGAATTTATATTCTGCGCATCCTCAAGATTTAATTGATCATCTGTTGTTATGCAAATATTAATGTATATTAATAGTGCCCGATAAAAACAATCTACTGCCTTCTTATAATTTTTACAAGCCTTATATACACAACCAAGATTAAATAATAAGATAGCAATATTAGCATGCTGCTCTCCATATATTTTTTGATATATCAGATATGCTTCTTCATATAATTCAATAGCCTTGTCAAATTTGTTATTTATTCGACATATATCGCCTTGATAACATATTGAGTTTGCCATTTCTTGATTAAATTTTTTGACTCCATAGTGATTTTCTCTTATATTTTTTGATTCACAAAAATATTCTTCAGCTTTAATGTAATTACCCTGTCTAAAAAAAACCTCACCCAATCCGTCATAAGAGTGCGAAACATTAACATTTTTTTCTTTAAAAAAAGACTCTCTAATTTCTATTGCTCGCTCAAAATATTGTCTTGCACACACAAGGTTACCTTTGTATCCATAAACTTCCAGCCACCCAAGGCCATTATATGTTTCCGCCATATCAGGATGATAATAAGCTTTGGTTTTTTCAATATTACTTTTGAGATCACTCTTCAATAAAGACTGATTAACCAACGAACTGTTAGTTGCTAATCTGTTATTTCCGTATAATTTAGAAAATATTATTTGAGCTTGTTGAAAGCTTTCTTTTGCTTTATCTATGTGACCTTTATCAAGAATAATCCAACCTATAGCATTATATAATTGTGCTACTTCTGGCGCATCCATAATAGTTGGATTTTTCCTTTGCAAAACCTTAGCCTTCTCGAATAAACCAAACGCCATAGTATGTTGATTTTTAGCCCAATATAGCATTAGTTTTGCATAGTAGAGCTCTAACAAGTTGAATATATTAATATGACTATCGCTCCTTTCAAAAAAATTTATGGCATCATCTATGTTTTGCAAGGCTTTGTCATGATCACCTTTTTGCCACTGAACAATACCCGTTTCTGCGCATATTTGAAATTTACAAATATCACTCCCCGCATAGTCTGTTGATACTCTCTCCCAGATCTTATTTGATATCGATAATGTTTTATTGGCTCTGTTGATGTCACCTAAATGTATCCTTTGAAACCTAGAAACTTTGGTTAATAGCTGACAAATAATTAATTTTAAATTATCTTCATTTTGCGCTTTCACCAGTATTTCATCAAATTCATAATTTATAGCCGCCTCAATATGAGCAGCAATCGCGCTACTAGGACTCCATGTTTTTTTATCTGATTTAATGTAGTTAAACATTTCATGAAAAATTTTCATTAAACATTTTATTGTATTTAACTTGTCACGGTTATTATGCCTAATTACTGTTTGTAATAACCGATGTATACTTATGGTGTTTTCACTTACATTTGCCAGTATCATTGAGTAATTTAGTAGTCGTTTAATTGCATTATTAAGCATGATTTTTGTAGATGCAGAACTATTTGTTAATTCAGCAAACCGCATCCACTGCTCTAATAGGTTACGAGAAACATTATCTGGATTTAAATATGCTATAGCTTGAAGAACTAATAAGCTAACTTTAGGCTCACCAACTTTTTCTTCTTCTCTTTGAATAGCATTTAGGCTTATCATCCATGTAGTAGCAATCGTTTTTTTAATTTTTTCCTGTTTGTCATCATCATTTTTCTTATCATAACTACTGATAATTTCAGCGCTATAAGGTGGTAAAGTCTCGTCAGCAAGTAACAACATACTCTGCTGAGAGTAAAGATTTAAGTAGCTTTCTACTGAAATGCCGCATTGCTGAATATAAGCACCTGCTTGCGCCAAAGCCAAAGGCAAATAACCTAACTCTTTAGCAAGTAACCTCATAAATGATATCTCAGTTTTGATTTGATTTTTACGCTGTATGATTTTTTGTAAGCAATCAATAGATTCTGCTTCACTGAAAATATCAACTTCAATTTTTAATCCTACATTATGCCATTCCTGCCGTCGAGTAGTGATAATTAGATGACCGCCATTGGCAGGCAAAAATTCTTTAAGCTGTTCATAATCCCCAGCATTATCGAAAACAGCTAACCAATTGGTATATTTTTCCAGATGACGTGTAACAGCTTTAATCACGTCAGACTTAGGAGCTTTTTCTTCTAACGAAATTTTGAATTGGCGCGCCAATTCAATGTAATCACTTAGTAAAACCGATTCTGTTTCGGCTCTAAACCAAAAGCGATGACTATAAGATTGTTCAGGATGGTGAATATATTGGATGCCAAGCTGTGTTTTTCCAATACCGCCTAAACCGGACACTGCACTTAATACCACACGTTGTGAAGCTTCCATTATTTTAAAACGTTCTTTCAGTTGCGCTAATTCTTTTTCACGGCCAACAAAATATTGATCATTATTCGGTGGTAAATGCCAGGTTTCAGTTAGTTCACGATTACGAATCGTAAATAAACTTTCGGGTGGTTGATCTAAGTACCATTGCACCCGATCGCAATGCGCAGAGTATGGATGGGTTTTGCCATAACTATTCAGCACAGCCTTGCGGGCTTTATCGACATATCCTTTAGCTTGGGCTGTTTGTTGTTGCGCTTGCAGCGCCAAGGCCAAATCCAAATAACAATCATTGAGTTCTGCTGCATGACTGTTGCCATAAACCTCATAAATTTTGATGGCATTTTCTAAATAACTTATCCCTTCCGGCATCTGTTTTAAATCTTTGGTTTCACAAGCCGCTTTACCCGCTGCTTGTAAAAGCTGTGCATGTGCAATGGATTGATTTACTATTGGTACTGATTTTTGATCGTGACTTTTTTCTTCTTGCGCAATGAGTTGTTTAAAATCCTTTAATGCTTGAGGTTGACCTTCCAGCAATAACTTAATTTGGCCTTGTGTAAATAAGGAATCATCATAAAAATCTTTATACATTGGATCTTGAAAAACGTTGACATTACCACGCGTGTCGCGAAAACGCTTAGCCGCTTGCCAGAAAGGAAATAAGGTATAGTAAATTTGAAAAACAGTTTGTGTGGGCAAATGAAATACTTTATTACTGGTATGTCCTTTAAAAGCCACTTGGTTATCATTAGTTAATATAGCGTTTTCAAATTGCTCATCTAAACCTAAATATGCCGCTAAACGACATTTTGTCGCACTATCGATAGCCTGTAATAAATGTAGCTTTGCTGTTGCGCTAAATAATGCTGGACGTCCATTCACTGCTTTGGCTAAGGCAATAATACGATCCCAACTACTTCTTTCATCTAGCCGAAAAAAAAGTGCCAAATGATCACAGATAGTATCAAATATCCGCAGCAAATCATGTTTCACTGAGTAACTGCGCCCTGCTTCTTCCATCTTACCCATCTTAGGACGAAACCGTTCAATATCGCTGAGTAATAATTCCAAGGTACGTGTTTGGTATAGCGCTAAATGAACTGGGGAATTCCACAATTGGTTAACCCGATCATTCAGGCAGTAATCTACAGCCTCTCGGTGCTCACTAATTAAATGTTGACCGTACGCTGATGATAGTTGAAATTCTCCTTTTTTACCGCCAGCAATCAAAGACATTTGCACTAAAGAACTAGCCAAAAATGGCTCATCTTTTAGTTTACCTTTTTCGTTATAATGAATTTCATCTTGATAATACGCTAACTGATTAGGGGTACCAATAAGCTCGAAAATTGTTTCCTCTCTCTCGCTTGGTTTTGTATCATTACGTTTGCCTAACGGATTTTTATGGCCGCCGTGCACGCGCGCATCAAAGCACATGCCTTTAAGAATAGGATTGGCAATAGCATTGCCATCAACCACAGGCATGGGAATATTTAAAATATTGGCAGGTGTTTCACCTAACGCCAATAATTTAAAATTGATCAACCGACAGAGATTGCGGAAATAAATTTTATTCTCATCATTTATTTTTTTATTAGCTTTATCTTCTAACAACAAACCAAACTCTAAATCTGAATATGGCGTAATTTCTTCACGCGCTAAAGAACCTAATGCAATAAATGCATAATCACATGGTGGCGAATCACCAGTTAGTTTTTTATACTGCACAACACTTTCTGAGATTATTGTGATAAATAGTTCTTTAATTTTTTGACTGATGGCTTGGTAGATACCCTGCATGGTTAGTGGTTGTGGTGCAGCTGCAGTCAGTGTTTTAGCATCGGCGGGGGGTTGATAAATTTTCAATTGTTCACGAGCAAATTGGCGTATCGCTAATAGTTGTATTGTATGCTGATTTTTATTCGAAACATTTAGATGCAAATCTTGTACGATGTCTTGTTTAGCTTCTGGCGCTGATACCGCAGCAAAAACTGAAGGCAAAGCATTAAATGCAAGTCGCGGGAAAGCTTGTTCAATATTTTTTAACTGCTCAACAATAGCAGCACTATAAATTATCAAGTCATATTTTTTCATAAAGGCAAATGCAGCTTGTGAATAAAAAGCTGCTCGTAAACAATATTCATAACCCGAATGACTCTGCACATATTGGAAAGCTAACCGTAAATATTTTTCTGATTCCACTAAAAAAATATCTACTTTATCAGCGCCCAAGTAGCTCATTGTAACATCTAGTAGATTATCTTTCTGCTCCGTACTTTGTTCTAGATGTGTAGCCGTATTTAATTTTTCACGTAGCTGGATATATTGTGATGATAATTTTCTAGATAATGCACGCATTATTTACACCTTTCATCGAAATTTATTTTTGTGTATCAGCATTTACGCTAATGATAACTGAATTGCTTTTTTTAATTCTTCCTCATCGTCGTCTGCAATAACAAATACCGGGTTTACTGTAGCAGTAGCAGCCGAAAAAATACTAGAAGAGCTAGCAACTAAGTTAGCTAAACTTAATTTATTATCACTACTACTTTTAGTATCTGCAACTACTTGAGAAGATTGTAGCTGAACAGCAGAAGCATTTAGTAAAACTTGGCACTGCTTTAGCTGTTGTTCTGCAACCGTGTAACCCGGTTTTAACGCCAATGCCCGCATGTAGCTTAGAGTGGCATTAGCATAATCTTTTATGAAGAATTGTGCATGGCCCAATAAAGAAAATGTTAATACATCGCTCTCTTGTGCAGCAATTAACTGAAATTCAGCAATAATTTTGTTCATTGCTTCAAAATTATTTTGTTGATGATAAGCAGTGACTAATAAATAATGAGCAAAAGTAGCTGCTTTAATTGTGATTTCTCCCCAGCAATCTAATTCTTTTTGTAGTGTAGTATCTAAAGTACAACGTTCCATTGCACTGTAACTTAATCTAGCAGATTCTTCAGGTACTGATTTTGCATCTTGCATTGCATCTGATGTTACTAGTTTTAAAGCATTTTCTAATTGCTGTATTGCTTCAGGAATACGTTGTTGGCGTAATAAATAATTACCATATTCAGCTTGTAAACCAACATGTGGGACTAATTTAATGCCTTGCATAAAATGGTTATCTGCTTCTTTCAAAGCCACTTGCGTCTTTTGAGGATCACCACTCTTTTGTTGCTCATACGCATAACTGTGGTAATAACACGCTAAGTTATGGTGCAAACTCGCCAGTTGTCGAGGTTCTGTTTTTTGACATTCGTATAATCGCAAGACAATACGCGAGTGACAAATACTACCTAAAAGATTTTGCTGATTATTATAATACCTAATCAATTCTTCATGAAGCTGAGGGGCATCGAAATCAAGGTTTTGCTCATTGAAACGAGAACGGGCTAACATTTCAGATTGTTCTTCTAGTGACGCAAGAATTTCTGGTT
This sequence comes from Gammaproteobacteria bacterium, assembly GCA_965279285.1. Taxonomy (GTDB): domain Bacteria; phylum Pseudomonadota; class Gammaproteobacteria; order DSM-16500; family DSM-16500. Next base: position 476,394 of record OZ257147.1, on the reverse strand, counting down.
GAATTATAGCTTGTAGTTGCTTTAATTGAAGTAACAAAATTTCAGTGTTTTTCCTATGAAGATCGGCTGGATCAACTTTATCTTTGAATATCCGGTAAGCACGTTCAGTATAGGTCAGTGCTACCCCCCACTCTTTTAATTGCTTATGAGCAACAGCGAGATTGTATAGTATACCAGCTACTCCAGGGTGCTCAGGGCCATCATGTGCTACTTTTATTTTCAATGCGCGTTCCAGCAACACCTTTTGCATTTTGGTATCACCCAAGACACTCACAGCATTGGAAAGGTTAATTAAAGTAATAGCCACATGCCAATGGTCAGGGCCATAGTATGTCTCTTTAATTCTTAATGCGCGCTCCAGCAAGGTTTTTTTTCTTTTAACATCCCCTAAAGCACCTACAGCAATTGCAAGATTGCCTAACGTTGAAGCTACTTGCCAGTGTTCAAGGCCATAGTGCGCCTCTTGAATTCTCAACACCTGCTCCAGCAAGGTTTTTTTTCTTTTAGTATCCCCCAAAGCACCTACGGAAACTGCAAGGTTGCTCAACGTTGCAGTTACTTGCCACCGATCAGGGCCATAGTGCGCTTCTTGAATTCTCAATGCCCGCTCCAGCAAGGCTTTCTGCGCTTTGGTATCCCCTAAAGTACCCATAGTAGTGGCGAGATTGTGTAAAATCATTGCTACCTGCACGTGGTCGGGGCCACAAAGTGCCTCTTGAATTTTCAACGCTCGCTCCAATAAGTTTTTCTGCATCTTCGCATCCCCCACGACAATGGCGAGATTGCATAACGTAGTAGCTACCTTCCGATGACCAGAAGTATAGTGCGCCTCTTGAATTCTTAATACCCGTTCCAACAAAATTTTTTGTCTTTTGGCATCTCCCAAAGCACCGACAGCATTAGCTAGATTGCCTAGTGTATCAGCTACTTCCCAATGGTTAGGACCATACCATGTCTCTTCAATTTTCAACGCTCGCTCCAGCAAGGTCTTCTGTATTCTAATGTCCCCTAAATCACCCAATGTCGTAGCAAGATTGCACAATGTAACAGCAACTTGCCAATGGTCAGGGCCATAATGGGCTTCTTCAATTTTCAACGCTCGTTCCAGCAAAGCCTTCTGCATTTTAGTGTCCCCTAAATCACCCACTGTCATTGCAAAGTTTCCTAACACAGTTGTCAACCGCCAATGGTTAGAACCATAGTGTATTTCTTGAATTTTCAGTGCTCGCTCATAATACGTTTTAGCAAGCTGAGCTTCCTCTTTCTTGTATAATACATTACCGATGTTGGCCAGTAAGGAAGCCAAAACCAATTGAAAGGGCGATGCTAATGGATTATTTAACAAAAGCACCTCACAATGCTTAACTAATGATTGCATGTGCGATAACAAAGATTGCTCACGCGCTTCATCAAATGAAATTTGGGTTTTGCGATTGAATTCGGTACAAAGGCTAGCAGCTAAACCATCGATAAAAAATTTTAAATAGATATTATTTTTCGTTGACCTCACTTTTTCTGTAGATATTTCAAAAGAAGGTTGACTCTTGTCAAATGAAATTAATAATCTCTGCAAGATCACCTCTTGTACCAACCGATGAACACTCACTGTTTTCCGCTCAATATCAGCATGAATTAAAGAATAATCCAACAAATGGCCAATTACTTTATCCAGTGCCAACTTGGCTGATTCCGGATCAAAAACCAATTTTTGCTCTTGTAGATATTTCTCCAAAAGATCTCTTGGAATATCTTCCGCATGCAAATGCGCCATCACTTGCAAAATAGGAAAACTTAAGTGCGGCTCGTTATTTTTTTCTTCGTCTTGCTCAATCGCTTTTAAACTTATATTCCAAGTGGTTGCTACTGTTTCACTACGGTTGTCTAATGCCAATTCTTGTGCTTCTAATAACTTGACTGCACTTTGTTTGAAATCATTTAAATATTGTTGAGTAGTAATACTTTGTTTTTTAATATAAGTACCCGCTTGACCAATGGCTAATGGTAAATAGCCCAAAGTTTTCGCAAGTTCAGCCATTGCTTGATCTTGATTTCCAATACCAGTTAATTTCTTTAAATAAGCAACCGCTTCTTGTTCAGTAAAGACATCGACTGCTACTTTAATTCCCACATCATCATACTCTTGACGACGTGTAGTCACGATCAAGTGACCACCTTTGGTTGGTAAGAATTCTCGTATTTCATCGCGCGATCCTGCATTGTCATAAACCGCTAGCCAATCTGGATGACGTTCTAAGTAACGTTTCACAGCATCAATAATTTCTTCACGAGGCGTTTTTTCATCTAAAGGAATTAAATCAAACTCTTTTGCAAAATTTCGATAATCTGAAAGCAATAACGTAGCATTTTCCGCACGAAACCACGCACGCAAATTGTATTGATGCTTAGCATGATAAAGATAATAAATGGCGAGTTGCGTTTTACCAACACCACCCAGACCTGATACAGCACTGAGTACCAGCATTTGATAAGCTTGATCAGGGTTGCAGTGTTGATTGAGCTTTTCGATCAGTGATTCACGACCGACAAAAAAATCATCATTGTTAGCGGGTAATTGCCAGTTATCAAAACTGGGATAGGCTTTAAGTGCAAAGATACTATTGTCACGTTTGGCATCTAAATACCATTCCACTGTTTTACAACGGCTTTGCCTAGCATCGGCTTTGCCATAAGATTTTTTTAAGCTTTTTTTGGCATCGATTAAACATTTCTGTGCTGCTTGTTTACTTTTACTCGTACCTTTAGCCTGTAATAATAAAGCCAAATCTAATAATGCATCACATAGTTCTCCAGGATAGCTGTCTTTGTATTGTTGGTAAATAGTAATCGATTCTCCTAAGGCACCCTCAGCTGTTTCAAAATCAATTAGCTTGCTTGGTTTGTTTTTTTTGCTCTGCTGGTAAATTACCTTACTTTGTTTTTTAAGTTGGAAAGCTTTATCTAAAGCAATTCTTTTTTCTTGCTCTTTTTTCTTTTCTTCTTCACTGCTTGGTTGAGGCAACACCGCTATTTTGCTATCATTTTTATTGTCGCTAGCGGCTATTGGCTTAGAGACAGGAATTATTTTTATCTCTGCTTTTTTCTCACTTGATGATGCCTGTTGTTGCAAACTGCGATTACGAATCACTTCTTGCACTAAGCGATGGATACTAACAGTATTCTCAATTTCATTTTTTGAATCATTTTTGTGAATCATCGAGTACGCAGCCAAACGATCTAACACTTTTTTTAATTGGTTTTGTATCTCTTGCTCTGGAGCTAAGCGCGTAACTTTAAACCATTGTGCTAACAAATTTTGCGGGATTTGATCTGCGTACAAATAACTCATGGCTTGCAATACCACAAGCGCTAATGGTGGTTCTCCTGCTTTTTGTTCTTCCTCTTGAATTGCTTGTAAGGTAACTTCCCAAGTAGTTGCAACAGGAAGGCTGTGACTATCTGCTGGTAATAATTTATCTTTGAGTAAATATTGCTGGCTGGTTTTGTAACGCTCACGATAATCTTGGATCGTGATACCACGGCGCTTAATATAAGCCGCTGCTTGTGCCAGTGCTAATGGTAAGTAATCTAGCTCTTTGGCTAATGCTTGCATTGCTTGTTCTTCTTCAACTCCTCTACGCTCTGTCATTTCTTTGAAATATTGCAACGCCTCTTCTGGTGTGAACTTATCTATTTCTAATGTTACAGCATCAATGGCTTTTTCATTTTTTAATTCGTTGTTTAATGTTTCTTTAGAATATCTTGTGGTAATCACCACATGTCCACTGCGTGTTGGAAGAAATTGTTTGATCGATGCGTAATTCGTAGCATTATCGTATACAGCTAACCAATCAGGATTATTCTCTAAATATTTTTTTACGCGTTCAATCACTTCCTCTTTCGATAGTCTTTCACCCATCGCCATTAAGCGAAAGCGTTCTGCTAATTCGATATAATCTTCTAATAGTGTATGTTCTTTTTCTGCACGAAACCATAAGCGCAAGGCATAATCATGACCTGAATGATGGAGAAATTTCAAGGCAACTTGCGTTTTACCAATACCACCTAAACCCGAAATCGTGCTTAAAAAACATATCTTCATACCTGCTTGCGCTGGTTTAAAATGGGCAGTTAATTTTTTGAGGGTTTCGGTACGTCCAACAAAATGCTGGTTGTCGGGTGGAATATGCCAATTACCAATCCGTTCCGGTAGTTTTAAATTAGATATTTGCCCCGGTTTTTGTTGTAGATAAAAATCAAGCTTTTTATATTCAGCATAGTAAGGATGGCCTTCACCAAATTGCGTTTGTATGAGTTGCAAGGCTTTAGCATGATGTGACTTCGCTGATGCTGAATTTTGTTGTAGCCAACTGCCCCGTGATAACCCTAGATAACAATTTAAAATCTCAGCTGAATAAGTTATTTTATTGTTATTTTGGAAAAGAGTTAAAGCACGTGTTAAATAATCTTGTGCCTCTGTTAATGCTGCATTACTTTCTAAATACGCCTGTCCTGCCGTGTAGAATATGAGGGCTTGTTCTACTTCTGAATCACGCATGGTGGACACGTCGCTATGCTCCTTTGTCCACCCTACAAGAGATTTTTCAGGAGCATTTGTAGGGTGGGCAAAGCGAAGCGTGCCCACCGGATTCTTCTCATCAAAATTAATAATCACAGATGGCGACACCAATATTTTTTTAAGCTCTGACTGCAATAATGATAGTGCTTGCGGATAGCCTTGCAGCAATAATTGCATATTTGCTTCAACCCACAGCGCTTTAGTATAAAAATTACCAAATACCGGATGATTAAACACAGTAATATCTTGTCCTTTGCTGTCACGAAACCCACGCATAGCATGCCAAAATGGAATTAGCGTACGATGCAGATCAAACACTGCTTCTTTGGGTAAATAAAAAACTTTTTTCTGGAGAGAACCTGTCAGTGTTTTTTCAGGATCATCAGTGAGTTCAGCATTTTCGGCTTGTTCTTCTAAGGCTAAATACGCTGCTAAGCGATATTCTGTCACGCAATCAATCGCGCGCGCTAAATGCTTGGTTGCTGTTGCACTGAATAAAGTCGGACGTGCCGCTGTTGTGCTATTGGCTAAGGCATTTAACTGTTCCCATAAATTAATTTCCGTTAAATTAAAATATAAGGCTAATTGATCAAACATCATATTCGGTAAACGATATAAATCATGCTTGGCAGCAAACGAGCGGCCACCTTCTTCTTGCTTACCTAATTTCGGACGAAAACGGCCAATGTCTGCGACTAATAATTCCAATGCACGCGCTTGATAAAGTGTTAAATTCAGCGATAAATCAAGCGGTTTTCCCCATAATTTTTTAGCGGGTTGGCTGAGATAAGCAGATATTTTTTGGTGATATTGCTTTAATAGTTGTTCATCTGTTTGACTACCAATAATTAAACGCGCTTGCGTTAAGGAACCCGGCAACAGCGGTTCACTGACCAACTTTCCTGTTTCAGCATAATGCTTTTCATCTTGAAAATCGGCTAATTCACTTGGCGTGCCAATCAATTCAAAAATTAATTCACCTTTCTCATCACGCTTACCTAAAGGATTTTTATATCCACCCGTTACAAAAGCATCAAAACAAAACCCTTTCGGGATAAGAGCATGTTTTTCTGCTCCTAATAAATCACTAATTTTTTCTCCGAACTCTTCGCTGATAAAATTTTCCGGTGTTTCAGCTAATGCTAATAATTTAAAATTGATTAAGCGACAAAGATTACGGAAATAAATTTTGTTTTTATTATTAATACGGTCATCTGATTTATCTTCGATTAAAATTCCAAACTCTATATCCGAATACGGCGTGATCTCTTCTCTTGCTAAAGACCCTAAGGCAATAAAACTATAAGCACATGGCGAATAAACGCCGGTAAGTTTTTGATACTGCATAATACTTTCGGAAATAATCGCAGTAAATAATGCTCTAATCTTTTGACTGATATCGCTGTAAATTGCTTGCATCGACACAGATTTTGGAGCAGTGCGACTCGTCATCATTTTCAAATCTGAATTATTAGATTGTTCTTGATAAATTTTTAATTGTTTTTTGGCAAAATCGCGGATCGCTAGTAATGCTTTTTTATGCTGATTATTATTTTGATAATGCAGTTGAAAATCTTGAATAATCATTTGCTTTTCATCATGCAAAGAAACTACTTCAAAGGCAAGCTTGGGGAAAACCTGTTCAATATTTTTTAATTGCTCAAGAATCGCAGGGTAATAACTTGCTAATTGATATCGCTTTGCTAATGCCCAGGCAACTTGGTAATAAAAAGCTGTTTGTAAAACGCACTCATAGGCTTGATGACTTCCTGTTTTATCTTGAGCTAATAACAAAGTGTTTTCTGCTGCTGTTTGCAGCCTGTCGATTAAACCTAAATCGGGGCCTAAGTAACTTATGACTATATCGAGTGGAATATCTTGTGGTAGCTCAGTGGCTGTTTTCAGTTGCTCGCGGAAACGAGAATACTCTGGAGATTTAATTAGTGGATTTTCTACAGTTAAAGCTGATGGATTCCTTTGCATACTTCCTCCTAGCAGAAAAGATAATGATCAAACTTAATCCTGATTGAAGACAACGTGCTTTATACTATTTTTTATATTTAATGCAAAATCAAATAAAGCGCTGTTTTACTATCCCATTTCTTAGCTAATAACACAACAACATCCTTTTGACGTTGCTGGCACTACCGGTACTGCAGGTTTTTTACCTCCATCCACTTTTGCATCAACCTTCGCATCTTTATTGTCAGAACCAGCCGCAGGATGGGGAGTAGCCATAATCGGTGAAAATGCCGCCACTAATGCTGCCATCGGCATAGCTTGTTCTTTTGCATCATTAAAAAATGCAGATCCTCTGACAGCCTTTTCTCCTGATTTAATTAATTCTTGCTGTCTTTCCTCTTTTATATTTGACTTGTGATCGACGGCTGCCAAAAGTGGGTTTGTAGAACCAGCATCTAAAGTATTAGCATGTTTATGATCTTTTTGATCACCCGCTAAACTAGCAACCGACATTGATGATGCAGCTTTAGATTCTGGTAAAATAGCAGCCTTAGGCATAATTTTCTCTAGTTGAGTTTGTTGGTTAAGGGCACTTTGTACTCTCAGATCGCTATTCGAATAAATCGCTTGGCGAATTCTGACGCATTCTTTAATAGCTTTATAAGCTTTTATATTGTCTTTTTGTTTTAAGTAAAAATTTGTTAAACCTTCATGAGTATTGGCTGCTATAAAAGAATCTTGCAGTTGATTTTCATTACATGAACGAACAGCCCATTCATAGTAACGAATAGCTTGACTGAGGTTACCCATATCTAAATAAATATGCGCTTTCATATTATAGCGTTCTGCCACGCGTCTGCTCTGCTTGTCTAAGCGTTGAATGCCTGCTTCTGCAAAGTCAAGCGCTTTATCATATTGTTTTGCATCTTTGGATCCATATTTTCGATACACATTAGCCAATTCATAATAGCAAATACCTGGGTTGTGAGGATCGCCTGGATAACGATGCAATAAATGCTGAAATATTTTTTTGGCTTCTGCTAACTTACCTTGCGCAGCATACATAATTGCCTGCACTCGCTTAAAAATATCAGTGTTACTAAACTCAGGAAGATTATCAACATCTTCACATTCTGCTTTATGTGTATCAATTTCTTGGCGCAATTCAACCGCCAAATTAATATAATGCACTGGATCATCATGAAGATCATTTTGAAAATTAACCCGTACTTTTCCCAGATAATGTAGTGCTAATGCATAAACAGCAGGCAATCGTTTATCGATGACTTTAAGTCGATTAAAAATAACGCTCGCCGATTGTTTATCTAATATTCCTATCTCTGCTTCACAAACTTGTTTAGCATTTTCTAATAATCCCTGGGCGCGTTTTAAAAACGGCGTAAATTTTTCTTCTTCGACCTGATTATCTGTGTGCATATAATAATTACCGAGCGTAATAAGCAACCGTGCGGTAAGGGTCTTGAATGCAGAATCATGAGGATTAGACAATGTTATTCCTTTGGCTAATTCTTTTTGGCATTTCTCAACAAGAGATGAAACATGCAAGCGAAGACGAGTGTGTTTTCGCAGTTGCGAAAGATCGTTATTATTTAAGGTAAAGCCTTCTTGTTTGGTATCTATTTTAGTATCTACATCTCCTAATAAGACTTTGATTAAATGATTTAACCATAAGCGGATTTGTGGCTGTGGTTTTGATAAAACATCTTTGGCATCGGTATTGACCGACACATTCGGTGATTTAGTAATAACGGGTAGAGATTGATCACGAACTACTTCTTGTACCAATCGATGAATACTGAGGGTCTTACGATCTCTGTCTACTTGGATCATAGAATACTGGCACAAATTACGTATCACCTTATGTAATAAATCGAATTCTGTAGCACGCCCACTCTCTGCCGACTGCATAACTTCTAGCCATCTCTCTAAAATCACCATTGGAATTGCATCTGCATGCAAATAACTAAGCATATATAATGCTGGCAAAGTTAAAGCAGGTTTATTTTGCTGTATGGCAGCAAGACTTATCTGCCAAGTAGTTGCAACGGTGCGCAAACTACTGGCATCTGCAGGCAGTGTGTTGTCTGCAAACAGTTGTGTTTTTGAATCGCCAGATAATAATTCTAAATAACCCGCAGCTGACCTTTGGCAGTTGTACATATACGCACCTGCTTGCGATAAAGCTAATGGTAAGCCACCTAATTCATGAGCTATTGCTTTTAATGCGGTATTTTCAGTTTCGCTAACCTGATCTTTGCTATCTTCGCGATAGGCTTTATTTAAATAAGCAAAAGCATCTGCGGGAGTAAACTCTTCCAATATCATCGACTTATCACGTTCCATCCACTCTTTATGACGTGTGGTCACTAGGATATGTCCGCCTTTGTTAGGCAAGAAATCTTTTATTTCTTTATAAGGACCTGCTCCTTCATAAATCACCAACCAATTAGTGCGCTGTTCTAAATAATTTTTGACTGCTGTAACAATCTCTGTTCGACTTGCTTTTTCAGCATCTGCTAGAAGCTTGCACTCCTCTACGAATTTCCGATAATCATCCAATAGTAGCGCTTGGGTTTCAGCAGAAAACCACAAACGTTGCGAATAAGCGTGCTTTTCATCCTGCGCATAGTAAGTCGCTAAATAGGTTTTACCAACGCCACCTAAACCGACAATAGCACTTACTACAGCACGCTGTGGTATTCTTGAAAATACATAATGCGCACGTAATATATTGAGTTTATCTTCACGACCCGTAAAAAGGTTTATACTAAAAGTAGGTAAATGCCAATTTGCGGGTGATAATGCTTTATGATCACCACTACTCATACTTGCTGCAGATTGTGTTCCATAATAATGGTGAACATTATCGCCTTGATGAACATTCATCTGCCCTGCAGAGCCGCTAACGTTTATGCCAGCTACAGGGATAGAAGAAGGCTGTGGAAAGTGAGAATTATTATTAATAGCAAGAGGAGGCTGCAAAGCAGTAGTTGCAGACACCGCAACAGAGGCATTAACAGCAACCTCTGCAATTTTTTCGCTATCATGAACAACAGCTGTTAATTGGTTGATTCTTGCACCCGTATCAACAACAGCCAAACCTGCAGTTGTGATTGTCAATAAAGCACTTCCTACTTGCCCACTAACTTGAAGATTCGGTTGATTATTATTTTCTTTTCCTGGCATTTTTTTTATCTCCTAATAATAACAATTAAAATTATTTTTACTTTCTGATTTAGGGTGGCTTTATGGTTCTAATGATAACTGCATTGCTTTTTGTAATTCTTCCTTATCGTCGTCTGCCACATCAGCTGCGGGGTTTGCAACAGCGGCAGTTGATGCTGAATTTACAACTTGCTCAGAAAGCGATAATTTTATGGCCTTTTCTAATTCTGCCGCATCATCAAGAACAGGCGCTGGATTTGATGTTTGGATATTGGCCGGTGCTGCTGCGGTTGCAGCAGATGAAAAAATAGCAGAAGAATTGACAGCTAAAGCAGCTAAACTTAATTTACTATTATTACTGTTTTTAGTATCTGCTACTGCTTGAGAAGAGGGTGGTTGAGCGGCAGAAACACCCAACAAAGCTTGGCATTGTTTTAATTGTTGCTCAGCAATTATGTAACCAGGTTTTAATTCCGATGCCTGCATATAGCTTACTGTAGCGCTGGCATAACTTTTGATAAGAAATTGCGCATGACCAAGCAATGAAAAAGTTAAGGGATCATTCTCTTGTGCAACGAACTTTTCAAATGTAACAACTGCTTTTTGCGCTGCTTCATTATTATTTTGCTGATGATAAGCCGTAACTAATAAATAATGGGCAAAAGTAGTTGCTTTGATAGTAACTTCCCTCCAGCAATCTAATTCTTTTTGTAGCGTAGCATCTAAAGTGCAACGTTCCATTTCACTGTAACTTAAGCTGGCAGGCTCTTCTGCCACTGTTTTTGCATCTAATGTTGCTGGCTTTAAAACATTCTCTAAATGTTGTATTGCTTCAAGAGCACGTTTTTGGCGTAATAAAAAATTACCATAGTCAGTGTACAAACCAGGATATGGTGCTAATTTTAAGCCATCTTGAAAATGTTGATTTGCTATAGACAGAAATTCTTTTTTAGTCAGAAATTCGTGTTGCTGATCACTATAACAATGATAATAGCAACCTAAATCATTGTGAGTTTTTGCCATTAGATGCTTAGAACCATTTTGTTGTAATAACAAATGTAAAACCATTTCTAAATGACAAATAACCCCCTTTACATTTAGCTTCTTGACATAAAGCTTAGCTAGTTCATACTGAATATCACAATCATCAAAATTCAACTTTTGCACTTTGAAATACTCACGCGCTTTTTTTTCATCTCGTTTTTGTAGACACTCCAAAATATCTGCTTCACAGAGGGCGTTTAGTCTTCGGTTAAACTCTGTTTCTAATAATAACATTCTTAATCTTAATTGCTGTCTCTCGTTATTAGGATGATTATTTTTTAATAAAATAGGATAACTACGTTCCGCTAAGTGAAGTCCATAAGAAAAGTCATGTTCATGTTGATAAGCGATGATAGCCCGCTTAAAACGGTTTAACGCTACCTTCAGGTGGTCTGAACTATACCGCTCCAACAATTCCTTTTGCTTTTTGGCATCTTCTAAATCTCCAAAAGCATCTACAAGATTGTCCAAGGTAACAGCCACGTGCAAGGGATTAGGTCTATCTTGCTTTTCAAAAATTTTCAACGCTCTCTCTTGCAAAAGTATTGCTCGCTTTGGATCTCCTAAAACTCTAAATGCCACACCAAGATTGACTAACGTCAGCGCCACCTGCCAATGGTCGGGACCATAGTGCGATTCTTTTATTTTCAATGCCCGCCCCAGCAATTCTTTTTGCTCTTTGGTATTACCTAAGTCACCTGTAGCATTGGCAAGATCATTCAAAGTCGGCGCTATCGCCGAGTGATTTAGACCATAATGAGACTCGCCAATTTTCAACGATCTCTCCAGCAAGTCCTTTTTCTTTTTGGTATCGCCTAAAGCGCCATAAGCATTCGCAAGATTGTTCAAGGTACCAGCCACCCGCCAATGGTCGGGACCATAGTGGGATTCTATTATTTTCCATGCCCGCTCAAGCAAGTTTTTTTTCTCTACGGTCTCGCCTAAATCGCCAGTAGCATTGGCAAGAGCATTTAAAGTAGCAGTTATCTGCCAGTGGTCTGGGCCATAGTGAGACTCGCCAATTTTCAACGATCTCTCCAGCAAGTCCTTTTTCTTTTTGGTATCGCCTAAATCGCCAGTAGCATTAGCAAGGCTGACTAAAGGAACAATTAATTGCCAATGGTCAGAACCATAGTGTCCCTCTTTTATTTTTAACGCCCGTTCCGTTAATTCTTTTTGCTTTTTGGCATCACCTAAAACAGCATAAGCACTGGCCAGATTAGTTAAGTTTATTGCCACCTGCCAATGGTCAGAGCCATAGTGTCCCTCATTTATTTTTAACGCCCGTTCCGTTACTTCTATTTGCTTTTTGGCATCACCTAAAGCACCATAAGCACTGCCCAGATTGTCCAAGGTAGCAGCTACTTGCCAATGCTCCGCACCAAAATTCACCTCAAAAATTTTAAGTGCCCGCTCCAGCAAATCCTTTTTCTTTTTGTCCTCACCTAAATCACCAATAGCATTGGCAAGACTACCTAAAGTCATCGCCACTTGCGGATGGTCAGGACCATAGTATGATTCTTTTATTTTCAACGCCCATTCCAGCAATACCTTTTGTGTTTTGGCATCCCCTAAAGCACCATAAGCTATGGCAAGATTGTGTAAAGCGATCGCCACCTGCCAATGGTATGGACCATAGAATGATTCTTTTATTTTCAACGCCCGCTCATAATGGGTTTTAGAAGCTTGGCCTTTTTTGAGTAATACGTTGCCAATGTTGAACTCTAACGAAGCTAAAGCCAGTTGGGAAAACAATACTGAAGAAGTTAGCAACGCCTTGTCATAGTGCTTCACTAAAGACTGCATGTGTGGAAGAAGAAAGCTTTGACGGGACTCATCAGCTAAAATTTGAGTCTCGCGACAAAACTCCGCATCCAAACTATTTGCCAAATCTCTTAAAAAATCTCCCATATGATTAATATTTTTTTCGGGCACTATTTTTTTTCTCTTTATTTCAAAAGCAACTGGATTTTTACTCAGTGAAACCAATTCTTGCTCAACCACGTCTTGTACTAATCGATGAATACTCACTGTTCTCCGGTCCGCGTTCACATGAATCAAAGAATAACCTAATAAATGCTGAATCGTTTTGTCGAGTACCAATTTCGTTGACTCTAAATCAGCAACTAACTTTTGTCCTACTAACCATTTTTCTAAAATATCCCTCGGAATATCTTCCGCATGCAAATACGCCATCGCTTGTAACACCGGAAGACTTAAATGCGGTTCGTTATTTCTTTTTTCATCTTCTTCAATGGCTTGCAAACTGATCTGCCATGTGCTGGCCACAGTATCAGTATTACTATCTTCGTTTGGTATTTGTGGGCGATTCTCTAATACTTTTGCAGCGCGTTGATAGTAATCTTGTAAATATTGTTGAATGGTGATGTTTTGTTTTTTGATATAAGCACCGGCTTGATTTAATGCCAGTGGTAAATAACCTAATGCCTTTGCAAGCTCTGATATTTCTTGAACATGGTCTTGAATGCCAGTCAGTTTTTTGAGATAAGCGATTGCTTCTTCTGGTTCAAACACACTGACTTCCACTTTCATACCGACGTCATTCCATTCTTGTCGTCGGGTGGTAACAATGACTTGTCCGCCTTGTGTGGGTAAATATTCTCTGATCTCATCACGTAATCCAGCGTTGTCATATACAGCTAACCAATCGGTATGCGTTTCTAAATAACGCTTTACTACTGTGATAATTTCTTTACTTGATGGTTGTTCTTCAATGGGAAGCAAATTAAACTCCTGCGCAAACATACGATAATCCATTAAGAGCACAGTAGCATTTTCAGCACGAAACCAGGCACGCAAGTTATAACGTTGTTGGGTATGATATAGATAATAGATTGCTAACTGCGTTTTACCTACACCACCTAATCCCGATACGGCACTGAGCACAATAGTTTTATAAACCTGATCGGATTGATGTTGTTTATTTAAAGTTTCTAATAATGATTTACGACCGGTAAAATATTTTTCATTATTATTAGGTAAATGCCAGACATCAAAACGAAGATGCTGTTTAACTGCAAATGCACCTTGCTGTATTAAATACCAACTAATATCTTTGCAACGACTGTGACGAGCATCGGCAGCACCAAAAACTTTTTCTAAAATCTTATTTGCTTTTGTTAAACAGACTTTAGCTTCATCTCTACTAGTTGAATTTTTTTGTGAGTGAAGTAAAAGCGCAAGATCTAAATAACTATCACACAGTTCGCCACTGTAACTATTTCCATAACCGCTATAAATTTTAATGGCTTCGCGTAATGGCGCTTCGGTCGCTTTAATATCTACTTGTTCAAACAATCGACGCGCTTGTTTGTATTTTTCTGCGGCGCGTTCAATTTCTAGATTAGTGCGTAAATCAATTTGTTGCTTGGCACGGGTAAAAGCAATGAGCGTGCAAACACGTACCCAATTATGATTGGTTTTGTCTTTGATATCATTACCTAACAACTCCAGTACCATAGGCAATATCGTTGCCATCATGGCAGATGATGTTGGTAGCACACTGGGATGAGGCTTAGCAGGTGGTTGTTTTACTAAAGCCAGTGATTGATCGACAAGCAGTTTCTCATCTTGTTTTGTATCATTATTAGTGATTTTTGTTTTATTATTTTGTAATACTACATTTTCCGCATCTACCAATCCTCTATCTCTTATCACAGTTTGCACTAAGCGATGAATATTGATAGTTTCGACTTGCTCTTTATGATCTTTTTGAATTAAAGAGTAACCTTCTAGTCGATCCAAAGCAGTTTTTAATTGATGGTTTATCTCTTTTTCATCTACGAAATGCGTTACACGTAACCATTGCGTTAATAAAGATTGCGGAATTTGATCGGCATCTAAATAACTCATGACTTGTAATAACATGATTGCAATTGGTTGCTGATTTGATGCTATTGAGTTTGCTTTGACTTCTTCTTCTCTTATCGCTTGTAAGCTGGCCTCCCAGGTAGTAGCTACTGTTTTAATAATTTTATCTTTATCTCGATCAGTACTATCTGCGGGCAATAATTTAGACTCTAACAATTTTTGATAGCTAGTCTTGTAGCGTTCTAAATAATCAGCCGTTGTTAAACCACAACGTTTGATATAAGCCGCAGCTTGCGCGAGAGCTAGCGGTAAATAATCAACTTTCTCCGCTAATTCATTCATCGCTTTTTCTTCATCAGCACCGACACGACTGGTATAGGTTTTTAAATAATACAACGCTTCTTCTTTACTAAATTTCTCAATCGCTAATGACAATACCAATAGTTGTTCAGAATTTTTTTCATCTTTTAATGCGTATAATTCTTTTTCTAATCTTTCTTTTGATGCCCTGGTAGTAATCACCACATGTCCACCATGACTTGGCAGGAAACGCTTGATCGCCTGGTAATCTAAAGCATTATCATACACGGCTAGCCAGTTGGGATGGGTTTCTAAATACTGTTTGACGCGACGAATAATTTCATCTTGTTGCACGCGTTCACCTTCAGCCAATAACTGAAACAATTGCCCAAAATCAATATAATCTTGTAATAAGGTAATCTCTTGTTCGGCGCGAAACCATAAACGTAAACTGTAATCATGTCGGGGATCATGAATAAACTTAATCGCGAGTTGGGTTTTTCCAATGCCTCCTAAACCTGAAATAGTACTAATGAAACATTGTTTGGTTCCTGCTTGTACAGATTTAAAATGTTGTTGTAACTTTTCTAAACTTTCAGCGCGACCTACAAAATATTGTTTGTTATCCGGTGGCACGTGCCAGTTTTTATTTAATAATGATAGCCTTGGTAAGCTCCCTGGTGCTCCTTGTAATAAATAAGCAGTTGTTTGATATTCTGCAGAGTAAGGATGTTGCAGACTAAAACAAGTTTCTAAAAGTACTTTTGCTTTAGCCAATTGTTGTTGCGCTTCAGTTGTTCTGCTCTGTCGCCAATATATTTTAGCAAGACCTAAATGGCAATTAATTGCTTCACCGTTATAAAATTTATTTTTCTCTTGAATACTAACTTGTTCAAATAACAGTTGTGCGCGTTCTAAACAGTGTTGTGCTTCCGCTAAAGCACGACCACTTTCCATATAAGCAGAGCCTGCTATTTGCAGCGTTAAGGCTTGTTCGATTTGGTGAGTCGGTTGTTGAGTAGCTTTGTTGTCATGCGTTTCATTTTTCCTCAATACTGAACTCAATTGTTGCAGTACTTGCACAGGACCTTGTAACAACAAAGTTCTTTGCGCTTCCACCCACGGTGCAGCACTCGAAAAATTTTGTAATACGGGGTGCGCAAAAGCACTCTCACCGCCTCGACTATCACAAAACCATTTCGCTGCCTGCCATAATAAAATTAAACTATTATACAATTCATACACTTGTTTGGCTGGCAAATGAAATAATTTATTTTTTGTCGTCTGTTGGCCTTTAAAAGCAATTTGATAATCTTGTGTGAGTTCTTCATTTTCACTTTGCTCACCTAAAGTTAAATACGCATCTAGACGATATTCAGTGGTACGATCAATGGCTTTTAATAAATTAGCTTGCGCTTGCACATTAAATAAAGCAGGCCGTTTATCTGTCGCTTGCGATAAGGTTTTTAATTGGTCCCATAAACTGTGTGTAGGAATGTCACAATATAAAGCCAGTTGATCGAAGATCATATCGAGCAAACGATAAAGATCGTGTTTCACGGAAAAACTGCGGCTGCTCTCTTCTTGTTTACCGAAACGCGCACGAAAACGAGCCAGATCAGCGACTAATAAATCCAAAGCTTTTGCTTGGCGTCTATTAAAAGAAAAGGTAGCAGGCAGTGAATTGCCCCACAAATTCGTAGCCGATTGCTTTAAATAATCTATTACTTTTTGCTGATACTGACTTAACAAAAAATCACTAGCTTGGCCTGAAACAAGTAAACGCGCCTGTGTTAATGAACCGGGCAATAACGGTTCACTAACCAGTTTTCCTGCGGGTTGATTATTTTTTTCATCGGCTTTTTGGTAATGGTGCTCTTGCTGATAATCAGCGAGTTCTATCGGCGTGCCAATCAATTCAAAAATCAACTCGCCTTTAGCATTTCGTTTACCCAAGGGATTCTTATAACCACCATCAACACAGGCATCAAAACAAATTCCTTTGGGAATGGGATTGGGAATAACTTTATCATCAATTTCTGGCATTTTAATATTTAAAATATTGGCCGGTGTTTCACCTAAGGCTAATAATTTAAAATTAATTAAACGACAGAGATTACGAAAATAAGTTTTATTCTTTTCATTGATGGCTTTGTCTTGCTTGTCTTCTATTAACAAACCAAACTCCAAATCGGAATACGGCGTAATAGCCTCTCTGGCTAAAGAACCCAATGCAATAAAGGTATAATCACAAGGTGGATAATTTTTAGTTAAAGCATGATAATCTGCAATACTTTCTGCAATGATACTGCTTAATAATTCTTTGAGTTTTAAACTCACTGTTTGATAAATACTCTGCATGGTTAACGGTTTTTCTTTTGGTGCTTCTTTTGTATCTTTTGCAACAGGTGTGTTTGCTTCTGTCAATATATTGTAATGGGTGTAACGACCTGTATGTAATAAATAGAAAGTATTGATGGCGTTTGCACTCTCGTGCTTTTCCAATAATGCAAGTTCAGAACTCTTAGCAGAAGGTTGATGAAAAATATACACACTGTAGTTTTTTAAGCGGGCAAACAGTAAAGCACTGCGGTAACCTAACCATTCCGTTCCCCCTAAGCTTTGCTGCACATAACGTTGAAACATCTCTATGCTGCCGCAATCCGCATCTAATTGTGCATGAATACGGGATAGTTGCGATTGCAACTGTTGCAAATCACCTAATACTTTTTGTTTATGCGGTTCAGAAGAAGTTATTAGTAATTTAATTAATCCCTCTAATCCCTGACGATGGAATGTAGATGGCGATTTAACATCTACCGAAACTTTTTCCAGTTCATCATTAACTTTTCTTACCAAATCGTCACATTTGCTGTCTAATGCATCCCATTCAGTAAATAATTTTTGAGTTTGTTTTGTATGCAGCGCTAACTGACGATTTTCCTGCAATAAAGCTTTAATTTCGGGTGCCAGAAATTTTCGAGTTTCTACTTGAGCGGCACAAGCGAGCAACAGAGCAACCACTTCGACGCGATTAGTTGCTAACGCCGTGAATCCACAATTACCATCGCCTTTCACGGCATGTTCTTCAAAACAAATCGATTTATTTCCTAAGGAGGCTGTTAACACAGAGACAACAGGCAACACTGCTTTTGCAGATGCAGACCATGATTGTGTTTGATAGCGTTCCAACTGATCCCGTGCCAATTGGCGGATGGCGATGAGTTTTTCTTTATGAGAATCTTTTTGTAAACGTTGCAGGTCCAGTGCTTTGTTGTCTGCAACAATCTTATTTACAGGAACACTTTTAACATCACTTGTGGCTGAAGAAACCAAAGCCGACTCAAACGCCAAGATGGGAAAACGTTGATTAGCAGTACTTAATGCCTGCAAAATAACCGCAAGTTCATTTTTCAACTCATACTGCTGTGCCAACACACTGGCGGCTTGATAATAAAATACGGCACGTAAGCAATAGTCATACCCCACATGACTTTGCGCATGTTGCTCAGCGTACTGTAAACAGTTCTTTGCCTCTGTCCGCAATACATTAATAACATCGGCGCCCAGATAACCCATCATCAGGTCCAGTGGATTATTTTCTTGATCAATATTCAATTGTTGTTTCGTAGCAACATCAAGTTGCTCACGAAGATGAAGATATTCTGACGATTTATTTAGTTTATTTATTGCAGCAGAAGATGAACGAGAGGTTTCTGTTGTTGCTATAGCAGGTTCTTTTTTTGATGAGGATGAAAACATTATTATTTTCTCCTAAATTGAAAAACACATTTCATATCAAATCCAAGTCTAGATTTCATGGGGGCTTACATCTAGCTGCTGCTATTAGTTTGTTGCCGTGTGCTGCTTTCTTTTAAGCGATCCTCGACTTTGAGTTGAAGCCGTTCACGAAATTTTTTTAGCATCTCTATTTGTGTTTCATTTTTTATCTCTTCAAGCAATTTATCAACCTCACCTGGTTTGATGCCATTAGACAAAAGAGTTGCTTTCATTGCCTCTCTTGTTTTATTAAACTCAGCATTTAAAGTTTCTGTTAATTGTTGATTGACCTGATTAATTATTTCTTTTTTACTATCACTTGGTTTGTGAAAAAACATAATAATTCTCCTATGTAAATTAAATATAATTATTTTTTAGTCTGTGATCTTGCTGCAATAGATACATCCACGCTCTGTTCGTTTCTGGCTGAACATATCAATAACTCGATCAAGTTTCATATTTAATATCTAGACAGGTATCGTTACATTCTGCAACAATTTTTTAGTAACAGAAATATAATTAGCATGTCTATCCCAAAACCAATCGATTTCTTCCTCATATAACCATTAATTTCTTAACCATTCAAGAGTCTCCGCATTACTCTTATGGAGATTACATGCTTGGCATACTAGCTATATATTATCTATGTCATTAAAGTAGAGTTCATAAAAAAATAAGGTCCCATAATATTGGCCTTTGACATTAACAAAAAAATTTTCCATTCCATCTTGTTTCATAATAAATTTAGCAAATTTTTGATCATCATTTAATTTCTTCACTAAATCTTTTTGTCTATTAATAATATTTTCTTTCGCATGCATATGATCAGCTTGCCATGCACCAAGCATGGTATCAACAGATCTCCTTGTGCGCTTTTAATGATATTAGTATGTAGCTTGGGTTCATGAAATCGCTCAAATCTAATAGCGCAGGTGTCTCTGTACCAACCATTACATTAATGTAGTGACTAAATTTAAAAAAGCTAGGTGTGGCGCGGGCTCCAGGCTCGTCTGTCATTAAAAAGTGCAGAAGTCAGGAGGGCTGTTATTCACCCTAATTGGCTTCGCTCCCTGGATTTCGCTAACGCTCAACACAGGCTACCCGCTTCCGTTCAATTAAACCAGAGAGTGCCATATACTTCGTCATTAAATGATCTGCATACCCCTCCTGCAATCGCACCATCCTTACCTTTCAACTCTGTTTGAAATCCTTTTAAAGATTTGTTTATATCCTTTGTCAATAATTCTGCTTTTTTTTAAACCCTTCGCCACGTGCTTGCAATACTGCTGTTAACACCCCATAGCAATCAGCGCCGAGATTTAATAGTGTCAGAACCGCCAACGTAAACACCACTAATTAATTCATTAATTGCACGGAGAGCATCATCTTTTCTATGAGACAACAGTCTACCAAGTAAAACAGGTGTGTGGTTCATAAAGTGAAACAAACTTATTTTTCATTATGTAATTTGCTAGCAAATAAACCCACTCCTGCATCATCAACTATAAAAACCTTGCAAACAAATGAAAAAATTAACCATGCGCTGTTATGGCAGATGAGTAATCACACAGAGGAAACAGGACAGGTTTCGCCACTAGCATTGGTAGATGATGCAAACATTTCTGTGCCGCGTTTTAATTCTTCAAAAACAAACGATACATTGGTTCTTTTTTTCTTTACTCTATTGGCAGGTTATGCGCTTTACCGTTTAGTGCAAACCACCACCCAAAGTTTCTCGTCGTTTATCAGCACTGCTGATGAAAAAAGCGTATCGCCTTTAGCAACCAATAAACCTGCAAAACCAGCCAGTCTTAATTTGATCAGTGCTTGGTGGCAAAGCAGACCTGTAGAAACAAATTTAACAGGTGAGCACTTTGGAGAAGCAATGAAGCACTTAATCCGCGCCTTACTTCGCGTTGATCGCGTTTTACGTCGGTTGGATCATCATGAATCTCAACTTTCGAAAAAAAATCCGTACAACTATTAAAACTACTGGGACGAGTATTGTTCATCGAACTCAAGCAATTAATTCTAAACGATCCTATCAAACACTTGAAGAAGAACAAACAATTCGCCAAGATGTGCTTTGAGATCAAATACAAGTCTGGAGAAGAATGATGCCAGCACTACTCCAATAGAACGTTTTGCGGAATGGAATATTAATAAACAAGATTGTGGCAGTAGTTCCTTATTTTTTCGCTGCCGGTGGTAGTTGCACTGCTGCTACATTTGCTTTTGCTCCATGGGTTTGATGTTTTGCTTCGTCCGCAATCTGTGTAACTGAGGGTTTGTTTGCAGGAGCAGCGGAGAATTCTGTTTGCACATGGTGCTTAAAAAAACGGAGGTCAAAGAATTTATCCAAATTGACATGGCCAGCTTTTTCTCCTTGATATTTTTCATCGGCCAATTTTGCTATAGCAGGAATAAGCGGGAGAATAGAATTGCGAAAGGTATGATTGGAATTGGCGCGTACAAAAGCGATAACCGGCGCGAGCCGCAACCAGTTATCACGTAATCTTTGATTACGTTGCAGACTTGCTTTAATAGCGGCTGCCCCAGCAGCATCAATTTTGTTACTGCCTACATATTTGGTACCGTCTACATACAGCGAAGTGAGTGCAGTGTTTTTAGCTAACGCGGTAACACCAGCATCGACAATATGGTTATAGTTCACATTTAACGAAGTAAGCGCGGTGTTCTGCGCCAAGGCGACGGCACCGGCATCACCAATCTGGTTACGCTGCACATCCAGCGAAGTAAGAGTAGTGTTCTTGGCTAACACCGCAGCACCGACAGCGCCAATCTGGTTAGCGCTCATATCAAGCAAGGTGAGTGTGGTATTTTTGGCTAAGGCAGTGGCACCAGCAGCGCCAATCAGGTTATCGCCTATATACAATACAGTGAGTATAGTGTTTCTCGCCAATTTAGCTGCACCATCATCACCAATCTGATTACCGCTCACATCCAGCGAAGTGAGTGTGGTATTCTGCGCTAACGCGGCGACGACACTGACATCACCAATCTGGTTACGCTGTATACTTAGCGAAGTAAGTGTCCTATTCTTAGCTAACGCGGTTGCACCAGCATCACCAATTTTGTTACCGCCTACCTGCAGCCAAGTAAGTGTACTGTTTTGCGCTAACGCGACAGCGCCGGCGTCACCAATCTGATTACCCCATACATCCAGCGAAGTGAGAGTGGTATTTTGCGCTAATGCGACGGTGCCGACAGTACCGATCCGGTTACCCTGTACACTCAAGTGTGGTGTTTTTAGCTAAAGCGAGGGCACCGGCAGCACCAATCTGGTTATAATTCATATCTAACGAAGCAAGTCTGGTGTTCTGCGCCAATGCGATGGCGCCAACATCACCAATCTGGTTACCCCATACATTCAGCGAAATGAGCCTGGTATTTTGCGCTAACGCAGCGGCACCAGCATCACCAATTTTATTACCACTCATATTCAAAGTTTTGATAATTAAGTTGTTCATCAAAGTATCGGCTAATTGCTGGGCAACTTTTTCATCAAGTTTTGGTTCTTGGAAAGATAAATCCAATTCTGTTTCTCGCCAGGCACCGTTGCGAATGTCTGTTAAGAGTTGTTCAGAATAAGTAACTTTTGGCATAAAACGTTTCCGTTATTTTCTCACTAGTCCAACCAACGTTTAACTGAAAAATAACTGGCTCTAAAAAATATAACTTCGACAATTTAATCTTCCGCAAAACGGTCGGACTGTTGAAAAACTCTATTAACTAGCAGGTTGACAAAAACTATCTAGAGCCTGTCTCAAGCAAGAAAAGCCCCTGTAATTACAGTGTTTTTTCATAAAATAAGCTCGGGGAAAAACACTAAAATAGCGTTTCCCCCCGAAAAAAGCGGGTTATAATTCGGTTTTGTCTAAAAAAACAGGAATAACACGCCATGCCTACTGTATCATTTCAATATGAAATTCGTCCAGAGCTTCCTAACGTTTATGGTACTTTAGATTAAATTATCGTGAATTCCGCGACATACTGGTTAAAATTGATATAGTGTGAATATCCATAACAATGTTGGCTTGCTCGTTGGTTTTTTTTGATCCGGCAGCACCTCATTATTACGTTGTAGCGCATCACGTAAGCGATATTGCGTGAGCCCATATACCAATAAACAAAGCGTCATCTCTGCCATCAACGCACCAATGCTTTCTGGTTGTTTTAGGTATACCTCATCCAAGCCAAATGTATCATTTTTTATGAAGCGAAATCCTCTTTCGATTTCACTTTGATCTTTATAATCTATTAGCATTGATTCATTCGATATTATTTTTTTGTCTAACACATTTGTTGCTAATACAAATCAACCAAGGGTGTCTCTTTTTTCTGTTATTTTTATCAAATCACTTGATATACCGGCGATTTTTATTTGATAGGAAAAACTATTAGGATCCTGGTTTTTAGCAGGCCGACCTTTGCTATTGTATTGTGGCAATTTAATCACATCGTAATCTACATTATAAAAAGATCGAACTAACAGCCATCTTTCTTGTCTATCTTTTGGTGAATATTCAACATCTGATGACTGAATGGGGAGAGCTAGAATACAGCGATTTTCGTTTGAATAACATAAAAACCAGAACTTATCTTGAACATGTTCTTCAATAGTCTGTCACAATTTATTGATCAATCTATATTTGTATAAATATTTTTTGTAGGTGGGATTATTATATGCTTATATTATGCCAAAGTTAATATTCATATGTAAATCAAGATAGCACAACCTTGGCCGGGAGGGTGCCCATGCTAAATAAGATAATTAATATTTAAGCGGACTCACTAGTCACATACACAAAGATATTTCACACTGCAGTTATAAGCGTCAGCGAGTATGTAGAGATCGCTGACTTGCTTACCTTTTCCTTCTTTTTGGTATTACCGATTGTGCAAGGCATTTGTGCGCCGAGCCGTTCATATTACCAGTGATAGACGGAAAGGCTAGACACGCATTCTATAAGAAATTGTACTATTTTTTATTTTTAGACTAGTAAAAATGCATTTTCTCGCGCGATTAAGTGTTAGCTCGGCAGTTAAATCGGTTGTTTTAGGTTCCTCATAGGATTAGGATGATAATCCATTAGTTTTATTAATGAATCGCATAGACGCGTAATTTGCAGATGGTTTGCTTTGCAATTTTATCAGCCATTAAGCGTATGTTGATGTTCTCATGAAGAATAACCTTCTGTATAACTCTAACGAGGAGATAAATATGCTTGATATGAAAGAAGATTATAAAGTGGGTACTGCAAACGCTAAGGCATCAGTTAGTAATGACACGAGCGGCGGTGGTGTTTCGGCTTGTTTATATTATTGTTTTTGTTATTTACTCTGCTGTAGCTGTTGTTATAAAAATAGCAGAGTTCAAGATGCTAAAGAGCAACCTTTACAAGATGTTTTTAATCTTTTTTCAGCGTACGCTTTATTAAGTGATGCAGTTCTTGTTGTTGAGATTGACAAACAAAGGAGTGATCATAAAATAGTACATGTCAATAATCCTGCATGCAGATTAACCGGTTATTATTCCAATGAAATCATTGGGAAAAATCCAAATATTATAATACCCGAAGGCATTGTTGCTAAACGAGACGAGTATTCAACACGTTGGGAAGTAAAAAAACAGCAGAATCAAGCTATTTTTTCGCAAATACCCACAAAAGATGACGAAATACAATCTAAACAAGTCATGGTAACGCGAAGTCAGATGCGAACAGTCTTTATAAAAACAAAAACCGGTTTACAAGTATCCGCTTATATTCGATGGAATATATTTAGGCATGAGAAAAAGTTTTTTGCTGTTACTACATTACATGAACAAAAAATTGTTAACCATATCGATTTTAAAGATGTTACGTTTCACATAACTGATACTATTCCAAGTACACCGCATCAAAGAAGTTCCTCTGCAGAAGGTCATGCTAACCTTTCTGGAAATGACCTTTCACAACACGAAGTATTAACAAAAAACGGCAAGACATTTGTTGTAGATACTTCATCATTGCATCTATCGCCGCCAACAGCTGTTAGAGCCATTAACTCTAAAAAAAGTCTGGATCATAAAGTATCTGTCGCCCTCCAGCTAAGTACGCCGGTGTTGGCAATAAATGACATCTATATTACGCCACCTGTAAGTTTTGGTGATTTTGGAGATATCACCAAGTGGACATTCCAACCGGATGATGTTGGGAACTATAAAAAAAGACTTTATATGTCGACAATACGCAGCAAAATCACACAAATTCTCGATAGAGAGGCCAAGAAAAGCGCTTTCATTCCTACCTTACTGACGCCATCAGGAGTTAGTTTGTCAAATGAAAGTATGCAGCAACTGAAAACACAGTGCTTATCTGCTATGTATGAAGGTTCTAAAAATGAACGCCTCATTATAAAATGTTTGGTGGATGCGCCATCAGCAGTACCGATTCCGGTTATGGTGCGTGAATAAGTAGCTGATATTTTTAAAATTTACTCTAAAATTTTTATAGGTAAAAATTATATTTTCAATAGGGAGTTGCTAAAACAATTTTAATATCTTTATACATATTCATTATACTTAGCGTCAATCAGTAAAAGCTTGCTGCGTTTTATTCCACGTCAAATCACGTTGCAAATAGTAGATGTCGCCATCTTCTGGTTCAACACAAACAAGTGAAACCCATCCGTTTCCAAACAGTTTTTGCAAAATACTGTGATGTAAAATAATATTACTAACAAGAAAACGAGGCGCATGGACAATTGTCATTAACCTTAAAGGTTCATGATACGCTTTCTTGTCACTCGTATAAATAGATTGAAATGGTAAGCCGTGCATTAAATCACTGCCGTTACCTTGCATAACGCCGACTTTACCCGTGATATTATGTGTAATCTTGCTTCCACTACCATAAGCTACATTATCAATCGACGAAAACAGATATTGACTATTGATCCATTGTGCCACGACCATCGGTGCAGTTAGGATAATAGTGAGAGACGTTCCATCTTTGTCTTGCTGCCAATTATAGGAATGCAAAAATGCCCGGCCATCAAGATCAATTTCCTTAGTGAATGCACGTGGGCCTATGATGAAACTCGCATTACGCGCAAGCCCCCATTCTGGACGGGTTTGAGCCCAATCTGCACTACGATTTTTAACATGTGCCATATAATTATTGTTATTTCTGCTATTGCTTATATAACCCATTTTCTGGCAACGCCATTCGTTATTCACTTTTCGAGCTGTTTCTAAATCATATTTTATTTTATTCAACTCTTCTGTCATGCCTTCATTTTCATTTAGATAAAGCGTGACCTCATCTATCGTTGTGTTATGAAGTGCGGCAATAAATCTTGTTTTTAATGGGATCAAAATATTCTGTTTAGCAAGATAGTTTCTAACATCAATATTATTCAGTATCGTTGCAAGAATGCGCGCGTTTGCCGCACCCTGATGGCCTCCGCATGCACCACAATCTAGCGCTGATGCGTAAGCATTATTTTGTGTTGCACTACCATGACCACACAAGATAACTATCGAAGAAAAATTATCTGTTAAACCCATTATACCTAAAGCACTTTCTGCATATGCGCATTGATCATTGAAGTCAATACCGTTTGTAACATCTTGTTTTATTAGAACTGGTCTAACGGGTGGGGTTGGACGAAAAAATTCGATTAAATTATTTTTCAAATGTGTTGAAATAGTAGGTGCCATTGTTCGTAGCGACATCCATAAACCACTCCATGGTCCAAGTAACTCCACCAGTACAAATGGTGTTGTAAAGGTATATTTCAACGCTTGATAAAGTCGTTTCATGTTATTGATCTGTGCTTTTCCATTTAATACTTTTTCAGCTATTCTAGCTGAGCAGAACAGTGTTTCTTTTACTGTATGTTTCGGGCTAAGCAAAACGGGACAAGAGGAATAGAATTCTTCTGTTAATTCATTTTCAACTTGCGTGGGAATCCCAAAAAAACCTGCAAATCCGAATGTTTCATAATTTCCTTGCGCTTCTAGTGCGCGTCGGAAAGGTTCAGAGCGCACATCAATACAGAAGATAAACTGTGCGCTAGAGAGGTTGTTTGTACTCTTAGTTTTTAAATCCTGCTGAGATAAGACATCTAGTAGTGTTGTTTGATAATTTTTTTCTGCCTCTATTATTTTTTTTATTTGTTCTGATGCGGCAATTTTATGTGTATCTTGATGCCAAACAAGCAGATTGATTGCTTCTGGCCACAAAAGGCAAGTGATGACTAAACGTATTGCTAATACGTACAACATGGGTAAAAGTTTAGATAAGCTGTTATGCTAAATGAATCTATCTTTGAATAACATCATGATCCACAGAGTAATCAGTAAAATTAACCCGATATAATGAAAAGCATTAAGTGCTTGAGGATTTATTAAACCTAATGGATAAAGTATAAACTCAATAGGCACTACAAATTACGTCGAAATGAAATTATGTTTGAATTGAAAATCCACTAAAGCTCTTGCAATTAGCAAGAAATCTTGGAGAATTAGCAGCAAAGTATTGATCATATCGTATTAGCTATCATGTTTAACAGCTCACAAAAGGAACCCGCTATGCCAAGTGCCACTTACTCAGAAGAGCTCCTGCAACAAATCAGCGATAATGTGTGGAAAGAACAAGAGTTAAAGTTAAATTATCAACAATTGAAAAATGAGCATATTAAAAAGCTTTGCAAAGCATTAATCAATAATACCTATATCAAAGTTCTGGACCTGCGTGGTAATCAAATTGGTACTGCGGGTGCACAGGCCTTAGCAGCAAACAAGACCCTTACCACACTCGATATAAATTTTAATCAGATTGGTGATAAGGGAGCGCAAGCCTTGGCAGCAAATCAGACCTTCACTACGCTGGATGTTGGCAGTAATGAAATTAGTGCTTTGGGAGCGCAAGCCTGGGCGACGAATACCACACTCACCACGCTGAATATGAGTAGTAACAAGATTGGTGCTGCAGGTGTGCAGGCTTTGGCGGCGAATAAGACTCTCACCTCGCTGATTGTGAGTATTAACAATATTGGTGCTGCGGGTGCACAGGCCTTGGCGGCGAATAAGACTCTTACCACACTGAAGATATATCTTAACAAGATTGGTACTGCGGGAGCACAGGCCTTGGCGGCCAATACCACACTTACCACGCTGGATGTGAGTTATAACCAGCTTGGTGCTGCGGGAGCACAGGCCTTGGCGGCCAATACCACACTTACCACGCTGGATGTGAGTGATAACCAGATTGATGATGCAGGTGCACAAGCTTTGGCGGCAAATACAACCCTCACCACGCTGGATGTGAGAGGTAACCATATTGGTGATGCGGGTGTGCAGGCTTTGGCGGCTAATAAGACTCTCACCTCGCTAAGTACGGGGCATAACCAGATTGGTGATGCGGGTATGCAGGCTTTGGCAGCTAATAAGACTCTCATCTGGCTAAGTACGGGGCATAAACAGATTGGTGATCCCAATGAGGAAGCGATTGAAGCACGTCTGCTAAAAAATCAGCAGCGTCGCGATAACTGGTTACGGCTGGCTCCTTTGATAGCTTTTGTTCGCGCTAATCGCACCAGTGGCATTCAAACTTCTGTTCTTCCACTCATTCCAGCTATAGCAAAATGGGCCGATGAAAAATATCAAGAAAAAAATTCTGGTCATATCAACTTGGATAGATTTTTTGACTCGCGTTTTTTTAAGAGCCATGTGCAAACACAGCTCTCTGCTGCTCCTACAAAAAAACCCGCTGTTACACAGATTGTGGACGAGGCAAAACATCAAACCGATGCGACAAAAACAAGTGCAACAGCAGTGCAACTGCCGGCAGCAAAAAAATAGATGAAACTCTTATTGGCGAACAAATTCGTCCGTGGTTAGCAGGGTTATCCGATAATGCTAAAGCAACTGATGTGGGTTTGTCACAACCACTTGATTTAACGCAAACATTGACGGATAGCACATGTGTAAAAGCCCACATTCATTTTCCGGGGGATTGGGTATTGTTACGCGATGCTGCCAGTAGAGCTGTGGGCATTATATATCCATTGATGTCCATATTGCGTCATATCATATAAAGATATTTATTTATTATGTGGCATAATAGAAGCATTATTCTCAAGAGAACTATCGTATGCAAAGACTTCTACCGCCCGTTCTAGAAAATGCTGATTCACCAGCATCGGACGAAAAAGCAATGGTTTTTCCTCTATCCCTACAAAACTCAGCATCTTCAGTTGCACAATCGGATAGTAAGCATGATAGCAAACATACACCGCACGAAAAATTATTGGCGATCAATGCAGGTGAAGAGGAAAAAGACTATAGCGCGTTATCGGATAGTCCTGCTTCATGGCCAGCTGAGCTTCCAGCCAAACTCACCGAGTTTTTACGACAAACCAATTTAATACCTGAACAATTACAACAAGCCAATATTTCATTTGAGATGTTGACTGAATTATTAAATCGTGGGTATTCAGGGCATATTTTGCGTTGGCTAGCGTTAGACGACACTCTTATGAAAGCAGTGATGTATCCGTGGTTAGATGAGAGGGCTATTCAAGCTGAAGAAATTCCTGAAGATAAAAATAATAAAGGCTGCGCTTCATTATCGACATGGGTTCATACCCGCGTATGGCTAAAAGGCGCAGCGATTCCGTTTCGATCAGAAGTGATGTTAAAACGCGCGTATGGAATATCGGGGTTTTTTGAGGGTATAGAAACCATAGTGACACGTGTCTGGTCATTGCTGTTAGCTTCATTATTAGCGAATGATCTCTATTATTACTACACCTACTCTGATGAGCGCTATGGCACAACCGTAAGTCAGCTTTTCTTTACCCAATCTAACAACGAACAATTATCATTAACCGCTTCATTAACACGCCCAACGGTATGGCCGGAATTATTTGTGGCACCGATTGTTTGGGGCATTATCAAAGCATTGCGCATGCGTTATGCCAGCACTGCATTGGATCAAAAATCTATTCAAGCGATGCACCACCATTTACAACAGTATCAATCCGGTTTTGTGCAAGACACCATAGCTTGGTTATTACCGATTAACGGCACACGGGCTATATTCGAACAACTGCAACAAGCTTTATTATGGGATAACCGTTTATCCGCAAAAAAACGCCATGTCCTTTACTCAAGCCTGCAACCTTTAAGCCGACGAGCGAATAAAGTCACACAATGGTATGCTTTAGAAGCAATAAGCAGCATGGCCGATGGCGTTGATCTCGCTGATGTAGAGCGTTTACGAAAAGCCGGTGTTGCACAAGATATATTGCTTTCTTTGCTGCACATGAAAACGCAAGCCTTAGCAGAATTGCAATACCAGGCTAGACATTACAAATATCCGACTTCACGCGAAACTAGTTGGTATGCGCATTATTTAAAACCGTTACCTCGTTATTTATTAGCACATTATTTATTATGGTGCTTAGGACAACCGGAATCTAAAGGGTTACAACCTTTATTCTGGTCGTTCAAGGTTGCTAAAGGCTACATCAAAGTAAAATTACTTTACACGCTCTATTTAGGCATCAAACAACTCATCGATTTTTATTTGGCAAAAAGAGATTGTGAAGCCCAAGGCAAATTGTGGCTTTATATGAATCAAGTTGCTGATTACGTTTGCTCTGTGTGCGGAGATTTGCCAGTATTTTATGGCAATATTTTTAATATGACAAACTGCTTGAATGATTTTTTAAGTCGACCGCAACCACTTTCACAAATAGTTACACTGCTTAATCGAATACAATTTTCGGACAACATTACAACATTAGATTTTTCTTATCAGCAATTTTCAGATACAAAAAATGAGTTAGCGATTATTTTGCCTGTCATACAAGCGCGTCTACCTGAATTACAAAGTCTTGATTTAAATAATGCCGTTTTTGGTGAGGGCGCTATCGGAGTCACGAGTGCTCAGCATATCGCTACCTTTTTAATATATTCGAGCTTGCGTTTTTTAAGCTGCAGCAGTCAAAACATCAGTGATAGAGGCGCAGAGATTCTTGCACAAGCACTGCCTCAATCGAAGTTACAATATTTGGAATTAAATACCAATCAGATTGTTAATATCAGTGTGTTAGTGCAAGTCTTGCCTCACTCAAATCTGCAACACTTATATTTACGCGACAATCAAATTGCTGATATCAACGTGTTAGCACAAGCCTTGCCGGGTTCGATTTTACAAACGCTAGATTTATCTAATAACCAAATTCTTAACATCAGTATACTCACTCAAGCAATGAGGAATTCTTCTTTGCAAGTTTTATATTTGAGTGGCAATCTGGTTATTGATGTCAGTGGACTTAGTCAGGTATTACCTCAATCAAAGCTGCGCCAATTGGAATTATCACTTAATCAGATTATTGACATCAGTACATTAGCACAAGCTTTGCCGGGTTCGGTTTTACAAACGCTAGGTTTATCTAATAACTTTATTACTGACATTAGCACACTGGTAAAAGCCTTGCCCTATTCGATGCTGCAAACGTTAGATTTAAGCGGCAATCAAATTGTTAACATTAGCACTTTAGCACAAGGATTGCGTCAAACCATTCTTAAAAATTTGTATTTAGAAAACAATCAAATTGTTGATATCCGTGCATTAGCACAAGTATTGCCTCATTCGGGGCTGCAAACGTTGAGCTTAAGCAGCAACCAAATTACTAACATCACTCTATTCGCACAAGCTTTGCCTTATTCGGTGCTACAAGCATTAGATTTAAGTAGCAATCAGTTCAACAATATCTGCGGACTAACCGATATATTGCCACTCTCAATTCTGCAAATGTTATATTTAGACGACAATCAGATTGCAGATATCAGCTCACTCGCCCAAGCAGTGTCTAATTCATCTTTGCAAGTTTTAAGTTTAAGTAACAATCAGATCATTGATATTAGTGCATTCGCACAAACTTTGCCTAGTTCGATGCTGAAAAGTTTATATTTAAACAACAACCAGATTGCTAACATCAGTACATTCGCGCAGGCTTTGCCTTATTCGAGGCTGAAAACATTGGATTTAACTAGCAATTCGATTATTGATATCTGCAAATTAGTCCAAGTCTTGCCTCAGTCAATGCTAGAAATCCTGGTTTTAGGTAGCAATTCAATTGCTGACATCAGCACGTTAGTACAAACTTTACCTCATTCGAGACTGCAATCTTTAGCGTTAGATGGAAACCCGCTTGCTGATTCTGGTGCTGAATCTATCGCAAATGTTTTGACTAAGGCTAACTTAAATCCAAGCCATCCTTTATGGATTAATTCGTTGGATCCCAATGAAAAAAGAGTTATAGCGCAAGCACAGCCAAATACACATCTCACCTACCTAGATTTGAGTAACAGTCAAATCAATACCACTGGCGCTAAGGCCTTGTGCCGTGTATTACCACAAACTAAAATTGGCATTAAAAACTTATACTTATATGATAACCCCGGCATTGATTCGAATGTTGTTGATATCAACACCTGTATTATTTCAGCAGCCTCATCTTTACAGCCACCGCTACCCCTACGCTTTTTTTATGGGCTGACACAATTAACTTTTTACCCAGTGAAACAAACTTATTTTTCATTATGTAATTTGCTAGCAAATAAACCCACTCCTGCATCATCAACTATAAAAACCTTGCAAACAGATGAAAAAATTAACCATGCGCTGTTATGGCAAATGAGTAATCACACAGAGGAAACAGGACAAGTTTCGCCACTAGCATTGGCAGATGATGCAAACATTTCTGTGCCGCGTTTTAATTCGTCAAAAACAAACGATACATTAGTTCTTTTTTTCTTTACTCTATTGGCAGGTTATGCGCTTTACCGTTTAGTGCAAACCACCACCCAAAGTTTCTCGTCGTTTATCAGCACTGCTGATGAAAAAAGCGTATCGCCTTTAGCAAGCAATAAACCTGCAAAACCAGCCAGTCTTAATTTCATCAGTGCTTGGTGGCAAAGCAGACCTGTAGAAACAAATTTAACAGGTGAGCACTTTGGAGAAGCAATGAAGCACTTAATGCGCGCCTTACTTCGCGTTGATCGCGTTTTACGTCGGTTGGATCAACATGAGTCTCAACTTTCTAAAGAAATGCAAACCGATGTCGATCGCATACGTTTTTATTGGTTAGAACACATGGAGATGGTCGAAGATTTTCGCTCGGCTGGTAAAGCGAGAAAGAAAGAGATTGTGGAGTTGCGCACGGCGATCAGAGAATTACAAACAGAAGCGAATGCGTTGTTGGGAACACTACCTATAAATGACTCTCGTTTTTTTAAGAGCCATGTGCCAATAGAACTCGCTGCTTATCCTGCTAACAAACCCGCTGTTACACAAACTGCAGACGAAGCAAAACATCAAACCCATGGAGCAAAAGCAAGTGCGGCTACTGTTACAGCGGTACAACTACCAGCCATGAAAAAATAAGGAATCAATTATGACTAAAGCTACGTACTCAGAAGAACTCCTGCAACAAATCACGGATAATGTTTGGAAAGAACGAGTGTTAGATTTATGTAATCAAGATCTCAATGATGAACGTACTGAAAAACTTTGCAAAGCATTAGCTAATAATACCTATATCAAAGCTCTGGATGTGAGTTATAACCAGATTGGTGCTGCGGGTGCGCAGGCCTTGGCGGCGAATAAGACCCTCATATCGCTGGATGTGAGTAGTAACAACCAGATTGATGATGCAGGTGCGCAGGCTTTGGCGGCCAATACAACCCTCACTGGGCTGGATGTGAGTAGTAACCAGACTGGTGATGCGGGTGCGCAGGCCTTGGCGGCAAATACCGCTCTCACCACGCTAACTGTGACTTATAACCAGATTGGTGATGCGGGTGCAACTATGCTGGCAGCGAATACTACCTTCACCTCACTGGATTTGACTGAAAACCAAATTGGTGGTGCAGGTGCACAGGCCTTGGCGACGAATAAGACTCTCACTACACTGAATTTATGGGGTAATCAGATTGGTGCTGCGGGTGCGCAAGCTTTGGCGGCCAATACAACCCTCACCATACTGAATGTGAGTTTTAACCAGCTTGACGCTGCCGATGCGCAGGTCTTGGCAGCGAACAAAACCCTCATCGCGCTGGATGTGAGAGGAAACGAGATTGGTGACGTCAATGAGAAAGCAATTCGAGCACGCCTGCTAAAAAATCAGCAACGTCGAGAGAACTGGTTACGGTTAGCGCCTTTAATAGCGTGTGTACGGTCAAACTGTACGAGTGAGATTAGAAATTCTTTTCTTCCACTCATTCCAGCTATAGCAAAATGGGCCGATGATAAATTTCAGGAAAAAAAACCTGGCCATGTCAACTTGGATAAATTTTTTGACACTCGCTTTTTTAAGAGCCATGTGCAAACACAACTCTCTGATGCTCCTGCAAACAAACTGGCTGTTACACAGATTGTGGACGAAGCAAAACACCAAGGTCATAGAGCAGTAGTAAGTGCAACATCAGCAACTGCTACAGCAGCACAACCACCATCAATAGTGAAATTTGGGAAGTGAATCATCTTTTTTAACAGCGCACAAAAGGAATCAGCCATGCCGAAAGCCATTTACTCTGAACAACTGCTACAACAAATTACTGACAATAGTTGGAAAGATGAAGAATTAGATTTAAGTTATCAAAAATTGAAAGGTGAACATATTGAAAAGCTTTGCAAAGTATTAGCTAATAATATCTATATCAAAGCTCTTAATGTGAGTGGTAACGAGATCGGTGATGCGGGTGCGCAGGTCTTGGCGGCAAATAAGACTCTCACCACACTGGATATGGGTAGTAACAAGATTGGTGCTGCGGGTGCACAGGCCTTGGCGGCGAATAAGACTCTTACCACACTGAAGATGTATCTTAACAAGATTGGTACTGCGGGAGCACAGGCCTTGGCGGCGAATACCACACTTACCACGCTGGATGTGAGTGATAACCAGATTGATGATGCAGGTGTGCAGGCCTTGGCGGCGAACAAGACCCTCACCTCGCTGAATATAGGTTATAACAAAATTGGTGCTGCGGGTGCACAGGCCTTGGCAGCGAATAAGACCCTCACCACGCTGGATGTGAGTGGTAACGAGATCGGTGATGCGGGTGCGCAGGTCTTGGCGGCAAATAAGACTCTCACCACACTGGATATGAGTAGTAACAAGATTGGTGCTGCGGGTGCACAGGCCTTGGCGGCAAATAAGACTCTTACCACACTGAAGATGTATCTTAACAAGATTGGTACTGCGGGAGCACAGGCCTTGGCGGCGAATACCACACTTACCACGCTGGATGTGAGTTATAACCAGCTTGGTGCTGCGGGAGCACAGGCCTTGGCGGCAAATACAACCCTTACCTCGCTGAATATGTGGCGTAACAAAATTGGTGATGCAGGTGCACAGGCCTTAGCGGCAAATAAGACCCTCAATTCGCTGTATGTGAGTGTTAACAATATTGGTGCTGCAGGGGCTGCGGCTCTGGCGGCGAATAAGACTCTCGCTTCGCTAGATGTGAGTGAAAACCAGATTGGTGATAAAGGTGCACAGGCTTTGGCGACAAATACGACCCTCACCATGCTGGATTTGAGAAATAACCATATTAGTGATGCGGGAGCACAAGCTTTTGCGAACAATACAACCCTCATCATGCTGAATTTGAAAGATAACCCGTTTTATGCTTACAACGGTCTGCATAAAACCATGGAAGCTAAAATACTAAAAATTCAACAACGTAGAGAGAACTGGTTACGGCTGGCACCGTTGATGGCTTTTGTACACGCTAATCGCACGAGTGGTATTCAAACTTCTGTTCTTCCACTCATTCCAGCTATAGCAAAGTTGGCCGATGAAAAGTATCAAGAAAAAAACTCTGGCCATGTCAACTTGGATAAATTCTTTGATACCTGTTTTTTTAAGAGCCATGTGCAAACAGAATTCTCTGCTGCTCCTGCAAAAAAACTCGCTGTTACACAGACTGCGGACGAAGCAGAACATCAAACCCATGGAGCAGTAGTAAGTGCAACAACAGCAAAACAGCAATCACTAATGGTAAAAAAATAAATAGTTAAAAGATTCTGGCGAATATTTTGCAATTTATTAATAGGAATAAATTTTTAGTATCAAAGGTAATCTGACTATGAAACACATCCTTCATGATTCTCAACAACCGCTACTAGCGGATGATAAAATAGTTGCTTCACAATCAAATGAGAAAGCAGTTGTTTTGCCTTCACACAATCCAGAGCTTTCGATTGCAACACTGGATGATAAGCTTGATAGCAAAGATTCATCACCTGAATCGTTGTTGATTATGTCAGCTGGCAGTGATGAAAAAAATTATATGCTATTAGCCGATAATGCTATTGCTTGGCCGATGGGTCTTCCACCTAAACTCACGAAGTTTTTACAACAGACACATTTAACCAGCGAACAATTACAGCGTGCCAACATTTCTTTTGATGCATTAAACCAATGTTTAAATCAAGGTTATTCTGGATATATTTTACGTTGGTTAGCACTGGATGATACTTTTGTTAAAGCGGTGATGTATCCGTTGCTAGACGAAAGAGCCATTCAAGCTGAAGAAATTCCTGAAGAGAAAAATAATCCTAACAATAAAAAGTATTGTTCCTCATTAACCAAGTATGCTCAAACAAGGGTATGGCCAAGAGGCAGTGCAATTCCATTTAAATCCGAAAAGATGATAAAGCGTGCGTATGGTGTTTCAGGGTTTTTTGATGGGGTAGAAACGATTGTGACACGCGTTTGGACAGTATTGTTGACCTCACTATTAGTCAACGATCTCTATTACTACTACACCTATCCTGATGAACGCTACGGTACGACCTTAAGCCAACTCTTTTTTACACAATCCAATAACGAACAATCTTTAACAGCTTCCTTAACACGTCTCACAGTGTGGCCAGAATTACTAGTGGCGCCGATTGCCTGGGGGATTATCAAAGCTATCCGTATGAGTTGTGCAACGGATTTATTAGATGTTAATGCGCTCAATGCGATACGCGATCGCTTGCAACAGTATCAATCAAGTTTTGTTGGAGATGTATTAGCTTGGTTTTTACCAATAAATCGCGATCGAGACACACTGGATCAAATCCAACAAAGGATGTTGTGGGATAATCGTTTGTCTGCTGAACAACGTAATATTTTTTCTACCAGCGTGCAAAGCTTAAGTCGTCGTGCGAGTAAAATGACCCAATGGTATGCATTAGAGACATTAGGTGTGATTGCAGATGGCATTGCCCTAGCGGATTTTGAACGTTTAATGAAGAACAGTATTTCCCCAGAAAATTTAATTTCTCTGTTGCAAATCAAAACCCAAGCATTAACAGAATTACAATATCAAGTCAGACACTACAAATATCCGACTTCACGTGAAACCAGTTGGTATGCGCATTATTTAAAACCGTTACCTCGTTATTTATTAGCACATTATTTATTATGGTGTTTAGGACAGCCGGAATCTAAAGGGTTGCAACCTTTATTCTGGTCGTTCAAAGCAGCGAAAGGCTACATCAAAATAAAATTACTTTACACGTTATATTTAGGCATTAAACAACTCATTGAATTTTATGCTGCTAAAAGAAGCTGCGAAGCACAAGGAAAATTGTGGCTCTACATGGACCAAGTAGCCGATTACATATGTTCAGTTTGTGGGGATTTACCGGTGTATTATAAAAACATCTTTAGCATGGCTAATTGTTTGAATGATTTATTAGGTCAACCTCAACCGATTTCATATATTGTGACGTTACTGAATCGAATCCAATTAGCGGACAATATCACCGTATTGGATTTTTCCAATCAGCAGTTTTCTGATAATGTTAATGAGATAGATATTATATTGCCCATCATTCGAACACACTTGCCGCAATTAGAAGAACTTTATTTTTATTTACACAAAACGCACGCCATGATTGGTGCAGCTGGCGCGGTTAGTGTGGCTAACTATTTAGCACACTCTAATTTACATACATTAAATCTCAATAATCAAGGAATTGGTGATAATGCCACCGAGTTTATTGCACGAGCCTTGCCTTATTCTAAGCTGCAAATGTTAGACTTAGGCGGCAATAAAATTGTTAATGTCAGTGCGTTAGCTCAAGCTTTACCGCGGTCAGCACTACAATCTTTATATCTATCCTATAATCAAATTGTTGATATCAGTGCATTAGCACAAGCTTTACCCCAATCGAATCTGCAAACCTTGTATTTAGGCTTCAACCAAATTGCTGACATCAACCCCTTGATGCAAGCTTTACCGCGATCGAATCTGCAAATCTTGAATTTAGGCGACAATCAAATTGTTAGCATCAATGTTTTAGAGCAAGCCTTATTACAATCGAAATTGCAAAACTTAAACTTGGGTGGCAATCAGATTGTTAATGTCAGTGGTTTAGCACAAACCTTACCGCAGTCAGCGCTGCAATCCTTGTATCTACACTATAATCAAATTGCTGATATCAACGCTTTAATGCAAGCTTTACCGCAATCGAATCTGCAAATGTTAGCTTTAGGCGGCAATCAAATTGTTGACATCAACCCCTTGAGGCAAGCCTTGTCGCAATCGAATCTGCAAACATTAGACTTAAGCGGCAATCAAATTATTGATATCAGTGCATTAGCACAAGCTTTACCTCAATCAAATCTACAAACGTTGGATTTAAGTAGCAATCAAATTGTTGATATCAGTGCATTAACACAAGCTTTACCTCAATCGAATCTGCAAACATTGGATTTAAGTAGCAATCAAATTGTTAATATCAGCGCCTTGGCGCAAGCATTACCACGGTCAACTCTGCAAACATTGGATTTAAGTTTTAACCAAATTGCTGACCTCAATGTGTTAGCACTAGCCTTGCTGAACTCGAATCTTCAAACATTGGATTTAGGCTTCAACCAAATTATTGATATCCATGCGTTAGCGCAAGCTTTGCCGCGGGTAGTTCTGCAATTTTTGTATTTAACCTATAATCAAATTATTGACATTAGTGCCTTAGCGCAAGCCTTGTTATATTCAAAGCTGCAAATATTAGACTTAGGCGGCAATCAAATTGTTGATATCAGGGCATTAGTGCAAGCTTTACCTCAAGCAAATCTGCAAATGTTAGACTTAGGCGGCAATCAAATTGTTGATATCAGGGCATTAGCGCAAGCTTTGCCCCAATCAAATCTGCAAACACTGGGGTTAGCAGGGAATCAAATTGTTAACATTAGTGCCCTAGCGCAAGCCTTGCCGCAGTCAGCTCTGCAATCCTTGTATCTATCTTATAACCAAATTATTGATATCAGTGCATTAGCACAAGCTTTACCTCAAACGAATCTGCAAGCACTGGATTTAGGTTACAATCAAATTGCTGATATTACCGCCTTATCACAAACTTTGCCGCAGTCGATGTTGCAAATATTGGATTTAAGAAGCAACCCTTTGAGTGATATTGGCATACAAGCGATTGCGAATATTTTAACGACGGCTTATTTAAATTCAAAACATTCTTTATGGATTAATTCTCTTGATCCCAATGAAAGAAGGATCATATCGCAGGCGCAGCCGAATACTGATCTCGTAGCTCTAAATTTAATAAACACAAACATTAACACTACGGGTGCCATAGCGTTATGTCGCGTGTTACCGCAGACGAACATTCCTATTCAGCATTTAAGATTAGAAGGTAATCCCGGTGTCGATCGCAGCATCGTTGACATCAACACCTGTATTATTTCCGCAGCCTCTTCTTTACAGCCACCGCTACCCCTACGCTTTTTTTATGGGCTGACACAATTAACTTTTTACCCAGTGAAACAAACTTATTTTTCATTATGTAATTTGCTAGCAAATAAACCCATCCCTGCATCATCAACTATAAAAACCTTGCAAACAGATGAAAAAATTAACCATGCGCTGTTATGGCAGATGAGTAATCACACAGAGAAAACAGGACAAGTTTCGCCACTAGCATTGGCAGATGATGCAAACATTTCTGTGCCGCGTTTTAATTCGTCAAAAACAAACGATACATTGGTTCTTTTTTTCTTTACTCTATTGGCAGGTTATGCGCTTTACCGTTTAGTGCAAACCACCACCCAAAGTTTCTCGTCGTTTATCAGTACTGCTGATGAAAAAAGCGTATCGCCTTTGGCAAGCAATAAAACTGCAAAACCAACAGGTCTTCATTTCATCAGTGCTTGGTGGCAAAGCAGACCTGTAGAAACAAATTTAACAGGTGAGCACTTTGGAGAAGCAATGAAGCACTTAATCCGCGCCTTACTTCGCGTTGACCGTGTTTTACGTCGATTGGATCAACATGAGTCTCAACTTTCTAAAGAAATGCAAACCGATGTCGATCGCATACGTTTTTATTGGTTAGAACACATGGAGATGGTCGAGGATTTTCGCTCGGCTGCTAAAGCGAAAAAGAAAGAGATTGTGGAGTTGCGCACGGCGATCAGAGAATTACAAACCGAAGCGGATGAGTTATTGAAAACACTACCTATAAATGACTCTCGTTTTTTTAAGAGCCATGTGCCAATAGAACTCGCTGCTTATCCTGCTAACAAACCCGCTGTTACACCGACATGATTCTCAACAACCGCTACTAGCGGATGGTAAAATAGTTGCTTCACAATCAAATGAGAAAGCAGTTGTTTTTCCTGCACAGACTTCAGAGCTTTCGATTGCAACACTGGTGATATGCGCTGTTTTGTAACGATGGATTTTAAAGATTCGTTCATTTGCACAGTTAAAATCCCTGTTTGATAATGATGCAGGAATTTAAATGATATTTATGAGGACTGCTAAGGTGTACATTTTTAGGGGGTTACCCTATGTGAACACATCGCCCAGGTTCATTTAATAGCTCTGTTGATTGCTTTAAATTTGCAGCCAGCAAGCTCTTGATCGATCCATTCATTGTCTTCAATTTTATTGTTAGGCAACAAATCCTTTTTAGATTTTGATATTCTTATTTTATCCATTCCATGAGCATCTTAAAAATATAAGGGATTGATTTTATATCAAAAATTGTGAGTAATTGAAAGCCAGATAACCCATCACTACATCCAAGAGATTATTTTTTTGATCGATATTCAATTGTTGTTTAGTAGCAACATCAAGCTGCTCGTGAAGGTGAAGATATTCTGGGAAATTATTTAATTTGTCAGTCGTAGCAGAAGAGGATAAAGATATTTCTGTTTTTGCTACAGCAGTTTCTTTTTTTGATGAGGATGAAAACATTTTTAAATTCTCCTGAATTAAAAGGCAACTTTATGTTTTCAATATGCTAACCAAGTGATAGCTGAATCGCTCTTTGTAATTCATCTTCATCCGGCACAGGAGTTGGGTTTGCGGCAGTAGCAGCCGATGAATAAATATTAGAAGAACTGGCAACTAAATTAGCTAGGCTTAATTTGCTATCACTACCACTTTTAGTATCTGCCGCTGTTTGAGAAGATTGTGATTGCAATCGATCGATATGAGCTAATGAATTGGGTTGAGGCTTGGTTCGCATACTCCAATGACTTGCTGCATTAATGCAAGAGATTTTTTTTTCAGAAACATATTTGCTTGGATCTGGGAAGCGGATTTGAAATTCTTTTATCTGCCGCAAAGAATCACGAGCGTTGATTATATAAGGGTGACCTGGATTATTTCGATAACAACCTCGAAATATTTTATAAGCTCGCTCAGCAGAGATTTGCGCCTCCTTCCATTTTTTTAAAGATTTATACGCTTCGCCAAGATTCCCTAAAACAATTGCAGTTTCAAGATGATCTAATCCATAATAATCTTCTTTAATTTTTAGAGCACGTTTAAGCATACTTACTTTTGTTTTATTATCACCTAAATATCCGCATGCATTTGCGAGGTTATTTAAAGTAGCAGCAATTTGTGGAGAGTTTTGAGAAAAATGTCTTTCTTGAATTTTTAAAGCACGCTCTAATAAATCTTTTTTTCTTTCTATATCTCCCAACGCACCATAAGTATTTGCAAGATTATTTAGAACTGTTGTTATTTGCCAATGATTTACATCATATTCTCTTTCCATAATTTCTAGAGCACGTTCTAATATAGGCTTTGCCTCTGTTGGTTTAGTTAATGCATTATAAACCACACCTAAGCTCTCTAAAACCATTGCAATTCGCCAATGATTTTTACCATGGCACCTTTCTGTTATATTTAAAGCATACTTAAGTATAGGTTCTGCTTTCTCTGGCTCTCCTCTATCTATGTATGCATCAGCGAAATTATTTAAAATTGTTGCAACTTGCGAGCTACCACTTCCAGGATGCAGCAATAGGATTTTACAAACCTTATCAAGTAATTCCATTTCTTTTTTTACATCTCCTAATTTCCCATAGACATTGGCAAGACCGCCTAAAACTATTCCTATTTTCCATTTATCATCGGGAGAATTATGTTTTTTTTGTATTTCTAACCCTCTCTCAAAATACTTCTTTGCTTTTTCTAAATTAGTCGAGGTGGGATACTGATGCAATAGAACAAAACCAACATCATAGCTCAATTGTCCTACCCATTCTTCAATTTCTTCAAAAAAATGATTTTTTTGCTCTAAATGATGAAGCATTTCTTGCAAATGAGGAAATAAAACCTTCTGACGCTTTTCAGTTTCTAAAGCTTGTTTTTCAGGATAAAACTCTGAATGCAAACTATCTGCTAAATCACTTAAAAATTTTACCCTGTGTATATTTTTATTAGTAGCCTGAATAATTTTTTCATCTCTTACCATAAGAGGGTATTCATATTTATTTAATATTGGCAGTAATTTTTGCCTTATTACTTCCTGTACTAACCGGTGAATGCTCACTGTTTTCTTTGCAACATCGACATAAATTAAAGAGTAATCCCGTAAATGCCCAATTATTTTATCGAGCGCCAATTGTGTCGAAACGGGATCAACAGCTACCCGTTGTCCTTGCAACCACTTCTCTAAAACATCTCTCGGAATATCTTCTGCATGTAAATGTGCCATAGCTTGTAATACCGTGAGACTTAAATGCGGCTCGCCTTCGTCTTGCTCAATAGCTTTTAAGCTAATATCCCATGTCGTTGCGATAGTTTCGCTTCTATCATCTAATGTTAATTGTTGTGCTTCTAATAATTTCACAGCGCTTTGCTTATAATGGTTTAAATATTGTTGAATAGTAATATATTGGTTTTTAATGTAAGCACCCGCTTGACCAATGGCTAACGGTAAGTAACCTAAAGTTTTGGCAAGTTCTGCCATTTCTTTTTCTTGATTAGTTATACCCGTTAATTTTTTGAGATAAGCAACCGCTTCTTGTTCAGTAAATACATCCACTGCTACTTTAATTCCCACGTCGTCATATTCTTGCCGACGAGTGGTTACGATTAAATGGCCACCTTTAGTGGGTAGAAACTCTCTTATTTCATCACGTGACCCCGCATTATCATATACAGCCAACCAATCTGGATGTCGTTCTAAATAACGTTTGACTGATCCAATAATTTCTTCTTTTAGTGTTTTCTCGTCAACAGGAATTAAATCAAACTCTTTGGCAAAGCTGCGATAATCAGAAAGTAATAGGCTAGCATTTTCTGCACGGAACCACGCACGCAAATTATAGTGATGTTTGGCATGATAGAGATAATGAATTGCTAGTTGTGTTTTACCTACACCACCTAGACCAGAAACCGCGCTAAGCACTAACATCTTATACGCTTGATCAGGTTTGCAGTGCTGGTTGAGTTCTGCGATCAGTGATTCGCGGCCGACAAAGAATTCATTATTG
This sequence comes from Gammaproteobacteria bacterium, assembly GCA_965279285.1. Classification (GTDB taxonomy): domain Bacteria; phylum Pseudomonadota; class Gammaproteobacteria; order DSM-16500; family DSM-16500. The sequence goes on along the minus strand of OZ257147.1, from coordinate 432,887 downwards.
TTAGGCGGCAATTGCCAAGTATCAAAACTGGCATAAGTTTTTACTGCAAAGATGCTGTTATCACGTTTAGCATCAAGATACCATTCAACAGCTTTACAGCGGCTTTGTTTGGCATCCGCTTTACCATAAGATTTAACTAAAGATTGTTTTGCATCGGTTAAACATTTCTGTGCTGCTTGTTTACTCTGATTTGTGCCTTGTGCATGTAATAATAAAGCCAAATCTAAGAATACATCGCATAATTCCCCTGCATAACTGTCTTTGTATTGTTGGTAAATAGTAATCGATTTTCGCAAGGCATCCTCAGCTGTTTTAAAATCAATTGATTTACTTGGTATGTTTTGTTCGCTCTGCTGATAGATATGTTTACTTTGTTGTTTCAGATGAAAAGCCTGATCTAAAGCAATTTTTTTTTCTTGCTCTTTTTTCTTTTCTTCTGTACTCATAACTGCTGATTTGACATCAGGGTTTGTTTTTGTTTCCGCTTTTTTCTCATCCGGTTTTAACTTTAAATTTTTTGATGCTTGTTGCTGAGGATCTCTATTTCTTATAACCTCTTGCACTAAGCGATGGATACTAACGGTATTCTCAATTTTATTTTTTTGAATCATCGAGTAATCAGCCAAACGATCTAACACTTTCTGTAATTGGCCTTGTATCTCTTGTTTAGAAACTAAACGCGTAACTTTAAACCATTGTGCTAATAGATTTTGTGGGATTTGATCTGCATATAAATAACTCATGGCTTGCAATACCGCAAGCGCTAATGGTGGTTCTCCTGCCTTTTGTTCTTCCTCTTGAATCGCTTGCAAGGTAACTTCCCAAGTAGTTGCAACAGGAAGGCTGTGACTATCTGCTGGTAATAATTTATCTTTGAGTAAATATTGCTGGCTAGTTTTATAACGTTCCCGATAATCTTGAGTAGTAATACCACGACGTTTAATGTAAGCGGCAGCTTGTGCCAAAGCTAAAGGTAGATAATCCAATTTTTCTGCCAATTCTCGCATAGCTTGTTCTTCTTGAACTCCACTGCGCCCTGTCATTTCTTTTAAATATTGCAACGCTTCTTCTTGTGTGAACTTATCTATTTCTAATGTTACAGCATCAATGGCTTTTTCATTTTTTAATTCGTTGTTTAACGTTTCTTTAGAATATCTTGTGGTAATCACCACATGCCCACCGCGTGTTGGAAGAAATTGTTTGATCGATGCATAATTTGTTGCGTTATCGTACACGGCCAACCAGTCAGGATTATTCTCTAAATATTTTTTTACGCGTTCAATCACTTCCTCTTTAGATAGTCTTTCACCCATCGCCATTAAACGAAAGCGTTCTGCTAATTCGATATAATCTTGTAATAGTGTGTGTTCTTGCTCGGCACGAAACCATAAGCGCAAGGCGTAATCATGACCTGAACGATGGAGAAACTTCAAGGCAACTTGCGTTTTACCAATACCGCCTAAACCCGAAATCGTGCTTAAAAAACATATCTTCATACCTGCTTGCGCTGGTTTAAAATGGGCAGTTAATTTTTTGAGGGTTTCGGTACGTCCAACAAAATGCTGGTTGTCGGGTGGAATATGCCAATTACCAATCCGTTCCGGTAGTTTTAAATTAGATATTTGCCCCGGTTTTTGTTGTAGATAAAAATCAAGCTTTTTATATTCAGCATAGTAAGGATGGCCTTCACCAAATTGCGTTTGTATGAGTTGCAAGGCTTTAGCATGATGTGACTTCGCTGATGCTGAATTTTGTTGTAGCCAACTGCCCCGTGATAACCCTAGATAACAATTTAAAATCTCAGCTGAATAAGCTATTTTATTGTTATTTTGGAAAAGAGTTAAGGCACGTGTTAAATAATCTTGTGCCTCTGTTAATGCTGCATTACTTTCTAAATACGCCTGTCCTGCCGTATAGAATATGAGGGCTTGTTCTACTTCTGAATCACGCATGGTGGACACGTCGCTATGCTCCTTTGTCCACCCTACAAGAGCATTTGTAGGGTGGGCAAAGCGAAGCGTGCCCACCGGATTCTTTTCATCAACATTAATTGTCACATATGGCGACGCCAATATTTTTTTAAGCTCTGGCTGCAATAATGATAGTGCTTGCGGATAGCCTTGCAGCAATAATTGCATGTTTGCTTCAACCCACAGCGCTTTAGTATAAAAATTACCAAATACTGGATGATTAAACACATTAATATCTTGTCCTTTGCTGTCACGAAATGATCGCATAGCATACCAAAATGGAATTAGCGTACGATACAGATCAAACACGGCTTCTTTGGGTAAATAAAAAACTTTTTGCTGGAGAGAACCTGTCAGTGTTTTTTCAGGATCATCGGTGAGTTCAGCATTTTCGGCTTGTTCTTCTAACGCTAAATACGCTGCTAAGCGATATTCTGTCACGCGATCAATCGCGCGCGCTAAATTCTTGGTTGCTGCTGCATTGAATAAAGCCGGACGTGCCGCTGTTGTACTACTGGCTAAGGCATTTAACTGTTCCCATAAATTGGTTTCCGTTAAGTTAAAATACAAGGCCAATTGATCAAACATCATATTCGGTAAACGATATAAATCATGTTTAGCAGCAAATGAACGACCACCTTCTTCTTGCTTACCTAATTTTGGGCGAAAACGGCCAATGTCTGCGACTAATAATTCCAACGCACGCGCTTGATAGAGCGTTAAATTCAGCGATGAATCAAGCGGTTTTCCCCATAATTGTTTAGCGCGTTGGTTGAGATAAGCAGATACCTTTTGCTCATATTGTTTTAATAGTTGTTCATTTGTTTGACTGCTAATAATTAAACGTGCTTGCGTTAAGGAACCCGGCAACAATAATTCACTGACTAATTTTCCCTTTTCACCATAGTGTTTTTCATCTTGATAATCGGCTAATTCACTTGGTGTGCCAATCAATTCAAAAATTAATTCACCTTTCTCATCACGTTTACCTAAAGGATTTTTATATCCACCTGCTACAAAGGCATCAAAACAAAACCCTTTCGGGATAAGAGCATGTTTTTCTGCTCCCAACAATGCTCCAACCTTTTCTCCAAACTCTTTGCTGATAAAATTTGCTGGTGTTTCAGCTAATGCTAATAATTTAAAATTGATTAAGCGACAAAGATTACGGAAATAAACTTTGTTTTTATTATTAATGCTGTCATCTGATTTATCTTCGATTAAAATTCCAAACTCTATATCTGAATACGGCGTGATCTCTTCTCTTGCTAAAGACCCTAAGGCAATAAAACTATAAGCACATGGTGGATAAACACTGGTGAGTTGTTGATACTGCAAAATACTTTCGGAAATAATCGCAGTAAATAATATTCTAATCTTTTGACTGATATCGCTGTAAATTGCTTGCATCGAAACAGGTTTTGGAGCATTGCGACTCGTCATCATTTTCAAATCTGAATTACTAGATTGTTCTTGATAAATTTTTAATTGTTTTTTGGCAAAATCGCGAATTGCTAGTAATGTTTTTTTATGCTGATTATTATTTTGATAATGCAGTTGAAAATCTCGAATAATCATTTGCTTTTCATCATGCAAAGAAACTACTTCAAAGGCAAGCTTGGGGAAAACCTGTTCAAGATTCTTTAATTGCTCAAGAATCGCAGGGTAATAATTTGCTAATTGATATCGCTTTGCCAATGCCCAGGCAGCTTGGTAATAAAAAGCCATTTGTAAAACGCACTCGTAGGCTTGATGACTTCCTGTTTTATCTTGAGCTAATAACAAAGTGTTTTCTGCTGCTGTCTGCAGTCGATCGATTAAGCCTAAATCTGGGCCTAAGTAATTTATGACTATAGCAAGCGGAACATCTTGCTGTAGCTCAGTGGCTGTTTTCAGTTGTTCGCGGAATCGAAAATACTCTGGAGATTTAATTAGTGGATTTTCTACAGTTAAAGCTGATGGATTCCTTTGCATACTTCCTCCTAGCAGAAAATGTAATGATCAAACTTAATCCTGATTGAAAACAGCGTGCTTTATACTATTTTTTATATTTAATGCAAAATCAAATACTGTTTTACTATCCCACTTCTTAGGTAATAACACAACAACCATTGCTCGATCCTACTGGCACTACCAGTACTTTAGGTTTTTTATCTCCATCCACTTTTGCATCAACCTTCGCATCTTTATTGGTTTAGATACAGGAGTAATAGAAAATCGCTCTGTACGGAACAAAAAATTAAAGTAGCCCGTTAGATTTTTCGTGCTTAGCCTCGTGGGTAATGAATGAAAGATTTTTTTTATGCTTTAAAACCAGGTGAATTAGTGGTTTATCGAGCTTAATAAGCGATTTAGTCTGGGTAAATGCTTATGGTTCGCTACAGTACGTCGCATCCGCCGCGGATGCTCATATACACTGGTAAGGTATTGGTACTGTTGTTGATTTTGGCGTAGTCCCGACACGGACTTTAAAAAATTCTGACGGTTCTACTTATTTCACCTCCCTTTCTAGGTTGGGACTTGATTTTTATTTAGGTTATTACATGCATCGCTGTCCACGCGCCCCGGGCTCTATTTCCTCATTTCCAAGCTTTGGAAAACTTGTATCGAGCAAAAACAACAGCGTTGCAAAATTTATGCAACAGCCCAGCCTGCAATCGAAGACCTGCTGCTTAATAATGTAGACGGAAGCAACCCCGTTGCAACGGCAGCGGGCGGAAGTTCCCAATATATACAAACCGGTTTAGTAATTCTTCGTAGTGCCAGGTTTCAGTAGTTCTTACCCACCAAAGAGCCGGTTTTCTCAAGTGTACGATGATCCCAAAGTACAATTGATATTGAAAGAGGTGACTAATAACGCAATTGAAACCCCTTGCTGTTATAAAAATCCCAGAACTGGTATTGCATTACACGGACCGCTTTCACAATTTTTTAGTGCGATTTATTTAAAACCTTTGGACTACGAAGAATTACTAAACCGGTTTATTAGTACATGTTGGGAACTTCCGCCCGCTGCCGTTGCAACGGGGTTGCTTCCGTCTACATTATTAAGCAGCAGGCCTTGGGCCGTTGCATAAATTTTGCAACGCTGTTGTTTTTGCTTGACACAAATTTTCCAAAGCAAGGAATGGGCCGGGGGAGAGAACGTACCAGCGGCAGGAATCGGTGTAATAACCTAAATAAAAATCAAGTCCCAACCTAGAAAGGGAGGTGAAATAAGTAGAACCGTCAGAATTTATAAAAGTCCGTGTCGGGACTACGCCAAAATCAACAACAGTACCAATACCTTGCCGGTGTATATGAGCATCCGCGGCGGATGCGACGTACTGTAGCGAACCATAACCATTTACCCAGATTAAATCGCTTATTACGCTCGACCAACCACTAAAACGCTTACGATTATCTGTAAACCATTTGCAAAATGCATCATAAATGTGGGTGTCAAAAATATAGCCGAAAGTAGTCACTTCGTTAGATACAATTCGAATTAAATCGTTTCTTAACTTATCAATCTCAGGTTGGCATTTTGCTTGAGCTGCCCTAAATTCTTCAATCGTATCCCAGCTTTCAGGCAGTTCAGTTTTCCTTCTAATAATGCTTTCACCAAACTCCTTGACCACAGCTAAAACACGTTGTTGTCTTGCTTCGTTTGCATTTTTTGCTTCATTTGAAAATAGTACAGGAAATAATTGAGTTGCAACTTCATCTTTGGTTAACTTTGCTGCTTGTGCAAATAATTCTACCGCACCATGATCTTTTTCTTCTACTTTCTTTTCACGAAGGTTTACGTCACTACCCATTCCTGCGATTTGTAGCAGTGTTCTTCCTTTAATACACCTTCCTAAACGATCTGTGCCCCGGGTTTCTATATTGATAACGTTGCTATTTTGTTCGATTAAAGCAAGAGCCTTATCTATATTACCTTCACGCAAAAAATCATTTGCAGCTTGCTCAAGACGATACTGTATTTGTGAAATATATCGGGTAAAAAAAGATGTGCTACTTATCGTGATAGAATTAGAATATTGATATGTTACTTTTTCTTCAGGTAAATAATCAGCGTAGGCTAGACAAAGATAGTGAAGTACTTTTGGCAATTCATCGATGCCGGCAATGTCATAAAATTTTACCCACCAAGTAGGCACATTTAGGATAACAGTAGGCATAGGTGTTTCTTTTAATAGCTTAGTTGAAGTGGCTGTTAACTCCATATCAGGGTTATCTTCTGATTGCGCGATATCTTTATCATCATGGGCTGCCGGCAGCTTGCTTGCTGCTGTGTGTTCTGTTAGTACTGCCCGGATAGTATCATCGGATGTGGGGCTAGATGATTTTGAATCGCAACCTGAATTCATGATTTAATTCTCTCATGTGTTTTTTAAGCTCAATATATTAAATGGATCTTCTAATAGTTTATTCGCGGCTAAAATTAACAATTTTCCATCCGCTAATCGAAGCGCAGACAAGAAAATCTTCTGCTTCCACAGCTTACGCACATCTTTAAAAATTACTTTTTCACCTGATTTTAAAGCATAAAAAAGATCTTTCATTCATTACCCACGAAGCTAAGCACGAAAAATCATAGCCGTAATGCCATCTCAGGGCTGTTATTCACTTACTGAACGTATCAAGCTTTTTAAATGCAATATTGTAGCATAGCAATTTCACTCACTGAGACATGAAAATTATTTTTCAGAATAAAATTTCTCTAATACACGGGACACTGCATTTGCACTGAAGCGTTCCCTTGCTTTCAATATATTCCGTTGAAAAAATTAATCCAAAATTTGAAATCATACAAATCGTATATGTCATTGTTTATCACATAGTTACAAAGAACATAGCAGTAAAATTATTGCGGTTTTTTTCATTTTATGGTACAAAAAACAACAACCATACTTAAAACCGGAGTGGAGAAAGCTAGAATGCATCCTCGCAATATTAATCAAAATAATAGCTGCCCTTGCTGTAGCAGTAGCTATTGGGCTGCAATGCCTATCTTCCAAACAGCGACCAATTCTCATCATACTCAGGATTTTAAGGTGATTTGGAATGGGAGCCTTGCAACCGTTTATCCTCCATTCGGGATACGCTACGGAGCATCACTTTCAAACGCTCCGCTAAAACCTGGCCAGATACATGGAACATACCTGGGTAGAAATGATTTGTATGCACAAAAAGGAACAATAGCCGGAACACATCTAGACGAAAAATCACTAGCAACTTCGCTAGGCGGCAGTATGCACGAAGATTTAATGCTGACGAAAGCTTGTTGTTATTACCCGCATCCTGCCTGGTCTTGCACCGGCTATTCAGGCGAAAATTTTTCGATCTATACGCGAATTTACACTGCTGTTACAGCACCATGTAGAACAGGAAGTCGTTGGCTCGAAACACCAACTGGATTAGGTTGTGGATCAATTAGCAACATGGCAATTCATGAAGCGCAATATGTGAGAAATCAGAGTCAAGATGATTGTTGTCACAGTAGCTGTTGCAATTGTTCGGCATGTGGTTATTCATGTGTTTATTTAATGGCTAAACCATTTGAAGTCAGTGGTGGCTTGTACTGCGCTCCTTTTAAAACCGGGCGCGCTTATTATGAAATGCATGGCTTATCAGGCGGTATTCCCAGTTTCGCAGCCAGTATATTATGTCATGGCATAATGGATTGTTTTGTACTGCCACTACCTGTCACAATATGTATGTCTACTCTACTCACTGTTCAAGCAGTCGATGAATGTTTTCCCAGCGGTTGTGGTAGCTATCCTGTTAACATACATCCTGAAGGAACTTGGTTGCATGCTGAATGGAACACAGCAAGATTACGCCACGAAACAATGAGAGCATTGCAAGCTCCCCAGCCCCCTGTTGCAAATAGAAACGATAATAAACACGCTCCTTTAATGACTGCTCGTCTAGGCAGAGTTGATAATACGCTTGCATCCACTGCAACAGCAGCAGCTCCTGCTAATGTACCTGTGGGCACTGCACTGCCACCAATAAAAAGAAAACCCAATAAAAATCGCCAATCGGATGTCGGTACCATTCAATATTTAATAAATCCTTATAATAAAAACTTGGTGGGAAAAAATGCTTTTGGTGCAGCACCTCGTTTAAACGTACTAACTCCCAGTGAACAACATTTAGCTAGTCGATTAGCGACTGACGACTTAAGTTTAGAAACAGCAAAAAGGGATTTATCTAAGCAAACTGGATTTACTGCCAAATTGAATCGATCAGGAACAACTTACAATCTTAATAGGAGAGCTAATTTTGCAAGTACAACGGCGGTATCAACAACGCTAACGTCTCCTGTGATGTTGCGTAGCGATGATGATAAAGATGGTAATCCAGCTTCAACGACTGCAGCTATAGTTATAACAACGACTACGCCTGCTGTCGGGGCTGCAGCAGCATCAAGTCCACAACAACAAATCCTAATAAAACCTGCAACTTCAGCAACAGACCCTCAGGGAGGATCAGGTACTATACCAGCTGCGACAACCACTGGACGGGCTAACCAATATCAAGTGCCACCAACTCTTTCATTTTTTGCAGCAGCTCAAATTAGATTACAAGCTGCTAGTGATCTTGTGCCAGGAATAGTAGATCCTAATATGAGCGATGATGACGATGATGCAGCTGATATATATCAACAAAGAGCGAGTAGCGGAAATCCTACAGCTTAAAAAAACAAAGTTTTCAGCAATAAAAAAACTCATACATTTAAATATAAAATGTATGAGTTAATAATTCACGGCGTTTTAGTTAAAAAATACCAAAAACATTTTTAGAAATATTATCACGTTGCTCTGCTTCAACTACACTTACTAGCTTGTCATGAGCTTTTTGCATTTTTTTTCTCAATTGTGGTGATAAATTTACTTGCTTTAATTCAAGCTCCAATCCAGCCAATATTTCTTGATTTGAAAGCTCTGGACTGTTTTTACTAGGGCTATTACTGCCTGGTGGCATAACACTGTAAAAAGAATTACTTAATAATGCTGTCTTTTCAGTAGGCATATAAACTTTCCTCAAACTAGTATTCTTAAGAATGCACTTTAATCAAGCGCTTTGGTTATATTTAAGGCTACCATCATTTCATGAGTTTGCCATAATGTAAATAGATATGGAAATAAATTTCTACACGCATTGGTCATTAATTAACCATATAGCACTCTGTGGCGGGATTCGCTACTATAATAAAACAATCGCTACAGGCACAACTAACGCAACTAAAATAAGAAATGGTATGGTCGTCCAAAGAATTTCAACCGCAAGATGCTGATGAAAATGAACTGCTCGTGTGCCCTTATATTTTCTAAGTTTTACTAAAGAATAAATCAACACACTAAAAACACCCGCACTAACAAAACAACAAGCATAAAAATAAATTTTATTTAAACTATAAATGCATGACGGCATATTCCTATCTGACATGGCATACACAGCAGCAACCGGCAGATAAAAACTAAAAACAAAAATCAATCGACTCATAAACTGCATTGATAAACCTTTTATAAAACATGATGCTAACGAAGCAGGATGCTCACTGCTAAATAACCATTAAAAGAGCTATAATTAAAGCATATTCTCCAAATAACTCAAGTAATATGATAAATATCTGCTCCCTAACCAGAAGTCTGGTGGGCACGCTGCGCTTTGCCCACCCTACATTTTTTATAACTTGCTTTTGTTATTTTTGTAGGGTGGGCAAAGCGCAGCGTGCCCACCACACCGTACCTACCAAATAGTTACAACTTGCATTCAAATAAAATCGCTATAAAATAGGCTATCATTGACATAGCAATAAAATAACAGGGATAGCTCTTGAATAAAGTAATTGAAAAATTTTTTTCAAGCAAACGGAATATTGTCGTACTAATCATTATCATGATAGTGATTATTGGTACAGCAAGTTACACCGCTCACGGCCTTAAAAAAAATATTCGCAAAATGGCTGAACCCTATAAAACACCGCTAAATTATGCTATTTATCCTATTCCTCACACAGCCAATAAAAATGCCAAACTGATTAATCAGGGCGCCTATCTTGTCAAAGCAGGCAATTGTATCGCCTGTCACACGCATAGCGCTGAAAACGGTAAGCCTTTTGCCGGTGGCTTGCCGATACAAACTCCTTTTGGTGTAATTTATTCACCAAACATTACACCGGACAAAACAACTGGCATTGGCAACTGGACTAATGAACAATTTATTCAAGCAATGCATAAAGGTATTTCACCGACTGGCTCACATTATTATCCTGCTTTTCCCTATCTTTATTTTAGTAAAGTGACCACAGAAGATTTACTCGCCATCAAAGCTTATTTAGAAAATATTCCTGCCATTACACAAAAAAATCGAAAAAATAAAATGGTCTGGCCCTTTAATTGGCGATTTTTACAATTTGGCTGGCGTTTACTGTTTTTTAATCCAACAACTACCGGCCCTTACACAATAAATCCAGAAAAATCTGCAATCTGGAATAGAGGCGCTTATTTAGTGGAAGGTCTAGGTCATTGTGCAATGTGTCATACACCTTCTTACAATTTATTTACTGAAAAATTACCTTTAGGCGCGCCCATTAGTAAATACAATTTAATGGGTGCCAAAGTTCAAGGATTTCTTGCACCTAATATTACTAAAACTCGTATGGATCATTTTTCAAATACAGAAATCAAACAAGTTTTTAAAAATGATCGAGCAACACATGGCGGCAACATTGAAGGCCCTATGTTAGAAGCAAATCATGATGGCTTAGCTTATTTAACGGAAGCTGACATACTCGCCATTGCAACTTATTTAAAATCAGTTGAAAGTAAAACGCCAAAAAAATCATTGAATGATCCAGGCAAAACAATTTATGAAAATTATTGTGCGGGTTGTCATACCACAGGACTTCATGGTGCCCCCAAATATGGCGATACACTCCGTTGGAATACAGCAATAAAAAAAGGCCAAGCAAAACTATACCTAAACACCATTCATGGCATAGGCGCTATGCCAGCAAAAGGTACTTGTCTTGCTTGCAACGACGAGGACATTCAACAAGCAGTGGACTATATTTTACTTTCGATTAAAGATAAAACATCACAAAAAACTAAACATGTAACAATACGTGAAAGTAAGCGAATTTACGCGGAAAATTGCAGTGTTTGTCATGATACTCATTTCAAGGGCGCACAAAAACCCGGAGATACAGCAGCATGGGAACCTATCATCGCCAATGGATTCTTAAATACCTATCTCAATGTGGTGACTGGCCGAAAAGGACATCCCCCACAAGGAGCTTGTCCTCATTGCACTGATGATGATTTATTAGCCGTCGTTAAATATATGATGCAACAAAAAACTAATTTTTAACTTTGGATAATTCTTTGTAATTATTCAGCAGTCAGGGAGTTTGGTGGGCACGCTGCGCTTTGCCCACCCTACGAAATCTTGTCATGCCAGCGTGTTTCTAGCTGGCATCTAGTAGGGTGGGCAAAGCGCAGCGTGCCCACCAAACCCCCTGACTGCTGAGCAGTTACAATTCTTTTGCCGCACACATAAAAACACAATCCATTCCAAACCATTTATCAATCCATTGATCCAATGCTGATTGATTCGTCGTGGGTCTTTTATAATTGAACCATTTAAAAGGAATTTTACGATATTTTTTCTTTAACCGTTTTGCCGCTGTACATCCTACTTCAACAATTAATAAACCATGCGGATTAAGATAATTTTTTGCCTGCGCTAAAATTTGCTTCACAATATCTAAACCATCCACGCCAGATTCTAAAGCAATTTTCGGTTCATTCTTAAATTCCGGAGAGCTCGCATTATACTCGGCTTGCGATACATAAGGCGGATTACTAATAATTAAATCATACGTATGATGAACATGATTAAACAAATCACTTTGGATACATTGCACACGGTCAGTTAATGAATGATTTTTAATATTAATTTTCGCTACTTCTAAGGATTTTTCTGAAATATCCAGCAAATCAACCTTAATGTTCGGATTAAGCAAAGCAAGCGTAATACCAATACAACCTGACCCGGTACATAAATCTAAAACTCGAAAATTTTCCCAAGTCACTTGATTTAAAAAATCAACAAACCTTTCACTCATGACAGAACGAGGAACTAATACATTTTCATTCACATAAAATCGATTGCCTAAATACCATGATTCATTGGTAAGATATTCCACCGGCAAGCGTTCTGCGATGCGTTGTTCAAATAATTTGATAATCGCTAAAGCCTCTTGCTCTGAAACCAAGCGAGTTAAATAATTTTCATTATTATATTCATGCGGCAGTTGTAAAGAAAAAAAAGTTAAATATTCCGCGATTTTAAATAACGAATTTCTAAAAAAATGATGATGCAAGCGCGCTTTACGCATCAAGCGATAACCGCAATGAATAACATCATTGACGGTTGCACTATTGTTGCAACAAGCTGCTAATAATAAATTATATTGTTGCTGACGTTTTTTATTGTTAGATTGCATGAGGTAACCTTATTAGTTCAATTACAAAAATTTTAATTATAACTACTTACCTTTTATTATTAACTTTAACCCTAATGTTCTCAGTACTATTAAGACTTTTTCTAATTGGCAAGTCGGCTTACCTCGTTCTAATTCAATAATAAAACGTAAACCAGTCCCGGAAGAAAAATAAATTACGTTGTGTTACCCCTAACGTTTTACGCGTACTTTTTATTATTGCTCCTATTTCTTTTGCACTCTCTATATTTAAAGCTTGTACCATAATATTTTTCCTCACCCATGTTACTGAACGGCAACTTTATACCATTAGCATCAAAAAAATTATTTTTATGTTGCCGAGCAATAATGTTTTGAAAAGCTTCCCTATTTATCGCTATCTATATTACCGATGGGGAATATTTTATATGTTTTTTAAATTATTCATAGAAGTAGCTAAACCTGAAAAAAAACAGCGATAATCTAACAAAAACCCCCTTATAAGAAAACTAAATTTTTCTATATAAAAATCAATGAGTGAAATTAAAAACCCAGGTGCAAATGAAGTGCGGATAGAATCTAAGTGGTTTTTGGCTCTGGGTTTTTCCCAATTACGGGGGCACTCACCTACGAACACAATACTCTAACTCGTATAATTTTCAAAATTCCGAAATCCATATGCTCTTCTTTGAATCAATTTCATCTTGCGATGAAAGCCTCTTGTTATCCCATTATTTTGCTTCTTAATTTACTTTTTTTACGTGTATCGCATGATCAGAGGTAGACTCAAACTGTACTGAGTCGCCTTCTTTTAGAGTAGCTATCTTTCCTTCTTTATAGAGCTTATAAAGCAATTGTTCATTCTCCTCAATATCACCTACATGAACTAAGTAGGTGTTTTCATCAGCATCTTTAATTAGGTAACTATTGGGATTAGGCTTCCCGCTAACCTCTGTAATTTTTCCAGTCATTGTTTTGTTTGGCATGCCCCCCCTCATTCATGATGAATACCTTACTAGTTTAACACATTATTAGGCCGCATAGTAATGCCGTGGTTGTAGTTAATTGCGACATTCCTCTATTATTACGGGAAAAGAAATACGCTGATTTTAGAAATAGTTTTGAAAATGGTCTTAAAGAAGTGCTTGATACTTTGGGAAGGGTTACTAACTTAGAGCAAGGTAGGTTGTTAAAAGATGCGGGCCATAATGTAGATTGGACGATAGATTATGGTTATACCAATGATGTTCTTACATACCAATTAACTTTTATTAACACATCTGTAGATAACCCCTATTCGGTTCTTACAGAAATTATTTTATATGCTAATGATGAAGCTAAGCAGCGACTCGAAGAATATATCAATCATAATTTAAAAGTGTTCGCAGATTATTATCTTGTTAGCATGGTTAATCATGCTTTAAGCTCTCAAGATGATCTTAGAGTGACGCTGACTGATCAGAATCCACAACGGATAAATATTAAAATCGCTGATAAAAATTCCTCAATAAAATTTGACTGCGTAATTAAAGTTAGAAGATTAGGTAATGATTCTGGATTTGATAGCCAATTAAACATATCAGGTATAATGGCAGATGTGTATAAACATTTGTCTGAAAAAAACGATTATTTAACTGCGAATGAGGCTGAACTAATACGTCAAATTAATGAAAGATAAGTATGCTTGGTGCCCCAAAATCTGCTGGTAATAAAATGCTAACTGCATCTAATCAAGCATTAAATTTTCTAAAGAAATTTCTTGAAGAAAAGGTTCAGTATAACCCCATAAAAAAACAATAATACTAGATATTCAATAACTCTTTAAATTTTCGTCAGTTTCGCAGATAGTAAAATTAAAATGGTTATTTAAAAATAATTATTTTTAAATGTAATAATCGGATATTAGATTTTTTTTGGTTATACAAATGTGCTATTGCAACTGAAGTTTGGCCATTTTTAATTTAAAATGGCAAAAAATTTAAGATGATCGGCCCCCCTTAAGAGCCGCCTATTCCATAAAAACTTGATGTGAATCCCGGATCATATTTACCTTGAGCCATTGCTATTAGATCAAAGCCAAATTGAGAAAAATGCACCTCTGACCATGTGATTAGAGAACCTATGTGAATATCATCTGCAATCTTTACCGATCCAGTCATTGCGCTACTGTCTAGTAAAGACGTTTTTCCTTCCTCCGATCCAATTGTGCCTTCAAAAGGAGCGGGGCAACGCGCGAGACTTAACTTTCCAGTAAGAGGTTTTGGATGATTTTCGCCACGTAAAATTATCCCACCAAAAAAACCACGTAGTGTAAGACCATTAAGTAATTTATTAAGAGATTCTGGTTTAAATTGATTTTTAGCATCTAGCTCAACAAAAACTAAGCCACAGCAAAAGTCATTTGGAAGGTGAAGTTTATACCTTTCTTTTGGATCATCGTGTCCACTTAACAATGGCGCTAGATCATTTAGATGCTCAATTGCCTCTTTGACATTGCTGGATGTAAATTTCATTTTTACTTCAAGTACACATTTTACATGTTCCGCGGGAATTGCTAAAGAGCGACCCTGAGCAGAGGTATCTGGATCGCCTTCAATCCATAGCACTGGCGATTCAAGCTGGTCATAAATTATAACATCAAAATGAGGTAACTTATGTTCGCTGCTAAGGCCAGGAGACAATATGTAGCCTGAAGTTACTCCGTACCGCTTGGGAAGGAATTCAGACAGCCATTTTCTTAGCTGTGCCTCCGCAACTTTTCCATGATATGTTTCGACTTCATGTGATCGAGCTTTTTCCCGTGCTTGATCTACAGCATCAAGTATTTCTTTTCTTGAGGTAAGTAGTTGCTTCCATCCTTGAACAGGGATGCTAATTTTTAACTTGTCAGTCATTATATTTATTGCCCATTATAAATATTACTTGGAAAAGCGGGGTAACATTTTTCTCAGTGAGAATATTTTCAATATATTCTCCCCAGTTATTTAACACCTTTTTATTCTAAATCATGTTTAAGTTGTTTCAGCTCACGTTTTAATTCTGTCTCTAATTCTTTTACTGATGGAAGATGAAATTGATACGTGGTTGCAAATATTTTATTAGCTTTATCATCAAGCATATATTTAACCATCGCATCACTTTTCTGGGTGCATAGTACAAGGCCAAGTGTCGGATTGTCATTTTCCATTTTTATCTCTTTATCAAAATAATTGACATAGAGTAGCATCTGACCAAGATCAGCATGAGTCAGTGGATGCGTTTTTAAATCGACAATCACATAACATTTTAAGATGACATGATAAAAAACAAGATCAGTATAAAAATGATTGCTATCGAACGTTAATCTTTTTTGTCTGGCGACAAATGCAAAACCCTTGCCGAGTTCCAATAAAAAATTTTGCAAATTATTGATTAATGCAATCTCAAGCTTAGACTCAGTTAATTGATGTGATTCAGGTAAGCCTAAAAATTCAAGCACCATTGGATCTTTGATAGCATCTTCAGGCTTACTGATTTCCTGACCTTTATTGGCTAATTTCATTAGCCCTTCTTTATCTTTACTTTTTGCAAGACGGTCAAATAGTAAGCTACCTATTTGTCGCTCTAATTCTCTGCTAGACCAATGATTTTTTTGTGCTTCAATTTCATAAAATTGTCTGGCTTCCGGTCTTTTTACTCGAATGAGGACTCTATAATGAGTCCAGGATAAGTTAGGGCTTAGGTTAGGGGTAGGAACTGATTTCCGACGCACTGCGTCGGATTTTTTAACTTCTTGATAGATAAGATAAAACCTCCTTGCTTGTTCGAGGGTGTCGACACCAAAGCCTCTCTTATATTGCTTTTGTAGCCGCTCAGAGAGATTTTTTAGTACCGCTTTTCCATATTCGGAACGCTCTTTGCCGTACTGTTCTTCCCGCACAATTTCTTGTCCAATTAACCAATACGCTTTAACCATCTCAATATCAATAGTATGTTGTATACGCTGCCTCGCCTGGTCAATGCTGATGTTAAACTTTGCTGGCCTTAGTACCTAATTAGCACAGCTAAAACTAGCTAAACACACTTTTACGTACGAATAAGTGTTGACAGAAACACTTTTACCAACGAATAATAGTAAAAACACACATTATTTGGTGGCAATATCCCAATGAAACGACAAATTCTAAAGAAATTACGCGCATGGAAAATACATGCCTCTCGTAAGCCATTGATTCTAAAGGGAGCTAGACAAGTTGGAAAAACCTATATACTCAAAGCCTTTGGCAAACTAGAATATCAAAATACGGTCTACATCAATTTTGAAAGCTCTCCTCAGCTACACGCATTATTTTCTGGAAACATTAAGCCTGACCATATTTTAAAAATTTTAGCCATCGAATTATCAGTAGAAATCATTCCTCAAAAAACCCTGATTATTTTTGATGAAATCCAAGAGTGCCCCGCGGCCCTCAATAGCCTAAAATATTTTAATGAACTAGCAAATGAATATCATGTTTGCGCAGCTGGCTCATTATTAGGAATAACGCTGATCCAGCATAAAGGATTTCCTGTCGGCAAAGTTAATTTTCTTACTCTGTATCCATTAAATTTTATTGAATTCTTACACGCAAAAGGTGAAGAAAAACTAATAGCATTTATTAAAGAAATTAAAACTGCAGAACCATTACCTGAAATTTTACATGAAAAATTATTAAGCTTTACTAAGGAATACTTATATACTGGCGGTATGCCTGCGGCAGTTTCAGAATATATTGCCAGCGAAGATTTTATCCGTGTTCGCGCAATTCAACAAGACATTCTGGATGCTTATCAGCTAGATTTTGCTAAACATGCGCCAAAAAATGCTGTTATGAAAATTAATCAAGTATGGAATGCCATCCCAAGCCAATTAACAAAAGAAAATAAAAAATTCATTTACTCTGTTATTCGCAAAGGTGCGCGGGCACAAGAATTTGAAATAGCAATTCAATGGCTAGTAGAAGCAGGTTTAGCTCATAAAGCATTTAATATTTCAACACCAAAATTACCGCTAAAAGCATATATTAATTTAGAAATTTTTAAATTATTTTTATCAGATGTTGGCTTATTAGGCGCAATGGCTAACCTTTCAGCAAAAGCGATTATTCATGGTGATGCTATTTTCCAAGAATTTAAAGGTGCATTAGTTGAAAACTTTGTTGCACAAGAATTAATTTCTCATGGCAATAACATTTTTTACTGGACTAGCGCTGGACAAGCAGAATTAGATTTTATTCTCCAGTACAATGATATCATCTATCCCATCGAAGTAAAATCAGGCACTTCAACAAAGAAGAAAAGCTTAGCGAGCTATATCCAAAAATACGACCCTAAGCTAGCACTCAGAATATCGCCCTTAAATTTAAAGTCCGATGGAAAAATTCTTAATTGTCCATTATATCTGCTTGAACAATTATGTGAGATACTGCTTTTCACAGATAAATAAAGTGTTAAAGAGTTTGGTGGGCACGCTACGCTTTGCCCACCCTACAAAAATCATAAAAAAATATGGTTGTGACCGCTCCCTGACGGTCACTAAATAATTAATGTAGGGTGGGCAAAGCGTAGCGTGCCCACCAAACTCTTTAACTACTAAATAATGACAAATTAAATTTCATACAGGCCAAGCCCATGAATAACTTAAATTTAAAAAAAATAAGCGCTGAACTTTTCACCTTGGCTTTACCTATGGCTTTTACTCAGTTAATCACAGTAGCTAGCGGTTTTATTTCCATGGCCATGATCAGTAGCTTAGGCCATGATGTATTAGCTGCTTCAGCACTGATCTTTTCTTCTCGTATTTCCATACTGATCATAGGCTCATCTATTTTATTTGCTCTCAGTATATTGATAGGCCATGCCTATGGTGAAAAACAATACTTACGTATTGGTAACTTTGTACAACAAGGATGGACCTGGGGATTATTAATTAGCATTCCCATGATGTTAACATTTTGGAATATTGATGCCATTCTTGTTTATTTTGGTCAGCCAAAAGCGATTGCTGCTATTACACAACAATTTTTTCATACAAATATCTGGAATGTCCTGCCATTTTTACTTTCCGTTTGTAATCAACAATTATTATATGGCACTCGTAAACAAAAATTTGATATGTTAGCCAATATAATCGGCATATTTGTTTTATTATTTAGCGCATATTCGCTTATTTTTGGCCATTTTTATTTCCCTAAACTAGGCGTCGCTGGACTAGGCTATGCGCTGGATATGCAAGGTTGGTTTTATTTTATTTTTACGACTTCTGTTCTTTATTTCCATCCTTTTTTTCAGCGCTTTAATTTATTTATGTTTCGCATACATGAAAGCTGGAAAGATTTAAAGTTAATGCTGACCATGGGATGGCCCATCTGCGTACAAATTGGTGGCGAAATGCTTTCACTATTTTTTACCGCCGCGATGGTAGGATGGTTAGGCATTAACTCACTCGCTGCTTATCAAATTATTTCACAATATTCTTTTTTAATTATTGTGCCATTATTTTCATTATCACAAGCTACCGGTATCTTAGTTGGACAATCCTTTGGCGAAAAAAATATAACTAAATTAAATAAAATAGGGCATGCGGGCGTGATATTTTCTTGCAGTTTATCCCTAGTCATTGCGTTAATTTTTATTGGTTTTCCAAAACAACTCGCTGCCTTATATTTAAATATTAATGATCCGAAAAATTTTACCACTCTGCACTTAGTCAGCATGTTATTTTTTATTTGTGCTTTTCAACAATTATTTGATGGTGTACGAAATGTCTTGACTGGCGCACTGCGTGGTCTTTTTGATACAAAATTTCCGATGATTATTGGCTTACTCACTATCTGGATCATTGGCATACCTTTAGGTTATGCACTCGCATTTCATTTTTCATTTGGTGTAACAGGTATTTTAATTGGTTCAACTGTGGGTATGTTGTTGGGAATGGCCGTATTAATTTTTCGCTGGCATAAATTAAACCGCAAATTACTTATGAAGCTTATTTAGTTATAGTCGGTGGGCACGCTGCGCTTTGCCCACCCTACGAAATCTTGTCATGCCAGCGTGTTTCTAGCTGGCATCTAGTAGGCAGCGTGCCCACCAAACCCACCATTAAAGACCCATCAACAAGATTCACAAATCACTTAAAATATGCTAAATTTTGTCAATTCAAAATAAAAATCGATACTGGATCCCGCGGACAAGCCGCAGGATATTGATGGTTGCTACGTTTATGGTAAATAAAATTTTATGACACTCTCTATTGATAATCTAACATTTGAACGCCATGACCAACCACTGTTTAATCAATTAAATTACACACTAAACAATGGTGAGCTACTTCAAGTCCATGGCGCAAATGGTAGTGGTAAATCCACCTTATTACGCATTATTGCTGGTTATATCAAGCCAGAACATGGCGCTATATTATGGAACCACCAACCTATCTTTCAACACCGAGACGACTATCAACAAATAATCGCTTATCTTGGCCATGAAAATGCAATTAAACCTTACCTCACTGTTTATGAAAACTTAAAACTCATCAACATCTTAATGCAAGCCCATCATAAACAAATTGATTTTATTATTGAACAAATAGGTCTACACTCAGCACGTAACAAAATGGCATGGCAACTTTCTGCTGGCCAAGCACGACGGCTTGCATTAGCAAGATTGCTCTTATGCCCAAGATTAATCTGGATATTAGATGAGCCCACCACAGCGCTAGATAATGCGGGACAAATATTATTTGCTACTTTACTAAATCAACATTTAACAAGCGGTGGAATAGCTATTATAAGCAGTCACCACGATTTATCTTCACCAAGGCACAAAAAAACGCTACAACTGACTCATGGAGTCGAGTATGCGTAATTCATTAATTATATTGATTCAATATGAAATTCGCACCACGTTGCGACAAGCTTTTTCTTGGTTAACACCATTATTATTTTTTGTTATTGTTGTAAGCTTATTTCCACTCGCAATAGGGCCAGATAAAATTTTATTACATAGCATTGCTCCGGGTATTATCTGGGTAGCTGCCTTACTTGCCATTTTAATTTCTATGGGTAATTTATTTCGTGGTGATGCCGAAGAAGGTTATCTCGATCTATTACTTTCAAGCCCTCATTCCTTAACTCTCTTAGTGATTTGCAAAATAATCAGTCACTGGATAACACATTGCTTACCCCTTATTTTTCTGAGTCCCATGCTCGGTCTCTTGCTTGGCTTAAGCCTGCAAGAAGAATCTGCTCTTGTCTTAACACTGTTACTCGGCACTCCTATTCTTTGTTTACTAGGGGCAGTCGGCGCCGGGCTCATCGTTGGCATTCGTGGCACAGGATTATTATTACCGATTTTAATTATGCCACTTTATATTCCCATTTTAATTTTTGGCACCAGCACTATCATCGCAACTAATTTAAATCAACCTATCAGTGCTTATTATGCCATTATGGGAGCATTATTATTGCTTAGCCTAGCATTTGCGCCTCTATTAACTGGAATCGCGTTACGTATTGGAGTAAATCAATCATGTTAAACTGGTTAAATAAAAAATTTTTATCACCCCAGTCTTTTTATCAAACGAGCAGCTTGCTGCTACCTTGGATCATACTGGTTTTTAGTTTATGTTTTATTTATGGATTAATATCCGGTTTATTTATTGCCCCAGCTGATTACCAACAGGGTGACGGTTTTCGTATTATGTATGTGCATGTTCCGAGTGCATTATCTGCGATGGCAATTTATCTTATCATGGCGATAGCAGCGCTACTTACACTTGTATGGCGAATAAAAGTGGCTGCTATTGCAATGGCCTGTAGCGCACCGATTGGCGCTTCTTTTACTTTTCTCACTCTCGCAACTGGCTCAATTTGGGGAAAACCCATGTGGGGTACTTGGTGGATTTGGGATGCGCGTTTAACCTCTGTATTAATACTTTTTTTTCTATACTTAGGTTTTATTGCCTTACGTTCTGTTATTCATGATCCACAAAATAGAGATCGAGCAAGCGCAATCATTGCGATTGTAGGCGTCATTAATTTACCTATCATTCATTATTCAGTGATTTGGTGGAACACGCTACATCAAGGGCCTAGCATTACGCAATTTGCTAGACCCACTATTTCTATTGGAATGCTGCATCCCTTGTTAGCGATGATAGCCGCTTTTTCCCTATTTTATCTATGGATTTTGCTCATACGTATGCGCAATCAAATTTTATTCCGTGAAATTAAAACTGACTGGGTAAAAAAGGTGATAACAAATGAACTATAATGATTTATTTAATATGGGCGGCTATGAGCTCTATGTCTGGTCAGCTTACTTAATTACTTTAATTGTTTTTTTGCTGAATCTATTAATGGCATTACGTGAAAAAAAACAAATAAAAAAAATACCAAGCCATTATGAATCGTAAACAAAAAAATCGGCTATTTGGCATTATAAGCATCATGATACTTTTAAGCATGGCCGCTAGCTTGATTTTGTATGCGTTAAAACAAAATATAAATTTATTTTATACTCCCACTCAACTTTTAGCCGCCACAATTAATTCTCAACAACATATTCGCATTGGTGGTTATGTAAAAAATCACAGTGTAAAATATGATTTTTCCGGGAAAAACATCTATTTTATTGTGACTGATCGCAAACATGATTTATTAGTGAAGTATCATGGTGTATTACCTAATTTATTTCGTGAAGGGCAGACTGTGGTTGTGACAGGTCAACTTGAAAATTCCCACACTTTACTCGCTAGTGAAGTTTTAGCTAAACATGATGAAAAATATATGCCTGCTTCATTAGCAAAAGAACTCAGCAAAGGGAAAAAACATGATGCCTGAATTAGGTAGTTTTGCGATTATTCTTGCTTTGTGTTTTACACTCATCCAAGCGTTTACGCCAATCTGGGCACATTATAAAAACAACCCTGCTTATTTATACTTAAGTAAAATAGCAATCTGGGGTCAATTCAGTTTTTTAGCATTTGCTATGCTAGATTTAATGATTTGTTTTTTCCAAAATGATATGACAGTGCAATATGTTCAAGATCATTCACACACACTACTGCCTTTAATTTATCGTATAGGTGCCGCTTGGAGTGGCCATGAAGGATCATTATTATTATGGTGCTTAATTTTAGCAGGCTGGACTTGTGTGTTTCGCATTTTTTATCGTGGTAATATAAAACTGGGTGACAATGTTATTATGGTACTCGGATTTTTAAATGCGGGTTTCATCTTATTTCTATTTGCCACTTCTAATCCATTTCTGCGTAATTTCCCAATTAATCCTACAATGGGCGCAGATCTTACTCCGGTTTTACAAGACCCGGGGCTTATTTTTCATCCACCCATGCTCTATTTAGGTTATGTCGGATTTTCTATTGGCTTTGCTTTTGCTATCAGTGCTTTATTAATGGGAAAAATAGATGAAAATTGGGCTCGCACCTGTCGTCCATGGATTATTTTACCTTGGTCATTTCTCAGTGTCGGAATTGTGTTAGGTAGCTGGTGGGCTTATCGTGAATTAGGTTGGGGAGGATGGTGGTTTTGGGATCCCGTTGAAAATGCTTCTTTACTACCTTGGCTGGCTGCAACCGCTCTTATTCATAGTTTAATTGTGACAGAAAAACGTGGCGTGTTTCAAGGATGGACATTATTACTTGCCATTATCACTTTCACACTAAGCTTATTAAGTACATTTTTAGTAAGATCAAGTGTCTTAGTATCAGTGCATGCTTTTGCAAATGACCCTAGTCGCGGAATTTATTTATTAAGTTACTTAGCCATTGTTATTAGCAGCGCTTTTCTTTTATATGCTGGTCGAATTAAATATTTTTATCGTGCGCCTCATTTTAATTTACTTTCTCGTGAAACTTTTTTGTTAATCAATAGTGTTGTGTTATTAGCTGCGGTAGCAACTATTATGTTAGGCACACTCTACCCTATTATCATAGATGCTTTAAATTATGGAAAAATCTCCGTTGGCGAACCTTATTTTAATACAGTATTTTTGCCCATTATTATTCCTGCTTTATTATTAATGGGTGCAGCGCCTCATGTACAGTGGCAAACACAATCCATCATGAAATTAATAAAAAAGCTCTATTTTTCTGTATTATTAAGCATATTAATCACCTTGCTCAGTCTTTGGATGGCTGAGCTTACATTTCATTTTTTCGCTGCCTTAGGCATTTTTATTGCCACGTGGATTATTCTAAGCACCTTATTTTATGCCTATAAGCTTTGGCAAAATCAACATACTATTGCTTTAAAACATGCCTCCATGATAATCGCACACATAGGTATTGCTATTTTGGTACTTGGCATAACTATTAATAAATCTTACAGTGATGAGCGTCAAGTTAAAATTTTTCCGGGCGATACCACAACACTTGCTGGCTATGAATTTACTCTAAATAATTTTGAAGAAACTAAAAGTGTTAACTTTGAAAGTACTTCTGCCGTATTTTTAGTGAAAAAAAATAAACAACTGATTGATATATTAGTTGCAGAACAACGTAATTATATCAGCAATAATAACATATTGAGCAAACCAGGCGTCTTATTTAATCCTTGGCGTGATCTTTATTTAGTATTAGGAAATGCTTTACCTGACGGTGCTTGGGCAATACGGATTTATTATAAGCCCTTTGTGCGCTGGATTTGGTTTGGTGGATTTATGTTATTAATAAGCGGATTTCTATCACTCATCTCGCACTGGAAGCAAAGAAAAATACCTTATGAATCCATTTAAACAATTACGCATTCTTGTGCCACTTATTATTTCTTTAATTATTTTAGCGTTGCTCTGGCGCGGATTAAGTTTACATCCAAATCAAATACCATCACCCTTAATCAATAAACCTGCCCCAACATTTAGATTACCTAACTTATTATCTACAAAAAATAATGTCAATAATAAAATTTTCTTAAATCACATTACTCTATTTAATGTTTGGGCCACTTGGTGTTCCGCGTGCGCAGAAGAACATGACGAACTATTACGATTAGCCGCGCAAGAAAAAATTATTTTTATCGGATTAAACTACAAAGATAATACTAAAAATGCAAAACAATGGCTAAAAGAAAATGGCAACCCTTATCAAGCCATCGCGGTGGACGAAGCTGGAAATACAGCTATCGATTGGGGTGTATATGGTGCTCCCGAAACCTTTATTATTGATAAAAAAGGATTAATTCGGTATAAAAAAGTGGGGCCTATCACAGCAGAAAGCTGGCAGCGCGAACTAAAACCATGGATTGAAAAATTAAATAATGAGCCTATATGAAGAAACTATTAATTTTTTTATTTTTATACTTGTCTTGCTATAACTTAAACGCCACCGAGGATTATTATACTTTTACCTCAGACCTAGACCAACAGCGTTTTTATACGTTAACAACCGAACTACGCTGCTTAGTTTGTCAAAATCAAAATTTAGCAGAATCTAACGCATCATTAGCAACCGACTTACGCAATCAAATTTATAAAAAAATCACGCAAGGGCAATCAAACGAACAAATCATCAATTATCTGGTTGCTCGTTATGGTGACTTTATCATGTATCGACCGCCTATAAAAATCTATACCCTTTGCTTGTGGTTTGGGCCATTGTTTATTTTATTGTTTGGCATAATTTATTTAATTTATTATTTAAAGCGCAACAATCCCACTAAATTGCTTAATAGAGACAAATAACCATGATATTTTTACTTGCTGGATTACTGTTGCTTCTCCTCTTAGTTGCGATTAGTTTTATTATGTTTTCAACTAATAAACAAACATTAAAAAAATTAGATTTTATTTTTATTACTTTATTTATAAGCCTATTTACCGTAATATTATACTTTTATTCTGGCGATAAAACCGCACTTAAACTATGGCTTACTCAAGATAAAAATCATTATGAATTACAATCAACAATCAATAAACTCGGCGGAATTGACGGCATTATTGCTAGTATTCAAAAAAAATTAATGAATAATCCCAATGAGATACAAGGGTGGCTTATTTTAGGCAAACTCTATTATGCAAAACATGACTATCAAGCAGCAAAAATTATTTTTCAAACCGCTTATAAATTAGATCCCACCAATTTAGAAATTAAACGTTATTATGCGCTTCTTATTTCGCAATCTGGGAATAAATTACGAGGAGCTGTCATCCTACAAGAATAATGGCTCCTCGTAATGATTGGATTTATACACACTTAAGTAATCGCACTTCGTTTAAATTTCAACCCAAAATAGCTACCAATACAGCAAGTGATCGCACCAAGAAAAAATAAATAGAAGATAATAAGCAAAACTGCCCCGGTTGCTTTTACTGTTTTTTCCGTTTTAATTTTACTACTCGTATTCGCATCTGTTAATTGGTATTGATACTCAGATGACTGGTAATTTAGTGAATTTGGGTCAAGAAGTTTGCTATAATTATCAACAAAATGACTTGTATGAGTTGCAATTAACACTGAAATCAACAAAGTAATACTCCATGTTATAAAGCCGTATATCATTCCTAAACTTCGTTTATAACAAGACGATCTCCCTAAATAACCAGAAACCCAACCTGCCGTAAACATAGCTGTGATTCCCAGTAAAGTTAAAATAATAAATCCTCCTAATGCAAATTGATTCGTCCCTTCTGTAGTAAGTGTAAAAGCCGACAATCCTAACGACAACATAAAAAGATTAACTAAAAAACTCAGACCTACTCCTACGAGTGCACCACAAAAAATGGCTGGCCATGAAATACAATTAACATCACAAAGATGGTTGATTCGATCGTCGACTATTCTGGCTTGGCTATTCATGAGAATACTCCTTAGTAAAAATAACTTTATTTATAGACCAATGCAAAAAAATTAATACAAAAAATAGGTTGTAATAATTTTCTTAGAGAGTGAAGCTGCAATCAATTTGGAAAATTTTTCAAACTTATGTTTAACTGGTTTTTTTAGGGACTTTAATGCCTTTTTTTCGTGCTTTCGATAGCCCAATTGCTATGGCTTGTTCTCGATTTTTTACTTTTTTATGCTGAGGCCCGCTCACTGCGGTTCCTTTTTTATAACGATGTAACTCTTTTTTGACTTCACTTTTTGCCCCTTCTCCATAGCGAGCTGTCATTTAACCTCCTTAATAGCATAGTATTAATTATAGTTACATACATTATATGACCACAATAAAGTATAAATACCTTGTGAAATTGGTTTATTTAAAGATGATTCGATTAATAAAGCAATTCATTTAACCAAAATAACGTGTTGATAATACTAGATAAAATATCTAAAAAAAATAAGGGACGGATATAATCTTGTTATAAGCGTCCCTTATCTAGAGGTTTCCCATGACAATTATCGGTCGAGAATATGTTTTCACCTCTCCCCGCGAAGCGTGGGAGAGGTAAACATCACTCTTAAATTTCAACAAAAATACTCAACGCACTATAAATAATAATAGCTACCGAAAGTACAGTAATCAAAATCAACAATGGCTTACCACCCCAGACTTGATATCCTTTAGCAATTTTTTTAGTATAACGTCCACGCCATGCCATCAATGCTGGGAATAATGCCAACAAAATTACGCAAAAAATACCTGCATAACTTAAGGCTTTAATAAATGCACCCGGATAAAAGAAAACAATTAATAAGGGCGGAAGAAAAGTCGCCGCACTAATAATTAATTTATTTTTCCCTACTTTTTCCATATTAAAACCATCAGCTAAAAAGTCAGATAAACAAAGGGAGACACCCAAAAAGGCCGTTAATAAACAAACAGAAGTAAATGCTCGCGCGCATGTACTAATAGTTTCTAGATTAAGCAATTGACTGAGCTGATTTACAAACTCACTGGTTGAGCGGCCGGAATTTAACATTTCGATTAATCCATGACTGCCCTCACGAGGAATGACACCCATAATTGCCATGTCCCAAAAAATATAACAAACTAAGGGAATCAAACTACCAGCCCAAATAATTAAACGTAGCTTTTTTACATCATCATGAAAATAAACCCGTAAACTTGGCACAATAGTGGCAAAACTAAAAGAAGTAATCGCAACAGTAACACTCGCCATCATCGCTTGATAATTACCACCCGTTAACTTAGGAAAAGAAATATGCGGCGCAATAAATCCAACTAAAGCCACAAATGCACCTAATTTCGCTAACATCAACACACGATTAACTAAATCAACTGATCTAATGCCATGATAAACAACATAACCGAGGACTAAAGTAAAAATCATAATCGTCAACCAGTCAGGAGAACTAATATGAATTAACGATAATAAACTTTTAAAAAAGTCCCCACCACCTGCTATATATGCCGCTAACAAAGAATAAAGTAAAAGCAAATAAACGATCCAAGCAGTTAGCTCACCCCAGTTTCCTAATGTTGCTCTCGCCATAGAAATAATATGACTATTACGCGGTAACCATAAATTAACCTCAAGAATTAAAAAGGCACTTGCTGTCATTAATAGCCAACAAAAGAACAAAATGTACGAAGAATTAACAAAACCCGCTGGCGCAGTCGCAATCGGAAGTGCAAGCATTCCTCCGCCAATCGCTGTCCCCACTACTAATAAAAGACCACCTAATAATTTCATGCCTCGTTTTTACCTTAATTTAGCTAAATAGTTTTGATTGGTTAATAATTATAAAGCGAAGTGAGCAGCTCGTCTAGCAAAGGACATAAATAGAAGGTGATTTTACGAAAACAATGAAATTGATGGGGACGCGGATAAAGAAAAGCTGTGCAAAACAGGAAAAAACCCTCCGTCAGTTACCCGACTTAAGGTGTTCTTCCATAGCATACGCCTGTTTCACACAGCCTGTATCAGGCAAAGCTAAATTACATTGTTACTGCAACTTTAGCCTTTGCTTTTGACTTTCTCTTTTTTGCTTTAGCTTTAGCAGGTTTTTTTGCTACCGCTTTTTTCACAGCTTTTTTAGCTGGTTTTTTCTTTGCTACTTTTTTTGCTGCTACTTTCTTTACTGCTTTTTTAGCTGGTTTTTTAGCTACTTTTTTTGCTGCTACTTTCTTTTTAACTGCAACTTTTTTCTTTGCAGGTGCTTTACGTTTTTTAGCAACCGTAGAAGCTTTTTTTGCCTTACGGGGTTTAGCCATTACACTTTTCGTACTTTTGCGTCGCATACCTTTTTCTCCTTGTTAACTTAGACTACAAAGGAATTATAACATAGAAAAATAAAAAAGCATCTACTATTAGGGTATATACTTTTCATTAATCGATTTACCTAAGCACATTGGGTGTATCACGTAGTTTTTTTAAGATAAAAATAAATTATTTTTACTGATATTCTAGATTTTCTTAAACTCATTAATGACATCTGCACGTGATTTTTTATAGTCGATGATAGGGGGTGGGTAGTCGATATCATGTGAAAGATATGCATAAGGATTATGAATAACTTTCCCTTCTAGCATACTTATTTCAGGGCAATATTGCCGAATAAACTCACCAGTAGGATCAAAACGCTCACTCTGTAACGTAGGATTAAATACTCTAAAATAAGGCACAGAATCAGTTCCTGTCGATGCACTCCACTGCCAACCACCATTATTTGAAGCAAAATCAAAATCAATTAATTTTTCAGTAAAATAACGCTCCCCTAATCGCCAATCTAAAAAAAGATTCTTACTTAAAAACATCGCGACTACCATACGCAAACGATTATGCATCCATCCGGTCATATTTAATTGCCGCATGGCCGCATCAACAATAGGAAAGCCCGTCTGACCTTGCTTCCAAGCATTTAATAGGGCTTCATCATATTTCCAAGGCAACATCTCTGTTTTTAAATTATATGCCTTGTTCATACAGACACGTGGCACATAAATTAAAATATGCCGATAAAATTCGCGCCAAATTAACTCTGACATCCAAGTTAATGTCCCTAAATTACCCGTATCTAACTCACCCGAATTAACCGCTAAAGCGGCTAAAAAACATTCTTTAGCTGAAATCATACCGGTGGCTAAATAAGGCGATAATCGACTTGTGCTATCTAAAAACGGATAATCACGTTGTTTCTGATACACCAAAATCTCTGTTTTAGTAAATTTCTTTAATCGCGCATAAGCCTCACGCTCTCCAGGTGGCCATATATTATTTTGCGCGACCAAAGGAACTTCGGTTGATAAAATCGCTAATGGAGACTGCGCTGATGGCTTGGGAAGTGATTTTGGCTGAACTAAACTAAAATGCTTCAGCCATTGCCGCTTGAATGCCGTAAATACTTTAAAATATTCATTTTGGTTGGTTTTCACTAATTCATGCGGCAAAATTAATTGATCCGTGTAAGTCTGACTGGGAATATGATGCTGCTTGAGATACTCTACAACCGAGTTATCGCGTCGACTTTCATCTACTTCATATTCTAAATTAAAAAATAACTTATCGGCTTTCACCTCTTCCACTACCCGTAAAAGAGTTGCTGGAATAGCTCTAGTTTGATCTACAGAGATCACCATAAAAGGAATATGGAGCTTCTCTAAGTCCACACTCAGTTGTTTTAATCCACCCAGAATAAAGTCAATTTGACTAGGTGATATCCCATGCTTTAACCACATCTCTGAATCGATGATATAAACTGCCAAAACACCATCAGTTGATTGTTTGCTAGCGTGATATAAAGCAGGATTGTCAAGCAACCGTAAATCTTTTTTAAACCAGACTAAAGTGCGCATAGGGGAGTAAATTCTATTTGATAAAAGGGAAAACCCTCTCTTTAGTAAAACTAAAGCGGAGGGCTACGAAGTAGAGGTATTAAACGATAGGCGTCTTCTTTTTTTCAAAATATCGATAAATTAGATAAGCTGCAGCCACTCCAACAATGATATAAATCAATCGAGATAAAAAACCTACTCCTAAAATAGCTTCAACAAGATTAAGTTTGAGCAGACCCACTAAACCCCAGTTAATCCCCCCAACAACAACGACTATCCAAGCAACAAAATCATATAATTCTTGGTTCTTCATATTCAACCCCTGTTAGATATTAGCTAAAAAACGTAATTACTCAGCAGCGAAAGAGTTTGGTGGGCACGCTACGCTTTGCCCACCCTACAAAAAATGACAAAAATAAACTAATGTAGGGTGGGCAAAGCGTAGCGTGCCCACCAAACTCTCTGGCTGCTAAATAGTTACAAAAACCCCCAGCATAGCATAATGAATTTATGAATGTAAATTTAATCAACGCCGCCGTGCAGGATCATAACCATAAGTACGTAATAGCTGTAAAAAATTCTTGCCTTCTTCGCTATGGTCTTCATAACAATAAACCTTGATATAATTCTGTAAAATATACTCAAGATCATGGCGCGTTAATACCGCTAATAAGGTTTCAATCCGCGAACGGCTCTCTTTATCCTGGTTATTACTCGATTGAAAAAGAATAGCTGCCAAAATCTCAGCTTTGCATATTTTTCTTAACGAATCACCATGCCCTAGCGCCTGAATACAGAAATTCATTGTTCGATCTTTATTCCATTCTCGCCATTGATAAAAATATTTCAACGCTAAACTTTTATAACGCGCTATATTTTTTTGAAAATCCGCTTGATACGTTGACATTAAAAAATGCAATGTGGGAATACATGCTTCAACATTTGCCCAAGAACAGTTACCACTAATTTGCGCTGGAACCTTTAGCTCGGTAATCGGCATTAATTGCAAAATAGCCGGTAACTCCACATTCACAAAATGATCTGATTGCTTGTCATAAATTAATTTTTTAATAAATTGCGCGGTAAAAGCTGCTTTATTACCCACCTCATAAAACATAATATTATCGTAAAGACGACTATCTTCACGTCGATCACATTTCACTAAAATCGTCCCGAATTTAATAAAAGTAATCGCATGTCCCTCATAACCCACGGGAATAAGCAAAGGCTCTTGCTGAATTAAATGATTAATCTCTACGGTATGTTTAGCAATATTAGTTCTATATTGCTGAAATTGTATCAGCTGCGTAGCTCGCTGTAAGACATCCACCATCATTTGGCTTAATTGCCCATAATGTCTCACTTCTCGCGCTGCAAAATGATTTTTAAAATGCAACAGAGAATCCGCAATAATGTCTAAACTAACTTCTAAAAAGAATCCTTCAAAATCAACTTCAACAAATTGATTATTAGGACTGACAATATTGGTAGTGCCAACTAATTCAAAGATATGTCCGAGCATTTTAGTATTAATATAATCTTGAGCAAACTCCAAGCTTGCCCCATGATCCAATAACAAGCGCTTTAAATCATGTTGCTGCCGTAAAACAGCGAGTGTTAATACCGGCTGGCCAGATAAGGTATAAGCATTAGGGTTAGCACGATTTGCTAATAATAACGAACACAATTGCAAATTATTATTTTCTACCGCCCAATGCAGTGGACTACTGCCTGTCATATCAGGCAAATTTACATTGGCGCCATAGCTAATAAGTAATTGCGCTATCGCTACATTATCTGCGATGGCTGCTTCAATTAATGGTGTAAAACCGTATTCATCTAATTGATTAAGATCATGAGGATATTGCAGTGCTGCCCGAACTACATCAATATCTTCAGACATAATACTATCAGCTAATGATTGCATAGATTAACCACTTCCATAAGGACTAGGTCGAGGATTAAAAGTACGCTTCGGTTGATGAGTAAGGTTATAGCGATTCTCCAACTCATTCCGTTTTTCATCATTCGTGTTGGTTTCATTGAGAGTAGGTATTCCAGAAATTTGCTTATCAATACCACTAAACTGTGCTTTATCACTAATCGGATGTTTTTTAAACGGAGAAGAAGAACCACCACTACCCATTCCTAATCCCCGTGCAGCCCGAAGCTGTGCAACTACGTCATTGCGACCCTCTTTTATGGCTGCACGTTCTTTTCTTAATATCTTTTGTTTTTCGACATAGGCTTTATTAATTTCTTGATGAAGTTTTAATTGTTTTGGAGTAAGTAAATCATCCCGCGAGGTTTCTTGTTGTATGCGAAAACCTTTTTCGCCGGATTTTCCACCTTGACCTGTTTTTCCTTCTTGATTTTCATCATCTTGTATTGTCATACTAAATACCTATTGCATTGTCTATTTCTTATTATAGCGCTTTATTTCGACCTCTGCGCGCTTTTGTTTATCGTAAAGCGGTGGGCACGCTGCGCTTTACCCACCCTACAAAAGCGTTAGAATCAAAAAAATGTAGGTTGGGTAAAGCGCAGCGTGCCCACCGAACTCTTACAACATCTCGCTATACAAATAATCAGGAATAACACACGGCCAACCATATTTTTCTTCAATTTTTTCTTTTAATGCTTGAGCGGCATCAGGCTCACCATGCGTAATAAATACTTTACGTGGATGATGATTAAAATGCGCTAACCAAGCTAAAATTTCCTCATAATCTGCATGCGCTGACATATTACTAAGAACTTGAACTTCAGCGTTAATCGCAACATCTTCACCAAATGCTTTAATATGTTTTTTCCCAGCAATAATATCAGCGCCACGGGTGCCCGATGCTTGATAGCCGGCAAATACAATCGTATTTTTTGGGTCAGGAGCAAACATTTTTACATGATGCAATACGCGTCCGCCTTCTAACATACCACTGGCTGAAATAATAATTTTGGCTGTTTTAACTTCATCTAAGGCTTGAGATTCTTCCTTAGAATTAATGTACTGGGCTATTTCACACACTTTTTGCGCTGTTTCAGCATTAAGTCGATGCAACTCTGGATGCTTGCGAAAAATAGCTGTGGCACTTTTTGCCATCGGACTATCTAAATAAATAGGAATATTAGGAATACGATTTTGTAATTTCAGTTGATACAATAAATACAGTAAATGCTGAGCCCGTCCCACAGCAAATGCTGGCATTACGATAGTGCCATGACGTGCTGCTGTGCGAGAAACAATATCAGCTAACTCATCGAGGGGGTCAATTTTTTTATGTGTGCGATTACCATAAGTCGATTCCAATACTAAATAATCAGCAGCCTGAATGACAGAAGGAGCATGCATAATAGGATCTGCTGGCCGACCTAAATCACCTGAAAATAAAATAGTTCGATTGTAATACTTAAACTGCACAAAAGAAGCACCCAAGATGTGCCCGGCGGGAATAAGTGACATATGCGTTTCTTCATCAAGCTTAATGGGCTTTCTAAAATCAATCGCACGCAAATAGGCTAAGGTATTTTCTGCTTCTAAACGCGTATAAAGCGGCACAGCAGGTTTATGCTTTGAATAACCGTGTTTATTGGCAAATTTTGCTTCTTCTTCTTGTAAATAACCGCTGTCAGGTAATAATACTTCACATAATTCTTTTGTTGCTTCCGAACAATAAATTTTTCCATTAAACCCATTTTTTACTAAAACCGGCAAATAACCACTGTGATCAATATGCGCATGGGTCAACACAACACTATCAATGGTATGAGGATCAATGGGAAATTTTTCCCAGTTTCTTAAGCGCAGTTCTTTTAATCCTTGAAATAATCCACAATCAATTAAAATCTTTTTATTACCAAAACTTAATAAAAATTTTGATCCTGTCACTGTCTTGGTTGCACCAAGAAATGTAATTCGCATTGTGATTCCTTGTTTAAATTTAAAATAAATGCTCTAATTGCTGCAAAACAGTAAATAAATCCGCAACCAGCCCATAATCAGCAATTTGAAAAATGGGAGCATCTGGATCACTATTTATTGCTACAATGACTTTACTGTCTTTCATCCCAGCCAAATGTTGAATTGCGCCAGAAATTCCAATTGCAATATATAAATCAGGCGCAACAATTTTTCCTGTTTGCCCTACTTGATAATCATTAGGAGCAAAACCAGCATCCACTGCAGCACGCGATGCGCCTACTGCTGCGCCTAAACGATCAGCTAAGGCTTCAAGCAATTTAAAATTTTCAGCACTTTTTAAGCCTCGCCCACCTGAAACAATAATACGAGCCGTAGTTAATTCTGGCCGTGACAATACACTTAATTCACGGCTTTTAAAATAAGATAAATGATTAGGGATGATTGTTGCCAAATTTTCAACAACAGCAGTATTATTTTCTATCAGCTCAATCGCAGCATAAGCAGTAGATCGAATACTTAATATTTTTATTGCGTCAGATGATTGTACCGTTGCAAGCGCATTGCCTGCATAAATAGGTCGCACAAAAGTATCTGGGGCAATTATTTTTATCACATCAGCAATCATTGCACTATCCAATAACGCAGCAATGCGAGGCAAAATGTTTTTACCCACCGTCGTGGCCGAAGCAAGTAAATAATGATAATTTTTTGTTAGCTCAGCAACTAATATTGCGACATTTTCAGCAAGCTGGTATTCATATTCAGCAGCGCTTGCCACTATTATTTTATTAATATTTGGTATTTTTTGTGCTTGGCTAACAACGGCTTCACACTGATGACCAACAATTAAAATATCGATATTCTGACTTATTTCTTGTGCTGCCATTAAGGTATGGTAATTAGTCGACTTTATATTTTTATTATCATGCTCAAGCAAAACGAGTATTTTCATGAAATCACCCGTGCTTCATGTTTTAATTTATCAATTAATTCCGCTACATTTGCTACTTTCACCCCTGCCTGTCTTTTTTCTGGAGCGGCTACATTAATTATTGTTAAACGCGGAACAATATCAACACCTAAATCTTGAATAGGAATGATGGTAATGGGCTTTTGTTTAGCTTTCACTATATTAGGCAAGGAAAGATAACGTGGCTCATTTAAGCGTAAATCAGTTGTGATGACGGCTGGAAGATGTAAAGCAAGGGTTTCTAAACCACCATCAATTTCTCGGGTAACAATAATTTGCTTATTTTCAATCAACAATTTAGAAGCAAATGTACCTTGTGGCCAATTTAATAATCCCGCCAACATTTGACCAACTTGGTTATTATCTGTGTCAACCGCTTGTTTACCTAAAATCACTAAATCAGGCGCTTCTTTTTTCACAATAGCCTGCAAAATTTTAGCGGTCATTAATGGCTGCATCATTTGATCTGTTGTAATTAAAATACTCCGATCAGCGCCCATTGCTAAGGCATGTCGCAATATTTCCTGACTTTGATTAATACCGATCGTCACGACCACTATTTCAGTTGCTATGCCTTGCTCTTTCATCCTCACCGCTTCTTCAACAGCAATTTCATCAAACGGATTCATCGTCATTTTTACATTAGTCGTATCAACACCACTGCCATCAGCTTTAATTCGAATGTGGGTAGTAAAATCAAGTACTCTCTTTACCGCAACTAGAATTTTCATGCATCGCATCCTTACGTGTTATATTATATTGTAATTATTTGGTAGCGAGAAGTTTGGTGGGCACGCTACGCTTTGCCCACCCTACATTTTTTATGATTTTTTGTAGGGTGAATAAAGTGCAGCATGCACACCATTTTATGCTTTTGTAGGGTGGGCAAAGCGCAGCGTGCCCACCAAACTCTCTCACCTCTGAGTAATTACATTATATCTAGTATCACCCATACAGAATTTTTTTCAAAGGAAAGGATGAAATGGAAATCAAAAATTGTTCAGCGATTGTCACCGGTGGCGCCTCTGGCATTGGTGCAGCAACTGCAAAAATGTTACGTGCTGCGGGGGCAAAAGTTGCATTATTTGACGTGAATTTAGCAACCTTAGAACCTATGGCGAAATTATTAAATGCACTTCCCGTGCAATGCGACGTTAGCAATGCACAAAGTGTTGAAGCTGCTATAGAGCAAGTTAATCAAACGTATGGCCCTGCGCGTATTTGTATTAACTGTGCCGGAATAGGAAAAAGTAAACGCATGGTAAACCAACAAGGCCCTTTACCTTTAGATGAGTTTCGCGAAGTAATTGAAATTAATCTGATCGGCACATTCAATGTCATGCGTATTGCAGCTGCCAATATGATCGCACTACCGCCACTGGGTGAATCAGACGAACGCGGCATTATTATTAATACTGCTTCTATTGCTGCTTACGAAGGACAAATCGGTCAAACTGCTTATAGCGCATCAAAAGGTGGTGTTGTCAGCTTAACGTTACCCGCAGCGCGTGAATTAGCGCAATTTGGAATTCGAGTCATGACTATTGCACCTGGATTAGTAGACACGCCATTATTTGAAAATTTGCCAACTGCTAGTAAAACATCATTAGCAAATAGCGTACCATTTCCAAAACGCCTTGCTCAGCCAGCAGAATTTGCTAAACTGGCACAACATATTATCGAAAATGTGATGTTAAACGGTGAAGTTATTCGATTAGATGGTGCGTTACGAATGCAAGCAAAGTAATGGCGTTTGGTGGGCACGCTGCGTTTTGCCCACCCTACGAAATCTTGTCATGCCAGCATGCTTCTAGCTGGCATCGAGCAAGGTGGGCAAAGCGCAGCGTGCCCACCAAACTCTTTAATAAACGGAATTTATGTCATTTAGCCAAAAAATAAAACGCGTTTTAATTGGTGCTCCACTTAATCCATTTAATCCTCGGATGTTACGACATGTTTCACTGGTCGCATTGCTTGCTTGGGTTGGCTTAGGCGCAGATGGTTTATCCTCGTCTTGTTACGGGCCTGAAGAAACCTATCTTGCCCTCAATGGCCACACTCACTTAGCCTTATTTATTGCTTTTGCCACCGCGATTACAGTCTTTGTTATTTCACTTGCTTATAACCAAGTGATTGAGCTTTTCCCGAGTGGTGGTGGAGGATATAAAGTCGCAACCCAATTACTTGGGCCATATATCGGCCTTATTTCTGGCGCAGCATTAATCATTGACTATGTACTCACAATTGCAGTATCAACTGCGAGTGGAATGGATGCTTTATTTAGTTTATTACCAACATCCTATCTACCGTATAAATTATTTTCTGAAGCACTGCTGATTATCTTTCTCATCGGCATTAATTTGCGTGGCATGAAAGAATCTATTCGCGTTCTGTTGCCGATTTTTTTAGGTTTTGTCATCTTTCATTTTTCATTAATTATTTACGGCATTACAACACATAGCAAAGGCTTAATTGCTATTATTCCTGACACACTCACAGAAACAAAAAATATTGCTGCCGTTATCGGTTGGATACCATTACTTGCATTTATGTTACACGCGTATTCTTTAGGAAGCGGTACTTATACCGGATTAGAAGCCGTATCTAACAATGTCAATCGCTTAGCTGAACCACGAGTCACAACCGGAAAGTGGACCATGTTTTATATGGCTCTTTCTTTAAGTTTTACCGCAGGTGGTATTATTTTATTGTATTTATTGTGGGATGCACATCCTGCCGCAGGGCAAACACTGAATGCAGTCGTTTTCCATTCAATTTTAGGTGACTCACCCACCAGCAACATCATATTAACCATCACCTTACTATTAGAAGCAGGACTCTTATTTGTAGGCGCTAACACGGGCTTTCTTGCTGGGCCTGGCGTTCTTGCTAATATGGCAGTTGATGCCTGGGTTCCCAATCGCTTTAGAAACCTATCAACACGCTTAGTGTTTCAAAATGGTGTGATTGTCTTTGGTCTATCGGCATTAGCTATTTTATTTTGGAGCCAGGGACATGTTTCACTACTGGTCATTTTATATAGTATTAATGTATTTATTACTTTTTCATTATCTATTTTAGGCCTCTGTGTTTATTGGATAACACATCGAAAACAAGTTGCAAAAGGCTGGGTATTTCGCTTTATTTTTTCATCTTTTGCGCTCATCATCACAACGAGTATTTTATGTGTCACACTCTATTCAAAATTTGAATCGGGTGGTTGGGTTACTATCTTTATCACTTGCATGGTAATAGGTTTATGTCTTTTAATAAAAAAACATTATCGACGCGTTAATAAAAAACTCGCCTTACTGGATAAAGAGCTAAAACAATTTATCACTACCACCACAGATGAACCATTGACTCTTGATCCTCAACAACCCACCGCAGTAATACTTGTAGGAAAAAGCTTTGGTGTGGGTATGCATACTTTTCTCTGTGTTATCCGTATGTTTCCGCAACATTTCAAAAATTTTATTTTTGTGAGTGTGGGCATAGTGGATGTGGGAAGTTTTTCTGAAAAAGTGGCACTAAAAAAAATGCGTTATGAAGTGAATGAAATTTTGCAATATTTTGTTGATTATTGTCATCAAAATCATTTACCCGCAGCAAGCTATTCTGACTTTGGCACCGACACTATTGAAAAATTACTTAGACTTGCTAACCAAGTCAGCCATACTTACCCAAATTGCATTTTCTTCGCGAGCAAATTAATCTTTGAGCATGACAGTTGGATTACGCGCTTACTCCATAATGAAACACCCATGTCACTGCAGCGACAACTCCACTTACAAGGGAAAGAGTTGGTTATTTTGCCGATGAAAATTTAATGTAAAGAGCTTGGTGGGCACGCTGCGCTTTGCCCACCCTACATTTTTTATAATTGTAACCGCTGTTTTTCCAATATAATTGTAGGGTGGGCAAAGCGCAGCGTGCCCACCAAACTCTTTAACTGCTAAATAATTACTCTTACACAAACGAGTGCAAACCAAACTTATTACCATACGAATGATTATTGGTATTTTGATGAAATACAGAAGTCGTTTCCACTGCCGTGACTTCTGTTGGTCTTGCCATTGCAAAATTAGCGTTTTTATTCCAATAGCCGCCGATTCCCCATGCATAAGCAATGGGTTGACCGGTTCTAGAGCTTGCTTTAAGCAACAAAGTTCCAATTCCTATACCTGATGTATTATGCTCGCGAGTATCATCACTATGTCTTGTTGGTGCAGAATCAGCAACACGCACGTAAAAAACATCGGTATCTTGTTCGGGTTTATTCATAACGACCATCACATGACCACCAGTCTCAATACCACGAGAATTTTTATAGCGCATCACTAAAATGTCGCCGGGTTGCAATTGATCTAAATTATCAACTTTATTCCAATATCGACTTTGGTCAGAAGATAATTCATTAAAAAAATGATAATAATGTTGAGAAGCTGGCGAATCAGCGCCGGTTGCGCCGACTAAACTAGAGTAAGCATTCGGACATGTTTTTTGCAAAATTTTATCTACAAAACCCGAACAATCGAGAATATAAACTCCACGCTGCGCATCGAAATGCTTGCCGCCCATTTTATAAACGCTGTAATGCAAGGTATCCACGGTTTTATGCACAAACTCAACTAAATGCTTAGTCACTGAATTATTAAAAGCATTGCCATAATGCATTGTTGGGTTAATGTCTGTTGCTTTTTCTGGTGTATTGCGCAGGGAAACTACGTCGGGTGTTTCATCATAAATTTGTGGCTGACGGTGTTTTACCGGCTTTTTTTTGTGTACTACATGTACATGCTGATGTTGTTTTTTCGTTTTTTTATGCCGAGCTATTTTTTTCTTTGTTGTCTGTTGTTTTTTCTTTGTTACAACAACATGCTTATGCGCACTCGAAACAGCAAAGCTAGGTAAAACAATTCCTGCTGCTAACATAATACTTAATATTAAACGTATCAACCAAACCATTAAAATAATTCCATATTAAAATTTTTCATATTTTTCTCATCATCACATGACTGCGTAAATCGGCAATAATACTCAAACTTAACACTAACACAACAAAAAAAGGTAAGGTAAAAACCACAAATAAATTAGTTAAATGTATTCCAAAAACATTAAATATACTTATTTCACTCACTAAGATAAAAATACCAACCAATAATAAAAAGAAAATACCTGTTAACCAATAAATAATTTCCGGCCATTGTGGTTTAAATAACTGTGGCTGACGAATTGTTTTTAAACAATCGTCTATTAACCACGCTATAGCAGATTGACGTAAATAGGAACAGCCTAATCCTGCTGTTAGCGCAGAATAACCACCCAATTCTTGCAAGGGATTTAACGTCTTTAATGCATGTAAATAATTATATAAAGCAAATAACCATAAAAATGCTTGTAAATACGGATTAACTAAAACACAAGCTAATGTCGCTGTAATACCTGCTAAAATAATATCAACCCAAATACCAACTA
The DNA here is from genome assembly GCA_965279285.1 of Gammaproteobacteria bacterium. Lineage (GTDB taxonomy): Bacteria > Pseudomonadota > Gammaproteobacteria > DSM-16500 > DSM-16500. Next base: position 392,353 of record OZ257147.1, on the reverse strand, counting down.
AACTCACAAAAACTCTTGACCGACGCGTACTCAACCACATGTCTGATGTATCGATAAAAATAAGCGGTCTAAACCAACGCCAACCTATGCCAACATAATGTATTTGATAACCATACGCTTTTGTAGCATAAGCATAACTCAACTCATGAATTATTTTTGCTAAAAAATAAAATGGTAACAACAATCCCAGTAATAAATAACTATATGGTAGGGTTTTAAACAATAAAAGACTATGATTAGTCTTGGTTACAAATAAACAGGCGCCCACTATCGCTAATAATGCAAAAACCCACTGTGCCGTCCGTGAAAAAAATAAATTAATTCCGCATCGGTAAGAACGACTAATCCATTGGTCAGCATCACTCATCGCTATTTTAACATTTAAAATCCGTGATTTAATGCGAGCCCAGCGCGACAGAGACTCAGGGCGAGCTGGACTTAAATTAAGTTGCTTATTTTCAAGCATTCCAGCAGAAGCTAATTTGGAAACAAGCGCAACAACCATATCAGGGGCAAATATATTAAATTTATCCGCTAAAAGCAGTGTGATTTCACGCAATGTATATTTACCCGTGAATTGCTGCCAGACAAAATAAGCTTGTGCTGATAATTTAAAATAACAATCTTGTGCTGGATTTTTTAATAATACAATTTCTTGACCATCCACATTAAGACTTATCTGTTGGGTAACCTGTGTATTCTGAACTGGCTTTATCTTTTCCATCATTAATGACATAAAAGTGGTGGCAATATTTTTTTTATTTTCACTTAATTCAACTAAATGTTCATGCCGCAACTTTAACATTTTACACTCATCCACAGCACGCACTGTTGCCTGACTACTGCTACGCACCACGATGGTCGCATCGCCCAACAAAGTAGTCGCTGCTAATGTACCTAAACAATATTCTGCTCCCATCGCATAGCGAACCAATAACTCGATTTGTCCAGATTGAATCCAATAACAACAGTCCCACTCTTCTCCTTGCTTGATTATTTCTTCACCAGCAGCAATAGAAACTTCTTCTACCTGAGCAGCTAATTCATGCAAACGCTCTGACGTAAGATGAGAAAAATTAAGCGCTTTAATAAAAAGCTCACTGTTAGTAGATGAGTCCTGTAATGGTCTAGACATGCACAATTCCATTTTTTAATATGCCCTAGTATATCTGGATTTGACCGTAAATTCACCCCTTCCTTTAAGTACGATTAAAAGTAAGGCTTTTTTCTTACAGCTAGAGAGTTTGGTGGGCATGCTGCGCTTTGCCCACCAAGCTCCTTAACTGCTAAACAACCTATACTCATTGCCAGAATAAGCAAAGAGCCGCTATGATGTTGCTGTGCTAATAAATAACTCAGGAAAAAACATTCCATGCAAACGGACTCTATTGTCATTGTGAGCATCGCTCGCACACCGCAAGGTAAATTATTAGGCGCATTAAAAGACTTCACTGCACCCATGCTAGGCGCAGCTGTAATAAAATCAGCTGTGGAACGTGCTCATTTAGCCCCTGATGATATTAGTGAAGTGATCATGGGTTGTGTCCTCCCTGCAGGGCAAGGTCAAGCACCCGCCAGACAAGCTGCTTTAAATGCGGGATTACCTGTTAGCACTCCATGTACAACAATTAACAAAGTCTGTGGCTCAGGAATGAAAGCGGTTATTTTTGCCCATGATGCTATCCTCGCCAATGCTGATGCCATTGTACTTGCTGGCGGTATGGAAAGTATGACAAATGCGCCTTATCTACTCACTAAAGCCCGACAAGGTTATCGTTTTGGTCATGGTGAAATGTTAGATCATATGCAATATGATGGCTTAGAAGATGCATATGAAAAAGGCCGCGCTATGGGGCATTTTGCTGAACAATGTGCGCTTGAATATGGTTTTACTCGTGCAATGCAAGATGAGTATGCAGTCGAATCATTACATCGAGCTCAAACTGCTATTCAAAAAAATGTTTTTTCTCAAGAAATCACACCTATTACGATTCATTCAAAACTCGGTGAAACGGTTGTTGATACCGATGAACATCCTATGTCAGTCAAAGCTGAAAAAATTCCTCTCCTACCACCTGCATTTGCAAAAAACGGTACCGTAACAGCAGCAAATTCATCTGCTATAGCAGATGGCGCTGCGGCTTTAGTATTAATGCGTCTATCGACCGCAAAAAAACGCGGTTTATTACCTTTAGCAAAAATTGTTGGTTATAGTGCTTATGCAAAAAAACCCGCGGAGTTTACCACTGCACCGATTGATGCCATAAAAAAATTATTAGCTAAAATTAACTGGAATATGAATGATGTTGATTTATTTGAAATTAATGAAGCATTCGCCGTTGTCACACTCGCTGCAATGCAAGAATTAATGATTCCACAAACAAAATTAAATGTGAATGGTGGCGGTTGCGCATTAGGTCATCCTATTGGTGCGACTGGAGCGCGCATTATTGTCACCTTACTTGCTGCATTACAACAACGACAATTAAATAAAGGTATTGCTGCATTATGTATTGGTGGTGGTGAGGCAACTGCGATTGCGATTGAGCGTATATAATTATTTAAGTTTGGTGGGCACGCTGCGCTTTGCCCACCAAACTCTAAATATAAACAAGGAAAAAAACCCATGTCATCCACACGCGAATCCATGGAATTTGATGTCTTGATTATTGGTGCAGGACCAGCAGGTCTTGCGGCTGCTATTCGTTTAGCGCAATTAGATGCAACATTAAATATCGCGGTTTTAGATAAAGCTGCAGAAATCGGTGCACATATTTTATCAGGTGCCGTATTAGAACCACGCGCTCTTAATGAGCTCATACCCGATTGGAAAAATAAAAATGCGCCGTTAAATACGCCAGTCACAAAAGACCAATTTTTATTTTTAACGGAAAAAAAATCTTTTCGTTTACCAACACCGCCACAAATGCATAACGAAGGAAATTATATTATTAGCTTAGGTCAATTTTGTCGTTGGCTTGCACAACAAGCAGAAGCTTTAAATATTAATATTTTCTCCGAATTTGCTGCAACTGATATTTTATACGCGGGTGACAATGTTGTCGGTGTTGTAACCGGTGATAAAGGTGTTGATCGTCATGGTAATCCAACAGCGCGTTATCAAGCAGGTATGAATTTATATGCGAAACAAACTTTATTTGCTGAAGGTTGTCGTGGATCATTAACTAAAATGTTACTGCAACGTTTTGAATTAGATAAAAACAGCAACCCTCAAACATATGGTCTAGGTATCAAAGAGCTATGGGAAATTCCCGCTGAATTACACGAACCAGGCTCAGTATTGCATGCCATCGGCTGGCCATTAGATAATAAAACGTATGGTGGTGGCTTTGCTTATCATTTTGAAAAAAATCTTTTCGCCATTGGTTTTGTGATCGGTTTAGATTATAAAAATCCGTATTTAAATCCCTATGAAATTTTTCAACAATTTAAAACTCATCCAAAAATTTATCCCTTATTAGAAAACAGCAAACGTTTAGCCTATGGTGCTCGCAGCTTAAATGAAGGTGGTTTTCAATCCATTCCTAAACTCACTTTTCCCGGTGGACTATTAATTGGCTGTGCTGCTGGTTTTTTAAATGTTCCAAAAATAAAAGGCATTCATACCGCCATGAAGTCCGGCATGATTGCAGCAGAAAGTATTTATCCCTTACTAACAAAATCTGAATGCACCCACTTCAGTGATAAACTAAAAAAATCATGGGTTTGGGATGAATTACAACGTGCCCGTAATATTCGACCTGCCATGGCATGGGGATTATGGCCAGGCTTAGCTTATGCTGCGCTAGATACTTATTTATTTCGCGGGAAAGCGCCTTGGACATTAAATAATCATGCAGATTATGCTCAATTAGACCTTGCCAACTATTACACTAAAATAATTTATCCAAAACATGATAATAAAGTCACATTTGACTTGCCTAGCTCGCTCTATTTATCTAATCTTCAATATAACGAAAACCAGCCTTATCATTTAAAATTAGCGAATCGACAATTAGCTATTGATGTCAATTTAATTGACTACGCCTCTCCAGAGACGCGCTATTGTCCCGCAGGCGTTTACGAAATTCTCTACAATGAAAGTAACATTCCACGCCTACAAATTAATGGTGGTAATTGCTTGCATTGTAAAGCGTGTGATATCAAAGATCCTTTACAAAATATAACCTGGACTCCTTCTGAAGGTGGAAGTGGGCCAAGATATGAAATGATGTAATCTTACTTAATTATAACATTGGAAAATTATTATGTGGTTCAAACAAATTCAAGTTTTTAAATTGCCTGCGCAAACTTATTCAATTCCTGATTTATCAGAAAAATTAGAACAACTTGCATTCAAGCCTTGCTTACCATCGCTACCGTATAGCACTGGCTGGGTATCACCTGTTGATGAAGATAATGCGCCGATTGTTCGCGCAGTCAACGGCTATATTATGACGTGTATTCAAGTTGAAGAAAAAATCTTACCTAATATTGTCATCACCCAAGAATTAAAAGAAAAAATTAAAGCCATAGAAGCAAGAGACGATAGAAAAGTCCGACAAAAAGAAAAACTCTCGATGAAAGACGAAATTACTTTTACTTTAATGCCACGTGCATTTAGTAAATTAACCCGCATTTATGCTTTTATTGATACAAAAAATCATTGGCTAGTCCTAGGCTCAACCAACGCTGGAAAAAACGAACAATATATTAATTTATTTAAACGTTCGATTTGTGAAGAAATCCAGAGCTTTGATTTAATCAAGCCTTCTGCTATTTTAACTCATTGGTTAAAAACACAAGACTATCCATCTTTATTTGCTGTTGAAAATGCCGGTGTTTTACAAGACCCTAATCAACAAAAACGAGTTATTCGCTGCCAACATCAAGATTTATTTGCACAGAGTATTCAAGCATTAGTAAAAGATGGTTGCGAAGCGAAACAACTCGCTCTTTCATGGCATGATAGAGTGAAATTTGTTTTGGCGGATGATTTTACTTTACGCAGTATTCAATATGAAGAAGATATTCGTAATCAATCAGAAGATGTCGGTGAAACTAAGCAACAACGATTTGATGCTGATATTTTAATTATGACAGAAACGTTGACGAGTTTGTTTAAAGATTTATTGCCGTTGTTTATGAAAAAACCGGAGCAAGTGAAAGCGGCTGGGCAAGAGGAGAAAGTTGCGGAGATTGTTTAATACAGTTAGTTGTCGTCTTGTCATGCCAGCTAAAAACATGCTGGCATGACAAAGCTAGACCAGAATTTGCGGTAGAGACAACAACATCAGGTCGGCATACTAGATCGATTAACTGACGGCCTCGCTGAATGTTTATAATCCACATGATTGTTTTGATGATTATTCGCATAATTATTTGGATGGCTAAAAAAATGAGGACTCGACTGCGTGTTCGTATAATCTAATTGATCTGATGCAAACATCAACCCAGGGAAAAGAATTTTCCAATCATTCTCCTTTAAATGCTTATTAATAATAGCACACATAGAAAAACGATTCTTGATCAATGCAGATAATAAGAAAAACCCAGCTACATTCATCGCGTCCGCTTTTTCATATACCTCTTTAAAAAATCCTGATTGGTCTAATTGATGTTTTTTTTCTGCAAAGGTCATTAATGATTTACTTAATACTAAAAAATCACAAAGCCATCGCAAACTATCCTTAAAATCTATTAACTTAAAATTAATTCCTTTAAAATGATCGTAAGCTTCATTAAATCGGCAGAAAGCTAAAAAAGTTTCTTCTTGCATACAAAAATCTCTTGCTTCAGTGAACGCTATTTTACACTGCTCTAACTTTTGTATTGCTGTCTCTGTTGTTTGCTTAGATTCACCCGACATCTGTGACTGAAGCAACTGAAAATAAGCCGCATGTAGTAAATCGGGACGTTGTTGTACTTTCATTTTAGCTGATTGAGCAATCTTCTGAATATATTCATAATAGTTACTTAATCCAGCATATATATTTTTAATTAAGGCTTGGTATTGCGGTGGGAATATAGGATCAAAATAAACATCATTAACACCATGCGAACCTTGTCGACATATTTGAGGAGACACCATTAAAAGTGATAATGCTGATTCACAGTATAAAGCTGCCAATGCTGGATCCTTTAATTGTACAAAATATTTTATAAATCGGATTTTTAAGTTAACACATTCTACTACCTGATCATGTGAAAGAATGTTAGTAGGGAAAAAAAATTCGTTTATTTTCTGAGAAATATTACGCAATATAGTCGAGTCTAATTCTTCCGGTTTATATTGATTAATCTCAAAATCAAACATTTCATTTATTTGAGCAGAGCGATGAATAAATTTAGAATTCTTTTGATCATACTGCCGCTTAGGATCAGTTTTTACAACACGACCTAACCTAGCAACCTCAGCCTTTGCCGGTGGATAACCACGGCTGGCTGCTGCTTTTAACCATTTGTTATCTTTATTGAGGACACCTGGAGCTATTAAATAAAGATAAAATTGTGCGGGTAAATGGCCTTTCTCTGCCGCAAACTTTAATAATTGATCTGCATACACTTGATCTTTATTTAGCTGATTTAATGCGGATTGATAAACAGCTTCTAATAATTTTTTATCTGCCAAATAAAAAGCTCTGTCCAACAACTCTATCGTAAAGTCCATATTTTTTGGCATGCCATAAAAACCAAATCGATACACCTCACTTAACTCAAAATAAGCTGAAGGATCGTGGCCATCTGCTCTTGATTGAAGTTGTGTAACTATTTCTTCTTTATCATAAAAAACTTCTTGTACTGGTTGATGTACTGTATTTACCGTCACAAAAGATTGCGAAACTGCTTGCGCAACGTGAATAGGCTCAAGTAACTTAGGCACGGTTTTTTGCTTTACATTTATAAACACAGGAGGAGTAACTAGGTTTGCTATACCCATGCCAAAAAGTTTAAACCTTTTTGGCAATTTTATTGCGAAATTCACCTTGGCTTGTTTACTTTCTATAAGCCATAATTTTTTTTCTTCTGTTGCTTCACTATTATTGAGTGACATTAAATCAAGCTGATTTTGTGAAAGAACATGTCCGTTTTTTGCAGCACATGCATATAATCTCGATACATAAGTAATATTTATTGGAGTTTTTTCTACTGCTTGAAAGGAACGTGCAACCCCATATAGAGTGTCTAATAAATCTTTATCAGCCGCTTGACAAGCCTTCTCTAACCATACGTGTGATTTTTCAGCGTCTTGCTTAACACCTCTACCCCAATACAGCATATTAGAGTACGCAAATTGGGCCTGAGGATGATTTAAATTAGCGGCTTTTTCACACCAGTCTGCAGATAATTTTAAATCCTGTTCAATACCATCTCCCACCTGATAAATTGCAGACCAATTAAAACAAGCTTGAGCATCATTGTATTCTGGTTCTTTAGTAAGAACAGCTATTGGGCTGACATAATCATTTTTTAAATAAAAATCACGTTTACTAGTTAGACTCAACCCAGTCTTTTTCTCATCATCCAACGATAAGTCTTCACTTAACGAACGGGTAGTAGCAGTAGAAGTAGTTGCAACACAAACTGTACGAATTAAATTTAATTCAGCGCTGCTTTTATCATCAACAGACAATGCTGGTGCTTTAGGAACAACTGTAGATAGATTATTTACCGGTAAATTTGTTTGCTGAGCAACAGGGGCAGGTTGCTGGGTTAGACACGTGACTGGAACAGTTTTACTGCTTCGTAGTCTATGATTATGAGCTATTAACCTTAAAGCACTACCTTTGTCATTTTGTTTTTGTTGAAACTCTAATGCAGCTGCTCTGTCTTTTTCATCTTTTTCATGCTTTCTTTTTAATTCCTCAGCTACTTTCTGTCTTTGTAAATGCGCTAGTTGTTTTTCATCGTTACTTTTTTTAGGTTTTGGCTTAAGTGCCGATGCTTTCAACGCAGGTAAACTTTTCTTTATTGGTTCGATTTTAGGAGTATCTTTTAATAGTGTTATGGACTTATAATTTTTAAAAGCCTTAGAAAGATCATTTTTCGAAAAAAAGTCTGTCTTCTGCAACTTTCCCGATTCAAATAATATTGCATCATGACTCCCTAATTTTTTTGCTTTTTCTAAGTACTCGACACCGCGCGTCAACCCGTCCTTAAAATATATGATAGATAAACTAAAACTCGCATCAACATTGAACAACTTGGCCGCTCTTTCAAAAGACATGATAGCATCGAAATCACTTTTGACTACTCCATTCTTACCATTACTAAAACTTAAACCCAACTGATAAAAATTTGATGCTAATTGTTGTGGCGTCGTTTTTTTACAGCCTCGATCATGAGCTTTTTCATACCATGAAACTGCTGTTGGTAAATCTTTTTTCTTATATTCTTTTGTAGAATAAATTTCCCATAAGATATAACAAGAGTCTACTCCACCTTTTTCAGCAGCCTTGGTTAAATGAATAATGGCTTCATCGAGGTTTGTTTCAACACCATTTGATCCTTGATAGGATAAATTACCCGTTATTTCAAGAGATTTTACAAGATGTATTACTATCGATTCTTTAAGCTCATCAGCACAATTAAATATTGGATTTTTACCAAACTTATTCTCTGCCTGCTCAAAAAAGAAGGCTGCTAGTTTTAAGTTACGCTCAACCTCCAACTGCTGCTCATTTTGTATTCCGTATTTTCCTGTATAGTGAACCATTCCTATGTCAAATAAGGCTTCCGGATCTCCTAGAGATGCTCGTTTTTTTAACCAAGAAAAAGCTTGCTTTAAATCCTTTGCCTTATCCTCAATACCATGAAAATATGCATTTTCTAACTTAATACATGTTTCACTGTATAGCTTTCTTGCCGCTTCCAAACCGTCGTCTAATTTACTCTTGAGGTATTCAGCAAAATTTTCTGTACTTTTATTACCTTCTGTTTTGAGAAATGTTTGTGTTAAACAATGTCTCATAGATGTCATTTCTTCATCAGCAGTCTCTGATATATTGTCTAACTCTGCAGTTATATCATCTAAACTATCAACTACAATCTGGTCGTACTGCTTATCAATTACAGATACAGGCGCAGACTTAATATTGTTAACATGGCTAACTAAATCCGAATCACTCTTACTGTCAACTGCAAATACTGAAGCTGCTGTTTCAGCAGCTTTACTATTCTTTTCATCTGAAAAACTAAATGATATAAAATCTAGCAAATTTTCCGTTGATATTTGATTATTTTCACTCGACACCGGTAGAGGTGGCTGTTTCACAGTATCAACAGGAACATCGTCGAATGCAAAATCAAATCTACTGTCTACTGGCGATGTAGAATCTATTACATTTCTCGCTGCTGTTTGATCATTTTCACTCGGCACCGTTAGAGATGGCTGTTCAGTGGTATCAATAGGGGCTTTTTCATCGACTGGAAAATCAAATTTAAAGTCTGGTGTGCTGTCAACTACTGTTTGGAGACTATCATTATTCTTAGTTTGCTTTCTTGTTTCCAAATGTTGCTCATACTCATCTTGCTTCTCTGTCAACTCACGATTACTTATAAGCTGAGTACTAGCAAAAAGTGCTTTTTTTTTCTCTTCAGAAATTTTCCAAACCGGTGTCATTACAGAAGTAGATTTTACATCTTTCTGCTCCGAATCCACTTTAGACGCAGTTACCTGAACTACGATGGGAGATATTTTTTTCTTTCTCTTTTTCTTTTTAACACTTGGTTTCATCACTTTTACCTTTATCTTAACTTGAGCATCTTGGCCAAAATTTACCGCAGGGAACAACGATGTCAGGTCGGCATATGAAGTAAATTAGTTGGGGATTGAGCTGAATATTTATGATCTGAGTGATTGCTTGAAGGGTTATTTGCATTATTATTTGGGTGACTAAAAAATCCAGGAGCAGGGCTCCCTTTCTCATAATTTAATGAAACCGTTTTTTGATCTTTTATTTCAGGGTTTACATTATCCTTTAATGGTAAGCTATCAACTTTTACGTTTAATGCTACCAATATTAAATCAAGCTGCTCTTTTAAATGAACATGACCGGTTTGCGCAGCACACACAGATAATTTCTGCATATATTGTATATCTAATGTAGTTGCTTGCTTATCTTTAAAACCAAGCGCGGTATGATATATAGTGTTTAATGTATCTTTATCCGCTGTTTGATACGCTTTTACTAACCATGCATATGATTGCTTGAAGTCTTGATTAACGCCTATCCCCCAGTACAATAAATTAGAATATATAAATTGAGCTTGCGCATCATTTAACTTGGCTGCTTTTTCATACCATTCTGCAGATAATTTTAAATTTATTTTAACGCCTCCTATACCCACGTGATAAATTACAGCTAAATCACGATAAGCTTGAATACTATTTTTTTGCGCTGCTTTAGTAAGAGGAATTAACGCACTTATATAATCATCTTTTAAATAAAAATCATTAGCACAAGCTAAATTTAATTTAACGTCATCTTTATCGTCTAATGGTAATACTTCAGCTAAAGTATGAGGAACGGCGGTACTAGATGACTTATTTGCATTCAACGTTACAGCCGGAACAACAGCATCAGATATTGTACTGGCAACAGGAGCGGGTTGCTGAGTTAAACTCGTGACTGGAAAAGTTTTGTTGTTTCGTGGCCTGTTATTATAGGCTTTTAGTTTTTTGCCTTCTTCATTTTGTTCTTGTTGAAGTTTTAATGCGGCTGCTTTTTGTGCATCATCTTTTTGATTTATTTCTTTTAATTTCTTAGCTTTTTCTACGCTTTCTAAATGCTTATTCTTGTTGTTTTCTTTCGGTTTTGGCTTAAGTACCGATGCTTTCAACGCGGGTTTAATTGCAGGAGTACTTTTTATTTTCTTACGAATTTTTTCACTATATTTTGCTATATCAGCCTCAAGCTCATCAGCATAATCAAATATTGAATATTTACCAAAGTTATCTTTTGCCCGCTTAAAATAGAGATCGGCTTTTTTTAAGTCACGTCCAACCTCCAACGGCTGCTCATCTTGTATTCTGTATTTTCCTTGATAGTAAGCCACTCCTAGATCAAAGAGCGCTTGTGAATCTTCTAAAGCTGCCCGTTTTTTTAACCAAAAAAAAGCTTGTGATAAATCCTTTTTTTTACCTTCATTACCGAGCAAATAGCTATCTTCTAAAAGACGGCAGGCGGTATGATATTGCGTTCTTGCACTTTCCAAACCGCCTTTGAATGCGTCGCCCAACTTTTTAGCGGCTTGTTCTATATCTTTTTCTATACCAGCTCCACTCAGAAGCTGATTTCCTAATTGATATAAAATATCTAATTCTTTTGTATCTGTTATTACAGAAGTAGATTTTACATCTTTCTGTTCTGAATCCACTTTAGGCACAGTCGCCGGAACTACGGAAGATATTTTGTTTTTTGTATCATAGGATTTCATCATTTCCCTCGTTTATAAGCTTATTAATCTGCCTACTGCTTATAAATAAGGCAGTATAAACCAATGCCACATATTGTGCAAATATTTTCAGCCCTTTATTTGACCGTTATGGTTAAGCTTTGCTCTATTCCTTACGCTGAACAACTCACAAACGTCTCAACCTCAATCCCCAAGCGCGTCAATAATCCACGATCTTTTTTAATTTCAGGATTGGCGGTAATTAATAATTTCTCACCATAAAAAATTGAATTAGCTCCCGCTAAAAAACATAAAGCTTGCATTTCATCCGACATATTTGTTCTGCCCGCAGATAAACGAACGCGCGCTTGTGGCAGCATAATTCGTGCAATCGCAATTGTTCGTACAAATTCAAATACATCAATCGGCGGATTATTCGCTAAAGGAGTACCAGGAACTGGCACTAAGTTATTAATGGGAATACTTTCTGGTTGTGGTTCCATGTTGGCTAACGTCACTAACATACCTGCACGATCTGCACGCGTTTCGCCTAAACCAATAATACCGCCACAGCATACTTTAATCCCCGCATCACGCACGCTATCTAATGTTTGCAAGCGATCATCATAAGTGCGCGTCGTTATTATTTCTTGATAATACTCGGGCGAAGTATCAATATTATGATTATAAAAATCTAACCCGGCTACTTTCAATGCTTGTGCTTGTTCGTCAGTCAACATGCCCAAAGTAACACAAGCTTCCATGCCTAAATCTTTTACTTCCTTAATTAAGCTCACAATAGCCGGTAAATCTCGATTTTTTAATTCACGCCAAGCAGCACCCATACAAAAGCGTGTTGCGCCGGCAGCTTTTGCTGCAGTCGCATGTTCTCTCACACTGTCAACACTCATTAATTTTTTTGCTTTAACGCCGGTATGATAACGGGCTGCTTGTGGACAATAATGACAATCCTCAGGACAACCACCATCTTTAATATTCAGCAAAGTACTTAATTGCATCGTCGCTGCAGGAAAATTTTTTTTATGTAAGGTTTGCGCTTGATAAATTAATTCATTAAATGGTAATTCATATAGGGCAAGCACTTTTTCGGTTGTCCATTGATTTAAACTACTCATGCAATCACTCCTGCTAACTCGTGTAATATAATGGCATAGGTTTCAAGCAACTCATCTTGTTTTATACAATACGGTGGTAATAAATAAATAACATTTCCTAATGGTCGCAACAATAATCCTTGTTGTAAAAAACGTTGCCGCAATTGCAAGCTAAAATGCGACCCGTAACCTTCTATTGTTTTAATATCAAATGCGGCAATCGTACCACAAAAACGAAAATTTTCTAAATGGCTTAATTGTTGCAGTATAACAGCTTGTTTTTGGTGTGTTTTTTCAATCATAGCAATATTTGCTTGTGTATCAGCCGCCATTAATAAATCCCATGATGCTAGTGCCGCTGCACAACCCAATGGATTAGCAGTAAACGAATGACCATGAGCTAATGCAGAATTAAAACTGTCACCTAAAAAAGCTTGGTAAATCCGCTCATGACAAGCCGTCATTGCTAACGGTAAAAATCCACCGGTTAATCCTTTTGCTAAACAAATAATATCAGGGGAGGTTTGCGCTTTAATACAAGCAAATAATTCCCCCGTACGACCAAACCCTGTCATCACTTCATCATAAATCACTAAGACATTATACTGTTGCATTAATTTTTCTAATGCTTGTAAAAAACGTATGGAACACATGCGCATTCCACTCGAGCCTTGTATTAAAGGCTCAATAATTAATGCTGCGGTTTCATGCGCATATTGTTTTAAGTGTGCTTCAAGTTGCATTAAGGTGTTGGTTTCTTTAGCTAATACTTTTTCATCTGCTAACTCTATTTCAGGATAAGTAAACATATCAACGGGAAATAAAATATCTTCGAAATGTGAAAAGAATCCGCAGGTTTTTCCGACTGCCATAGCACCAAACGTATCGCCATGATAAGAATTTTTAAATGCGATAAAACGCTGACGTTGTGGTTCTTTTTGATTACGCCAATATTGATACGCCATTTTTAATGCGATCTCTACCGCTGTTGAGCCATTGTCAGAGTAATATATTTTTGAAAAATGGTTAGGTAAAATTTGCAATACTTTTTCGGCTAATTCAACAGCTGGCCCGTGCGTGAACCCAGAAAAGATGACATGTTCTATTTTCATCGCCTGTTCATAAATCGCTTTTGCGATGGCAGGATGAGCATGACCATGCAAGTTAACCCACCATGATGAAATTAAATCTAAATAGCGCTTGCCTGTTGTATCAAATAAATAAGCACCTTGCCCATGTGTAATAGCAATTGGCAAGTCAGTCATTTGATGTTGAGTATATGGGTGCCAAATGGCTTGTTGATCACGTGATGCGAGAGTCATAGGTTTGCTCCAATTGTGACTATTTAACCGCCAGTTTGGTGGGCACGCTGCGCTTTGCCCACCCTACAAAAAATGACAAAAATAATTTATAAAAATGTAGGGTGGGCAAAGCGCAGCGTGCCCACCAAACCTTCCTTTATCTCAGCCGCATAATTTAACAACCATTCTGCCACTATTTCCCGATTAATCTGCGGAAAATACGGCACATGAAACAATGTCACAACCTGACCCCAGGTTTCAATAGTTTTTCGATTTTTTACGTTTAATTCACCACTAAACACCACACCATGAATAAACAAATTCCTTTTCCGCAAAGCTTCAATCGTCAATAAGGTATGATTAATTGTTCCTAGTGTTCCTCTTGCAACAATAATAATCGGCAGTTGAAATTTCTGCATAACATCCAACATACTTTGCGTAGTATTGATCGGCACAAATACCCCGCCAGCACCTTCAACAATCAAACCGTCTTGATTATTGGGTAAATTAATTTTATCTAGATCAATTTTTATTTGTTCTAAATCTGCGGCTTGATCAGGCGACAAACTCGCTTGTAATGTATAAACTGGATCAATAATTTTTTTCTCATCAAGATGAATTAAATTTTTAACTTTTTCTTCTTCTGAGATTTCATCCGCAACGCCAGACTGGATCGGCTTCCAATAAGAAGCTTCCATTACAGCTGTTAAAATAGCAGATACTAAGGTCTTGCCGACGCCAGTATCGGTACCAGTAATAAAGAATTTTTTCATTTTTTTGTATAACAACCGTAAATAATGTCATAAGTCATTTTAACTTCGTCCGAATAAGCACGAAACAATCGGCGTAATTTTCCAACCGATGTAAATATATATTGTGTATCAGTCGCTGTTGCGCCTAAGTTTTTTAATGAACGTAAGAAACCATGTGCACTTTGATATGAAAACTGAAATAATTCATTCTCTAAATGCAGATCATTGCATCGATCTTTAAGTACAGATTGCTGAGGAAATTTTTTCAACCCTGCTGTGATATCAAATTCGCCACACATATGTTGCCATTCATGTAATGATTTTTCACCTAGTAATGAAAAAATTAACTTCCCATTGGGCGCAAGTTGCGCAATGATTTTTTCTAAACTAGCAGGAATATTTTCAAACCATTGCAATGTCATATTAGAGACAATTAAATCATATTTTTGCGATAAATCAGCAATATTTTCACCATCCAGGCATAAATAATTCACTTGTGGATATTGTTTAAACCGTTGCTGGCACTCAGCAACCATGTTAGGTGTAATATCTGTTAATAAAAAATGAGCGGTCGGGAAAGCTAAAATTAATTTTTCACTAAATACCCCTGTACCACAACCTATTTCTAAAATTTTATTGGCAGAAATATTTTTAATCCGTGTCGCTAATGCATTTGCAACATGCAATTGTACAGCAGCCGCTTGGTCATACGTTTTTACGCCTTGATTGAAACATTTTATAATTTTATTTTTCATTTATTTCTGCTTAGTCTGGATCCCGCGGACAAGCTGCGGTACGTTGGTGGCTGTTAGTGGTAGGGTGGATTACGGCAAAAAGCGCCTAATCCACTCTACCACGGTTAGCCACAGGAAGTTGATGTTCGGAGTGACCACGATACACTAATGGTAGGACTTGTAAAAGACCCTGCAACAAACATTGAAAATCATTTTCAGTATGCCCAGCACTGAGACAAAACCGAATCCGACTTTTACCGATCGGCACTGAGGGCGGCTGAATCGGCAAAGCTAATATGCCAAATTGTTCTAATTTATGCGCTATTTTTGCAGTTAACTGTGCATCACCAATAATCCAAGGCACAATATGTGTATCTGATGCACCAAAATTTAAATTATGTTCACGAAAAAAATGTCGTAATCGATGTGCATAATTCAAAACTATTTGACGTTCATCGACCAAATGAGGCAATAAATCAATCGCTGCAGAAATAGCTCCCAATACAGCAGGTGACAAACTGGTTGAATAAATAAATCCTTTGCATTTATTAATAAGGTAATCACGCAACACCAATGAACATCCCACATAAGCGCCATAGCTGCCTAATGCTTTACTAAAAGTCCCCATAATTAAGGGAATTTCATCAGAAAAATGCGAGGCACTTCCCCAACCTACTTCCCCATACACACCAACTGCATGCGCATCATCAACATATAAAAATGCATTATATTTTTTCGCTAAATAAATTAGTTCTGCTAAATCAGCTTGATCACCATCCATACTATAAATGGATTCAACTAAAATAAATTTGGGTTGTGTGCTATGTTGATATTTTATTAATAATTTTTCTAAATGTTCTAAAGAGTTATGTTGAAATCGATGTAAGCGCGCAAGATGACGAACCGCCATCAACATACTCACATGCACAAAACGATCACAAAACACGATGGGTTCTTGACCTAATACTTTTACATCTAATAACGCTTCTAATACCGAAAGATTGGTTTGATAACCCGAGCCTAAAATAAGCGCGGCGGGCTTGCCTAATGCTAATGCTAATTTTTTTTCTAGCTCGGTATATAAAAATAAATTTCCTGTCACTAAACGCGAAGCACTGCTACCCACACCAAAACGTGCTGCATATTCCTGGCTACGCTCAATTAACAAAGGATGAGTAGATAAGCCCAAATAATCGCTAGAAGAAAAATTAATAACACGCTGATCATTCTGTTGAAAATACAAAGAAGAAGAGCCTTGAATAGGCTCAAGGCTCTTTAAAGTCCGTGGATAAGGATTTTTAGTTAGGAATTGTTGATAATTTTTTTCGTCTAGCATTATTTATTATTAAACAAATGACCATTTTTAATAACTCGATGCGCTTGCCAGCCCTCATGTGATGGAGCACTCTGAAAACGCACTGAATCGCCTATGTGCAACTCGTTAAACGCGGGACGTTCAACATTGGTGATACTAAAATAATGCTCTGTACCATCTGGTGCTTGAATAAAACCATATCCATCTTCTGGAAGCAATCTTTTTACATAACCTAAACTCACATCTACGTGTCTTTTTACTTCTCCACGACGTTTGTCAGAATACGCTTTAATTTTACGTTCCATCGCTTTAAAAGCATCATAAATAGCAACATCAAATTTTTCATTTGATTTATGGCTGACTACTAAGGTTTTACCTGGTACCAATACATCAATTGCAACATGAAATAATTTGCCTTGATGCATATGCCGCTCTGGCACATCAACTATCACCTTACAAGACTGAATATGTTGATAGTATTGATTGAGTTTTTCAGCTTTTTTTACGATACGATCTTCGAGGGCTTGAGAATGACGCATATTACGAATATTAACTTGAATTGACATAATAGACTCCTCTCTTTATATGCACTAATAAATTGACACTTTTTTATAAAATGTTTAACTTATAACTTAATTATAGTCCTGAAATAGTATTTCTACCATGCCTAAGTCTAATACCCTTCATTGTGAAATAATCGGCTCCGGCAAGCCACTGATTTTACTGCATGGCTGGGGCTGGAATAGCGCGATCTGGCAACCTATTATTCCGCAGCTTGCTGAGTCCTTTCAACTATTCTTAATTGACCTACCTGGATGCGGCAAAAGCCCGCTATTATCAAAAGATTATACAATCGAAGAAATCGCCACCCAATTATTTGCGGTTGTCCCTGAGCAAGCAAGCTGGTTAGGCTGGTCATTAGGTGGAATGATCGCTTGGTGGATTGCACTCCATTATCCTGAAAAGGTGAATCGCTTAATTACCGTTGCATCCACACCCAAATTTGTTGCTGATCCAAACTGGCCTGGCATTCAGCCTTCTGTATTAGATCAATTTAAATCAGCATTAATTCATGATTATCAACAGACCTTAAATGATTTTCTTGATTTACAATTACGTGGCGCAGAAAAACGACACGAATTATTATTAGGATTACAAACACAACTTCTTCAGGGTCCAACACCAGCAATATCTGCTTTACTCGGTGGACTGGAATTATTAAAAAACTTAGACTTGCGGCCGCATTTAACTAAAAAAATCTGCCCGAGCATACACCTTTTTGGTAGCCATGATACCTTAGTGCCAAAGGATGTTACTTTATTACTAACTGACCATCATTGCGAAACTATACATCGCGCTGGACACATCCCTTTTTTAACTCATACAGATATTTTTTCAAAATACATAAATAGCTTACAGTAATAATTCTGAATAAATAGACATTCATCAATAAGCACCGTTAATTAGAGTATAATTATTTATATAAAACAATACCATTTTAACGGAGGATTTATTTATGGCTATATTAAGCTCATTAGTACATGTCATTGAAGGCAATTGGGATGAAATTCAAGGCGAAATTAAAAATCGTTGGGGAAAATTAACCGACGATGATTTAGCTGAAATAGATGGTTCATACAAAAAATTAATAGGAAAATTGGAAAAAACATACGGATATACTCAAGATGAAATTGAAGATAAATTAAGAATTTTTTCTGATAAATTAAATTTAGAAAATGCTAAAGATATGGTGGAGGATATTCAAGAAAAAATCACCGAAAACGCAGAAAAAGCCTGGTCCATCGTTAAAAATAAAGCAGATGAATTTCAAGATGGAATTTATTGTTACGTAAGATGCAATCCTTTTCGTTCAATGGGAGCAGTAAGTGCAGCGATTCTACTTAGTGTACTTGCAATTAAGTTGTTTAAAAAAAACAAATAACCCACTGAGTGCCCCATAAAAACCAAAAAAAATATTAAATAAAAAATATTTCATGATGGTTTTTATGGGAGTTTTTCATTGCAGTGGAAACAACCCCGGCATCCAGCGATGCGCTAACTCCGCAGGAAAAGCTAATTTTAACGATGATTTAACCGAATCTGAAATTAAAATTCTTTTTTCAATTAAAACTGCTGTCAAACGTCGCGCATGACGATCTGTCACATTTAATATGCTTGCCATTTCTCCTCGAGATATTTCACCACGATATAAAATAGCTTCAAGAATCTGTAAAGCATGGGATGGTAACTCTCCTAGCTCAACTTCTTCACGCGCCCACAATAAAATTCTTGTGCGCAGCATGTCAGGTTGCATTAATTTTTCCATAAAATTAATTTGATCAATGCACGTTTTAAGAAAAAATCGACTAAAATCTACCAACGCTTCTTCACTTAAATTTCCTCGCCCATCTAAATCATTGCGTCTTGTTAAATCACAGTTTGCTAAATGCTCTTTATATTGTTCTATATTTCGCGCTAAACCTCTCGCAATAGACCACATGCCTCCTGTATCTAACACATTCATTGCTATCGCATGCGACATTAAACGTGCTACTCGACCATTACCATCAAGAAATGGATGAATCCACAATAATCTATGATGTGCTGCAGCAAGCGCTAAAATAATTTCTGATTTTCCTAAAGATGCATACACCGACTCAAAACGTGATAAAAATCGCGGTACAGCACCAGAACTCACGGCTATATGATTACCAATTTGTACGTCATATTGCCGCAGTTGGCCAGGAATCACTTGCAACTGATTTTTATGACTTAGGTCAGTTACCCATAATAAATCTGTGGGTAATAAACAACAAAAACGCTCATGAACTTCACAAATAGTCGATTGAGAAAATAAATTATTTTTAATTCCACCATTATCAATCCATTCTTGTACCGCAATATGCGCATGAGCTTCTTTTTGTAAATTACGCTTTTTTATATCAGAGCTATAATCACCTCTTAATGCCCGCTCAATATCAACCGGATGAGTATCATGACCTTCAATTAAATTACTATAATAACAATTCATAGAGCGCACCATACTCGCTAACGACTTTTGAATTGCTAAGGGAAGACTACGTTTAAACCCAGATGATTTTGCCACTAACTCAAACGCTAAATCGCTCAACTCTTTACGATAAACAGAAGTTGCTGAAATTATTAACGGCTCCATCATCGCCAGGTTTTCACCTCGGTCAATGGCCGCTAAAATGTCCGATTTTTTGTCCGGTTTTTTTATCTTCATCTTATTGATTATAGCACATTTTAATTAAAATAAAGCTATTTTTATGCCAAAAAATGTCCGGTAAAATGTCCGGTAATAAGTAACTATTTAGCGGCTAGAGTTTGGTGGGCACGCTGCGCTTTGCCCACCCTACGTTTTTAAATTTATGGTATTATATTTTTCGGGAAATATGGGGTATGACGCAATTTGATCGTATTAAAAATGTAGGGTGGGCAAAGCGCAGCGTGCCCACCAAACTCTAGCTGCTAAATAAGGACTATTCACACCAACTCCTGACTCAACGGCAAAAAATACTTCTCAACCGCGGCTAATGAAACTTTTTGCAAAGAATCCGGCTGCCACTGTGGATGTTGATCTTTATCAATAATGGCTGCCCGAATCCCTTCAAAAAAATCCGGCTCTTCCGTAAAGTGACTCGTTAAACGATACTCCATACGCATACACTCTTTAAAACTCAACTGTTCACCTTCTTGCAACGCTTTTAATGTTACTTTCAAACTAGTCGGTGATTTTGTTTTCAACGTTGTCAATGTTTGCTGACACCAAACATTATTTTCAGCTTCCAGCGCAGAAAAAATTTCTTCAACCGTCTTGCCCGAAAAACATTTTTTAATGACCGCTTTATAATCGATTAATTCTGACGGTGCATAAGCTTGAGAAAATTTTTCTATCACCGCTGTCACTTCAGCTTTTGGCTGTTGCTCTAATTCAGCATCTGCTAATGCATGGATTAATTCCGCTAAAACATCTTGTCCCACAACATGTTGCACTAAACCAAATGTCGCGCAATCTTGATAATTAATACGCACACCGGTTAAACCCAGATAAAAGCCTATTTTATAAGGCAAACGCGATAAAAAATAAGTTGCTCCTACATCAGGATAAAAACCAATTCCTGTTTCTGGCATAGCAAACACTAAACGCTCTGTTGCCACTCGGTGTGAGCCATTAATTGAAATACCAGCACCACCACCCATCGTAATTCCATCCATAAATGCAATATACGGTTTACGATAATTTTGAATAGTTAAATTCATTTGATATTCATCACGAAAAAAATATGGCAATGAAGGATCACTCGACATTTTTTTTTCATATGCTGCGCGGATATCACCACCAGCACAAAATGCCCGACCTTCTACAGCACGAATAATGACTGCTTTTATTTGATCTGCTGCTTCCCACTCAAGCAACTGATTGTTAATCGCAAGAAACATGGTGTGATTAAGTGCATTTAATACCTTGGGCCGATTTAATGTAATTAAACCTAAATTTTGTTGACGACCAGAAATTTCTTCAAAAATAACATCACTGTTTGTGTCCATCATTAAGCTCCAATAAACTCGGCCTTCCGTTTAGCGAAAAATGCTTTTACACCTTCTTGTTTATCTTGTGTTGCGCAACATAAACCAAAATAAAGCGCTTCCAACTCTAATGCGTCATCTAATGATAAATCAAAACCTCGATCAACCACTGCTATAATATTTTTTAATGCGATGGGAGCTAATTTTGTTATATCCAATAATAATTCTCTCGCTCGCGACAATAATTTTTTTGCATCAACAACTTCTGTTACTAAACCCCAATGTAATGCTTCTTCTGCATTAATCATCCGACCGGTTAAACACATATCTAAAGCACGGCCTTTACCAACTAATCTAGTTAAACGTTGTGTGCCACCAAAACCTGGAATAACACCTAGCTTCACTTCTGGTTGCCCAAACATCGCTGTGTCTGCTGCTATTCGCAATGTCGCCGCCATCGCTAACTCACAACCACCACCCAAAGCAAATCCATTAATAACGGCTAATGAGGGTTTTCCAAGTTGTTCTAAAGTGCGAAAAACCATTTGTCCATCATGAGCAAAATCAATTCCTGTTTGACTATCTAAGGTCGCAAGCTGATTAATGTCTGCTCCAGCACAAAATGCTTTACCTACGCCTGTAATCAATAATGCCTTAATATCGGGATCTTCTTTTGCATGTGCAAAAGCATCATACAATTGATGCATCACATCACCATTTAGTGCATTCAATGCATTAGGACGATTTAAACTGATTTCTAAGATCCCTTGCTTCACTACAATTAAAACAGCGCTATCCTTTTGTTTCTTCATGCTTATTTCCCTTTAATATTAAATATGACTCGTTAGCCCACGGTATAACATCTTGATTTATTTAGTTAAAAATAACTGTTAATTTTTTTGATCTATCACTCACTTGTGGAATATAATTAATCATATGCTCCAAAACAATACAACAACGAGGAGAGCACTATGATTCGCACAGTTATCGCTATTATCTGTTTCTTCTATTTATTTTCTACTCCTATTTTCGCAAATTATGGCGCTCAACTTTGTAAACAAGATCCTCAGTTTAGCTGTTATAAAGTCAAAGGCAAAGACAGTTGGCAAAGACTTTTTCCAGATGAAGCAAGAAGAGATGTTGTGATGCGCGCCAATCGTATGGGAAATAGTTTACATTCTGGATTAATCATTGCGATCCCAGTTTCTGAAACAGTCGCGGCACTTGATATTTCACCCTTTGAAAAACAAATTACTGCACCCAATGAAAAAGTTATTTATGTCTCTCTCAAAGAATTAGCCTGGGGGGCTTATGATAGCTCTGGAGCGCTTATCAATTGGGGACCCGTCTCTACTGCCAAAGGTTATTGTCCTGATCTACATCAACGTTGTCACACGCCAACAGGTAATTTCCGTATTTATAACAAAGAAGGCTCAGGCTGCAAATCAAGAAAATTTCCTATCGGTCGAGGTGGTGCGCCCATGCCATATTGTATGTTTTTCCATGGCGGATTTGCATTACACGGTTCGTATGATTTACCAGGATATAATGCCAGTCATGGTTGCGTGCGCATGTTAGTTAAAGATGCAAAATGGTTGAATCAAGAGTTTGTCGGTGATGAAGACGTGGCCGTTATCGTAACAAAATAAATTATAAAAAATGTAGGGTGGGCAAAGCGCAGCGTGCCCACCAAATAATTTTATACCGGCGCCACCTCAGCCAAATTACGCAAATCAGTTAAAGAACGCGTTGAAACAGAAAGCCGCGTTGCAATAGCTAAATACAAAATAACTGCGCTAAACAATGCAATCACTAAAAAATCCCAGCCGAATGGAATAACACCAATTCCACCACCAAAAGCACCTAAGTATGAAATGAGTTCTAAACCACCTAAATAAGGCACTATCCATAAAATAGATTTAAAACCTATTAAATTTTTTGCAATTTTTCCACGCCAGCAAGCAATAGTAAAAAAGACAAAACCAATTAAAATTGCGATGCCTAATTTATACATGGTTTCCCAACCCGTCCAATAACTAATGAGATTACAACAATAAAACGCACTCACACAAATAAGATTAGCAAATGGCAATTTAAATAAGCGTTTTTCATTCGGCAACTCTAAGCGTAAACATAAAACAGCGATAGGACCCATCGCATAAGAGATCACCATACCTGATACTAAAAAGCTAACCATGGCTTGCCAACCAGGTAAAGGTAAAAATAATAACATCCCTAAAATAAAATTAAAAAATATGGCAACAACAGGAAAGTTTTGTTTATTTAATTTTACAAATATCTGTGGCATATAACCAATTTGTGCCATCGCATATAAAATTCTTGCGGTTGAAGTCACATAAATTAATCCCGCTCCAGAAGGTGAAACAGCAGCATCAACATAAAGTAATTTTAACAACCAAATGATACCCAAACCTGCCACAAGCCCTGCAAACGGGCCTACATCACCTAAAAAAGTTAAATTTTCCCAACCATTTTTTAAAGACTCAGGATTGAGTGCACCAATAAATGCAACTTGCAAACCCACATATAAAAGCAAACAAATTAATACTGAACCGATAATCGCTAAGGGAACACCAAATTGCATTTTTTTAGCTTCGCCCGCAAGCTCAACACCATGCTTAAACCCAGTAAAAGCAAAAGCAATACCACCAATGGCAACAGCAGAAAGTATAGAATGCCAACCACCCACTGAACTACTGGATGACAAGCCAACAAAATTACTCGGATTAAAATTAGCCCGAATCAACATCACAATAGTTAATAAAATAATGGCTATTTTAAAAATAAATATCACTAAATTAAAACGCACCAAACCAGTAAAGCTCGCAATATTGATAAAACAAAAAGTTAACATCAACACCGTTGCCCACACTAAACCAACACCGGTTAACAAAGGTGTGCCACCAACAGAATGAGTCAGAGAAGAAAAATACGTAGACGCATATTGTAAAACAGCTTGAACTTCGATGGGTGCCATCGTTAAAGCAGATAACCACGCAATCCAACTGAGAATAAAACTGGTCAAAGCGCCATGACTTAAACGAGGAATATAAGCAGTACCACCTGCCACTGGCAGTAATACTGAAAGCTCCGCAAATGTGATTGCAATCAACGCTGTTGCTAAACCACCAATAATCCAAGCAATAATTGCCGAAGGGCCTGCAATCTTAGCAGCATATAAGGGTGCAAATAACCAAGCAGAACCTACCATGCCATTAATACTGATCATTAATAAATTAATAGGGGAAAAACGACGAAATAACTCCATGACTCTCTCCTCGATGATTTACGACTCTGTAGTAGCTTCAGCAGCTTGACTAACACCCAATTTTTTTTGTTGTTTTGATTTACGTCTTTCAACAGAATAATTTGCTTCTTCCGCGGTAACTACCCCAACTGAAACACCCTCTAAATCAATGCGATTTGCACCAGCGACGACGACTTTATGATATGAAGGAGAATTAACATAATAAGCAAGACTATTCACCATACATGCTTTGTCACCCACAACCACATCATTTAAGGTACTCAGATATTTTACCAAATCTTGTTTAATACCAATCTTTAACGGTTGAATCTCTTTCATGTCTTTAAAACAAAGAGGGAAATAAGCCTTTAATAACTCGACTCCATATTGTGCTTGCTCCAACCATTGTGGCTTTTGTTTTGTACTAGCACCAGAATGATGACGTTTCTTTGGCTTAGGCTTTTCCTTTTCTTCTGCAGGCGACGCTCCTATCGACAATGCTTGTAATTGTTCTTTCAAACTGGGGTTACTCATGCCGTGACTCCTAATTGGGGGGCTCTAAACAAGGAATTGATAATAAGGAAATTATAGGTACTCATTGCAGTAATTAAATTCAAACCTCATATACATTTCCGTACTTTAATTATTTTCAGACATGAAATCAACAATAAAGACACATCAAGAGTGGACTTTTTCAACAAAAAAATGTTAAATTTTACCTTCGGAAAATAATTTAAAGGATAATTACCCATGCGTCGAAAGAAAGTTGCAAAACCTATGAAAGCCAAAAAAGCCATCCGTAACAAAGCAAAAAAAGCCGTTACGCTGAGTTTAGCTGGGAAAATGGAAGCAGCCTTTAGAGGAATGGCAACACAAATCGTTGCCCAATATCGCCAAGAAATCAGCATGATAAAAGCACAAGAAAAAAAGCTAGCTGAAGCATTAAAAAAAGCCGCTAACTTAACAAAAGCTATCAAAAACAAATGCATAACTCTAGAAAAAGCGAAACCAACCCCAAGCAAAAAGAAACAATTAGCTGCTGCTAAAAAAGGTTATACAAAAGCCAATGATGCAATGACGGCAATGATCGCTAAAGTAGATCAAATTAAAAAACAAATTCTTTCTTTAACTGAAAAGCAAAATAAATGGATCGCTCTCAACAAAGAAACAAAGAACTTTGAAAAAACCTGGAGCGAAAAAGCCGCTACGCAAGTAAAAACCATGAAAAAAACACCCAAAAAAGTAGTTAAGAAAGCCAAAAAAGCAACACAGAAAGCTGCTCCAATACAAAAACCCCAAGAAATAGCTGAAACTGAATTAACTGATGAAATTGAGACTTACAACCCCAATTCAGTTGAAACAATTTCTTAGGAGCGATTATGAATAAATCTCAGCTAGTATCTGCGATAGCGGGTATCGCAGATATTTCCTTAGCTAGAGCAGAAAAAGCACTAGGTGCAGCATTAGCGAGTATTACCGATGCACTAACGGCAGGAGGAAATGTTTCACTCGTTGGTTTTGGTAACTTTGGGGTAAAAAAACGAGCTGCACGCAGAGTAAAAAACCCTCTGACAGGTCAGGAAATGATGATAGAGGAAGCTATCGTCCCTTTCTTTAAGGCGGGCAAGAATCTAAAAGAAACGATAGATGGTACCGACAAAGTTGATACCAAATAATGACATTAGAAAAGCGCGTGCTAAAAAAATAATGCTGACTAAATTGCAGTTTTGTACTTTTTATGCGCGCAATTCTAATTGTGTTCAATTATTCACAAAAATCAACGCAATACCCTACTAGCAGCGTAATAAAATGCGCGATATGATAGGAATCTGTTTAGGGAAATAATTTATACGTTAAAATGGAGCTTTAATATGACAGAAAAAATGGCAGTAACAGACACACTAGACAACGTCACCTTGAGACAAGCTGTCAAGGATACACTACGCAACTATTTCACTCACATTGGCAGTGAACAACCCATTGATTTTTACTCAATTTTACTCGAAGAAATTGAACGACCTTTACTTGAGGTTTTAATTAATCATACTCACTATAATCAAGTCAGAATGTCGACTATCTTAGGTCTTTCACGTGGCACACTACGCAAAAAATTAAAGCAATATGGTATGTTGGATTAAAAGTATTGGTTGAGTGGTGGGCACGCTGCGTTTTGCCCACCCTACTGATTATCACAAATGAACACAAAACAAATTAACATTGAAGATCTCACTCTCCTTGGTCTTACAACGGACACCGCTACAACGCTTTATAATAAAATTATTCCCATCATTAAAAAAATGTCTGGCGAAGCTGCATGGAAAATAATTTCTACCACTATTTTAAATAATCAATATCCATTTACATTACACAAATTTTTATTTTCTCTCTGTTATCCCGATTGGAAAACACATCCAGAAACTGCACCTGCCTGGATACCAGAAGAAAAATTTATCGCAACAACGCATCTAGCAACACTCATGGCGGAACAAAAAATAACGAATATTAGTGATTTTCATTCATGGACAACGCAACATCATTCTGCTTTTATTGCAAAAATCATCGATAAAATTAAGGTTATTTTTCAAACTCCACCTACAACAATTTGTGATATGACATTAGGTAAAAAAAACCCGCTCTGGTTAGTGAATGCCAAACTTAATATTATTGAAAGCTGTTTTAAAGCTGACCCAACTAAAAATGCCCTATTATTTTTAGATAAACAAAAAAATATAGCGACAATGAGTTACGGTGAGTTAAATAAATTAAGCAATCGTATTGCTAATAGCTTAATAAACGCGGGCTATATTCCAGGTGATGCGATAGGCATTGATATGCCTATGACTAAAGAAGCTGTTGCGCTCTATCTTGGCATTATTAAAATGGGCGGTGCAGTCGTTTCAATTGCTGATAGTTTTTCCGCCGAAGAAATTGCTACTCGATTACGCATGACTCAAGCTAAAGCCGTTTTTACTCAAGACTTTATTCAAAGAGGTAATAAACAACTACCACTTTATGAAAAAGTAGCTGCAGCAAATCCAAACATTATTTATGTATTACCTTACGATGAAAAAATAACTTGTTCATTACGCAATAACGATGTCACATGGGAGAATTTTCTTCAAACTACAGATACATTGACAGCCTATCCTTGTGATCCGATGGCAACATGTAATATTTTATTTTCTTCTGGCACAACAGGCGAGCCCAAAGCCATACCCTGGAACCACACAACGCCAATTAAAGTAGCCAGTGATGCCTATCTGCATCATGATATTAAAGCCGAAGACATACTCGCTTGGCCAACGAATCTCGGTTGGATGATGGGCCCTTGGCTTATTTTTGCAGCGCTGATGAATAATGCCACCTTAGCGCTTTACACAGATGCACCCAATGACAGATTATTCGGTGAGTTTATTCAAAATACAAAAGTCACCATGCTGGGCATAGTGCCCACATTAGTAGCCACTTGGCGACAATCACAATGTATGCAAGGATTAGATTGGACATCGATAAAAGCCTTTAGTTCTACCGGTGAGTGCTCTAATCCAGATGACATGCTTTATCTGATGTCGCTAGCAAATTATAAGCCCATCATTGAATATTGTGGTGGCACGGAAATCGGCGGTAGCTATATTACTAGCACATTAATTGAAAAAAATTATCCTGCTTTATTTACCACACCCACCATGGGAGTAGATTTCGTTTTATTGGATGAAGAAGGTAAAATAAGTGATAACGGTGAAGTTGCTATTCTCGTTCCCGCACTGGGTTTATCAACTCAGTTACTCAATGCGGATCATGATAAAATTTATTTTGCTAATATGCCCAATTTTAAAAATCAGGTTTTGCGTCGTCATGGTGATCAAGCACAACGTTTAGCAAAAAATTGTTATTGCCTACTCGGTCGCATCGATGACACGATGAATCTAGGCGGTATAAAAATTAGCTCTGCAGAAATCGAACGTGCTTTAATTGGTATAGAACATATTACTGAAACAGCAGCAATTGCCGTTGCTCCGCCACAAAATGGGCCTAGTCAACTAATCATTTATGCTGCTACTACAAGTAATCTTGATCCAGAAAAAATAAAACAACTGATGCAAACTCGAATTAATCAACGCCTTAATCCATTATTTAAAATTCAAGCTGTTATTTTTATTCCTGAATTACCAAAAACAGCGTCAAATAAAATTATGCGGCGTGTTTTACGTCAGCAATCATCAACGTCCCGCGGCTTGTCCGCGGGATCCAGCGCGCGCCGCTGAACAGCTACAAACTGACTAAACAAAAATGTTTCTAACAACTCACTCGGCAAGGGCTTAGTAAAAAAATAACCTTGAGCTTCATCACATCCTTCACGGACTAACACATTATATTGTTCCTGCGTTTCAACACCTTCTGCAACTACTTTGATATTTAATTTTTTCGCCATCACAATCATTGCTGAAACAATAGAAGTTTTAGCTGCGTCAGTTGCCACTTGCTTTATAAAAGTTTTATCAATTTTAATTTTATCAACTGATTCCATCGCTAAATGACTAAAAGAAGAAAACCCTGTGCCAAAATCATCAATCACAATCCCTATGCCGACTGCTTTTAATTTTTTAATTGTATCCATCGCGTTCGCTGGGTCATGCATAATTAAACTTTCTTGTATTTCCAACATTAAACATTCGGGCGTAAATTCAGTTTCTCGCAAGGCTTGAGTAATATGATGAATACAATTTGGATTTTTAAATTGCCGTGCGGATAAATTTACTGAAAGCTTAAGCGCTTTACAACCTTCCTCTTGCCACATTTTAACTTGCTTACAAGACGTTCTTAATATCCACTCGGTAAGCGGCACAATTAAATCGGTTTCTTCTGCGAGAGGAATAATTAAATCAGGTGAAACCAAACCATATTCTCTACTTTGCCAACGCAATAATGCCTCAACGCCGACAATATTCTGTGCTGAAATATCAAAATACGGTTGATAATAAAGCACAAATTCATTTTTCATTAAGGCATGACTCATGGCCTGGCGCTGCTCTGATTGTAGCTTTGCTTTTTGTGTTAAATCTAAAGTACAAAACTGAAAACCATTAAATTAAAATAATTTTTTATTAAAAATAAACAAGCCATACTCTTGGAGTAGTAAATGCTTCAACGTCCCGCGGCTCGTCCGGCGTTGTTGCATAAATCAATTTTTACGCAGAGTCATCGTTGCGAGGAGCGTTTTTTGCGACGAAGCAATCCATTTTTTAAACAGATTTTGCCAAAATAGTCTAAAAACTGGATTGCTTCGCCTGCAAAAAGCGCAGGCTCGCAACGACGAAGCTGATTTATGCAACAAAGCCGGCTCGTCCGCGGGATCCAGCCGTGTCGCTTAATAGTGACTAATTCAACCAAATAATTGACTAATACTTAAATTATACTTGTTATATGAATCGATTGTTTTTGCTGTTTCTTGTAATCCTGATTGAATAGCAATATCCGGGTCTTCAAAGACCGCTGACATTTTTAATACCGCCAACAAATCAGCCGCATATTCATTATATTTAGGTTGTTTAGAAAAAATATTCCTTAAACCACGAGACTCTGTTTTTTCATAATTTTCAATAATTCGCTGTGCCTGTAATTTAATTTTTCTATCATTCTCATCATATTCAGGCAACATAATAATTCTTGCATAAAGACTTAAGGCAACAATCACTAAATTATTTTGTTCACGAAATTTAGCTAAGTAATAACTCGCTAAGAGATAATTTTCTTTTGCTAACTGAATTAATGCTGGTTCGTTTTTTAAATGAATTTTTCCTTGCTCAATTTGCACGACACTCTCTATCCAACGATTGATTGCATGATGGATTAAAACTAATCTTTCTTCATTATTTTTTTCACTCTCAACCAAGCTTAAGAGAGTAACTAATCGATGTTCATTAGAGCGCGTGTGTCCTCCTTCAAGCAACTTATAAAATCGCTGTCTCTCTTCTTCCGCCTTTTCCTCAGCAATTCGTATCAATTCCTGAGGGGTAATTATCTGCCTTATCTCTAATAATTTATCACTTATCTCAGGATCATGATCAGCTATTTCTAAAAAATCTTCCAATTCATCTAATTTTGCAAAAGTATCTAAATGACTGACGTCACCACTTAAAAGATGGCTGAGTGCTAATTTGATTAATTCAACAATCAAGCTTCTTCGGCTATCTCGCAATGCAAGCTCATGATAAATCATGTGTAAACCGCGCAAAATATCCACGATATTAAAATCAAAATGGTCTTCAGAAAAATGAGCGGCTAACTCTTGATAATGCGCAATGGCTTCATCATAAAACCCAAGCTCAATCTCGATATAAGCTATCTTTCCTAATGCATTAAGAGATCCTGTTGTTTCATAAAGCTGAGTAAAGTTTTGCAGAGCGTCATCAAATTTACGCTCATGTAAATATTTTTCTGCGCGCGATAATAAAGCATCTGTATAATTCATCTGGTTATTGACAATACTCTCATCATTCGCATGGTCATCCCAACTGATTTCTGCATCTGACTCTACTACTAAATCATCTTGCTCACTGACATTATCTGAGGAACATTCAGCGATAGCCTGCTCTAAAATTAATTTTTTCTCTGGCTCAACAGGAACGGTTTCTTTTAGATAATTCAAAAAATTCAGGATGCTGTCTCGTACAGCATGATCTGTTTGATTTTGATAACAAAAAATCAATGAATCAGCGATCATTTTTAACCAATTTTCTAAATGATCAACAATAGATAGAATTCGATCAGCAATCTGTGACATATTGTTTATATTTTTTGCCGATGTTTCACGATAATAGCAATTTAACAGTGTTTCTAAATAAACGGCTAAAATATCTTCTGTGACATTGCTTATGCAATCCACCATGGTGAGCACGATTTCAGCACGATTTTCTGAATGTATTTGCGCTAAACATTCATGGGCTGCATCTAAGGCATGAAATGCTTCAGAAAAATAAACCTCACGCTCTACTTCTTGTTGAAAATAAGCAAAAGCAATTAAAAGATAACATAAAGCTGTTGTATCAGGTTCACTCGTTTTTTTGGCCTCAATAATTTTCTTGAGCATAGCGGCGGCACGTAAGGTATTTTTTGGATAATCATTCCATCCATACAATACTGATAGTACTTGTACATAAACTTTATTTTTTTCTAAATAAAATGGTGCTTGTTGTGTTTCATTTAACAAATGTTGCCCATTAGCTAAATGAATAGCGACTAGCTGAAAAACAGGTGTTTCCGCAAACAAGGTAATGCCAACTAATAAAGCTAATGATTCTTCACTATTCGCTTCAATTAACCATTCAAAGCGTTTGGTAATATCTAAAAAATCCGCTGCTGGAATTTGTTTTTCATACGAGGTGCCATTCCATAAAGAACAGGCTTTGAAGAGGAGATTATCCTCTGCTTTCCTGAGAGTACCGCTGTCATCAATATCTTCAGCTTGCTTAAAATAAAACAAAGCATGTGGAATATTGCCTGCTTTTGCTAAAACATATCCTAGCGACATATTAACAAAATACCGTGTTTCACTTTCCTCTGAATCAACGGTAAGAATATTTTTTAATTGTGTCACAATCAAATCGCGACTACTTTCTTCAATGGTGTCGGTATAACTTTTTCTTAACCAAAAAGCAGCTTTTGATAACTCGCGTCCTTCTCGTTGATACAGAATGGCAAGATTTAACATTGCCTGTTGAACACCATCATTCGCCGCTAAATCAAACCATTTGATTGCCTCAGCTGTGTCTCCAAGCTCTGAATAATAACGGTTACCTATTTCAGTTGCACATAAACCACGTTGCAATATGACATTATCATCAAAATAGCCTAATTCTTTAAATTCTTCATACTCTACAAATGGTTTTAACCATTGTAATATTTCCGGGGAAGCATGAATTAAAGGGCTAGCGCCATTTTGTAATAACCGCAGAGCAATTTGTTTATTATTTTTTGCTATTGAAAGCGATAATGCTGTTTCTCCACGCTTATTAGTAGAATTAATAATATTTAATTTTTCTGCAGGATTTTTAACACTAGTGAGTATGTGTTCAACAATGGCAACATTATTATTACGCGTTGCTACGATTAACGGTGTATCGTAAGTCGTGCTATCTCGGCAATTTAAACCATCACGTTTAAGCAGGTCGGTAACTTGATCTACAGTCATATTAGGAGTATTAAGCAGTTGCTGTAGTTTATCGGTCATTGGCATAACAACTTAACCCCGGTTGTTTAATTAAAATCTAAAGCTATCATTATAAATTATAAACGTATTCTCTAAAATGCTCCAGGGGAACGGTGGGCACGCTGCGCTTTGCCCACCCTACATTATTTATTTTTGTAGGGTGGGCAAAGCGCAGCGTGCCCACCGTTCCTTTTTTATTACGCAAGAATAATAACTAATAACCTTTCGCCTGCTCATCAAATTCACCAATATAATCTGCTGCCCGACAAACCGCTGTTTTAAGCTCACCATGCGGATATAAATCAAGCCAACGATACGCAGGAGGAATTTTTTCTAAGGCAAATGAATCACTTTTACCTTTAAATTGAATACAGGTAGAAGGTACAGAATAATAATGAATCCCCTCTTTTTCACCCTCTATTTGCTGATGCACATGACCAAATAAAACTGTTTTTACTTGTTTATAACGCTTTAAAATAGGCCATAATTGATCCGCATTCGTCAACCCAATATTATCTAACCATTCACAACCCACTTTAACCGGATGATGATGAAAAACAACAATAGCATGCTGTTCAGGGTGCTGCTTTAAACAATCTTCTAAAAATGTTAATTGTGTCGCATCCAAAAAACCTTCCACTGACTTATTTTTATGCGAATCTAACAAAATAATCTGCCAATGCTCTAAAACAATATGCTTTAAATTAGAAATAGTAGCCCGCGGATAAACTCGCGCCATCACCTGAGGGTCATCATGATTACCAGGAACCCAATAAGTAGGAATAGGGAAATCTTTCATTGCATCCGCAATATGAATATAAGAACGCTCTGATGCATCTTGTGAAAGATCGCCGCTTAGCAACAATAAATTCGGCTGTATAGGATCTTTTTTTAACACATCGATCAGAGCACTAAAACTAGCATGGGTATTAACCCCAAGCAAAGAGCCATTTATATCAGAAAAATGATGCGCGTCCGAAATTTGAACAACCCTAACCGTTCCATCCTTCATCGAAAAGCTCCAAATAGTACACTAAATTATCTTGTTAATTTTTTCTTATACAAGCCATGTCATACCGTATTATAATAGGGGTAATATAGAATAATATCACCAACTAAATGAGGGCATACTTGTGAAGCAAGAGCTAACAGACCGAAAAATTATTATTGAGCAAGCAAAGCGTTTCTCCGAATCCATGTTATGGAAACTGCAACGCGAATATTTCGATAAAGAGGGTATTAATGCCTGGGTAAACCAAGTCCCTTTTTATATCACGAGTAATCCATTCATTGCTGGCTGTTACGCACATTTAATGTTTTCTTTTATTTGTGACTGGACCAAACAAAATCCCGACGCTAAAAATCATACTTTTTATATCATGGAGCTTGGCACTGGCTCTGGACGTTTTAGTTATTATTTCATTAAGCAATTAATGGAAGCCTTGAATTTTTATAAAATGGATGACATTAAAGTTTGCTACATCATGAGTGACTTTACCAAACACAATATTCAATATCATGAAACTCATCCAGCACTAAAACCATATATTGATAAAGGTCTCATTGATTTTGCCATTTATGATTTAGAAACAGAAAAACCCATTACATTATTAAAAAAGAATATTCGCCTTACTCCTGATTTACTCGTTAATCCATTAACTGTCGTTGCTAACTATATATTTGATACAGTGACACATGATTCATTTATGGTGCATGATAAAAAGCTCTATGAGCTACTGGTCACTTTATCAAGCCCAGAAAATAATCTTGAGTCAGGCAAACCCATCACCATGGACAAACTTGAAGTAGACCATAGTATTCATGAAGCAAAAGCACATTATTACAATGATCCACATATCGACCCTATTCTTGATATTTATAAAAATGCCTTGAATGACACGAGTTTTTTAGTCCCCATCGGTTCGATACGTGCGATTAAATTATTAAAAAAATTAGCGAATGATAAATTATTTTTAATTTCAACGGACAAAGGTTATAGCTCATTGCAATCACTAGAGAATCTTGGCCATCCTTCCATTGCTTTTCACGGCAGTTTTTCGATGATGGTAAATTTCCATGCTATCGCTGAATATTTCAAAAATACTGGTGGTGATGCTTTTTTACAAACGCCACGCAGTGGCATTAAAACCAGTATATTTAGTAGTGGTTTTAACTTAAAAGATTTACCACAAACATGGGCTACGATTGAAAAAGAAGTCGAAGAATTCAGTCCTTCTGATTATTTTAATTTGCATCGTCGCATTAGTGAAAGTTTTCCTGATTGTGCACTTGATACTTTATCTTCACATCTTGCACTCACAGGTTGGGATCCGCACATTTACATGCGAATAAACAGCCGTATTATGGCAACCATTGCGGAAGCTGATAGTGATTCTATTACCTTTCTTGCGCATAATATGCCGAAAATTGCAGCTAATTATTATTACATGCCAAAATCAGATTGCGTTTTATTTGAAATTGCAGTTTTTTATCATGCCATCAAACAATATGACAAAGCATTACAATATTATTTAGAAGCACAAACGTTTATTGGTGATCAATTTGGTTTGGTATATAACGTAGGATTATGTAAACATTTGTTAAATGATAACTCAGGCGCATTGGCCAGTTTTCAACAAGCGTTAACGATAGATCCTGATTCTGAAGATACCAAAGAATGGATTGCTTTTGTTGAGAAAGCGCTGGCGGAGTCAGAATAAACGTTGCTGTCATCCTGAGCGTAGCGAAGGATCTCGGGGCATACATACAAGTTGCTTCGAGCAAAAAACGCTCTCAGGATGACAATGCACTAAACGCTCCCGGGAACATACACTCAGGATAACAATACACTCACCATGGCATGGGCATGCACTCAGAATAACGGATTTTTTAGGCATTTTTACACTCTCAGCAATAAAGCTCTTCCGGAAGATTAGCTTTTTAAGGAAAAAATAGTGCGCCATGTTATTTTAATTATAATATTATTTTTCAGTACACAATCCACATTTGCCACAAACACGGAAGCAACACAACAATTCATCAGCATTGCTGACATTCATTTTGATCCTTTCAGTAGTTGTAAGGAAAAAACAACTTGTCCACTTATCCAACAATTAAACGCAGCCCCACCTGAAAAATGGGCAGCTATTTTTAATCAAACAACTAAGTCAAATAATCAAAATTACTATACCGACACTCATTACTTATTATTAAAAAATTCTTTGCAAGAGTTAAAAACACTAAACCAACAATTACATCCACAATTTGTTCTTGTACTAGGTGATTTCTTAGCTCACCACTTTCGAGAAAAATTTAATACTTTTGCTACGGATCACTCTAATCAAGCTTATTATCAATTTGTGAAAAAAACGCTGCAATTTTTAGCGATTGAGTTACAACAAACTTTTCCTAAAACCGATGTATATCCTGTCATCGGCAATAATGACTCATATACAGGGAATTATAGCATCATTCCACGTGGTGAATTTTTATCGCAAACGATGCGTAGCTGGGCACCGTTAATTAAGAACGCGAGTAATCAACAAAGTTTTTATCATACGTTTTCTGCGATGGGTTACTATGTAGTAACAATCCCAAATCATTCGAATAATAAAATTATTGTATTAAACACCGTTTTATTTTCAACAAAAGTGCATAGTAAATCCGCTAAAAAAGCGGCTATGCTACAATTAGCATGGTTGCACCAACAATTACTTGAGGCTAAAAAAAATAATCAGCATATATTGCTAGCCATGCATATTCCTTCAGGGATTGATCTTTTTTCAACGGTAAAAAATAACTTTAATATCACTGATTTTTGGCAACCTTTTTATACGGCGCAAATCGAAAAAGAGTTAACGGAGTTTTCTGGAATTGTGACTGCTGTTTTACCTGGGCATATTCACACTAATATTTTTAAATTAGTGACCTTAAAAGAGTTTGCTAATATCCCGACTATTTTTACTCCTTCTATCAGCCCTCTTTATGGTAATCATCCGGGATTTAATGTATTTATTTATAATGCTACGACATTAAAAATAGATAAGGTAAAAACGTATTTTTACCCATTAAATGCTGATATACCGACGTGGAAAATAGATTTTAGTGCTAAGTCGGGTGAGTCTTTTTCATAGATTGTTAGTGACTGTTAACACTTATATTAAGAAAAAAATGTAACTATTCAGTGATCAAAGTTTGGTGGGCAAAGCGCAGCGTGCCCACCAAACTTTGATCGCTGAATAATTATGCCAAACATGAAAATAACCCGGCATAACCTAGACACTACCTCGGAATAGGCGTACAATTCCAGGATAGTACTGAGGAAATGGCGTGTTAACAAGATTACTTAAGCTTCCGAAAAATAAAAGTTTTTTTCTATTTGGTGCTAGAGGCGTTGGCAAAAGCACCCTATTGCATCAATCATTCTCAGAAAAAGACTCTCTTTGGATTAATCTACTGGGTGCTGAAGAAGAAAGCCGCTTTTCGCGTCATCCAGAAGAATTAGCAATTATCGCACGCTCATTACCCGCAACAAAAAAATATATTATTATTGATGAGATTCAAAAAATCCCTAAATTATTAGACATTATTCATGCTTTAATTGAAGAAAAACTTCCTGTTCACTTCATTATGACCGGATCAAGTGCAAAAAAACTTAAGCGTGGTGGTGCCAACTTATTAGCAGGACGCGCATTTGTTTATTATCTTTTTCCATTTTCTTTATTCGAAATTAATAATCAATACAATGTATTAAATTCATTAGAATGGGGACTATTACCTGCTACAACACAATATCACGATAACAATGACCGTTATCAATTCTTACATGCTTACACAAATACTTATTTAAAAGAAGAAATTTGGAATGAACAATTTATAAAAAACCTAGATCCATTTCGACGTTTTTTAGAAGTTGCTGCACAAATGAATGGAAAAATTTTAAATTATGCCAGTATTGCTAGAGATGTTGGAGTATCTGAAAATACAATAAAAGAATACTTTTTACTTTTAGAAGACACGTTAATTGGATTTTTTCTAGAGCCCTTCCATCATTCATTTCGAAAACGCTTACGCACGGCAGCAAAATTTTATTTTTTTGATACGGGTGTTACACGAGCACTTGCCAGATTATTACGTATTCCTTTGCGCGACAGTACAAGCTTATATGGCGAAACATTCGAGCATTTAATTATTTTAGAATGCATTAAACTTTCACATTATTACGCATTAGATTACCGTTTTTCTTATTTATCAACTAAAGATGATGCAGAAATTGACTTAATTGTTGATAGACCTGGGCAACCGCATTTATTTATTGAAATTAAAAGCAGTCGTGAGGTTTTACCACAGTCACTTAAAACATTAAATCAGTTAGCAAACGATTTTAAGGAATGTGAAGCTGTTTGTTTCTCTCAAGATATTTATATAAAAAAATATGGCAATACCACTGTATATCCTTGGCGCGAGGGTATTGCGAAGTTTTTTTTAAAGTAAGAAATTAAATAATTTCTTACTTTGTAACTATTCAGTAGCGAGAGTTTGGTGGGCACGCTGCGCTTTGCCCACCCTACAAAACTCTACGAAACCTTGTCATGCCAGCGTGCTTCTAGCTGGCATTTGGTAGGGTGGGCAAAGCGCAGCATGCCCACCAAACTCTCACCACCGAATAGTTACCTTATTTTGGCAACAACATAGCAACTTCTTGCAAGTGCGTTATTTTATCCTGACATTTTTTCGCAATACGTTTAAACGCCGGCGAAATACGCGCATCTTTTAAAACCTCTGACCAAAAGTCAATAGCAGCCAGATAAACATCTTTCCATATTTTTTTATCTTTTACTGCTGGCAGCGGTGGCTTAAACTCCATCGGAATAATTTGATAATTTCTGGGCATAAATAACATACATGTCATATCATACGTTGGTGCTAAATCAACAACTCGTTGCCCTTGAGTAATAAAGGACAAATTAAAAGAGTGCATATCATTGTTTGCTATGTATTCACCAAAAATTTCACGGAAACGAATTTTTTTTACAAGATGCTCAGAAATAATTTTATTTTTTGCCAATTCAACCGCTGTTTCACTCCAGGAACTTAACATGCCAGAAAATTCCGCATCCAATGATCCCAGCGAAATTAAACCACGACGAGAAAATTTACCGACTCTATCAAATCTTTTTACCTCTAAAAAAACTCGGTTACCTTGCAATATAACTTGTGCATCTGCCGCATCTTGACCATGTTTTTTTAACACCCGTAAAGCAATGTATTCACAAATCAATACATCAGCAATTCTTATGCCGATATCCGTCGTAGTCGGAGGAGAAAATTTAACTAAAACAGCCTGATTTTCAGGTAAAAGCGTTGTCATAAATTTTGGATGCTCCCCACCAGCAGAAGAACCCGGGTCACCCATTGCAAGGAGTTCAGTTGCATAAAGTGGATAATGCTTTTTTCGATTTTTACTATTTATTGTGTGTTGTGGATTTTGACAATTTTCTAAATACAATTGAAAAGCTTTTTCACCGACAATTAAATTTCCAATTGTATTCCAGCCACGAGTAGATAAATATTTTAAACAGTGATCACCAGTCCATAAATTAATATCTTTAGGAAGATGAAGATCCTGATTTTGCAACGGAATTAAACGTCCTAGATATCCTGTTGGCCGAATATCATTTAAAAAATAAGGAATATCTGGAAAAAACGACGACGTTGCATCTTGTGTTTTACTTAAAAAATAAAACCCTTGTGGATAAATAGCATATAAAATTCCTAAATGCCGACTATTACCATTATTTAATATTTCATAAATAGGAAATTCAGAGCAATTATCTATTTTTCGCAAAGCAGCATATTTTGTTCCTCGCGCTTTTCCTACAACGAGAATATGGGTTTTTAGGCTTGATAAAATACGCGATAAAGACGGTTGGCTTATTAAAAATTTATCACGGATGGACTGCAGCGTAGCAGCGCCGTTTTGACGTAAATAAGTTAAAATTTCAGTCTGTAAATGGGTTTTATCAAGATTTTTTCGGCCCATATTTACCCTCGATAGAATAGATTATAGAATATATTATAGAATAGATTTTGACGAATGTATATTGATATAACCGTATGATATAATAAGCATTTTATATTTTCTACACGATAGAATAGGTGCTTTACAGAATAGATACTGATATATACTATTTCACTTAATTAGGTAATGGTGAGTAGACACGCCAAGTCACCTTAGCGAGCCCCTCCTCAGAAACGGACTTGCGGAACTACCGCATCCGGCTCCCGACAGTTACGAACTACTACGCAGTTTCAGCTTACTTTAGAACATAGAAATAAGTTTCCATCTTTCCGGATACCCTGCAAATTGTAGCATTCTAGTATATTGATCCCAGTTCATGTGACGTCGTCCGCCACGATGTTGTAACCACTTAAACATAATGCGCTTGCTCGCCAATGTGAATGCTTTTACTCGCCTGTTGTTATCGGAGATAGCATGATAATTTATCCATCTTTTCACTACTCTAATAACTTGTTTCACTACATCTTCAACAATAGCTCCATTACGATTAGGTCTGAAACCATAGGAACATGGTAGGAATATCGGCTCGTAAATTTCACTTAAAATTTTGTGTATGGCTGATTGAATTATTTTATCTTCCGTACACGAAATAGCGAGCGGTCTTTTACTGCCATCTTCTTTTGCAATTTCTACTAATCTGCTAGGCTTAGGTTGATAGATACCATTGCGTATTTTCTGAATCACCTTTCCTAAATTTTCTTCCAGGTTATTTCCGTAATCAATTTTGCTTACTCCATCTATACCAATTGCTTTTCTTCCATCAAGCTTATGGTATTGCTCTCGCAATAACTTGATATCTAATATGTGCCCAACATTATTGAACACTGTATCTATATCATGTTTTGCGCGCAAGCCTATGCGTTCAAGTTTCGTTAACCCTGCGGTTCCATCTATGCTGTGTATGGACATGGTTTCCCTCTTACGCTCGTTACTATCTGCCAGTCCTTCGCTCCACGATCATTACTTGTTTCCTAGCTACTACTACTGACTCCGCCACCCATATGTCCTTCCGGATAGTCTCGTGCGTCACGACTTGAATTATCCGTACTCATTCCTTTGAGAGAGATATGGGCTTCTCAGGTTCCGTCACCTATCTCTATATGCTCGCCGACGCCTGTGATCCCGGTAGTTGAAACACTTTGGACGATCGCCAGATTGGCCTCCATGTTTCTATTGCTTGCTGCTGTCCAGAGAGCATCAGCTTCTACAATTACGCCATTTTCGGGACTAACACGTTCACCTATTGGTTTCGGCTCGCGTATTTCGCTGTCTACGCTTCGTCACTCTTGTTACCGCCAGCAACGCAAGATTCGCTATGCAATGGAGCTGGCTACTCCTTTTGCAGCAGGACTTTCACCTGCAAGATCGGTGCGGCTTCGCCTGACGCACCTTGACTTTGGCCATTTGCTTCAAAAATAAGCAACATCAAAAAAGCCTTTCCTTTATGCAGCCTAGTGCCTGCCGAGCCAATACTATCAATTAATTCAATATGTTAATAAATGCATCCTAGAGTGCTTTGAGCCTCATTTCAGGCGTTCTTTTTATATCTTCTCCTGCGCGAATAGAGCATAATTAACGCAATTCAATTACTCTATGAGAGAATAACAATGTTTAGCTCAGAAAAGAAAGGTGAAGCACAACCTGCGGTCCAAAAGCGCGAACACAAACCAATAGCCAATGCAGTGCCCCCCAAAATCTGGACAAAAACCGTTGCTCTTACTCAATTGATTACCAGCTTTTATAGCAACAAAGATGCCACCAGCCTCGCATGTACATCTAGATTTTTGTATAACGACACAAAAGCTGCCCTCGATGTGCGCATGATAAAAGCGCTGGCACATTATGTTGTTGTGGAACCAAATGAAGATAAAGTAACAGCCATACTAAAGTTTGATCCTATGCTGATAAATTTTGTGACAAAGAAAATCATTGATAACTCCGGACGAGAATTAATAGACAACACGATATTCCAATTGGCTTATGGAGCAGGCGATCCTGAAATGTGCCTAGCGATTAAACCATTTTTCGAAAAAGTCTATGGCAGCGAAAGAACTGCTATACAAGAGATGGAAAGACAGCGTACGCAAAAGGTTGCCGAAGATAAAAAAGCAGATGAAAAGCGCGATAAACAGGCCAAAGATCACACGCAGCATTTATTAACAACCGTCATAGCAACCATCACTGCTGAACAGTTTAATCGTGGCAACGATGCAAATAGTAAGTGGGTATTGAGTCCTCCAACGTTAGCAGCCATCGAAACATTTAGAGCAGAATTCGATAAAAGCCAACCTAAACGTATTGAGAATGGCATGCATTTTCGTAATAACACGCTACTGGAAACGTATAATGCTTATGTTCAAGCAACAGGTCAATGGCACTATGATTACAAAAAATGTGCGCTATTTGAAGATAGTGTTTTATCTTGCGTCTTGTTCTATGTGCCAGCAAATGACGCACAGAGATTTAGCCAAGGCTTGTCTTATCTTCAGGAGCAAAAACCGAGTGAGAAGTTCACTCGCAGTCTTGCGTTGCGCGGTGGTAAAAATAATTTTTATCAGGTGGTTCGCGATGGTTCTATTGATTTTTCTCTTCTTGGTTCTTCGGTCGATGTTTATTCGGGCGGGCGTCGCCCCCTCCGTTGCTCACGCAAGCAACTGGCGACGCTCGCGTGTGGTGGCTTTAGGCTTTTTACAGATCTTATGTCGAATAAAAACATCTTGCTTGCAGAGCTTATGCGATATGTCGCACATCGCCCAAAGTCTCAGTGTGTAATTTGTTGAAATAAGGTTGCAATAATCCGGCCGCGTGTGTGGCTGGATTAATATCCCAGCAGGATTCGATAAACCAACTGATACGATCCTGGTATAACCAGGTTCCAGATGTTTTTGTCCACCAAAGTAGATATTGATGCAGATAGCGCCTGATGAGTTTGGTAGAAAGTCCAATAGTTACCATTTGCTGTACCTGAATTTTTGCTTTACGCAAAGTGCGCGGATGCGGAATTATGCATAAAGCCACATTTTTTTGATGTTCAGAAGTTACCTCCCCCGTTCCGTCTGAATATTGAACATCATTTATTTGTGCTACTTTAGTATTATTCTCTGTTTGTGTCGGAGAATATTGGATGCCGAGATAGTGAAAGCCA
This sequence comes from Gammaproteobacteria bacterium, assembly GCA_965279285.1. Lineage (GTDB taxonomy): Bacteria > Pseudomonadota > Gammaproteobacteria > DSM-16500 > DSM-16500. Next base: position 349,485 of record OZ257147.1, on the reverse strand, counting down.
TCGTTAATAATACCCATGCGCGATTTTTTGCGCGACAAGCTCAAACGTCTTTCTTGTAATATTGCCATCATGCGCCGTCGGCAGCAGCTCATTTGGCGTTTTGATTTGCAGAGACTCAAAACATCATCTTGAAATCTAAAGTAACTAAGATTGGCATTCAAAAATGCATCGTCTAGTGGTTTTAAATAGAGCCTATTGAGCGACAATTACGACCGGCAGTCGTAGTTGACGTTCAACAATTTGACCCGTATTTACCAACATGGTACATTATTGTACCAATAAATATCATACAAACGAGTATCCCTATGAGCCTTAATCGTCCAACTGAAGAAAAACACAAATCGACATTATCGTCATCCTCTAACAGTTCGACGTATTCTTCTATCACCTCATTTATCACGACCCCAGTCTCATCGACAGAAGAACATAGTCGCTTTAGCAAAAATACTCATAATCCAGATGCGCTGGGTGAAGCCATGTCAGTGTATTTAGCTGACGTCAGCAGCATTATTTTAGAAAAACTGGATGGAGATCTGATTACTCATTGGCAAGGTGATAAAGAAACAAAGAAATTTTCATCTGAAAAACGTCAACAATTCACAATATTTGGAATAAAAGCAAAAGATTTAGTGGATAGAATGGGTTCAGAAGAGGCTGCACTTCTCGCCAATCTTATTTTGCACGGTGAAGAAAATGATGTAGAGGAAGCACTTGTTTTAGTTAAAAAGAACCCTGACCTCTTACGTTCACAATGTATTGCAACAGATCCTCTGAAGAGACGTGTTTTAGGAACTCCTCTTCAAATTGTCGCCATGGCAGGTGATATGAATTTGATAGAAGGCAAAATAAAAGAAGAAAAAAATCGCGGTTTAGTGGAAAGGTTAAAAGCAGCAGCTGGATTATCAGACGAAGAAGTCAGGGATCAATTAGAAGAAGTGCTCACTTCAAAAGAAGCAGTCGCAGAAAACCAAAAACGAAACCAGCGTATTCTGGATGCGATCAAAGCATTTGGTGAAGGGATCATTAAGGCTAAAGAAAAGTATGAAGGCAATGACTTTGCTGAGCTTCGAGCATTATGCCAACCTCTTATTGAGCAGCTTGAAAAAGATTTAACATTGAACCCTAATGAAGTCATCAAATCAGGTTATGTTTTTGATCCCACGATTTTACAAAAAGCAGCAGAATGGTTTGAGAAAAATGTTAACAGTTTTGGAGATTGGCGGACTATTCAAAGCGATGTATTTTGGGTCAATGGTTTTGGGAAACTGCAAAGCAAATTATCTTCTCGAGATGCGCAGGTTATCAGAGCGGGTATTGTTAACTTAGTGGATGATAAAAAGGTGCCGACGAGATCATTGCGCAATTCTGATGGGTCTTCTTCTTTCTATAATTCTTCTTCTCGTTTAGGGCTGGATTTTTATTTAGGATACTATGCTCCATCCCCTGTCGCCTTTGCCTCTATGCTGTGCGCCTTTTATGGGGCTTTCTCGTTGGAAAACTTATGTCGAGCAAAAACAGCAGCGTTGCAAAACTTATGCAACATCCGGACAACGCAAAACAGAGCTCGTGTTTAATAATGTAACCCGTTTTTGAAGTAAAACCCTGCTGCAATAGCTGCGGGGTTAATGTCCCAACTAGCGCGAATGAACGAATATAAAAGTTCTTCATAACGCCAAATTTCTGCTGTTTTTTGCCACCATAAGACGAAGTGATGAAGGTAGCGTTTGATGTTCAGAAATCGTTTTACCCCCCCCCACACACACATTTCCTTTAAAACTTATTTAGGCTTTACTGATGGATTAACTTTCATATCGCTACGTACTGAACGTCCTGCACTAGCATGAGTATCCTACCTATTCTCGCTTTGATAAATAATCTGACAGACTCACTACTCTAATTTTTTCTGCTAATAAATATTCACGTGTTCCTGGATAAATAACGATTAGCTCATCTAGTTTAAGATCTTCAAACGCCACCCGCATCGACTTTGTTAATTTAGGCGCATCTGTATGCTTAAATTCAAATCCTAGCCGTTTACCGTGATGAAACATTAATAAATCTAATTCTGCTTCTTGATGCGTTGCCCAATAATAACAACTCTCTGCTTCAACACGTGAACAGCGGATAATTTCTTCTAGGGCAAATCCTTCCCAAGATGCTCCTAATTTTGGATTACGTCGCAAAAAACCCGCATTTTCAATATCTAATAGATAATGCAACAGTCCACTATCACGAAAATATACTTTTGGTGATTTAACTTGTCGCTTGCTGATATTCTCCCTCCATGGTTGTAATTGGCGTACCATAAAAGTCTCAGACAAAATATCAAAATAGTGTTTGACACTTTTACTATTAATTCCCAGCGAACGTGCCAATTCTTCCGCATTAAAAATATTGCCATGATAATGCGCGAGCATCATCCAGAAACGTCGCAAGTTAGCCGTAGGAATGCGAATGCCTAAATTTGGAATATCTTGTTCGAGAAACGTTTTAGTATATTGCCTACGCCATTCAAAACTATCTTCCTCTGATTTAGCAAGATATGATTGTGGATAACCACCCTGCAACCACAAATTTTCTATTTCATGTGTTTCGGTATAATCAAACGGCTGAACTTCCAAATAAGCAATACGACCGGCTAGTGACTCTGATGATTGATACAGCAACTCACGCGATGCACTCCCCAGAATTAACCAACGCTGATTTTTGGGTGGCGAATCAATCAACACTCGTAATGCTGGAAATAAGTTTGGACGTCGTTGAATTTCATCAATCACAATTAACCCTTCAAGCTGGCTAAATGCCAATTGCGGATTGTCGAGCATTGCGAGGTCTTGATCTTTTTCTAAATCAAAAATATGAACTGGCTCGCCTTTCATTTCAGCGAATTGTTTAGCCAAGGTTGTTTTGCCTACCTGACGTGCGCCTAGCAGACAAACCGCTGGAAATTGCTTACTTAATGAAGCTATCTTATTAATATAATACGGTCTTTTCATTGTTCATGAAATCCTGGTGCCTGATGCCGGATTTTCATTATACGCGATCTGCTTTATAAATGAAATACTTCCCCTATATCTCGACAAATAGTTTGATAAACTTGCCGCATAAACCCGCATCTTCCATTAATATTTAAAATTTATTTAGGTCTTGCTGAGGAGTTAACCTTCATATCGTTACGTAAACTCTGTAATTCAGAGATTTATTGCTGGTGAAATTTCTCTAAAACCTTAAGACGCTTACTAAGAGGATAGGATGTGTGGCTGTTCATCCAAGGCGGTGATGTATAACCATTCTCACGCCTGTTACCAAAATCATCAATGAAATAAGAATTTCCGAGACCATAAGCATAATAATTCTTGCCTGGGTTGTTTAGAAGCACCGACTCATCATATCTGTCCAATACGATATGAGAAGGATCAACTCGCACACCTTTTTCTACCTGATAATCACCATCTAAGTCAGGGAAAAAATTAGGTGCTTCACCTTTTTTAATTACATTAGAAATACCATGCCGATGAATATATGCGTCACAATCCACAGCGAGTGCCTGTAAAAAGCCATAAACAATAACTAAATAAAACTTACTTTTTATACTATACTCATCACCCAACCGCGTAACATTATCTAAAAGCAGTTGAATAGCATCACGATAAATTTGTCGAGGAAACCTCATTCCTGTTGTCACCTCTCTAGCGGCAGCCTGTGCAAAACCCATTCTTAATACCCACATTGCGTCTACTGTTGGTTTATATTTATCTCTCAGGCTCTCAAATGTGCTCTGGTGTGAAATTTTAATAGCTATCAGTTCAGAAATAAAAAATCGGATTGCTGTACGATAAGGCTCCAACCAAATGGTTATCTGTTGCTCTCAGCCTAAAGGAAATTGCTCATCAAATTGTATTGCTGCTTCTTGTGGCGAAAGGTAGCACGATATTTCTTTAGCAAGCTTCAGATTTCCTTCTGCTAATGCGACCTGATAAAGCATTTTATTCCTATATACAACGAACTTATTTAATTTGAAATCATTAAAGTATTTGGGTTGAGCGCTTGTAACTGTTTTGATGAACAACTTGCTTGTGACGTTACTACTTTCAACTTCAGAAACACGACAAAGAGCAATAGATGGATCTCCTTCAAGTAGAAAGATGACATATTTATTACCTACGTTCATTTGAATTCTTACCACCCACTTAAATAACCCTCATATTATAGTAGTACTATTTGTGTGTGCGTATTTGAAGCTATAAGGTTTAATTTTGCACTAAGAACTATTTCATACAAACAACATCATAGTGTTCCACATAGAACATTCAATATGTTAACGTATCTTAAATCCCATAACCGTCACACAAACTATGAGTGATTTGCTTGTTTTTTGTCGCGCAAGCGCGCTTTTTGTCATGCCAGCGTGCTCCTAGCTGGCATCGCACCCAGAATAAAAAACCGAAATTAGATATTGATGTTTTTAAGATAGTGCTGTTAACAAGTTGAGACAGCTCTGGATACCAGCTAGAAGCATGCTGGTATGACAAAGTTTATATTGACCTGACTTAATAAAAACTGAACTAATCCCAGAAGTGTCACACTAAGAAGGTGGGCACGCTGTGCTTTGCCCACCCTACGCAAGCTAAATGATCGGCATTTAAATTTGAGTAAAATTATTATATTTCAACAACTTAACTCTTTATTCGGTCACCGAAGTTGTGCTGCGGATTAAACGTTGAATGATACTCGCGCGAATTAAATTACTTTTGACACCTTCCATAGCAGGATAATATCGACGAACTTGAATAATTGCTTGATCTAATTTAACCATGAGTTCTTCAGATAAGCGGATGCTAATCATTTCTGATAAATGATCCATATCATTCGCAATATCAACCAATGAGGGGTAATCCGCGATTTGTAATAAGCTTTCAATTGCTTCAATTATCCAGCGACTTTTTCCACGCATACCATACCCGTCACTAATGACGCGTTGCAACATCGCATGGTGGAGTCTTTTTTGCAGTTTAATTGATGTCATAATTTTCTTATCCATTACTTTTATCTCACTATTTGATGTTCTAAAATTTCAATTAATTTACGGAAAGCTCTTGCTGCCTGTTCATTGTGATTCCAATCTACTTTTGAAAAAATATCGGAATACTTCTTAAATTCATCTTGATTTAATACCGATAACACAATGGCCTGAACAACATCTGTTTTAAGCGTGAAACCCATATTAATCCGCGAAACGGCTCGGCCGCGCTTTAATGATAAGCCTTCCACAGACTGCTTTTTAATGGTTTGTTTCTCTCGAGTAATCATCGATCTTAATTCTTTTAAACTACGACCATTAATACAAGCTTGAAGTACTTCTTGGCGTAATTCAGCCGATGAAATTCCAGCAATAATGGCTGCTTTATCCAGACTGCGGACTTGCCCGGTAAGAATCATTTTTTGCAAATCTTCTGGTGCGTTCATTACCGCTAAATAATAAGTCGCTTGGGGTAAAGATAAACCGGTTATATTTTTTAATAAGGTAGCAGAAACTGAAACTTCACCATGCTGGTTTTGATATTCAATAATAATATCGCGAATATTCCCCACTCGCTCTTCTAACGTTAGATCCTCGCGAGCCGTGTTTTCAATCCATTGTATGAGTTTTAACTCAAAACCCTTGGGTTTTTCATTAAAAATACGCGCTTCAATTTCTTGTTTATTGGCGAGTAATGACGCTAAACAACGTCTTTCACCAGCAACAACACGATAAACCTCACCCCGTTTGTAAACCACAACCGGATTAATAACCCCACTACTCTCGATAGTTTGGGCTAACTCTTTTAATTTCTCTAATTCTAAAAGTTTACGTTCATAAAGTGGGTCACTTTTACTTAAACCTTCTTGAACATCTAAAATAGTAATGGCTAATTTACGTGGATTTTCAGGGTCTAATTCAATCCGTGATAAAGGTAAAATAACATTTCTAAAGATACCCGCGTTATTTTCTACAACATTAATGGTTTCACTTAAACCACGGGTTAAAGCAAGGGAAACACCAAAACGTTTTCGTTTAGTCATCAGTAAATATCCTCTCAGCTATATAGTTACAAACATCCATCGCTTCTTGTTTCGCAATATGATTATCTTGAAAATCAAATAATGAACGTGGCGCAGAATCTTCCGCATCAACTTCAGCAAAAACAATTCGTTGGCTCAGTTTAACTGGCATGATGTACTTACCTATTGCTTCATTATCTTGCAAACTTTTTAAAATATCTTTATGTAAACGCGTGACTTTAAACATATTAGGCAAAATACCAACCAATTTTAGCGGTCTTGATCTTTCTCTAACCAATGATTCTTGCATCCAAAGTTGTAACATCCCATAAATACCTTGAACAGGTTGTTCTTCCATCACCGAAGGAATAATAATGTGGGTTGCCGCCTTAATCACACTGACCGTTAAAGGGCCTTTTGATGGTGCTGTATCGATGACAACAGCCTCATAGGTTTCACGCACATCCGGTGAATTAAGAAAATTACTGAGTTGTTTATGCACTTTTTCAACAACTTCCGATCTTCTGACCGATTCTGCGGCAAGCAACTTTTCTGCATGGCCTGGGGCAAAATCAAATTTTTCTATGTAGGTTGGATAAGGTACAACACCTTGACCATAAAAAATTTCAGCAATGCTACTACGGCCATCCCAATCAGCATCATCGGGGTTATCAGCATTATAATCGGGGTGCACAGGCGGCATTAGTCCTTCGGGTGCAGCTGGATCAATTTCCATTTTTAAATATTGATGAGAAAAGTTACATTGTGGATCAAAATCAATACCTAATGTGGGGATTTTTTTTACTTTACTTAAATATTCAGCCATTGTTCGACTGCATGTTGTCTTCCCTACACCGCCTTTATTATTGACAAAGGCAATGATTTTCATCGGTTTATCCATAGGTGTATCCCTTAAGTTGTATTACGATAAAACTTAATATATCATCCATTTGGTGTTTCGATAAATAAATATTACAAAGAAGAACAACAATACGGTGTTGTGTTTTTATTTAATATTATGTTTCTATTGTTTAGATACAAGTAACACGCTGATTTTTAAAGATTATTTCGCCAGTTTAGTGACGTTTATGGGATAGTTTGTGACTTCTTTGGGATTGCATGTGACGTTCATGGGACGGATGGGTGACGGATATGGGAATGATTGTGACAGATGTGGGATTAGAAACCAGTGAGCAGGGGATGCATGAAATCAAAAAACATGCAGCGGCTATTCATTGTTCAAATGCTTCAAGTTTGTTACAACGCAAAATAAGTAATGCATTGCTTTATCATGCCTACAAAGAATTACTCTTAAAAGATGAGCATGCAATTAATATTAAGCAACTGTGTAATCTTATTTCCTACAGTGGCAATAATCATGCGGTTATTAAGGAAGCATTAAAAGGATTACTATCAACTGTCATCGAGTGGAATTTAGTCAACGATAAAACAGGCCAAGAGGATTGGACTGCAAGCTCTATTTTGGCAAGTGTGAGTTTACAAGGGCCGGTTTGTTTGTATGCTTACTCGCCACGCATGAAACAGTTAATGCATTCACCATCGATGTTTGGAAAAATTAATCTTTTCATTCAATCCCGTTTTAAATCCAGCTATGGTTTAGCCTTATATGAAAACTGTGTGCGTTATCGTGGTTTATCACACACGAAATGGTTTGAAATGGATTTATTTCGAAAACTAATGGGTGTGCCCTCCGGAAAATATATGATATTCCGGGATTTTAAGCGTCGTGTATTAGATAAATCAGTTGAAGAAGTGAATATGTACTCGGATGTGGTTGTTGAAGCCGAGTTATATAGGGAAGGGCGGCAAGTCGTCAAGTTACGATTTATTATGAAAGATCGAGCGAAAAAAGTCCGTTTAGGCGGAGAAAAAGTAGCTCAAGCAACCTCATCTGCTGAGATTGATACTAAAACTAAATTGATTGAACAATATGGTTTATTGAATGATCAGTGTGAACAGTTGTTTATTGAGTATGGTGTAGACGTAGTTACAGAAAAGCTAGTGATGATAGAGTCATCGCCAAACTACCTTCAAGGTCGCGTGAAAAATTTAGCCGCTTATTTGTTGAGTGCGTTAAAAAATAATTATCAGCAGCCCAAAAAAAGTAACTTACGTATAGTCTCATCACAGCAGGCAATGCTTGATCATTCGAAATCAGAGCGAATTGCAGAGCAGTTGCGAGCAGCATACCAAGATTATAAAGAGCAGACGATAGATGTAGCGATTAATAATCTCGTTAGCCTTGATAAAGAAAAATTTTATGCCGATTTTTATTGTTATGCAGCTGATACCATCGAAACAATCTTAAAATTACAGCGGAATAAATACAATAAACAAACCATCTTACAGTCACCACAAATTAAAGTGTTATTAAGAAAATTTGCGTTACAAGAATTAACAGTATTAAAAACGGAATTAATTTCGCTGGAACAATTTATTGCGGATAAGTCTGATGTAGAAGGTTGAATTTATTTTTGCTGTTGGTTGTTTATTTGGAATAGCTCAGATTTGATGTGATATTAGTTAATAACTTTTTTAGCAATGTTCTCCAATCCCTTGTTCTGTCCTTAGCTTCATAAATAATCTTATGTAAATAATTCATAGCGATACGATAGAATTGTCCATATTTGGCTTTTCTCATATTTGTGTTATACTAATTGGAATTGTCCATATTTGGCGACACAGGGGGGAGGCTATCATGACTAAAAACTATTACAAAAATAGCTTAAAATTCAAAGTATTAGATAGAATTAAACAACAAATTGCTGGCAATATTGTCATACGCGAAGATATAGAGGATATGGGTAACCCTCGCCAAATTAGCCGGTGTTTTAAAGATCTTGTAGAAATAGGCGAATTGGTTAAAATTGGCTACGGCATTTATGCCAAAGCTTATGTGTCAGAAACCCTCAACAAACCTGTTATCCAAGGCGGGTTTGGTCAAGCCTGCAAAGAAGCCCTCACCAAAAAAGGTGTTAAATGGGAGCCTGGTAGCGCGGAGCAAGCTTATAACTCCGGCTTATCAACTCAAGTTCCTGTTCGCACCATTGTCCAATTAAAAAGTCGCTATAGAGGTCATCTGTCATACGGTAATAGAAAATTAATTGTGGAGAAAGGAACGAATGCTAAATGAAGCACTGCTGCGCCAGATTAGCGATACAGGCGAACTTTTAGGGTTAGATGAAGCTGTTATTGAAAAAGACTACTATGTGACCCAGGTTATTCATGCGCTTTCTAACTTTGAAAATGAAACTTTCCGGTTAGTATTTTGTGGCGGAACTTGTTTGGCCAAAGCACACAAACTTGTACGACGTATGTCAGAGGATGTTGACTTCAAGGTGCAGCGCAAAACTACAGAAAACTTTAGCAGATCACGTCTTAAAAGCGAATTAAATAAATTTCGCACATATATCAGATCAATCTTAACAGTGCCTGACTTATCGGTAGTAAATGATTTTGCACGGAATGAAGGGAGATATCAGCAAATTGTTTTAAAATACCCAAACTCATTTCCAATCGGATTAGCATTGCGTCCTGACATTAAAATAGAATTAACTTTTGCAGATATTCTTTTGCCAACAAATGATCTGGAAGTGAAAACTCTTATTGAGGATAACTTTGATCAGACAAAATTATTTATTCCTCCAATTACTAAGTGCATTTCTATTGATGAAACAGCTATTGAAAAATGGGTTGGCTTGACTCGTCGCATAATGGCGATTGAACGTGGCCGCGAAGATGATGATAAAACATTAATCCGTCACGTGTATGACCTTAATGCTATCAATGAAGCTAACAAGATAAACACTAGCTTTATTGAATTTGCAAAGACCATTGTTATCAGCGATGGCAAACAGTTTAAAAATCAGCACCCCGAATATGCTGCCGATCCTATTACTGAAATTAGACAATCTCTAGCATTGTTAAAAGACAAATTTTTATGGAAGGAGCGATACGAAGAATTTATTGAAGCAATGGTCTATGATAGCACTAACGCTTTTCCATATGATCAGGCGATTACTACATTGGAAGATATTAGCACCAACGTTATTAAAAATTTTTAAAAAGGCTAAATTAATTTGCATTACACTAGCTTGATTGGATAAAAAAGTTATGCAGAAAACCGCATCGAAGTTTTTATTGCTGTCAGTCACCACCCGAAGCGACATTAATTTTGCAATATGAGAATGGCGATCTTACGCGAGTGTTTTTTCCGGTGAGTTGTGCGAAAATAGTTACGGTTTTCGTGCAATAATCATTTTTAAATAATTAGTTTCCGGAATAGCAATATGTATCGGATGATCTGGTGCTTGATGCCCACGCTCTAAAATTTGTAACTCCGCATTTTGTTGTAAACTTGCTTTTCTTAATGTCTGTAAAAATTCCTCTTCGTCCATATGCATAGAGCAAGAACAAGAAATTAAAATACCATTGGGTGCTAATAATTTTAATGCAAGTTCATTAATGCGTTGATAAGCGATTAAACCGGCTTTTTTATCCTTTTGTTTTTTAATAAACGCCGGAGGGTCGAGAATAATAACGGAAAATTGTTCTTTAGCGAGAGCTAAATCTTTGAGTGCATCAAAAGCATCGTTATGAATTACACGGACTTTTTCTGTTACATGATTTAATGCAGCATTTTTTGGTATCCACTGCTGAGAAAGTGCAGAGGAGTCCACACAAACAACTTCTTTTGCACCATACACTGCTGCTTGAATCCCCCAGGCACCGAGATAGCTAAAAACATCCAGTACACGTTGTTGCGCTACATAGGCTTGTAAGCGTGAACGGTTTAAGCGGTGATCGTAGAACCATCCGGTTTTTTGACCATCCCAGAGTGGGGCGGTGAACTTAGCTGAATTTTCTTCTATTTGGATTTCATCGGGTGGAGTGCCATATCCTGCAGCGACGTAGTTTTCTAAGCCTTCATAGATTCTTGCTGGTGTGTCATTATGAAAAAGAATGGATTGTGTGTTGGGAATGACATTCAACAAGGCATTGATGATAAGATCTTTTTTTAATTCCATACCGGCAGTTGTTATTTGTAACGCTAATACAGAATCAAATCGATCAACAACTAAACCCGGTAAGCCATCACTTTCACCAAAAATTAGGCGATAAAATGGCTTAGAATATAAGTGTTGACGTAGTGTTAATGCCGTTTGCATTTTTTTAGTTAAAAATGCTAAATCTAAATGTTCATGACGATTTTTAGTAAATAATCGCGCGGTAATCAGTGAAAGAGGATTCGCATAAGCAAGCCCTAATATTTTTTTATCATGAGACTCAATTAATACTTCTGTGCCGGGTTGAAGATTTTTTATGGGTGTTACTGTAGTATCAATTTCATTACTATATATCCACAGATGTCCTGCGCGTAGACGACGATCTTCATTTTTTTTAAGACGTAATCTGAAGGGCTGCATAAAGTTTGCTCACAATAGAATTTGAATATAATAAAGGTAATTAAGTGATAAGGAAAGCAACATATTGTTTGAAATATCGACATCTGCTATGATCCACCGCATTTAGAGCAGTAATTATTAAGGGTCTTGTATAATGTCACGCTGCAGCATCAATATCTATTTTCGGAGTTTAGTACATGAAGCTTGAAGTTATTTCTTATCATGATTTATTAGATTCAACGAATACCGCAATATGCAATAAAGTTAAATCTGCTTTATTAAATACAGGTATTATTGGCATTAGTGATGTGCCCGAGTTTCAAGAAAAATCCCTTTGTTATATTAATGCAGTTCGGCAATTTATTGCATTAAATGATACTGTTAAATTGCAATATGCTCCTGATCGAGATGTAGGTGAAACAGAAGGTTATGAAGTAGGAGCTGAGTGGTTTAAAGACCAGGCGGGGGAGTGGCAAATTGATGATAAAAAAGCGTCTTTTTATGCCTATGTTCCTGATCGCGCAGAAAATAAATGGCCATTAGAGCTTGATTTAAAGACACCTTATATTGAGTTGGGTGAATTAATTTTTCAAGTAGGTAAACATGTACTTAATTTTATAGGATTGGATAATACAGTCGGTATCAATCACGATGGGCTGACGGGATATGGAAGAATGCTGCATTATCATAAAATAGATGATACAACACAAATTAATCCTAATTGGTGTGGAGCACATCTTGATCATGGTGTATTTACAGGACTCATGCCCGCATATTATTTTAAAGATGGAAAAGAGGTAGAGGAACCAGCAGAGGCAGGTCTTTATATTATGCCTAGCAACAGCAATCAATTTGAGAAAATAAATGCATCTGATAAATCTATTTTACTTTTTCAAGTCGGTGAATTCGCTCAGCTTGCATCGCATGATCAAATTCGTGCGACTAAACATTTAGTAAAAAAAGCGCACGGTAATATAGAACGTTTTACTTTTGCATTATTTTATTCTGCTGATGATGAGGCAATAATAAATTCAAATTCTGAATTAAAAAATGATTCCCGTTATATAGAGAATATGGCTAAAAATGGTGAAATTAACTACGGAAAATGGCAAGCGGCCTCTTTTGCAAGATATCGTGCAGTGATTGCGGATAAAAAGCTTTTATAATAAAACCTTAAGCTTGATGCTTTATACTATTCTTTTTACAAACATATGTAGGGTGGGCAAAGCGCAGCGTGCCCACCACACTACGTTTTATTATTAAAATACAAACTGAGGTTTAAAATGTGGTTAATTGAAAAATTCAAGTCATGTTGTACGTGGTTATTTAACTGTTGTAAAAGAGATAACAACGTAAATAACCCACCGGCTAATGAGGCTGCTGATAATCCAGGTAATGATAATATCGATGATGGTAATGCAGCAGCAGGTAGTGTGGGTTTAATTGCAGCACAGCCTGGAAGAATCGCTGGTAGTAGTGATAGTTCAGAACCAGATGAAAAAAGGCAAGTAGCTCACAGCAAAAGTTATGTTTATGGCGCTAAGCATACCGCGAGTGACTTACCTACCATGACTGCATCGCATGCATCGCGCGCACCGCAAGCAGAGCCCGTTGTTGCCCCCGTGCCGCCTGTTGATTCTAAAGTAGTAGCTTCTGCTGATGCAAGCTCAGCTCGGAGTTCTGTATCTAGTACGTTACCTGCTGATTCTGCTGTTGGTCGTGGAAGAATATTTGGTCCTCAAGTTAATACAGCTCCGGCCGCAGGTCGTGTTTCTGTTTCTCCTGAAGCTGGGGTCACAGCTGCGAGAGCAGCGAGGTCAGTAGGAATGTTCTCTGATGGTAGGGCTGCAGCAGCTGTAGGTAGGGTTGCAGAGCAGAAAGAAAATAGTCAAAGTATGAGTACTCAGCAGTTATTAGCAGAGGCGGCTGCCGTAACTGCAGGGCCTCCTATACCTGGTGCGGTAGTCGATTCAAGCTCACGATCTAAATCGAATCAATAGTTAGAGTAAAGGGTCGGTCATCTGATGGAGAGGGACTTAAGATTTTAGCTACTAAGCTCTCCATGGCTGGGAAAAGAGCATGCGCTTTTAGCGTTGGCGTAATAATTTTACTTAAACAATCAGTCAGATCGGTGCTTTTTTGTGCTTTGCAGTCACTCACAATATTATTCAAGACCTTTTGTTCTTCTGGGCTATCGGTTTTCTTTATAAGCTTCGCTGCAATTTTACTTAATACATCATAAGCATTGGGTGTTGACTTAAATAAGTGTCCCATGAATAATTCCCATTCTAACGATTAATTTGGGCCTATTATTACATAGATTTATTTGCATGGCAAAATATTATTCGGTAATTAATATAAGTCCTATTATGGGGGTAGATGCTGGTTTTAGTTACCAAACAGATAATAATTTTTATAATGACTGCATATCAATAACAAATCGATATTTCACATCACTTTTTAACATTCTCTCATATGCTTCATTGATTTTTTGTATGGGTATTAGCTCAATATCACAAGTGATATTATGTTTTCCACAATAGTCTAACATTTCTTGTGTTTCAGCGAGGCCGCCAATTAAAGAGCCACTTAAGTTTTTTCTCCCAAAAATTAAGGAGGGAGATGCGATTTGATGTGGAGCAGGGGAAGCACCGATCATACACAAAGTACCATCATGCTTTAATAATGCCATATAGGCGGCAACATCATGAGGTGCAGAAACAGTATCAAGAATGAAATCAAAGCTATTCAATTGCGCTTTCATCTCATCATGATTTTTTGAAAGTACAACGGCGTGTGCTCCCATGTTTAGTGCATCCGCTTTTTTGTTTGCGGAAGTTGTAAATACAGTAACATTTGCACCTAAGGAGCGTGCAAACTTAACGCCCATATGACCTAGGCCACCAAGACCAATAACACCTACTTTCTGGCCTGCTCCTACTTTCCAGTGTTTCATTGGTGAATACGTAGTAATGCCAGCACAAAGTAAAGGAGCCACCTCAGCTAGCTTTAAATGTTTTGGAACGTGTAAAACAAATTTTTCATTAACAACAATATTATCTGAGTAACCACCTTTTGTCGTTATTCCATTTGTTTCTGGTGTGTTATAAGTAAAAGTGGGTCCTGCTTTACAGAATTGTTCTAAATCAATTTTACAGCACTCACAGCTGCCACACGAATCGACCATACAACCTACACCAACAATGTCACCAGCTTTAAATTTTTTAACATTTTTACCAACAGACAATACTTCACCGATAATTTCATGACCTGGAACAAGAGGATAATGAGCGCCTTGCCATTCATTGCGGACGGTGTGCAGATCCGAGTGGCAGACACCGCAAAATTTAATAGCTATATGTACATCAAGATCACCTACTGTTCTGCGATCAAATGTATAAGGGCCTAATGGTGAGGTAGCATCAAAACCGGCATATCCTTTGGCTTTTAACATGGGCTTGCTCCTATTGACTTGATAGCGTCAATTGTCGCTGCTTATTTTAATAAGTGCAATAGTTGTTGAATAATTATAGTTTTTTCACATTAGATTGATTAAGTGATAATTGAGTTAGAGCATGATTAATAATTTTTTGTGATGTGGTTGCTTGGCCGATATCTTTTTCGGTATGTATGCATAAAAGTTGATAGGGGCTGGTGATGATTTGAAGTTTTTTGGGATCATCTAAGTGTGTAGTTATATTTTTAGTTGAAATTTCATAGTGAAAATATACGGTGTTATATGGGGGAATTATACGGTTTTTTTATGAATAATGTTTGTTTTAAAGTAAAAATCATAATATTTTCAGATAGTTATTAATATTCACAACTCTTGTTGTCTAACATTAATTTGCGGTTTAATACGAAATATCTTATAATTCATAGTGAAAATATACGATTTATCATAGGTAAAATAATATGTCCTTTAATTTAATGCAGATAAATAAAGAGTGGTGGGCAAAAAATGTTAATGGGCGGCCGGTCTGGCGTGTTGAAGATCTTCCTAGCGTTAATACGAAGGACATTTTGTTGTCATTAAATTTAGCTTATGAGGTTCGTCGAGGGACTCTTGTTTTAGGAAAGCCGGGCACCGAGTTATTAGTTCTTATCCACTCTTATTTTTGGGAAATTTTATCTTGTATTTTACAACCTTACGCGCCTTATGCTGTAACAGGGATAGCGGCTATTCAGTGCTATTTAAATGAGGAAAGCATTTTAAATAAAATAGAAGTTATCAGTAAAAATTCAAATGCTCGAATTGAGCTTGACCAAGTTTCTATTCTTAATGTAGAAAAGAAAGCTAATTTTTTTGACCTACCTGATGTTGAAAAATTTATTATAGAAATTGAAACGAGAAAAAAATATTCTCTTTCTATAGAATCACCAGAAAGTTTATTAGTCGGTATTCGACCTGATTATTTTCGTAAATTTCCACAAGTGATCAGTGGGTTTTTAAAAGTAACGACTTTTGATCTTGAAAAATTACAAGAGTTACTTTTACAGAAAAGTAAACCGATCACTTATCTTCGTTTAGCTGCTTTATTTGAGCAGATAGGGAAAATAGATGAAGCACAATTTTTTAAAAATTGTCTTAAGGCAACAACACATTATTCACTCCCAGGTAAAGCACAGATTATTCAATATCAGCTTCCATCTGTAATTGCTAAGCCAAAACAAAAGTCAGACCCCAGTTATGTAACTCGTTTTCGAGATCAATTATGCATTTATAGAGATTATATTAATGAAGATTTTAAAGACTTAAAAATATTACATTGGAATTTAAAAAAAATTCAAAACTATGCTGAAGAAACTAAAAAATATGATACTTATCACTCATCCACAATTGAGGGTTACAGAGTAACTCAGGAAGAAATTCAATTATTAATGGAAGGAGAAAAAGTCATTTTTACTGATGATAGGCGAGAAGAAGTTGAAAGAAAGATGGCGTTAAAAGGTTATTTGGAGGCGCATCAATTTGTTTTGCAAAGCATAGAAAAGAATTTTGTAAAAAATTTTCAACTAACAGAATTTACTATTCGTGAAATATATGCGCATCTATTTTCACCCACCGTTGTAGCAGGATTATTGGAAAAACAACAGTTAATTCAGTATAGAAATGATTCGGTTTTTATTCGTTATTCTCGTTATGTTCCACCTAATTTCACTAAAATTGATGATTTAATGCGTTGTTTGGTTGAAGAGGTCAATAAAAATGAATCTACTAATATAACCTCAGCTATTATTGCACATTATGGTTTTGTTACAATACATCCTTATTTTGATGGCAATGGTCGTGTTGCGCGATTGTTGATGAATTATATGCTGGGTTGTGCTGGTATACCCTGGATAACAATTCGAGTTGAAGATAGAAATGCTTATTTTAAAGCTTTAGAAGTGGCGCAATGTGATGAAAATATTAAACCCTTTTCTGAGTTTGTAAAAAAATATTATTTAGAAAAATTTTCTGATCTCAACTAGCTTGACTTTGACTTAAGCTAAGTCTTAACTCAAAAGATGGCGGAGTTGCTTTTTTATCAGAAATATTGTTAGCAAAAAGAGAGTTTGTGCTTGTGCTGGCAGCGGCAGCTGCTACAGGTGGATTAAGTTTTACTTTTTTGTAGGAATCCGTAAGGCTTTTTTCAGCAGTCGTTGCGCTTCTTTTTTTAGTGTGCGGAGTTGTGGCAGTACTAACAGCAGCAGGAAAAAGCAATGGCCGACTTGCGGCGGTACTACTTGACGAGCTGCTACTTGCAGCAGTACGTCGTTCTTTTTCATCAGTAATAATAGAGCTTCTTTTTTTAGTGTGCGGAGTTGTGGTAGTACTAACAGCAGGAGAAAAAAGCAATGGCCGACTTGCGGCGGTACTACTTGAAGAGCTACTACTTGCAGCGGCACGTCGTTCTTTTTCATCTTTTTTCGGAGCACTTTTTTGATCGTGTGGTATTGATTTGACATCAGATGCGTTTGTGGCATCAGTTGTCACTTTATTTATATCGATCTTGCCTTGTTGTATGATTTGTTCAAATTCATGGCCCCATTGTTTAAAATCGGCGGTGATAACTAGCTTGTTTTCAAAAGCGGGTGGATTTTTTCCATCAGGCGCTAATAATATTTTTTTAAGATGATTAAAGGCAGCTAATTCGTTGTTCTTTTTGTTTCTATAACAAATTCCTAAGTTATAATAAGCCCAAATATTTTTTGGATTAAAACATAAAGCATCTTGAAATAATGATTCTGCTCTTGCTTCATCTTTATTAAATCGATAGAACTCGCCGAGACGATTTAAATAAGTTGAATAATTATGTCTTTGGGTTCTATCAGTAACGTCTTTTTCTTTTGGAAAATTAATTGCACTTAAGCAACGTAATGCTTCTTCTGTTTCTTCTAGATAAAAGTGAGCAGAGCCTAAAAGATAGTAGGTTTCTGCATCACGGAAAAGGCTTTTGTTGATATGTGCAATTGCGAGATGTAAGTTCTCTTTAAGTTTTTGTGGTAAATATTCAGGGTGATATTGAGTGTGGTAATGAGAATATGTTGTTACTCTTACGTCTAATTGGCTGTATGTTTTGCTTCTATAATACTCGTCTGTGACGTGAAGATGTTTATGGATATTTTTATACTCTTCAGCAGTGAGTACCGGAGTGGAAGGAAGTGTTTTTGGCATTAAAGATTACTCCGTTAAAATCATGGTTAAATTGTATGAAGAGGCCTCTATAAAGTCAATGTGTTATTGTGCAAGCTTTAAATAAAACGCAGTAACATTACTTTTTAATATTATAAGTAGTTACTTTACCAAAGTTAACTTTTGTATCGGTATTTGATTTTTTATCTTTGAACACGGATTTTGCTTGTAAGGTGGAGACTGAAATACTACGTATTTTACGTAAAGGCGCGCATTCAACCATGGCTAGATGTAAATTTTTAGGAGTAATCAAAATAGAGAAATGGTGGAGATTTCCTTTTACATAGGTTGAGCATGCATTTAAGGCAGAAATTGTCCCGGAAATTTTTTTAGGTTGTTCTTTGCTATCGCAAGCGGATTTTAATTCGTCGCTAAATTTTTTAAGAGCTATGAAATCTTCAAAAGGTAAAGAGAATTCATTTTTTTTGTAGGTTTTTCTTCGTTACCATACATTCTTGCAAGACGAAAATCGTTACTTTCTCGCATAGCTTGAGTTAGTGTTTCTTTGCTTAAGAGGGTGGGATAAAGGTGAAGTGCTTTTCTTATGTCCTTAGGGAGAGTTTTTAGAGACTCTATAGATGCTTTGTAATTTTTAGTTTTATGTGCGTTAGTTAGATTGTCTCCTAGCTGATTTAAATTAGTCAATGCAGATTGAGAAAGTTTTTTTAATGTATCTTGTACTTTTTCGGGTGTATTATATACTAGGACTCTTTTGCCAGGTGCTTCTAAGCTAGATTGATATGCTAATTCTATCGCTTTTTTATTGCGTGATAATTTTTCAATAGCTAATGCAAGTTTTTTTTCTTCCATATAGCGCTCGTTTATCATTAAACTTTTAATAATTTCAAATTTTTGTATAAGGGTTTTTTCTTGGTTTTTTTCGTTAAAGTTTTTTTCTTCTATTGCCTTTTTAATAAGGTGTGAAATTTTATAAATAAAACTTTTATGATAAAAAATATCGGCAAAGTAATCTGTTGGTTCTAAGTTAGGGCGGGTTTCAAGGAATGCAGGAAACATACTAAGAGCTGCACAGTTTTCTTCTAATTCATCATATTGGATATGATTTTTTAGAAATGTTGTTAGTAAGTCGTTTAGGGTTAGCATTATTGTTTTAAATAATATATCTGCGGCTTGAGATAGTCGTATAGTGTCTTTTTCTTCTTTAAATTTGTCATAATCGATAATTAATTTGTTATAAGATGTTGTGATGTGTTGATTATCAAAAGGTGAAAAATAACTTTTTAATTCTTGAATAAGAGGATAAATAAATTTTAGGCGCATAACCGCGTGATCTAACTTTGTTGAGGTGTGTGAATTCATTTCTCTCTCTTTCGTTATAGGTATATTCTGTCATGAATTGTAACATCTAGATTAGTCATGGACAATAAGCAGCCTGTCTTGGCCTTTCTGGTTTATATTAAGGCCGAATTGCAGCATAACTTGCAAATAACGTCAAATTTGACGATAATTACTTGTAATAAATGTCATATAAGACGGAAAATACAGGTATGAAACGATTAATTTCGACGAGTAATATTTAGAGATGTGTGTCTACTGAACCCGAAGCAGATCAACTTTACATACAAGGAAATATTATATGCAAGCTTACCAATCCAAAGATCAAAAAACTGTAGCGACTGCAACTACTACTGCAACAAGTGGAGTGGTGAATACAATAACCACACCCGCTAAAACACAAATCTTCAATCTGCAAACACAACTCACAGCACTTAATGATTTTAAACTCATCACGCTAGATCTATCGCAGCAGAGAGTCCATGATGAAAAAGCCCCACTTAAAAACCTAAACGGCCATACTGAGTATGTTACCGCTCTTGCTGTGCTAACGGACGGACGTCTGGCCAGTGGGTCGGCGGATAAAAGTATCAAGTTATGGGATATCAAAACTGAGCGGTGTGTTGCAACCTTGCAAGGGCATAATAATGCTATTTCTGCTCTTGCGGCGCTGCCTGATGGACGTCTTGCCAGCAGTGAGTATACACTTGCAGGCATCAAGCTGTGGGACACTAAGGTAGGCCAATGCGTAACCACATTGCAAGGGCATAGCGGTGAAGGTCAATTAACTCTTACGGTGCTCTCCAATAAAAATCTTGTCAGTGTTGCTTATCTGACAACACCTAATCATAAACTCTATTGTGAAATTAAGCAGTGGGAACTAAAAACAGGGCGATGTATAAGCACTATATTATGTGACAATAGTACAAGTTATAATGAGCTTATTGCAGTGCTGGCGGACGGACGCTTTGCGCGTGTGTCGGAGGATGGTAGGGGTATCAATCTCTGGGATTCCAGCATGACTAAATATGTGGCCACGTCGCAAAAGCATAGCAACAATATTACCTCTATTAAAGCGCTATCGGATGGGCGTTTAGCTAGCGCATCAACGTTTGGTGACACCAAGCTTTGGGATACAAAAAACGGCAAATGCTTAGCCACACTGCCTACTAATAGTTATGACAATTATATTGTGGCACTAGTGGATGGGCGTCTCGCCGTGAGCGAGACGACGGGTAAGATCAAACTGTGGGATGCAAAGAGTACCAAAGAGCAAACCTTGATTGGACAAGATAATTATTCTCACCTCGCTGCGTTAGCGGATGGCCGTTTGGTAAGTTCAACGAGCCACGGAAGTATTAAACTATGGGATCCCAAGGCTGGAAAGTGCACAGCCACACTACATGGCACTACTAGTTATGCCAAAACTCTCAAGGCGCTGATAGATGAGCAAATTGTGAGTGATCCAGTAGAAAGTGCCAAATTATGGAATCTGGGTACAAGGGTATTAAGGTTAAAAGATATCGTGCCTTTGTTAGTGGCTTTGCCAGGTAGTTCAATAAAGCAACTGAATCTGCAAAATTGTTCGCTAGAAGATAGTGAGTTAGCTGAGTTACTAAAATTATTATCTGCTACACAACTGACAGATATTGATTTGTCCTACGCGTCAATTACCTGGCAAGGCGTTAAGATTTTGTTAGAGAGTCTTGCTCAACACTCTAGTTTGAAATTATTACAGCACGAAGCATTACCCATTATCAAAGCTGTGTCGGTACTGTTTGCTGAGCAAGCGTTGACAATTATGCAAACTCCTGCCGATCAACAAACGGCTCGTGCTGCGATAGCTGAAAATATTAATCTGATTCACCAAGCGGCAGAACGTGGCGATAGTTTTGCATTAAATGTGTTAGGCCATTGTTACGAAATCGGTTTAGGTGCGCCGATCAACCATCAACTGGCGATATATTGGTATCGACAAGCTGCACAGCAAAAACACGCTGAAGCAATTAATAATCTAGCGCGCTTACAAGAGCAATTATTACTACAAAATAAAATTATGATACCGCACGCTTTTGATGCAAAAGCGACTTTAACGGAGATTACACAGCAGACAGCAACAGTTATTGATTTCTCTAATAAAATTGTGTGGGATAAAACCGCAAAACCAAAAACCATACAAGAATTAAAAGGACATGGTAAAGAAGCGATTAAAATACTGGTCGCGGTGCCAAATGCACAACTAGCGAGTTTGGCATTAAATGGTCAAATTAAAATTTGGCATGCTGATAATGGTCAATGTCTGTCAACACTGGAACACAAAGACGCTACTAAATTAACCGCTTTACCAAACAATATGCTGGCGAGTGGTGCACTAGATGGCACAATTAAAATTTGGTTGTTAGCCACCAAACAAAATCAACACACCTTGGTAGGACATAAAAAAGCAGTGACTGATTTAGTTACACTGCCAGACGGTCGCTTAGTTAGTTGTTCTGCGGATGGTACGATTAAATTATGGAATATTAACGATGGCCAATGTGAGCGTACACTGAAAACAATCGGTGATACGGGTAACGAAATATTTGATGCGTTAATACTGCTACCGAATGGTTATTTAGCCAGTGCTTCATCCATTGATAATCAAATCAAAATTTGGAATGTGCAAACAGGACAACTTGTGCAGGCACTTAAAAAACATCAACAACGTATTATTACGTTTGCTATCTTGGCGAATGGAAATTTAACCAGTTTTTCTGAACGAGAGTTTGGTTTATGGAATATTTTTACTGGCGAGTGTATTAATTTCATATCAAATGACAAAAGCAAAGATAAATTCCAAGCAGTTAATCAATTTACCGAAGAGTGTTTGGTAACCACTTCTAACGGCATGATTAACTTGCTGGATTTACGAACTAATCAAACCACTTCATTCAAAGCCCACAGCGATGCAGTGGCAAGTGTTGCCGTACTTCCCGGCAATCGCTTAGCTAGCGTGTCAGGTGACAAACGATTATTGGGAGAAAGTACAATTAAATGTTGGGATGTGGGAATGCGCCGTTTAAGATTGAAAGATTTAGAAGAAATTTTTATTGCACTGCAAACCAATCACTCAGTGCAACAATTAAACTTACGTTATGTTGTGCTGACAGATAAAGACATACCAGTATTTGCAGAATTACTCAGCGCTAATAACACAATAATGCAGTTAGATTTACGGCGTACGAGTATTTCAACACAAGGCATTCAACAATTAGAAAACATGATTAAAGCTCGCGCCACAAAATTAACGATTTTGCGTGATGAACAAGCAGTCAATATAGTTGACAGTAAAGATCAAAAAACCTCACTGACGCAAACAGGAATACCAAGTAGCAATGCAAATACCGCGACAGCTGCAGCTGGAACAGCCAGTATGTCTTCCGCCGTAGCGATTGCACCCCCTACCATGGCAACATCCAGTGTTAATGCGGTTGCTGTGCCAACACAAAACACACCCATCACAACATCGTTTATTATTAATTTCGCAGATCTAAAAATTGATAAAGAATTAGGTCGTGGAGGATTTGGTGTCGTACATCAAGGTACGTGGCGGTTTAATCCAGTGGCGATTAAACAATTATTAGTAGCGAATCCTACCGCCGATTCATTAGAAGAGTTTAAAGCGGAGACGCAAATCATGGCGAAGTTGCGTTCGCCAAATATTGTGCAATTTTACGGCGCGTGTTTAGGAAATCCACAATATTGCATCGTGATGGAATACATGCCAAAAGGATCATTATTTAATGTGTTGCACAGTAAAGAAAACCTTGCCTGGGAAACACGCTATCGATTAATAACAGAGATTGCTTGCGGTGTCGCTTTTTTACATGCAGAGAATATATTTCATCGTGATTTAAAAAGTTTAAATGTTTTACTCGATGAAAATTCTCATGCTAAGCTTACCGATTTTGGATTATCGAAAATTAAAAATGAAACTAAAACCACCACCAAAGGTGGTAGTGCAGGAACACCGGCTTGGATGGCGCCGGAACTTTTTGAACGCAAAGCGATCTACACACAAAAATCGGATGTTTATAGTTTAGGCATAACATTTTGGGAGGTTGCTGCACGTAAAATCCCATTTGCTGATGCTCATAATCCCAGTGTTATTCCAACTTGGGTTATGCGAGGTGATCGTGAAGATATTCCAAAAGACTGCCCGCCAAAATTAGCCTCATTAATTAAATTTTGTTGGGATGGTGATCAAGCTAAGCGTCCGACGGCTGCGCGTGTGGTAGAGTTTTTACGATCCGATGAAAAAGAATTTACGGCGGCAAGTGCAGTATCAGCTTCTGTGAGTGCTGCAGCATCGAGTTATCAAAGTAATTTAAATTCACAATCGCCGAATTCAGCGGCGGTAAGTTATCAGGGAAATTTGAATTCAGGACCACCGACTTTGGTAAATAAATAAAGTTTATTAAGCAACCACGGCGGCCGGAGATACCGGCCCTGCTGGTGTAACAGCTTCTGACTACAAAGCCACTATAGTGTAACTTGCAAATAACGTCAAATTTGACGATAATTACTTGTAATAAATGTCATATAAGACGGAAAATACAAGTATGAAACGATTAATTTTACATAATTTAAGAGCTTGGAAAAACCAAAAAAACCGTAAGCCATTGATTATTAAGGGAGTTAGGCAAACGGGGAAAACCTATGTGTTAAAACAATTTGGAACGAGTGACTTTTCAGCTGTTCACTATATAAATTTTGAACAAAACCTAAAAGCCGCAAGCTTGTTTAACGGTGATTTTAACTCGCAGCGGATTTTGAATGATATAAGTTTCTTATTGGGTAAGCCTATTGATAAAAAACATGATTTAGTGATTTTTGATGAAATACAAGCCTGTCCTCAAGCTCTTACCAGTTTAAAATATTTTGCCGAGGAACTACCCGAGCTTGCATTATGTTGCGCAGGCTCTTTGTTAGGGTTGCATTTAGGCGAGACGTCGTTTCCGGTAGGGAAAGTTGATTTTTTTCATATGCGGCCTATGTGCTTTGCTGAATTTCTTGTAGCGAGTGATGATCAAAAATCCGTAGATTATTTAAATAATTGTAGTAGTAAAGATTCGATTTCAGAAATTGTGCATGAGCACTTGTGGCAACAACTTAAAATATATTTAGTGACGGGCGGATTACCTGAAGTTGTTCAGACTTACATTGATAATAAAGATGATTTATATACCGCATTAACTTTGGCGCGTCAAAAACAAAAAGACATTATTTATGGTTATTATGCTGACATAGCAAAACATGCAGGAAAAGTGAATGCGATGTATATTGATCGTGTTTGGCAGGCAATTCCAAGTCAATTAGCTAAAACACAAGATGGCTCGGCAAAACGTTTTCAATTTAAAGGCATTATTCCGGGACTTGATCGTTATCAGCGTTTAGCAAATGTTTTTGATTGGCTGCAGTCTGCAGAGCTTATTATTAAAGTTCCTATTGTTAAACATGTGGAATTACCATTAATGGCTTATGTAGATGAAAGTCATTTCAAGGTATATTTATTTGATGTGGGAGTCCTGGGCGCTTTATCTGATTTATCGCCAAAAACTATTTTAGATTATGATTATGGCACTTATAAAGGTTATTTTGCTGAAAATTTTATAGCTCAGGAGTTTATTGCAAATAATATTGTTAACTTACATAGCTGGCAAGATAACCGTGTTGAAATTGAATTTTTATATTCATTTGATAATCAAATTATTCCTATCGAAGTTAAATCAGGCTGGGTCACTCGCAGTCAAAGTCTAAATAAATATGCCAGTAAATATTGTCCGCCTTATCGGATGACATTTAGTGCTAAGCCCTTATATATTGATGCTAAAAATCAGTATCATAATTATCCGCTTTATATGGCATATTGGTTTCCTTTAAAAAAATAATAATAATCATTTTTTGTGTTAGTCAATTAATTTTATTGGATTTTTAAAGTTGGAACGGTGGGCACGCTGCGCTTTGCCCACCCTACAACTGCGATTTATATTGGTTGGCAATAAAAAAACGTTACTTCATGTTTATTATGAAACAAATGTATAACTTGGCTGTTAGGAATTTCTTTAAATTTTTTAATAATCTCAAAGTCAGTTTTTCCTTGTAATTTAATAGTGAAAATCATTCTTTTTGCCTTGCCAGATTTAATCCATTTTAAAGTTAAATCATATAAACGTTGTGGATAGCAGGCAACATCGCAAAGTAACCAATCAATGGGTTCAGCAAACTCATCAGGTGTTAATTCAAAAGCACTTTTTTGCATAAACGTAAGATGGGATAATTTTGCGATGCGTGGTTCTAGTTCTGCTTTGTCAATAGAAAGAACACGTGCCCCCAGTGATTGCATGACATAACTCCAACCGCCCGGTGATGCGCCTAAATCAACGGCTAATTCACCGGCTTTGGGGTACATTTCAAGATAAGTTAATGCTTCCCATAATTTTAAGTACGCACGATTAGGCGGGTTGATTTTATCTTCAATAAATTCAAAATGGCCTAAGGGCGGTTTTTTCCAACGCTCAGTGGCATATAAAAGAGTGTTTTTATCTAATAAACTAAAGCAACCAATATTTGGAATAGCTTGTTGCAATGGAACAGTGAGTAATAATTCAGGGAGTTTACGTAAATTTTCACTAATCAAATGCGAACGACGAATATTTTCGATGGGATTTAAATACCAAAATTTTCCCGCTTGTTTAAGAATTTGAGTTGCAGCAGAAATAGATTCAAAAGTACTAATTTTTGGATTAAACCAAATATCTAAAGCAAAACAACTAGTAGACATAGCATGATTTGAAAATACTAAGTTTTCGATAATGCAAACAACGTCAGTTAATTCTTCACATAATTCATTCAGTAAAGTGGGTTTTGCGACATAAATTGTCGTGAATGGTTTATCATAAATCTTTGTTGTAGATATCATTGCGGTAATTGACCACTCCATTTTCATCAGCCCAGGCTGTGATGTAGGTTATATAAATAGGGATAGGTTTGATAATACGTATATTGGTTGTTTGGTGGGAATCAATAACTGTATCAATGCGATCACTATTCCACTCAGTATTGTCTTGAATTAAATAATTCACCAAATCTAAAGGATTTTCCAGACGAATACAACCATGACTTAAAGCACGATAGGGTTGCTCAAATAAAGTTTTCACTGGAGTGTCATGTAAATACACGGAATAAGAATTTGGAAATTCAAATTTTACTACGCCTAATGCATTATCTTCACCGGGTTCTTGACGAAACTCATAGGATAAATCATCTCCTTGAGTACGCTGCCAATCAACATCATTTCCTGATACTTGTTCGGTATGATCACTGTCTTTTACATAAACTTTAATATGCATATCATCGAGATAATAAGGATCTTTGCGTAGTTTAGGAATGATATCACGTGCCGCAATTTTGTCAGGCACATGCCAATAAGGATTAAAAATAATTCGAGTAATACGTGAGTTTAGCTCGGGCGTTTGCAGATCAGGTTTACCGACGATAGTTTTCATCATCATAACTTGGTTACCTTGATCAAATAGATATAACGCAAAATCGGGGATATTAACGATAATAAAACGATTACCTAATTTTTTTGCCAAATCTGACCAGCGCTGTAAATTAATTTGTAATGTTTTAATGCGTTGCTCGGGTGGAATATTAAGTTCAGCGAGTGTTGCTTTACCAATAATGCCATCTGCTTCAAGTGCATGTCGATATTGGAAATGCTTAACTGCATGTGCTACTTGAGCATCATAAATAGAGTTATCGTTGGGATTTTCATTATTTAAATCACCCGCGATTTGTAATCGTTGACGTAATAATGGCACGCTTGAATTTTTTTTACCTAATTTTAATTTGGATTCTAAAGTGAGAGGAACCCAGGGTTGTTGTACCGCATTTTGATAATGATTTAATTCATTTTGCAAAAGAGTTACATTTTTACTGGCCAGAGTTAAAGGTGGAGTGACCAAAGGCGCACTGGGAATGGTTTCGCTATAGGATGGACAAAGCCATAATGCTGCGAAATTTAAGATCAAATATTGCATGAACAATCGAAAATGATTACTCATGGAAACACTCCTTTATTTTTATTCTATCATGGAGAGAGTGAATAGTGCGTTTATTTGTAAAAAGAGTGCGATTTTATAAGAGATAAAGCAGCATTTGATCGTTTAATGATCGATGCAATTTTGTTGCGCAAATCATAGCTATTCAGTAGGCAAAACCAGTTGACTCAATGTAAGTCGATCGATAACCTGATGTGAGTTGTATTAGCAGAGTCACTATTCGGCAGTCAGGAGCGTGTAAGTGCCTTACTTAAAATAAAGCGACTTGCTTGCCATGGATGGCAAGCCTAAAACAGGGATGTTTCGCTTGGAGCGGTATTTTAAGTAAGGCACTTACACGCTCCTGGCTGCTGAATAGTTACCTAGCAGGAATCGTTGTATATTAAATTACAAGGGAGTGTGCAAGTGTGAAAATAGTGGCACGTTTTGAAATTCCATATTATCAAATTCTTGATGAACAAAGTCATTTGCTTGCTGAACTACCTGCTTTTGCAAAAGATCCTGAACACTTAATCCGACTTTATCGTTTAATGGTATTAAATCGCTTATTTGATAATAAAGCGATTGCTTTGCAGCGCACGGGTAAGATGGGGACCTATCCTTCAACACGAGGTCAAGAAGCTGTTTTTGTAGGCATGGGCGATGCTTTGGAAAAAAATGATATATTTGTGCCTTATTATCGCGATGTCGGCACCTTGATTCAGCGAGGTGTTAAGTTAGCTGAAATTCTTTTATATTGGGGTGGTGATGAGCGTGGTAATTGTTTTGTAAATAATAAAATTGATTTTCCCTACAGTGTTCCTATTGCTACACAATGTTTGCATGCAGCAGGTGCTGCAACAGCAATTGCTATTCGAAAAGAAAAACGTGCTGTACTCACTGTTTGTGGCGATGGTGGTACTTCAGAAGGTGATTTTTATGAAGCCATGAATGTTGCAGGCGCTTGGAAATTACCCATTGTTTTTGTTGTCAGTAATAATCAATGGGCTATATCCGTGTCGCGCACGGCACAGACGGCATCGCAAACGATTGCTCAAAAAGCAATAGCAGCAGGATTTTCCGGTGAACAAGTGGATGGGAATGATATTATTGCTGTGCGTCATCGAGTTGCAGAAGCATTAAAAAAAGCGCGAGATTTGCAAGAACCCACATTACTTGAAATTATCACTTATCGACAAAGTGATCACACAACTGCGGATGATGCGAGTCGTTATGAACCAAAAGGTCTGCGTGAAATAGAATGGGCTAAAGAACCTGTTCAACGTTTACGCCGTTATCTTGAAATAATTAAAGTATGGGATGCAACAAAAGAAGAACAATTACAAACAGATTGTGCGCGTGAGATAGAACAAGTTGTCGAAGAATATTTAAATACACCAGCCGCTACACCCGATGTGATGTTTGATTATTTGTATGCGGAGCTGCCAAAAATATATCATGAGCAACGTGAAATGTTAAAAAATGTTGGAGAGACTAAACATGACTGAAATCACGTTGGTTGAAGCAATTACTCAGGCATTAACGTATGAAATGCACGCTGATACTACCGTTGTTGTCTTGGGCGAAGATATAGCAAAAAATGGCGGTGTATTTCGAGCAACGCAAGGATTATTAGATCAATTTGGTTCTGATCGTGTGCGTGATACACCGTTAGCAGAATCGATGATTGCTGGCTTAGCGATTGGTATGGCGATAGAAGGTTTAAAACCGGTTGCTGAATTTCAATTTTTAGGTTTTATGTATCCGGCATTAGATCAAATTATTAATCATGCTGCTCGTATTCGTAATCGAACCCGCGGCAGAATGAGTTGTCCTTTAGTTTTTCGTGCGCCCTATGGTTGTGGAATTCGCGCGCCTGAGCATCACTCAGAAAGCACAGAAGCTTTGTTTGCACATATACCTGGTTTACGTGTGGTGATGCCTTCATCGCCTTTGCGTGCTTATGGTTTATTGTTAGCAGCGATTCGTAATCCAGATCCCGTTATTTTTTTAGAGCCTGCACGTTTATACCGTTGGGCAAAACAAGAAGTACCTAATGATGGTAAGGCTTTACCTTTAGATACTTGTTTTACCTTACGCATTGGTACCGATATTACTTTAGTGACGTGGGGATCATTAGTAAAAGAAACATTAGCTGCAGCAGAAAAATTGGCTAATGAAGGTATCAGTGCTGAAGTGATTGATGTTGCAACAATAAAACCACTTGATATAGACACTATTTTAGCATCAGTAGAAAAAACCGGTCGTTGTGTCATTATTCATGAAGCAGCACGCACGTGTGGCGTGGGCGCAGAAATTTCCGCGCAAATTGCAGAAAGAGGTTTAATGTATTTGCAAGCACCTGTGCAACGAGTTACAGGATATGACACAATTGTTCCTTATGCACGATTAGAAAAATTTTATTTACCCAGTGAGCAAGATATTATAACTGCAGTACAGCAAGTAATGGAGTATGCATGACATTATTTAATTTACCCGATTTAGGTGAAGGTTTAGCTGAAGCTGAAATTCATGAATGGCATGTAAAAGTAGGTGATGTTGTTAAAATCGATCAACCATTAGTGACGATGGAAACAGCGAAAGCCATTGTTGAAGTGCCATCACCGCAGGCAGGAAAAATAACGCAATTGTATGGAAGCAAAGGTGATGTAATTAAAACGCATGCTCCCTTAGTGGAATTTGCAGGTGAGGCGGCAATAGTAAAAGATAAAGGTACCGTGGTTGGTAGTTTAGAGGAAAGTACTACGGTATTAGATGAAGGTGATATGATTATTGGCGCAGCACGCGCAACAGCGACAACAATTAAAGCAATGCCTGCAGTACGAGCATTAGCGAAGCAATTACAAATTGATTTAACCACAGTTAAACCGACTGGTGCGCAAGGCCAGATTACTATTCAAGATGTGCAACAATGTGCGGCGGCGATGCAAAATAAGCCTGCATATAAAATGTCAGGAGATGTTATTGCTTTACATGGTGTGCGAAAAGCGATGGCAGTTGCAATGACGCATTCACATCAAGAAGTAGTGCCGGTGACGATAGTGGATGATGTTGATATTACTCACTTAGCCGGTAATGATATTACAACAAGTTTAATTCAGGCCATTGTTGCTGGAGTTAAGGCAGAACCCGCATTAAATGCTTGGTTTGATGGTAAGGCATTAGAATGTTGTACGATGCAGGAAATTCATTTGGGTTTAGCGATGGATACGCCAGATGGATTATTTGTACCGGTGATAAAAAATGTAAATAATAAATCAGCGCAAGAGTTACGTAGTATAATTGATGTTTATAAAAAAACAGTAAAGGATCGTACAGTTGCACCCAGTGATTTACAAGGTGCGACAATCACGTTATCAAATTTTGGTATGATTGCTGGTCGTTATGCAACGCCCATTATTGTGCCACCCATGGTTGCTATTTTGGGTTGTGGAAGTTTACGTGAAGAACCTCGGGTATATGAAGGTAAAGTTGCAATTCGCAAAGTATTGCCCTTGTCGTTGACGTTTGATCATCGCGCAGTAACGGGAGGAGAAGCAACTCGGTTTTTAAAGGCAGTGATGTTGTATTTGTAACGGTGGGCACGCTGCGCTTTGCCCACCCTACATTTTTTATAATTTATTTTTATATAATCTTTTGTAGGGTGGGCAAAGCGCAGCGTGCCCACCGTTCACTCTCAAGTAAATAATAAGGAAGTTAAATGACCCCTTTACTCAATTATAATCTTGGAGAAACCGCTGATTTACTACGTGAATCAGTACATAACTTTGCTACAAAAGAAATCGCTCCTCGCGCTGCTGAAATCGATAGTAATAACACCTTTCCACAAGACCTATGGAAAAAATTAGGCGCAATGGGTCTGCTTGGCGTCACCGTCGCAGAAGAATACGGCGGCTCACAATTAGGCTATTTAGAACACGCTATCGCCATGGAAGAAATCAGCCGTGCATCTGCCTCAGTGGGTTTAAGTTATGGTGCTCATTCTAATCTTTGCGTTAATCAAATCTTTTTAAATGGCACAACAGAACAAAAGAAAAAATATTTACCCAAACTCTGTCGTGGTGATTACGTTGGTGCTTTAGCAATGAGCGAAGCTGGCTCAGGCTCAGATGTCATGAGTATGCAATGTCGAGCAGAAAAACAAGGCGATTATTTTGTTTTAAATGGCACAAAAATGTGGATTACCAATGGTCCTGATGCAGATATTTTTGTTGTGTATGCTTGGACAGAAAAAGGCAATAAAACTAAAAAAATCACTGCTTTTATTGTCGAAAAAAATTTTCCTGGATTTTCAACCGCGCAGAAATTAGATAAATTAGGTATGCGCGGATCCAATACCTGCGAATTAATTTTTACAGATTGTCACGTACCCGCAGAAAATGTGCTGGGCATAGAAAATGCCGGTAATAAAATTCTCATGTCTGGTCTGGACTATGAACGAGTGATATTAGCAGCAGGCCCAGTAGGTATTATGCGTGCTTGTATGGACGTTGTTATGCCATATGTTCATGATCGCCAACAATTCGGTAAGCCTATTGGTGAATTTCAATTAATGCAAGGGAAGTTGGCTGATATGTATGTCGCACTCACTTCCTCCCAAGCTTATTTATATACGGTTGCACAAGCATGTGATAAAAAAAATGTAAGTAGAAAAGCAGCTGCAAGCGTTATTTTATATACATCAGAAAAAGCAACGTGGATGGCACTAGAAGCTATTCAATGTTTAGGTGGTAATGGTTATATCAATGAATTTCCCACCGGACGATTATTGCGTGATGCAAAATTATATCAAATTGGTGCGGGCACTTCTGAGATACGTCGCATGTTAATAGGTCGAGAATTATTTTCTGATTGGGAGAATGGATGATGTTTCAAACGCAATTAAATTCTCAAGATAAAGGCTTCCAAAAAAATGTGGCTGCTATGCAAAGCCTGGTTCAAGACTTACGCAATAAATTAGCACATATTTATTTAGGTGGTAATGAAGCAGCTCGCGAACGTCATCGTCAACATGGAAAATTATTACCTCGAGACCGAATTCAAAAATTGATAGACCCAGATTCAGAGTTTTTAGAGTTATCAGCGTTGGCGGGTTATGAGCTTTATTCTGATGAAATCCCAGCAGGAGGAATTATTGCTAGTATAGCAAAAATCAGTCATATTGAGTGTATGATTATTGCTAATGATGCAACAGTAAAAGGGGGCGCTTACTATCCGATTACAGTCAAAAAACATTTACGCGCACAGAAAATCGCCCAACAAAATCATTTGCCTTGTGTTTATTTAGTTGATTCAGGCGGTGCTTATTTACCAAAACAAGATGAAGTATTTCCAGATGAAAATCATTTTGGCAGAATTTTTTATAACCAAGCCATGATGTCTGCATTAGATATTCCGCAGATTGCTATTGTTATGGGATCCTGTACCGCAGGCGGTGCTTATGTTCCAGCAATGGCGGATGAATCTATTATGGTGCGCAATCAAGCCACTATTTTTTTAGCCGGGCCACCGTTAGTGAAGGCTGCAACCGGTGAAGTAGTCACAGCAGAAAGTTTAGGTGGCGCAGATGTACATTGTCGAGTGTCAGGTGTAGCTGATCATTATGCTAATAATGATGAGCATGCTTTGCATATTGCTCGGCAAATTATCGCTAATTTAAATCGACAAAAAAAACATAATTTAGTATTAGCTGAAATAAGTGAGCCTGTATTAGACCCGCAAGAGCTTTATGGCATTATTCCTGCAGATTCACGCTATCCATTTGATGTTCGAGAAGTAATTGCTCGTATTGTTGATGGTTCAAATTTTACTGAATTTAAAGCGCAATATGGCAAAACCATGGTTTGTGGTTTTGCACATTTATATGGAATTCCAGTGGGTATCGTGGCGAATAATGGTATTTTATTTTCAGAATCTGCCTTAAAAGCTGTGCATTTTATTGAGTTGTGTTGTCAGCGTGGCATACCATTAATTTTTTTACAAAATATAACGGGCTTTATGGTAGGTAGTAAATATGAAGCTGAAGGCATTGCAAAAAACGGTGCTAAATTAGTAACAGCAGTAGCCTGCGCTAACGTGCCTAAATTCACGGTTATTATTGGTGGTAGTTATGGTGCAGGCAATTATGCCATGTGTGGCCGTGCATTTGAACCACGATTTTTGTGGATGTGGCCGAATGCGCGCATTGGCGTGATGGGTGGAGAACAAGCTGCTAATGTATTAGCACAAGTGATGCGTGAAAAAAACGAACGTTTAGGAAAATCATGGACTACCGCAGATGAAGAACAATTAAAAACGCCTATTTTGGCACAATATGCTCAGCAGAGTCATGCTTATTATTCTAGCGCACATTTGTGGGATGATGGTGTCATTGACCCGTTAGATACACGACGAATTTTAGGTTTAAGTTTATCGGCAGCGCTTAATGCCCCCATTTTGCCGACAAAATTTGGTATTTTTAGGATGTGACATGACAGCTCATTTTAAAACATTGATACTCACAAAATTGCATGATCAGGTATTGCAAGTCACTCTCAATCGTCCTGAGGTACGCAATGCAATTAATTTAGCGATGATGCAAGATTTACTTTATTTTTGGCAAGAATTTGTTACACAACAAAAAGATTTACGCTGTATTGTTTTAACGGGCAGTGGTGACAAAGCGTTTTGTGCAGGCGCGGATTTAAAAGCTCGACATGGAATCAGTGTTGATGAATGGCGTAGTCAACATGCGGTGTTACAGCAAGCTATGTTAGCGATGCATGATTGTTCGGTGCCGATTATTGCGGCTGTCAATGGCGCCGCATTTGGTGGCGGATTAGAGTTAGCATTAGCAGCCGATTTTGCTTATGCAGCAGATACAGCATTATTTTCACAAGCAGAAGTTAAACTGGGTTTAATGCCTGGTGCTCTGGGCACACAAAATTTGCCGCGTGCTTGTGGTGTAAGGCGAGCAAAAGAATTAACGTTTACTGGTGATACTTTTTCTGCGACGGAAGCGTATGAATGGGGAATGATTAATAAAATTTGTTTACCATCGGCTTTAATTCAAACTGTGCTTGCTGTTGCGGTGCGTATTGCTGAGAATGCCTCATTTGCTGTTAAACAAGCTAAAAAATCCTTAAATGCATCGCAAGGTTTGGATATTAAGTCGGGTTATTCTTTTGAGGTTGAAGCATACAATTTATTGCTTCCAACTGCGGATCGGGAAGAAGGAATAAATGCTTTTGTAGAAAAGCGTAAGCCGAGGTTTTAAATATAATAGTGATTATAAATTAATATCTTGCGAGATAAGTTGTATTTCCTGGTTTTCAAGTTTGGCTATTAATAAAGTATATTCAGGTAACTCAATCCAGGTGGTTGTATCTTCTGTTAATGGCTCAGAAGCAATGATGATACTTGATTTTTTTCCGTCAGATTTCATGCGATACTCATTATCATAATAACCATATTTTTCGCCATAAGTGTACCATAATGAATGGTAGGAAAAATGAGCTAAATCTTGATTAGGGGACTGCCAGCCATAATCAAATACAAAACGAGTTGTAGCAATAAAATCGCCATTGCTAATGAATAAATTAACAGGCGAGTTGACATCAATATTGTTTTTTTTACGAACGCGTTGCAGAATTCTTAATGTTTCAAGTATAGCCTGACTAATATGATGGATTTCAAATTTTTTAGTGAGGATCTTTAGTTGTGATAAAAAAACTGCGTAAATCCATTCGCTATCTGTTGTGCCGGTAATTTTTTTTCTATAATCCGTATCAATATATTCGATTAAATCATATTTCATTTTTGGAAATTCATGTAAAGAGCCATTGTGAGCTAATGCAATATTAGTTCCTGAAAAAATAAAAGGATGAACATTTTGGTTTGATACGACTTCTTTGTTTGAATATGCAACACCTCTTAAGTGCGATAAAAGACAGTGAGGAGTAATTTTAGAAGAAAGATATCGCAAATTTTCATCATAAAAAGGAAGTTTATCAGTTTTGTAAATAAAGGGAAGCTCAGGCTGATGGGATCCCGCGTCCCAAGCAATCATGCCAAAACCTGCTAGATTTAACAGGTGGGACATATATTTTGGATGATAGCTTTGCTTAATGAAGGAGTTATCTGGTTTATAAAGTAACTCTCCAAATAAAATAGGCTCACCTAAATAAGATAATATTCGACACATTTTTACCTCATCGATTATAGGATTCGCTATGAAGTCTAATGTTTAATTTATCAATCAATTTTTCTAAATGAATAAAGGATTTACAGATAGAATCGAATATTTTATACCAAAGCTGAATATTTTTTTCTTTTAATAATGCAAAATTAGTTTCAGAAAAAGTAAGTAACATTGCGCGTTCACATGTTGTATAAGAAAGGTTAGAGGGTAATTCATCAATATAAGATGAGCTGCCAAAAAAACTGATGGGCCCGAGTACTGCAATTTTAGCAATTTTATTGTCTTTGACAATATTCACAGTAACGGCGCCGGCGAGTAAGATAAAATAAGTAATGTTTTTTGCGTTTTCCTTTAATAAAGTGCAGTTGGGTATTGTATGAATAAGATTAGAGAACTTTAACAGCTCATTATTTTCTTCAGCATTAATATATTGGAATACTTGAGACAGTTGAAGTTTATTAATATCAACCCCACTTTTCTCAAATGAAATAGGGAGTGGTGTTGATAGTGAATTAATGACTTCACTAAAAAGTGATCGTGTTGCCATATCAGATTCCAGCATAAAAAGTCTAATTTTTTTTTGGGTTGTTTTCAATCTATGGCAAACTTCTTCGGCGATGGCTTTAGTCACCTTGTATTTAATTTTAGGGAAAAATAATGCCAGCATTTCAAAATAAGCAGTTGTAATGAGTAAACATTCTAATGGTTCGCTGGCGATAGCTGTTATTGTTGCTGGCGTTTTATCCATTAAACCGACTTCACCAATAAAGTTACCTTGTTCAAGAGTGGCAAGTTGAAGAACATCGTTACCTAAAATTTTAGCTGTTATTAATGCTTTTCCTTTGATGAGGACGTACATTCCTTTGCTAAGTTTTCCTTGCTGCACTAATAATTCATTTTTAGAAAATTTAATTATTTTGCAATAAGAAAGCAGCATTTCTAATTCAGAATGATCTAAGTATTGAAATGGTTTGGCGGTAAGTAAAGAGTTATTTTTTGCTTCAATATTTCTCATGTTCACTCCTAAAAACATTAGCTATTAATCATTTTTCCAAATTAGGCATTGTTCATGTACCAGATTTGGGAAAGATTTTACTTGATGAAATATTTTTCTTAATAAAGTGGTATCACTTTGTCCGTGTGTAACACCCTCTACTAGTTGAGAAATAAAGTCTTGATTATTTAGATCATTGCTATATTTAGTAATGGTTTCAGTCGTTTCAAGTATGTCTTCAGAAATCACTTTAGGAAGTAAAGACTTGGGATCAACTATTTGTCCCTTGAGTCCAAATCGTGCTGCTTGAAAACGATTATGGCTGTAGAAATAATATAAGTTGGGTGAAAGAATTTTAGGCCTTTCACATAATAAATAAAGTGATAATGATTGAATATAAGCTGCTATTATCATCGCTTTTTTTATAGTTAATGGGGTATCACAAACGCGTACTTCCACCGTACCAAACTCAGGTTTAGGTCGAATATCCCAATAAAAATCTTTCATGGTTTTTATCGCGCCTATATCGTGCATTTTATAATAATAATTAGAAAATTCTTCCCAAGTCGATAGGTACGGCATAACGCCGCTTAAAGGATAAGCACTGAAAGTATGTGATCGTGAAGAATAATAGCCGGTATCGACTCCTTGATAAAAAGGTGATGAAGCACTTAGCGCAATAAATTGGGGAACATAGCGGGCAAGTG
Source organism: Gammaproteobacteria bacterium (assembly GCA_965279285.1). Classification (GTDB taxonomy): domain Bacteria; phylum Pseudomonadota; class Gammaproteobacteria; order DSM-16500; family DSM-16500. The sequence goes on along the minus strand of OZ257147.1, from coordinate 312,057 downwards.
CATGGGTGAGATAAATTGCATCTTCTTCATTAGGACAACCAATGTGAATATGTTGTCCGAATACGGTAGAATTTTTAGTTAAATAACGATAGTGTTTTAATTTATTTTTAAATCTTTTAGAAGGAAATATTTTTCGTTGCATCCATTTTTGAAATGGATGTGTTCCTCCACCGGAAAAACAAATACCTAATATTTTTCCTTGTTGTAATAAAAATGCTTGTAATTCTAATAATTCAGTATACATATCGTTTGCACATAGATGAATTGAAGAATTAATTTCAATCATACTTTGAGTTACTTCAGGCTTAATTATTTGGCTATAAACGCTTTTGTATGTGTTTCTCATGATTTCCTTGGCTTTAGAAATCATGTCGTAAGTAATGGGGTCTATTATTTGGAATTCTAATTCAACGCCTAGTGAGGCAATAGTTGAGTATTTATAGGGAAGTTTCCTCATTATTTGGTCCTCCGTTTTGAACTAATTGTTTTCTTTTATTATACATCAAATTTTTAAACATAAATTTTGATTTTGCGTAATTAAAGACACTATCTTTGCCTAGAATAGTAACTTTTTTTTAATAAGCTGAATAATAGTGGATTTTATAGCTGTTATTAGTATTCGTAACAATTATGATATACTTAAGTCCAGTATTTTTTAGGTATTAATATGGGAATGTCTACAGCGGTAAAAATTGTTGAAGTAAGCCCGCGCGATGGTTTACAAAATGAAACTAAAATTATTCCTACGCCTGTGAAAATTGAATTTATTAACCAATTATCTGCAACTGGCTTATCAGTGATCGAAACGACTAGTTTTGTGTCACCAAAATGGATTCCTCAACTAGCAGATCATGCAGAAGTTTTTCAAGCTATTCAAAAAAATCCGCAGGTATCTTATCCCGTACTTGTGCCCAATATGCAGGGTTTTGCTAATGCGCTTGCTGTTGGCGTAAAAGAAATAGCCGTATTTACAACACCTTCAGAAAAATTTTCACAAAAAAATACGCATTGCAGTGTGGCTGAAAGTTTAATGAAAATTGCTGATATTACTGCAGCAGCAGCTAAAAATAACATTCCAGTACGTGCTTATATATCGTGTGTATTAGGGTGTCCTTATGAAGGCTATATTAACCCTAAAGCAGTAGCAGAACTTGCTGAAAAGTTAATTATTTTGGGTTGTTATGAAATTTCTCTCGGCGATACGATTGGCGTTGGAACACCATTAAATACGCAAAAAATGCTACAAAGTGTTATGGAAAAAGTGAATAGCCAGTCATTGGCGGTACATTTTCATGATACCTATGGCCAAGCCTTAACTAATATTTATGTTGCTCTCGAACATGGAATTCAAGTTATTGATAGCTCTGTGTCTGGACTAGGGGGATGCCCGTATGCGCAAGGATCTTCGGGGAATGTAGCGACGGAAGATGTTGTTTATTTATTAAATGGTTTAAATATTCAGACCGGTATTGATTTAGAAAAATTAATTGCTGTTGGAAAATTTATTACGGGATTTATAGGCTGTCAAACGCGTTCAAAAGTAAGTTTAGCGCATAAAGGAAAGTAATATGTCATATCCTGTCCCACATTTTATTCAAGGTAAGCTGATTTTGGTATGCCTACGCATTAGTTTTGATAAGTGATAAAGGAATTTTATATGACAAAAATTAGTTTTATTGGTTTAGGCCATATGGGTCATCCAATGGCAAAAAATTTATTAGCTGCCGGATACAGTGTTAAAGTTTATGATATCGTTCCTGAAGCAGTTGATTCATTAGTTGCTCTTGGCGCTAAAGCAGCAACGACATTGCGTGATGCTGCAGAGGATGCGGATGTTTGGATTACCATGTTACAAACAGGTGAGCAAGTAAGTAAAGTGTGTTTATCTGAAGGTGGATTATTTCAATTTGCAAAAAAAGGTACGCTTTATATTGATTGTTCTTCGATTGATATTGTCACGACGCGTAGTTTACATAGCATCGCAAAAAACTCTAATATTGATATGGTTGATGCGCCCGTTTCGGGTGGTGTAGTTGCAGCAGAGACAGGTAGTTTAACACTCATGGTGGGTGGTGAAGAGCGCATTTTTCAACGAGCAAAACCGGTATTGGAAAAGATGGGTAAAAAAATTATTCATGCTGGTGCATCTGGAGCGGGCCAGGCTGCAAAAATTTGTAATAATTTATTATTAGGCATTTCCATGATTGGTGTTTGTGAAGCGTTTACTTTGGCAGAAAAATTAGGATTAGATGCAAAGAAATTTTTTGAAATTAGTTCAAATGCAACAGGGCAGTGTTGGTCCATGACAAGTTATTGTCCTGTTCCTGGTATTGTTCCGACTGCGCCAGCCAATAAAAATTATGCGCCTGGTTTTATGGCAAAAATGATGTTGAAAGATTTACGTTTAGGTCAACAAGCAGCTGAAAGTGTTGCTGCTAGTATTCCTCTGGGGTCACAAGCTGCGGAGTTATATAGTTTATTTGTACAGCAGGGGTTTGGAGAGAAAGATTTTTCAGCCATCATAACGTGGCTTGCGGGTAATTGATGGTGGATACGTCGTCGCAAAAAACGGTGGGCACGCTGCGCTTTGCCCACCCTACTCATGGTAATGTCAAATGTAGGGTGGGCAAAGCGCAGCGTGCCCACCAACTTAATTTAATTCGGGGTAAAATTCCGTTTAATATAGTCTTCCGTCTGTGCGTCTAATCTTTCATTAGTATTTTCGCTGTTTGAATTATGTTGGGCATTTATCATAAAGAGTTGATTCCGATAAGTGTTTAATTTGCGGGATTCTAGTGATGCAATATTCTTTTTTGCCGCTCTTTTATTAATTAAATCACAGAGGTTGACTGTGTTTTTTATTAAATCGGGATTGCTGAGTTCTTTTCTTTCAGCTTCTAAGGCGCGCTTTTCTTTTACTTTAAAGGAAAGACTAGCATATCTGGCTGCTTGAATAGCAAACAATGTATAAGCCGCTTTATTTTGATGATCTATCGTGTGTTGCGCTATTTTTTCTGCGCGGCTGGTAATTTCTTTAGCCGAAATTTTATTTTTATGAAGAATTTTATTACTGATAAAATCTTTCAAGCGATGCTTTAATTCGTCTTCCCATGATTCTTTAAGATCAGGTTTTTTTAAGCTAGCCAATTTTTCTAATTTTTCTTTTAAAAATAAGCGAATTATTTCGACAGTGTCATCCGCATGCAGATTGATGTTAAATTTTATATCATTAGAAAAATGCTTAATAAGGTCATATTTCAAGCTGACACAATATTGATGTAAAAATCCAGTTTCAAATTCTCTAATACTTGATTTTAAGGACGAGATAGCTTTGTCTAATGCTTTAATTTTATTTTCAATTTCTTGAATTATTAAGGCTAAATGTTGCAATAACTTTTGTAATTCCATTCTTTCTTGCTCAGCGATTTTTGCAAGACTCTTTTCGCGGTCGAGTAAATAATTAATATTGTAGGTTGTGAGCTCGTCATTTAATTTTTCATATCTTCTTTGTTCTTCTTTAAGCAGCTGTAATTTTAATTTTTTTTGTTTTAAAAAATATTTTAAAGTGAGATGTAATTCAATGTGTTGTTTCCAGAAATAAAATTGATTTTTATGTAAGGCATGGTTGTTATGACGTTTATGGACGAGCGACTGAGGATTAAGAATGTTAAGCAAGAGATTGTCGTCGTGCAGTAAAAGCTCGCTAATATTATTATCATAGTCGCATAACTTTTCTAACAATAGGCTGAATTCATTTTCATTGTGCGTATTCATTACTTGTCCCCCGTTATTCGGAAGTATCCATTAACCGCTGGTCCTGGTTTTGTATATTTCATTATACGCTGTTTTTAGCAGTTAATTTCATAGGGTGGTTCATGAAATGATATAGGGTAGTTACTAATGTAAAAGAGGTGGTTGTAAATTTGTGCAAATCGCGGCATAATTACGCAGCTAGACATTATTTGAGCAAACGTGTTTTTTATGATTGCCTAAGGGTATTGAAATTCTTATAGATTATGGGTAGCGGTAGGGAATAGCTCTAAGATATTTAAAAGGAAAATAATATGTTAGGTATGGATAAAAAAATTAATGAACAAATTAAAGCATTTGCTGCAAAAATCGGAAGTTTAGTCTTAAGTCAGGATAAAAAAACGGATAAAACTGAGTTAGCATTGGCCCCTGGTTTTTTACAAAAAGAGTTGAAAAGATTACATGCTTATCTGCAAAAAAGTGATAAGTTTGATGAAGAGTTACCGGCTGTAACCGTTGAATTTGATAAAGAATTGCTTAAGGTAGTAGATCCTAAAACGGGTAAATACCGTCGTGAAAAAATTAATCGTGCTGCTTTTACTGCAATAGAAGAGCAGCTTGGCAAAGTAAAAGCGCAATTGCCTGCATTAAAAGCGGAACTCTCTACTTTTAATAATGTGAGTATTAATGAAGGTAAGGTGCAGCAGCAGTATTCTGAATTATTGGCGACACATCAAGCATTGGCAACACAGATGAGCAGTGCTTGTCCAGAAAACAAAAGCTTATTTCAAAAAGTTGAACAAAATTTTCAAAATCTTCGAACCTACTCCAATGGTTTGATAGCACAGCAAACAGCCTTGCATGAGGCTAGTGAGAGTATAGTGTCGATAGAGCGACATCTTGGTTTGCTTATACCGCCAGCGCGTGTTGATGCAAGTCGCGAAAGAACGGTTTCAAGAAGCCCGTCTTCAAGTAGAAATGCTGCTCTCGACTCTCCGCCCTCTACGCCATCAAATAATCCTTATGCAAGTTATCGGCCTGTTCCTGCTAGTGTTATGGATGAGGAAGAAAAACCATTAAAAGAAAAATGTACGATAATGTAAATAATTAGTAATTATTCAGCAGGTACGTTTGGTGGGCACGCTGCGCTTTGCCCACCATCTTTGGCTACTGACTAAATCTTTATAGGATATTAATTTAGAAGGAAAATAATATGCTGCATCAAAAGATTAAAGATAAAATTATGGCATTTCATGATAATCAAGAACGGTTTATGTTAGAACAAACCAAAGAGATGGTTGCATTAAAGTCATTCAAAATGTCTTTTGATGCTATTTATGTTAAAGAAAAAGCGTATTTAGAAAAAATAGATCAAGTTGCTGATAGTTTAGATAAATCAGCGGCTGTTGTGTTGACAGATAAACAACATAATCCATCAAAAGCTAAAATTCATCAGGTTGAAGAATTTTTGGGTAGTTGCAGAATATTAAAAGAAACAAAACAACAGTTATGGCAAGAAAGTGTTGAGATGAAAGCAAAATTTAGTTTTGCTTTTCCTGAAAAATTAGCGATGGCAGAATATTTTTCGCAATTACAGCAAGAATATGTCGAATTAAAAGCAGATTATGAAGCTTATTTTCAAACGTATCAATCGGATACCCTGGGTCAAATTAGCGATGAGCAGAGTGGCGTAGGGCTTAATGAGAGACTTAATGCATTGTTATTTCAAATCGTGAATGATTTTTTTGTAAAAACAACTCATGTCTATAACGAAGGTGTGGCATCAGCAGAGCTGATGTTTACTTTAATGGATTCAATACTGGTTAGTAAAGAACAGCATAATATTCATAAACGTTTTATGCTGGAAAGTGAAAAAAATCTAGATTTATTAATGAGTTATGCTGAAGAGGCGATTGAGCGTTATTTGGATGGAACAGAGCATGGTAAGACGAATTTTAAGGCACCAGCGGTAGGGAGAGAAAAGGGGTTTGTTAAGTATGCGTGATTTGTAGGGTGGGCACGCTGCGCTTTGCCCACCCTACAATTTGAAAAAATGACAAATCATTACAAAATGTAGGGTGGGCAAAGCGCAGCGCCCACCGTTCAGAGTTCTCAACCCACAATGACAGAGATTCGCTTGCCCCACCCGCAGACATCACCACCAATTCACGTAAGACATTCGCTATAAAATTTCAACAAAATTTACACAACACTGCTAACTTTGTTCTCACTCGATTAAAAATTCTTCATCTAAACCATGCCGAGCAATAATAATCCGCATCACTTCATTAGTGCCTTCTAAAATTTGATGCACACGTAAATCTCGAAAATAGCGTTCAATAGGATATTCACACATATAACCATAGCCACCAAAAATTTGCAGTGCTTCGTTACAAATTGAAAAAGCATAATCAGTCACTAATCGTTTTGCCATTGCACAATACATTGCTTTGTGTGGATCTTTAGTATCCAGTGAAAAAGCTGCACGTAATGTCATTAAGCGAGCTGTTTCAAGATGCGTGAACATATCAGCAAATTTAAATTGCAGTGCTTCAAAATCCATTAGTTTTTTATTAAATTGTTGACGCTCATGCAAATGTTTTTTTGCTAAATTTAAACAGGCTTTTGCTCCACCGATTGCGCAAGCAGCAATATTGACGCGTCCACCATCAAGTGCTGATAAGGCAATATTAAAACCTTTGCCTTCTTCACCAATAAGATTACTCATGGGTACACGACAATTTTCAAAAAATACCATGGTAGTAGGTTGGCTGTGCCAGCCTAATTTAATTTCTTTTTTTCCGAAACTTAAACCGGGTGTGTTTTTTTCTACTAACAAACAACTGATTCCCTTCGGACCTTCTTTACCGGTGCGGACCATGACTATGTAAATATCACTGACTGATCCGCCGGAAATAAAAGCTTTTGCGCCATTTAAAATATAATCATTGCCATCTTTAATGGCTGTTGTTTTTAGTGCAGCCGCATCTGAGCCCGCTTCGGGTTCTGTTAAACAATAGCTACTAAATGCAGTCATTTTAGTTAATTGTGGCAACCATCGTTGACGTAAATCAGTATGAGCATATTGATCCATGAGCCAGCAAACCATGTTGTGAATAGTCAGATAAGCCGTGGTTGAAACACAGGCAGTTGCAAGTTCTTCAAAAATAATTGCACCATCAATGCGACTGAGTTGAGTTCCGCCGACATCATCACGCACATAAATTCCAGCAAAACCTAGTTCAGCAGCCTTGCGCAAAGTTGCAATAGGAAAAATATGTTCTTCATCCCATTTTTTAGCATAAGGAGCCATTTCATTATTCGCAAAATCGCGAGCTAATTTTTTAAAAGTTGATTGATCAGCGGAAAAATTAAAATCCATGTTAAATTTCCTTCCTTTATTTTTTTTGATAAATCGGTATCGTCTCATGTAAAAATAAATCTGCTATTGTTTCTCGCTGCCGAATCAAATACGTTTCAGATCCATCGACTAATACTTCCGCAATTTTTGGTCGGGAATTGTAATTTGAGCTCATGGAAAATCCATAAGCACCAGCGGAACAAATAGCTAATAAGTCACCTGTCGTAAGGCTTAATTGGCGATTTTTCCCTAAAAAATCAGCAGATTCACAGACAGGACCTACTATATCATAGATTTTATTTTTTTGGTTTGAATGTTGATTCACGGGAATAATATTTTGCCATGCATCGTAAAGAGCGGGTCTAATTAAATCATTCATTCCTGCATTAATAATAGCGAAATTTTTTTCATTTCCTTGTTTGATATATTCAACTTGTGTAAGAATAATTCCTGCATTTGCAACAATCGATCGTCCTGGTTCAAGAATAATTTCTAATTGATAGGGTTGGATTTTTTTGATGAGCAATTGAATATAATCAGCGATAATAGGTGGTGTTTCATTTTGATAACGTACTCCTAGACCACCGCCTAGGTTAATATATTTTAATGAAATATTTTCTTGGCTGAGCTGATCAATGAGCGCAAGTATCGAGTCAGCTGCTTCAATAAAAGGCTCAATTTCAGTTAATTGCGAACCGATATGACAAGCAACGCCAATTAATTTAAGGTTAGGTAAAGCAGCTGCTTGTTTAAAAATAGTTAATGCTTCCTTAATGTCAATGCCAAATTTATTTTCCTGTAGGCCAGTAGCAATATAAGGATGAGTGCGAGCGTCGATGTTAGGATTGATGCGTAAAGCAATTTGTGCAAATTTATTTTTTTGTTGAGCAATGGTTTGAATGCGTTCTAATTCTTCAACTGACTCGACATCAAAACAAAAAATATTGAAATCAAGTGCATGTGAAATTTCAGCCACTGTTTTTCCAACACCAGAAAAAACGACTTTGGATGGATCACCACCGGCTTTGATGACGCGCTCTAATTCGCCACCAGAGACAATATCAAAACCTGAGCCTAATTTAGCTAATATATTTAAAATAGCGATGTTAGAATTGGCTTTTACTGCATAACAAATTCGATGTGGATAATGATTAAATGCTTGATTAAAAGCTTGCCAGTTATTGACTATGGCTGCTCGAGAGTAAATATAACAGGGCGTTCCGTATTGTTTAGCAATGGCTGGTAAGGGAATGTTTTCTGCATAAAGAACAGCATTTTGATAGTGAAAGTAATCCATAGTCATACTCGAAAATAATTAAAATTATGTAATTATTCAGCGATTAGAGTTTGGTGGGCACGCTGCGCTTTGCCCACCCTACAAAAAATTATAAACATGTAGGGTGGGCAAAGCGCAGCGTGCCCACCAAACTCTAGCTGCTGAATACTTATCTTATTATACGCATTACATTTTAAGATGCGAGATTCATCTGCCAATTAATAAAAAATTCTGTTATTATTTTTACTATGAAAAAACAGGCACTTAAACCAGGATTAATTCATCTATGGCAAATTGATTTAGATCAATTAGCAGATAAGCAACAGTTGTTAGCTTCTTTATTGAGTGCAGATGAGCAAGCACGTGCTGAACGGTTTAAATTTTTATTGCATCGACAGCGGTATAGTCTTGCACGTACCTATTTACGAAAAGTGTTAAGTCTTTATATTGATGTTGTTCCGCAAGATATTATTTTTAGTTATGGTCCACAGGGAAAGCCATTTTTAAGTGATTATGAATTATCATTTAATTTATCACACTCACATAATCAGACTATTATTGCAGTGACACAACAAGGTGAAGTCGGTGTTGATATTGAAAAAATTGCAACAGAATTTAAAGAAGGTATTGCACAACGATTTTTTAGTGATAGCGAGTACGAGGTTTTATTAAGTTTGCCCGCAGCTGAAAAAGCAGCCGCTTTTTATCATATCTGGTCTAAGAAAGAAGCGCTTATTAAAGCATTGGGTCAGGGTTTATATACCTCTTTGGCAAGCTTTTCTGTTTCTATTCAATCGGTTATTGAACCCGTTAGGATACCTTCTCAACAAGGTGTGGAAAACTATTTTGTGCAAATGATCCCATGTGCTCTAGGTTATGCAGCTGCGGTAGCAAGTTCTGAATTTATTGAGACCGTTGAGTTTTGTGAGTTGCCGTGAATTATTTGGAAGATCCCCGGAACTATTCAGGATGACCAGCTACACGCACGCGCGCCCTTGCAGTTACAAAATCATACAATTTGTTTGTTTTTTTACAAAAAAGGTGGGGCTTGTTAAGGTTTTCTTAATGCTTTTTTGTTATGATTCCTGCACTACTTAAGCAAAAAAGACGAGCGATGATATGGCAATGACAATGAGACCTAGTTTACTAGAAGTAACTCGAATCACTCCTGATTCAAAGGAGTTGAGATATACAAATAGTCCGGGTTTACAGCAGTTGCATCGTTATATGCAAGGTCAAGGTCAACGTTTAGGTATAGAGTTTTCATTTTTTGAGGAAATGTTTTATTACGGTGGCTTGAATATTATTGTTGGTAATAAAGAATTTCCTACGCGGGATTATTTGTATCAAACTCGGCTAAGACAAGAACAAACATTAAATGATTTTCGTACGCTTTTAAAACGTGAGTTAGATATTAGTGATGTCGTATTACAAAAAATTGAAAATGATTCTTCAGGATCGTTATTACTATTACGAACAATAGCAAAATTGAATCTTTCTTCTGAGCAGTATCGTGTTGCTAGCGCAATAACAAAAAAAGATTATGGTAGTTATAAATTTAGTAAAGAAATCAATTCTAATGGCGAAGTTTGTATTTATCTTGATGTTGTTGAAAAATTAAGAATAGAGAAGAAGGCAGATAATGATATCGGTAATGTTGAATATATTATTCCTGGGCACAGTGTTACACGTTATCAATGCACACAGCCTAATGGTGGATTTAAATGGCTTCATACGGATGTGAGCAATGATACTTTTAAATATATATTTCTTGCTGAGCAGTTTCCAAAAATTACTCCAGCGTTATTAGATGGTTGGAAACATCAAACAGACCGCTTCTCTCGATTTTTAATTACACTCACAGGGATGGCTTATGGTTTTGCTGCTGGATTTGTAAAATCAATCAAGATGTTTAGTCTTGCTTGTCTTCCTGTGCTTGTTATTGCGGCGTTTGTTGCGATTCCTTTCCCTTTGATAGCTCTTGCCTTAGTAATATCTTCTTTAATGCTTATTATATCAGGCGCTGTTTTGGGTGGATTAGTTGGAGCCATTGATGGCGGGGTCGCTGCTCATGCGCAGAGTTTGCCTAGAAATCTAACGCCTTCTGCGATAATTAAAACATATGCAAAATATCCCTCAGCAACAGACAAAAGGTGTATTGCTGATTTACAACAACAACAAGCTGAAGCTGAAAAATTACCTTCTTTTGTGTCACCGACGATACCTGCAAAAGGCACAGTAGCTGCTCTACCTACGCCATTAAACTCAACTAAAAAAGTTGATTTTTCTCCGAAAAAAAGCCCATTACAGACTGTAACGCTTTATGATACTGTTCGTCGTTGTGAGCAGCAGCAAAACCAACAACAACTTGATGAGAAAGTTGTGTCACCGAGCAGCGACCGTCAGGGAACGTTACAATGCTAAAGCCAGGAAGCGATGACAAGGTCTCACACACGCTCCGCAACTGCAGATAAACTATTAAACCGACTATAACAAAAATAAATAACTAAACCACTGAGCGTCCACAAACCAAAACAAACCCAAGTTGTTATTGGCAAGCTTGACATTAAATAGATACATAAAACAATACCCATGAGCGGCACAAATGGACTCCACGGTGTGCGAAAAGGTCTATGCATATCGGGTTTGGTATAACGTAATATTAACACGCCAGCACAAACAACAGTAAATGCAGCTAATGTGCCAATATTAACAATTTGCGCAATATTATTAATGGGAATTAAGCCTGCAGCAATTGCAATAATACAGCCCATGCTCCAAATTAATTGTCGCGGTGTTTGCGTATCAACGTGAATGTTAATGTATTTTTTTGGCAGCATGCCATCACGCGCCATAGCTAGAAATACACGCGTTACACCATAATACATGACTAAAATAACCGTTGTTAAACCGGCAATTGCACCCAGTGCAACGATTTCTGCAGCGAATCGATGGCCGACTGATAACAATACAGAAGCAACTGGTGATGTTACATTGAGAGTTGAATAGTTCGCCATTCCAGTGAGTACCGCGGCGAAAATAACATAAATGACAGTACAGATAATAAGAGAAAATAAAATTCCACGTGGTAAATCACGCTGCGGATTAATCGCTTCATCTGCTGCGGTAGATACGGCATCAAATCCTATATAAGCAAAAAAAATGAGCCCCGCACCATTTACAATACCTTGTACACCAAAAGGTAAAAAAGGTTGCCAATTTTCTAGATGAAAATAAAAAGCACCAATAATAATAAAAATCGCAATGACGATAAATTTAATCAAAACAATTAATTTATTTATTCTTGCGCTTTCTTTTACACCTAACGATAAAATCCAACCGATTGATGCGATGATAAAAACAGCGGGTAAATTAATAATACCACCTTCGAAAGGATTGAGTGTGAGCGTTTTAGGAATGGTTATTCCGAGTGCTTTGAAGGCATCGACAACATACCCTGACCAGCCAATAGAAACAGTTGCAGCATCCATTCCATATTCAAGTAATAAATCCCAACCGATGATCCAGGCAACTAATTCGCCTAATCCAGCATATGCATAACCATACGCACTACCCGATCCACCAATGCTAGAAGCTAACTCAGCATAAGCAAAGGCACTAAAACCACAGGCAATGCCGGCTAAAAGATAAGAGAGAATAATAGCTGGCCCCGCTTGGGTTGCAGAAGCAATGCCGGTTAAAACAAAAATACCAGCACCAATAATGGCCCCTACACCGAGTAAAACAAGGTCCAGAGAGGTTAAGCAGCGTTTTAAATGATTGGGTTGATCTACATGGGCAAGAATAGGTTTTTTATGAAAAAGCTGTTTTACCAAAGACACTTTGACGATCTCCCCCGCACTTTTTGTTTATTAAATATGCATAATTTAGTTGAAGTCATTTTACCTTACTCTATAAAAGAATTATATAGCGTATATAATATTTTGAAAAATTGTGTAAGTATTCAGCTAAAGAGTTTGGTGGGCACGTACTAGATGCCAGCTAGAAACACGCTGGCATGACAAACTACGTAGGGTGGGCAAAGCACAGCGTGCCCACCAAACTAAATAGTTACAATATGATTCATCAAGGAGAGCACAAAGTGTTTATCGTTTTAATGACATATAAAAAACCATTAGAAATAGTGGATCAATATTTGCTTGCACATCGAGCTTATTTGGAAGAAGGATATAAAAAAAATTATTTGCTGGCATCAGGGCCCCGTATTCCACGGATTGGAGGCATTGTTTTATCACATTTAAAGAATCGAGCAGAATTAATGGCTTTTTTAGCGCAAGATCCTTTTGTATTACAAGAGATCGCTAGCTATGAAATTATCGAATTTGAAGCCGTCAAATTTCAAGAAGTGTTGGCTAGTTTTGTGTAAAAAATAAAACAGACCATCGCCGCCCCGGTGATAAAATGTAACTCGCTGTTTATATTTCTGTCCGGATAATTTAAACAAGGTTGTTAACATTTATATCACTGATGAGGCGTATGATCGATTTTAAGAACTATTTATACCATATTTTTTTAATAAATGCTAAAAAACGTATGCTTTTGGTGTCGATTTAAAAATTAATTTTAAGTGCTCTGATTCGCCAACGATGAGCAATAAATCACCTGCACGTAAAATAGTCGCAGGATCAGGGTTGAGTATCCGTGAATCTCCACGCTCTAGGCCGACGACGAGGCCTTTTGCTTCTTCACGAATTCTTGATTCGCGGATGGATAAATTAACGATGGGATTGGTGTCATCGAGAATAATAGCTTTTAATGTAAAGTTTTCTAATGTTTCCATTTCTATTGAGGGCGCGCTTGACATGCGCGTGGCCACATCGCGAAAAGCTTCAATTTGTTCATCATTGCCAAGGACAATCAACTTATCTTGAGAAAATATATATTGATCACCACGAGGAGCAAGAATTTCTTTTGTACCCCGATAAATAGCGACAATATTAATTTCATATAATTGTCGTAATTGTGATTGCGTTAGTGTTTTACCAATCAGTGCTGACTCATCAGAAATAATAATTTCAACAAAATGGGTTTCCCATGGCGCTAAGCGTTTATACCGTGCACGTGAGTCTTTTTTACTGCTAATATTATTAACTAATTTTCTTTCAAACCAGGCGTATGATTTTTCTAATTGTTTAAATGAAATAAATGAAAAGATAAACGTTACAATAATTAATAACGAGGTAGTAAATAAGGTATGAAAATAAGTAATGCTTAAAATATTAATTTCAACGGCGGTGACTAACCAGCAAATAATAATGGGTGTAGAGCGAAAAACAAGATCTTTCGTGCGACCAGTTGATGTTAATGGCCGCAGCGCAAAGAGCATTCCCCAAATAAAAGGTGAAGAGAGTATCATTGCTATACTCCAAGTAGAACTTCTGAGTATCCATTTTTTTTGAATGATATGTGCTATTTCCGGCAGTAATAAATGTTGTACCATAGTAAAAATAATTGCGACAACAATGCCATTTAAAATAATGCGAATAATAGCGTTACGATATAAAGAATGTGATTCACTACTCGCTAAGGTTCGATAGACCCAGGCAGAGTAGCCGTCTAAAAATTGTTTTGCAGCATAGGGAATTTTAATTTCTAATTCTTTTGCAAGATAACCAGAAAAACGCAATAAATAAGGTGTCGTAAAAGTCGTGATTGCAGAGACAGCGACCACAATAGGATAAAGACGATCACCCGTGACATTGAGCGCAAGTCCTAGACTGGCAATAATAAAAGAAAATTCCCCAATTTGAGCGACACCAAAACCAATGCGAACCGAAGTACTAAGACTTTGACCTGTTAATAGCGCACCAAACGTGGTAGAAAATATTTTTCCGCAGAGATAAACACCCGTAATAATCATGATGGTCGGGAAATACGTTATAATTATTTTTGGATCAATTAACATGCCGACTGAAATAAAAAATACGGCAGCAAAAATATCACGGATCGGACGAATAATACTTTCGATGCGATGAACGAGGGGGGTTTCTGCTAAAATGGAGCCCATGATAAAAGCGCCGAGTGCAGTAGAATAATTAAAATAAGCTGCAATAGTGACTAAGACTAAACAGAGTGCAATGGATAAGATAGTCAGAATTTCTTGGTTAGCAAAACGTGCGACACCGCGCAAAAAAGTAGGCACGATAAAATAACCGATTAAAAACCAGCCGCCCACAATGAAAAGTAATTGGAAAATAGATGTTAACATTTCAAAAGAAAAAATATTTTTTGTGGTCACTAATGTTGATAAAGCAACTAATAATAAAATAGCTAATAAGTCTTCCACAACTAAAATACCGAAAATAAACTCTGCAAAACGCTTACTTTTTAAGCGCAAACCATCCAGTGCTTTAATAATAATAGTGGTTGAAGAAATCGCGAGTGCAGCACCGAGAAATAATCTATCGTGAAAAGGCCAGTGCAGCATTAATCCGGTTAAATAACCAATCGAAATCATGAGCAGTACTTCAATAACGCCCGTGATACTGGCGGAAAAACCAACACGAGTTAATTTATGAAAACTGAAGTCCAGGCCGAGAGAAAACATTAAAAAAATCACACCGAGTTGCGAAAGAACTTTCACTTCATCGACACTGGTAATTAAAAAGTAGGGCGTAAAAGGTCCAACGATGATTCCAGTGACAAGATAGCCTAGTACAACCGGTTGACGGATTCTCTGAAATAAAAGCGTAACAAGGCTAGCTACACTTAGCATGATAGCGAGGTCTTTTATTAATGGGGTTAGCTCTTGCATGACTATGGATTCCAAGTTAGAGATTTTTATTTGTAGTTTTTTCTCCCGCCGGCATTATAGCAATAAATAATTGAAATGTAACTATTCAGTAGTTAGAGAGTTTGGTGGGCACGCTGCGCTTTGCCCACCCTACAAAAAATGACAAAAATAAATTAATGTAGGGTGGGCAAAGCGCAGCGTGCCCACCAAACTCTCTAGCTACTGAATAGCTATAGTAACATTTCTTGTTCTGCTCGCATGATCCATTTACACTAGACATAAGCAAAGGAGATCACGATATGTCGATGCAAGAGAATTGGTGGGAAGAAAAACGTTCAGCTTATTTATATCGCAATATGGCAAATGTTGAGTCACATGCCTTGCGAAAAAAACTGTTTAGTGACTTAGCTGTCGCTGCTGAAGAGCAAGCATTGCTTTGGGAAGAAAAAATTAAACAGCAAAATTTAGCTAAAATGCCGGTTTTTCAGCCTGATTTACGTACTCGCTTAGTGGTTGGTCTGGTGCGGTTATTAGGCATAGAAAAATTACGGTATATTTTATCCGCAATGAAAGTGCGTGGTATGTCGGTTTTTATTAAACCCAATCATGAATGTTTGCATCGCGGTGTTAGTACGGCAGGGAATTTGCGTGCGGCAGTTTTTGGGGTGAATGACGGATTAATTTCGAATATGAGTTTAATTCTAGGTGTGATTGGCGCTAACGTTGATCATTCTTTTATTATCTTAGCGGGATTTGCTGGTTTGCTCGCAGGTGCTTTTTCAATGGCTTCAGGTGAATATATTTCGGTGCGTTCGCAGCGTGAAGTCTATGAATATCAGATTGATTTAGAACGACAAGAATTAGAAATGTATCCCGAAGAAGAAATAGAGGAGTTAGCTCTCATTTATCAAGCCCGCGGCATTCCCGAAGATCAAGCGATTCAATTAGCTACTTTATTAATTGCTAATCCTAACACAGCGTTAGATACATTGGCGCGTGAAGAATTAGGCTTAAATCCAGATGAATTGGGATCGCCATTGGGTGCGATGGTTTCTTCTTTTCTTTCATTTAGTGTGGGAGCAGCTATTCCATTATTGCCATTTATCATCAGTAAAAGTTCATGGAGTTTTCCAATTAGTTTATTACTAACAGGTGTAGTTCTATTTGGAATTGGCGCTATTTTGAGTCTTTATACGAATAAAAATTCGTTTAAGGGTGGTTTACGAATGTTAATGGTGGGCGCAGCAGCAGGGGCTGTTACATATTTGGTAGGGCTATGGATAGGGGTTTCTTGGCATTAAAAAAATAAAGTAAGCTGACGGGTGCAATCATCACTAACATTCCTAAGCTAAAAATCGTGGTGTAGTGCAAAGCAGAGCCTACATTAATACCTTCGGGTGGCATAAAGCCAACTAATAATGTGATTGCGCAACCAGTTAAGCCGATGCCGCACACGGTTGCTAATCCCGCTTTTCCTCCGGGAATAATAGCATTTTTTGTTTTATGTCCGAGTTTAAGTTTGCCAACTAATGCAGCGATAAACATGAGTACATACATAAGAATATAAAGTTGTGTGCTCAATGCCGTTAACAACCAGTAAGAACCATTAACGCTCGGCATTAATAAAAACGCTAAGCAAATCAGAGAAACAATAACCGCTTGTATGAGAAGTAAATTGCTAGGCACAGCGTGTTTATTTTGATAAGTAAAAAATTTAGGTAAGAAGCCATCGTTAGCAGTAAACATAAGACTTTTTGCGGGAGAGATAATCCAGCTAATCATATTGCCAGCACTTCCCACTAATAGCATGACGGTAATAACAGGAATTAAACCACTTAAATGATATGCAGCAAAAAAATCGGTGAAGGCTTGCATAACACCAGACACTAAATTGATTTGTCCTTTCGGTAATACTAAAGCAATGGCAAGTGAACCCAGTATCATCGTGGTAAGAATGATAACACTGGAAAAAGCGAGTGCTTTGGGAAAAGTTTTTTGTGGGTTATGTACTTCTTTAATATGTACTGTTGCTAATTCAATTCCTAGAAATGCCGCCATAATGGCAGTCAATGAAATCCAATTTTCTGTGTGAGCAAAAGAGGGAAGTAAGTGTTGACTAGTAAATTGAATTTGTAATGGCTTGCCAAGCACAACCCAAGTCATAGCAAGTCCGATGATCAGTATCATTGGAATAACCATGCCGATGAACGTGCAGAAATTAGCAAATTTCGTTGAGGTATTTAAACCTTTTAAATTGATCCAAGTAATTAACCAAAAAGTAGTTAATATAACAGAGACTAAATAAATTTTATTTTGCGCTAATTCTGGATTAATAAAATAAGTTGCAGTACCAGCAATAAATGAAAGTATGGTTGGAAACCAGACCATAGTGTTAATCCATTGTAACCAGACAGCGAGTACACCTAACTTTTTACCTAATGCGCATGAAACCCAATGATAAATACCATTTTTATCGGTTGAATTTGCTGAGAGCTCTGCTGAAATTAGCGCAGTTGGAATTAAAAATATAATGGCTGATAAGATAAAAAAGAATATCAGAGAGCTACCAAAAAGTGCTGTTGCCGGTAAATTTCGTATGCTATCAATAGCGCCGGTAATTAACAGTGTTAAGGGTAACGTGGTGAGACCAGCGGTTTTTGTTAGTTTGCTCATTGAATCATCTCGTTTGTAATAATTTTTTGGTAGCTATTCAGCAACTAAAGGGATTGGTGGGCACGCTGCGCTTTGCCCACCCTACAATAATTTATTTTTGTCATTTTTTGTAGGGTGGGCAAAGCGCAGCGTGCCCACCAATCCATATAAGTTAACCGCATTAATCCTACCATATTGTTTACATTATAGCCACCTTTACTATATAAAAAAGTATGATTTAATAGTATTGTAGAGAGAGTTGCTCCGTTATTTGTACGAACCAGAAAAAGTGTAATATTTGACCAATAAAAAATAAACCCCTATACAAAGTGGGGACAACGCAAACAGTTTCAGTCAATATAAGGCTATGATATTACTATGAAAAATAAAATGTTTCTGTTGATATTAGCAAGTATTGTTTTAGGGGTAGTATGTGGTATTTTTTACCCAGAACAAATGTTATCAGTACGTTGGATTGGTACTGTTTTTATTAATTTATTAAAGCTCATTGTGCTTCCCCTCATTTTTTGTGCATTAGTCAGCGCTATTACCTCTTTGCAGGGGGCCCATCGTTTAGGTGCAATTGGTAAAAATACGATTTTTTATGTGTTACTCAGTGTTTCTTTAGCCGTTGTTATTGGTTTGATTTTATTAAATGTATTTAAACCAGGAGTAGGAATTCCAGCAAGTTTAATTTTAGCTAATGCTACAAATGCGGAACTTCAGCCGCAGGAGTTTTCTTCTTTTTTATTAAATTTATTCCCGCCGAATATTATTGATGCGGCGGCAAAATTTGAAATTATGCCAATTGTGTTATTTGGCATAGTATTTGCATTAGCATGTAATTCAGTAGGTGAAACGGCAAAGCCAGTTGAGCTGTTTTTTAGTGGTTTACGCAATGTTTTTGTAAAAATGATTATTTGGTTGATGTATCTTACTCCGCTTGGTTTGTTTTCATTATTAGGCTCAGCTATTGCAGAGGCTGCTTTACAAAATCAATTGCTACAAAGTTTGAAGGGAATGATGTTTTTTATTGTTATATTTTTATGCGGTTTATTATTCCAAATACTTTGGCAATTGGCGATTGTTAAATGGATTTTACGTCGCAATACGCGGGATTTTATGAAATCAGCAGCAAGCGCGATGCTTACTGCATTTGCTACCTCAAGTTCAATGGCAACATTACCCGTCACACTGGTAGTTGCAAAAGAGCAAAAAATCAATGATGATGTTTCCCGATTTGTCTTACCCTTGGCGACAACGATTAATTTAGCTGGAACAGCAATGTATGAAGCCGTTTCAGCATTATTCTTTTGTCAGATTTTAGACATTCATTTATCCGTGTTGGGCCAAATTGGCGTATTTTTTACTGCTATTGTGGCAGGAATGGGTTGTACTGGGATTCCAGAAGGGGGATTAGTTACTATGATTATGGTATTACGGAGTGTTAATATTCCTACTTCGGCTATCGCATTATTATTACCATTTGATCGTATTTTAGATCGGTTCCGAACGATGACAAATGTGTGGGGAGATTTGGTCTGTGCTGCTACAGTAGATCATTTTTCCAGGGAAGATAAAAAGTAAGTAAGAGATCGTCATTGCAAGGAACGTAGCGACGCGGTAATCAAAGTTTTTCTGAGATAAAAAATAATGATAATGACTGAGCGAAAATCATTAACGGTTTTTTCCTTAATGATGATAAATGTTATTGCGGTTGATAGTTTACGTAGCCTCACTGCGGGTGCTGAATATGGTTTAGCATTACTATTCTTTTATTTAATTGCGGCTTTATTATTTTTTATTCCTACTATTTTAGTGACAGCAGAGTTAGCAACAGGCTGGCCTAATACGGGTGGTGTCTATGTTTGGGTGAGAGCGGCATTTGGGCCACGTTGGGGATTTTTTACCATTTGGTTACAATGGATTTATAACGTTGTATGGTATCCCACTATTTTTGCTTTTATTGCTGGGGTGCTAGCGTATTTAATTCATCCGGAGTGGGCTAACAATAAAACTTATATGTTATCTGTTATTCTTGCGAGTATTTGGATTGCAACATTAATTAATTGTGTGGGATTAAAGACGTCTGCGTTATTTAGCACGATAGGCGCAATTTTCGGGACTATTTTGCCGATGATATTGATTGCGGCTTTAGGTTTTATTTGGTTGTTTTTAGGTAAGCCGACACAAATTCATTTTAGTTTACATGATTTTTTACCGAATCGAGCTAGCTTTGATCATCTGGCTTTTTTGACCAATATTTTATTTGGTTTAATGGGAATGGAGATGTCGGCTGTGCATGCAGGCGATGTAAAAAATCCACAGCGTGATTATCCTCGGGCTTTATTTTTTTCGGGCATTATTATTTTAACAACGCTAGTGTGTGCTTGTCTTGCGATTGCGGTTGTTATTCCTGCACCACAACTTAATTTAGTGTCGGGTTTATTGGATGCATTTAATATTTTCTTTGCTGAATTTCACTTAAAATGGCTTGTTCCTATTATTGCTATATTAATTATTGTAGGCAGTTTAAGTGGCGCGGCCGCATGGATTATTGGGCCGGCGCGAGGTTTGTATGTTTCAACAGAAGATAATGATTTACCGAAATTTTTACAAAAAACAAATAAAAAATTAATGCCGATTGGGATTTTAATTACCCAAGGAGTGATTGTAACTGGCTTGAGTATGATTTTTCTTGTTATGCCGACGGTGAATAGTTCTTATTGGTTGCTTTCTAATTTAACGGCGCAATTGGCTTTGTTATTTTATATTTTAATGTTTGCAGCAGCTATTCGTTTGCGATACAAGCATGGCAATATTGCGCGAGCTTATAAAATTCCGGGTGGTCAGTGGGGGATGTGCTTGGTTGCAGGTATTGGTATTTTAGCTTGTGTTGGTACTATTATTTTTGGTTTTATTCCACCCAAGCAAGTGGTTGGGGACAGCATTAAAACCTATGAAATGTTGTTGGTTGCTGGAATGATAATTTTTTGCTTGCCGCCTTTTTTGTTGCAGTTTAAGAAAAAAAGCGTTTAATTATTTTTTGCTGGACACACCCTTAATGGAATCTGATCACATTATTTGGCCGCCACTTTATACGCTCAAACGTCATGCACGTGCTCGGCATGTTAAGTTAAGAGCGTCACCTCAACAAGGTTTAGAAATTGTTGTTCCTACTCGTTTTAGTGTTAAACACGTACCAGAAATTTTAGAAAATAATAAAGCATGGATTATAAAAAAATTAATAGAAATCCAAGCCAATAGCACATTAATTCAAAATGAAATATTGCCTGAAACCATAGCATTAGCAGCATTTAACCAGTGTTGGAAAATTTATTATGTGAAAGCAAAAAATAAACGCTTGCGAATGGTTGTGCGTCCAGGTGAAGAATTGGTTTTATTAGGTGATACGGATAATTATCAAGATTGTATTAAATTGCTCATGGAGTGGGTGAAAACAATGGCCCAAAAACACTTAGTGGCATTATTAGATGAAGTCAGTCAAAAAATAAATTTACCTTATCGGGCAGTGACGATTAGAGGCCAGCGTAGTCGTTGGGGTAGTTGTACGTCAGAAAAAAATATTAGTTTAAATTATAAATTGATTTTTTTGCCAAAAAATTTGGCGCAACATATTTTAATTCATGAGTTATGTCATACGGTTTTTTTAAATCATTCGGTGAAGTTTTGGCGTTTGGTTGCTTCGTTTGATCCTGAATGGAAGGAGCATGAGCGTGAGATTAAACATGCGGAGAAGATGATACCGTTTTGGGTTTTGTAGGTAGGTGGTGGGCACGCTGCGCTTTGCCCACCCTACATCTTTATTTATATTTTGTAAGGTGAGCAAAGTGCAGCGTGTCCCCCATTTTTATTTATATTTTGTAGGGTGGGCAAAGCGCAGCGTGCCCACCGTTCATGTGCGCCAAGCATGGCGCAGCTCTAGGCGGTGCAAGTCCGCTGCACGCCGTGGAGATCGGAAGTGCGAGTCTAGGCAAGGGTGTTCACCGCGAGGTGGAATCTGAAGGAAGCCGATGACGTAATAAAGTGATGACGAACAGAAACTGGATATAAGGCTGTTTAAACGGGGTAATCTGGCATGTGACAGAGAAGCCCAATAATCGACCGCAAGTGTAAGCAGTAGATCCAGCATAACTTTATGAAAGAGTTGCGTCTTACCTTGGGAGATCTCATGAACTGTTTGTTGAATACAAACTATTAACAAAGGAATTTGTTGAGATGGTGAGTGAGAAGTCAGCAGAAGGCATAGTACGTAAGTTTTTTTTTACGGAAGGCCTGAATAAGTTAAACAGTGTAAAGATCAAATAACTTTTCTGAAATGGAGTTGTAGAAAGTGATGAATGATGAAAGTAGTTTCACGACATCTGCCAAAATGGATACGAATGCCCAGCGTATGGGAGCTAGATTATCTGAGGAACAACAAATCAAGAAAGCGTTATTTGAAGATAACTCACTGACGAGTGGCTTGATGGAAAAGATTTGTGATCGTAAGAATCTTAACCTGGCATATAAACGTGTGAAAGCAAATAAAGGAGCGCCTGGCGTAGACGGAATGACAGTCGACGATCTGGGAAAATTTATTGCCGAACACAAAGAAAGATTACTTGAATCATTGTTGTGTGGGAGCTATCAACCGCAACCCGTGCGTGAGGTAGAAATACCAAAGCCAGGGGGAGGAATAAGGCAGCTAGGTATTCCGACAGTGGTGGATAGACTAGTACAACAAACGATATTGCAAGTACTGCAACCGATATTTGAAACGAAATTTTCTACAAGTAGTTTTGGATTCCGGCCAGGGAGAAGTGCACATCAAGCGATAAAACAAGCACAAGCGCATGTGCAAAGTGGAAATCGAGTGGTGGTAGACCTTGATCTTGAGAAGTTCTTTGATCGAGTCAATCACGACATATTGATGTCAAAACTTGCAAAAGTAATCGAAGACAAAAGGGTTCTGAGGATTATCCGTGCATTCTTGAATGCAGGGATAATGCGACAAGGTGTGTGTATAGAACGAGTAGAAGGGACCCCACAAGGGGGTCCGCTATCACCGTTATTATCAAATATCATGTTGGATGAGCTGGATAAAGAGTTGGAGAAACGAAACCACAAATTCTGCCGCTATGCAGATGACTGCAATGTTTACGTCAAAACATTGCGAGCAGGAGAGAGAGTGATGGAATCGTTAAAACAATTTCTAACAAGCAAACTAAATCTCAAGGTAAACGAAGGGAAAAGCAGTGTATCGAAAGTGACAGAAAGACAATTTCTGGGCTTTAGAATACTGCAAAACGGCAAGATTAATCTATCCAAGAAAAGCGAAGCAAGAGTGAAAGATGCGATACGCCTGATCACGAAACGCAGTCGAGGAAGAAGTTTAGAATGTGTTATATCAGAACTAAACAAGAAACTCGTCGGATGGATAAATTATTTCAAGCTGATAGACAGACCTGAGCAACTAAGAGATCTTGATAGCTGGATACGCCGCAAACTAAGATGCTATCGATTAAAGCAACGAAAGAAGTATTACTCGATAGTTAAATTTCTGATTGAGCTTGGGTCGAATGTGCAGAGCGCATATAACACGGCGAGTTCAGGAAAAGGTTGGTGGCGACTATCAGCAACTCCGGCGCTTCATCAGGCATTGTCAAATGCATGGTTTGAGAAACAAGGATTAATCAATCTGGAACAACGAGCGATGTCGTTAAAGATTTAACTTAAACCGCCGTATGCGACATCGCACGTGCGGTGGTGTGAGAGGACGGGATCGTGAGATCCCTCCTACTCGATTATTAAGACGGTTGATTGTTGCTCTTGCTGGTTGGTGTAGACGATTCTTTTGGTTCAGCAGTCGATTGTGGTGCTGTAAATAGTTGAGTTAATGGAGCTTCATTTGGAAGAGTAACTTCTGGCATTCGAGCTATAGTTACAGGTGTTTCAGTGTTTGTTTGAGAAACTCCCATTCTTCTCATTAATTCAATTGAGTTACCAACAGGCCGCTGATCAACTGTTTGTTTGATATATTCTCTCTCTTTAAAGTCGTGATGTCTTAGATAAGGGCCATAGAGTGAGTGGCCCGTTTCTGAAATGAGTAGACTTTTAAATACACGAAAAAGCTGTGATGCCCATGTTTTGGCAACCCCTTCGGCACCATTCGTTATTACATCGTAAAATATTCCTTTGAGAGTATCATAAACTGCTACAAATGGGCTGACAATCACACCTATTGCAAATGTGAAAGGTATGGTAATTATACTTAAAAGTGATTTTGGTAAGCCACCTTTTATGATTCCTAAGCTGATTGCTGCAGCGAGTGTTGAAAGAACACTGGTGATTGGCAGTGTAATAGCTGCTAAAAGTATACCGAAGAAAACAGAGGGCAATCCAAAGTTATTCTTGGTGGAGGAGGTAAGTTCTTTTTCTAGTTCAATAAGCTCAGATAATTTTATTTTAAAACCTGTTTTATTTTCTGAGTTTTTAAGATAACGAAGATGATTAATAGCCAATTCTTTTTGACTGTTAAAGTGTAATAGCTTTGCAAGGTTAAATTGTGCAATAGTGTCATTGTAAAGATATTTTCTAGCAGGAGGATAGGGGAATTCTATAATAAGACTCCATAATGCAGAGGCTGCGCTGATATTATTAGAAAGTGCATGTTCAATTGCTCTATCATTTATTCTGGCAATGATATATTGCTTGTTCTCAGTACTTGCGTTACACAGTTGTTGCAACCTATCTATTGCCGCATCTGTAGATGATGTGTCACTTATGTAGTCAAGTAAGCTTTCAATGGCGGTAATATCTTGACTTTCTAGCTGCCCCTTTCGTTCAACGTGTGAAGGATCATCTGAGGGGAGCTCAATAGCATTCATTTCGTGACTGCTTGACATCAAAAACTCCTCGTAATTTAAAAACATAATTACCATAATTGTACGCTAAATTTGTTTTTAGCGGAAGAGCCATCACTATAACGTGTTCAACTAAAAACTTCTTTATTAACAGCAACTTCTCGCGCAATTGATTTATCCACGCGTTGGTTTACCACGAGCTTTTGTAAATATTGATCTAATGTACACATACCGTTATCACTTCCAGTTTGCATTGCTGAATAAATCTGTGTCGTTTTATCTTCACGAATTAAATTTCGAATAGCATTGTTAGCTATCATGATCTCAAAAGCAGGAACACGACCATTGCCGTTTTTTTTCAACAGTGATTGGCAAATAACAGCTTGAAGTGATTCTGAAAGCATATTTCGTATAATATTTTTTTCACCCATGGGAAATATATCGATAATACGATTAATCGCTTGTGGTGCAGAGCGAGTATGCAATGTTGCCATGACTAGATGGCCTGTTTCTGCAGCAGTTAGCGCAAGACGTATCGTTTCTAAATCTCGTATTTCTCCTACTAAAATAACATCAGGATCTTCACGTAATGCAGAGCGTAATGCATTATTAAAATTTTTTGTATCGCGGTGTATTTGTCGTTGGTTGATTAAACTTTTTTTACTTTGATGTATAAATTCAATGGGGTCTTCGATCGTAATAATATGACGTGCTTGATGAGTGTTGATATAGTCTATCATCGCTGCTAAGGTGGTGGTCTTACCCGAGCCAGTTGATCCAGTTATTAAAATTAACCCGTGATATAGCTGAAGTAACTCTTTAAAAATTGTTGGCATGTTGAGTGTTTCTAAAGTAGGCACTGATTCTGGAATAATGCGAAATACCGCAGAAATACCGTTATTTTGAGTAAATATATTGATTCGAAAGCGTGCAAGATTAGGTACAGTTATTCCCATATCAAGTTCATATTGTTCAGCAAATTTTTTTTGTTGTGTTGTCTTCATTACACTATAAATTAATATTTTCGCTGTTTCAGCGTCAATGATGGGCATCTCTTTTATTGGAGTTAAACAACCGTCGATGCGAAGTATGGGCGGCATGCCAGCGGATAAATGTAAATCGGAAGCATGGTTTTTAACGCTGTATTCTAATAATTCTATTAGCTGCATTTTTTATTCCTTGATTGAAAAAAATAAATTGGATTATTTGCAATCTTGTTGTATATTGAATTTAGTTAGTTAACTATAGCAATTGCTAACTTTGTAAAATCATAATATTTCTGCACTAAAAAAGCTTTTTACCTTCCTTGTCCCAGAGCTATCCTGCATAGCTTGTCATCCTGAGCGTAGCGAAGGATCTCTCTCTGTTTATGCAAGATCCTTCGCTACGCTCAGGATGACAAGCTACTCTCACGATAACAAGCTGCGTTCAGAACGCTACTAATAAATTAATAATATATGGAGAATTTATCTATGCTTTATCATTACAAAAATGCTGGTTTTACGTTGATTGAATTGATGATTACAGTCGCAATCGTCGGGATTTTGGCAGCTATTGCTGTCCCTTCGTATCAAAACTATACCCGTAAAGCTTATTATTCTGAAATTGTTTTAGCGGCGAGTCCGTATCGATTGGCAGTAGGTATGTGTGCTCAAACATTAGGAACTTTAAATGGATGTGATGCGGGATCAAATGGAATTCCTGCCGCAATTGCAGCCCCTGTTGGTGCAGTTGCTTCATTAACTGTTACGAAGGGAGTGATAACCGTGATACCAACAGTTGCTCATGGTATTCTTGCAACAGATACTTATGTGTTGACACCAACTGTTGATGCAGCGACGGGGACTATTACATGGGTTAGTTCAGGAGGCGGTGTGAGTCATCATTATACGCAATAATTTTTTATTGTATATGATGCTAGTTTTTTAACCCCCAGTCAAAATTACTCGCGAGTAATTTTGACTGGGGGTTAAAAAATTAGCGTTGGATTTTTGTAATTATATGATTATTATAAAATTTTATATTTAATATTGTGTGATTCATTGTTATGTCTTTGGTTTGACAGCTGCTGTTGCTGTATTATCAGCAGTGACAACAGAAGTATGGGGGTCGGAAGAAATATCATCATCATAATCATCACTACCACCTGAACCCATGATATCGTTTAATAAATTAAAAAATATTGGGCGTGGGTTCGTTTGACCATCTTGATCAGCACTAAGTAGAGGGTTTGAGTTGGTCGCGAGAAAAATTCTAAATAGAGATTTTTTTATACTGGGTTTAAACATATTGCTAACTATGCTTTCCTCTATCTCGGGTAGTTTTCTGTGTTCTTCTTTCATAGCTTTGACATCGGGATTATTGGTAACAAAGGCCATACATTTATTTCCTCTGCCTGGAAAAGGAATGCTATGAATAATACGTGCGTTTTGGAGTGTTAAAGCATCTAATGCTGGTTGAAGATATTTGCTTTCTTCATCGTAAGTGCTCATGTTAGTAATATTAAGTAGGCGGATTATATTTTTAGTTTTGAGCTGTGGATTAGTGAGTGCTGCATTAAACCTTTTTATCATTTCAAGATCGAAAAAATCTCCTCTAAAATGAATAATTGAAAGCTTTTTTAAGCTTTCTTGGCATAAAGTAAATCTTTCATCAGATGAAAAGCAAAAATAATCGCTGCCGGTTTGATCCATTTCTTCTTCGAGAAGAACATTAGTAGCAACGTGGTTTGCAAAATCAGGATGTTGAGCAAATGGTCTTTTGCGGATTGACATATATTTATTTAAAAAATCACCTCGATCTTTTGCTGTAATCATCGCAGTAATAAGTTGTTTTGAGTGATCGTGAAAAAATGGGTTACTATCAAAAAATATAACGACATCTAAAAATTGGCTTAACTCTGGCGTGTATGAGAGAAAGTGACTTTC
Organism: Gammaproteobacteria bacterium; assembly: GCA_965279285.1. Classification (GTDB taxonomy): domain Bacteria; phylum Pseudomonadota; class Gammaproteobacteria; order DSM-16500; family DSM-16500. The sequence goes on along the minus strand of OZ257147.1, from coordinate 284,471 downwards.
GCCTATTACGATTCCAACATTGATAGCATTTTGCGTTTTACCTGTTGTAGCCATTTCTGTTAACACAGGGTTAACTTCTTGGGCAAAGTCGTCATTGGAGATTAAAAAATCTGTTTTTTTAAAACGTGGGTCAGTCGCAGTTTTTGTATCATCTAAGGGAATAGATAATTTTGAGAGTGTGCTTGTTAATGATGCTATATCATCTGCAATTGAGGTATTTTTTGTATCTTTTGCGGTTGCTTGAGCTAAAGCGATATTAGGGTTTTGGGCGCTTAGTTTAAAATCAGGGGTGTTGCTAGCCGCCATAATTAACCTCAAAATTAGTTGATTTGGCTATAATAAGGCTAAATTTTGAGATAAACAATCATTTTAATAGTCCCGACGCAGATGATAAAGGCCCATAATGGCCGTATTCCCCTGTTAAATGGCCGTATTTGTGGTAAAATGGCCGTATATGAAGAATAAACCAGAAAAAATGGCCGTATTCGCTATTCTACAAAAAGAGAATAGGGATATGAGTTTGCCTGAATTAATGACATTATTACCAGCAAACTTTACAGAAAGAACAGTTCGTCGCTGGCTTTCTGAAATGATAATAGAAAAGTCAGTTGAAAAAACCGGCCAAAAGCGTGGGACTCGTTATAGAGTTTTTCCTGTTATAGAATTAAATTCTGAGTTTAATCTGAATATTAGTAAGGAAAGTAGAAAGCTTATTGATGCAATTCGACGGCCTATTTTTGAGCGTAGTCCTGTTGCATATAATCCAAAATGGTTGGCAGTGTATGAGCCTAATAAAACATTTTATCTAGCAAAAAATATTAAACAGCAATTACACGAGATGGGTGAAAAAAGTAAAACCCATTTGCCTGCGGGAACGTATGCACGGCATATTTATAATCGTTTATTAATTGATTTATCTTATAATTCTTCGCGCTTAGAAGGCAACACTTATTCTTTGCTTGATACTCAGCGTTTAATTCTTGAAGGATCGGGCGCACAAGGAAAGCTGGATGAAGAAAAAATCATGATTTTAAATCATAAAGAAGCTATTGCTTACCTTGTTAATAATGCTCAGCAACTTCAAATAAATACCAATACCATTTGTACTTTACATTATTTATTAGCAGATGGTTTAGTTCCAACACAATATGCAGGAAAAGTAAGAGATTATGGTGTGCGTATTTCTAGTTCTGTTTATATACCTTGGGAAAATCCAGAAAAATTAAAAAATCAATTACAGCTTGTTTGTCAAAAAGCAGCTTTAATTCAAGATCCTTATGAGCAAAGTTTATTTTTACTGGCGCATATAGCTTATTTGCAGGCATTTTCTGATGTTAATAAACGTACTTCACGCCTTAGTGCTAACATCCCTTTAATTCAGCATAATCTAGTACCATTATCATTTAATGATGTTAGTAGTAATGACTATACCTCCGCTATGATTTCTATTTATGAGTTAAATGATATCAGAGTACTGATCGAGCTTTATGCCTATTCTTATTATAGAACATGCCAATTGTATGAAGTGACACTGGATGTAGTGAGTTATGATGAAGTTCGTGTTCGTTATCGACAACAACGTCGAGAGTTTATTCGACATATTATTTTAACCGGGTTAACTTCACAGGCAATGAATTTTTATATTCAACAGGAAACAAAAAAACAAATTAAAAAAAGCGATCAACTTGAATTTATGGCGGATATAAAAGAAGATTTAAATGAAATTACTCCAGAACGTATTGTTGGTTTGGGCATAACAGTGCAGCAATTAAATCTGTGGCTAAAAAAATATCGCGATTCATATTAAGGATATGATTTCATTGCTGCACGTTTTTTTAGATAACTCTACGGAACCACTCCACAAAGCATTCTAGCTGCACCACCACCTAATTTAGCTGGTGTATCTGAATAGTTATCTCCACCTTCATGTATCATTAATGCGAGATGCTCAACCTTCTTGATATCTTTAATCCGTGGAGCCAATACAGGTAATGTCGCTGTCCCATCAGCATTCACATACAAAGCAGGCAGATCACCTAAGTGACCTTTACTAATATAGGATCCTAAATGTTTAGCTGTATTTTGTGGATCGTAATGACCACCGGCAGCAATACCATTTTGTGCACAAGTAGGATTTTGATGCAGATGAAAGCCGTGAAGACCTGGAGTTAAACCCTGTAAATCGGGCGTAAATAATAAGCCATACTGAGTGGTAGTAATTGTTACTTTTCCTGCTGCTTTGCCATCATCATTAGGAGCTGTAAAATTAATAGGTACAATAATGTCTGCCCAGAGCAGAGTCATCGGTGCAAGTAATAGCGCAATAAAAAAGTATTTAATATTTTTTTTCATAGTTAACTCCTTGGTTAGTTGCTATATACTATAGGTTTTTATGATGGGAAGGAATCTTAATTTAAATAATGCGGTTGCAATTAATATTGATACGGAAGGTAACTATTTAGCAGCTAGAGAGTTTGGTGGGCACGCTGCGCTTTGCTCACCCTACAAAAAATTACAAAAATAAATTATAAAAATGTAGGGTGGGCAAAGCGCAGCGTGCCCACCAAACTCTCTAGCTGCTAAATAGTTACTACTGAAGTTTATAAAAGTTAATCATAGGAATTTAAATGCAGATAATAAACACAGAAAAACATTTTGGTTTAGTCGCTATTTTTTTTCATTGGGTAATGGCAATGATTATAATAGGTCTAGTTGCATTAGGTCTTTATATGACAAGTATTCCTGTTAGCCCACAAAAATTTAAATATTATGGCTGGCACAAAGAGTTTGGAATTTTAATCTTAATGTTAGTTAGTATGCGGATTATTTGGCGCTATGGAAATAAAGTGCCTGCATTAACTGAGTTACCATGGTGGGAGCGTTTAGCTGCACGTGCCACTCATTGGTTGTTTTATGGATTTATGTTTGCATTGCCGATCACTGGGTGGTTAATGAGTTCAGCATCCGGGAGAACGGTTTCGTTTTTTGGATTATTTTTATTACCGCATTTAATTCCTGCTAATCATGGACAAAGTTTATTATTTGCAGAAATTCATACTTGGATAGCGTATGGACTCATTGCTACTTTTTGTTTGCATGTAGCAGCCGCTTTGAAGCATCAATTTATTGATAAAGATGATATTATGCAAAGGATAACTTAATAAGGAAACAAGATGCGTAAATTTTTTTTAACGTTATTACTGATAACGATTACACTGGGTCTTTTTATGAGTGATGCGGAAGCCAGGCGTTTTGGGATACAACAATCAGTCAGCAGTTTTTCTCGTGCATCATCATCAGCCTGGGTGGTAGCAGGTGTGCAGCAGATAAATCACTGATGATAAAAATCACGACGCATTTTTTTCTTGATGATGCAGAAATAAAATTTACTTTTATTCGCGCATCAGGGCCTGGTGGGCAAAATGTTAATAAAGTCGCAACAGCGGTGTTGTTGCGATTTAATGTAGTTAATTCAGTTTCTTTACCTGAAGATGTCCGTGCGCGTTTATTAATATTAATTGGAAAAAAACTGACAGCGGAAGGTGATTTAATTATTAAAGCAGGTTGTTATCGTACGCAAGAGCGAAATAAACAAGAAGCGATATTACGCTTGCGTGAGTTGATTTTACGAGCCTTGGTTCCACCCAAAAAACGGCAAAAAACACGGCCTACTTTGGCGTCAAAGCAGCGGCGGTTAGATACTAAAAAATTAACAGCAAAAAATAAAATATTACGAAAAGCCAGGTTTAATGGCGATTATTAAGTTTCCTCGCCTCACGACTTACTGCAGGACGACAAGTTTGGTTTTGTGGGCATAGTATGAGGTTGTAAAATTGTTTGATTTTTGATAAACATATAGTACAATAGCTGTGACGGGTAAGTCCTATTTTGTGCCCAAGGGGAGAGCCGCCATATGGATGACTCGATGATCCGTGGGAATCTGGCAACTTAGGGGCCGTCTTTTTTTATTTGTATTAAACTATTAACTCAATTTTAATTCTGCTCTTAAAAAGTGAATACCATTTTGTATCTTGTGTTTCGTATTTTTTGAAAACTCCCCAAGAAAAAAGGTCAACTGATTGTACGCCCGCATTTTCAGTAGAGGTCTGATGATCTATTATTAATTTAGTATTAGCTCCAAGAAGACCTGCTAGATGATCAGCTACATATCTATTAAATTCTATAATTTCTTTTGAGTTTTTACTTCGGTCAACAATAAGATTTACTTTTTTTAACAAGGAGTGATTAAAATCTACTTTTTCAAGAACTTGTCTTGCTAAGTTATTGTATATGTTTTTATGTACTGGGGGTTGGTTTAGTTTTTGCATTAATTTTTGTTTGTTTAATAGAATGCAATAGATATCCCAATTAGGGTTAGCGAGAACTTGTCGAAGAAAATATTCTTTACTTGCAATGGTCGTTTCTGATCCTTTTAATTCATTTTTAATGGATTTTTTATTAGCTTTATGATTAATTTTATTTTTTAATGTGCGATTAACGGCTTTTTGAAAATCTTTGACCGTGGTTTCATTTTTACAAGTTAATAAAGTAATAGCAAATATATTGGTTGGTGATTTTTTTGTAAAATCAAATCCTAAATCACCAGATTCATCTAAAAAAATAAACATATTAATTCCAGATTTTTATATTATTTGCTTTATGTTTTTGTATCAAGTGATCATACCGTATGGCCATTATTATGTCACTGATGCTTCTAATTTTTAAGCGCTATTATTTTATAATTTCACGCTACTTATTCATGTTGATAAAAAAATCGAAGGTAATGAAGTTAGAGCGGGCTGTTTGGTGGGCAATTGAATCGGTACTTACATTAGAATGCTTAATAAAATAATATTAGCCCATTTTAATTATATTTATTGCATAGCATAGCTTTATTAAGAGGTATTGTACAAATACAAGCCGAAAATATTTCGATTTGACAGTATTTGGGAACATTGCCAATCAAGACCCCTTCCTTTTATCACTTTCGAAGACAATACAACCTTGTGTTTTATCAATATGTGTGACAAAAAGAAGATACTGATCAGGGGTAAAATGTATGATTTTTTTGTTAAGTACTTATCGGCATATAGCGTGTTTCTGAAAAAGCCTTAGCACTAATTTATCTAGCATATACTACATCTACTTGTTTTCCCCTACTCATACAGATTATCATGGGTTTGATTGATTTTTTATTTCATTTTAAGGATAGGACATGAAAATTAGATTATTGGCGACTGTTATTACGATTGGATTGATTAGCGCTTCTGGTTATGCTGGCGATGAGACTAATTTACAAACTGCAGATGCAACATCAAATATAGCAATGCAACCCGCAGGTGCGACTGGCGCAATGGAGGCAAACAAAAAACGGGGTGAAGCTTTTTTATTAGCAAATAAAGCTAAGCCTGGTGTTGTGACATTACCGGATGGTTTGCAATATAAAATCATTACTGCTGGAACAGGCCCTAAACCAACCGATCAAGATACTGTTTCTGTTGATTATCAAGGAACCTTAGTGGATGGCACAGAATTTGATAGTTCTGCTAAACACGGCGGCGCGGCTGAATTTAAAGTCGGGCAAGTAATTCCAGGTTGGGTAGAAGCATTGAGATTAATGCCTGCTGGATCGACTTGGGAATTATATATTCCTGCAACTTTAGCTTATGGTGATCAAGGCGCACCACCGGTTATTGGTCCGAATGAAGCCTTGATATTTAAGGTGACGTTGGTGAGTGTGAAGAAGTAAGGTTGTTAGCAAGGTGGGGTTTGCCCACCTTGGTTTGTAATCAGTAGGTAGTTTGTTTGAATTTATAGTGTTCCATTTCATATACACATCATTCAAATCAACACATGCAAACTTTTAATACGCTTACTTTCTTTATTATCTAACCCCGCTTCTTTTGCGAAAATGGGCCATGATTTTATTGCCTCTCGCACTTCTGTTATAAGTTGTTTTGCTTCACCAACCCCGAATCGATCTGCGACGGTGAAAATATCATCCGCAGTGAAATTTTTATATTTTCCATTCACTGACATTAAATGCTGGTTTGTCCATTCGCCTTTAAGATTATGGGCAAATGTAACATCATATGCGGGAGCCAGTTCCCAACTACTACCTTCTTTTAATATAAATGAAAAATTTTTACTATGGTCATCGCAGTTTCGTCCCATGATATTAAATATCATGCGGCGAAATGTTTCTACATAGGCGTTGTGAGAGAGAGCGAGTTCGTTTAGTGTTATGAGTAATTGTTCATAACTGTTAGTAGATTTCATTTTGTAATCTATATGATTCATGGCACATAAAGTTTGGATATGATGTTTTATATTTTTTTCACCGCGATCAAAACGTTTGGTCATGAAATGAGCTCTGCCATTTTCTTCAAGTAATCTCGATTTACTCATAGTAATACCGGCTTGAGTTGCCATCAGGTAGTAGGCATATTCAATTCGACCATATTGTTGGCTCAGCCCCAATTCTTTATCTATTCCCATGCCATCAAATTTTAATAGCCAGTGTTCGAAACCTTCTTCTGCGTTGACTTGCCCTGATTGTATTTTTTGTGTTTCTGGATTCCATGCGATAACTGCTTTAGCTCTTGCTCCGCCAGCAGATGTGCCAACTTCAATGATGTTTCTTAATGCCGCATCTGTTGCATAGTTTCCATCGAGAGCACCTTTAATTGCTCTTCTGGCTTCTGTTACTAATTTATTTATTATAATTGCTGTTGGTTTTGTATTTTTTGGTCCGTGTGCAGGTTTAAATTCAAGTGCTCCCATTGATCGATTTCCCATATAAGCTAGCCGATCTAACGGAGTAATCTGCTTATGTGAAATACCTTTGTCAGCCATGTATCGATCTATCAGCGCGTTTCCAAAGTCATCAGGCAATGAATCTGCTAGCATTGCTGGGAGGCGCTTATAGGTTTCTTTAGGAAGGTCTGTAAACACATAGACTTCTTCGTTGTCATTCAGGGGCATATGTAATGGTGCGACTTCAATGCCACTTTTTCCAAATGATTTATCATAGGCAAATACATAATATCCTAGCTTGGGATCGAAGGCGGTCGCTCCTACAAATTTTCCCCAAAGATAAACATCGATGCGTTCTACTTTTTTATATGAGTTAGATTTTTTCTTCGGCATATTTTTTTCTTCGTGCTCGTTGTCTTTGTTCTTTTTTCGCTATTAAATGTAGCGGGTTAATGCTAGTTTTCGGCGCTATTGTGTCGAGCCAGCTTTCACGTTCAAGGGCTTTGAGTATTCTTATAAAAGTTTTTAATGTTGTACCTTTTCCATCCTCAAGATTTCTTAACGCATGTTCGCTAATCCCAGCTCTTGCGCAGAGAGTTTTTCTAGTAATATTTTTTTGTAGGCGAAGGGCCTTGATGTCTTCACCGAGTGATTCTTCTCGTTCTTCTGGTGTTGAGATTATTTTCATAAGTATCCGAGTTTAAGTGACCTAGATAGGGCAATTATACCGGATAAGCAGTTATTATGCTACTTGTTATAAATGACCTAAAAAGGTCAACTATGAGATCATTATTGGTTTAATTGATCTTTTTAGGTTATTTATAAAAAAATTATTTTGTTGTTTTTTCTGTTATTTACTCGCCGATTTATTGTGTATTACTCAGTGCAGATTATTTTGTAATATTTTAAGGAAATATTTCTATGTGAGTTTTATTATTCTTGGTTTTGTATATTATTTGGCATTTTTTTTTGAAATAGTATATTGCTGTATTATAAAACCAGGCATCTTTGAATCTATTTAAAAATCATTATCGCCACAGCTTGCTCATTTGGTGCTGATTTTCCTTGTTCTCACTTTTCTAGCGTACGTATCGAGACCCGCAGCTTTTTTTTTCACTTTATATGTACGTAGGGTAATTTTCTCTGATTTATGCTCATTGATTTCAAGTATGCCTTGTTTTATTTCTTCAAATAAGTTGCGTTTTTTTGTAGTAGTCATGGTTGCCAATTCTCCAACATTTATTTAATTATAGATTGACTGCTAGTTTAACTTAAAACTCTCCAACAAAAAACTTCCCCACAATCTTTTCAAACCCCACCAAATTTTCACAGACATTAATCAAATCACAAAACCCATCCCTATCATTCAACCCACGCGCATAATACCGAGCAAATTTTCGTGCTTGTAAAATAGCAAATTTTTCATTTCCTAATAATGCCGCTAATCCAATAACATGCTCCATTAATACAGTACCAATTTCTTTTAAGGCGGGTTCTATAAATAATTCACCCTTCATTTCAGCAATTAATTTTTTAATCAACCACGGTTGACCAACGCCGCTACGTGCTAACATAACCCCCGTACAACCCGTCGCATACATTTTTTTTAAAGAAGTAACACAACGAATATCGCCATTGCCAATAACAGGAATTTTTAATTCATCTACAAAAAAACGAATTTCATCATGATTACAAGGCGTTTCGTAATGCTCAGTCCAATGACGGCCATGAACGATGATGAAGTCAGCTCCCGCTTCTTGCACGACTTTAGCAACTTCCGCATTAAATTTATCGTCGCTATTTCCCTCTACTCGAATTTTGATAGAAACGGGGAGATGCGTATTTTGTTTCATGGCAGAAATTAATTGATAGAGCGTAAGTGGATCAGTTAACAAACCAGAACCCGCACCTTTGCTACGAATTTTTTTTACTGGGCAGCCGCAGTTTAAATCAATTAAACCAGCGCCATAGGCTGTTACTTTTTTTGTTGCTTCAGCAAGCTCCTGGGGGTTGTTACCCGCTAATTGAAAACAAACCGGCCCTTCTGCAGCATCGATTTTTACAAAGCGCTGTTGCCCTTTGAGCGGCATATTCAGCAATGTTTTACAGGAAATCATTTCGGTGCAAGAAAACGCAGGTTGGCTATAACGCCAAGTGAGTAAACGAAAAGGAGCGCAGCTAATGCCTGCCAGTGGCCCTTGAATAATATTATGTGGAAAAAGTTTATTTCCTAACAACAACGGCTTGATCAATTCGCGCTCTCTTTATTTTGTTATATAAAACAATCAATTAGTAGTGCTGTGCAATATTTGTTATCTTGTGTGGGTGCTAACAGAGTATAATCTTTATTGTACATATGTTTTATTGTAACTATTCAGTAATGAGGAAGCGTGCGAGACTTGTAGTTAAAATAAAGCGACTTGCTTGCCATGGATGGCAAGCCCAAAACAGGGATGTTTAGCTCGGAGCGGTATTTTAACTACAAGTCTCGCACGCTTCCTCATTACTGAATAGTTACGCTTATTTTAACATAAATAAAACGGGGGTTACTATGAAAAGCATATCTTACCAATGGTGTTTAAGTTTATTAGTGGCATTAAGTTGCTTGGCTTTTTCAGCGAGTTCTCAAGCAGGTTGTAAAGTCGTTGGAGGCTATTGGCACAATGGCTATATCACGGTGGACAGCGTGTATGTGGTGAAGGATATGGTTACAACAGATCAGTTGCTACGCAGTGTAAATGGGTCGCTGGACATTATGATAGACGTGGTTACTGGCATGCAAGTTATAAAGTTTGCAATTAAATAAGTGATAAAAAGCAGGCATGATCAAACACCATGGTTTGTAAAGGTGGAGGTCTCAGTGATGTTTTAGGCTTCCTTAGCTAAAAGGCATGCACACCGCATCATCATTCCGACTTCCTCAAATGTCTCATAGGGTTTTGATTCAATACCTGCTTTTCACGCTTAGTATAGTAAACTTTTAAGGTTTAAACAAATCACGTTTTAGTATTGCTTGTGGCACACCTTTTACATTCCAAATAATGCCTATTTTTTCTAAAAATTTAAGCATGTAATAAGTGATATCAATTTCCCACCACATAAAACCTTGTCTTGCTGCTGCGGGATAGTGATGATGATTGTTATGCCAACCTTCGCCTAAGGTAACAAGAGCTAATAACCAATTATTCCGGCTATTATCTTTGGTTTGATAACGTTTTCGACCAATGACATGAGATAACGAATTAATGGTAACAGTGCAGTGAAAAAGCGCGATAGTTGAGATACAAAATCCCCATACAATCATTTTACCCGGGCCGGTGTTAAGTGCAGGTGCGTAAAGATGCAATAAAACTCCAGCAGTAAATAACCCAATTAATAATACTAATGGCATCAAAACATCATAACGATCGAGAAAAATTAATTCAGGATAGCGCATTAAATCTTTCACGCGTTTTTCATTAAACGTGTAATTCTTTTTGCTAAGAAACCAGCCGATATGACTCCACCAAAAACCGTGTTGCACCGGTGAATGTGCATCAGCAGGTTCGTCAGAAACCATGTGATGTTGACGATGATGTGATGCCCACCACAAAGGCCCGCGTTGCATGCAAGTGCCACTCATTAAGGCAAAAATGAATTGCCAAAAACGATTAGTTTCGTACGTTTTATGTGAAAAATAACGGTGATAAAATCCACCAATAAAAAATAAACGGAAAAAAAGTAAAATGGCAGCCGTCGTGAATGCTGTCCAGCTAAAGCCAACATAAAATATAAGTAAACAACCGAGATTAACTAATATGAACGGAATGGCTCGTATCCAGTCGATGCGTTCTGCAGTACTGTCAGTTGCGTTGTAGTTATTTTCATTAACAAACCATCTAAGCAAAAAAGCCTCCCTAGTCACTGAGTAGTTATAAATCAGGAGGGGATTGTAGCAAATCTACTGGGTGAAGAGTAGTGAGTTATTCGATTATCTACGTACTAATAACATTATTAGCAAGATGAGCTTTAACAGTCGATGCTTTTTTAGCAGGAACTAATAGGCTGGTTGTGCCTTTTTGGGTAGGGATTACTGTGCCTTTTTTGTAGTCTGGATTTAAGGTGTTTAAGGTTTCAATTTTAATTCCAGTGGATTGGGCAATTTGGGCTAAATTTACTTGTTTTTTGACTTTTAGTTCGGCGAAATAAGGTTCGTTATTGACTTGCGGTAATTGCACACCATATTTTTTGGGGTCTTTGATGATGGCAGCAACAGCAAGTAATTTTGGTACGTAGTATTTTGTTTCTTGTGGTAGAGGTAAATTCCAAAAACTATGACTACCGGCCTTGCGCTCTGCTGAAGCAACTCGCATTTGTCCACAGTTGTAAGCAGCAATGGCTAATAACCAATTTCCCTTAAATAACACACCTAAATCATTAAAATAGGCAAGTGCGGCTTTAGTAGAAGCAATAACATTGCGGCGCCCATCATAGCTTGCTTTGATTTTTACGCCTAACTCATGAGCAGTTTGTGGCATTAATTGCCAGAGGCCTAGCGCACCTTGTTTTGAGTGATCATTCGGATTAAATTCGCTTTCAATGACAGGAATTAATGCGAGCTCAGCAGGTAAGCCTTTTGCATGAGTTTGTGCATAAATAAAATAAATATAAGGGCCGGCTGATTTTAAAATTTTATTGAGTTTGTCTCGGTCAGCAAGTAGTTTGCGAATTTCAGCTTTTACTTGGGTGGATTGGGTGCGGTGATCGAGATTAAGCTCTGGACCCATACGATTCCAAACCGATTCAGGACGTGGGGTTGACTGAGGAGCATTAATCACCTCTGCCTCGGTCATCACGGCCTCCGTAGTAGCAATAATTGACTCGTTGTGTTTGATGAAGTCATTCGTAAAAATGAATCCAAATACACAGGTCAACATAGCTAAAATGAGAAATTTTGAGTGTTTCGATATTGTTTGCATGGGGGGCATGGTACTCGAAAAATCGTCTTTTGGACACCCTTTTGGTTATTTTTTTGGGTTTTAATTTATAACTGTATAATTAATAAGATATTTTTATTGGCTATTTAGCAGCTCGGTGGGCACGCTGCGCTTTGCCCACCCTACAAAAATTATAAAAAATGTAGGGTGGGCAAAGCGCAGCATGCCCACCGAACTGCTATCTGTTTATATTAGCATGATAATTCTTAACAATAATAAGACCTGAATAAAAATTAAACTAACAATAGACAGAGATTTTACTTAAATGTTAGAATTCCCCTAGTTAAATAACTATAGAAAAATGCTAAGCGAGGGGGAGTGTATAACTATGCCAGGTATGGACGTTACAGTTGACCTAAAAGATGTTAAATCAGTAAATAATCATACTCCTGCGGATATTAATCAACTCTTTGTTCAAAGTGAACATTTAGTGCGTCATGTTGCCTATCACCATGATTTCAAGTCGGATGTTATTACTCCAGAAGGTAAACGATATCTATGTTCTTTAGTTCAAACGACGCCGGGATTAGTTTGTTTTACCTTAGTTCCACAGAGTGTTAATGATGGAAATGCGGAAGTTATTGTTGTTTTTCGCGGAACTCGAGTGGGTTGCCCATATAGTATGGCAAGAGATCTTGAGAGTCCGGGTCCTGGTTGCCGTTCATTATATTCTAATAGAAATGTTATTTTAAATGCGGTTAATGAAGCCATAGAGTTAGCAAAAAAAATACATCATTCGGCTGAGGTTGTTATTACTGCGACAGGTTATAGTTTAGGGGGGGCTGATACACAAAATTTTGGTGCTGTGTTATTAAACGAGTTAGTTTCTTTTCATTCTGCGACAGATAAATTAGTTTACCCTGAGGGAACATTCTTTCAATATGTTAAAGCAGTTAATTTAGTGATGTTTAACTCAGCTGGCAGCACAAAATTTTATGCTGATATGGCTGAAAATGCAGTGCGTAAACTTCGTCCGTTTGAAATTAAAATAAATTGTTATTGGCAGATGGTGGCGCGTGATGCGGTGCAAATGACAGGTGAGACGTCAGTTCTTGCTGATATGGATCCTAATGTTGTTACAGTACATATGAATAGAGTTTATTTTAGTGATATTCCTGAAAAAGCAGATTTAGATATGCGAAGTTATTTCGATCAAGCTTATTCAGCAAAAAAAATTCATACGCGATATTGTTATGCTGCAAATGCTCAACCGTATCGAGTTGAATACTATAATAATTCAAGTATTGCAGATAGAGTGGAGATTCATCGGGTATTAACTAAAAAAAATCCTTATTTACAAGCTTGGTTTATAAGAGGAATGGGCGAGTGGATATATTATTTGGGTGGACAAAGCACACAAGTGGTTGTTAATCCAGTAAGTGAGCCATTTGTTTCATTAAAGGTAAGAAGAAATCAACAACCTCGTATTTTTATGCCGCAAAATATTTTCTTGCAAAAAGAAGCTTTGATATTTGCTGTAGCATATCTCAACACAAATTATGCTAGATACCTTTCTCCCGCTGCTGGTTTTACAGGTTACGCTAGAAATTTAGTACCAAATAATGGTATTGATCAAAAACATTATTCTGGAATGATGATAGAAAATGCTGATGGAAGAAAAATTTCCCCGTTAACTTCTGATGAAAAGCAGCAGTTTTCTCCAGTTAGATATAGAGTGCCGCATAGAGCAGCAACTAAACGCGTTAGTCCTAGTAAAAAAACTGCGAGTGCAGTCGCTCCTGTTGTAGTGCTAAATGGACCTGATGAAAAAACAGTAGTTCAGCACACTCATCTTCCTATCACAGAATTAGCTGTTTCTGCTCCACTGCCACCTCCGCCATCATCATCTACTTCTACGCCAGCATTGCCGCCTGCCAATACAATAAGTGTTTCTTCGCCGCATTTAAGCACTCAGGGTTCGTCTGTAGATTTTTTAGAAAAGTGGCAGTCTGTTATTGTTGGTTGTTTTATCGGTTTTACAATAGCATTTGTTATGGGGCTTGCTATTTGTACAACAGGAATAGGTCTTATTATATGTTTAGCCATAGGTCTTGTTATTGGTGGGCTTGGTGGTCGAGGTGTTGAAAGATGTTTATCTCCTAATCATGATCTATCAGCACCAGTATCTCCTGCTCAGAATAACCATACCGCGCCGCAATCTCATTCTACGAATAATGCATCTTTAACCGCATCACTAGGTGGTGTGTCTAACCCCGTCGCAGTCGAGACGCTAGCAGTTGCCCAACCCGTACAGAGACCTTTACCACCGGTTTCACAACCGTCATTGATTCCTCCTGCAAGCGCAGGTTTTAAGATCTAAAAAGTAAGTGTATAATCATGCTAAGAAATGGATTTTCGGAGCTCACACTATGTGGAATAGGAAAATGTTTAGTCAATGCCTAACGTTTTTTATTATGTTAGGTGTCAGCATCGGTAGTGTTTTAGCAGAGCCAAGCATTGATTTAAAGCGGTTAAAAGAATCTTATCCTGGCGTTATTACCGATGTTTCTCCGCAATATATTACTTGGCATGATGGCACAAAAATGCGTCTGATGGGTTCGTCTTTATTCGATAAAATTTCGCGTTGGTTTCATCCTGAGTTAGCTAAATCCAGTATTTCTATCAAAGATTTGCAATGCCATAACTACGAATTATTTTTAAAAAAAATGTATGGTGATTCTGTTGGTCAGGTCAAACAAAAATTAGTTATTGTGTACTGGATGCCTAAAGTCTTTGGTAAACGTTATCCATTAAAAGTAACAACCGTAAATGGCATTGATAAAAAAATTCGTGCTATTTCTGCGGAATTAGAAAGATTACCCCCAGAAAATTTTAAATATTTAGCAAATCCCGCGGGTTCTTTTTATTGGCGTAAAGTGAAGAGTGAAAAATATTTAAGTGCGCATAGTTTTGGTATTGCTCTTGATATTAATTCACATTATGGAAATTATTGGTTATGGGATTGGGAGAAAGCGCATAAACCAGCACAACAGTTAACGTTACATAATAATATTCCATTGAAAATAGTTCATATCTTTGAGCAACAAGGTTTTGTGTGGGGTGGTCGATGGTATTATTACGATACGATGCATTTTGAATATCGTCCGGAACTTTTTATTAAAGAAGCGCATGCCTTGCGTTATAATGATGCTTTGTCTTTGTACTGTTATGCTTAAGTGAGGAATTAATCAGTATTGTTTTTGTAGTTATTCAGCGGCCAGAGAGTTTGGTGGGCACGCTGCGCTTTGCCCACCCTACATTAATTATTTAGCATGTTGTTACCGAGCCGCGACCATCAGGGAGCGATCACAACCACATTTTTTTATGATTTTTGTAGGGTGGGCAAAGCGCAGCGTGCCCACCAAGCTCTCTCACTGCTGGATAGTTACTTATTTTTTCGCTAAAGATTGCTTGGCTTACCTAGGTTCTGTAAACTAGCCCACATCGTATGGATTAATGTTAGAGGGATGTACATGAGCAAGAAGCTGCACGTAGGATCATTGGCCTATTCTGTGAATAGTAAAGTATTGGAAAGTATTTTTAGTGTAGTTGGCAGAGTGATTTCTGCAAATATTGTTATTAATACGGAAACAGGTCGAGGCAAAGGTTTTGGTTTTGTAGAAATGTCTACGGATGAAGAAGCAAGACAGGCAGTACTACAATTAAATGGTAATGTGCATGGCGGCCGAAAAATTGTTGTGACCCTGTCAAAATCAGTGAGTAAAGGTAAAAAAGGTGGTAGTCGAGGTAGGATGGGGCGTTTAAGTGGTGGAGTGAATCGTTCTTCTGTCGTGAGCCGCGGGAAGAGAGAATTAGTCAGATAATTATTGTGATATTTCGTTTAAAATCATATCACTTAATGCTTGTACCCAGAGAGGGTGATCGTTTAAGCAGGGTACAAAAATAAATTCATTGCCGCCGAGTTCAGACCATTGTTGTCGCATCCGAATATTAATTTCTTCTAATGTTTCCAAACAATCAGCGGTAAATGATGGACTCACTACCGCAATATTTTTTATGCCTTTTTTTCGCAATTCTGATAATAATAAATCTGTGTAAGGTTTTATCCAAGGTGTACGACCTAAGCGTGATTGGAAGGCAACACGGTATTGATCCGCTTGTAAATTTAAATTTTCCGCAATTAATTTAGCCGTTGCAAAACATTGTGCACGATAACAATAAGCATTAGCTGAGCTAATCGCTGGGCAAGCATCAAGATGATTGCATAATGCCTGACAATGGCTTTTAGTAAGGTGTCGTTCTGGTAAGCCATGAAAACTAAATAAAATTAAATCATAATTTTTTTTGCTAACCGTGTTATTAATGATATCGGTATAAGCTGCAATAAATCCTGGTTGATTGTAAAAATCTTTTTTTATTGAAATGCTTGGAATATTCCATTTTTCGGCTATTATTTGTAATGTTTTTTCAATAGCTGAACCTGTTGCCGCGGAAGAATATTGCGGAAATAAAGGAATAATTTTAATTTCAGTACATTTTTTTAATTTATCAAGGGCTGATTTAATGGTTGGATTTCCATAGCGCATGCCGAGTTCTACTTGATAATGATCGCCTAATTTATTTTGTAGCGCGGTTAATAATTTAAGATTGTTGACGAGGAAAGGTGAGCCTTCATCAAGCCAAACTTTTTGATAAGCAGCGGTTGTTTTTTTATAGCGAAATGGAATAACAATAAGACGAACGAGAACCCAGCGATAAAGTGCAGGGAGATCAATAACGCGTGGATCCATTAAAAATTCTGTTAAATATTCTTTTATTGAGTAGGAGTCTGAGTGATCAGGTGTGCCTAAATTAAGAAGTAGTACTCCTTTTTTATGCATGAGGTTTTTCCTGTTGTTTTGTCATTAAAGTTTGGTGGGCACGCTGCGCTTTGCCCACCCTACATTTTTTATAATTGTAATGCTTTTGTAGGGTGGGCAAAGCGCAGCGTGCCCACCAAGCTCTACAAAAATGACGGTTTGCCCCCGCCTATTTTTTACAAATTTTCGCTAAAGCTAACCCAGCTAAAAACCAACCAATTAATAAATCGGCAAAAAGACAGAGCGAATAATTTATATCAAATGCAAACCAATTCCAGTTAGGCACAATCGCGATGATACCGGCGGCAACAGAGAAAATCACAACAAAACCGAGACGGCCCATATAGCTAAGCCCCGTTGTTTTTAGTAATAACCAAGCAACTAAAAATGCAGCTATTATTTGCTCGGCTAAACTAATTAACATTGGTTTTGTCATTGAATTAGATGTGCTTTCGAGATGAACTGCAGCAAAGACAAAAGGTTGAGTGGATTGTTCGCTTGTTGCCGCGCCATTTTTGCTCATGTTAGGTAAAAGATAAATACCTGATTGCGGTACATTCGCTTGTATAGTTTGTACAACAGCGCTTTCATCTTTAAAAAAATTAAGTGTTTTCATATGCCATGGTAGTAACGTCCAAGAAACAGCGCTCCATGCAAATATAATGAGTCCACCGACTATTCCAGCCTTGATAACTTTAAACATGATCTATTCCTTAATAAATTGAGTAATTTTTCATTCTAACAAAAGAGAAATGATAGGCAAGGTTATTAATATGAGGTTCGTTAAACAACTTGTCCTGCTGCCCATCCAGATGACCATGCCCATTGAAAATTAAAACCGCCTAACCAGCCAGTTACATCGAGTACTTCGCCGATGAAATAAAGCCCTGGTACAGCAAATGCTTCCATGGTTTTAGAAGAAATAGCATCACAGCAAACACCACCAAGTGTCACTTCAGCGGTACGATAACCTTCCGTGCCATTGGGTTTTATTTGCCAGGTATTGATTAAGTTGGCGGCTAATTCAAGATCATGATGCGAGATAGTGGCAACTTTTTTTTCTGCTAACTCGGCAGGTAAAAAAACTTCAATGACTCTTTTTGGTAGATATTCAGCAAGTAAGGTATTTAATTGTTTTTGTGGATATTGTTGTTGGGCTAGTTTTAATGCCGCAAATAAATTGATTTCTGGTAATAAATTTAAATTAATATTTTCGCCAGGTTGCCAATAGGAAGAAATTTGTAAAATTGCAGGGCCACTTAAGCCACGGTGGGTAAATAAAATATTTTCGCGAAAAGATTTTTTTTCATTACTCACTAAGCTATCAATAGCGATGCCTGATAATGTAGCGAGGGTTTCTTTTTCTTTAGGTTGTAATGTAAATGGGACTAATCCTGCTTGAGTGGGCCATACTTTAATAGCAAACTGTTCAGCTATTTTGTAACCAAATGGACTTGCACCCATTGTGGGAATAGACAAGCCGCCAGTGGCAATGACGATTGATTGAGCATGAAAATCACCACGATGACTACGGAGTTTAAAATGATGGTCATTTAATTTTTGTAGCGTTTCAATTTTAGTATTTAAGCGGATTTCTACGGCATATTTTTCACATTCGGCTAGCAACATATCGAGTATCGCTTTTGATTTGTGATCACAAAATAATTGCCCTAATGTTTTTTCGTGATAGGGAATGTGATAGTGCTTCACTAGCTCGATAAAGTCCCATTGAGTGTAACGACTGAGAGCGGATTTACAAAAATGGGGATTGTGAGAGATAAAGTGGGAGGGGTTAATATCCAGATTGGTAAAGTTACAGCGACCACCACCCGACATTAAAATTTTTTTCCCGGGTTTATTCGTGTGATCTAAAATTAAAACTTTGCGTTGGCGTTTACCTGCTTCAATTGCACACATGAGTCCAGCAGCGCCAGCACCGATAATAACAACGTCATATTTTTCCATTTATCCCGACGTCCCGCGGTTTATCCGGCAGTTACCAACGTCCCGCGGCTTGTCCGCGGGATCCACAGCGCAATTCAAAGGTGGTTAAATTTTTACTTACCTTTTTTTTCTTTTTTAGCAGCGCGTTTTTCTTTTAGTGTTTTTGTTGCCGGCTTTTTTTTCTCGGTTTTTTTGTCTTGTGATTTAGCCATAGAGTTGCTCCTTAAAAGTTGTTAACCAGGCATAATATGGCATTGACTTGTGCAAAGTGCAATTATTTTATGGTTGAACAGGAAGATTGAATAGCATAACTGTTCAGTGCCGAGGGAGCTGTGTAAGCACGGTATTTAAAATAAAGCGACTTGCTTGCCATGGATGGCAAGCCAAAAACAGGGATGTTTAGCTCGGAGCGGTATTTTAAATACCGTGCTTACACAGCTCCCTCGGCACCGAACAGTTTCAGCCAGCAAATAGCTTTTAGCTTTGCAATGGGCTTAGATTCATGCTATACCAAAAACACTAGTGTAGGGGGCGGTTGTATGGCGTTTGAATCATATTTTCTTGTGGGTGGTGCGGGATTTATTGGGTCGCATTTCACGGATGCTTTACTGAGTCAGCCTGCTGTAAAAAAAGTGACTATTTACGATAATTTTTCTACTGGCCAAGAATGGCACTATGCGGCACATAAACACGATCCGCGCTTAACTGTGATTAAAGGTGATGTAAAAGATGCTGTGCATTTAACGGCAGCAATGAATAATCATGCGGTAGTCATGCATTTTGCTTCCAACTCGGATATTGCTCAAGCGGCTAAAAATCCAAGTATCGATTTTACTGATGGTATTTATTTAACGTACCAAGTATTAGAAGCGATGCGTTTAAATAAAGTGAAACGTTTAATTTATACATCGGGTAGTGGTGTGTATGGTGATTTAGGTCATAGCGAATGTATTGAAAATCAAGGTTCTTTGTATCCTGTCTCGCCGTATGGCGCAAGTAAATTAGCGGGTGAAGCATTTATCTCGAGTTATTGTCATATGTTTGGTCTTACAGCAGCTGTTTTTCGTTTTGGCAATGTTGTTGGCCCGCGGCAAACACACGGTGTGGGTTATGACTTTATTAAAAAATTACTTAATAATCCGCGATCATTAGATATTTTAGGTAATGGTTTGCAAAGTAAATCATACATCCATGTTACTGATGTAGTTGCAGCGGTTTTTTTAGTCAATGAAACGTTGCAAAGTAATTTTGCAGTATACAATGTTGCAACGGGCGATTATATTACTGTTCGTGAAATTGCTGAGATAGTTGCTGAAAGTATGGGATTAAAAACACAAGTGAGTTTTGAATATACGGGTGGCGATCGCGGCTGGAATGGTGATGTACCTATTGTGCGTTTGAATACAGATAAAATTCGTTCGTTGGGTTGGGAATGTAAATATAATTCCGCGCAAGCAATTCAACAATCGGTGTTGGCGATGTTAGGACAGATTGAGATGTTGTCTGAAGTTTCGTCTTAACAATCGCGGACATGCCGCAGGGTCCAGGGATGTTGCTGAATGTAACTATTCAGCAGCTAGAGAGGTTGGTGGGCACCCACCCTACGTTTTTATAATTTATTTTTGTAGGGTGGGCAAAGCGCAGCGTGCCCACCAACCTCTCTAGCTGCTAAGTAATTACGTATTCTGCTTAAGAGACTAATTTTTTAGAGAAACTATTCATGGAGTTAACTCAGTCATTGAGTCAATATGGCGTTATTGGTGCCGGGCCTTCAGGGCTAGCTATTAACCTCTTTCTTAAAACTAAAGCTGAATTATTAGAAAGTAATAATCATGTCGGTGGACATGCAGCTTCTTTTTTTGCTGCGGGTTTTACTTTTGATTATGGCCCACATATTTTATTTTCACGCGATCAGCAAATTTTAGATTTTATTATTGCGACCTTAGGCGACAATGTCAGCCGATGTCGACGAAATAATAAAATTTCCTTTAAAAATCATATTATCAAATATCCTTTTGAAAACGATCTTAAGTCATTACCTCTTGAAGACAATTATGCTTGTATTCATGATTTTATTTTTAATCCGTATAAAGAACAATATCCCATTCCACAAAATATGCGTGAATGGTTTTTAACAGTTTTTGGCGCCGGCATTTGTTCACGCTATTTATTTCCTTATAATGAAAAAGTGTGGAATGTTCCTGTTGAAAAATTATCGATGGCGCTCGCAGATAGAATTCCTAATCCACCCGCAGAAGATATTTTGAAATCTGCTTTGGGTTATAGTACCGAAGGTTACTTACATCAGCTTTATTATTTTTATCCTAAAAAAGGCGGTTATCAGGCCATTTGTGAGGCTTGGAAAAATAAGGCAGCAATTTGTTATCAGGTGACAGTGACGCAAATAAAATTAACGGCACATAATACAATTCAAGTAATAGATAATCATGGGAAAATGCGTGAATATCAACAATTAATTAGTACAATGCCATTACATGAAATAATTCATTTATTGGATTTTGCTGTTCCTGCTGAGATACGTCAAGCCGTTGAACAGTTGATTGTTAATCCCATGTTTTTAGTTTCTTTTGGTATTCAAGGAATTGATCAGAATCAATATACGGCAGTTTATTTTCCAGAGGCGGAGTTTTGGGTTAATCGGATTAGTTATCCTTGTACTTTTTCAGCAGATAATGGCCCAGCTAATCATTGGAGTTTGCAGGCAGAAATTACCTGTGCACAAGATTCAGCAATTTGGCAAAAAACAGATGCTGAAATTTTAGCGCATGCGAAAGAAGGTTTGCAAACACGTGGTTTATTGCCGGATGATAATCAAATTAGTTTTGAGCGCGTTGATCGAGTAAGTCGCTCTTATGTTGTGTATGATGTGGGTTATGAAGAAAATGTGAAAAAAGTGCGGGCGTGGTTTACTTCTTTAGGCATTCACTTGCTAGGTCGATTTAGTTATTTTGAATATATTAATGTTGATATGGCTGTCGATAGAGCAATCAAATTGGCGATTGAATTAAATGGTGACCAAGGTGATTTTAATCAATTAAAAACGCATTATTTACAACAGGCGTTAGAAAAAACAGGGAGTTTACTTTGCAATCCATAGGTCAGCACGTTACTGTTTCAATGATTACAATGAATGAAGAAGCTTCAGTTGCTATTGTTATTCAAAAAATTCAACAAATTATTCCGACAGCAGAGATTCTTATTGTGGACTCTAGTCATGATAATACGCCAATAATAGCGGAAAAATTAGGAGCGAGAGTGATTCGTCAGTTTCCTCCTCGGGGCTATGGCCCAGCTATGGAGCGCGCGTTACGTGAAAGTCATCGTGAAGTTGTTATTACGATGGATTGTGATGATACTTATCCAGCAGAAAAAATTCCTGAGTTTGCAGCTTTAATTTTGCAAGAGGGTTATGATCTTGTTGATGGTTCACGATTAAAGACCAAACCAGCAGCGATGCTATGGCTAAATTATTTAGCGAATACTTTTTTTGCTTTGCTTGCGAGTGTACTATTTTTTAAGCGTTTAACGGATCTACATAGTGGTATGCGTGCTTACCGTAAAAGCATGTTGGATGCCCTGACGTTTGAAGCAGAGGGCGCAGCATTGCCGGTTGAGTTATTATTAAAGCCTGTGCTTGCTGGTTATAAAGTGCGAGAAGAATTTATTGATTATCGAGAAAGAATTGGCGTCAGTACCATGCAGCCATTAAGTAGTGCTTGGTGGACATTGAAGAGGATATTTAAGGTTAGGCTGCTGTCATCCTGAGCGCAGCGAAGGACCTCGCAAGTACACACGAGATCCTTCGAGCAAAAAACGCTCTCAGGATGACAGCAAACGCCAACATCTAAAATAATAGAGAGGAAAAAAATGATTAAATTAAATCTAAATAATGCGGTATGGAAAGTACGTATCTCTGATCAAGTGCGCAGTTTTTTGGCGGGATTTTTTCATTTATTTTTAAGATTAATGCGTGTTGAATTACGGAGTGCCAATGAACACTCTACTTTAATTTCTAATGCAACGTATAGCCCATGGCGGGTGGATGCGCAATTTCGTGTCGTCATGAAACAGGTTGCAAAGCACTCTTTATTGGATAAAATGCGGCTTTATGAGTTATGGCAATTAGCGGCGCAAGTCCAGCACCTTGCTGGCCATGCCATTGAAGTGGGTTGTTGGCGCGGTGGGGCCGGTTGTTTGATTGCGCAGCGCATGGCTCAAAATACAACCATATTTTTGTGCGATACATTTCGAGGTGTTGTTAAAGCAGATAAACATGATTTATTTTATCAAGGCAATGAATTTGCCAATAGTAGCGAGACTATCGTGACTGATTTGGTTAAACAAATGAATTTAACGAATGTAAAAATTCTTTCAGGAATTTTTCCTGATGAAACTGGCTTACAAATTATGGATTATTCATTTAAATTTGCGCATATTGATGTGGATGTTTATCAAAGTGCTCGCGATGCTTTTGAATGGCTTATGCCACGTCTAGTGAAAGGAGCGATTGTTGTTTTTGATGATTACGGTTTTTCATCGACAAATGGAATACGTCAGTATGTGGATGAATTACAAAGCCATAAAGATTTAGTCATAGTAAGAAATCTTAATGGCCAGGCTGTCGTAGTAAAGATTTTTTAATTATTTAACGTGTTGTTACCGAGCCGCGACCGTTTTTTATGATTTTGTAGGGTGGGCAAAGCGCAGCGTGCCCACCAAGCTCTAGGGGCGCTAAATAATAGCTACAAATTTTTAATACTGCTTGGGGAGCGCGTTTGTGTTAGCAGCCTTATCAAATAATGCCAATAAAAAATTTAACCATATTTATTCCTCAGGAATTATTGCATTATGTTTGGTGTATTTGTTGATTCAATTTTTTTATGTCCCATTTGCTTTGCTTTCGTTAGATGATTTTTGGCTTGCTTACCATAGTCATCATTATAAAACTGGATTACCCTATCGCGATTTTTTGCCATATAAAACCGTATTAGGTTATTATGTTTTTTTATTACCGATGAGTTTTTTTCAGGGTTTGCTGAGTCCATTAGTTTATACAAAACTTTGGATTGTCTTAATTAACACCGGTTTTTTGTTAGGAATCGCTTTTTGGTTGCGTAAATTTTTTAATGCCAAAGCTATTTTTATCAGTTTAATGTTAATCATATCATCACAACTATTTTTAAGTTATTCATCAGATATTCGTGTTGATTTGTTGGCTTATTGGTTGTGTTTAGTGAGTGTTATTTTTCTTTTCGAAGCAAGATTTTTTTTTGCAGGCATAGTGATTGCTTTAGCATTTCTAACATGTCAAAAGGCAGTGTGGTATCTTATTGCTACTAACTGTGGCTTGGCCGGATATTGGTTGATCGAGCAACGAAATTGGAAAACTATTAAAAATGTAATTATTTTTAATTTTTCAGCCTTGATAACCTTGTTAGTTTATATTGCTTTTTGGGCTTATTTTTCTAGCTTAACAATCGTATTAAAAAGCGTTTTTTATGAAGCGTATCTTATTTCTTCTGTAGATTGGTATGTTAGTACGAATAATGAATTATGGTATTTTATTATACTTAATAATCCCGGGTTTATTTTATTATGGCCACTAGCATTATTTGGATTATTCTTTTTACCTAGCCAAGGGCGAGTATTTATTGCTATTTATTCGTTAGTTATTTGGTTGTTTATTATTACTTGTAAACAATCATTTCCTTATTATTCGCTGGCCGCTATCCCGGTGCTTGTTGTGCTTTTTTCAGCTTTTTTTTCGGCTTATTATGCATCGGTGCCGTTTCATTATTTCACTCAGAGACAAAAAAAATATTTGTTGGGGTTCACAGGGCTATATATTTTTGGAATGTTGCTTTTAACTTATCGTTTTGTTTTTCCAACCGTTTATTTATTAGCGACGTTAATTCCAATGCTGATTTATGTTTCTGTCGCTTATGATATAGGAAAAGAATTACGTTCTGTTTTTATGTTAACGATTGCAGCTTTATTTATTGTGATTGGAATTATTTTTCCGTTGGTACGTTTTGTTGGTACTTTGCCGAGAGCGAATGGTCATTATCAACGATCAATGATTTACTTAACTAATAATTTATTGCGTGACGGCGGTAGTTATATTGCAGGTGTGCCATTAATTTATGCGCGAGAACAACCTGTCCCTGGTCTGGTGCATTTGGTGGGCCCAACTATTTATTATCTTTATCGGCCATCAAAAAAATTATATCCTATTATGACCTTGAGTTCTTTGTATTTTACACCAGATACCGCGGCACAAATTATTGAGTCAATTAAAAAAGCGCCGGTGAAGCTGTATGTAGACAATGATCGCTTTCATGCTTTGCCGCCCGAAATTCACCGTTTTTTAGCGACGCAATATCAGCATTTTTGGGGGAGTGTTTATTTGTATGCACCAGAAATTAATCGCGGCCATCAGTTTGTGCAGATAAAATTTGCAGGTAATTATAAAGTTCAAGCACAAAAGAATGCGTTGATTAGTATGGATAATAAAAAAATAATGCCCAATACCATTATTCATCTTGCTAGTCAACAATATACATCAGATGCAAATGTATCGTATCGTTTAGAGCTTATTCCAGATTTGCAGTCTCATTTTTTGGAGCCGGAATTTCAAAATAATGATTGGAATATTATGTTAGATTAATAGGAACTATTCAGGAGGAATTGGCTAGAAGATCCTTGCCGCTGGATAATAACTGTTGGAGAAAAAAATGATTTATTTAAATAAAAAAAACTATCCTTATTTAGAAGAAGTTAATTCCGCTGTGTTAAAACAAATTCCATTTTGTGATGTTGCTCAAGATAAAAAAATATTAGATATTGGCTGTGGCCAGGCAAGTTTAGCGTTAGAGATGAAAAAAAAAGGTTACCATGTCTGGGGCATAGAGCAAAATGAATTTGCTGCTAATGTCGCGCAAGCGAGAATTGATTGTGTTATTAATAAAAACCTTACTGCATTTGATGAAATAGTTGCTCAATTAAATCCGGCTCAATTTGATTATATTGTTTTTTCTGATATTCTTGAGCATCTATATGATCCACTGACCACACTTAATTTTTATTTAAAATTTTTAAAGCCTGAGGGCCAGGTTATTATTTCGGTGCCTAACGCGGTGGTTTGGTTGAATCGCTTGCAATTTTTATGGGGTCAATTCGAATATACTGACACTGGCGTAATGGATCGTACGCATATACGATTTTTTACATTTAAAACCGCAAAACAATTAGTGAGAGCAACTACTTGTCGTGTTATTCGTACTGATTTAAGCCCATTTTTAGTGCGTGCTCTATTGCCATTGATTAAAAAAATAATGCTAAAAAAGTCTGAAAATAATCCGAAAGATAGCAGAGAGATAATAGACTCACTTTTTTATCGATTATACATGCGATTTGTTTATCCTGTGGAATATGCTATTTGTTATTGTTGGCGGACTTTTTTTGCTTTTCAAATCATTGTTGTAGCTGAAAAACCAAATAAAATGTAGCTATTCAATGGTGTGTCTGGATCCCGCGACTTACTATTTTAACGTCCCGCGGCTTGTCCGCGGGATCCAGACGCGTCGCTGAATAATTACAATAAAATATAACGTACAATATATATTAATGGCTATAGTAACCCTATCATCAGTAAAAAGCGCGACCACACTAGCATTTCATTTATTCGTGTTGCTACAGCAGCAAGTGCGGCATCTACAGCAACGGTAGTAACAACAGCATCATCATCATCGTATCCTCGTTCTCTAGAATAATTAAAAACTTATTATTTATTAGCTTTTGATTGAAAATATTTTATCAACTTAGTTAATACATCTTTATGCACTTGGTTTCCTGTTTGTTTTAATTGCCAAAGCGCAACGTCGGGAAATTTGAGCAGTATTTGTATATATTTTAATGTGTTGTGGTCGCTGCTGATACCGGATTCAATTCTTTGTAGTGTTGTTTGGCTAATATCTAAAGCTTTAGCTAAATCATGTTGAGTAATTTGTAATTGTTTTCGTAGATTTATAACATCACTCGAATTAAATTTACTATAATAGACGGGTTCAAAAATAAAGCTTGATGGTCCGCGTTTTCCTATTGACCCTAATAAGATAATTGGATTTTTTTCAGCAGGAGAAATTCCTTGTGCTTTACAATAGTCATTATAAGCAGGGTTAGATCTTTCTGGAATTCTATCGATAAATGATGGAAAAAGCTTTCCTTTTTCAGATTGATGATGCAATTTAAAAAGATCAAGATCGGGGCTTATTGGTATTGCATTTTTAGAGTGAGCGTAGTTCTTATCGTATATTAATTCATACTTGTCATTTTTTTTGTCATAAGTTAATTCGCCAACTAAAATCCTTCTTTTTCTGCTTTCATGGAAAATTTTTAATCGATATTCATCTGGTTTACATGGATAATTCATTTTCAAGCTCCATAAATCTTTTTTGAATTAAAGTTTTAATGGCTTCTTTCATGAGTGTACTGCAAAAGCTTTTATCGATTATTTGATATAGCTGAGATAGTTTTATGCTTTTATAAAATTCTTGAATATCATCTCTAAAACCAAGTCTTTCTAATTCTTTAACATAATCACGCATACTAGGTTCAAGAGTTGTGTTGGTACTGATTTTTCCTATAGGATTAAAATCAGCTTTAAGCATGTTACCGCTTTCCAAACTTAAGTAGGAAACATTGTCGTAAATTGGCGAAAGAGATATATTTTTTGCTGTAGTGATAAACGCTAAATTTCTTCCATGCCGATCGTGGTTTCCAATGAGTGAATCAAATAATATTGTTTTAATAAACATTTTTACGTCGTGCGGTAGCTGCGTTTTTTCGGCAATTACATGAATAATTCCCTCGCAACTATGTTTGTTCCCAGGCCTAAAGTGATATATATGTTGAAGATCAGTAGGTGCTCCAGGATTGATAAAATTTTTTGTAACGAAAGTTTTGTCACCGTTAAAGTCTATAAAGTAAAACTCTGCAACAGAAACACCTAATAATTTGCCAATTTGATTGCAGAGATATTCTACTTCTGGTAGCTCTGGTGCTTCGTCTTGTCTCATTTTAAGTATATAGAGCCCGTCCCAATTAAGAAAAACCCCTGTAATTACACTGTTTTCCTCATAAAATAAGTTCGGGAAAAAACACTAAAATAGCGTTTTCCCCCGAAAAAAGCGTGCTATGATTCGGTTTTCGTCTAAAAAAACAGGAACAACACGCCATGCATACTCTATCATTTCAACACGAAATGCGTCCAGAACTTCCTAACGTTTATGGTACGTTGGATTATCGTGAATTCCGCGACATGCTGGTTAAAATTGATGAAGTGCTTCGCAAAAGCGATTTAGAACATACCATCGTATCCCGTGCATTACAGCAGTTTATTGAGAGGCATGGGCTCGAATCTACGTCATTTTATAACAGTCAGAAAGCAGGTTTTCATTACAAAAAAATAAAACATGCATTGCGTTGTAATATTGCCAGGCATCTGACTGGCGAGTCTTATCGCTTGTTCAGTATTCGATTGGCAGACAGTACCTTGTTTCAATGGTTTACCGGTATCAGTGCTTTTGGTTGCCGCAAAGCGATTTCTAAAAGTACATTAGAACGTTATGAAAAATGCTTTGATGAAACGTTTATTGGCGAACAAATTCGTGAGTGGTTAGCAGGGTTATCCGATAATGCTAAAGCGACTGATGTGGGTTTGTCACAACCACTTGATTTAACGCAAACATTTACGGATAGCACGTGTGTAAAAGCACACATTCATTTTCCGGTTGATTGGGTATTGTTACGCGATGCGGCCAGAAGTTTATTACTCGCGATTAATACCATTCGCGCACAAGGATTAAAACAGCGCATGGTAGAGCCCAAGCAGTTATTAAAACAAATGAATAAGCTTTGCATTGAGATGACCCATACCCGGCGAAAAAAAGACAGCAAGAAACAACGTAAAAGAATTTTAAGGGCGATGAAAAAATTAAGTCACTGCATCGCAAAACATGCGAAGCGTTATCATACGCTTTTAAACAATGAATGGAAAAAAACGTCGTGGAGCATTGCGCAAACGCAACAAGTGCTCGGTCGTGTTCATAACATATTAAAACAATTGCCTAAGGCGATTAAACAAGCACATGAACGCATTATTGGTGAGCGACGGGTAGTTTCTGCCGATAAAATACTGAGTTTTTATGACAAAGATGCACATATCATTGTTCGTAGCAAAGCGGGTAACGAAGTTGAGTTTGGTCAAGGATTGGTGCTCACCGAGCAAACGAATGGCATTATTATCGATTGGGAATTATTTGCAGAGCAACCACCATCGGATAGCCGATTAATGGATCCTATTATCAATCGCTTAGAAAAATATTATGGTCAAATTCATTCAGTTTGTGCTGATCGTGGTTTTGTGAATCAAAAAAATGTGGCGCTGTTGAAAGAAAAAAATATTATAAATGCGATTTGTCCAAAAAGCCCTAAAGAATTACAGGAAAAATTAACGGATCCTATCTTTGTCTCTTTCCAAACACGGCGCAGTCAAACAGAGGCGCGTATTGGTATTTTCAAAAATGTGTTTTTAGGAAAACCGTTACGCAGCAGAATCACCACAAATAAATGCCATGCTATTAATTGGTGTGTGTTAACTCATAATCTTTGGGTAATCGCTAGAATGGCGCTGGCGGATGAACAATCGTTATTAAAAAAAGCCGCTTAGATTTATCCTCATCCACTCCGTTTTATTCAATATGAGAAATTGTCTCAGGAAAGCATGCGCATCGGCGTTGACCTTTTCTGCAATTTTTAATTCAAATACAGTTATTACAGAACAGTTCTATCCGTTTACTGCGCAATAAGTATATTTAAATAAAACAGAAACTAAGCCCAGTTAAAAACAGGGGGATATGGGACAGGCTCTATATATGATTGACCATTGAGATCTGCTGAGTATTTTTTAAATTTACCATGAAAAAAAGTAGTGTTTTGTGGTGTTTGATTAGCGGACTGGTCTGAAGCGTTAGATCTTCTTTGCAGGCTAATAAATTCTGCTGTTTTGGGTGCTTTAAACCATTCGGTAAAGCAATCAGGGTGTAAGCCATAGAGGGCTGAGTCTGGATGATCAATTTGTAAGTGACACTTTAAACAATTCATTTAAGTAATCCATTTGGATTTATTATGTGGTTTAATTTTATGTCAATGTCTGTAGATGTCAAGATAGACTTGATGTCTATATGAATCAAAATTGAGTTGACGCCTATATGAATCAATTAGATTTGATGTTATATCATTGATTTCATTAAATAATATAATTAGGTATTGCTGATTAAAGATTTCTGGGGGGACATTTTCATCCGGTTATGACAACCTTTTTACTGGTTATTGACATCCACTATATTTCTGGTAACATTTTGTACACACTTGTAAGTATAAAACGAGGCAAACACCGTGGCAAACTCACACAATAATCTTAATGCAGCTACAAACGATGGTAGTCCTACCAAACGCATTTACAGTAGTCTTTCATTAGCAGGCAGTGTTGATGATATGCCCGCAGTTAAAAAACAACGTGATGAAAAAGTTAATCCTAATCATACTAGCTCAAGCTCGTCGAAAGATCTACAAGCCGAAGCAAAGAAAATTAAAATTTATAATTTAACAGGCGATGGTCATTTTAGAAATGATCGTGGTGAATATGATAGCTATCAATATTTTCCATACGGTATTCCTCAGATTATTCTTGTAGAGTATGTAGGGGGAGACTATGGTAAAAAGGATAATATAGATCAACCAGTTGTTTTTTTTGGTATAAAAGTTTCAAGTTTGATGAATGCAGAAGTGATTCGCATTGCAAATAGTTTTTTATGTGAAAAAGACGAAGAAGAATTAAAAAAGAATTTAGCTTTGATTGATAAACAGCAAGGGCTTTTACATTACTATGTTATTGCAACAGATCATTTAGGTAGAAAAGTACAAGGCAGGCTATTAGAAATTGCACTGATGGCAGGTATGGATCGCGATGTTATAAAATTTTTGGCTTCAAAACTATCGCCGGCTGCAGTAGTAGAGCAGTTTGATGTAGTCATGGGAGATAAAGCGAAAAAAGAAAACGAAGCAACAAACTCACGTATTTCGGCAGCAATCGCAGAATTTGGCGAAGGAATACTTCGTAGTTCATTGGATCGTTCACATCCTGATGAAGTTAAAGTTGCGGATTTGCTAACTTTAGAAACTTTATTAGTAAGCGTTTTGGAATTAAATAGTAATCAAGTGAGAACTAAGGGTGATATTTTTGATCCAAAGAATTTAGTAACATTGCTAAAGTGGTTTACGAGGAATGTTAACCGCTTTGACTCCAAGAAGCAAGAATCAATAAAATATCGTGTTTTTTTGAATGTTGGTATCAATTCATTACAAAATAGATTGTCTTTACCAGTGTTACGATTTGTTACGCCTGGTATTGATGCTCTTAATCTTAAAAAAATCGCGGCACTGTCGCCGGATAAGTCATTTTTTTTCGATGATAAAGTTCGTGAGGATACTGGTTCTTCATCTTGCGGTGAACCTGGGTCTGTGTACAGCGATTTTAGTTGTTTTGACTCTGATGAATCTTCTCTTCTTGCACTACATGGGCCGTTTGCTATAGTGCATAATGCACCGCCTGTTATAGTAGGTTGGGAACGTTTTTATCAAAAAAAATCTTTAGATTTGCAAGCGTTTTACCAACAGCAAAAAATTGCGGCTCAAAGTAGTGAAAATATTAATGCAGGTGCGTTAGATGTCAGTGCAGGAGCATTAGCTACGTCAGGAATTTTTTCTTCATCTATTCGTGTTGCTGCAGCAGCAAGTGCGGCGTCTACAGCAACAGCAGTAACATCATCATATCTTCGTCCTGGAGAATAGTTAAACAAGTGGGGGCATGTTTCTATTTGATTACGGCAGTATCTTTAATTTTAAAAATCTACTGCTTGAAATATATTGAAATCTCCCGATTAGGGTTATAATATATGTGACTACTTCCCCTATCGTTCTGCGGTAGGGCACAAGGCCTCTTCGGAGGCCTTTGTTTTTTAAGGGAAATAATAAAAATGCAATCAGAAAAACCAAGAACAATCGTTTATATAGACGGTTTTAATTTGTATTATGGAGCGCTCAAGGGTACCAGGTTTAAATGGCTAGACCTGCAAACCCTCTTTCACAAGTTGCTAGGCGAGCACCATACCATTACAGAAATTAAATATTTTACCGCACGCGTATCAGCGCGTGAGAACGACCCTGACGCGCCTAATCGACAAGACGCTTATTTGAATGCTCTACAAGCCCATATTCCGAATATCAATATTTACTACGGTCACTTCTTAACTAATTTTGTAAAGGCAAAAGTAAGTAATCCACCTAAAGGTTGTCCTAATATTGTTACTATCATAGATACTAAAGAAAAAGGTTCAGATGTTAATTTGGCGCTGCACATTCTCAATGATGCATGGCATAATCGGTATGACTGTGCTGTTCTTGTGTCCAATGATAGTGATATCGCTGAAGCATTGAGATTTGTTAAAAATGAGCATAAGAAAAAAATTGGTTTAATTATTCCTGGTCATCGTCATCCGAGTAGGGTATTGATGAAATATAAAGATTTTATGAAAGAAATACGTCATGCGGTGCTTGCTGATTCACAATTACCAAATCCAATTCCTGGTACGAATATTCGCAAACCGTCTTCATGGTAATTTATGTTTTGTCTGATCATAAAAAATTGTTTACATTTCAGATATCGAATGTAACGGTTTAGTCTGTTCCATTGCCAATATGATTTCTATTGTAACTATTCACGCTCTCTAGCCGCTGAATAGTTACCGAATTAATTAAATATAAAGTTATATCACTGATTTTATTAAAAAATATAATTAAGTATTGCTGATTAAAAGGGTTTTTAGAGGGACCTTTTTATCTAGTTAGATAGCATTTTTAAAGATTATGGCCTTAACAGTTGTTGACATTCAATGCATTTGTGGTAATATTTTGCACACCTCTTATAAATACAAAACGAGGCAAGCACAGGTGGCAAATTCATACAGTGATCTTAATGCAGTCACAAGCAATGGTAATCCTACCACCAGTAAAAAACGTGCTCACAGCAGCGTTTTATTACCAGCAAATGTTGATGATATGCCCGCAGTTAAAAAGCTACGTGATGAAAAAGTTAATTCTAATGATGCTAGCTCAAGCTCATCGAACGCATCTAAAGAGTTGGTAGACAGCAAACAAGATCTGCAAGCGGAGTCAAAGAAAGTTAAAATTTATAATTTAACCGGTGATGATGAGCATGATGTTGTTCCATTGTTTTCACAAAATGCTCTTAAGATTATTGTAGCTTATGCGGGTGGTGATTTTGATAAAAATGATGATATAGCTCAGCCAGTTATTTTTTTTGGTGAAGAAATTTCAAGTTTGCTGAATGCAGAAGTAACTTGTATTGGAAATAGTTTTTTATGTGAAAATAACAAAGAAGAACTAAAAAGAAATTTGGCTTTAATTGCGGAAAATCCAGATTTTTTACACTACTATGTTATTGCAACAGATCCTTTAGGTAGAAAAGTAAAAGGCA
This sequence comes from Gammaproteobacteria bacterium, assembly GCA_965279285.1. Classification (GTDB taxonomy): domain Bacteria; phylum Pseudomonadota; class Gammaproteobacteria; order DSM-16500; family DSM-16500. The sequence goes on along the minus strand of OZ257147.1, from coordinate 251,337 downwards.
GGCTATTAGAAATTGCACTGATGGCGGGCATGGATTGCCATGTTATAGAATCTTTGGTTTTACAATTACCGCCAGCTGAAGTAATAAAACAGTTAGAAGTAGTCATGGGAAGTGAAGCGAAACAAGAAAACGAAGCAAGAAACTTATGTATTTCTTCGGCAATTGCAGCATTTGGTGCGGGAATACTTAATAATTCATTGGATTTTCGTGATCTCATTAACCGGTTACTGTTTTTAGGAAATTCATTAAGAGAGGCTTTGGATTTAAATCAGAATCAAGTAAGAACCAGAGGTAATGTTTTTGATCTGCAAAATTTAATAACATTTGTAGAGTGGTTTATTAATTATTTTAAGCATTTTGAGCTTGTTCGACAACCGGCTATAAAATGCCGTATTTTCTGGGATACTGGTCTTGATTTATTAAAAAGTAGATTGTCTTTGCCGATGCAGATATCTGCTAAGAATGGCATTAATGCTCTTCTGCCGAATAAGTCATTTTGTTGGGATGAAGATCTTAGTTCGGGTGATAGTTCATTTAACATTTTTGGTGCAATTATGTATGGCAAATCTGCTTTGCTAGGCTGGAAGGGTGCTTGCATAGAAAAAGCCGAAGATCTGCAGAAGATATACAATCATCAGCTAAGTCTTCAGGCAGGCCAAAGCAGCAGCGCAAATGCTAAAGCAGATACATTAGGCGTCAGTACAGCCGCTTTAATTACATCAGGAATATTTTCTTCATCTATTCGGGTTGCTGCAGCAAGTACGGCATCTACAACAGCAGCATCACTATCTTTTACAATATAAAAACAATATAAGCCATTATCAACTCCCTGAATCTATATGGTAAATATTTACAACACTACGACTCTATTGATTTTATTTTAACCAGGAGAGACAATATAGTTATCATTGCGCTTTTTCTGCAGGGGAAAGATTATGAAGATGACAGTCAATATGGTGTTAGTTGTCAGTTTTGTTTGGTTTGGTTTTTTAATATTGACGAGTATCTCAGCGCTGCGTGTTCCTCTTGTTTACCATATTGCGTTAGGCATTATTTCTGCGTGTGTCATGATCGGATTATTATATCGGTGGGTTATTAAACCAATAGATGTATGTTTGCATGAAATAAATGAAGATTTGCAAAATGAAATTTCTGAGCGTGTGTCATTAGAGCAAAAATTAATGGAAAGTTATAATGATCGTGTCGTGCCTTCTATTCATCATGACAATTTGACTTCATTACCTAATCGTATTTTTTTTAACGAAACACTCAATAAAGCAATTAGCCATAGTAAACGCTATGCTAAAAATTTAGCGGTATTAATCTTAAATATTGATAAGTTTACCAAAATTAATACCAGTTTTGGTTTTACGTTAGGTGATCAAGTCATTCATGAAATTAGCAAACGCATTGTTAAAGTATTACGTTCAGAAGATGTTGTCGCACGTTTAGATGGTGACGAGTTTATTATTTTATTGAATGATAGCAAGCAAGATAAATTTGTTAGCGTTGTCGCCGATAAAATTTTAACAGCATGCGCAGAAAAAATTTATATTGATGCACATCTTGTTTCGTTAACTGTCAGTGTTGGAATTAGTATTTATCCACAACATGGTTGCTCTTTAGAGAGTTTATTGGGACATGCAGATGCTGCTTTGAAAAAAGTGAAGCAAGAGGGAGGCAAAGCCCATCGATTTTTTACTCAGGAATTAGAGGGTGAAAAAAATTCTAATTTACGTACTGGTACAGGCGGTTAGTGTATATAACTATTTAGTAGTCAGAGAGTTTGGTGGGCACGTTGCGCTTTGCCCACCCTACAAAAAAATATAAAAAATGTAGGGTGGGCAAAGCGCAGCGTGCCCACCAAGCTCTCTGATATTTATAATTTTATGTAAATTCATCAGGTTAACATAAGAATTTTTTTAAGCACTTGAGTTTAGATAGTAGAAGAGTCTACTATTATATGTGTAGAGTCATCATTATTTATTTAATAACTCAGTTGAGAAAATAATAAATTATGAATAAACAAGATGATAACACTAAGGCGATAGCGGACGATGCTTTTTGTAGCAGCAAGCTCTTTAAGCACAAAGTCGAAAATGCGTTAATAATGCATATTTATCAGCAGTCGGTGTTAAGTCAACTGACTTCTTTAGTGTGTGCAACCATCGTGTTTATTGGCTTATATACAACAAATATCAATACTAATACTTTGTTTCTTTGGTATGGTTTTTTTCTATTTGTGGTAGCAAGCAGGTTGATTTTATATCGAGGGTATATTGTAAAAAAAGATACATTCTCTAATCTTAGAACATGGAAAAATTTTTTACTTTTTAGCGTGATACTAGGCGGAGCTGCTTGGGGGCTGGCAGCAATAATGTTGTTTCCCGCAGCAACACTTGCGCAACAAGCCTTAATTATTCTGGTTATTGCTGGTGTGACGGCAGGTGCTGCGCCGTTACTTGCGGCGAATCTAGTTGCAGTTTTCATTTTTCTGTCGTTAGCCTTGCTGCCATTGATTTATCAATTAATAATTATTGGCACAACATCGACGTACTCTTTATTTTGTGTAACAGTCATGACTTATTATACTTATTTAATATTTTTATCACTTAAGATAAATAAATTAATTAAAGATACCATTTCATTGCGATTTAGAAATGATTCATTGTTAGATAATATTTCCTTGGCGAACCATCAGTTAGAAATCAGCAATAGGAATTTAGTTGAAGTTGCAACACATGACGCTTTGACTCAGGCAGCCAACAGAACATTGTTTAATAGTCGATTGAAAGATGTGATAGCGCGTGCTGAAAGATCAAAGAAAAGTTTTGCCTTATTTTATTTAGATATCGACAATTTTAAAAAAATAAATGATCAATTTGGCCACCATATTGGCGATGTATTATTAGCAAAATATGTGGAGAGATTGCAAAAAAATGTCCGAGCGGTTGATCTTGTTTCGCGTTTAGGCGGTGATGAGATAACCATTATTTTAGAAGATATAGCCGATGTGGGGAGTATTTATCATTTGGCGAAGTTGCTTTGTTTAGAGTTGTCTATGCCCTTTGTCGTGTATGGCCACCATCTTTTGGTTACTTCTAGCATAGGAGTTAGCATTTATCCCACGGATGGCAAAGATACGGAAACATTATTAAAAAGCGCAGATTTAGCTATGTACCATGTAAAAGAACATGGCAGAAATAATTTTCATTTTTGTCAAAAAGATTTTAGTAGATAACAATTTTTTCTCTAAGGAATATATGAAAAAATTAATCGCATTGAGTTATAATTTACTTCGACAAAAATTAAAATCAAAGCAATTAGATTTTTCTACCACAGCGCAATTAAAACCATTAACGCAGTTTGTGGGCCAGCAACGCGCGTTAAATGCCATTCGATTTGGTATCGGGATAAAAAGCCATGGCTATAATCTTTATGCGATGGGCCCCGAGGGGATTGGCAAGCGTTCACTGATTCAGAAAGTTTTAGAAACAGATAAAAATAAACACGCAGCTCGCTATGATTGGTGCTATGTCTTTAACTTTGTTATGCCTGAAAAGCCAGCAGTTTTACGGCTACCAGCTGGAATGGCGATTGTTTTGCAACGAGATATGAAATCTTTTATTGATGAAGTAGCAACCAGTATATTGTCAGTATTTGAGGGTCAGCAGTATTTGCATGATATTGGAAAAATTCAAGCTTCATTTAATGTAAAGCGAGAGAAAGAAGCTAAACAATCCAAAAGTAGTATTATTCCTTCTTTGTATAAATTGCAGCATCAAAAAGAACAAAAGCTGCAGCACAAGTTAACATTATCGGTAGTAAAGCCATTAATTAAAAAATTAAAAATAAAATACAAAAAACTAACCAGTGTTGTAAATTATTTAACGATAGTACAAGATGATATTATCTTGCATGTACATGATGTCATTAAGCAGGATGAAGAAACTAACGTGTTGTCTTTTTCTTTAGAAAACCCTATTTTGCTGCGTTATCAAATTAATGTATTGGTTGATAACAGCAAGGTCAAAGGTGCCCCAATTATTTTTGAAGAAAATCCATCGTATTCTAATTTAATTTGTCGTGTTGAACATACTATGCAATTTGGAGCATTAGTAACAAATTTCACCTTAATTAAAGGCGGCGCATTACATTATGCTAATGGTGGTTATTTAATTATTGAAGCGAGAAAGTTAAAAAAAGAACCCAGAGCATGGGAAGGTTTAAAGCGTGCATTGTATAGTCAAAAAATTATTATTGATCCTGTCGAGAATTTAAGTGGGTCAGTGAAGCCTATTTCTTTAGAGCCTATCGCGATTCCTCTGGATATTAAAGTGATTTTGATGGGTGATCGTTCAACGTATTATTACTTGTCGACACATGACCCAGACTTTAATAGTTTATTTAAAGTTGCGGTAGACTTTGATGAGCATATTGAACGTAATCCCAAAAATATTAATTTATATTCGCGTCTTATTGCCACTTTTGCAAAAAGAGAAAATTTAAAGCCATTAAAAGCAGAAGCAGTGGCAGAAATAATTGATCATAGTACGCGTCTTGCAGAAGATGTTAAGAAGCTATCAACCCATATTCGGATGATTAATGATGTAATCCTGGAAGCAGATTATTGGGCGGGAGTAGATAAAAAAAGAATTATTGATGTTGCTGATGTAAAAAAAGCAGTGGCAGCGCAAATTTACCGTGTTGATCGAACACGAGAAGGCTATTACCAAGATATTAAGCGTAATTTTGTTTTAATTGCGACGAAAGAAAAAGTAGTTGGTCAGATTAATTGTTTATCTGTTGTTAGCATGGGTAAATTTGCTTTTGGACATCCTACTCGTGTAACTGCTAAGGTAAGGATGGGTAGAGGAAAAATAGTTGATATACAGCGTGAAATTGATATGGCTGGGCCCATTCATGCAAAAGGTAGCTTAATTCTCGCTAATTTTTTAAGTGCGCGCTATAACCCGGATTATCCATTTTCTTTATCTGCCAGTATTGCAATGGAGCAAATTTATGGCATGGTTGAGGGCGATAGCGCTTCTGTTGCTGAATTGTGTGCATTATTGTCAGCCTTGGCTAATGTGCCGATTAAGCAATCATTAGCTATTACTGGGTCTATCAATCAATATGGTGAAGTGCAAATGATTGGTGGTGTTAACGAGAAAATTGAAGGATTTTTTGATATTTGCAAATTGAAGGGATTAAATGGGAAGCAGGGTGTGATTATTCCTTCGATAAATGTGGAAACATTAATGCTACGTGATGATATAGTCGAAGCCGCAAAACAGAAAAAGTTTGCTGTGTATATCATTGACACTGTTGATGAGGCGATTACTTTGTTAACCGGGATGCCGGCGGGTGAGCGGGATAAAATGGGTCATTTTCCTCATGGATCTATTAATGATAAGGTTGAAAAACGGCTGGAATTATTTGCGAAAAATTTTGTTCGGAGTAAAGCTAAATCTTAGTTGGAGAAGGTGGGCACGCTATGCTTTGCCCACCCTACATTTTTTATAATTTGTTTTTGTAATTTTTTTGATTCTAATGCTTTTGTAGGGTGGGCAAAGCATAGCGTGCCCACCTTTCTATTTAATAGTTTTTTTCTTAGCGTTACTCTGCTACTCTTTATTAAAGTTATCATTCTACGATTGAGGACAGTATATGTATAGTTTTAAGGACTTAAATTTTAATCTAGGGATTCCTAAGCTTTTAGTCGAATGGAAAAGTTTTTTTTCAACTAAGTATTTAACGGCTGATTTAACCGCAGGTATTACAGTTGCTTTGGTCGCTATTCCCCTTTCTCTTGCAATTGCTTTGGCTTCAGGCGTATCTCCAGAAGTAGGTGTCGTCACAGCAATTATTGCTGGTATTGTTTGCGCACTTTTTGGTGGCACGCCATTATCTGTGAGTGGGCCTGCGGCAGCAATGACGATTTTATTAGCCGACATTGTTGAGAAATTTGGCGTTGCTAACTTAACGTTGATTTGTTTAGTCGCTGGTCTATTTCAATTAATTAGCGGTATCGTAGGTCTAGGAAAGTTAGCGCGTTTTGTTCCTTTACCTGTCGTTGCTGGATTTACTGCCGGTATTGGGGTCATTATTATTGTTGGACAATTACCCCGTGCATTTGGTTTAGCTCCACCTCCGGAATCGCATGTCTTTGATGTGCTGCATCATATCAAAGGCTATTTCCACGAAATTAATTATTCTAGTTTACTGTTAGTTGTTTTAACGCTGCTTATTATTCGTGGTTTGCCGCGTATTTTTCCTAAAGCACCTGCTATTTTAATTTCGGTTGTTGTGGCGGCGGCGATTGTTACATTTTTCAATATCCCCATTACGTTAATTGGCAAAATTCCTAATACCCTACCAACACCACATTTTCCTACCGGTTGGGGTAATATTTCAATTCAAGCATTACTTTTTAATTCTTTTACAGTTTATTTACTTGCATCACTTGAAACACTTTTGTCATCAAGCGCGATTGATAAGATAACGAATGATACCAAATCAAATGCGAATCAAGAATTAATCGGACAGGGAATGGGCAATATTGCTGTTTCTTTATTTAGTGGTTTGCCGGTAACAGGAGTTATTGCACGCTCGATTACGAATGTGAGAGCAGGTGCAAAAACACGAAGGGCAAGTATTTTTCATTCTTTGGTTATATTGGTCGTAGTATTTTTTCTTGCACCGTGGATTAGTTTGATTCCGATTGCCGCATTGGCTGGCGTTTTGTTTTCAATCGCGTTTTCTATGATTAATTACCGAGAATTTCATAGTTTTTGGTTGACCTCGCGTTCTGAAGGGTTAATTTACGGTATTACTTTTTTAACAATTATTTTTGTTGATTTAATTGCTGGTGTGCAAGCAGGTATTATTGCTGCTGCTTTGTTAGTGTTATTTAATGCGGCTAAAGCTAACTTACACATTACTAATTTTTCGAATGAAGATGTTATTCGCTTGTCATGTACTGGCGGCTTAACTTTCTTATCAACGGGAAAGATTTCTGAAATTGAAAAACAATTACATGCATCGCATGCCGGACAAATTGTTATTTTGGATTTAACAAATATTACTAATTTAGACAGCTCCGGTGCTGCAGCCATTGTTGATCTATTTAAACATTGTAGTGAAAAAGGCATAAAATTTTATATTAAAGGATTAGCGCGTCGATTTGAGCCTTTATTTCGTGTGTGTGATGGCGATGAGTTGTTGGATTTTTATTACTTAGTTTCTGAAAGTGAATTGCTTAAAAAAGAAAGTACTGTGACACCTCGTTCATCAAGAGGCCGATTGATTCATGGCTTTCAGCAATATTTTCAAGAGAGACAAGATAATGACAAAAGATTATTTGAAAATATCGCTCATGCTCAAGACCCACATACGTTATTTATTGCTTGTTCTGATAGTCGAATAGTACCGTCTTTAATTACATCATCAGATCCAGGCGAATTGTTTATTATTCGCAACGTTGGGAATTTTATTCCAGCATATGATTTGTCGTCAGGGTATAGTGAGGCAGCTGCATTAGAGTTTTCATTAAATAATCTTAATATAACCGATATTGTTATCTGTGGTCATAGTAACTGTGGCGCAATTCATGCTTGCCGTGGTGGAGAGTTGGATTTATTGCAGTTAAATAAATGGATAAAATTAATTAAAGCACAACTGCCATTAGATCAATCCTTAAGTTTGACTGAGTTAGCCCATGTTAATGTTTTAAACCAGGTAAAAAACTTACAAAGTTATCCTTTAATTAAGAAAAAAGTCGCAGCACAACAATTAAATATCCATGCTTGGTTTTTTAATGTAGAAGAAAGTTTGATTTATGAGTGGGATTCAGAATCTGATTTGTTTAATCCGATTGTTTTTGATGCTAAACAAAAAATATAAATCTTTTTTTATTTTTAAGAATACGGAGGTTATATGTCCCTGTTAAAGAATGGAGTAAAAAAGCTTGGTTTGTTGTTGGGCATCTTATTGTTAGGAGTGACAGTTGCTTATGCGCAAGACGGCGCGCCTTCGGTTGATGATGTGCTGTATGTCATTAATAATAACGATAGGCTGTCAGCTTATTTTGGAACGCCTCTGACGATTAGTCATATTTCGAATGAAAAAAATAAAACCGTGGTCAACCCTGATGGCAGTCAGTATGGTGTGATTTCATTTTCTGTAAGAGGCGCAAAAAAAACCGCTGATGTAACAGCATCACTTTTAAGGGAAAAGCTGGGTCTAGTTGTTTTAAACCTCACCTTGATTGATGAGCAAGGGAATAAAATGCAATACATTGATGGGTCTATTAAAACAAGTGAATATACGGAAGATGAACTAACAGGTAAAAGTAGAATTTTCTTTTTTAAGGAATTTTTAGAAAAAGCTGAAAAAAATAAAGGCCATCTTGTCTTGACACGCTCAACAGAGAATAATGATTATCTTCAAGCAGCTATATTTAAAAATCAAGAGCAGCCTTGTTTTTTTATTGAATACAGTGAAGGTTTTACCCCTGAAAATAAGCAACTTTATCGTGCTCAGGGCGGTTGTCTAAGCATAGATGAAATATTAAAAGTATTTTATTTATATTCTTTTGGTACTGATGAATTTAAAACCGCGATCAAATGGGACAAGCTAAAAGAAATTGTAAAAACGCCAAGCGGTGGTGAAGAATTTAAGTTTTAATTCTTTGTTGATAACTATTCAGCAACGAGGGCACGTGCGAGTGCAGGCTGCTGAATAATTACTTTTATTAGTAATAAGATCACACATACGGAGATGTGTTATGAAAAAAAGTTATATGTTTATTGTTATGGTTGTTTTTACAGTCGTAACTCAGTCTAGGTAGGCGAGAGCATGAGAGCTGCGGTTAATATTGTAATGAACTTCCTTTTCATTTTTTTCTCCTATTCATTACCAAAGAATAGTTTGAAATTATTGCTTGAGCACCGCCATTGTTAATCGTGTTACCGAAATTAATTGTTTTTGTTCATTGGTAATTTCAATGCCCCATACTTGTGTAGATTGACCGAGGTGAAATGGTTTGGTTGCACCCATTACAAAGCCTTCACGAATTGAGCGTATGTGATTAGTATTAATATCTAATCCAACACAATAATACTGGTTTCTATCAACACAACAGTTAGCAGCGATGCTTGCGATCGTTTCAGCTAATACGCAGGATGCTCCGCCATGCATAATACCCGCGGGTTGTTTTGTACGATGATCGATGGGCATGCGAGCTACCATAAAGTTATCGCCGATTTCTATAAATTGAATTCCTAATTGCTCAATCATCGTGTTTTTACTTAAGTCGTTTAATATTTGCAGATTAATATTTGTTTGCCAAATTTTCATTATGTCTCCAGTTGTTATTAAACAATGACTGCTATTCTATCGGTAGATATTTGATAATGCTATGAGATAGTTACCTTTAATTTATTGATATTGGGTGACTATTCAGTGGTGTGTCTGGATCCCGCGGACAAGCCGGCTTGTCCGCGGGATCCAGACACACTGCTGAATAGTTTACTGGTATGCACCGTAACCCATTGATTATTTTTTTTGTGCTATTTGTGGTTAAAAGAGCAAAGATTGTAAAAAGCCGATTTCTGGAAGGTTTATCATGGCACTAGAGCCCAGTAGACCTATGTCCTGGTCATTTATTGTGCTATGCAGCGAAGCTTTAGGGGTGTGTGCTAATTTCAGCCAGAATGTCCTTTTATGGGCCTTAAAGATGAAATTATATCAGCAGCTAACCATAATTTTCTTAATTAATTCATGGATTTCCAACATTTATTCGTTATTTAAGCTAAAATTATAAGATAAGACTTCATTAATAGTCTTAGTGCCCCTTATTGGATGTGGGGCGAGGAGCAAGAATGGATAAAGTCAGTTTTACCAGCACATTAGGCTATAGATTGAGAAAGTTAATGGTGCTGATATGTGTCATCGTTTCGGTTGGTGCAATTTATGCAAATCCAACTGACGGTGTTGTTGTGTCCGGAGATGCCACTATCACTCAAACTGCAACTACTACAGAAATTAATCAAACCTCTAATCAAGCTATCATTAATTGGAATAGTTTTAATATTGGCGCTAATGAAGCTACGCATTTTCAACAACCTGATAGTAACTCAATTGCATTGAATCGAATTAATCCGTGTCAAGGTGCTTCACAAATTTTTGGTCAACTGACTTCGAATGGCAGAATTATTTTAGTTAACCAAGCAGGTATTTATTTTGGCCCAGGATCGTATGTTAACGTTGGCGGATTGATTGCATCAACAGCTGGCATTACGGATCAAAATTTTTTAGCAGGCAAATTAATTTTTGATCAAGTATCGACTCAATATGGCACGATCATTAATCAAGGAACTATTATTGCTGCTCAACATGGTTTAGTTGCATTGCTAGGCGCAAATGTTTCTAACGAAGGAAATATACGTGCAAATTTGGGTAATGTTATATTAGCGTCAGGTAATAAATTTACTGTTGATTTAGCTGGTGATGGTTTAGTGAATTTTACTATTGATGCTCAGTCATCTGGTTCAGGTGTCGACCAAAATGGTCAATTGATGACGGCAGGTGTAAATAATAGTGGAAAAATTATTGCAAATGGCGGAACTGTTATCTTAACTGCAAAAACAGCAGAAAAAGTATTAGATAACGCAATTAATATGAGTGGTGTTATTGTTGCTAATTCCGTTACGAGTCACAACGGAGAAATTATTTTATTAGGTGGCACACAAGGTAAGGTTAATGTATCAGGAAAATTAATTGCTTCAGGAAAAAAATATAATCAAACCGGTGGCACAGTAAAAGTTTTAGGTGCACATATTAATTTACAATCGCCGACATTAGTTGATGTGAGTGGATATAATGGCGGTGGAAAAATTGTAGTGGGTGGTGATTTGCATGGTTTAGGCCCAAGCCCTAATGCATTAACAACGTATGTTGCTTCTGGTGCTGTATTAAATGCGAATGCATTGATGAGTGGAAATGGTGGCCAAGTTTCTGTGTGGTCAGATTTAAATACAGGATTTCATGGCAGTATTACTGCGCAAGGTGGTGTTGCTAGTGGTCATGGTGGTTTTGTTGAAACATCAGGTGGTTATTTAAATATTTCTGGTGCCACAGTGAATACGTTAGCAATGCATGGTTCAACAGGAACATGGTTGTTGGATCCAACAAATATTTATATTGCTCTTGATCAAGCAAATGCAACAGCCGCAGGTATGGTAGGGAATAATACTTCTGCTAATACAATTAGTGCCGGCACTTCTCAATCATCAGGTGTTATTCAGGATTCTTTATTAACGACCAGTGTATTAAGTGCAGCATTAGGTACAGCAAATGTTGTTGTAACGACGACAAATGCAAGTGGTACAGGTTTAGGAAATATTACTATCGTTGACCCATTTTCATGGGCAAGCACAAATACTTTGACGCTAACTGCCGCAAATAATATTGCGATTAATAATACGATTACAACCGGTGCTGTAGGATCCGGATTAATTTTAAATGCAGCTGGCACAGTGACGCAAACTGCAGCTATTGGTGGTTCGGGTAATTTAACTCAACAAGGTGCTGGAACTGTTATTTTATCGCGAGCAAATACTTACGGTGGTACCACAACGATTAGTGCCGGTACGTTACAAGTTGGTGCGGGTGGCACAACAGGATCTTTAGGCGCAGGATCAGTTACAAATAATGCCGCATTAGTATTTAATTTATCAAATGCAACAACGGTGAGTAATGTTATTGGTGGTAGTGGAACGTTAACACAAAATGGTACGGGTACTTTATCGTTAACATCCAGTAATAATTATTCAGGAATTACCACGGTTAATGGTGGATTAACGTTAAGTGGATCAGGTGCATTAACAGGAACAACAGGTGTTACTATTAATGAAGGTGGTTTGCTTACGTTGGTTACTAGTGCAGGAAATGCAAGTAATCTGATTAATACAGCAAGTACATTAACAATGAATGGCGGTGAGTTTTTTATTAATGGGCTTAATAATGCAAGTACAAACTCAACGCAAACATTGGGTGCACTTGTGTTGAGTTCTGGTTATTCAACTATTACGTTGTCTGCTAATGCTAATAAAAATACGTTGTTAACATTTGCTTCATTGACTAACACTGCTGGAGCAACGGGTTTATTTCGCGGAACTAATTTAGGCGCTAATACAGTTGCTAATTCTACGTCAGGCGCCACTGTAGGTGCTTCCAATATTATTTTTACTGCAGCACCAACACTGGTAGGTAGCGGTAATTCAGGAACTAATACAGTTGGTATTATTAGAGCAATTATTGGTGCAGGTGGCGCAAGTGGAAGTACAAGTATAGGAACAGATTTCCTTACGTATAATCCGTCAGGTGGAACGGTCAATGGATTGCGTCCTTTACTAGCAGCTGAGTATAATCTTAATCCAACCTCACCTATTAATAATGCTAATGTTAAATACACATCAGCTACAACAAGCAATATTAATCGCACTATTAATTCTCTGCTAATATCAGGAGGAATTACTTATAATTTTGGGAGTGGTCGAACTTTAACGATAACTAGTGGAAATGTTTTATCAACAGGAGGAGCTAATACAATTCAGCCATCAAGCGCTGGAACATTAGCCTTTGGTAGTAATGCTGCAAATATTTTTGCTGCTTCTAATTTAACAACGGGAAGTTTAACAAGTATTACTGGTACAAATGGACTGATTGTCAGTGGCCCTGGTGTTTTTCAAGTAAACAGAAGTACAGGCCCAACAGCAGGAACATTGATTGTTAATTCAGGAACATTACAGTTAGGTATCACTAATGCTTTTTCAACCGCTTTAGCTGTATTGGTAAACGCAGATGGTATATTTAATTTAAATGGATTTAATAATTCGATTTTAGGTTTAACTTTATATAATGGTTCTGCGTCAGGTGCAGCAGTAACAACAGGGGCTGGTACGCTTACGTTGGGTGGTAATGTAATTGATAATGTTAATGGTACGGGAACAGCAAGCGCGTTGATCAGTGGTAATTTGGCATTAGGTGCAACAAGAACTTTTACAGTGAATGGTACGGTTGATAATAATTTGGATATTTCCGCTATTATTAGTGGGAATACATCCGGCATTACTAAAGCAGGCGCTGGTACTCTTACACTTTCAGGTGCGAATACATTTAGTTCTACTTCGGGTGTTACAACAATTAGTGCGGGTGTATTAAGTGTAGGAACTATCGGATTAAATACAGGGTCAGCAAGTAATTTAGGCGCGGGGACTATCGCGGCTGCTAACCTTGTTTTAAGTGGTGGTACATTAAAATATACAGGTGCAACTGCATCGACTAATCGTGCTTTTACTTTAACTAATGCAACAACAAGTACAATAGCAATTACTTCATCAGGAACAACTCTTACTCTTGCTGGGGCAGCAGCAAGCACCACAGGCGGATTAACTTTTGTTGGACCAGGCACGCTTACTTTATCTGCGGCAAATGCTTACACAGGTACTACGACAATAAGTGGAGGAACTTTAGCGGCAGGTATAGCTAACGCGCTTTCAAGTGGTGCTGTTGTTGTGTCAGGTGGAACATATAATATTGGAACATTCAGTGACACAGTCGGTGCTGTTACTTTAACTAATGGCAGTATTATTGGTTCTACCGGTGTGTTAACCGGAACTTCTTATGCAGTACAAAATGGTTTGATTAGCGCAAAATTAGGTGGTGCAGTTACTTTAACAAAGACTACATCAGGTACTGTGACTTTATCAGGCGCGAATACATACAGTGCTGGAACGACTATTAATGCTGGAACGTTAATTGCGCAAACAAGCACGACTGCATTAGGTACAGGCACGGTGACTTTAGCAGGCGGCACTTTGGAGTTACAAGCAGACAGTAATACTAATTTTGGTAATAATATTATTGTTTCAGGTAATAGCACGATTTTATCTGATCGAGTTGCAGCTGGTGCTGGTGTAACGCATACATTAGGAACATTGAGTATTGGTGCACAAACATTAACGGTGAGTGCGGGTGATAGTGTTTCAAGTGGTACTGCTGGTTTAATATTGGGTGCAACGACATTAACTGGCGGTGCAACGTTATTATCAGATACGGGCGTACTTCTTACTTTAGGCAATGTAACAGGCACAGGACAAGCGCTAACTGTTTCAGGTGCGGGTAATACGACATTATCAAGTGGATTAAATACAGGCGCTGCAGGTACATTAATTAAGAATGGTACTGGAACATTAACATTGCCAGTAGCGAGTAATTATACTGGAGCGACAACAATTAGTAATGGTGTTGTTATTGCGCAAAATGCTTTGTCGTTAAATACGAGTACGATTACTTTATCGGGTGGTACATTAGATTTACAAGCAAATAGTAATACTAACTTTGGTAATAATATTATTGTTTCAGGCAATAGTACGATTTTATCTGATCGAGTTGCAGCTGGTGCAGGTGTAACACATACCTTAGGAACATTGAGTATTGGTGCACAAACATTAACAGTGAGCGCAGGTGCGAATGTATCAAGTGGTACAGCAGGTTTAACATTAGGTGCAACCACATTAACCGGTGGTGCAACGCTTTCACTTAATACTGGTACGTTATTAACACTAGGTAATGTTACTGGTACAGGACAAGCGCTTGCTATTTCAGGTGCAGGTAATGCTATCTTATCAGCTGGATTAAATACAGGTAGTGCTGGCGCATTGACAATGAGTAGTACAGGCACACTTATTTTAGTTGCGGCAGGAAATTATACCGGCACCACTATTATTAGCAATGGTATTGTTGATGCACAAAATAGTGCTGCATTTGGCACGAGTGCAATTACGGTTAATAGTGGTGTGATTCAGATTAATGGTAGCGGACTTTCTTTTGGTAATGCACTTACATTAAATGGTACTGGTATTGCATCAACTGGTGCGTTACGTAATTTAGCGAATAATAATACGTGGAGTGGTGCAATTACGCTAGGTACAGGTGGCGCGCGAATTAATTCTGATGCGGGTACATTAACCATTGCAACCGGTGGTATTACGGGTGCAGCGCAACCTTTAACTATTGGTGGTTCAGGCAATACAAATATCAGCGCAGTGATTGGTACAACAAGTGGAACATTAACAAAAGATGGCAGTGGTATATTAACTTTATCTGGTTCTAATACATATAGTGGTGGAACTGTAATTAATTCGGGAACATTAAGTGTAACTAACACTAATGGACTAGGAGCTAGTGGTTCACTATTAGTAAATGCTGGGACTTTAAGTTTAAATTTAGGTGGGAATTCTTTAGCAAATTCTTCAGCGTTAACTTTAAATGGATCAGGTGTTGGTGGGGTTGGTGCATTATATAAAGTTGGGAATAATTCTGATTCATTATCGAATGTCATTATATTGGGAAGTAATAGTACGATAGGAGTTAGTTCGAATGGAACATTAACATTAAATGGCGCGATTAACGATCTTTCTAATGGAAGCAAAGGGTTAGCGTTAGAAGGTTTAGGCACAATAAATTTAGCAGGTGTTGTTGGTGGAAGTAGTCAAGCATTAGCTAGTATTGCTTCTTCGGTTTCAACTATTGTGGGTATTAACACAACAGCTATAACAACATCGGGTGTATCAGGGCAAATTTATAATGGTGCTGTAATATTAAATGGAAGTGGTACAACAACATTAACTTCATCAGGCGGTATTAGTTTTAATAGTAGTTTAGATGGTCCGGTAGGCTTAAGCATTGCAAATGGTAGCGGTCCAGTAATATTTGGAGGTTTGGTTGGTAACTCTAGTGCGTTAGCTAGTTTAACAGTTGGTACTGGAAATCAAACAACTATTAATAGTAGTTTAATCAAAACAACGGGGAATCAAGTTTATAATAGTGCTATTGCAAATATTGGAACAGCAGGGACAACTTTTATCTCCACATCAGGTGGTGCGATTAGTCTCGCAAATGCTAGCAATAATTTCACAACTTCTTCAGTAGCGCCAATATCATTTTCAATATCAGGTGGAACTAATAATGTAACTGTGAATAATCAAAAAAGTTTAGTCTTAGGTACATCAAATGTCAGTGGAGCATTACAAATAGCAGTAACGGGTGCTGGAAATCCTTCAATTTCTCAAAAAACAAATACGACTATTACCGCAGCCTCACTGGGGTTATCAACTAACGCGGGTAATATTACATTAACAGAAAATAATAGTATTGGGACTTTAGCCGCTATTATTAATAATGGTTCAACTAGTAATACATTTAATTTAAATAATACAGCTAATTTAACTATTGGTACGGTCGGAAGTGTGGTTGGTATTGCTACTCCAGGCAATGTAACATTAAACAATGGTAATGCCGATATTATTTTAAATAATGGAATTTCTGCTAATGGAGTTGGTAACACAATTATATTAGCTGGAGGAAAGTTTACTAATAACGTTGGATCAAATGCTCTTAATGCCGGGAGTGGGAATTTCTTAGTTTGGTCTGAAAATCCAAACAATGATAATCGTGGAGGAATTGCTTATAATTTTAAACAGTACAATGCAAGTTATGGTGTTACTACTGTTTTAGGTACCGGGAATGGATTTTTATATACTTTAGCGCTAACAATAACCCCATCTTTAGTGGGTACAGTTGAAAAAGTTTATAATGCAACAACAACAGCAGCGCTATCTTCTGGTAATTATAGTGTTTCAGGTGCTGTAGACAACGATGCTGTTACATTAAATAATCCTGCAGTAGGCACTTATGCTACTCAGAATGTAGGAACAGGTATTAATGTTTCTGTTTCTGGTATTTCAATTGCTAGCGCAACGAATGGTGGTGCAATAGTATATGGCTATGGATTGAGTACAACGTCTGCAAATGCGAATATTGGTGAAATCACACCTGCATCATTAGTTATTACAGCTACTTCTGGCCAGCAAAAGACTTATGGTGTTAGCGATCCAAATGGAGGGTTTACTTATTCAGAGACTGGTTTGTTTGCTGGTGACTCTCTCAGTGGAAATTTGGGTCGAGCTGCAGGAGAAAATGTTGGAGACTATGCATATAATTTAGGTGGTATTGTTGTTAATGTGCCTCAAAATTATAATATAAGTTTGTCTGCGGGTGTTTTCGCAATTACGCCTGCTACCTTGACAATTACTGCAGGTGCATCACAATCAAAAGTATATGGTACGAGCGATACGGATTCTGGTTTCACTTACGGTAATACAGGATTAATTAACGGTGTGACACCACAATATTGGAACAGCTCTGGCATGCAGGTTAATGACGTTGCAATTAACGATACCATCAGCGGTCATTTAGGTCGTACATCAGGCGAGAATGTTGGGAATTATGCTTACAACATTGGCAGTGTTGCGGTTAGCGTACCTTCAAATTATAACAGTAGTTTAACCGCTGGTTTTTTTGCGATTACACCCGCAACCTTAATAATTACTGCTGGTGCATCACAATCAAAAATTTATGGTACCAGTGATACCGCTTCTGGATTTACTTACAGTAATACAGGATTGATTAATGGTGTGACACCACAATATTGGAATAGCTCCGGTGTGCTTGTTAATGACGTTGCAATTAACGATACCATCAGCGGTCATTTAGGTCGTACATCAGGTGAGAATGTTGGAAATTATGCGTATAACATCGGCAGTGTTGCAGTCAGTGCATCTTCAAATTATAACAGTAGTTTAACTGCAGGTTTATTTGCAATTACACCCGCGACTTTAACAATTACTGCTGGTGCATCACAATCAAAAGTTTACGGTACCAGTGAGACCGCTTCTGGATTTACTTACACTAATGTAGGATTAATCAATGGTGTAACACCACAATATTGGAACAGCTCCGGTGTGCTGGTTAATGACGTTGCAATTAACGATACCATCAGCGGTCATTTAGGTCGTGCATCGGGTGAGAATGTTGGTAACTACGCTTATAACATAGGCAGTGTAGTAACAAATGCGCCAAGTAATTATAACAGTAGCTTAACTACGGGTTCATTTGCAATTACACCTGCTACCTTGACGATTACTGCTGGTGCATCACAATCAAAAGTTTATGGTACGAGTGATACCGCTTCTGGATTTACCTACAGTAATATAGGATTGATTAATGGTGTCACACCGCAATACTGGAATAGTTCGGGTGTGCTGGTTAATGATGTTGCAATTAACGATACCATCAGTGGTTATTTGGGTCGTGCATCAGGTGAGAACGTTGGAAATTATGCGTATAACATTGGTAGCGTAGTAACGAATGCGCCAAGTAATTATAACAGCAGCTTAACTGCGGGTTCATTTGCGATTACACCCGCAACATTAACAATTACTGCTGGTGCATCACAATCAAAAGTTTATGGTACGAGCGATACGGCATCTGGATTCACTTACAGTAATACAGGATTGATTAACGGTGTGACACCACAATATTGGAACAGCTCCGGTGTGCTGGTTAATGACGTTGCAATTAACGATACCATCAGCGGTCACTTAGGTCGTGCATCAGGTGAGAATGTTGGTAACTACGCTTATAACATAGGCAGTGTAGTAACAAATGCGCCAAGTAATTATAACAGTAGCTTAACTGCGGGTTCATTTGCAATTACACCCGCTATCTTGACGATTACTGCTGGTGCATCACAATCAAAAGTTTATGGTACGAGTGATACCGCTTCTGGATTTACCTACAGCAATACAGGATTAATTAACGGTGTTACGCCAGAATATTGGAACAGCTCCGGTGTGCTTGTTAATGACATTACAATTAACGATACCATCAGCGGTCACTTAGGTCGTGCATCAGGTGAGAACGTTGGGAATTATGCTTATAACATCGGCAGTGTTGCGGTTAGCGCACCTTCAAACTATAACTGTAGTGTAACTGCAGGTTTATTTGGAATTACACCCGCAACATTAACAATTACTGCAGACACATCACAATCAAAAGTTTACGGCACCAGTGATGCGGCTTCTGGATTTACTTACACTAAAGTAGGATTAATCAACGGTGTTACACCACAATATTGGAACAGCTCTGGTGTGCTTGTTAATGATGTTACAATTAACGATACCATCAGCGGTCATTTAGGTCGTGTATCAGGTGAAAATGTAGGTAGCTACGCCTATAACATAGGCAGTGTAGCAACAAACATACCAAGCAATTATAACAGTAGCTTAACTGCTGGTTTATTTGCAATTACACCAGCAACTTTAACCATTACAGCTAATGCATCACAGTCAAAAATTTATGGCACAAACGATCCTTCTAACTTTAGTTATAATACAAATGGATTAATTAATGGTGTGACGCCACAATATTGGAATAGCTCTGGTATGCTGGTTAATGATGTTGCGATTAATGATACTATTAGTGGGAACTTGGGTCGTGCTGTAGGTGAAAATGTTGGAAATTATGCGTATAACATCGGCAGTGTAGTAACAAATGCACCAAGCAATTATAATAGCAGTTTAACAGCAGGTACATTTGCAATTACCCCCGCGCCTCTTTCTGTGACAGCTAATGCAGCAAATAAAGTGTATGGTGTTAATGATCCTACGTTCACTTATAATGCTGTTGGATTTATTAATGCTGTTGTTGATGGTGTTACTATCAATGACAATGCTGATAATAGTTTAACGGGTGCATTAAGTCGTGTGCTTTTATCTCAAGCTAATGAAAATGTTGGCGCGCATATTATTTTACAAGGAACATTAGCGAGTAGTAATTATGCTATTACTTATAATAGTGCTAATTTAACGATTACACCCGCAACGCTGACGGTTACAGCAAATTCTCAAAGTAAAGTCTATGGTACAAATGATCCAAGCTTAACTTACAGTGCCAGTGGTTTAGTGAATGGCATCGTAGATGGAATTGCTATTAATGACACGGTAGGTAATACCTTAACAGGTAATTTAACGCGCGCACAATATGGTACATTAGCCGGAGAACAAGTAGCTAATGGCCCCTTTGCAATTACTCAAGGAAGTGTTGCGTCATTATCAAACAACTATACTCTTAACTATGTAGGTAATGATTTAACTATCACACCTGCGTCACTTACTGTGACAGGTGTTGTTGCTAACAATAAACCTTATGATGCAACTACTGCAGCGACATTAAATACTACTAACGGAGTTCTCTCTGGTGTAGTGAACAATCAAGTTGTGGATGGAGTTGTGCTTAATGATGTAGGAAATGTAACCTTAACAGGTTCAGGTACAGGTTATTTTTCTAGTCCAAATGTGGGTAATGCTATTCCTGTGACAGCAACTGATATTTATCTTAC
This sequence comes from Gammaproteobacteria bacterium, assembly GCA_965279285.1. Lineage (GTDB taxonomy): Bacteria > Pseudomonadota > Gammaproteobacteria > DSM-16500 > DSM-16500. The sequence goes on along the minus strand of OZ257147.1, from coordinate 231,029 downwards.
TGGGTCTGCCGCTACTAATTATGTAGTAACACCACCGACTGGATTGAGTGCAAATATTACAGGAACACAGCCAACACCACCTCATAATAATCCAGTGACTAACACAACTACGGGAAATTTAGCATCAATTGTATTTTCAAGTTATTATTTCTCATTAGCTGCGCCAAATGTTCTGCCAGTATCGCCTTCTTTACAGATATCTATTGATTCTTCAGGGCAATCAAGCACATCGATGACGGCTAATGCTACTACACAAGTCATATTATACAGCTCTCTCTTTGTAGTTAAGAATACAAATGAAGTTTTAGCACAAGCATCTAAAGCACAAGGTTCACCCGCGAGCTTATTTGGTAGTGTTTCTATTGATGGAATAAATGCAGCAAGTACTATAGCTAAAAACCAAGTATATAATCGTACAACCATGGTCATGTTAAATATAAAGAACGGCATTTCTTCGATTAATATCGGTAATGAAGGGATAGTTGGTATAGGATCAAATATTTTCGTACATCCTACCGTGAATAGTTATATTGGCGTAGGATCTCCTGGCTTTAACTTAAATACATTAGTCATTCAACCAACGATCGAGCAAAATATTTATAATAATATGAATACAGAGAATTCATTCTTGAATTTTTTACCCAGCAATGAGGATGATTTATTTCATACTACTGTCAAAGGCATTAGATTATTTACAACACCTGTTTCTTTGAACGCAACAAGATAACAATTTTATTTTACCATCCCGTGCTACCTTGATAGTGCTCAAGGTAGCTATAGGGAAAGTCATCAACTAGTTGAAATTATATTTTTGGTCGTTGTGTTGCTTGAGGCAGCGCATCAAACCAACGTTGTAATTCTTTACCTTCACTTAAAGTATAGAGTCGCATTGATGCGGCTAAATGAGCTAAATAATGACTTTTTATACCGAGTTGCTGAGCACGTTTTTGTAAATAATTTCCATAGACATCATAGCCAGGATTATGACGAAGTTGCGTTATTTCGGCGAAGAGGCAGAGTAAAGCTTGGGCAGTAAGCTGATGGTAATCTTCAGATCTACCTTTAAGTACAAGTCGCAAACAATTCCAGCGCGCTAAAGAGCGTTTAATTTCAATATGTAAAATATCTTCTTCTTTGTTAGCTAATCGAACATTGGATTCTGAAGTTTTAATTGAGTTAGTTTGTAATAGCTCAAGTTGTTGTATCATTCCTTCAGAAAGAGTGGCATCACCATAATGTTTTTTAACATAACGCTTTAGTGTGCCGGCAAATTCACTATCAACTTTTTTAGTGTCTTCATTAATGTGATAATATAAGACCGCCGCACTGCCGATGCCGAGGGCGGTTATTATTTTGGTACATGTGAATGAAGTTTTTTTAGGTAATGAATTATTGGTAAAAGCACGAGCTAGTGGCTTTTGCGTAAACTGACGATTTACAGTAAGCTGAGTGGCGGCATTATTAGTACGAGCAGATAGAGTTGATTTAATACGAGTATTTAAAATACGTCTAATAAATATTTTTATTCCTTTTAACTAATATGGGGTTGATTGATTGTAAAATAAGCTAATTATGCCGATATTTCAAGGGTTGTCAATATTTTACCCACAATTGTGACCATTATTAAGCCACTGGAGGCAACAAGGTGAATTTGTTAGAGAAAGTAGTTTTATTAGAATCAGAGGCAGATGATTTTGGTTTTCGTTGGGATAACACGGATCAGATAATGGAGCAAATTAAAAGTGAATGCCAGGAAATAGACGAGCATTTGCAAGATTTAACAAGTGATCCAAAAAAAATTAAATTACAAGAAGAAATAGGTGATTTATTGCATGCTGTTTTTTCACTTTGTGTTTTTTGTAAATTAGATCCAGCAGAAACTTTAGAGAACACGCTGAAAAAATTTCAGCGCCGTCTTACAGCAGTTAAAGCAATAGCAAATGAACAAGGGCTTAGCAGCTTAAAAACATATTCATTTCCTGAGTTAATGCTTATTTGGAAACAAGCAAAAAAAATGGTGGGGTAAACAATGCAAAAAAAAACACGATGTCAGTGGGTTACGGAAGATCAGATTTATATTGATTATCACGATAAAGAATGGGGCGTGCCAATTTATGATGATCATATGTTATTTGAATTTTTAATTCTTGAGGGAGCACAAGCTGGATTAAGCTGGTTAACCGTATTGAAAAAACGCGAAAATTATCGTCGTTGTTTTGATAATTTTGATCCACATAAAATAGCGCGTTATAGCGAAAGTAAAATTGAAAAATTATTATTAAATCCGGGCATTATTCGTAATCGATTAAAAGTTAAATCGACAGTAATTAATGCACAAGCTTTTTTAAAAGTTGTTGCGGAGTATGGTAGCTTTTCTAAATTTATTTGGCAATTTGTTGATGGTAAGCCATTACTTACTAAGCGCAAAACGTTAAGAGATGTTCCAGCTAAAACGCCTGTTTCTGATGCTTTATCAAAAGAATTAAAAAAACGGGGTTTTAAGTTTATTGGTACTACTATTTGTTATGCTTTTATGCAGGCTGTTGGTATGGTGAATGATCATACGCAAGATTGTTTTCGGCATAAAAAAGCTAATAGGTAATATAAATCATCCATAAGCTTCGTATGAAGATTTATGTAAAATGTGTTCTAAAGATTTTTTATTAGGCGCTACCTCGTTCTCTGAGATTCTTGAATGTAACCCTCCTTTTGTAAAAGAAGCAGTAAAATGTTACATAGATGAACAGTGCAGATTTACAGATATTTTTGCAAAGCATCAAGATATTGATTTAAAACATGCTATATCTGAATCCCGTTATAAGACACAAGCTGAGGTTGAAGGGTATTGGAAGGATAATTTTCATAATGAAAATGCCTATAAACTCGCGTTGTCTGCAAAAGGTAAAATTAACTCTCTTGAAGAAAAAGAACAACTATTCGCTAAGCTGCAAGAAATTATTTTGCGGGAAGAAAAAATAAGTGATTCGCATCGACTTCCTGTTCCTGAGGTTAAATCATGTATAAGTAGCCATAAAATACTTGAATGTTTGACTTTCTTGCAAAGCCGAGCATTATCTGAGACTGGACATCGGCTATGCCTGGTTATGTAACTGACTATAATGTTCGTTTTTCAGCAGAATTTCTTGAAAATTTTCAGCAGTTGATGCTTGATTGTAAAAATATATATATTCCTCAGGCAAAATTGTTAAAAGCAGAGTTAGACCGGGTCTGTCCGCCTAAGAAGTCTGCAGCCGCTATGTTTTCACCAGCAACCGCCGCTACTGCGGATAGTAAAATGAAAGATGATAATAACAAGAAAGATGAAAAAAAACCTTTTCCGCCAGGGAGTAGTATGAGTTAAGTGGTAAATTGTTGTTGATGTCGCTGTTAGTAATAAGCTTTGTATTTACATAGAGCTTGTCATGCCAGCAGTTTTTAGCTGGCATCCAGACATGACATGCTATTAAAAATATCGCAACCAAGCATAACGATGCGTTTCTTTATAAGGTAGAGGGCCAAAGAAATCACGAACATGATCTAGTGCCATCAGGATGATAATAAAGCCGCGCAATAAATCAATGGACTGAATACGATTTTTATATGCTACATTAAGTGCTTGAGTCATTGCTTAACATTCCTTTGGGGTGCTATCTCCATTATAACAGTGTAATATATCGTGTTATTTTTGCAACTTAATTGTTTGTTGTAGCAAGAAGTAAAGTCTTAAAAATATATAGGAAGTAGTATTCATTTGTTTATTGCGATAGGTTATTATGAGCCTGTTTCATTGGTATTATAAAGTAGGCGGAGAAAATAATGCGCAATTATCTTATTGTTATATTAAGTATTTTTATAGCGTTAATGGCTGCCACCGTATATTCAGAATCATTGACGACAACACGAATCCCGCAGTTTTCGAATGATAAATTCAATGTATGGCAAACAATTATTTATCCAAGTAAAAATCAAGCATTAAAAATGCATCGTCATGAATATAATCGAGTTATAGTTGCTTTTGATAGTGGAACATTAAGAATTACGAATGACAAACAAAAAATACATTATTTAAAACTTGAAAAAGGACAATCCTATTATTTAAGTAAAGATGTTCCTGGCGAGTTACATTCAGATGAAAACATCAGTCATAATCCTATAAAAATTACAGTAATTGAATTGAAATATTAAATTATATTGAGGAACTATTTATGCTTATTAAAAACATCACAGAATTTAAAACAATTATCGCAGAAATTGAGGGAGATAAAGAGTATCAACAACCACAAGCGTTTGGTATAGGAGTAGCAACAGTTGATAGCAAAGGTAATTTGCTTGATAGTTATTTTCCTGCGCCAAATTTTCAAAATAATTTCGGTTCAGCGGCGGTTCTTGCCAAAGTGTTAGGTTATAAAAATGGTACATGTTCTTATCCAGTAAGTAAGGAGCAGCTCTCTGAGATGTTTAGTTACTTCACTCCTTTCGAAAATGATGGTAAACAACATGCTAATATTGAAGCCATTAAGAGTTTACAAAAAATATTACCTACTCTTGAGTCGAGTCAAAAAATAATAATTGCTACTTTTATTGCGCCGGCAGAAAGTGATCCAGGCCCACAAACAGTGCCCGATGCTTATTTACGTTTACACTTATTAAGTCATCGATTAGTAAAACCACATGGAATTAATTTAACTGGAATTTTTAAAGTATTACCTAATGTTGCCTGGACATCAGAAGGTGCGATTGGATTAGATGATTTGGCTCAGCGAAAAATAATAGCTCTCTCTGCAGGGCGTAATTTAATTGTGAATTCCGTGGATAAATTTCCGCGTATGACGGATTACGTTGTGCCATCAGGTGTGCGTATCGCTGATGCATCACGCGTGCGTCTTGGCGCTTATTTGGGTGAAGGAACTACGGTGATGCATGAAGGTTTTGTCAACTTTAACGCGGGATGTGAAGGCCCTAATATGGTGGAAGGACGTATTTCTGCTGGTGTATTTGTTAAAAAAGGCAGTGATTTAGGCGGCGGTTGCTCCACGATGGGTACCTTGTCTGGTGGCGGAAATATTATTATTTCGGTTGGTGAGGATTGTTTGCTTGGTGCCAATTCGGGCTTGGGTATCCCACTTGGAAATCGTTGCACTGTTGAAGCAGGTCTTTATCTTACTGCGGGTACTAAAGTTTTATTTGCGGGGAAGGTTGTTAAAGCGAAAGAGTTTTCTGATAAAGATGATATATTGTTTCGACGTAATTCTCAAACAGGTCAAGTTGAAGCAATTTCTAAAACGAATGCAGTAGAGCTTAATGCGTTATTGCATGCGAATTGATGCTCTACTGAGTCGCGACCTTTAAGGAGCTATCACAACGCCAGTAACTCTACCGCGGCCTTTATTTTTAAACATAATGCCAGTAAAGAAAAGAGATTTGATGGGGGAAAAAAATCAACGATATTTTTGCAGTATTACCTAGTCACTCGCTGTCGTGCGCTGTTGTGACGCTCCCTGACGGTCGCGGCTCGGTAACAGATATAACAAGGGATTTAGAGGAACAAAAGTTTAGTGATAGGGCGTGATATTCAATGGACCATGCCCTAACCGTAATTAAGCTCAGTTAAATTCAATAAGCTATTTATTTTTTTGCACTATAACTTGCAGAGCAAGCAGTTTTAGCTTGTTGGTTAGATTGTTCTAGTTCAGGATCTTTTGCATTATTCAGTAAAGCAGCATTTGCTGCTTTAAGTACAGGCTCGAAGCTCCATTTTTTCTGTTATTCCTAATTGATTTACGTAAGTATATATGGCATTATTTACGTAAAGGAGACTAAATATGTTACGTGAACAAACCCAAAAAATTACAGCACATATTCCTATTGATTTGTTACATGAAGCCCAAGCAGCAACAGGAAAAGGGATTACTGAGACTTTAAAAATAGCATTAAGTCAGCTTGCGCATGCGAGTGCATATGAGAAATTACGTAAAATGCGTGGAAAAATAAAATTTTCCATTGATTTAAATGAGCTAAGAAAGGATAAATAATAATGATTGCGGCAGATACTTCTGTTTTAATAGATTATTTTCAAGGTAAAAAAAATATTCAAACAGAAAGGTTGGATGAAATATTTGCTCATAACTTATTAGTTTTGCCTCCAGTGGTGTTGGTTGAAATATTAAGTGACCCAATCTTACCAAAGAAGTTTATTGAAAAAATAGAAGAATTACCGATTTTGGAACCAACAAAACATTTTTGGCAAAGAGCTGGAATTAACCGGTCTAAGTTAATTGCTAAAAAATTAAAAGCACGTTTAGCTGATACACTGATTGCACAAAGTTGTATTGATAATAACATTCCGCTCCTGACGCGTGATTCTGATTTTCAGCATTTTGCTAGATATTGTGGGTTAATGTTGTTTTAATAATTATGTAAGTATTGTTAGTGCCCGAACCGCGCCACATCCAAACGACTCTGATCTCCTTTAGAGGTGTTGTTGGATCTCACGAGAGATATACAAAGATCCCTTGAGCAAAAAACGCCCTCAGGACGATAACCTTATTCCGCAAAACATACCTGTATATTTCCACATTATGTGATAAAATATACCTTTATATTTTAACGGATCATGGTTAATGAAACGCTATCTGCTTGATAAATTAAAAGATTGGCTTATATCACCCAGCCGTAAGCCAGCAGTACTCCGTGGCGCACGCCAGGTGGGTAAGACTTGGATTGTTAGAGAGCTTGCAAAACAAACAGGCAAGCAACTTATTGAGCTTAATTTTGAAAAACAACGTTCACTCGCAGTTCATTTTTCAAGTAATAATCCATCAGTTATTTTATTAAATTTAGAAAGTGCATTAAATCAATCGATTAATCCAGCAAAGACTATTTTATTTTTAGATGAGATTCAGGCTGTACCTGATCTATTTCCCAAGTTACGTTGGTTCTATGAAGATATGCCAGAGTTAGCGGTGATTACTGCAGGGTCATTATTGGAGTTTGTATTAGAAAATCATACATTTAGTATGCCGGTTGGACGTATTCAATATTTTTTTCTTGAGCCATTAGGGTTTGAAGAATTTTTATTAGCAAAAAATGAAATACATTTATTATTAGCGTTAGAAAAAGTTTCTTTAAAAAAGCCATTTAATTCAGCATTGCATGATAAAGCAAATCAATTATTTAAAGAGTTTGTTACTGTCGGCGGTATGCCAGAAGCGGTTTCCACGTGGATTAAAACATCTTCTTTAGAAGCACTCGCAGAAGTACATAATAATTTAATTAACACGTATCAAGATGATTTTGCTAAATATGCAGGAAAGTTATCGATTACTTATTTGGAAGAAGTGCTGTATGCAGCGCCGAAATTATTAAGCAAAAAATTTATTTATAGCTATGTCAATCCTGCTGCAAGACATGAAAGTATTAAGCAAGCATTAAGTTTATTAGTCAAATCGCGTTTATGTCACAAAGTGCAGAGCACCAGTGCAAATGGTATTCCGTTAGGAGCAGAGGTCAATGCAAAACTATTTAAAATTATTTTAATTGATGTTGGTTTAGTTTCAACTATGCTGGGTTTAAAGTTACATCAATTTAATAATATAGAGGATATTTTTGTTATTAATAAAGGGGCATTAGCAGAGCAAGTTGTTGGACAGTTGTTACGTCTATTATCGCCATATTATGTTGAGCCCTCATTATATTATTGGAGCCGAGAATCAGCGAGCTCAAGTGCTGAAATTGATTATTTAATTCAAAATAATCAAGAAATAATTCCGATTGAAGTAAAGGCTGGGGTAGAGGGAAAGTTAAGATCATTGCATCAATTCATGAGTGAAAAACCATGGCAGCGCGCAGTGCGTTTTTATGCAGGAACTCTTCAGTGTGATCATGTTCAATCAAAAACGACCACCGGCGAGTTGAATGACTATGAGCTTATTTCATTGCCATTTTATTTGTTAGGTCAGGTATATAGATTGGTAACCGCAGGGTTGATATAAAATTCGTGTCTATATGATGTCAATATCAGTAAAATAGAGGATAAGCGCTTCTTGACTATTATCAAAGATAGCTTTAAAAAAAGCCGTAAAACCTATGTTTATCGTCGTATACATGATGATTTTGTTGACCTGGGAGAAACGTGCGGCAAGCAGCGCATCGCACGAATCATGATAGAAAATGATATTTGTCCTAAAATAAAAAGGAAATTCAAAGTGACAATGGATTCAAAACACAATAAACCTATTCACGGCAACCATCTCAACCGAGAGTTAAAACAAAAACCATGTGAAATTTCCAAAAATATCCTGTAATATATTACATATTATTCATATAGTCTTTGAAAAAGCTTGCAAGTTTATAACAATATCTTTAAGTAAAGATTAAGGAAAATCGAATGGATAGGATCGCCATCAAATCGGATAATGCTCCACATATTGCTCGCTATATACTCGCGCCTCATCACTCTATTTTATCTTACGAATATCAATCCCAGTGGTTGCGAAACCAACAGCGTTTGCAAAAAGCTTTAGATCAATTTTTAGAACACGGAAATCCTTTTCCTGAAGAACGCTTCATTGATTTTTTTGATCGGAGTTTATATGCACGGGTCACCTGTACCCGTCATCTCACTGATGAGTTGCCAGAAAATGCATGGCAGACATTACCAATAATAGACAGAAACAGTAAACAGACATTCTAGGAGAAATTATGCCACGTTTTATTCACTCGTTCAAAAAAATAAATGTGCTTATGCAATTAAGTGTTCCAACGACTATTAAGCCGATTTCTTTACACCAATCGACAGCATTTTTTGCACGGCCATCTTCCATCGTGAATGCACCGACAGGTTTGCAACGTCGTTTTGTGAGCCATCAGGCAATTAAGCAAAAGAACAAGCAACAGCAGAATTCTTCTAATCAAAAGCCACTCAATAAAAAACCGTTATTTTATGCAGCAGGAGTCACGTCGCTGGTTGCAATAGTGACTTGGGATGATGTTAAGAAATACATAGCAGGAGGATATGATAGAAAAGCAAAAATTATCGAGACAACGATTAAACAAAAACAGCAAGATCTAAACGCTGAAATAAATAAAATTGAAGACTATTTAAAAGCATTGCCTTCCGATGTTAGCCCACTTACTTTTAAAAAGAAGCTCCACCTTTATAATGACGCGCAGGACATTGGCAATGTGCTGTCAGAAGTTGGAAAAAAAATCAATGAAACAAAAGATAAAGTACAGCAAATAAAAAATCAATTTGCTCAGGAACTCAGCGGCGCTAATGAAGTGATTACTCAATTAGCTTGGTTGCAAAAAGAAAAAGAAATCGTAGAAAGTCGTTTAGAGGATGGTTTATCTATTTTGCAATATCTGGCGCATATGAACAATGCTTACTTAACTCTTATTAAGCAGGATAAACCCAATGTCGATAACATAATAAATGATGCCGTAAATATCATTTTTAGCAAACCGGATAACTTTAGTTTGTTAGGCGTTAGTTGTGGTGAATTACGTGCTAATGCATATAACTTACAGGCTAAGGCGAGAAGAAAAACAAATGATTTTCAAGGAGCTAGACTTTCTTATGAAGCAGGATTGCGTCATCATCCAACTGATATGTTGCATAGTAATTTAGGCGCTTCACTTATTGATACGGCTTATCAGCATATTCCAACCCCTGAAGCAATTGCAATATGTTCGAAAACTCAGCAATGCGAAGAAGTTGTTGCGGTAATGTTAGAAAAAGCACAACAAGGTGTTAAGCAACATGAGCAAGCCACTTTTTTTAATGGATCGCCGAATCCAGATACAACAGAAATGAAATGGTGGAGTAATTCATTACGTTCAAAAAATCTGCAAATCCTCACAGATTATGCCTGGGGTTTACGGGTACAAGTCTGTGCAACTCTCCTAGCATATGAAGGTCAAACAATACCGCCGAGTGTTTTGCAAGAATGTCATAACAATAGAAAGAGAGCGCATGACATTCTCGATCGTGTGATTCAAACACTTGAAGATCCAAGCCAAGTAACTCGTAAAAACGAAGTGAATGCGGTGCAACCACATATGTTTAAAGGTGTATTGCATATGGATGAAAGCAATTTAGCCGAAGCAAAAAAACAATTCGATCACGTGCTTAAACTAAATCCAGAACATCCGCAAGCAAAAAAACGCTTGGCTCTACTGCAAGAAAAAACAGGAAAAATAAACGACTGGACTACGGAAAGTTGCTGTGTACGATTGACACGATAATATTTATTACTAATGGATGAATGCATTACTAAATAAATGCTACTTATATAGGATATCAACATGGAAATGGGTTTAAATCTGCTACCTGCTAGTGCTTTTTCACAACCAATACTATCGCCAAGGCCTGCTACACAGCAAACAACCAGTGATGATAAATCAGCACTTTCTGTTGCTGTCGTAGCGTTGCCTACTACACCCACAACTTTTATCGAAGCTCCTCGCCAAATCTTCCAATGCGGCTGGAATTGTTTTGATCTCGCAGTTGGTTTAGATACCGCATTAAAAATTGATGAAAAAGATGCCAAGACGCGAGCACATGCTACCCGAGATAAACTAGTGGCGTTTGCATTAGATGAAAAAAACATTTCCGAATTTCGTCGTTTACTGGCCCCAGAGATTCGTCATGCGGCAGGTCTTACAGCAGTGTATTTGAATCTGCAAAAAGACAAAGAAAATAGTGCCAAGGAACGTAATACACGCTTGGCAGAATTATTTGGCGTGGCAGAGACATTAGCAAAAGCCCGTATCAACGAGGCAAGTACTCAGGCAGAGATATCGCAACAAATAGTAAAACTGTTAGCCGAAGATGATCGCAGTAAGCAAGATGTTGACGTTATTGGTTTAGATCGTCATACCTTACCAGCATCTTTGCAGACAGAAGCGCTTCGTACATTAGTGAATGACTATCAAGGCGCTGATGAAGCAATGCAAAAAGAGCTAAGATCTCTGTGCGCACAATATCCCGAAATGCAAGCAGCAGTAGATGCTTGTAAACAAGCCTTAAGTAAAACGCAAGGTAATCGAGTGATTAATATTGTTGCCGCCGAAGATCTTTATGTGTTTTTAAAAATGCCTGAGCAACAAAAGCGTTATCCGCTGGCTTGGGAAATGTATAGTAAGCAATACCATGAAAAGTTTGTTCCACATGAAAAAGCGCTGCAAACCTATTGTGAAGATGAAAAAACTTATAGCACCTATGTGAAAGATTATTATGGAAAACAACAAGGTTGGGTTGCTTTTCAACGCAGCTTTAAAGGAGAAGGTGCTAACACCTCCATGGTGGATATTGCTGCCAGATTATTAAACGTCCAGATTGTAGTTTGTCAAAAGGATCCTAAAACGTCTAATGTTTGGGAAGAGATTTATTGCACTGCTTCCGCAGTTACACAATACGGTAAAAAAATGTATGTGCAATTTAACGGTCGTGATCATTTTATTGCACTACAACCCATATTATCGTCAAACGCGCCTTCACCCCAAAACCAAAGTGATGATAAATCAGCCCCTTCTATTGCTGTTGCATCACCACCTGTTATTTCAATTGATTTTAAAGCGTTAGAGACTCAAGCGACGTTGATAGCTGAGGAAGCTCTACAACAGAAAGTAAAAGTGTTTATTGTCGCAGCTGAAAAAAAAATCAAACGCATCCAAAAAGCTTTATTGATAACTAATTCCCAAAACGTTGTTTATACCGCCGTTGAAGAACTTGAAAAAGTCATACGCGACATGCGTACCGTTAAAATAAATGACCCTATTGATAGTGCTGCTGTCCATACCATTATTACTGTTATCGAAAGTCCATGCAAACTACTTTGCACACAAATTGGTAATCAATGGTTAGCAAAGGATGATACATCTGCAGAGGAATTAAGCTGGAAAATCTTTGCGTTGCCGTGTCAGCAACAATTGCTGGTGAGTGATGCTACTCGAAAAAAAGATTTTGATGGTTGCTTACAACAGTTAAAAGAATTAATTCAGGAGCGTAAAGGCACTGCTGCTACTAATCTTTTTATTAGCTATGCTTGGCCTACACCGCAATATGATTCCAAAGAATATTGGTTGCAACCTTTTTTAAAACAATTACGCGAACATTTACGGCAAGCAGGTATTCATGCCATTTTAGATATTGTCGATAACAAACCGGGTGGTAATATTATCCAATTTATGGAACAGGCCAAAGACGCTAATTTTGTCTTAGTCATTTGTACCGAATCACTTAAGGATAAACATCTCAAAGGCCATGGTTTAAAAGCGGTCAATACCGAATTAAATAACATTGGTCACAAACGCAAGATTGATTATGAACGGGGTCTAATGCGAGTATTGCCTTTTTTAGTGACGGGCATGCATGCTACCTCGTACCCAGCTAACTATGAGTTATATTCCACCGTTCGAGATTGGCGTGGTGCGAATTATTTGGAAATTATTAAAACAATAATTACCCAGTTGCATGCGATTGATCTGGAAGACGAAAAGTTTAATAGTATATGGAATGCATTTACCCAAAAGTATTCGACATTTACATTATCTGTACCGCAGGCGCAAGTCGAAGAATTTAGAACGCAACAAGATTATAAAAAGAAATTAGATAAACTGACTGCGGAGGAAGGCTACAAAACGTTGTTGAGAGAAGTGGGCCAGTATTCCCATTTGCCCGCAAATTTGCCACAGGTATTGCCGGATGCTAAACACAATGTTAAAGCAGAACAACGACAACCCGCTAGTGCTGGCACTAAAGAAACGGACCCAGAAAAAGAGAAAGTAGTTGGCTTCTCCATAGCAAATTCTGATAATAAAAAAGATGAAAAAAGTAAGGTAGAAGTAAAAGATGCCTCTCCTAAAATTACCACCTCTGATTTATCGATAGCTCAAACAGCTACGTCTCCTGTCGCTGCACCGCAACCCACTACTTTTGCTCTAGGCAACAGTGATTATAAATCGGTGATTATGCAAGGTGGTTTGCTCGTTGATAAAACACTTTTTATTAAAGAAGTTATTGATGACAAGACGCAAGTCAAATTAATTATTCGTCCTCGCCGTTTTGGTAAAACGTCTAACATGGAGATGCTAAAATATTTCTTTGAAAAAACAGAGATAGAAAATGAACATGCTGGACTCTTTTATGGTAGGCCCATCTGGATGGCGGGTAAATACTACCAGTGTCAGCAAGGACAATACCCAGTATTGTTTATTACATTGAAAGACGTAAAAGCAAAAAAATTTGAAGAAGCTTATGAAGATATTAAACTCTTATTATCAAAATTGTATAAACAGTATAAAAAATTATTATTTAAAGGTGCCCTGAAAGATGATGTTGATGAACAAAAAAACTATCAGAGAATTATTGATGGTGGCGATGCGAGTCCAGCTTTTGCATCTTTAATAAAAACAGCTTTCAAGACACTAACAGAATACTTACATAAAGCATATGATAAACAAGTCATCGTTTTAATCGACGAATACGATACGCCCATTCACGCCAGCTACACAAATAATTATTATCCACAAATGGCAGATTTTATGCGAGGTATTTTAAGTCCATTGCTTAAAGATAATTCACATCTTCACCAGGCTGTTTTAACCGGCATTTTGCGGTTGGCGAAAGAAAGCATATTTTCGGGTTTAAACAATGTCCGGGTATATAGTGCATTGTCAAATACTTATGCCTCACAGTTTGGCTTTCAGTTTAGTGAAGTTAAAGAATTGTTAAAAACAACTAAAATCCCAGAAGATTTATTAGGAACGATTGAAAATTGGTATGGTGGTTATCAGATTGGCTCACAAAAAATATTTAATCCATGGTCGATAGTAAACTTTATCGAAGATAATCGGCACTCTATGCCACAAGAGATTCGATATGGTTCCCACTGGTTGCACAGTTCAGAAAATAAGTTAATAGAAGGTTTACTAGCCAAATCGGATAACCCTACTAAAAAATTATTCAAAGACTTATTGGAAAATAAATCGATCATGCAGGAAATTAGTGAACATACCGTTTTTGCTGATATCAGCACAAAACCTCAAGCACTTTGGAGTTTTTTATTTCTAAGCGGTTATTTGACAACAAAACCGGTTAATAAAAAAGCTGAAGAAGAAACCGTGTTGAGTGAAATAATCATCGCGAATAAAGAATTGTATGATTTTTATGTCAAAGAAACAAAAACTCTATTTAAAAATGAAAATGTTAATTTTATTTTCAAGAACCTTAATAAACTGTTAATTCCTGTCAAGAATTTTGAATTCTCAGATGTTTCTTACCCCAATTTTCACCGAGTTATCATCACGGAATTATTCCAAAAAAGTTATACCGATGCTACTCGGGCAACCATCAAACATCTGCTGAATGAAACCCGACAATTGATTGCTGATAGCTTTATTAATATTGCACTCGTTAAAGGCGAAGATCATGCACAAAAAGAAAAAAGTTATATCTCCGAACAACTACGTGAACAACGTTTGTCTTCCTATGAAGATATTCATCGACCGAAAGAATTAATCAATTTATCGGCGTTATTAGATCAAGGTAGGCCGGATGCAAAACAGACAGGGGCTAAGCTTTTGATTGAAGGCCGCGCGGGCATTGGTAAAACTACTTTATGCCAATATCTGGCCCATCAATGGGCGTTAGCCTATGGTAGTTCCGGCCATGAATTCTATTCTTGGTCGCAACAGTTTGCTGCTGTCATTTGGTTACCGTTACGTAATTTGATTGAAGCAAAAGAGGACATTACCTTAGCGAGTTTTATCTATTGGCATTGCTTAACCCTCGATCAGCAAAAAAGAGTATATCTTCCATGGCTGGAAAGACAATTAATAGCCTTAGAAAAAAGCCATCCGCTCTCTATTTTATATTTACTCGACGGCTATGATGAGGTTGACAATAATCTGCCTGAAAAATCACAAAGACGCGGCTTGTTGAATGATTTATTACAAAAGCCTTATTGTTTGTTAACCTCACGACCACACCGTTTTTCCACCAAGGTATGGAAATCACCTTATCAACATTTAGAAACAATTGGTTTTTTAAACGAAAATATTCCTATTTATATTCAGCGTTTCTTTAGAGATTTTGGCGGAGAAAAAAAAGCGGATATGGTTATAACTGCTCTCAATGCTAATCCTAACATCAAAAGTGTGGCGCATGTTCCTATTCTATTGGAATTGATTTGTACTGTCTGGAAAGCAAAATCACTTAAAGAAGAAAAACAAACAGCAGTTGCTACAACGATTACTATGACCAGTCTTTACCAACAGGTGATCCTTTATTTGTTGCGTCGCTATTTAGTCGGTTACTACTTACCTAATCACCAAGGCGATTTAAAACGTGCGGAAACCTACGTTAACGCTTTGAGCGATCAGGAAATTATCACCGGTTCACCTTGTAAAGAGCAACTGGCTTTTTTAGAAGACGCGGGTTGGTTAACGATGGTCAATAACAAATTAGAAATCACAGCGGAAAACTCCAAAAACTTAATTGAAGAACACGGTTTTTTACGGGAAACATCCGATGCAAAAAAAGAAAGACAACAAATACGCGTGTTGGAAGGTATTTTTAAAGAACTGGGCTTGCTCAAACCCATTGGTGAAAGCAAAACCGATCTATTAGAACAAAACTATTGTTTTATCCATTTGACCTTCCAGGAATTTTTTGCCGCACGATCTTTGGTTAACCGGTTACAACGGGTCAGTGATGAGAAAAGCGCTCAACAAAATGAAAACATTGAAGACAACACATGGATGTTTATCAAAACACATTGCATGGAACAGCGTTATGAAATGGTGTTCTGGTTTGCAGCAGGATTGTTACAAGATCGTCCTGCATTATTAGAAAAATATTTTTCCGTGTTGATCAATCAGCCTAAGGACATTTTTCCCACGCCATTACCGTATACTGAATGGCGACGTCTTCTACTCAGTTTGCGTTGTTTAGAAGAAAGTGGTTTACCCGCTATTCGTCAAAAGACCAGCTTGCTAGAAAGCTATCGCCATTTTGTGCGCCCGGTGTTACTGGCTTCCCCCGCTAATTTTACCGGCAATTCTCGCAGCTTGCCAGACGAT
Source organism: Gammaproteobacteria bacterium (assembly GCA_965279285.1). Taxonomy (GTDB): domain Bacteria; phylum Pseudomonadota; class Gammaproteobacteria; order DSM-16500; family DSM-16500. Next base: position 214,946 of record OZ257147.1, on the reverse strand, counting down.
AAAGAAGGGTCGGATACACCTCGATCGTTAGACATTGATGTACGCTATCAAACCACATTGCAATATCTACGTCTTAGTCCAAACGTCAGAAAAGCTGTTGCTATTGATAACTTATTGAATGAGCAAATGGAACAAAAAGGGCGACAGGAAAAAGGTGATAAGAATTTAATAGCCCAACGTGCAGCCACCTTGGCACAGATTCAACTGCAATCGGATGATACCCAAAGCTTGCTCTCACTCAAGAAACTGTTACAAGATGAAAACACTCATCCCGAGTTACGTACTACCGTGGTTAACGCGCTGGGCAATATGCGCAAATCGTTTCCTGAACTAACAGTGTTGTTACAAAAATATATGCGATCACTGGATCCTTATCTTTATCTTAAATTAGCGATTATTGATATGGCAGAAAAGTTAATTTTTCAGGATAAAATGTTGTTGGATCTGCTGATCGATGGTGCACATAGCCATCTACTAGATGTTCGGCATAGAAGTATTTTTGCATTGTCAAAACTAGTCAACACTAAAATAGAAACCAGTTTTAAACAAAAAATTATGCAAACCACCCAAGTATTATTAAATGCATGGCATACAAAATTTATCGCTTCAACAGAGACAAGTAAAGCACTTAAACAACTGCATCTCTTTATACCGCTTATTCAAGCATTGGGTTTTACAGCAGAAGTAGCACATGTGCTTCATGCCAAACTAAATGACTCTTCCAGCTATCGCACGGATATTTCCGAGCTACTTAACCGTTTAGAGCAAATAAATTTAGTAGAAAGTAATCCACTTTTTAATAAGCCACCACAAAGTTTTAGGTTGTTTATCAATGAGGCTGAGAGGTTGAAACAAGATGCACTAAAAGCTCAACCTGATATTAAGGCCATTAATAATGAGATAGATGCTTTAGTCGAAAAATTAGCTGCTCAGAAGTCAACCGATCAAACGCTTTTACCCGCGTTAATAGAAAAACTGCAGAGCAATGACACTACAATTCGAGGCGTTACTTTAGTGGCTTTAAAGAAGTTAAAAGAACTCAGCCCAGCTGTGATAAATGTTTTGTTTGGTATGTTACAGGATGAAGATGATGACATTCGGTGTGCAACGATATACATTTTCGAAGGATTGGAAAAACTTGATAAAAAGGTGGTAACTGCCTTGTTGAGAATGTTACAAGATCATGAAAAAAAGGTGCGGTATGCCGTAGTGGTGGCTTTAAGCAGACTCAAAGAACCTACTGACGAAGTTATCACGGTTTTACTCAGTATGTTACAGGATAAAGAACCGACAGTGCGGTGTAAAATCATAGAAGTTTTAGGTCGCGTTATACATCGAGATGAAAGCGTGATCATGGCTTTATTAGGTATGTTGCGAGATAGAGAATCTGCTGTGCGAAGTGTCACGCTCACTATATTAGGTGAGTTAAAAGAACCTTCTATTACAGTCATTGATGCATTGCGGCCCTTGTTACAGGATAATGTACCCTCCGTACAAGATAAAGTAATTGCAATACTAGCAACATGGAGAGAACCCTCTAACCAAAAAATCAGTGTGTTGCTTGGGGTATTACAACAAAAAGACTCTGATATGCGGCGTGAGACGTTAGCCGCCCTAGCCCGTCTCACAAACCTCAGTGAAGCAATGGTGGAAATTTCAATTGAGCCATTGCAACGTAAAGAGTTGGATATACAACTTTCTGCCATATCAACATTAGCTAGCATTAAAAATACGAATGAAATCGTAGAAAAAATTTTAGTTGCGCTGTTACAGCATGAAACATCGGCTGTGCAGCATGCTGCAATATCTGCCTTAAACTCTATCATGAATCCGAGTGAGATGCTGGTGAAAACATTAGTTGGGATGTTAGCAGATAAAAAATTGGATGTGCGCATCGCTGCGGCATCCGCCTTAGGCAAGATCACGAATCCGAGTGAGGCGGTAGTGAAAGCATTAGTTGGGATGTTAGCAGATAAAGAATCGGATGTGTGCATCGCCGCGGAATCCGCCTTAGGCAATATCACGAATCCGAGTGAGGCGGTAGTGAAAACATTAGTTGGGATGTTAGCAGATAAAGAGTGGTATGTGCGCCGCGCCGCGGCATCCGCCTTAGGCAATATCACGAATCCGAGTGAGGCGGTAGTGAAAACATTAGTTAGGATGTCAGCAGATAAAGAATCGGATGTGCGCCGCGCCGCGGCATCCGCTTTAGGCAAGATCACGAATCCGAGTGAGGCGGTAGTGAAAACATTAGTTGGGATGTCAGCAGATAAAGAATCGGATGTGCGCCGCGCCGTGGCATCCGCCTTAGGCAATATCACGAATCCGAGTGAGGCGGTAGTGAAAACATTAGTTGGGATGTTAGCAGATGAAGAATGGGGTGTGCGCCCCGCCGCGGCATCCGCCTTAGGCAAGATCACGAATCCGAGTGAGGCGGTAGTGAAAACATTAGTTGGGATGTCAGCAGATAAAGAATCGGATGTGCGCCGCGCCGCGGCATCCGCCTTAGGCAAGATCACGAATCCGAGTGAGGCGGTAGTGAAAACATTAGTTGGGATGTCAGCAGATAAAGAATCGGATGTGCGCCACGCCGCGGTATCCGCCTTAGGCAAGATCACGAATCCGAGTGAGGCGGTAGTGAAAACATTAGTTGGGATGTCAGCAGATAAAGCATCGGATGTGCGCCACGCCGCGGCATCCGCCTTAGGCAATATCACGAATCCGAGTGAGGCGGTAGTGAAAACATTAGTTGGGATGTCAGCAGATAAAGAATGGGGTGTGCGCCACGCCGCGGTATCCGCCTTAGGCAAGATCACGAATCCGAGTGAGGCGGTAGTGAGAACATTAGCTGGGATGCCAATGGATACTCATGGTTTCAATCCTACATTTTGGAGATCTCCTGCTCATAGGCCTTCCACAACAGCAACCTCTGCAGTTGCAGGTGTTCAGATTAATACGCCGCCGGAAAAATCAGAAAGCCAGCATCAGTCATCAGTAAGCCCAATCTAAAAGAGGATAAAAAAATTGTCTGTAAAAAATGCTCCAAAGCCACCTTCCAAAGATCCTGAGCCCTGCTTAATCATGTAATGATCATCTTGGGGTATTGTCTGGTCATGAGTGAAAAACGATGGCCGCGCGCGGTGCGCTTTTATCCGGGAACTCTTCAGTGTGATCATGTTCAATCAAAAACGACCACAGGCGAGTTGAATAATTATGAATTTATTTCATTGCCATTTTATTGGTTAGGGCAGATATATAGATTGATAGCCTCAGCATAGATATTGACTTACGCACAAATATTAGTATAATTTATCAACAATACAACAAAGGTTTATTTCTATGCTTTCACAGCGGTATAGGTTTTTTGGCCAAGAGGTTTTTTATAAAAAGCGCCCTCAATGCTGGCCAAAAAAGTTAGCAGCCGAAGCTCTAAAAAAAGTGGGTACTCAAAAGAATAAGCCACCGACTGTAGTTTGTGTAGGTTCAGGAACAGGTGCTGACGCACTGCCTTTTTTAAAATTAGGATGTATTGTTTATTGTGTTGAACCTAATGTAAAATTTCGTGAAATTGCCTCGGATTTATTAGCTAAAAAATATCCTCATCAATTTATTAGTGTAGATGGAGATTGTCATTCTTTAAATTTACCTGAAAAAGTGACTGCAGATCTCATTGTTGTTGCACAAGCTTTGCATACTTTTCAAAAAAAATTTACAGGAAAAGAAGAATTTTTAATCGTTAATAACTGGAAAAAATATTTACCTAATGATGGAAAAGATCGTATAGCTATTTGGTATTATAATCTTGATCCAATTCATTTGCATGTTAGAGAGCTGCATGCTTTATTATCTCAATATTGTCCTGACTATGCAAAAAGCCAAACGCAGTTGGTTGATGCTGAACTTTTTGATCCAAAGCAATTTCAAGATTATATCGAACTTGAAAGAATGATTGTTTCTTTACCTAGCAGTGTCGATGGTGTTATTTTAAAACAAGAAGATTTACAGCATTGGTTTGCAAGTTATTCATTCTATCCTAAAAGTGATCCCATTAACGAGAAGCGAGTGATGGAAAAATTAAACGAATGGTTTTGCAAACATAAAGACAGTAGTGGGTTAGTAAGACTTCCTTATATTGCTTCTGCCACACAAGGTCCTTTGCGTTCGGATGAATACAAAGCACAAAAGCATGAAAATCGGGTTGCTTTTTTTTCACCTATTTCATCTCTGAGAAGAAAGCATTTAATAGATAACACTGCGCCATTTTGGTCTGTTAATCTTAGAACAAAACTATAATTATTTTAAAAGGAATATGTTATGGAAGATATCGAACTTATTATTACAGGACGTGAACGTGATTTAGGCGGGTTTCATGTACGCCGTATTTTACCTTGTGCAAGTCATCCCATGGTGGGTCCTTTTATTTTTTTTGATCATATGGGGCCTGCTATTTTTGATAAAGATCAAGGTATTGATGTTCGTCCTCATCCACATATTAATCTTGCTACCGTAACTTATCTGTTTGAAGGAAAAATTCATCATCGTGATAGTTTAGGGTCAGATCAATTAATTGAACCCGGTGCAATTAATTGGATGACAGCAGGGCGCGGTATTGTCCATTCAGAAAGAACACCTGATGCATTACGCAAAACAGGTAGCACGTTAAGCGGTATTCAATGCTGGGTTGCGTTACCAGAAGAATTTGAAGAAATTGCCCCTGATTTTCAGCATTATTCATCGGGTGTGTTACCAGAGTTTCAAATTGATAATGTGCAATATAAACTTTTATTAGGCAGTGCGTTTAATCATGTTAGTCCGGTTAAAGTGCATTCAGATCTTTTTTATCTTTATATTAAAATGCCGAAAGGATCGCAAATGCATTTTCCTTTAGAAGGACGTGAAGGAGCTGTCTATGTTGTGAAAGGAAGTTTAGACGTTAATAATAAAGTAATAGATCAATATGCAATGGCTATCGGTAAAAAAGGTGGAAGTTTAATTTTAACAGCATTGGAAGATTCAGAATTAATGTTATTAGGCGGTCAAGCTGTAGGAAAGCGTTATATTTATTGGAATTTTGTTTCAAGTTCGCAAGAAAAAATTGAACAAGCTAAATTAGATTGGGCAAAAGGTCCGGGTGATTTCAGTCATCGTTTTCAAAAAGTTCCTCATGATGATCGTGAGTTTATTCCTTTACCAGTGGAAAATATACCGCCTAAAGGGACGGTTATGTAGTTGATTGCTATGGAGCTATAATACGGTTATAAATTACGAAGACAGTAAAAACAATAAGGCTATATCATGCCGCTAATTAAACTAGCTATCTCCACATAATTACCGAATACAGGTAAGATAGTCTGCTGTTGCAGATGGATGGAGAACCATAAGAACACTTTTTGAATCAGCATCTATATTTAAATTTGTTGTTTTATCTGTATTTTTTCCTTACATCTTCTTCCTCGCTTGGGTTTAAGATTAACTTCATAAACAATGGTCAAAGTTTTTGTGTGATTGTCCAGTTGAAAGATTTGGCGGTTCACTTGCTGCAGTGTTGGTTTTATCATCTTCCGGTTTATTTGAATCAATAGTTTTGTGGTCCATAAGTTGGAAATTGTTGTTTAAAGCTGCGGGAGCAAAAAATAAATAATCTTGAATCAGTGATAATGCGACGTCAAAAGATGATCCAATTCGTTGTTTTGCAGTGACAGAAGCCGGTTTCATTTTAGCTGATAGAGTTATTTTCTTGTTTATCCTACCTGCGTTAAACGTAGGTTTAAAGATATGTAATTTCTGAAAAATATCCGTTAAAGTTTCATTATTGGATTTCTCCAGTGCATTTAGTAGTTGTATCGCACGAGGTTGCAATGCCGAGTTGCCAATACTGGCATTAGTTTGTAAAACGCGGAGTACTTGTTCATCTGCTGTGTTTAATTCTATCAAGGCTTCCGCAGCTTCCTGGCGAATTTCTTCGTTCTTGTGAAACAAGTTTTCCTTGTGCGCAGCAATGACTTCTGGCGCATCCGCTTTTTCTAATTCATCGAGTTGCTGTATAGCAGCCTTATGAATATTAGGGTCCGTGGCCGCTAAATTCTTAATAAGAATTTTTACAGCGAGTGATATTTTTATTGCTTCTAATTTCAATAATTTCTCCACTGCAAATTGTCTTACGCCTGCGTTTGAGTGTTGTAAGTTTTGCGTTAGTTTGCTTATAACATCTTGCGTGTCAATCTTGCCTAACTGTTCTAAAACATCAAAAGCTTCTTCCTGTGTTGAGTTATTGTCATCGGATAAAGTGTCGAGCAAGACCTTCATTACAGACGGTGTGTCTATTTGTAACTGAGCCAAAATAATGGCCGCTCCTTGCCGTATCGCTATCTCTTTATCCTCAAGCAACGTGAAAAATATTTTGGGTGGATGTTGAGGCAAGGTCGGCTGCTCTAGTTTATGATCGATTTTAGTATCTAAAAGAGGATAACTTTGATTGGCAAAAGCTTGCATGGCAGCAAGATGGCCTTGTTTAGCTGCACCCATTAAAGCAGCATGCGTTTTTGCATCCATATTCTTAATAACTGCACCATTTTCCAGGAACCATTTACTTAATGGAAGCTGACCTTGATGAATTGATCTTTGCAAAGTCGTGGTATTGCTTGCAAAAGTTCCTGCAATCATCATAATTTCTTTGAATGTTTCAATAATATTTTTGCAAAGTTTATGTTCGACATCTTTTGTTAACATGTCCATTAAAAGTGTCAATACGGTATAATCAGTTTTTGCCAATGCCACAAGTAAATTTTTTGCTATAAAATTTGTTCTAGTATTACCTTCCAAATGAGAGATAAGTGCACGTAACTCTTGTTCACCATATCGTTTTAAATTAATCAATACTTGAATAGCTTCTTGGCTAATTTCAATGTTTTTATGGTTAACATTTTGCTGGTAGACCTTAATTACAGGTTCTGTAGATATTTTTCCTAAACGCGTTAGTAAATCAGTGGCATTTTGGCGTAGCCACTGGTTATTACAACTGAGGTTCTGCAAAATTATTTGCAACATAGATTCATCAAACTTCTCCAAGCTGATTAAAGTAATTGCTGCAAACTGTTGCATTTCAGGTTTTGAATTGGGATCTCGTAAGATTTTTTGCAATAATGCTAATGCTTGCGGCTGAACACCTGCTAATTGCCACAATTGTCTTATTACTCGCACTGCAATCGCTGTTTCAGGAGCAGACAAGTTTTGCTGCAGAATGCTCAGCGCAACGGATACATCGATTTGATTTAAGTCCATTAACACTTCGAGTGCTTCTTGCCGAATGTTCACTTTTTTGTGATGTAACATTTGCCTAAATATCGTGATAATTTCAGGCAAATATAGTTTTTGCTGTTTTTTTAATAGCTGGAAGGCATAGTCTCGAATTGCACCATCAGTATGTTGCAGAGATTCAGAAATTATATTAAAAACTAGTGAGTTATTAATTTGTATTTCTGCCAGGATAAAAGCCGCGCCACGCTGTATTTCTGCTTCTTTATGATCAAGTAATTCAAGAAATATATTAAGAAACTTTTTAGAGGGAGAAGATGATAAAGAAGGTGAAAGCGTAGGTATGATCACTGTTTTTTGATCAATTATAGTATCGTTGTTTGTCAATTTAACCGGTGCAGTAATTTTGTCACTCATGGTATAAGACTGTAATAATCCAACTAAAGGTAAAAAATTGCTTATCCTGGCTAACGCTATTGCATCACAACCAAACTTGTTTTTTACAGTAATGTCTGCGCCTTGGGTTAATAAAAATTGTGCTGTCGTAAAATGTCCACGAAAAGCACTTATCAATAAAGGCGTATCACCATAAATAGTTTGGTTGGCGAGAGAAGCTTTGGCTTCTTTTACTAACCATGTCACCACCGGCAATCGACCGTGTGCTGATGCCCAAAGTAATGCAGCATCTTGATTGCTGCGTTTTTCTTTCTCTTGTACGATACTGTTTAACAAGCATTGCACAATATCTAAATGACCAGCCGCAGCAGCTAATAATACTGCCGTGCTACCTGGTTGCTGTCTGACAGTAAATTGCTTCATGCCATTAGCAAGATAGTGTCGTACAGCGTCTAAATTTCCTTGCCAAGCAGCACGATAAAAACCTGCGCAATCCTGTTTTTTATTGATTGGATCAGCAGCCAATTTATTCAGCACCCACATAACAGCTGCAGGAATACCCCACAACGCTGCACGCAACAAAACAGTGGTTCCTTCCTTATCCATCTCTTTAAACGAAGCACCGTTTTTTAACAGCAGCTCAACAAAACCCGGGTTGAAATTTTGTGAAATTATTAATAATAAAACAGTATCGCCATACTGATTCATTTCTTTAAGGGATGCACCATTCTGCAATAGCCACTGGATCACTGGTAGATGATGACTATTAGCGGCATATATTAATGCTGTTCGTCCGTGTTTATCCGCTTCTTTAATAGAAGCGCCGTTTTGCAACAGCCATTGCATCATGGCGAGTTGACCATTGCTTGCTGCCGTATGCAAAGCAGTTGCACCTTGAAGATTAGCTTTTTTAATTGCAGTATCGTCTTTATTTAATAACAATTGCGCTATAAAGATCTGGCCAGTCGCTGCAGCACGATGTAATGCTGTATTACCTTGATTATCGATATCGCTGAATGAAGCACTATTATGTACTAGCCAGCGTGCACCAGAAAAAGAATTTTTCAGTAAGGCACGTATTAAGGTTGTTTCAGCAAATAAACTATTTGTTGTCTGCACCGCAATGCCAATTGTTTTTATAATAAGATGTACACCCGGAAAGAAACCGCCTGTCTCGACTTGAAAGGCTGGAGGATTGTTATTATCTGCGTTTATTGGAATGTCTAAAATAAATTGCAGCATATTAAATGCTTGTGGGAAATATTTTCCTGTTTTATCTTCCAACACTTTGATTAAAAACATAATTACTTGATCATCATTCTTTCCTAAAGCGGCTAATAAATTCTTTGCATTAGTTGCTAGAGCAGTATTTTCATTGCCGACCTGTTCTAACAGCAGCTGCAAAAGTTGATGATTGGTTTTTTTAAGTGCGATCAGTATTGCTATGGCTTCTTGCCTGATCAATATATCGGGATGTTTAAGGTTGCGGACATAAGCATCAACTACATTTGGAGCAAGTAAGTATCCTAATCTTTTTAGTTGTTCTAACGCTCTATTGCGGATTGCTAATTCAGGCGCACTGATGTTGGCAATTAAACATTCTTTTACTTGGTCGTGGGCCTGATTTAAATTAATCAAAATATCAGCGATAGTTTGACTAGTGTTAAAATTTGTATGATGCAGGCTTCTTACTAGTATTTCGATTGTTTGTGAATTATTTATACTCAGCATATGTAAATGCTGTGCTGCTTTGACTACCACTTCTGGATTTTCAGCGCTTAAATTCACGATGAACGTTGATATTAAAGATAAGTCATCTTTTTTTAATTTAAATAATGTTTCTGCTGCGATCTGTCGTGTTTCTACATCTGAATGTGACAACGCCTTTGACAATAATTCGCGTTTAAGGGCATGATCTCCCTCCAACTGTGATAATTGTTTTATTCCCCTGCGTTGCAGCCAAGGAGTATTGCTATTAATATTCTCCGCTAAAGTTAGTAGTATTTTTTCTTCATCATGTTCTTTCAAATGAAGTAATGTTTCTGCAGCAAGTTGTCGTATTACAGAATCTTCAGCTTTAAGATTTTTCTCCAATGCCATTACGACAGATGAAGTCGTTGATTTTTTTAAGGTAGAGTGCTGAGGAAAGACGTCGCCAATTAAAATACCAGAAGATTTCATGTCTACACTAAGAGGGTAATTTCGTTTTTCGCGCATTTCTAGTTTGAGGAGATTTTCAACCGCATCCTGACGAACCCAAGGATCTAAATCATCAAGATTGTGCAAATACGTTTGCTCAAGCGCTTTGGTTTTTTCGTCGGAATTTTTCGGTGATGAATCAATAACTTTTAAGTCAGTCAATGCGCTTGCGTTAATGGATTGATTTTTAAAAAATCCTAATTCTACAAAAATATCTTTAAATATATCCAAATATTCATTTTCACGCTGTACATAAGCAACCATCTGTTGCCGTAAGGAAGGATCAGTTTGATCTTGCTACCATTTAGTAGACACGTCGAAGAGAAACAAAGAGTATAATCTTTGTAACTTTTAGAGGTGCACAATGAGTCGACGTAAATCAAGAGCGTATGATAAAGAATTTAAGTTAAATGCGATAAGACTTTTTTTAGAAAGCGATCGCACATCTAAGCAAATTAGTGCCGAATTAGGTATTCCAGATGGAACTTTGGTCACCTGGGTAAGAAGTCATAAAAAGGATGGTGCTGAGGTTTTTCCAGGTAAAGGGTTTGTAAAACCATCAGATACGGAAGTAATCAATTTACGTAAAGAGCTAGCAATTGCTCGTGAAGAAAGAGATATTTTAAAAAAAGCATTGGGCATCTTCTCGTCACCGCGAAAATGAAATATCAGTTTATGCAGCAGCATGCAACTGAGTTCAGTTTAAAGAGGATGTCCAGCGTATTTAGCGTGTCGCGTAGTGGATACTATAGATTTATTAAAGTAGGATTATCAAATCGAGCTAAGGAAAATATGCGCTTGTTAACGGAAATTAAAGTAATACACAAGGATAGCCGCCAAACCTATGGTAGCCCACGTATTCATGCTGCATTAGGACATCAAAATGAAGTTTGTTCACGTAAACGTGTGGCACGCCTGATGAAGAAGATAGGCTTGCAAGCTAAAATGAAAAAGCGATATAAAATAACAACACAGCAAAACCCCAAAGCAACAGCTGCTCCAAATTTGTTGCGGCAAAATTTTACTGCTGAGATGCCTAATCTGCGCTGGGTAACCGACATAACATACATTGCAACCGCAGAAGGATGGTTGTATGTAGCTGCTGTGTTGGACTTATTTTCTCGTCGCATAGTGGGGCTTGCTATGAGTGAAAGAATGACGGTTGATTTAGTGTTGAGCGCTTTAAATCAGGCCGTTATCCATAGGAAGCCCACAGAGGGGTTAATGCACCATTCCGATAAGGGCAGCCAGTACACTAGTAAAGATTTCCAAAAACAGCTTAAGGTCCACTCTATGGTCGTTAGCATGAGTGGCGCAGGCAATTGTTATGATAATGCAGCCATGGAAAGTTTTTTCCATACACTTAAAACAGAGCATACATATTTTGAACATTACGTTACGCGCGAACAGGCAAAGCAAAGCATTTTTGAATATGTGGAAGTTTTTTATAACCGTCAACGGTTACATTCCACCTTAGGGTACTGTTCACCAATGAATTTTGAAAAAAAATGGGATCAACAACAGGAGGTTTCTTTTCTTAGTGTCCACTAAAAGGTTGCAAGATCAGTATCACCCAAATCAAACAACATGCGCAAACACCAGGCTTTTACCTTTAAGCTAGTGAGATTTTTATAGCGCTCCTGATACTCAGAAAGTCTGTTGGTCTTAGCTAAGTTTTTGAAGGTGAAATCCAGTTTTTCATCCTTGAACCATTCTTTTGCTAATTCTTCATAAAAACCATAAACATCTTTATTAGGTATAACCAACAACAATTCATTTTTCTCATCATTTGATTTTTGCTGTCCGGGTTTAATGGCCAAGTAACCACTCAATAATAAAAAACTCCAGAATGCTTCAGGTTTTTTATCGAGCTCATTAAAAACCGTATGCTCATTGATAACACGAGCAATTGGTTGATTACTTAACAAACGTTTGAAATCACTTTTTACCTGCGTTTGAACCTGTGCTTGCAATTTACTTAAAATACTCATGAGAATAGCATTCTCAGAGGTATTGACCCAGTGACGTTCAAATTTTTCATTATTCGTGACGCGCTGACGATTTTTTTCAATAAAGCTCACCATTGACCATGGATTATAAATTGTCTGTTGGTTAATTTGATAACCACCATACCAATCTTCCAAGGCACTTAGTAAGTTTTTTGTAACTTTATTACCAAGCAAGCTGGTTATTTCAGTTAAGGTAAATCCAAAATGACTAGCATAAGCATCGGCAAGAACACTATAAATGACGGTATTATTTAATCCTGAAAAGATACTTTCTTTTGCTACGCGTAATATGCCAGTTAATACAGCCTGGTGAAGATGAGAATTATCTTTTAATAATGGGCTTAGTATACTGCGCATCAAATCAATCATTTGTGGGTAGTATTGGTGTTCATAACTTGCATTGATCGGTGTGTCATATTCATCAATTAATACAATAACTTGTTTACCATAGGCTTTGTGCAAATATCCTGTTAACTTTTTTAAAGCATTTTCTGTTTTTGTAGCACTGGCTTCACCGTCAATAATTTTTTGATAATCTTTCTGCTCATCAGTATCATCTTTGAGTACGCTTGAGAATAAAAGTTTTTTATAATCTTTAAATAAGGTTGATATTACTTCGCGAATGCCTTCTTCTGCTTTTTTAAATTGATTAGCTTTAATCTCTTTTAGCGTAATAAATAATACGGGATACTGTCCTTGCTCACGCTGATAACGCTCACCTGCTTTCCAAATGGCTTTGTCACTAAATAACGCATCATGCTTTTCGTCTGATTTTTCAAAAAAATAACGCAACATTGACATGTTAAGCGATTTACCAAAACGACGAGGACGAAGGATTAATTTTACTTTCGCTTTGTCATCAATAATTTCTTTGATGAACAAACTTTTATCAACTAACAACGCTTTTTGCTCAACCATGGATTTAAAATCACTTTCACCAATCGCTAGCGTGAGAGGAAAGACATCTACATCAGATGCTGTTGCAGGACGCATAGGTGAATTAGATTTTGTATCTATAAGGGATTTTTGATCAGTGACTTCTTGTTTGATCCCCAACGAATTATTTTTGCTTGCAGCTATTGGCATCTGCATGAGAGGCATTCCATTGAAAATACATTGGTTGTAATTAAAAGCATTGCCTTGCTGAACATTTAAATGTTTTGAATCACCACCAATCTGCATGCCACTGGAAAGAACTGGAGACGGTGGCGCAGGAGCAACTGTGCTAGCAGAGATTGTTTTATTTGCTTCAATTGCAGCTAACGGAATATTTTTATCATCATGAAACACTGCTGTTAATTGTTTAATATCAGCATTACTTGTTATATGAGTTTGTGAACTACCCGTTAATAGAGCGGTTTCTATTTTTCCACCGAGTTGCAGATTGGCTTCATGGTTTGGGTTTTTGCGTTGCATGTTTCCTCCAGCACAAAAGTGCTTGAAAATCATTAATTAATTTACATATCTGGTTTTGGCTGTGGTGCTTGAGGTTGTGCATTATTATTTTGTATGCGCTTTGCTGATGGCGGCTAAAGCGGCTGCCTCAGATCCTGTAATAACGCTTGTCATTTGAGTGATGTCTCCTCCTGATATAGTTGCGCCTTGTCCTGCGGCTGGCGGAGCTACAAACAGTAAGCTGCCTATATGTCCGCCACTCACATGAAAATTTCCTACGGGCGTGGTTGTGGTGCTAGCAGGTGCTTGGGTTTGTGAGGCGAGTTCTTTTTTAGTATCCGCTGCTTGAAAAAAATTACTTGTCGTTCCGATTGGAGCAGACGTTGCTGTGGCAGCAGAAGCGGAGGCGATTGCTGCAGGTGTGTGTTTTGAGTCGTTCATTGCAGGTGCTAAATTAAGCATCTGACGACTCGCCAGCGCTTGCTGATTTTTCTTTTGTTCTGTTTCTTTTGTTTCTGCTTTTAATTTATCCAGCACAGATTGTTCGTTAAGTCCTGTTGTAAGAATTAATTGCTCCTGTTCCTCGCTTTTATCTAAAAATTTCTTCCAAGTTTCAATGAATGCGTTTTCGTTAGTGCTATACAGCGCTGCAACTAACCATTGAAAATGCTGAAAATATGTTTTAGTGCCTTTCCAATCTTTGACAGTAGTATACAACTCATAATGCGCAGGAAACGATTCGCGATAATCACCGCTAATCATAATAGGAAACACGCGGTATTTATTGGCTTTGACATCTTTTTCGCGTTTGCGATTGATATTGATTAATTCGGTACAAACAGCTGAAGTGCCAATTTGATGCTTCTTTAGCAGCGATTCTGTGCCGATCAGTAAAACAAAATCAGCTGTTTCTGCAAAGCGCATATAGTCATAAATATTGCCGCCCGGTGGGTTATCTCTGATATCTAATTTTGCATTGGCAATGCCTGCAGCTTGCAAGTGTTGACGTAACCCTAGCAAAAAAGGTTGTACCCAGGACAGATGTTTTTGTGCCTCATCTTTTTGATCAGGCCAGGCATAACAAATAAAAACACCATTCGGTAGCAGTAGATCACTGTGGCCTTGCTTGCGAATAAGTTCTAACGTGCTGCTGAAGCGCTGGGCTAGGGTAGTGCTTGGGTTAAGCAATAATTGTTGTTCTAAACGTAATCGATTTTCCTGCCAATAGCTCGATTTAGAATCGCTAGGCGTGCTAGTTTGGCTAATAACTGTTGGTAGTTTCAATTGATTTGTTACTTCGGTATATTGCTTTTCTAAATAGTGCAATACATCGTTAGCGCGCTGTACTGACGTATGGTCTCCACCTTTTTGCAAAATTTCTGTGCGTGCGGCGCTTAGCAGGTTTTTGATTTTATCAAGATAGCTCGTCAGCGTTTCAGGCGTCGTAAGTTCATCATTAACATCATCATTAAAACTTTTTGCTGTTTTTTCAAAATTTATGATTGTTTCCGAAATTATTTTATGAATTTCTGCGTGAGTAATGTTCTCCACTTTTTTCTTGGGTGCATCTGAATTTATTTTAAACTCAGGTTTAGTGGGTGCGATAGGTTTATTATCTTCTTGCTTATTCGAGGCTATCTGTGATCCGTGCATATTTCCTCCTCGTGTGGGTTGTGCTTGTTGTGTGAGTTCGATCAGCTTTTTTTCTAATCGTTCCGATTGTTGAGTAATTTCTTGTAACCAAACGTTATATTCAGGTATGAAATCCCGCGCCTGTAAAACTGCTCTGGCTTGATCTAAAAAATCTTTCGCTGTTGAATACTGATCTTGCTGTTCCAGTATTAATGCTTTACGTCGTAATGCCGTTGGGTGGTTGGATTGTAGTTTTAACACTTGTTCGATATCGACTGACGCTTCGGACAAACGATTCTGATCCATGCGCGTGATACCACGAAATAAATAAGCGGTAAGATTTTTTGAGTTCCAAACCAAGGCTTGGGTTAAATGCCGGTCGGCTTCTTTGAGTAAATTTTCTGTGGTGGATTTTTCTTGCAGCTTGTCATATTGTTTACTTTCGACGAGTTGCTGTAACCCTCTTGCTAAATTAGTTGCAATAATAGATTGTCGTATCGGTTGTTCTTTCGGTAGGAGTTTTTCGGCAAGGCGATGGTATTTTATAGCTTCAAGATGACACTCTGGTTTATTTTCATATTTAGCACGATCATTCAGCAATGCACCCATGCTACTCAGTAAAACACCATCTTTGGCATTTAATGCGATAGCCGCTTGATATGCTTGATAGGCAACAGAATAATTACCTTCAGAGCGTGCAATCTTCGCTTGTAAATTGTATATACTGATTTGCAATTGTGTGACATTCAATGTTTCTATTGCTGTGAGTGGTATCGTGTTGATCAGTGTAAGAGTTTTATTCAGCAAGCTCTGTGCTTCGGGATAGCTGCGTTGTTTGTAGCACAATAATGCTTGTTTGCCTTGACAAGCAATTTGTAATTGCTGCTGTTGTTGAACCAATGATGCAATTAATACATCAGCAAAAGCTGACACTGCCGATGTACGTGCCGCTTGTACTTGTGTCTTTACGTGTTGGGTAAAATCTTTTAACGTTTGCAATTGTTGCAGGTCGATTTCTTCTTTCAGCAGTTCCTCTGTGCTGGGATCGGCATACAAATATAACCGCGCCTCGGTTTGTTGCCTTTGTAATTGATTTAATGCGGCACGATTTTGTTGCCATTGTTGATTCACAGTTTTTTGTAATTCATCCCAGGCAATTGATTTTGTAAAATACCCATCCTTAATAAGGCTAATAAGAACACTTTCTTGTAAGTGAGATGTGCTGTGTTTTTGATCGGTTTGCAGTGCTTGTTGTCTTGTCATTTCTTCTTTCCTGCGCGCAGCATTCATGTAGCTAAAGATGTTATCGTCACCACTTTTTTGATCATTAAAACCCACCTGAATAGTTTCTCGTACTAACCATTCAAATACCGTGTTTGCCTGGGTACTTCCTAATTCATGTAAACGGTAACGCATGCCGACTTCAAAATTTTCGACTACGCAATTTCCGATGGTTTGTTTTTCAAGTGCTGGGTAACCTATTTTTTCATCTGACGGCAGTGGCAGAAGTATTCTCTGTTTAGCAGCACAACTTGTGTCAGAAAAATTATAAAGAACATCAAGCCCGCCTGCTTCAGCAGGTTTATTGCTGTACAAGCAAACGTCTGTTAAATAGTGCAGCAGGTTTTTATGGGTTGTTAATTCCCCTATAGCAATTTGGGCAACGATATAAGGTTTCACTTTACTGTCTGTGGAAAAACCTTTTATTTTTTCTATCCCTTGCCCCAAATTGTCCAGACGTAACAGTAATGTTTCTCGAAAACGAATGAACGATAAATATAAAGCATGCTTTTTGGTGCCACACGGAAAAATTAATTCATCGCCTTCTTGCATGTCTGAAAATAGAGTTTTTAAAGCATTTAAGAATTGGGCAATAAAAATTGCTGTATTTTTTTCTTTTTCTGTATCTGTCGGTAGCGTACTGTAAGTGTGATAAAGGGATAATGCATTGACAGTTAGCCCTATTTCTTTTTTTATTGCATTTTCTAGGATAACTTTGTCTTTGACGGGTAGAGAGGCTGTTGCCACTAAATCATTGTGAATGCGAAGGTATAACTCCACTAAAAAACGCAAATGCATTGCTAAAAAATCGGTTTGGTTCCAGCCTTCTAAATACTTCGGTGTGTTGTTAATTTCAATAATTTCAACAACTGTGCCATTGGGTTTTGTTAAACTTTTAAATTGTTTAAACGAACTATTATGTGCAACAATACCTGCAATGCGATTAAATTGTGCGGCATATTTAAAAATAAGTATGGGGTCGGTTAATAAAGCGGTTAAAAAATCGGTGCTGCCGCTCACAGTAGCTCCTGCGGAAGACGAAACTGGCTGGCTTTTTACATCTTTACTGTCAGCTGCAGTCGCCGGTTTTTGCGGTTCCTCTTTTGAGGTAGCCATTTCTGGCGATAAAAGCTTTTTTATACAATCATTTATTAAAGTGTTATCAAAAATATGCGTTTGAGTATCACCATAATGGGTGCCTAATGCCTGGATGAGTGCAGTCATCGATTGCTCTAGGCGCTGCTTAGTTAGTAAGGCGAAATTATGTGCAGTATATGAAAACATCATCATGCGTTAGACTCCTTTCTTGGTGTTTTTTTAAAGCAATTCATTTTGCCGCTTTACATCAGTTTACATTCAACCGCCGCCTTGGTCGTAGCAAGATCTTCCAATTCCTGTTGTAGTTGTTGCTGTTCTGCTTTTGTTAATGCTTCCGTTACGCCATCTGTTTTTTTCTTCGGTAATCGTCTCTCCAGTAATACGCGGATTGGCGTCCAATTGGATTCGTACTCAGAGCATTGCGGGTTGTTAACATCCTTTCTTACTTTTAATACGCTATTTTCTTTACTGTCTTTTTTAAATAAGGGTTGCGGCGTTTCCTTTTCTTCTTCGTCTACCGTTGGTACGAACGCTAAGGCGCTGTAATACTGTGCTGGACTGCCGCGATAGGCCTTGTAAATATCCTGCAAGCCTGCAACGACTGCCTTAATAACTTCTTCGCTGTTGGTTTTATTGTCAGGATCAAAATAACAATCATCGCCTAATGCTTTCCAAGCCGCATAGTGTTTGCGACTACTCACCATTAAACCCAGTTGACACTCTTCATCATGCATTTCTTTCGCTAGCAAACCTGCAATCGCTAATTTGCCAGGAAAATAGCTCTCTTGGGTGACATAATCATAGAGCGCTTTGCGGGGTGTTCGTATGTGCCCTGCAGCAAATAAATCTGTCAGGTAATGACATGCAAATAATTCTTGAGCAAATGCTTCAACAAATAATGCGACATTATTACTGGCTTTGGCTTTTTCAGCCGTAGCCCAAGCAACGCGGTGTCCAGCTTTATAGGCTTCTTTTGCTTCATGACCAAAGTGATCAAAATTATGTTTCGCTAATGCCAGATAACGATTGTGATAAAAGAAATACGGTAAAAAAGTATATTTAGAAAGGGCTGTGATTTTTGCAAACGCTTTATCGTTTTCGGTATCTGCCTTCATCAATGCGACGCTGGGTTTTTTGCCTTGCTTTATCGCATCGGCAATTGCTTTTTCTCCGCTATCAATTGTTTTAAGCAGTGCTGCTACTTCGGTCGGTTTTGCTTCTGATAATTGTTTATATGATGCAGTAAATCGTGCTTCTTTTTGTTCATCCGTTGCGCCAAATGAAATAATTTGGTCTTCTTCTTCAGGCCCATAAAAATCGCCGGCTAGACATACGATGCTGCCAGGCGTCACGCGTATTTGATTAGATAGTGTTAATTCTAAAGTGGCCGGTTGAAATAAGTTCTTTTGTTTTAATTCTGTCAACAAGGCTTGATCTGCCTGGTCAGAGCTTTTATTGAGTGTTGCGATAAAGAGTTTAAATGCATCATCGCCAATCCGTTTATGTTCAATTGATCCAAACTCTTTTTCGTCGCCGCTAATTGTATCTTTATCATCTGTTGGAGCAAGTAACGCGGTCATAAGTTCAGGAGGTAGATCCTCTTCTAAACTTTTTAATATAGCTTGCGTACTGCTTTGCAAAGCTACAGGACGAATATCTACGCCTTCCGGACAATCTTCGAAGGGAGGAGTAGCGGCTGCCGTTGCGCCTGATGTAGTTACAACCGATGGATTATGTATGTTAGCTTTGGTGTCTTTAGTATCATTTGTGCTGGCATTTTTTTGTGAGGAGGGGATATGCAATGATTTATCCGTTGTGGTGGGCGCTGCGGTTTTGTTAGGGATATTTCGAAAGCTCATATTCTTCTCCTATACAATAAATATTTATTATTCCTGTCAATAGAGGGTATGGCTCACACTTTAATTGCTCAGCCAGTCTCATTACATTGGCGGTAATAGTCTATATTAGAGCCTGTCCCAATTAAGAAAAGCGCCTGTAATTACAGTGTTTTCCTCATAAAATAAGTGCGGGAAAAAACACTAAAATAGCGCTTTTCCTTGAAAAAAGCGTGTTATGATTCGGTTTTCATCTAAAAAAAACAGGAATAACACGCCATGCATACTGTATCATTGCAATACGAAATTCGTCCAGAGCTTCCTAATGTTTATGGCACTTTAGATTATCGTGAATTCCGCGACATACTGGTTAAAATTGATTATGAGCAGTGGCGCTGGAAACCAGCGTCGGCCGAAGAACCGCACCGATTGAGGTGTTGATCTTTTGCGACAGGTATCACAACAAAAGCTGAGTCGTTCATCGTAGTGGGTACGAAATGGCAACGACAGACCAGCAGGGTTTCTTGGGTAGTTGGCTGTATGCAATTTATTGCCGCAATAAAGGCATCCTTTTTGCCTGGCTTTGTCGGCAATTTCTTGATCAATTTTATTTAATATCAATTGGTTTTAATGAATTTATGCGCAGTTTAAGTATTAGTCTGACACAGGCTTCTAAACCTTCAGATGCAAACTTTGATTGCACTATGCTGCGTATACTTTCATCTGCGCTAGGGGTAGGTGAACAAATGGTGTTCTAAAAAATGTTAAGTCTTCTTAAGAGTTACGCGTCACGTTTAGATGCTTAGGCAAGAATAGAAACACTAAGATGACTTTTAGTATTTCTAGTTTTCTCGTTTAATGCTAATTTTTCTTTTCCTTTTTGGAGAATAAGTTTATAACCAAAAGCACGAGCGATTTTAATTAAGTTGCTTGTTTTTATGTCACTTTGTTTACCCGAACGAATATCTTGAATAACAGAAGGTGATAGTTTGGCTTCTTTAGCTAATTTCCGAACGGAGCTATCATCATCAGCATCCATTATAGATATTAATAATTCAGAAAGGAGCAACTCTTTGTAGTGTTGCTCGTAAGCTTTCTTGAATTTTGCATTTTTCATTTTTCTTTCAAAAGTTGATAATGGTTTACTCATAGTATTTACCCCGCTTAGTTCTCTTCTCAAAATCATCTTTAATAAGTATTGCTCTTTTTTTCTCGTTGACGGGTAGCTTATCCATTTTTTTTAAAAAGGCATTAGTTACTATAATCTTTTTCCCCGAAAAGAAAAAACACAAAAATCTATGTGGTTTGGGTTTAAAAGCATAAATTTTATCTTCTTCATATCTAAATTTAGTTTTATTTTTAATCTCGCCTATATTGCCAATTAGTTGAAACAGCCTTAATAATTTTATTTGGTCAGCTTCATCTAGTGCTTCAAAGTATTCTAAAACTGGACTTTTTCATTTGTCATTAAAATACCATTCAATGGTAAATTTACTTCCTTCAAAGGCTATATATTCTTTTGATTGTTTTTCTTTCATATATTAATTGTACTACTTTTTCGGTACATTTGCAAATAAAAAAATATTTTGTGTGAAGAATCCCGTAGATAATTTAAGTTTATTAGTTTACATGATGTGTTATTCCTAGCTGTATGATTAATCAATTAAATAAGTTGGATGTGCAGTTTTTAAAGCATTTCAAATAGCCTGTAAGAGCAATTACCAGTTATTTAGATCAATGTGAAATGTAAATACCTGCAGCAATGCAAGGATCCTTGCGGGCTGTGAAGTTTGTAGATTAAGCATTTGGATATTAGTGTCTAGATCAGCTGAACTCACAATTTCTATCAGTTCTTCCATAGAACACCTGGTAAGTTGTACCCGAAGGGGGGCGGGACTTACCAGGCTAATACCTGTGTAGATGTTTGTCTAAAGCTTTACTTAAGGCTAAGTGATTTTTTTATTTTCAAATTCAGCAGCAAGCTACAAAGAGACTAAATTCTTGGACTATACCTGCGACTTTAGTTAAGATGTAATATTTAGTATTGCTATTAAAAAATATCAATAACAGGAAGTCCAAAAAAAAGTTTACAACAAATAATCCAGCGAGAGAAAATGAAATAGATCGAATCAACAGTAAGAAAGATTTCGGGAAGGATACCATCCAGAGCATTTGGGGCACTTATCCTTGATTCTGCAGGATGAAAATTTCAAAGGAATAAAATAAAATTTTAAATCTAATTATTTATAAATCTATTTATTTATAAATCTATATCTGGAATAAATACAAAGGTGAGAATATGCAACGACTAAATAAAGAAATAGTACCTCCAAATGATGCAAAAAAACATGAAGAACTGGTAAACGCAGAAACAGATGATTCCGAAGTAGATGATAATGGCGATGATCAAATTATAGGAAAAATAGTAGAGAAATATTTTTCAAAAAAACAGCATGCTAAAAAATTATTATTTCCTTTAGAAATGAAAGATCTAATTAATGAAGTAAAACAACAAACAAATTGTCAAGCAGATGAAGCTATATACCGGGTTGGTGTATGCTTTTATAATCGGATAGATCATTCTTCTATGATGGGAATGGGCGACTATTTGTTGGCGCTTGTATGGTTGGTCCAAATTGCTGAAAATGGTCATCGAGATGCTATGTATCAACTTGCAGTGATTACTGACGAAAAAAGAGTATCTGATGATTCTGATGATGAAAAATTATCGAGAAAAGTACCCAATCAGTATAGCGATCGAAAATGGTTAATAGAAGGTTTGATGGTAGGGCAATCTATACTTGCTGGCATGCTTGCTTCCTCAATTCATGATATTGGTAAAATTAAAGATTTGGTTACATTTATAAAAATTAGAACCCGTGTATTTGATCTTTGTCATAGAATTTTAGTTAGTGATTATACCCCTAAAAGAGGTAGACGCGGTGATGTGGGAATAAAAGAAGAAGCAGCCGATGAAATGCTTAAGATAGTAGGTGAAGGTATTGATGGATTATTTAGATCTGTCATTTCTATGCCTAATCCTTATGCATTAGATAAATCTAATATTCAAATTTTAATAATGGAGTACGATAGACAAAAAGCGGTACTTATTAATAAAGATGCAACTCAAAAAGATATAAATCAAGCAGTATTAATATTAAAAACTATACTCAATATTACCTTGAACTTAGTTGAGAAAATTAACGCCCATCATAAAAAATGCATAAAAAAAGGAAAAGTATTTAAAAATGAAGATAAGTTTATTATTGATTATATAAATTCACTTGAAATAAGAAAATTGATATCTCCCGATCTTGCTGCTGTATTGACGACAGTGCTATCTAAAAAAGCAGAACAAGAGTCAAGTAAATTGGTTGCTAAATCAGGGAAAAAAGCAGAAGAAAAATCAAGTGTAGGACATGATGCTACAAAAAGTAAACAAATCGATTCGTCGTCTAGCGACGAATGTAGTGACTCGGATGATAAAGCAAATTATAAGATAAATCTAACAACCGCTAAAGCAGCAACTAGGCTTGCTGATATGGCTGCACCTAACGCTCAAATAATGTTTTCCTCTAATACAGATAATAAGCATGTGCCTGTGAACCCAAAAGAAAAAGTTAGTGAGGTTGTAACACGACCTGCATCAAGGTCTTTTGTTGTTAATCTTTTTAATTCAGCAATTGAAGTGGCAATGCCACTTGCCACTGAAGTTAGATTGCTTTCAGGGAAAGTAGCTTCAGTTGAGGATTTTCGAGACACTTATCAAAAATTCTTGCATACTATTTTTGAGAAAAAAGTGCAAGGAGATAAATTACAACATTACTTAGAAAAAACCAGTGTTCTTGAGTTTTATCAGGGAATGTTTACTTATATCTTTCACGCATGGTCTGCTTTGGGTGGGGTTTGTTCTGGAAAAATTGGACTAGACCAAACTACTGTTGGAATGGATGCTACTAATGCGGTTGCAAAGGTAACACAAAGCATTCCATTAGTGAGCTGGATAACAGGCGCTGTGGATGGTGTTTCAAATTTTGTCTTGAAAAGAAAATTGTTAAAAAACAGTATCAAATTTTATCGATTTTTTCCTGATCCACAAAAAGCTTATGAATTTTCCGAAAAAATTGCTAGTGCAATTATTTTTTCTGAAAGTGAAAGAATTATATGTTTACCTGCTAATTTTAGAATGTTTAGCGTTGATAATTTTAAACAAGTATTTAGCGAAGAATTTATTTACCGGGAAAATCGTCCTATAAAACTTGCTTATATTGTGAGTGAAGTTATTTGCGATGAAGTTATCAGCGGCACCAGGGATGAATTTAAAAGTTTTCCAACTTCAGAGGCAGCATATCAGGCGATAATTAATTTTGTTTTAAATTTACATAAAGTGCAAAACATGTTAAAGAAAGCAAGGCCTGCAGTCGGAGCTATCGCACCATCTGGTTCCGCATCTCCTACAGATGATAAACAGCCAAGAGATCTTAAGGCTAGTAGTACGACGGTTGTTGCATTAGCACTTCCAACTGTAGCACCGAAATTAGTTGCTCCACCTGTTGTGAGTGATACAAAACATCAAGAATTGAGTACTGAAGTGGCGAGATTGAAAAAAGAAGTAGAGGAGATGAAAAAAATTATTTCAGGGCTTACAACGGGTGATGAAAGCGAACTAATGTTCGCTTTACCTTCTGCTGTGCCGGAAAGATCTGGAAGCGAAGTAGTGACTAGGCGATCAATATCAGTTTTTAGACGTGGGGTTGTCGGTGAGATACAAACAACAGTAGCTAAACGAGAAGAAGATAAAGCAAAGGTTGATGAGCTTGAAGAGAGAATGAAAAGATTAGAAAAATCAAATAATAGAAGTTGCAGTATCATGTAAAAAACGAATTTATACTTGAGGTCGCTTAATGTGAGTTAAAGATCCGTAACATATCAGCATTACAATTCATACTGAATTCGGATTGTATATCAATAAGAATATTATCGGCATAAGCTATTATGCCGAAAAACTTATTTAGATTCTGAATAGTTAGAGAAATAATCAACAGAATCCTGTAAGTAACTAAAATTGGGTATTATAAAATAATATTAATCAGAATCTTAAAAATGCAGTGTTGCATTTCCGCATGAATCTTCCAAGAATATTTACTTTTATGGCCGGTAATAAAGATTACCGGCCATTCAAGCCAGTCACTGCCTGCAAAAACACGGGCATTGAGGCACGTATACTTAGAATTTAGACATACAAGTCGTTAAGAAACAATACCTCTCCTTTTAGAACCCCAATTAAGGATGTGGCGTAATGGCGATGATTGTTATTATTTTCTGTTTTGGTCCATAACACCAAAAAACTCGATAAGCTCCAGGTGTATTATTTTGGGCATAAGCTTCAAATATTTTCTCTTTAGGATTATATGGATGTTCAAGTGAATCATATTCGTGTGTATTCAACCCAGGATGGCGAGGATTTGATTTTAATAAATTAATTGTTTTATAAACTTGCGTGAAAAGACCTTCTATTTTTGAAGATTTTTTTTGGTTACGTTGTTTACGGTTTGAGAAGGAAGCTTTAGCTCGTTGTTCAAGATCAACATACACCTCTGATGCTTCGGCAGTCCATTTTAATTCAAACATCTATTCCTCAATTTCATCTAACCAAGACATGGGTTTTTGTTTTTTTAAAGGATCTATGGCAAAATTATTTTGCTTTGCTTGTTCCAGCCCTCGTTTTAAAGAACTCAATGCAGCCTGATTTTTATGCAGCCATAATTCGCCTTCTGGTATCACAATCGCCTTTTTAATAATGATTTGACCAGGTTCTTTTTCATCTATTAGGAATGTAACATTCGCAAAAGTAGATCCTAAAGACAATCGGCCCTTTGAATCACATTTTTTAGGTATTAGCATAGTTTTCTCCGTTATCTATAATTAATTATAAATGAAGTGGGAAATTTGTACAAGTGGGATGTTCCCACCTAGCTTGTTATAAAGCATCAATTTTAAGTCTATATAAATCAATGAGTTACAGAATGAGCTAAAAAGGAAGACACACAAGGTGTGGCCATCTTATTTATGTCCTTACCCTATTCGAGAAAATATCTATAATTAGTCCCAAAAAACTTTTCAATTCGCTTTGCAATAATTTTCCCTATAGATCTACGGCCATTTTCCATATTAGATAAGTTTGCTTGAGTTAAATTAATTCTTTTAGCAAATTCAACTTGTGACAAGCCTTCTCGTAATCTTAAACCTTTTAATAAAACGCCTGCTTTTGTAAATTTATCGTCAAGTTTCTTAATTAATGATTGAATAGATTTTGGTTGCCTTTTCAATTTTTTAGATTTCTTAGCTTCCACTACATATTGCTCAGCAATTTTTTTGGGGATTGCATAAGTCTTATTTTGATGTGTAACATGTAATGTCGATCCATGAGCATGAGCACTAATAAGGTGCTTTTTCGTGTGTTCCGACATAATATACCTCGATAATTTTTCGTTTTTTATCTACCACTTCCCAACAACAAACATAGGTTGGTTTCCCTTTTTGTAAGAGCAAAATAAATAATATATTTTTGTTAAGCTTCTAGGCTTGTTTATCTGCAGCCTTGGTCGAGTTAATTGTCGACAGTATGCTCATAGTTTATATCTTTTTTTGAAATATATCAAATTATGAAATATCGGTTGGCTTGCGTAATTAAATTTTTTTCTGCTTCACGAAAATACACACAAAATTTTTCTAAAAATACAGTATGATTCATAAATATTTCAACTATATTTTAACTGGTTTAGTTAAAACAAAGCCAAATACTTCTACTGCATGAACATTTAGAATCACTTATTTATAATGATATCTACATGCATATATGATTAAAGTTTTTTGTTCAGATCCTGTGATTTCATAAACTAATCTATGTTCATCATTAATTCTTCTTGACCATTTGCCAGTAAGCTCAAATTTCAGAGGTTCTGGCTTTCCTTTTCCCTCAAATGGTGATGTTCTTATATCTTTGATTAGCTCATTTATTCTTTTAATAATTTTTTTGTCGGTTAACTGCCAATATAAATAATCTTCCCAAGCATTTGCTGTTAAAAGAACATTCATTTTCATGAAGCTATTCCTTTAGCAGTGTTTGTTGCAGAGGAACAAGTTTGCCATCTTCGGCTTGTTTTATACTTTCACGAAGTTTTTCGGCATTAATTGGGTTACGTAATAAGTAGCCAGTTTCTTGAATCGCATTAAAGTCATCGAGCGCCATAATGACCACTGCACGAGCATTTTTTCTCGTTACAATAATTGGGCTATGGTCATCGCAAACTTTTTCCATCGTTTTTACTAGATTTTTTCTTGCTAAAGAATAGCTTATCGCTTCCATCTGTTTTTCCTCTTAACATAGTACAATTAGTTGTACATGTACATTAATGATAGCATTTAATATAAATTTGTCAAATACGCTTTTAGATTGTAACTACTCATCGGCTTGTCTGGATAGTTACTTTAGGTTGGGCTTCACTATTTATGCAATTGATTATATTAAAATTAATTATTTATTTAGCATTAGTCCATGCCTGACACGGTTATTTAATTGGGGTATACTGTAAAGAATAATGCTTAAAAGTGAGGTGTATTGTGAAATCTAATGACGATAAAAAAAATGATACGATACGTAATGGCATGGATGGCGGTAATACTATAGCTGTAATTGATGGTTTTAGAGATGGGCCACTGATAAGGTGTTTTGATCTTAAGTCGCTGTTTATTGGTGTAATGCCTAACTCTTCTTGTTGTTTTCGTGCAGTTCATAATCAAATATATAGTTTTTCTCCACAAGAAGTTCTGCCCACGAGTTCTGCTAGTGTCATTATTTTGGCAGCGCCTACTTTTGATATGATTAAAGATTATGTTAATGATTCTAAAGAAGCGGCGTTGGGTATGAAAATTAATCCTCATACGTATTTCAGCAAGCATATTTTTGTAGTACAAGATAAAAATATAAAATCAGATTTGCAAATATTTTTTCAAGCTTACCCAGACGGTATTTTTACTGATGTAGAACCAATTTTTGTTTTATCAACCATACATGAGCAATATGGTAAGCGAATGACTCAAGCACGAGAGTCACTAATTCAGCATTCATCTTCTAATATTTATGATTCTAATTCACAAACAACGATATTCAAGTACATTCAGGATTATGTAGGGTCTGCAGCAGATGAAATTCGTGATCAATTGCTTATGCGTTGTATCGAAATTTCTAACCAGAACAAACCCACTTGGTATGATAAGTTAGAAATTATTTTGGAGCAATATATTACTAGCCAAGCTAAAAAGCATGATAATGATAAAAATAAATTTTATAAAACACCCTGCGGTCAGCAAGCAGAAAAGTTGCTAGATGCATTTAATAAAGCGGGTCAGTTTTATTCTGATAGTGAGGCTGCACGTGTTGCGTATAATGAATTTGTTGAAGTGATTAATAAGATGGCTAAAAATAAAGTATTTAATTCATCGGCGAATAGAATTTTAGATGATAATGCTTTGCATCAATATTTAGAAAAGCTTGTTGAGGCTCTTAAGCCGGTTAAAAAAGATATGTACTTATTTTATCGGGATGGCAATGGTGGCAGCTCTGGCAGTGGTGAATAATTTTAATGCCATGCTCACTTGTCGACAATAGTCATAATTAACATTATAATTATCAAACAGTTAAAATCATAATATAGCGCATTTTTTTTGACATTTTACAACGTATTGTGCTTTAAAGAAAAGCTAATCTAGATGGCGATGAGCACCATCATAGCAAAGATATAAACCGCCCTTCCCTGCTTCGTTCATTGATAAAAATAGTATATAAATACAGTAGTATCTTTCAATAAAAACGCGCATTATTGCAAAATAATTTAAAAATAATTACAGGATAAATTCTATATGACAAATCCAAGAACATCAATTTTAAATGGCCAAGAGTTATGTGTTGAGAGGACATCAAGTGATTTTAGGCCTATCTCTAGCTCTCACGCTAATAGCGCAGCGGCGGTGGAAAAGCAAATAATGTTAGAGTTAAGTTAAGCACCGCGGATAAGCAATGTGTTGAAAAATATATTCAATTTCAACAGGCATTTGCTGGCGATAATCAAAAAAGATATGAATTACTTCATGATGTACAAAGGGGGCTAAATCCTTTACGGGGGCTTGAAGTGTATGCTTTGGCTCATCAACGAGCTTCTAAAGCTATCCCTATTATTAATATCAATGATCCACAGCATCAGCATTTTCTCCGATTAGAATTAGAAGCACAAAGAGATCCAAATAAATTTAAGCAATTTGATGAAAGGACGCAAGAACAATTAACAGCTCGCTATGCTATACACGCAGCTCATGTAGCAGCTCAAAAAGAAGAGAAAGATATTTTATCAAATATTATCAGTATTGGTATATCAGCCGCTTCTCCATTTAGTAAGCACAATTCAATAAAATCAGCAGCATCACTTACTTCTTCGATATTAAAAGGTAGGAATTTAAGCAATTTTGAAGGACTTAGTCCAGAAGAAGTGGAATATTTTCCACAAGTAAGCCCAAAATTTTTTCTTGATCCTAAAAATGCCACCTTAAATCTTAGAGCTCAACAATTCGTTTTAAATAAATTAATAAATGATAGTGGCTGTTCTACGGCAGATTTAGCAAAAGAATTTCTACTTGTGAAAAAACCATCAGCAACAACTGCTAATAAAAAATCTCCTGCAGGTTATGCAAAAACACAATTAGATAATTTCAAAGAATTACCAACAAAGACAAAACAGTTTGCACAAGATGTTAAGAGAATTAAATCGATGACTGATAGTAAAGAAAAAAACCAACAATTAAAAATTGCATTTAATCAATTTGCCGATTATGCAATGCCTTTGGCAAATTTTGCCAGTGGACTAGGCCAAATCAGCGGATCATCTGACTTACAAAAGTTTGGAATCGGTGTGGGTAATGCAATACAAATTGGAGAAATGCTTACTTCCTGCATGGCAGGTATGATCAATCCAGTATTTGCTGTAACAGGAATTGCGAGTTGTTTGATGAATCTTGCTGGTTTATTTGGTAATGATGATGAAAGTAACGATCCTATTATGGAAGGGATACAGCAAGTCATTTCAACATTACATGCTATGTGGTCAGAGTTTCGTTATGAGTTTAAACTGTTGCATGCGGAAATTCATATGTTAATGAATATGGTCTGCTCCTTAGGCAATCGAATGGATGCACAACATCAGATTATGCTCGCCTCTTTAGATAATTTAAGTGGTGGTATTAATGATGCAAAACAAGTTTTACAAAGTGAATTGCGTGATATTCATCTAGAACCATTACAGCAAGTGTGTACACAAATTCAGCTTATATTAAACAATAATAAGTCGGTTGATTTGAAAAATTTACAAAAAATTAGAGATGACTTATTTCATTGGATTCAATTTGATGGCGGACTTAGTCGTGGTTTGCAAACAGGCGCTAGTGAAAAATCAATTGATGTCAAAAATACAGATGAATTTAATAAGGTCAACAATGTTATCAAAGATCCAACAAAAGTAGACAATTTATTAGGATTTTTAGCAAGAACTGCTGAAATGCTCTTACCTTCTGCGAAATGGTCAAGCCTTAATAAAACTGTGCTGCCATCTCTAGAGCATTGGTGTGCACTGACTAGGCTTTATATTTTAATTCATAATCATTTTTTTAGTCAACTCCGAGGGGATAACAATTTTCAATTGCAACAAATAGCAAAAACGGGTGAAAACATATTGCAATTCATGGAATTAATTCAAACGACTCCAGAATTTTTTGCAACTTTATTTAAAGGCTATCAAGATGCGTTAATTGAAATACAGAATATTATTAAAGATGCAATTACATCAGAAAATGCAAAAATTACTGAAGATATAGAAAAAGTTTATCCAACTGCTAAAGACAGTAAAGAGGAAAAAATATGTGTGGATATCAGTCAGGATGTCACAACTATAATTAATGGTTTTAAAGGAAAAATGCCCTTAACTACACCAGTATCGGTGAAACTTTTCAATGATAGCAAAGAAAAACAACATTCGTATGATAGCGTGAAGGTCGAAGAGAGAGTAGAGATCAATAGCAAGATTGATGCTGAATTGATTACGCTTGCCTATTTGGGACTAGGTAAATTTAGAATGGAAAATGATGTGGTAAGCAATCCAAATTTTGATTTTCGGATCTATTTTACTTTTAACGGTGATAAACAAGAACACTACATTGTCCATGTTGATTTTATGTCCTCACTCTGTGGTCGTGAGTGGGATTGGCGTAGCCCACACGAAATGTGGAGGTATAAATCAATATGGCGTAGGGGAGCAGGAGTAGAAAATCCTCGTCATCCATCCACTTTAAATATTCCAGTACTACAAACTAAGGCTAAATCTAAGTTAGCTGAATACTTACAGCTGCATCGTAAAGCAGTAAAAGAAACTTATATCCTCGATAAGAGATGGAAGCCAGCTTTAAATAAAGTTGATTCTTATTTAAAGTTATTAAAAGCATATGCACATTTGGCAGGTTTTCAGTCTAACGAACTACAATTATTAAGTAGACTTTGTGACAGTCAACAAATTGAAAAACAAATGGATGTATATATAGCTGATGAAAAATTACTTATGAGTTCGCCACATAAAAATTTTGGGTTTATGAGAAATTTTTCAGAATTCGAATTTGTAAAAGAAGTTATTCTTAGCAAAATAAAAAATCCTGATGGAGATTATTTTCAAAATGAAGATGCACATAAAGTAAAGCTTATGTTAGTAGGTTTAGGTTTATTAGCGCGGAATAATGTTTTAAAACCAGCTAAGGTTTTGCTGAAAGAACCCTTGAATGAGTTGTCGGATAAATATAGCAAATTAATTAATACGCTGTGGAAGAAGCTCTGGGTTCCTAAATGGTTTGATAAGTTATCTGAAGAAGCGAAACAGAGTGATGCTTATAAAAGCTGTCAATCAAATATTGATAGTGCTGAAACAAATTTATGTGCGCTGAGAAAAATGTTAGAAAATCCCACGGCTACTTCAGCTGAAATAATCAAAGTTTTTATAATATTAAAAGATTTTTGTATAGCGATTCATTGTAGTTTTAAATCATTAAATCTTTATGTTGAAAGTGGTGAAAAATATACAATAACGGATAAAGAAATAAATTTCTTATATGATGAGAATCTGCATAGCGAGGATAAAATGTTGGAACAAGCGCAGCTTCAACGCAATGTAACATCCGATGCAAAAAGTGCTGCTGTATTAACACAGCAATCTACCACGGCAGCATCGAATGTTAATGCAAGTGCGTTATGTACTTTAAGTTTTCTTAATACTCTTCCTGTGTCTGCTGCTGGTGTAGTAAATCAAACAGGTGGGCAAAGTCAGCAAATAAGCGCGGATACAAAACATATTGGAATCTAAAGTTGCTTAATTTCACATAACTGTTCAGCGGTGTGTCTGGATCCCGCGGACAAGCCGCGGGACGTTGGTGGACGATGGAAAAGTTTCAACGTCGCGCTCCCTGGCCGTTGAATAGTTACCAATTTTACTATACTTCCAGCTATCTCATTGACTACATTACAATTAATTTTTTATTTAGCGTTAGCCCATGCCTGACACGGTTATTCAATTGGGGTATACTGTAAAGAATAATGCTTAAAAATGAGGTGTATTGTGAAATATAAATATTATTATGGTGATAAAAAAGATGATACGATACGTAATGGCATGGATGGTGGTAATACTATAGCTGTAATTGATGGTTTTAGAGATGGGCCACTGATACGGTGTTTTGATCTTAAGTCGCCGTTTAATGGTGTAATGCCTAACTCTTCTTGTTATTTTCGTGCAGTTTATAATCAAATATATAGTTTTTCTCCGCAAGACGTTCTGTCTATGAGACATGCTAGCGCCATTATTTTGGCAGTGCCTACTTTTGAACTATTTGAGGATTATCTTAATCATATTAAGGATACGGCGAATTATGTGGCAATGAATGTTCAGATGCATCTCGAAAGGCATGTTTTTGTAGTGCAAGATGAAAAGATGAAGTTAGATTTGCAAAATTTTCTTATACCTTATTCACGCAATGTTTCTATTAATTTCTTTGTAAAATCAATCTATGTTTTACCAACCATACGTGAGCAATATCGCCAGCAGATGACTCAAGCACGAGAATCATTGGTCACGCATGCATCTTCTAGTATTTTTGCTCTCGACTCACAAACACCGCTATTCAATTTGATTCAGGATTATGTAGGATCTGTAGATGATATATTACGTGATCTATTGCTTAGGCGTTGTACCAACATTTCTGCCGAGGAGAGGTCTGAGTGGAAGAGTAATTTAGGTAAGTCTACGTGGTATGATAAGTTAGAAATGATCTTGCAGAAATATATTATCAACCAAATTAAAAATCATGATAACGATAAAGATAAATTTTATAGCACGCCATGTGGTCAGCAAGCAGAAAAATTATTAGCTGCATTTAATAAAGCGGGAGAATTTTATTCTGATGGTAATAATGCGCGTGATGCATATAATAAATTTGTTGAAGTGATTAATGATATGGTTAAAAATAAAGTATTTGATTCGTCATTGAACAGACTTCTAAATGATAATGCTTTGCACCAATATTTAGAAAAGCTTGTTGAGGCTTTTAAACCGCTTAAAAAAACAAATTACTTGTCTCATGGGGATGGAGGCAGTAATGGCAATGGCGGCGGCAAATAATTTTAACGTCATGCTGACTTGTCGACAATAGTCATAATTAACACTATAATCGCGATGAATAATCTTACTAGGACATAAAATGACAAGCATGTTATCTCCACGAGCAAAAGCCGTATTAATATCAAGCATTGGTGGTGGTTTAGAAGTATATGACTTTACTATTTATGTTTTTTTTGCACCTATTCTTGGGGCACTGTTTTTTCCGGCAAATAATAATTTAGTCACTTTATTAAATACATTTGCTGTATTTGCTATAGGATATTTTGCGCGACCATTGGGCGCTATTGTTTTTGGCCACTTTGGCGACAAACTTGGCCGAAAAAAAGGGATGTTATTTTCTATTACCGTCATGGCTGTTTCAACCATGGGAATTGGATTGTTGCCAAGTTATGCTACGATTGGTGTAATGGCCCCTATTCTTTTAGTTATTTTACGATTTTTGCAAGGCTTTGCTGTGGGCGGTGATTTACCTGGAGCGATAACCTTTGTGGCTGAATATGCCGATGCTGAAAAAAGAGGATTATACTGTAGTTTTGTTTATTGTGCAGTGAACACAGGTTTGCTTTTAGCTTCTCTTATGGGCGGTCTACTTACTCTATTATTGTCTCACGAACAATTGGTCACTTGGGGATGGCGAGTGGCTTTTCTTTTGGGATTGGTGATTGGGATTGTCGGATTTTATTTACGAAAAAAAGTTTCTGAAACCCCCTATTTTAATCGCTTAGAACAAACTCGAGATATTATAAAATTTCCACTTCTTCATCTTTTTAAAGTTCATACAAAACAATTACTTCAGAGCCTGGGATTAGTTTGGCTTTTTGCAGTCATTGTTGCGCAGATATTTTTATATATGCCCTCTTATCTTAATACGATTAATCATGTCAAATTAAGCACTGCTTTGATTATAAATTCAGTTAATATTTTTATTTTTTCTTTGTGTATCCCGATAATAGGATATTTATCAGATAAAGTAGGACGTAAACCCGTTATATTGGTTACTGCAATTTTATTTATTATTTTTACTTATCCACTTTATACTTTACTTATTAATCCTAATCTAATTATCGAAATAATTGCATTATTTTGTTTTGGTATTTTATCGGCGGGTGTGGTGGGAACTGTGCCCGTTTCTCTATCAGAAATGTTTCCTACTCATGTGCGTTATTCAGGTGTTGCCATTGCTTATAATGTTGGATTTGCTCTATTTGCAGGGCTGGCGCCTATGATTGCTACTTATTTAATTTATAAATTGCAGTTTCCGCAAGCCCCTAGTTTTAATCTTATTTTAAGCGCTATTGTTGCGCTGATTGCTGCTATGATGATGAAAGAAGGAAGTCATCAGTCATTAAATTTTAATATCAAAGATGCTTAGGATTATTTCTGCATGATCCTTGTGGCCTTCCCTCTTATTATTTCGAGTTACTGACTATCGCCATAAGGTTCAACAAGAGGGCCGGCATTTTTTACTATACAATAAATGTAGTAAATGCTATAAGTTTATGCATTTTTAATGCATAACTATTGATTGAAATATATTTATATTGTTGATCAAATTCTTTTAGCAAAGGCTGGTGTGTTAAGTTTGTTAGTATAAGACTAGGTTGCAGCATAGCTAATTGACCACGTAAACGATTATATTGCCATTTTAGACCATGATTATCAGCGGGTTTTATCACGCCTAAGGGAGCCATAGACAGCGCCTAATTTCATAATGCTTAGGAAAGAAGGAATCACCCTTTCTGGTGCATCATCTAAACAAACTATTCTACTTTTAGAAGAATCCGGCGGTCTTTTTTCATTAGCATTGATGTAGTGAGCTAGGCGGTTAGTGTATTTATTTAATTCTGTATAAGTATAACGTATGGGATTTGTTGTTCTGCAGATGTCTATCGCAGTCCTATTGCCAAACTTTCCTACTATATATTTAAAACGACCAAACATTGCTAGTCTCCTGAGACGATATCAGAAAAAATCCATTCGCTAATTTGTTTTCTATTCTCAATTTTGCTCACTAATTCAATTACTTTTCTGCAGCGCATTTTTTCTTTTATTTTTATGAAGTGTGTTTCAACTGTTCTTGGGGAAATATTAAGTTGTTTTGCCATGACCTTAAATTCTTGGCCTTTTAATAGATAAACTAAACACTGTGCTTCACGTGGAGTAAAATTTATTTGTTGGTTTTCTGTTGTGAGATAAAAATTATTTGTGGTTGGTTTTTTAATAGGTTTTTTTGAGACAGCACAATTTAGTTTTAAGTTTTGCGTGACGAATTGGGCTAAATTTTTTTGAATAGATGCATGTTGGAAAGATTGAATGGGTTTTTTTGTTTTAATTTCCTCCCACTCTTGTACTGAGACAGGTTTGGCTAAGCCAAATAATGCGACTTGATTGCCTGGTATATCGGATATCCCAAAACAGATATCTTTAATAAAGTGAGTTTTTTTATCGGAACTTTGTATTCTGTACGCCAGTGTGCGTTCACATAGTCCTTGTTGTCGCGCTAAAAAATCGGGCATTAAGGCATTAATATCTTCTTGCAGAATAGTGGTTGGAAAAAGTTCTCTGTGTTCATAGATGGTTTCTCGCTCTAATCCCCGTGTGTTTTTAAATGCGGGGCTAAGATAAAGTTGCTTTGTATAGTCATTACTGCAAATCCAAATAATTTCTTGAGTTTGCATGGATATAAAGTCGAATATATCAGCAAGATTACCCGAGGACATCTCCTTTAAAAATTTTCCCATATCCCTATTTCCTGTGTGAAGCATTAAAAATCGGTGGTTTTTAAGTTATTTTTGAGTAAATTGGTTTATAACTTAGAATGATGATTTTGTTGCAAATAATATGCTACTAAGTTAGGTTACTATCAAGGATATGAGATGAGTAAGCAGATGATTAGTTTCATAGAGAGGTATTTTTCAAAAGCGTTTTTGAAAATTTATGTGTCGGTTATATAATTAGACTTGTTTTATAAGAAGCAGTAGGTTTTTCACTGCCATGCGATGGCAATTCATAATAGCTACCTTCGAACAAGAATTTCATGGCGTTTGGTTGATTACATAAAATTAAACAATGAAAATTAATATACCAATTTATTAAATTTAACTTGAGTTTTTTTGATTTAAAAAATTGATCTGCCTCTTAGCCCATTCACAGGATGAGATATGCCGTTAATAAATGGCTCCTGGCCGTGTTATTAGTTAATTTATTTTTTGAGATATATCGCAAAATTTATGTTAGCTAAAACAATTAAAAAAACTTTGTTTAAAAAAGCAATAATTTGTTGCTGAAGTTTAGACTTGATTTTTCCCTTGGTAATCGATTTATTAATTTTTTCGTTAATATCTTTCGTCATTGTAGACCTTTTGATTTAATAGTGACTAGAAGCGGCGGGCACAGTCATGCAAAAACCTACGGTTATCTTGAATGACAGTAATGATATGCACATGATGGTTTTATCTTTGGTTAAAGTGCGCTGCTTTCTAATGGTCTCTATAATACCTCAAATGCGGGATATATTACAATAAAGGATTAAATTTGACATTAAATTTATGCAGCTTGCTTTATTCATAATTTCCACATAGTCGCCCGTTTGAAATTCATCTTTTGTAATTTGTGGTTTAAATTAGGCTTTATACGTGGATAAGCCGTTTCATGTATTTAGATAATACACAAAATTAAGCGCAAGGCCTATTAAATAAATCTCTACTTAAATTCAACAAAACTATTTAAAAACAATGACTTAAGTCATTTACTGGAAGTTGTCTAGACTTTTTCTGACAATTAAAAAAGCTAGACTTGAAATTTATAAAAGTATCCTTATATAAAAAATGTTGATATTAATTTTCTTATCAGGAGAAGAATATGAGATACGTTTCACGTTATGAGCCTGTTAATATTTTAAGTGAAATAAATAAAATATTAGATCAAGGTTTTACTCGAGATACCTCTAATGTTGAATCCAGCCAATGGGTTCCCGCTATTGATATTAAAGAAGATAAAAAGCAATTCGTCATTTTAGCGGATCTTCCAGGAGTAGATAAAAAGGATATTAATATTTCGATGGAAAATAATATTCTAACTATTCGAGGAACTCGTAATCTAGAAGAAAAAGAAAGCCTAGAAAGCTATTATCGAGTTGAGAGAGTGCGTGGAAGCTTCTATCGTCGATTTACATTATCAGATACTGCTGATGGTTGTCGAATTGAAGCCAAAATGCAAAAAGGAGTGTTAGAAATTATTATTCCAAAAAAAGAAACTGCACAACCACGCTCTATTGAAATCTCGGGTGAAGATTAATTTGAGCATTGCTAAGTGTGTTACCATTAATGATGCAACAGTTTATTTTTTTAAAGATAACAATCTTCCTTACATGGTAGCATTGCATGAGTTAGTCCATTGTGGAACTGTTTCTGTGGGGGTTGGCGGTAGATTTTTAAAGTCTAAGGTAGTTTTAATTTTTTATCTTTTGACTGTTGGCGCTTGACCCCCGCATACTTTTTTAGTTGCTTAATTAATTCTTTTGCATTTGATATTGCATATCTGATCTTGCTACCATTTAGTAGACACGTCGAAGAGAAACAAAGAGTATAATCTTTGTAACTTTTAGAGGTGCACAATGAGTCGACGTAAATCAAGAGCGTATGATAAAGAATTTAAGTTAAATGCGATAAGACTTTTTTTAGAAAGCGATCGCACATCTAAGCAAATTAGTGCCGAATTAGGTATTCCAGATGGAACTTTGGTCACCTGGGTAAGAAGTCATAAAAAGGATGGTGCTGAGGTTTTTCCAGGTAAAGGGTTTGTAAAACCATCAGATACGGAAGTAATCAATTTACGTAAAGAGCTAGCAATTGCTCGTGAAGAAAGAGATATTTTAAAAAAAGCATTGGGCATCTTCTCGTCACCGCGAAAATGAAATATCAGTTTATGCAGCAGCATGCAACTGAGTTCAGTTTAAAGAGGATGTCCAGCGTATTTAGCGTGTCGCGTAGTGGATACTATAGATTTATTAAAGTAGGATTATCAAATCGAGCTAAGGAAAATATGCGCTTGTTAACGGAAATTAAAGTAATACACAAGGATAGCCGCCAAACCTATGGTAGCCCACGTATTCATGCTGCATTAGGACATCAAAATGAAGTTTGTTCACGTAAACGTGTGGCACGCCTGATGAAGAAGATAGGCTTGCAAGCTAAAATGAAAAAGCGATATAAAATAACAACACAGCAAAACCCCAAAGCAACAGCTGCTCCAAATTTGTTGCGGCAAAATTTTACTGCTGAGATGCCTAATCTGCGCTGGGTAACCGACATAACATACATTGCAACCGCAGAAGGATGGTTGTATGTAGCTGCTGTGTTGGACTTATTTTCTCGTCGCATAGTGGGGCTTGCTATGAGTGAAAGAATGACGGTTGATTTAGTGTTGAGCGCTTTAAATCAGGCCGTTATCCATAGGAAGCCCACAGAGGGGTTAATGCACCATTCCGATAAGGGCAGCCAGTACACTAGTAAAGATTTCCAAAAACAGCTTAAGGTCCACTCTATGGTCGTTAGCATGAGTGGCGCAGGCAATTGTTATGATAATGCAGCCATGGAAAGTTTTTTCCATACACTTAAAACAGAGCATACATATTTTGAACATTACGTTACGCGCGAACAGGCAAAGCAAAGCATTTTTGAATATGTGGAAGTTTTTTATAACCGTCAACGGTTACATTCCACCTTAGGGTACTGTTCACCAATGAATTTTGAAAAAAAATGGGATCAACAACAGGAGGTTTCTTTTCTTAGTGTCCACTAAAAGGTTGCAAGATCAATCCTTCTCTATCATTATTAAAATAAGCCCAAATATGTCTAGCTTTACTTTGTTTTATTTTATCTACCCATTCTGCTAATTCATGTTTGGTATAATTATGGGTATACCATTTAGATTTGCCATGAAACCGTATATAAATTTCATCTGTAGTTTTAATTAACTCATCCGGAAACGTGGGACTACTACAAGAACAAAACATAATGTGGTTCTCTCTAAATGTATCGTAGACTTCTTGGTTCCACCAACTAATATGTCGAAACTCTATAACATTTCTTCGTTTTAAATTTAGTTGTTTAACAATTCTTTTTAATCGTGCAGAAGTGAATTTAAAACTTGGAGGACATTGATATAAAAAACAACCAAACCGTTCACCAAGTATATCAGCAATAATATCAAAGTCTTTTATTAATTCTTGTGTGCCTACAAATTTTTTGATGTGAGTAATAAGTTCTGAAACTTTTATTGTATAAACAAAATGATTGGTTTTTGCCTGTTTATAGCAGGTTTTTACCGTATTTAAGGTGGGCCATGAATAAAAAGGAGCATTTAATTCTACTGTATAAAATATTTTACGATATAGGTTAAACCATTCAGTTGTTTTGCTGTTGTTAGGATAAAATTTTTCTCTCCAATGCCAGTAAAACCAACCAGAACATCCTATATATAACTTGTCAGAGAGTTTTATTTTGTGGATAGATCCAGGCTTATTTATTTTTTGTATACGGAATTTATGCATGCTTTTTGCACGTAGTAAATTTGTTTGCCGTTGTTTTTGACGACGAGAAGCTTTTCTAGCTCGCCATTCTTCTAAATCCATTTGGTTCTGTTTAAAATGCATTGGGGTCAAGTGCCCTGCTTTCTAATAGCCTCTATCATACCTTCAATGCGGGGTGTATTACAATAAAGGACTAAATTTGACATTAAACTTAAGGAGCTTGCTTTATTCATAATTTCCTCATAGTCATCTGTTTGAAATTCACCTTTTGTAATTCGAAGTAAAAGATGTCCTATTAGCTTGTGCTGCTTTAGGGTCTCTAGTGCCGCAGCAAAATCATTTTATTTTTCATGATACACTCAAGGTTTACGCTGAAGCGACAGTAAAAGAAATTTTAAGTATAAATACATGAGGGTAATAAATGAAAAATATTAAATTAAA
Source organism: Gammaproteobacteria bacterium (assembly GCA_965279285.1). Classification (GTDB taxonomy): domain Bacteria; phylum Pseudomonadota; class Gammaproteobacteria; order DSM-16500; family DSM-16500. Next base: position 175,111 of record OZ257147.1, on the reverse strand, counting down.
TCTAATAAAAAATAAATCATTTAGTGATAATTTTTCATTTTTTTATTTTCCATTATTAAGTATTGTTTTATTAACTTTAGGCTCAAGTTTTTTTACTACATTTATTAGTATTAAAATGGAAATGAATGGTGTCACTCAGTTTATCATTGGGTGTATTCATTCTTCTTATTATGCTGGGATGTTGGTAGGTGCGATATTGATGGGCGGTATTATTAGAAAAATAGGCTATATTTATGCTTATGTTTTTTTTGCTAGTGTTATCAGTGTCAGTATTTTGTTGCAGGGGTATATTATTACCGCTTATTTTTGGCTGTTAATGCGCTTTATTTTTGGATTTTCTATGGCGGGTATCTATGTTGTTATTGAGAGTTGGCTGCTTGCAAGATCAACCTTAATCAATCGTGGAAGTATTTTGTCAGTTTATATGATTTTGCTTTATGCGGCTCAAGTTGTTAGTCATGAGTTATTGCATTTTATGGAGCTTGGTACTTTTATGCCATTTATTTTGGCTGCAGTATTGTGCGGTTTGTCATTAACTCCTATGTTAATGATTAATACACCCTCCCCCGTGGTTGAAATACCTGAGCATAAAAATTTTAGTGCGGTATTTAATGTTTCGCCTGATGGATTTATGGGTTGTTTGTTATCAGGGTTTCTTATGAGTGCAATTTTTAGTTTTGTACCTAATTTTGCAGTTAACTATCACTTTTCTGTTTCTCTCTTGATGCAAACGACTATTGCGGGCGGTTGTTTGTTACAATGGCCTATAGGTAAATTATCAGACCAATTTTCACGTCGCTCTGTTTTATTAGCTGTTTGTAATATCATTTTTATTTCTGCATTTTTAATTTTATTGTTCCCAGCACAGAAAAATATAGTGTACTTTTTTTCCTTTATTCTGGGCGGTTGTAGTTTTAGTTTGTATACCTTAAGCATAGCCTTGGTAAATGATGTTATTAAAATTTCTCAAATTGTTAGTGTGAGTGGTTTTTTACTCTTTGCTTATAGCGCAGGCTCTGTTTTGGGGCCTATTATTGCCGCTTTATTTATGGATTTTGTTTCGATTAAGGCGCTGTATGGTTATATGATGGGGATTTCATTATTAATGGTATTTATTAATAGATTGTTATATAAGTAAATAGTTTTTTAAGATATTTTTCGAGATAAATTATATTTTGCGACTAAAAGTGAGTTGCTTCAGGCGATTGCAAAGTTATTAAAATAAAAAGTAACTGAGGCACGACGCCGATCCTGGTAAAAAGGTATCAAATTTTTTAGATAACTCACTCACAGCATATTTCTTCTAAAAAAATAAATGCTCCGGCTTATTAGCCATTAAATAAAATACGCCCACTAAAGCGATGAAAGCTGGAATGCCTAACAACCACCCTATTTTGAAATAACGTTGGTACTCTGCAGATAAAGGGGTATTATTTGTGGATGCTGCGAACGCTAAATCACGACATTGCATCTGTAGCCAGACTACAGGCAACCAGCAAATACCCGCGATAACATAACCTGATATAGATCCTAATACCCATAAACTTGATAAAGAATACCCTTTTAAAGAAACTAAAATAAATCCAGTAATGGCTTGGATTACACCAGATGTTGCGGTAAAAAGCCAATCAGCCACCACAACTGCTGAAGTCGCTTTGGCAATGAGCGTTACGTTTTTTTGTTGATTAACATAGAACATGTAAAAAGCGGTTCCTAAACCAGTACCAAATAGAACTGAAGCACTGATGATGTGTAGTATCTTAATCCATGCATACAACATTATCGTTCACTCTCTAAGGCCATCATAATGAGAATCGCTATAAACAAAGGAATGTTTTTTGCGATTGGTGCAAAAGGGTGTAGCCAATAAATCGGAAGAGAAAAAGAAATTATAATCGTATAAAACAAAAGCAATACACACTGTAAAAATCCGATGAATAATAGTCGATAATTGAATAAGGTAGCTAGGCCTAATAAAAAATCTATTGTGCTAAGTGCATACAGGGTGAAAGGTTGAAATGAAGATGGAATTTTTGCTTGTGTCAATAAGTCAAAAGATAGCGGGGAAGATGTAGGCAATACACTTACTATCCCTGAAAAGATCCAGATGAAAGCAATGCTAATGCGTAACAAAGGTCTTAGAAAATATAATCTGGCATGCCAACGATCTTGCACGCTGCTTACCATGCCATTCAGACCACTCGTGAAACTTCGTGGTTTAATAAGAATAATATCTTCTAGATTTTTTATTTCGGTATCATTTGCGGTATTATCGACAGCCATCATTTTAATACCTGTCTCACTCATTGGTGAATTAGGTATGTAATTTCCGATTTTTGCTCCTAGCTGAATAAATATATCTGGTATAGAAATAAGCCATGCTTTTCTAAAACCCAGCCAAGCACGTAATTTAATTAGGAGATTTTTTACAGAAAGTTTTTCTTCTCCTACAGCACAAAGTATTTGCTTGCCAGAAAGAGTTAATGCTTTCTCAACTATAAATGTCAAATCATCTACATGGATGGGTTGTTGAAGCTGTTCAGCACGACCCGGTGTGGGGAGAATAAATGGTAGGCCAGCAAGTCCACGAAATAATGATGACCCCCCATAAGAACCTTTACCGTACACTAAACCTGGACGAATAATTGCTGAGTCAACATCTAAAGTTTGTAAATATTTATCTATGGCCAGTTTGCTTGTTGCATAGGGTACATCAACTTTGTCAATTCCTAGAGCTGAAATCTGAATAATTTTTTTTATTTTTTGCTTAGCGCAAGCTTCAAATAATGCTTTAGGCGTCTCATAATGAATATTCCACATGGTTTTTTCTTTAGTTGTTTGAAATACCCCGACACAATTAATTACTGCATCAACATCTTTTAAGTGTGGTAACCAATGTTCAGGCTTGGTTGCTTTAGTAAAGTCAGATTTAAACATGTGAATATGCGGGATATTTTCTAAAAGCTTGTTATGTACACAAGCAATAATCTCATGGCCGGAGTTTGTCAACCGAGCGATTATTTCTCGAGCTATAAAACCATTAGCGCCTGTTATTAAAATTCGCATATTTTTATCTCCTAAATAAAAATTCTAACCCCGTGCTTTGCATTACAGCGTCATGAATTATAATAATAAAAATTAAAATCATAGCGATATTCAGAAAATTAAAAATTTTTACGGAATAAGGAACTATGACTGTTCTAGAAAAATAAAATCTTTTAATAAATAAAGTAAGCAACCATAGCAGTATGAGCAACCCAAAAGCATGGTAAGCGATAAAAATCCATAGTACGTCTAGAGTGAAGTGCCCCGCATAAACAAGTGGTATAGAAGTTGCAATTTGAATAAAGATGCACAATAAAATTATAGCATCCCCAAAGTAGCTTGCTCTTATTGAATAGTCGATTAGAGATCGATCATTTTTGTTGATGCTTCGAGTAATATAAAAAAAAGCTGCGGTAATAATCCCGAAAAATGAAACACCACAGATTACATGAAAAAATTTAACAATTGAAAGCATCATGCAGAGTAATCCAAGTTAGTAATTGCTGTAATCTTGCTCATAACGAACGAGTTATATTACCATTTTTGCCAATTTTATCAAAAGGAATATAAGTATGCTCCGCGTAGCTAATGTGATGAGCTTTCGTCATTTTTATGCGTTCCTTTTTAAAATCTTTAGACATAAATGCTTTTTAAATCATCAAGTTATAGCTACTAGCGCGAGACCCCATTAAGTTACTCTATAATAGATAAATACGATCACATAAAGCTCTATACTTTATGAGGGATAACTAATGACTGATTCGTCCCGAGATTTAAAGCATGCAGAATATATTGCCTCAGCTGAGCAATCACAATTAAATATTCCAATTCCAGGTTCAACGAAATCACAGAGTATTTTTTTTAAAGAAAGTAAAAGTGATCTGCTAGGCGAAGGTTCATATGGTAAAGTGTATATCGCGTACAATGAAGCAGGCGAAAAATTTGTTGTTAAACAACAAAAGTTTTCTTCTGAATCAGAAAATGAAATGAAAATGTTAGCGAAAGCGGATGAATTAGTTGGTTCAGCATTAAGCCCAGTTTTAGAAAAATTAACTGCACACTCTTTTAAAGATATTCCTAAGCAAAATGAAACGACACACTGGTTAGTGTTAAAACATGTTGCTGGTATGGAATTAAAAAGAATTGCTGAAAAAAATAATAAAGCCGACGCGCCCGCAGCAAATAACTCTCAGGCACTTGATATCATGCTAGCGCCTGATCTTAAGAAAAATTCTCAATTACTTGCGGCAGGAGAAAATGATATGCTACATGCAGAAATTGATAAACGTTTAAATAATTAGCCTCTTCAGTCGAGAGCGCGTGCTGTTGCAGTGAATGCTGTGCTTGAAAAGGGAGAGGATGTCAGTATCACTTTTAAAAAATAGGAGTGTGTCATGCAAAAGTTTACACCGGCGGCAAATTTAAAAATAATAACCGTTGTGGATCATCCGCAATGGGATAAAAAAGTATTCGCATTTACTTGCTCGACGGATAATAAAGAATATTTTACCTGTAATGAGGCTACGGCACGATTTTATTTGGACAAAGAAAATGGTATTCCTTCTGAAAAAAATATGCATCGTGTAAAAGTAAATAGTGATGGTCGTGTGGTGGGTGTTGTTGAAGAAAAAGAAGAGTCAGTGAATTCTGAGCTTAATTCTCCGGGAATTTTTGCTAAAAAATAAATGGTTAAGCTGCGGGACTGTTGTCCTGAGCGAAGCGGGTTATCCTGAGTATAGCAATCATCTTGAATGTAGCACGTCATTCTGAGCGTAGCATATCATCCCGAGTGTAGCACGTCATCCTGAGCGTAGCGAAGGATCTCGTCGATACATGGCAAGATCCTTCGAGCAAAAAGCGCTCTCAGGATGACAGCTTAAAGTCTCTCAGGATGACAGATTGAAGCGCTTTCAGCGTGACAGTTGCTACCCAAAAGCTACCGCTATTGCTTAGCTGGTTTAGGCAAATTTTCTTTTTGGTGCATTACTTTCATCATCACTATCAGCAGGTGCTGGAGGTGGTGGAGCTGATTCATCTTCATCGTCTTTGTTAATGATAAGGACTACTTGTGTTGATCCTTGTGTTGTTGGTGTTGGCTCATTGAGCTTAGTCGATGATGGGTTTTCTCCACTTGCAGAGGCATCTGTCGTTGATTTTGGCGAATGTTTTTCATCGCCATTAGATGACTTAGTTGTTGTTACGCCACCAGGTGCTTGTGGTAGTACATTGGTGCTCTGCTGGGTGCTGCCGGGAGTGGTTTTTTGGTTGGGATTATTTGCTGCTGCAAAAAGACCAATCTGAGGAAGCTCTATTGCTGATGATTTTGTATCTGCTGAAATTGTTGTGGAAGCAGATGTTGCATCAAGAGATTTAGGTTTTTCTGAATCTTCTTCTGTTGTTTCTGTGTTTGTTGAGTTAATGATTGCTTGATCGGGAAATTTTAATTTAAATGTCGCAGCTATTTGAGCAGCCATTGCAAAAAGGCGTTTTTCGTCACTTACCATGTTGATAGCATACACTTCAGGAACAAAAAAGCTCTTGGCATATTGTGTAGAGCATCGAGTATGTAAATGTGCAGCAGAATAGTGGGTAATTAATGCTGCTTTAAATAATTTTGTAAATTCCACCCACATGATTGGATTATTACAAATTACATTAATGTCTAATCGTTCAACTGTTTCTAAGTAGTTTATTGATCTGTTTATTGCTTGTCTATAATATTCAGCATCCTTGTCAGATAGCCATACATAAACGGGAAAAACGCTGACATAATTTATTGTTAGTGTGCTGCGTATTATTTCGAATAACTTTTTTCTCATATCAGTATTTAAGCTTTGTGTGTCCTGGTTTACTGTGCCGTCGCCTGGGTTTGTGGCCACCTTATCAGCCATATATTTGGCTGAATAAATTCTTGTTGCTACTCCCGCAATAGTCATAGTTGCACCTATCAGTGCGCCATAAAAATTATTTGATTGGAGAAATGGAGTTTCCCCTGCTGGGCTGTCTATTATAGTTGGTTGAGTTTTTAACTTTGCATCTCTATTTAAACAAACAACAGCACTTTGTGTTCTTACAGTCATGCCATTTGGACATGTATTTGTCGCTGTGACATCAATACATGCCGGTGTGGTAGCAAATTTCCAATCGAGTGCACCACCGGCGACTTTTGCTGGTGTTGTTCTAGTTGTATTTTGTTGTAGAGTGTTATCAAAAATACTAACGTCTGATGTTTGACTCTTGATGTCAACGCCAAGATTATTTGCTGTTGACCCTGTTGCCGGTGTTACAAAAACTTTATTTAAAGATGCTTGATTAATGTCTTCTGGAATAGTGTTATTTTGAGTAGTAAGAATAGGTATTCCACAAAAAGTGCTGTTGTTTCCAACAGGTAAAGAGAGTGAATAACCGGCATTACTAATCACTACATCCCCTGTTACAAGACCATTACTATAAAACTCAACTAAGCCATCACTTATCATTTGCAGATTTAAATTATTTGTTGTTTTATCAGACTTTAATCGCAAGTGCCCGCCTTGCAAATTTTGAGTCACTGCTAAACTGCTTAGTGGTGTTCCAACAGCTTTTATTTTAAAATTATTTATGCTGACATCAGTTGCTTGTCCTGCAACGGCTAGCAGAGGTTCAGAAGTGCCGTCTTGGGTGATGGGTTGAGCCTCTGGTGTATAAGGAAGAGGAACTGAGCTTGTACTCTTAAATTTACGATAAGGACTATGGGTGGTGAGGGTACAATTTGCTCTATTTCCAGTGCCATCATCTTTAATATCCACATCTGCAATTCTTGAGTAAGGTATAGTACTGGGTGCCAATGGTAATGGACTGCCGTCAGAGTATTGAGCTTGGCCACTAGTACAGGAGATAGAAAAACTAGAACGTACATCAATTTTTCCACAGCGTTCAACTCGTGTGACATTAAGTCTGGCAGTTCTACCTTGCGTTATGGGTGAATTTCCCAACACAGTTGTAGGCACACCATCAGTGGAGATAGTCGTCATATGGTTGCGTACATCACCTACTAAAATAACGGCGCAAGGATCAGATGCATAGCTTATTTCCACAACAGTGCCAAAATAATTATAATTAGTAGTCGTGTCAAATTTGTAAGCTATGGTTGCTTGAGTTGTGTCAGTTGTGCCTGTTGGGCAAAAGTTTTTTTCATCAAAAAAATAAAGAGTTCCTTGTGACTGACTGTTACCTACCGCACTTGCAAGAATACCTCTCATGCCACCTTGACCATTGTTAAGAATCCGAACCATAGCACCTAATGTAACATCTTGCGCGCTTGGTTTGATTGTGCAAGTAGGAGCGGGATTGTTAATCCAGGATGTTCTTGCTTTATAGAGAGTAACTAGGCCTGCACCATTTCCAGAGTAATGACCGCCTGCAGCGAGATATTCTTCGCCATTGATGATGCCGCCTGTTATCACATTTATGTCAGTTGTAGTGGGTGAATTTGATTGTGCAAATATAATTGGGCCAGTTGAATTTAAATAGGATTGCTGTAAAGCAGTAGCACTACCAAATTCAATGACCATAGTACCATTTGGGTGATTACTAGCTGTTGGATAAGAAATTCCTGGTATACCATACCCAACTGATCCGTATCCTTGTGGATTTTTATTCATGTTGCCTAAACAGCCCACAGTATAGCCACCAAAAGCATTATCTTTATTGAATGGTATGTAGGTTGCTCTACCACTATTAATGAGATCATTAATCGTTTCTTGGGGGCCTTGATTAAAATTTTCATCAGCATGCAGTAAGACCACCATCCCAGCAAAATTATTAGCACGCGGATTGCTTACTACAACGGTGCTGGAGCCATCACCACTAAATGTTTCTGATACGCAGAGCGATACTGCAAACTCCTGAAGGCTTGTTATTCGGCGACTATTGGTACTTATTTGTAAATCTCGTATGGTATTCGTTAAAACTCCAACATCTATGATATGTAATGTTTTTGTTCCATCATTTATCATTATTGTAGCGGTACCATTTTTGGTTGCATTGTATGCGCAAGCCATGGCCTGCCCAAAGTTAGAGATATTACCATCTACACCATCAATTCTTCCTGCTTTACCATTTGCTACCCAATCATCCAGATCATAAGCGGGTGGAATAAGTGTTTCTCTAGGATAGTGAAAAACACTACCATGCTGTCCTCTACCAGGCTGGTAACTTGTGAGAAGAGCGCTGACAAATACTCTAGGACCACAGATTGCCATTGCTGTTCCTACCCCTGCAGTGAGTTGAGACAGTAAGATGGCAACACCTCCACTATTCGGAGTTGAAGAAATGTCGGTGCTTAAGTCAATAATCTCTGGCATAGTAATTTCCTTTATTATTTGGGTAATGTAATTACTTACGGGGTTAAATGGTGAGTTAGGGAAAGAATTTAACCAACATTAGATTAAAATTCAAGCGAATTTTATAGAAAATTCACAATACAGCACATTTTTTTGTCAAAACCTGTTTTATTTCCGATCTAAAAAGCACGAATACAACGTACACGCGATGTAAAGTTTTTATTTGTAGTGTTTTGGCTGCTGATATCGCTCTGACGCCATGCAAGGGTTGAGTTGCTTTCCGTCGAGCTCCAATAGGCGGCGCTAATTAATTGTGTATATCCTGGGGTTGATATAGTGCTATTTACATTCCACAGTTGATTAAGCTCAGCTAATGATGGCAAATACCAGTCAGCATAACCCATAATAGAAGAAGGTGATCCAGCACCTGGAGCAGCGCAACTTGTTGCTGCATTATCAGCGATACAATAAGCTGTGCAAGTTAAAGCAGCAAAACTTCCCGCTGTATTGATTGTTTCTTGGCTAATAATGACAGCTGTATTGCCTTTACCACCCCCTATTCCATTACCATTGGCATTGGTGATAATAGCGGTAGGATTAAGAGTGTTATGCCAAGTTATCGCTGTACTTTGATCGCTGCTGGAAACAATCAATCCATGCATATTAGTACTATCTAAATAAAAAACATAACCACCAAAAACTTGTTGCCCCAAGGTATAGGTTGTCCCTGCGCCTGTAGCGCCAGTTGCCCCTGTGGCACCGGTTGTGCCGTTTATTCCATCATTACCGGTGGCGCCGGTTGGTCCGGTAGCGCCAGTAGTCCCTGCCGCTCCATTGGTTCCGTTAGTACCGTTATTTCCGGTAGCCCCTGTTGCGCCAGTAGCCCCGTCATTACCCGTAGCGCCTGTTGCTCCTGTCGCTCCATTGGTTCCGTTAGTACCATTGTTTCCGGTAGCTCCTGTAGCGCCAGTAGCTCCGTCATTACCCGTAGCGCCTGTTGCGCCTGTCGCTCCATTGGTTCCGTTAGTACCGTTATTTCCGGTAGCCCCTGTTGCGCCAGTAGCCCCGTCATTACCCGTAGCGCCTGTTGCTCCTGTCGCTCCATTGGTTCCGTTAGTACCATTGTTTCCGGTAGCTCCTGTAGCGCCAGTAGCTCCGTCATTACCCGTAGCGCCTGTTGCTCCTGTCGCTCCATTGATTCCGTTAGTACCATTGTTTCCAGTAGCGCCTGTTGCTCCATTGGTTCCGTTAGTACCGTTGTTTCCAGTAGCCCCTGTTGCTCCATTGGTTCCGTTAGTACCATTATTTCCTGTAGCCCCGGTTGCTCCTGTTGGCCCTACAGCACCAGTAGCCCCCGCAGGCCCCGTGGCTCCTGTCGCCCCTGCAACCCCTGTTGTTTGCAAAGTTGTAATTTGTGTTTGTAAAATTCGATCATGTTGGTCGACATATTCTTGTGAAGGTGGATTCACTGCCGCGTAGGTTTGATTCATAAAAAATATCGCTGCGCAAATAGGTAATTGGCGAAAAACTTTTTTAACCGATGTTTTTGAGCGGATTTTTTTTGGCATATTATTTCCTATAAATGGGTTACTGCAGTTTTTAATTTTTGTCGATACAATTTTAAATTATTTTGTAAATGCTCGGCTTCTGGATGTACTTGTAATGCTTGCAGCGTTGCTTTTTCACCGAGAATAAATTCATTCATATACCAGGCACAACGACTCATGATTTCATATCGATCATAATGGTAAGCTGTTTTATTAATGAAAAGTAAATCGTGTTGTGGATATGGCATATCATACGCGTAACGAGCAAATAAATAACATGTTTGAATATTCTCAGGCCAATAATGTTCTGCTATTTTTAATAAAGGCTCTATTCGATGCGGACGCAAAGAAAAAGCTTTTAAAAAATAATCCATCGCTGTTGCCCAGTGATTCGTTTGTTGGACTTGAGTTGCTAAACAACCTAGACGTAGTAATGTAATAAAATTTTCTTCATCCCAGCCAGATAATTTTTCTCGATGTTGATAAAATTGATAGGCATTTTCAAGATCATTTAAGCATTCATACGTTTGGGCTAAATAAAATGTGTTGCGTGGATCTTGTGGGTTATCATGATAGGCTTTTAATAACAGAGTTAAATCTTGCTGCCATCGGCGTTGGGTTTTCTCGATGCCACGTGTTGTTGCATTTACTGTAAAGTAAACAGGATCAGGAACTTTAATTTGTGCGATGACATCAGGCGCTTCATGAACAACACCTTTAAATCGAACTTGACTTGATGTTCTGAATAATCGAGCAGTAGCAAATTCCATATTATTCATTTTAATCGTTAATAAATAAAGTGCGGTGGTATTTTGTTTTTCTTGCTCGCAAAATTTGAGTAAGGTATTAGAGTTATGGAGGTACCATTCTGCATCCGGCATGAGTAAGAATGGGATATGAGAAAAATAATGTTCAGCTAACTCGAGTGTGCGATTACGTGAAGTGGAAAAATCGACAAAAGGTTCTTGTTGTATATAACTGTCGAGCTGATGTTGTTTAAAGAAATTTTCCACCAATGCGAATGTATTGTCTGTTGAGCCGGTGTCTAAAATAAAAAAATGCCGAATGCCACAATTTAATAAAGAAGCTAAAGTAGCTTCAATTGCAGCAGACTCATTCTTTATCATTAATGCGATAGCGATGAGTGGGGATTCGCATCTATTCATAATAATCCGCTAAAAATTAAATGAAAGGCTTAAGAGTATACCTTGTTGCACAGGGATTGTGCTTACATGTCCTGTTCCATCGGCTGAATTTGCCGTGAAATTAGGGCTGCCACCATAAATTCCTTGGTATAATAAACTTAAGCTTGTTGTTGGATTTAACGGAACACCGACACCTACTTGTATTTCAGCCGCTAGATTAGAAATATCATTGACTGACGTTCTATTTTCAAATTGCCAACGACGATAAGCGACACCGCCTTTCAGTTGGCCAAATATCGGAATTGTGCTAAAGGTAGCTGTTTTAGCAGTTAATAATAAATCTAACATGGGTTTTACCGTGGATTGAATGGGTAAGCCACCGAGTTTATTTAATGTTGCTTGCGAAGCGCCAACACGCATGGAATTGCCATTTTGTAGGCCTAATTCCAGGCCAAAAAGAGTTTGTTGTTTGGTAAATAGCTCTCTACCAATAGCAACGCGCCCTACTGCTGTTTGACCATCATTTAAATACATATTTTGATAGTTGGTATAGCCTAGGCTGGCAATGACAGACCAGAGGTGGCTGGTGGGTGTTGTAGCCATTGCAGCAGCGGTTGGATAACTTAAAATAATACAGCAAATAGCAATAAAGAAGCTGCTTATGTGTTTAATAAGTCCTTGTATTTGATCATGACATTTTTGCATGAGAGTCCCTAAGACATTCTTGTGTCGTTATTCTATAGGACAATAAGATAATATGGAACAGATGTAAAACTATCTGTAAGTTAGCTGGTTAAAAATGCAGAATAATTAGCTTTTTATTTGTTTTGGTGCCATTTGGGACAAGGGTGGTGTCATTTTGACCAGAGAATCAATCGCAGATGTAAAGCTTGGTGGTGATTGTATCAGTGCCGGAAAAGTTGAAAGTAATTAATTAGCCACCAACGTCCCGCGGCTTGTGTCCGCGGGATCCAGGCATGCTGCTGAATGGGTATTATTTAATATAAAAACCCAAAATAAACTAAAGGAATTTCTTTTTGTTTTGCAGTAAGAGTTTCATCTTTAACCTGTGTTTTTGTTTTATTTTTTTCGCCAATTTCAAAGATGAACTCTTTTATCTGAAAATCGCCTTTTTTATTATGAAAAACGTCTAATCCGGCGTTTTTTGTTGCTTGAATAAAAAATAATTCGCGAATAGTTCCAATTTCTATCTTTGTGCCTAGGTTACCTTCTAATGCATATTGTAGGTTTGTGTTGTTAAGGAAGATTTTTTCTGGACGCCTTAAGATAACATTGCCAGCGCCTGCTGGATAAACTAAATTTAGTAGGCCTGTTTCTTCTAAGTTTAGAAGATAGTGCATTATCGTTTTATCATCGACAGATAAATTTTTACTAATATTGTGGACATTAATGCTTCCGGGTTGAATGCTGGCTAAAAAATTTAATATTTTTTTAAAATGCTGTAAGTTTGCGGTTTTTAGATTATAAAAATTAGCAACGTCTTCAAATATAGTTTGGTCAATAATTTGTAGGATTTTTTCGTAATAGGAAAGTTTATCTTCCGCATAAAAAGGATAAAAACCTTGTCGAAGATATTGTTGAAAATGGCCTTTAATTTTTGGAATAATAGCAAGTTTTGCGTTATATTCCAGCGGGTTTTTTATTAAATTAGAAAAAAGTACAGGCTGAATATTGCTGTTGGTTTCAAAATTTAAATATTCACGAAAAGAGAGTCCGGGAAGATGGTATAGTTTTGCTCTTCTTGATAAATCATGGCTACCTTTTACTAAGTCTAAGCTTGAGCTCCCTGAAAAAACAATTTTAATGTCAGGAAAGCCATCGTAGAGGTTTTTTAGCTCTTGATTCCAGTTTTTATATTTATGAATTTCATCAATAAAAAATAAGGTTATGCCTTCGGTTAAATATAAATTTTCAATAAATACATAAATAGATGTTGTGGAAAAATAAATATGGTCTGCAGAAAAATAAAAAACATTTTTATTTTTTAATAATTTATTTTTAATAAATTGTAATAAGAGCGTCGTTTTGCCTACACCGCGAGCACCAATTAAACCGGTTAAGCGATTTTTAATGTTGAATTCATTATAGAGGAAGCGATAATGCCTTGTGCTCACTTGATTAATAAGTCGTTGAAAAATCAAATGTAAAGAATCGGTCATAGGAGTATACTCTTAATTATTCAGATAATATTAAGAGTATACTCTTAATTTATTGAATCATCAATGGCTGTATTTTGGCCATATCTCAAGAGACTCAGTTTCAGTATTTTTGAAGCTAGTAGGCCCCCCGCGTGGAAGAACCCCATATTGTTATAGGCGCTTTGCTTCAGGGACGAATAATTTAGCAGTTCTTTACCTTGAACTACTAGCAGAATGGGACGATGAGTTAAACAAAGATATCATATCAATTCACTTGATTGTACTCTTCGAATAGGCAAAAAAATGTGGTGAAGATGTAATAAAGGCCACTCATGGCAGACCACTATTCATAATCAAACACGAAATAAGTCAGTATGTCCTCATTGTGCGCGAAATAATTCTCGTAAATATTCAACAGAGTATTTTCAAGAATTGCAAACAAACATGGAGGTAAATGTCTAACAACTGAATATTTGCAGTGCAAAGCTAAGATGAAAATGCTTTGTAAAAATAGGCATGAATGGGAAACGTGCGCAGACAAGATTAGAGTACCAGGCCCGATTCACGTAGAAATATAATACAAGATTGAATTGAAACTACGCTAGTAAGAGGCACTTTGATTGCGCAAGAACTTTTAACTTAAAAAATATGGCGGATGCGTTATTGGCAAATTTTCTGTTCAGGAAAAATATAAGGCGACTCCAAAGCTTTCTTACCTTTCCATCCTCATAATTTTGCTTTCATCCTTCTGTTCATTTGTCAGCATTAGATAATTGAGTTGGATAGGGTTATAAATGCGCCAAAAACTTTGGTGTTTTTTTATAGAAGCTACTTTTTTATCTATATCTTTAAACGTAGAATATGTATGGCAATAATTTGTTATCATGTGAGACCCTATACAGGTAAGAGCTAATTCTGGCCGCCCGATACATATAGGCATAACAATAGCATTGAAATCAAATACACAACATTGCAACAATTTACCTGCAACCCAGTCTCCTACGCGACCGTGTTTTTCCACACGGAAAGTAAAACAAAAAAATTCATTCCAAAAAGCAGAGCATTTCCATTTTAAGAGGTTGTTGTTCTCAGCTGTGTGAGGAAAAGGAAAGCAGCAGGTACCGGTAAAAGAAGATTTATTAGCATTCTGCTGGCAGTATGCAGGTACACAAAAAGTAGGGTGTATCTCGAAATTTAGATCAAAAGCTTCTTTCCTTTTATTTAATATTTTTAAATCTTCTTCTAAGCTTTTTTTGATTGCTTCACGTTCAGAAAGCGGAGTTTTTTGTAAATCATCGGAGAAAAGAAAAAAAGGGTGAGGAAAAAGAAGAAGATTCTCCTGAAAGCTGTTGCACGTGCTGCGTAATTTTAATCTTTCATCTATTTTCAAAAAAGAACTTATTTTTTTCATTACAGGTTGTTGCTTTATTATTTGTAGTATTTTCTCTTGTGAATTGTTTGTAGAATGTTCACCGGGAAGCAATGACTCTTTCTCATCAAAACCTGCGCTACTTACCTTTGGCATAACTTAATTCTCTTTAAATTGTAAACGCAGATTTTAACACAATACCAACGTTATGTGAAATAATTGGCAGAATTGCGCTCGTGTATCTGATAATATAAAATATATTGATGCGATGCAACAAAAAATAAATTAACATAGGGGCCAATTTATGGCGCTCAGCGAAGAAGCGATGTCTTTTCTGGAGGAACATATTCCTGAGCTTGCGATTATAGCATTTAAGCAAGCTTACTGGGCTGCTCTTGCATCTGGTAGCAGTGTTCTTATTAGTAAAAATGGAGACTTAGTAGAGGTATTTCCTGACGGAAAGCATAAATTTATTAAACATTTGCCACCAGCAACATTAGTTACTCGTGGCCAGAAGTTAGAAAGAACTCGATGAGTAAAAAACCCGTGCTTATATTATTAATGACTCCACTCATGAGAATGTCTGGTTAGCAGAGGTCACAGATGGCCATGATGGAAATGAAAATAGATCATATCAGCATGGTTTAAAAAGGCTTTTAGGGGTAAATTCAATATAGAAAGCAAGACCTCATAAACTATTGTATTGTTACTGGAAAAGTATGGCTAAAACTATAAACATTGAATTATATGCAGATGAAAGAGATTTTATTGTTGAGTGTCTTGAATATGCTTTGCTAGATGACTTGCTCATCAAGCTCAAGCAATCAAAACCGAATAAGGAAAGTATTATTAATGTTCGGTTAGGTGATTATGATTTAGAGCAGTTGATTGGAAATTTAAGTCTAGAGGCCAACCACAATAAAAAACGGTCAATACAAGAGCTTGCTTATGAAATCGCAGAAAAGCTAGAGTCGTATGAATTTCAATTAAAAAGAGTTGGAGCCCCAAAATAATTGTGTTTTAATCGTTAAGATAGATATGTATCAGATTAGTCAGAACAAGAAGTAACGCTGGATGACACTACCTTAAGATATATCTTAAATAAGGGACCTAATGACGGCATTTCAGATTGGGTTAAACTTAATCAAGAAAAATTTGCTTTTGTTTTGCAATTTTTACCTAAGGAAGCATTAAAAAATAAAATAAAAACAATGAGAGATATTGATAATGTGATACTTTTAATTTACAAAATGAGTGTTGATGCTAAAAAAGAAAAAATACAAAACATTCAATTTGATTTTCCATTTGATCAACAACATAAAGATGATTTTATCAGAAAATTTTATGAGACCGATGACGCAGAAAAAAAATTAAAATTGGTTTATTTTTTAAATAAAAATAATAAAGGGCCAGACTATCCATCAATCAACTACACATATGATGAAATGCTTACTTGGATGACAATTTGGTATGAACTTACGGGAGATCGTTTTGCAGGAGAAAGAACGAACGTTCTCGTGACAGAGATTATGTATGGAATATTAAGTGGATCTGCTAATGTAGTTAATACGGGTAAATTTGCTTATATAAATGATTTATCACCTTCATTTCCTTTACTTGTTTCCAGTTTTTTACTCGCTGAAACCGGAAGAAATCCTGCCAGCTTTTTAAGCACACTTGTTTTATTTGATTTAGTCAAAAAATACAATGAAGATTGCATAGGTGAACCAAGACCTAGTTTTTTAGCTAGAACATTCGCAAATAAATTTTCATGGAAGAACGTTTGTTGGTCTTCAGACGGCACAGAAAGTGGTGTACATCCTATGGCTCATGACGGCTCTTTTGCCGATGAATTTAAAGATGATTGTTGGAATTTAAAAGTACCTCTTACAGAAACAAGGCAGAAAGAGTCTGATTTGCTCATTAGGTGGTTAGAATTCAGATTTAACTTAGATGCAAAAGAAGAAATTAATAAAATTTTACATACGGAAGTAAGTCAAGAAGAGAAAAAAAGTAAAATTACCCACTTAATAAAAGAGGCTTTCAAACAAAGAATATGCTCGTTTAAATTTATGTTAAATCCTTCTGTTATCCCTGTGCTAGCACAAGCTCAACAAGATAATGAAAAACACGCAGAGAAGGATCAAAAAAACCAAGATGTTACACTTTCTGCAAAAATGGTCGACACTTCTACACCTACCCCATTCTGGAAAAATCGAAATGTTTTATTAGGAGCCGGAGTTGTTACAGCAACAGTCGTTGTTGGTACAATAAAGAAAACAAGTTGTTCTATTATGTAGAAAAAATTAATCACGCTGAAATGAAGTATAGACTTTTGATTTTGAAACTACCCCAAAGTCCACCCCACACTAGCCGCAACTAAATAAGCATTTTTCCCTTGATTTCCATAGATATTTTGCACCACAGGCACACCAACACCTAATTGAAAAATCCATTTTTTTGATGAAGCCCATAGTGACGGCGTAACATAAATAATATTTCCACCTGAATTAGTATCACTTACGCCACTTGTTCTATCACGCTGAGAGTATTGCCCATCGCCCTCCACTAACCAAGCAAAAATCCAATCATTCACATTCGCAATATTTTTACCGATCCCACCCTGATAAAAAAATTCATTGCCCGGTTTTGTATGGTTATGTGTGGTAGTTAGCATGACGCCGTTTGAAGTAAAAAGATACCAGTCAACATACATACGCGATAAAGTGAAACCTAAAAATAAAGTGGATGAACCAAAGCCTGTGGCTGGTTGTTTTGTCGCAGAACCAGTAGGTAATGTAACATTTGTCACAATCGTCGCTTGATCAAAAAAAGAAGATGTTGTGTTGGTGTAAACGATATCTTCTAATTGTAAAACAAGATCTTCAAAGCCAGCAGAATGCTGATTGCCTTGCTGATACTTCATCGCAATAGGCGCATTAATAAAAATGGATAAATCATCGGTGATTCCATAAACTATCCAAGGCATTACGTCGATAAATTGTTGGTTTGCTCCTTTGTAATCATCGGCAAATAAAAAAAACTGGGTGTTATTTTTTGCAATCGTATTTTGACCAAAGCTCATTAATGGGCCGGGCTGTTGTGAGAGTGGCAAGGCAAGATTTCCAATCATGGGCGGCTGATTTATTGGTGTTGGAAGTTGATTTATGGTTGAGCTGTAGGTAAGCAAAGAAAAAAGCATACCACAAAAGAAAAAAAATAAACGCATTAGTGAGCGTCCATATAGTTACCACCTATACATTGTACGTTAATTTTTTTACTTTTAGCGCTATCAATAAAATTTTGTATGGCTTCTACGACATCTTTGTCTATTATTTTTGAACGAGAAAAATCAATAATAACCTCAGCTCCATAAGGGATATTTCTAAATTCCCTGAGAATACTGCCTTTATTAAGAAATGAAACTTCTTCTGCTAGAGTTAAGTGTATTTTCTTTTGCTCATCTTCTTCATAATGAAAGGTTTCATGAGAATTTTTATAGTGGTTTCTTAAAATAATAAAAATAGCCAGTGTCATACCAATAGCTATCCCTACTAATAAGTCTTCCAATACAATCCCTAGCACAGTGATGATGAAAGGCAAAAATTGTTCCCAGCCTGAGCGGTACATTTTTATAAAAATACTCGGCTCTGCTAATTTATAACCAACAACAAATAAAATCGCAGCGAGTGTTGCGAGCGGAATCATATTTAATAATGTTGGAATAGTCGTAACACAAAGTAATAACAATAAACCATGAAGGATGGCAGATACTTTTGTTTTTGCACCAAAGGTAATATTTGCACTGCTTCGCACAATGACTTGAGTAATCGGCAAACCACCAATGAGACCAGAAATAATATTACCCAATCCTTGCGCCTTTAATTCTCTGTCGGTCGGTGTAACATATTTTTTTGGATCTAACTTATCAGTTGCTTCTACGCATAATAATGTTTCTAAACTTGCAATAAGCGCGATAACAATAGCAATTTTATAAACTTGAATATTGCTTATTTGAGAAAAATCGGGAAAACTGAACTGATTTAAAAAATCCATAGTGGAAGAAGGAACGGGAATATTAACTAACTCATTTTGCGCTAACATAAAAGGCAACCATTCTTGGTTTCCCAGCCAAGTCACTAAAATGCCGAGAAAAACAACGATAATGGGTGCTTGCAGAATACGACAAATTTTATAACGAGCGGCTAAAAGCTTATCATATAAGATTAACACCAGCAGTGAACCTAGCGTAATGAGTGTAGGCCCTAATTTAATTGAATGTAAAAGGTGATGAAAAGGCGTAAAAATATTATTAACTCCTTCATCAACCATTATGCCTTTTGTTTCTCCATTTAAACCGAGAGCTAAGGGCAATTGTTTTAAGATGATAATGATACCAATGCCGGTCAACATGCCTTTTATAACCGAAGATGGAAAATAATAGGCAATAATTCCACCGCCTAACATACCGGCTAAGACTTGTAATACACCAGCTAGCATGACGGCTAATAAAAAAGCTTCCCAAGAATTTCCTAATGCTGCTACAGAAGTTAATACTACGGCAGATAAACCCGCAGCAGGACCGCTCACCCCTAATCTTGAACCGCTTGCGATTCCAACGATGACGCCGCCGATAATGCCAGCAACTATGCCTGAAAATAAAGGTGCACCCGAAGCAAGAGCTATTCCCAAACATAAAGGAACAGCAACAAAAAATACAACAATCCCAGCAGGTATATCGAATTTTAGATTTTCTAAGCGTCCATTTTCATTCATATATGATCAATCCTTTGAAATTTAACGTTAGTATAAATTATTTAAATTATTCTTTCATTGATTTTTTCTTTATGGAGAGGGAGGGACAAGTGGTGGTAGCAATCCAATAGAGGATGATGCTTTTGGAGACGCTGCTTTCGGAGATGTTGCAAAGAAAGTGCTTGAGGATGTGGTGGTATGAGTGCTGCTTGGTTCACTGCTGGTGTGGCTCGCTGTGGGTGAGTCTACACTAATCGTTAAAGGAGCTCTAGCTTGATGAACAGATGTTTGGTTTGCAGACGTAGGAGGATTTAGAGCGGAATTGTTATTGCTTCTTGAAGTGGTGCTCGTGTTTATTTCAGGAGCAAGGAATGAATTTGTATCAAAGCTTAGTACAGCATTTAATCTTATTTTTAAATTTTTATTTTCGTATTCCATTTGAGCTATGGTTTGATTTGCTGTAGCAAGTGCTGCGTTTTTTTCTAATATGGCGCAATGTGCTTTAGTAAGCTTTGCATCTTTTTCTGATATGGCGCGATTTGCTGCAGCAAGTGCTATATCTCTTTCGGATATAGTATGAACCGCTTTAGTACGTTCTGTATGCATTGTAAGGACAGTAGAAGTTGCCCAATCTGTGTATTGTTTGAATTCTGAATTGTTGGTAGAGAGTGCAATAATATAGTTAGCTTGACTTGTTATTTTAGCATCACCTTCGGCTGCTTTTTTTTCTAGTGAAGTAAGAGTGGCTTTTTGGTCTGCCACTTGCTTTTCTAGCATCGCAACTTGGTCTTGTATACGTTGTTTTTTTGAATGCTGTTTACTATCAGCAGGAATTGCATCATTGGCTGTGATTGTTTCATTTGTTTCCTGAAGTGCTGCTGCAGCTTTTCTTCTGTTTGAGGACATGGTTATTTCTCGTTTTATGGAAAGGCATTATTTATATAAAGTATTGTAGAATTGGTATGAATAAAAAGTACTGAAATTATACATTATTTCGATTGAAATGCAAATGAAGAGGGTCTATTGTAAGGGCTGTGAAAGTAATCATGAATAACTTCTTGATTATATGACAAACCTTAGAACCAGTGATGTTAAATTTTTCTCCGACCTTTTTAAGGGTTTTTTAAGTTTATCTATTATGCTATTAACACTAAGCAAAACG
Organism: Gammaproteobacteria bacterium; assembly: GCA_965279285.1. Taxonomy (GTDB): domain Bacteria; phylum Pseudomonadota; class Gammaproteobacteria; order DSM-16500; family DSM-16500. Next base: position 154,605 of record OZ257147.1, on the reverse strand, counting down.
AGAATATGTTATAGCTTTTCACAAATTTTTTTTGAGCGATAATAAAAATGAATCGCAAGTGGGCAAGCTGATTAAGGAAATCAATGAAATTATAATTCTCAATGTCCATTTTTCTGACGGTACGAGTGGGCGCGCACAATTTATGCCATAATATTTACAAGATGTGTTTGAGCCACTAAAAAATCCTCAGTTTTTTGCTCGTGTATTTCCTGTAAAGCTTTGATCTAGTAATCCTCAGATTTAAATGAGCATAATTTTTTTACGAGGGCCGAAAATTTTTGGGTGGTGATACTGTTCCAACAGGAGATGCGGTTCTTGGGGATGTTGCAAACAAAGTGCTTGATGATGTGGTATGAGTACTGTTTGGCTCACTACTGTTATAGTGAGCTGTAGGTGAGTCTACGCTAATCGTTAAAGGAGCTCTAGTTTGATGAGCTGATGTTTGATTTACAGCGGTAGCAGGGTTTAGATCGGGATTGTTGTTTGTTGACGTGGTAGTTGTGTTTACTTCAGGGATAAGAAATGGATCTATCTCAGGCTTTTCTATATAGTCTAATTTTGCGTGTAAAAAGTTAATTTCCTGCTTCATTTCAGCTATTGTCGTACTTTTTTTGGATATGATGCGTTCTGCTTTAACAAGTTGTGTCTCCATGTTGCATATGGCTTCAGTTGACGAATTAACAGTTTTATTTTGTTCTGATATAAAGCGCTCTTGCTCAGCAATTATTGTATTTTTTTCTGATATGCTGCGAGCTGCTGTAATAAGTGCTATATCTTTTTCGGATATAGTACGATTTGCTGTAGCAAGCTCAGCATTTCTTATTATTAGGGTGCAAGTTGTTTCAATAAGTTTTGCATCTTTCTCGGATATAGTGCGATTTGCTGTAGCAAGCTCAGCATGCGCTGTAGATAGAGCAAAATAGGCCAAATTCATGTATTCTCTGAGTTGGGCGTTATTAGTAGTGAGCGCAGCAATATTGCTATTTAGGTTCTTAGCTTCGGTTTCTTTTTTTTCTAGCAAGGTTTTTTGATCTGCAATTTGCTTTTCTAGCGCCGCAACTCGATTCATTGGTTCTTGTGTACATTGTTTTTTTGAATGCTGTTTACTATCAACAGGAATTGCATCATTGGCTGTGGTTGTTTCACTTGCTTTGTGAAGTGCTTCTGTGGCTTTTCTTCTGTTTGAGGACATGGTTATTTCTCGTTTTATTATTTATAAATTATTGTAGAGTTGTTGTGAGTAAAAAGTACTGAAATTATACATTATTATAATTTAAATGCAAACCAAGAGGGTCTGTGATGAAGGCCCGCCACTTTGTTCATGGATAACTTATTGATTAGATGATGTGCTACTTAGTTAAGCATAAACGTCAGTCATTTAGAAGTTCTGTTTGATTCTAAAATTTTATACAAACGAAGATGCTTTCTCAACTGCTTTATAAATCGCCGCATATTTCCGCTCTAGTTCCCAAATGTCCAATGCCTGTTGCATGTTAAGCCAACTTTCTGGCGTTGTACCAAGAAAATGTGCCAACCTTAATGCCATATCTGGCGTCAGTGGTCTACGTTCATGAAGAATTTCTGAGATAGTACGGCGTGACACACGTAAATGTTTTGCAAACTCACCTTGACTGATACCAAGCTCAGGCAAAACATCTTCACGTAACGTTTCACCCGGGTGAGTTGGCTTACGATTTGTAGCTCTTAGTGAACTCATTAGTGATAATCCTCCAAATTTACATTAAGAGCGTCACCATTCTTGAAATAGAATGTAATACGCCAATTTTTTGAAACGGTTAAACTCCAAGAATCTTTCATCTCTCCTGATAACTTATGCAGCTTATATCCAGGTAAATTCATATCCATAATTTCTACTGTACTATCAAGCCTATCCAAAATACGGCTAATTCGTGAACAATCCTTAGCATTTAAAAGACTTCTATCATTCTGAGTAAAAAAACGCTTTAAGCCTTTATGTATGAAATTTTTTATCATTGTGTGTTACTCTTAATTGTAACCTTTAAAGTTACATTGTCAATGCTTGGTCTAGATGAATTATCATTTAGCTTTTTAACTATAAAGAGCCTATTAATTAGAAGTGGGTATATCGTTGATGGTGATATGATTTATCAGTGTCATGGAGTTTGTTAGAGGCTTTGTTACGCTTAGAATAGATACCAGCTAGAAGCATGCTGGTATGACAAAAATCTGTTATTTCAGAAGCAGATAGCAAGCGATAAAAAACTAATCTATTGCATATTCAAACAATGGTGCCACAAACCCAACATACAGCAATACAACCCCTAACATTAAACCAAACAGACTAAATAAAAACGGAATTTGTTGCACATGACGGCTCATCAATGCTTTCCAATGATGAACAAAAAGAACTCGATAAGTGCCAATCAGTAACATGCTAGCGCCCACTACTGTGGTCACTACATTCCAGCCCAAATCAAAACTATCCGCAAACATTAAAGATAAGCTGCCAAAAATAATGGGAAGCACGCCGCCCATAATATAACCAGTCTCTGTTTTTACCATATTACGTGCCATTTCACGTGCGTCCTCAAGATTCATCAAGACGCCCAAGGATAAAATAGTGGTAATTACGCCAAACCAACGAGCAAATAAGAGGTAAGTCATCACATTCATCCCTGTAGGTTAAAAATAGTTAGCTGATTAACTTCTGAAAATCACTATACTAGATTATAATTCCCCAAATCAATAGGCACAGGATTTTATTATGATCGAATGGTTGCAAAAGAAAATTAATTATTTAGGCGCATTTTCCAGCTTATTTTATCGAGTTATCAGCGTACTCTGTCTTTTAGCGGGTGGCTTCGTACTGTTGAGCTTAACGGCTTGTAAAGGCCAGAGTATCGGTATGCTTAACCCCGCTGGCATTATTGCTTATGAAGAGCGTAAGCTGTTTTTTGACAGTTTGGCTTTAATGTTAATCGTCGTTTTACCTGTTATTATTATGAGCATTGCGTTTGCTTATCACTATCAAGTATCACACCGAGTTAAAGATTATAAGCCCAATTGGAGCCATAGTTATTTTTTAGAAACGATATGGTGGAGTATTCCTTGCGTTATCATTGTGATTCTTGCTGTTTTGACGTGGAAAAAAACGCATGAGCTTGACCCTTATCATAAAATTCCTGGCCATAATGAAGCACCTTTGCTTGTTCAAGTGATTGCATTGCCCTGGAAATGGTTATTCATTTATCCACAGCAAAATATCGCAACGGTGAACTATTTAGTTATTCCCGTGGGTCAACAAGTGGAGTATTGGATCACGGCAGATAATGTGCCTATGAGTGCTTTTTTCGTTCCACAATTAGGTAGTCAAATTTTTGCAATGGCGGGTATGCGTACGCGGTTACATCTCTTGGCGAATCAAGCGGGTGTATATGATGGCATGAATACGCAATTTAATGGCGAAGGATTCTCAGATATGCATTTTGCTGTTCACGCTGTTGCGCCTGAGGCATTACAGCAATGGTTTGCAACAATAAAAAAATCAGCGAAGCCACTAACGCAAGCGGCTTATAGTCAGTTATTAAATCAATCCATCGCTGATCCACCGCAATTTTTTGCTGGAATTCAAGCTAATTTATTCGAAAGTGTTACGACCACTTACATGAATACGTTTGGCACAGCTCATCCGCGTGATAGTCAATTAAAGTTAACTAATGCAGTTAAGTAGTCAGAGGAATTGTTATGCTTAAAAATTTATTATTTGGAAATTTGTCCTTAGATGCTATCCCCTTTCACTCCCCTATTATTATGGGTGCTGCGGTTTTTATGGGAATAACATTGTTTGGTGCTTTCTTTTTAATTACGTTTTATAAAAAATGGTCTTATCTTTGGCATGAATGGATTACGACGATAGACCATAAAAAAATTGGTATTATGTATTTGATATTGTCCATGGTGATGTTATTGCGAGGATTTTCTGATGCGATATTAATGCGCTTGCAACAATCGTTTGCAGCAGGCAGTCATCTGGGATTTTTGCCACCTGAGCATTACAATCAAATTTTTACAGCACATGGCGTGATTATGATTTTCTTTGTGGCGATGCCCATGATGTTTGCCCTACTCAATATTGTTGTGCCATTACAAATTGGTGCGCGAGATGTGGCTTATCCATATTTAAATTCTTTAAGTTTTTGGCTGACATTTGTGGGTGCGATGTTGTGTAACGTGTCACTCGTTGTCGGTGAATTTGCTAAAGTAGGCTGGCTCGCTTATCCGCCCTTGTCTGAATTATATTATAGCCCTGATGTGGGTGTAGATTATTATATTTGGTCATTACAAATCGCCGGTGTAGGTACGTTGTTGGCAGGAATTAATTTTATTGCAACGATTCTTAAAATGCGTTGCAAAGGCATGACTTTAATGCGGATGCCTATTTTTACGTGGTCAGCGTTGTGGGCGATGGTGTTAGTTGCACTTGCTTTTCCTGTGCTCACTGTCACTTTAGGGTTATTAAGTTTAGATCGTATGTTAGGCATGCATTTTTTTACTGAGTTTGCTGGCGGTAATGTCATGATGTACGTCAATTTAATTTGGGCTTGGGGACATCCTGAAGTTTATATTCTTATTTTACCGGCTTTTGGTGTGTTTTCTGAAGTGGTTGCCACCTTTAGTCAGAAAAAATTATTTGGTTATACCACGATGGTATGGGCGATTGGTATCATCGGATTCTTATCCTTTATTGTTTGGTTACATCACTTTTTTACCATGGGTGCGGGCGCAGATGTGAATGCATTCTTTGGGATAACCACGATGGTTATCGCTATCCCTACTGGTGTGAAAGTATTTAATTGGTTGTTTACGATGTACAAAGGACGCATTACATTATCAACGCCGATGTTATGGGTCATGGCATTTTTTACTACCTTTGCTATTGGTGGGATGACAGGTGTAATGATGTCGGTGCCACCGGTTGATTTTCAAGTGCATAATAGTTTGTTTTTAATTGCGCATTTTCATAATGTCATTATTGGTGGTGTATTATTTGGTTATTTTGCTGGTTTAATTTATTGGTTTCCAAAAGCATTTGGATTTTATTTAGATGAAAAATGGGGTAAACACGCTTTTGTTTATTGGGTATTAGGATTTTATGTTGCCTTTATGCCTCTCTATGTTTTGGGTTTAAATGGTTTTATGCGTCGTACTCAGCACTATAGTAATTTATCATTTCAACCTTATTTATTAGTCGCAGCATTGGGTGTGTTGTTAATTTTTATTGGCATCGCATTACAATTTTGGCAGTTATTTGTCAGTATAAAAAATCGTGCTGCTTTACGTGATTATACCGGTGACCCTTGGAATGGTCGTACACTAGAATGGTCTGTTGCCTCACCAGCACCGATTTATAATTTTGCGGTACTGCCCGTTGTCACTGATCTTGATCAATTTTGGATAGACAAAGAAATCAAAACCTCCACTCAGGAAATTGATTATCAAGCTATACACATGCCAAAAAATACCGGCGCTGGATTTATTATGGCAATGTTTGCGGGCATTGCTGGCTTTGCATTAGTCTGGCATATGGTCATTCCTGGAATAGTTGGTTTTGTTGGTGTCATCGTGACGATGATTGCAAGAACATTTTCGACAGATGTTGATTATTATATTGATGCTGAAACAGTAAAAAGAACTGAATTAGCCCATATGAAGGAGACTGCTCAATGCACAGCGAAATAACGATGGTTGATGACCATCATCACTCGCATTCCCACTCGGATTCAATTGATGTGTTTGGATTTTGGTTATACATCATGACTGATTGTATTTTGTTTGCTAGTTTGTTTGCGACTTTTTTAGTTTTAAATTATCAAGGTATGCAGCCTGTTGCATTAAAATCGTATATCAATTTATCGGATGTATTAATTGAAACATTTTTATTGCTAGCCTCAAACTTTACCTTTTGTTTAGCGAGCTTAAGTTTATCGGCGAATAAAATTTTTAAATTACAATTTTGGTTGGCACTGACATTCATATTAGGTTTTAGTTTTGTATGGATTGAAGTGAATGAATTTATTCATTTAGCACACGAAGGTTTTAGTTGGGACATCAGTGGTCAAGCATCTTCATTTTTCACTTTAGTTGGGACGCATGGTTTACATGTGAGTTTTGGTTTATTGTGGATTTTAATGATGATTATTCAAATTCCACTATTAAAAGATAAGCAAGTTGCTAAGCGGCGCATGACTTATTTAGGCTTATTTTGGAACTTTTTAGATATTGTTTGGATTTTTGTATTTACTGTGGTTTACCTCATGGGGGCTATGTAAGATGGATCATCATGACAGTGGCGAAGTTGATTATGGTACCGGGCAAAAAAAATTAAGTGTTTATTTATTTGGTATAGTGAGCTGTGCCATTCTCACTTTGGTTTCTTTTTGGATGGTGATGGCAGGTAGATTTAGTCGATGGGAAATATTTACCGTAATATATTCCACCGCCTGCATTCAATTTTTTGTGCAGCTCATTTGTTTTTTACGCCTAAACACGCAAACTGAGCAAGGACGCATGAATGTGATGGTTTTTGTGTTTTCGGGCGTTATTTTAGCTACGATTATTTTAGGTTCGTTGTGGATTATGTGGAATTTGGGTTATAACATGATGAATTAGGTGGGGTGGTTATATGCCACATGTGATTATTATAGCGGGATCAAATGGAGCTGGGAAAACAACCGCGGCTCCTGCTTTAATCGGTCAAGCTTTGCAATTAGATCATTTTGTAAATGCAGATATTATTGCTGCAGGGCTTAGTGCCTTTGCGCCAGAAAAGGCTGCTATTCAAGCAGGCAAAGCTATGCTTAAGCGTATTCACTACCTGGCAGATAACAACGAAGATTTTGCTTTTGAAACAACTTTAGCAAGTCGATCTTTTGCACCTTGGATTACTAAATTAAAAAGTATAGGCTATATTTTTCATCTAACTTTTATTTTGCTTGATAGTCCAGACTTAGCAGTTCAACGAGTTTCTGAAAGAGTAAAAATGGGCGGGCATACTGTTCCGGAAGAAACTATACGCCGTCGCTATATAGCTGGTTTAAATAATTTTTTTAAATTGTATAAACCGTTGGCCAATTCGTGGCAAATGTATGATAATAGTGGAACGGCTGGTCCAACACCTGTTGCAGCAGGAACAAACAATCACTTAATAGTCACTAATCTTACCGTTTGGCAAAAAGTATTGGAGAAGTATGAAACCTAAAGAAGAAGAGGATCGAATTTCCAAAATTATGAATGATCCAATAGCAGTGCAACGTATTCTTCAGTCAGCTGTAAATGATGCTTTGTTAAAGCATAAACAAGCAGGGAATTCAGTTTGTGGTTCTAAGGATGGAAAGGTTTTTTGGGTTAAGGCTCAGGATATAGTGATTAGTGGTCAGTAGGCCTGCAGTCCGATTCTGCGTGTCGGCATGGTAAATACAGGGAGTGAGGAAGAGAATCAAAAATTTGAAATTTAGTGTGTCGAAGATAGGAATGAATTAATTGCAAAGGAAGTGCAATAAATGCCTAAGTCCAAAAATAAATCTGAATCAGAAAATATTTTACAAATCTTTACTTGCCCATCAGTTCCTAAGAGCCCTGAGCTTAAAAGCGCACATAATTTAATTACTTATGGTATAGAATCAGTTGATCAACTCTGGAATGCTTACCAGAAAATAACAAAACAACGTGGAAAAGGTGCCCCCCTTCATACAGACCAAGATATTTTACGTGCTATGCTTGTTATGGCTGGAGCAACACTTGATGCCTCAATTAAAAGTATGGTGAAAGATGCTCTACATGAAGTTACAAAGATAAATGAAAAAGCCCGTGATAAAGTGAAATCACAAATTCATTCTCTGTTTCTCAAGAAAATCCAAGAAAAAAGAGAGGGTGAGGCTATTGCGGAAGCTTTAATTTCTAATCATCCCGATGAAGTATTAATAGATCAGATTATCGAATATGCTACTGGAGGGAGCCTCCAGAGTGTTGATCAATTATGTTCAGTTGCTCATTTATTTGGTATTGAAAAATTGGATAGTATTAATAATTTAAAAAAAACCTTTGTGGCTAGGAATCAAATTATTCATGAAATGGATGCCTTTGATGATAAATACCGTAAAAGAAGACAACGCAAAAAAGATGACATGAAAAATCATGCAATAGAATTGCTGAAAGTTTCGTCTTGGTTTGTGTCACAGATCGATTCATTTTTGATTAAACGCAACGATAAAAAAGGTAATAATTAAATGCCAATATCTAAATGGATTTCAATACCACAACTTATTACAGCAGTTATTGGCGGCTTAATTGTTGCTGTTGTAATTGGTGGATTTAATTATTGGCTTCAAATTCCTCTGTTAAGATCACAAGTAGATGATCTTATAGCTTCTCAATCAAGTTTAATCAAACAGCTTGATGAGGTACAGCAAAAATATATGCGAATGGAAGGGTTTTTAGAAGCTAAGCTAAATTATAATTATTCTGCATTTGTAGCAATAAGCAACCAAAAGAAAATTCCACAAAAAGAATTTAAGGCTGCCTTGTCAGTACTTGAGTATAAACCTCAAGAAGCTCCTTCTTATTTAACGAACAAATTAGGTTTTTCTTCAGGGGAAGTTGAAGCTGTTTTTACGTTTCCTAAGCAAACAAATAATTAATTTCTAGACTGATCGTGGGGAAATTATGGAAATAATCGAAAAATAATTATATTAAAATTTTTATTTGGCCAACGAGAGTTAGTTTTGCAACTAACAAACAAAGATTTAAAAAACATAGCTAATAATGGCGAGCACGAATTGCAATTTTCGGATATATGGAAAAATCATTTGGTTTTATTTAAAAATTTAAAGGAAATAGTAGCTAGAGGTTTGTTGTTAGCAGAAGAAACTAACTTCTGAACTCTTGTCAATCATTACCTGTCCCCCCAGCATCACTTTAATCGACCCACATCAATAGCACTTTAATGGACCATATAAGCTATTGGCACGAGAAAAACCTAAAGCCAAGTTTGTTCCGTTAACAATAACAATGATAAAAAATTACTAACTTTATCTATTATTATACTCGAAAGCCGGCGAGGTTATAAGCTAAGCTTTCCTGCTTTTTTATCCCTTGATCAACTTGTGAAATTATTTAAATTATCAGGGTAAAGCAATGCTTAAATTTCGTAAAGAAATAAAAATATACGTAAGTATGCAGCTTATCGACGCTAGTGGATTATGTGCATTAGTTTTTGATTATTTTTTAATAAAGCATAAAGATAAATTTAAAATATTATGGTGGCCATACCAATGGCTTTTTGCTTTTTTAAATGCACCTGAGCGTTCAATCGTCCTCATTTAAATCTTCCATTAGAGAATTAATATTATGGAAGCGTTTGCTTTTACCAGACTCAAGCTCAGCAATTGCTTTCTTAGTTTTTAAATTAGGTGCTTTTATCGTAAAAGGCAAGCAACGTTCATCCGCAACCTTAAGCATTAACAAACGAATTGCATCTGATATAGACAGACCCATCGCCTCTAAGGCATGAGCTGCGCGTTTTTTAGTGGCTGTATCAATACGAGCACGAACATAAGTATCGGCTGTACGCATAAGCTATCCCCTTTTTAAATATAATAATCCATATACTATTGTAGTCTAATTGTGACTACAAATCAAGGTGTGTATATTGACCGGCGCATTTTTAGTAATTCTAAGCGTTTGGGGCTCAGCGTTTTCATGAAAGTGGATGCATTTTCAAAGCTTAAAATTTCGATTGGCGTAGCAATTTTTTCACCCTTGTCTGCTCGCTCCCATATATTCTTGAATTTTGCTAATGAACTCTCTAGAGAATTTACCTTAACAATTAATTGTTTTTTAGTCATGGCTCATACCCCTTGTTTTTTTACGATAACGGACAATATCGTGGTAAAAATCTATATATAACAATATCATAACAAATAAATATAAAATCAGTGCCTACTAGTAATTATAACAAGCATTTTTGAGGCTTCAATAGGCTATATTGAGTGGCTTATTTAGGACGACCTAAACCTTCCTTGAAATTAGGATAGATTTGTGTAATTATATCCATTATTGAGGGATAGATAATGATGCACTCATCTTAAATATCAGGAAAGTTATGTCTATTGAATTATTAGAAATATTACTAGGTGAATTCCAAGCTAAATTAGCGCGCTTAACTCATTTGGTCCAGAGAGAGGTTAAGTTTCCAGTCGCACCGAATAAAATTAAAATCGCTATTGGTATGCGCCGTACAGGCAAAAGCTATTTAATGTATCAGCATATTTTAAAGTTGTTGAATGAGGGAGTAAGTAAGACAAGTATTCTTTATATTAATTTTGAAGATGATCGGCTTTATCCATTAGATCAACATAAACTTGCCAATCTGGTTGACGCGTTTTATTCACTATACCCCGAAAATCATGATAAAAAATGTTATTTATTTTTAGATGAAATTCAAAATGTTGAAAATTGGCCGTTGGTCATTCGACGCTTACATGATAGCAAAAACGCCGAGATGTTTTTAACAGGATCTTCATCAAAATTGCTTAGCAAAGAAATTGCGACAACGCTTCGCGGGCGCTCATTATCTGTTGAAGTATGGCCGTATAGTTTTTCTGAATTTATGCAAGCTAAAAAGATAGAAATAGATCGGCATCTTTTTGATAAAAAAACGTCTGATCTGTTAAAACAAAGTTTTAATTTATATCTCTCAGAAGGTGGATTTCCTGAATTAACAAATTTTAATTCTGATGAAAGGCAGCAGACGCTGCAAGAGTATATTGATGTTGTTATTTATCGCGATATTATTGAGAGACACGCAGTCAAAACACCAGCATTGATAAAATATATGGCATTATCCATGCTGCACAATGTTGCAAAGCCATTTACGATTAATAAATTTTATAACGATGCTAAGAGCCAGGGATATTCAATTAGCAAAGATATTCTTTATGATTATGCTGAGCACCTTGAAGATGCGTTTTTAAATTTCGCAGTAACGCTATATGATAAGTCCATCCGGAAGGTTAAAACAAATCCTAAAAAAATTTACGCAATTGATTCTGCTATCGTGAGAGCGACTACATTTGATTATGAAAATGATTTGGGAAGAATTTTTAAAAACATCATTTATTTAGACTTACGTCGACGAGGATGTAAAATTAATTACTATTTAACTTCTGAACGATATGAAATTGATTTTTTGATTCAGACCGCGCAGGGCCAAAAAAAATTATTCCAAGTTACCTGGAATCATGCGGATCAAAATACTCTGCCTCGAGAAAATAGAGCATTACTGGCAGCGATGAAAGAGTTAAAAATTGACGGAGAACTTATTACATTAGAATCTTATTTGCGGGATGGGATTAGATTTTAATTATTTTCATCGAGTAATTCTTTATTAAACTAAATTATACTTCCTATGCAATAATACACATACGGCATTTTTTCATCGTTGGATCTACAGGCGACGGAGGAATTGGTGCATGTTTGTTATCACCCCTATTTTTTGAATCTATGCAGGCCAGAGAATTTTGATGAATTGCTGGGCTACCAAATGATGTGAGCGCAGCAGCTGTTGAATAAATATTAGGTGCAGTTACTTTTTCAAATAAGCGAAAAATCTCATCAATTTTACACTGATAAAGGTAGTGTTTAAACAACTGTGTCAGCTTTCTTAAACTGTTATAATTCTATAACTTTGGAGAGCTGATATGATGGGTAGTAAAAAAATTGATTTAGCAAATTTTGATTTTATCGAATTTCAAAAAGAAGCGATTAACAAGCTTAAATCTGGTCAATCATTAACCGGAAGAGATGGTATTCTCACTCCGCTTATCAAAGAAATTCTTGAAGCAGCATTAGAAGGTGAAATGGACTCTCACTTGCAAGGCTGCAAGATTCAAGATCAACCTAATCGCCGCAATGGCAAACTGAAAAAAACGATGAAGACAGGAACAGGCTCTTTCGAACTTGAAACCCCGCGTGATCGTGATGGTAGCTTTGAACCCGAACTTGTAAAGAAACGTCAGACTGTCTTGAACGAATCACTTGATAACAAAGTATTATCGTTATACGCGGCAGGGATGAGCTATGGAGCTATTGCAGAACATTTGGCGACATGTATGGGCTAGAAATCTCCGCTGCTAAAATCAGCTTAATTACCGACAAATTAATGCCTGTTATTACGGAGTGGCGTAACCGACCATTAGAAGCGGTTTACCCGATTGTTTTTTTAGATGCTATACATTTCAAGGTACGCGAGGAAGGTAAGGTAACAAGCAAAGCTTTTTACTCTATTTTGGGTGTAAACAAAGAGGGTCATAAAGATATTTTAGGGATGTATTTTTCTGAAAACGAAGGCGCACACTTTTGGCTTAGCGTGATGAATGATTTACGTGCTCGCGGCATTGAAGATATTTTAATTGCGAGTATTGATGGCTTAAAAGGTTTTCCTGAGGCGATTGGAGAAGTGTTTCCTAAAACGGAAATTCAGCTCTGTGTGGTACATCAGATTCGTAATTCGCTGAAATATGTTGTCAGTAAAGATCAGAAGATCTTTAAATATCATTAATCATAACCAAAAAACGTCCGTCTGTTGATTTTTTTACATATGATTTCAGTTCATTAACAGCGATTAATTTTTTTCTTAGATCATCACTGATATAAGCCCAAGCACGATTTTCCGTTGAAATTTTCCACTCCAGTTGCTCACCAAAACTATTTGATAACTGCTGTAATTCAAGAAGCATTTGCTCTTTACTGTCGGAATTATATTCGGTCAAATCATTATTAGACACCGAGGCGCACAACTGCTTAAATACGTTATTCATTTCAGGAGGCATACGATTTATCATATCTTTTGCTTTTTCATGGCCTAAATCAGCCGCCATATGCAAGTAATACGAAAATTCTTCTAATTGATCTTTTCTTCTATAGTGATCCGCAAGAAAAAGTGCTGCTTCAGCTTTCCGATCTGCAGCAGATTGTTTAAATAGTTCTATCGCTTTTGGTTCATCTTTTGGAACACCGTCAACCCCTTCGTAACATAGCATTGCTAAACCCATAGACGCATCTCGAAAAGTATTTAGAGTAGCATGAAATGCTTTTCTTTTTTTCTTACGCTCCCTAGGCTGATCTAGTTCCATGGCACATTGAAAATACTTAGCTGCCTGCTTGAGGTCTTTTTTTACACCCAAGGTATCATGGCTATAAAATGCACCCAACTCCTTATTAGCATGTGCGCTACCTTTAGCAGCAGCTTTAAGAAAATAGGCAATTGCTTTTTCTAAGTCTATTTTACCGCCCGCTCCATAATGCCAATAATATCCTAAAGAACACAAGCAATCCGTATCTTCTAATTCTGCTCCTCTAAACCAATAATTATATGCTTTATTAATATCTTTTTTGATCGCTTTGTTTCCCGAAAAACATATTGCACCTAAGCGATCCAACACAACAGAATATTTTTCATCTGCCAATTTTTCTAAAATCTGCACACCTTTTTTTATTTGCTTTTGAGTACTATCTTCGGATAATAATAAATCTACGACTATAGATTTGACAGCATCATCTTTTATTTGTAAAACAGCATTCACTGGCTGATTTAATAACTGCTCTAACATGTTTTTCTGCATATCCGGACTAAATTCATGCAGCCCTTCTACCTTTTTTATCACACTACTAGAGTTAGACTTGACATCTTTTTTGCTTTCGCTGATAGGGCTGTTGTTTGCTTCATCCTGTGATGTGCAGGCAATCCATAATTGGGCTTCAAGGTAACCATTCTCAGCTGCACTGATGAGATATTCTTTTGCTTTTATTTCTTCTTTTAAGGAACGGTAATGTTCAAATAAAAAAAATTGCGCTTCGACGCAAACATTGTCAGCAGCTCGATGTAACCACCTAAGACCTTCTGCCTTATCTTGTTTAACAGCGTCATCACCAAAATAATAGGTTTGTCCTAACATATTTTGTCCGTCAGGATCGCCCCACTCTGCTGAACGACATAAGTAATAAAAATCTTTTTTCTGATCTTTAGTTACACCTTTACCTTCGCGATAAAAATTACTTAAATTAAAAGCTGCTACACAATCTTCTCTCTCTACAGCTTTTTCCCACCAGCGGATTGCTTCAGCATAATCCACTTTAGCTACACCTAATTTTTCCGCATAAGCGCAGCCTAATTTGCGTGCTGCTTCCGCATGACCATGGTTAGCAGCCTTGAGAAAATACTGATTAGCTAGAACGTAGTTAATCGGAAAGATTCCATAGCCTTTCCAGTAAATATCACCTAATAAAAATTCAGCTAACATAAAATTTTGGTTAGCCGATAATGTTAAAAATTCTATTGCTTTAGGATCGTTTTGCTTAATGCCTTTGCCAATAAAATAACGACAGCCTACTTCATACTGCGCTAAAGCATTTTTTTGTTCCGCTAATTTTAAATATAATTTAGTTGCTTTTTGGTAGCTTTGTTTAACGCCAATACCCTTGTCGTAACAAAGCGCTAATGCTGTCATATTATCTACATTATTTTTTTCTGCTTCTTTTTTTATTTCGTCAATATTCTCTTTTAATGATTGTTCGACGCTTTTATCTAGGAATGCCATCAATGGATTACGAATGGGAATATTACCTTTAATATCCACCTCGTAATAACCATCAAATTGTTCTATTTTTGCTATATTACCTGGAACAGCCTGTAACCATTCTTTAAAACTTTTATATAAGGTTCCTCGCTCGCCACGCGCATTGACATGGTTGCCACGCCCAGTGACAAAACGAATTTTATTCCAACCCGCCGAAGGAGCGTGTTTTATATATTGAGTCACCCGTCTTTGTGTGCGCTCTACAGACAAACCGTGCAAGTCAATCATCACTGTTTGGTTCTGTTCAAAGGTCTTGTGAGGAGGATTAGTAACAACAGTGGCAGTACTAGCAGTGCTAGTTTTAGGGGCGCTAGTGCTGATAGTAACAATAATTGATTTAGCATCCATAAAAAATCCTTAAATTTGATAACTCGCCGCAAAACTTGCGTTTGCTAAATTATTCACTTGCGCGGCATTATCATTTTCTGTATCACTAAATATTTCACTGCTTCTGCTGCAGTCAGGCGCTTAGTTGGATCAACATCCTAGCACCATTTAATGAGATGCGCCATTTTTGGTGGGCAATCGTTTGGAGTTTCTTCATGTTTACCTTGCACCATCCAGAATGGAATCATCGCGCGACTTTTTGCTTTTTCATAAGGGATTTTACGAGTTGCTATTTCTCACATGGTGATATTCATACTAAATACATCAGATTTTTGAGTATAGATTTTGTCTGGATCAGTTAATTCAGGTGCAATCCAACCTTCAGAGCTAACACCATGACTATAATCCATAAAAAACTAAAACCTAGCCAATGAATGAGTTACTGTTGATGGTATTTTTGACATTACATATCTCATAGTGTTAGGTTAATTTTTGTTTAATGATAATTGAGTTGCAGGATTAGCCGTCATACTGCCTGATTCTGCTAGTATTGTATTAAATTGCTTTTCATCTGTTTGTACAAGCGCGGTATTATTATTTTGTGTTTTAGTATCCACAGAGACACCTGCAGATTGGAAAAAACTAGCGGAAGCAGCCGTCGAAGCATTTGGATAGGGTTTACTGTCGTTAACTTTTGTCATCACCTGAGGGGCTGGTTGTTGGTCTTGAATTTGCAAAAGCTGTGGGTCAATATCAAGCTCTTCGACAAGTTCTGCAATAGCAATAGAAGATAATTGTTTTAACCAGGATTTTGGCAAAACAATTGGCCCGCATGGATTATTTGGTTGTTGAATTTGCCAAATAGTATTTTGGCCTATGCAAGAAATCAATCTAGTAACGTAATCATGTGTCTCAGGTTTAACAGCAATTACCACTATTTCCTCTAACTTAGGAAGCGACTCATCCTGAAGAACATCTAAAAGGATATCAATTAGCTTCGCATTTGTTGGTTGCATGATAGGCTGCTTCAAGAGCTCTTCCATTGTATCTAATATCTGTATATTCGTTAATTTTTGCTCATTTTGCAAACCTGCTTTTTTAGGGATTTTTATACGTTGCCAAGGTGATTCAGGTTTATCAGCAATAGTTTTTGATAAACACTCTGCCTCCTCAGTAGTAACTAATTTATTTTCAATTAATTTCTTTACAGCTACCTCATGGTACTTACCATTTAGCATACCAAGAAAAGCCGCTTTGCTTTTTTCACAAAATCCTATACCTTCTTGTGCTAATTTAAGTTGTTGATACAGCTGACCTAATTTAATCTGTATTTCAGCTATTTTAGGATGAATCTCACCATAATGTTTAATAAATATTTTTAAAGCACCTTCAAATCTTTCCTTGGCTTTTTCATAATTATTTACTTCTTTATAATTATCTGCGACAGCTAATAAAATTCCAGCTAGTTGTATGTGCTCGCCCCCATGCCACTCATGAATAATATGATAAATTTTTTTAATATAATCAATCTCTTCAGCACATTTATTCAGTAATGCTGAACATTTTGCATATAACTCATAAACACGTACAAGGCGTATGTGATTTCCTTCATACATTTTTAGAAAGCTTGGCATAACTTGATTTAACAATAATTCTTCACAAGTTTTTATTTCTTTACATTCATAATAAAAGTTAGCCTTAGCGAATAGAACAACAGACAATAAGTCAACTATTTTACTTTTAATTGCCAGTTCTTCCGCTTGTTCAAAATAATTTATTGAATCTTTATATTTTTCTTTAGATTGATATAGACCTGCCAGATTAATCATTGTATTAATAATACTTCTAATGATTTTGTTATTTGGCTTCAATTTCCGTTTTATGCATAATGATAACTTATAATAACGAATCGCATTATCATAATCATGAAGCGCAAAGCACACCATTGCCAATTGATTATAGGTAACAGCAACATTGTAATCATTTTCACCTCGATTTTTAATTCCAATTTCTAGCGCCTTCTCGTGTAATTTTTTTTGTAGCATAAGCCCATTAACGTCACTATCAAAATGGCTTGCAAGCTCATCTAACAAAAAAGCAATTTCTATGTGATTGCGTCCATATATTCGCAATGCAATAACTATTGCTTCTATAATATAGGCAAATGCTTGTTGTTCTTGCTCTAGTCCTGCACCATGAATGTTAGCCAAATCACGCAAAATACCTATAACACATTCGCCAGGGTGTAAAGAAACTTTTAATGTAAATCTACAATACTGTAATCGCAAGTGTTTACAATGCTGATAAATGCTCATTAAATGCGGCATTAATGCCAGAGAGCGTTTATATTCATTTAAATCATCTCGATTATTGTTATAATCTTTATGGATACTAGCAGCAATAATATATGTATAAAGTTGAGCTTGCTGCCGATCATGGTTACTTCGTGAAACATCTTGTACTAATTTATGTACACTTACCATATTCTGCTTATCATCTATTTGGATCATTGAGTAATTCAATAAATGTCGAATAGCATTATTTAAAAGCAATTTAGATGATAAAATATTTTCTGCATATCCGGCAGTTTGCAACAATTGCTCTAGCGAAGTTCGTGGAATATTAGTTGAATCTAAATAAGACATTGTCTCTAGTATAAACAAGCTTACAACTGCTTGTTTCTCTTTTTTTTCATCTTCTTGTATCGCTTTTAGGCTAATATCCCATATAATAGCAACCGGTTTACTCCCGCTGTCGGTAGGTATAACATTTTTAGCTAACAATTCCCCAGCAGCTTTACTATAAAGCTGTAAATAGTCTGCTACAAATATTTTAGATTTTTTAATATAAGCCCCTGCTTGTGCTAACGCTAAAGGTAAATATCCTAATTCATAGGACAATGCTTTTAATGACTTTTCTTCACTTTCATCTAACCGTTTATTAACATCATTAAAAATATATTTTTTTAGATATTTATTTGCTTCCAATTCACTAAAAACATCAATAGGCATAGGCTTGGCTAAGTCATGCCATTCTTGTCGGCGGGTAGTGATAATAAGATGCCCACCTTTTTCTGGTAAAAATTTCTCTAGCCCTTCATAGCTTACTGCATTATCATAAATGGCTAACCAATTCGGATATTTTTGTAAATGACGTTTAACAGCAAAAATCACTTCATCTTCTGATGCCTTTTCTTCAATAAGTTTAAATTGTAAAGCAAACTCACGATATTCACTTAATAATAAAATTCTATCATCTGCACGAAACCATATCCGCATGGAGTATTGTTGTTCTGGGTGATGAATATAATAACGTGCCAAACTGGTTTTCCCCACCCCACCCAAACCCGATACAGCACTTAGCACCACACGTTGTGAAGCTTCCATTAATTTAAAACGTTCTTTTAGTTGTGCTAATTCTTTTTCACGACCAACAAAGTATTGATCATTGTTCGGTGGCAAATGCCAGGTTTCAGTTAGTTCATGATTACGTATGGTAAAAATACTCTTTGCTGGTTGGTCTAAGTACCATTGCACCAGATCGCAATGCGCAGAGTATGGGTGGGTTTTGCCATAACTATTCAGCACAGCCTTGCGAGCTTTATCGACATATCCTTTAGCATTGGCTGTTTGTTGTTGCGCTTGCAGCGCCAAGGCCAAATCCAAATAACAATCATTGAGTTCTGCTGCATAACTATTGCCATAAGCCTCATAAATTTTGATGGCATTTTCTAAATAACTTATCCCTTCCGGCACCTGTTTTAAATCTTTGGTTTCACAAGCTGCTTTACCCGCTGCTTGTAAAAGCTGTGCGTGTGCAATGGATTGATTTACTGTTGGTACTGATTTTTGATCGTGACTTTTTTCTTCTTGCGCAATTAGTTGTTTAAAATCATTTAATGCTTGAGGTTGACCTTCCAGCAATAACTTAATTTGGCCTTGTGTAAATAGGGAATCATCATAAAAATCTTTATACATTGAATCTTGAAAAACTTTGGCACTACCACGCGTGTCGCGAAAACGCTTAGCCGCTTGCCAGAAAGGAAATAAGGTATAGTAAATTTGAAAAATAGTTTGTGTGGGCAAATGAAATACTTTATTACTGATATGTCCTTTAAAAGCCACTTGGTTATCATTAGTTAATATAGCGTTTTCAAATTGCTCATCTAAACTTAAATATGCTGCTAAACGACATTTTGTCGCACTATCGATAGCTTGTAATAAATGTAGCTTTGCTGTTGCACTAAATAATGCTGGACGTCCATTCACTGCTTCGGCTAAGACAATAATACGATCCCAACTACTTCTTTCATCTAGTCGAAAAAAAAGTGCCAAATGATCACAGATAGTATCAAATATCCGCAGCAAATCATGTTTCACTGAGTAACTGCGCCCTGCTTCTTCCATCTTACCCATCTTAGGACGAAACCGTTCAATATCGCTGAGTAATAATTCCAAGGTACGTGTTTGGTATAGCGCTAAATGAACTGGGGAATTCCACAATTGGTTAACCCGATCATTCAGGCAGTAATCTACAGCCTCTCGGTGCTCATTAATTAAATGTTGACCGTACGCTGATGATAGTTGAAATTCTCCTTTTTTACCGCCAGCAATCAAAGACATTTGCACTAAAGAACTAGCCAAAAATGGCTCATCTTTTAGTTTACCTTTTTCGTTATAATGAATTTCATCTTGATAATACGCTAACTGATTAGGGGTACCAATAAGCTCGAAAATTGTTTCCTCTCTCTCGCTTGGTTTTGTATCATTACGTTTGCCTAACGGATTTTTATGGCCGCCGTGCACGCGCGCATCAAAGCACATGCCTTTAAGAATAGGATTGGCAATAGCATTGCCATCAACCACAGGCATGGGAATATTTAAAATATTGGCAGGTGTTTCACCTAACGCCAATAATTTAAAATTGATCAACCGACAGAGATTGCGGAAATAAATTTTATTCTCATCATTTATTTTTTTATTAGCTTTATCTTCTAACAACAAACCAAACTCTAAATCTGAATATGGCGTAATTTCTTCACGCGCTAAAGAACCTAATGCAATAAATGCATAATCACATGGTGGCGAATCACCAGTTAGTTTTTTATACTGCACAACACTTTCTGAGATTATTGTGATAAATAGTTCTTTAATTTTTTGACTGATGACTTGATAGATACCCTGCATGGTTGGTGGTTGTAGTGCAGCTGCAGTTAGTGTTTTAGAATCAGCGGGAGTTTGATAAATTTTTAATTGTTCACGAGCAAATTGGCGTATCGCTAATAATTGTATTTTATGTGAATTCTTATCCAAACCATTTAGATACAAATCTTGTACGATGTCTTGTTTAGCTTCTGGCGCTGATACCGCAGCAGAAACTGAAGGCAAAGCATTAAATGCAAGTCGCGGGAAAGCTTGTTCAATATTTTGTAACTGCTCAACAATAGCAGCACTATAAACTATCAAGTCATATTGTTTCATTAAGGCAAATGCAACTTGTGAATAAAAAGCTGCTCGTAAACAGTATTCATAGCCCCAATGGGTTTGAGAATGTTGTTGTGCTAATTCGTAATTCTTTGTGCTTTCTGCTTGTAGTGCCTCAACTTCTTGAACATGAATCGGTTTATCTTGTTTTCTCTCTGCTAGAGGAGTAAAAAATCGCGTGTGCTCTTTTAGTATAGAATCACTGCGACCCGCACAATAATCAACAATTACATCAAGCACTGTATTGGTTGGAATACCAGTTACTAATTTAAGCTTTTCTCGTAAAGGTATATTCTGCTTAGATCGTATACCGGCAGTAACAGAATGAGTTGTTGAAAGTGGCATATTGACGGGAAAAGATGTTGGCAGCTTCTCATCGACAGCAGAAAATCTTCTTATCAACGAAGCATGGACAGAATCAGTAGAAAGTTGATCTAAGAATTCAGGCTCCATCAATAATCGATTAAACAACACTTGTTCACTCTGGGCCGCATTGGTACCTTTCTCTAGTAAAGCAAAATGGCTATGGCGAATAGCTACTATTTTATTTTGATAATCCACACCCGATTTTAGAGTATGTAAATCATGTAGTGATGCTGGCAATAAAGGAGTGTTAGCAATATCTATTATCACATACGGCAATACCTGATTATTTTCTAATTTCAGCTCACATCTTTCTGCTTTGGTATCCGTCAATGCTTTTGTTATGACATCTGCTGATAGTGTGGCTATGTGCCGCATCAACTCGGCAGAAAACACTCCACATGAAACCAAACCATCAGGATCACGTTGCAAAACTGTGCAGGAAACCACTATCGAAAAATTACAGGTCTTAGCAGCTTTGATAAGAGAAACGTAATTTTTTTCCTGAAAATGATTACCCAAGGGATTAACGATCAGCAATTGGCGATTAACCAAAACACAAAAGATAAAATGGTTATCCATGCCGGTTGGTTCAAAAGCAATAAAACAAACCACAGGTGCTTGACAACTATTTCTTAACATAACTAAAGTAGTAAATTGTTTCTCAAATGAACAACTATCTTTACTCTGTTTGCTCTCTGGCATAAAAACGCAACGTAATGCTTTAACAGATTGATTGGCAGAATACGGTGCAAAAGTAATATTCTCAACCGCAGTAGTGCTGTACCAATTTGCAAACTCCAGTAGATTTTTTTGGCTTGTTTCTTTTCCTGAGAAATGACAAGCAGCGAAATTAGCAGATTTTTCTGAAGCTGCAGTTGATTTTTTTACTACTGAGGAAGTTAATAAATGCATTTTTATTCTCACTGAAACTAAAGTCAATTATCAATAACCTTCTGCACTATCTCCATAACAATTAATTTTTTTTTGTAATTTTTCTTCACTCTTATCTGATTAAGATATCAGGTATATCTTTAGTGATCCACAATTTATTTTGGTCGAAAACAACAATTTTTCATTTGCTCTGCAAGGAATTTGCCACCCACTCCTGCAAATGCACCAACCGCTAAACCACCAACGCCTCCTGTAGCAAAAAAACCTATTGCAGCTCCAATTCCAGCCATTCCCTTAGTTACTAAACTTGTCTTATTAAATCCGAGTTCTAGCACGTCATATACAATAGATTGATGCTGTATGAGAATCTTTAAAAACTTCAATTCTTTAATTAAAGACTGAGCTTTTTCTAGGTAAGGATGTTGCGCATCCTCAAAAATACAATAAGCTCGGTCAACAAAATTTTGCGCCAAACCCAAATTCATTAATCTTAAATATGCTACAGCGATATTAAAAACCGTTATTCCAACCTTATAATGATTTTCTCCAAAATAAGCTTCCTCAACAACTAATGCGTCCATAAGTAAATCTCTTTGCTTTTTTGCATCACCTAAAGCTCCATAAGCATTAGCAAGATTAGATAAAGTCACGGCCATTTGCCATTGGTCTTTATCAACATAATAAGCTTTTTGTAAGTCTAAAGCTCGTTTAAGAAAATCTATTGCTTTAATCTGATCACCTAAACCATAAGCATGGGTGATAGCAAGCCCATTTAAAGTAGCTGCTATTTGATAAGGCCGAGCAACATAATGAGCCTCTTCTATTTTCAATGCTCGCTCAAACATGTTTACTGCTGTTATATGATCACCTAAGTCTGAGTAAGCTGATGCAAGAGCAGCAATGGTTACTGCTAGCCAGATATGATCTTTTGCAACATACTTTTCTTTAATCTCTAAAGCACACTCAAGTATATCTTTCATTTTTTTACTATCGCCCAACGCCCTATAAACATGGCCAAGACTATGTAATATTTTTGCTGTGGCGCGATGAATTAAGCAACCATGATTTTTTTGAATTTGCAAAGCACGCTCTAGTAATTCTTTTTGTTTTAGTGTTATACCCAGCTCGCCATAGATATTCGCAAGATTTGTCAATGGTATAGCTATCTGCCAATGATCTTTACCAAAAGCTTCTTCAAAAATAGATAAGGCGGGCTCCAATAAATTCTTTGCTTTCTTTGCATCCCCTAAAGCTAAGTAGGCATTAGCAAGATTTTCCGATATTAATCCTATCATTCCTGGGTGAGGGTCAATACAAACTTCTTGCATTATTAAAAGGCGCTCAAGTATATTTTTTTTAGTTATTATATCGCCTAAATCACCATGGGTATTGGCTAGCGCGAGCTCAGTTAATGACAGCTGCAAGTGACCTGAAGTATAACTTTCTTTAAATATAAACAGCGCACGTTCATAGTATTTTTTAGCTTTAATCGGAGCAAGCAATATCTCTGCAAGTATATATCCAATATTATCAGCTAAGAGTGCTAGTGATATTTTTGATTCTTTTGTTAGTATTTTGCACTCATCCAAATACTTAAATAACACTCGCATATGTAAAAATAAATCACGCTTCTGTTTGTCATTGACTAATATTGGAGTCTCTCGCTGGAATTCTAAATTTGCACTTACCCCCAAAGTAGTTAAAATTTCTACTGATGACATATCATAAAACGTACACAAATTCTTTTCTTCGGTGTAAGTTACATACATATTATTCTTTTGTAAAAAAAATAAATTTTGCCTAATCACTTGTTGCACTAGTCGATGAACACTTACCATTTTACGATTAACATCTACATAAATTAACGAGTAATCTGATAAATGTTGAATAACTTTATCCAAAGCTAACTGCGCTGAAGCTTGGTCAGCTACTAACTTGTACTCTTGCAACCATTTCTCTAGATGGTTTCGAGAAATATTTTCCGCATGCAAATGCGCCATCGCTTGCAAAACAGGAAGGCTTAAGTGCGGTTCGCCATTTCTTTTTTCATCTGCTTCAATCGCTTGCAAGCTGATCTGCCATGTACTTGATACTGTGTCAGTGTTGCTATCTTCGGTAGGTATTTGTGAACGATTCTCTAATACCTTAGCAGCACATTGATAGTAATTTTGCAAATATTGTTGAATGGTGATTTTTTGTTTTCTGATATAAACACCAGCTTGATTTAGTGCCAATGGTAAATAACCTAATGCTTTAGCAAGATCCGCCATTACCGATTCTTGATCTTGAATGCAGGTAAGTGTTTTTAAATAATCAATTGCTTCTTCTTGTGTAAACACATCTACTTCCACTCTCATACCAACGTCACGCCACTCTTGTCGTCGTGTGGTGACAACCACTTGTCCACCTTGAGTCGGTAAAAATTCTCTTATTTCATCGCGCAACCCTGCATTGTCATACACTGCTAACCAATCGGTATGTGTTTCTAAATAACGCTTTACTGCTGCAATTATTTCTGTTGATGAGGTTTTTTCTTCGATAGGAATCAAACCATATTCCTGAGCAAACATACGATAATCCATTAAGAGCACTGTAGAATTTTCAGCACGAAACCAAGCGCGTAAGTTATAGCGATGTTGGGCATGATAAAGATAATAAATAGCTAATTGCGTTTTACCGACACCGCCTAATCCTGATACGGCGCTAAGCACAATAGGTTTATCTGCTTGATCGGGTTGATGTTGTTTATTTAAAATTTCTAATAATGATTTACGACCGGTAAAGTATTGTTCATTATTATTCGGTAAATGCCAAACATCAAAACGTGGAAGTTGTTTAACTGCAAATGCGCCTTGGTGTTTTAAATACCAGACAACATCTGCATAACGACTGTGGCGAGCATCCGCTATTCCATAAGATTTCTCTAATGCTTTTTTTGCTTTTTCTAAACATTCCTTTGCATCTTCTTCATTTTTTGAATTATTTTGTGCGTGTAGCAATAGCGCGAGATCTAAATAACTATCACAAAGCTCACCACTATAACTATTGCCATAGCTGCTATAAATTTTAATAGCTTCACGTAAGGGTACTATAGTCGTTTTCACATCTGTTTGTCCAAATAATCGACGTGCTTGTTTGTATTGTTCTGCAGCGCGTTCAAGTTCTGTTTGCGTTCTTCGATCAATGTGTTGTTTGGCGCGTGTAAAAGCAATGAGCGTACAAACACGTACCCAATGATGATTAGCTTTGTCTTTAGCATCGTCACCTAATAACTCTATTATCATAGGCAATGTATTTTCCATCATGGCAGATGATGTTGGTAGTATGCTGGGATGAGACTTAGCAGGTGGTTGTTTTATTAAAGCTAGTGACTGATCTGTAGTCAACTTTGCATCTTGTTTTGTATCATTGTTAATAATTTTTGTTTTATTGTTTTGTAATATTACTTTTTCAGCATCCACTAACCCTCTATCTCTTATTATGGTTTGCACTAAACGATGGATGTTGATCATTTCGATTTGATCTTTGTGATCTTTTTGAATTAACGAATATCCTTCTAAACGATCTAATGTTATTTTTAGTTGGTTGACGGTGTCTTTTTCTTCTACCAAATGTGTGACGTGTAACCATTGCGCTAATAGAGATTGTGGAATCTGATCCGCATCTAGATAGCTCATAGCTTGCAATAACATGATTGCAATTGACTGCTGATTTGATGTTACTGAGTTTGCTTTGCGTTCTCTGGCTTCTTCTTCTCTTATCGCTTGTAAGCTGGCTTCCCATGTAGTGGCTACTGTTTTAATAATTTTATCTTTATCTCGATCAGTACTATCCGCTGGTAATAATTTAGACTCTAACAGTTTTTGATAGCTAGTCTTGTAGCGCTCTAAATAATCAGCAGTTGTTAAGCCACAACGCTTGATATAAGCCGCTGCTTGGGCGAGAGCCAGCGGTAAATAATCAACTTTCTCCGCTAATTCATTCATCGCTTTTTCTTCATCAGCACCGACACGACCTGTATAGGTTTTTAGATAGTACAGCGCTTCTTCTTTGTTAAATTTTTCAATCGCTAATGGTAATACCAATAGTTGCTCAGCATTTTTTTCATCCTTTGCTTCATCCAATTCTTTTTTAAGCTTTTCTCTCGAAGAGCGCGTAGTAAGCACTATATGCCCACCATGGCTTGGCAGAAAACGTTTGACCGCTTGATAATCCAAAGCATTATCATACACAGCTAGCCAATTGGGATGCGCTTCTAAATATTCTTTGACGCGGCGGATGATTTTATCTTGTGATACTCGTTCGCCTTCCGCTACCAACTGAAATAATTGCGCAAAATCGATATAGTCTTGTAATAAGGTAATCTCTTGTTCGCCACGAAACCATAAACGTAAACTATAAGTATTTTTTGGGTCATTGATAAATCTAACCGCAAGTTGGGTTTTACCAATACCTCCTAAACCTGAAATAGTACTAATGAAACATTGTTTGGTTCCTGCTTGTACGAATTTAAAATGTTGCTCTAACTTCTCTAAACTTTCAGCGCGACCTACAAAGTATTGTTTGTTATCCGATGGTACGTGCCAGTTTTTATTTAATAATGATAAAGCTGGTAAATTTCCAGGTGCTTCTTGTAATAAAACAGCAGTGTTTTGATAAGCGGCATAATAAGGATGCCGCAGACTAAAATAAGTTTCTAAAATTATTTTAGCTTTAGCCAATTGTTGTTGCGCTTCAGGCGATCTGCTTTGTCGCCAATAAATTTTAGCAAGACTTAAATGACCGTTAATTGCTTCGCCGTTATAGAGTTTATTTTTTTCCTGGTTACTAGTTTGCTCAAATAGCAGTTGCGCATGTTCAAAGCAGTGTTGTGCTTCTGCTAAAGCACGACCGCTTTCCATATAAGCAGAGCCTTTTACTTGCAGCGTTAAGGCTTGTTCGATTGGATGAATCTTTTGTTGAGTAGTTTTGTTGTCATGTGTTTCATTTTCACTCAATACTGAACTTAATTGTTGCAGTGCTTGCGCAGGACCTTGTAACAACAAAGTTCTTTGCGCTTCCACCCACGGTGCTGCACTCGAAAAATCATGCAAGGAGGAATGCATAAAAGCATTCTCACTGCCTCGACTTTCACAAAACCATTTCGCAGCCTGCCATAATAAAATTAAGCTGTCATACAATTCATACACTTGTTTGGCTGGCAAATAAAATACTTTAGCATTTGTAGTTTGTTGGCCTTTCAATACAATTTGATAATCATTAGTAAGCTCTTCACTTTCACTTTGCTCTCCTAATGCTAAATAAGCAGCTAAACGATATTCAGTAGCGCGATCAATCGCTTTTAATAAATTGGCCTGTGCTTGTGAAGAAAATAAAGCAGGGCGTTTATCCGTTACTTGCGATAAGGTTTTTAACTGATCCCATAAACTGTGTGTAGGAATGTCATAATATAAAGCCAGTTGATCGAAGATCATATCGAGCAAACGATAAAAATCGTGCTTCACCGAATAACTGCGGCTGCTCTTTTCTTGTTTACCAAAACGCACACGAAATCGAGCCAGATCGGCCATTAATAAGTCCAAAGCTTTTGCTTGGTGTCTACTAAAAGAAAAGGTAGCAGGCAGTGAATTACCCCACAACTGCGTAGCCGATTGTTTTAAATAATCTGTTACTTTTTGCTGATACTGAATTAACAAGGAATCACTGGCTTGCTGCTCTTTAGTAGTATTAATTAGCAACTTACTTGCTTGACCTGAAATAAGTAAACGCGTTTGGGTCAAAGAACTAGACAATAAAGGTTCACTGACCAGCTTTCTGGCAAGTTGATTATTTTTTTCATCAGCTTTTTGGTAGTAGTGTTCTTGTTGATAATCGGCGAGTTCTGTTGGTGTACCGATCAACTCAAAAATCAACTCACCCTTTACATCATCCCATTTGCCCAAGGGGTTTTTATATCCGCCATCAACACAGGCATCAAAACAAATTCCTTTGGGAATGGGATTAGGAATGACTTTGCCATCCAGTGTTGGCATCTTAATGTTTAAGGTATTAGCTGGCGTTTCACCTAAAGCTAATAACTTTAGATTAATCAAACGGCAAAGATTGCGAAAATAACTTTTATTTTTTTCATTGCTTGCTTTGTCTTGTTTGTCTTCTATTAACAAACCAAACTCGAGATCAGAGTATGGCGTAATGGCTTCTCTGGCTAAAGAACCTAAAGCAATAAAAGTATAATCACAAGGTGGATGCTGTTTAGTTAAAACATGGTAATCCGCAATGCTTTCTGCAATGATACTACTTAACAATTCTTTTAATTTTAAACTCACTGCTTGATAAATACCTTGCATGGTTAGTAGCTTTTCTTTCAACGTCTCTTTAGAATCTTTAGCAAGCGGCACGTTTGTTTCTGTCAATATATTGTAATGGGTGTAACGACCCGTATGTAATAAATAGAAAGTATTGATGGCGTTTGCACTCTCGTGCTTTTCCAATAATGTAATATCGGAGTGCTTAGCATACGGTTGATGAAAAATATACACGCTGTAATTTTTTAAACGCGCAAACAATAAAGCGCTACGG
Organism: Gammaproteobacteria bacterium; assembly: GCA_965279285.1. Taxonomy (GTDB): domain Bacteria; phylum Pseudomonadota; class Gammaproteobacteria; order DSM-16500; family DSM-16500. The sequence continues at coordinate 126,284 of OZ257147.1, read as the reverse complement.
TAACCCAACCATTCCGTACCGCCTAAGCTCTGCTGCACATAACGATAAAATAATTCTATGCTGGCACAACATACATCTAATTGTTCATGAAGCTGAGATAACCGTAATTGAAACTGTTGCAAATCACGTAGCGATTTTTGCTGAGATGGCTCTGAAGAAGTTGTGAGTAATTTAATTAACCCCTCTAATCCCTGACGATGGAAAGTAAATGGCGATTTAGCATCTGCTGAAAATTGTTCTAGTTGATCATTGACACTTCTTACCAACTCATCATTTTTGTTATCTAATGCATCCCACTCAGCGAACAGTTTGCGGGTTTGTTCAGTGTGCAGTGACAACTGACGATTTTCACGCAACAAGGCTTTAATTTCGGGTGCTAGAAATTTTCTAGTTTCTGCCTGGGCGGCGCAATCGAGAAACAGAGCAACCACTTCAGCACGATTGGTTGCTAACGCTGTAAATCCACAATTGCCATCACCTTTTACGGCATGCTCTTCAAAACAAATCTGTTTATTTTTTAAAGAAGCTGTTAATACTGACACGACCGGCAACACTGTTTTTGCAAATGCAGACCATGCTTGTGATTGATAACGTTCCAATTGATCCTTTGCCCATTGACGGATTGTTGCAAGCTTTTCTTTGTGAGGATTTTTTTGTACTCGTTGCAGATCTAGTGTTTTATTAGCTGCAACAGGAGATGATAGAGCAGACTCAAACGCTAGGATTGGAAAACGTTGATCGACAGTATTTAATGCCTGCAAAATAACTGCATGTTCCTTTTTCAACTCATGCTGTTGTGCCAATACACCAGCTGCTTGATAATAAAATACAGCATGCATGCAACATTCATAGGCTTGATGGGTTTGTTGTTCTTTTTTTTCTTGTTCAGCTTGCTGTAAGCACGTATCACCTTCTGCGCGTAAGGTGTCAACTGCTTCAGCGCCAAAACGGCCCATCATTATATCAAAAGACTCTGAACTTGGGATAGAAGCTCTAATTTTTGTTAAAGCGGGCTCCGTCTTTGTCTTTGCAGTAAAAAATGAAGTTATTGAAAACATTATCAACTCCTCCTGGATATAAATAAATTTTCACTGCATGCTTTTAAGAGTATTAAAAAAATTAGTGCTTAGAAGAGGGAGTTTTGTTGATCTTTTCCTCCTTATGATTGCCTGAGTCATTTTGCTTTTGTTTTTCCAGTTGAGGTGGAATCCTAAAAAAAGATATTGAGTCAGGAGCGCTTTGTCGTTTTAATTCATCTAAAGTTTTTTTAACTTCATTTTGAATAAATCCCGTGCCATATGATCTACTGGTTGATATTTCTGGTGTTTTTCTCAAAAAAGTATCAGCAATGATTAAATCTTCTAAACATTCTCCCTGCTGTTTTTTACCCGCCTTATATAATCTATATAAAGCAATGCCTCGGCCTGCTCTGGCTAATGGATAAGTTTTACGTGGATTCATATCATTTTCGATAGCATGGTTAAAATCGTCTAAAGCATCAGATGTGAGTTGTACGTTGTTAGTATCTTTTGCGATAGCTAACAGTACCCATCCACGATGGTTCAATAACGGTGGGCTTGATGGTTTGGTTGCTATTGCTCTATTCAATTTTTCAAACGCTAGTTTATTAAGCTCATAAGGAAGTTTTTTCAGATTCTCGCCAATAAAAGCTTCTTCTTCAAAATGCAACTTATTTAATGCGGTTTTGTAGCTCTCAAACACGTGCGCTTTACCACCTCTAATATTGTCATCTATCTGCTGGCTTAATAAAGATACGGTGTATGCAAAACCATCATCAAGAGTAGCAATATCGGGTGCTTTTAGAAGAGATTCTATAAGGCATAGAACGGCTTCGTTATGCTTCTTTTTTGCGCTAAATGTCAGTCCGCTATAACAAAGAGCAAGTGGCTCAGCTGATAATGCAAAGTAATACGATTGATTCTTAGGCTGTTCACTCTTATTACCAGTAGAGAAACATTCTTTATTATCTTTATCTACTACTCTAAAGTCACTATTTGCTAATTCAAGTATGCTATTAAAAGCCTTTAAAGCGTTTAGATAATTATCGTCTCTTTCGCTTTGGCCAATTTTTCCATAATAAGCTTTGCCTGCAATAACATAAGCATGAACTAATGCACGAATAATAAAATTTTGGTCATACACCGGCTTGAGTCTTTTTTGATTATTTTTAGTGTTACCATCAATATTGGCCGATTTTTTATTGTCTTCCTCAGAAAATTTATTAAGGATTTTACATTTTTCTATAACTTGATTAATTTCTTCGATAGCTAACACATGTTGTTTTAGCTTAAAATGCATTGTTGCTTTATTCATTTGATATGCAATAAACAATTCATCACGTTGAATTTCTAATTCGGCCAAAAGAAATCCTACCTGACTATCGACTTCTGTCATAAACCAATTAATTGGTTTGTGATCAAAGCCTATTGTAGGCAGCAACTTACTGAAAAAATTAGTATCACGCAATAACACTCTTATTCTATTTAACCTACCTTGCAATAAAAGATTGTAGTTTAATTGCTGAAGTAAGTTTATTTCGATATTTTGATGGCGCTCATACTCATCAGGTAAGATAGTACTGTATACACCTAATCGCGGTACTATTTCTAATGAATCAAGCTTGCCCAAAACCTCTCTAGCATCTTTTTGGTGATTATTAACATGCGTTTTTATTTCACCTATTGTTTTTAAATTTTCTGAGCGCTCCTTGAATCTCTGCTCTACAAATTGAGCAACTAAAAATGCAATGGCTGGTAAAACGCCAAACTTTATGAGTGGCCAAATAACTTTTTCCCACTTCCATTTATCAAAATCAGTTTTAATAAGACAATATTTTTTTTGCCATGTATCTTTATCATGATCATTCTTAGTTGATTCTTGGGAAGTGTGAGGCTCCAATTTTATAGGAATACTTATTGGTTCACGTAAAACTTGGGGTTCAAGTTTTATAGGAACACCTATCAGTTGCTGTGAAGTTTTTAGTTCCAGTTTTACCGGAACACTTATCGGCTGTTGTGAAGTATGAGATTCTAATTTTATCGGAAGTTTTATTGGGAAAAAACGACTAAAAATGCTTTTTTTATCATTGTTAGATTGTTCTGAACTTGTTGAAAAATATCGCGTACTTAATTTTAGTGGTAAATAAATATTTGCGTAAGCGATAGTACCACTGGCATTAGTAGCAATGTGCGCCTTTTTTTCTAACGGCGCACGGTGAAAAGTTGGATTTTTTTGCCGACTTAATAATATACTTTGCGGCAATTGGTATGCCTTTAATGATAACGGTTGCTTGTTGACACGAACTAGCATTCTAAAAAGTGGCATAAATATTTTCTCCCTTAATAAAAATCTATTTTTTTCTGTCAATTTATGCAGATTTTAAAGTTGAAATAATTCTTCAAAATATCCATTTGATTTTTCATGGTATGACAAATAAGGTTATATTGCAAACTCAAATTTTAAATAAACTGCAGCAATTCTGTTATGTATATTGCCAAGCATATGCCAACCACAAAAAACAGTTGGTTGCGTATAAAAGAGGGGCATAGAAATTACAATAATACCCGCATATTAACTTCTGAACGATATGAAATTGATTTTTTGGTTCAGACCGCGCAGGGCCAAAAAAATTATTCCAAATTGTCTGGAATCATGCGGATCAAAATACTCTGGCTCGAGAAAATAGAGCATTGCTGGCAGGGATGAAAGAGTTAAAAATTGATGGAGAAATTATTACAGTAGGATCTTATTTGCGGGATGGTATTAGATTTTAATCTTAATTGGCCCAGTGTAGCGAAGCTGCGATTATCCGTCATTTAAGCGAACACACTCATTCTGCGGCTCTAAATATGGGTCTAAAGTCTATGATGATAATGTCTACCATAGTTAGGTTGATTCGCGTAGTAAGTCTATTGTGCCTAGCGACCAAATCTGAACTAAGGTCGATAGACACTATTTGAGCGAATCTCATCATGTTTTTGAGATGAAGTATCAGGCGTGTTAAAGGACCAGAGCCGAATTTTTCCTGAAGGTAGTTTAGTTCCAAAACCAAACATTTCTGTAGCCGTTTGGCTTTTTATATTTTGCGGTGATGATGAAAAAACAATTGTATTTACTTCTCTGGATATTTCGCTTTCACTACCAAGAATTTCTCTCATTAGTATACTTTTATTTAAAGCAGGATGTGGCTGGCGACTCACTTCACCTATTGTAATATGATGTCGATATCCCGGATATGCACAATAAATTCCTGCCTTCTTTAATTCCTCAAATGCAGAAGATTGGATGTTAAGTAAGTGAACTTCCTGCATTTGTGAATTTGTTTTTGGAATCCCAATATTTGCAGCGTCAACTGAGAAAGCAACAGTTTTATTTAAGTAAACCATATCGGCGTCTGTCGTCTTTATTCATGACCTGACATAATGGTTCTAACTGCAATATCTTCATCAATCTCAGGCCAGTGTACACCGATACCATTGCCAATTAATCTCCAGCTATTGCGTTCTTCTTCACTTGCATCACGTAATCTTGGAAACCATTCTAATGGAGCGGAAATTTCTCTGCCATCAGCCAACACAAAATGCAAAGCATCTTTTGTAAAGCTGACATCAATAGCATGATCATCAAATTTAACGGCTGAAATACTCATTCCATTTCTCCATAAATTTTTCACTGTGTTCAGTCACAAGCATTCTTATCTCAGTTAATTCATGGCTTCTAAAACCAGTTGAGCTAGCCAGATTAACTGGTTTTAACCAAAACTTAGCAACCTTATCACCATGTTCAATATAAATATGTGGTGATTCATTGCCTTCTAAACTAAAAAAGAAAAATCGATAGTCTTTTATTCTTAAAATTGTTGGCATTGAATGCCTTCCTTACTATTTTAACTAAAACGATTTACCAGTCCAATAAAACGATCGTTATTTTATACCATCAGATTTTTCAAAAAAGAGGTATAAAACGACCCAATTTCCGGCTACTATACTGGTCGTCGAAACCTAAGGCTACTAATTATTTGATGATTTGAGTGCCGAGCATCTTGAAGATGCGTTTTTAAGTTTCTCAGTAACGTTATATAATAAGTCCATCCGGAAAGTTAAAACAAATCCTAAAAAAATTTACGCAATTGATTCTGCTATCGTGAGAGCGACTACATTTGATTATGAAAATGATTTGGGAAGAATTTTTAAAAACATCATTTATTTAGATTTACGTCGACGAGGATGTAAAATTAATTACTATTTAACTTCTGAACGATATGAAATTGATTTTTTGATTCAGACCGCGCAGGGCCAAAAAAAATTATTCCAAGTTACCTGGAATCACGCGGATCAAAATACTCTGGCTCGAGAAAATAGAGCATTATTGGCAGGGATGAAAGAGTTAAACATTGCTGGAGAACTTATTACATTAGAATCTTATTTACGGGATGGGATTAGATTTTAATCATCTTCATCTTTTCGAATTTTTTAAAGTTTAGACCGTAGGGTTGTGCTAGTATTTGCTGGTAAAACTGGCGGTGATAAGTCCTGTTTCAAGATAGAATCCGATGGCTTTAGAATGCCGCTTGCTGACATTGATTTGCTTAACATGATTGCTGTATTGCTTTTAATTGCCACAGTTTTTGGTTGTTTCTCGTCTTTTGAATCAGAGCTCTTTATTATTTTAAAATCACTTTGGCTTGGGGATGGATTAGCTGCAGCACTTCTTCTCTGCAGCTCTCTCCTAATTTCTAAATATCTATCACGAAACGATTGATAGATAGCTGGCATGAAATGTGATTGATATGGGTGTTCACTTTCATTTAATTTTTGCTCGGCTTTATGTCCAAGTAATGTGACCTCTCCTGATCTAATTATACGAATACTGTTCGGATTACACTGGTTAGCAGGAAGCTCAAATTTATACTTAATCCTTCTTTCTCCGGTTTTTGCAAAGTCAAAATCTAAATTTAATATCATTTGAGCCGCATATTTTGCCCACCATTTTTTATTAATCAATACATCAAATTCAAAAACTAACTCACCAGACGTAGTCGCCGTAAATTTATTAGTTTGGAGTGAAAAGTTGTCTACTACTAACCTTAGTTTGGGCCATTGTATCCACACGCTACCATCAATTTCTGGAGAATTTCCTCCTGGGCTAATCTTAATATTAAAAGGAATATTTAAGGCGTATTCTTCGTTATTTGCCTTCTGTCGATCCATAAAAAATTGGTTAGCATAATGCTCCATAGTATACGCGCCAGCAGCATTGGGTATCGGCATTGGAGAGTAATTTTCCCAATCTAAGAAAGAAGCCCGCAGCGCATTTGTACAATACTCTTTAATATCATTAAAAGTTAATTCAAATGCTTTTATCAGGTCATTTTTGGCATCTTCATTTGAAATAGTATCTCCATAGTTTCTTGTGACTGCATAAGAAAATTTATAATCGTATTCTACATATTGAACTTTGGGTTCCTGCCCTGGAATAAACTCAACCGAAAAAACTATTCCTACTGAGCCTGGATCTATTGAGCATGAATGATAAATTACCGTGTCAAAGCGCATACGATTTTTAGTAGCACCTATAATAGGACAATGAAACTTGATTAAAAGCTTTTGAGGGCGGTCTAAATACTCTTCTCTATGATACCAAGAATAAAAATATACGTTTAAACGAGCCCAATAATAAAAATCAAACCCGCCGCCCCTACTCTCTACATATTCTTTTTCAAAAGCTGACGAGCAAAGTTTACTTCCTAATTTATCAATACCTTTCATTAAAGCAATATGCATAATCCGTGTGCTCCATTATCGGTGACTTTCAGGATAGTTGTCGCGTGAAGCAGATTAAACTTGATCGATTTTTTTAAAAATAATATCAATATAAAAATAAAGCAACTGTTTTTTTATCCAATCCTTTAGGACCCAATAATCCACCAACATTTGTAGCAACACTTAAAACCGCAGTTGACGCTCAACAGCTCAATATGGGAAGATTGCTGTTTTTAAAGAAAATAGCAAAAGACAGAGTCTTTACGGATGGGCCGTTAGTATTACCTAAATTTGGTCGTACTAAATTTTGGTTAGCCGCCCCCAATTTGGAATACATTTCGCACAAGGACGCGGTAATCATTTTACTCACATCCTAATTAGGAGTTAGCATGCTTGCTAAAGCTCAATCTGTTGCCCTCACCCGGTCAGAAACTCTACCTCTGGTAGAAAAGTTAGAAAAATTGATTGCGCAATCGTCTTGGGGTGATGCCAAAAAATTAATCCAAAATATTTTTAATGTCTATTTAAAAGATATGCCTGCTGCTGAGCGTTGCCGAATATTCAAAGCGTTACATCCATTAACACAGCATTTTATCAAAACAACTGCTTCGTGTGCTGAAGTTAATGCCTTATATGACGTGGTAATCAAAAATGGGTATTTATTAGTTTTAACAACAGAGGAACAAGCAGGTTTTTTTCTTGCGGCTGGTGATGTATATCTGCAAGGCGGGTCTTTATGTAAAAAACCCTGGTTAATGACAGGAAGTTTTTGGCAACAAGCAAGCGATTTTTATACATGCGGTTTAGTTACCGGGCATGCGGAACAATTATTTTTAATCCGCATACAAATAATTGAAAAAGTTGCTTTAATGCAATTACGCTTGGACTATTTTAGTCAAGCCGTGTCAATTACAGATAACAAACAAGATGAGAAACAGATTAGCATTACCCAATTGTCTCCTGATAAACAGTTGACATTATTTATCAGTCATTGGCAACTGTTGATTCCTTTATTAGAACAATTAAAACAAACCCAACAATTATTTTTATTGCCCGCAATTTACCAGCAACTAACGGTATGGTTCAATGTATTTTTAGAAGATTTGGATATAGTTCTAAATCAAGTTAAAAATCAAGGTGTCGAGCAATTTATAAAAACTATTAACAAAATACAACCTTTAGCGGAAACATGGTTGGCAGATGAACAAATAAAAATCGCTCAAAATATTTGCGATTGTATTAGTAAACATGCAAAAAACCTGAGAGAGTTTAAAATGCCGTGGTTTGCGGATTTTCTGAGCCGTGCTTTCGTAACTAATGATGAAAAGCCATCGAATAACATAGTGATTCCAACAAAAGTTGATGCTTTTACAAATCTCTCCCCATATCGTAAAGAATTACTCATTTATCAACAATCGTTACGACAAAATTTGCAAGAAGACAAAGTTGATGTGTTGTTATCACAACAAAAGTATTCGCAACAAATTAGGAATTTATTAAAAGATATTTTGCAGAGCTGCGAACAATTGTTAGGCAATCCCCCGGGCGAGTTTGCTGTATTAGCGGTAGGTTCGCTGGCTAGAGAAGATTTTAATTTAGTTTCAGATTTAGATTTGGTATTACTGGTTGAACGTGAAGAGCTGCGAGCACACGATTACTTTCAAGCACTCCTGGAAATATTGCGGATTAAACTGGCAAGTTTAGGTGATTTATATTTTAAAATTGATTCTGGTGATTTGGCACATTTTCAAAAAAATGGCGATTTAATCGCTACACCCAAAACATTAATTAGTCTTTATGACCCTAAAATAATTAAGGCTAATCAGGTTGAACCTTACGCAGCGCATCGCCCAGTATTATTGTATGGCTCCACTAAAGGGCAAGCTTTATTGACTAGTTATCAGGAATCGCTTTTGGAAAAACTTGAATTATTTAAAATCCCAAAAGATGAGAAAGATGCAAAACAATCCCGCCCTACTCTTTTACCACCACCTCAATCTATCTGTCATCAAGATTTAGGTAAGCGTTATTTAATTGAACACGCTAGAGCATTGGTAGAAAATCGCGAAAAAAAAACAACAACCATCAGTTTAAAAGAAAGATATCTAACACCGCTCATCTTATGGTGCAATGATATTGCGTTATACGCAGGCATCACTGCCAAAAACAATGCTGGATTGGAGGTGTCTTTACAGACGTTGCTAGATATTTTTGTTACACAAAAAATACTTACCGAGTCATTTGTCATTGAATTACGCGCAGCCTTAGGTGACTTACAACGCTTTCGCAATTTAGCAGTTTTGTCTGTTAAACAACAAGAACGTTTAGCACAAATTGATCGCTTAGTTTTACAACCGTCGTATCAAGCGATTACCGCTTGGACTGATCCAACTGCTACACAGTCGGCAGTTTGGCCACTGGAACCATCGCATCACAATGTAATAACACTTACTACATTGCAGCAGCCTTTGGAAATACTGTTTAATGTTACTAACATTCCAACCAAATTAATTTTACAGCTTATCGTTAGTTATTTAACTCAACATGATCCGCTCTGTGCCTCTCAGCAATTACCCGTTTTAGCTGAAACACTGGTGCAACGCTGTTTAACGGTACAAGAGCACGTCAAGTATTTTCAGCATATCCCTGAATTTTATCGTCGTTCTTATATGGATCATTTACGAATACTACTACAAGAACCCCACGCTGCTATGGTTATGGAATTATTAGAACGCTATCCTAGCAACGGTAAAAAACGTGTGGGTTGGGAGCAAGCCACCATAGCGTGGACGCATATGATTGCTGCTCAGATGATGACACCAATACAACAAGAGGCAAAGAACATTCAGAGAGCTTATATCCAATGGTGGAATGCAGAAGGAAAGCGCGAAACTCGCTATCTACAACCGCATATTCAAAAACAACTATTTCATGATAATGGTGCCTTGCGAGAAGAAAAACGAAACAGAGAAAATAGCCAACGTTTGGTAGTTCCTGTTTACAAGCAACATGATGCAAAAGAAGAAGCACCTATCGCTTGGTGTAAATTTTTCCCGCAAATGCCAGGCATGCAAATAATATCTGCTGCTTTGGGTTATCAGATCAGCGGTTATAGTCTGCGATGCCAATTAGTTAAAATGTTTCCACCTAATTCATCTATAGGCTATCCGGTATTAATTAGCAAACCTGTTGGTATTTCTTTAAAAGAAATAGGTAAAAATGATTTACAACAACATAAATCTTTGTTGCAAGAAGTACAGAACCAACTTGATCTGCGCAGTTTTACGTTAAAATTTTTAGAAAGTGTAATTGTTAATTACGAAGATGATCAAGCGGGAAATCTTACTGCGGAACCTATAATTACAGACAGCAAAGGTACCGTAAGGTATCGGTTAGTTGGCATTGATAGCGATCATGCGTTTCAAAGTGCTTTAACTGCTGGTGGCTATTTTCAAAAAGCAGAAATTAACATCAAAAACATTTTGTATTGCATGGATGCTATGTGTGTGCCATTGGATAAGCAGGCGGTCTTGGAATTTCTTGCCTTAGATGCACATCATGTAGCTAAACAAGTATTGATGACAGCCATTGATTATGAAGATCGGCATATTCAAGATGAACAAGGACAAGATAAAGGTTTATTCACTCGCAAAGAAGTGGTTGATTATTTTCAAACTGGTATTAAAGGTCAAACAGCAGAAGATAAATGTATTCTGCCACCCGAGCTTCAAACGGGCGCCATTGCTCAATTTTTTTTAAGAATCCAAGCCTTACAATTAATGTTGAGTAAATGTTTGCAGCGTTTACCAACGCCACTGAACATATTACAGCGTTTTGAACCAGAACTTGCGTTGCGCTATGGCCCTCTTCTGCAAGAAAAACAATTAAATCCTATTCTACGTATGCAGCGTTTATTAAAATTAAAAGAAACAAAATTAACAGAGTTAAAAACTGCTTTATCTTCTACACAAGCCAGCGCCAACTGGACTATGACTTCCAAACTAAACGTAGAACAAGCCTTGTCGTGTAGTGCTAGTAAAATGGTAACGTACTCTAAGCACAACAATGAGCAGTATCTGCAGAATTATTCTAAAGTGATTAAATGGAAAAATTGGTCAGATGAATTAGCACGTATGCTTTTATATTATCATGATCATAGTAAATTCAAACTGTTGTGCGATGCAGTAGAACAAGGCCAGCTGGAAGATTTTATAACACTTGGTCGCATAAGTACTGCTCAAGTACTCATTGAAAAAATCATTAATAACATCAGCTTTAAACGAATGGCTGAAAATATTAATAACCCCAAAAAAACACATGATCTGCAAACACAATTACTTGAAATTATAGCAGGATACAATTTCACTAAATTGAATTTAAGTCAATGCCAGGCATTAACGAATGCATGGTTAAAAACTATTATTAACAAAGAGCCTTCGTATTTGCGTTCATTAAATGTAAACGGTTGTGAGCAACTAACTGATCAGGCCGTGCGTTATATTGCCTACTATTGCCCCAATTTAGAAAGACTTAATTTAAGCAACTTAACCAAAGTTGAACGTATTACCGAAATAAATAATTGGGGATTGATTACTCCATTATCTTTTCTCAAACTTCGGCGTTTATCGCTCAATAATTGTATGGATTTGATGGAATTAAATATTCAAGCTCCACAACTAGAAATACTGCAATTAGCCGGTTGTGTGCGTTTTGAAGATGCTTGGAAAAAGCATGCTCTTGCCATACGTCCAGCGAGTGAAAATTTAATATTGGTTATTATATATTTAGAAAAAGAATGGGCACTTGTTGATAAAAATATTTTAAAAGAAGCTGAACAAGGAGATGCTCGGTGTCAAAACTTATTAGGTTGCTATTATGGCTCAGACAGAGCTGTTCAGCCAAGCTACTCACAAGCCGTATTTTGGTATCACAAAGCTGCTAAACAAGGGCATCCCAGTGCGCAATTCAATTTAGGTGTTTGCTATACAACAGGTCAAGGTGTTGAAAAAGACGAAAAACAAGCAGCATTCTGGTATCACAAAGCCGCTGAACAAGGACATACCAGCAGGCAACACAATATCAAAAAAAGCCAGGAACTCTGGAGCAATCTTAGTGATGCTAAAGCCGTTGCATGTTTATTATGCGAGGAAGCAAATCCGGATTATGTTAACTCCGGCATAAGTTGGAATAATTGGTCATGCTTAGCTTGGGCAGTTTATAAAAAACGCGCAGATATTGTTGCATTATTGCTCGAAGCTAAAGCAACTCCCAATCAGTTCATGCCTGGTGAGGGGAAGACGTTATTAAATTTTGCGATATATCAATGTAATCCTGAGCCTCTTAGAGACACGAGCTGGTTTTCAACTAACTTTGAAATATCGAATGAAGTAAACCAAGCTTATTATACTATTGCTGAATGCTTATTAAACCATGGTGCTAATCCTGACGACCCTTACACAGTCGTGCAGCACTGTGTAAAATTGCTGCCTTTGTTTTTAGCTAAAGGCGGTAATCTTATGGTAGAGCATGTAATTGAGCTTAACGGCATAGGAATAAAAACTGTTGAAAAAGAGAATATTGCAACTGAAGATAACCCCCCCTATTATAAGGCTGGAGATGTCTTACATAGATGGACTGAAAATTATTCTTATTTATCTTTGCCACAAGCAGCTTCCATAGTAGCCGTAATACTCCAACATGGAGGTAATCCAAATCCTCCATTCAGTAAAGTCATTTCTAAGTGTTTGGACACACCAGAAGAAATAAAAAAAGCGAAAAGGGATTCTTTAGAAAAAAGTTTATATGAAAGCTGGCAAAACATTGCAATTGCACTTATAAATAGCAGGCGCTTTGATGTAGACCTATTATTTAGCCAGTCACTAAACTCTGATTTCATCATAAATACTATTCGCAAGCATGAACCAATACTTTTTACAGCGATGGAGAAGAAATTTCCAATAATAAAATCCACGATAATTTCGATTGCAGCTTTGCTGCCTGATAGTAAATCTACCAATGTGCCAATGGGTTCAAATCCACATATTTTATTAGCAGCAACTGCTACTAGTATAAATCAACAAACACCCTCGCCGTCTGCATCAACGACCAACGCTTCTGCAACTGCTAGTATGCATACAACAAACTCAATGAAATTAAATCATCCTTAACCCCGGAGAATAAAATTATGCAAAGTTTCACTACATCTGTTTTAACCACAGGACCTGTTGCTGATTGGGCAATGAAACAAATAACGATATGGAGTGACCCTAATCCTAAATATGACATAACAAGAGATAAGCCCGTTATAGAGGCAGCAAGAGATCTTTATAAAAAATGGTTTCCAGAAACAAAAACTTATCCAAAAGAATTGCAATATTTGCATGAATTAGAAAGAAAAAGTGATGCAAAAATAGAACCAGATCCCTTAAGGCCAGCAATTGATTTACCAGAGGAGTATCGTATAAGCAGTTATATGTTTGGCAATAATCTTATTGCACCTGAGTGCGAAACGGCGGTATTAAAGATTATTCAATATTTAAATGCGCGGAATAAACAGTGGATTGGCAGCGCACGTTATGATGCGTTTGCTCAAGTTTGCAATATTTTAATAAACATATTGGTGAATCTGTCTAGAGTCGATCTCAAAAATCCCGATTCATTGAGAGAGCCTTTGAATTGGTTAGGTTTTGTTGAAGCGCTTCGTACTAAGCACAGCCTGTTCAATGAAGGTTGGGTACGCGAATCCAACTTCTTCGATAGCTCAAATACCACCATGACACAATTATTAGCACAGATTTCAACTTTTTTGGCGGAAATTCATGTGGTTGTGAAAATAGTACAAAGCCAAAAATCTGTTGGGGATAATCTTGCTACATTAACAGAACATATAAAAAATCTTGTTAATAAAGCTTTCAGAAGTGTGCCATTTATTATAATGGCACAAAAAGTACCAGAGTCATTGTCAGTTGTAAGCCTTACCTATAGTGAATTACCTCAGCTTGCAGGTTATGATATTAGCGATCAAAAAATCACAGTCGCTCATCAAATTTTAGCGCGTACTGCTCAGCTTGTAGCAAAAAGCACAAGGCCATCGGATTATTCTATCCATACGCTTTCAGCAAACAGCAAAGATCAAAAAAGCAATAAAATAAGTAGCGGACAAATAGTCCCAGCAAATTCTTCAAATACTGCATTAACACCTAAAGCACCTGATGTGAATTTGTCTGATCCTATTGTCTTTGTACATGATGCAAAAGCAGGTGGTTGGCAAATATCTGGTGTAACTTTAGTTCCTCTTAGCGCTTCGGCACCGCCACTTTCGCCAATACAAGCACTGGAAAAAGATATTGCTATTCATAACGTATTTAGAAATCCACAATCGATAAATCACCTCGCTCAAGTTTTTGCTTGTATTATAGGTTTGGCACATCTTTTTGAAGAAACCGAACGCGGGAAATTGCTTTCTGGCATGGGAGGAAATGCATTACTCCTTTGGCGATTAGGCCCTTGGATAAGTGAACTCATCAAGATGGTAGAAAGTTTAGCAAATGGATTAGAGCATGGTCTTTCACTGTTATTGCATACAGCGGAAAATGAATTTAAACGATTAAGTGCTAAGAAGAGCGGTGAGCATTCGTCCACTGAGAAGGAATGGTTAAAAAACTATACTTACTTTAAAGATCAAATTGATTTTCACACTATTTCGCAACAAGCTGTTAATGCGGGAAATGTGAATATTCAAGCGCTCTCACCTTTACAAAAATATGGCTTAGTTCAATTAGTAAAACAAGACTGCCGCGCAGTAAAAGATGTTCATGATCAATGGCGAACTGCACCTGAGCTGGTTTTAAGAAGGATGGCTCATGAATGCACCTTATTCATGAGTGGAATCCATAACAAAGCATTGAAAATAACGAATCTGGGGATTGGTTACGATTATAAAAGTGGAGATGTATCTGATAAACATGTAGCAATGCTGCCTAACTTTGTTGATGACATGTTGATAAATTTAGGATTGCCTGCGGTTACAACTAAAACTCAAGCAGCGTTGCCACTCTCATCAGTAACTTTAACAGATGAAAAAAGACAATTAATAACTCCCTTGAACACCAGAACTGTACCACAAGCTTATGCTCAAAGTAATCAACCACGCTTGCCAGCACAACCTCTTATTTCTCCACCACCCAATCCGCTGCTAGAAAATAAAATTCAAGACAGTAAATCAACCATACAAACAGCAGATATTACTGCACTACAAACACTTTATTGCCATGGACAAAGTAAAACTAAAACACACAAAGAAATCAAAATTGACGATACAACTTTTTTATCCATTATTCGTATTTTAAAACATCACCCACATACAACTTGTATTGAATTGCAAAAAAACCGTTTAGGTGCAGCAAGCGCCAACATTTTATTTAGCGTTCTTGTTATGAATCCTATTATCCAAAAAGTTAACCTATGGAGCAATCGATTAGGTGACGACGGCATGCGACCAATAGCGGCTTTGCTGCCCGACTGTGCTTTGAAAGAACTAAGCCTTAATAACAACGGGATCACAGCAGTAGGCGCAAAAACATTAGCGCCTGCGCTGATGCGAAGTACAACGTTGACATACCTTGATCTTGGCTATAATTACGATCTGCGACTAGGAGATACCGGTTTAGGAGATGCTGGTGTAATGGCGTTGACGCAAGTATTACAAAATCGTGCGACACCACTAGATATTCGTTTAGGTGGTAATGCTATTACTGAAGCTGGTGCGGAAGTCATACTTGATTGGGTGCAGAAAAATACTTTTATCATTGGAATAGATCTTGATAACAATAATATTAAACTCACAACTTTAGAAGCTATTAAAGTAGCGGTAGAAAAGAATGCTAAGAGTTACAAAGATGCCCAAGCTATTTTGGCGGCGAATGTTGCTGTTACCTCCGCAAATGTTAAAAAAGTAGAACCAGTACAAGATCTTTTGCAAACAGCAGTCAAAGATACCTCGCCAGAAACAATCAGACAATTTTTACAAAACAACCGTGACTCAAAAGCACATACGGATAAAACACGCATGCTGTTTACTGCTATAGATAAAGCAACAATAGATTGTCATTCTTTGGTAAGAATGTTCAATAACCAATTAGAAAAAGCATTAACGGCAAAATCAACTGTTGCATTTCAGCCACTGAGCTTAGACGACTTGATCCTACATTTACAATCAGACCCAATGAATGAAGAGCACGTGTTAAAATTATTAGAAACAAAAACAATTTTGTTTAGTCTCTCTCAGCAGTTGGATAAAACCTGCGAATTACAAGCTACTAAACAGCATTATGCACAATTCGCTTCTGTTAATAAGAGCAACGCAAGCGCAACTACATTTTTCTCGGCTGCTGCACCGGTATCTGCAGGGGTATCGCCACAGATACTCGCTTCACCGCCAGTTAAGAATGTTATGCATTATGAGGCCTTCTAATTTACAATTCCAATAGTAAATAACTAATAATATTAAGATTTGTCTTAATATAGTCTAAGCTATTTACTTGAATAGCTCATTTTTTTCTTACTTGCTGATTTAGCACGTGCTTGTAGTTCTACGTCAATATATCGAAAGGTTAGATTTTGGCTCTGGTTACAGAATTTATTATGCTGAGCAAGATGACATATTAATTATATTGCTTTGCGCTGGTGATAAGAGTAGTCAAAAAAAAGATATCAAGATAACCAAATCTTATTGGCATGAATTAAAGGAACGCAGCGATGAGCAAATCAAAGATATTAAAAAATACGACTAGTTAGAGCCTGTCCCAATTAAGAAAAGCGCCTGTAATTACAGTGTTTTTCTCATAAAATAAGTTCGGGAAAAAACACTAAAATAGCGTTTTCCCGCGAAAAAAGCGTGTTATAATTCGGTTTTAGTCTAAAAAAAACAGGAATAACACGCCATGCCTACTCTATCATTGCAATACGAAATGCGTCCAGAACTTCCTAACGTTTATGGTACGTTGGATTATCGTGAATTCCGCAACCACCGCGCTTAAAATGTTATTTAAAGGAGAAATTCCGGATTTTATGCGTGAAGACATTTAATGGGTTATTTTTGCCGCGATAGTGGTGAACAGATACGGATTTTTTAATATTGCGTTAAGCTTTTTTAAAAACGACTGTGTTACAATTGGCAACTATATTCCAAATGAGGATAAGAATCATCATGAATAGTGCACGCCGCGGTGATAAGAAAGACACCCCAAATGACGTTAAAGCAGAAGTGCTTGCAGCGATACCAACCACAGCGGTAGGTGTTTCAGCGGGAGTGGCCGCTGTTGCCGCGACAGCAACGCTCCATCCGTTATTTAACCAAAAAGCTGCCATGCAGGGTCATATGTTCCCGTATCTGGATTCCAAAGCCTTAGCGTGTTTGTTAAGAGTTTCCGCTTTTGCAAAAAAAATTACACAGGATGAACTTGATCAACGAAACGCAAAAAAAATAATAGACCTGACGCTCCGAGGAGAAGTGAGTGAATTGTTTTTAATGCTCAGTCCTGCGCGTGATCATCGACCTGATTACCAAACATCAGACGAACGTGACTTATATTTATATAAAAAAAAGGACGGCCGAGTATTTTATTACTACAAAGAAGACCAGAAAAAACACTATCTGCTCGATGAAAAACAACAACCCGTAAAAGTTGACTCGCATTTTTCATTTGAATCGACACCAGAAAATCGCCAGTGGTGCGTAGACGAGGCTCTCAGGAAATCGGTGTTTGATATTACGACAAAGCGAAAGCATACACTCCGCAGTGACTCAGAAGAAATAAAAAAAATGGTGGATGAGAATCAAAGACTGTCATTTGTGGTCTATCACCCCAAAGCGGAAGCGGACAAAACCCTGCGTAACAAAGGAGGCCAGCTGATTAGTATGGCTGGCAAAACGCCGCTGCAAGTTGCTTTCGGTGAAGAGCATGACTACGCCCAAAAAGCGATGACAAGCAAACTGTTGGTGGTGAAGGATGAAAAACAAAGGGTCGATAATGAACAAAAAATCCAAGCGCAACGCGATGCGCAGTATGCGCCGGGATCGAAACAAGAAGAAAAAGAAAAAGCAGAAAGATTGGCAAACGTTTTAGCGACCCAAGCAGAGCTCACCCGAGTAATTCTAGAATCAAAACCAGGCAATATCCAAGATTCAGGCCCTCCAAACTGTAAATTAACACTAGCAGGAAAAGGAGGCGCTGCAATTGCAGCAGCCGTTGCTCAATTTGAAGCGTCGCTGAAGGCCGTACGTGACACAGCGGTAAGAACAGGCTGTCACTATCATCCTGAGCCACACTCAAAAGCGCTTGAAGAATACGAAGGTCAATTAATGGCTGGCAAAGTGTGGAATAGTCCTGAAATGCAATTCTTATGGCGTAGCATTGGTCATCATCAGCGCATGATGTCATTGGGTTATGGTCACGGTTTTGGTGGTGATGGTCTTGCTAAAAATATTGAGAATTTGCAAAAAGGTCAAACACCGCGCGAGTCAACTGCTGTGGTGGTGTGGGATTCAGGGCGTCAAAATTGGGGTGATGCTCGGTGTCTTTACTCTTTTGCAGGGCTTGGTTTTGATTTTGCTATTGGTTGGGGCGGCCGGTGTGCCCCGTTGCTTGCGGGGTGCCGGGCGGTCGGGGCACGGGCGTGGTTTTCGCTTTTCAAATCTTATGTCAATCAAAAACAGCAGACTCACAGAACCGTTATGCCGCAACAGCGAGACCGTCGGCCTGAGCCGCCAAAATCGTCCTGCGTAATGATGTAGTTCTGTCCTGTTGGCAAAGATCTTTAGCATAAGTCGCTATCGATCCTTGCCAACAGGTTTTGATAAGCCAGGATAAAAGTACTTCAACATCCCAGGCTTCTGCTGATTTGACCCACCATTCGGCCCAGTGCTTCAAGTATTGTTTGATCTCGAGGGCAGAGAACCCAGTGGCGACCATTATTTTGACTTGTTCGCGGGCTTTTCGCAGTGTCCGCGCGTGCAGCATAATGCGAACCGATTCGTGATTGTTGTGTTGTGCAGAAAGAGGCTCCCCCCCCCCCATTTGTGTAAGAAACACAAAAATACTTTTCTGCCCAAATACTGCGTCGTATAAATGCAATAATGTCAGAGAAAGTAGCATCACCCTTTTTATCATACCAAGCAGTTGATGATATCGGCATGGATTGTGATTTTAACATTTCAAGCGCAAATAAACAGGTGAGAGAGAATAATGCCATAAGTGAAAGTGTTATTCTTGCAATGGCTTTGGGTGACCACTGCCGTTGTGTTTCAATACCCAGATGAGCACGGGTTTCTTCAAACGTCACCTCAATATTCCATCTCAGGATAAACCAATGGATGGTTTGCACAGGCGCTAATCGTAAATCGGTACTGAAGAATGCTTCAGCTTTATTGCTCTCTGGATCACTAACAAGTACCCAACGAACAGGAAGCGGCTTTTCACCTGGCGAATACCAAAGATTAATACCACTCAATATGCGTACTTTCTTTTTTTCTCCACCATACCAATTAATTTCTATTTCCTGCCAGGGTTGTGAAGCATCGGATGATAGCTGCTTTAAAGAAGATGAGAGGTTTCCTTTTTGACGACGTCTTCCGCGTTGTATTTTTTCAGGTGTAACAGAAAATTCATACAATGCAGAATCTAATCGTAATCGTGATATCAATAGCACATTTTTCTTAACACAATGATGCGTCAATCTAATACAAGCAAATCGACCATCGCTTATCGCTTGTTGCATTACGAAATATTGCAGAAGCAAGAGGAGGAATGAGTCAATTAGCTAGAATTACTCATTTAAATCGGCAAAGTCTTTATCACATACTTTCTAAAAATGGTAATCCTACAATTGATACCTTTGGTTTAATACTAAAAGGTCTAGGATATAGATTAGCGATACATAACATTTGACATATAGACCCAAACTCATGTAAAAGAAAAAATGCAATGACAACGGAAAGCAGGAAGCAGGAAGCGTCGGATGGAAGACAACAGAAGCGTACAGGTGCAAAAAATTGCGCTACCTCAAGGTGGCGGAGCCATAAGTGGTATAGGCGAAACTTTTCAACCCAATCATTTTTCTGGCACAGGCAGTTATACCATTCCTATTCCTGTAACACCTGCACGGGGCTTGGAACCACAACTGGCCCTCTCCTATAACTCGGGAGCCGGCAACAGCGAATTCGGACTTGGCTTTTTCCTATCCCTGCCCAAAATTTCCATCCGCACCGAAAAAGGCATTCCCAAATACGATGGCAAAGACACCTTTATTGCCGGTACGGGCTTGCTTGTTCCTAAAACAAAAGCTCCCTATATCGACGGCGACTATCAGGTACAGGAATACCTGCCAAGGATAGAAGGAGGCTTTTCGCTGATACAGCACTATATTAAATCCGACCAAAGCGAGTCCTATTGGAAGATCACCACTAACGACGAAGTAACAACTGTGTACGGAAGAAGCCCCAAGACACGGGTAGCCGATGTTCAAACCCCTTCCCACATCTTCGAATGGCTTATCGAAAGCTCCACCGACAGCAAAGGCAATACCATTCTCTATGGCTATAAGCAAGAGAACGATGACGGTATTGAACCCGAGATGAGCTGGGAAATGGGCCGCGCCAACACGAAAAAATACATTACAAACATTCAATACGGCAACTACTTTTCCGGTCAGGACGAAAAATTTGCCTTTGAAATTATTTTTGATTACGGTGAATACGATATTGAAAAGCTGGAAAAAGGCAATAAAAACCCCTACATTCCCTCCAAGCAATGGAGTTACCGCAACGACGCTTTTTCTTCTTACAGGAGTGCATTCGAGATCCGTACCAGGCGATTGTGCAAAAACATCCTGCTGTTTCATCATTTTAAAAACGAGCTTGGCGACTCTTGTCTGGTAAAAAGCCTTAGTTTAAAACATGAACCTGCTGGCAAAAATCCCCTTTCACTCTTAAAGTCAGTGGTACTAACTGGCTATAGCCGAAAGGGAAATAAATCTATCGATCCTTTTGAAATTCAAACCATGCCTGCGGTTGAATTTAACTTTTCAGCCTTCAACCCGTCTGAAAAATCCGAATTTAACACTCTCAATATTAATAATGACGCCATTCTTGGCTATTTAGATACATCTGGGTTTCAACCCATTGATTTTAATGGAGAAGGCATATCTGGACTGTTGTACAATGATAACACTTCCTTATTGTATTTCGAACCTTTGGGAGACGGCACTTATGCCTCGGCGGAAGTGCCGGATAAGTTTCCGATTGATAAGGATTTTCAAAGCGGTCGAGCCCTGCTCACAGATATGGAAGGCAATGGTGAACTGGAGTTGGTTGTGAGAGACTCCACAAAAACTGGTTTTTATCAAAAAATGGCAAAAAATGCTTGGGAACCTTTCAAGCCCTTTACCACTTATCCCAACGACTTTGACAATCCTGCTATGGAAATGGTAGGGCTGAGTAACAATGGCAAAACCGACATGTTGCTGGTAACAGAGAATGGCCTCCTCTTATATACCTCGCTAGGTAAGGCTGGATATGCCAACCCTGAACAAATATCAACACCAGCAGGGTTTCCTTTACGAAAAAATATACAAAAAAAACAGTACGTCGGGTTTGACAATATATTTGGTGATGGACTCTCGCACCGGGTAAGGATAACTAATGGCTGTGTGGAGTGTTGGCCCAACCTGGGCTATGGAAATTTCGGTGAAAAAGTGACGCTGGGAAATGCCCCGGATTTTGGCGAACAGTTCAGTACGGATAGGCTTTTCCTGGCCGACATTGATGGCTCGGGAACCACGGATCTTATTTATGTGCATCCAGGTAAAGTAGACTTATACTTAAATCAAAGCGGGAACTCATTTTCAGAAGCCATTAGCATTGAGTTACCCGAACTATATAGCAGCATTGACCAAATTAGCTTCGCCGATATTCTAGGCAACGGCACCACCTGCCTGATTTTTACAAGAATAGCCACCATACCACAACATTACTATTACAATTTTGCCGGAGAAAATCTGGTTGATGGCATAGCGGTGAAAACCCTAAAACCCTACTTGCTCAACTGCATCGACAATAACCTGGGTGCGATTACGGAAATCCAATATGCGAGCTCCACCCAATTCTACTTAGAAGACAAAAAAAACGGCAATCACTGGATTACCAAACTCCCATTTCCAGTACAGTTGGTAGAAAAAACAATTACCACCGATCACATAACGAATAGTCGCTACACTAACCGCTTTAAATACCATGACGGCTATTATGACCCTGTGGAAAAAGAATTTAAAGGATTTGGCTATGTAGAATCCTGGGACACAGAATCCTACGAAGAGTTGCTGCAAAACGGGCAGCAATTAGGCAAAAAAAATTACGTGCCGCCTGTCTATACCCGAACCTGGTACAATACTGGCGCCATGCTGGAGAGCAACCCCCTCTACGATTATTACAAATTTCAATTTTTCTCAGGCGATACGGAGGCTTACGATTTTCCCAATTCCGTTTTGCAAGACAAAATTTACGAGCAAGGTCTGGATACTATCTTGCAAGCCTATGGGGCCCTAAGCGGGCAGGTATTACGAACCGAAGTGTACGGTCTGGATGATACACCCGAAGCTGCTTATCCTTATACAGTAAGCCAATCAAATCTGGAGGTAAAGTTATACCAGGATAAAGGAGATAACGAATATGCTGTTTTTATGGTACCCCCCCGTGAAAGCATCGCCTACCAGTACGAACGCAACCCTAGCGACCCACGTGTTCAACAGTCGTTTACGCTGGAAGTAGACGACTTTGGTAACGTACTGCAAGCCGCTGTTGTCATGCTGCCTAGACGTAGCAGCACAGTGGGTGCTACAGTTTATTCCGAACAGCAAACACTAAAAGCCGGCATTGGGCTCAACACCTATGTCCAGCCCCTGGAAGAAAACCGCTACTGCCATGTGGCTTGCGAGCAGCAAAACTTCAAGGTCAACGGCCTTGATTTGCAAGGAAATAATTATTTTTCATTCCACCAGATTAAAAGCCAAATCAGTGAGATCGGACTGCCCGAACGGCAAAACATCATCCCCTACAACCAGCCGTTTACCGGGGGCATACAAGTCAGGCAACAAACTTGGGACCGGCAGTATTTCTGGAACGAAGATCAAACGACGAGCCTACCCCTTGGGCAAATAGCCACTAAGGCTCTGCTGCACCACAATGAAACGGCCGTTTTCCCCGAAAGCTTTGTGGATAAAGTATTTACCAAACGCCTCACAAAAGAAACCCTTGAAACCATGGGGGGTTATTACCTGAATGAAAACTATTGGTGGAACAGGGGGTTAGTACAATATTATTTTACATCGCAACAGCCTCAGGCTTTTTATCTGCCTTACAAAACCGAAAACAGCTTTGCAGATGTCTCCTCTTCTTTGTTTGCCCAAACCACAGTGGCATACAATGAACCGTATTATTTTTCTGCCATTCAGGTAAGCCAATACATAGATGGAAATACCAACAATATTGTACAAGCAGAAATTGACTACCGAACGCAGCAGCTCAGACAACTTATTGACAGCAACAACAATACCAGCCAGGCGCTCTTTGACCCGCTGGGGCAGGTGGTGGTTATGTCACTTTTCGGCACTGAAAATGGTATAGAAACCGGCAATATGACCCTCTATCCCGATGGGCAAACACAACCGGAATATACACCCGTTTACGATGCCACCTTTGAAGACGTTATCAATCATCCAGATAACTATTTGCAGGGTGCCTCATCTTATTTTTATTACAACCTGCACGCCTGGAAAGACAATAAACAGCCTGCTAGCTCCGTCAATTTAATTCGATACAATTACTGGAAGAACCCCTCCAAAAACACAATGCCTTACTGCCAAACCGCTATTGGCTACAGCGACGGCATGGGGCGAAATCTCGAACAAAAAATACAAGTGGAGCCTGTGGAGGGTAAGAACTGGCAAGTGAGCGGCCGAACTGTGTATAACAATAAAGGCAAACCATTTGAACAGTACCTTCCTTATTTTTCCGATACGTCTGATTACGAAAAACAGGATGACATCCCCACACCACCACCTAGCGTGATGCATTACGATCCGTTGGAACGGGTTATTCGGACGGATACACCCAAAGGATTTTTTTCCAAAATAGAATTCACACCTTGGCAGGAACAGTCTTTTGATGAAGACGACACGGTGTGCGACTCGGATTATTACAATACCTTCATGGATAACTATCCCACCGATCCAACACAGCAACAAAAAGACGAGAAAGATGCCCTGGAAAAAGCAGCGAAATTTTACAATACCCCAAACACTAAAATGCTGGATAATGCTGGACGAGTATTTTTGGACAGCCAACTGAAGGACATCAACGAACTCCCACTAATTTCTTATTACGAATACGACATCACGGATCGGTTACTGCTTTCCATTGACCCGCGACTTTATCGCTCCAATGTTGAGAACGGTACTGATTATTACAATTTCAAGTATGTGTATGCTATGGCAGAACAAAACCCTGTGCTGACCGACAGTATTGATTCTGGCATACACCGCAACCTGAACAATAGCTTCAACCAGCAGTTATGGTCTCTTAGCCCACGCAACTACTGCCAGCTTATCACCTACGACCACTTGCAGCGACAAACCACTTTGCAAGTGAAAAAAACCGAAGAAAACATTCCCATCGACTCGTACAGTGATTTTAATTTAGTGGAACACTTTACTTATGGCGACCAATTGACCATCAATGGTGAAACCCCGCAGGAAATACAAGATCTTAATTTATGGGGAGTACTTTATCAGTTAAACGATCTTTCCGGCATCGTTGTCAATAGCCGATATAGCATGCAGGGCAACATCCTGGAAAGCTCTCGACAAATGACAGAGGAATACAAACAAAATATCAACTGGCGGGAGAGTGTACTCTTAGAAGAAACCGTGTATATCAGCCAATTCGAATACAATGCTACAGGACTGCAGCTCAATCAAACAACGCCAGACGGTACAGTGACCACCAACAACTTCAACCAGCAGGGTGCCCTTTGCACCGTGAATCTTGCCTTCAAAGATGGCAATACACGAGCCATTGTAAATCAGGTGCAATACGATGCAAAAGGACAACGCACACTCATCGACTACGGGAACGAAGTGCGTACCATCTATACTTATGAAAACACCACCCTGAACCTTGTCGCCATTAAAAGCATACGGCAAACCGATCAAAAAACGGCTCAAGATATCGAGTATGTGTATGACCCGATGGGTAACATTACCCGGACCTGCGATAAGAGTCTAAAAACCGTATTCAACAACAACCAGAAGATAGAGCCGCTATCGGACTATACCTACGATGCGCTCTATCGCTTAAACCAAGCCAACGGCCGCCAGCACACGGGCATTACAGCCGACACGTATAAAAACAACATGGCCAATGGCAGTTTCAAACAATGCATATTTGGGTCGCCGCCCTCAATTAACGACGCCAATAAGCTGGAAAACTATACTGAAGTGTATACCTACGACGATGGAGGCAATCTGCGTAAAAAACAACACATCGCCGACTCTGCCCAATGGACAATAGAAACCCCGGTGGAGGATTATTGCAACCGCTTGCAAGATGTTGAATATGACGCCTCAGGCAACATGCGGCAACTCATGATAAACAACAACGCGCCTCTTTCATTTAATTGCTGTGAAAACCTGGTAAAAGCCGGGATTATTACCCGCCCAGACGAGCTAGACGACTGCGATTATTACAACTACGACCGCAATGAACAGCGCACACGCAAGGTATCAGAGCGTCTAGCGCAAGGTGGCAAAGTAACGCTCATCGAGGAAAAAATCTATCTAGGCAACTATGAAATTAAAAGAAATAAATCGCTGAATGAGCAAGAGCAAGCAAAGCTCATCTTTGAACGGCAAACTCTGCGAGTGATGGACGACACCAGTTGCATAGCCATCATCCACTACATTGCGCAAGATACCAGACACCCGGAAGAAGAAGGTGTACGTCAATGCCGTTTTCAGTTGGATAACAACCTCGGCTCCGTTTCTTTGGAGTTAGATGTCGAGGGACTTCTCATCAGCTATGAAGAATACTTCCCGTATGGCGGTACCGCCATCATTTCTGGGAAAAACCAGGCTGAAGTGGCGCTCAAACATTATCGTTACTGCGGTAAGGAATGCGATGATACCACCGGTCTCTACTATTATGGCGCCCGCTACTATGCCCCCTGGCTGGGTCGTTGGCTCAAACCCGATCCGGCCGGTACGGTGGATGGGATGAACCTATATGCTTTTGTGAGAGGAAATCCAATTAAATTGATAGATCCTTCTGGACTAGCGGCAGAAGAAAAACCAAAAGAAAAGTCCTATATTTCAACCAAGAACTGGCCCCTCCCTCACCTTATGGCGAAGGAAAAACATAGTGCTGAACTATTTATCAGAGCTTATATCAGCATAAAACCTGCACATAAAAAAGACTGGAAAAAAACTAAGCTTAAAATAGTTAATGATGCACCTAGTAAGTTTAATCTCACGAATTGTAGTTTTGTGGCATTAGCCGCAGTGTTAGGTCAGACGGCAACACAGGTCTACAAAGCTTTAGAAGGAGAGGATATTTGGGGTCCAGGCCGTTGGGGGGTAGCAGACGATCAGGTACAAGAAGGGAGAGGAGACTTTTTAGTTATGCAAGAAATGCAAAAAAAAATTCAAGAAAAATTTAAAAAAAACAATACAATAAGATTCGAGTACCCACCAATGGATGAAGAAAATAACCTCGAAGCTGTACATGTAAATTTATTGGGAACAATGCAGAATGCAGAAAAGGGGACGTTATTTATACTCTTTATGGAATATCAGACAAGCAAAGGAGGCGGGCTTGGAACACGAGGCAGTCATTATATGAACGCAATTAAAGAAACTAAAGCTATTCGATATTATGATTTCCAACAAACTGAAGAAGATTTAGGGGCACGAACTGGTGGTTCTTATCAAGAGTATGGTAGTGATGTCGAGGCTTCCCAGCAAGCAGAGAATGAATGGGAAGATTGAATAGGTGATGATGATATATAAATATGGACGTAATCAATATCTAAAATATACATAGTAATTAATTGCCACTTAGGAGCTAATAACATGTCAACCTGCGAAGAAATCGATCAGAAAGTTCGAGTTTTGATCAGTGAAAAACCTGCATTGGAACCCGCTTATAAACGGTTATTAAAAATTAGCTCCGGTCCTGCCGAAACGTTGCAACTTCTAAACTTGGGCTATCGCTCAGCTCACCAGCTCGCTAACCGCTCTGTAAATGATTTTGCTAGGGAATTCATCAATGCTGACCCTGGCAACCAGGTTCGAACAGCACAACAGATCCATCAAAATGCCACTGCCATTAAAACCAGCGTGTTGCTCCAGTGGAACTACCTACGTGACCTCTATTCACCCCATTTCAAGCAGATCCACCGGCAACGGCAGCCGCAAATGCTTAGTGCCGCGCAACAGCAGCCGTTTTCACCCATGCCTACCTCCAACGAAGAAGCTGCCGTAAAAGGAGTTTCCAGCAGCGCTTCTGTCCTGCCCAATTATGAAAATCTGTTTCCCGGCAATCTGCTTTGCACCTCCGACACCGGCCTGTCGATGTACAGTCCTTCGGCGTATATGGTTGACATTATGCAGGTCATTCAGGAAAACATCACCGACCAAAATCCTAGCATTCCACCAGCGCTTACTCTCCGAGGCAGACGTCCCGATCTCTGGACGATTCCGCTGGATACCGAAAATACCCAAACACCTATCCGTTACATCGACCTACTTATCGAAGTGATTGAATCTAGCCTCTTTGAGGATCAAAACGACCTTATCAAAACACTAGAGAACGCAGATTATCCATTCAACCTGCCCTTTAATTACAACGATGCCGTTTCATTTCTGTACCTCGGCTATCTAAACACAAACCTGGCAGCCATTAAAAAAACAATGTTAGCAGCCAACCCTGATGATACGTCCTGGAAGCTGGCCACCTTACAATTGAGTACCCAGTTACAAGAATTAGTGGGAATAAACCATTCTACCAATATCGCACCCTATTATGGATTTGGGAGTGAGAAAGATTTTCAACAAGCCAGCATCGACACTGCCGCAGACGGCTCAAGTGCTAATCCCTATGCATTTGCCATTGCCGACTTTGGCGCCTGGACGGATTTGTCTTTCCTACAAGTAGAGCAGCTTGTGGTGCAGGGTCTGAGCCCCAAAGAGCTTAATGCCCAGGTAAACAAACGCTTCTATATTAACCAAGGCGATACCAACCTGGCTCCCGCTACCCTGAGCAAAATTTATATACCCTTCGAGCATACAGCTACTAGCGCTGGTGGACAACCTGATCCCTTCTGGTTGGTGGATGAGCTGCTAAATATCACCGATGTACGGCTCGATCGCATCAGCCGTTTTGTACGTCTGGCCAATAATTTGGAGTTGTCTTTTACAGATTTGGATACCCTGCTGTATTCACTCAAGGTGGGCGAGGATAATGATGCACTGTCCAAAGCCAACCTCCCCTACCTGGGCAATGCCGTAAGCCTGATGCGGCAATACAATATTGCTGCTGATGCATTGAGCAGTCTTTGGTATGATATGAAAGATTACGGCAAAAAAGTCGATGCTCATCCTCAGGATCTCTTCGACCGGGTCTACAACAACCCTACCGCAAAGTTTTCAGGTATTAACTTTGACCCGAATCAGCCAACCGAATGGACCATTGAACGAGAATATAACAGCGAAGATACCTCGAACGAAGCCATTACCGCACAATTGGGCGCCTCTTTAAATCTGGGGCGAAGCGACTTGTTTACTGTAGTTACCTTTATCGATGGCACACCCAAAGCTTCCTATACGCTCACGTTAAACCTAGGTAATTTCACCTTACTGTACCGCTATGCGCTTTTATCGCAGCTCACCCAATTGCAGATACCAGAGCTATGCGGTCTTATTGAACTGGAAGGAGGCGCAATAAAAACGGCAGTTAATACTGCTGACTACGGTAAAAACGGCATTGCCATTATCCAGTCTCTTATGGATAGGGCTGCCTGGATTGTTCGGTCCGGCATTAATTTTCAGCAATTTATCCAATTGGTCAATGATGCGAAATCGCCAAATTTATATGCAGTCAGTCAGGCTGGCCGTAAGCTCAAGATCATTGATATGGTCGCACAATTTAATACGCTGATTATACCGCAATTAGTTACGCCGAAATCTTTCCAGGATGACGCCATTAACAGCCAACTCTCACACATCCTGTTTGAAGAATTTAAAAAAGCCGATTGCGTGAATGATCAGGGTTTTATAGAGGCAAATTACCAACAATGGCAAGACTCTGGCTTCACCGGTACCATCCGCCAGGTGCCCACCGGCTACCTAACCTTTCAGATCGCCATAGACCATGCGCAGGACGGGGATGTGATCCTAGTGGATGTAAAAACAGACGGAACGGCTTACAGTGGTGAAGGCAACACCAACATTGTTATTGATAAAAAACTGCTTATCAAATCGGTACAAGGCCCTGTCAATACCATTATTAATGGGGAATATGCGGCACGAGCTTTCTTGCCTAAAACAGATGGAATTGTGATTGACGGCTTTAGCCTGATCAATGGATTGGCGAAGGATAATGACGGCGGAGGAGCCATTGTGAGCAACAATGGAATCACCATCCGAAACTGTATTTTTAAAAATAACCACAGTATCACTGCAGACGGCGGCGCACTTGCTACATCTGGCGCAAACTTGCTTACGCTGCAAAACTGCATTTTCGCCATGAATAAGGCTGGTGATAGTACTCATCACGCCAATGGCGGCGCTATTGCGGCCACTTCAACCCTTACCATAAATAGCTGCACCTTCTGGAAAAATGAGGCGACACAAAAAGGAGGGGCCGCTTATATTAATACCGACCAAGTTGTCATCATTACAAATGGCATTTTCTGGAATGATAATGCCCCCACACCCGAAGACAACGGCAATGAAATATATTGGAACGCTGCCGCTGATGACTCATCTATCAGTTACAGTTCGATTGAAGGCTATGAAAAAATTACAGATCAAGATAAAGCATTCGGCGATTCTCTCGGTAAGATTCCTGCCACCGATAATACTGTCATCGCTGCGTCCCCAGAGTTTGCTGATACCTCGACACTACGCTTAATTCCTTCTGCTGATTCTGGTTGCAGGGCTGATCATAATAGTGCACTAACTAAAGATATAACAGGCAGTGTTCCTCAGTGGTTATTAGAGCCCTTTTTCAAGGGACAAACAGCGGTGGTGGCAAGTGTTACCAAAGATTACTTTGACATTGATGTTACCCTGACAGGAGTCATTATTTCCTATTTCTTCCTGGAAAAATTGGAGAGTGGGGATACTGTTCAGGATTTATTACCGACAGATACTAAAAATCTGAACCAGTTACCGGAGATGCACCATTATGCATACGTTGCAAAATCATTCGTCTTCAATCCTGTTGAATTGTCAACCTGGTGTTACTTTCCGAACATCTTAACGGGATTGAAAACCTTGGAATTTTCCCTCAACACCCTTGAAGGATTGTACCAGTATAGAGCATTGACCATTGCTTTCCAGGACGGAAGTAACAAACTCATTACATTTTGGAAATACTTTTCTTCTGATGAGGACAATAATAATATAAGCGCCCTGGCACAAATCACCAGCTGGGCAGCGGATGATATCAACTATCTTACCGCTTCCATCCCGACGATTAATAGGTTTACTTATAGCAATAGCGTAGAGCTATTTCAATTAAAAGCCTGTTTCGATCTTTTAGCTACCAGTGGGATTCCTATCGATAGCTTATATCAAACTGCAGGCCAAGTAAATTTTAGCGAGGATATGACAGGCAAATTAGCCAACTTGGTAAAACTAAACCATGAGTCCGACTGGAAGCAGGTATCCAAGGAGCTAAGTGGCAGTATTTCTGAGCTAAAACGTGATGCCCTTGTGCCCTATGCCATGATTCAATTCAATTCGAATAATTTCCCGGTAACCACCGAAGGCGCACTCTATGCCTATCTGCTGCTCGATCCGCAAATGGGCAGTTGCGACATAACCTCCCGCATTACACAGGCCACGCTAAGCTTACAGCTCTACATTCACCGCTGCCGCATGAACTTAGAGCCTTATGTAACCGATACAAAAATTTCGGATGCCTATTGGGAATGGCTCAGTAACTATCGAGTATGGGAGGCAAATCGCAAAGTTTTCTTGTATCCGGAAAACTACTTGGAACCCAGCTTGCGTAAAGGCAAAACCCCCCTCTTCAAACAACTGGAAGATGAGCTATTACAAACAAATATAACTGAAGAAAATGTAGAAAAGGCCTACCGGGAATACCTCAATGGATTTGCAAAAGTGAGTAATCTCAACATTGTTGGGAGCTATTTGTTTAATAATGCTACCGATAGAGAGCTGGAGGATAAAACAACAGCAATTGTTAATACGAGATTGGAGTTTAATAAAAAATTTGATGATATGACACAACCTGGTTTAAGAGTCAATCCATACCAATATGGAGGGTCTACTTTTAACACACTTACTGATCAATTTTCTATTGACTTTTTATTTATGATTGAGACAAGTGTTACGAATCATTCTGAATATAATTTATCCTACTTCCCGAACATTTTACGTTATGACAATAAGGATCAACCTTCTTCTTCCTGGTGGTTAAAGCTATTACAGGATAATCAATTAAGCGTAACAACCTACTATAATGAAAAAGCGTATGTAATAACAACAACAGAAGGCATAGCAAGTAATCAATGGCATCAGGTTTCCATTGTTTTTAATGCTAATGAAAGCCCTTATGCTCAACTATACATTGATGGCATAGAGGTTACCGTAACATGTACGGAAGTTAGATACGATGTGCAGTATTGTCCTTTACTTTTAGGAGGAGAGTACAATGGCCTGAATGATAGGAGTGATTATAAATTTAATATTGCGGAATTAAGAATATGGGCCCAGGCTTATCAACCTAACCATAACGGAGAAATTAAAGAGTCTATATTCTACCGTTTACCTAAGGTGTATTATGAACATAGTACCGATTATAACTTGTTAGCCTATTGGGAATTTGAACAATTTGACAAAGATAGCATTAGTTCATTTATATATGATAAAGTTAGCAAGATTATGCTGCAAACAAATGGAGCGCCAGCCCCTATCTTAAATAATGGTTTTACACCCATTATTCCTCGCGAACCAACCGCTCGTGAATCGTACACTATCTACCTTATTGGTTTTGATGGAAATACTGAGAACAGTCACTTTTATTACCGCTCAGTCCATAATATGCTCCTTTGGACGCCGTGGAAAAAGATCGAGAACGATGCCGTCTCGGTGTATAATAATAAAATGCTGCCGGTTTTTGCCTTTAATAAACTATTCCGTTTTTGGCTGCAGCCGCTTATACAACCGGTGAAAGACTCGGAAACACTGGATCTCACCGTTACGCTTTATTATTCTTACCTTGGCTTTAACGATACCTGGACCGTTCCTGCTGAATTACGGAAAGTTGTTCAAAAAAACGTTAAACTTGATGAAATCAATACCCAGTTTGATATAGCGATATATTATGACGTAGCCAATGAGCAGATACTGGCTCAAATCATACTGAAAGACAAGAACGTCGTAACCCTACTATCAAGAGATCTGAGCGTCTTCCAATTTGATTCTCTTACCGTTAATAGCAGCAACACCAATGTCAAAATTTCAGTTTCAGATAGTACCTTGATCAATAACGCGGCCCTCAACACCACGATTTTATTAAATAACATTTATGGTAATTTACAAAATAGCATCGTTGCATCTAGCAATATCACGAGTAGTTGCACGCCTGTAGGCAATACAGCCAACTGGATGATCTTAAATAATGGTTTTCAAACCCTGCTTATTGCCCCCACACCGGATATGAAACACCCTAAAACCATGGCAGCAAATGCTGCTGTGTCCGGTGTGTCCGGCACTAAAAATATTACCTACGTTACCTCACCTTATCTGACTCAAAGTGGCGATTTATTCACCTACTGGCGCCTAACTACTTCAGCAGTGAATAACCTCAACAGCAAGTTTAATGCACATAGCATCGACGGTTTAATGAGCTATGATGCTCAAACTTCAACTGAATATAGTTTCCTAGAATTAGCACCCAATAAGACCTGCCTGAGCGGGCCGGTACCCACTGAAGTGATTGATTTTTCGTTGCAATCACCTATGAGTCTTTATTACTGGGAGACCTTCTATTATAGCACCGCACTCATTGCTAGCCAGTTAAACACCAATTTAAAATATAACGAGGGCCGCCATTGGCTGGAATACATTTTTAATCCCACTGAAAAAGAAGGCGATTCCTTTTCGGGCCCCAATTCCTACTGGCGCTTCCAGGGGTTCGGTAGGCCCCATAACCTGTTAGATAACTTACAAAGAAACGCTAAGCTACAGCTGGCCGTTTATCACGAGGATCCCTTTGACCCTTACGCCATTTCCTGGTTACGTCCCACGGCTTTTATGAAAAATACCATCATGAATTATATTGATAACCTGATTAACGATGGCGATCAGCAATACCGACTTAACACTCGGGAATCCATCAACTATGCAGTCCTGCTCTATAATTTAGCCAGCGATATACTCGGCCCCAAACCGCAATTTAGCGCTTGTGGCCTCCATAAATCCGAAACTTACGCAGAACTGCAGGCCAGCTACCCAGAAGGTAACATCCCTGAATTTCTGATCCGACTTGAAGATTCCACCAGCAGTCTTTCATCGGTTCCCGGGCAGATAAACAACCCTTCTGCGTTGAGCTTCAGCAATCATCCCTACTACTTCAGTATCCCAGAAAATCGGAAATTACTCGGGTACTGGGATACGATACACCAACGACTCAGCAATATCCGAAGCTGTCGCTCTATCGATGGCGTACTGCAAAACCTGCCATTATTCGAGCCTCAGCTCAATCCCACCCAATTGGTTGGGACATCTACCAACGGTAGTTTGGAGGCTCCTCTAAATAATCCGGCTAAAGAGATATTACCCTACCGTTTTAGCTTTGTTATTGAAAAAGCCAAAGGCCTTGCCCAGTCAGTCATTCAGTTTGGTAACGCGCTCCTGAGTGCCATAGAGAAAAAAGATGCCGAGCATCTAGCACAATTGCGAGCGACGCAAGAAACCAACATTTTAAACATGACCCGGCAAATTAAAATTGACCAGATCAACGAGCAGTTACAACAAATTAAAGCCTTGCAGTTAACTGAAACAATCACAAAAATCAAAACTGATTATTACACTAATCTGATTGATGAAGGCTTGTCTGATTTTGAGATCGCGAATTTAAGCTTACACGCGGCAGGTCTCACATTACAAGGTATCAGTGGAGGTATTCGTACGGGAGCAACACCCGCCTATTTATTACCTACTATTTTTGGTATGGCTGTCGGTGGTTTCAATCCAGGAGGAGCCCTTAGTACAATAGCCACCGGTCTTGAAGTGCTCTCTTCCATGTCTTATCAATCGGCAGGTATGGCTGCCACCAGCGGTCAATTTCAAAGGCGTGACCAGGAATGGGAATTCCAGAAACAGATGAGTCACTTGGAACAGC
This sequence comes from Gammaproteobacteria bacterium, assembly GCA_965279285.1. Lineage (GTDB taxonomy): Bacteria > Pseudomonadota > Gammaproteobacteria > DSM-16500 > DSM-16500. The sequence continues at coordinate 91,799 of OZ257147.1, read as the reverse complement.
AACAGATAGCTGCTCAAATAGGAGCTGCCGATGAACGACTGAGTGCTTTGAATCAGGAATACAACATACTGATGGTGCAAATTCAACAGTCCAATGAAATGCAAGCCTTTTTATCAGATAAATTTACCAATGAACAGCTTTACCAGAGGATGGTAAGCCGATTGTCAACCATTTACTTTATGTCGTATCAACTGGCTTTTGAATTTTCGCGACTGGCCGAAAAATCATACCAATATGAGCGATGCAGTTATAAAACATTTATCAGTCCGAGCAACTGGAACAGTCTCAACCAGGGCTTATTGGCCGGTGAAGGTTTGCTCATGGAGTTAAATCGCATGGACTTTGAGTACTTGTACAAAGATGTACGTAGGCTGGAAATAAAGAAAACCATATCGCTGAAGCAAATAGATTCCGCAGCCTTTGACCGTTTTGTGAGTAAAGGCAGTTGTGATTTCAGCTTACGTGAAACTCATTTTGATGAGGATTACCCGGGACACTATCAGCGTCTAATCAACAGTATAGCTATCTCCATACCTGTGGTGATAGGGCCTTATCAAGATCTGCACGCAACCCTCACACAGCTATCCAATAAGGTAGTGTTGGCGCCGGACATCAATACGATAAACTACCTGTCAGGAAAAAGCTCCTCCATTCCACAACCGGATACCCTGCGCCAGGACTGGCGAGCCCAGCAGCAAATCGCAATTTCAAGGGGAGTAAACGACTGCGGATTGTTCGAGCTGAATTTTAACGATGCGCGGTACCTGCCCTTCGAAGGCACCGGCGCTATTTCCGACTGGCGCCTCGAAATGCCAAAGCAGAATAATCAGATCATCCAATACGAAACAATTTCCGATGTGATCATAACCCTTAATTATACTGCACTTTCGTAAGCGATCCATTAAACCCATCTTTGTCTTCGTTCTGCTTCAGAAGAAATATTAATGGAATTACCTGCCTATGGGCGAATGCTCGGTTTACCTTGCTCATCCTTTAGTCGGTTATTTTCATCACGCAGAATCTGATTATCAGCGCGCAACTGATCATTGTCTGATACTAATACCTCAATCAAATTAAGTAATGTTTTTTGAATTGACTTAATTTTGTCGTCCGCTATAGACTCGATGTCTTCGGTAAGTTTTTCTAGCGTGTTTTTAATCTCTATCCGATTCATCTGACCGCCGCCATTTATTAACTCATTCCATATAGGATAACACGGCTTTTTAAATGGTTTTTTTTAGCGTTGGGTTCACTTCTAAGGCGTTAAAAAAATAATGGCGCGCGCTCTGGTCTTCTTAATAAAACTTGTACCAACAAGTATATTGTATGGCTTTGCAGTGCCATTAATCCGGCATGCACTTCAACCAAGAAATTTTTGTTAAAAAACATGAAAACACTGTCAAGCAATATTTTTGATTATTTGAAAATATATTTTTTAAGTTAATTTGCGGTGGAATGCGGAATTATGCTTACCTTGAGTTATGGAGAGGATACTTCTCGAGGTTCTATTAGGTGCGCCAAAATGCTGCCATTTTGAAGCTTATCATTTGCTCAACCATTGGCTACTATGGAACCGCATTATCATATCAGGCGCAGGAATTGCGACAGAACATTTCTTCCAAATAATTATAAATTATGCTATTATAATACATAATAATAAACTACATTGTAGGAGTTTTCTAATGTCAGCAACACGCAAGCAGAAGATATCTACAGAAGCAACAGCAGATAAAAAAGATGAGAAGCAGTTTAAAAAACAAAAAGTAGAAGCTGAGACATCAGGTGGTACGGCTGCCGCATCGAGTAGTAGTTCAGCTGCAGCAGAAAGTGAGTACCAACTACCAGAGGATTGGAAGTGGGTGCTTGAAATTTTTGATACGGCGCATTTACCAAAATTAGGGCTTCCTGTTAGGTGGGATACCACTCAAAAAGAACATCAGAAAATAGTATTTGATCCAGAGACAAAAGAAACTATTACTATTAAAACTGAAAAAACAACTAAACCTAAAAAACCACCAGTTGGGTTCATTATGTCAACAACTGGTTATAATCCGATGCCTGGTACTGAAACGCCTGCCGCAGTTAGATATGAACGATTTCAGGAACCAAAATTAAACGAGCAGATGCTACAAAGTGCATCAGGCGATAAATTGATACCTTGTCTTGTACATGGAGATTATGTGAAGGTTGAATCCTTGCAAGCTGATCACATGCAGGCAAAAGAAAATATCATGAAAAGACAAAAAGCCTTAGTAGATAAGTTAAATAGTGATCCCGAATTTGCTAAGTTCATTATGGAACAAGATGGAATGGAAAAATTTTTTATTAAAGTTAAAGACAAATATTATGGGACATTATTTTTTTATGAACTTTATTTTAATGATATCGATAATATATGGTTAATATGCCAAGCCTGTAATCTTCAGAAAAGCAATCAAGAAACTTTGGACTGGCTAAAGGATCAATGGTTGTATGGGGAAGAGTTTCTTGAGTATCTTGCGAGACATGAAGGAAAGGATGACAGGATCCTTAAGAAAACTGAAGATATGAAAGGGTTAGCGCAAGTAGCAATCGATTGGTTTTGGGACAGGCATGCTAATTATATCTCTATTACTAAAAAATTATTGAAAGATGTCGCTACACCTGTCCAGGTATTAAATATAAAACTTGATCGGGTTATTGGTACTCTCAGCAAAAAGAGGGCAGCACGGTTACAAGCCAGTATGGATTTTAGATTGGCGTTACTTACACTCTTTGCTAATGTTAAAGGTTTTGATATGCCAAGAACAGACAGCGAATCTCCTCACCCATCCAGTGATGAAGACTCATATTTAAAGTTGGAAGGCACGACTGAAAAAATGACCGTCGCTGAATATAGAGTGGCTACAGCACGTGCTGCATTGAAGCTAAAAGAGACTATGGCCAAGATTGTGCAAGAAGAGGCCGAAGCAGAAATAGATAATAGGCCACAAACTGATAGTCAAAGTTCAAATTCTTCAGCATCAGCAGCCTCAATATCAACTTTGAAAAAATGAAAGGAGTATTACTACATGTTTCCATTTTTTAAACCATCTCCAACCAAAAAAGACGCGCGTACAGAAATCACCAAAATTATTAATCAACAATTAGCGGAAATTTTAAATACGCAGCTAGCAGAAACACGAAAAGAACTTCTCAGTAAAGGAATAAAGCCAGAAGAAGTAGAAGACATGCTTGAAAAAATAAAGATAAGAAGTAGTGCAAGATTAGCAGTTGTCGCTAAAAAGGAAATTGATAACGAATTAAATTTAATAATGCAAAAACGACAACAGTCAGCTGCGGGTTCCGGCTCCGCCGCAAGTGTATCAAACAACCGGTGACTTTCAGGATAGTTGTCGGGTATGTTGGTGCTAGGATGCATAAGTAACACACATCACATCCCGGCATTTAATTCTTTTTGATTTCTGCATATTTGTAAAAATCAAAACACTTTAATTAATTACTCTATCTGCTAATTCATTTTTTTGCTTTTGTTGCTGCTCTCGATAAATCATTTCAAAATCCATCGGAGCGGAATAAACAGGAGGAAATCCGCCTTTTATTACCATGTTACAAATCGTTTCACTTGCATGCACATATAACTGATTCATGCAATAGCCTTTTAATATCATGGTTTGTTGTTCTTCAGTAAAACCTTTTATAAGGTATAACCCTGCTTGTTGTAATTGCAAACGCCATAATAAATTTCCATTTTCTTTAGCGGTCAATTGCAATGTCAAAATAGCTTCCCAATTATTATCTCCTTGATCTTTAGAGTCGACAAACACTTCCATGTCGATCACAGGGCTTGGTGGTTCTTTCAATAATTTAAGGTTCATTTGTACCGGTTCAAATAAACTACTCTTTACATAAATACGATGTACGGCTAATACTTGTTCAGCATTGGTATTCGTCGCCATCATAGGTTTTGATTTTGGTAACATTTTTAAATTCCTCTTGTTTTGATTAAAGTAATAAGCACATTAAAAGTAAGCTAAACATATCATGTCATTTTGTTAACTGCTAGAGCAGGTGCAACAGGGCCTAGCAATTTGCGTAATGCCTCGCATTTTTTCTGTGCATGTTGCGCGATTTTTGTTTCTTTAGAAACAGCGGCTTTTTCATACAAAGCTAAAGCACGTTTTTTATCTACAGTGATTTCTTTGTCGCCTTTTTCTAAAATTTCAGCTGCTTTTATCATGGCTGTCTCATGACCATTGTCTGCGGCTTTTTCATACCATTGCAAGGCTTGAGCCATATTAATTAATGCTTCTGGTGTTTTAGAATTAGTACTACCTCCTGCTAACAACATAGCAAGATCAAACATCGAACGCACATGACCACGCTCTGCTGCTTTAGTGAAATTTTGCTTTGCGACAGACATATCAACCGGCGCACCTCCCATGCCTTTCAAAAAGAAATAGCCAAGCTTCGTATAGGCTTTAAAACAATCACCATTGGCAGATTTTTGATAGCTTAAATAAGCAGCATTCAGATCACCTTTTGCTTCTGCTTGCGCTGCTTGCTCACAACAAATTAAAGCCTCTTTATAATCTTGCAATTGCTTAATGATAAAATTTAATGTCGGACGTTCAGACGGATCAATTTGTTGGCATTTTTTAATTAATTGCTGATAAACCGATGGTACAGAATCAGGGATAGCATCACGTTCACCACTGTTTACTCGCGTGAGAATACTTTTCATATTATCTTTACAATCTTCTAATGGCAGTTTTCCTGTCATCAATTCCCATAAAATAACGCCGTAACTATAAATATCACTTGCTGTTGTATAAACACCGTCGTGGCGTAAACATTCTGGTGGCATCCACGAAATAGCTTGGCTACTTTTATGGGTGGGGCTAACACTATCAGTATTGATTTTAGCTAAACCAAAATCAGCCAATTTTGCTTGGAAATTTTTATCAACGAGTATATTGGCACTTTTTAAATCGCGATGTAAAACTCCTTGTGAATGAATAAATCTAAGGCCAAATGCGATATCTAATGCAATATCAACTTGTTGCTCAGGTGTTATGTTGGTTTTATTTGCTAATACACTACTTAACGCTCCTTGCTCCATATATTCCATCACTAAACAAGGGCGTTCCTTTTCAACGGATGCGCCATATATTTGCACTACATTCCTATCACGCAAGCGATTCATAATTTCGATTTCACGAATTAGCTCTTCGATATTTTGTGATTTATTTGCTTCAAATTCTTTACCTTCCAACGCTTTGATAACCACCACACGATCGCGCCATCGACCCAAATAAATCTTACCAAAACCGCCTTGCGTTATTTTTTTATCAAAAATTAAATCGTAATAATTGATAACTAATTTTGGGTCGATAAGTGGTTTAATAACTTTTTTGTCCTGAGCATTGGAAATATCTTTTTTAAAAGAAGCAAATTGTTTCATTAGAATAGCAAGTTGCTCACTTTGCGTAAGCTGCGTTTGCTGAATCTTTTCATCCTGAATTTTATTAGCCTGCACCAGATCACGAAAATCTTGCCTTACTTCTGAGATATCTCGCTTGTTGTCCATGGCTGCGGATTGCAAAACCGCTAAACGTCGCTCTATTTCCTGTAAACGTTTATCAATCCGGGATTCCAGTTGCGTATATTGGCTTTGCAAATCATCCGCCACTTTTTTATTCGCTGTCTCTTGCTCAGTCAAACACCGTGTAAAGTCTGTTTGCCAGCCAGCAAAATATTCCCGCTGTTTTTCTACTTGCTGCGTTAAAGCTTTTAATTTTTCCTGCTCAGCTTCAGTAGTAGCTTTACTTTCCTGCAACAACTGTTTTTGCGCAGCGAATTCTTTTTGCAAAGTCTCTAATTTCTCTTTAACAACCGCTTTTTGTTTTGCTTGTTTTTCAGTAATGGTTTTCAAACCATCCTGCAAAGATTTCATGGTGTTTTTAAGCTCAATAACCTCTTGAGGCTTAGCCTCAGCTTCACTCGTTGTTTCTAGTTTTTTTTGTATAGCAACAATTTCTCGGCGACAGCGCTCTTGCTCTACAAAACTTTTTTGCTGATTTTCTACCAGCTTATTTAGCTCTGTTTTTAATATTTGCACTTTTTCTTGCGTGGCTTTATCTGTAATTTTACTTGCATCCAATTTTGTATCGACCGTTTTGGCCCAGTCTTCTAAAACCGTGACACGTTTGTTTATTGCGTACAGATGTTTATCAATTTGCACCTCCAGTTCTGTCTGCTGCTTTTGTAGATTTTCAACTGCTTTTTTATTCACACCTTCTTGTTCTGCCAAGCATTGGGAGAATTCTTTTTGCCAACTGGCAATATTTTTCTGTTGTTCTTCCAATTGCTTAGTTAAAACCTGTACTTTTGCCTGCTCAGCTTCGTTACTCGTTTTACTTTCTTGTAATAATTGTTTTTGGGCTATGAACTCTTTTTGCAGAGCCTCCAATTGACTTTTAACAACAGCTTCATGATTTTCCTGCTTTTTATTAATAATCCTTAAATCTTCCTGTAATATCTTTACGGTATTTTTTAAAGCAGTCACTTCTTTCGCATCCGTCATTGTCGCTAATTTGCTTTGCATCGTGGCAATTTCATGACGACAATGTTCTTGCTCCACAAATGACTTTTGCTGCTTCTCTACCAACTTATGTAACTCTACTTGCAATGTCTGTACTTTTTCTTGCGTGGCTTTATCTTCCACCTTACTTTCATCTAGTTTAGCACTGACGGTTTTGGCCCAATTTTCTAAAACATCAACACGTTGTTCTAGTTTTTCCATACGCTCAGTCAATTTCTGCGTAGTTTTTTGCAACTCAGTCTCTAGTACTTGCAAACGTTTATCTTGTTGTTCTGTCAATGTTTTTAATTCTTTTTGAACCTGCGCTTGCAAGCTAATGAGATCAGCTTTAAGCGTGGTATATTGCCCAGTTAATTCATTAATCTGTTTGGTATAGTTTTCCTGAAATTGCCCAGGTGCTTCTTTATTCTTCTTTTGTAACGCTTTTATGTCCGCTTGTGTTTCTGTTAATTGTTTTTTTAAATCGACAACAGTTTCTTTATCTGCAGCTTGTAAAACAGATTTTTCTAATTGTTTCAAATGCTCTCGACAATATTGCTCAAAGGATTGTCGTGCCTCCTGATCAGCTACAAGTGACTTTATTTGCTCTTGCATCTTGCGCAGTTGCTCTCGCTCAGCCAACACATTTTTTAATTGACTCTCAAATTCTTGTAAACGTTGATCAACGTGACCTGAAACTTTATCTATTTGTTCTTTGCACTTGATAGGCAATGCAGTTGCTAAAGCATCCATACGTTTGTTGGTATCGGTATAAACGGTTTTGATCTGGTTATAAACCCGTTCAAACTCTTGCCGATGCGCCGCATCTAAATTCTTCAACTCTTGCGCAAAAACTTTTTCAAATTCTACTGATTCTGCAAGTTGTAATCGTTTGCTGATTTGTTGTTGTACCACATCAAGTTGTTTGAATTGTTTAGCCTGTTCGTTTAGCTCATCGCGTAGTGCTTGTCGAACTTTAGTCTCTTTTTCTTGCCATTCTTTAAAATCAGCACTTTGTTGTCGAGTCAAATCTTTTTCGCCAGCAACGGTTTTAATATCTTTTAAATCAGTCTGATGCCAACAAGTGCCCAATGTTGTACAACCTGACAAATTAGATTTATTTAATTTTGCAAAACTAAAATCTGCCTGCGTAAAATCAGAGTAACTAAAGTCAACACTGATTGCCTGCATAAAAGCACACTGCGCACGTTGAAAACTAGCATTTTTCACCGAAGTAACGCCGATAAAACGTGTGCCAATCAAGTAACTATCATTAAACTGTGTGCCCGTTAAATCACCGCTTAACGTAGCGCCACTTAAATCCATTTGACTTAAATTAATACCTGGCAATGAAACATCACTTAAATCGGCATGACAACTCACAAAGCGCGCACCACGCCATACTCTGTCTTTGCTCAAACTCAGGTAGTGAGCAATAGTGTTTTTGCTGGATGGAGGCTGTTTGCGATACCAATCGATATATTTTTTAAGTGTTGCTTTGTCAATTTCAACCACACTTAAGTTTTCACGTTTCAATTCAGAATTTAGATCGCCACTAAAGACCGTGTGCTTTTGCTCATCAAAAACATAACGTTCTTTGATAACTTTTAACGGCATAATAGTAAAACCACAACGTGGATCTTTACTAAAATTTTTATTACCACGATAAATCGTATAACCAAAATCATAAAACGATTCCATGTCACCGGCTAAAATGTCTTTAAGTTTTTGACCAGAGCTAATTTCTTTATGGCGTGGGCTTTTGCGCACATAATATTCGCGATGTAATTGATTATTCAGAATAGCAAAGTGCATCATTGCGGAACGTGCATAAGCTTCTTCTGCATCAACTTCTTTATTTTTATGATTACTATTTAACAACACCTTGTTATTTGACCAACCTTGCACAAAAGCGCCAGAACGCCCCTCAATCAAGCCCGCTAATAAAAATGATTCGCTAAATTCAATACCTGCTGTTTTGCTGTCATTACTTTTTTGATCGACACCTAAAAACCCCATCCTGCTCCGCACAACATCACTTACTGATGCACCACTTTTTTTGCGCGCCAAATATTCCAAAGAACGAGCCACGCCAGCTTTAGCAAAAGGAATAATTGATTTTACTGGGTCATCACCCAAGCGATATTCAATAAAATATTCATAGCGACGATAAGCCTCACGCGCCACCACATCCAATAAAATTTCCAATCGATGTAAATCTAAATCGTCGGTTAAATTGGCTAAACAACCCATTTCTTTATCACGTATTTCATTCGCAGCAAATGTTAGTACGGGACCTAGCGCCTCCACCGCTTTACCAATCATTGGTATTTCTTGTGGCAGTGCTTTCAATGATTCGACTAATTTTTCAGTAAACGTTGTACGCGCCGTAGCACGATCATTCGCTACATCCCAAGCAAACTGTAATTCACGAATAAATTCCTGCTTATAAATTTTAATATATAAATCGCGTTTACTACGCATTGCTTGTGGCGGCACTACATTAATAGCTATAGTTTTTTGATCCTTGGCATCAATGATCGGTGCTGCAGCAGTAGCAGTTTCTAGAAATTTTTGATCTTTATAACCTTGCATAAATATATTCCTTATAAATAAAAGTTAAATTAAAAAAAATTATTTCTTCACCGCCGGCGTATTCATTTGATAACTTGCTGGAAAACTGGCGCTCGCTAAATTATTCACTTTCGCAGCATTACTATTAGCTTGATACGATGCTGCAAAAAACGGTGTGCTTACTGCCGTTGCAGTTACCGCAGCGATGTTATTTGTTTTGCTGCTCAAGCTAAATTCTTTTTCATCTGATCGCAGATATTCAACAATACGCGCAGCCGTTGGACGCTCTTCAGGTTTGCCATGCCAGCAAAATTTAATGAGTGAAGCAAGTTTTGGTGGGCAGCTGGCAGGAATTTCTTCGCGCTCTCCGTCTTTTACCCAGGTTGGAATAATGCTGGGATCGGCCGCATCTTCAAACGGAATTTTACGCGCAGCAATTTCCCAGAAGGTTATGCCTAAACTATAAATGTCAGCTTTTTTGGTATACCCCGCTTTACGGGCAAATAATTCCGGTGCCATCCAGGCAGTAGTGCCTGCACTGCCACCGTAACGCAACATGGTTTTAGATTCATGTTTAATTTTTGCTAAACCAAAATCACTCAGCTTGGCATTATAGTTTTCATCGAGTAAGACATTCAAACTTTTTAAATCACGATGCACAATTTCGTTGTCGTGTAAAAATGCTAATCCACACGCCATGTCAGTAATAATTTTGTAGCCAATATTCCAATCAAGATCTTTTGTTCTGTGCTCTTTGAGATAATTCGATAATGATCCTCGCGGCATGTATTGCATCACCATGCAATATGGTCCTAAACAACAACCATACAATTGCACGATGTGATCCGATCGTAAACTCGCATGGGTTTGCATTTCTTCTTTAAAATCTTTTAAAGCATCACCCGTTGGTGCAGCTAGTAATTGTTTCACCGCTACTTGGTTATATTTCCAGGTGCCACGATACACAATACCAAAACCACCCTTGCCTATTTCGTCACCGAGTTTTATGTCCTTATAGTTGATATTAAGCGATACCGTAATCGCTTCGGTTGGTATAGTAGGTTTTGTAGGTTGGATCCGACTCACAGCAAATTGCTCAAATAGATCAATCGGTTGCGCAACAACAGGTGTGGGTGAAACTGGGTGAGGATTAACAGGTTTATTTTGTTGTAATTTCATTTGTTCAACTTGTGCACGCAAATCAGCGAGTTCTTTTTCTTTCGCTTCGCGCTCAGCTTTTAATTTAGCCTCTTCCTTCGCCTTTAATTGCGCTGCGGCTTGCAACTGCAATAATTGTTTAGTGCCTACATCCCACAACCTGATACCATTATTTCTAGAATAAAAACCACCGCCAAAACCACTTGCCAGGTGGCCGTCTGGCAGTACTATGAGGGCATGAACACGCTCACTAGGCCCGCTTAAATTGGTATGCACTCTCTCCATTGTTTGCAAATTCAGTAGCGTGATGCTATTATGAAATCCATTCACCAAGCGGCCATCCGGCAGCACCGTAAGGACATCAACAGCCTCGCTTAAGGTCAGCTCACACTTTCCCGTCTTCAATGACCACAGCTTGATAGTATCATCATATGATCCACTCGCCAAACGGTCATCCGACAACACAGTGAGAGTAGAAACAGGAAGGCTATGCCCTTCCAGTGTCTGCACACATTTACCCATTTTCACATCCCACAGCTTGATATTGTGATCTTTAGATCCACTCGCGAGACGGCTATCGGCAAGCATCGTGAGGACATTAACATCATTACTATGCCCTTGCAGGGTCTGCGCGCATTTACCTGTGCAGACATCCCACAGCTTGATGCTCTTGTCAGAAGACCCACTTGCTAGACGTCCATCGTCTAACAATGTGAGGGCATTAACACTATCGCTATGTCCTCGCAGGGTCTGCACACATTTACCCGTTTTCACATCCCACAGTTTGATGTTATTGTCCAAAGACCCACTTGCCAGCCGGCCGTCCGGCAACACTGTCAAGGCATAAATATGTTCGCTATGCCCAGTTAAGGTCTGCACACACCTTTTACTCTGTAAGTCCCACAATTTTATAACACCAGTAAATATGAAAGAACCTTCACCCGAACCACTCGCCAAGCCGCCGTCTGGCAGCACCGTTAAAGCACGAACAGCAGAATTATGCCCCTCCAGGGTTTGGTTGTGTTTGGGTTCGAATTTGGCGGCGGCAGAGACTTTTTGGTCTTTGGTGTCGGGTGCGGCGGCACTAGCAAATGCTGCAGATTTTTGATCTTTAATACCTTGCATGATTATATTCCTTATAAATAAAAGTTAAAGTAATAAAATTATTTTTTCATCACCGGCGTGTTTACTTGATAACTTGCTGCAAAACTACCACTTGCTAAATTATTCACTTGTGCGGCATTATCATTTTGGTTTGGTTTATTATCGCTGGGGTTAAAATCACTTTCGGCATCACGTAAATATTTCACCGCTTCTACTGCTGTTGGACGTTTAGCTGGATCAGTATCCCAACACCATTTAATTAAATGTGCTATTTTTGGTGGGCAATCAGTTGGAATGTCTTCGCGTTTACCTTGCGCCATCCAGAATGGAATCATCGCGCGACTTTGTGCTTTTTCATAAGGGATTTTGCGTGTAGCTATTTCCCACATCGTGATACCCATACTAAACACGTCCGACTTTTGCGTATAAACACCATCGGGATCAGTTAACTCTGGCGCTATCCAACCTTCCGAACCAACACTTTGATTTTTGGTCGTGGTGCGTGTTTCGGTTTTAACTTTCGATAAACCAAAGTCAGTCAGTTTTGCGTGATAATGTTCATCTAATAACACATTTAAACTTTTTAAATCACGATGCAAAATATTTTCTGCATGCAAAAATGCTAATCCACAGGCCATGTCTAAAGTCATTTTGTAACGCGTGGACCAATCTAAGGTTTGATTACTGCGCAATAAATTAAATAATGATCCTTTTGGCATGTATTCCATCACGATGCAATATTTTGGATTGCCTAACACGCAACCATAAAACTGTACAACATTGGATGATCGCAATTTCGCCATTACCTGCATTTCGTTTTTAAAATCCGCAGCCGCTGCAGCAGAAGGTTTTTCATCAAGTAATTCTTTGATTGCGACATTTTGAAAACGCCAGGTACCTTTATGCACGACACCAAATCCACCCGCGCCGAGTTTTTCGCCGATTTGTAATTCGTTGTAAGGAATTTCAAAAGACACAGATAAACCACTGACGGGTGCTGCGGGTTTATTTTGTTGTTGTAATTCCATTTGCTTGAACTTGGCTTCCATCTCTGCAAGTTTTTTAGCTTGTGCAGCAATTTCTTTATCTTTGTCGGCCAGTTTTTGATCTTTCAACATTAATTTTTCTTGCTCGGCTTTTTCTTTGGCCGCTTTTTCTGCTTTCTCTTTCGCTTCGCGCTCGGCTTTTAATTTCGCTTCCTCTTCCGCTTTTATTTTTGCCGCGGCTTGCAGCTGCAATGTACGTGCACCCACATCCCACAGCTTGATGCTCTCGTCACCAGAACCACTCGCCAGACGGCCGTCGCCTAGCAACGTGAGGGCATAAACACAACTGCTATGCCCTTGCAGGGTCTGCACACACTGACCCGTCTGCACATCCCACAGCTTGATGCTGCAGTCAAGAGACCCACTCGCCAGACGGCCCTCGCCTAGCAACAGAAGGGCTAAAACAGATTCACTATGCCCTTGCCGGGTCTGCACACACTGACCCGTCTGCACATTCCACAGCTTGATGCTATTGTCAGCAGAACCACTTGCCAGTCGGCCATCGCCCAGCAACGTGAGGGCTTTAACACCACCGCTATGCCTTTGCAGGGTCTGCACACACTGACCCGTCTGCACATCCCACAGCTTGATGCTCTTGTCATGAGAACTACTCGCCAGTCGGCCATCGCCTAGCAACGTGAGGGCAATAACACCCTCGCTATGCCCTTGCAGGGTCTGCACACACTGACCCGTCTGCACATCCCACAGCTTGATGCTCTTGTCAGCAGAACCACTTGCCAGTCGGCCATCGCCCAGCATCGTGAGGGCATTAACATCATTGCTATGCCCTTGCAGGGTCTGCACACACTGACCCGTTTTTACATCCCACAGCTTGATGCTCTTGTCATAAGAACCACTCGCCAGACGGCCATCGCCTAGCAACGTGAGGGCACGAACCCAACTGCTATGCCCTTGCAGGGTCTGCACACACTGACCCGTCTGCACATCCCACAGCTTGATGCTCTTGTCTTTAGACCCACTCGCCAGTCTGCCATCGCCCAGCATCGTGAGGGCATAAATATGACCACTATGCTCTTGCAGGGTCTTGTCGAGTTTGGCTTCGATTTTGGTGTCAGCAATGGCGGTGGATTTTTGATCTTTGGCATCAGCTGCCGTAGCTGAGGGTTGGTAAGCTTGCATGATGTTCTTCCTTGTTATTTAAAGTTCAGTTAAAAAATTAGCTACATTTTCTTCATCATTAAATTAAACTAAATTATCTTTTCTACACAATAATACACATACGGCATTTTTTCACTGTTGGATTTACAGGCAGCGGAGAAGCTGGATCACTCTTATTATCACCTATATTTTTTGAATCTATGCCAACCAGAGAATTTTGATGAATTGCTTTGCTGCCAAATGATGTGAGCGCAGCAGCTGTTGAATAAGTCTTCCATGCTTTTGCTTTTTCAAATAAGCGAAAAATCTCATCAAGCTTACACTGATAAATATCATTAATCACAATTAGATAACGTCCATTCGTTGATTTTTTTACATAGGATTTCAGCTCATTAACACTTTCTAATTTTTTCTGTAGTTCATTACTGATATAAGCCCAAGCGCGATTTTCTGTTGTGATTTTCCACTCCAATTGCTCGCCCAAACTATTTGATAACTGTTGTAACTCAACAAGCATTTGCTCTTTACTGCTGGAATTATATTCGGTCAAATCATGATTAGACACTGAGGCGCACAACTGCTTAAATAATTTATTCACTTCAGGAGGCATACGTTTTATCATATCTTTTGCTTTTTCATGGCCTAAATCAGCTGCCATATGCAAGTAATACGAAAATTCTTTTAATTGATCTTTTCTTCTATAGTGATCCGCAAGAAAAAGTGCTGCTTCAGCTTTCCCATCCGCAGCAGATTGTTTAAATAGTTCTATCGCTTTTGGTTCATCTTTTGGAACACCGTCAGCTCCTTCATAACATAGCATTGCTAAACCCATAGACGCATCTTGAAAAGTATTTAGAGTAGCATGAAATGCTTTTCTTTTTTTCTTACGCTCCCTAGGCTGATCTAGTTCCATGGCACATTGAAAATACTTAGCTGCCTGCTTGAGGTCTTTTTTTACACCCAAGGTATCATGGCTATAAAATGCACCCAACTCCTTATTAGCATGTGCGCTACCTTTAGCAGCAGCTTTAAGAAAATAGGCAATTGCTTTTTCTAAGTCTATTTTACCGCCCGCTCCATAATGCCAATAATATCCTAAAGAACACAAGCAATCCGTATCTTCTAATTCTGCTCCTCTAAACCAATAATTATATGCTTTATTAATATCTTTTTTGATCGCTTTGTTTCCCGAAAAACATATTGCACCTAAGCGATCCAACACAACAGAATATTTTTCATCTGCCAATTTTTCTAAAATCTGCACACCTTTTTTTATTTGCTTTTGAGTACTATCTTCGGATAACAATAAACCTACGACCAAAGATTTGATAGCATCATCTTTTATTTGTAAAACAGCACTCACCGGCTGATTTAATAAACGCTCTAACATATTTTTCTGCATATCCGGACTAAATTCATGCAGCCCTTCTGCCTTTTTTACCACACTACTAGAGTTAGACTTGACATCCTTTTTGCTCTCACTGATAGGGCTTTTGTTTGCTTCACCCTGTGATGTGCAGGCAATCCATAATTGGGCTTCAAGGTAATCATTCTCAGCTGCGCTGATAAGATATTCTTTTGCTTTTGTTTCTTCTTTTAAGGAACGGTAATGTTCAAATAAAAAAAATTGCGCTTCGACGCAAACATTGTCAGCAGCTCGATGTAACCACCTAAGACCTTCTGCCTTATCTTGCTTAACAACGCCATCACCAAAATAATAGGTTTGTCCTAACATATTCTGTCCGTCAGGATCGCCCCACTCAGCTGAACGACATAAGTAATAAAAGTCTTTTTTCTGATCTTTAGTTACACCTTTACCTTCGCGATAAAAATTACTTAAATTAAAAGCCGCTACACAATCTTCTCTCTCCACAGCTTTTTCCCACCAGCGGATTGCTTCAGCATAATCGACTTTAGCTACGCCTAATTTTTCCGCATAAGCGCAGCCTAATTTGCGTGCTGCTTCCGCATGACCATGGTTAGCAGCCTTGAGAAAATACTGATTAGCTAGAACATAGTTAATGGGAAAGATTCCATAGCCTTTCCAGTAAATATTACCTAATAAAAATTCAGCTAACATAAAATTTTGGTTAGCCGATAATGTTAAAAATTCTATTGCTTTAGGATCGTTTTGCTTAATGCCTTTGCCAATAAAATAACGACAGCCTACTTCATACTGCGCTAAAGCATGTTTTTGTTCCGCTAATTTTAAATATAATTTAGTTGCTTTTTGGTAGCTTTGTTTAACGCCAATACCCTTGTCGTAACAAAGCGCTAATGCTGTCATATTATCTACATTACTTTTTTCTGCTGCTTTTTTTATTTCGTCAATATTCTCTTTTAATGATTGTTCGACGCTTTTATCTAGGAATGCCATCAATGGATTACGAATTGGAATATTATCTTTAATATCCACCTCGTAATAACCATCAAATTGTTCTATTTTTGCTATATTACCTGGAACAGCCTGTAACCATTCTTTAAAACTTTTATATAAGGTTCCTCGCTCGCCACGCGCATTGACATGGTTGCCACGCCCAGTGACAAAACGAATTTTATTCCAACCCGCCGAAGGAGCGTGTTTTATATATTGAGTCACCCGTCTTTGTGCGCGCTCTACAGACAAACCATGCAAGTCAATCATCATTGTTTGATCCTGTTCGAGGATCCTATGAGGAGGATTAGTAGTAACAGTGGCAGTACTGGCAGCAGTAGCAGTAACAGTGGCAGTACTAGCAGCAGTAGCAGTAACAGTGGCAGTACTAGCAGCAGTAGCAGTACTAGTGTTGGGAGCGCTAGTTCTGATAGTAACAATAATTGATTTAGCATCCATAAAAAATCCTTAAATTATTTCTTCACAACCGGCGTATTCATTTGATAACTCGCTGCAAAACTTGCGCTCGCTAAGCTATTCACTTGCGCGGCATTTTCATTTTGATTCGGTCTATTATCGCTGGGTTTAAAATCATTTTCTGCATCACGTAAATATTTTACTGCTTCTGCTGCAGTTGGACGTTTGCTTGGATCGGTATCCCAACACCATTTAATTAAATGTGCCATTTTTGGTGGGCAATCAGTTGGAATTTCCTCACGTTTGTTTTGGGCATACCAGGAAATAATTCGTGAACGGCGATTGGCTTCTACTTTTTCATACGGACTTTTACGCGTAGCCACTTCCCAAAATGTTATCCCTAAACTAAACACATCACATTTAGGTGTATAGCTCACATCTGGATCATCCAACTCAGGTGCCATCCAACCTTCTGAACCTTTGCTTTGATGTTTCGTTGTCATGTGTGTTTCAGATTTCACTTTGGATAAACCAAAATCTGTTAATTTTGCATGGTAATTTTCATCGAGTAATACATTTAAACTTTTTAAATCACGATGCAAGATATTTTCCGCATGTAAAAATGCTAATCCACAGGCCATGTCTAATGTCATTTTGTAACGCGCTGACCAATCTAAGGCTTGATTACTACGCAATAAATTAAACAATGATCCTTTTGGCATGTATTCCATCACGATGCAATATTTTGGATTGCCTAACACGCAGCCATAAAATTGTACGACATTAGACGATCGTAATTTCGCCATCACTTGCATTTCGTTTTTAAAATCAGCTGCTGCTGCAGATGATGGTTTTTCATCGAGTAATTCTTTAATCGCGACATGTTGAAAACGCCAAGTGCCTTTGTAAACAATACCAAATCCACCTGCACCGAGTTTGTTACCATATTGCAATTCGTTGTATGGAATTTCAAATGAGACAGATAAACCTGCAGCAGGTGCTGCGGGTTTTGTTTGTTGTAATTTCATTTGTTCAAGTTGCGCACGCAAATCAGCGAGCTCTTTATTTTGATCTGCCAATTTTTGATCTTTCAACATTAACTTATCTTGCTCTGCTTTTTCTTTGGCCTCTTTTTCTGCTTTCTCTTTCGCCTCGCGCTCGGCTTTTAATTTCGCTTCCTCTTCCGCCTTTATTTTTGCCGCGGCTTGCAACTGCAATGTACGTGCACCCACATCCCAGAGCTTGATGCTATTTGTCATAAGACCCACTCGCCAGACGGCCATCGCCTAGCAACGTGAGGGCATGAACAGTACTACTATGCCCTTGCAGGGTCTGCACACACTGACCCGTCTGCACATCCCACAGCTTGATGCTATTGTCATAAGAACCACTCGCCAGACGGCCATCGCCCAGCACCGTGAGGGCAGTAACAGCATCACTATGCCCTTGCAGGGTCTGCTCACACTGACCCGTCTGCACATCCCACAGCTTGATGCTCCTGTCATGAGACCCACTCGCCAGACGGCCATTGCCTAGCATCGTGAGGGCAGCAACAGTATTGCTATGCCCTTGCAGGGTCTGCACACACTGACCCGTCTGCACATCCCACAGATTGATGCTCTTGTCCCTAGAACCACTCGCCAGACGGCCATCGCCTAGTAACGTGAGGGCAAAAACCCGTTCGCTATGCCCTTGCAGGGTCTGCACACACTGACCCGTCTGCACATCCCACAGCTTGATGCTCTTGTCAGCAGAACCACTCGCCAGACGGCCATTGCCTAGCAACGTGAGGGCAGAAACACAATAGTTATGCCCTTGCAGGGTCTGCACACACTGACCCGTCTGCACATCCCACAGCTTGATGCTCTTGTCAGCAGAACCACTCGCCAGGCGATCATCACTCAACATCGTGAGAGCACAAACGCATCCATCCGTAAGTAAACCACCATGTCCTTTTAAAGTCAGAACACACTGACTTGTGCTGACATTCCACAGCTTGATGCTGTTGTCATTAGACCCACTCGCCAGACGTCCATCACCCAACATCGTGAGGGCTAAAACATAATTACTATGTCCTTGCAGGGTTTTGTCGAGTTTGGCTTCGAATTTAATATCGGTAGTGACAGTGGATTTTTGATCTTTATAACCTTGCATAAACATATTCCTTATAAATAAAAGTTAAATTAATAAAATTATTTCTTCACCACCGGTGTATTCATTTGATAAGTGGCTGCAAAACTTGCACTCGCTAAATTATTCACTTGTGCCGCATTATCGTTTTGATTCGGTTTGTTATCACCTAGTTTAAAATCACTTTCGGCATCGCGTAAATATTTCACTGCTTCTGCTGCGGTTGGACGTTTGCTTGGATCGGTATCCCAACACCATTTAATTAAATATGCCATTTTTGGTGGGCAGTCGGCAGGAATTTCTTCGCGTTTGTTTTGCGCAAACCAGAAAGAAATAAAACTACGGTTAGCTGTTTTTTCATACGGGATTTTTCGCGTGGCAATTTCCCAAAAAGTTATACCCATACTGAATACATCGCATTTTGGTGTGTAGCTAGCTTCAGGCTCAGTTAATTCTGGCGCGGTCCAGCCTTCCGATCCCACACTTTGATTTTTTGTCGTAGTACGTGTTTCAGTTTTGACTTTTGATAAACCAAAATCGGTTAACTTTGCATGATAGTTTTCATCTAATAAAACATTTAAACTTTTTAAATCACGATGCAATATATTTTCTGCGTGTAAAAATGCTAAACCACATGCCATGTCTAAAGTCATTTTGTAACGTGTTGACCAATCTAAGGTTTGATTACTACGCAATAAATTAAACAATGATCCTTTTGGCATGTATTCCATCACGATGCAATATTTTGGATTGCCTAACACGCAACCATAAAATTGTACTACATTAGACGATCGTAATTTCGCCATCACTTGCATTTCGTTTTTAAAATCCGCAGCCGCTGCAGCGGAAGGTTTTTCATCCAGCAATTCTTTAATTGCCACGTTTTGAAAACGCCACGTGCCTTTGTAGACAATACCAAATCCACCTGCACCGAGCTTGTTACCATATTGCAATTCGTTGTATGGAATTTCAAAAGACACAGATAAACCTGCAGCAGGTGCTGCTGGTTTTGTTTGTTGTAATTCTAATTGTTGAAGTTTTGCACGTAACTCAGCAAGTTCTTTATCTTTGTCTGCCAGTTTTTGATCTTTCATCATTAATTTATCTTGCTCGGCTTTTTCTTTGGCCTCTTTTTCTGCTTTCTCTTTCGTCTCGCGCTCGGCTTTTAATTTCGCTTCCTCTTCCGCCTTTATTTTTGCCGCGGCTTGCAACTGCAATGTACGTGCACCCACATCCCACAGCTTGATGCTGCCGTCAGAAAACCCACTCGCCAGACGGCCATCGCCTAGCAACGTGAGGGCATAAACATAACCGCTATGCCCTTGCAGGGTCTGCACACACTGACCCGTCTGCACATTCCACAGCTTGATGCTCTTGTCATAAGAACCACTCGCCAGACGGCCATCGCCTAGCAACGTGAGGGCTTTAACACCACCGCTATGCCCTTGCAGGGTTTGCACACACTGACCCGTCTGCACATCCCACAGCTTGATGCTCTTGTCATAAGAACCACTCGCCAGACGGCCATCGCCTAGCACCGTGAGGGCAGCAACATAACTGCTATGCCCTTGCAGGGTCTGCACACACTGACCCGTCTGCACATCCCACAGCTTGATGCTCTCGTCATAAGAACCACTCGCCAGACGGCCATCGCCTAGCAACGTGAGGGCACAAACAGTACTACTATGCCCTTGCAGGGTCTGCACACACTGACCCGTCTGCACATCCCACAGCTTGATGCTATTGTCAGTAGAACCACTCGCCAGACGGCCATCGCCTAGCAACGTGAGGGCAGTAACACCATTGCTATGCCCTTGCAGGGTCTGCACACACTGACCCGTCTGCACATCCCACAGCTTGATGCTTTTGTCTTCAGACCCACTCGCCAGACGGCCATCGCCGAGCAACGTGAGGGCATAAACATAACTGCTATGCCCTTGCAGGGTCTGCACACACTGACCCGTTTTTACATCCCACAGCTTGATGCTCTTATCTCCAGACCCACTCGCCAGACGGCCATCTCCTAGCAACGTGAGGGCAAAAACAGTACTACTATGCCCTTGCAGGGTCTTGTCGAGTTTGGCTTCGCATTTAGTGTCAGCGCTTGCAGTGGATTTTTGGTCTTTGGCATCGACGACCGCTGCTGCAGTGGCTGTGCTAACTGGCACAATAGATTTTTGCAACATACCTTCTTCTTGCAAAATTGCATCCATAGCAGCATGTTTTATTTTTAAAGTAGGCAAACGTTTTCGTGTCAAATTATACAACTCTTTGATTCCTGCTTTACTCACTAAAGTATTCTGCAAATCCAACTCTACTAATGTTAAATTTTGCTGTGCTAATTTAGCGAGTTCTGGAATAGCTTTATCATCTATTGCTACCTGTTGCAAATTCAGCTGTGTAACTGATCGATTATTTTTCAAAGCTTCTAACAAGGGCCGAATATCAGCTAGTTTTAAAGCACGATAATCAAAAGTCCACTCGGTTATTCCATGCGGCTTATTACCATCACAATACCAACTATTAATAAGTCGACCATCTTGCAATACAGTTAATTGTTCTACACCACGATCTTTTTTATTGGAACTTGTCAAAGTGCTTGTGCATTCACCTGTTTGAATATTCCATAGTTGAATAAACGCCATTGGATATTTTACCGAACCTTCCTGACAACTCGCCAAACGCCCATCTGGTAATACTGCTAGTTTATTAACATCTCTATTTGAATCCAGCTGACATAATGTAGAAAGTTTATTCGTTTGCAAATCCCAAATTAAAATATTTCCCGCTACACCAATAGCGAGCTGTGTATTGGATAAAGCTGACAATGCAGTAACAGCACGTTTTACCTTAAGAGTTTTATAAACATCTCCACCTGTACAGACATGAATGATCTTATCACTAGATGAATAAGCAAAATTGCTATTGGGGAAAACAGCAACGGCTTTATCAAAATTATTATAAACATGTAAACATTTTTGTTGATCAATATCCCATAGCTTTAAAGTTTTTTCTTCTATGAAACTTAGCAGCTGGCGATTGGGTAATGCACAAAGACCACTACCAGTTGTAGAAAAAATAAATGCTTTTTCTTCCTTCAATGTAGTTGATTCCCAGGTGTTAGTATCCCAAACCTTAATACTCGAACAGCCTGTTTCTTCCCTAGATTTTGCATTTATTTGATATGTGTAAGTAACCAATTTGTTATCATCAAGCACAGCAAAATCAACTATTAATTCGACAATATTTTTTTTCTGCGGCAAAAAACTTTTATTAGATTTTGTGTCCTTCAAGTCCCAAAGCTTAAACCCGCTATTAAAACCACCGTCATCCAATATTGTGCAAAGCATTTTTTGGTTATACAACATTGCAAAACGAGCGCGAGCCGTTTCCTCGCTCATGGTTTTGGTTAATTTAGGCTTGCTTGTTTCATCACAAACTTTTTGTCGTGATAAATCGAGCAAAGTGAACTTGGCATCACCGTTAATCGCGTCAAGCTGTTTTTGAAGATTAAAGATTTGAGTTGTTGCAATATTCACAGAAGAGGCAGATTTTTGATCTTTGCTGTCGGCAGCTGCTGTGGCAGAAAGTTTATAAGTTTGCATGCATGGTTTCCTTGTTAGTTTAAGCTATGGTTACATTTCGGGGGAATAGCGTATTATTGCCCCCCCCTTCCTGTTTTTCCCCCACAAGTGGGGAAGGAACGTTTTTAATATAAATCGATGTGTTGTCTATTAAACCGGAATTATTTTTTTCGCAAAAGTTATTTCTTCATCACCGGTGTATTAGGTTGATAACTCGCCACAAAACTTGCGCTCGCTAAATTATTCACTTGCGCGGCATTATCATTTTGATTCGGTTTGTTATCGCTTGGTTTAAAATCACTTTCTGCATCGCGTAAATATTTCACTGCTTCTGCTGCGGTTGGACGTTTAGTTGGATCAGTATCCCAACACCATTTAATTAAGTGTGCCATTTTTGGTGGGCAATCAGCGGGAATTGCATCGCGTGTTCCTTGAATCACTTTAAGTGGGATAAGCAAAGGATTATTGACATCTTTAAAGGGAATTTCACGTGCAGCAACTTCCCATAAAGTAATACCTAAACTGTAAATATCTGATTTTTGAGTATAAGGCCCTTCCATTATTTCGGGTGCCATCCATGCCAGCGTGCCTACAGCACCACCTTTACTACTTGTTGTGCTCGTTTCTTTTTTGATTTTTGCTAACCCAAAATCACTGAGTCTAGCGTGATAATTTTCATCCAATAATACATTTAAACTTTTCAGGTCACGATGCACAATTCCTTTGCCGTGTAAAAATGCTAAACCGCAAGCAATATCGGTAATGATTTTGTAACCAATTGCCCAATCCATCGTTGTGGCTTTACTGGTCTTGAGATAATGAAATAATGATCCTTTTGGCATGTATTGCATCACCATGCAATAGGGTCCTAAACAGGCACCATACAATTGCACAATATGCTCGGAACGCAAGTCAGCATGCGTGTGTATTTCTTTTTTGAAATCTTGTAACAAATCACCAGTGGGAGCAGCTAATAATTGTTTTACAGCGACTGTGTTATAGCGCCAGGTGCCATGATAGACAATACCGTAACTACCTCTGCCAATTTCAGCACCTAATTTTATTTCGTTGTAATTAATGTTAAGAGATACAGTAATAATATCTGATGGCGCAGGAAGTTTTGTATCAGCAATTACAGGCATTGGTGAAACCGGATGAGGTTTAGGTAAAGAAAAAGCTGGTAACGGAGGTTTTGAACTTTGTAAAGAGAGCAGCTTAATCTTTGCTTCCATGTCTGCAAGTTGTTTTGCTTGGGCATTAAATTTTTCTTGCATTTCGTGCTCGTGTTTTTCTTTCTCAGCTTTTGCTTTACCTTCAGCGGGCAACAAGTAAAGTGGATTAAATTTATGCAATAAATTAATTTCTTTTAGATCATTATCAGAAAGCTTAGACATTAATACTTTCTCGAAACAGTTTAGCGCTTCGGTATAACGCTTTATCTGTAACAAAGCATTGGCTTTGCTATTACCGGTAGATTGAGAGAATAAATCAGGCATGATTTTTAGCGCAGTATCAAAATAATCTAATGCTTCTGCATACTTGCCTTGCCGATACAAAATATTGCCTTTGCTATCGAGCGCCGCTGCACTCTTAGCATCAAGATTTAACGATTTATCAATAGCAGCCTCTGCCTCCACATAGCGATCCAACAACAGTAAATGCCAACCTTTGGAATTATAGGCTGCTGCTTCATTAGGTTTTGCTTTTATGATGGCGTCATAACAAGGAAGCATTTCTGAATAACGCGTTAATGGTCTCAGCGCATTAATTTTATTTTCATAATAGGAAATATCACTTGGTTTGAGTTTAATCGCAGCATCATAACAAGCCAGTGCTTTTTCCTCTTGATTAAGCAGGCAAAATAAAATGCCTTGTAGGTTATGATAATGTGCTTGCTGTGAATCCAATTTAATAGCAGTTTGAGAACTTACCAGCGCCTCAGGAATACGTTTTAAATACATCAATGTTTCAGCATTATTTTGATGGTATTCCGCTTGACTGGCGTCTAATTTAATCGCCGCTGCAAAACATGTTTGCGCCTCTTGGAAACGATTTTGCTGCATTAAAGCTAAAGCCTGTCTATTGTGAGTAGCCGCTTGCAATTTTATTTCATGCTCTGCTTTTATTTTTGCAGCTTCTGCGGTTTTTTTCTTAACCTCTTCTTCAGCTTTTTGCTTAGCTATTAATGCTTGTTCAGCAGCAAGAATAGCTGGTATCTCTTCATGTTGAATATGTTTTAATGTGGTATGCTCTTTTAAGCCTTGATATAAAATTTTAATACCTATCGCAGTGATTTGCGTATTACGCAAATCTAGATGCGTCAATTGTGTGTTAGATAATAGCTTAATCAATCCAATGATATTACTATCTTGTAGTAAACAATTTTGCAGATTGAGTTGTTTAATGGAAGTGGTTGGAAGCGCAGTTAAAAGTGGTTCAATATCATTTAATATAAGTGCTCGCATATCAACATTCCAGAGTTTGATGCTGCTGTCAGGATATCCCCATCCACTAGCAAGACGGCCATCTGCTAACATGACCAAAGAGCTAACAGAATTACCATTTCCTAAACTGCCATCAGGTCCAGCATTAGTTACTGGCACATTCAAAGTCTCGACACATTTTCCACTCTTTAAGTCCCAGAGTTTGATAGTTGAATCATATGAGCCACTAGCAAGTCTGCCATCGGTTAATACGGCAAGCGATGTAACTCCAAGACTATGTCCACTCAGTGTTTGTAAACATTGACCAGTTGACACATCCCACAGTTTAATATTTTTATCATGAGACCCGCTAACAAGTCGGCCATCTGCCAATACAGCGAATGATTTAATCCCGCCGTTATGTCCACTCAAAGTCAGCACACATTTTCCTGTTTTTACATCCCAAAGCAAAATGTTCCCATCATTTGACCCCGACCCGCCACTTGCGAGGCGGCCATCTTCTAGTGCAACGAGTGATGCAACACCATGGCTATTTCCATTCAATGTCTGTACACACTTCTCGTTTTTTATATCCCAAAGTTTAATACTTTTATCAGACGACCCACTCGCAAGACGGCCATCTGCCAATATGGCAAGAGAATAGATATAACCACTGTGCCCACTCAAACTCCAAGAGCCTCCTAGTGTTGCGACACACTTTCCACTTTCCATATTCCAGAATTTAATAGAGCTATCATTTGATCCACTAGCGAGACGTCCATCAGGTAATACAGTGAGAACAGTAGTATTATACTTTCCATGCCCGTCTAAGAGTTGCACACACTGCCCACTTTTCACATCCCAAACTCTAATGTTTTTTTCATTAGAACCGCTAGCAAGGCGACCATCTGCTAATACAGCAAGACAATCAGGCATATGCCCATGCATAATTTTATTTACTTTTGCATCACAAATTTTTTCTTGCGATAAATTAAGACAAATGAGCTTGGCATCTGTTTTTATAGTATTGAGATGTGCTTGTAAGTTAAAGATTTTTGATTGCATTGAGCTAGACGCTGCTGCGGATTTTTGATCTTGATAACTGTACATAAATATATTCCTTACAAATGAAAGTTAAATTAATAAAATTATTTCTTCATCACCGGCGTATTCATTTGATAACTCGCCGCAAAACTGGCGCTCGCTAAATTATTCATTTGCGCAGCATTACTATTAGCTTGATACGATGCTGCAAAAAACGGTGTGCTTACTGCTGTTGCAGTTGCCGCAGCGATGTTATTTGTTTTGCTGATCAAGCTAAATTCTTTTTCATCTGATCGCAGATACTCAACAATACGCGCAGCCGTTGGACGCTCTTCAGGTTTGCCATGCCAGCAAAATTTAATGAGTGAAGCAAGTTTTGGTGGGCAGCTGGCAGGAATTTCTTCTCGCTCTCCCTCTTTTACCCAGGTTGGAATAATGCTGGGATCGGCCGCATCTTCAAACGGAATTTTACGTGCAGCAATTTCCCAGAAGGTTATGCCTAAACTATAAATATCAGCTTTTTTGGTATACACCGCTTTACGGGCAAATAATTCCGGCGCCATCCATGCGGTGGTGCCTGCACTGCCACCGTAACGCAACATGGTTTTAGATTCATGTTTAATTTTTGCTAAACCAAAATCACTCAGCTTGGCGTGATAGTTTTCATCCAGTAAGACATTTAAACTTTTTAAATCACGATGCACAATTTCGTTGTCATGTAAAAATGCTAATCCACACGCTATGTCAGTAATAATTTTGTAGCCAATATTCCAATCAAGATCTTTTGTTCTGTGCTCTTTGAGATAATTCGATAATGATCCTCGCGGCATGTATTGCATCACCATGCAATATGGTCCTAAACAACAACCATACAATTGCACAATGTGATCCGATCGTAAACTCGCATGGGTTTGCATTTCTTCTTTAAAATCTTTTAACGCATCACCCGTTGGTGCGGCTAATAATTGTTTAACGGCTACTTGGTTATATTTCCAGGTGCCGCGATACACAATACCAAAACCACCCTTGCCTATTTCGTCACCGAGTTTTATGTCCTTATAGTTGATATTAAGCGATACCGTAATCGCTTCGGTTGGTATAGTAGGTTTTGTAGGCTGGATCCGACTCACAGCAAATTGCTCAAATAGATCAATCGGTTGCGCAACAACAGGTGTGGGTGAAACTGGATGAGGATTAACAGGTTTATTTTGTTGTAATTTCATTTGTTCAACTTGTGCACGCAAATCAGCGAGTTCTTTTTCTTTCGCTTCTTTGTCAGCTCTTTCTTTCGCTTCACGTGCTGCTTTTTCTTTTGCATCCAACGCTGCTTTTTTCTTTGCATCTTCTTCAGCTTTTTGTTTAGCTAAAATGGTTTGTTCAGCAGCAAGAATATCTGCCATCGCTTCATGCTGAATTTCTTTAAGGGTTGGATGTTGTTTTAAGCTTTGATATAAAATCTTAAAACCATCTGCAGTAATTTTTGTATTGCGTATATCCAGATGCGTCAATTGTGTGCTGGGTAATAGTTTCATCAATTCTATGATGTCACCATCCTGCAACAAACAATTCTGCAGATTTAATTGTTTCACTAAAGTGCCCGGTAAAGCTGCGAGTAATGGTCTAATATCTTTTAACTGTAATGCACATATACCGAGATTCCAAATTTTAATGTTATTATCAACACCACCGCTGACCAGTCGACCGTCTGGTAACACAACTAAAGCATTCACACCAGAACTATTACCAGCATGCGCATCGGGGATAGTAATTAAACAACTTCCTGTATTGGTATCCCATAATCTGAGAGTATTGTCATCTGCTCCACTCGCGAGGCGACCATCGGGTAAAGCCACAAGTGTATAAACGGATTTAGTATGCCCTCTCAAAGTCGAAAGGCATTTTCCTGTATGCGTATCCCACAATTTAATAGTGTTGTCATACGATCCACTAGCCAGGCGGCCATCTGCTAATGCTGTGAAAACGGAAACAAATTCACTATGCCCTTGCAAAATGCTGAGACATTTTCCCGCTTGCGGATCCCATAATCTAATTGTTTTGTCACCTGATATGCTAACAAGACGCCCATCTGCTAGCACTGTAAGAAAGTTAACACCTTCACTGTGCCCTTCTAGGGTCTGCACACATTTTCCTGTTTGCAAGTCCCACAGCTTGATACTTTTGTCATCAGACCCGCTCGCGAGCTGCCCATCGCGAAGCTCAATGAGAGCAGTAACTCGATTGCTATGCCCTTCCAGTGTTTGTGTGCACTTCCCTGTTTGTACATCCCACAGTTTAATCGAATTATCTTGAGACGCACTACTAGCGAGGCGATTACTACTCAACGATATAAGACTTTGAATAAAGTGATTATGTCCTACCAACGTAGAAATACACTTACTGCCCTGTGCATCCCAGACTTGAATAGGGTTTTTTCCTATTTCTTTAGCACCAACTAGAGCAGCTCCGATAAAATAAGGCATTCTTATTAATGCTTCAGCAGTATTTTTAAAGAATGGCGGCACAATAGCAAAACACCCATCTACTAGCTCTACTAACTTCTCTCCTTTCATAGTGGCCAAACATTTCTCAGTCGCTATATCCCATATCTTACTCTCTGTATTGTCTGCTTCGCTGACTAAGCGTCCATCCGCCAGCAATTTGAGACGCCTAACAGTCTCACTATGTCCTTTAAGTTTTTTATCTAGCTTAAGCTGCGCTTTGGCTTCATAAGTTTTCTGTTGTGAGAGATCAATTGCAGTGAGCTTTGCATCTGCTTTTATAGCATTAAGATATTTTTGTAAGTTAAAAATTTTTGATTGTGGGGCAGTAGATGCAGCGGTTGCAGTTCCGCTCTCTGTGCCAGCTGCTGTACTAGCAGTTGCTGAAGATTTTTGATCTTTAATACCTTGCATAAATATATTCCTTGTAAATAAAAATTAAATTAAAAAAATTATTTCTTCATCACCGGTGTATTCACTTGATAACTTGCTGCAAAGCTTGCGCTCGCTACATTATTCACTTGCGCGGCATTACTATTAGCTTGATACGATGCTGCAAAAAACGGTGTGCTTACTGCCGTTGCAGTTACCGCAGCGATGTTATTTGTTTTGCTGCTCAAGCTAAATTCTTTTTCATCTGATCGCAAATATTCCACAATACGTGCTGCCGTAGGGCGCTCTTCAGGTTTGCCATTCCAGCAAAATTTAATGAGTGAAGCAAGTTTTGGTGGACAGCTGGCAGGAATTTCTTCGCGCTCTCCGTCTTTTACCCAGGTTGGAATAATGCTGGGATCGGCCGCATCTTCAAACGGAATTTTACGTGCAGCAATTTCCCAGAAGGTTATGCCTAAACTATAAATATCAGCTTTTTTAGTGTAAACCGCTTTACGGCCAAATAATTCCGGCGCCATCCATGCGGTGGTGCCTGCACTGCCACCGTAACGCAACATGGTTTTAGATTCATGTTTAATTTTTGCTAAACCAAAATCACTCAGCTTGGCGTGATAGTTTTCATCCAGTAAGACATTTAAACTTTTTAAATCACGATGCACAATTTCGTTGTCGTGTAAAAATGCTAATCCACACGCCATGTCAGTAATAATTTTGTAGCCAATATTCCAATCAAGATCTTTTGTTCTGTGTTCTTTGAGATAATTCGATAATGATCCTCGCGGCATGTATTGCATCACCATGCAATACGGCCCTAAACAACAACCATACAATTGCACGATGTGATCCGATCGTAAACTCGCATGGGTTTGCATTTCTTCTTTAAAATCTTTTAACGCATCACCCGTTGGTGCGGCTAGTAATTGTTTCACAGCTACTTGGTTATGTTTCCAGGTGCCACGATACACAATACCAAAACCACCTTTACCTATTTCGTCACCTAATTTTATGTCGTTGTAATTAATATTGAGAGATACACTAATGTTGTCTGTTGGTGCAGCAGGTTTTACCACAACTATTGCTGGTGCAGGTTGTGGGGTAGGTGAAGTGGGTTTTTGGACTTGCATGTCCGTCAATATTTTTTGCATATCAGCAAGTTGTTTTGTCTGCGCATCTAGTTTTTCTTGCATCTCGCGCTTTTCTTTATCAGCTTTGGCTTCTGCTTCGCTTTTATCTTTAGTATCGTTTGTTACATTATTTTTTGTTGGTAGTTGTAATGCAGCAGCAGTTGCTTGCAATTGCAATGCAGGAGTTTCCACATTCCATAGCTTAATGCTCTCGTCCCAAGACCCACTGACAAGCCGTCCATCTGACAGCACTGTAAGGGCACAAACAGAACTAGTATGCCCGCTTAAAGTTTCCACACACTTGCCCGTTTGTGCATCCCACAACTTGATGGTTTTATCATGTGACCCACTGGCAAGTCGCCCATCTTTAAGTACTGCGAGAGCAGCAACTGCGTTGTCATGTCCGCCCAAGCTCTGCAGACATTTGCCTGTCTTCGGATCCCAGAGCTTGATGGTTGTATCGGCTGACCCACTGGCAAGTCGGCCATCTTTAAGCACTGTGAGAGCATAAACACAATCTGTATGACCTCTCAAACTGAAGACAAGGCTTCTCCATTTTGTTGATATTATGATGCTTTTATCGTCCGATCCGCTCGCAGTTTCTCCATCTGGAAATTCTACAATAGCTCTAATAGGACCCCTATGATCTTCAAAGGTGTTGCTATAATTCAACTCCCCGTCTCTTATACTCCACTGCTTCATTGTGTTATCAAACGATCCACTAAGAAGCATACCGTCTGACCTTGCCATTAGTGCCGTAACCCAATTGCTATGTCTAGTCCAAATACTATCTATTGTGCTTACACATTCGCCACTGTTCGCATTCCACAACTTGATTTCTTTGTATGCTCCACTGGCAATTCGATCATTAGGCATAATTATAAGGGACTGAACACCGTTATCATGGCCAACCAGCGTCTGTAAGCACTGGCCTGTTTTGGTATCCCATAACTTGATACTTTTATCGCTGGATCCGCTGGCCAGCCGACCATCGGGTAGCACCGCTAAGGCAAAAACCGTACCTTTATGTTCTTGCAGGGTTTTGTCGCATTTAGATTCGAGCTTAGTATCAACAACAGGTGCAGGTGAGGATTTTTGATCCTTTTTGTCGTTGATTAGAGTTGCTTCAACAGTTGATGTTGTACTTGCGGTAACGGTTGGTGTGCTAGCAGTTGCTGCGGATTTTTGATCTGTAATACCTTGCATGAGTGGTTTCCTTATAAATAAAAGTTAAATTAATAAAATTATTTCTTCATCAACGGTGTATTCATTTGATAACTCGCCGCAAAACTGGCGCTGGCTAAATTATTGACTTGCGCGGCATTATCATTTGGATTCGGTTTGTTATCACCTAGTTTAAAATCACTTTCCGCATCACGTAAATATTTCACTGCTTCAGCTGCAGTTGGACGTTTGGTTGGATCCGTATCCCAACACCATTTAATTAAATGTGCCATTTTTGGTGGGCAGTCGGCAGGAATTGCTTCACGTTTACCTTGCGCCATCCAGAATGGAATCATCGCGCGACTTTTTGCAGTTTCATAAGGAATTTTGCGGCTAGCAATCTCCCACATCGTGATACCCATACTAAACACATCGGATTTTTGTGAATCCTTCCCGTCTGGATCCGTTAATTCAGGTGCTATCCAACCTTCTGATCCCACACTCTGCTGTGTTTTTGTCGTGGTCTTGGTTTCTGTTTTTAATTTTGATAAACCAAAGTCAGTTAATTTTGCGTGATAGTGTTCGTCGAGTAACACATTTAAACTTTTTAAATCACGATGCAAAATATTTTCTGCATGTAAAAAGGCTAAACCACATGCCATGTCTAGCGTCATTTTATAGCGCGTTGACCAATCTAACGTTTGATTGCTGCGTAATAAATTAAATAAGGATCCTTTTGGCATGTATTCCATCACGATGCAATATTTTGGATTGCCTAACACACAACCATAAAACTGTACAACATTGGATGATCGCAATTTCGCCATTACCTGCATTTCGTTTTTAAAATCCGCAGCCGCTGCAGCAGAAGGTTTTTCATCAAGTAATTCTTTGATTGCGACATTTTGAAAACGCCAGGTACCTTTATGCACGACACCAAATCCACCCGCGCCGAGTTTTTCGCCGATTTGTAATTCGTTGTAAGGAATTTCAAAGGACACAGATAAACCACTGACGGGTGCTGCGGGTTTATTTTGTTGTTGTAATTCCATTTGCTTGAACTTGGCTTCCATCTCTGCAAGTTTTTTAGCTTGTGCAGCAATTTCTTTATCTTTGTCTGCCAACTTTTGATCTTTCAACATTAATTTTTCTTGCTCAGCTTTCTCTTTCGCCTCACGCTCGGCTTTAAATGCTGCTGCTTCTGCTGCAGCCTTTAGCTTTGCCTCTTCCTCGGCTTTTAACTTCGCCGCGGCTTGCAACTGCAATGTACGTGCACCCACATCCCACAGCTTGATGCTGGCGTCATAAGACCCACTCGCCAGACGGCCATCGCCTAGCAACGTGAGGGCAGAAACACAATAGCTATCCCCTTGTAGGGTCTGCACACACTGACCCGTCTGCACATCCCACAGCTTGATGCTCTTATCTCCACACCCACTCGCCAGACGGCCATCGCCTAGCAACGTGAGAGCAGTAACTGCTTTGCTATGCCCTTGCAGGGTCTGCACACACTGACCCGTTTTTACATCCCACAGCTTGATGCTCTGGTCAAAAGACCCACCACTCGCCAGACGGCCATCGCCTAGCAACGTGAGGGCACGAATATCACTGCCCTGCTCTTGCAGGGTCTGCACACACTGACCCGTCTGCACATCCCACAGCTTGATGCTCTTGTCATAAGAACCACTCGCCAGACGGCCATCGCCCAGCATCGTGAGGGCACTAACACCATCGCTATGCCCTTGCAGGGTCTGCACACACTGACCCGTTTTTACATCCCACAGCTTGATGCTATTGTCATAAGACCCACTCGCCAGACGGCGATCGCCTAGCAACGTGAGAGCAGTAACACCATCGCTATGCCCTTGCAGGGTCTGCACACACTGACCCGTTTTTACATCCCACAGCTTGATGCTCTGGTCAAAAGACCCACCACTCGCCAGACGGCCATCGCCTAGCAACGTGAGGGCACGAATATCACTGCCCTGCTCTTGCAGGGTCTGCACACACTGACCCGTCTGCACATCCCACAGCTTGATGCTCTTGTCATAAGAACCACTCGCCAGACGGCCATCGCCCAGCATCGTGAGGGCACTAACACCATCGCTATGCCCTTGCAGGGTCTTGTCGAGTTTGGCTTCGGATTTGGTGTCGGCTGTGCCGGTGGATTTTTGATCTTTGGCATCAACTGCCGTGGCGGAGGGTTGGTAAGCTTGCATGATGTTCTTCCTTGTTATTTAAAGTTCAGTTAAAAAATTAGCTACATTTTCTTCATCATTAAATTAAAATAAATTATATTTCCTACACAATAATACACATACGGCATTTTTTCACCGTTAGATCTACAGACGACGGAGAAATTGGAGCATTTTTGTTATCATTGCTATTTTTTGAATCTATGCCAACCAGAGAATTTTGATGAATAGTGCTATCAATAGCAAATATAGCCAAAAGGCTTAGAAAGTATCGCTCGACCCCTTATTGATAACTGGTCGGAATAACTCTTCGACATTTAATAATTGATGCAAAAGTACATTGTTAATTATTCTCAACAGTTCTCTTTTTGTTTTGCTATTTTCACTAAACCATTAAAAATTTTTTTTGTGCTTACTTTTCCAAATTTTTTTTAATAACTGACCACTTTATTTAAATCAAATCTACTGATACTTTATCTTCTGCGAATTCATTAAGATTGTTAACGAAATCTACTAATAAAAACTCTAATGTAGCATTCAGAATTAAATTTATCTAACATAAAAAAGCACAACTATTTATAACTTTCGCTCTACCTAACATGCGCAATAAAACAGTACGCTACTAAATTAATTGCGATAGAAAGGTTTTCACAGGAACGATTATCGGTCCTTTCTGTGAAAAACAATCTTTTTCAATATAATCCATATCAAATGCAAGTTGAAAAACATGAGGGACATTTAATTGTGATTGAAATTTTAGCAAGCTGGGGCTTATTCTTTCATTAAGACTACTCTTTACTTCCAGCATTATCCAAGGTCTTTTATTTTGCGTTATTAAAAAGTCTACTTCATTTTTTTCCTTGTCACGTAAAAAATAAAGCTCGAATTTGCCAAAGCCTATATCTGTCCAAAAATGTACGGCTTTTAATAAATGACTAGCCACAAAATTTTCTACCTTAGCTCCTTTATCTTCCAACAATGACCAATCCCACAAATATATTTTAGGTTGTTTTAAAAGAGAGCGTGCAATATTCGTTGACCACGGCTTAATTGTAAAGCAATAAAAAAAAGATTCTAATGCCGTAATCCACCGACGAATCGTTTGATCAGAGACGCGAATTTTTTTCGCTAAATTACTATATTCAACTAGCTGGCCAGTTTGTTCCTTAAGAAAAAATGCCAACATCTCAAGTTGTGATAACTCCTGGATATGCGCCAGATCACGAATATCTTCTTTGATCATCTGCTCCTGACGCAAGCCCTGCCATTGTAAATAAAATTTTTTGTCTTGTTTTATAAATGGCTCAGGAAAACCACCAAACTCAAATAAAGCTTGAAATTTATCATTAATAATTTTTTGTGGCGGAGATATCATTGACTCTGGTAGTGTTGTTCTAAGAATTTCAGCAACCGATAGTGGATGCACGCGGTAATTAAAATAACGCCCCATTAAACTATCTGCACCACGTCTATAGATGTTTAACTTCGCACTACCAGTAACAAGCACATCTATTTTACCTTTATGCTCATCAATCAATCCTTTTAAAAAAGTACGCCAGTATTTATATTTATGAATTTCATCAAAAACAACAATGGGCTTTTGTTCTAATAAAGCATTAATTGGCAACCCTTGTAATACTTCGTCTTCCCCTATCAGTATTTGTTCTCTATCTTTTAGCTTATCCCAATTGAGATACTTAAAGTAATTTGTTAAATCTTTACAGTTTGTTGCAACAGTCGTTTTTCCCACTTGACGCGGGCCAGATAAAAAAATCATTTGCGCATTTTTTTCAAAATGGTCGGTTACTACTGTTTGATAGATTCTCTTCATATTGACTATTATAGCTTTCATGTCGAAATAGTCAAGACCATACCGATACGTATATCGAAATAGCCAATCAGTGGGCAGCGTGAATTAAAAAGGTTAAGCAGCCTCATTTACTTTCATTTGACCACAAAAAGGCATATTTTTCACTTACGCCTCAATGAAAAGACGTTTTTGTGAACAATTTCTCTTACCATAATCCGTTCATATACATGAAAACTACTTCCATTCGATTATTGATTTTGGAAGTTTACTGAATCCACGTCACAAATAAAGTTACTTGGGGGGCTTTAGAAGTCCCTCTGTATTTTGAAAATGACAAGCCAACGCAATTTTATACCTCCATCATTACATTTTTATTTTTTATTCGCTGGTACCACACTGTTGGGTTGATAACTTGCTGCAAAACTTCCGCTCGCTAAATTATTGACTTGCGCCGCATTATCATTTTGATTCGGTTTGTTATTGCTGGGTTTAAAATCATTTTCTGCATCACGTAAATATTTTACTGCTTCTGCAGCCGTCGGACGTTTAGTTGGATCAGTATCCCAACACCATTTAATTAAATGTGCCATTTTTGGTGGGCAGTCAGTTGGAATGTCTTCACGTTTACCTTGCGCCATCCAGAATGGAATCATCGCGCGACTTTTTGCAGTTTCGTAAGGAATTTTGCGGCTAGCAATTTCCCACATCGTGATACCCATACTAAACACATCGGATTTTTGCGAATCCTTCCCGTCTGGATCAGTTAGTTCAGGTGCTATCCAACCTTCAGAGCCAACACTCTGTTGTGTTTTTGTCGTGGTTTTAGTTTCTGTTTTAACTTTTGATAAACCAAAGTCAGTAAGTTTTGCGTGATAATGTTCATCTAATAACACATTCAAACTTTTTAAATCACGATGCAATATATTTTCTGCATGTAAAAACGCTAATCCACATGCCATATCGAGAGACATTTTGTAACGCGTTGACCAATCTAAGGTTTGATTACTACGCAATAAATTAAACAACGATCCTTTAGGCATGTATTCCATCACGATGCAATATTTTGGATTGCCTAATACACAGCCATAAAATTGCACGACGTTAGACGATCGTAATTTCGCCATCATTTGCATTTCATTTTTAAAATCTGTGGCAACGGCAGGTGATGGTTTTTCATCGAGCAATTCTTTGATCGCTACATTTTGAAAACGCCAAGTACCTTTGTGCACGACACCAAATCCACCCGCGCCGAGTTTTTCACCGATTTGTAATTCGTTGTAGGGAATAACAAATGAAACGAATAAATCATTATTAGGTTTTGTAGAATTATTTTGTTGTTGCAACTCCATTTGTTTAAGCTTGGCTTCCATCTCAGCAAGCTTTTTAGCTTGTGCAGCGAGCTCTTTATCTTTATCTGCCAGCTTTTGATCTTTTGCGATTAATTTATCTTGCTCGGCTTTTGCTTTATCAGCTTTTTCCTTAGCTTCACAATCAGCTTTTAATTTCGCTTCCGCTGATATTTTTTGTTGAGCGCCAGCTATTTTATCGGCTAATTTTTTTAACAGTGATTTATAAACAGCATGTACAGCTGCTTGATTCTCTTGATGCGTTTTTGTATTTCCTTTAGTAGTAACACATTGCAAACTGCTTGCATATAATGCTTCTATCTGCTTTTTCGCATCCACTGTTTCAAAGGAAGCGTAGTAGGTAGCAAGAGGATTACGTATGTAGTAGTTATTATTTTTGTCTAATGAAATTGCCTCTTCAGCAAATTTTTTTGCCTCTACAGCCAGAAGCTCTGCTTCCTTAATCTTGCCTACCTTTTTTAATCCATCTGTAATAATTAAAAAAGAGCCCGCCGTATGGTAATAATCACTTGCTAAGCTAGCACCACCAAGTGTGCTGGCTACTTTTCTCGACGCCTCAAACGCTACTTTTGCTTTTGTTATTCGTTCAAGTGTTGGATCAGCCAAACACAACCGGGCATAAGAATGCCCAATATATTGCTTAGCAATTTGATCATAATAAACAGGATTGCCCCTAGTTAGCTTTTCGTCAGCAACTAGATTAATAGTCTTTTCATATTCGGAAATTGCATTTTCATAATGACCGTCATGGTACTCTATACCGGCCTTCATGAGGTGTTTATATACAGCCGGAAGCTTCACCTGAGTTATAAAATCTAATACTTTTGTGTCTTTTTTTTGCTCAGCAGCAAGTTTCCGACAGGTGTCTACGAGATTACCATCTCTTTCGTTACATCCGCTAAAAGGATAATAGGGAGGCAAACTAAATGCTTCTTCATAAGCAGCAAGCGCCTCTTTATATTTTTGTTCTTTATAACATTTGTTTGCTCTTTCTATCACTTCACTTAAAATTTTAGGCATATAACATATCTCCTTGCTAAAAATAGATTAGAAATTTTTATTAAATTTGATGATCACTTCTTCATCACCGGCGTATTCATTTGATAGCTTGCTGCGAAACTTCCACTCGCTACATTATTAACTTGCGCCGCATTAGCATTTTGATTTGGTTTGTTATCAGTTGGTTTGAAATCACTTTCTGCATCGCGTAAATATTTTACCGCTTCTGCTGCGGTTGGACGTTTGATTGGATCAGTATCCCAACACCATTTAATTAAGTGCGCCATTTTCGGCGGGCAGTCAGTTGGAATTTCTTCACGTTTACCTTGCGCCATCCAGAATGGAATCATCGCGCGACTTTTTGCAGTTTCGTAAGGAATTTTGCGGCTAGCAATTTCCCACATCGTGATACCCATACTAAACACATCGGATTTTTGCGAATCCTTCCCGTCTGGATCAGTTAATTCAGGTGCTATCCAACCTTCAGAACCAACACTCTGCTGTGTTTTTGTCGTGGTCTTGGTTTCTGTTTTTAATTTTGATAATCCAAAGTCAGTGAGTTTCGCGTGATAGTGTTCGTCTAACAATACATTTAAACTTTTAAGATCACGATGCAATATATTTTCTGCATGCAAAAACGCTAATCCACACGCCATATCAAGTGACATTTTGTAACGCGTTGACCAATCGAGTGTTTGTTCACTGCGCAATAAATTAAATAATGATCCTTTAGGCATGTATTCCATCACGATGCAATATTTTGGATTGCCTAATACACAGCCATAAAATTGCACGACGTTAGACGATCGTAATTTCGCCATCACTTGCATTTCATTTTTAAAATCAGCTGCCGCAGCAGATGATGGTTTTTCATCGAGTAATTCTTTAATCGCGACATGTTGAAAACGCCAAGTGCCTTTGTAGACAATACCAAATCCACCTGCGCCAAGTTTGTTACCGTATTGCAATTCGTTGTACGGAATTTCAAAAGACACAGATAAACCACTGGCAGGTGCTGCGGGTTTGTTTTGTTGTAATTCTAATTGTTGAAGTCTTGCGCGCAAATCAGCAAGCTCTTTATCTTTGTCTGCTAGTTTTTGATCTCTCGCAATTAATTTATCTTGCTCCGCTTTTTCTTTTTCAGCTTTTTCTTTTGCATCTTGCTCAGCTTTTAATTTCGCGTTATGCTCTGCTTTTAATGCAGTTTCAGCTTCAGCCTTTTCCTTCGCTTCTTTCTCTATTTTTTCAATTGCCGCTTGTGCTAACTGCTTACCTTCTTCAGGCAATAAATACTCTGGATGCAACTTTTTATAGCGAATCAGACTATTCAACACCGATTGTAAAGGTTTTAATTGTAATACACGCTCAAAATTTTCTCGTGCTTCAGCCCAGCGATTTAAACAATACAAAGTATTTGCCTTACCATTGTAGGCCTTGGTATTGTTAGAATTAATCTTTAAAGCAGCGTCAAAAATGGTTAATGCTTCAACATGGCGACCAAGACCAGCAAGTGCGTGGCCTTTTTGGCTGTAAGTATAATCATCGCCAGAATCAAGCTCTAAAGCAGCATTAAAATAGGCTAACGCCTCAGCATGACGGCCAAGCTCAATAAGCACCACGCCTTTGTTGCTGAGGTTATTGGCATTCTTGGAGTCAAGCTTTAAGGAAAAATCACAAGTGACTAATGCTTCAGAATAACGTCCTAAATTGATAAGCGCTCCAGCTTTGTTGTTGTGGGCAGCACCATTATTGGGGTTAAGTTTCAATGAGGCATCACAAGAAACCACCGCTTCGGCATAACGGCCAAGAGCAAGCAACGAAAAACCTTTTTTGAAATGAGCATGGGCATTATTAGGATCTATCTTCAAAATAGCTTCATAGCAGGCAACCGCTTCTGCATGGTGACCAAGCGCATCAAGCGCTGTACCTTTATTGAGGTAAATATCCACGTTGGGAGCAATCTTCAAGGCAGCATCCAAAAAAGCCAAAGCCTCAGCATTGCGGCCGAGATTGAGAAGCACCGTGCCTTTGTGGCCTAGGGCAGAGAACAAGTTAGGATTAAGCTTCAAGGCAACACTAAAACAATCTAGGGCTTTGGAATTTTCACCAATACTTAAATAGCGAAGACCTTCTGCGTTATGAATTTCTGGGTTAGTGGATTTTTGATCTTCATTTTTATTTGAACTCGCCTGATTTTGGCCCCCATCGTTTTGTTTCCAGTACATACTAGAAATTTCTGAGCGACTTAACCCTAGTCCTACCTGTTGCCGTTGAATTTCATTCCAACTAAGCCTTTCACTAGCTGCTGCAGATTTTTGATCTTGATAACCATACATAAATATATTCCTTATAAATAAAAGTTAAATTATAAATTATTTTTTCACTACCGGTGTATTCCCTTGATAACTTGCTGCAAAACTTCCGCTTTGAAAATTAGTAAATTGCGCCGCATTATCATTTTGATTCGGTTTATTATCGCTGGGTTTAAAATCATTTTCTGCATCGCGTAAATATTTCACTGCTTCTGCTGCGGTTGGACGTTTAGTTGGATCAGTGTCCCAACACCATTTAATTAAATGCGCTATTTTCGGCGGGCAATCAGTTGGAATTTCTTCGCGTTTGTTTTGCGCCATCCAAAATGGAATCATCGATCGGCTTGAGGCTTTTTCATAAGGAATTCTGCGTGTCGCCATTTCCCACATGGTGATACCCATGCTAAACACATCGGATTTTTGCGTATAAACCCCATCAGGATCAGTTAATTCCGGTGCGATCCACCCTTCTGATCCCACACTTTGATTTTTTGTCGTAGTGCGTGTTTCGGTTTTCACTTTTGATAAACCAAAGTCAGTTAATTTCGCGTGATAATGTTCATCTAATAACACATTCAAACTTTTGAGATCACGATGCAAAATATTTTCTGCATGTAAAAATGCTAATCCACACGCCATGTCTAACGTCATTTTATAACGTGTTGACCAATCTAACGTTTGATTGCTGCGCAATAAATTAAATAAAGATCCTTTTGGCATGTATTCCATCACGATGCAATACTTCGGATTGCCTAAAACGCAACCGTAAAACTGCACGACATTAGACGAACGTAATTTCGCCATCACTTGCATTTCATTTTTAAAATCAGCCGCTGCAGCAGCGGAAGGTTTTTCATCGAGTAATTCTTTGATTGCCACGTTTTGAAAACGCCAAGTGCCTTTATGCACGACACCAAATCCACCGGCGCCAAGTTTTTCACCCATTTGTAATTCGCCATAGGGGATGACAAATGAAACAGATAAATCATTGGCAGGAGTTGCAGGTTTATTTTGTTGTAATTTCATTTGCTCAAGTTGCGCACGCAAATCGGCAAGCTCTTTATCTTTGTCGGCCAACTTTTGGTCTTTCGTTATTAATTTATCTTGCTCGGCTTTTTCTTTGGCTGCTTTCTCTTTTGCCTCGCGTTCAGCTTTTAATTTAGCCTCTGTCTCTGCTTGCGCCTTTAAAGCTGCGTCCGCTGCCGCTTTTTCCTTGGCCTCTTTTTTTGCTTTTTCAATGGCTGCTTGTGCTAACTGCTTACCTTCTTTAGGCAATAAATAATCCGAATGGGATTTGTTATAGCTAATCAGCCCACTCAACACCTCTGGCAAAGAATTTAATTGCAATACACGCTCAAAATTTTCTTGTGCTTCAGCCCAGCGATTTAAACGATACAAGGTGTTTGCTTTACCGTTATAGACCTTGGGATTGCTAGAATTAATTTTTAACGCAGCGTCAAAAATAGCCAATGCTTCAACATGGCGACCAAGGCTAGCAAGCGCGTGTCCCTTGTGGCTGTGAGTAACGGCATCAGTATCACCAGGATCAAGCTTCAAAGCGGCATCCAAACAGACTAACGCCTCGACATGACGACCAAGATCGTTAAGCGCACTACCTTTATTGTTAAGAGTAACTGAACGATTGGGTTCAAGCTTCAAAGCGGCATCATAGTACTCAAGTGCCTTGTCATAATGACCACGTTCATGATGGTCAGTGCCTTCTTTATGAAGTTTAAGAGCATTTTGATTAGCAATGCCGGTGGATTTTTGATCATGTGCCAGCTTATCTTTTGCCGCTGCCACCAATTTTTCTTTGTCCGCTTTTTCTTTGGCTTCTTTTCCTGCTTTCTCTTTTGCTTCCTGTTCCGGGTTTAATTTAACCGCTGATGCCACTTTTTGCTGGGCTTCTACAGAAATTTGTGGCTGCTGTTTAACATCCGCCACAACTTGTGCAGCGCTTTGAGACTGCACTGACTGTTGAATGCCGACATTCCAGATTTTGATAATCTTATTTTCTGACCAACTCGCCAGACGACCGTCCGGCAATAGCAGGAAAGCGCTAACACCCGCATTATGCCCGCTTAAGGTTTGTACACATTGACCAGCCTTCACATCCCACAGTTTAATAATAGTCGTATTCCTTGACCCACTTGCTAGCCGCCCATCCGGCAACACCGTAAGAGCGTTAACACTACTACAATGCCCATCATTTAAAGTCTGCACACACTGACCAGTCTTCACATCCCACAGCTTAATAGTCTCATCCGACCACCCACTCGCTAGACGGCCATCCGGCAACAGTGTGAGGGCAGTAACATAGCCATCCTCGCTTACCATCTGTACACACTGACCAGTCTTCACATCCCACAATAATGACCCGATCGCCAGACGGCCATCCGGTAAAGCAGTGAAAGCATTTGTATTGATTTCTTGTTTAATTTCTAAGGTTTCATGCTTACCACTCTTCACATCCCAGATCTTGACAGTCTTATCTTTTGACCCACTTGCCAGCCGTCCATCCGGCAACACCGTTAGTGCCGACACTCCATCGCTCCACTCTACATGATTACTATGATTTAAAGTCTGCACACACTGGCCAGTCTCTCTATCCCAAATCTTAATAGTGCCATCACCTGACGCACTCACCAACCGACCGTCTGGCAGTATTGTGAAAACCAGAACACGACCCTTATGCCCGCGTAAGGTCTGTACACACTGACCGGTCTTTTCATTCCACAACTTAATTTCTTTTAATGAATCAGTCACCAACTGCCCATCTGGCAATACACTGAGAGTATTAAGCTCAGTATTACTTAAGGTATTGTCGCATTTGGCTTTGAGTTGATCCTTTGTATGGTAAATGACAGTTTTAACTACTAGTTGAGGATTTTCTGTTGTAAGGTATTTTAAATCCCCTGTAGCATAAATATGCCCTTGTGCCGCCGCTTTTTGGTACCACTCAACTGCTTGCATCAAATTTTTTTGCGCGCTAAATCCATTCTCATAAAAGCGGCCTAAATTATATTGACCACTCGCATTTTCTTGTAACGCTGATTTTTGATACAAACCAAAGGCTTGATCCAAATCTTTCTGCACGCCCCACCCATTTTCATAGCAGTTACCTAAACTATCTTGACCACTCCCACACCCTTGCTGCGAAGATTTTTGACACCAGGCAAAAGCTGTCTTTTCATCTTTAGACACAATCTTTCCCTGTGCATAATAAAGACCTAACTTGCTTTGTGCTTCAGCATTATTTTGTTCTGCCGCTTCGCGAACCCACACAAACGCTTGCTTTTCATCTTTAGCAACGCCTCTGCCATGTTCATAGCAAACGCCTAAAGCGTATTGTGCATTAGCATTATTTTGTTCCGCCGCTTTGCTAAACAACTCAACCGCTTGCTTTTCATCTTTAGCAACGCCTCTGCCATATTCATAGCAAACGCCTAAAGCGTATTGTGCTTGAGCGCCATTAACATAACCCTGCTCAGCCGCTTTTCGAAACCACTCAACCGCTTGTTTTTCATCTGTGGTAATACCTATGCCATTGGCATAGCAGACGCCTAAATTATATTGTGCTTCGGCATCGCCTTGGCGTGCTAATTGAATATATTCTTGCAAATCATCATTTGTTAACGTTTTTTTCGCATTGTTTTGTATCAAAAACATACTAAGCTCCTTGAATGTAATAAATAAACTTACGATTGTTGCCTTGAAAATCAGGCGACCGGCGGTCGCCCATACCATTTTATTTCTTCACCACCGGCGCTGTACTATTCACTTGATAACTTGCTGCAAAACTTGCACTCGCCAAATTATTAACTTGCGCAGCATTATCATTTTGATTTGGTTTATTATCGCTGGGTTTAAAATCACTTTCTGCATCACGTAAATATTTTACTGCTTCTGCTGCGGTTGGACGTTTGGTTGGATCGGTATCCCAACACCACTTAATTAAATGCGCCATTTTTGGTGGGCAGTCAGCAGGAATTTCTTCGCGTTTGTTTTGTGCCATCCAAAATGGAATCATCGATCGGCTTGAGGCTTTTTCATAAGGAATTTTGCGCGTCGCCATTTCCCACATAGTGATGCCCATGCTAAACACATCGGATTTTTGAGTATAGATTCCGTCTGGATCCGTTAATTCAGGTGCGACCCACCCTTCTGATCCCACACTTTGATTTTTGGTAGTAGTACGCGTTTCAGTTTTGACTTTTGATAAACCAAAGTCAGTTAATTTCGCGTGATAATGTTCATCTAATAACACATTTAAACTTTTGAGATCACGATGCAAAATATTTTCTGCATGTAAAAATGCTAATCCACACGCTATGTCTAACGTCATTTTATAACGTGTTGACCAATCTAACGTTTGATTGCTGCGCAATAAATTAAATAAAGATCCTTTTGGCATGTATTCCATGACGATACAATATTTCGGATTGCCTAATACGCAACCGTAAAATTGCACCACGTTTGGTGAGCGTAGTTTCGCCATCACTTGCATTTCATTTTTAAAATCAGCCGCTGCAGCAATGGAAGGTTTTTCATCGAGTAATTCTTTGATTGCCACGTTTTGAAAACGCCAAGTGCCTTTATGCACGACACCAAATCCACCGGCGCCAAGTTTTTCGCCGATCTGTAATTCGCCATAGGGGATGACAAATGAAACAGATAAATCATTGGCAGGAGTTGCAGGTTTATTTTGTTGTAATTTCATTTGCTCAAGTTGCGCACGCAAATCGGCAAGCTCTTTATCTTTGTCGGCCAACTTTTGATCTTTCACAATTAATTTATCGTGCTCGGCTTTTTCTTTGTCGGCCTTTT
Source organism: Gammaproteobacteria bacterium (assembly GCA_965279285.1). Classification (GTDB taxonomy): domain Bacteria; phylum Pseudomonadota; class Gammaproteobacteria; order DSM-16500; family DSM-16500. The sequence continues at coordinate 47,575 of OZ257147.1, read as the reverse complement.
CTTTTGCTTCATGTTCAGCTTTTAATTTCGCGTCATGCTCTGCTTTTAATGCGGTTTCTGCGTCAGCTTTTTCTTTAGTTTCTTTCTTTGTTTTTTCAATTGCCGCTTGGGCTAACTGTTTGCCTTCTTTAGGTAATAAATAATCTGGATGGGACTTATTATAGCGGATCAGCCCATCCAACACGTTTTGTGAAGGTTGTAATTGCAATACACGCTCGAAATTTTCTTGTGCTTCAACCCAGCGGTTTAAACGATACAAGGTGTTTGCTTTACCATTATAAGCCTTGGCATTGCTAGAATTAATCTTTAACGCAGCGTCAAAAATTGCCAATGCTTCAACATGGCGACCAAGGCTAGCAACCGCGTGTGCCTTGTGACTGTGAGTAACGGCATCAGTATCACCAGGATCAAGCTTCAAAGCAGCATCCAAACAGACTAATGCTTCGACATGACGACCAAGATCGTTAAGTACACTACCTTTGTTGTTAAGAGTAATTGAACGATTGGGATCAAGCTTCAAAGCGGCATCATAGTACTCAAGTGCCTTATCATAATGACCACGCTTATGATGGTCAGCGCCTTCTTCATTAAGTTTACGAGCTTTTTGATCGTTGGTTTGATCGTTGCTGTAGGGATAAAAAGATATGGGAATTCCTGCTACGGTTTGATAAGAGTACATGCTATGATTTCCTTATAAATAAAAGTTAAATTAAAAAAATTATTTTTTTACTACGGGCGTATTCATTTGATAACTTGCTGCAAAACTTGTGCTCGCTAAATTATTCACTTGCGCGGCATTATCATTTTGATTCGGTTTGTTATCGCTTTGTTTAAAATCACTTTCTGCATCGCGTAAATATTTCACTGCTTCAGCTGCAGTTGGACGTTTGCTTGGATCCGTATCCCAACACCATTTAATTAAATGTGCCATTTTTGGTGGGCAATCTGTTGGAATGTCTTCGCGTTTACCTTGCGCCATCCAGAATGGAATCATCGCGCGACTTTTTGCAGTTTCGTAAGGAATTTTGCGGCTAGCAATTTCCCACATCGTGATACCCAGACTGAACACATCGGATTTTTGCGAATCCTTCCCGTCTGGATCAGTTAGTTCAGGTGCTATCCAACCTTCAGAGCCAACACTCTGTTGTGTTTTTGTCGTGGTTTTAGTTTCTGTTTTAACTTTTGATAAACCAAAGTCAGTAAGTTTTGCGTGATAATGTTCATCTAATAACACATTCAAACTTTTTAAATCACGATGCAATATATTTTCTGCATGTAAAAACGCTAATCCACATGCCATATCGAGAGACATTTTGTAACGCGTTGACCAATCTAAGGTTTGATTACTACGCAATAAATTAAACAACGATCCTTTAGGCATGTATTCCATTACGATGCAATATTTTGGATTGCCTAATACACAGCCATAAAATTGCACGACGTTAGACGATCGTAATTTCGCCATCATTTGCATTTCATTTTTAAAATCTGCGGCAACGGCAGGTGATGGTTTTTCATCGAGCAATTCTTTGATCGCTACATTTTGAAAACGCCAAGTGCCTTTGTAGACAATACCAAATCCACCTGCACCGAGTTTGTTACCATATTGCAATTCATTGTACGGAATTTCAAAGGATACAGATAAACCTGCAGCAGGTGCTGCGGGTTTTTGTTGTTGTAATTCTAATTGTTGAAGTTTTGCACGTAACTCAGCAAGTTCTTTATCTTTGTCTGCCAGTTTTTGATCTTTCATCATTAATTTATCTTGCTCGGCTTTTTCTTTGGCCTCTTTTTCTGCTTTTTCTTTCGCCTCGCGCTCGGCTTTTAATTTCGCTTCCTCTTCCGCCTTTATTTTTGCCGCGGCTTGCAACTGCAATGTACGTGCACCCACATCCCACAGATTGATGCTGTGGTCATAAGACCCACTCGCCAGACGGCCATCGCCTAGCAACGTGAGGGCAAGAACACCCTTGCGATGCCCTTGCAGGGTCTGCACACACTGACCCGTCTGCACATCCCACAGCTTGATGCTCTTATCTCCAGACCCACTCGCCAGACGGCCATCACCTAGCAACGTGAGGGCATTAACACTACTGCTATGCCCTTGCAGAGTCTGCTCACACTGACCCGTCTGCATATCCCACAGCTTGATGCTCTTGTCCAAAGAACCACTCGCCAGTCGGCCATCGCCCAGCAAGGTGAGGGCATAAACAATACTACTATACCCTTGCAGGGTCTGCACACACTGACCCGTCTGCACATCCCACAGCTTGATGCTCTTGTCATAAGAACCACTCGCCAGACGGCCATCGCCTAGCAACGTGAGGGCAGTAACAAATCTGCTATGCCCTTGCAGGGTCTGCACACACTGACCCGTCTGCACATCCCACAGCTTGATGCTCTTGTCATTAGAACCACTCGCCAGACGGCCATCGCCTAGCAACGTGAGGGCATTAACACAATAGCTATGCCCTTGCAGGGTCTGCACACACTGACCCGTCTGCACATCCCACAGCTTGATGCTATTGTCACCAGAACCACTCGCCAGACGGCCATCACCTAGCAACGTGAGGGCAGTAACATCATCGCTATGCCCTTGCAGGGTCTGCACACACTTACCCGTCTGCACATCCCACAGCTTGATGCTCTTGTCAGAAGAACCACTCGCTAGACGGCCATCGCCCAGCATCGTGAGGGCAAAAACAGCACTACTATGCCCTTGCAGGGTCTTGTCGAGTTTGGCTTCGGATTTGGTGTCGGGGGCTGGGGCTTTATGGTCTTTGGTGTCGGCAGCTGGTGTGGGTTTGTAAGATTGCATATGTATGTAGGTTCCTTGTTAAGTTTAAGTTACGGTTACATTTCGGGAGAATGGCGTATAACTACTCCCCCCTTCCTGTATGCCCCTGCGCTTCGCTGTCCCCTCACAAGGGGGGTCGGAAGGGACGTTTTTAATATAAATCGATGTATTGTCCGTTAAACCGGAATTATTTTTTCGCAAAAATTATTTCTTCATCACCGGCGTATTCATTTGATAACTCGCCGCAAAACTGGCACTCGCTAAATTATTCACTTGCGCGGCATTATCATTTTGATTCGGTTTATTATCGCTAAGTTTAAAATCATTTTCTGCATCACGTAAATATTTCACTGCTTCTGCTGCAGTTGGACGTTTGGTTGGATCAGTATCCCAACACCATTTAATTAAATGTGCTATTTTTGGTGGGCAATCTGTTGGAATGTCTTCGCGTTTACCTTGCGCCATCCAGAATGGAATCATCGCGCGACTTTTTGCAGTTTCGTAAGGAATTTTGCGGCTAGCAATTTCCCACATCGTGATACCCATACTGAACACATCGGATTTTTGCGAATCCTTCCCGTCTGGATCAGTTAATTCAGGTGCTATCCAGCCTTCTGATCCCACACTCTGTTGTGTTTTTGTCGTGGTCTTGGTTTCTGTTTTTAATTTCGATAAACCAAAGTCAGTTAATTTTGCGTGATAGTGTTCATCGAGTAACACATTTAAACTTTTTAAATCACGATGCAATATATTTTCTGCATGTAAAAACGCTAAACCACATGCCATGTCTAGCGTCATTTTATAACGCGTTGACCAATCTAACGTTTGATTGCTGCGTAATAAATTAAATAAGGATCCTTTTGGCATGTATTCCATCACGATGCAATATTTTGGATTGCCTAACACGCAGCCATAAAATTGCACGACATTGGATGATCGCAATTTCGCCATTACCTGCATTTCGTTCTTAAAATCCGCAGCCGCTGCAGCAGAAGGTTTTTCATCAAGTAATTCTTTGATTGCGACATTTTGAAAACGCCAGGTACCTTTATGCACGACACCAAATCCACCAGCGCCGAGTTTTTCGCCGACTTGTAATTCGTTGTAAGGAATTTCAAAAGACACAGATAAACCACTGACGGGTGCTGCGGGTTTATTTTGTTGTTGTAATTCCATTTGCTTGAACTTGGCTTCCATCTCTACAAGTTTTTTAGCTTGTGCAGCAATTTCTTTATCTTTGTCGGCCAGTTTTTGATCTTTCAACATTAATTTTTCTTGCTCAGCTTTTTCTTTCGCCTCACGCTCGGCTTTTAATGTTGCTTCTGCTGCAGCCTTTAGCTTTGCCTCTTCCTCGGCTTTTAACTTCGCCGCGGCTTGCAACTGCAATGTACGTGCACCCACATCCCACAGCTTGATGCTCTGGTCAGCAGACCCACTTGCCAGACGGCCATCGCCCAGCAACGTGAGGGCATAAACATAACTGCTATGCCCTTGCAGGGTCTGCACACACTGACCCGTCTTGACATCCCAAAGTTTGATGCTCTTGTCATTAGACCCACTCGCCAGTCGGCCATCGCCTAGCAACGTGAGGGCTAAAATAGCTTCACTATGCCCTTGCAGGGTCTGCACACACTGACCCATCTGCACATCCCACAGCTTGATGCTCTTGTCATAAGAACCACTCGCCAGACGGCCATCGCCTAGCAAAGTGAGGGCAGTAACACAATTGCTATGCCCTTGCAGGGTCTGCACACACTGACCCGTCTGCACATCCCAAAGCTTGATGCTCTTGTCCCTTGACCCACTCGCCAGACAGCCATCGCCCAGCAAGGTGAGGGCAATAACAGTATCACTATGCCCTTGCAGGGTCTGCAGACACTGACCCGTCTGCACATCCCACAGCTTGATGCTCTCGTCAAAAGACCCACTCGCCAGACGGCCATCGCCTAGCAACGTGAGAGCATTAACACCACGGCTATGCCCTTGCAGGGTCTGCACACACTGACCCGTCTTTACATCCCACAGCTTGATGCTGCTGTCAGAAGAACCACTCGCCAGTCGGCCATCGCCTAGCAAGGTGAGGGCAGTAACTTCTTCGCTATGCCTTTGCAGGGTCTGCACACACTGACCCGTCTTTACATCCCACAGCTTGATGCTCTGGTCAAAAGACCCACTCGCCAGTCGGCCATCGCCTAGCACCGTGAGGACAAAAACACCACTATAGCTATCCCCTTGCAGGGTCTTGTCGAGTTTGGCTTCGGATTTGGTGTCAGGGGCTGGGGCTTTGTGGTCTTTGGTGTCGGCGGCTGGTGTGGGTTTGTAAGATTGCATATGTATGTAGGTTCCTTGTTAAGTTTAAGTTACGGTTACATTTCGGGAGAATGGCATATTACTACTCCCCCCTTCCTGTCCTTACCCCACAAGTGGGGAAGGAACGTTTTCAATATAAATCGATGTGTTGTCTGTTAAATCAGAATTATTTTTTTCGCAAAAATTATTTCTTCATCACCGGTGTATTAGGTTCATAACTCGCCGCAAAACTTGCACTCGCTAAATTATTCACTTGCGCGGCATTATCATTTTGATTCGGTTTGTTATCATTGGGTTTAAAATCACTTTCGGCATCACGTAAATATTTCACTGCTTCTGCAGCCGTTGGACGTTTGCTTGGATCAGTATCCCAACACCATTTAATGAGATGCGCCATTCTCGGTGGGCAGTCAGCAGGAATTTCTTCACGTTTGTTTTGCGCAAACCAGAAAGAAATAAAACTACGGTTAGCTGCTTTTTCATACGGGATTTTTCGCGTGGCAATTTCCCAAAAAGTTATACCCATACTGAATACATCACATTTTGGTGTGTAGCTAGCTTCAGGCTCGGTTAATTCTGGCGCGGCCCAGCCTTCCGATCCCACACTTTGATTTTTTGTCGTAGTACGTGTTTCAGTTTTGACTTTTGATAAACCAAAATCGGTTAACTTTGCATGATAGTTTTCATCTAATAAAACATTTAAACTTTTTAAATCGCGATGCAATATATTTTCTGCGTGTAAAAATGCTAAACCACATGCCATGTCTAAAGTCATTTTGTAACGCGTTGACCAATCTAAGGTTTGATTACTGCGCAATAAATTAAACAATGATCCTTTAGGCATGTATTCCATCACGATGCAATATTTTGGATTGCCTAATACACAGCCATAAAATTGCACGACGTTAGATGATCGCAATTTCGCCATTACTTGCATTTCGTTTTTGAAATTGGCTGCAGCAGCAGAGGATGGTTTTTCGTCAAGCAATTCTTTAATCGCGACATTTTGAAAACGCCAAGTGCCTTTATGCACGATACCAAAGCTACCAGCGCCAAGTTTTTCGCCAATTTGTAATTGATTATAGGGAATTTCAAATGAGACAGATAAACCTGCAGCAAGTACTGCGGGTTTATTTTGTTGTAATTTCATTTGTTCAAGTTGCGCTTGTAAATCTGCTATTTGTTTATCTTTTGCGGCTGCTGCAGCTAATTTATCTTGCTCTGCTTTTAATCTTGCTTCTTCAGCAGCCTTTAGCTTTATCTCTTCCTTGGCTTTTAACTTTGCCGCATCGTGCAACTGCAATGTGCGTGCACCTACATCCCACAGATTGATGCTGTGGTCATCAGAACCACTCGTCAGTCGGCCATCGCCTAACAACGTGAGAGCATAAACATCACTGCTATGCCCTTGCAGGGTCTGCACACACTCACCCGTCTGCAATGACCACAGCTTGATGCTCTTGTCAGCAGAACCACTCGCCAGACGGCCATCGCCCAGCAACGTGAGGGCATAAACATAACTGCTATGCCCTGGTAGGGTCTGCACACACCGCCCCGTCTGCACATTCCACAGCTTGATGTTGCCGTCATAAGAACCACTCGCCAGACGGCCATCGCCTAGCAACGTGAGGACACGAACATAACTGCTATGCCCTTGCAGGGTCTGCACACACTGACCCCTCTGCACATTCCACAGCTTGATGCTCTTGTCTTCAGAACCACTCGCCAGACGGCCATCGTCTAGCATCGTGAGGGCAAGAACATAACTGCTATGCCCTTGCAGGGTCTGCACACACTGACCCGTCTGCACATCCCACAACTTGATGCTCTTGTCATAAGAACCACTTGCCAGATGGCCATCGCCCAGCAACGTGAGGGCAGTAACTGGTTGGCTATGCTCTTGTAGGGTCTGCACACACTGACCCGTCTGCACATTCCACAGCTTGATGCTCTTGTCATGAGACCCACTTGCCAGATGCCAATCACCTAGCATCGTGAGGGCATTAATACTACCACTATGCCCTCGCAGGGTCTGCACACACTGACCCGTCTGCACATCCCACAGCTTGATGCTATTATCATAAGAACCACTCGCCAGACGGCCATCGCCTAGCAACGTGAGGGCAGAAACAGGTTCACTATGCCCTTGCAGGGTCTTGTCAAGTTTGGCTTCGGATTTGGTATCAGCAATGGCGGTGGATTTTTGATCTTTGGCATCAACTGCCGTGGCGGAGGGTTGGTAAGCTTGCATGATGTTTTTCCTTGTTATTTAAAGTTCCGTTAAAAAACTAACTCTATTTCTTCATTATTAAATTAAACTAAATTATCTTTTCTACACAATAATACACATACGGCATTTTTTCACCGTTGGATTTACAGGTGGCAGAGAAGCTGGATCACTCTTATTATCACCTATATTTTTTGAATCTACGCCAACCAGAGAATTTTGATGAATTGCTGGGCTACCAAATGATGTGAGCGCAGCGGCTGTTGAATAAGTCTTCCATGCTGTTGCTTTTTCAAATAAGCGAAAAATCTCATCAAGCTTACACTGATAAATATCATTAATCACAACCAAACAACGTCCGTCTGTTGATTTTTTTACATATGATTTCAGTTCATTAACAGCTATTAATTTTTTTCTTAGATCATCACTGATGTAAGCCCAAGCACGATTTTCCGTTGAAATTTTCCACTCCAGTTGCTCACCAAAACTATTTGATAACTGCTGTAATTCAACAAGCATTTGCTCTTTACTGTCGGAATTATATTCGGTCAAATCATTATTAGACACTGAGGCGCACAACTGCTTAAATACGTTATTCACTTCAGGAGGCATACGTTTTATCATATCTTTTGCTTTTTCATGGCCTAAATCAGCTGCCATATGCAAGTAATACGAAAATTCTTTTAATTGATCTTTTCTTCTATAGTGATCCGCAAGAAAAAGTGCTGCTTCAGCTTTCCCATCCGCAGCAGATTGTTTAAATAGTTCTATCGCTTTTGGTTCATCTTTTGGAACACCGTCAGCTCCTTCATAACATAGCATTGCTAAACCCATAGACGCATCTTGAAAAGTATTTAGAGTAGCATGAAACGCTTTTCTTTTTTTCTCACGTTCTCTAGGCTGATCCAGTTCCATGGCACATTGAAAATACCTAGCTGCCTGCTTGAGGTCTTTTTTTACACCCAAGGTATCATGGCTATAAAATGCGGCCAACTCCTTATTAGCATGTGCGCTACCTTTAGCAGCAGCTTTAAGAAAATAGGTGATTGCTTTTTCTAAATCTATTTTACCGCCCGCTCCATAATGCCAATAATATCCTAAAGAACACAAGCAATCCGTATCTTCCAATTCCGCTCCTCTAAACCAATAGTGATATGCTTTAATAATATCTTTTTTGATAGCTTTGTTTCCCGAAAAATATATTGCACCTAAACGATCCAACACTACCGAGCATTTTTCATCTGCCAATTTTTCTAAAATCTGCACTCCTTTTTTTATTTGCTTTTGAGTGCTATCTTCAGATAACAATAAACCTACGACCAAAGATTTGATAGCATCATCTTTTATTTGTAAAACAGCACTCACTGGCTGATTTAATAAACGCTCTAACATGTTTTTCTGCATATCCGGACTAAATTCATGCAGCCCTTCTGCCTTTTTTACCACACTACTAGAGTTAGACTTGACATCCTTTTTGCTCTCACTGATAGGGCTTTTGTTTGCTTCACCCTGTGATGTGCAGGCAATCCATAATTGGGCTTCAAGGTAATCATTCTCTGCTGCGCTGATAAGATATTCTTTTGCTTTTGTTTCTTCTTTTAAGGAACGGTAATGTTCAAATAAAAAAAATTGCGCTTCGACGCAAACATTGTCAGCAGCTCGATGTAACCACCGAAGACCTTCTGCCTTATCTTGCTTAACAACGCCATCACCAAAATAATAGGTTTGTCCTAAAATATTCTGTCCGTCAGGATCGCCCCACTCAGCTGAACGACATAAGTAATAAAAATCTTTTTTCTGATCTTTAGTTACACCTTTACCTTCGCGATAAAAATTACTTAAATTAAAAGCCGCTACACAATCTTCTCTCTCCACAGCTTTTTCCCACCAGCGGATTGCTTCAGCATAATCGACTTTAGCTACGCCTAATTTTTCCGCATAAGCGCAACCTAATTTACGTGCTGCTTCCGCATGACCATGGTTAGCAGCCTTGAGAAAATACTGATTAGCTAGAACATAGTTAATGGGAAAGATTCCATAGCCTTTCCAGTAAATATTACCTAATAAAAATTCAGCTAACATAAAATTTTGGTTAGCCGATAATGTTAAAAATTCTATTGCTTTAGGATCGTTTTGCTTAATGCCTTTGCCAATAAAATAACGACAGCCTACTTCATACTGCGCTAAAGCATGTTTTTGTTCCGCTAATTTTAAATATAATTTAGTTGCTTTTTGGTAGCTTTGTTTAACGCCAATACCCTTGTCGTAACAAAGCGCTAATGCTGTCATATTATCTACATTACTTTTTTCTGCTTCTTTTTTTATCTCGTCAATATTCTCTTTTAATGATTGTTCAACGCTTTTATCTAGGAATGCCATAAATGGATTACGAATTGGAATATTATCTTTAATATCCACCTCGTAATAACCATCAAATTGTTCTATTTTTGCTATATTACCTGGAACAGCCTGTAACCATTCTTTAAAACTTTTATATAAGGTTCCTCGCTCGCCACGCGCATTGACATGGTTGCCACGCCCAGTGACAAAACGAATTTTATTCCAACCCGCTGAAGGAGCGTGTTTTATATATTGAGTCACCCGTCTTTGTGCGCGCTCTACAGACAAACCATGCAAGTCAATCATCATTGTTTGGTTCTGTTCAAGGGTCTTATGGGGAGGATTGGTAGCAACAGTGGCAGTACTAGCAGTGCTAGTTTTAGGAGCACTAGTGCTGCTAGTAACAATAATTGATTTAGCATCCATAAAAAATCCTTAAATTATTTCTTTATCACCGGCGTATTCATTTGATAACTCGCCGCAAAACTTGCGCTGGCTAAATTATTCACTTGCGCGGCATTATCATTTTGATTCGGTTTGTTATCACCTAGTTTAAAATCATTTTCTGCATCACGTAAATATTTCACTGCTTCTGCTGCCTTTGGGCACTTAGTTGGATTAGTATCCTAGCACCATTTAATGAGATGCGCTATTTTTGGTGGGCAATCGTTTGGAATTTTTTCACGTTTACCTTGGGCTATCCAAAATGGAACCATCGCGCGACTTTTTGCTTTTATTAATTTATTTTTGATACTCTTGCTTTAGGGCTGCAGTTAGAGTGAGATATTGAAATTTAAAATTTAACTCTAGCAATCTCTTCGGAATAACACTCTGTCCTTTTACGTCCGAGAACTGACACGCGATGTGTTTTAGATAAATATCAAGCAACAGTTAACTAACCCCAACAGTAGAAGTTTGGTTATATCTTGCTGTGATGATGGACCTTTATTCACGTCGAGTTGTTGGTTCGTCGACATCCGGCTATTGGTTCAGTTTCACCAGAAGTATTTGAGAATCAACATAAGGATGTCATATAGACGTGTCTATTAATTCGGGGTAAGATCTGACAACTACTAATATTGACAGTGCGTATAAAATACAAAGGACTGAGAAATGATAAATGAAACAACTTTATCTAAAAAAAGCAACCCTCGTACTAATGTAGAAAAATTATTAGAAATTTACAAAAATGAACCTATCCTTCATCAAAGGATATTGCAAATTAAAGCATTATTATATTTTATGCAAACAAAAAGTGATTTTGTTAATGGTCTTTCTCAATCAGAGTTACGCGCACATGACGGGAAAAAATTTAATTTTGCTAACTTAAATCCAATACTTTATGATCTACAAAAAAAGAAGTTATTGACTGAAGATTTCAATTGTAACCCATCTATATTACATGAAATAACAAGAGATGCGATTGGCACGCATAATGCGGATATCAGTCTAAATTTATCAATATTGACTCATTTCTTTAACTACAAGAACGATTATCAATTTGAGAGAGGCAGTTCACTTTCTAATATTCGTATTATACATATCGCCACACATTTAAATAATCCACATATTTTTTTAAATGCAAGCCTTACAAAACCGGATCATTGTGCCGTGTTTATGCATGACTTGATTGGTGTGTTTTATTCATATTCTTTAGATCCTGAATGGGTAAACAGCCGACATCCAGTTATCCAACTTTATTTAGTATGTATCAAATTATATGGTTTTTATGGCAATATTAGTCCCTTACCGCTCGATTTAGAACAATGGATTCGCTTTATTCGCCAAAATGACTGCATTGACCTAGCAATTAAAAATAATGTGGATAAAATTCCGCTGTTAATGAATCGCTTAATACAGTTATCCCTAGTTTTAAAAAAATTATCTTATATTGAAAAGAATGTGTCAATTTTGTCAGGTCAGCAATATTTTAGTTTCGAAGCTCAAGGCGCACTGGCATTTTTTAATGAAAATAAATCAGACGCAATTCAATACTACGAAAAAGCTAATAAACTTTTTAAAATTTTGCTTGATAAGCACGAATGGTTTAAATGCAACTTGCATGGCATGTTTTATGTATTGGCATTATTGTATCAGACCACCACAAGTGAAGAATTAAAAAAAGCAGAAAGAGCTATTATGTCTTTAAGAAAAATACAGGTGTATGAAGCAATCCCTAATATTTTAGATTCGCTACTACATCTAAAATGTAACGACCGAGAAAGTGCTATTAGATATTACAAAAATGCCAGACACAATATGGATCGTTCAACAACTATCTTACCTTTTTTAAACGCGTTGATAGATTGGACTGAGGCATTATTGGAACCAGAAAAGGTGCCCAAATTGATACAAAAGTACCAAGAACGATTCAGATATTATCACGATACTTCCAACCATATGACAGCACAAATTTATGCTGAATTAATAAAATTACAAAATGAAAAAGATGAAGAAACTCAATATTTTTTTGGAGAGCTTGCTCCTTTTGGTAATTTTAGATTTATGAATATCTTACATGTGAAGCAACCGTGGGAATATGCGATTGACCAATTACATAATATCATTACTGATAAAGTTATTTCAACAAATCAGCAGGCTGTTACGGATCGACGCATGGTTTGGATTATTGATCCAACCTCTCAATATATCGAGGTTGCTGAACAATCTCTCCGTAAAAATGGAACCTGGAGCGCAGGGAGATCGATTGCATTAAAAAGAATTTACTCTATGGATTCAAAACTAGATTATTTAACACTGTATGATCAAGTTGCAATTGCTGGTTTACACCGCGAAACGTATGGTTGGTATAATCAAGAACAGTTCTCTTGGGACTCGCGACAAACATTGATTGCGTTAATAGGACATCCTCTTGTATTTCACAGTCAAAATCGTGATATTCCGATTGAATTAGTTAAGGGAGCAGTGGAGTTACAAGTTGAAAAAGTCAACAATGGCTATCATTTTTCACTTTCAAAATATAGCACAGTACCAAAAGTATTTTTGGAGAAGGAAACAGCGAATCGATATCGTGTCATTGAGATCTCCGATGAAATGGTTGCTATTTGCAAAATTCTATCTGAAAAAGGAATGACGGTGCCTTTTCAAGCAAAAGATAAAGTCATTGATATAATATGCAACGCAAAAAGTACTATTCAAATTCAGTCTGATGTCGTTGATGATGATCTGCCTATTTTTGCTGGAGATACGACGCCATGCGCTCATTTATTTCCAATCCAGGATGGCTTAAAAATTAATTTATGGATCAAGCCTCTTGGTGAACACGGTTCTTATTACCGAGCAGCCCAAGGACAGCGCAGTATTATTGCGGCCATAAATACTGCTCAAGGAGGAAAAAGAAAGAAAATTGTTCGTGATTTTGACAAAGAAAAACTTAGCATAGACTCACTAATCAACCAGTGTGAGACTCTTGCCGAGCTTGATGAAAAGACAGATGAATGGTGTGTCAATACCCTTGAAAATAGCTTAGAATTATTATTGGAATTAGATGAATATAAAAAAAATAATCCCATTACGATTGAGTGGCCAAAAGGTCAAACGCTCAAAGTAAAACAAACAGTATCATCAAAAAATCTTTCTCTCTCCATCAAAGGTAGTCAACATTGGTTTGAATATGATGGAGAAGTGAGTATTGATGAGGAAGATTCACTCGATATAAAAAACCTATTAGATTTATTAGACCAGAGTCAAGGTCGTTTCATACCTTTGGCCACAGGCGAATTTATTGCCTTGACTGAAAAATTCAGAAAACAATTAGAAGATCTTAGAACATCATCAGATGGAAATAAAATTTATCATTTAAGTACTTCTAGTCTCCGAGAATTAGCAGAAGAAGCCGGAACACTGGAAGAGAACCAGGCTTGGGCCACACACATTAAAAAATTAACGGCGATGGAAAAACATCAACCCATTATTCCATCCACTTTACAGGCAGAATTGCGAGACTATCAAAAAGATGGATTTTCTTATTTATCGAGACTGGCTCATTGGGAAATAGGAGCCTGTCTTGCTGATGATATGGGTTTAGGCAAAACCATTCAAGCCATCGCGTTGTTACTATCACATGCACAAAAAGGGCCTTGCTTAGTCATTGCACCCACATCAGTTTGTTTTGTTTGGTTAGAAGAATTAGCAAAATTCGCGCCTACTCTCGTACCTCATACGCTCTATAACGTAAATGATCGCAAGACCTTGATCGATTCATTAGGAAAAATGGATATATTAATTTGCAGTTATGGTTTATTACATCAAGCTGGTGACCTGCTACTAGAAACATCATGGCAAATGATTATTCTGGATGAAGCACAAGCAATCAAAAATTCAGGCACTAAACGTTGGAAATATGCAACACAACTAAATAGTAAATGTCGTATCGCATTAACAGGTACTCCAATCGAAAATCATTTAGGTGAATTATGGAGTATTTTTCATTTCTTAAATCCGGGCTTATTGGGTAGTCTAGCATTTTTTCAACGCCGTTTTTCAGGGCCTATTGAAAGATATAACGACCCTATCGCTAAGAGAGCACTTAAGAATTTAGTTTCTCCCTATATTTTACGTCGCACTAAATCAGATGTATTGCTGGAATTGCCGCCTAAAATAGAGCAATCCATATTAATTGAGCCGACCGCTGAAGAAATCGCATTTTATGAGGCTGTGCGCATTAAAGCGTTGGAACGAATTGGTGAACTCAATCAATCAGAAGATAAGCACACTAAACGATTTAGTATCTTGGCTGAGATTAGTCGTTTACGACAGGCTTGTTGCCATGCGAACTTGGTTGATGAGAATATAACGATTGCAAGTAGCAAGATAAAAAGTTTTGTAACTCTTGCAAAAAACATTATTGACAACAAGCATAAAGCGCTTATTTTTAGTCAATTTGTTCGTTATCTTGATAAAATCAAAGAAGTGTTAGATCAAGAAAAAATAAGTTACCAATATCTAGATGGCTCAACTCCTATCAAAGATAGACAACGTGCAGTCAATGATTTTCAATCTGGAGTTGGTGATCTTTTTTTAATTAGTCTAAAAGCTGGAGGAACTGGTCTTAACTTAACAGCTGCTGATTATGTAATTATATTAGATCCATGGTGGAACCCCGCTGTTGAAGATCAAGCAGCTGACAGAGCGCATCGTATGGGGCAACTTCGACCAGTCACTGTTTATCGATTGATTATGAAAAATTCGATTGAAGAAAAGATCGTTACACTTCACAAAAACAAGAAAGATCTGGCAGCTGACCTATTAAGTGGCAGTGATATGACAGGTAAAATTTCGGAAGAAGAGTTGGTGGGATTAATTACTGGTTAATACTAATACATGGACTATTGCAGAATACGGAAAAGGGGCAAATGGCAGCCCTGACGCATGAGTTTAAAGCCTATTAATAATCAACAACTTAGAACTAAGCCCAAATTTTTTTGTCGCGATGCAGCATGATGTAATATAATACCAAAAATCACCAAATGATAAAGGATTACTCATGCTAACTAATACAAAATCACCTATTACACATCGTATTTATCGTGCTGATACAAAAGCAAAAATTTCATACTCTCAAAAAAAAATCCGTTCAACTATTAAAACTACTGGGGCGAGTATTGTTCATTGAACTCAAGCAATTAATTCTAAACGATCCTATCAAACACTTGAGGAAGAACAAACAGTTCGCCAAGATGTCCTTTCAGATCAAATACAAGTCTGGAGACGAGTGATGCCAACACTACTCCAAAGGTTAGGACGCATACCTGATCCTAGGCAACCAAAAAGTATCAAACATAAATAGCTGTGCTGATGCTTTTTGGCTTATTAGCCTTTGTATTTCGTTTAAGTTCCCGGCGTGAAATGAATAGAGAATTAACAGGCGCTGCCATCAATCTTCAATTACAAAAAATATTCCCTGAGTTAGATTCGATTCCTCACGCAGATACATTATCTCGTTTATTAGAAAAAATCAATGTCAATGCAATAGAATGTGCGCATATTGCATTGATCAAACAATTAATTAAATCAAAGAAATTTAAAACTTTGCTGATTCATAAATGTCTTCCTATTACTATCGATGGTTGCCAAAAGCTCTTCCGCAATGGCTTGCTTCATGACTCGCATTGGTTACAACGAATGGTTGGCACTAAAGAAAGTAAAACAGAGCAACAATATGTCTATACGATTGAAGCTAATATTACATTAAAAAATGGGTTAAGCATTCCTTTGTTAACTGAGTATTTATCAATGAATAATAACCAGCTAATTAATTCACAAAGCAAGCAAGATTGCGAATTAATTGCATTCGAACGGTTAGCAGAAAGATTGAAGAAGCATTTTTCTAGGCTTAAATTCATTGTATTTATGGATGCACTCTATGCAACACAGAGTGTTATGGGTATTTTACATAGATATCATTGGGAGTATGTGATTAAGTTTTCAAAGACAAAACTAAAGCATTTTGCGAAATTACTGAATAAGAAAAGAAGAACAAAATCAATGATACCTGGTCAACGATATTATCGTGGCAGACGGCAAGAATTTTATTGGGTTAATAACATACCTTACGGGTATGATTGGGAGCTGATGATAAACTTAGTATCTTGTTTAGAGCGTCGAGAAAAAGTGAATCAATTGACTGGAGAAATCGAAATAAAATATTCTGAGCACACATGGATCTCTAGTATACCCATATCTATTGATAAAGTTCATGAACTATTAAATTTAGGCGCACGAAAAAAAGAAGCCATTGAAGATTCTATTAATACAGAGAAGAATCGCGGCTATCAGTACAAGCATTTATTTTCACATAACTGGAATGCAATGCAAGGATTTCATCTTTTAATGCGTCTGGGGCATGCGATGAATGCGTTATCACAATTTACAAAACGTCTAAAAAAATATGTAAAAGAGAATGGAAGTACAGCGACATTAAAATTTATTAAAGAAACTTTATTTAACCCATGGATAACCGATGTTTGGTATGAATTACAATTTCAAAAAATACCTCAGTTGAGATTTTTAATGGAATGAAAATATAATTTATTGAAAATTAAATAAATCATTTGCAATCCAATAATTCCGTTCGCCCTAAAGAAATATTTTGTATAAAACAGTATCAATTTAACTTTTAAAATCAATCTTATTTTGAAGTAAAACGGAAAAACAATTAAATTTTATTGTTCATATAAAAATTGAAGGGTTTTTTTATAACTGATGCGTCAGGGCTGCTTTGCTACGGTGAATCCAGCAGCGCTTGACAATTGTACCAAACATGGTACAATTAATAAAAGAGGTCATAAATGAATGCAAGAGCTAAACAATTAAATGCTGTTTTTTATTGCACTGAAAACGGCAGTGAGCCCGTCAGAGAATGGCTAAAAGACTTACTAAAGTCTGACAAAAAAGCAATTGGTAATGATATTAAAACTGTGCAATTTGGTTGGCCGCTTGGGATGCCGTTAGTTGATAATTTAGGACGTGGGCTATGGGAAGTTAGAACAAAACTGGCGGGAAGCAGGATTGCTAGAATTATTTTTTTCATGGATAGCAACACAATGGTGCTAGTGAATGGATTTATAAAGAAAACGCGCAAAACACCTAAGCCTGAATTGGATTTAGCGAAAAAAAGAAAAAGGCAGTATGAATTGAATCTATAGCAAAAAAAACCGAGGTAAATATGGCTACTATTAAACACAAGGGATCAACTTTCGATAGCTTTCTTGAAGAAGAAGGTCTTCTAGAAAATGCAGAAGCAATTGCAATTAAACGAGTTATCGCATTTGAACTTGAGAAAACCATGAAAAAAGAACATGTCACTAAGATAAAAATGGCTGAAAAAATGCATACAAGCCGCTCTGGGTTAGATCGTTTGCTTGATCCAAGCAACACATCTATATCACTTGGCTCTTTAGTGAAGGTGGCGCATATCTTAGGTAAGAAATTGCAGGTTAAATTTGCATAAGGCCATTATTAACATAGCCCCATATTAAGTGTGAACTGGGAATGGTCTGTGGCGGATTTCACCCGCTTATGCAATTGAACCCAAATGTGAATAATCGTATTCTACGTATTTTTTTTGCTTTTGTAAATACTCAGCCCTGACGCATGAGTTTAAAGGCTATTAATAATCAACAACTTAGAACTAAGCTCAAATATTTTTGTCGCGATGCAGAATGATGTAATATAATACCAAAAATCACCAAATGATAAAGGATTACTCATGCTAGCTAATACAAAATCACCTACTACATACCGTATTTAGAGCCTGTCCCATATCCCCCTGTTCTTAACCGGGATTAGTTTCTGTTTTATTTAAATATACTTGTTGCGCAGTAAACGGATAGAACTGTTCTGTAATAACTGTATTTGAATTAAAAATTGCAGAAAAGGTCAACGCCGATGCGCATGCTTTCCTGAGACAGTTTCTCACATTGAATAAAACGGAGTGGATGAGGATAAATCTAAGCGGCTTTTTTTAACAACGATTGTTCATCCGCCAGCGCCATTCTAGCGATTACCCAAAGATTATGAGTTAACACACACCAATTAATAGCATGGCGTTTATTTGTGGTGATTCTGCTGCGTAACGGTTTTCCTAAAAACATATTTTTGAAAATACCAATACGCGCTTCTGTTTGACTGCGTCGCGTTTGGAAAGATACAAAGACAGGATCTGTTAATTTTTCCTGTAATTCTTTAGGGCTTTTTGGACAGATCGCATTTATAATATTTTTTTCTTTCAACAGCGCCACATTTGTTTGATTCGCAAAACCACGATCAGCACAAGCCGAATGAATTTGACCATAATATTTTTCTAAGCGATTGATAATAGAATCCATTAATCGGCTATCCGATGGTGGTTGTTCTGCAAATAATTCCCAATCGATAATAATGCCATTCGTTTGTTTTAATAACTGTTGGGGCTCTACCATGCGCTGTTTTAATCCTTGGGCGCGAATGGTATTAATCGCGCGTAATAAACTTCTGGCAGCATCACGTAACAATACCCAATCAACCGGAAAATGAATGTGTGCTTTGACACACGTGCTATCCGTAAATGTTTGCGTTAAATCAAGTGGTTGTGACAAACCCACATCAGTCGCTTTAGCATTATCGGATAACCCTGCTAACCACTCACGAATTTGTTCGCCAATAAACGTTTCATCAAAGCATTTTTCATAACGTTCTAATGTACTTTTAGAAATCGCTTTGCGGCAACCAAAAGCACTGATACCGGTAAACCATTGAAACAAGGTACTGTCTGCCAATCGAATACTGAACAAGCGATAAGACTCGCCAGTCAGATGCCTGGCAATATTACAACGCAATGCATGTTTTATTTTTTTGTAATGAAAACCTGCTTTCTGACTGTTATAAAATGACGTAGATTCGAGCCCATGCTTCTCAATAAACTGCTGTAATGCACGGGATACGATGGTATGTTCTAAATCGCTTTTGCGAAGCACTTTATCAATTTTAACCAGCATGTCGCGGAATTCACGATAATCCAACGTACCATAAACGTTAGGAAGTTCTGGACGCATTTCGTGTTGAAATGATAGAGTATGCATGGCGTGTTGTTCCTGTTTTTTTAGACGAAAACCGAATCATAGCACGCTTTTTTCGGGCGAAAACGCTGTAATTACAGGCGCTTTTCTTAATTGGGACAGGCTCTATTTACTAACCGAGTTGTTAAAAAAATACGAGAAAATGAGCGACAAGGAAATTGTTGAAATGATCAAGCGTATTTCGCCAATTGCTTGGGTGCATATCAATTTTATGGGTAATTTTATCTTTTCACTCGATCCACCAGACATTGACATTGAAAGCATGATTGCAGGTGCAAAACTATTTTGATCAATTTTTTAGGGGAAGGTATCGTACTTTTAGGTGGATTTAGATAAAACCTGGGTTGTTGCGGCTAAAGTCAAAATACCCCACACACGCACATCACATAAGATGTTTAAAATTCGCATGCGACTGTCCCGAGGAAAGATCTGGTGGTTTTCTTCCACTATTTGGAGTATTAGGATTTGTTGTTGCCGCACTGTGAGATAAAACTGGCGTATGAAATAAAGAACTATTAGCAATCAATGCGGCTGTTTCAGACGCAGCGAAACTTGTTAATTTTTTTGTGTAAGCCGGATTTTCTTGCAGTGCCATAAAATGATCGCGGCCGTTAAATTGCACATACACTTTTTTATTATTTTGCACGGGAGTTGCAGTGCAGTAAATCTCTTCCCAGGCATTTTGTATTGTTGGATTTTTTTGACATACAACGATCTGTGCATTTAGCAATCGTGCTGCAATATCCACCATAGAGGTACTGGTGCCCTCCGCTTTGAAGCTGCGTTGAAAAGCAACCCAGCCCTGTTTGCCATAATAGTCGTTGACATAAGTGCGGTAGGTTTTTTCATCTTCGCAATAACCTTGCAGTGCTTGTTCATGCGGCACAAAATTATCTTGATATTGTTTATGATAAACTTCCCATGCAACGGGATATTGTTTTTGTCGTTCTGGTGTTTGTAAAAACTGGTAGAGCTCTTCTGCGGAAACAATATTAATTACGCGATTATTTTGCGCTTGACTTAATGTCTGTTTACAAGCTGTTACTGCCGCTTGCATTTGTGGATATTGTGCGCACAGTTCTCTAATTGTTTTTTGCATCATATCATGAGCAAATTGGTATTTATTTACTAATTTGCGCAGAGCTTTTGTCTGTAGAGACATTGGTAACATGTGACGATCGAAATTTATTTCATTGACATCTTGTTTGCTGCGATCATCTTCTGTTAATAGTTTTGTTATTTGCTGCATCACCACGGCTTGTGTGCTTGCCTCATTGGAGCGGGCTTTCGTTAACACTTCCGCCACGCCGAATAATTCCGCCAAGCGAGTGTTGCGATCTTTATTCGCAGTTTCTTTTTCTTTTTGCAGATTGAGATAAACCGTAGTAAGCCCTGCTGCATGGCGAATTTCCGGTGCTAACAATCGACGAAATTCAGTAATATTTTTTTCATCTAATGCGAAAGCAACTAATTTATTGCGTGTAGTTTTTGCACGTTTTTCTGCATCTTTTTCCTCAATATTTAATGCTGTATCTAAACCAATAGCCAAATCAAAACAATTCCAACCGCGCTGGAAGTTTTGGCGAGAATTTTCTAAAAATCTTGCAGTGGATGAAGGTGCTTCAATAGCTTGGGAAGAAGAAAGTTGCGAAGATGATTGTTTATAAGATGGTATTACCAGTGGTATATCTTTTTTTAATAAACTTAGCTGATCTATAATATCTAATTGTGCATTGACCGCCATATAAATTTTCGCTATGCCACTAAATCTTTTATTTAAAGCTTGACTATGTTTGTCTGTCATCAAACTAATAGGCATTAGTGGGTTGTTTAACTGCTGATTAATTAACGCTTGCTCATCACGCTGCTCGGGTGATTGAGATTGGGTCATTAATAAATTTAAATGTTTTTGACGCAACGCTAAAAGTTTAACTTGATCCTTAGCAATTTCTGTTATCGCTAACACCTGCTTTAGTGATGAGGGTAATAAATCCGTGTCTGTTAGTTGAATAGTTTGATAAGTGAATGCCCCCTGACCCGTTCCAAACACTTTGGATGCAGTTGTTAGATAAGTTGGTAATTTCGCCAAGGTATCTACTGGCAATACTACAAATTGTCGTAGCCATTCCACACACAACACACCACTGTTAGCAGCAAAGTTTTTAGCATTCAGGATATTATCGGGTGAAGCAATGTAAACTGCTTTTAACTTCAACTCATTTTTGAGTTTGTCCAATTGTTGATAAATCGAAGATTCGAGCGTTATTTGCAGAGGATCCACAATAATAAGAGATTGCCTTGTGAATATTCCAAACCAATAAGCAAGCGTAGCTGTATTAGACGTTTGCGCTATAAAACAAGCTGGCACATTCAATTGTTGCGTTAAATTATTTAGCAGAGTTAATTGCTTAATTAATGAATGTTGCTGCAGTGGTAATAATACGGCACGTAATGCTGTTATAGTCTGCTTGAATGAATCGTTAGCAAAAACAATATCTTCTATGGCAAACAAACTGTAACTGCTTTCTAGCTGCCGTAAATTTTGATGGTCTTTGATTTCGCCTTTAAAACGTTTAACTGACTCTGGCTCTGTAATAAGCACAGTGTTTTCAACTTTTTTATCAACAGGGGTAACAGGCTTGTTTGCTAAAGCAAGTGTTGTGCTACCTGTCTGCAGTTTAGCTAACGCTTGTTGTTTACCTTCCTCAGGCGCTAAGTAAAATGGCAAATCTTTTTTAGTTTCGTCAAAAAGTATCTGGAGTTCTGGAGAAGGATTAAGTTGTAAAACTTTTACAAAATTATCAGCTGCTTCCGCATAGCATTTTAATTGATAGAGCGTATTGGCTTTATCGTTACAACACGTAATAAAATCATCTGTATCAGTAAATTTAAGTTCCAGGGCTTTATTATAAGAAATAAGTGCTTCTTGAAAAAGATTTAATCGAAAATAAGCAGTTCCTTTTGATTTATAGTGGTTAGCATTAGTAGGCTCCAGTTTCAGCGCCTGCTCATAACACACCAACGCTTCGTCATATCGCTTGAGATGTTCAAATGCAACACCTTTACTACGATGATACAGCGCATTAGTAGGCTCCAGTTTCAGCGCTTGCTCATAACACACCAACGCTTCGTCATATCGCTTGAGATGTTCAAATGCAACACCTTTACTACGATGATACAGCGCATTAGTAGGCTCCAGTTTCAGCGCTTGCTCATAACACACCAACGCTTCGTCATATCGCTTGAGATGTTCAAATGCAACACCTTTACTACGATGATACAGCGCATTAGTAGGCTCCAGTTTCAGCGCCTGCTCATAACACACCAACGCTTCGTCATATCGCTTGAGATGTTCAAATGCAACACCTTTACTCTGATGATACAGCGCATTAGTAGGCTCCAGTTTCAGCGCCTGCTCATAACACACCAACGCTTCGTCATGTCGCTTGAGATTTGTAAGTGCAACACCTTTACTCTGATGATACAGCGCATTAGTAGGCTCCAGTTTCAGCGCCTGCTCATAACACACCAACGCTTCGTCATATCGCTTGAGATTTGTAAGTGCAACACCTTTACTACGATGATACAGCGCATTAGTAGGCTCCAGTTTCAGCGCCTGCTCATAACACACCAACGCTTCGTCATATCGCTTGAGATGTTCAAATGCAACACCTTTACTACGATGATACAGCGCATTAGTAGGCTCCAGTTTCAGCGCTTGCTCATAACACACCAACGCTTCGTCATATCGCTTGAGATGTTCAAATGCAACACCTTTACTACGATGATACAGCGCATTAGTAGGCTCCAGTTTCAGCGCCTGCTCATAACACACCAACGCTTCGTTATTACGATTGAGTCTGCTAAGTGAAATGGCTTTAAAACGATGCCGGTTAGCATTATTCGGCTCCAGCTTTAAAGCCTCTTCATCACATAGCAAGCCTTCCTCATAAAGTTTGAGCTTATCAAAAATGATACCTTTTTCCGCATACCAATCGGCATTATTACGTTTAGCTGGTAGTGTTTGTAGTAGCATCTTTATTTTTATTTCAGAGGGATCCTTTAAATGCTTCAACACTTCCATTGCGGTACGCCATACAGAATCATCTTTATGTTGTAGCAAATTTAATAACGTGTTAAATACTATTTCGTGTGAATTAATTAATCGATTCAATACCTCTACCGTCGACATTCGTACAGCATATTCTTCATCTTCTAATCGACGAAGTAATGCAGAGATTACAAGCTCATCGGGTTTTTCTAAATAACCTAATACCTTAACTGTTTCTCCTCGCACCGATTCATCTTGGTCTTGTAATAGAGTCAGCAATTCTTTAGTCACAATTCCAATTTTATTAATTGATTTTCTTAAAGATTTTACTGCCGCTCTTCGTACGTTGCGATCTTTATTGAGCAACATTTTTAGCAACTCATTCACTACCGGCTCACTAACATCACCTAATCGGCTTAAGGCTTCTACAGCAAGGTGTCGAATTTGTTCATTTTTATCACGCACTCTTTTCAATAAAGCGCTCATGATTGTTGCTGTGGGTTTCTTTAATTGAGAAAACACTTTGGTGGCTGCTTGTCGAACCATATCGTCAGCATCTTCTAATGCAAGAATTAGAACAACAACTAAAGCTTCAGGCAGTTTTATTGTTAATACGGCTTGCCGATTTTTTTGATCATTTTTTGAACTATTTTTCTGCGCATCACCACTATTTGTTAATTCTTTACTTTTTTGATCAGGAACTCCTACATTGACATTATCAAGTTCAAACAACTCATCTGCTACTTCTGGATAAAAAAAACTCCGCGCATCATCAGTATCTTCCCATGGCGATCGTCGCCTAGCAAATGAGTTATGTTGTTGAAATGAATTTGATCTGGTTCGCAAAAAAGCTTCGGCTGCTAGGTGCCGTATGCTTAGATTCCCATCACCCAGCATTTCTAGCAAAATTTTACTTACCGTTACATTTCGCTTATCTAAAAAACCCAAACCTGCAATAGCAGCCTGCTTCTTATCAGGTTCTTTCTGACGCACCATATCTAGCAAAGAATTAACAAACTTTTCGTTTGAGCCATCCAAAGGGTATAAAAAATCAGCGACGGTTTGCTGCACGTTTTTATCTTTATCTTGCAATGCCAACAGCAACAAAGGAAGCGCGCTTTTCTCAGCATCAGCCAGCGCCAAATGCTTTAAAATTTCAAGCGCTGTTTTCCGCACTGCATCATCATCATTTCGCAACGCTTTATTTGCATTTTCTACTATTTTTGTCAACGAAATAGCAAATTTAGTAAGCAAAGGAAAAATATATTTCACAATATTTGATCTTTCTTTGTATCTCTGCGCAACCAATAACGCTTTGCCTACTTCTTTATCTACTAAATTAACTTGTTTTATGACATTCGAGTTTAACAATAAATTTTGCGCGCGCCGCTGATTCGGTGGATTAACTTCCAGTAATTTTTGTATCAGAAATTGAAGCATGGCGTTATCAGCATAACCATAAGAAATTAAAGTTTCAGCAACCAATAATTTATCTTGATCATTTACAGCTTTTACATAATAGCTTTTATGGTTGTCAATAGCCGCTTTTTCTTCTGAAGACATATAAACTTTATCTAAGCGTTTAAATGCAAACGGTATTTTTTCATCTTTCAGCCAAGACCTGCTTAATGTTTCATAAAATATATAGATCTCTTTATTGGGGATCAGCAACTCTTTTGAAGCGCTGCCTTGATAAGATTCTTGAGTAGCAGATGAAACAGTCAAATAACCACTCAATAGCAAAAAACTCCACAACATTTCTTTGTTTTTAGCAATATCAGAAAATACGATATGCTCACTCACTTCTTTAACAATCGATTTATTTTCAAGCAACGCTTTGAGCGTATTCTTCATTCCATTGTCTGGTTCACCAAATTGTTTCACTAATAAAGTATTCTCAGCAGTATCTAACCAGTAAGGACAAAAAGGAGCTTTATTGTTTGTTGTATATAGATTATCTTGAATAAAATTTATTATTGACCAAGGGTTAAACATTTGCCGCGAACCTATTTGGTATCCGCCGTGCCAACTTTCTAGTGTATCCAATACATCCGGTGTAGCTGCAGTTCCTAATAAGGATTTAACCTCTACTAGTGAAAACCCAAAATGCGCAGCGTAAGCATCTGACAACATACTAAATAATTTGATATTATTTAATCCCGAAAAAATACCTTCTTTAGCTACTCGCAAAATACCAGTTATAACACCTCGATATAAAGAAGGATTATCTTTTATCAAAGGGCTTAGCATATCTTTAAGCAGAGTTGTCATTTGAGGATAGTAACCATGCTCTTGGCTAGCGTGCAGCGGAGTATCATATTCATCAATTAAAACAATGGTTGGTTTGCCATAAGCTTTATGCAGATGCTCAGTTAGCTTTTTCAAAGCGTTTTTAGTTACCACCAGATCAGCTTTACGCTCAACCACAGCATCATAATCTTTTTGTTCAAACGAGCGATTTTTAAGAATACCGTTAAATAATGAATCTCTATATTCTTTATATAATTCCGACAATAAGTATTGAACCTTAGCATAAGCATCATTATATTTATCACCATTAACCTCTTTAAAGGTAATAAATAATACTGGATACTGCCCTTGCTCGCGTTGATATAACTCACCTGCTAGCCAAATAGATCTATCTTTAAATAATCCAGCATGCTCATGCTTAATCTCTGTCTTTTCAAAAAAATATTTGAGCATTGACATATTTAGCGTTTTACCAAAACGCCGTGGCCGGATGATCAATTTAACTTGGGTTTTATCATCAATAATGTCTTTAATTAGCAGCGTTTTATCAACAAGCAGGCTTCCCTGCTCTACCATAGATTTAAAATCACTGCCTCCTATAGCAACCGAAATACTAGCGGGAGTGTTTTTGGGTAACGTAATAACACTAGGATAATCCTGTTTATCATCAACTCCCGCATGATGTATCGCCAACGTTTTATTGAGTGCAGTACGCAAATCACTATTGAAAGGGTTTTTCACAAGCCCAACGTTATAACAAGCAATTGCTTTATTGGCCTCACCTAAGCTGAGTAACAGTTCAGCTTGTTGAAAAATAATGTCAACATTGTCTGGCCATAAACCTAAATATTGGGTTAAACACTCTAATGCCTCTTTCCAGCGCTTTAATTTATTCAAAGACGTGCATTGATTAGCAAGCGCAGGAAAATAATCTGCATCTAATTTCACTGCTAACTGATAATAATGCAAAGCTTCTTCATGCTTGCCATTTTCTGCCAACAAAAATCCCAGGTCATTAGCTATAGCTGGGTCTTTGGGACGTAGTTCATAAGCCTGTTTACAACTGACCATAGCTTCTTTATTTTTATTGGTAAAATATAATGCTATTGCTCGTGCGTGTAATAAATCCGCATTATTTTGTTGCACGTCGAATTTCAGTATTTTTTCAAAAGCTGTTTGCGCTTCGCGTAAGGATTTAAGTTCATAAAGTACAGTCCCATAGTACATTAAAGCAACAACATGGTTTGGCTTGCTTTTTAAAAACGTTACTAAACTTTGTCGGGCTTCTTGATGCCGATTTAGCATGTGTAACAAAATTCCCTGTTGAAAATATGCTTCAACATCGTCAACATTTTTTTTCAACTGCTCTTCATATGACTCTAATTTTATTAAAAATTTATTTTTAACTTTTGGTGCAGAGAATATACTAATAGTAGATTCGCTTTTTTCCCCGTCTCTTATTTGCGGCGAGAAGACACTCCTGCCTAATGACATATCTGCTGCTGACAAAGAAAACTTTGGTAATAAAGACATACCACTTCTAGGTAAGCGCATTAATGAATCAAGCTCTGGCATTGATGCAGATATTGATAGCGGTGACGATGGACTTAAAGTATTAGCTGCCGTTGTGAATGATTGTGTTAATGGCATTTTCTTCTCCTAATTTAAGATTCATTAATTCATAAAGAATCTTATAACTGCTTTATTATATGTTAAGTTTTGGTGAATTACTCATATTATCTAGTGTTTGAGGTGAAGGCACATTTACATGTGCGGCTGTTTCTTGTTTAGCCGGCGAAAAAACACTTGAATGGTTAACTATACCAGCCTTACTTGCAAGCTTCTTTTCATCCTCAAGACATCTTTTAAGTAACCTCTCATAATATTCTAGTAATGATTGATTAGGTATAATTAAACCACATCTTTTCTCATCATTATTTGCGCTATCTGGCCGAATAGTCAAACAACCACTGAGTAGCAAAAAACTCCATAATGTTTGCTGATCTTTATTGATATTAGCAAATACTGTATTGGCATCAATCTTCTCAAAAATAGCTTTCTTTTCTGATAGATTTTTAAGTTGCTTTTTAATTGAAATTTCTGCTGCCATAATTAAATTTTCTATATAAGCATTGTCACCAATATTTAACCAATAATTATAAAACGGACTTTGGCTACTTAAAGAAGCAACATTATCATGGATAAAGTTTGTTACTGACCCTGGTTCAAACTGTCGTATAGCACCCATTTGATAACCGCCATACCAACTTTCTAAATTAACTAGTAAATCTTTAGTAGCTAGATCTCCCAGGTGTAATTCTATCTCAGCACGAGAAAAACCAAAATACTTAGAGCATTGTGGTGATAAAACATGATCTACACAAACATCATTTGAGAAAACACTTTGCGGAACCACAAGATAGGTCCCGGTCAAAATAGCTCTATATATACAATTGTTATTTGTTAATAATGGTTTCAGTATATTACTGATAAGTTCTGTTATCGCTGAAATAGATGAGGAACCAGACATATAAGCAAGCTGAATAGGAGTATCATATTCGTCAATTAAAACAATGACTTTTTTTCTATATGCTTTATGTAAATGTTCAGTTAATTTTTTATAGGCTTTCTTAATTATAGCATCTTCCGCTTTACGTTCAATAACCGCATCATAATCTTTTTGTTCAAGAGTATTCACTTTGATAATATTTTTTTCAAACAACATTTCTTTATATTTACTATATAGTCCAGACAAAGCATATTTAATTTCATCATAGATTTCTTTAAGGTCGTTTGATGTTATTTCTTTAAAGCTAATAAATATCACTGGATATTGTCCTTGCTCAGATCGATACTTTTCCTCTTGCCGCCAAATAGCTTTGCCAGTAAATAACTCAGCATGCTCATGCTCTTTTTTTGTGGTTTTGAAAAAATATTTCAGCATAGACATATTTAACGTCTTACCAAAACGTCGTGGACGAATAATCAACTTAACTTGTGTTTTATCATCAATAACTTCTTTAATAAAAAGAGTTTTGTCGATCAAAAGACCTTTTTGCTCAATAACTGATTTATAATCAGAATTACCTAGTGCAAAAGCATTTATATTTAATTTTTCATCAATGGTAGCTGGTGGTAAAACTTTAGAATGATCTTGTTTTGTATCTTGAACAAGGCTTTTATCATTTTCTGTTTTTTTAAGATTGCCTCCTAATTTTTCTGTTAATTCTGCCAAAAAAAGATTAAGCCTCTTATCAAAATTTTCTTGTATATTTTGATCGCCATTACTAGTTTTTTTCCTAGTGACAAGCACTCTAGTTAAACATAATTCATTGTATTCTGGATGACCCGAACCAAGCTGGTGCTTAAATATTAGTTCTGCTTTCTCAAGTAACCCCAAAGAGTCATTGAAAAAATTATGCTTAGCTAAAAGCGGAGCAAAAAGCACAGCATATCTGGCAAATTTAAGTTGTTTATCCAAGTGTTGTAAATTTAAGTTATTAAATCGCTGGCAAATTATTGTAAAATCATGAACACCCTGCAACTCTTCTTCGATAGAAAAATTAGCTAATGCTTTATGCACTAAACATTCTTCATGTTCTGCGCTTTGCTCATCCGTAGTTTTAAGGTATGTATTATAAACAGAAATTGCTTCTTTCTTCTTACACAAAAGGTCTAAACTTCTAGCTCTAACAAATTGGCTATCCAATTCTTTTATTTCATGACAAAGATTATCATTTACGGGGTTATCACAAAAATTGTTAGCTAATTTTTGCAACCAAAACAAATGACTTAAAGCAGTGAATATATCTTTAACTCTGAATTGATATTTTTTATTAGGCGTTTTTATATATGCTGGATTTTTTTCATCATGCATATTAGGATTAGAAAATATATCAGCAAAGCCTTTAAATTCAGTTATTTCTTTTTGCTCCTCAGCATCTAAATAAATTGCTAGTCGCATTTCAACAATTATATCTATAGCCATCTGAATTTTTTTAGCAAACTCGGGCTTAAAAACTTCAGTCAGACATTCCACTCTATCCCACAGACTCAATTCTTTTTTGCCATAATACAACGCCAGATGATCAATAATGGTATTCGGCAAACGATAAAAATCATGCTTGGCAGAAAATAAGAGTTTATCCGCTTCATGACGACCTAATTTAAGCTGAAAGCGCTCTAAATCAATATATAATAATTTAAGAGCACGCCGCTCTCGCAGAGATTTATTCTTAATATGTTCATTGAGTTTTTTTGTTACTTTGCTTTGATAATCATCTAGTAATTTACGCTCTGACAGTTTTGCTTCAATACTTATGCTACAACTATGCGCCAGTGAGCCTGGCAAAAAAGGTTCGTCTTTGAGCTTGCCATTTTCGTTGTAATATTTTTCATCTTGATAATCGGCGAGCTCTGTTGGGGTACCTATAAGCTCAAAAACAATTTCGCCTTTAGCATCGCGCTTGCCTAACGGATTTTTATAACCGCCGGGTACGCAAGCATCGAAACAAATGCCTTTGCGAACTGGATTAGTTATAACTTTACCATCAATAATAGGCATTTTAATGCCTAATGCACTAGCCGGGGTTTCACCCAATGCCAGCAAGTTAAAGTTAATCAAGCGACAGAGATCACGAAAATATATTTTATTTTTTTCATTAATACCTTTATCTTGTTTATCTTCAATAATTAAACCAAACTCTAAGTCTGAATACGGGGTAATTTCTTCTCTAGCTAAAGAACCTAACGCAATAAACACATAATCACATGGCGGAGGAGTTTTTGTCAGGTTTTTATATTGTGTGACACTTTCATTAATTATCTTTATAAATAACTTCTTAATTTGGCACGTTATATCTTTATAAATTGTCTGCATCGTCAATGGCTTACTAGAACTTACAGATACTTTAGGATCGAATTGCTCTCTATATGTTTTTAATTGTTTATTTGCAAGCTCACGGATATCGATAAGAATTTTTTTGTGTGCATGCGGATCAATCTTTGCTGTAATTTGTACCTGATTGCCATCCTTAAGATCTATCGCCGTATTAAATGGCTTTTCTGCAACATACGTTTCAAACGCAAGTGTCGGAAATTTTTGATCTAGTTTAGCCAGCTCTTTAAGAATAACTGGACCCTCCTTTTCTAACTCATTTTCTTTAGCCAACACGTTTGCAGCTTGATAATAAAATGCTGCTTGCAAACAATACTCATAGCTCTTATGACTTTGTTGTTGCTGTTTTATTTGATTAGCTTTTTCTAAACAATCTAGGGCATGCTTTTTCAGCGTGTCAATTTGTGTTTTCGTTATTCTTACTTCTTTTGTCTCTGGAAGTGGAGTGATAGATTTATTGACAACTTCCTGCTTTGCTGCAGGAGCACTTTTCACATCAGGCACTAAACCGAAAAACATACTCGCTCCTTGCGCTTCTCAATCACACAGAATTATTTCTTAGGCCCGCGCGAGAAATAAGCTTTTGTTTTCATATGTCGATTCACCCATATTTGGACACAATCTAAAATTATAAACGAGAGCGTATAGTATTTCCTGTTTCATCAACGGTTTTTATTTGTTTTAACTTAAAAGCTACTTCATGCTCTAAATAAGCTTTATTTATTTCTGATAAACACGTCACGTCAGAGTGTCTTGCATTGCCATCCTTTATTACTTTACCCAGTAAATCTTCCATTTCTTCGGCGTTATTACTCTCTAAATTCAAAGTCTTTGCTTTTGCTGCGTGTGTTGGTACATGTTTAGCTAGTTGTATGCTGTAATCACATACGCTTTTATAAAAAGAGTCATATGTTACACCATGATTGGATAATTCGTGATTGTAAATCGCATAATATTCTTTAATAGCCTGGTTTCTGATTTTTCTTAAATGACTATTTTCAGGCTTATCTATATCACCATAAACAGCACACTTTCCGTAAATTACAATATAATTGTTAATATTATTGCCGGTCTTCCGAATTTCTTCGATAAGTATATTCTCACAAGGTTTTATTTTAAAGTTTAAGTTTTGTAAAAATTTCACTAGATCAGCTGATGTTTCGCGAAAACTGTTGCTGCTAGCTCCAATCATGGTCCCATTATCACCTGTCATATGATAGTATGTTCCAACAGAATCTACTTCTTTTTTGGCGCCAACAAATAAAACACCACGACTTATATTGAAGCCAAGAGTTTCAAAATCGGCTTCATTACCAATGCCATTTTGTAAAACAAGATGCAGAATGTCTTTTTTTGGAAAAGCTTTTTTAAATAATTGTATTTTTTCATTATTAGTGTTTTTTTTGTTTCCCCATATGACTAAATCCGGCACATCAGATAACTTTTCTGGCGACTTAACAACTGGAACACTGTAAGATTGAATCAATTCTTCTGATTTCACGCGTATCTGCATAACAGACTCTGAACTATGTTCACTCCATAAAAAAACCCCTAATTTATTTTTTATCAATGTAGGAATGACATATGCTGCATTTATTGGGCCTAACCCAACTACCAAGATATTTTTTATAGTTTTTCCTCCAATTTTATAGGTTCCTTGTTGTAATCCACTTTTGTGATCCGTGACGATCCCAGTGGTTTTTTGTTCGCTACTAATAGCAGGGTTGAATAGTGAAAACATATTATCTCCTTAAGTTGACGGTTTACTTGTATTGTATAATCCAAAAACATTAACAAAGACTCGGTAGCTGATTCGCGCTCGTCGTGGTACTGTTTTTATCACTTGTAGCTGTGGCTGTATGAGAAACAACTGGGCTATGAAATAAAAAACTGCTAGTAATCAGGGTTGCTATATTCGATGTATTTTCTACGCGAGCTTTAGCAGTTGTCAGAGGTAAAGAAGTCGATGCTATGTCATCCATAATGCCCACATCAGATGTAATATTGAAAATACCTAAATACTGAAGATGGCTTGCTAAGTTTTGCGCATAAGCAGGATTTTCTTGCAATGCAATAAAATGATCGTAACCGTTAAATTGCACATAAACTTTTTTATTATTTTGAACCGCGCTAGCAGCTGTGCAATAAATTTCTTCCCAAGTATTTGGTGCTGTCGGATGTTTTTGACACACTACGATCTGCGCATTTATCAATCTAGCAGCAATATCCACCATAGAAGTACTAGTATTTTCTGCTTTGAAGCTGCGTTGGAAAGCAATCCAGCCTTGTTTGCCATAATAGTCGTTAATATAGGTGCAATAAGTTTTTTCATCTTCATAATAAGTTTGCAGCGCTTGTTCATGCGGAGAAAAACTAGTTTGGTATTGTTTATGGTAAGCTTCCCAAGCAATTGGATATTGTTTTTGTCGCTCTGGTGTTTGTAGGTATTGGTAGAGTTCTTCTGCCGAAACAATGGTAATCACTCGGTTATTTTGCGCTTGACTTAATGCTTGTTTACATGTGGTTACTGCTTCTATCATCTGCGGATACTGCCTGCATAGTTCTTTTATCGCGCTTTGTATTTTTTCATCAGCACTTTGATAGTTATTGACTAATGTACGTAGTGCTTCTGTTTGTAAAGATTTTGGTAAGGTATGGCCATCTAAATTGATCTTATCGGCATCATTTTTACTGCGATCATCCACTACTAATAGTTTTGCAA
This sequence comes from Gammaproteobacteria bacterium, assembly GCA_965279285.1. Taxonomy (GTDB): domain Bacteria; phylum Pseudomonadota; class Gammaproteobacteria; order DSM-16500; family DSM-16500. The sequence goes on along the minus strand of OZ257147.1, from coordinate 14,403 downwards.
TTTGTTGCGCCACCTCTGCTTGCGTACTTGCTTCGTTAGTACGAGCTTTCGTTAATGCCTCCGCCACACCAAATAATTCAGCCAGCCGGGTATTGCGTTCCTTATCTATCTTTTCTTTGTCTTCTTGTAAATTGAGATAGACAGCAGTAAGACCGGCTGCATGACGAATTTCCGGCGCTAATAAGTGACGAAACTCGGGAATGTTTTTTTGGTCTAGCGCAAATGCAATTAATTTATTACGTGTATTCTGCGCACATTTATTAGCATCTTTTTCATCAATATTTAATGCTTTACTTAAACCAATAGCCAAATCAAAACAATTCCAGCCACTTTGTTTTTCTGCTTGTATGAGCTCTATAAATCTTAAGGGTTTTAATTTAACAGCGGCTTGATGCTCTAAATAAGCTTTATTTATTTCTGATAAATACTTCACGTCAGAGTGTCTTGCATTACCATCATTTATTACTTTACCCAGTAAATCTTCCATTTCTTCAACGTCATTACTCTCTAGATTCAAAGTCTTTGCTTTTGCTGCGTGTGTTGGTACATGATGCTTCAGGTCTACACTGTATTTACATACTTGCTCAAGAAAAAAGTTATAGGTTATCCCATGACTGGATAATTCGTGATTGTAAATCGCATAATATTCTTTAATGGCCTTGTTTCTCATTTCTTTTAAATGGCTATTTTCAGGCTTATCTATATCACCATAAACAGTACACTTTCCATAAATTACAATATAATTGTTAATATTATTGCCGGTCTTCCGAATTTCTTCGATAAGTATACTCTCACAAGGTGTTATTTTAAAGTTTAGATTCTGTAAAAATTTAATTAGATCAGCTGATGTTTCGCGCGAACTGTTGCTGCTAGCTCCAACCGTAGTCCCTTTATCAGCCGTCATGTGATAGTATATTCCAGCAGAATCTACTTCTTTCTTGGCACCAACAAACAAAACACCACGACTTACATTGAAGCCAAGAGTTTCAAAATCGGTTTCATTACCAATGCCATTTTGTAAAACAAGATGCGGAATGTCTTGTTTTGGAAAAGCTTTTTTAAATAATTGTATTTTTTCATTATTAGTGTTTTTTTTGTTTCCCCAGATGACTAAATCTGGCACATCAGATAACTTTTCTGGCGACTTAACAACTGGAACACTGTAAGATTGAATCGATTCTTCTGATTTCACACGTATTTGTATGACAGATTCTGAGCTGTGTTCACTCCACAGAAAAACCCTCAATTTATTGTTTATTAATGCAGGAATGACATGCGCTGCATTTATAGGGCCTAACCCAATGACTAAGATATTTTTTATAGTTTTTCCTCGAATTTTATAGGTTCCTTGTTGTAGTCCACTTTTGTGGTCTGTGATGACCCCAGTGGTTTTTTGTTCGCTACTAGCAGCAAGGTTGGATGAAAACATATTGCTTCCTTTATTTTGTTGCAGTGAATTAAGAAACGGCTTATCGAGTTTGCTTTTAAGGTAATCATAAATCTCTTTAAAATTAACCTCTGCGATAGAAAGAGGACTTCTTCCTATGCCCAAATTATCTTCTTGTTCTATACAAGATTCTGCTCCATTTTCTACTAAGAATTTTACTATATCCAAATTTCCGCTAAGAACCGCTTCAAAAAGTGGTGTATGATTATTATTGTCGGCGGCACAAACATTACAATTAGCTACGTCATTAATTAAATATTTAACAACGTCAATGCCGTTATTACTACATGCCCAATGTAACGGGGTTACACCATTTTTACCACGATGATTAACGTTATCAGACTTAGTCAGACATGATTGCACTGACGCTTTGTCATTGTTTTTAGCGAAACAATGCAATGGTATTCTTCCATATTTATTAGGGTGATTAGGATTCGCATGATTTATAAGAAGAAATGGTACGATCGAGGGTTTCTTCCAACGAGCCGCATAATGCAGGGGTGTTCTTTCATCTTTAGCAAGGGCTTCGATATTCGGCTTATATTTTTTTACTAACATTTTTGTAAGCTCATCATGCCCAAACTTTATGGAAACGTGTAATGGAGTTTCTTGCTCAATGGTACATTGATTTTTTAAGTTTGGATTTTTATTTAACTCTTTATCTACTTCATTTATATTACCTTGAGCAATTAATTTATAGAATCCTTCGTAATCATCCACATTTGCGACATGGTTTCCTTCTAAAGGTGATATATATTTTTGTTCCTTAATGCGGTGAGTGCTAATGTGCTCCAGCTTTAACATTCTGCGAGATGCTTGTGCTTGTTGTGCTTTCTTTTTCTCAGCTTCTGTTTGTTCGATTTTCAACTTCTCTAATACGGATTTTTCATCAATTCCTTCATTTAAGATTAATTTTTCATCCGCACTACTCTCTAGTAAAAACTTATTCCAGATTTCTGCAAATGCTGGTTCATGAGTGCTATACAGAGCAGCCGTCAACCATTGGAAATGCTGGAAATACGTTTTAGTGCCTTTCCAATCTTTGACTGTTGTATACAATTCATAATGTGCCGGAAAAGATTCGCGATAATCACCGCTGATTAATAATGGGAAAACACGAAACTTATTTGCTTTGCGGTCATCTTCTCGTTTTTGATTAATTTTAATTAACTCTGTACATACTGCCGAAGTACCTAAATGATGTTTTTTTAGCAACGACTCTGTGCCAATTAGCAAAACAAAATCTGCTGTTCTTGCTTTTTCCATATACTCGTAAATACTAACACCAGGAGGATTATCCCTAATATCTAATCTTACACTGCTTATGCCGGCAAGCTGTAAATGTTCGCGTAAACCGATTAAAAAATCTTGAACCCAACTTAAATGTTTTTGTGTCTCATCTTTCTCATCTGGCCACGCATAACAGATAAAAACATTATTAGGCAAAGACTGATTTCTTCGACCTTTATCGCGGATAGCTTTTAATGTTTGGTTGAAACGGTTGGTAAAATCAGAATTGTCGAGTAATAGTTGCTGCTCTAAACGCAATCGATTTTCCTGCCAATAATATTGCGAAGTAGAACCTTTAGATTCCGCACTGAGTTGAGTTGCTGTCGATAACATTGGTTGTTTTGTTGTTTTCGTAAGCTGTTCTTGTAAATGTTGCAGAACATCGTTAGCGCGCCGTGTTGAAGTTTTATCACCACCTTTATGGGAAATCTCCGTATGAGTATTAGTAATCAAATTTATTAATTCGCCAAGATTTTCGCGTAACGTTTCCGGAGAGGTAAATGCACTATATAGATCTTGATTAAATTCTTTTACTTTTTCCTCAAAATCATCACACATGTCATTTAATATATTGCGAATTGCTTCATGTGCTATGCTCTGAATTGTTTTTTTAAGCTCATTAAAATCTATTTTAAGTTCAAGTTTATTAAACAATACTGTTTGAGTATTTTGTTTGTTATCCTTAGCCTGACTTTGATCTAAAGCAAGCGATGGCGCAGGCTTTTTGGTACTTAGTAACTGATCAGGAGATATCTTGGGAAATACGAAAATATGTGAAAACATTATAGTCTCCTATGTAAAGTGTATCTCGTGCTGCAATTATCGAGCAAGTCGTGCACAGCAACTTTCCGTAGCCCAGTCGTTTATTTTTCCTGTTTTTTCTTGGAGTAGAGCCAAGCGTTTTTTTGCTTGCGGATGTTCTGGATTTAGTTTAAGCACGTAATCGAATTGTTTTTTTGCTTCGGCTAAATTGCTTTCATCCATATGCAATACACCTTTAAACATATGTGGTTGCACAGCATTCACTTCGTTTTTACGAGTTACTTGGCTTGGATCTTCAAGTGTTTTAATCACACGATCGAGAATGTCATGCGCTCTCTTTCTATTGTTATGACATTCTTGCAAAACATTCGGCGGTATTATTTGACCTTCATATGCTAGGAGAGTTGCACAGACTTGTACTCGTAAACCCCAGGCATAATCTGTGAGGATTTGCAGATTCTTTGAACGTAATGAATTACTCCACCATTTCATTTCTGTTGTATCGGGATTCGGCGATCCATTAAAAAAAGTGGCTTGTTCATGTTGCTTAACACTTTGTTGTGCTTTTTCTAACATTACCGCAACAACCTCTTCGCATTGCTGGGTTTTTGAACATTGTGCAATTGCCTCAGGGGTTGGAACATGCTGATAAGCTGTATCAATAAGTGAGGCGCCTAAATTACTATGCAACATATCAGTTGGATGATGACGCAATGCTGCTTCATAAGAAAGTCTAGCTCCTTGAAAATCATTTGTTTTTCTTCTCGCCTTAGCCTGTAAGTTATATGCATTAGCACGTAATTCACCACAACTAACGCCTAACAAACTAAAGTTATCCGGTTTGCTAAAAATGATATTTACGGCATCATTTATTATGTTATCGACATTGGGTTTATCCTGCTTAATAAGAGTTAAGTAAGCATTGTTCATATGCGCCAGATATTGCAAAATAGATAAACCATCCTCTAAACGACTTTCTACGATTTCTTTTTCTTTTTGCAACCAAGCTAATTGAGTAATCACTTCATTAGCACCACTGAGTTCCTGAGCAAATTGATTTTTTATTTGTTGTACTTTATCTTTTGTTTCATTGATTTTTTTTCCAATTTCTGACAGCACATTGCCAATGTACTGCGCGTCATTATAAAGGTGGAGCTTCTTTTTAAAAGTAAGTGGGCTAACATCGGAAGGCAATGCTTTTAAATAGTCTTCAATTTTATTTATTTCAGCGTTTAGATCTTGCTGTTTTTGTTTAATAGTTGTCTCGATAATTTTTGCTTTTCTATCATATCCTCCCGCTATGTATTTCTTAACATCATCCCAAGTCACTATTGCAACCAGCGAAGTGACTCCTGCTGCATAAAATAACGGTTTTTTATTGAGTGGCTTTTGATTAGAAGAATTCTGTTGTTGCTTGTTCTTTTGCTTAATTGCCTGATGGCTCACAAAACGACGTTGCAAACCTGTCGGTGCATTCACGATGGAAGATAGCCGTGCAAAAAATGCGGTCGATTGGTGTAAAGAAATCGGCTTAATAGTCGTTGGAACACTTAATTGCATAAGCACATTTATTTTTTTGAATGAGTGAATAAAGCGTGGCATAATTTCTCCTAGAATACCTATTTACTGTTTCCATTTATTATTGGTAATATCTACCATGTGTTTTCTGGCAACTTGTCAATGAAATGATGGGTATTCGTAAGATAAAATAAAGTGGTGAAGCGACGTTATCCGGCTTGATGGCAATCCTATCCATTTAGTTCTCCTTAATCTTTACTTAAAGATATGTTTAGGGTAACTCTTCTGCAAGTACAAGGCATTAAACTTATCGGAATTTTCAACTCCCTGTTTGTTCTAATGATTGCTGTTCACTTTACTATTAGAACAATGTCAGTATCAGTATAATGACGGTAATAGTCAAAGTCTTTTTTTGGAAAGATTCATTATATCAAAAAAAAACAAGCAGGGCTTTTTTAGTTAAACCTTCTGGATAATGATGTGCTAAAACGGGGTTAGACGACACAGCTGCCGCTGCTTGTGCCGCTTTAATTTTTTTTGACCTTCTGCTCGCAGGGCTTTTATTTTAGCACTGTTTTGTTTTCCAGCCGCAGAAGCCGAAATAACGGCAACAGCGGCTGAAGAAGGTGTGATGCTTTGCATGATGAGGTTCCCTTATGCCTTACCAATAGCTAATTGTTTTTGGCCTAGCAAAATTAACTTGGATTAGTTCTACCCATCAAGATGAAAGCATCCTAATTTTTTCGGCATATACTTCATCTTTTTCATCAAGTTGGGTTTGTAAATTTTTCGCCTCCTTGCGTAAGGACGATTCATCCGAAAGTCTCATTTGATCAATTAATGTTAACGCATAATTTAAATGCATTTTTGTTTTTACTAAAGCTATAGGTTTATTAACTTCACCGCCATAAATCTTAGCAAGTTTATGGTGAATTTTAATATGTGAATCCTTATAATGTTCTTTAGGAATTCGATTTAATGCTTTTTCAAAAAACTGTTTGGCTAATGTTGTATGCGCGGCATCATTGTATTCACAATAAACATCACCCAGCTTATCTAACAAGATGCTAGCACGAGTTAAAGCCGTATAATCGGCATCTAATAAAGCAAGCACATCTTTTTTACCAGTAAGTAATTCTGCTGCGCAAGCAAATTGCTCTACTGCTGTACCTAACATCGCTTGACGATCTTTTGCTTCAACGTATTTTGCTTTTTTACTATAAACTTTACCTAATTGTTCAAAACAAAATATTTTAAACTCTCTTTCATTATAACCTGAATTAATTAACAAGCCCTTTAAGAGGGTTTCGGCACGATTTAATTCTGTCAATGCATCTTGTTTATCACATTTTTCACTTTTTAAAATATGCAAGAAAGCTTTGCCTTGGCGTTGATAAACACCTGTATCAACTCCTTGTGGATTATCACGGTCATCATAAGCTTGTTTATTGCTATCAATTTCTGCGCCAAGTGCGATGACGTGATCGAGCTCCTTAATACTTGCATCTAGCTGTTCTACAGTTGTATCTGGCTGTTGCATATAAACAGAAGATGCACGTGATAAAATATACAGCAAATGTGCATAGCGTCTAGGCAATTGTTTATTTTCAGCAGCCAATGCTTGGCATACTGCGACTGGATTAACGATGTCTACATTTTTTTGCTGAAGCGACTGTTCAATTCGATTTTTTTCTTGAATTAACATAGCTTTTGCATCTGCAGGCCTATTGATTTGGCAATAATGATTAGCTAAACAATTTTTAATATACAACACACTTGATAATTGCTGGGAGCTTACTATTTTTTGTTTACTAATATGTGCTAACAATTTTTCCGTATGAGTAGTCAATGAAGTGCTTCTATTAAATTCGCTTGCCCAAATCGGACTCGAAGTCCATTGCGTTTCTAGTGCTTGAAGAACAGTATTAGATACAGCAGCATTTTGTTCTAGACATTCATTTTGTATAGCGTGATGAATATAATAAAAATCATTCTCGGGTTTGTCTTCTTTTGATTCTAAATTAATAAGGGAATAAGTATTAGCATGAACTAATAAATCATTCAATGTGAGGTTAGAATTCACATAAGTGCTTTCATTAAGTTGCTGTTGCCAATAACTTTCTAATAACCATCTTGGGATATGAGTTACATTAATCAAGCTACAAAAACTTAGCAAATCTCTAACAGCTTTATCTTTGACACTTCCTGTTTGCAAACGATTTAATACAATCTGTACTGTAGCTGATTGCGTCAATGGATAAACCTGATCATTGACTAACTGGGCTTGCTTTTTTTGTAAATCTGTTTTTTGAGTCACTGCTAAAACTTTATATTGCGCAAAATTTATGATAGGTGCGGGTCTGCCTTCATTTTCACGCTTAATATATAACGCAGCTGTTGTAATGGCAAGTGGTAAACGATCTAATTCATTTACCAGTCCTACAGCACTCTCTCTATCTTGAGCGCCTGATAGTCGCTGCAATAAATCAACCGCTTCATCGAGTTCTAAGCCATTGCTAATATTTAACATTTTCGATGGATCAGAGTAAAAATCTGTATTGCGTGTGGTAATAAGTACTTTTCCTTTGGTGCCTGATTCAAAAGCTAAGAATTTTTTGATAGAGGCATAATCAGATATATCATTAAATACAAGCAGCCAATTACTTTGCAAGCTTAACCGTTTATTAATTTTATCAATAAGCATTTGTGAAACTTCTTTAGCATTATCTTTTTTGTCATCGACAGAGATATTTAATGCCTGAGCTAAGGCTATATAGTCCGTATTTATTTTACTACCATCTAAATACCAGATAATAGGAACTTTTGCGGGTTGTTTGGTGAAATCCTTCATCGCTGTTTGCAATATTTCAATTAAAAAATTTAATCCAGAATTTTGCTTAGCGAATTCATGGGCATAAAGTTTGGCCAACTCTGTTTTTCCACTACCAGGAAAACCAGTAATTGCTACCCCAACGAGTTTACTCTCATCTTGCATTTTTGTTCGCAGCTCGCTTAATGCTTTGCGTGGCTTATTCGCGACGCCGGGCGCAGACAGAGGAATAGACACCATGTTTTTTGTTTTTTCTTTGGTTTCAGGATAAGCCATGAAGCCTATAAAAAGTAAAAAAGCTAACGTGATTATAGCTTTCTGATAATGTCTTGGAACTTTTTCATTGATAAGTGTTTTCCAAGGTTTAGGCAATGCCAGCATTAGCAGGTCTGTTACGCAGAAACCTGAAGATGCTTTTTTATCTTGCGCTGCTTTGTTAAGCTTATTTCGAATCAGCCAAAGTTGGGCGATGATTTGGTGTTTATTATTATTGCTTTCTGCTTTATCTTCGGCTTCTTTCGATAGTTCAGTTAAAATTTTATCAATATATGCCAATACATCAGACGATGATTTAAGGAGATTGGCTATATCCAAGTCCGTATTATTATTGAATATTTTTGGTAATTTTAGCTTAAGTTGATCAGCAACAGACTTAGATATATCATTGATTTGTTGTACTGTTATAGTATTGCGTACTTCTTCAGTTTTATTAATAACGATCTTGCGAATTTTTTCTTGAGCTAGAAAAGTAGCTTGCATGTTCTTTACATCTCTTGCTTGTTTAAACCGCTGTATATCCCCATCTTTAATTGTATTATCAATTTCAGCTAATTCTTTAATCAAACTTTTTTTCAAATCTTCAATAGCTGTGTACACTTCTTTCTTTTGTGGCATTATTTTATATATAGCATTTAAAATATCGAATATACCAATAAAATAATCACTGTCAGTTTTTGATAAAATAATGGCTAAATCCGTAGGCGTAAACATAAGCGGCGGGAGAGCTTGCTCTATAGTTCCCTCCAACACTACTGGCAACAACATTTCGCGTCTTGGTGTATTATACGTGCTAAAATTATTAACGATAGTTCTTGCTTCAGCTGCTAACCCCGGCTCAGGCTTATTTATATTATTTGATACTGTAGTAGCTTTTGTACGATATAATAGCGTTCCAGCAATGAGCAATCGATCTTGTGTTAAAAGTCTGGTAACAAAAGCATTAATATCACTTCCCGCTTTAATATCCGTTTTATCATAAGACACCTTAACACCCGCTGTTCGCAAGAATTCAACCATGTTTTCAACTAAAGCATCATGACTACCCCATGCATGACTAATAAACACGGCAGCGCTTGCTATTTGATGCTGAACAATAATTTTTTGGTAATTGGCAAGTGCGCCACTAAAAACTTCTCTTGCGACGTGTTGCTTCAGATCAAGAGTAGACTGGTCAGTATTATTTATAATAGCTTTAGCCAGACTATGGTAAGCACGCGTTACAGAAATATTAGTTTTACGTGATACGTTACTCATATTGTGAGTAGATACTCGTGCTTTGGTCGTGGTTTGCGCAGTAGTCTTTAAGCTATGTTTAGCTATCGTAGCAATAGACGCTTTTGCACTAGTAACTTGATGTGATGGTAACTTGGCTAATGACGCTCGCCCAACACGCTGGGACGTTATTGATAAGCTTCCTTTCAAGAATAACTTTCCAAACATGATTAACTATCTCCTGGTTATTTAAATAATTAGTAACTATTCAGCGGCCAGGGAGTTTGGTGGGCACGCTGCGCTTTGCCCACCCTACCTTTTTTATAATTTATTTTTGTCATTTTTTGTAGGGTGGGCAAAGCGCAGCGTGCCCACCAAACTCCCTGGCCGCTGAATAGTTAAAATAATTATAACATTTACATCAATGACAATTGAAGTGCTTTTTTTAATTCTTCCTCATCGTCGTCTGCAACAACAGACGCTGGGTTTGCTGTAGCGGTAGCAGCTGATGAAAAAATATTAGAAGAGCTAGCAACTAAACTAGCTAAACTTAATTTATTATCACTACTACTTTTAGTATCTGCGACCGCTTGAGAAGATTGTGGCTGAGCAGCAGAAGCATTTAGTAAAACTTGGCACTGTTTTAACTGTTGTTCTGCAACCGTGTAACCAGATTTTAACGCTAATGCCTGCATGCAGCTTACAGTGGCATTAGCGTAATCTTTTATAAAAAATTGCGCATGGCCCAATAAAGAAAATATTAGTGGGTCATTCACTTGAGTAACGATTTTCTGAAATCCGGTAATAACTTTCTGTGCTTCTGTAGTATTACCTTGTAAAAAATAAGCTTTTACCAATAAATAATGAGCTAAAGTTATTGCTGAAACACTAAATTCTTTCCAAAAATCTAATTCTTTTTGCAAGATACTGTCTAACTCATCACGGTTTTCTATGGTATATTTTAAAGCGACAAGCTCTTTTGGCGCCCTGGTTCTATGTTGATTTTCCCATTGTTTATTTAAACGCAAAGCATTATTTAAATATTCGGTTGCGTCTTTTGTATATTGATAACTTAATAAAAAATTTCCATGTATAACACAAGGCTTGACAGAGCTAATAACCACTTGGTGTATTGTATTACGTATCATATTAAAATGATCTACAGCTTCTTTATGACGAGGATGAGTCGGTAGATTACTGAATATTTTACGAGCTTTATCAGCATTGACTAACGCCAATTGCATTCGTTTTAGTTGTAAATTAACCGGTAATTTCTTTATTTCTGGATTTGCAAAGCTTGTCAAAATCACCACAGAATAAAGATATTTTATATTTCCAATGTTTGCATGATCTGAAGAATAATTCGTCTCGGCTATATGCAAAGCACGCATTAATTTTTCTTCAGCACCTCTAATGTTACCTAATAATCTGTAACTGTCACTAAGATTTATTAATGTATCTATCATATCAAGATGATCTGTTTTATAGGTATCATCTTGGATTTTTAGGACACGCTCCAAAAACATTTTTGACTCATTAGCATCCATAAACTCTTGAGTTCGATAAATATTCCCTAAATTTATTAAGGTCGCTACCAACTTTATATGATGATAACCAAAAAAATCTTCTAGGTTTTTTAATGCACGCTCAAGTAAACTTTTCTTTTTTCTGGTATCTCTAAGTTTCCCATATACATTCCCAAGTCCATTTAAGACATCAGTAATTTTCCAATGATCAGCGCCATAATATGACTCCTCTATACTAAGCGCACGACTAAGTAAGTCCTTCTTTGTTAAATTCTCCCCTAAATCTCCACAAGCATTTCCAAGATTGGCTAATGTCATTGCCACTTGAATATGCTGATCACCATAATGAGCTTCATTAATTTTCAGGGCTCTTTCCAAATGAATTTTGGCTGTTTTAACATCATTCAATTCTCTGCAAACACTGCCAAGATTATTTAAAGTGATTGCTATTTGCCAATGACTGTGACCATAGTGAAATTCTTTAATCTTTAATGAACGCTCAAGTAAGGATTTTTTCTCATTTACTTTTCCAGCAATACCGTAGGTAAGAGCCAAATTATCTAATGTATTTGCTATTTGCCAGTGACCGTTACCATATTTTTTTTCTTTAATTTCTAAAGCGCGTTCAAGCAATTCAAGTGCTTTTTTAAAGTCACTCAATGCTCCGTAAACAGCTGATAAATTATCTAAAACCGCTCCCAACTGATGGCTAGTTTTTCCATAACGTGCTTCACCAATTTTCAAGGCGCGCTCAAGCAGTTGCTTTTCAGTCTGTACATCACCCAACTTTCCACATGAAACAGCAAAACCACTTAAGGGTATAAATACATTGGGGCTGCCAACCCCATAACGATTTTCTACTATCTTTAAAGCACGTTCATATAATTTTTTTGCGTCGCTTGGCGTAGCATCCAAAACATTTGCGCTAGAAACATTTAAATATACTAGATGCTCATCTGCTTTTTCCTTTAGTTTATCTGAAACATCTATAGCAGCAACTTCAATATGCTGAATTAATACTTGCAGATGTTGTAAAAGTTTATGCCTCCTATGCTCATCAGCCAAAACTTGTGTTTCACGATAAAATTCTTCATTAATACTCGAAGCCAACCCATCAAGAAAAGTCATTACCTTATCATTAGATTCTTTTGAAATTATTTCTTTTGTTGAAATATTATAGAAATTCCTATCTTTATGTGCCTTTGCTATTAATTCCTTTCTGACCACTTCCTGCATCAACTGATGAACACTCACTGTATTTCGATCCGCATCCATATGAATCAATGAATAATCTAATAAATGTCCAATTACTTTATCGAGTACTAATTGCGCTGAAGTTTGATCAATTACAATTTTTTGTTCCTGTAACCATTTTTCTAAAAGATATCTTGGTATATCTTCCGCATGCAAATGCGCCATCACTTGTAAGATCGGAAAACTTAAATGCGGCTCGTTATTTTTTTCTTCGTCTTGCTCAATCGCTTTTAAACTTATATTCCAAGTGGTTGCGACGGTTTCACTACGGTTATCTAGTACCAATTCTTGTGCTTCTAATAGCTTGACTGCACTTTGTTTGAAATCATTTAAATAGTGTTGAGTAGTAATACTTTGTTTTTTAATATAAGCACCTGCTTGACCAATGGCTAATGGTAAATAGCCCAAAGTTTTCGCAAGCTCAGCCATTGCTTGATCTTGATTTACAATGCCGGTTAATTTCTTTAAATAAGCAACTGCTTCTTGTTCAGTAAAGACATCGACTGCTACTTTAATTCCCACATCATTATATTCTTGACGGCGTGTAGTCACAATCAAGTGACCACCTTTGGTTGGTAAAAATTCGCGTATTTCATCACGCGATCCTGCATTGTCATAAACCGCCAGCCAATCTGGATGACGCTCTAAGTAACGTTTCACAGCGCCAATAATTTCTTCACGAGGCGTTTTTTCATCTAAAGGAATTAGACCAAACTCTTTTGCAAAACTTCGATAATCTGAAAGCAATAACGTAGCATTTTCCGCACGAAACCACGCACGCAAATTGTATTGATGCTTAGCATGATAAAGATAATAAATAGCGAGTTGAGTTTTACCAACACCACCCAGACCTGATACAGCACTAAGTACCAGCATTTGATAAGCTTGATCAGGTTTGCAGTGTTGATTGAGCTTTTCGATCAGCGATTCACGACCGACAAAAAATTCATCATTGTTAGCGGGTAATTGCCAGGTATCAAAACTGGCATAGGTTTTAATTGCGAAAATACTGTTATCGCGTTTGGCATCGAGATACCACTCTACGGTTTTACAGCGGCTCTGCCTGGCATCAGCTTTGCCATAGGACTTGACTAAACATTGCTTTGCTTCAGCTAAGTATTTTTGTGCTTCTTGTTTACATTGATTTGTACCTTTAGCCTGTAGTAATAAAGTCAAATCTAAAAGCACATCACATAATTCACTGGCATAGCTGTCCTTGTATTGTTGGTAAATGGTAATCGATTTTCGTAAGGCATCTTCAGCAGCTTTAAAATCAATAGGTTGGCTAGATGTATTTGATTTGCCTTGTTGATAAAGACGTTTACTTTGTTGTTTAAGGTGGAAAGCTTTATCGAGATCAGTTTCTTTTTTGCTATCTGTTTTACTATCATTAGCTGTTATTGGCTTAGGATCGGGGTTTACTCTTGTTTCTGATTTTTTTTCATCGGACTTTAACAGTGAATCTGATAGTGTTCGTTGTTGCAAGCCTCTATTTCTTATCACCTCTTGCACTAAGCGATGGATACTAACGGTATTTTCAATTTCATTTTTTGAATCATTTTTTTGAATCATCGAGTACGTCGCCAAAAGATCTAACACTTTTTTTAATTGGCTTTGCATATCTTTTTCGGTAACTAAATGCGTGATCTTAAGCCATTGAGTTAATAAACTTTGGGGAATTTGGTCCGCATACAAATAACTCATGGCTTGCAACACAGCGAGTGCCAATGGCGGTTCTCCTGCATTTTGTTCTTCTTCTTGAATGGCTCGTAAAGTAGTCTCCCATGTTGTCGCAACGGGAAGGCTATGACTATCCGCAGGTAGTAACTTATCGTTTAATAAATATTGCTGGCTGGTTTTGTAACGCTCGTGATAATCTTGGGTCGTGATACCACGACGCTTAATATAAGCCGCTGCTTGTGCCAGTGCTAATGGTAAGTAATCTAGCTCTTTGGCCAATGCGTGCATTGCTTGCTCTTCTTCAACTCCACTACGCCCTGTCATTTCTTTCAAATATTGCAATGCTTCTTCTGGTGTGAACTTATCTATTTCTAACGTTACAGCATCAATGGTTTTTTCATTTTTTAATTCGTTGTTTAACGTTTCTTTAGAATATCTTGTGGTAATCACCACATGTCCACCGCGTGTTGGAAGAAATTGTTTGATCGATGCATAATTCGTAGCGTTATCGTACACAGCCAACCAATCAGAATTATTCTCTAAATATTTTTTTACGCGTTCAATCACTTCCTCTTTGGATAGTCTTTCACCCATCGCCATTAAAC